>NZ_QXED01000010.1 GCF_003583365.1 Fibrisoma montanum
TTACAACTATGCAAGGCGTCACCGATCCCTAGACTTTATTACCCCGCAAGAAAAGTGGGAGAAAGCAGTGGTGTGTGACTCAACCGTTTTAGAAAATCTGTCCAACTAATAGGGGGCTAAGACAAAATCAGTGATGCCGACTAGAAGCGAATCGAGCCTTTGTTGAAAGGCAAGCCCGGCGATGTGGGTCGTAGCCGAGCCGATAACCGGCTGTTTATTAATGCTGTCATTGGGTTAGCCCGTAGCGGTGCTGCCTGGCGCGAATTGCCTGAACGTTATGGCCCCTGGAATTCAGTCTTTCGGCGCTTCCGGCGCTGGGCCAAGTCCGGCGTTTGGCGTAACGTCTTCCAGGCTTTACAAGAGCCAGACTTGGACTGGTTGATGATCGACTCGACCACGGTGCGTGTCCACCAGCATGCGGCTGGTCAAAAAAAGGAGATCCTGCCAGCGAATGCTTAGGTCAATCGGTGGGCGGTTGGACCACCAAAATTCATGCGGTGGTGGATGCATTGGGCAACCCGCTACGAATTATTCTTAGCGTTGGCCAACAGGCTGACATCAAACAGGCCCAAGCGTTACTGACTGGCTATGAAACGGATGCAGTGATCGCTGACCGGGCCGGGCGGCCGGTGCCGCTATGATGCCGATGCGTTGTTGAGTTGGTTGGCTGACTCTCAGACTCAAGCGGTTATACCAGCTAAGAAGAATCGACTCTTTAAGCGTTCGTTTGACGAGAACTTATACAAAGACCGCAACAAAGTAGAGCGTTATTTCAACAAGCTCAAGCAGTACCGCCGGGTGGCTACTCGCTACGATAAGACCGCCAGTTGCTTTGCTGGATTCATATACATAGCCTCAACTTTGATTTTGTTAGCTTAACTGTCAACACACCCTAGTACTCATGAAGCTGCGTTTGTAAGAAAATCATCTTTTGTTCATTGACGACAAAAGCTGACAAGTATCAAGCTCAAAATCAACTTTATTCAAACGAACTTTCTCGTACACAGATAAAAGTTGAAGTTATGACTCTCGAAAAAAAGGCCGTGCCCCTCAAGCCTAGAGAAATGGCTTGCGGTTGATGCCTCCCTCTAGTACCCTATCTGTATAGGAGGGAAGTTAAACTGTCCACCTGAGGACTGTGGCGGCATTCCCGGTTTTTACGAGATGCTGCGTATTATAGCTGACAAACGACACCCCGAGCGGCCGGAAATGCTGTAATGGCTCGGCGGGGCCTATGATGCTACATCGTTCGACCAGCAAGAGGTGAACCAGCAACTAGCCGCCTTTTTTCACTCATCATAAGTTGACCGACTGAAGCGAATAAGGCTAAGATTACAATTAAGCAGTTGACAACTGCCTAATTGTGCTGAAATAATCACTTGATTATCTCATTACAACCCAAGAATAATTTTGCCAAAACGCATGGGTCGTCAGGTGAATAATTGATGGTCCGCTATTGAGGTCATATGACTCAACCAGTGTAAACATCCATCCCAAGAAAAGAGCGTTTGTTGAGAGTGTACCAGTACTAGGTTTCCATAACCTAGACTGCGCATGCTGTCTGGGTTACTGCTGGCCATAAAGAGCTAACAACTCCTCCACTAAAATACCGTTGATCCGCATGCCCTTCAAAAGGCAGTTCGTCAACTCGACACCTTCCAGGTTGCAATTGACGAAGGTACTTCCCGACAGCTCACAATCGTCAAAGCGGAGCGGTTGTTGTTTGGCTAACGGATCATAGTGTGGATGATCTTTAGGAGGCATGCCGATCTGGTGAAAATAGGCTCCTCCCAGTTGTGCGCCTTCAATCTCAAGATCGCTTAAGTTCGCGTTGCGAAGCGTGGCTCCGATTAAGGAGACATCCTCAAAGTACGCCCGGTTCAGATTAACGCTCAAAAAGGTAGACTCTTCGATACAGACCTCCCGGATGTTAAGTGGGGGTTGAGGTTGGTCAGTCATAGGCTGGTGCATTAGAGATGATTTGAGGGAGTAAAGGTAGGCGTGTTTAGCGCTTGTGAGTAGGGGGTAAACACGACAAATGAAGGGTGGGATCAGGCACTTGATGCTGGGTTGACCGAGTGGGGCTAGGTTAGCCGACGTACAAAGATCTCCAAGCTTAGTACTCGGATGCCTATTCAAACCCATTGAACCTCACTTTTCGAAGCAAACCAGTGGAGCACTACTCGTCTCCAGAAGGGGCGTTTTGGGAGACGATTATTTTGTAATGATTGTCAACCCAGTTAGTAGCATACGAATAGTCAGAAAGCGGGGTTTGTATTCCTCCACATGTCATATCCCAAGGATCAGTGACATTCTAAACAAAGTAAATTTGACACTTTAAACAAACCCCCACCCTTCTCAGTCCGGTAGTTTTGCTTCATAAACAATCGGATTATGAAAGCAATCATTTTAAAAGAGGTCGGCGAAGCGGAGAATTTGATTCTGGCAGATGTGCCAGTACCATCCATAGCAGAAAATGAAGTTTTAGTGCAGGTAAAAGCGATCAGCGTTAATCCGGTGGATGCCTATGTGCGCCGGAATAAGCCCTATCTGGACGTTATTTATCAGACTACGGGTGCCGAGCATCATGTTATCCTGGGCTGGGACGTGGCCGGCGTCGTTACCGAGACGGGCAAGAATGTGACGAAGTTCAAAGCAGGAGACGACGTGTTTGGCAATTTTAAGTTTATTGGTCAGGCCAATGCGTATGCTGAATACGTGGCTGCGCCCGAAAAAGAGCTCGTCTTAAAACCGGCCAATGTAAGCTTTGAAGCTGCCGCCGGTGCCACGATGGCTGCGATGACCGCCTGGCAGTCTTTGGTAAACATTGGCAAAATCAAAAAAGGAGACAAGGTCCTTATTCACGGAGCTTCCGGGGGCGTCGGGCACTATGCGGTGCAATTCGCCAAACATTTTGGGGCTTATGTGGTCGGTGTTTCTTCGGCCGAAAACCGCGATTTTGTTTTGGGTCTCGGAGCTGATGAGTTTATCGATTACAAAACACAGGTTTTTGAAGAGCTGGTTACCGATGCCGATATCGTCCACGATACGGTATGGACCGAAGATGATAAACATATTGAACGTTCGCTAAAAGCCCTAAAGCCGGGGGGAACCCTGCTCAGCCTCATCGTATATCCCGAACCGGAATTCATCGAAAGAGCGCTCAGGGAAAAGAATGTAAACGTGCTGCGGGTAAATGTAACGCCAAATGAGAACTATGAAGAGAACATGGCGTATGTAGCGCGGCTGCTAGCGTCGGGCGAGGTCAAAACGCATATTTCGCACGTGTTTCCATTCGAAGAAATGTACAAGGCCCACGCGCTGATTCAGACAAAAAATACGGTGGGCAAAATCATTGTCGTACCCTAATCCAACTTGTCATGTCCAAACAATCCATTGTCAGAGTTCATGCCCAGGCTTCGGTCAATCCCAATGATTGGGAGACCTTTAAACAGATGGTGGCTGAAACAAAAATCATCGTAGAAAAAGAGGGGCCGGAGTCGGTGCTATTGCATGAATGTTATTATGATCCGGCGACTTTCGAATGCCTGATCATTGAAGCTTATGCCAATGAGGCCGCTTTTCTGGGCCACTTAGAGTTGATCAAACCACTATCGGCGAAATACAAGGTAGATTGGAAAATTGATCACTTAACGCTCCTTGGCCCTTATTCAGACAATGTAGTAGCGGCCATGCGGGCCAGTAGTGAGCCTGCTTTTTCCCATTACCCGGCTTCATTAGCTCATTAAATTAGACTGGTTGGCGCGTATCCGAATTGCTTTTTGAAAGCGAAGGAGAAGTGGGACAGATTTTCAAACCCCGCTTCCAGATACACGTCAACCGGTTTTTTCTTTTTTTCGGTCAGTTGATAATGGGCCAGGTCCAGCCGCTTTTTAGTAAGCCATCTTTGGGGCGATGTATAAAAAACCTTTTTGAAGTCCCGGTGAAAGGTCGATAGACTACGCCCGGTCAGGTAACCGAACTTTTCCATAGGCATGTTGAACATATAATGTTTCTCCATGAAATCAGCCAGGTTGATTTTTCCGGGCTGGGAAAAGTCGGCCAACAAACCGTCTACGGTTTTGTCGAGGGCGCGCAAAATGGAAACCGCTTCCTGCATTTTCAGCGACGCAATGGGTTCGGGTAGTTCGTCTTGTAGGTCAAAAAAAGAGCTTAGGGACGCAAAAAATCCGTCCAGCAGCGGATGTCGATCAAACTTCTTGGTCCCATACTGAATCGGGTGAATGGTCTCTATTTTGTTTGTGGTATAAAATTCCTTCAATCGGTCGGTCGTCAACCCGAGCACAATGGCTTTGTAGGGCCGCCCGTCTTTAGGACGCTTGATAACGGCCGACAGTTGGTTACGCGGAAAAAGCAGCGTATCGCCCGCGCCGAATGTGTAAGACCGCTCGGCCTGCACCACTCGCATTTCGCCGGAAATAATGCGGACGAAGGAATGAAATTCAAGGATAATCTCGTCTTTGAAAAAATTGTCTTCCGTGACGGTCCAGACAATTTTGGCATATTTATTCTGCTGCTGTTCAGCCATAGTCTTTGATAGTTAAAAATCAAAAATACATCAAATTTACGCCGACGACTTTGTTTAGCGTGTCAATAATACGTTGTTGGGCGTGTCAATAGCTCCTGGCAGCGGATACGATTTGTTGAAAAGGTATCCGTTCGTCAATTCGGAAACAACCTTACGCAATCCGGAAACACCCGGCAACTTTCGGCGGCCCAACTTTGCATTGTCAACTAAACAAACAGCGATCATGCAACAGACAATTTTCATCACCGGGGCCTCATCAGGATTGGGAAAAGCCACTGCCAAGTTATTTCAACGTAAGGGTTGGAACGTTATCGCAACCATGCGTAACCCGGCATCAGAAACGGAGCTGAACCAGCTCGACAACGTCACCCTGCTTCCCCTGGATGTGACAGACCCGTTGCAAGTCAAAGAAACCGTAGGCCAAGCGCTTGCTTTGGGTGCTGTTGATGTGGTGTTTAATAACGCGGGTTATGGGCTGATGGGGCCATTGGAGGCATTAACCGACGAGCAGATCGTGAAAGAAGTCAACACCAATTTATTGGGCGTGATTCGCGTCACGCAAGCGTTTATTCCTGCTTTCAGGGAGAAAGGAACGGGTACGTTCATTACGACGACCTCCATTGGCGGCTCGGTAGCCTTCCCGATTTCATCCATTTACCATGCTACTAAATTCGCCTTGGAAGGTTGGTCTGAAAGTATGTGGTATGAGCTGAAAACGTTAAATATCGCCATCAAAACGGTGGCGCCCGGGGGCATTTATACCGACTTCGCGGGCCGGTCTATGGAGCAAAACACGCTGCCTCATTATCAGAGTTTGGTCGAACGCATGTTCGGTTCTTTTGAGCAGTCGATGCAATCGGCTTCTACGCCTGAATTCATCGCTGAAACGGTTTTTGAGGCCGCTACCGACGGTAAGGATCAATTGAAATACGTAGCCGGAAAGGATGCCGTTGGGCTTTATGCCAGACGCGAGGAAATTGGTCAGCTGGCAACCATGCGTGAGATCGAACAACTATTCATCGGGTAAACTGGTCAACCATGCAGCTCATCGAATCCATTTCCGAATTTCACCGGTTGCTTTCGCTTCCGGCCCCGTTACACCCGCTGGTGAGTGTGATTAATGTCAAAGACGTAAACCCTTTGGCCAGTGATGTCTGGGCCAAATTTGCAGCCAACTTTTATTCCGTTTCCATCAAGCACGATGTGACCGTCAGAGTGAAATACGGGCAGCAATACTATGATTTCGACAAAGGGATTATGAGTTTTTCGTCGCCCAAACAGGTGCAGGCGGTTGAACTCGATGATTTGAACGCACTCATCCAGGATTGTGGGAGTGGCTGGATGCTTTTGTTTCATCCCGATTTTCTGTACGGACATCCGCTGAGCACCACCCTAAAAAGCTATGGGTTCTTTTCCTATGAATTCAATGAAGCCCTGCATCTTTCGGAGAAGGAGGAGCAGACCATTACCGAGATCTTCACAAAAATTGAACGTGAATACCAATTCATTGACGGCCATACGCAGAACATCATTTTGACGCAGATCGAGCTGATGCTGCAGTACTGCGACCGCTTTTACCAACGGCAATTTATTACCCGCAAAAAAGCGAGCAGCGCCTTATTGGTTCAGTTCGAAAAAATCGTAAATCAGTATTTCGATTCCCGAACAGCCATTGACCGCGGCTTGCCGTCACTGGAAGATATTGCCTCGCAACTGAGCATCTCACCCCGATACATGAGTGATATGCTGCGCACGTTAACCGGCCAGAGTGCCCAGCAGCACATTCAGGAAGTGATCATTGAAAAGGCCAAAGAAAAACTGTCGACGACAAGCCTTTCGGTGGCCGAGATAGCCTATGCATTAGGTTTCGAGCGGCCTCAGTCGTTCAACAAGTTATTTAAAAACAAAACCAACCGGACACCGCTGGAATTTCGGGCCAGTTTTAATTAACCCATCTCAGTCAGTTTCGAGCTGACTTACAGTCAATATTTTCATGGAAAAGTGGACCACAGACAATATACCGGATCTGTCCGGGAAGACTATGCTTGTTACCGGAGCCAATTCGGGGATTGGCTTCGAAACCAGTTTAGCATTAGCCAAAAAGGGCGCGCATGTCATCATGGCTTGCCGTGATCACAGGAAAGCAGACGAGGCAAAAAAGCGGTTAACCCATGTTGTGCCGGCTGCCCGGATCACGCTGGTTACCCTGGATCTGGCCGACCTGGATTCGGTCAGAAAATGCGTTGAAACGGTCAGGCAAACGAATAATAAGCTGGATGTGCTTATCAACAATGCGGGGGTTATGGCCACGCCTTATTCTAAAACAAAGCAAGGGTTTGAAATGCAGATTGGTACCAATTATTTAGGACACTACGCGTTGACAGGCTTGCTGTTACCGCTCTTACTGGCAACGCCGGGCTCCCGGATCGTCTCACTTTCAAGCCTGGGCGCTAATTATGGTAAGCTCGATCTTGAGGATATAATGAGTGAGCACAAAAAATACAAGACTTATGATGCGTATAGCCAGGCGAAACTGGCTAACCTGGTTTTCGCAGTAGAGCTGGCGCGAAAGCTGGAAGCGTCCCGGTCTGACACCATGTCTATTGCCGTACATCCGGGGGGCTCACCCACCAATTTGCAACGGACGAGCGGCTTTTTGATGGCCAGGATCATTACGCCACTGCTTTCGCAAGCTGCCGATAAAGCCGCTTTACCCTCCCTGCTGGCAGCGACGGATCCTACCGTAAGCAATGGCAGCTACTGGGGACCTACCGGATTTATGAAGCTTAAAGGTTTCCCTGGACCAGCTGCCATTCCAAAACAGGCAAACGATTTAGCTGCGGCCAGCCGATTATGGGAACTGGGCGAGAAGCTGACCGGGGTCAACTATTCATTTTAAACTGGTTTGACTAACGGAGTCAGGAGAAAATGAAGCGTACCTGAACGCTACAGCAAAGTGAAGTTGACCCACCCAACAAAGCTGGCTCTGCTCCAATTTGTGAAATTTGCATTAGAATTTACTAGAAACAACAATGAACAATCAGACCGTATTAGTTACCGGGGGAACCGGGTTTGTAGGAATCCACACGATTTTACAACTGTTGCAGCAGGGATATACCGTTAAAACTACGCTTCGGACATTATCCAAAACGCCAACGATCATTGACGCACTTAAGGAAGCTGGGCTTGCCGATTTTTCAACATTGTCTTTTTTCGAAGCCGATCTTACCAGCGATACGGGCTGGGATGAAGCCGTTAAGGATTGTGACTATGTATTGCACGTAGCTTCACCTTTTCCACTGGCAGAGCCCGAAGACGAAAACGAACTAATTATTCCGGCCCGCGACGGTTCACTGAGAGTCTTGAAGGCGACCAGACAGGCCGGGGTCAAACGGGTGGTGCTTACTTCCTCGTTTGCCGCGATCGGCTATGGGGCAGACCGCAAAGGGCATACCTTCGATGAAAATGACTGGACCGATAAAAACGCCAATATTCCAGCCTACATCAAATCTAAAACCGTTGCCGAAGAAGCTGCCTGGGACTTTATTAAAGACGAAGGCGAAGGTATGGAGCTGACCGTTATAAATCCTGTCGGCATATTTGGCCCGATCATCGGCGGCATTTATCCGGCTTCTTTCGAGGGGGTAATTCAGGCCATCCTAGACGGTACCATCAAAGAAAGCCCTGATTTTACATTTGGTGTCGTCGATGTCCGCGATGTGGCAGACATCCATATAAAAGCCATGCGACTGCCCCAAGCAGCTGGACAACGTTTTCTGGCCACATCAGAGGGAACTGTGAGTTTTTATGATGTCGCCGAATTGATCAAAAAGCAGCGTCCAGAAAGCGCGGCATTGGTTGCAGACCTGCAACCACCAGCATCAGAAGGTTATTTGAAGATATCCAACAAAAAAGCAGTTGAAACTTTAAACTGGCATCCGCGCAGCAAAGAAGAAGCTATTCTGGCCAGTGTAGACACCCGGCCGAAGTGAGTACATTTGTGGAACAGTAGTAATTCTAAATTGGTGATTATGGCAATACACTAAGAGAATGGATAACGCATGACCATGCATTAACCATTCTCATTGATTGAAGGCTTAATATGATTTCATCAGCACACTGTCCTGCTGAAATGGGCTAATCTTTCAGCACAGTAAAGTGCACCCATCCTGATCTACTCCGCTAAGATGCTGTACAACTCCCGGTTGAGATAGTAATGGTTGCCGCTCAACGTTTTACGCGCTAAGATGCCTAACTCAACTAAACGGTTGAGGTAATCACGGGCCGTGTTCTCGGCATACGTCCGATCCTCGGTCAGATGCCGCACCCGGGTAACGGGTTGGGTGAAAATCTTCTGCGTTAACTGGTCAGGACGACGAACCGTAGTCTGGCTGGCAATCACTTCTTGGATGGCGTCCCGCGCTTGTAGTATCCGATTGATCTTCTCATAGGTGAGCTGGGCCGTATAAGCTACGGCCTGCAGCATATAGCTCAGCCACTTGGGCCAATCACCCCGCTGCGAAACGCCGGCTAAGACATTGTAGTACTCTTCTTTGTGTTCGACAATATAGCGGCTTAGGTACAGAATGGGATAATCTAACAGCCCTTTTTGGGTGAGTACATGGATGTTGACCACCCGGCCAGTTCGGCCGTTGCCATCGCGAAAGGGATGGATGGCTTCAAACTGAAAATGAGCCATCGCCATCTTCAGCAAGGGATCGACCGGGTACTGGCGGTCATCGTTGAGAAAGGCACACAGATTGGCCAGCTTGGCTTCCAGGATACCCGCTCCTCGAGGGGGGGGTGTACACCGGTTTACCTGCATTGAGGCCACTGCCGCCTTGTCGGATGTAGACCTGCGAGAAAGCCGGTCGTATGACCTCGGTCGTTTGCTTGATCGCTTGAAAGACCTGCATAAATTAGTCTAGGCTAAAACGGCCATGCTATTGCAGGAAGTGTAAGCCTGTCCAGAGGGCTTCCCGATAGCGGACTACTTCTTTTGTCGGCTCGGTAGTGAGTTCACTCTGCTGATCGTTAAAGGGGCGGTACAACTCATCATCCGTAGTAAAGAGGTTTTCAATGGCCGAAGAGGCCTTGGCTTCCCTGAGGCTGATTGAATTGACCAGTATCCGTAATGGAGATGAGCATCCGTACTGAAAGCAAACTCATCCAAGACCGATTGAGCCTGGTAGGCTGGAACGAAGCAGCTAATCTGTAATGAACCCAGTGAAGTCACCAAAAAAGAATGGTTTTGGTGGCGGTTTGAATAGATCCTAGTATCTTGAGGAGAACCCAAAAAATCGGTTTGATCCTATAATACAACCACTTATTCCTGATGAAACCATTCCTAGTACTGGGGGCAATAGGCCTTCTCACGGGCCATTGGGCCAGCGCGCAACCGCACCGCGCACACTCCGCAACCGTATTCGACCCCGTGCTGTACGAAGGCCTGCGCTGGCGCGAACTGGGGCCATTCCGGGGTGGGCGTTCCTGTACCGTCACAGGTGTACGGGGTAATCCTAACCTATACTATTTCGGAACGGTGGGCGGGGGTGTCTGGCGCACAACCGATGCCGGGCAGACGTGGGGAAATATCACCGATGCGTACTTCGGCGGTACGATTGGGGCGGTTGCCGTGGCCGAGAGCGACCCTAACGTGATCTATGTCGGCGAGGGCGAACAAACCCTGCGTAATAACGTGGCTTCCGGTTCGGGTCTCTGGAAATCGACCGATGCCGGTACGACCTGGAAATCCATTGGCCTGACCGACTCCAAACACATCGCCCGCATTCGCGTTCACCCCAAAAACGCCGACGTGGTTTACGTGGCTGCGTTGGGTAATCTGTGGAAACCCAACGCCATGCGGGGCATTTTACGCAGTACCGATGGCGGGCAAACCTGGAAAAAAATTTTGTATATCAACGAGAGAGCCGGGGCTGCCGATCTGATTCTCGACCCCAACAATCCGCGCATCCTATACGCCAGCACCTGGAACATGACCCGCAATGGCTACCGAATGGATAGCGGAGGACCCGACTCCAAACTGTGGAAAAGCATTGACGGGGGCGAAACCTGGGACGAACTCACCAACAAGCCTGGTATGCCCAAAGGCGTTAACGGCATTATTGGCGTGACGGTTTCGCCCAAAAACTCGAACCGCGTCTGGACCATCATCGAAAATTCGGAAGCTCCCGGCATCTATCGGTCCGACGATGCGGGAAAGACCTGGGCGCGTATCAATCAGGATCGTACGCTGTTGCAACGGGCCTGGTACTACTGCCGGATTTACGCCGATTCGCAGAACGAAGATTTGGTGTATGTCATGAATGTAAGCTACGGCGTGTCGAAGGATGGGGGCCGGACATTCGAGTTGAAAAACGCCCCCCACGGCGATCACCACGACCTCTGGATCGACCCCGAAAACAACCAACGCATGGCTATTGCCGACGATGGGGGCGCCCAAATATCGAACGACGGTGGCAATAACTGGACTACCTACCACAATCAGCCCACGGCGCAGTTTTACCGGGTATCGACCGACAACCAGTTTCCCTACCGCATCTACGGTGCCCAGCAGGATAACTCAAGCGTCAGGATTCCGCACCGCACGGGCGGGGCTGCCATCACCGAGAAGGATTGGGTGGCTCTGGCCATCGGCGAGAGCGCGCACCTGGCTCCCGACCCGTTGAACAGCGAGGTGGTATACGGCGGGGATTACAAAGGCTACATGACCATGCAGGACCTGGCCACCGGGCAGGAACGCTCGACCAACGTCTATCCCGACCTGCCCGCCGGATCGGGGGCCGACGTGATGAAGTACCGCTTCAACTGGAACTACCCGGTTTTCTTCAGCCCGCACAACCCGAAAAAACTCTACGCGGCATCGAACTACCTGCACGTCAGCCTGAACGGGGGCCAAAGCTGGGAGGTGATCAGCCCCGATCTGTCGCGGGGCATACCCGAAACGATTAAATCGTCGGGCGGACCAATCACGCAGGACAACACGGGGGCCGAATACTACGCCAATATTTTTGCTGCGACCGAATCTCCCTACAGCGAAGGCGAAATCTGGGCGGGTTCCGACGACGGACTGGTACACGTGACCACCGACGGAGGCAAGACCTGGAAAAACATCACCCCGCCGATGTCGCCAACGGTCAATATGGTCAATGCAGTGGAGGTAAATCCGTTCGTGAAGGGCGGGGCGTACATTGCTGCCACCGCCTACAAATTCGGCGATTACACGCCCTACATCTACAAAACGCTCGATTACGGCAAAACCTGGACCGTGCCGACTAAAGGCATTCCCAGAGATGAGTTCGTGCGCGTGGTGCGGGCCGATCCGAAACGCAAAGGGCTGCTCTACGCCGGTACGGAGAAAGGGGTTTGGGTTTCGTTCGACGATGGCGAGAACTGGTCAAAGCTGCAGCTTAACCTGCCGCCGGTACCGATCCATGACCTGGCTGTAAAGAACGACAACCTCATTACCGCCACCCACGGGCGCAGCTTTTGGATTATCGACGACCTCACGCCCCTCCACCAGATTACCCCTGAACTGGCGACCAAAACCGCTATCCTGTATAAACCGATGCCGTCGTACCGCATGGCGGGTACTAACAAACGGGATGCGATGCGCGAGGGCGAAAACCATCCCAACGGCGTGTTGATTCATTACGTCCTCAAAACAGTAGACGAGAAATCCGACGTCCGGCTGGATATTCTGGAGAACGATGGCGACACGATTCGTACGTTCAGTAACAAGGCAAAAGACAAAGCCAATCAGTTGACCCTCAAGGCCGGGGGTGATCGGTTTGTGTGGGACATGCGCTATCCGGGGTACAAAACATTTCCGGGCATGGTGTTTTACGGGTCGCCTAACCTTGGCCCCAAAGCCGTACCGGGTACCTACAAAGTCCGCCTGACGGTTAATGGGGTGTCGCAGGCGCAGGACTTCGAAATTCTCAAAGACCCGCGCTTATCGACCACGCCCGACGAGTTTCAGGCACAGTTCGATTTTCTGATCAAAGTCCGGGATAAGGTGAGCGAAGCCAATGAGGGCATCATCAACATTCGGAAAATCCGGGATGATCTGAGTTATCTGAAAAAGAAAATGGGGGAAGACCCCAAAAACAAAGACATCAACGAGGCTATCAAACGGTTTGAGGATGAGTTGAAAACCATTGAGAACGACATTCACCAAACCAAGAACAGCAGTGTTCAGGACCCGCTCAACTAC
Organism: Fibrisoma montanum; assembly: GCF_003583365.1. Taxonomy (GTDB): domain Bacteria; phylum Bacteroidota; class Bacteroidia; order Cytophagales; family Spirosomataceae; genus Fibrisoma; species Fibrisoma montanum. The sequence goes on from NZ_QXED01000010.1 coordinate 12,786, forward strand.
GGCATTAAGGTCAACAACCGACTGGCCCACCTGATGGTTGAGCAGGCGCAGGGCGATTATCCGCCGACCAAACAGGGGCAGGAAGTACGTGAAAAGCTGTCGAAGGCGGTTGATGAGCAGTTGAGTAAACTGGCCAATTGCGTTGGGAACAACCTAGCAAAGATCAACCAGATGGCCAAAGAAAAGGGCGTGGTGTTTGTGAATTGATTCCTGGTCAAGACAGGGTTGCTTCGCACCCAATCATCCGCCGGAGATTCTCATTTCAGGGCAGTGGTTGGGTGCGAAGCCGGTTACGGACCGTCACACGTTTTGATGCTCTCCCATCTTACCCGGTCGGTCGTAGCTTCCGCTGAACGGCTGCCTTTACGGTCTCCAGCTTTTTGAGCTGTTCAGCCAAACTTTTCGACAGGGCGTTGTACTGCTCCCCCTGCTGCTGCGTTGGTTTTGAATCGTCGGACTCGATAAAACCCGCCAAAGCCGTGAATTTTGTATGCAGCCGAACCGGGTGGTTCGTCAAATCCTGGGTAGCTTTCGCCCGGTACTGATAAAGCGCATCCTCGATACGTAGCAGTTGATCCTTCAGCTCCTTTACCGATTGATCGTCCTGCGATTTGTACGTGCTGTCTAACTGCTGCCGCATTTGCCGAATCGACAGGACGCCATTCCGCAGTTCATTGATCCGCTCCCGAATTTTAATGAGCAGGTCGAACTGTTGCTTGAATTCTTCCGGTGTCGTTTCGATGCGGGGATCTTTCACAATCTCGAATTGCTGCGTGTACGTGCTTCCATCGACTGTCAGTTGAACAGTGTACGTCCCCGGCATGGCCAGCGGCCCCCGGGCCCGGCCATGGGTCACCGAGTTCGGGAGCGCAATCGGGTCTGGGTAGCGCATATCGGCCCAAACAAACGAATTACCCCCGACCTGCGCGGGCAAAGCCGGTTCGCGCCGGACGGGGGCCGTCGGTTGCCGCATCTCGGCCAGGTTCGCTGAGTCTTTGGCCACGCCAGCCGTGGTGGATGCCGGAGTAGGCACTATATTGCTTTTATACGATTTGATCAACTGACCGTTCGCATCCAGAAACGATAAAGTTATGGGAGCTTTTGGCTTCTCCGCCAGGTAGTAGACGACCTTCACACCGTTGGGTGGATTCGTACCCAAATCGCTGCTCCCATTCGGAACGGGCTTAATGGCGGGGTCCAGATCCGCTTTGAGCCGGATCGTAGGCCGGGGTTTGAAGAGATGAACGGCCGACTTCTGTACCTCGTCGGTTAGCTGATGCAGGGTCGTTAGATCGTCCAATATCCAGAACGAACGCCCATGAGTGGCCGCAACCAGATCATTATCCTGAATAGCCAGATCGTGAATGGGCACCCTCGGCAGATTCAACTGAAGCGAATGCCAGCGACCTCCGTCGTTGAACGATACATACATGCCTTTTTCCCCGCCCCCGTAGAGCAGCCCCCGCCGTTTGGGATCTTCCCGGATCACCCGGATGTAGTCATCGTCTGGAATGCCCTGGGTAATTTTGGTCCAGGTTTTGCCAAAATCGTTTGTCTTATAGATGTACGGGCGAAAATCGTCCTGCTTGTATTTCAGCGCGGCCACGTAGGCCGTAGCCGGGTTGTGAGCCGACGGGTCGATGATGCTGATGCGGGCAAAGGACGGCATTTCCTTCGGAGTAACGTTTTTCCAGGTTTTGCCGTTATCGGCGGAGACCTGTACGTAACCATCGTCCGACCCCGCCCACAACACACCTGCTTTCACCGGCGATTCGGCCAGCGCGAAAATCGTCCCATACCATTCCACGCCCGTATTGTCGCGTTTGATGGGTCCCCAGTCTTTACCAATCGAGGGGTCGTCCATCGTCGGCGTTTTTTCAAGCGTAGCGGGGTCCGACCGCGACAGGTTCGGGCTGATAACCTGCCAGCTCTGCCCTTGATCGGTAGAGCGATGTACGTACTGAGAGGTCGCGTACAGCACCTTTGGGTTGTGGGGCGACATGATGACGGGGTAGGTCCATTGAAAACGATACGCCAGGTCGGCGGAGCCGTAGCCGTACATATCGTCAGGAATGACCGATACATCCTTAAGCTGGTTGGTTTTCAGATTCAGGCGGGTAAGCCAGTGGTGGTTAGCCGCAAAAATCAGTGTCGGGTCGTTTCTGTTAAAGGCGATGTAGCCTGATTCCCCCCCGCCTACGTCGTAGTTTTCGTGCGGATAAATGGCTCCGTAGTCTGATCGACTCGGAACCGAGATCGTGGAGTTATCCTGCTGCGCGCCATACACCCGGTACGGAAATTTGTTGTCCGTCACAACATGGTACATCTGGGCCGTGGGCTGGTTGTAGATCGTAGACCATGAGTTGCCGCCGTCGAAACTTACGGTGCCGCCCCCGTCGTTGGCCTGCACCATCCGCTTCGTATCGTTCGGATCGATCCAGAGCTGGTGATTGTCTCCGTGCGGGGTCTCGACCCGTTTGTAGGTTTTGCCTCCATCGCCCGATTTCCACATGTTGATGTTGAGAACCCAAAGCGTTTCGGGATCTTTGGGGTCGGCGGTCAGGTGGTGGTAGTACCAGGGACGTTGGAACAGATCGGCAAACTGACTCATCAACTGCCAGCTAACGCCACCGTCGTCGGTTCTATATACCCCCGTCTGTTCGTTTTCAGCCTCAATAATGGCCCAGACCCGATCGGGTTTGGCCAGTGAAAGTGCCAGTCCTATACGCCCCCGGTTGGTGCCGGTCGGTAATCCTTTGTTCAGGGTAATATCGGTCCAGGTACTGCCGCCATCCGTCGACTTGTGGATACCCGCCCCCGGCCCCGCGCTGCGAACACCCCACGGAAACCGGCGGAACTCAAACGTGGACGCATAGATTGTTTTCGGGTTAGCCGGGTCCATCGTGAGATCAATGGCTCCTACGTTCGGGTTTTTATACAGCACCTTCTGCCAGGTCTTCCCCCCGTCCTGGGTGCGGAATACACCCCGTTCCTCGTTTGGCCCAAACGCATGGCCGATAGCCGCCACATACACCACATCGGGGTTTGTCGGGTCAATGATTATTGAACCAATATGCTGCGTATCCGTCAACCCCACATGACTCCAGGTTTTGCCACCATCGGTCGATTTATAGACACCATCGCCGGGAGCCAGGTTACCGCGCAGGGTGTGTTCGCCCATCCCAACGTAGATGATAGCAGGATTTGATTGGGCCACGGCGATGGCCCCCACCGAACCCATCTTGAAAAAACCATCGGAGATATTTTGCCAGGTGATACCCCCGTTCTCCGTTTTCCAGACCCCTCCACCGGTCGTACTCATATAGAATGTTAACCGCTCCGTTGGGTGCCCAGCTACGGCCACCGAACGTCCCCCCCGAAAGGGGCCAATCAGCCGCCATTGCATGGCCTTCATGACCGACGTGGCTACAGTCGCCGATTCCTGCCCGGCCTGTGCAGGAATCGGTTGAGCAGTTGCCCAACGGCCGTTCAGCAGCAAAAGCAACCCAGTGAAGGCAACCACAAAATGAAAGCGAAACAGGCTTGAGATTCGTCGATTCGGAAAGAGATTCATGGTTGTATGGCGTTAAATGAATTGATTATAGAGGCAAACGGCAGCAGAACGGCTACCTGTCATTCCATCCCAATGTCCTTCACTGCTTTTGTTTTAAGCAGACTGTCGAGTTGGGTCAACTGCTGCGTCAGTTCGGCGGAGAGCTCGTCGTACACCTTGTAGGCGTTGTCGGTGGGTTTGGCATCCCCCGTCTCAACACTGCGCCAGAGAGCCGCCAGTCGGTTATTCAGCTTGATGGGGAAGTTCAGCGGGTCCTGACCGCTCTGATTTCGGATCTGGTACAAATTTTCCTCAATGGTATTCAGTTGCTCTTTCAGCTTCCGATTGGCCGGCGTATCGGGTTGCTTCGTCAGTTTCTCCTTTATCGCCCGAATCTGAATCACGGCCTCATTGGCCTTGCTGGTCTGGTCGCGGAGTTTCATGGCCAGGGCAAACTGCTCCTGCACGTCGGCGAGTTTGACGTCGTTCAGCCGGGGGTCGAGCCGAATCTCGAACGGATGCATGATGGATTTCCCCCCAACCGTCAGTCGAACCTGGTATTGGCCGGGCAGGGCCAGCGGGCCATTCGTGGGTCGCGCTCCCCACAGGATCATGCCCTTGAAGTCCGTCGATCCGGGGTAGCGCAGATCCCACTCGAAGCGGTTCAGACCGGCGGCTGTGGTGGGCTTTTTGGGTTTGGGTGGCGCATCTTCATCCTCTTCCTCGTCGGTTTTTTTCGACTCATTCTTTGGCTTATCGCCGGTAAATGACCGGATAACGACGCCAGCCGCATCCAAGATTTCGATTTTCACGCTGTCGGCCTGCTGCGCGAGCTGGTACTGAAACACCGCGTTCTGCACCCGCCGAACGGCGTAGTACGGTCTGTAAAAATGCACCGGCTCCTTGTCGAGTCCAGCGGTGAACTCGCGCACGGGCGCTACGTCGTCCAGCACGTAAATCGACCGGCCGTGCGTCCCGATCACCACGTCTTTTTCCGTGACCTGCAAATCGGCAATCTGCGTATCGGGCAGGTTCAGCCGCAGGGGTTCCCAATTCTCGCCATCGTTGAACGATACCCAGATGCCGTGTTCCGTACCGGCGTAGAGAAGACCGGGGCGCGTTATGTCCTCGCGTACGGCGTGTACGTACGCATCCGACCGAATACCCGTTATGATTTTTTTCCAGGTCTTGCCGTAATCATCCGTTTTCCAGATATAGGGAGCGCGGTCGTCCATCTGGTAGCGTTTGGCTGCGACGTAGGCCGTTCCGGGTTTATGCCGCGACGCGTCGATAATGCTAATGCGCGTATGTTTCGGCATATCGGGGGGCGTAATTCGCTGCCAGTTTTTCCCATGGTCGCGGGTAATGTGCAACAGACCATCGTCGGAACCGGCCCAGATTGTGTTGACATCGTGGTACGATGGTGCCAGGGCAAACACGGTCGCGTAGATTTCAGGGCCGTTCATGTCCATCGTTATCACTCCACCGCTTTTCCCCAGCGTGGCCGTGTCGGCCAGGGTCAGGTCGGGACTGATTTTCTCCCAGGTCTGGCCTTCGTTGGTCGTCATCCAAACATACTGGGAGCAAACATACAGCCGGTTCGGGTCTTTCGGCGAGAAAACGATAGGGTACGTCCACTGCCACCGTTGCGGCAGCGCACTGGCCGGTTCGCCGGAAAAGAAGCGCGGGTACACCTGAATGTCGCGGGTTTGCCCCGTTGAGCGATTGTAACGGGTTAGCAAGGCCCCCTGGCTACCGGCGTAAAAGATGTCGGGATTCTTGGGGTCCTGCGCGATGTAGCCGCTCTCGCCCCCGCCGACCTGATACGACCATTCTTTGTTCCGCAGACTATTATCCCGCGCCAGGTAGTTTGTCCAGCCTTCGCTCGGGACCGCCACGGTCGAATTGTCCTGCTGCGCGCCGGCTACGTGGTATGGAAAATCGCTCGTAACCGTGATGTGGTACAATTGCGCGGTTGGGTAATTCTCGTCAGTCCAGGTTTTGCCGCCATTAACCGACACACAGCCCCCCCCATCGTTGGCGGCAACCATCCGGGTTGAGTCGGTGGGATCAATCCATAGATCGTGGTTATCGCCGTGGGGGACTTTAATGGCTTTATTGAATTTCACACCCCCATCCGTCGATTTATAAAAACCCACGTTCAGGCAATAGACCGTATTTTTATCCTTCGGGTCGGCGTAAATACGCGAATAGTAAAATGCCCGCTGCCGGAGTTTTCGTTCTTCGTTAACGCGGCTCCACGTCATCCCGGCATCGTCGGAGCGATACACGCCCCCATCCTCGGCTTCGACGATGGCCCACACCCGGTTTGGGTCGGCGGGCGAAACACTCACGCCAATCTTGCCAACGGTCCCTTTCGGCATGCCCGGTTTCCGGGTGAGTTCGGTCCAGGTCTTGCCCCCGTCGGTCGATTTGAACAGACCGGAGGCTCCCCCGCCCCCCCACATTTTCCAGGGTGTGCGGTATACCTGCCAGATCGATGCGTAGATGACGTTAGGGTTCGTACGGTCAATTATCAGGTCAGCTCCCCCGGCTTTATCCCCTTTGTAAAGAATCTTCTTCCAGGTGGTGCCGCCGTCGGTCGTGCGAAAAATACCCCGCTCTTCGTTCGGGCCGTAGGGATGGCCGAGAGCCGCAACATAAACAATATTGGGGTTGGTCGGGTGAACCCGGACGCGGGCAATCGCCTGGGTGTTGGTCAGGCCAACGTTCTTCCAGGTTTTCCCCCCATCGACGGATCTATACACGCCATCGCCCTGCATGATGTTGCCCCGAAACTGGGTTTCGCCGGTCCCAATGTACACCACATCAGGGTTCGATTCGGACACGGCCACCGCACCCACCGAGGAGCTTCGGATCTGTCCATCCGTAACGGGCGACCACGTCAGGCCACCATCGGTTGTTTTCCAGAGGCCGCCCCCCACCGCGCCAAAGTAGTATTCATATTTGCGGGTTGGCGAACCAGCTACCCCCAGCGAACGCCCACCCCGCGTGGGGCCGATATTGCGCCAGGTCATTCCTTTAAACAGCCGGTTTGTGCTTGTATCGGTGGTAGTGGCTTGTTGGGCAACCGCTTGCCCCCAGAGTAGTGCGCTGGTGGCAAGCGTTATCAGGAAGTAGAAAGAATTCTTCATCGGGGAGGAGAGTTGCAGGTGCATGATTAGGGAGTAATAGCTGGAATGCGCTGTTCAGTTACCATCCGATTAAATTCCGGAACCTGCTGATTGATAATCTCCTTCAACTTGCCCAGGGCCGTATTGACCTGTTTTTCGAGAGCCTCATAAACAACGTAAGAAGCTTTGGTTGGTTTGGTCTCGGCCGAACCCACCACGCCCGCTACACCCGACAGTTTATCGTTCAGTCGAATCGGGTAGGCCAGAGCATCTTGCATTGCCTTCGATTTAGGTTGCATCAGAGTTGATTCCAACTGATCGAGGCTTTCGAGCAGAGGCTTGGTGGCCTTCTTGAACTTCTCCGCCACAGCCGGGTCTTTTACGTCCTTTAGATACCCGTTGATCTGATTCCGAATCAGCCGAATCTGATTGATGCCCTTGTGCGTTTCCGACAGTTTGCCATTGATTTTCATCAGCAAATCAAACTGCTCTTTGTAGTCGGCATCGGTAAGGGGTAGCCGGGGGTCTTTCAGAATGGTGATCGGTTGTTCGGCCACCAGCGAATCGCCCAGCAACAGCCGGACTTTGTACGATCCTGGCACGACTTTCGCGCCCGTTCCCCGGCCCGTCCACATGACGTTGGTGCCTTCGACGGGCGTCGCATCCGGATAGCGCATGTCCCAGACAAACGCATTCATCCCCGCCTGTGTGGGGGGCGTACCGGGCCGTCGGATGGTGATGTCCTCAAAAAATTCTTTGACAACCTTGAGCGGTTGTCCACGTCGATCTTTCGTACTCGAATAGGTGATAACTGTATCGTTTGCGCTGGTCAGAAAGACCAGCTTCAACTCCTTCGTCGGTCTGCTTTTCAGGTAATACCTAACCAGCACACCGTTTGGCGCATTTTCGCCCTGTTCCGCCACGTCGCCCGGCCCCAATACCTGGCTACCACCGTCCATCCGGAAGGCCGGTCTGGGTTTGAACAGGTGCGCTTTTTTGCCCGCCAGCGCGTCCTGCCCGTCGGCAATTTCATGCAGGGGCGTAATATCGTCCATAATCCAGAACGAGCGGCCGTGAGTGGCCACAATCAAATCGTTCTCGCGCTTGTGAATCTGTAGGTCGCGGATGGGCGTGATGGGCAGATTCAGGTTTAATTTTTGCCACAAGGCCCCGTCGTTGAACGAAACGTATACGCCCCGTTCTGTGCCGGCATACAGCAAACCGGGTTTGTTGGGGTCTTCGCGCACGACATGGGTGTATTCATCCGCCGGAATACCCGTTGTGATGGGAGTCCAGGTTTTGCCGTAGTCCGTCGTTTTGAACAGATACGGTTTGGTATCCCCCGACATATAGCGTTTCGCAGCCAGATAGGCCTTGCCTTTAGCATGGTCGGATGGATGCACGAGGCTCAGGATGGCCCATTCCGGCAGCATCGACGTGGGGGGCGTAATTTTCTGCCACGTTTTGGCATCGTCGCGGCTGATGTGCATCACGCCGTCGTCGGAACCGGCCCAGAAAACCCCTTTCTCCAACGGCGATTCGGCAAATGTAAATATCGTGGGGTACGTTTCGGCCCCGGTATTGTCTTTCGTGATCGGCCCGCCCGTGTCGCCTTGCGTTTTGGGGTCGTTGCGGGTCAGGTCGGGGCTGATGTCTTCCCACGAATGGCCGTAATCCATACTCCGATGCACGTACTGCGAGGTCACGTATAGAGCCTTTGGGTCATGGGGCGAAAACACAATCGGGAATGTCCACTGGAAGCGGTATTTGCGGTCGGATGAAGGCGCCCCCATGCTGTATTCGGGATAAACATTAATGCGCTGGTTCTGGTCAGTCGCCTTGTCGTAGCGCGTAATCAGCCCGTCGTAACTACCGCCGAAGGTGACGTTCGGATTGTTGGGGTCCGACGTGATATAACCCGACTCGCCCCCGGCTACCGAATACCAGGCCGAGGGTCCGATGACAAAGTCGGTCGTTCGGCTGGCGATTCTTATGGCGGAGTTATCCTGCTGGGCACCGTACAGATTATAGGGAAAATCGTTATCGACCGAAACGTGGTAAAACTGGGCCGTGGGGATGTCTATGTCCGAAAACGTGGCTCCCCCGTTGTAAGTTATTTCGGCCCCGCCATCGTCGGCGATAATGAAATTCTGCGGGTTCTTCGGGTTCCACCAGATATCGTGCGTATCGCCGTGGTGTACATTGATGGTCTGAAAGGTTTTACCGCCATCAAACGACTTCATTGCATTCACGTTCAGCACGATGAGGCCATTTTCGTTCTGCGGATCAGCGGCCAGCATCATATAATACCAGGGTCGCTGCCAGAGATTTTTGTCTTCGTTGATCAGCTGCCAGCTCATCCCGGCATCATCCGAGCGGTACAGCCCGCCTTTCGCGTTTTCAATCATTGCGTACAGGCGGTTCGAGTTGGCGGGCGAGACCGCAATACCAATTTTGCCGAGCAGTCCCCGCGGCATACCGGGCCGGTAGTGGAGGGGCATCCAGGTCTCGCCCCCATCGGTCGATTTGTAGAGACCGCAGCCCGGCCCCCCGCTACTCATCATGTAGCTGTTGCGGTAGGCCTGCCAGGTAGATGCATACACAATAGACGGGTTGTTGGGGTCCAGTTCGACGACCGCTGCGCCCGTGCTGTCGTTTTTAGCCAGGATGTGTTTCCAGGTTTTGCCACCATCGGTCGTTTTGAATACGCCCCGCTCCTTGTTGGGGGCAAACGGATTGCCCAGGGCGGCCACGTAGGCGATATCGGGATTCTGGGGATGGACTTCGATATTGCCAATGGCGTCGGCCTTTTTCAGGCCCATGTGTTTCCAGGTTTTGCCCGCATCAGTTGATTTGTAAACCCCGTCGCCGTTGGAAATATTGCTGCGGATGTCGGACTCGCCCATCCCGACGTAAATCGTGTTGGGGTCCGACGGCGCAACGGTAATTGCCCCGACCGAACTGGATTTAAACGTACTGTCGGAGACGGGTGCCCAGTTGGCGCCCCCGTCGGTTGTTTTCCAGACTCCCCCGCCGACGGCCCCAAAGTAATAGGTGAGTGGCTGATCGGGATGCCCGGCGGCCGCCAGTGAGCGCCCGCCCCGGAATGGGCCAATATTGCGCCAACGTAACCCGTTGAATAAACTGTCAGTGGCGGTTCTGACGGAAGTCGAAACCGTCTTTGGCTTTTGTTTACGTTGGGCCAGGGCGGGTGCGGAGGACAACAGCGCCAGGGCTACCAGAGGAGTAATGAACGTAAAAATAGAACGCATAAAATGTAGGTTAAGATCAATCCCCAGGAAACACCACCATACTACACGACCGCTTTGGCCGACCGGGCCTGCTTCAGTTTGCGGATTCGTTTGGGCCCATAATACAGGTAAAAGCCCGTGATGGAAAAGATTAGTAGTGAAACACCCATTATGGTTGTGAACGTTAGTTTAATGAGCTGATCGCCAGATTGAAGCAGCGAATCGAAATACGAACCATCGTGCAGATGCTCAATAAAATCGGATCGCCGACGCTCGATATGCAGCACCTGACCCGTCGTGCAATCCAACTGAATACCCCAGTAGTGATCCTGAAACACAAATTTGACCATTCCTTTCTGCGGACGTATGTCGATCCGGTCCAGGTTAGTTGATAAGTCGGCTGATACGGAATCGCGCAGCGTACGAAACGCAATTCGTTGCAGCGAGTCAATAGGCAACCACCGTTTCGCATCGGTCGAAGCACCAGCGTACGATTTGGCTAAGAGCAATCCACCGGAATGTTTTTTCCAGCCCAGCAACAGGCCCGTTCCAGCAATCAGCGTGAAGAAAATAAACAGCGCTCCCCCTAAAGCTCCGTGAATTTTGCGATAAAAACGAAGTCGGCGGGAGCTATCTTTGATATCATTCATGAATTTATTTCTTGCGTTTTGGCTGTGTAGTCCCCGAATTCATTCGTAATATGTATTGGTGTTAAGACTCAGCTGCGAAAAAACTTTTATTTCGTGTATTATACAAAATAGTATTCAATTTTTAAGTTCATTGCTGCTGAGACAACATTTAATTTGCCTTTTGAAGTATATTTCATGAAGAAACGTATATTCCTTCTCTTTTTTATACCCGTTTGTTCCATCGCACACGCGCAGGTGTTGACGATTAAGAGCCGGGAAGATAACCAGCCGCTCGAGGGCGTGCAGATTTCGAGCGAAGTCCCCAGGGCATCCGTCGTGACGAATGCCAGCGGAAAGGCCGATATCACGGCTTTTAAAGGGGCTGAAGCCATTCAGATTCAAAGGATTGGTTACGGGCGACAAACGGTGAGTTATGACGCATTGCTCCAGGGTGGTTTTTCCGTATCCATTCGCCCGACAACGATTTCATTAGATCAGGTTGTAGTGACGGCGAATCGCTGGAACCAGTTGAGTCGGGACGTTCCGAATAAAATCACGACGATTTCGGCCAAAGATGTCCAGTTTCAGAATCCGCAGACGGCAGCAGACCTGCTCGGTATTTCGGGTGATGTGTTTATCCAGAAAAGTCAGCAGGGCGGAGGCAGTCCCATGATTCGGGGCTTCGCTACCAATCGCCTGCTGCTTATGGTGGATGGCGTACGGATGAACACCGCTATTTTCCGGAGTGGTAACGTACAGAATGTACTTTCGTTAGATCCATTTGCCATCGCGAATACGGAGGTTCTGTTCGGGCCAGGATCGGTAATGTACGGCAGTGATGCCATTGCCGGAGTGATGAGTTTCTTCACGCTCACCCCCAAATTAGCCACGGGAACCAAGCCATTCATTTCGGGAGGTGCAGCCGGGCGATATTCATCGGCCAACAGTGAACTAACCGGCCATGCCGACGTTAATGTTGGCTGGCAGAAATGGGCACTCACCAGTAGCGTGTCGCATAATTACTTCGGCGATCTGCGGATGGGTGCGCACGGACCGAGTGAATACCTGCGACCGGAATACGTCGAACGGATTAACAACGAAGACCGCGTCATTCCCAACGCCGATCCGAGGGTGCAGCGGCCCAGCGGGTATTCACAGATCAATCTGATGCAAAAAATTCGGTTCAAGCCGAACGAGCGCTGGAATTTCGACTATGGATTTCACTACTCGAACACCTCCGATTACGCCCGTTATGACCGATTGCTGCGCTACCGGCGGGGACTTCCACGTTCGGCCGAATGGAACTATGGCCCTCAAACGTGGGTGATGAACAAGTTCGCAATAAACCATACGATGTCGGGAGGCCTTTACGACCAGATGACGGTGCGACTGGCCCATCAGTTTTTCGCCGAGAGCCGCATCGACCGCGATCTGAAAACCCCCGAACGGCGAACGACGGAAGAGAATGTACAGGCGTTATCAGCTTCGGTTGACTTCGACAAACGAATGACCGACAGGCAGCGCGTGTTTTATGGTCTGGAAGCCATCTACAACGACGTTGTTTCAACGGCGACTACATTGAATATCAGCACGAACGTCGCTCAACCCGGTCCTCCACGCTACCCCCAATCGAACTGGGCATCGTATGCCGTCTATTCAACCTATCAACTCAAAGCGAGCGATCAGCTAACGGTCCAGGCGGGTGCCCGCTATAATCAGTTTGCACTGAATTCGCAGTTTGAAACCACCTTTTACCCGTTCCCGTTCACTACCGCCCGCTTACACAACGGTGCCTTGACGGGCAGTCTGGGAGGGGTTTATAGTCCATCTGAATCCTGGGCCTTCAGCGTCAATCTGGCCACGGGTTTCCGGTCACCCAACGTCGATGATATCGGTAAGGTATTCGAGTCAACACCCGGTTCCGTGATTGTTCCCAACCCGGCTTTGAAGGCCGAATATGCTTATAATGCCGAGGTAGGCATTGCCAAAGTGATTGGCAATACGCTGAAAGTGGACCTGACGGGGTACTACACCCTACTGGACAACGCGCTCGTTCGGCGGAATTTTACCCTGAATGGCCGCGACAGCATTTTATATAATGGCGAACTAAGCCAGGTTCAGGCCATTCAAAACGCAGCGAATGCCCGGGTGTACGGCCTACAGGCGGGCATTAATTTGACCTTACCAGCTGGTTTTGGTCTGTCGTCGCAGTTCACCTACCAGAAAGGCGAAGAAGTTGTTGATGACGGTACCACCAGTCCGCTCCGCCACGCAGCTCCCTTCTTTGGCCTGACTCGGCTCAACTATACGGCTAATAAGTTTCGGGTAGAGGTTTATGGCATTTACAACAGTCCGGTTACAAACAGCCAATTGGCGCAGGAAGAACAGGGTAAAGATTATATGTACGCGATCGATGCAAATGGAAAGCCCTACTCGCCCAGTTGGTACACGCTCAACCTGAAAGTTCAGTATCTGGTAACTCCTTATTTATCCATCAACGGCGGAATTGAAAACCTGACTGACCAGCGGTATCGGCCCTACAGTTCGGGCCTTGTGGCACCGGGCCAGAACTTTATGATTGCCTTGAGAGGGCGGTTTTAACGATTCGTGCGGTTTACTTCTTAGCAGGCTTTTTTCGGAATAAATCATCCAGCCAGGTTTCAATCCCACTGCAACGCCCGGTTTATGCAGCGTTCTCGCAAAAGACTGAACGCGATCCGGCAGAAATACCGCGGAACGCACGCCCCCGGTACCAGCGAATCGCTGACGTCGCGAACGCTGATGATTTGAAAACCAACCCCTACAGACACATCAACAATCAGGCAGGGATTTTAGCCGCTATGGCTGTTTGATTGCTGGCTTTAGCCCTGTGGTCCATGGTTTAGTTAATACCTGGATGCCTTACTTGTGCAATCGTTCATCAAATGCATGGGCAAGCACGTCAACAATTTTCACTTGGCTCATCAACGGATGCAACGGATTAATCAGAACGTTGCGCGAGGGCGAGTCCTTTACTACCACCGAGGGTAGGGAAAAGCCTAAGGCCGGGTAGCCGGAGCTGAGCTTGGGGAGTAGGTGAAAGGGTAGGGTCTCCGGATACTTCAAGGCATTCCAACCGGTGGGTAGCTCGGCTATCAATAGTTCTTCAATGGCGTCGGGCACCTCAATGCTGATACGTACAAAAGGAGGCAGGTCCCGGATAGGCGTGCCGTCCAGGTGAACCAGCGTTTCCAGTAACGCCAGTTCGGGCGTTGTGGAGGTATAGAGTAGCGGGGTACCGGGTGGGTTCCAGCGCCCGCCGTTAAGCCGAGCGCCCTCGCCAGTCAACACCGAATCGACAAACTGCTTTTTTTGAATCCGGTAAACTAAGGGCATACCTCAACTATAGACGCCATACTCAATGCGACCCAAGATCTGGTCCACCACCTGGAAGCCCGTCGCCGTATCCAGAAGTTGTAAAGGGGATTGTCCTTCTAAAATCTCCAACGGTCGGCGCAGCCAGCGGTTGAACTTACCCTGGTCTTCAAACACCCGGAGGCCATGAGTCGCCAAGGCTTTCAGCAGCAAAAGCCGTTCGGACTCAACCTTGTTCAAAGAACCACTGACTAATCGACGGGCCATCGTCCGCTCGTTCATCGAGAGCAGCGTAGCCAACTCGCGGATGGTCAACTCCAGCAAGGTGGCCAGGGCTCGCACTTCCCCATGAGCCATCCCGGATCGGGACTGGGCAATCAGCTCGAAAGGAGCGGTACGTTCAGGCAACACTCGTACTATGGGATTAGCCGCCAACAGCACCGACGATGCAGGTGGAATCTTACGGTCTGACTTTGTGTCCATCCTACGGTTAACATTTTGTCAGCAATATTACTGACAATTTACGTGAGTTTAACGCGTCAGGTTTGTAAAAAGTTTGCCCTCGTCTTGAAGGAGTAGGCGAAGACGGTTATGTGCTGCCGAAATCACTACGTTTCACCAGTACAGACCTTTAAGTGTTCTTAACGTCTGTCAACTTTCGTCCGTAGCACACGGTTGCCGTTTTTTTACCAAATGTTAATAGTGGACCGTCTGAGCTTGAAGACCTTTGACCAAACAAACAGGCATCATGTCATGGACAGCAAGCGAGTACTACTAACCGGTGTAACGGGCTTTTTAGGTTCACACACCGCCATTCAGCTCTTGAACAAAGGCTACAAAGTGATCGGAACACTACGAAGCAAAAAAAGAATCAATGAGATCAGGGACGTCATTGCAAAACATACGGATCACATTGAAAACCTTACGTTTGCCGAGGCTGACTTAAGCGATGAAGATCGTTGGTACGAACTCACCAGCCAGGTCGACTACGTTCAACATGTGGCCTCGCCTTTTCCGCGAGAATCACCCAAACATGAGGATGAGTTAATTATTCCGGCCAAAAACGGAACGCTAACCATTATGAAAGCTGCGCTAAAAAATAACGTGAAGCGCGTGGTGATAACTTCCTCATTAGCCGCCATCGCCTACGGAAAAACACCGAAAGAACTCAGAAAGGTATTTACGGAAAGCGATTGGAGCGATGTAACCAGAAACGAGGACATTACTCCCTACTACAAAAGCAAGACGATAGCCGAAAAGGCGGCTTGGGATTTTATCCAGGAAAACCGTACTGATCATGACCTGGAGTTGACAACCGTCAATCCGGGGGTGATGTTAGGGCCCGTTATTGACCAGGATTTTGGCACCTCCGCCAACATGATCATCATGCTTATGAACGGTAGTTTTCCGGCCTTACCCAAGATTGAGTTTGACATTGTGGATGTTCGGTCGGTGGCTGACCTGCTGATTAGAGCGATGGAAGCGCCACAAGCAGCCGGAAATCGGTACATTGCCACCGCGCAGCATTTGACACTAAAGGAAATTGCTCAGTTACTAAAGCGGCACTACCCGGAACGGAAAATTCCAACCGCTCAACTTCCCAACGTTATCACCAAGATGCTTTCCTACGTTCAGCCGGTACTCAAACCAACGCTTCTGGAAGTCGTAGAGCGGAAAATAGACGCAAGTAAAGCCCGTAAAGAATTGGGCTGGCAACCTATACCAGCCGAAGAAGCGGTACTGGCTTGCGCGGAAAGTATAGTAGCCAATAAATTAGTTAAGTAAATGCAGAAGCTAAAAGCGGCCTTGTCTTTCGGTGGTATCCTGGCAAAAGACGATATTGATACGTTGACCGCGCATTTTACGTATCGCACACTTAAAGCGGGTGAATCCCTACAGGATCTGGATAAAGTAGCTACCGAGATTATCTTCGTTGATACTGGTGTTTTGCGTATTTATAGCCTGGATGCGGATGGGACGGAGGTGACTAAATATTTTGTCCGGGAGCATCAGTTTTTTGCCAATCTGGAAAGTTATTATTCCCGGCAGGCAGCGACGGATGCTATCGAAACGGTTGTTCAGAGCGAGGTGTACACCGTTAAGCTTGCGGTTTTTGAAAGCTATTTTTTGAAGGTTCCTAACTTATTTATTTTTTTTAAGAGCATCGTCGAAGCCACCTTACTGAATAAAATTAAAGACAATGATTTTCTGAATTTCGGTACGGCGAAAACAAAGTACCTTGAGTTTGTTAGTCGCTATCCGACATTGGCGCAACAAGTGCCCCAACAATACATTGCATCCTATCTGAAAATTACTCCTCAATCGTTGAGTCGTATTCGAAAGGAGCTTGCTAAACATGGATAGTTACGGAAGCTAGGCCGACATTGAATCAGCCTCATTTATGAACCGTTATGTTGAAGATGCTGTCTGCGCGCTTGTTGATGTACACCGTGGCAACTGACTTAGGGCAGGCTATCGCATCGGCGCTCCGATTGATAGCCTGCCCTGATTGGTAATTGTACCCGTAATCTGGAAATGACTCGTCACTTGAATGGACAGCGGGTATGTCTGCCAACGCTTGCGCCAACGCTACATCAACTAATTGTTTACTGCTTATGGCCAGATGAATTAGCCGTTGTTCACTAGTTCAATGTTGCGTTGGGGCAACGGCTTTGTTGGAACGTTTTATTGGAATCAGAATGGGACTTGTTCAAGCCAAGCCAGGTTGTGCGGTGCGGAGACCGGTACCACCACCGACAACCTGACCCTTCGCACCGTCAGCCGCGCAATTGTCCACTTTTCTTCCCGTCAAAATAATGCCCCTGCTCCAGGTCGGCCAAGAGCGAAGGGTGGCTTGGGGTCCAGTTGCTCTTGTGTCAATGCACTGGAAGCCGGGCAGTCGACGCTTTGAAAGGTACTAATCCAGCCGAAATGGTCAGCAGCCTCCTCGACGGGCTTACTAACGACGGGTAGATGTAGATGCCGTCCAATCACTTCGGCGATATCGCGGACCGGTACGCCCTCATCCGCAACCCCGTGAAATTTGGCTCCCGCGGTTCCCTTTTCCAACGCCAGCCGAAAAAGCTGAACGGCATCGAGCCGGTGGATAGCAGGCCAACGGTTCGTTCCCTCACCCACGTAGGCTGATACGCCTTTTTGGCGGGCAATACCAATCAGCGTTGGCACAAAGGCGTAGTCTCCTTCGCCGTGCACGGATGGCGACAGACGCACGACCGATGTCCGCACACCTTGGGAAGCCAGCCTTTCCATAACTTCTTCCGAGGGAATACGAGGGGCCGACGCTGCATTTTGATCAAACGCATCGCCTTCGTGAGTGACACGACCAGGCGTCAGCACGGTGATGCCCGACGTAATCACGAAGGGCCGATTTGAGCCGATGAGCGCGGTGCCGAGGGCTTCGACTGCCCGTCGGTCCGTTTCCCCGGCGGTGGCATACGCTGAAAAGTCGTGATTGTACGCCAAGTGGATGACCCCATCCGAAGCGGCAGCACCCCGACGTAGACTGTCGTAGTCGTTAAGCGCACCCAGGTGCGGCTCAATGCCAGCCGCAACCAGTTTGTGGGCCGATTCTTCCGAGCGTGCAAGACCAACCACTTGGTAGCCCGCTCCGATTAATTCTTTAACAAGGGCCGAGCCAATGTATCCCGTAGCCCCGGTGACAAAGATTCGCATGGTTAATGTTGCTAGCAGAATGTGATTGCTAACGACACGGCAAAGGTCTGCTTCTCAGCCGGTGCCTGTTTGCGCGAGTCAAACGGTTTACTGAATAAATCAACCAATTGTTCTATGCCCGCAGAGCACTGGGTACCTGGCCTGTTTGCCGTTTAAAGAAATTACAGAAGTGAGCCACGTCGGCAAAACCAAGGCTGTCCGAGATTTCAGAGACCGCCCAGTCGGTTTGCTTGAGCAGCATTTTAGCTTCTTGCGTCACCCGATCGCCAATCAGTTTAGTGGTTGTATAGCCGGTTGTTTCGCGCAGCACCCGGTTGAGGTGATTAACATGCAAGGCCAGTTGGTCAGCGTAGTCCTTGGCCGTACGTAGGCGTAGTTGCTGTTGCGGGGTTGCCAGGGGGAATTGTCGTTCCAACAGGTCAGTGAACAGGGCCGTTACCCGGGCTGATGCGGTGTGGGGTGAAGCCGATACAGGGGAGGGCTGGCGTTTTTGCCCCATATGAATTAGCTCCAGCAAATAGGCTCGCAGCAAATCGTATTTGTAGGTGTAGCTGGATGAAATTTCGTTCGACATCTTCTCGAAAATGGCCTTTAGACAGGCAAAATCGTCGTCATCGACCATCAGCACCGGTGAACTACCCGGCCGAAAAATAGGCAACTCGTCCAGGCTTGTTCTCACCTGGGCAGGAAGCAAGAAATTCTCCGTGAAGATGCAAAAATAGCCGGTTTGGGCTTCATCATGGGGAAGCCATCGGTAGGGAACCTGCGAGTTGGCAAACCACAGAGCCTGCTGGCCAACGTCAACGACTTTGTCGGCATACTCGATCCGGCTATGCCCGCGATTCAGACTAATTTTATAGAACGCTCGCCGGTCGAAGGCCATCGGTGGCTTACTGTGGTAACCGCGCATGAGGTCTGACACCTTGAACACGTTGAAGTGCCCAACCTCCGTTTAGATGCCCGACGGCTGCAAGGTATCGGCTGCATCGCTGGCGGGGGTAAGGGCCGTATAAAGCTCGTCAAGCGGAGTTGATTTCATAAACGGTATTGTAGAAATCAAAGGTAGTCGGTCGTGTTATTGTTGGTTGCAATAACACCGTCGTCGGCCTAGCGGGCAGTAAGTGGTGTGATTAGCCTAATGCGGCTTCTTTTAGCAACAGGCTAAAGAAACCTCGATCGAAAACTGCAAGGGATAATGTGGGAGCTACACAATCGGCCATCACTTGAGTTAGGTGGGGTGTAGCGATCAGTCAATCGGAACGAATCAGTTAAATGAAGCCCTGAACTCCAGCGGACTCTGGTTCGTTTTGGCTTTGAACAGTTTGCTGAACGAGGGCAAATGCTCAAAACCCAGCTCGTAAGCAATTTCACTAACCGATAAGCGCGTGGTTGATAGTTTTTCTTTGGCTTTTTCGATCAGTTTGTCATGGATGTGTTGCTGGGTAGTTTGTCCAGTTAGCGTTTTAAGCAAACTCCGCAGATAAGTAGGTGACAGATTTAAATTGTCGGAAATATATTGAACGGTCGGTAATCCTCTTGTCGCTAAATCATCATGGCTAAAATAATCGGCAAGCAGTTTTTCGAATCGGTCAAGTAGTTGATGATTCGTGATTTTTCGAGTGATGAATTGCCGTTGATAAAAGCGTTCCGAGTAATTCAATAAGGTTTCTACATGCGAAATGATGATATCCTGGCTAAACTTGTCAATGTTAGCATGATATTCGTCTTTGATCTTTTCGACGATCCCGTTGAGGATTGTTTTTTCTTTGTCCGAAAGAAACAATGCTTCGTTTACCGTGTAGTCGAAGTAGTCGTATTTCTTGATTTTATTTGCCAAAGATGTTCCCCACAAAAAGTCGGGATGGATACATATAATCCAGCCTGAGAGGTCATCGTCTGCACTGGCCCCTGCACCTCTCAGAATTTGATTAGGCGCAACAAAATATAGCACTCCCTCGTCGAAATCGTACGTTTGTTGTCCATAATACAGTTTGTTGCTGAATCCTTTTTTTAGCGATATGTAATAAAAGTCGAACAGTAAGCTGAATTCGGCCACTTGCGTGCTGGGCAATTGGAGTGAAGCGTAATCGAACACGCTGATAAGCGGGTGTTCGGGTTTCGGCAAGCCAAAAATTCGGTGTGCTTCCGTGATGGTTTTTATTCGTGTTGGGCTGGTCTTTTTCATCAGACAAAATTTGATCTAAACTTATTTTTTGTTTAGTTGATTCGCACCCAAAGTTCTTCTACGTCAAACCGGATGAGCGATACGTTGATGCTCTTAGAAACTTCGGCCTTGGCAGCATTGCCCTCCCGGACGATTTTAGTATGGCGAAGCAACTCTTCAAGATGAGCCTTGTCGTCTTTCGTCCATCTGCCCTTACCAAAGTCGAACACTTTCTTGTCCTTTACGACCAGACCGTTTAGTGAATCGGTGAAGGCAACCTCACTGCCTTTATAGTCTTCGTCTATTCTAAGGGTGATGGTACTACCCGTTTTGTTGCTTATAAAGACGGTTTTGTTGGGATTACAAGCCGAAAGCAACGTTGCAATCATCGGTAACGCTAGTACGTTTCTCATATTGATTTCGTGTTATTATTGTGTCTGCTTTTTGTGTAGAATGTACTGGCAAAAGCGTCCTACACAAAAAGCAGACATAGCTTCTGGTTAGTCATTGAACTCGTTTAAACGTCATTGATCGGCCTAACAAAGCGATACCCATGTAAGCACGATAGTCCATTTCGTTTAGATTCCTCAGTTTGACTTTCACGCTGTAATTTCTCCCTTCGTCGGGGTTGTACAGCGTACCGTTTAGGTATTCGCCCTTGTCGAAAGTGAGGTTGGTAATGTTCGTTATGCCATAGCGCGACCTGTTCTGCAGGGCTTTATCTGGATTTTTGAAATCTTTTTTGGGTGTTTTTCCGTCTGCCTCGAACATATCGGAGGCATACAGGAGTTTGCCAAAATATTTGTCGCCTGCTTTGTAAAATTCAAATTTCAGCGCCAAATCAGAATCTACATCTTCCCAAACACCGATGATTTTATCGGCGGATAACTGCTGGGCTACAGTGGCAACGGATACAAACAGCATTGTTGCCGCAAAAAGGATGGTTTTCATTTTTTTCTTAGTTAAGATTTTCAGACTTGTCATTACTAAACGTCAACGGTGGTGCTACCGACCGATTGGCTTCCGTGCTCGGCCAGCCCGTTTCTGTTGCGTCTCAAACGCCTTTATTGCCGAATTAAGCAACGTCGTGCGTAGCACCAGGTGTTAGATGCCAACCCTGGATAAGGCTTTCGATACTTCCCACAACTTCAAGGACGTGTTCAAATCCGCAGCTTGGGTGGGGATTTGGGCTGTGGCGGGCGTTCCGCGGGTTTCCCCCATCTTACTTGGTCCGTAATAGAGCCCACCTTTTGCCTCAGGAGAAGTCGCTGCGTATAAGGTCGGTAATGCGCCTTGTGCCGCTGGCTGGAATAAAAACGGAAGGAAAGTTCGCACCATGCCCATAACACTCCATTGGCCGGCCCCTGTAATGAGCAGATTGGTTCGCGATACGCCCGGATGAGCCGCTATGCTTGTTATACCCCAACCGTGCTTATCACTTTGTCGCTGAAGTTCCAGCGCAAACATCAGGTTCGCCAGTTTTGCCTGCCCGTATGCTTTCATCGGCACATAAGAAGCTGTTGACTGAAGGTCATCAAAATTGATGGCTCCTTCCCGATTGGCGACGCTGGAAACGGTAACAACCCGAGGATTTGCTGCCTTACGTAGCAGGGGAAGAAGCTGGGCGGTCAGTGCGAAGTGGCCAAGGTGGTTGGTGCCAAACTGCAACTCGAAGCCATCAGCCGTTTCCAGTCGCTTAGGCGGTGTCATTACCCCGGCATTATTAATCAGAAGGTCAATCGCCCGCCCTTTGGCCGTCATTCTCGACGCAAAGTCTTTGATGGAAGTCAGATTGGCAAGATCTATTTTTTCAAAGCTCACCTTTGCCCTTGGGTTCACTTGATGAATTCGGGCAATGGCTTCAGCCCCTTTCTGAGGGGTACGACCCATAATGATCACTTCCCATCCTGAAGACGATAAGGCCAGTGCGTCTTCAAAGCCAATACCCTCGGTACTGCCTGTAATTACCGCTAAGCCATTGCTCTTCTGAGGAATATTAGCGGTTGTCCATTTGTTGACTTCGTTTTTCATTTTATCTGTTTTTTGTTGATACAAAGTTGCACCGGCGTCAAAAAACAGATTTAGCCTAAACGACTTTAGGTTTAGCCAAAAGAGAATTGTCCGCGAAATAGTCTTGATTTATCTGAAAGGTGGGTTAGCCTGGTTTTAGCAGACAGTCTTTCTCTTTGTTTTAAGACATGGGTTAAATCTCAAATTGAACAGGGCTGAAAAAACCAATGCCTGAGTGCTTTTGCACCTGGGGTTGTACTAGTTGCGGTATACTTACCAACCTCCAGACGAGTATCTTCCAGACTAAAAAATACACCCGGTTCCACCACTTCCGCTTGCTAAGCAATGTAGGTGATATGCGACACCCACACTTGGTCAGGACCAGCAAGACGCGAACGCTCCCCTGTCCGGTTCACCACGACCATACCCGAGCAACCGGATGCCGGGGCGAAGTGAACAAATGGTGAGGGCAATTTAGAAGGGTGATGGCCCCCCTAAATTGCCCGTAAGTACGGCGTTTGCCCAGTGCCAATCGGTGGAAATTCCCTCGAACAGGAACAGGCGGTAAATCCGAGAGCTTATTAGCGCGATTTGTGTAATGAATGATGGGCTATGTGTTATATAGAAACCGTAATAGCAGCCGACCTTTGTGCTACTACTTGTCACTGATGAACGAACCAACCAGCAAAGTTCAGTTACTGAACACGGTGGCCGATTACACCGCTTTTTTCGGGCTACCGAAGCCCGCGCATCCGCTGCTCACGCTTATTGAGCTGGTGCCAACGGTGGACGACGGCCGCGTCCTGACCCCGCCCATTGCTGAGCGATTAGTGCCGCAACTGTACACTATTTTCCTCAAACGCAACCTAACCAGTCGTGTGTATTACGGTCATCAGCCCTACGACTTTAGCGAGGGGGTACTTGGATTCTCTGCACCGGGAGAGGTGTTCCGCATTAGTACGAATATAGACCCAGCGGTTAGCGGTTGGGTACTGGTGTTTCATCCTGATTTACTGACGAAGTACCCGCTCGCGAAAAAAATAAAGGACTATACATTTTTCTACTACGACGTGTATGAAGCTTTACACCTGTCGACCTCGGAAGAGCAGATGCTAATGCCCGTTCTAACCAGTATGCGCACTGAATACGAACGGCCAATCGACGCGTTTAGTCAAGATGTCATGGTGGCTCAACTCGACGTACTACTCACCTATGCCAATCGCTTCTATCACCGGCAGTTTCTAACGCGCCGGGCTCCGGAGAACGATTTGCATAGCCGCTTCAGACAGGTTCTGACAGCCTACTTTGCCGACGATGAGCTAACCCGACCGATGCCCAGCGTACGCTATTTTGCCGATCGTTTAGGCGTGTCATCGACCTACCTCAGCGATATGCTGCGCACGCTCACTGGACAGGGGGCGCAACAGCATATTCAGCAGGCGATGCTGGAGAAAGCCAAGCGAATGCTACTCACCAGTCCACTCTCAATCAAAGAAACCGCCTTTCAGTTGGGGTTCGAATATCCCCATTATTTCAACCGACTGTTTAAGCGTAAAACCGGCCTCACCCCTGCCCAATTCCGGCTGTCGATGCGGTAACCGAGACGTATCTGTATATACTCTTTAATATAGTTGTTTGTCAATGAACTTCTTACGTCAATTTCTGTCCGTCAGCCTGTGGCTCGGCAACATCGGTATGGCACTTAGCCAACTGCGCTCGGTGCCGGGGGCGTCGGGGGCAAACTTTGCGTTCCAGGGTCGCTACATCGTGGCGGTGTCCGATGCCGACATGATTCCCTCGGCCTACATCGATGGGAAGCTGGGGCCGGTAGAAGGGCAGGACGCGCTGTCGGTGATTCGACTGGACAGGCCCGTGCGCGAGCTGAAAGCGGTGGAAGTGGGCGTGAGCAATTCCGTTACCGGTCCGCCATCGGTACTCGATGTGTCGCCCGACGGCCGGTATGCGGTAGTAATCGAAACGCGGGGGCAACGTCCCATTGGCAATACCGACCTAAAACTGTCGGACCTGCCACCCGGCAAAGTCATAACCGTCGTTAACCTTACCGACCCCGACCATCCGGCCGTTGTGCAGCGCATTGTGGGACCGGAATACGCCCAGTCTGTGGGGTTCAACGCCGACGGATCGCTGGTGGTTGTGGCGGCACAACCGACCAATACCGCCCAGCCACCTCTGACGCTGTATCGGTTTGCCAAGGGTAAATTAAGCGAGCCATATACGCCCAACTTGCCCAACTGGGTAGCTGGCGAGCAGTTGAATGGGGCGGTGTTCCACCCAACCCGAAACACGCTGGCGGTACTGAACTCAACCAAAGCAACGCTTTCGTTTGTGCAGGTGGCCGATGAGGGCGGTCGGCTAAGCCTGTCAGCCTGGGGCAGCCCCGTACAGGTTGACCGGCAACCGTTCAAGGCGGTCTTTACGCCTGATGGCCGGTACGTCCTCACCAATGCGATGTACTTTGGCGCAGACATTTCGGCTACGAACTCCGTACCATCCTCGGTGCTGTCGGTGCGGCTGGCGGCCGATACGGCCACCCGGCCTGTCCATCAGATCGTTGACCGGGTTGTGTCGGGTGTGCTATCGGAAGGGCTGGCGATCAGCCCCGATGGTCGGTGGCTGGCAACAGCTAACCTGGAACAGAGCAGTAACCCGCTGACGAGTCCAAAGCAGGGCTTTTTCGCGTCGGTAACCCTTATCCGACTCAATCCGCAATCGGGTTTGCTGGAACGGGTGGGCAACTATGCCTTCGACGGCATCTTACCCGAATCGGTCGCCTTCGACAATACGAGCCGATTCCTGGCCGTCGCAACGTTCGACCATTTTGACGAAAAGCGACCCGGCGGCTCCATTGATATCTGGCGCATTGCCGGCGATGCCAACGACCCAAAACGGACAGAACTGGTCCGGACCAATTACTCCGTACCTGTCACCCGGGGCGTGCATACGATGGTGATGGTGCGGTGAGGTACCGTCTCACCCAATGCTTCTCTCCTTGTGGCAAAGGTGGAAGGCGACATAGCCAAAGTAGCTTTGGGCGAAACAGCGGTGGTTGAGTACGTGCTGCCCAATCCGGAATAGGACATCATGCTAAACCGGTAAAGACTCATCGGCAAACTTCTGCCCTGAGTAGACGGGCCGCTAAAAGCGACGGGATGGTCGCTATCTGGCGGGTCGTGCCCGACCCCCTCAACATTAATTGAGTAGAGTTGGCCTGGTCGAGCTACACCGTTCCACTCGCACGAGGAACGCATTTTGTGAGTATTGTGCGGTTGGCTTTCATAAACGGCGGTTAAATAAGCTACCAAGCAGTGGCTATCCTACTCGCCGTGAATCGGGCAGGTTAACCACGTTTCACCGGATTAAATGAATTTATCTACTCAACACGCGACAAACAAAACGATTATGAAACTCACGGATTACCGTACCCTAGGCCGCTCCGGCCTCATTGTTAGCCCCCTCTCGCTGGGTACCATGACTTTCGGCACTCAACGCTGGGGAGCCGCCGACGACGCGGCCTAAATCATCTTTAACGAATACGTCGATGCGGGCGGCAATTTCATTGACACTGCCGACGTGTATGCCGGGGGGCATAGCGAAGAACTCATCGGGCAGTGCATCACCGACCGCAAACTGCGCGACCGAATCGTACTGGCGACCAAGTTTTCGTTCAGTGCCGCTCCCGGTGGCCCCAATGCTAACGCGGGTAATCCTAACCTGTGCGGCAACGGACGAAAGAACATTTACCGTGCCCTCGAAGGCTCGCTCCGCCGACTCAAAACCGACTATATTGACTTGTACTGGATGCACGTCTGGGATTCGGTAACTCCGGTTGAGGAACTTCTGCAATCGCTGGGTGACTTGGTGCGGGAAGGCAAGATTCGCTACTTCGCGCTGTCAGATTTGCCCGCCTGGTATGCGACCAAAGCGGCCACGCTGGCGCAGGTGTACCACGTACCCGGTCCTATTGCCCTGCAAATGGAGTATTCGCTGGTAGAAAGGTCTATTGAGCAGGAACACGTATCGGCTGCCCGCGATTGTGGCCTGAGCATCGTACCGTGGAGTCCGCTGGCGGGTGGGTTTCTAAGCGGTAAATACGAGCGGGGAAACGGCGACAGAATAGCGGATGGCGAAGGTCGGCTCAACGGAGCGAACCCTTTTGGCGACAGCAAATTTACCGACCGCAACTGGGACATCTTAGACGTGCTGCGGGCTGTAGCCGGGGAGATTAACAAACTTGTCGCGCAGGTTGCTTTGGCTTGGCTTCTAGCGCAACCAGGGGTGGGGTCAGTGTTGATTGGGGCAACTAAAACCAAGCAGTTAGCCGACAACATCGCGTCGCTGGCGATTCAATTTACGTCCGAACAATTACAGAAACTGACTGAAGCCAGTGCGCCTGTACCGGTGGGTGTCTATCCAATTTTTATGAAACAGACTCAGATTTTGAAAAACGCCGTCTTCAACGGCACCGACGTGCAGAGTTGGCAGTAACGAGTGCGTTGGTGACAAGCAGGCAGTCAGGAGTGGACACAGTATACTATTTTCAGAATGGGTTAGTTTGAATCTTCCAAAACCAGCTAATACGTTTTGGACGAATCATTGTTCAACCAACCTGCCAAAACGGGTGATTAAATTAGTACATCTCTTTGATGGTGTCTTTGATCGTGAATAAAAATTGAATCTTTTAACGAAGACTTACTCAATATTCCTACTAATTTTACTCAATGTATTGAGTAAAATTATGTTTGAACGAGACGAATTATCTACTCTCAAGCGCCGAATTAATGAGCCACGCCGGTTTATGCAAGTACTCAGTGGCCCCCGACAGGTTGGTAAAACAACCCTGGTACGCCAACTCATACCACAATTGTCCTTCCCAGCTCAGTACATTTCAGCCGATGCCGTTAGCGCAGCCAACTCCGCCTGGATCGCCCAACAATGGGAAGCCGCCCGCTTCCAACTCCGCGCCAACGCTGGCGAGCAAGGGCTTCTCATCATTGACGAAATTCAAAAAATCGAGAACTGGGCCGAACAAGTAAAGGCTCAGTGGGATCAGGACACCTTTAACCAAACGCCCCTGAAAGTCATCTTACTTGGGTCAGCTCGCTTGTTACTTCAGCGAGGCTTGAGTGAATCCCTGGCCGGGCGCTTTGAGCTACTGCCACTGACCCATTGGAGCTTAGGGGAGATGGAAGCGGCCTTTGGTATGACACCCGATGAGTTTGTTTGGTTTGGGGGGTATCCTGGGGCTGCTCCCCTGATTCATGAACCAGACCGCTGGCGGGACTATGTGCTCAATAGCTTAGTGGAAACGACGGTCTCCAAAGATATCCTGATGATGACACGGGTAGATAAACCCGCCCTGTTGCGGCAGTTATTTGAGTTAGGTTGTGGCTATTCCGGGCAGATTCTATCCTACACCAAACTGCTGGGGCAGCTCCAGGATGCAGGCAATACAACAACCTTGTCCCACTATGCTCAGCTCTTAGATTCGGCCGGGCTGTTAAGCAGTTTGGAAAAGTATGCCGTTGACAAGGCCCGACAGCGGGCGTCGATTCCTAAGTGGCAAGTGCAGAACAGTGCTTTGTTTAGCATTTTCTCCTCTTACCACTTTGAGCAAGTCCGGGCCAATCCGGTTGAGTGGGGTCGTTGGGTGGAAACGGCAGTTGGGGTTCATCTAAGCCGATCCGCTCATACAAGCAAACTGAAGTTGTTTTACTGGCGAGAAGGAAATGACGAAGTAGATTTTGTTCTCCAGCAAGGCGCTCAAGTAGTTGGCCTGGAAGTGAAGAGCGGCCGACGGCAAAGTGCTCCGGGCATGGCAAGCTTTCAGCATAAAGTACGTCCCAATAAAGTAGTGTTGATTGGGCAAAGCGGCATTCCTTGGGTTGACTTTCTTCGGGCTAATCCACTTACTTTATTCTGAAGGACTCGGCCCAATTACTGTATCGAAAAAGCAGCCGATTATAGCAGCACAATGTGCTGATGAAATCATGTTGAGTGCTTGCAAACGCACCAAACGCCCTACGCATGGTCATGCATAGGGCGTTTTCATATTGTACTAACGAAATCACCAATATATTGGAGATGGCCAATTATTGGCTCCAATATAATAGGCTTAACTGGCATCAGACCAAGCCTATTCCCGACTGATTTTCCTAAAATAGCCCTCTGTTGTTCTTCAAACGCCTTTTAGCGGCATTCAGACATAGTACCGTTTTGGCTGGCATACGTTTTGGCAATCAACTGACGTCACCCTGAGCGCCACAACGTAATTACGTTACGCAGCTTTGGCACGACAAACGTCATCAACAACTATTCGTGTAAACCTGCGCAAAAACCACTACGTCTATGTCTACCTCTAATTTGGCCGTTGTCCAGGCCATCTACCAAGCTGTGGCCCGAAACGACCTGCCAACGGTTCTCCAATCGCTCGATGAGCACGTCATCACCCATCAGGCGACCTCCCTGCCCTACGGTGGCACCTACCAGGGCCACGATGGTTTCATGCAGATGGGGACGGCCATTTTCAACATATGGGATGGATTTCAAACCACGCCCGATGAGTTTCTCGATGCCGGTGACTGGGTCATTGTGCGGGCCATCATGCGAGGAAAAGCCCACCAGACGGGTCGACCACTCGACATGCCCCTAACCGAATTGTGGCGGCTACAGGATGGTAAAGTCAAAGAAATCATCCCCTTTTACTGGGATACGGCCGCTACCGTTCAACTCCTCGACCCCACCCCAACGCTGACATAAACATCGGTTCAGTTTGAAACCTACTGGCTTTCTGCTCCCAAATATCACGGCCTTACCAATTCTTTTTCACCTTAATTTTCAGCAACATGACTGTTCAGTTTGAAGAGTACGCCGATCGTTACCCGAACCTGAAGATGGAACGTAGCGAGGGCATTCTGCAGGTAACCCTGCACGAGAAAGGCGAATCCTTTCTCATTACCGACGAGTCGCACCGCGACTTGGGGTACGCCTTTGCCGACATCGGTGCCGACCGGGAAAACAAAGTGGTTATTCTCACCGGAGCGGGCGAAAGCTTTATGGCCGGAGCCCAATTCGCCGACCCGGCTGCGCTGACGTCGTCTGTTGGTGTCGATACGCTGTACTGGGAAGGTCGCCAGCTTCTGCTCAATCTGCTCGACATTGAAGTGCCTGTCATTGCTGCCGTTAATGGGCCGGTGAACATTCACTCCGACGTACCCTTACTGTGTGACATGGTCCTGGCGTCCGAAACGGCCACTTTCCACGATGGCGCTCACTTTACTGCCGGGCTGGTTCCCGCCGATGGCTTACAGGTCATCTGGCCGGCTGTCATTGGCCTGACCCGAGCTAAATATTTCCTGCTCACGGGCCAAACGCTAACGGCTCAGCAAGCCAGGCAATACGGTGCCGTCAATGAGGTACTGCCGGCCGATCAGGTATTGCCCCGCGCCTGGGAGCATGCCCGAAGGCTGGCCGCTCTGCCAAACCTGACCCGGCGCTACACCCGTGTAGTCGTTACCCAGCGATTAAAGCAGGAGATGCTGGCCGGTACTGGCTACGGCCTGGCGCTGGAAGGGTTAGCCATGGTTGATCTGAATTATCAATAAGCCGTTGTTGCCGGCCAACCGAGTCCTCAAAACGTTCAAACAAATCGACCTCATGAAACGCACATTCAACGAGTACAAAGACAAATACGAGTTTCTCGCTATGGAGCGACGGGATGGCATCCTACAGGTACGACTCACCACCAACGGTGGCCCGTGGGTCTTCACCAACGGCGCACACAGCGGCCTAGGTTACGCCTTCGCCGACATTGCCGCCGACCGCGACAATAAAGTGGTTATAATCACTGGCACCGGCGACGTGTTCTGCAACAGCGCCGTCGACAGTGAGGTGGGGTACATCTTCACCCATATGACGCCCCAGCAGGTCGATGAATGGTACTGGGATGGTAAACGATTTTTAGCTGGGCTGCTCAAAATTGAAGTGCCGGTGATTACGGCCATCAACGGACCAGCCACGATCCACGGCGAAATTTTTATGGGCGGTGATATTATCCTGGCCTCCGACAACGCTACATTTCAGGATGCTACCCACATCCCAACGGGTAACGTGCCGGGGGGCGATACGCAGGTCATCTGGGAAGAAATCCTCGGACCGGTTCGCCACCGCTACTTCCAGTTCGCCGGGCAAACCCTCAACGCCGAGGAAGCCCTGGCCTTTGGCGTTGTCAATGAGGTAGTACCGCTGGAAAAGCTATTGCCCCGGGCCTGGGAACATGCCGAGAAACTGATCGAGATACCGGCGTTGACGTTACGTTACTCGCGCATAGCGATGAACCAGCGGCTGCGCAAACTGGTCCTCAACGAGGCCGGAGCAGGTATGGCCTATCTGGGCGTCTCGCTGCTGGAAAACTACGGTCAGTTCAAGGAGCCGGTGGCCTGACCCGTTCGGCTACGATCTACAACGGAACAACCTGTTTCTCTTTATTCAAACTCCCTTATTCGGTTAAACCAACCCCATTATGGCCACGCTAAGCGAATACGCCAACAAATATCCATTTCTGAAGATGGAACGCCAGGACGGCATTCTGGAAGTAACCTTCCACGACAATGGCGGCCCGCTGGTCGTCACCGATGCCCTTCACGCCACGCTGGGTTATGCCTGGAACGACATCGGCTCCGACCGTGATAACAAAGTCATTATCCTGACCGGCACTGGCGATGTGTTCTGCACCAGTACCCGGGGCTCTGATCCTACCGCCTTTACTACTCCTGACGGACTGAGCCGGGGTTCGCGGGATGGCCGTAATATGTTCGCCAATCTGTTCGATATTGAAGCGCCGGTGATTGCCGCCGTCAACGGACCAGCCCACGTCCACGGTGATCTGATGGTGGTCAATGACATTGTGCTGGCGGCTGAGCACGCTACCTTCCAGGATTTTCACATGGCCGCCCACATGGTTATCGGCGGAATTGCGCAAGTGATCTGGCAGGAAATCCTGGGTGTAGTACGCGGTAAATACTTTCTGTTGACGGGTCAGGTGCTGACGGCTCAGCAAGCCCTCGACTACGGCGTCGTCAACGAAGTACTGCCCAAAGAACAACTCTTACCCCGCGCCCGTGAGTTGGCCCGGGCGATGATCAAGCAGCCCCCACTGACGCTCCGCCACACGCGTCTTGCCCTCAATCAGCGCTTCCGGCAGCGGTTCCTCGAAGAGGGCGGCTACGGCTATACGCTCATTGGGCTGGGCCTGATGGACCAGGTCAGCCAGGCTCAGGCGGAACCGGCCTGATAACCCGCCAATAACCCCAGACGGTACCCTTCAACTGGCCAATCGAATGGTCAACGATTGGGTACCGTTTGGGGATTTGCCGTTTTCGACACCAATCACTACTTCTTAATCTTTCGTTTATGATTCTGGCAACCACTACGCTGAACCTGATGCCGGGTCGTGAGTCCGCGCTGATGCCCCTGGTCAAGGCGCTGATCACACAATCGCGGCTCGATCCGGGCTGCTTCAGTTACGAACTCTACCAAAAGGTGGATCAGCCCGAGGTATTTCTGATTCAGGAAGAATGGCAGGACTTACCGGCACTGGAACGTCACTTTCAGCAACCACATGTTAAACGCTTCGCTGTCGACGCCGGTAAGCTCATGACCAGTTCCCCGCTAAAGCGTCAGTTTACGACGCTCTCTGAGTAAGCAACGCCCGGCGGGCGTTACGCTTACCGGATCGCTGAGCCCCCCGCCCCTTCGTTGACGAAGAACTCGCGTTTAATGCCTAGTTTCTTCATACGGGCTTCCAGGGTGGTCGCTTTAACCTGTAGGAGTTGAGCCGCTCCACCCGTGCCCCGGATGCGGCCGTTGCAGTAGCGAACGGTATTCATGATTAATTCGCGCTCCCCATCGGCGTATGACTTAAGCTGAAAGGAGGGATTAATCATCACCGTTAACTCCCCCTCAGGCCGCTTTAGCAAGCCCAGGTTTCGGATCGTGCCCCCTTCCGATTCAATGGCGGCCCGCTCAATGACGTGCTCCAGCTCCCGGATATTACCCGGCCAGTGATAGGCCTGCATCTCTTTAATGGCCCCATTTGAGAAGCCGCTAATGGCCTTACCGAGCTTTTTGGACAACTTTTGACTGAAGTGAATGGCCAGCAGGGTAATGTCTTCCTTGCGTTCACGGAGCGGGGGCAGCTTGATGGGGTACACGTTGAGCCGGAAGTAAAGATCCGAGCGAAAGCGCCCTTCGGCTACTTCTTTTTCCAGGTTCCGATTGGTGGCGGCCAGCACCCGTACATCGGTTTGAATCACTTTGTTGGACCCCAGCCGTTCAATTTCTTTTTCCTGAATGGCCCGCAGCAGCTTGGCTTGTAGTTCGAGGGGCAACTCGCCAATCTCGTCGAGGAAAATCGTGCTTTCGTGGGCCAGCTCAAATTTGCCGATACGCCGTTCAATGGCCCCCGTAAAGGCTCCTTTCTCGTGACCAAACAGCTCTGATTCAATAAGCTGCGCGGGCAGGGCGGCACAATTGATTTTGATCAGCGGCTTGGCCTGTCGGGGCGAGGCCTGGTGAATGGCCCGGGCGACAAGCTCTTTCCCCGTACCGGTTTCGCCCAGAATAAGCACCGTCGAGCTCATAGGCCCCACTTTACCAACCTTTTGAAACACATCCCGGACTGCCTGGCTGGTGCCAACAATCTCCTCGAAGCGGTAGTTCGTGAGGACTTCCTCCTGCAGATATGTATTTTCCTGTTGCAGCTGCTGAGACAAGGCCGCTACTTCTTCGTAGGCCAGCAGCCGGTCGAGGGTCAGAGCGAGGGTTGGCCTGAGTTTTTGAAACAAATCAAGGTGATACGATCGGTACGTATCCGCTTGGCGACTATAGAAGGCCAGCGTAAAGCGGCCTTCACGGGTGAGCGGTATGGGAAACAGGAGGTGACTTTGCAGTCTGAACGTCTGACTAATGAGTTGTTTGAGAGCGAACTGTCGACAATGCTGCTCAAAATCCGCCCCGTTCAGTAGCAACGGCTGTGAATCATTGAGTTGCTGGCGCATCTGGCTGTACTGCTCGGCCGTCAGGCGGCTGAGTTGCAGAAAATCATCGGCCAGCAGGGTTTGATATTCATCGGGACCGGTTCGGTAGAAGCCATAGCCGTGGCGGATCGGCCCGCCGGTTTCCAGGCCGAGAATGGCGTAGTCGAAGGGAATCGCTGGCTGGATCGTTTTAACTAAGGTCAGTAACTTCTGGTCCCAGTCGTGTTCATCGGCCAGCGCGTTGGAAACAGCCAGTTGCAGGGCCTTTTCGCTCTCACGCCGGAGTAGCTCTTCGTTGGCTAAAATGTTGGCCACCGCCACAGCGATCTGATTAGCCACCATCTCGTAGAAAGCGAAATGCTGGGGGCCAAAGAAGTCCGCCCGCGTCGAAAATACGTGAAAGGTGCCAATGCTCCGGCCACCGTATTGCAGAGGGGTAATCATGGATTGGCGGATACCCATCCGAACCATGATCGGAAAGCCCGGATACCGGGGGTACTGCTTAGCCTCCTCTGCCGGGTCGAGCACATAGACGGTGGGCCAGGCCAGAATTTTCTCAAACGGTGATCCGGCAATGGCGAACCGTTGGCGAGTTAGCTGTTGATAGTCGGCATCCTGGCTGATCATCCCGGAGGTATTACGCAGAAATATACCAATGGTCTGGTCGGTGGGGTCGATGGCAAAGATTTGAGCGGCCTCATCGAAGCCCAGGATGGGACGTACGGTTTCGGTGATGACCCGAAAAAGATCGTCTTTATCGCGGATGGTCGCAATGGCAGTGGAAATGGCCAGCAGGTTTGACTTCTCCTGCTCCCGTCGCAAAATCTCCTCGTTAGCCAGGATGTTGTCTACGGCTACGGCGACCTGATCGGCCAGAGCCTGGAAGATTTCGAATTGTTTTGAATGATAAGATCCTGTCTGTAGAGAATTAAGCCATAAAGTACCAAATGTTTTACCCCTGGTCCGAAGCAAAGCGACCAGACCCTCCTTTGCACCTACCTCTTTGACAACGGGAAAGAACGGATAGTCAAATTGCTTAAACCGTAGTTCATAATCTTCAATTATCGGTGCTTGCCGCTCCTTTAATAACTTCATCACATAGTCTATGTACGAATCAGGATGCACAATGCGGTGCAAGCCGGCCTCACTAAGCTTTCGGTTCCCTTCCGAATCATCCCAAACCGGGATGGTAACCGCTAAATCGTAGTGGTACTGTCCACCTTCCTCGACAATGATGACGCCTGTGTTGTAAAAAGGAATAAGGTTTCGGGCTTTCTCCCGGATGACACTCAACAGCTCCACCGTATTGCGGGCGGAGGCAATATCTTCACTAATGGAAAGCAGCACACTCTTCTCCTGCTCCCGTTGCAAAATCTCCTCGTTAGCCAGGATGTTCGCTACGGCGACTGAGAGTTGATCAACTACGTTTTGAAACAAGGCCAGGTCAACTTGATTTGCCTGCTGTTTACGTTTATAATTAATAGTAAAACAACCAAGGGTTGATCCGCCAGCCTTCAACAAACCGCACACCGCTTCCTGATAGCCTAAACCTCTGATGGTGGCCAGTATGGAGCTATCGCTGAAGATGGCATGCTCAATGGTGTAATCGAACAGAACAGGCGACTTCGTTCGTTCAAGTTGACGGACGATCCATTCTAGACCGGAATTAGCATAGTCAAGTCCGCTATCCTGGAAGAAACCTAGTTTATTTAATTCATGGTTGACCTCAGAATCATCAATATGGGGATGAATAACGGCCAGATCATGGAAGCGGTTTTCTTCATCAATGACCAGTATGCCGCAGTCATAGAAACCGAACAAAGGTTTAATTTTCTCAATGATAACCTTGAGCAAGTCAACTTTATCGCGTACCGAGGCAATGTTCTCACTTATCGACAACAGCACACTCTTCTCCCGTTCCCGTTCGAGAATCTCCTCATTGGCCAGAATATTGGCCACGGCCACGGCTATCTGATCGGCGATAGCCTGGAACAAGGGTATGTGTTGCTGGGTGTAAAAGTTACTATCCTTTGTGTTGAAACTAATTAGCCCAATCTTACGGCCCCCACAGGTAAGCGGGCCTCCAATCATCTGCTGCAAGCCGTGCCGAAGGCCCACCTCAAATTGTTGACTAATGTCTAAAGCGTCAAAATACTGGGCTTGTTCGGCTAGCGAGCAGATAACCGGCGATTGTGCGTAGTGCCACGCCTTGGGGTGATGACCAGCCACAGGAAACGGCCCCAGATCAAGGGTCGCTGTCAGTTCAGTTTGCACGGCATCGGCCAGTACAGCGGTGTCCAACAGCTCGCGAAACCATTCCCCTGTTTTATCGAAGACAAACAAACCCGCATTGTCGTAAGGGAATATTGGCTTGATTTTCTCGTAAATAACTTTAAGCAACTGTTTATGATTCTGAACCCTAGCGATGGCCTGACTGATCTCCAGTAATTGACTCTTCTCCCATTCCCGTTCCAGAATCTCCTCATTAGCCAAAATGTTAGCCACGGCTCCAGCTACTTGGTCAGCAATGGCTTGATATAAAATACACTGGTCTTTTTGGAAGGTACCTTTCTGTAACGAATTAACCATAAATACGCCAATCTCGTCACCCCCAGTTTGCAGTACAGCGACCATCGATTCTTCATAGCCAATGGTGTCAATGACAGACGCCTGAACATAATTAACCCAGCCTGGTACCTGATCCTCATAATTATGAATGAAGGGCGCATTAGTCGACCTTAATCGATCGAACACCCACTCAAAGACTGACCCCGAATACGTAAACACAGCCGCGTGCTGCTGGGCCAGTAGCACATTGGCCTCCGATGGGCTGATGGTAGGCATGCTCACTGCCCAATCCTCCAGCGTTGTTTTGTCCCTATTGAATACAAACAAGCCGCAGTCATAGAAACCAAAAAGAGGTTGAAGCTGCTCAATAATCAGTTGGAGCAATTCAGATTTCTTGCGAATGGTGGCTATTGTTCGGCTTATAGCCAACACGGTCTGAAGTTCCTGGGTAGTCATAAATTGTATCACTTACAAGATTATTACCATTTGACAATCAAGCCTTTATAAATTAAAAGTAAGTATTTCGGCAATACTTACTCTATTATGTTGGGTTAATAAAGCCTACTGCTTCTGTCCTTACCCTATGCTAGTCCCCCCTTATATTGTGAATTCATTAGCTTGGATGTGGGAGTTGCATCACCTGAAAAAGATCGTCCATCATTACCGTTGAACCTACAAACAGCGCTGACCGTTGATAAGTGGTTTGGGGCATACTATCCAGGATATCTACTTCCCAGTCGAAAGCTTGTCCACCTGCCTGTTCGATTAAATAAGCCAGCGGGTAACACTCATACAACAGGCGAAGCTTACCCTGCGGAGTTTCTGAGGTGGCCGGATAAAGAAAGATACCGCCCTTGAGCAGATTTCGGTGAAAATTGCCAACCAGCGAACCAATATAGCGGCCGAATAGCTACGATTTCGGCATTGATGCAAATCGTGCTGCACACCGTCCGAAAAAGTAGGGGCGTAGCCTTCGTTACAGGAATAGACCATTCCGGCTTGTGGACAGCGAATGTTATCATGGGAAAGAAAAAACTCTCCCTGCGAAGGGTCATACGTAAAGCCGTTAACGCCATGCCCAGTTGCATAGACCAGCATCGTCGAAGACCCGTAGAGAATATACCCGGCCGCAATCTGCCGACGACTTCCCTGCAAAAAGTCGATTAGTTCAGGCGGAGCACCAACCGGCGTTACTCGCTGATAAATGGAAAAAATGGTGCCAATTGATACGTTTTCATCAATGTTCGATGAACCATCGAGTGGGTCAATGGCAACAACGTATTTGGCCTGGTAGTTGGCCGTATGAATTATGAGCTCTTTGTCTTCTGAAACAATAGCCACCACTTCGTCCCCCATTTGTCAAGGCCCTGCAGAAACAAATATCAGCGATTGCATCCAGCTTCTGCTGATGTTCACCCTGAATGTTAGCCGAACCCAGCCTCCCAGTTATATCGACCAAGCCGGCCCAGTTAATTTCCCGGTTGGCGATTTTAGCCGCCAGAGCCATGTCACGCAACAATTGCGATAGCTCTCCTGATGCCTCTGGTTTCACGAACAGTCCACCTGTACGGGCCCCGCGAACCCATGAACGGCCGACCGAGGGGGTTTAGAAAATCATCATGAGAGTACAGCTCGTTGATGACATCCCGTTTCATAAACTGTTCCTTCATAGCGTCTGTCATGGCCCTGGCAGGTACGTTAGGTTTATACAACATTGCCTTTTTTAGGTAGTAATAAACGGCCCTGCTCCTCCGCCGGTTTTGCCTTATCAATAGACCACTTGCACTATGAGGCCACTGCTTTCTCGGCCGGTTTTATCAACAGCCGTGACCCTCAATCTCCCGTGCTTAGCACCTTTCATGCCTGTGATTTTGTACTCAGCCTTAGTCTCTGTGCTGTTCGCTTGAATTAAGTCGTAGTGCGGGGAATCGCCTACATGAGCATAGATGTTATACGCAACTGCGTCAGGGCTTTTATTCCAACGGATAACGACTTTTTCGTCGTCCTGCTCTTTGATACTTAGGTTTAACGGATTGCTAACTGCCCTATAAACCGGTATAGTCGTTATAGTAAACACATCACCCATCTTGGTATCAAACGCAATAAAATCCCGCTTTTTTGATGTGACAGTTACGTTGTTCCCTGTAGCTTTTTTCACAGTAGACTGTTGAATATCCGGATATCTTAATTGGCAAATACCACCTACATTGGATTTGATGATAAACTTTTGCGCTTGTCCATCAGCCCATTTAGCAGACACCTCAAAATTTCCCCGTGCTACCAAACCCGAATAAGCACCGGTTTTCCACGCATGCGGCAGAGCGGGCAAGAGATCAATAAACCCTTCATGGCTTTGCAGGAGCATTTCGGCCACGCCCGCCGTTCCGCCAAAATTGCCGTCGATTTGAAAAGGTGGGTGAGTATCCCATAAATTGTTTAACGTTCCTTTCTGCAACAATGACCAGTATAAGGCGTAGGCTCGTTCGCCATCTTTAATTCTTGCCCAAAGGTTCAGCTTGAACGCCATGCCCCAGCCCGTTGCTTTATCACCCCGTCCATTCAAACTTATTTTAGCAGCATCCAGCCAGGCGGGGGTCGTCGAGTTGATGAGGGTACCCGGAAACAGGCCAACCAACTGCGACGTATGGCGATGCTGAGGGTCGCCGATTTCACCGTAGTAATTTTCCTCCCGGTATTCTTTAATCTGCCCCGACCAGCCAACCTGAACCGGGTCTAACTTCGGTAACTGAGACTGAATTACAGCCAAAAAAGGATCGTTGTCGCCCAATTGTTTAGCGGCTTTCAGTACGTCCTGGTGGTTTTCGTAGATCATTTGCTGGTCGAACGCGCTGCCCATTGTTTTATAATGCTCTTTCACTCGCTGCCAGCGTTGCTCAGGGGAATATGATGGATACGTGAGGAGTAGGCCCGCCGTATCGACCACTACTTTGGCTAAGAATTTAGACATACCCAACAGGGTCGGATAGGTGATTTTTTTCAGGATTTTTTCATCGCCCGTAAACGCATAATAGTCCCAAAACAGTTTAGTGGTCATCGTGCCAGTGCCCGGCCCAGAATGAACGCCCGGCTTTGAAATGTTATAGGCACTCGCCCCGGTTCCAATGGTCCAACCATTTTCGCCCTCACCCGCCATCAGCCTGTTGGGATTGTTTTGTCTAATGTAGTCCGTCGCTCCCTTGGTGGCGGCCCGGCGATAAGCCAGGTTATAATCGGCAAACGACTGAAACAGTTCGCTCAAGTTAGTCGTAAAGACAGGCCAGTAATTCATCTGTATGTTGATGTTGTGCCAGTAGCCCCCCGTCCAGGGCGTGACGTCGTACTGGCTCCAGATGCCCTGAAGATTAGGTGGCAGCGTACCCGGACGGGACGAACAAATGAGCAGGTATCGGCCATACTGAAAGTACAATTCTTCGAGGTAATGGTCAATTACGCCCGCTTTGTAGTTCTTCAACAGCGCGTCCGTTGTCAATTTCGACTCGTTTGCGCCAAAATCGACCGTGGCTCTTGCGAATAACATAGTGTAGTCTTTTTTGTGAGCCGCCAGCAAGTCAGTATAAGGTTTAGCCGAAGCCTTTTCCATAATAGCCGTAACCTTAGGGTGGGGCGAAGTGGTGTCGGCTAATTTTTTGGTGTTCGTATGCTCCTCAAAAATGGAGCTGTCTAATTTATAATTTGTGCCAACCGCTACCAGAATAAGGGCTGCGTCAGCGCCGGTAACCACAATCTTTCCGTTATCACCCTCCGCGTCCGTGAAGGCTTTCAGCGTACCGCCCGTTGGTATGACTTTGAATTGGCCTTCAAACAGGATGTTGAGTTGTTCCAGCTTGCCCGACAACGTAATGAGGTCGTTTTGGGCCGATACCCGGCCCATCCGTCCATTGTTTTTTGATGCCGGACCAAATGGTTTTTTGTACGGAATTTCGGGCCGAACGGTAAACGACAGTTTGCCTTTTTTGCTGGCCATTAACCGAATGACGAGTACTTTGTCCGGGAAACTGGCGATGTATTCCCGCTCGTAAACGACCCCGTCCTGTTCGTATTTCACCGTTGACACCGCATCGTTGAGCCGTAAACTACGTCTATACTCCTGGGGCGTTTTGTGGTTGAAATCGAGGTATAGTTCGGCAAAATTAGTTAAGCCTACACCACCGTAGAGACTTTTGGCGGCCATGCTGTTTTCGGTCAGTTGCACCCGTTCGGTTACCGTCCGGCCAAACAACGAGGCACCCATGTAGCCATTCCCAATCGGCAGCGACCAGTTTTCCCAGGCAGGGTCCAATGGGGTCGCTTCTACCAATGTCTGGGCATTGAGCGAATCCAGATTCGTAATTGGCAGCATGGGTACGGGTTTGTCATACCATAATCTATAGTTTTTGGATGAAGGTTTTTGCCCAACACAAAAGCCTGTCCACAAACAGAAAACGAAGAAAAAGAATAGAAGGAAACGTTCTTTTTTCATTCCTGATCTACTATCGTCCGGTTAAATGACTGAAAAACATTACGTTATTGAGAAAAATCAGAGATGACATCTTTCGTAGTAGATTAGCTGTTAAGCAATAC
The DNA here is from genome assembly GCF_003583365.1 of Fibrisoma montanum. Lineage (GTDB taxonomy): Bacteria > Bacteroidota > Bacteroidia > Cytophagales > Spirosomataceae > Fibrisoma > Fibrisoma montanum. The sequence continues at coordinate 52,777 of NZ_QXED01000010.1, forward strand.
ATTACCTAAAATATTCATCTCTGATTCTGCGCGATTGCTTACGTCATTTTAACACTTTAATGGTTTGTTTCTCCCGCTCGGTACGTACCTGTACCAGGAAAATACCCGTTTGCTGTTGCGTAATCGGCAGTCGGCAACGCTCCACAGTGCTCGCCGTTTCGACCTGATGGCGGGAAAGAAGCCGACCCTGCACATCGGTGAGCGATACCCAAAGGGACTGCCCTTCAACACCCCTTACTTCTACTTCGACAGTCTCACTGCCCCCTGGCAGCGGATTGCCCAGCACCGTGGCCTGCATTGCTGAAGCGAACTCATCGTTGCCGATACGGGCTCCGGCGGAGGCTGGCTCCTGGCCATAGACCAGCGATCCGTTCAGGTAAGCCGTAATTTTGGTGTTTTCCGATAGCACACCCGCCGGTTTATACGAATGGTCATTGACTTGGTTAAAATTCGACCAGTCATTTTTGTTGATCCGCTGCTGAATGATGCCCGTTGAACTCAATGGATTTAGCTGACTAAGCGCAGGCCCGAAACTCAGTTCCAGGTATGTATCCGTGCCCGCCCGATTCTCTCTGACAAATCGGCTGCGGATGTTGTTATTACCCAATTCGGCGTAATCTAGGGTGTAAACCAAAGGGTTATCGCCCTCCGAACTGAACCAGTAGCGAACCGTTAGCTGGCTGTAGTCTACCGCTACGTTGCCTTCATTGGTCACCTTCAGGTGGGTACTGATCTGGTTGGTGTTCGAGTTACCATTTTTGTTTTCCGAGTACACCCTCAGGGTGGTCACCGCCGGAATTAACGCTGGCTCAATACCACCCACCAACGTGCCGTTTCGGTAAATCGTGATTCGGTCGTTGGGGGTGTAAGAACCGTTTGACGCGAAGGAGTAGTCGTCTGATTCAGCGAAATTCGTCCAGTTCTGTTTGCCCACACCCGTCTGAATTTCGCCCGAACTACTACCCCCGGCTAAAGTTCCGGCCGACGCATCGAACGAATATTCCACGTAGCCCAATGCGCCCTGACGCGGCTGGGCCAGCGGTACGTACTTCATGCTGACCTTGTTCGTACCCAGTTGTGACCAATACACCGTCAGGTTCGTCAGGGGAGAAAAATTTTCCACCGTCAGCCAATAACGGACGGTGATTTCTCCGTACGGAATGGAATTACTGCCTTCGTTATACAGGTTCAGATAGGGTCGAATCATGTTGTTTGCCAACTGATTGTTGTCGGCATCCCGATGGTGAACACGCAGGCTGGCCGGAAGTGCCCTGACACTGACGGTCACGCTGGTGGCTGGACTGACACAAACGCCTACTTTACAGGTTACCGAGTAGACGAACTCGCCAACCGCAGAGGTAGAGACCACCATCGAGCTACTGCCATCGGTTCCGTTCCAATTCACCATACCCGAACAGTTGGAGACGACCAGGGTTACGTTGCCCGTTCCCTGAGTGGCCGTTACGCTACTGACAGCAGGTGCATCGGGCGTAGTCAGATTTCCCGATACGTCGACCGAAGCGGATGCCGTGCAACCGTCGGCGGAGGTGACCAGCACCGAATACGTACCGGCCTGTGAGACAGTGGCCGTATTGCCATTGTCGAGCTGGGTGGCACCGGTGCTAAATGTATAGGTAAGGTTTGAACCGGCCGTTGCGGACAGGGTAATGGTTGGGGTGAGGCAACTGATGGTGCCACTGGCCGACAAACCAACCGTGGGGGGGGCATTGACAGTCAGGTTAAACGCGGTCGATGTGAGGCTATTGAAACCAGTAATCACTACGTAATACGTGCCCTGGTCGCTGGCGGTTACGTGGGTGAGCGACAGCGTGGCGGTGGTCGCTGAGGCAACTCCCGTCAGGACGCTCCCGTCTTTATACCATTGATACGACTGAACCGCTCCATCGGCGCTCAACGATGCGCTGACGCTCGCGCCCGTGCAAACGGCTGAACTACTGGCGGGTTGCTGAGTAATCAGGATGGGCATTCCCTGGAATTCATACGCCCCGATGTCGGTGCCCGATCCCTGGGGACGCGCTGTTCCAAGAATATCTTTAGCCGTAAACTGGCCCGGTGTCGAACTACCGGCGTTGATGGCAGGACTGGTGCTGGCGAGCTGGAAATCACCGGTTGAAGCATCCACGAACTGGGGGTTGAGCCCCGTCTTGTTCTGGCCCCCGGTGAAATAGGAGATTTCACCGGTACCACCAAATGAAAGGTTATTATCCTGCTGAAGATTGAGTGAGTTTACAACTAACGTCAGTGGTTTATCCGCCCGCCCGTAAAAGATGTTGTTATAAAAACGGGTATTGTCCGAGTAGCGCATGGTAAAATCTGACTCAATATCAGGGCTGGCCGCATTCTGGTAACTGGTGTTGTTGAGCAACGTCACATTATTGGTGTAGTTGAGGTTGATACCCCGACCTCCGTTGAGGTAAATAAGGTTATTTTCAATTAGAAACTTACCCGAATAAGCACCCAGTGGGTTGGCACCAAACCGGTCGTTGTTATTATCGAGTATAATACCGTTACCGTCGGTGATTTTGCACAGCCCGTTGTTATTCCATTTGATGAACAAGCGATTGCCGTAGCAACGGTTATTCCGGATGATGAATCGGGGTGCCCCGGAATTGGTATCATAATTCCAGCTATTGAGCACGCTAATTCCGCTGGTGCCAAAAATCGTGTACCAAGAGGTATTGTAGACCGTGTTGTTCTCGATCGTTATGTAGTCACTCTCGATAACCGAAATGCCTCCTCCGCCACAATCGTGAACAATGTTATCGGCAAGGACAATGTGGTGGGGTCGAAAGTTACCGCCTGTCCGCCCGCTGACTGAGATTCCGTTCCCATTAAACTTAGGCAACGCCGAGCTTATTGCCGTCGGATTGGGGCCCTCACAAGCACCAGGCTGCTGCTGGGCCTCAGCCAGCGTTACGTTTCTATTGTTTCCTTCGATCTCGAAACCCTGTATCTTTATGTAAGCAGCTCCGGGAACCAGGTTAAAGCCCTGCCAGCCCGTAAACGACAGTTTGGGTTTGTCGTTCTGGTAGTTGGTATAGACAATCCAGTGATCGGCGGTGCCGGTGCGTCGGATGAGTGCTACATCACTTGTACCCGTATTGGTATAGGTTCCGGCCATCACAAAAACACTGTCGCCGGGCGTAGTGACATCTACTGCTTTCTGAATGGTGTTGAACGGTGCAGCCAGCGTTCCGGCCGTGTTGGTTGCCGGGGCACTGGCCTGAACATAGTATTTTTTTCCACCATTGTGGTTAGGCGCATATACGTCTACCCGGATGTAACCCGTACCTCCCTGCACCGCCGTGGCTCCTGTGGAACTGGTTACTTTTACACTCAGTTCATTATAGGAAATCTGACCTTCCGGAATCGTCCAGGTGTAAGAAAAAGGAGCCGTCAAGTCTTCACCCAGTTTGGTCGTCGTTTTAGGACCCGTTGCAAACGTAGCCAGGAAAAACTCAACTTTAGCCACCGTCTCGCCGGCAGGAGCCGTTGCCGTTGCCTGTATGTTTACCTGTGATCCTGTAATAAATGACGATCTGAACGCCGGGTAATTCATGCTTACCGAGAGGGATTGTGCCTGCGTACAAGTCGACAGGCCATAAACAAGGACAAAAGCGATTAACAACGTTTTGTAGAGTATGGCGGGTAACTGACAAGTAGTCAGGTAACTGACAGTAGTACGCGGAGTAATGGGGCTGCTAGAGGGAGAAGTCGTCATCGTTTCGTGTTTTTGAGATATGGAGACTGTTTGCCTTGGGAAAGGAATGTGAGGAGACTCAGGAAAATTTCAGGAAATCATCAGTTCAGTGTAATCCATCCAGAAAGCCCTGATAAGCGCGCTTCCTGGCAAATTGTGCGTCAAATGGCAGTGCATAATCCGTACACTGACAATGGCCCGGTATCCAGGACGTACCATCGTCGACACCCCAGAACGTGATGCCAAACTGCTGACTGACGGGTACGACTTTTTTGTAGGTACTGACCACAAATTTGTATTTCTGATACTGTTGCTCGATGAGTGCCGGCGTAGCGATGAAATCCTTCTTCTTCCCCGGGTTCATGGCAACGTCCAGTTCCGAAATGTGGATCAGCAAGCCCGTGTCGGCCAGTTTGCGAATGGCGGTTTCAATACCCGCATCAGGAGTGTCGATGCTAATGTGCATCTGTAGGCCAAGCCCATGAATAGGAATCCCACGCTGTTGAAAATCAGTGGCCATCGCCACAATGGCGTTGAGTTTGGCCGGTATGGTTTCCTGGCCATAATCGTTGTAAAAGAGCCTAGCACCCGGGTCGGCCTTATGGGCGTATTGAAACATCCGGGCTACATAATCATTCCCCAAAATTTTACCAACGTTGAACAGCGTTCGGCCCGATTTATCAACCGAATCCCGGCGGATAGCTCCCTGGTTATTGTCGAAGGCTTCATTGACTACATCCCAGGAAGCAACTTTTCCCTTAAAATGCGTACCAACGGTCTGGATATACTCCCGCAACGTTGTTTCCAGTTCGGTCGAATCGCGGAGTTGTTTCAGCCATTCCGGACTGGTATTGATGTACCACACCAGCGTGTGCCCATGTACTCTTTTTTTCTGTGAGCGGGCAAAGTCAACCAGATAATCCGCCCCTTCGAAGTTAAACACCCCTTTTTGTGGACTAATCCGACTGGGCTTCATGGCCAGGTCTGCCGTGATACTGCTTGCTTCCTGCGTTACAGTCTGCCGATACCGTGCATTGTTCTGCATGGGGGATGGGTTAATGGCAAATCCGACAGGAAACGGAGACGCTTCGGCAAGCGTCGTTGGGGGCACGGTTTGAACGACGTTTGCTGTCTCCTTCATCGTGCATGCCAGCAGGATCATGGCCGCAAGGCCGGTAGGGAAAAAGAAAAATTTCATTGGTTTCGGGAGAAATACCGATTTGAAAAGGCATGACGAGGGTGACTCCCCGAAAAAATCAGGGAATAGACTCCGTGTGTACCTCGATTTTGAGGTGTTCTGGCGGGCTTTCGTCGTCGCAGCAACAAACAGACTACGAAAGCCCGCCAGCGATAAGCGAAGACTTAAAAGCCGGGATTCTGAGTCAGGGCTGGATTCAACCCCCGCTCCACGTCGGGAATGGGCAGATACCGGTGTTTCTCCTCGACAAAGGGTTTACCCGCTGCCTTCAGAATGGAGACAAACTTGCCGACCCGAATGATGTCGTGCCGACGCTGACCCTCGAAACACAATTCCCAGTGGCGTTCGTCGAGAACAAGTTTTTCAAACTTTTCGATGTCGGGTTCCTGAGCAACCGGGGGAAGCTGTACGCGGGCACGTACTTTATTGATGCCTTCGTATTTCAGTGGATCAGCCGCATTCACTCGGTTAGCGGCTTCGGATTGAAGCAGCAGAATGTCGGCATAACGCAGAATGAAATAATTCACCCGGTCAACGGCGGCTGTACGGCCCGGATCTCTGAATTTAGCAACGAATGGGTCTCTGCCGGGCGCACCGTAATCGATCAGAATAGAGCCGTCCGGTCTGAAAAATTTAGTGTAAAAATTCCAGCCTTTCCGTATTTTATCGTCGTTGGGAAACGCATCGTAAAACGGCCGCTCTACCACAAAGCTACCATACGAAACCCCCGGTGAAGTTTGAGGGGGGGTAATGTACCCGATCAGGTCACTCACATTATTCGGAGAAAAATCATACTGGATGGCAAAGAGGTGTTCCTTCCCCGTTTCCTTCGTGATATCAAACACCTCCGGATAGGTTGGCATCAAATCGTATTCCTTCGCATTAATGAGTTGGTTGAGTTTGGCCAGTGCGGTTTTGAAATCATCGGGTGTGCCAAAGGGGAGATAGGCTCTGGTCAAAATCACTTTCGCCAGCAGCCCCGTTGCAGCCCCAGAGCTGGCCCGTCCTTTGTACGTGTTGGGGATGGCAGCTTCTTTTTCCAGGTTTGCTTCGGCAAAGGTCAAATCGTCAATAATTTGTTTATACACATCTGCCTCCGGACTGCGTGGGAAGTTTTTGTTGTCTTCGACACTGGCCGTGGCTTTAGTTACCAGCGGAACAGCCCCAAAGTAGCGAACCAGTTCAAAGTACATCAATGCCCGAACGAACCGGGCTTCCGCAATCATGCGATTGTGTTCAGCCTCCGTGAAGGCAGTATTGACCGGAACCGCCGGAATCTTTTCAACGATGTTGTTGCAGCGATTGACGGTCTGATAAAGGATTGTATACCAGTTGAAAATTTCGGAGTTGGCCGAATTGTAGGTCATGTTCTCCAGATCAGGTCGTTCACCCGTCCCATACGCTTTGGCTTCGTCGCTGAATACGTCGCTTAGAATGTATACCCGACGGCCATAAAAAGCATTGTTTTGCTGGAGTTGTGAATAGATACCGTTGACGGCTACCTGCGCATCAGATTTATTCTGAAAAAAATTAGACGAGGTGACAAAATCGAAGGCTTTCTCATCCAGAAAGTCCTTGCAGCTGCCCAGTGTCAAAAACAGCGGGAGAAAAAGCAGGAATTTAGTAGTGCTTTTCATAAAAATAGAAATGATTTATACCTGGGTTTGGAAACGGTATTTTGCTGGCTCATTGGCCTGAAACTAGCTACAGACCTAATTTCAGTCCGACAATCACCGATTTGATGGTGGGATATGAGCCGTAATCAATACCCAAGGCGAGACTGTTTTGGGCCGCAAATGTGCTAACCTCCGGATCGTATCCCGTGTAGCTGGTAAAAGTGAGGAGGTTCGTCGCAGTCGTGTATACTTTCAGGTTTCGAAGACGTAACCGGCGCATGAAGCCCGATGCCGCGCTAACCTGATAAGCCAGTGTCAGGTTTTTGAGCCGCAAATAGGAACCATCTTCCAACAAATCGGATGAAACCTGCCGCCGAACCCCACCGCTACCCGCCCTGGGTACAGTATTGCTTGTGCCAGGGCCGTTCCAGCGTTCCAGCATCCGCAGGCTCTTGTTCGAATTATCCTGCGTCTCCAGGTCGATTCGGTTGAGGTTCAGCAGGCTGTTGCCGTATACACCGTTGATAAACACACTCACGCTAAAGCCTTTGTAACTGACGGTGTTGGTCATGCCATAGTTGAATTTGGGAAGTGCCTGCCCAATAATGGTGCGGTCATTCAGATCAATCTTTCCGTCGCCGTTAACATCCTTGAAAATTGGGTCACCGGGACGGAAACGGGTTTTTTCGTTGGCGGTCAGCGAACTGGCGGCTATTTCTTCGCGGGTTTGCCACAGCCCCAGGAACGTAAGACCGTAGAACGAGCCAATCGATTCGCCCGGAATCAGCACACCGGACCCACCGTTGCCAATGCCGGCTACGTTAACCGCGCCGACGTACCGAATTTTTTCGCCATTCAGGTCCAGCACTTTGTTGCGTGTGAAGGCGATGTTGGCATTGGTCGTCCATTTCACCTTCCGCGTATCAACATTGACCGTGTTGAGAGCAAACTCAAACCCCCGGTTTTCGATGCTGCCCGCGTTGATGAGTACAGATGAAAAGCCCGTTGCCCGTTGCGTTTCGATATTGAGTAACTGGTCGCTGGTTTTCTTCCAGTAGTAGTCCATCACCAGGCCAACCCGGTTTTTCAGCACGGAAATATCGAGACCGACATCGAAGGACGCCGTTTTTTCCCAGCGCAAGTCGGGCTGATTGAAGCGAGATTGCAGCGCCCCAATCTGGCGCGTTGCACCGTAGGTTGCTGTACGGGTGGAATAGGCTTCTGTCGAATTGTAGTTTGGAATTTCCTGATTACCGGTAATTCCGTAGCTGGTCCGAACTTTCAAATCATCAAAAAGACCCAGATTCTTCACCCAGGGTTCTTCCGAAACCCGCCAGGCAAACGCACCCGACGGAAAATAGCCGTACCGGTTATTGGCTCCAAACCGACTCGATCCATCCCGCCGACCCGTCAGCGTAAAGAGGTACTTCGTGTTCAGCTTGAAATTGGCCCGAACGAAATATGACTGAATCTGATTCTGCGATTGCGACGACGAAGTTTCCTGCCCCGTTGCGGCCGATAGGTTATTGTCTTCGAAGGTATTGGTGAAGAAGTTCCGACCGATGGCGGTGGTTCCGCGCTGATTGAACAACTGCCACGATGCTCCTGCCAACAGCGTCAGGTCAGTGGATTGGGAGAACGGCAAAAAATAGGTCAGGTAGTTTTCATTAATCCAACTATACCGATTGGAGATAGCCCTCGTGGCCGTGCCATTGTCTCTCGTGCCTTCGTAGATATCGCTGGGAATGTAGGCTTCACGCGCGCTGGTGAACAGATCACCGCCCAGGTTGACCCGAAACTTAAGGTTTTTGAGTACCTCGTATTCGCCAAACCAGTTGGCATTGATTCGCGTGATGTAAGTGTCGTCTTTTACTTTCTCGGCATAGGCGACGGCGTTACCAATCAGGTCAATATCGCCGTTATCAGCCCCAACATTGTAAAGATTGTACGTGCCGTCGGGGTTGTAAACGGGGGTGGCAGGGTTAATTCGGAACGTATTCAGCACAACGCCCCCCACAATTGAACCCGGCTGAACCGATTGGGTACGGTTGTTATACGTACGGGTCCCCAGCAAAGTAAGGCCGTATTTCAGTCGGGGGTTAACGGTTTTGTCGAAGTTCACCCGGAGGCTTCCCCGTTTGAAACCGCTATTGATAACGACCCCATTTTCATTGTAAAAACTGCCGCTGATGAGGTAGCGTGTTTTGTCGTCACCACCACTCACAGACAGTTGATAGTTGCTCAAACCGGACCGCCGATACAAGGCGTCCTGCCAGTCGGTGGAGTTTGTTTTCAGGTACTCAAGCCGATTCGGTGAGGCAAAATACATGACCGGCGCTGTAGACTGGCGGTAAACACTGTCGTTGTAGAGAATTTCGTTTCGGTACGTCGCATACTGAAAGGCGTCCATGAGGCCTATTTTTTTACGAATTTCCTGTCCACCGGTATACATCTCGAAATCAATGCGGGGAGCACCGGCTTTGCCGCGTTTGGTCGTCACAATCACCACACCGTTGGCACCCCTGGCTCCATAAATAGCCGTGGCCGAAGCATCTTTCAGGATTTCAATATTGTCAATATCATTGGGGTTAATGGAGGTCAGGTTATCGGCCCCCGCAAAGCCGTCGATCACAAACAGAGGTTCATTTCCGGCGCCAATGGAGTTGGTTCCTCGGATACGGATGCTGGCTCCTGAGCCTGGTTCAGAGCTATTCTGGGTCACAACAACCCCGGCAGCTCTGCCCTGTAAAATTTGCTCCGTAGTGGCAATCGGGACCGATTCGATATCTTTACTGGAAATGGATGAAACTGACCCGGTCAAATCCGTCTTTTTCACCGTGCCGTACCCCACCACCACCACTTCATTCAGGGCTTTGATGTCATTTTTTAAACTGACTTTTAAAACCGTTTGATTGCCTATCGTGATTTCCTGGCTTTCATAGCCAACAAAACTAAAGACCAGAACCAGCTCGGCATCGCGGTTATTCCTGGTTGGAATGTTAAGCTGAAAGTTCCCCTTCTGATCCGAAGTGATTCCTCTCGATGTGCCTTTCACCACTATACTTACCCCTGGCAAGGCTTCGCCCCGCTCGTCGGTAACCGTACCTGAAACGGTAATGTCTGCCGCTTCAGGAGTACTACCGGCCTGGTCTGAATTGGTATGGGGTAAAGTACCCACAGGAACCCGGTTCAGAATTACTTCGTCCGTTTCGACCCGGTATTCAATTTTCAGGGGTTTAAGGAGTTCGTCCAACACCTCGCCTAAAGGTTGGTTGCTGGCATTGAGCGTTACTTTTCGTTCGGCACGAATCAACGCCGAACTGTAGGTAAACCGCACATGGGTTAGCTTGCTCAATCGGGTCAGGATTGTTTTAACCGACTGCTCCTTCACTTGCAGCGTGACCCGACGGGTCAGCAGCTCCTGCGCGTGGACGTTGCGGGCCAGAGTAAGACCCGAACAAAGCAAGGCGAGCAGCAACTGACAGACGGTGATTCTCATAATTCGGTACAGCAGCCTGTGCGAATGTGGTAAAAATTGCATAGATTTACTTGTTTTTGTCTGGTTTAGAAAGGGCAAAAATTCCCGGCACCTCAGAAATGAGGCAGTTTAGCCACGAGCCGGGATGCGTATCAGGCCGGTAATGCTGGAACCATTACCGGCTTTTCCATGCGTAAAACAATGGTCGGATTAGATCATAGGCAGCGGGGGGTTAAGGGGTGCAACCGGTACTGGTGATAATAAGTTGACCATCCACCGTCTCGTAGGTAGCTCCGATGGCCCGGCAGATTCGATCAAGGCGCTTGTAAAGTCCTTCGTTGCTGGATAGTGTGGTGGTAATCAAGCAATGACTCAGCGTTGTGGCATCGAAAATAATGTCCAGGCCATACTGACTTTCCAGGGCTTTAAACACATCCGCAACCGGCCGGTCGTCAAAAACCAGCTCCTGGTTCAGGGGCGTAGAAGGCAGAGGCAATGGCTCTTCAATCAGGTCTTTGGCTAACTGCTCGTTCCAACGGTGAAAGGTAGCCCGCTGATTTGGCGTCAGCAGAACTCCGGCCACCTGGGCCGCAGCCTGCTGCTGCTGGCGGTCAAAATCCCGGCGTGAAAAGACGGATACCCGGCCCGTACGCACGACTACGCTTACCGTCTTGTCCTGCTCAAAAGCCCGCACCCGGAAACTGGTTCCTACGACTTTGGTAACTGTCTCGCCCGCATAGACCAGAAAAGGGCGGCCCGGATTCTTGGTAACCTGAAAGAAAGCATCGCCACTCAAGCTGACCTCCCGCCGATCGGAAGCGAACGACTCGGGATAGCTGATTCGGCTGTTGGGTTGTAGTTCTACGGTGCTGCCATCGGTCAGTTTAATCAGGATGACCTCGGTTGTGTTGTTGGTCTGCTCACGTAGTGATTCACCCTTGGTCGCTATCAGCGCTGAACCGGTCCCGGTTGGCCGGACCGATCCGGGGCGGTTTGCGAACCACCAGCCAATGCCCAACGCCAGCACGATGCCAGCCGCAGCAGCCCATCGACCCCACAATGAATGGACGCGGACCACCCGGCCCACCGGCGATGGCGGATAAGCTTCCTGATCAACTTTTTTCTGGAGGGCCTGCCAGATCGCGTCTAACTGATCTGGATCAGCCGCTGATTGCTCCGGGGTGGTCGCCTGATTGAGCTGGCGCACCAGTTGGATTGCCCGCACCACGGTAGCGGCTTGCTGGGGATGCTGTTGCAGCACGTTTACCCAGAACTGATCGGAGTCCTGATCGGGTTGGAGCACCCACTGCCGGAAAAAAGAATCAGCTGCCAGGTCTTCTACCGTATAGTTGTCGTAATTCATTCTTGCTGGTATCTCACCGACAAGAGGGCACAACAACCGGTTTTAACTCATTTAACTCTAGAAATATTTATTTTTTTGGTTTAGTGTAAGTCAAGAACAACCTGAAAGCGACAGTCACCATTGTCTTGAGAGATTGATCAGCATCCAGCCAACCGTCCACAATGTCCCATTGAGTAGCTGACGCAAGGCTAAAATAGCCCGGCTGATGTGATTAGTAACCGATTGCGGGTTTATTCCCATAACCTGAGCTACTTCTTCATTACTAAACTGGTGATAATAGGCCAGCACAAGTGCTTCCTGCTGGCGGGGTGGAAGCGATTCAATGGCCCGACGTAACAGCACCTGTTGATGCTGCTGGGTATCTAATTCGGTCAGTAAAGTCTCCAGGGAAGGCGAATTTATCCGGCCGTCAACGTCCGTCAGGTCACCGGCCTGGTACAACGGATCGGTAGTTCGGGTTAAGTGGCCCACTAGCCGATTACGCAATATTCGAAACAGGTAAAAGCGAATGGTATTCGGTGTCGTTAGCGTCGCCCGACGTTTCCAGATTTCCAGAAAGACATCCTGTACAGCGTCGGCGACCAGTTCCACATCGCTGCTTATCCGTTTGCCGTAGTTCATTAGTGGCTCGGCGTGAGCCCGGTATATCTGCTCAAATGCGCGAACGTCACCCTCCCGAAAGGCGTTCCAAAGAGCGATGTCCGTGGCAAATTGCGTAGAGTCGGGCATTCAGGAATATAGTAAGTCTACTATAGAATATAGCACGAAAGTATAATTTTTTTGAATGATTATAAGGCTGAAAATATAATCAGGGTGAGCAAAAAAACTGCTCGAACTCTCAAACTACACATCTTAAGTTGACCTTGTTATTCAATGGTGGCTGCCCAACTAGGTGAATAATTGCCTGATTTAACTAAGCAGATCTCGCTAATTGTGGCCAGCATAACAGTTCAGCCCGGGAAGAGGCTAGTGAGAGTCTGTGGCAGAGCAATGATCGGTATCTGACCAGGTTTGCATTTACTGCGAGGCCAAGTGGAAGATGCCCCGTATTTTCTGGGGAATGGATGTTAAGTAAATATCATTCCACCGCTTGGGAGAGTCGATGTTTCCTTCCCGGTCTTTTTTGCATGGGTCACTGTGAGGACCCGTTACGAAGCTGCTGTGAAAAGCTAAGGCAGGCTGATCGTAACTCAGTTAAAGCTTCGAAAAAGCGGCCTCTTGCCTGACAAGCCCTTCGATAGCAGCCAACTACTCCATTGTGCTAACTTCCGACAACTTCTACGAGCGGGCGGCAAGGGGCGAAATTGAACTGGCGAACGGCGAGATCGCCACTTTGTGCCGGATGGAGTAGGGCTAAACACCGGCCGGCACATTGTGGCCGATATAGCTAATATTTGATGGGTATATTACATTGCTATTGGAAGGGAATGGAGAACAGGTGAAATGGCATGAAGGTAGGATTACAAGCCTAACTTCAAAGCCGCATTGTGTTTGACGACCTGCTGGACACGGGTGTAGCGGTCAATCATGGTGAGTGTACGGTGCTTGGTCTGCTGCATGATCTGAGAGTCATCAGCCCCGTTAATCTTGGCAATGGTGACAAACGAGGCCCGCAGCGAGTGGGCTGAGTAGTCGTCTCCCAGATACTGCTTCACCGTTCGGGCCACCTGCTTGTCAGACAGCTGGTCGGTGGTGATTCGTTCGCCTTTGCGGATCCGCACAAATAGGGGTCCAGTGGTCCTGTCCAGCAAGCCCATATAATTCTGTAGGGCACGCAGGGGACAGGTGTCGGGGCTGAAGAATAAGGCCTTTGCTCAATCTTACCGTACTAGTTGGTTTTGCTGCCCCGGTAGCTCAGAATCGCTCTCTGACGGATGAACTGCACCCCGTCGATGTCGATGGCCACGAGTTCAGAACGCCGGAAGGCGCCGGCGAAACCCACCAGGAGCAAGGCCCGATTGCGCATACCGGAGGGCGTGGGCGGAATGGGCCTTACCTGGTCTTTGTATTCGTGAATGTCAAAAGCGGGTGCCTGGGTGGCTTTGATACCGATGCTGCGTTTGATGCCTTCCAGGACGACCCGCACATTTTCGTCAGCGGATGGGTCGGGGTGTTTGTGCAGGCGGTGCCATTTGCGAATAGCAGCCAGCCGCCGGCTGATGGTGGTCCACTTATGGCTAGTGACCTGGTCGGACAGATAGGTGGCCGGCGTGGCCGAGCTAATGGGTAAGTCATCGATACCTTGCTGACCCAACCAGTTTCGCAACTGCTTGATGTCGGCCGTATAAGCGATGCGGGTATTGACCGCCCCTTCGATGCCTTTGCGAAAGTAGTTGGCCGTCTGTTGAGTAAGCTGTTCCGTCGAAGGGACCACGACTGAGGTGGCTTGACGAGTATTGATGCGAAGGGCAGACGAGGTTTTCATGGAAAGCAGGCGGATTGGCCGGGCAAGATATTGATCCATTAGTAGGTTTATAAAGACCGATATTGCAACTCTCTCACCGGCTGATTACGAACTGCTTCGACGGCGCTGTGGCGCCCTCAAAGACCAAAACTGGTCCCAGGTCAAGATTGCTCAAGCCCTGGGGCTCACTGAAGGCTGGGTTAGCCAGACCCTCAAAAAATATCGCCCAGACGGTCTTCAGGCCCTCACCTGGAAAAAATTGGCTGGGCCATCCTGTCGACTAAGTCAGGAGCAATTGACCCAACTGGTTGTCGAGTTGAACAAAGGCCCTGTGCTCGTCTATATCGATGAATCGGCCTGCTACCTGTTACCGTTGCTGAGCCAGATGTGGTCCCCTAAAGGGCAAACGCTTATGCTCTTAGAACAGGCCGGGCGTAGCCACCTCAGCTTGATTGATGCTATTGCGCCCACTGGTCGGCTTTATGTAAGTGGGCAGGATCAAGCCTTTTGCAGTGAGGACGTGCTGAACTTTTGGGCCTATTTGTGTCGCCGGTATCGGAAACGGAACCTACTGGTGATTTGGAACGGGGCAGCCATTCATCGTAGTCAGGCAGTCAAAGATTGGTAAAAGAAACGGCCCGGTCGGGTTCATCTGGAATGCTTACCGGCCTACAGTCCTGAACTTAACCGGTCGAGTTGCTCTGGCGTCAGCTGAAGCGGAACTTAGCTAACCAAGTATTCTGCAATTTGACGCAGTTGACCGAGGCCATTATCATGCATTTAGCTGCACTCCAGGCCTGTCCCAAGTTGATTACTACTTTCTTTCGAAAGAAAGAGGTTGCCTTCTTTACAGGCTAATTCACGTATCAATAGCAAGTGTTTCAATTGTTTTTATTGACACGCGAATCATCAGGCCAAGCCATGTTCGACAGCGAACTTCACCAGATCGGCGGGTTTGTTGATGCCCAGCTTCAGGTTGATATTATTACGGTGGGTTTTTACCGTAGCGACGCTCAGAAACAGTTTATCGGCAATTTCTTCGTTGGTAAAGCTTTGCCCAATCAAGCTAATGATTTCGATTTCGCGTTTGGTTAACTGAAATTGTTTCTGAAACGAATCGTCGGCGTGCTGGTTGGGCGTTGTGCTTTTGGTCAGTTTGGGATCGTAGTAGCGCTTTCCGGCCAGCACCGTGTCGATCGCGTTCAGTACCTCATCCACGCCGGAGTTTTTCAGGATGTAACCCGGAACGCCCAGTCGATGGCAGTCGTCGACAAACTTACGGTCGCTGTACATGGTAAGCATAATCACGCGTACGTTCGGATAACTACTGAGCAGCTTACCGGCCACATCCAGTCCATTAAGGTGGGGCATGTTGATGTCCAGCAGCACCAGGTCGGGCTGAAGCCGGTGAACGGCATCTAAGACGTCTTTACCGCTGAACACTTGCCCGACAATTTGCAGATTGTCTTCGGCCGAAAGCATCATCTTCATACCATCGTTGAACAACTGATGGTCGTCGGCGATCAGGATTTTAATGAAGGTTTCCATGTGGGCGAACGATTTGGTAAGGTATTTCAATAAAGACGGTAGCGCTTTCGAGGCCAATATCTGTGTCGATTTTGCCGTTGATGAAGGCCACTTTAGCATGTAGATTATTATACTGCGGAGCGTACTGACCGTCGTTTTCTGCCATCAGTTGTAAGCTATCGGTTCCAAAAATTAATTGCAATGTAGCTTGGGTGGCTCCGGCGCTTTTAACAATACCATTGATTAGCTCGACGGCGATCCGGAAAACCTGAACCTCCGTGCTGGCATCCAGACGCCGTTCTGTACCGGCCACGATGTATTCAAACCGAATGTCGGTACTGGCCGATACTTTGTCGATTGTTTCCGCCAGCGACCTGGCCAAACCCAGTTCCGCAAAGTTTTTCGGCATCAGATTATGCGACACCGTACGGAGGTTTTCCACGGCTCGATCCAGTAGCTGACGGGCGTCGGTCAGCAGCGGAAACCGTTCGCGTACTTCGGGCTTCCTGATCACATTTGATACGTAGCTGATGGCCGTAGAAAGGATAGCGCCGACATCGTCGTAGAGGTCTTCTGCGATCCGGTTCCGCTCAATTTCGAGGGCTTCAATAATCCGTTCCGACTGCGCTTGCTCCTGCTGGTGGAGTGTCGTTAGGAGCTGTTCGTTCTGCCGCCGGTAGGTCTGAAACCAGAAAAAGAGAATGCCCGATGAGAGAATGAGCAGGTCAAACAGAAAATTAATGACAACGACTACGTAACTGTCAATCTGAAACAGCGGCTCTCGGCCCTGGGTAAAGGCAAGATTAATGAGAAAAACCAGTAGATAGCCAACCAGTTGGACTGCAAAGGTGAAGGTATAAAACAACACTACCGTTTCGCGCCGGCGAATCCGTTCAGAGATTGACCAGAAAGCGAGCAGGATGCTCATAACGGTGAACACCAGTGTTGCATTGAACGTCCATTGGAAGTGACTTTGCGGGAATACGTCCCCTACCCGCAGCAGGATGTTAAGCCCGAGCAAAGCAATTAAGCCGTATTTAAACACCTGCACCACCCAGAACGCGCGGCTCTGACCGGGTTGCTGACCAATAAAGTGCTGCATGAACTGCAATTGACTGAGCATAATCAGCCAGCCCGACAGCAGTTGCGGATCAAGCCGGTTGAAGGCGGGCGCATCGGACCATAGATATTGAAACCCTAGTCCCGATTGGGCTGAGATATGGAAACTAATGGCAAGTATCAGGCAGATGAACCAGCCGTAAACGGCCTGGCGCGTAGCCGCAAACGCCACTACGTTGATCAGCAAAATCAGGACGGTGAAGCCGGTCAGCAACCCCCACAAAAGGTACGAACGTCGGTCTTTTTGGTCAAACGTACCGGCGTCCCATAAACGAACCCGCAGGCCCAGTACCTCGTACCGCTTGGCCGCCATAATAAGCACGTCCGTCGGCGATTTACCATCCAGTTCGACCGGAAACACCCAGTTATAGTTGGGAAACCTCCTTGACTCAAATCTCAGAGCGTCGCCCGTCTGAACCTGGCGGACGAGCCGCCCACCCGTCAACTGGTAAAACCAGACGATATTGATGCGTGGATTGTCCACTTCGACAAAAACGGTTTGGGGCCTTCGACTCCTCAGGCGAATACGCAGCCAGTGGTGCGAAGCCGTATACCCCACGTTAAGCAGACTGCCGGGTAGGACCCTGAACGGGTAGTTTGTTACCTGCCGGATAGAGAGCCGGGCCGTACTGTCTTCATAATGCGCCACGAAACCATCCAGCGAATGGCTTACACCCGGCTTCACGTGGTACGTTGGCTGGCCGCGAACCGAACAAACGGCCAGAACGAGTAGCACGACTATGGTAATGGCAGTTCGCAACGGTTGCTGAATTTGATAGACTCTTTGATATTACTCAAAAGTAGACGAGCGGGCCGGTGCCTAAAATACTAACTTGTTTGTATTTTCTTAGGCAGAAGTAAACGCACCGTTGTACCGGTTGGGCCCGCGTCAAGCTGCACTGTCGCGTCGATGGTTTGGGCGCGGTTATAGAGATTTTTCAGACCAATGCCGCCGGTGATCAGCGCTTGTTTCACGTCGAAACCCTGTCCGTTATCTGACACGATCAATTGCCAACCCGCCGAGGTGCACTGAAGTGACACAAGGCCTTCGGTAGCCTTGGCGTGCCGAATACTGTTTGCAATCAGTTCATTGGTCATTCGGTATAGTTGCCGGGTTTCGGTGGCGCTCAAAACGGGCAGCTGGCCGGGAGCGGGTTGACAGCCTTCGGCCTGGAAGACCAGCCGAAAGTCACTGGTCCGGCAGCACCGCTCAACCAGTTCTGACAAAGCGGCTGGCAAGCCTTTCTGCATCAAATCAGGGGGCAGGTCATCGCGCAGGATCTGGTCGAGGTTAGCGTCGGTTTTATCAAGCAGATCAACAGCTTCGCTTAGCAAGGGTACGGGCGGGAGAGCCGTCAGCATGGCGCGGGTGTTGGTTAGTCGCCCCCCCACCTCAGTCAAAAGCAGCCGGGCGATTTGCTGGCGTTCGGATTCCAATACGTCGATGATAGCGTCGTTGGTTTGCTGCCGGGTTTGGGCCAGGCTAATCTGTAGTTGCCGTTCGTCATCGATGGACCTTCGGTAGCGGTAGGCCAGCAGGTAAAAGAGTACGACCAGATCGATAAAAAAGTTGACGATCAAAAGCATGTAGGCATCCACGAAAAAAACGCCATCGGACTGATTCCGCATTGTGTTCTGGATAATGATCAGTAACTGCCCAGCCATCTGAATGCTTAGCCCGGCAGCATATAGCCGCGTTACGGCAGCGGTGGTTCTCAGCCCCACAATTGCAACGGCGATAAACACCAGAAAGACTCCGCTGGCCAATATCGTGTGCACCCGCGTGATAAGTCGGTAAGCGCCCGTGTGGGTTTCGGTAAGACCCATTAACTGACCGATTACCAACGCAACGAACAGCCCGGCAAATGTCCATTTGAAAACCTGAGTGGCCCAGAACACCCGTTTCGACTCGGTACGCAGGCGTAGAAAATACTGCTGAAACTGGAGCAGCGCTGGAATGTACAGCCAAAGGGCTTCAATAACGGCATCGGGTTGGTTGATAGCGGGAAGCCTGGGCCAGAGGTACTGAAAACCCAGCCCTGTATCGGCAAACTGCCGCAAAGCAAGCCCCAGGATATATAGGCCGTACCAGCTATAAACCGGGTCGAGGGTTGCGCCGTAAAACAAGAACGCCAGCAGTACAACCAGCCCCACTACGCCCGCAAAAATGCCCCACAAAAAGTATTCACGCTGTTCACGGTCTTCAAGATCGCTGGTTTGCCAGACCGTTAACTCGGTGGCCAGATTTTCGTAACGTTTGTCGATCCGAAGGTAGAAGTCGGTCGTGGTCCGGTAGGGCACCGCGTCCACCGGCAGCAGGTATACGAATGTTTTGGTCGGTGAGGGGCGCTGGGCAAAGGGTAACCGGCTGCCCGCCTGACCGAGCGAGGTTATGATTGAATCGTTTACCTGGAACAGTTCGAGCCGATCGATGGTAGGGTTGCGAATCTCAAGTGACCGTTCCGTCAACTGATCACTAGTGGCTAACCGAATGCGAAACCAATGTACCGATTCTGTATAGCCGATGTTGATCCGGTGCTGAAGCACGGGTGTAAAGGAACGAACCCGCAGTACGTCCCGAATGGTAGCTGACCCGCTCCGGTCTTCCCAGTGGGTAATAGGAACCAGCTGCGGTTCCATTGACTTAACGGAAGCCAGGTGGTAAGCCGTTAAGCTCAGCAGCGCGGCCACGATCAGCCCGAACAATACGAGTAGCTTACGAATCATGCCGGAACCGGATTAGTGATGACTTCGCTCAGCATTACAGAATTGCCATCGTCGGTACTATCGATCAGCAGGTCGGCTTTCAACAGGTCGGCTTTAGCCCGGAGGTTGGCTCGGTCCGTGTCGGCGATCGGAGTTGGCAGGCCGTTATCTTCCACCGACAGCGTCAGGTAGTTGTCATGATAAAGCAGTTGAACCGTAACATCGGTAACGCGTTGGTGGCGCTGGGCGTTGCGGATGAGCTGGGTGGCCATGCTAAATACCAGCTGCGCCCGTTGCCCGTCCAGTGGCTTCACCTCCCCCGCACTCACAAATTCTACCGGAATCCCCCGGCGGCTTAACACCCGGCTGACTTCAGCAATGGCATTAACTAAATCGTTTCGCTCTAATGCCCTGGGCATTAGTTGATGAGCGAGTGTACGGAGTTCGTCAGCGGCTTCATCAAGCAGTCGTTGAGCCTGTTGTAATGGCGTTGCCTGACTAGTCCGGTCGAGTCGGGAGAGGTAACCTTTCGCTGTTGCCAGTAGGGGGCCGATGTCGTCGTGGAGATCCTGGGCGAGTCGTCGGCGCTCTTCTTCCAGCGAGTTAATAACCTGTTGCTGAGCCTGCTGTCGGCTCTGGAGTACGTTCAATTCGAGTTGCTGATTCCGGTGCTGGGCATGGGTGTAGCGGTAAGCCAATCCGTAGGTAAAGAACACCAGATCAATCAGCACAGTCAATCCCAGCACGATGTAAGTTTCTACATCAAAAGGCAGCACCCAGCCCTGACCCTGGCAGAAATTGATCGTTGCTACCAGTCCATAACCCATGAACTGCACGGCCAAGGCGTATCCATAGTACCGTACCATGGGTTCACGAGTTCCGGTACGGCGTCCCGGTTCCAGCAGGCTGAGAATCGTCAGGCCAGTGACTACCAGTACGAAGCACGACGTTGTCAGCGACACCATCCGGTAGAGGTACTGTTCGCGTCCCGGCACCCCAAGCCACTGCACGGTTATGGCCGCAACCAGCGCAAACGTCACGAACGCTTTGAAGCCATTTACCCACCTGAAAATTCGGCTATTGTGGCGGTTTTGGCGGATAAAGTACTGCATGAATGTGAGCTGGGCCACCATAGCGGCCCAGACGTAGAGATACACCGGCAGGTAGTCGTTCAGGTGCGGGAGGGTAGGCCAGAGGTATTGAAAGCCCAGTCCTGCGTCGGAAAACAGGTGCATCGTGATGAAGTGCAGGTATAGGCTGTACCAAAAGTAAATCCAGTCGCGCAGGGCCAGGAGCATCACCAGATTCAGCACGGCCACGATGCAGATGATGCCGACGAACATCCCCCACAGGAAGTATTCGCTGCGGTCGGAGGCCAGAAACGCCGGGCGATGCCAGAGTCGCACGAAGAACGACAAGATAGCGTAGGGCTGGCGCAAGCGCAGGTAATACCCGGCCGTTTGCCCGGCCCGAAGCTGGATTGGAAAGACGTAGTTGTTGTTGCGATAAGGTCGCTGACTGAACACGAAGTGATTGCCCGTCAACCCCAGCGATCGAATGGTTCCATGGCTGACTTCAAGTAGCTCCAGTTCGTCGAGATTGGCGTATTCGATTTCGAGCATCAACCGAACGGGCTTGGGTATGTTTGTGGGAGCCACCAGTTCGAAATAGAGCCAGTGCGTGGCGGTGGTGTTGTAGCCGAAATCCTGGCGGTCGGTCAGGCTGACGGCGGGCCGAAACTGACCCGTCTGCTGACGGTCGATCACCTGCCGGATGCTCAGTTGACCCGTTGAATCGACAAAGCGCGACAAATGCCCCCGCATCGACACCTCACTTGTACCATCGGAACGCAGCATCATCGGTGGCGGGTTCGCCTGCGCCCTCACCGAAGCGGCCAGTAGCCACAGCAGGCAGAGACAGTAGCAAGGTTTCATAAAAAGGGCAGGAAGGTATACCAAAAGAACGCCGTATTTCCTAAAAATACAAACAAGGTTGTATGGATTACCCCCTGCCGGATGAGCCAATTTTGCATCACCCAAACGGGACAAAACCTTAAAAAAAATACGAACATGAAATCAATGAAACAAGCAATTGCCTTTTCCCTCCTGGTAGGAGCCTTTTTCAGCTGTGAAGACCAATCAATCACGCGGCAGGAAACAACGCCTGCCATCGACCCGACTGTTGCCAATGCTACGCCGGCAGCCCTCGGAGGCACTATTAAAAACGGTCCGTCTTTGCCCCTGCCGACCATCACCGAGCAGACGTACGTTCCAGCTAATGATTTGTTTGCCCATACCCGATGCCGCGCCTGGCGGATCACGTGGCCAACGTATCCAGTCGGCACCAATGCCAACCTGATTCCGACGGTATTTTCGGTTAAGAGCGGGGGTTTAAACAGCTTTAACTACCTGAACAATACGGCGGCAGCGAACACGTACAAGACTAATTTCAATCTGTACCACAACACTAAACTGGAAACGGCCAATACACTCTGGGCTGAACTCACCCATGCCTTCAATGCCGGGTCTAAAATGGAAACGACCTACTTCAATAAAACCAAGCACTCAGCCGCTTCGGTCGAAACCTGGGTGAAAGGAAGGCCTGAACTTTTTAAAATCTACTGGGAGCATGAGGCTATATCCCCTTTCACGGAAATCGCTAATTACCAACCGGGCGAAATCTACCTTTTTAGAATAATTGATCACAACACGGAAACGCCGGATCAGTACGGTGGCATCCGGATTGTATCGATGACGCCCCGGATTATTGAGGTCTACTTAGCCGAGCCGAACGAGTAATTATGAGCATGCGGTAGGCAGTTGCCAAAAAACGCACTTACTAAACCTTAAACAAGCATGAAAACGCAAACAGTTGGTATTATCGGCGCGGGCGTGAGTGGCCTAGTAACGGCCAAAACCATGCGTGAACACGGTTTCTCGGTCGTGGTTTTTGAAAAGGAAAGTGAACTTGGCGGGGTGTGGGCCTCGACCCGTCGGTACCCGAACGTAACGACACAGAATACTCGCGATACGTACACGTTCTCGGATTTTCCGATGCCTAAACACTACCCCGAATGGCCCACCGGTCAGCAGGTACAGGCGTATTTGACTGATTACGCCCGGCACTTCAGCCTCCTGCCTTCAATTCGGTTCGGTACCATAGTGGAGCGGGCGGAGCTTCTCGATGGCGGACAGGACGGCTGGCTGCTTCACACCCGGCAACAGGGGCAACCCAACCAGACAGTTGTCGATTACTTAGTAGTTTGCAACGGCGTGTTCAGCGAACCAAATATTCCCCGGATTCCAGGGCGCGATTTGTTTCGGGGAACGGTGTTGCACAGTACCGAGTTCCGTCAGCAGCACCTCGACGCGGCCCGGCAGCAAAAAGTAGCCGTCGTCGGCTTCGCCAAATCAGCCCACGATATCCTGTCGCAGGTAAGCAATGTATCCCGCAGGCCGGTTTGCATTTACCGCGAGGCTAAATGGAAGATGCCCCGTATCTTCTGGGGGCTGAATGTCAAGTATCTGTTGCTCCACCGCTTGGGTGAGTCACTGTTTCCTTACCGGTCTCTGTATGGTATCCATCGGTTTTTGCATGGGCCACTGGGCAAACCCGTTACAGGGTTGCTGGTGAAAGGTTTAGGCAGGCTTGTAGCAACTCAGTTAAAGCTCCGCAAAAGCGGCCTCTTGCCCGACAAGCCCTTCGATAGCATTGCCAACTGCTCCATCGGGCTAACCTCCGACAACTTCTACGAGCGGGCGGCAAGGGGCGAAATCGAACTGGCGAACGGCGAGATCGCTCACTTTGTGCCGGATGGAGTAGTGCTAAACACCGGCCGGCACATTGTGGCCGATCAGGTCATCTTCGCAACGGGTTTCCGGCAGACGGTGCCATTTTTTGACGAATTGGTACGTCAGCGCCTTCGTGATCAGAGGGGCTGGTTCCAGTTGTACCGCAATGTACTGCCCGCCGACGTACCGAATCTTTCGTTCGTGGGTTATAATCCTTCGCTGTTCACCCCCTTTACGTCCGAACTGGCCGCGCATTACTCCGCTCAGTATTTCAAAGGTCAGCTAAATCTGCCCGGTACCGTAGCCATGAAACGGGAGATTGGTCTGCACCACGACTGGCTACGGCAACGTGCACCGCACAGCAGCGCATCGGGTACGTGCATCATTCCGTTTTCGTTCCACCACGCCGACGAGCTTATGCGCGACATGGGGTTGCCAACCCGTCGGACCCGTAACCCCATCACCGAATTCATGGCTCCCTTCAACCCGGTCATGTACAAGGGTCTGGCGCAGGAGTTACAGACGCTAAACGCGGCAAATGTAAGGGCAGAAAAGACCTCCTCGTTGGTTGAGGTCTGAACTTACAAACCAGGGCAGTAGGAGTTTGCCGAAATAGCCCACTGCCACAGACCTACGTTTCAATCCTATTGGTCAGGCAGATTTTCGAAAATGACGGCTTCTGATATCGCATGGTTGTGGCTACCTTATCAGTTTCTAATCGTTTTTGCTAAGTGGTTATTATGGCAATACACAACGAAAATGGTTGATGCATGAACATGCGTCGGCCATTTTCGTTGATTTAAGGATCTCAATATGACTTCATCAGCACAGTATGCTGCTACAATGGATTTATCGTTCGGCTCACCGAATTCCGCTCCACAAGCCAAAAGCAGCAGCCTTATACCGCCAACAAGGTGTCGGTGGGAATGCCCAGATGTTGGTGCAGCGCTTTGATCATTTTCAGCGTTAGACTACGTCGACGGTTTAACACCTCCGAGACTCTGTTCTCGCCACCAAAATAAGCAGCCACGTCTCGTTGGGATAAGTTTAACTGTTCCATGCGTTGCTTGATGGCTTCGATCGGATCAGGTTTGGGTATGGCGTAGTGCTTCTTCTCATAGTCGATGGCCAGCACCGTCAAGGCTTCCAGGATGTCTAAAGCCCGCTTACGCTCCTGAACGTCCTCCAACAAATCAGCATCGATTAAGTAGTCAATCAACTGACTGGCTTCTTGAAACTGCTCATCATTGGTGATGGGCTTGATGATGATGTCATCCAACTGGATGGCTAGTGTTTTCATTGTCTGTAGAATCAGAGGTTAGCAATATCGACTATCTGATCGTATTCTTTGTGGGTACCAATGAAGCGTACAAAAGCAAACTGCCGTTCGTATTCAAACTTAACCACCAATCGATATTTATTACGGGCGATGTTAAATACCACTCGGCCATTACCCACCGTGTCCGCCCCATTGAAGAACTGAATAACTTCGTTAGGGTTAGAAAAACCTGTTTTATCGACGGTATCATACCAGA
Source organism: Fibrisoma montanum (assembly GCF_003583365.1). Taxonomy (GTDB): domain Bacteria; phylum Bacteroidota; class Bacteroidia; order Cytophagales; family Spirosomataceae; genus Fibrisoma; species Fibrisoma montanum. The sequence goes on from NZ_QXED01000010.1 coordinate 77,235, forward strand.
ACTCAAGGGAAGCTCTAGCATCAGGGTGCTCCTCCCAAAACGTCCGTAGGGTACCCTTCGAGAAAATGCGCATGGCTAGGGTTTAGATTGCCTACAAAGTTACAACATTTTCCCAAAATGGGAAGTTCTATGTTGTCACGATAAAAATTCATTTGTGTTCTGTTAATTGATTAGGTTGTCCGTGATTGTACTGAATGAATAGCTGATTACAGCGGTACACCGTGCTGATGAAATCACATTGACAGCTTTGAGTCAACGAAAAAGCCCCAGCATGAACATGCGTAGGGCATTTTCTTATTGTACTAACGAAATCACCTGCTATCTCTACTTGATAAGGGCTCTGTTTTCCGGGATGAGGTCAACCACACGGCAGCCATTCAATAAAGCCAGTTTAAAATATAGGAGTCATCCGATAGCTTACCTGGTCATTTCACAAACGTTAGCTGAAATTTTTCGAACTGAAGCATATATTCTGAGAGCTGCTTTTTTACCAAATGATAAATTGACGGACCACCGCACTTGCTAGCTTTCACCCATGAAGGAGTTGATCAATTACATTCTACAATTTGGCCAGTTGAACCAACAACAAATCGACCTTATTACCAGCAAAGCAACCGAACTGGAACTTCGGAAAGATGACTATTTTTCCGAAGCCGGGAAAATACCCCGGTACATAGGTTTTGTTGTACAGGGCGTCTTTCGGTTTTGTTACTACAACAACAAGGGCGAAGAAATAACGAACAACTTTGTGGAAGAAAACAGCTTTGTAGGGGATTATGCCAGGTTTGAATCGAACGTCGCGTCCTCAGAATATATACAGGCCGTTACCGACTGCAAGCTGCTGGTTTTCTCCAAAAAAAACTGGGATGAACTGTTGAACACCATTGTCGGCTGGGATAAAATCGTCGCCAAAATCTACCAAAAGTGCCTGCTGGAAGCCATCGACCGCAGAAGCCCACTGGTGTCAGAAGATGCTACCACGCGTTATTTATCGTTTATCGAGCGATTCCCCTCACTGGCCAATCGGGTTCCACTGGCCTTTGTCGCTTCTTACCTGGGAATCACCCAGCAATCGCTAAGCAGGATCAGAAGAAACATCCGGTAAAATCGCTTTTTACCAATTGGTAAATGCTTCCCTGTTTTCACTAACAACCTTTGCTGAGTTGATTTAAACAGAAAAACAATGAGCAAGAAAGTAGTCTTGATTACAGGAACCAATAGTGGATTTGGATGGCTTACCGCCCATAGTGTGGCGGCTTTGGGACACAAGGTATACGCTACCATGCGGGACACAAATGGTAAAAATGCCGAGAAAGCCAAAGCCTTATCCGCCACAGAAAATATTACTGTTCTGGATGTATCGCTAACTGATGAAGCAAGTGTACAGAACGCCTTCGACACCATTATTGCTGCCGAAGGCAGGATCGACATACTGGTAAACAATGCCGGCTATAGCGCTATGGGTGTAGCGGAAAGTTTTAGCACTGCTGATGTGCAGGTAATGTTTGATATTAATACGCTTGCACCCTGGAGGTTGATCAAGCTGGCGCTGCCTTTTATGCGTAAGCAATCAGAGGGGCTTATTATTAATGTTTCCAGTGGCTGGGGAAGGTTTTCTGCTCCTTTCTTTGCTGTGTATGCAGCTTCCAAATTTGGCCTGGAAGGACTCAGCGAAGGACTGCATTATGAGGTACGCCCGCTGGGTATTGATGTGGCTATTGTACAGCCCGGTTCATTCCCTACTGAAATGGGGCAAAAGTCGGGGACCGGTTCAGACACATCCGTTGTGGATGGCTACCAGGCCATTGCCGACTATCCTAACAAAGCGTTTGCCGCTATTGGACAGATGTTTGACACCAACAAACCTAACCCGCAGGCCGTAGCCGATGCGGTCGTAAACCTGATAAATATGCCAAAAGGACAAAGACCATTGAGAACAGTGGTTGATCCATCTACAGGCAAATTTGTAAAGAATGCCAACGAGGCTGTAGCCGTTGAATATGCAAAAGGTATCATCGCATTCGGAATGGAAGGGTTGCTAAAATAGGTTCGTATTGGGGCAAAGATTGAATTATCCTATTAAAATCAATGAGACGCTGAAATCCTGTCCAACTATTGCGGAGCGCCATACCGACGCCAACGTTTCAGTACGTCATCATCGCTTTTTGGATCTGTTCGGGAGCTTGCCTGTAAAAAAACTTGACCTCCGGAATCACCTCCCCTTTGACATTCGGCTTGTTCCGAAAGCCAACCACTACGTCGTTACCAAGCGGAGCAGTTGCGTAGCTATGCGTTCCTTGACGAGGCAACTGTTTTATGGTCGATGGCAGAAAAACGGGATTACGGTCCGGCGATAAGGAGTCCTCACGAAATGTTAGCCGACAACGACACAACGCTTCTACCTTCGTTTTGACAGCGTCTGGTTTTGACTCATCACCATCATACGTGAACACGTAGGAGATGACCTCACGATCATACAACACCTCCTTAGGCTGGAGTTCGTTATCATAATCTCCGGGGTTATAAGCTATGTAGATGGATAGAGTTTGACCGCCCTGCCTGCGGTAATAGTAACCTGGCGGGGAATACGAGAGTTTGTAACGCTCTACAGCCTCCCTGACCGTTATTGGGAACACTAACACGTACCCATCAAAGACGATCGACGACGGTTGACTTTGGCAGGAAGTAGCGGCACAAATGGTAAATAACCAAAGCAAAGTTGACTGTTTCATAAACAACAGGGAAGTTGATTAGCCGGCGGTTTTGTTATGGTTCGTACTCAGATGCTGCATCACTGCTATTCGGCCGGTTGTGTAAACTATAACCGATTGCTTGCTTAAGACAGACAAAACGATGCGCTAACCCGGCTGTTTAAGACCGTTTAAGAGAAGCCCGACTAATTTGTCGGGCTTTTCTGTTTATCACCGTATTTTTAGCTACGGTTTCTATCTCAGTACGTTATGCCAAAGACTTTACGCTTACTATTGCTCTCCTGGCTTTTATTGGCTTCCCTACCTTTGCACGCTAACCACCTCATCGGGGGCGAACTGGGCATGACGTATCTGGGCAAACCCGGTCAGTTCCGCGTCTTCATGAAGCAGCACTGGAACGAAGACCCAAACGACCCCACCCGTACGGCCAACGAAAGCTCGCTCTCTATATACGTATTCAGTCGCCGGACAAATACGTACATGGAATCAATTCCCCTCCGGCAAACCAACAACCGGCCACTGATTTACCAGAACCCGGCCTGTGCCAAAGCCAACAAGCTTCAGAACGTGGAGGTGACGTACGAAGCCGATCATCAGTTTGACGTAAACCGCTACAACGATCCAGATGGGTATTACCTGGTCTGGGAGCGGTGCTGCCGGAATTCCGACCTCATCAACATTGCAAACGCAGGCCAGGCCGGTATTGTGCTTTACCTGCAATTTCCCGCCATGCGCAGCAACGGGCAGGACATCGTTAATTCAGCGCCCGAATTCTCGACCGTACCCGGTACGTATGCGTGTCTGAATCAGCCGTTTCAGCTTGCCTTTAACGCCACCGACCCCGACGGCGATCAGCTTTCCTACCGCCTGGTAACTCCCTGGTCGGGGTACACGACGCAAACCGCTCCTTTAGGCAACCCGACCCCGCGGACCTCCTACCCGACCATCCGCTGGCAGACCGGCTATGGCGACAACAACATCATTCCGGGTTCGGTCCCCCTTCAGATTAACGCCAGTACGGGCCAGTTGAGCCTGTCGGCAAACCGCACAGGCTTGTTTGCGTTTGCGGTAGAGGTGACCGAACAGCGTAACGGTCAGGTAATCGGACTGACCCGGCGTGAGTTTTACCTACTCGTTGTCGACTGTTCAAAGTCCACCCTTGAACCGCCCGTTATTTCCCGTAACAATACGCCCGTCCAAACGGTCAGCCTCTGCCCCAGCGACTCCCTGCGGTTAAGCGTACCGACCAGCGCAACCTGGGCGTACCAGTGGCAGCGCAACGGCGCTAACATCCCCGGTGCTACTTCGGCAACCCTGAACGTCCGGGAAACGGGCTTGTATACCGTAGTCAAAAGCTCAACAGGGACCTGCATCCGGGACACGGTGTCCAAACCGGTTCAGGTAAACCAGTCGGCTACAACGGTGCGGTTCGATTCCATCCCGCCGATGTGCGATCCCAACTCACCAACGGTTACGCTGAACGTCAGTCCGGCGGGAGGTCAGTTTCAGGGTGCCGGCGTTACGGGTAGCTCGTTCCGCCCGGGTGCGGCCGGGGCAGGGCGTCACGCTATTCGATATACGTTTACCGATTCCAGTGGCTGCAGGATCTCTCAGCAACGTATTGCCGAGGTGGGTCAGCCGATTCAACTGAACGTACCGGGCGGCTACTCCATCCTGGCCGGCGGTAAAGTCACGCTGGCGGTCAGCGCCAGCAACAGCCAGGTACGGGTACAATGGTCGCCACCCGACGGGTTAAATGACACGGAACTGCTGCAGCCCGAGGCCAGTCCCCAGCAATCGCAGACGTACACCATCCGCGTAACGGACCCGGCGGGCTGCACGGCCACGGCCAGCGTACCGGTTCGGGTGTTCGGGCAGGTGTCTATACCGACGGCTTTCACCCCCAACGGCGACGGTCTGAACGATACGTGGGACCTGCCGGGCATCGGTACGTATCCAGATTGCGAAGTAACGATCTATAACCGCTGGGGTAGTGTCATCTTTCAGTCGGTGGGGTATGCGCAGCCGTGGGACGGCCGGTTCCGGGGTGTTCCGGTCGAAGCGGGGGCGTATGCGTACCAGATTCGGCTTGGCGACGATCAGAATCTCTATCGTGGGAGCCTGATGGTGTTGCGCTGAGCTACTATCTTTACGGCATGACAATCCGCTCATCTATCTTCGCGCTGCTGTTCGGTCTGGGCAGTCAGCTTAGTTTCGGCCAGGCATCCGTGGCCTATTACCCGTTCAATTCCCTCATCAGTGTCAGTACCAACGCCGACCGGGCTTTCTGGCTCGACGCCCGCGTGCAGACCAATACGTTCTTTGGGTCATTGAGTACCACCCTCGCGCCGATGGTGAACGTAGCCCGGCGCGAACAGGTCAACTACTACACCGGCCTGAGCGTACGTTTCAACGCCCTGAACGGCATCGACAACCGGGACGTACTGGAAGGGTATGCGCTGCACGTCGGTGTCCGGGTTAAGCCTATTCTGTCCGTACCGAACCTTCGGGTAGCGTTCGAAATTGCGCCCTATTCGCAAAAGAATTTCAGGGTCGGGGTTTTGCAGTCGTTCCTCGGCGTGGTCTATCAGTTTAAGAAAAAAGAATAGAGGGAGGAAAGGAGGAAGGGGAGGAAAGGAGAAAGGGAATGCTATCCGGCGTCCTCTTCTCCTTTCCTCCCCTTCCTCCTTTCCTCCCTAACAATTACTTCCTCTCCGGCGTGTTGTACGTATATGCTCCCTGCTCGAGCTTGTTGGCCCGGTCAAAAAGCTTCAGCGCCTTCTGATACGTATCGTCCGCGTCGCCGAGCACCTGGAAGAACTCGTTGTTCTGCCCGCCTTTGTTATTCTTCTGGTACACATACCGGGCGATCAGCGCTTTAACCTGCGTCCGGATGTAGTTCTTCGAGCGGTTATACTCTTTCTCGTTGAACTTAACCCCCTGAGCGGTGGCATCCTTCACCAGCCGGTTCATCTGCTCATCATTAATAACAACCGCCTTGTTAAACTCGGCAAACGGCATTTTCTCCAGTTTCTTCCGGTTGTCGTTGGCGTATTCCATCGCAAACTCCCGAATGATGTTCTTGCCGTAGAGCTGCACGAGGTAGTTCGTCTGCCAGCTCGAATCCCGCGGAATGAAGTAATCCGGCGTAATGCCACCGCCACCGTATACAACCCGGCCGGCGTCGGTTTTGAACTTCTTCGACGGGTCGTTCTTGATGCTGTCGGCAATGAAGTACTCCCCCCGTTTCGAGCGCTGCTCCAGTTCGTGCTCGTAGTCGCCGGCCTGACCCGGTACGTACGGTTTCTGAATGCTGCGGCCGCTCGGCGTGAAATAGCGCGAGATGGTCAGCCGCAGTTCTGAACCGTCGGACAACTGGACCGGCATCTGCACCAGCCCTTTCCCGAACGACCGGCGCCCAGCGATCAGGGCGCGGTCATGGTCCTGCAGGGCACCGGCCACAATCTCGGAGGCCGACGCACTGCCTTCATCGATCAGGACAACCAGTGCACCTTCTTCAAACTGTCCGGCGATGCGGGCATAAGTCTGGCGGTCGTAGCGATTATCTTTCCCATCGGTGTATACCAGCAGTTTGTTACCCGAAATGAATTCATCGGCAATGCTCGTTGCCCGGTCCATGTAGCCGCCGGGATTGTTGCGCAAATCGAGCATCATCTGGGTCATGCCCTGCTGTTTCAGCGAGGCCAGCGCCGTTTTGAACTCGTCGTAGGTCGTTTCCGAAAAGCGGTTCACCTTGATGTAGCCGGTTTTACTATCGACCATGTAGGCCGCGTCGACCGAGTACGTCGGAATCCGGTCGCGGGTGACGGTGTAAACCTTCGGCTCCGCGTCGCCTTTGCGCACGATCGTCAGCCTCACCTCCGTACCGCGTTTGCCCCGGAGTGTCTGGAACACCTTGGCGTTATCTACTTTGCTGCCGGTCAGGTCCGTATCGTTCACCCGAATGATCTTGTCCCCGCTCTGTATGCCGGCCGTTTCCGACGGGCCACCCGCCAGGGGCGTCACCACATAGACCGTGTCTTTGTAGATATTGAACTCTACGCCAATGCCATCGAAGCCGCCCTCCAGTTGCGAACGGGCCGCAACGGCTTCCTGCGGATTCATGTAAGCCGTGTGCGGATCAAGCTTTTCCAGCATTTTGTTGATTGAAAAATCCACGAGTTCGTCGGTATTGACGGTATCTACGTAGTTATTTTCAATCAGTTGCAGTATCTCACGGTACTTAGTGTATCCACGTCCGATGTTATTCAGGCTTTTTGCTCCCCCAAAAAACGTCGCGCCAATCAACATGCCGCCCGCGAGCGTAATTCCCATCAGCATCGGCAAACGAACCGTTGCTTTATCGTTCTGAATCCGATGTCTGCTGCCTTTCTGCCGGGCGTCGCTGCGTCCGGTCGACTCATCGCCGAAGTGTACGTTCTCCTCCATTCGTTTCTCGTCCTGAATAACTGTCGTATGTACCCCTAAACGTTTGGAATATAGCTAAATGTTTAGGAGAAAGTCCTAATCGGGATAAAAAAATATGCGCACCACAAAAAGTTAACGTCAGGACTCACTATCGATGGTAAAATGAACGAAGGCATCCAGCGCCGTTGGGTTACGGAGCGTGTCTTTACTGGCCGCCAGAGATGGGTCAACACCGGATAAAATTTTCTTTACCGGCGTTTCGAGCTTCTTGCCGCTGATCGTGTACGGCACCTCGGGAATCACATACACGGCATCCGGTACGTGTCGCGGACTGAACTGCGTGCGCAGCTGTTGTTTGATCCGGCCAACGAGTTCATCCGTCAACGCATACCCATCCCGGAGTACCACAAACAGCGGCAGAAAATACCGGCCACCGGGCTGTTCCAGTCCCACCACCAGGCTATCGGCAATTTCGGGCAGGCCCTCAACGGCGCTGTAGATTTCGCTCGTTCCAATCCGAACGCCATCCCGGTTCAGCGTAGCATCGGAGCGGCCGTAGATGATGACGCCGTTACGTTCGGTAATCCGGATGTAGTCGCCGTGCCGCCAGATACCGGGATACTGGTCAAAATAGCTGCTGAAATAGCGTTTGTTGCCGGGGTCGTTCCAGAAGTAGATCGGCATGGAAGGCATCGGCTCCATGATCACCATCTCGCCCAGCTCACCCCGTACCGGTCGCCCCGATTCGTCAAAGGCTTCGACCTTGCAGCCGAGCAACCGGCTCTGAATTTCGCCGGCGTACACCGGCAATAACGGATTCCCCCCCACAAAACCACTGCATACGTCCGTACCGCCACTCAGTGAGATCAGCCATACGTCGGATTTCACAGCTTCGTAGATCCACTGAAAACCTTCGGGCGGTAAAGGAGAACCCGTGGAGCCGATGGTACGCAGATTCGGAAACCGGTTCAGCAGATTCGGCCGAACTCCCGCCCGCAGGCAGGCCAGGTAGAAAGCCGCCCCCCCGCCAAAATGATTGATCCGGGCCTGCTCAGCCAGGTTCCAGAGCACGTTCAGATCGGGGTAACCGGCCGCCCCATCGTACAGCACCAGCGTTGAGCCCAGCAGCATGGAGCCGAGGGCATAGTTCCACATCATCCAGCCGGTGGTCGAATACCAGAAATAGGTGTCGCCAGCCCGTACGTCCTGGTGCAGCCCCAGCGCTTTAAGATGCTCCAGCAAACACCCGCCCACGCTGTGCGTAATGGCTTTGGGCTTGCCGGTCGTGCCCGATGAATAAAGAATCCAGATTGGATGATCGAACGGCACCGGCTCAAACTGAAGTCCCTCGGGTGCCGGAGTATCCAGTACGTCGGTCCAGAGCGTAGAGCGTTCCAGCTTTTCGGTCTTATACGGGCCGTTTCGGTGCAGATACGGCACCCACACGACCCGCTGCAGCGTCGGCAGGCTGACCCGCAGTTCGCGCATGGCGTTGGTCTTGTCGATGGGTTTACCGTTGTAGGTGTAGCCGTCGACGGCAAAGAGCAGCTTCGGTTCGATCTGCTGAAAGCGGTCGACGATGCTGGCGGTTCCGAAATCCGGCGAGCAGCTCGACCAGATCGCTCCTACCGCGTTGGTCGCCAGAAACGCCACTACAGCTTCGGGGCAGTTGGGCAGCACCGATACGACCCGATCGCCAACGCCGATTCCCTGCTGGGTGAGATAAGCAGCAACGGCCGCGACCTGCCCCTCCAGTTCGAACCACGACATGGTCATGAGCCGGGGTTGCTGTTCGGAAGCAAACAGCATGGCGGGTCGCTGCGTGGTTTTATGCCGAAAGATGTGTTCGGCGTAATTCAGCGTGGCCCCCGTAAACCACTGCGTACCGATCATCCCCGCAGCCGACGACCGGGTGCCTGGCTTGACGATAACCTGGTTGTAGGGCGTATGCCCCTGTACGTCGAAGAATTGCCAGATGCTTTCCCAGAAGTCTTCCAGGTCCGTTACCGACCAGTCCCATAAGTCATCGTAATCACGTAAATACAGCCCTTTTTTGATGAAGAGCCAATCCATGTATCGTTTCAGCAGCGACTGTTCGCGGCTGCGCGGAGTGGGTGTATAAAGCGGTGTCAGTGTAGAGCCGGCCATGTGTCGGTCGATGATGAAGGTTTGTGTCAGGATACGAAAAACAAACCAGATGCCTGCCCTGGCAGACAGTTGGTTTGCAATGGGGCAACAAGGGCATTGCCTTTTTGTAAACGTATTTGTGTTTACTTCTTGCGTATCCGGATTGTTTTTTTGACAAAAAACGTTGTCGGTAAAAGGCGAAGCAGGTAGTTACCAACAAAAGCCGTAACTTTGCAGCCCTTTCTTTATAGAAATACCCCAATCCGCTGAAAATCAGCATCAATACATTTCACAACAGTAGTGATTACTGTACGTTTCCATGAATCAGGATTTTGAACAGAACGACCGGGACAACGGCCGCCGGGATGGTGAGCCACAACCACCGAATGATCGTTCATCGGGTCGTCGGGATGATGACCGCCAACCACGTTTTAACCGGGGCTCGGACTCACGCAGTCGCGACGACGAGCCGCGCTCCAGTCGGGATGACCGCCGGGGCAACGATCGGCCGGACCGCCCGCGGTTCGACCGCGACGCCGATCGCCGGAATGGCGACCGTAACGACCGGTCAGAGCGCCCGCGCTTCAGCCGGGACCGGGACAATGACCGCCCAACCGGCAACGACCGCCCCCGCACGAATGATCAGGGCCGGCCACGATTCAATCGTGACCGCGACGATCGCACTGAGCGGCCACGGACTGACCGGCGGGATGAATCAGGTGAGCGCCGGTTCGGCAACCGCGCCGACCGTCCGCAGAATGACCGTAGCGACCGCCCGCGTTTTGACCGGGACGGACGTAGCGATAAACCCCGCTTCTCCGACGATCGTCGGGACACTGACCGTCGGGGCAACAATGACCGTCGCGGTGCCGATCGTTCGGACCGGCCACGCTTCGACAATCGCACTGAACGCCCGGACCGCTTTGGTGATGCACGGCGTAGTGAAAACCGCAACGAGCGGGGCGATAACCGATTTGGTAATGAGCGCCGTTTTGAAGAGCGTAACGATCGACAGGACAATGACCGGCGGGGTGCCGACCGGCCGGACCGCCGGCGGTTCGACCGCGACGCCGATCGCCGGGATAACGACCGCAACGACCGGCCGCGCTTTGAGCGCCGGGATGCAGGTAGTGAGCGCCGGTTCCCGAACCGGGATGACCGTAGTGAGCGACCACGTTCTGATCGGCGCGACGATGACCGCCGAAACAATGACCGTAGTGACCGTCCCCGCTTTGACCGCGACGGACGTAGCGATAAACCCCGCTTCTCCGACGACCGTCGGGACGCCGACCGTCGGGACAACAATGACCGTCGCGGTGCCGACCGTCGGAGCGCCGACCGTTCAGATCGCCCCCGGTTTAGCCAGGACCGCACTGATGATCGCCGGTATACGAAACGGCAGGATGACCGCGCTGAACGGCCCACCGCACCCGATGCCGAAAACCGGTTCACGAACGAGCAGCGCAGCGAGTCGCGCGATCGGCGTACGGGTCGTTTTGACCGGTCGCCGGACTATGACTTCGAAGCGATCCGCGATGGTTTACCGGCAAAGCAACGGGTTAAAATGGATAAAGAGACCAGCAGCAGCCGTACCAGTGAGCCGGGCCTGACGCGACTGAACCGGTACATTGCCAACGCAGGTATCTGTTCGCGCCGGGAAGCCGACGAACTCATTGCACGGGGCGACATCTCGGTGAACGGCAACGTTGTGACCGAGATGGGCTATAAGGTGAAACAGGGCGACATCGTTAAATTCGGCACCAAGGTATTGAACCCGGAAAAACTGGTGTACGTCCTGCTGAACAAACCGAAAGACTATATCACGACAACCGACGATCCGGAAGAGCGCCGTACCGTAATGGAGCTCATCGCCGATGCGGGTAACTTTCGGCTGTATCCGGTCGGTCGTTTGGACCGTAACACCACCGGCCTGCTGCTTTTAACCAACGACGGCGAACTGGCCGACAAGCTGACGCACCCGTCGAACAACATCCGGAAAATCTACCAGGCCGAACTCGACAAGCCCGTCACGGAAGAGCACTTCGAAGCCATTCAGCAGGGAGTCGAACTGGAAGATGGGTTTATCAAACCAGACGCCCTCAGCATTGTGACGCCCGACGCTCAGGTGATCGGTATTGAACTGCACAGCGGCCGGAACCGGATCGTGCGCCGGATTTTTGAACACTTCGGGTATGAGGTAACCAAACTTGACCGCACCACCTACGCCGGGCTGACCAAGAAAGACCTGCCGCGGGGTAAGTGGCGGTTCCTGGAGCCGAAAGAAGTCGTTAAGTTAAAGTACTTCAACTAATTTTTTTCAGACAGCCGTAAAAGCGGGTTTCCTTTACAGAGGGCCCGCTTTTCTGATTTTCAGCGGGTTATTTTCACGAAGATTAGCGGAGGTTCGTTGATAGAAATGACCGGACTAACTCAACAAAAGTCCCGAACGACCCGTTAGAAGAAAGACACATGAAATATGACTTGAACATCCTTTCGTGTGCTTATTGCTTTATCCAACTAAACATCACTACGTTATGAATGCAAAAAAGTTGCTCATGGCCCTGGCACTGATGGCCGCCCCAATCCTGATGATTTCCTGCAACGACGACGACGATTCGACCCCGGACGATCCGAACGATACGTTTGGCGCTACGTTGAACGGTGGTCAGGAAGTGCCGCCAACCAGCTCGACAGCTACCGGCACCTACGCAGCCAACTACAACCGGGTAACGCGGGTGCTGAGCTACACGGTAGCCTACCAGGGCTTTACGCCGACTATGGGGCACATCCATTCCGTAACGGCTACCACAGCCGAGGGTAACAACGGGCCGGTTTCCATTGGCTTTACCTCGCTGACCTCGCCAATCGTCGGACAAACTACGCTTACGCAGGCCCAGCAGGACGAGATGTATGCCCGGCGGACGTATGCCAATCTGCATTCGGCGCAATTCCCGAACGGAGAAATCCGGGGGAACATTCGCCAGACTGATTAACAGGGCTTCATATCGCCACCATTCGTACACGAGCAAAAGCCCCGATTTCGGGGCTTTTATCGTACTATAGCTGATCAGCGCAAACAACGCAGCCCCTGGTTTGGTCTTATCGTATACGATCAATTCCCATGCCTTTGAACCACCTCTTTCCCTACATCGAACGAACGCTGCTGCATCCGGATGTAACGATCAACGAGCAGTACGAAGCCATGGACGAAGTCACGCAGCTGGGGCTGGCCGGGCTGACGGTCGCGCCTTTCTGGGTCAAAAAATTCCGGCGCGAACTAGGCGATTCGCACCCGGCCGTGCTGAGTACGGTCGTTGGCTATCCCTACGGCTACCAGCGCACGGAAGCCAAACAAACCGAAGTCGAATGGGCGCTTAAAGACGGAGCCAGCGAAATCGAAGCGGTGCTGAACACCTCGGCGCTGTTCTCTCCAACATCGGTCTGGCTGAAGATCGAACTAGTCAAACTGGTTGCGCTGGCCCATGCCGAGGAAAAACTGTTCACGGTCATCCTGGAGTCGTCGCTGCTGGATCGGGAGCAGCTGACCAGCCTGATCAAACTCGCAGCCGACGCCGGCACCGACTTCATCAAAAACCGGACCGGCGTAGATCTGACCAGCGGTTTCACTATCGACGACGCCCTGACGTTCAGACGCATAGTACCTTCGTCGGTGGGGGTCAAAATTGTAGTGGATGGGGCCTCAGAAAGCGAGATGGAGCAGCTGGTAGCGGCCGGTGTAGAACGGCTGGCACTGGGTTCGTCGCTGGCTACGTTATCGAATAATTAAACTTTTGTACGTATTCTGTTACGTTCTTATTCTTGGTTAATTTGCGATTAGCTACATCACGAACCAACCAATGAAAATCAGTTTCCTTTCGCTTTTCTTTCTCTTCCATTTGCCCCTGTTTGCTCAACAACAAGTTTTTAAATCCTTTGAAGTTGACAAACCAGCCGAACCCCAGGGCGGCACGCAATACCTCGACGCGTTCGTTCAGGCGAACCTCCGCAAACCAATACCAGCCCGGGCGCAGAACATCACTGGCCGCGTGATTCTCAGCGCCGTTATTCAGGCTGATGGTTCTCCGACAGATGTAAAGGTTATCAAGTCCCTACGGCCCGACTGCGACCGCGAAGCCCTGCGGGTGTTTTCGCTGTATAAAAACTGGGCGCCCGCCCGGAAAGCCGACAAACCGGTATGGCAGGAGGTCACATTCCCGATTCTGTTCAAGTCCAACCAGCCGTTTCTGTATGTCGACGGCGCAACCATCAGCTATTATGACAAGGATTTTAAGGAGCTTCCCGACAGCACGGAGCAAGTCCGCTACAAGCAGGTAAGTCCGATGGATTCGGCCGGGCTGCCCACCGCCGACGTCGTGGTATTCGAGCGCAAAGGCAAGTCCTGGCAGGAGTACAACCGGCTACGGTTAGTCCGGGAAGAGGTAAAACAAAGCAAAGCAACCGAGAAGCGCCGGTTTCTGGCCGGCTACCAATCCCGACCGAACAGTTGGGAAGGTATCGTGTACGAGATTGACGAAGCGGGCATAATCCGCAGCCAGCAGTCGTATGAAAAAGGGCGCGCAGTCGGCACCTCGCTTCAGTATGCCCCGTCCGGCGTCCTGCTGGAAAAGCGGGAGCCCTACGACACGCAGGTAGTCACTACGTCGTGGTTTCCCAATGGGCAGCTTCGGCAGATCCTGGTCGGGCCTACTCCCAAACCAGGAAGCAATAAAGCCCCGGAACCGATTGCACCTGGAAAAATAATGGGTTTATGGAACAGTTCGGGCGAACACCTTGTCAGAGAAGGCAATGGCCTGGCTGTATTGACTGACAACCAGCGCTCTGAAAAAGATACGGCTCAGCAGACGCTGTTCGTTGAAAAAGGACAGGTGGTTGACGGACTCAAACAGGGCGTCTGGACCGGCAGCTACGAAGATGGCTCGTATTATTACGAAGAGGTGTATGACAAAGGCATCTGCCAGCGTGGAAAATCAATTACGTTTGGCGCCGATACACTACGCTACACCGTTCCTGAGCAGCAACCTGAATTTCCGGGGGGTATGCAGGCGCTGGGCCAGTTTCTGTCGCAAAATCTCCGCTATCCTGCCGAGGCCCAGAAAGCACGGGCACAAGGGCGGGTTCAGGTTAGTTTTGTTGTGAATACAGACGGCACCCTTTCCGACGTACGGGTTTGGCAGGGGATCGGCTTTGGGGCAGATGAAGAAGCGATCCGGGTTGTTGAAAAAATGAGCGGCAAGTGGAAACCGGGTATTCAACGGGGCCGCAAGGTACGGGTAAGGTACAATCTGCCCATCAACTTTTCCTTTCAATAATATTCCGGCGTGAAGAAGCCTTCCTGTCTATTTGTTTGGCTGCGGATCGCTTACTTTACGTCATCATGTATAGCGGCTGGTCGGGTCATCGGAATCGGTCGACGCGCCAGCCAGTGGGTGACTACTTATACTTAACCACGCTATGAGAAAAACATTACTGTTTCTGTTCTTCCTGAATGCCTCACTCACGTACGCCCAGTTTCCCCTGCACAAAAACTCGGTGCGGGCAACCGTAGATTATATGACGCTGGCCAACCCGGACGATGCAGGCCTGCGTTTCAGTGTTCAGGCTGCCCGGCATTTTCTCAACGACCGGTTTGTCATTGCCGCCAGCTTTGGCTACCTGACGTATTCGGCCGATCAGCAGACGTTTACGGACGTACCCTTAGGCCAGGACCAGCGAACCCGGATAACCGGCGACCTTACGTTCCTCTATGACTTTCTACCGACCAATCGCCATGCGTTGCGGGTAGGAGCCGGCCCCTCGCTCTGGTACCGCGACGACAACATACTGGCCGGGTATTATCTGGTCCGGCTGCCGGATGGTAGCCTTGCCACCACATCGGTGCAGCGCGAGCGCCGTCAGGCGAATGATTTTGGCTACCACCTGACGGTTGAATACGAGTACCTGATCAAACCAAACATATCGCTGCACAGCCGAATTGGGTACGCGGATCTGATCGATGGTGGTATAAGCGGTATGGCGGGTCTGGGTGTTGGCTACCGGTTTTCGTTTAAAAAGCGGGCCGTCGCGCAGCCGGTTTCTCAGTAATGATCTTACCGTCGTCAATGCCATGTCAGCCTGTAACGGTGCGTTAAAAAATTTAATATAGAGTTACATATCATCCATCAACAAACGGACGTTTTAGGCGAGTCAACCTCCTATCCTCATGAAAAACGTCCTGTATCTCTGCCTTCTATTGCCTTGCTGCGTCAACGCTCAAGCAAGTAGCCAACAGGAGCCCATTCGCCCTGCCTTTAGCCAATCGTTTGATCGGGGTAACTGGCAATTTACTGCCCGTGGCGGCTATTTGCGCGGCATTTTATTCCGAAATCGGATCAATGCACAACTCAATGCAGGCTATTTCGTAGCCGACAAATTACTCCTGGGGGTGTCTGGTCTGTACACCCGTGAGTGGTTTGGCAAAGCTGGTTATCAAACCCTCGGTGCCGGACCTATGGTGCACTGGCAGATTACGCGAACTCGCGTATCACCTTTCGTTGAGCTATCCTATCAGTTTGAACGCCGAACCTTGACTTCACCGGGTGTTACCAGGCAGGAACCAGGGCTTCAGCGGTCGGCGCTGTTTATGCCGGGCTTAAGCATTGGGCTCTCTCCTGCCCTCCGTGCCGAATTGAGCTACGGCTTTCAGTATAACGTACGTACGCTTTCCGATGGTTTCTCCAGTCGTCGGTACAAAGGCTATTACATTCACCCTCAGTTTGGTCTTTCTTATACCGTCGCCCGAAAGCGCGGCTAGCTGACTCATATTTGTTCTATTCGGGTCTTTAGCCGGTTTATCCCCATTTTTCGATAAATTTGTCGGATAATCCCCGGTTAAATGTCCCTGAAGCAAGTTCCTCTCCATCACGTTCATCAGCAATCAGGCGCGAAGATCGTGCCGTTCGCGGGCTTCGAAATGCCCGTTCGCTATACCTCCGATCTCGACGAACACAACACCGTCCGTAACGCGGTCGGGATTTTCGACGTATCGCACATGGGTGAGTTCATCCTTAAAGGCGAAGGTGCGCTGGAGCTGATCCAGCGCGTTTCGGCCAACGATGCGTCCACGCTCTACGACGGTAAGGTACAGTACAGTTACCTCCCCAACGACCAGGGCGGCATTGTCGACGACCTGCTCGTGTACCGGATCAGTGCAGTCGAATACATGCTCGTTGTCAACGCGTCGAATATTGAAAAAGACTGGAACTGGATCAGCCGGCACAATACCGGTCAGGTCGATATGGTCAATATCTCCGATGGGATGTGCCTGTTTGCCGTGCAGGGGCCATTGGCGGCCAAAGCGCTCGAATCCCTGACTCCGGCCAAACTGGATTCGATGGGGTATTATACCTTCGAGAAAACGGATTTTGCCGGAGCGGCCAACGTCATCGTATCGGCTACGGGCTATACCGGCGCGGGCGGCTTTGAAATCTACGTCGCCAATGAGCAGGCCGAAGGAGTCTGGCAGGCGATTCTGGAAGCCGGAAAACCCTACGGCATCAAACCCATCGGGCTCGGGGCCCGCGACACGCTGCGGCTCGAAATGGGCTTCAATCTGTACGGCAACGACATCACCGACGAGACCTCACCCATCGAAGCCGGCCTGGGCTGGGTTACCAAATTTACCCATGACTTCATCGGGGCAGACCGGTTCAAACAACAAAAAGAGCAGGGCGTCAGCCGGAAACTGGTCGGCTTCGAAATGATCGACCGCGGCATTCCGCGCAGCCACTACGCCCTCAGCGATGCCGACGGCAACGTAATCGGCGAAGTAACGTCCGGTACGCAGTCGCCCACGCTGGGAAAAGGCATTGGTCTGGGCTACGTATCGACGGCCTTCAGCAAACCCGGCACCGACCTCTTCGTCAACGTGCGCGACCGGCTGCTCAAAGCGCAGGTTGTTAAGCTACCCTTTGTAAAAAAATAAGCTGAACCGCACAGGCCCGCCTGTGCGGTTCTGACAACTATGAAACAAATCGACGTTTGTTTGACGCCGGAACTCCTGCATCTGCACAGGATGGACAACACCATTGTCGTCGTGGCCGATGTGTTCCGGGCGACTTCCTGCATGGTAACGGCTTTTGCTTACGGAGTGGATTGCATCATTCCCGTGGCCACCATCGACGAGTGCCGGCTCTGGCAGGAACGCGGCTACCTGGCCGCAGCCGAGCGTAACGCCCGTAAAGTGGACGGCTTCGAACTGGATAATTCGCCATTTACGTATATGCAGGAGATGATTCGGGGCGAAAAAGTGGCCATGACCACCACCAACGGTACGTATGCCATCACCCGGTCGCGGTCGGCGGTGAAAGTGCTGGTTGGTTCGTTTCTGAATCTGGAAGCCATTGCGCGGTATCTTCGTTCGGAACCGTACGACGTGCTGGTGCTATGCGCGGGCTGGAAGGGTAAGGTCAATCTGGAGGACACATTGTTTGCGGGCGCCCTCGTTGACCGGATGAAGAGCCATTTCATGACCGCCGAAGACAGCGCCCTGATGGCCTGGCGATTGTACCAGCAGGGTAAAGACAACCTGCTCAGCTACCTCGCCAACTCGTCGCACATCCGGCGGTTGCAGCGCCTGGGCATTCAGCGCGACATCACCTACTGTCTGCAGCATGACCTCTACGACGTTATTCCGGTGCTGCGGGGGAGCTCACTGGTTAGCATGGAGCTGTAAAAACTGAAAAGCCAGGCATCCAGGCCTGGCTTTTCGGTTGTATTGAGCGGACTACCATCAGGCCACTTCGGCCTCTGCCACCTGCTGTTCGTTTTGCAGGTAGTCATAAACCCCCTGTAGCGTGGTCAGTTTAGGGTAATCTTCGTCGGGAATACGGATACCAAACTCCTGTTCAAGCTGCATAATCAGGTCCACACTGTCGAGGCTATCAAAGCCCAGATCGCGGTTGAAATGCAGTGGCCGGCCGGCCTGTTCGACCAGGGCCGACTCCTGGATGCCAAAATTTTTGAGTAGCTGGATAACGCGCTCTTTCATACTCAGCGGTTTTTTTTAAGGTTGATGGGTGATCTGCTTACGTTACTACTAACTCTTCCGCACGAAATTTGGTATGTGGCGACGTAGTCAATTTTAGAATTTTTAACAAGTCTATTGCAGGCTTTCCCCGAGCAGCCGCTTCAGTTCGAGCTGATTGAGCAACAACTGGTATTGGAACGTCAACCGGCCCAGTTCGGCTTCTTCCACGCCCGTTTCCGCACTCTGCAATTCAACGTTTGTAATCACGCCGTTGCGCAGCCGGGCATTGGCGATGTCCAGCGCCTTACGGGCCTGAAGCACCTGCGTTTCAAGGTTTTGCAGGCGGCTCTGGTTGCTTCGGATATCGGCGTTCAGTTGCGCGATACTCTGCCGCAATTGAGCGTTGGCCGTTTCGAGGGCGTATCGGCTGGCGTTCAGATTAAGCTGAGCCGCCTGGTTCTGCAATGAATAGCGACTCCCGGCATAGAGCGGTACTACGATGTTGATACCGGCCGCCATGTTGGCCCGTGGTTTCTCCACCTCCAGCGGATAGCCATTTTTAAAACCCGCCGACCCGCTGAACGCGATGCTGGGCTGCCCGGCCCGCTTAGTCACCAGGATGTCGGTCTCAGCGGCCCGCAGCCGCTCCTGAGCAAGCTGAACATCCTTGTTGCCGGCCAGTACACCCTGCACATCCCCGCTGAGATTAAACGGCTGAACCGACGTACCGGCGGCCGGTACGCCTGCCGCAGCCACCCCGGCGTTGAACTGATTTACAGCCTGACTTACGTTCGGGTTCGGAATCCCCGTCAGGTACGTCAGCAGGGCCAGCTGGCGCTCCAACTGGTTCTGGATCTCGATCCGGCGGTTGGTGGCGGCTTTCACCCGTACGGCCTGCGTCAATACGTCGTATTCGAGGGCATCGCCGTTTTGCAGCCGCGTCGACAGCAGCCGAACGTTGGCACTTGCCGTTTTGATCACCGAATCCTGCACAGCCAGACTCTTTTGCAGAAACCCGACCCCGTAGTAAGCCGAGGCCACCTGATAGCCCAGCGTCTGCTGAGTCAGTTCGTAGGTCCGGCGCAGCACCTGTACGTTGTCGGTTGCCTGCCGGACAGCAGCCTCCGTCCGACCAAAATCATAGATTGTCTGCCCAATCCCGACGTTGCCGTTCAGGTTGTTGTTCGGGGCCAGCTTCAGATTAGCCTCCTGCCCGTTGACCGGAAACGTAACCTGCGGCACCGGCGTGATGTAGGTGTAATTGCCGTTCAGGTTGACCGACGGCCGCAGGGCTGTGCGGGCGACATCGATCCGCAACTCACCGGCCCGGATCAGCTGATCCTGTTGTTTCAGAACCGGATAGTTGGCGTTGGCCTGCTGAATCAGCGTCCGCAGTTCGTCGGGCAGCGGCACCGGTTGTGTCTGAGCGTACGCAGCACTGCCTGCCAGCGTAGCGACGACTATATAAACTAATTTCATTGCGTTTGTCACGAGAGTTTGACCAGTTTTAGTGCGCTGCTTCAGCGGCCGCTTTGGCCGTGGCAGCATCCATTTTTTTGTTCTGCAACAGAAACAGCAGCGGAAACGACACGATGAAAAACACCCCGGCCAGCCGGAACGTATCGAGGTAGGCCAGCAGGAGCGTTTGTTTCTGAATGGCCAGTTCGAGGGTACGGTACGCGCCCGCTATGGCGTCGAGCGAATTAACGCCTTTCGCAATCAGCGCCTGCGCCATACTGTTGATCCGGTCAGTTGCCAGGGGGTTATCCGGGTTGATGTTCGCTACCAGATCGACGCGGTAATACGCCGACCGCTGCGCGATGTAGGTGTTGGTAATCGCCACCCCAAACGCTCCGCCCAGTTGCCGCGTCATGTTGGTGAACGCAATACCGGTCGGCAATTCAACCGGTTTCAGCGTCGAGACGGAGGAGTTAATGAGCGGTACGTTCAGAAACGCCAGCCCGACCCCACGAATGAGCAGCGCCTGCGTAAAATAGCCGTCGGTTGTTTCGGCGTTATAGCCCGACATCATGAAGCAGAAAATGGCAAAGAGTATGTAGCCGGCCATCACGATGTAGCGGGGTGATACACCCTTGGCCAGCAGCCGCCCTACCAGTGGGAAACAAATGGCCGCAATAGCGCCACCGGGAATGAGCAATTGCCCTGTTTTAGTAGCCGTATAGCCGATCACGCGCTGTACGAACAGCGGATACAGCAGCACGGAGGTGAACAAGCCGTAGCCAACCACAAAGACCAGAAAAGCCCCCAGCGCCAGATTACGGTTCTTCAACACCCGTAGGTTGAGCACCGGCGTTTTGGTACCACGCAGTTCGTACCAGATAAACAACGGTATGGCAATAACCGCAGCCACCGTCAGGTACAGGATGATGTTGTCCTCGAACCAATCGTCGGCTTCCCCGCGCTCCAGTACGTATTGCAGACTACCAACGCCCACGGTAAGCAGCAGAATCCCGGTCCAGTCGATGCTGATCCGGCTGCGGTCAATATCGTACTCATCCTCCTTCTTCTCGATGAAATTTAAACTCAGAAAGACCGCCAGAATGCCCACCGGAATGTTGATGTAAAACATCCAGCTCCAGTGGTAATTGTCGATAATGTAGCCACCCAGCGTCGGGCCGAACGTTGGTCCCAGCACGATACCCAGACCAAACAGCGCCGAAGCCAGTGCCCGCTGCTGGGGCGGAAAGGCATCGAACATAATTCCCTGCGAGGTCGACAGCAAGGCGCCACCGCCTACCCCCTGCAGGAAGCGGAACGCGACGAGCGTCCAGAGGTCCGGGGCTACCCCACAGCCGTAGGAAGCCAGCGTAAACAGGATAATCGACCCGATGTAGTAATTCTTGCGACCGAAATACCCCTGCAAAAAGCTCGTCATCGGAATCACGATCACGTTCGCGATGCCGTACGACGTAACCACCCACGAAACGTCCTCGATGGTGGCGCCGAGGTTTCCGGCAATGTCGGTCAGGCCGACGTTGACGATGGAGGTGTCGATCAGTTCCATAATAGCCGCCGAAACAGCCGTTATGACGACGACCCACCGCCGAAATCCAGTTTGTGCCATGATTTAGAGAGGGAGAAAAGGAGGAGGGGGTGGAAAGGCGAAGAGTGAATGGAACCGCTGAGCCCCCTTTCCCCCTCTCCTCCCTTTCTTCCCTTCCTCCTTCTGTTAATTACCTACCTGAACAGCGACTTCTGTGCTGAGCCCTGCCCGCAGTTGATCTTTGTACTTTTGCGGATTCTGGATTTCGATTTTAACCGGCACCCGCTGCGTAATTTTCACGAAGTTTCCCGACGCGTTGTCGGGGGGCAGCAGGGCAAACCGGGCCCCCGTCGCTTCCGAGAGCGATACGACTTTCCCCTTGATGTCCAGGTTCGGATAGGCATCGAGCTTGAGGTTGACCGGCTGCCCGACCTTCATTTTTTCCAGCTGGGTTTCCTTAAAGTTGGCAACCACCCAGAACGTCGAGTCGGCGACGATGGTCATCAGGTTCTGACCGGGCTGCACGTACTGACCTACCACTACGTTTTTCCGGCCAATCTTGCCGTCGATGGGGGCCACGATCCGGGCATAACCGACGCGTAGTTTCGCGCTTTCGATGGCTGCCTGCTTCACCTTCAGCAGCGCTTCCACTTTCTGAATGTTAGCCTGCGCCCGCTGAATAGCCGCCTGCGCTACGCCCTGGGTCGTACGGGCCTGCGCCACCTGCTCAACCGTGGCCTGGTACTGACTGGCCTGTACCTGCGCGGTGTTGCGCGAATCTTCCAGCTGCTTTTGGGTCAGCGATTGCTCTTTGAACAGGTTCTGGTCGCGGTTCAAGTCATTGCGGGCCTTATCGCGACGGATCTCCTGCACCTCGGCGTTTGTTTGCGCTACCTTCAGACCGGCCTGTACGTTCCGCAGGTTCGCCTGGGCATTGGCCAGTTCTGCCCGGGCCGTCTGCAAATCAGCCACGGTTGACTGATAATCGGCCTCCGCCTGCTGCAGAGCCACACCGTATTCCTGCGGATCGATGGTAGCAATGACCTGCCCTTTCTTAACCATTGCGTAGTCGGCTACATTTACTTCCTGAACGTAGCCCGACACCCGCGCCAGAACGGGCGCTGAACTACCTTCAATCTGAGCGTTATCGGTTGTTTCAAACTTCTGATTGTAGCGGTATGACTGAAAGCCGTAGAAGGCGCCCGCCAGCAACACAATGCCGATGATGATGCGGAATAAGTTCTTGCGAAATGAATTGGGTTCTTCGGTTGCCATGAACGTATATCTGCTTGCTGATTGGATGCTTGTTGAAAATAAACTATGTAGTCAACCTATTTGACTATCCTGTCGCAAAAGTAAACCGAGTTGACTACATAGTCAAGAAAGTTGACTATATTTGTACAGACATTGTTCGTGAATTCATGCGAATTATTTTATTTTGCCAATATGATCGTCGAAAAAGACAATACAGCGTTTGACTTTGAGGAGTTTAAGCTCATCCGGGGCCGGGCCCTGGGCCGTCTGATCTGGCGTTTGAAACGGTTCATGGATAACTTCATTGAGCCCCGCCTGCACGCGATGGGTTATACTGATTTCAAAATGAGCTACCTGATGTTTCTGGCTAACATCAACGAAACAGGCATTACAAATAATGAGTTGGCCAAACGCGCCTGCGTGACCAAGCAGATGATGAGTAAAATTGTCAGTCTGCTGGAAACCGAAGGGTATATTTATACGCAGAAACACCCGACCGATTCCCGGTCGAGCGTGATCTTTCTCAACGAGCGCGGGAAGCAGCTTTTCGTCGCGCTGCGGGAGTGTATGCAGGAAGCCCGTAACCACTTCGACGCCATTGTTGGCCACGACCGTATGGAGATGGTCATCGATACGATGGTTGACCTGGTTACGGAACTGGATAAAGACAACGAGTGCCGCACTCAGTCATAGTGCGGCAGCTACGGTTTGAACAGCGCTTCTCTCAACCAGATTTATAGAATTCTCAATTCCCCATAATTCATTCGCTGCCAACTAAATAACCCAGACGCACGCGGCTAAAAAACGACAGTTCAGGCCCGTGTGGATGGAATTATTTTGTAATTTCGATGTTTCTCAGGTAGACTATTGCACGTACTCATGTTTGAACGACCAATTACCGACTGGTTACCGCTGACGAAGCAGGAAGTAGAGAAGAGAGGCTGGGACGAAGTCGATATCGTGTTGGTGTCGGGCGATGCCTATGTGGATCACCCGGCGTTTGGCACGGCTGTGATTGGTCGGATTATGGAGAGTGAAGGTTTTCGCGTAGCCATCATCGCCCAGCCGAACTGGAAAGACGACCTGCGCGATTTCAAGAAATTTGGCCGCCCGAAATACTTCTTCGGGGTTACGGCCGGGTGCATGGACTCGATGGTCAATCATTACACGGCCAACAAGCGCCTGCGCTCCAATGACTCCTACACGCCCGGTGGCGAAGCGGGTTTCCGCCCCGACTACGCGACTATCGTGTATTCAAAAATCCTAAAGGAACTGTATCCCGACGTACCGGTGCTGCTCGGCGGTATCGAAGCGTCGCTGCGCCGGGTCACTCACTACGATTACTGGCAGGACCGGCTCATGCCCTCCATCCTGGTCGATTCGGGGGCTGATATGCTCGTGTACGGCATGGGTGAACAACCCCTGCGCGAGATTCTGAAACTGGTACAGAAAGGGGTGCCGTTTTCATCGATGCGGACCATCAACCAGGTGGCATTTCTGCACGATACCAAAACCGGCGACCTCCGCGATTACAACAACTGGGAAACGGTTGAACTGTCCAGCCATGAAGTCTGCCTGCAGGACAAGATCAGGTACGCGGCCAACTTCAAGATTGTGGAGGTGGAGTCGAACAAGTGGCAGGCCAACCGGATTACGCAGCAGGTGGGCGACCAGATTCTGGTGATCAATCCGCCGTTCAAAACGATGGACGAAACCGAAATCGACAAATCGTTCGATCTGCCGTATACGCGTCTGCCCCACCCGAAATACAAAAAGCGGGGTCCGATTCCGGCCTACGAGATGATCAAGTTCTCGGTCAACATGCACCGGGGCTGTTTCGGCGGCTGTAGCTTCTGCACGATTTCGGCGCACCAGGGTAAGTTCATTGCCTCGCGAAGTGAGAAGTCGGTGCTGAAGGAAGTCGACGAAATCACAAAGCACCCGGAATTCAAAGGGTATATTTCCGATCTGGGTGGACCGTCGGCGAACATGTACAAAATGAAGGGTAAGGATGAGTCGATCTGCGCCCGCTGCCAGAGCCCAAGCTGCATTCACCCGGTGATCTGCTCGAACCTCGATACGTCGCACAAACCGCTGACGGAGCTATACCGCAAGGTCGACGCCAACCCGAAGATTAAGAAGGCGTTTGTGGGTTCAGGTGTGCGCTACGATTTGCTGGTCGACGATTTCAACAAGAACAATGAAGACGGCAACCACGACGAATACATGGAGCAGCTCGTTACGCGCCACGTATCGGGTCGGCTGAAGGTAGCGCCGGAGCATACGTCGGATGATACGCTACGGATCATGCGCAAACCGTCGTTCAAGTACTTCAAGCTGTTCAAGAAGAAATACGACAAGATTCAGGATAAGCACAACCTGAAGCAGCCGCTGATTCCCTACTTCATTTCATCGCACCCCGGCTGCGAAGAGCAGGACATGGCGAACCTGGCCGCTGAAACCAAGGATATGGGTTTCCAGCTCGAACAGGTGCAGGACTTTACGCCCACCCCCATGACGGTGGCTGAGGTTATATACTACTCCGGAGTTCATCCGTACACGTTGAAGCCGGTCAAAACGGCGAAAACCCGCGACGAAAAACAGGCGCAGAACCGCTACTTCTTCTGGTATAAACCTGAATTCAGGGACTGGATTCGGAATCGGCTGAACAAGCTGAACCGCCCCGATCTGGCCGAAAAGCTGGTAGGGGCTCCTAAAAAACCAGACGCCAAAAAATCGACGTATAAAAAGCCGTTCGACTCCCGGAACAAGAAGCGATAAATTCCTATCGGCCGCCTGTAGTTTTCCCGCGGCCTTACATAAGTAATTATAGGTATTGTATATACGTAACGCGGTGGCCTTCGATTGGGGGCCACCGCGTTGCGTTTATACCCAAATTGTATTCATATTCTTACATACTATTTTATTAATCTAGTTTTTAACGCTATTTTAATGCGCCCAATATATCACACCCATATTGGGTATAAATCATCAACCTAAACATATCCATTCATGAGAACAACTACCTATCGCCTGCTGGCCAGGTTTGTGCTGTGGTCGGGGATGTGCCTGTTACACGCAGTCGCTTTTGCTCAGACAACAGTAAGTGGTACAATCAAATCAGAAAACGGTACGCCGATCCCGGGGGCCAACATTGTGGTGAAAGGCACCTCTACCGGTACGACCAGTACGGCCGACGGAACGTACACGCTCAACGTCACGCAGCGCAATGCTACGCTGGTCTTTTCGTCAATTGGTTTTCAATCCAAGGAAGTAGCCGTTGGCTCAGGCAACACCCTGAATGTTACACTCACTGAAGACGTTGCCAATCTGGAAGAAGTGGTTGTGACGGGGCTCGCAACCAGCATAAAACGATCGAACCTCGCCAACGCCATATCGACGGTCTCGGCCAAGGAGCTGATCGGTACAACGCAGATACAAACCGTTGACAATGCCCTCTACGGCAAACTGACGGGCGTAAACATCAACACCAACGGTGGCGCACCGGGCGGTGGCGTTTCCGTTCAGTTGCGGGGTATTTCATCGCTGGTGGGAGCCTCGCAGCCCCTGTATATCATCGATGGCGTCTACGCCAACAACGCCGTGAACCGTACTGGCCGGGGCAACCTGACCGGCGCATCGGCCGTTGAAACCCAGGACGACGCAGCCAACCGGATTTCCGATATCAACCCCAACGACATCGAAACGGTCGAGGTACTGAAGGGACCTTCAGCCGCGGCCATCTACGGGACTCGTGCCAACGCGGGTGTTATCATCATCACCACCAAGCGGGGCACCGCCGGCAAAACCCGCCTGACCTTTGCGCAGGACTACGGATTTGCCGTAGCGCAGCGGCTGCTGGGCGTTGATAGCTGGTCGGAGGCCAAGATCAATACGTTCTTTGCCGCGGCCCGTCGGCCGATCGAACTGGATCGGTTCCGGGCGGCCAATGGGCAGACGTACGACTACGAAAAGTATTTCTATGGCAATACGGCCCCGCTGTCGAACACACGGCTGGGCCTGTCGGGCGGTAACGACAAAACCCGGTTTTACATTTCGGGAGCCTTCACGAACGAGAAAGGCATCATCCGGCGGACGGGCTTCAAACGGTACTCTATCCGGGCTAACATCGATCATAAACTGACCCAGGACATTACGTTGTCGGTTGGCTCCAACTACATCAACAGCAACACCGACCGGGGGTTCACCGGCAACCAGAACAACTCCGGGGCCAGTATCGGCTACAACATCGCCTACGTACCCAATTATTTTAGCCTGTTCCCGGATGCCAGCGGTCGCTATCCCGACAACCCGTATTTCTCGGAGAATCCGGTGGCCGTTACGGATCGGGGCATTAACAACTCCAACGTAAACCGCTTCATTCAGTCGTTCAACCTGACGGCTAATCTCTACAAATCGGAGCGGGCCGTGCTGAAGCTGATCGGCCAGGGCGGGCTGGATTTTGCGCAGAACACGACACAGGTGTACCTGCCTGAGGATTTACAATTCCAGCGGGCGCAGGGCAACCCGGGCGACGTAATCTGGGGAAAAACCGAAAACGTTAACACGAACCTGCAGGCGGCTCTGGTACTTAACTGGAACGTCAGCCGCGTCAACCTCACGTCACAGGTAGGGGTTGTTCGTCTGAATTTCCGGGAGGACCGCCTGCTCAACCGGTCGCGGGGTCTGGCCGGGGGGCAGAACAACCTGCGGCAGGGAACGGTCCAGGAGATTTTTGACCAGCGGTTCCAGTCGGTTACCGACGTAGGCGTATTTGCCCAGCAGGAAGCCAACTGGGAGGATAAAATCATTGCTACGGCAGGCATTCGTTTCGACAAATCGACACTTATCGGCGATGCCAACCGCTTCTGGGCGTTTCCCAAAGCCTCGCTGGCCGTCAACCTGGCCAACTTCAACTTCATCCAGTCGTCGGGTCTAGCCAAGATTTTCTCGCAGATCAAACCCCGCGTAGCCTACGGCGAAACGGCGGGGGTACCGGCTTTCGGTACAACCTTCACCCCACTCAACTCGGCCAATATCGGCGGTTTGCTGGGATCAGTCGTCACCACGGCTGCGGGCAACAATGTCATTGAACCCGAGCGGGCCGGCGAACTGGAGTTTGGGCTCGACTTAGGCTTGTTCAACAACCGCATTTCGCTGGAGGCCACGTATTACGACAAGCAGACGCGGAGCAACCTCCAGAACCTGCAGCTATCGCCCGCCGTTGGTGTCAGCACCATTCCGACGAACCTGGCTCAGTTGCAAAACCGGGGGATTGAACTGGCCCTGAGCGTTGTCCCGGCACAGCTCGCCAATTTCCGCTGGAACACCCGGCTGATGTGGTGGCGTAATAACCTGCTGCTGACCCGGCTGGGTATTCCGCCGTACAACCTGGGGGCGTTTGGGGTAACCCTGGGTACGTTCCTGTATCAGGAAGGGTTCTCGCCCACGACCATCGTCGGAACCCGGCCGGCACGTGATGCCACCGACACCCCGCTGGCCGAGAATGTACGCACGGGGGCTTTTGTCCTGGGTAACAGCCAGCCCGATTTTCAGATGTCGTGGCTGAACGAGTTCACGCTGTTCGGCAAAGTTGACATCAATATGCTCTGGCACTGGAAACAAGGGGGCGACAACATCAACCTGACGCAGTTCCTGATGGATTCGGGCGGCACAACGCCCGACTGGAACGATGACGACAACGGGGATGGCACTCCCAATGGCCGGCAGCGCGGCCTGGCTCCGCACAACGGCGCCGACCGCTGGGTGCAGGATGCGTCGTACGTCCGGCTGCGCGAGGTCGCTGTTTATTACAACCTGCCGGTACAGTCTTTCGGCAAGTGGTTCAGCAACCGCGTGTCGCGGATCCGCATCGGTGCATCGAGCCAGAATCCATTGACGTTTACGAAATACTTCGGCTACGACCCGGAAACCTCTACGTTTGGCGTGCAGGCCGTTGGCTCAGGGGTCGACATTGCCCCCTACCCCACGCAGCGTCGTTTCTTTGGCCATCTCGTTGTTGAATTCTAAGCCGTATTGACCCATGAAAAAACTTCTTATATACATACCGATGCTCGCAGGGCTGCTCCTGCTGAATGCCTGCAGTTTCTTTGAACTGGAAGCCCCGAACGATCCCAATAACCCGTCGCTGGGCAGTGTATCCCAGAATGCCTCGCGGACACAGGTGCAGAACCTGGTTACCGGGCTGGAATCGCGCCACCGCGACTACGTATTTACCGTAACGATGCTGTATGGCACCATGGGTCGCGAACTCTGGTACCTCAATGCCTCCGACCCACGCTGGCAAACCGACTGGCTGGGTATAAACGGGCGCACTGCAACGGCCAATATGTTCGGCTATCTGCCTACGTATCAGAACCCTTATTTTGCAATTCGGCAGGCGCTGACCACGATTGACGCCGTTCGGAATACCAATGCGTTTACGGATCAGGAAAAGAACGCCGTATCCGGCTTTGCCAAAACGCTGATGGCGTATCAGTACCTGGTTGTGGCCATGGGGCAATACGACAACGGCATCCGGATCGACGTCAGCGACTTGCAGAATCCAGGTCCCTTTCTGCCCATCAACGAAGCCCTGGCCCAGATCAAGCGCATCATCGACGAAGGCGATACGGAACTCTCCAACGCGGGTACGGGCAATTTCCCCCTGCGCCTGACGAGTGGCTTTACCGGAAATGGATTCGGGACAATTGCCGCCCTACGTCAGATGAACCGCGCTATTGCCGCCCGGCTGGCTGTGTACCAGCAGGACTGGCAGGGGGCAATCTCGGCCGTAAACAGCTCGTTCTACAACGCAACGGGTAGTCTGGACGCGGGACCGGCCCATACCTACGGCGCTCCTCCCGACTCGTTCAACCCGCTGTTTTTTGTGTTGAACGCCAACGTAACCACCATGATGGTCGTTCATCCGTCGGTGCTGCGGGACACGATCCCCGGCGATGCGCGGGTACGGACCAAGTTCTTCCGGCGAACCGCGCCCGTTGCGGTTACCGCCGACGGTACGTCCCTGGCCGGGCTGTTTCAGGACCGGCGGTTTCCAGTCAACACGAGCGAGGTTAAGTTTATCCGCAGCGAAGAGCTGGCTCTGATCCTGGCCGAAGCCAACGCGCAGTTAGGCAACACAACGGCCGCCGTTGCCGCGATCAACCGGGTGCGGACAGCCGCCAGCATTGGTCCCTACACCGGCGCTACGACCCGCGATGCACTGATCAACGAAATTCTGTTTCAGCGCCGGTACTCACTCTGGGCCGAGCCCTGGGGGCACCGCTGGGTCGATCTGCGTCGCTACGATCGGCTTAACGCCCAGAACGTAGATGTAACGATCGATCGGGGCACCATTTTCCGGCAACTGGCCCGTCCGCAGGCAGAAATCAACTGGGACGAGTACGTAAAGAATCGCTGATTGCCCAACTCTGCAACCCGGATAAACCCGAAGCCTTTGGACACACGTTGTCCAAAGGCTTCGGTGCTTTTCGGCAATACGGTATCAGGCCGGCAGGCTCTCCACCACTACCGGATGCATGATCCGTTTGCGGTGTTTCTTTCCCCAATCGCCCAGCGCAACCATCACGCTATCCAGCGAACGACCGTAGTCAGTCAGGCGGTAGTCTACCGATACGGGCATGGTTGGGTACACGCGTCGCTCAATCAGCTCGTTCATTTCAAGCTCTTTCAGTTCCTTCGACAACATCCGGGGCGTAATGGTACCAATGGCCCGTTCGATTTCGCTGAACCGCATCGGACTTTCCGAGAACAATAACGTCAGAATAAGCAGCTTCCATTTGCCGCCAATAAGCTCCAGCGTATCGGAGATCGAGCGGAGGTGCGCCGTGCAGTACGTTTCTTTCATGTTGATTCTCAGCGACTATTGTAAAGTATAGTACTATACAAAAGTATAGCCATATAATTTGTATACCAACTCCCTCTCACCTTTGTGGCGTAGTTTAACTAAACGATCCGTCATGAATATCAACAAACCGCTTAACGTACTTGTCTACGGTGCCACGGGCTCGCAGGCCGGCGCGGTCCCGACGCGGCTGCTGGAACGCGGCCATCAGCCGTACGTACTCACCCGCTCGACCCACAAGGCAACGCACCATGCGCAGGCCGGAGCAATTATTGTAGAGGGCGACATGGCCGACGCCGACCGGTTGCGCGAACTCAGCGAGGGCATGGATGCTGTGTCGTTGCTGATCCCGTTTTTCGCTAACCCCGCCGAGGTGATCAACTACGGCCGTCAGGCAATCGATGCCGCTAAAGCCGCCGGGGTAAAGCTGCTGGTCTGGAACACGAGCGGGTTTATTCTGCCCGTCCGGACGGGGAATCCATCGATCGACGTACGCATTGACATCCTGGACTACCTGCAAGGCAGCCGCTTGCCTTACGTCGTGCTGCAGCCCAGTGCCTACCTTGAAAACCTGCTCGGCCCCTGGACGGCCCCCTTCGTTGCCAACGAAAATCGGGTAGCGTACCCGGCCCCGGGCGATATGCCGATCAGCTGGATTGCCTCCGACGATGTCAGTGCCCTGGTTGTGGCCGCCCTCGAACGCCCCGAACTAGCGGGCGCCAACTGGCCGATCAGCGGTCTGGAAAACCCGAATGGTCCCGCCCTGGCCCGGGCCTTTTCCGAAGGATTAGGCCGCCCCATCGACTACTACGCCATGCCGCCACGCGACTTCGGGGGTATTCTGGATCAATTGTTCGGGCCAGGGGCAGGAGCCGCTGCGGCCAGCGAATACCAGCGGATGTGGGACTTCCCCGACCAGCGCCCGGACTTCCGGGCGGATATGCAGCCGGTATTGGACAAGCTCCCCGTTCGGATGACGTCCATCAGCGAATGGGTTGCCCGGCACAAAGCCGTTTTTGCCGCGCCCGTTCCGGTTTAGATTGAACAGAGTTTATTCGAATACGTACCTAGTCTGACTATACCAATGCCGGGCTGGGTACGTGTGTTTTTCGGCGGAGTAGCGGGCAGTACCGATGGGTGCCCCTACCCGATCGGGCGAATTAGTCGGTTGGTCCTGATGGTAACGGCATCGACATAACGGGATTCGCCGTATGTTTGGCTAAATAATCGGCCATGATACAGCCTTACATTGCCCGAAAAATCGACGAGACCATAGCCATCAACGGCGACACCACCAAACCGGTCTGGCAGTCGGCTACGTGGAGTCAGCGCTTTGTCGACATGGTTACCGGCGCGGCCGGCCTTTATGATACGCGGGCGGCCATTCTCTGGAACGACACCCATCTCTACGTCGCGTTTGCAACCGAAGAACCCTTTGTGGAAGCCCACCTGACCCAGCGTGATTCAATCATTTTCCTCGAAAACGACCTCGAACTCTTTATCGACGGGGGCGACTGTTACTACGAACTGGAGGTAAACGCCCGCAACACCATTTACGAAGTGTTTTTCATCTGGCGCGACGCCTACCAGCGGGGTGGCCGGTTCGACGTACCACTTTTCGACGTCCACCAGCCGCAGGCCATGACCTTCGGGGGCGACTACGACCGCAGCGGCCCTTCGTTCTGGCACGGCACTCATCCCCGTGGTACGCGCTGGGCGTTTCTGAACTACGATATGCCGGGACTGCAAACGGCCGTTCAGATCGACGGTACGTTAAATGACAACAGCGACATCGACCGGGGCTGGAGCCTGGAAATTGCCATTCCGTGGCAAAGCCTGACGTGGCTGGCCAATGGCCGCTCGCTCCCACCGCAGCCCGGCGATCAGTGGCGGCTTTTCCTCGGCCGCTTCCAGAAGCTGACCGTTTCGGGTCAGGAAGTGCAGCCTCACCCGGCCATGGTTATGACCCCGCACGGGCTGTACGATACCCACCAGCCCGACCGCTGGAGCGTTGTGGAGTTTCAAAGCTGACACCGGGCCGTATTGATGATGTAGCAGGGACCGTCGTTTTCCAGTGGTAGAACGCCTTTCCTCCCTCCTCCCTTTCCTCCTTTTGTCCCCTTATAAAGAATACCCCCCATTGTACTGGCGCTTCACGAACTGGTTGGCGAAATCGAAGTTGGTGATTCGCATGTGTTCGCCGTCCCAGAACAGTTTTTTCCGACCCGGAAAGGTAGAGCCGCGTCCGTCGGCCCGGTCTTCGCGGGCCATGTAGCTGCGGGTAGCCAGATTGCCCATCAGCACCGTTTCGGTCAGTGGTCCGGCTTCCTCAAACGAGGACGATGTGTAGGCCCCGTAGCCCTGTTTGCAGGCTTTGACCCACTGCTGCTGGTGGCCTTCGGTTTTACCCTCCACGAGCGGTTTTTCGGGCGTCGGCAGGGGTTTGTTCTCAAACTTGTCGCGGGGGAGCAGAATCGGGTCGTTGCCAAACAGATTACCCGCCAGCATCCCTTTCGTACCGATAAACAAAACGCCCCCATCGATGCTGCGAAAAACATCTTCGTACGCGACGCCTTCCGGTAGCTGCGGGCGGATGCCGCCGTCGAACCACGACAGTTTAATCTCTTTCACCTTCCGATCTTCCGAAGGAAACGTAAGGTGAACAGCGGCCGAGGGTGGGCAGACATCGTCAAAGAAGGCTTCCTGAAAGAAATCGGCGTACACCGACCCAACACTGCACTCGACCGAGGTCGGGTATTTGAGCTTCAGCGCCCGGAACGGTACGTCCATGAAGTGGCAACCCATGTCGCCGAGGGCACCCGTACCAAAATCCCAGTAGCCCCGCCACCGGAACGGCATATACGCTTCGTGATACGCCCGCGCCGGGGCCGTACCGAGCCACAGCGGCCAGTTCACTTCGGGCGGAACCGGCTGCGACTCGCCTTTATCTTTAGGCGACTTCACCCCCTGCGGCCAGACGGGGCGATTGGTCCAGCAATAGACCGTATGTACGTGTCCGATCGTCTTGTTCTGAATGGCCGTTTCGATGATCCGCGTCGCATCACCACTACTGCCCTGGTTGCCCATCTGCGTCACTACCTTAAACCGGCGGGCGGCTTCCGTCAGCATCCGGGCCTCATAAATGTCGTGGGTGAGGGGTTTCTCTACGTACACGTGCTTGCCAAGCTGCATGGCGGCCATCGCAATGGGCGCGTGCATATGGTCGGGCGTGGTTATGATTACCGCGTCGAACGTCTTACCCGATTTATCGAGCAGTTCGCGGTAATCCTGGAAATAGGGAGCGGACGGAAACTTTTCGCGGTATTTTTTGGACTGCCGGTCGTCAACGTCACACAGGGCGACGATGTTGTCGGAGCCGTTGTTATACGCCTGCTGAATGTTAAAATCGGCTTTCCCGCCACAGCCGACGGCCGCAATATTCAGTTTGTCGGAGGGTGCCGTAAAACCCTTTCCTAATACGTGCCGCGGCACGATATAAAACGCAGCCGCCGTCAGGGCACTGGTTTGCAGAAATTTACGTCGTGAGGGGTTAGGCATAGTCAAAGAGCGAATGAGCGAATTAGTGAATTGCGAATGAGCGAATATACGGAATCGCTTATTCACTAACTCGCTCATTTACTAATTCACTCATTAACCTCACGCCATCACCTGGCCCATCTTCATGGCTACGCCCATGTCGCCTTTTACTTTTAACTTGCCGGACATAAACGCCATCATGGGGTTCAGGTCGCCGGTGCCCATCCGCACCAGATCATCCACCTTGACGTGCAGTTCGCAGTCGGCGGGCTGGTCGTCGTTCGACACAACGGCCGGCGATTGGGTGGCATCGATGTAAACGACACCCTGTTCGGTTACGATCTTGGCCGTTGCGTTCAGGCTGTCGGCGTGAGTAGCTTTGGTGCGGATCTGTTCAGTTAGTTCCTGGAGGTTCATACGAATTGCAAGTTGTTGAGTTTTCACTATTGAAACTCTCGCACGAAAATAAGGTTTTTAGGTATAGCGGACGGTTGTCCGTTTCAAACGAGTAAAAGCGGGTCATAGCCCGCCTGCTAGCATGCGTTCCCAATTTCTAACCCTTCTTTGCGTATTAACCTTTCTGAGTTGCGGCTGGGGCCTCATCGATTCGGCCGTTTCGTTCTGGCGGACGGATGCCATTTCGCAAACGCCCTACATCAAACGGACGTTAACCCCCGAGCAGCAAAAACAACAGCCTACCGAATACTTCGAAGACCGGTCGTCGGGGGATGCGCCGATGCCCGGCGATCCGGAAGAGATCCGGTCGCTGGCCATTGCCCAGTTTGCCTATTCGCTGCTGACACTGATTGGGGCAATCCTGATGTTTCAGCTCCGCCGGATTGGGTTCTGGGTTTATCTGCTGGGCGTACTGATCGGCTTGATTCTGCCGTTCGTACTGGCCGGCAGCGACGCCTTCCTGCATACATTCGGGGTCTTTTTCAGTGTGATCTTCGCTGTGCTCTACGGCTTTAACCTCCGCGACATGCGCTAGCGCTTCTGGCCGGGCCGTTACAATTGCGTTCGGATTTGTCGCTATCTTTGATGTTTATCACCGTACTTATCTGATGAAATCAGCTCCCCTACCCGACGACGAACCGGCCCGCCTGAAAGCCTTAACGTCATACAACATCCTTGATACGTTGCCGGAAGATGTGTACGATGACATAACGCGGCTGGCTTCGGAGATTTGCCGGACGCCTATTTCGCTGGTCAGCCTCGTGGATAAAGACCGCCAGTGGTTTAAATCAAAACAGCGACTGGCCGACGATGAAACCCACCGCGACTACTCGTTCTGCGCCCACGCTATTCTAAAGCCCGACGAAATTTTTATCGTTCCGGACGCCCGGGCCGACGATCGTTTTTTCGACAATCCCTACACGGTCGGCGATCCGCGCGTGGTGTTCTACGCCGGCGTACCGCTGGTAAATCCCGAGGGGCATGCGCTCGGCTCTCTGTGCGTTATTGACCACCGCCCCCGAACCCTTACGGACAACCAGCTGATGTCACTCAAGGCTCTGGCGAAATGGGTTAGTACGCAGTTTGAACTCCGTAAAACACAAATGGCACTCGATGAAGCCCGGCAAAAACAAAAAGCCGACCACCAGGCCATCATCACGACCAGGTATGCGCTCCAGACCGATGCTCAGCCACTGCTTCAGTCTATCATTACAGCGTCGAATACCCTGGCCGACAATGACCCTCGTCCCGATCAGGCACCCCACATCTCTGCCATTCAACAGAACGGCCACTCCCTCGGTCAACTGCTGAAGACTCTTTATACGGGTAAGGGGTCGGCGAAATAAGCAATACACCCTTATAACCCATTCTCTTTCCTGCTGGGGACTACCCGATTCCAGGTGTAGCAGCATCAATTTTACCCAAAACTGGTCCGCCTGACCAGTTTTGGGTGATACGCAAAATCTATTCTGACGTATAATTCTGTAACTTTGTCTCATCCATTGAGTACAAAATGGAATAGCCGAATAGCTCACGGTGTTTCGCTGTGGGCTATTTTGTTGTTTTTCAAGTACCTCCGGCAATCAGTATCCAGCCTGGGAAGTAACAAAGCCCGCTGGTTTTCAGTAGTATAGAGTATGAGTTTTAACGAGCCGGGGATCTTAGTATATTCGGGGCACTGAACTGTTCATTGCAGACGGCTGCTGGTGCGGCACGTTCGTTATGAAGCAGCGTCCCGGCCATTTCTTGCTGTACATTCATCAAACCGTGTATTGTTCAGGTAACAAATGGGTTATGCGCTGCACTTTCTTTTCCGTAAACACCAATTAAGTTAAAGGTACGCATGCCTGACCACCAAAAACCCGTTGAAGAGTACACCACATCGGCCCATGAGCGTTTTGACCTTATGGCCCGGGCGACTCATGATATTTTCTGGGACTGGAATCTGCAGACTAACCAGATCTGGCGGAATAAGGGGTTTGAAACGTTGTTTGGCAGCCAGACAGAAGCGATTGAACCGGGGGTAGAATTCTGGTACGACCGCATTCACCCCGACGATAAAGAACGGGTTGTCAAACGAATTCAGGAAGTTATCGAGCAAGGCAGCGAGTGGTCGGACGAATACCGGTTTCGGCTGGCTAACGGTTCTTACGCCTACGTTTACGACCGAGGGTTCACCATTCGCCACCACGGCAAAGCCATCCGGATGGTGGGTTCAATGACCGACATATCCGACCGCATCCGGTTGCAGCAGGCACAGCAGGAAAAACAGGAAGAGTGGCACATTGCCCTGGAGTCGGCCGAGTTGGGCACGTGGAATCTGAACCCGGCAAAGGGCCTGCTGAAATGGGACGAGCGCTGCCGGTCGTTCTTCGGCTATTCGGCCGGGGAGTTCATCGCGCTCGCCGACCTGCTGGACCACGTCCACCCTGACGATCGCGCCGAGGTCGATGCAGGAATGAAGCAGGCGTTGCAGACGGGGTCAGGCAGTCGATTCGCCCGCGAGTTCCGCATCGTCGGGGCCGGAGATAAGCACCTGCGGTGGATTCGCTGCCGGGGCAAAGTGTCGGCCGGCGACCAGAGCCGACCGTATCGATTCGCCGGAACCATGCTCGACATTACCGAAGAGCGACGCCGGGAAGATGCCGTGCGGAAAGTTGAAAACCGGTTTCAGACGGCCTTCGACAATGCCTCGGTAGGGATCGTTATCTCTGAACCCGACGGTACGTTTATCCAGTTCAATAAGGCGTTTTGCCAGATGACCGGCTATCGGGCCGACGAGCTCCAGACCAGCAACTTCACCCTTGTTCTGCACCCCGACGAACTCCCTGATTTTCATAATCGGCTGCAAACCGTACCGCCCGGCGCGGAAAATACCATACATGTCCAGCGTCGCTGGGTCCGGAAAGATGGCCGGGTCATCTGGACCGACAGCCAGTCCACCATCAGCTACGATGATGCCGGGCGCCCGGAAAGCCTCTTCTCCATCGTTAAAGACATTACCGCCGACGTAGCGCTGCGGGACGAACAGCAAAAGCTCCTGACGCTGGTCGAAAACAGCCAGAGCTTTATGGCGATTGCCACGCTCGACGGACGAGTTACCTACGTTAACCGGGCCGGCCGGGAACTCGTCGGCCTTGGCGAAGCAGACTCGGTTACCGAAAAAATTGTGGCTGATTTTTACGCACCGGAGCAGTTCAGCCTCATCCGCGACGTCGCCGTTCCGACCCTGCTGAAACAAGGGCACTGGTCGGGGCGCGTAGCCCTGCGGCATTTCCAGACGGGCGAATCGATTCCCTGCCACGCCAGCGGAATCCGGATCGACGATCTGCGTACGGGCCAGCCCATCGGCCGGGGCTTCACCATGCGCGACCTGCGCCCGGAACTAGCCGCCGAAGAAGCCCAGCGAAAACTGCTTACGCTGGTCGACAACAGCGTTGAACTCATGTCGATTCTGGAACTGGATGGCAGAAACTCCTACCTCAACAAAGCCGGGATGGAAATGCTCGGTTTCGATTCGTTTCAACAGGTACAGGAAACGCCCATCTCCGACCTCCACGCGCCCGAGCATTTTTCGCAGGTAGAGCAGGACGTACTGCCCTCCGTCATGAACCTCGGCCGCTGGTCGGGCAAGATGCTGGTCCGCAACCTGAAAACCGGCGACATTTTTCCGGTATTCAACAACACGATCCGGATCGACGATCCCGTCAGTGGCAATCCGATTGCCGTAGGGGCCGTTATGCGGGACATGCGCCCGGAAATGGCTACCCAACGGGCCCTGATGGAAAGCGAGGAACGGTTCCGGAGTATGATCATGCAGGCACCAGTTGCCATCGTTCTGCACCGGGGCCCTGAGCTGATCTTCGAATCGGCCAATGATTACATGCTCAACATGCTGGGCCGGACCGCCGAAATCATAGGCATGCCCCTGTCCGAAGCGCTTCCCGAAATTGTAGATCAGGGGTTTATTGACCTGTACAAAGGCGTTTACACATCCGGCAATCCGTATTATGGCTACGAAACGCCCGTCAAACTTTACCGCAAGGGCCAGCTGGAAGATTGCTTCTTCAATTTCGTTTACGCACCCGTCCGCGATACCGACGGCTCCATCAACGGCGTGCTGACGGTGGCTACGGAGGTTACTCCGCAGGTCAAAGCGAAAAAAGAACTGGAAGAAAGCGAAAAACGATTCCGGAATCTAGTCCTGGATGCGCCCTTCGCCACGGCCGTTTACGCCGGTCCGGATATGGTCATCCAGCTGGCTAATGAAGCCATGCTGCGGTTATGGGGCAAAGACGCATCCGTAATCGGCAAAAAGCTGCGCGACGCATTGCCTGAACTGGAAGGGCAGCCGTTCCATCAGCTGCTGACCGATGTGTATACCACCGGTGTAACGTACCGGGCCACCGAAGACCGCGCCGATCTGGTGGTTGACGGCGTGTTGCAGAGCTTTTACTTCACTTTCTCCTACAAACCACTGCACGACGCTGACGGGACGGTGTACGCCATTCTGAACATGGCCGTCGACGTAACGCACCACGTGCTGGCCAAACAAAAGCTGCAGGAAGTGCAGGAGGGGCTCAGCGAAGCCGTTGATCTGGCCGAGCTGGCCACCTGGACAACCAACCTGGTGACCGGCGATATGACCTCCTCCGACCGGGTGAAAGACTGGCTGGGTGCTACCGAAGCAGTTACGCCCGAGTTCATCTCCAGGTGCATCCATGAAAAAGATCGGGAGCAGGTTGACCAGAAGATTCTGGCGGCCATGCACCCCGAATCGGGCGGACGGATGGATCTGGAATACACCATTGTGAACCAGCAAACCGGTCAGGAGCGCATTTTACGTACGCAGGCCCGCGTGCTGTTTACCGAAGAGGGGATGCCGTACCTGATTCGGGGCACCTCGCAGGACATTACGGCCCAGCGGATGACGGAGCATGAACTGGAAAGTCAGGTTCAGCTACGCACGGAAGAACTCCGAAAATCGAACCTACAGCTTCAGCAATCGAACCAGGAACTGGAACGCTATGCCTACGTAGCGTCGCATGACCTGCAGGAGCCGTTGCGCAAGATTCAGCTCTACGCCAGCCTGCTTTCCGAGCGACTGCAATCGAACATCAGCCAGGAAGATCTCGATTACCTGACCAAGATGCGGGAATCAGCCCACCGAATGTCGGTGCTGATCAAGAACATTCTTGACTTTTCGCGCACCAATCAGGAATCCCGGTTTGTCCGGGCTGTCAACCTGACCGACACCGTTACGGCCGTTTTAAAGGATTTCGACCTGCTGCTGAGCCAGAAGAAGGCCCGCGTCAACTACGACGAACTTGGCACCATCGACGCCATTCCTTTGCAGATGACGCAGTTGTTCTACAACCTGATCAGCAATGCCCTCAAGTTTGTGCGGGACAACGTACCACCGGTCATTACCATATCAGCCCGTCAGCTCACCCCCGGGGAGTTGGCGGCCCGCGAGCACCTGAACCAGCAGGTACCGCATTGCGAAATCATCGTCGCCGACAACGGCATTGGCTTCGATCCGGCGTTTGCGCCGAAAATCTTCGGGTTGTTCCAGCGGCTCCACCACCGGCAGCGCTTCGAAGGAACCGGCATTGGCCTGGCGTTGTGCCAGCGCATTGTGGTGAACCACCAGGGCGAGATCTGGGCCGAATCCATTGAGGGACAGGGCGCTACGTTCCATGTTATCCTGCCTGTGCAGCAACCCATGTAGCCACGGCTGGCGCATAGACGGGATACGGTAGCGGCCGGTACTGCACCGGCCGCTACCGTATCCAACCGAACCAACGCTACCTCCTCCTACAGCGACAGGCCATAATCTGCCAGCACCTGCCGGGTCGACTCATAGCTGGTATGATGCAGGCAGTTCATGCCCATCGACCGGGCTACTTCCACAAACATGTGTCGATCATCGATGTAAACGACCTGCTGCGGGTCGACCTGCGCTACATCCAGCGCCAGCCGGAACAGATCGGTATCGGGCTTGCGAAAATGAACGTAGCAGGACGACACAAACGCATCGATAAACGCACCGAGCCCAAACTGTTTGATACGATACTCGTTGATTTCGCGACCCTCATTGTTCACCGCCAGCAGTTTCAGGCCGTGGCGCTGCTTCAACTGGCTGATCAGCTGAATCATGTCGGGAAACGGCTGCGACTGTTCCATAATGAAGCGGGTAAACTCCAGCTCCGAAAACGAGCGTTCCTCGTAGAAAACGATCCGCTTCAGGTAATCGTCCAGGCTTAGTTTGCCTTCTTCGTACGTATCGAACGTCAGGTGGTGGCGTTCGTTCAGTTCGTCGTGATCGAGGCCGAACAGATCGGCGGCCCGGCGCCGGGCATTCCGGTCCCAGCCATTGGTCAGTAATACGCCCCCAATGTCGAGAAAGAGGGCTTTGATAGGTTGTGTTGTCGTCATGACTGATCGGCACTAGGCAGGCCGCTGCAAATTATCACATCATCGATGATTTGCCTGCACCACCGGCTGATTTTCACTCCCCGAATGGCTCGAACGTGGAATCACCGGCTACCAAAGCTGCTGCTCAATCCGTTGCAGAAACGCCGTTCGGTACGTATCGCTGAGCGGAATCTGCTGCGCGCCAATCCAGATGTGATTTGCCACCATTTTCTGAATTTTGTTGTGGTTGACGATGTACGACAGATGTACACGGCTGAACTGGTCGGGCAGCGTTTGCTCCAGATCCTTCAGGCGTTTGTAGGCGATGATCCGGGTGGTTGGCGTTACAACGGTGACGTAGTCTTTCAACGCTTCAATGTACAAAATGTCGTTGTATGCCACATTCAGGTAGTCCTTGCCCGATTTGATATAAATGTGCGTTTCCGGCTCAGATGCAGCCGAAACCGGCGGTGCCTGAGCCTGCTCCACAGTCTTGCGGACCTTCATGGCGGCTTTCAGGAAGCGGTCGAACGTAATGGGTTTCAGCAGGTAGTCTATCGCGTTGAGTTCATAACTCTCTACGGCATAGTCGGAATAAGCCGTTGTGAAAATGACCGGCTGCTGGATCGGCAACAGTACCTTCAACTGAATTCCCGATAGATACGGCATGTTAATGTCCATAAAAATCAGGTCGACCGTATTCGTTTCCAGCCACTTGAGCGCTTCAAGGGCGTGGTAGCAGGTATGAGCATGAGTCAGAAAGGGCGTCAGGCGAATATGCCCCTCCAGCAACTGCACGGCCAGTGGTTCATCATCGACGATCAGGCAGGTCAGGTTCATGGACGAGAAATGGCAAGCGACGCATAAAAATACTCTTTCTCCTGAAACACCCGCATCTCGAAGCGGCCGGGGTAAACCAGTTCCAGCCGACGCTGCAGATTGGCCAGCCCGCGCCATGGCCCTTCCGACGTCTGGAAGACTTTGTTCCGCACCAGAAAATCCAGCCGCTCCTCCTGGTACGTCAGCCGGATCTCCGCTTCGTTGTCGGGGCGGGTTTTATCAATGCCGTGCTTAAATACGTTCTCCACGAATGGGATCAGCAGCATGGGCGGGATGGCGGGTGCTGGATTGACGACGTTGATGCAGACCTGCACCGGCAGCGGATAACGCAGCCGAATCTGCTCCAGTTCGAGGTAATTACGTATAAAGGTCATTTCAGACGACAGAGGTACGCGGTCTTTGGGCGCTTCGTCGACGAAATACCGCATGATGTCCGACAACCGGGCTACTACCTCGGCTGTCTGCTCCGACCGGGCCACGGCCAGGGCGTAGATGTTGTTCAGCGTGTTAAACAGAAAGTGCGGCTGCACCTGCGATTTTAGCAGGGCGAGTTCGCTGGCGGTTTGCCGGCTCCGTAACCGCTCTTCGCGCTGAAGCAGATCCACGTAGTTGATAGCCACCCGCAGCAGGAATCCGAACAGAAACGCCAGCAGGATCGTGATTGCATCGAAGGCGGCATGGGCAAAATTCCATCCGAAAAAGGGATGCCGGTTCATCCGGGTAAACAGCAGTTCGTACTCCACCCACATCCGCAGAGCAACCAGCCCAACCAGCAGCAAACCGGCAAACAGCGCATAGAAACTACGACGTCCCCGGTAAAAATAGCGTGGCAACAACCAGTTCGCGTGCAGATACACGGTCATAATGTAGAACACGACCCCAACGGTGGTGTACGTGAACCCATAGGGCCAGTCGCTCCACTTCTGGATTGTGTACACCAGCAGCAGCAGGTACACCATCACCCACACTCCCACCTGGACCCACGGTAATACAGGCTGTTTCATTCCGGGAATATACTGGAAACAACCGGGCAACGACCGGTTTTTCGACAGGTGGGCTTATTTTTTCGACGGACGGTCGTTGAGCCATCCGGCCGAAAAAACCAGGGCAGGTGTCTACTTTACTTGCTGATCGCTACGTCGTTACGGAAACTTGCCGACACAAATCGTCTCTTCTGATGAAAACGCATCTGACAACCGTCCTCCTGCTCCTGACTGGCTGCCTGCCGGTCGCAGCCCAGCAAACTGAACGTGCCCAGGTTGAAGCAACCGTACTCGACTACCTAGACGGCGGCACCTTTGGCGACACAACCCGATTGATTCGGGCCTTTCACCCTTCGGCAACGATGAAGTTTGTGGACAAATCCACGGGCCAGTTCCGCGACGTGCCCATTGCCGACTACCTGAACCGTGCGAAAGGATCGGCTGGCCAGCGTGCTAACCGCACGACCCGCATTCTGTCCATTGACATCACGGGAACGGCCGCTCAGGCCAAGCTCGAAATCAACGCTCCAACCCACACGTTCATCGATTATTTCAACCTGCTGAAGATCGACGGGCGCTGGCAGGTCGTGAGCAAAATTTTCAACCGCAGCGACAAAGCCCCGCTATACGCACCGGATACAATTTCCACCAACGACGTATTTGGTCTGACTATCGCCCCCGGCGGGCAGACGGCTTATTTTGTCAAATCGTACGGCGGGCGGGACACGCTGCACCTGTTCACGACCAGCCGGCAGAATGGTCACTGGCAGAAACCAGCTAAAGCCAGCATTTCGGGCACTTACAAAGACATTGATCCGTTCTTTTCGCCGGACGGCAACCTGATGGTATTCAACTCAACCCGACCCAAACCCGGCCGAAGCCAACCCGGCGATTTTGACATCTGGGCTATTCGCCGGACTAACCGGGGCTGGAGCGATCCGTATCACCTGGGCGCTACGGTCAACTCCGACTCATCCGATTTTTACGCGAGCGTAGCTGCCAACGGTACCTTATATTTTTCGTCTACCCGGCAGGGCGGACTGGGTAAAACTGACATCTGGCGCTCCGTTCAACGCAATGGCGTTTATCAGAAGCCGGAAAACCTCGGTAATACGGTAAACACCACCGATTACGAAGGGAACCCCTGCATCGCGCCGGATGAGGACTTCATGATTTACGTCGGGCGTGATAGCCAGCAGGACTACGGCGATGGCGACCTGGTGATTGCGTTCAATCGCAATGGTCGGTGGAGCCGGCCACAGAACCTCGGAGCCGACGTCAATACGGCCGACGCCGAGTTCGCACCCACCCTGACCGATGGTGGAAAGACGCTACTGTTCGGACGGATAAAGCGGGGAAAACCTCTACAGGAAAACGTTCATATTATTAGGCAGTTCGACCGGCTTGTAGAACGATTGCGTAGTTCTGCGCAGTTTGACAGTTAAATATTGCGTACTTCTACTTTATTTGGTAATAAACCGCATTATTAGGCCATTTTACCGTACACAATCAACACAAAACCATTCAAACCGAATTTTGTACGGTTCACCCCTGATTTTTAACCATTGACGTAACTCCATAGTGTGCACGTTCTGAAGCCGCCATACCTTTGAAACGTAAACAACAAA
Source organism: Fibrisoma montanum (assembly GCF_003583365.1). Classification (GTDB taxonomy): domain Bacteria; phylum Bacteroidota; class Bacteroidia; order Cytophagales; family Spirosomataceae; genus Fibrisoma; species Fibrisoma montanum. The sequence continues at coordinate 121,512 of NZ_QXED01000010.1, forward strand.
GAACAACACAAAAACCATTTACACGCCATGAAAACTGTTTTCAAATCCCTGCTGGTCGCTTTAGCTCTGACAACCGCTTATGCCGCCGATGCTAAAACAACGACTCCTTCTTTCGACGACGTAGTCGTTAAGAAAACTGAAGCTTCATACCAGGTAGCGATCTTCCCGACGGCTAACTACGACGTTCTGAACGTAATCATTGAGAAACCAGCTACCAAAGCACTCCAGATTCGGGTAGTTGACAACAAAGGCAACGAGCTGGCAGCTCAGTCGCTGGGCCGCAAGGCAGGTACCTACCGGGTTAAATTCAACCTCCAGCAGGTAACCGACGGTCAATATAAAGTCGAAGTAAACGACGGACAGACTTCAAATACGTATCCGTTCTCGGTATCAACAAAGGCCCCTGTGGTTGAGCGTACGATCAGCCTGCAGTAAACAACATAACTACAGATGCAAACGCGCCCCGGTCAGCTGACCGGGGCGCGTTTGCATGTATACAGAAATGCCTGTTAATACTGCGCCATTTGCTGGTCGGTATAACACCACACCCAGCGCTCACCCGGTTCGGCCGATGCTACTACCGGGTGGCCCGACGCGTGAAAGTGCCGGGTAGCATGACGGGACGGCGATGAATCGCAACAGAGTGTAGTGCCGCAGGTCTGGCACGTGCGCAGATGTACCCACGTACCGCCTACTTTCACGCACTCATCACAAACGTACGCCTGAGCAGGTTTGATCTCCGTCAATTCGGCCAGATGGCTGCATACCTGTTGTTTAGGCATAAAGCAGGTTGGTTTTAAGTATAACGTAGTGGTTTGTGGTTTGTAGTTCGTGGTTTTAGAGTTTGTGGTTTGTAGTTTTAGAGTTCGTGGTTATACGGGGATGGTACGAACAGCGGAGCAACCACAAACCATGAACCACAAACCATGAACCACAAACCACAAACTCAGTTCTCGGCCAGGTACTTGTGCACGAAACTAACCGCCATGGCTCCCTCTCCTACGGCGGAAGCAACGCGGTTCATGGCCCCAGCGCGCACGTCGCCGGCGGCAAAAATGCCGGCACTGCACGTTTCCAGCGCGTAGGGTTCCCGATTCAGCTTCCACGACCGCTTAAAGTCATCGTAGCGAGCCAGGCTCCGGCCGGTTTCAATAAAGCCCCGGTTGTCTTTGATGATGTCCATCTCAATCCAGTCGGTCAGGGGTTTGGCACCGATGAAGATGAACAGGCCACCGGCTTTCACGGTCCGCCGTTCCTGGGTGTTCATGTCTTCGAGCACCAGGCACTCCAGCCGCTCATTACCCAGACCTTCCACTATCTCTGTGCAGGGCAGCAGCGTGATGTTCGGCGTTTTTTTGATCTGCTCGATCAGGTATTGCGACATGGTTTCGCCCAGGTTGGACCGGCGGATGCAGATAAACACCTCCGAGGCTGTTCGGGAGAGGTACATGGCCCCCTGACCGGCCGAGTTTCCGCCCCCGACGATGTACACCGGCTGCCCTTTGAACGCGTAGGCTTCGGTGGTGGCAGCACCGTAGTAAACACCCGCGCCGGTGAATTTATCCAGGCTTTCGTTCTCAAGTTTGTGGTACGCCACCCCCGTACTGAGCAGAATGGCGCGGGTCAGCACTTCGCTGCCGTCGGCCATCCGGATGTGCTTGTACTGCCCCTGCGAACTGATCTCGACCACTTCCTGCGGAGCCAGAAACTCTACCCCGAAGCGCTGCGCCTGCGTAATGGCCCGTCGTGCCAGATCGGCCCCGCTCAGCCCCGACGGAAACCCGAGGTAGTTTTCGATGCGGGAGCTGGTACCAGCCTGTCCACCCGGAGCCCGCTTATCAATCAGAATGGTTTTCAGTCCTTCGGAGCCGCCGTATACGGCGGCCGCGAGCCCGGCTGGTCCGGCACCGATAATGGCCAGGTCGTAGAGCGACTCCATCGCTTTCGGTTTCAGGCCAAGCTTTTCGCCCAGTTCGCTCAGGCTGGGGTGGGACAGCACAGTCCCATCAGCGAGTACGACGGCCGGCAGGTCTTTGCGGTCGACGCTGTAGAGGTCTAGCAACTCCTGCGCTTTGGAGTTCGTTTCGATATCAAGCCACTGGTACGGAAACAGGTTTCCGGCCAGAAAATCCTTCAGTTCGTGCGACCGGGGCGAAAACTGGTAGCCAATCAGACGCAGCCCTTCAAAATCCGGCTTGTGGTTCGACTGCCAGTCGCTGAGCAGATCGTCGAGTACCGGATATAATTTTTCTTCGGGCGGATCCCAGGGCTTGGCGATGTAATAATCCAGCTGCACTTCGTTGATCGCCCGCACAGCCGCATCGATGTCGGAATAGGCCGTCAGCAACGCCCGTTTGGCCTCGGGATAGATAGCCTTCGCTTTGGTCAGGAAATCCACGCCGGCCATTTCGGGCATCCGCTGGTCAGAAAGGAACATAGCGACCACTTCGCCTTTCTTCTTCAGTTCGGTCAGGGAATCCAGTGCCTCCTGGGCTGATGTCGTACAGATGATTCGGTACTGCTTCCGGTATTGTTTGCGCAAATCCTGCTGAACGGCCTGCAGCACTTGCGGGTCATCGTCAATCGAAAGGATGATGGGTAGTTTCATGGGAGCTACTTATATGACTGACTTGTTGAATGATTGAATTAATAGTCAATCATTCAATCGGTATGCAGACGCTGAATTCGGTATGGCCGGGTTGCGACTGAACTTTAATGGAACCATTGTGGTGTTTGACAATGCCCTTCACAATATCGAGGCCCAGGCCGGTGCCCTGCCCTATGCCTTTAGTCGTAAAGAACGGGTCAAATATTTTATCTTTTACGTCGTCGGGAATGCCGGTACCGTTATCAATTACTTTGGTCAGGACAAACTCCCGGTCGATTTCGCCCGTGATCATCAGTTTACCGCCGTCGGGCAGGGCGTCGATGGCGTTGTCGATCAGGTTCGTCCAGACCTGATTCAGTTCGCCCGGGTATCCGCAAATCATCGGCAGATCGTCCGGTACGTTCATCTCAACGCTGATGTGCTTGGCTTTGAGCTTGTGATTCAGGAGCGTCAGCGTACTGCGGATGCCTTCGCCTAGCCGGACGTTTTCGCGGCCCGCCCCCCGATCCATGTGGGTATAGTTTTTGATCGATCCCACCAGCGTCGAGATGCGTTTGGAGGCCTCGCTGATGTCCATGACCAGTTTCTCAGTGACCAGGTTATTAACCAGCCAGTTGGTCACTCCGCCGATGTTGTTGTCACCCACCCGGTCGAGTACCCAGTCCAGATCCTCGACCTTAAACCCATACTCGACCAGTGGGCCGGCCAGATCCAGACTATCGGGTACGTCGTGGTCGTCAAGCCAGTCGGTGAGTTCATCTTCCAGATTGCTCCGCTCAATCAGGGTCAGGGCCGGAGGGGGCTGATCCAGCCGCCGGAACAGGGCTTCGTTGACGGCGTCCACGTGTTCGTCGCTCAGGTCCAGGCGCATAATGGCTTTGAACGCATCGGGCGTGGCCCGCATGTGTTCTCTAAGCGTATCGGCCGACCGCACCACGGCCGCTACGGGGTTATTCAGTTCGTGGGCCAGCCCCGCCGACAGCCTGCCCAGCGACGTCAGCTTTTCATTCTGCTGCACGAGTTTCGTAAAATCACGGACCCGGGTGGTCATCTGGTGGACCAGCGCTTCGGTCAGTTCGTAGCAGGCAGCGGGCATCTCATGCAGGTGGTTGCGGTGGAGCAGCAGTACGTGCGATGGCTGTTCGGCCACCACCCGGCTTACGGCTTTGACCAGGCGCGAAAACGGCAGCAAGCCCAGAATGCTATGCGGGTCATACACGGCAATTTCGTCGGCCTGTCCGTTCGGGCCACCGTCGATGCGGATGCGCCCATCGAGTACAAGCGTCAGGTAATCGATCGGTTCCCCGGGTTTGGTAATGACGTGCTCACGGGGGTACGATTCTTCTTCGGCGCGGTCGAGCAGCCACCGGAGTTGCTCGGGCGGAACGGCGGAAAAGGCCGGAAACTGCTTCAGGGTTTCGACGGAAGGCATACGATGGGAAAAGGAGTTGGTTAGACCGTAACGAAAACCAGATCTGATTAGTTACAATTCGCGTTGTGGCTTTACTTGCAGGTAATTTGCTAAAAATCTCCCACTCATGCGCATACTCTCCTTCGTACAATACATTACGGCCGGGCTTATCTATCTGATGGCCTCCGGCTGCGCCACCACAACCGTCTATATTGTCCGCCATGCCGAAAAGGTAAACGAAACGGACTCGACCGATCTCACCCCGGCCGGACACGAACGGGCCGCAGCCCTGGCCGAAACCTTACGCAGCGCCGGTATCGACTCGATCTTCTCGACGCCGTACCGCCGTACCCGACAAACCGCCGAACCGCTGGCCAGACAGACAGGCCTTCCGATTGTCAACTATCCGGCGCAATCGACGCAGCGGATCGTTGAGCGGCTCCAACGCATCCGGGGAAAAGACGTACTGGTGGTGGGCCACAGCAACACGATCCTCGACCTGGCGAAAGGCCTGGGTACCCAGCCGACCCTATCTAAGATTGAGTCCGGCGACTTTGATAACCTGCTGGTTGTACGCATCAAACAGAAACCGTTCGGCAAATCCGTGTCCCTCGATCAGCGGACGTACGGCCAGCCGACGGCTCCATAAGCCGCATCTGGTAACGCTATTTACGGCTAACTTCCGAACATCCAACAGGCCTTTCCGTCATCCTGACATCAGAATAGGTGACAGAACTATACTGTAAATCTTTAAATTCATAGATACAGTGGCTGTTTCAAAAGCCCGTCAGCCATCGTACTTATGCAACAAAAGATGATCTCAGCTTTAGTATGAAAGCGTATCTGCAAACCATTTTCCCATTGAAACGGCGTCCCCTAAAGATTATCTTGCTCGCGTTGGCTGGGTATGGGGTTACGCGTCTTCATGAGGTAAGCGATCTAGTCAGCCAGGAACTTTGCCTCTGGGTATCGGCCGTTTACATGGTGATTGTAATGCCCAATCGCTTGTATACCGCAGTGATGTGGGCCGGCATATTGAGTTTGTTCTACTGGGCTCAATGGTAAACCGACCTAATGACTAGATTTTGTTACTTTTTAAAGTCGAACATTCGTATTTATTTACCTTCTTTGTTAGAAGAAGTAAATAATCTAAAATAAGCCTCTTCAGCGCTCCCGGGAACAAAGGGTTTTACCAATTGCCTAAACACTTAACAGCATGAAAAAGCAACTGATTATTTTGGGAATTACTCTGTGTGCTGCCTGTAAACACGATGCACCAGTCGTTCAACCAGTAGTGGCTCCCGATGCCGCTAAAGTCATTGCAGGCCTTTATACGGCTACTCTATCACGTATCCCCAGTGTGAAAGTCTACCCTATCAATGGGAAGACGATAACGTTTCAGATTGAACGCATTTCGTCCGACAAAGTACGAGTTAGAGTGCAAGCTCCAGCTAACGACTTTTACTCACCCGCCAGAGACACCACTTATGAGAATGTAGATGTGCTGACAAAGCCACAGGGATACTACCTGACGTTGGAAACAGACACCTCACAGCCGAATAATCAGTTAGGAAGCGAACTTGTTATTGCAGCTCCTTCTGCACCCGATAAGTCTCCGAATTGGGCTGCTTATGTGTTTGCTCCCCCAACTTATACGAGTGGTACGTCAGAGCTACCAAAATACGTAGCCCGCATGTCAGTCGAGTTCACAAAGACCAACTGAAGCAGTCTCCGATCTGAATCTCAATTCATGATTAAGGCGATTCGTCGTTTGGAAGAAAAACCAGTCTCACAAAATCAGGTCTACTTTAAAAACTATACGCTTATTCTCGAGATAGAGCATCGCTGGAACTAACGTAATCAGTCGAGTTTTGGTAATTCCCGCCAGAAACAAGCGTTTAAAGAGATGTTTGTGCCATGCACAAATTAAGGCCTACCCTATTATAAGCTGGATTGTCGGTCATTAGTTGATGCGACTTGGCCCAATACATGTTTTTTAGCTGTGGCAGACCCGATCAAAACCTATGATTTCAAGCCTGGTCTTTCGCTTGAAATTGAACTAGTGGCGATCTCCACTATTTTTCAAGAGCATAAAGCAAAGGTCATCAAGCCTCACCGAGCCGATTTTTATCATATATTCTGGTTTACCCAGGGTACACCCGTTCATACGGTGGATTTTATCCCAATTCCAATCCAGCCTGATACGCTATTATTCATCAATAAGAATCGCGTTCACCTTTTTGATCAGTCCGGCCAGTATGACGGATGGGTGTTGCTATTTACCGACGCTTTTTTCAGCCACACCCCCCAAGATGCCCAGTTTTTGCGCCAAACTATCCTGTTTCACGACCTATTGGATATTCCTACTCTTCAACTGGGCCAGACGCAAACCGATCTGTCACTTGTCTTTCGGCAATTGCGGGATGAGTTAGTTGTCCCCGCCGACGCGGTTCACGAGCTAGTTCTGAAAAACCTACTCCATAATCTATTACTGTTAGCAGATCGAGAACGACGCAATCAGGGCTTCTCCGAAATTAAAAAGGGGCCAAGTTTGGATTACACGCTTTTGTTCAATGAACTGTTGGAAAAGCAGTTTACGAAACAAAAATCGGTTCAGTACTACGTCAATCAGCTGGGCATTACACACCGGCGGCTTCAGCAGGCAACGGCGGCAACCGTTGGCAAATCACCCAAACAACTTCTAGAGGAGCGGCTCATTCTCGAAGCCAGACGCTTGTTGGTGCACACCCATCAGTCCATCAAAGAAATTGGATTCGCGCTTGGTTTCGAGGAGCCGACCAATTTCACCCGCTTCTTTCGGCAGAAGCTCGGCCAGACACCGGCTGAATTTCGAAAAGCATTCGTTAGGTGAGCAAATTTCGCGTTTTGATCATTCTTTCTCTCATTTCTATCTTTTCCCAGGCGGCTGGGTGAATGACCTTTGCATTGTCAAAAGAAAACGACAAATCGCTAACTGTCATGAATTTATCACAAGCCGCGGTAGGGCTATCCCTCGCTATTGGGCTAGGCATAAGCACCACTAGTTGCGCGCAAAAAGAAGTAACACGTATGAGCCAGAAAGATCAGACACTCGCTTTGCTAAAAAGTATCGAAACGGGCCAAGCGGGCCCCGTTGCCGTTATCAACCCTGCTAAGTACATCCAACACAATTTAGGGGCCGCTGACGGGCTGGCAGGCTTCGGGGCATTACTGGCGCAGTTACCGAAAGGATCGGCTAAGGTTAATACGGTTCGGACTTTTGAAGATGGCGCCTATGTGTTCACCCATACCGATTATAATTTTTTCGGCCCTAAAATTGGGTTTGATATTTTCCGCTTTGAGGACGGGAAAATCGTAGAGCACTGGGACAATCTGCAAGGAACACCAACGGCGGCCAATCCCAGTGGCCACACGATGACCGATGGCCCTACCCAAGCTATCGATCAGGCTAAAACGCAGGCTAACAAAACGCTCGTTCGTTCCTTTGTCGATGACATCCTAGTCAACGGACGTATGGAAAAGCTCGCGGGTTATTTCAATAGTGACAGCTACATCCAGCACAACCCTCAAATTGCCGATGGTCTATCAGGATTAGGCAAAGCCTTGGAAGCAATGGCGAAGCAGGGTATCACCATGAAATACGACAAGATTCACTTAGTGCTTGGCGAAGGCAACTTCGTGCTGGTGCAGAGCGAAGGAAGCTTTGGTGGAAAACCCACCTCGTTTTATGATTTGTTTCGCGTGGAGAACGGCAAGATTGCCGAGCATTGGGATACCATCGAGACCATTCCGGCCAAGTCAGAGTGGAAAAACAACAATGGTAAGTTCTAAACGGTAATCATTTGCTAAGCCCCTTCACCAATCAGACCGATTGGTGAAGGGGCTTTAACCAAACGGCCTATGAACATGATTGAGCAAAACAAACAAACGGCAGTTGCCTTCTACGAACTGATGTTCAACGAGTGTCAACCCGCTCAAGCAGTCGCCCGCTATGTGGGCGATACTTACATTCAACATAACCCGCATGTAGCCGATGGGAAGGAAGGCTTCATTGCTTACTTCGAGCGTATGGCAGTGGAGTATCCGGGCAAGCGTGTCACCATCAAGCGCGTCATAGCCGAAGGTAATCTAGTCGTGCTTCATTGCTTTCAGCAGTGGCCGGGCGATTCAGATTACGCCGGTATTGACATTTTTCGATTTGATAAAATCGGCAAGATTGTCGAACATTGGGACGTGTTGCAGATCATCTCCGGCGAGTCTGCCAACAATAATGGACTTTTCTAACAGTCCTCACAAAAACGGCCCTTAGCTTTACTACTATGGCATTACAACGATTCATGGAAGCCGACCTAATGACACATCTTCTATTCTTAGTGGGACTTACCACTTTGGCTTGTATGGTCTTGCTAGAAGCCAGAAATCAAACTAAGCAGCTCACCAGTTGTAACCTGAGTGATGAAGTGATAGGCTTGTATTATCAGTTAGAGAGCGGTGTCGATCTGTTTATTTGTAAAGCTAGTCGAGACAACGCCAGGCTGATAGTAGGTTTGATTAAAGCACTTGAGAAGCGTTCTGCTGATGTAAGGGTAAAGGCTATAGTAGATATTGACGCGTTCCAAAAGGCTTGTGGGGAAGCCTTTAATCCTGCTAGGCTGTACACAAAATTAATTTCATCGACTACCAATCCCTATCTCATCTATCATAATACTGGCATTATCGTAAGCGGCTCCGGTACCAAGAATTGATTACTTAACTGATATAATGCCAGTGGCTCTTGCAAAAGTCTGGGAATAACTAATTCAAGCAACATACAGTGGTGCAATTTAGAATAATACCAGCCGACTGCGAAACTGTATTTTCTTCCCCTTTGTACCCTCAATAGACCATTGGGCTGGCGTCTGGTAATCCAGCGACTGGTGTTTGCGGCTATAGTTATAAAAATGAAAGTACCTGGCTAAACCGCGCTCAAAAGCTAAGCCATCTGGGTAAGCCTGCAAACAGATATGCGTTGGCCATCGGAATGTACGGTATATCCGTTGACCACATATGGTTAGGCGCTTCAATGGCTACACCGTCTAACAAATAGGAGTAAATCTGTCTATCTATCAGCGGACCGCTCTGGCATTTATCCGAAATTCACGATATACTAAGCAACAAATAAGAGAATGATAGGCCAGGTACTCGAATGCTAGAACTTCCCTCGGTTAAAAGCGGTTTCAAACTACGTTCATCGCAGGAGGAAATGATTACGGTTTTCGAAAAATACATGAAAGCGCAGGGTATCGCCTTGTCTGATGAGGAGATCAAACTGATCGGCGCGGCTGCGACGGAAAAGACCGTCCCCCGAAAACAAACGTTGTTGCAGGCAGGCGAAATCTGCCGCTTTAAACTCTTTGTCATCACTGGTTTTTTGCGAACCTATCGGATAGGTGCCGACGGCAACGAATACATCATGAAGTTTTCGCCGGAACTGACCTGGACGACCGAAGGCGAAAGCTATACGAACCGTATCCAATCGGCTTACTACATTGATACCCTGGAAGACAGTCAACTCATGATGTGGAGCAGAGATCAGTTTGACGCCCTACACAACCAGATTCCGGCCCTTAAAACGTTCTCCGATCAGCTCATCTCCCGAAACCTGTATTCCAGCCAGAATCGCCTTTATAAAGTCATTAGCTCCACCCCGGAAGAGAAATATGAGGATTTCATAAAGACCTACCCCGGCATTCTGTTACGTGTACCGTTGCGCATGGTGGCATCCTACCTGGGCGTTTCCGTCAAAACCCTCACCCGCATCCGGCAGTCGCAGCTTCAGCGTTCCTTAAAATAGGGACAAATGTCCTCGTTTGCCGCCCGCCTACGTATCAATTTTGGCCGATGAAATAAGGGTGCCGAGAAAACCTCAACCTGATCACAGGTACAGGATGGCGCGGCATCCGGTCAACAACCAAATCATTGATAACTATGCGTGTATTCGTAACAGGAGCCACAGGCTTCATCGGCTCGGCCATTGTACAGGAACTATTACGTACAGGCCATCAGGTTATAGGGCTTGCTCGTTCAGAAGCCTCAGCTAACTCACTCACGGAGGCTGGTGCTGAGGTTCTATTGGGCAATCTGGAAGACCTTGACAGTTTAAAAAAAGGGGCTACAGAGGCAGATGGCGTGATTCATACGGCCTTTGTTCACGATTTTGCCAACTATCTGGCGGCTGCCGAAACCGACAAACGGGCTATTGAGACCCTTGGCTCCGCTCTGGCAGGGTCTACCCGTCCGCTTGTCGTTACCGGCGGCATACTGGGGTTACGAACCGATGGCATTCCCGCCACCGAAGATGATCCCGCACCCGACTTCCCGCGTGCCTCAGAAGCAACGGCCATGTCGCTGGCGGAAGCCGGAGTTCATGCGTCGGTCATTCGGCTACCTCCCTCGGTTCACGACAGAGGTGATTTCGGCTTTATGCCGTACATCATCAACACGGCCAGGCAGAAAGGCGTATCGGCCTACGTAGGCGATGGCAGTAACCGCTGGCCCGCTGTACACCGGCTTGATGCGGCTCATCTGTTCAGGCTGGTGCTGGAAAAAGGAACGGCCGGGAGCCTGTACAACAGCATCGGTGACGAAGGCATCCCCATTCGGGAGATTGCGGAACTGATCGGCAAACATCTGAACCTGCCCGTGGTTTCGATCTCCCCTGAAGAAGCGGTCAGTCACTTCGACTGGATGAGCCGATTTATTCAGTTCGATGGTCCGGCATCCAGCGAAAAAACCAGGGAACAACTGGGCTGGCAGCCCACGCACCCCGGCCTGATTGATGACCTCAACGCGGGCCACTATTTCGAGCACTGATTTACTCAATTCCGCAAGTGCCCGGATACGTACCTCTACGTGCCCGGGCACTTGTGTATAACGACATGGCCAGTATAGATTGACCAAACATAGTTGTAAATAAATGGGCGTTTTAGGGAACAGTACGAATCCATTAACTGGCGCAAGATAGATAGTTAGCCCCCCTTGATTTCCGGACCACTTTATGCTAAACAAAGCGGATAGTAGTCGGTTTTTTTTAAAATTTCCGGAATAACTGATGGATACACCCGGACCACAAACCGAAGCGCTGCTTTCGGTCTATCGCACAGCGTTTAAGCATAGTTTGCAGAGCTTTTGTTTGCTGGAAAAAATAGATAATCCAGTTGGGACGGCCACTGATTTTCGGTTTTTGTTGACCACTTCAGCCTTTGAACAGCAACTCGGCATACACCAGCCAGAGGGCAAAACCATTCGGCAACTAGTACCTCCGGTCGAACCCCAACTTTTCGAACACTATGAGCGGGTGGCCTTGACGGGGCAACCCACCCACTTTGAGCACTATGTAGCAGCGCTCGATTGTTGGATGGCCGTTAGTGTGTTTCGAGTTAAGCAGGAAGCCCCCTACTGGATCGGTGCCCTGTTTGACAATATCACCCAACGCAAAAAAGCAGAAAACCAACAGGCCTATCTGTTGACGTTGAGCGATGCGCTACGGCCGCTGGCGGACGCCGAGCAAATTCAGCGGGCGGCCCTGCATTGCCTGGGCCAGCACTTACAGGTAGACCGCGTGTTATATGCCGAAGTAGAGCCCGACGAGGCTCATTTTGTCATTTCCGCCAATTATGTGCAGCCCCCCTTTCCCCAAATGATTGGCTGCTTTCAGTTGAGCGATTTTGGAAAAACGCCGGACTCGCAACGCTTGGGCCAAACACTGGTGTTAGCCGACATCCATCAGGTAGACGAATCCGATGAGCATTTGCGGTCGTATCTGGCCGCTGGAGTCGTTTCCATTATCGGTATCCCCTTGCGAAAAGGGGGGCGCTGGGTAGCTAGCCTAACCGTGCATCATGGTCAGCCTCGCCAGTGGACGGCTCAGGAAGTGGCCCTGGTCGAGGAAACGGCGGAGCGGACCTGGGCAGCCCTGGAACGAGCCCGCGCCGAGCAAGCCCTGCGGGAGGAAGATCGTCGCAAGGATGAGTTTATGGCCATGCTCGGTCATGAATTGCGTAACCCATTGGCTGTCGTAACCAATACCTTGCTGCTATTGGAACTAACCCAGGGAGCCGATTCGAGTTTATCGTATGACAAAGCCGTTAGGCTCATGAGTCGGGAAACCCGTCATCTCAAACGAATGGTCGATGACCTGTTAGATGTGGGCCGCATCCGACAGGGTAAGATCAAGCTGGAGCGAAAACGAATCGACCTGGGTGAGCTCGTTGGCCAGACGGTCGAAGGGGCTCAGCCACTTTACCAGGAAAGCAACCGCCAGTTACTGGCTCACTTGCCTTTTGAGCCCTTGTACGTAGAAGGCGATACTACTCGGCTGGCTCAGGTGGTGATGAATCTGTTGACCAATGGGGCTAAGTACACGCTGGAAGGGGGGCACGTCTGGGTAAGTCTGGAAGCTCAGGGGCCGAATGCCCTGCTGCGCGTGAAGGATGATGGCATAGGCATTCCTGAAGAGGAACAAGCGGCCATATTCGAGGTCTTTGTTCAGGGCAACACCTCGCTGGATCGTCCGCAGGGTGGATTGGGTCTAGGCCTGGCCGTGGTCAAGCAATTAGTGCAGGGACATGGCGGTAGCGTTGCGGTTTATAGTGCGGGACCTGGCCAGGGGAGTGAGTTTCGGATTGAGCTGCCGTTGACCAGAGTATCCGCGCCACCAGCCCAACGGCCAGCCCAAACGCTGTCTGGCTCATCCCGTGGCCGCGTGCTGGTGGTGGATGATAACAAAGACTTAGCCGACATGACCGCTCGGTTGGTCGAGATGAATGGCTACGAGGTGCACGTGCGGTATGGTGGTCCCGAGGGTCTGGAAGCGGCCGAATCCTTACGGCCGGAGGTGATCCTGCTGGACATTGGTATGCCTACTCTGGATGGCTATGCCGTCAGTCGGCGCATTCGTTCTCAGCCTTGGGGCGATCACATCACAATTGTGGCGATAACGGGCTTTGGTCAGGAAGCTGATATGCAACGCAGTCGGGCGGCTGGCTTTGATGAGCATCTGCTAAAACCGGTGGATTATAGTCTACTTCTAGAGGTGTTAGCCAGAAGCATACCCGGTGGGCATACCGCTTAAGAAAACAACGTCCACTATGTAATCACCGTTTTAGTTATTCTCTTAAAAAGACTCTCCAATATAAGACGGGAAAGTTTTCATGACCAGTACGTTCTTTTAAACCGCTTCGCCGGATCGGGTACCGCTATGTTGTTTGGTTATGCACGCGTATCAACACAGGACCAAACTTTGTCCCTGCAATTGGATGATCTGGAAAAGACTGGCTGTGAGAAAATCTTTCAGGAAAAGGTGTCTTCGGCTAAGGTACGACCGCAGCTACAGAAAATGCTGGATGTGCTTAGGGAAGGAGACACCATCGTTTGGAAGTTGGATCAATTAGGCCGGTCCCTTAAGGAGCTTTTTACTTTGGGGACTTCCAGAGCAGAGATATTGGATTCCGCAGTCTGAATGATGCCGCGCCACGGTGGCCATCGATACTACCACCACCCAAGGCCGCTTAGTATTTAATCTATTTGCTTCGCTGGCCGAGTTCGAACGTGACCTGATTCGGGAGCGAACCAAAGCTGGACTGGCTGCCGCCCGTGCACGAAGATGAATTGGCGGCCGTCCTGAAGGTCTCACTCCAGAAGCTCAAATAAAAGCACGAGCGGTTAAGACCATGTATGCCAATAAACTAAACACGATTGCTGGATCGGCCAATCATTTCACATAAGTCGAGCGACGGTTTACCGGTATTTAGCTTGGCAAGAAGGGAAATGACCGTTATTCATGAAGGACGTTGTTTCTCAGAATGGGCGTTTTTCGCGACACTTTTCTCACCAGTCATCCTTTGCAAATCAGCATTGGAACAGCTTCCTTTTGGTTCTTTCGTTTCGTCGTAAAAACGTATCCGTATTCTGTTGTTTTGTATAAGGAACACGGGTAGTTAGCCGGGTAATTTTGTCTCATCAAAAATAGAAGAGGCAATGGCTAAGACAATTTTTATTACCGGGGCATCCCGCGGATTTGGCAGAATTTGGGCGGAAGCGTTTTTAGAGCGGGGAGACCAGGTCGTGGTTACCTCCAGAAAAGCCAGCGCACTAACCGAGTTGGTCGAAAAGTATGGCAACGCAGTGCTGCCCCTGGAACTGGATATAACCGACAGGGCCGCCTGCTTTTCGGCTTTGGAAAAGGCAAAAGCTCAGTTTGGGCGGGTAGATGTGGTCATCAATAATGCTGCGATGGGTGTGGTTGGCATGGTGGAAGAACTCAGCGAGCAGGACTCGAGGGACATTATTGAAGCCAACCTGTTTGGTTCACTCTGGGTTACCCAGGCGGCCTTACCCATTCTAAGAGCACAAGGCAGCGGCCATATTCTGCAACTATCCAGTGCACTGGGTGTGTATACGTTTCCTTCCGTGGGTATCTACAGCGCCAGTAAATTTGCGGTTGAAGGCTTTAGTGAAGCCCTTTCCCTGGAAACTAAAGACATGGGTATTCATGTCACGATCATAGAGCCCAATGGATTTGCTACCGACTTCACGGCATCCACGATTCAAAGTAAGCCTATTGCCGCCTATGACCAGGTCCGGACCGCACTCTATTCAAATCCAGCCATGACCGAAAGCGATACCTACGGCGATCCCACTGCAACGGCGGCAGCAATCCTGAAACTGGTAGATGCAACCAATCCTCCGCTGCGCCTGTTTCTGGGCAAAAAAGCGCTCCCACTGGCCAAAGCGGTTTATCAGCAGCGCCTGGCTAACTGGGAAGAGTGGAATATCGTTGCTAGAGAGGCACATGGCCTTTAGTGGCCTGACGTAGTCGTTCGTTGATAACCGGTCAGCCCACACCTGTGCGTGGGCTGATCTTACCATTTACTAGGATGCATTTTAAAAGCCTGAGTGATGTACATGCCTGCAATAAGTATCCAGGCCCGGAAAATCCGCTACTGACGCTGTTTACTTGCAACCCGTTGCGGAACGTATTCAGCTATGAAGTGACAACGGATTTCTATATTATCGCCTTAAAACAACTTCGCTCTGGGGAGATCCGTTACGGCCGGACACGCTACGACCACCAGAGCGGATCGATGTATTTTTTGAAACCGCAACAGGCCATTCAACTGAAGGACATCGCTTTGGAAAGTGATGGCTTCGAGATCTGGTTTCATGCCGATTATCTAAGCGGCCATTCGCTGCATACGGCCATCAAGAAGTACAGCTATTTCAATTACGAACTGAATGAGGCACTCCATGTATCCCCTAAGGAGCAGCAGATTATCTGGGAGCTTTTCAGGAAAATAGAGACTGAATATACCAACAACCAGGACGAGTTCACCCGGGACATTATTCTGGGCCATATTGAATCGATGCTCAACTACTCCCAGCGATTTTATAAACGGCAATTCCTAAACCGTACGATTGGCTCGGGAACAACAGCCACCAAGTTCAATGCCATTTTATCAGCGTACCTGGAAGAAGGCTCTTTATCCGAAAGAGGATTACCTACAGTGGCCAAACTTGCGGCTGAGCTGAACATGTCGGCCCGGTACCTGAGCGATCTTTTGAAGCAGGAAACGGGGAAAACTGCCCTGGAGCTCATCCACATCACCTTAGTCTCGGAGGCCAAGAATTTGCTCAATAGTGAGGATTATACCGTTTCGGAGGCCGCCTACCGACTTGGTTTTGACAACCCCCCTTACTTCTCCCGCTTATTCAAGAAGCAGACCGGGATCAGTCCCAACCAGTATAAAAAGCATCAGTTGAATTGAACATCTTCGTGCCGTTGGCCTGTTCTAGGAGTAGACCGCGTGGTCGGTACCGGCTCCCCGGCAGGGTCGGAGCGGAACCACTGGACAGTTTTAATTGAAAACATTCTTACAAAAGGCTCTTTCTGAAGAAGGAATATAGCAGTCTACGAACAATCAACGAACCTGATCTTAGTTCTTCAACACTCATCATAAAAGTACACACTACCGGCCAGTGGCCTGATTGCACTATTGTAAGAACGAGTGGACGGCAAACTAGCCCTTATAAAGCAGCAACGAACCACTTCGTAAATGTGCTCCCTTCCATTCGGGCAAATGCCAGCGGTTGTAACCTGCTGCTGACCAATCTCCCCTGACAAAATAAGGCGGCCTCCTGACCGACCCGAACCGCCCGGTCCGCGACAATTCAGTACGCTTTAGGCATCCGGTTCTCCGGTTCATGATTTGATAATGACAAATCATGCAAATGCAGTATTGCCCCCACTATTACTCGCTGATACCTTTGTCAACGAGCGTTACGGTCCCCTCCGCAACGGATCCACCTGAACCACCCAATCAACCAGTCCCGTATGCAACGCCTGTTCTACACGTTCCTGATTGCTTTACTCGTCACCGCAGCCGGTGCTCAATCAACCGGCACCGTACCGGTAACGGTTCGCAAAACGTCGGCGACCAAAACCCCGGCTACGTACTCGGGCCGGCAAATCATGGTCGGCACAGGCGGTGGCTTCACCGGCGAATCGACAACGTATTACCTGCTCGATAACGGCAGGCTGTTCGGAAAGCGCGGCCAGGATTCGGGGTTCCGGTTCATTGGTCAGCAAACGGCTGCCAACACCAAACGGGTATTCACCGCCCTGGAAAACGCCTGCAAAATCAAGTCGACCCGGTTCGATAACCCCGGTAACACCTACACGTTTGTCGGCTGGAAAAAAGGGCGGCAAACGTATAAAGTCACCTGGGGTGCTCCCGATACCGCCGTTCCCGGCGCTTATCCACGCTTTTATACCTCATTCATGGCCATGATCCCGGCGTCATCGCGGCTGTAACGCTATCCAGTAACCACATGAAACCACATCTACTCCCGTTCACCTTCCTTTTATCCTCTGCCGTACTGGCCCAGCAACCGGGTCTGACGCAGCCACATTCAACCACTCAGGGCTTTACGCACAAGTACAAGACCGCGGCCCCAACGCCCGGCCTGGCCGAAAAACTGGGTGCCGACATAGCGCCCCTGCCCAGCAGCCGGTTGGGTGGGCAATCTCTGATGGCCAACGGGCGGCAACTGGTCAGCCAGCCCCTGCGGTTACGCGTGGTTCGCGATACGGCCACGGGTCTGCCGGTTTTCATCGAGCGTAAGCCATCCGCCAAATCGCCCGGCCGGACCAACCGGAACGCCCGCGTCAGCGCGACGGCGGCAACGTACCAGTTTCTCGGGCAGGTCCGCACCCTGCTGAACATCGACAATCCCGAAGCCAGCTTCAAGGTGATGCGCTCGGAAGCCGACGACCTGGGGCAGACCCACGTGCGCCTGACCCAAACCCACAAGGGACTGCCCGTGCTGGGTGGCGAACTGGTTGCTCACCTGACCGATGGCGAGGTAACCGTACTGAACGGCCGTTACCAACCCGTACCGACTACCCTGTCCACGAAGCCTGCACTGTCGCTGAGCGACGCCGGCAGCCGCGCCCTCAAAGACGTTGGCAAAGAAGCCCTTGTTCGTACGTTCGGGGCGAATCTGTTCGACATGAAACCGGTGGAGGGCGAACTGTGCGTCTTTACATCGGAGAAAGGAGCCGCCCTGGCGTATCAACTGACCGTCAGGCCCAACCTGCTCGAACGCTGGGAGTACGTGATCGACGCCCGGACAGGAGCAGTACTGGACAAATACAACCATACCTGCTCACTCGACGGGCCATCCAAAGCAACGGCCCGGGACCTCAACGGCGTTTCGCGTACCTTCCAGACCTATCAGCACGAGGGTGGCTACTACCTGATTGATGCCTCACGGCCCATGTTCAACGCCAAAGGGTCGACCATGCCGGGCAGCCCAACGGGGGCCATCTGGACGCTGGATGCCCGCGAAACCTACGGCGATAACGAGAAAACGTACCAGATTACGTCTACCAACAACACCAACTGGAACGCGACCGCCGTATCGGCACATTACAACGCCGGAATCGCCTACGACTACTACCGCACGACCTTCAGCCGGAACGCGCTCAACGGCAACGGGGGCACAATCATATCGGTTATCAACATCGTCGACGACAAAGGTAAAGGTGTCGACAATGCGTACTGGAACGGCAAGTTTATGTCGTACGGCAACGGGAACGTAGCGTTCAAACCGCTGGCCGGGGCGCTCGATGCCGCCGGTCACGAAATGACTCACGGCGTCATTCAGAACACGGCTAACCTGCAGTACAAGAACCAGTCGGGGGCCCTCAACGAGTCGTTTGCCGACATTTTCGGGGCGATGATCGACCGCGACGACTGGACCCTGGGCGAAGACATCGTTAAAACGCAGGTCTATCCGTCGGGCGCGATGCGGAGCCTGTCGAACCCCAACCAGAACGGTCAGGGCACCCGTGGGTACCAGCCCAAAACGATGGCGCAGTATAACAACACGACCGACGACAACGGCGGGGTACACAGCAACAGCGGCATCAGCAACTATGCCTTCTACCTGTTTGCCACCAACAACAGCGTCGGCAAAGACAAAGCCGAGAAGGTCTACTACCGGGCGCTGACGAATTACCTCGTCCGGACGTCGCAGTTTCTGGACCTGCGGCTGGCGGTGATCAAAGCCACGGGCGATCTGTACGGAGCCACCGGCGCGGAAGTAGCGGCCGCCAAAGCCGCCTTCGACGCCGTGGGCATTACGGAGAACACGCAGAATCCTGACCCCGGCAAACAGCCTGACGTACCGGTAGCCAACGGCCGCGACCTGCTCCTGCTCACCGATACGGAAAGCCAGAACCTGTACTCGACGGACGTAGCCGTGACACCGGCCAAATTTGATAAGAAAACGGCAACCTCGCTGCTCCACCGGCCGAGCGTTACGGACGATGGTCAGTTTGCGTACTACGTATCGTCGGACAACTACATCCGGGCTGTTAACCTGACCGGAACCCCGAAAGAAGAAAAGCTGACGGATCAGGCCGTTTGGGACAACGTCACGATTTCGAAAGATGGGAAAAAGCTGGCGGCTCTGACCAACGAGAAAGACGCGTCGATCTGGGTGTACAGCTACGACCTGAAGAAATGGAAGCAGTTCAAACTGTATAACCCGACCTATACCGAAGGCGTAGAGACCGGCGATGTTCAATATGCCGACTCCTTTGAATGGGATTTCTCCGGCGAATACGTCGTGTACGACGCGTATAATGAACTGACCAAAGCCGATGGTAATCCGCTTGATTACTGGGACGTGGGTTTCATTCATGTGTGGGACAAAGCCGCCAACAACTTCGCCGATGGCCAGATTGAGAAGCTGATTCCCAGCCTGGACGAGGGCGAAAGCATTGGTAACCCGTCGTTCTCAAAGAACTCACCCGACATCATTGCGTTCGATTACTTCAACGAAAACGACGACACCTACTACGTCCTCGGGGGCGACCTCAGCAAAGGCAACCTGAAGGTGATGTACGAAAACAATACGCTGGGCTTCCCGAGCTTCTCGCGTCTGGACAACCGACTGGTATTCAGCACCGAAACCAGTGGTCGCGAAGACGTAGCGGGTATTAATCTGGCCGCTGACAAGCTGAGTGTGGTCGGCAATGCTACCGTGCTCTACACCGACGCCAAATGGCCGGTCTGGTACACCCAGGGCCAGCGGGCGGTAACGAAAACCAGCCAGACGATCACCTTCGACGCCATCACCGACCGCTATACCGATCAGGGCGACGTAACGCTGAAAGCCACGGCCTCGTCGGGTCTGCCGGTTACGTTCACCGTACGCAGCGGACCGGCTCAGATTACCGGTACCAAACTCAAAATTACGGGACCGGGTACCGTGACGATCCGGGCCTCGCAGGAAGGCAACACAACGTTCAATGCCGCCACACCGGTTGACCGTACGTTTACGGTGCTGGCTGTTCTGGGGCTCGAACCGACGCTGGCCGACCAGTTGAAGGTGTACCCCAACCCCGCCGGCAGCACCCTGACCGTGGAATTGCCGACGACCGCCCCGATCCAGACCCTCACGCTGACGACCCTGAGCGGTTCAACGGCCGTGCAGACAACGCCCCGCAGCCGCACCAGTACGGTAACGCTCGATCTGGGCCAACTGAGCAAGGGCCTGTACCTGCTCCAGGTCCAGACACCAAGCGGTGTCGTGAACCGGAAGGTGGTCAAGGAATAACTGGTGCGGTAAATTCCCATCCAACGAAAGAATTTCGTTACAAACACAGAGTCAAAAGCCCCTCTCCTTCAAAAGGAGAGGGGTTGGGGTGAGGTTAGTCAATCCAGCCCTCACAACGAATTCAGCTCATGAACGGTCACTCCCGGAGTGGCCTTAAAACCGTCGACCATGATTTTTCGGTGGTTTGCGCCGACAAACACAACCACCCGTTTTGCGCCGGCTTTGCGAGCCCGTTCAACGGTATTGCGTACCATGTCGTCGTTGCGGTTTTGCCATTGGGCGAGCATGGCCTCAACCTCCTTCTCAGGAAACCCTTTGGTACCAAATAACCGCCGGGCACCGTAGAAATTCACAATATTGAGGAGTTCGTCGCCGTCGGGTGAGTTCATATACCACGTTTCTTTCCCCGCAAGGCCCGCTTCCTTGTCGGCCTTACCCAGCGCTTTCGTTCGGGCGATCAGCGCGGCATACCGCCGGGCATCGGCCGAGGTCGTATCGTCCATCGTTTTCTCCCAGGTACGAAATAAAGCATCTGCTTTGTCCCAGGCGGCTTGCCAGGCCAGATCGTGGCGTTGGCTGTCCATCGCGCCAAGCTGATCGATGGCGAGTTTGTCCATCAGCGGAAACACCAGGTTGTGGTATTCGTTGGAGCGATTGCTGTACAACGAATCCGGTACGCCCAGAATAGCCTGGTAAGCCGCCACTTCCTCCGGGCCAAAGTTCGGCCGGGCTTTGTCCAGCCGGTATAGTTGGTACCGGGCATTGGCAATGTCGTGTTTGAGGTACAACGCCCGCGCCAGTTTCATCCGATCCTGATGCAGGTTCGGGTGTTTGCGCAGCCGTTCAAGCGTTTGCCGGATGAACCGATCCGGGTTGGCGGGCGTCGGATAGTTGAGACTGTTGAGATAGGCAAAACGTTTTTCAGTTGCCTTCTTATTCCAGTACTCCTTGATAGCGTCGTAATCCTCGGCCGACAGAAATTCGCCAAATACGGCATCGGGTTTGAAAGCAGCGATCTTGTCGATGAGTACGTCGAATTTCTCAACGGGCTGCTTGCCGTAGCTGTGCGATGTTCCTACCATCAATACGTCGAGGGGTTGGTTCTGGGCGTTGGCAAAGCAGGCGAAGAGAAAGAGAGCGAAGGTGATGAACGTTTTCATGGGGTTGCGTTTTTTGTTGTGCGATTGATGACACAAAAGTGAAGCAGCCCCCTGGCAGTCAACGACTCAATTCGACCAACCCGCCGGTTTAATCGTCCAACACCTGACGAAAGTGCGGGGGCTGTTGGTCGGCAAAAAAAGGGAGTTGGTCGAACGGCGTTGGGATTCCGTTCCCCAGGTCAGACGTTTGTATCATGCCAGAATAGCCGTTTACAACAGGTATTCCGCTCCTTCTTTCGACTTTACAGCAATACCCATGACTGTATCCCTTCGACCCAACCGCGCCCGCGTTCGCAACTTGTTGTATGTCGGGCTTTTGTTACTACCCATTTCGCTGAACCTCATCAACCCCAGCCAAACGGGCTACCAGTATAGTTTATTTGGGATCACCTTCAACCTGGTCTTTCTGCTCACGGCCTGGTTCGAGCATGTCGTTATCCTGAATCGTTTCCTGGACCGTCGACAGTATTGGGCGGCTCTTGTCGGCTCGGTCGGGGCGCTGTTTTTTTTCGTCGCGGTTCGTTACCTGATTGAGCAGCAACTGGCATCCATCCTATTCAATTCTATCAATTATGACCCCAGCAACCTGACGATTAGGTACTACGTTCAGGATAATCAATACTACGCCTTTACCGCCGTTGGGCTGGGCATCCTCTTCAAGTTGATCGAAGATTGGTTTGTGCATCAGCAGGAGCGACAGGCGCTGGTCAGCGAGAAAACAACGGCCGAACTGGCGTTTCTGAAGTCGCAGATTAACCCGCATTTTCTGTTCAATACGCTCAACAACATCTACGCACTGGCCTACACCAAGTCGGATGCCGCACCGGGCGCTATCCTGAAGCTGTCGGACCTGATGCGCTATATGCTCTATGAAAGTACCGGCCCCGCACCAGCACCAACCGGCAACGGCTCCGTTTCCCGAGAAACAGCCCACAAAGTCCCGCTCACAAAAGAGATTCAATACGTGCAGAATCTGGTTGATCTGGAAAAGCTTCGGGTCCCCAACGCGCAGGTACAGTTTGACGTTGAGGGCAACACCGACCTGTATCGTATAGAACCGATGCTACTCATTTCGTTCGTGGAAAACGCCTTCAAACACGGTGACCTGACCGACCCTAAGCAGCCCCTTGTCATTCACCTCAGCGTACGGCAGGGGCAGCTACAGGCGGACATTCTAAACAAAAAAAGCCACCATCAGAAAGATACTACGGGGGGCATTGGGTTGCCGAATGTGCGCCGACGCTTAGATTTGTTGTACCCCAACCGATACACGCTGCACATTGACGACGATGAGCAGACCTACGCCTGCCGGCTTGCGGTACGTTTGTAGGTTTACGGCGCGAGGCAGTACCGGTTGACTGATTGTGCCTATTACTGAGTTGTTCATCCCCTAAACTTCCAATACAACATTCACCTATTCGCCATGCTCCGTACTATAGTCGTTGATGACGAACCGCTGGCGCTCACGATCCTGGGTGATTACGTGGGTAAAGTGCCGTTTCTTGAGTTAGTTGGCACCACAACCAGCCCTATTGCGGCTTTGCAGCGTGTGCAGGCCGGTGAGGTGGACGTAGTACTGCTGGATATCCAGATGCCGGAGCTAACGGGGATTCAGTTTCTTAAGATTGTTGGTAACCGTTGCCGTATTATCCTGACCACCGCCTACTCGGAGTACGCTCTCGACGGGTACGAACACGACGTAGTGGATTATCTGCTGAAACCCATTTCATTCGAGCGATTCTACCGGGCGGTGCAGAAGCTCCTCCCTGGCCCGGGTGCCGTTTCCCACCCGGAACCGCGTCAACCTACCGAGGTAGCCCCGGCGGCTGAGGGTATACCCGACTTTATCTTCGTTAAAACGGAATACCGGCTCCAGCGAGTCGATCTGAGCGACGTTCTCTATGCCGAGGGGCTGAAAGACTACGTTTCGCTGTACAC
The DNA here is from genome assembly GCF_003583365.1 of Fibrisoma montanum. GTDB lineage: Bacteria > Bacteroidota > Bacteroidia > Cytophagales > Spirosomataceae > Fibrisoma > Fibrisoma montanum. Next base: position 144,793 of record NZ_QXED01000010.1, read on the forward strand.
GGGCCAGCCTGCCAACCCCACGCGCCTGCTGACCTTGCAGACCATGAAGCACCTGGAAGAGAAACTACCAGTCAGTCGCTTTGTGCGGGTGCATAAATCCTACATCGTCGCCCTCAACCGAATTGAGTCCATCGAGCGCAACCGAATCTATATCGGTAAGGCGGTGATCCCTATCGGCGATACGTACCGCGACGAGTTTTTTCGTCGGGTAGATGGGTAGTTCCGGCTTTACAGAATCAACAATAACACTCCAGCCGGTCGATCTCAGACCAGTTCCTTTTTCGCGTACTTTTCCTGCATCGTTTTGATAAACGGCAGGCCCTTTTCGGCGATGTGCCACGGGTCGTTGTATTCGCGCCAGACCCCGATTGAATTGGCAAAATCAACGTCGTTGCGCGTGAAGGCTTCTATCGTCATCCAGCCCGTATAGTTCACCTCAGCCAGCGTCCGGAACGTTTCGTCCCAGGGAATGTGGTCGTCGCCGGGCGTACCGCGGTCGTTGGCACTGATGTGGACGTGGGCCAGCACCGGCGCAATGGTACGTATGGCGTCCGGGAAGCGTTTCTCTTCCATGTTGGCGTGGTGCGTGTCAAACATGGCCCGTACGTTCGGGTGGTCGGTCAGCCGGATCAGATACTCCAGTTGTGCCATGGTGTTGCACAGGTAACACTCAAAGCGGTTGAGCGCTTCGGGTGTCAGCACGATATTGGCCTGTCTGGCGTACTCACCCGCGGCATGAAGTACTTCGGCACTGCGGGCGTATTCGTCCTGCTGCGGCTCCCGTCGACTGAAAGTTGCGAAGGCCGAGTGCATAGGTCCTGCGATCAGCGTGGCCCCCATGGCGTGGGCTCGGTCGATGGCCCCTTTCAGGTACGTAACGGCCTTCTCCCGAACCAAAGGCGATTCGCTCACCGGGTTCTCGTCCGGCCCGATCACCATCACGGTCGTGCTCCGCAAGCCAAGCTGATTCAGGTGATCGCCAAATTGCCGATATGCGCTGACGTCCTGGTTGTCGATAAAGCATTCGATGCCATCGTAGCCTATGGTTTTGAGCCGTTCGGTAATGGGATGCATCTTCTCCGATATCGATGCCGACCAGGCTAACAGGTTGAAGCCGATGGGTGAGCGTTGTGTTGATTCAGTTGCTGAAGGCATAGGAAACTGGTTTGACATGTTACGTGTCAAGGTCAACATTCCAACTTAAACGTCAGCCGGGCTGACAAGCTGAACCTGAAACCCTGACCCTGAAGCAACATGAATTATGGATGCTAGTGAGGTAATAACTTGTTAGCTAAGCCATTGATTCATTGTTTCTGTCATCCCTTCTGTCGTCGGGATGACAGAAATCCGCTGATTTTGATTCCGTATCATTGGCTATAATTCACGGCACAGTATTATCGGGCCGACACATCTTTTTCCATCGGGTGTTCCTTAAGCAACTGCTCAGGAGTGTAAAAATCCTTTTTGCTTTCGATAGTCGCCCGGACTTTCTTTACCTTATCGGGGTAGACCGGCGCGGCCTGATTACCGAAGGCATTCCGCACGTACGTCAGCACGGCGGCTACCTCGCGGTCGTTCATCAACCCGCCGTAGGGTGTCATGGGAACCTGACCGGGGTAGGTTTTTCCATTTACCTCAATCGGTCCCATCAAGCCTTTCAGCACAATTTTGATCAGCCGCTCTTCGTCGCCCAGCACCCATTTGGTACCCGACAACGGCGGGAAGCCGGATGCGGCCAGCCCCTTGCCATCGGGCTGGTGGCAGGTGATGCAATACCCTTCCTTGGCAAAAAGCTGCTTACCGAGCGTGTGCAGCGCCAGGTCTTCGCCCCGCAGATTCGAGGTCGTGGCAATCTCCTTTTCTTTCTTGACCGGTTCGCCTTTGAGGTGCGCCACAGCCGCTTCATGGGCGTGTACCATCCAGTCGTCCAGTGGCTTCTTCTGAGCTTCGGCCAGAATCGGCAGCCCTTTTTCCGGGCCAAGCCAGGAAGCGGCCACGATGGCCATCAACCGAACCCGGCTGTTGTCGTCCCGAGCCGCCTGCATCAGCAGATTAGCCTGATCCGCCACCTGGTGACCGGTGTAACGTACGACCTGAACAGCCGCGGCTCTGGCCCGGTAATCCTTTGCGTTCAGCAGTTGGCGCAGGAGTTTCTGATCCACTTTGTTCAGGCCCCAGCTCACCCACAGCCCTTCGAGCAGGTGGTGTTCGTAGCGCGGGTCGTTTTTGTCGAGCTTCGCCACCCACGTATTCAGCTTCGCCAACACCTCATCTGTGTTCCGGCCGCGCAGTTCGCGACGGGTACGGTAGCGGGTGCGGTATTCGGGTAGTTTCAGATTGTCCAGCAGTTCGTCAATCGATGCACCGGCGACTTTGGCGGGCTGCACCAGCGGCCGCGACGGGTACGTAATTCGGTACACCCGTCCGTGCATGTGGTCGCGCAGCGGGTCGCGGGCGTTGTGCTGCATGTGCCCGATCAGGATGTTATGCCAGTCGATGACATACAGCGAGCCATCCGGCGCAAACTCCATGTCCACCGGCCGGAAGTTCCGGTCGTCGCTCACGATCAGATCCATCCGGTGGCGGCTCTTGTAACCTGTGCCCTCGTCTTCGAGCGTGTGCATTTTGGTACCCAGGAAACCGATGGTATTGTTGATCAGAAAATCGCCCTGTACCTCGTCCGGGAAGTGGCGGCTCGATACAAACTCGACCCCGGAGGTTGGTCGCACACGGTGGGCTTCCTCGATCAACTGCTTCGATTTGTGCGTCGATTCACCGTAGCGCGGCAGCACCGTACCGGGCAGCATCCAGCGGAAGTCGGGGCTCGACGTTTCAGCAAAGAAGGGCTGGCCCCACTCGTCGAAGGCAATACCCCAGGGGTTCGGGATGGCCAGCTGCGCGGTACGTTCCAGTTTTTTAAGCTGGGGGGCGTAGCGGTAGAAGCCGCCGTTGGTAGCCCGAACGGGGCCGTACGGTGTTTCTACGTTCGTATGCAGGAACACGCCTTCGCCGGAATAGATGGCTCCTGATGGATCGGTGGTGAACGCGTGGCTGTTGTGGTGGGTATCGTGATCATCGAAGCCACTCAGCAGGATCTCACTCTTATCGGCCCGGTCGTCGCCGTTGGTATCGACGTACAGCTTCAGGTTCGTACCCTGCGATACGTACACGCCCTCCGGTGCAATTTCGAAACCCAGCGGCAGGTGCAGTTTATCAGCGAAAACCGTTTCCTTGTCTGCTTTGCCGTCGTTGTTGGTATCTTCCAGAATGATGATCTTATCGTCCGGCTTCGGATCACCCGGCTTGTAGTGCGGGTAACTCGGCATGCAGGCCACCCACAACCGGCCTTTGTTATCGAACGACATCTGCATCGGTTTAGCCAGGTTAGGAAACTCCTTCTCCGACGCGAACAGTTCAATTTTATAACCCTCCGGCACTTTCAGTTTGCTGAGCGCATCCTGCCCGTAGAGATACGTCAGGCTACCGTTTTTCTGAGGGTTGTAATTCGTTTTTACTTCGGGCAATTGCCGGGTCCGGGCATCGGCGGCAGCCAGGTCCATTTTTTGCCCTTTGGCAGCCGCCAGCCAGATCGCGGTATCCCGGTTCGCCGTCATCTCGCGAATCTTCTCGATCTCTGCCGGGTAGTTGTCCGGCCCGAACGGGTTGTAGCGACGGCCGTAGACGTGCACACCATTCGGGATTTTGATGTCGTTGTGCCACATCCAGTCTTTCTCGATAACGGCGTCGTACACCAGCTTGCGGTTGGCTTCTGCCTTGACCGGCACCTTGCCGAAGACCTGGTCGGCCAGCAAAACGCCCAGCTTTTTGTAGCCTTCGTTGTTCAGTTGAAAGCCGTCGATGGTCAGCGGTTCTTTGCTGTCCTGGTACCACTTCTGCGAGGGCGTGAACGCATCGACATAGATGACCGTTCCGGCGTTCCGGTTGTTCTGATCGGCCACTTCCTTCATGGCTTTGGCGTACAGTGCCAGGTTCACGTTTTCTTTTTTACCGTTCGGCAGGTCATACATGGCCGACAAATCCTCGAACGCAATCGGCGAAACAAGCGCGAGTTGCGGGGGCGTCGTGCCGTTGTAGGGCTGCTTCAGCGTATGCTTAACAAACGCATCGAGTTCAGCTTTGTAGTTGGCCAGCCCGGCCGGTCCCTGAAACGATTCGTTGTAGCCGAAGAAGGCGATGATCACATCCGGTTTCAGGCGGGTAAGCCACTGGTCCGGCGAGTCAAAATGTCCTTCACTCTCGGAAGGCGTAGCCAGCTCGGTCTGGAATTTCTCGGCGCCCGGAAAAGCCCAGGGTGAAAACCGGCTGGCGTGGGGCCGGAACCCCGGCGTATCGCCCCCGTCGCACATGTTACGAATGTACAGCTGACTATCGGGGTAGCGCAGGTGCATCTCGGTCTCGAAATGATCGTAATTCATCATCCGGGAGCCCAGGTTGTTGCCCAGCAGGACAATACGGGCGCCCTGCTTCACCTGCAGCGTCTGGGCGCTGTAGAACCGGAACGCACTAAATCCAATGACCAGGGCCAGGACGACGAGCAGACCGTAGATATTTCTTTTCTGGAGAATAAGCCGCTTCATACCGTCACGATTTTTTAGGGTGGCCATACGGCACGTTGATGTTCATTTTACCTTTCCACCGCTTCGGCACCGGCTGGCCCAGCTCCCAATGAATGGCATTGATAACCAGGCGCTGCACCGGCTCTTCCCGGAAGTCTTCGGGGTGGCCCAGCGTGGTCAGAAACGCCTTACCGCCCCACTGGTTCTGCCAGGTCCAGGCCACTGGATTCTCAGTAGCCTCCTTGTCGGGATTAACCGCTTTGCCCATCAGCAGGGGCACCGCCCCTTTGGGTGGGTAGTCCGGCTTGACCCGATACAGCCACGAGGCTGCGTGAAAGCTCGGCTCAACGCCGGTCAGGATGGGGTGTTTGGCGGCTTCGGGTATGACCGTTACGTCGGTGGTGCTGTTGTGGCCGTAGTGCGTATGCTTGGCCGCACCGCCCCAGCCCGGAGGACTCCCAAACGCAAACTCTCCGAAGGCATTCCACCGCCGACGGTCGTCGCCTTCCGGGTAGTTGAACGCGTGGGTGGTCGTGCGGAAACCCATCACCGGCTTACCGGATTTCAGGTAATTCTCGATGTGATTGAGCTGCTCCTGGGGCAGCAAGCGCCACCGCAGGAAAAACACCGCCAGGTCGGCCTCTTTCAGGACTTCGAGACCGGGAATGTCTTTTTCGCCGTTGTAGTCCGGCACCGACTTCAGGACAGTTGTCCGCATGCCGTAGTTTTTTTCCAGTTCGGCAGCAAACAGCGGCATTGTTTCTTCACTGCTGTATTCATGATCGCCGGTTACGAACACGACGTACGGTTTATTGGCATTGCTCGCCGAAGCGGCAACGGAATCCGTCCAGGTCGACAGGCCGCCTACCGCCAGTAAGCTGGCAGCCTGTTGTAAAAAATCTCGGCGTTGGGTTTTCATGAAGGCAGGTTTAAGTCAACTGATAGACTATGAAGAAAAGACGAATTTTTCCCGAATTTACCCGGTTCGGTTAGTCGGGCTTTTTCATAAACTGAGCCACGTTGGTTTTCGTGACCAGCTGAAACGGGATCAGCGTTTCTTTCTCAACCGACTGGCCTTTAGCCAGTTTTACGGCAGCCTCGATGGCTTTCGACCCCTGCTGTTCGGCGTTCTGAAACACCGTAGCGTCCAGCGTTCCTTTCTGAACGGCCTGCAATGCATCCGGAATGGCGTCGATGCTGACAACAATGACTTTGGTTTTCAGTCCGGCGTCGGTCAGGGCTTTTACGGCACCCATACCCATTTCGTCGTTGTGCGCAAATACGGCGTTGATTTCGGTCCCGTAGGATTGAATCCAGTTTTCCATGAGGCTCATGGCCTTGGCCCGGTCCCATTCGGCGGTCTGGTGGGCGATGAGCTTCAGGCCGGGATACTGTTTCAAAATTTCCCGGGCGCCCTGCTCCCGTTTGATCTGGGCAGCCTGCCCCATGTACCCGTGCATCATCACGACGTTCCCTTTTCCGCCGAGTTTTTCGGCAATGAACGTCATCGCCATGCGGGCGGATTCCACATCGTCGGAACCGACAAAGGCCGACGGTTTGGTGCTGGTTTCGGAGTTTACGTTGATGATGGGAATCTTCGCGGCCAGGGCTTTTGCTACGGCCGGCGAACTGGCCTCCACTTCGCAGGGGTTCATGATGATAGCGTCGACTTTCTGGGCGATGAAGCTTTCCACCTGCTCGACCTGCTTCAACGCCGACCGCTCCGCATCCACGGTGATCAGATCAACGCCGGCCTGCTCGGCTTTCCTGGCCATTTCGTCGTTGACATTGACGATAAACTCGTTTTGCATGCTGAGCATGGTAGCCCCCACAACGAGTTTTTTGCCCCCGTCGCCCTGGCTGTTTTCGGTGGATTGGTTACTACAGCCGGTAAGGAGTGATGCCGTGATAACTAAGGTCAGGACTGTCGATTTCATGGTATTGTCTGGGCCAGGCTCCAGCTTGGCCTTAGTAGTACAGCTTTACATTAACAGGCCAAGCTGGAGCTTGACCCAAAGATGGCCCGGACTACTTCCGGTTCACACTATCCAGCACAACGGCACCGATGATGATGACGCCCATCACAACCTGCTGGTAATACGACGATACGTTGAGTAAATCCAGACCGTTGCTGATGACGCCGATCAGCAAGGCGCCAATCAACGTACCCGTCATGGTTCCGGTGCCGCCCGACGTACTGGTGCCTCCGATGATGGCCGCGGCAATGGCGTCGAGTTCAAACCCGGCTCCGGCGTTGGGCTGGCCCGTCGTGATGCGCGAGGTCAGGACAATCCCGGCCAGAGCTGCCAGCAGGCCACTCATGGTGTAAACCGCCATTTTGATGTTGCTAATCTGGATACCCGACGCTCTGGTTGCCTGCTCATTGCCTCCCACGGCGTACATATAGCGCCCCAGTACGGTCTTTTTCAGGATGACAGAGCAAACCGCGAACATACTGATCAGAATGATGATCGGCATGGGTACGCCCAGCACCTGACCGCCCCCGATAAAATTAAATGAGTCGGATAAGTTAGAGATTGGTCGGCCTTTGCTCAGGATCAAAGCCAGCCCACGCCCGATGGTCATGGTGCCCAGCGTAACGATAAACGGCGGGACTTTGCTGCGGGTAATCACGAACCCGTTGAAAGCCCCGAAGAGCACACCACTCAGCAATCCGGCCAGAACGGGCACGATCACCGGATACGTATCCTGGCGGGCGAACAGGGCTGCGACTACGCCCGTTACGGCCACCATTGAACCTAGCGACAGATCGATGCCACCGGTGATGATAACGAACGTAACTCCGAACGCCAGCAACGCATTGATCGATACCTGCGTCACGATAATCATCAGGTTCGGGACGGTCAGAAAGCGGGGTGTGACCAGCGAAAGTATAACACAAATCACGATGAACGCCACAAAAATCCCGGCTTTTCCAAGGCGGCTGACGCGGGTTTTGTACGACTCCCGCACCGGTTTGAAGTAGGTATCGATCGCGTTTTTCATGGGTTCAATAGTGCATGGCGTACGCCATAATGGTTTCCTGCGTCGCTTCTTCCCTGGAAAGCATCGCCGTTTGTTTTCCTTTTGTCAACACCAGTATCCGGTCGCTTAATCCCAGGATCTCCGGCAGTTCGGACGAGATGATAACGATGGCGATGCCGTTGGCTTTCAACTGGTTGATGAGTTTATAAATTTCGGCTTTAGCGCCAATGTCAATACCGCGGGTGGGCTCATCCAGGATGATCACGTCCGGCGAAGCCAGCAAGACCTTTGCGATGACTACCTTCTGCTGGTTGCCACCGCTCAGATACATCACTTCCTGATCCGGGCCGGCCGTTTTGATGCGCAGATCGGCAATTAGTTTGGTAGCGGCCTCGGTTTCGCTCTTCTCCCGAATCAAAAGTCCGCTGGCGTAGGTTTGCAGGCTGGCTAACGTAATATTCTGCTTTACCGACAACCGTGGTACAAAGCCCCACCCCTTCCGGTCTTCGCTAACGTAGCCAATGCCGTGCTGAATGGCATCCTGTGGTGACCGTATCGTCACCGGCTGGCCTTTGATCCGGATTTCACCGCTGCTGATGCGATCAAGCCCAAAGATAGCACGAGCAATCTCGGTCCGGCCGGCCCCCATCAGCCCGGCGATGCCCAGCACCTCGCCTTCGTGTACCGTGAAACTCACGTCCGAGAATACCCCCGCCCGACTGAGCTGACGAACGGCGAGGACTTCTTTCCCTGTGCGGATAGTCGACTCCGGAAACAGGCTGTCAAGCTGCCGGCCAACCATCATGGCAATCAACGTATCGATGTCGAGTTTGGCGGCTGGTCTGGTACCGATGTACTGGCCATCGCGCAAAACCGTGATGGTGTCGGCAATCGTAAAAATCTCGTCCATCTTGTGCGAGATGTAGATGATGGCCACGCCCTTTTGCTTCAAGTCCCGGATGATACCGAACAGCGTAGTGACTTCCTTGTCCGACAACGCCGACGTTGGTTCATCCATGATAATGACGCGGGCGTCGTTGGAAATGGCCCTCGCAATTTCTACCATCTGCATCTCGGCCACACTCAGGTACTTCATCTGCGTATCGGGGCGAATGCTGACGCCTATCTGGTCGAGGAGCTGCTTTGCCTGCTGGTTCAGGCGGTTGTCGTTCAGCCAGCCGAACAGGCCGCCCGTCGTTTCGCGCCCCAGAAAAATGTTTTGCGCTACAGTCAGTTCCGGCACCGCCATAATCTCCTGGTGGATCATGGCTATGCCGCGCTTCATGGCTTCGTTGACGCTGCCATTTTTCAACGCCTGCCCTTCGAGCGTAATCTCACCCGAGTCGGGGCTTAACAAGCCCATCAGAATTTTCATCAGGGTAGATTTGCCGGCCCCATTCTCCCCCATCAGTGCATGGACTTCGCCTTCCCGCACGGTCAGTTCGACGTTATCCAGCGCCTTCACGCCCGAAAACGTTTTTGTTAAGCCACGGATAGTGAGCAGGTAGTCCCGGTCAGAAAGCATATCTGGGGTATAATTCAGAAGTGCCAGCCATTCACATGACTGGCACTAATATATTGATTATTAATGCATTATAATTAATATACCTATTTTTGTCATGCTGACGGAGGAAGCATCTTCGGATGAGCCATTTAGTTAGTTACCCGAGATGCGTCCTTCGTCAGCATGACAAAAATCAAGAAATCACTTACGCTTCCTGGCTGACGGTGGTGCCTACGCCGGTATCTTTCCAGCTTCTGGAAGCCGCCGATTCAAGCACGGCTTCGCATACTTTCTGGGTTTCGAGCGCGTCCTGGAAGGTTGGCGAACAGGGTTCTCCGGTTTCCAGACTCTTCAGGAAGTCGGCAACCTGGTGAATGAAGCTGTGCTCGTAACCGATGCCGAGGCCCGGCACCCACCACTTGTTCATGTACGGCTGATCACCGTCGGTTACGTGGATAGACCGCCAGCCGCGAACAATGCCTTCGTCGCGGTGGTCGAAATACTCCAGCCGGTTCAAATCATGCAGATCCCAGCGGATCGACGCGTGCTCGCCGTTGATTTCGAAGGTGTACAGCGCCTTGTGGCCGCGGGCGTAGCGCGTCGACTCGAACAGGCCCAGCGAGCCGTTCTCGAAGTGGCAGTGGAAAATACAGGCATCGTCGATACCAACCGGCTGCACTTTGCCGGTCACGGCGTGCATCCGTTCTTTTACGAACGTTTCCGTCACGGCCGATACGTCGGTGATGCTGCCGTTCAGCCACATGGCGGTGTCGATGCAGTGAGCCAGCAGGTCGCCCGTTACGCCGGAACCGGCTGCTTCAACGTCCATCCGCCAGGTGCCCGTACCACCCTGCGGCACATCGGCGCTGATGGTCCAGTCCTGCAGGAAGTTAGCCCGGTAGTGAAAAATCTTACCCAGCTTCCCGGAGTCGATAAGCTGTTTGGCCAGCGTAACGGCCGGTAATCGGCGGTAGTTGTACCACACGGTATTGGCCACACCCGCCTTTTCGATAGCGTCGAGCATTTGCTGCGCTTCGGCCACAGTACGGGCCAATGGTTTTTCACACAGCACCATCTTCCCGGCTTCGGCGGCCGCAATGGCGATTTCGGCGTGTGAATCATTGGGCGTACAGATGTCGACGGCGTCAATATCGTCGCGGGCGATCAGGGCCCGCCAGTCGGTTTCAACAGACTCGTAGCCCCACTGGTCGGCGAAGGTCTGCACCTTTTCGGCATTGCGGGAGCAGACGGCTTTCAGGATGGGCCGGTATTGCAGCTCGGGGAAAAAGTGGCTGACCTGGCTGTAGCCGTTGGAGTGCGTCCGCCCCATGAAGCCCGTGCCAATTATTCCAATTCGTAAGTCTTTCCTGGTTGACATGTTGCGTATGATGGTTGACGTTCAAATTACACTGTGCCTGCGGCTACTTCCTCCTGCTGGTGCCAGCCGTGCCGCTGGCGCACCTTAATCATGGTAGCCAGAATGTCGTTCCAGGTTTGCTGGTTGGTCATAACGGCATTGGGGAACATACAGCCATCCCAGCAGATGTGCTTGAACGCTTTGGTCAGTTCGCCGTTCTCGTCGCGGAGCCACAGGCCCGCATCGGTCACGATGTCGAGCTTGCCATTAGGGTCCGTAGCCTGGCAGTGGCGACCGGTTTTGTCGTGCGAGCCGGAGCCAAATACGGTACCGTCGTTCTGAGCTACGTGGAAGTCGATGGTCCAGGGACGTAGCGCCCGGGTCAGGGTCTTGAGGGCTTCGGTGAACGTAGCGCGGTCGTTCCAGTCGAAGTTTTCGGGCAGAATACGGTCCTCCGGATGGTTGTAGCCCATCAGGTACAGCAGCGTGTGAGCCATATCCGCCTGGAAGCCCATGTTCTGACGGTCTACGGCTTCGAGGGTTTCGACCATTACCCGCCAGCTGTGCATACCCCCCCAGCAGATTTCGCCCTCAGCGGCCAGGCGCTCACCAAAATCGGCGGCTACGTCGCAGGCTTGCTGGAAGGTCTCTACAATCAGTTTAGAATTACCCACCGGGTCTTTTTCCCACTCCTGCGGGGAACTGGCCGAATCGATGCGGATAACACCGTAGGGACGAACCCCCAGTTCGCGCAGGCGCTGACCAATCTCGCAGGACCGGCGTACCATGTTGACAAACATAGCCCGGTCGTCTTTGCTGCCCATGGCGGGGCCTCCCCAAATGGGCGCTACCATGCTGCCAATGTTCAGGTTTTTGGACGCAACTTTATCTGCCAGGCGTTTGATGTCGTCATCCGTCATGGTGTCGACGTCGAAATGGGGAGGCATCAGCCCAATATCGATACCGTCGAACTTTACACCGTCCACCTCGGCGGCAGCGGTCATGTTCAGCATGTCATCAAACGAAATAGGCGGCTCCGAATTTTCGCCTTTCCCAACGAGCCCTGGCCAGGTAGCGTTGTGGAGTTTGGGGAAATTGTTGTCGTTCATGAGAGGTTATGGTTTTTAAGGTTTGTGGTTTGTTCCGGGCGGTTTGTGGTTTGTAGTTCGTGGTTTGTAGTTGCTGCGCAAGAGCCAGGATGCGACAATAACTACAAACCTCCCGGCGGCCCGGCACAAACCACGAACTACAAACTACAAACCACCCAGCACAAATTTTTATAGAACTAGGTCAGGGTTGCCCGGTCCGAAGTGTTTGAGCATTACGATTGGGTCGGTTGTCGACGGGTTCGTGATGGTTACGCCTTCCGTAGCTGCCTGCTCACTGACGAAAAACTCGTCGTTGGTCAACTGACCGTAGCGGATCAGGGCGGGCGTTTCGATGTCCCATACGCCCATTTTGCCGTGGCCCTGCATCATGATGAGTCCATAGGCGGCACTATCCCGAATCGTTACCGTTTTGCCCGGCAGTACGGTCAGTTCCTTGGCACTGAAGGCATCCGACTTGTAGCAGACCCATTTTTCAATGTAGCCTTCGGCTTCCATCTCGGCCATGTCCTTCACGGGCTTCGGTACCATATACCGGTTCGCCATCATGTTCGGGTCGGTGTTGAGTTCCCAGTCAATGGCTTCCATGAGCAGGTCATAATCGCCGATGCGGTCCTGGGGGGTACCGTTCCAGAGCAGTTCTTCAGGAACAATGGCCTCGTTCACCAGCGACTGGTACATGGCAAAAATATCGGAGGCTTTCTGCGGTTCGTAGGTACACAGACTACCCGGCGCGTGGAGCAGTCCCGGCGGAACGTCCCAGCCTGTACCCGGCTCAAGCCGATACGCTGACGAGTAATTGGTGATCTTGTTGTCGCCTTTGGTAAAATTCATCAGGCACTCGCGGATTTGTTCTTTCGTGGTGCCGGGCGCGATGCCGAAGAAGGTGTACGGATAGTCTCCGCCGTGGTTGTTAAGTTGCGGTGGGAAATAATACGCTTCGGGTTTGCCTAACTGACCGGTCAGGGCGGCCTGCTCGTCGTTGTGGTGCACGTGGTGCGGCAGCGGCCCCATGTTATCGAAAAACTTGGAATACATGGGCCAGCTCTGGTACTCATTCCACAGCCGTTCGCCAATAATCGCGCCCTGCAACTCGTCAATGGCATCGCGCAGCAGGAATTGTACTTCCTGACCACCGTCGTTGAAGACGATCATGCTTAAGCCCTCGTTCTCGCCGGTGAGCGGCCCGTTTTTGGCAGGGGTTGTTGACGACAACCAGCGTTCATCGATACCACCGCGGACTCCGCCGAGTACGTAGTAATCGTCGGGGTGCAGCTTGATACGTCGACCCGGTACGCAGAATGACCGGGGTACCCAGGTGGGGGCCAGCCGCAGGATGCCTTTGCCTTGTTCCAGCGCTTTTTCCGCCAAGCTTACGTTCGTCGTTGTTTCCATTAAGGACTCGTGTTTGTGGTTTGTCGTTTGTCGGCAGCAACTTAACTACTACCACAAACGGCAAACGGATTACAAGTTGATTGATTTCTGTTTAGTGAACTGGTTGATCTGAGCCTGATTGTGCAGCACCTCAATGTCCAGATCGTAGCTGCGACGTTCGCCCGGTTCCAGAAATAGGAGCGATTGGTCAGCCCTGGCTTTGGCCTGCCCAATGGGCGGATGAGTGCCCGGCTCCACGCCCGTTACGTACTCACCCCTGCCCCAGTGCTGCCAGTTGGTGAGCCACGGTAGCTGGCTTTTCTGGAATCGCAGGGCCACCGCAAAGCCTGCTTTTTCATTGTACAAGCCGGCCGCGCATTGACCGGCGTCGTCGGGCGCGGGGTCGATAAATGCTACGGCTTCGCCCGTACCGCTGTGCGCATCGAGCGGAGCCGGGCACGTACGGAAGTCGTAATCGTCGCGGAAAATATCGCCGTTAATCCCTCCCTCACGAGCCTGCCACTCACCCTGCCAGATGATTTTCGTACCCTCGTCGGCCAGTGGCCAGCCAAAATTGACGTGGTACAGCAGCATGTGCGGAGCCATTGCGTTGCCTCGGTTTACTACCTCGTCGTGAATCCGAATCACCGGCTGCCCGAGTGTTCCCGAAATGGTTCGTTTCAGTTCCAGACTCGGGCCGAACACGGTCGTTTCCAGCATCCGGCCGGTTATGCTGAAGTCGAGTTTGCCAATAGCTGGATCGGGCTGGATGATGGATTCTATCTCAGCTGGGGTGTTGCTGATGTACCCATGCAGGCCCCGCTCGCCGTATTCGTCCTGTTCAGGACCACCCACGTGCGACAGGCCACAGGTCGTCAGCAGCCCCCCGCCAAACGTCCGGAGCCAGTTAATCCCCCGCTCAGTAAATGGCTGAGGTGACGTAGTACCGGAGTGACTGAGCCACGCCAGACTATGCTGGTTGTAAAACGCTTCGGCAATGTCCATGGCCCGGTCTAGCACCACCTTGTAGCGCAGGCCCGTGCCGGTGTTGATCCAGGCGATCCGGACGCCCCGCCCAGCGCCATTGTCGAGCACCGACGTTTCGATGCCGCCCAGTTGAGCCGGGTTCGATACTTTGTCTTTCCAGGGATACTGTGTCAAAATTCAAGTCTGCCTAACCCCCATACTGCCTGAACGTGACGGTTGAATCCGAATCGTATCGTGCCAAATTCGCCCCTCAGGCTGATTAGGGGTAATATGAATTACAACTGCTTTATCTTCAGATTCCGGTACTGCACTTTCATCGGCGGCCCTACGTGTACCTGAACGCCAAGCAACCCTTTACCTTTGCCGTTGACGGTATCTTCGTCAACGACATCGCTCATCAGCACGCCGTTGATGTAGTGCTGAAGGTGATTGCCTTTCACAATCAGGTGAAACGTGTTCCAGTCCTCACTCTTAATTAAAGTCTTCAGGGAGTCAGAGTTACCCAATGAACCTACTACCGTGCGGCCGTTCCACGCATTCCTGTTCACGTTGGCCCTGACGCCCTCGGGCGTTGACGGTCCGTCGTACGCGTTGATTTTTGCCTTTTCGCCACGATAAGCAAGCGTAGTCCGCTTACGTTCCTCGTAGTTTTGACCGGTATAGCGGTTCTTTCCATCGATATCGGCCTGATACCCCCGGAGCGCAAAAGGTACGTCGGTCAGCTGTTCGCTCCGGTAATTGATGCCGGAGTTACCCGCTTCGGTGATGTTGAACTCACCTTTAAACTCAAAATCAGCGGGTTCGCCACCCCGCCAGATGATGAACGAATTCGTTTTCAGGAGCGTCGCGGGCGTAATTTCGCCGACCAGATTGCCGTTTTCAACCCGCCAGTACGTTGGATCACCGTCCCAGCCTTTCAGCGATTTACCGTCGAATATCTGCACGAACCCCTCTTTATCCTTTTTGCCCTGAGCCCGGCCGTCGGTAATAAATCCACCGATCAGTACGGCAGCCAGAATGAGTAGTAATTGTATGGACGCGGGTGCTTTTCTTTCAATCATTTTATTGACCGGAGTATGGTTGATAGCCTCTCTCTGTGATGTACGACCCGGTAAGTTTCAGGAGCCTGCCGGGTCAGCTCTGCTAGGCGGTTCAGTACGTATGCTTTACAAATGCAGCCAGGCTGTGTCAAGTGCAGTGGGGTGTTGAATCCGACCGCACTTGACATAGCTTCACGCTACGGTATTCGGAGGCATGTGTTTACTTGCCCTTCGCGCCACCGTCTGTGCTCTTATACACCTCGTGGCTCTGGTTCCCGCCCGACTTCAGATACGCCATCAGGTCGCGTAGTTCGTCGGGATTCAGGCTGTTGATCAGCCCCGGCAGCATGATCGACACGGTCGAATACTTCTTCGATGTTACGTCCTTCTTCGGAATCTTGCGTAGCTGATCCGGCGCGAACGGGTTCTGTGAAATCGAGTAATTCACTTTGTCTTCGCTTACCAGCCGCCCCAGCACCGACTGACCGTTTTTCAGCAAGAAAATGGTCGACGCATACTGGTCTGATACGGCCTTGTCGGGATGAATAATCGCTTCCAGCATGTCTTTATTCGAGAAGCGCGTACCCAGCTGGGTCAGGTCCGGCCCGATGTCTCCGCCTTCGCCCCGCATCGAGTGGCAGCGGCTGCACAGCACGGCCGAATAGATTTTTCGACCCCGATCGAAATCCCGACTCCCCATAGCACTGTCCACTATGGCCACCGCATTGTCGAGCTTCCAGGGACGGCCCGGTCCTTTGGGCGTATAGTCCAGGGCCAGATCATTGCCGGACTTAGTCAGCAGCTCCCCACCCGATAGCTTATCGTACCGCGCAACCTGGTCTTTGGGCACATGAGCCATGGCCAGTTTGCGGGCTCTGTCGATGAAGCCGACGTAGCTGCGGCCACCCTGGTATTTGAATGCATTGGCAAACCAGGTAAAGTATTTGTTGCGGAGTTCGGGCGTCCAGCCGGTTTCCTGACGGCTCAGCATAACGGCGTAGAACGTCTGCTGCAGCGGTGGTACCTTCTCCAGCATCTTGGCGATGTCCAGCCCATACTGCGGGTTGCGCAGAATCAGATCCGACGAGGCCGTAGCGGTTTCGAGCCCAAGATCCTTGCTGCCCGGTTCATCCTTCAGGTCCATCAGCGCCAGCGTTTTCGACACGACGCCCGGTGCTTCGAGGTAAATTAACACCCGGCTCAGGCCCCGGTTCATCAGCGCAGTTTTAGCTGGATAGCGTGGATTCAGGTAAGCAATCACCTTTTCTTTGTCGGCCGGGTCGGGCATACCCATGCGCGTAAACACCAGTTCAAACGCCCGCACCAGATCAAACTGCTGCGCTTCGGACAACGAACCCATGTTGATCTTCATCAGGGCATTCAGCAGTTTGCCCTTCAGAGCGGCATCTCCATGCCGGGCGAGTGCAATGATTGCCTGCGTTGCCCGTTGCGGATCGGTTTCCGTCAACGCCTTGTCCTGCCACTGGCTCACGGGCTGGTGTTCAACGGCCAGCCGGGCTGCATACCGGACAAACCGATCCGGGTGGTTCAGGTTAGGCCAGGCGGCTGCCAGAGCTGCCGGATTGGGTTTGCCGTGGTATTGCTCCAGTTCCGTTCTGAGTTGGCGCTCTTTAGAAGAAGCCGGCGCTTTGGCAACGGCCTGGGTCGACTCAGACCCGCCGTAGTACACCCGATACAGGTCCGATTCCAGCCGACGACCACCCGTCAGGAAGTACAGGGCGCCGTCCGGCCCGATGGCGCCATCCGTCAGGGGTAGTGGCGACCCCGATACGAATTCTTCGCGCTCAGCTTCATACGAAGCGCCTTTCGGTTTCAGATAAATGGAATAGATGATGCCGAAGCTCCAGTCGAAGGCGTACAGCGACTGGCGATATTTTTGCGGAAACCGGGCGTTCTGGCCGTAGAGCAGGTTGGTTGGCGACCCCTGTCCGATGTTCAGCACCGGAGGCAGGTTGTCGGGATTAGCCGGCAACCACTTGCCGTTACCCGTACGCCAGCCAAATTCACTGGCGCTGGTCGCGTGGCAGATACGCGTAGGCCGGTACCAGGGCAAACCGAAATCCCACTCCATGTCCGAGTCATAGGTAAACATATCCCCGGCCTCGTTGAACGCAATGTCGAATGCGTTGCGGTAGCCGGCGCTGACCAGCTCCCAGCGTTTGCCCTCGGGATCGATGTTGGCAATCCACCCTCCGGGCGCGTTGCGGGTGGCGGCATGACCACGCGGATCCGTAATTTTGGGAAACAGGTTATCGTCCTGCCAGTTGGCGGGCAGCCGGTACGCATCCATTTCCGGAACGTCGGTATGGTTCCCGCAGATCACGTAAAGCGACTGCTTGTCGGGCGACAGCACGATGCTGTGCGGCCCGTGTTCGCCCTCCCCTTTCAGGGCTTTCAGCAGCGTTACTTTGTCGAACTGGTCGTCGCCGTTGGTATCCTGCAGGCGATACAACCCACTGCTCTTTTCAAAGTTCTTGTTCTCCCGGTTGTTCACCATGACGTACAGGCTGTTGAAGGCGTACAACAGACCCTGCGCGTAGCCCATGCCTACTTTTGAACTCGTATCGCCGGGCTGCACAGCCCCTATCTGAAGCTTTTCGATTTTAGGCTGTCCACCCGACCCGATCGGCGGCATTTCGAGCCGGTACAGGAACCCGTACTGGTCGGAGGTGATCATCCGGCCTTTATCGTCGAATGCCATCGCCACCCACGACCCCTGTTTGTTGTCGGATGGGCTATACAGGTGTTCGGCTTTAAAACCAGGGAGTAGTTTTAGTTTATCCAGCTTAGGATTGTCGGGCGCTGATTTCGCCGATTCCGAGCTCTGCATGCTAATCCAGGACGTTCCGATCAGAACGAGGGCCACGACGGCTAATCCGAGTTTGGCCTTGTTGACTTTAGAAAACATGGTGATGTTGCATAAGGGGTTGACAGAATTCCATTGGCCCGAGTTCTTGTCTGATTTATAGCCGCAGTTGGCTTTTTCAGGCATTACTAAGAGATAGATACCCGGCTTATTCTACTGATTAATTTGCGGGCACGAACCAAAATATCGTTTACCAGCAGTCCTTCCGGCGGCTTAATCGAGCCGCCGGAAGGACTGCTGGTCAGAAGTTTGGAGTCAGCGCAGCTTCAACGGCCGGCAATGGATAATACACCTCCAGATTAGTGAACGCGTTCGGTGGGGGCACCGCACCGCTTGGGAAGTAATACTCCTGCGGGTTGGCCTTGATGCGGGCGCCGTAGGCGGTGATAATTTCGTTAACCCGACCGGTCCGGACCAGGTCATACCACCGCTTATTTTCAAACGCCAGCTCAACGCGTCTTTCTCTAAAGATGGCTTCACGTAGGCTGGCCTGCGAACCAGCCGCAGCAGCCGTCAGCCCCGCCCGGCTGCGCACCTGATTCAGGAACGGGACAGCCTCGGCCGTTTTACCCTGCTCGTTCAGGGCTTCGGCCAGGAACAGCAGTACCTCAGCGTACCGATACACCGGCCAGTTCTGACCCGTATTGTTGTGCTGCGAGTGAGGCCGGGCGTACTTCTTGATGTACGGGTAGGTTTTATTAGCCCGTAAGCTCTGGCTCAGCGTCACGGTACCGATGGATATGTCTTTCCGCTTATCGCCCGGCTCGTAGGCGGCAATGATATCCGGCGTCGGAACGTTGTTGTTTTCGCCGGAGATTGCCTGCGGGTTCGACGTACCGGTAATGGGCCTCAGCTCATCGGCCGTGATCGGTGCCGGAATAAACCGGTAAATCTGGTTCCCGTTCAGACCGGCCGGCCCTTCGATGTATTGCACCTCAAAGACCGACTCCCGGTTGTTTTTGTTACCCGTCGTGGTCGAGAAGGCATCATTGTAATCGGGCAGCAGCAAATACTCCCCGCTGGTGACGATCTCCCGGAGCAGGGTTTCGGCCTGGGGCCATTTCTTCTGAACCATGTACAGGTTGGCCAGCAGCATTCGGGCGGCCCCCGAGGTTGCCCGTCCCCCTTCCTGATCCTTCTTCAGCGGCAGCAGTTTGATCGCTTCCGCAACATCCTTTTCCACCTGCGCGTACAACTCAGTCGCTTGTGCCAGGGGCTTTGCCGCCCCTTCGCGGTCGGCTACCGGGGTCAGGTGCAGGGGCGCTTTGCCGAACAACTGAGCCAGCTTGAAGTACGCAAAACCCCGGAGAAAATAGGCCTGTCCCTTCAGGTTATTCTTCGAGTCGGTACTTCGCTGATCGGTGCCAAACGACACATTATCAATCAGAGCAAGCACCTGATTAGCCCGCGCAATGATCTGGTAGTTCAGACGGTATATGTTCAGAATAATCGTATTGGCGCTGAGCCCGCCGGCATTCAGTATGGCAAAGTCGGCCAGATTCTGGGTGTTATCCACCGCCCCAAACAGCACGTTCCGGGCGTAGTAGGTATTGTCGGAGTGCATCTCCTCCAGAGCCCAGGCCGCTTCGTTGTACATCGGCCGCAGCGGTACGTAAATGGCGTTCACCGCCTGCTGAAAGTCGGCTTCTTTGGTAAAGAAAGTAGCCGAGCTCAACGCGGTCTCGGGCACCACGGTGAGAAACGTATCGTTGTTGCAACTCGTCACAGACAGGCCGATCAGACTTGCTAAAAGGATTTTCTTTTTCATTCTGTAGTCGGGTAAGGATGAAAGACTGATTGCCGGAACTTAGAAATTCAGGTTAACACCAACGGTGAACGTACGCGGAACCGGGTAGTTCGACAGGTCGACCCCCTGGCTCAGGTTACCGCCATCACCCTGGCCATCGTTCTGAGCGCTGGTTTCGGGGTTCGGGCCACCCGTGTACTTCGTGAACACATATACCTGCTGAGCCGAAGCGTACACCCGGGCCGAATTGAAAAATTTCCTCAGAGCGCCGAAGGTATAGCCCAGCGTGATGTTCCGGATGGTGAAGAACGAGGCATCGGCTACAAAAAGCGAACTGGGCCAGTCGCGCTCGATGCCGGTGAAGTTACCACCGCCGTTGGTGGCCCCGAACATCCCCTTGCCCGGTGTGATCACATTGCCCCGGCTATCCACCCGGAAGCGGTCTTTTACGCCGGCCACCATGTTGAACACGCCATCCAGGTTCGCCGTACTGTACAGGTGACGCACCCACAACTGGTTACCGTAGGAACCGGAACCCGTAATCGACATATCCCAGTTGCCGTAGCGCAGGTCGTTCACAATCCCGTACGTGAACTTCGGGAAGGGGTTTCCAATGATGGCCCGGTCGTCGGTATCACCACCGAACGTGATTACGCCATCGCCGTTCACGTCCCTCAGCTTGATCGTACCGACCGCCGAACGGCCGGGGATAACGGGCGAACTTCTCAGCTCCTCGGCGCTCATGTAGAAGCCGTCCTTGACCAGCCCGTAGAACTGACCAAAAGGCTGGCCTACCTGCGTGATGTGGAATAAGCCATACACCCGGTCGATGCCGGGAGCCAGCGCTACCACCTGGTTCCGGTTGAAGGAGATATTGGCGTTGGTATTCCACTTCAGCTTACCGGTGGTATTGCGGGTGTTCAGCGCGAACTCATGACCCCAGAATTTAATCTCACCAATGTTGTCGTTGAAGTTCGTGAAGCCCGACTCCTGCGGCAATTGAACGGCATACAGCAGGTTGGTAGTCCGCTTGGTATAGAAGTCGTACACAAAACTGATGCGGTCGTTCAGCAGGCCCAGGTCGAGACCGAGGTCGAGCTGCTTGGTGGTTTCCCAGCCCAGGTTGGGGTTGGCAATGGAGGTAACCACCGCTCCCGGCGCAACCGTGCTGCCAAACGCTGCGTTCACCGTATTATTCACCAGCGCGTACTGGGTGTAGTTACCGATGTTGTTGTTACCAATGATTCCGTAGCTGGCCCGCACTTTGGCAAACGAAACCGGGGTAAAGGTCTTCATGAAATTTTCGTCGGAAATTACCCAACCTGCTGAAACCGACGGGAAGGTACCCCAGCGGTTGTTAGCCCCAAAGCGCGACGAACCATCGGTCCGGATAGCTGCCGTAAACAGGTATTTGCCCTTGTAGTTGTACGTCAGGCGCGAGAGATACGATAACAGGCTCCACTGGTTTATGGCATTGGTAGAACCCGCACGGTTTATGTTCAGCCCCCCCTGAATGGTCGGTAGCCGATCATCGGCGTACGTATCGGCCTGAATACGGGTTATATCCTGACTATAACGCTGCTGCGTAAAACCGGCGAGTAACTCGAAGTTATGCGCATCGTTAAAGCTCCGGGTGTACGTAGCCAGGTTCTCGTTCAGCCAGGAGATGTCTTCCCGGTTCTGGCGGATCGAAACGGCCAGCGTCGGAATGGGCACGTTGATCTGGCTGGTTGCCGTCGATGGGTTGAAGAAGAAGAACCGCGAGTTCAGGTATTCGACGTTGATGGTCGACTTCAGCGTCAGGCCCGGAATCGGTGAATACTGCGCATAGGCGTTGGCAAGTAGGTTCGTATTCTTGGTCTCGTTGGTCAGCTCACTGGCGGCCCGTACCCAGTTCGGATACGAAAAAATGTTACCCGTGCTGCCAGGGAAGCGGTTCACCAGCGTCAGATTACCCTGGTCGTCCCGGATAGGCATCACCGGCCAGGTATGCAGGGCGTTGAACAGAATACCCGTACCGCGGTCACCGTCGGTCCGGGGCGTATTGTCAAATACGTACGAAGGCGCTACGTTGAAACCAACCGTGATTTTGTCAGACAGGTTGTAGTTGGAGTTCATCCGCAGCGAATAGCGCTTGTACTTGTTGTTGATCACTACGCCATCCTGGTTAAAGATACCGGCCACCAGCGATGTATTTGAGCGCTCGGTGTTACTGGAAATCGTCAGGTTATAGCTCTGAATCGGTGCATCCCGCAGAACGGCACCATACCAGTCGTTGTCTTTGTCGGCCCAGCTTGCCGGATTCTGGAACTCAGTCGGTACGGCCTGGCCCTGATCTTCGTAATACTCTTTCTTGAACTGCGCAAATTCCTGAGCGTTCAGCATCTTGATTCGGCCGCGTTCCGGAACCTGCTGCGTACCAGCGAAGGCGTTAAAGCTGATGTTGGTCTTACCGCTTTTTCCTCTTTTGGTCGTGATCAGTACTACGCCGTTGGCCGCCCGCGATCCGTAAAGCGAGGTCGAAGCGGCATCTTTCAGAATAGAAATGTCGTCAATTTCGTCGGGGTTCAACTGCGCGATGTTACCCGTAATCGGGAACCCATCGACCACATACAGCGGATCGCTACCGGCCGTTACCGAAACCTGTCCCCGAACCCGGATGTTGATACCCGCTCCCGGCCGGCCGGTGGTCTGGTTGATCTGTACCCCGGCTAACCGGCCCTGCAGTTTCTGACCGACCTGCGACACGGGAATGTCTTTGATCTCCTGCGCGCTCACGGTCTGTACGGCACCCGTCACTTCTTTTTTCACCTGGCTACCGTAACCGACGACCACCACCTCGTTCAGCGTCTGATCGTCCGGAACGAGCCGGATGTTGAACGTCGTCTGCGTACCAACCACCGCTTCCTGCCGGCCGTAGCCCACGAAGCTGAAGACCAGGGTTGCGTTGGTGTTAGGCACCGCCAGCCGGAAACTCCCCTGGCTGTCGGTTGTGGTTCCCTGCGACGTACCTTTCACCACCACGCTTACGCCCGGAAGGCCATTGCCCTGCTCATCGGTCACTTTGCCCGATACAGGAATTTCGGCGACAGACGTACTCTTATTTTGTTCGGGCTGCCTGCGTGTATTCATGGCAACCTGCTGCCCGTCCTGGCGTGTAAGAGCCGGTTGTCTGTTACTACTTTGTCCATGAACAAAGCCTGTGCAGAAACCGGCCACCATACTAACGGTCACAACCTGATAGATACGTTTCATAGAATTAGGATTAAGGGTTCAGGTAAATGAACTATAAGCGTTCAGTAAGCAATAGCGAGTCAAATATTATCACATTCCGATACTCAACTTTCCTATACTTACCTGCTTTTGTAAATATTTTTATAAATACTTTCAGCTTTCCCACATATGAATGAGCCTTCTGACACGTATTGTGTAACTAATAATCAGAAAACGACACGTTGCAGCCGAAGGAAAACCGGGACAGGGATGAGCCGGAACAACCGTTTACTAAGAACAGGGCCGCAAAACATGACGAACACTACTTTTGATCGTCATTAGTGTAGAGAATTAAATAACGTAAAGACGGATAATGCGAAAAGCCCGCCAGATACCTGACGGGCTTTTTTGTATGCCTTACCTGGTTAGAGTCCGCTTCTTATTCTTTTGTTGTGATTGATACAACCCCTCTTTCTTTGTCGACATCCATACGCTCAATTGTGTTGGGGTCCAGATTGAGTTTTTGATAGGCTTCGTTCGTGTATTCTTTCCCGTCAATGATCCACAGTTTCACACCGGATTGACTTGCTTGACCTTCACCTGTCGACGGCTTGGCAGCTTTTAACTGGAAATTGATTGGCAAGTTAAATCGCACATTCACCGGCTCTCCACTCTGCGAACCCGGTTTCCAGCGCGGCATTTTCTGTACAACGCGAATGGCCTCCTCGTCAGCCCCGAAGCCGATTCCTTTTAATAGCTTAACATCGGCAATATCACCTTCTTTCGTGACAACGAAATTGACGAATACCCTTCCCTGCACGTTGGCGCGTTCGGCCGCAGCTGGATACCGTATATTCTTACTGAGGTACTCCATTAACCCTTCCATGCCGCCGGTAAACTCCGGCTGATTTTCTACTACCGTGTAAATTTCGCCGTCAACACCAGCTTGCCGGGCGGGTTGGTTCACCTCAATGGTTTCTCCCTTCTCAGAGGTCAGTTCGGTGTCTTTCTGGGTACACATCCAGAGCAGTGTTGCCGGGATCAGCACGGCCGCGTAGCTAAGCAAAGCCCGGCGGTGCGTTGCAGGTTTCTGTAACATATGGATTCGTTGTTTGAGGTTACTAATTGATACAAAAGCGGTAGTCAGGGCGGCCACCGGTACGTTGAGCGAGTAGGCTACCAGCGTCCGGGCGTAATCCGACGAGCTCATAAGTCGGCTGGCAGCCTGGTCGGCGAGGTATTCGTGCACCTGCTGCAGCGATCGTTTGTACAGCCACAGCACCGGATTGAACCAGAACGCGGCCCGCATGAATTCTACAAGCAGTACATCAATTGTATGCATCTGTTGAATGTGGGCTTCTTCGTGACGTAGCACAGCCTCGTCGGCCGCCAGGGCATCACTGCGATTCAGCACCAGATACGGGCCAAACGAAAACGAGCTAACTACATCATCAGGCAAACGTATACCTATATACGTCGACACACTGTGTCGTTGGCCACGATTTATGATCTGATGCACCCACCAGACGTTACGTCCAAGCTGAAAAAGCATAAAAACGACACCGATGCCGTACACCAGCCACAGCAGCATTGGCAGCGAAACTAAATCCAGTGATTCGGTGGTTGCCCCTACCGAAATCGTCGGCAGCGTCATTACGTTTACCGTCAGTGTCTGACTGGCCTGATTCGGAACGTCAATCCACGGCAAAGCCAACGAAGCGACCAGTGATGCCAGCAAATACATCCGGTTCAGCCCAAAGAACGTGTGCCGACGTAGCAGCAGCCAGTAGCAGCCGTAGAACAGCAGCAGGAACAGGTTGGCCTTGAGGAAATAATCGAGGGCGCTCATGATTTCTTCGTGGTTATGATGACAACACCATTTTTTGCTTTTGCACCATACGTAGTCGAAAAATTAGATTTGATCACCTCAACGCTCTGAATGTCTTTCTGATTGAGGCTCTTCAGCGTATCGGCCGTAGTATGAACGCCGTCTACAATGTACAACGGATCTTCCCCGAATGGACCAAGGCCCCGGATTCGTATGCTGGCTCGCCCTTTATTGAACATTGAATCGACAGCAGGATACGAACGCGGCCTTTCGTTAACGAGTAAGTACCTGGCGTTAGGGCTATTGTCATGTATGGCGGTAAACTGCGGTTTTCTCGAACCTGACGGTGAGGGTGCCACCATACTTGTCCGTTTGTCCTGCTGCTTTTCCGGGTTTTGTCGGTTCTTTGTACTACTGCCCTGACCCACTTTCTTCTGCTGAAGAGCCAGTTGCACATTGATCACCGTCCGGTTGTTTACGGGCACTTCCTGGTTTTTAAAACCAACGAAACCTACGACCAGCGTGTCTTTTCCAAACACATGGGAGAACACGTATCGCCCCTGCAGATCAGTGGATGTGCCACGGGTAGCTCCTTTTACCTCAATAGTTGCTCCTGGCAACGGTTTACCATCAGGGGCGGTTATACGGCCAGAAATTGTAATGAACTTATCAGCGGGTTCATCCACAATTGCCACGACTTCCTCCGGCACGCTGGTCATGGCTAACAGACCAAGCGCCAGCGGCAGCACGAGCGCATATTTACCCAGTGCCCACCGGCTCGTTGCCCGCCGACCCAGCATCCGGAGCCGTTGCCGCAGCAGTGACGGATTGAAGAAGCCATTGACCAGGGAGTCGGGCTGAACCCCAAACGCGTACGCCACCAGAAAATGAGCGTAGGTTGTCGTTTGCGCAGCCGCCTGATCCGCCTGAAACTCGTGTATCTGACGGATGGCCCGGTCGTATAACCACAGCGCCGGGCACAGCCAGCACACGGCCCTCAGCATTTCCAGCGCGAGTATGTCGGCGCTATGCCACTGTCGAACGTGCACCAGCTCGTGACGCACGATCAGTTCGTTGTGCTCATCGGCCGGGTTCAACACTACGTAGCGAAAGAACGAAAACGTAGGCAACTGTTCGTCACTCGGCCGAACCAGTACAAAGCCGTCATGCGACTCCCGTGGCGATCGGCGAATGAGACGAACCAATCGATACAAACGAGCGCCCAGCCGCACGAGCAGCAGCACCGCCACCACTACGTACGCCCACTGGCCTATCTGCTCCCAATTTGTTTCTACAGGAGCCTGTACGGAAGCCGCCGGTGCTGCTTCAACCATTGGCAAGGCAATGACGCCCACCGGAACGGGAATCGTCTCGGCAGCCTGGCCAGGCAGTTTAGCCAACGGCAGCAGCAAGGATGTTGCCACTGCGCCGAGCAGATACGCCCGGTTCAGCCCAAAGAATGTATGCCGACGTAGCAGCAGCCAGTAGCAGCCGTAGAACAGCAGCAGGAACAGGTTGGCCTTGAGAAAATAGTCGAGGGCGCTCATTGGTCTTTCTCTTTGTTCAGGAGTTGAATAATCTCATCGGCTTCCTTCAGGCTCAGGTTCTTCTCCCTGACGAAAAAAGACACCAGCTTCTTCAGCGATCCATCGAAATAGTTGGTCATCAGTTGCTCGGTCTGGAAACGCCGGTACTGCTCCTCCGTAATCAACGGATAATACTCGTGTGTTTTGCCGTAGGCCGTGTAGCCCACCAGCCCTTTCTTCTCCAGAATCCGGACAATCGTCGACACGGTGTTGTAGGCCGGTTTAGCCGGTCCGTCGGTACGGTCCGACTCCGGCAACTCGGCCAGTATGTCCTTCACGAAGCCCTTCTTAAGCTTCCAGAGGACGCGCATAATTTCTTCCTCGGCTTTGGTAAGTTCACGGAGCTGCATACGGTCTGTGCTTTAGCGAACGAAAGGTATGACTAATGATTTAGTTTCACAACTAATGCTTTAGTTATTTTGTTTATTTTTTTATCCGCCCGGTTTTGTACTTTCGCCGGAAGAACCATTCAGCCCCCGTCGTTATGAAAAATTACCAGCTCATTCAGGACCTGATCGGTCACCTGGAAAGCTTTGAGCACCAACAGCCCGACTCCGATCAGCAAACGCTGTTCAATTTTGTAGCCTGGTTGAATCAGCACCTGATCACCTCGGCCGCCGAACACGCTCAGCATAGCGACTATACCCACGATGCGTACCAGACACCCGACGTTTACATCGGTATCATGATCGGATATCTGTATCGCTACTCACGGGTGTATGCCCGCAAAGGCCTGGAAAATACGCCCCTGGTTACCTACGACGATTTTACGTACCTGGCAACTTTGTGGCAACACCAGCCTATGACCAAGATTTCGCTGATCGAGCGCAATATTCACGAGAAAACCACCGGCACCGAAATCATCCGGCGATTGCTGGCCAACGGGCTGGTGGAGCAGTATGCCGATGAAACGGATAAGCGCAGCAAACGACTGCAACTGACCCCCAAAGGACAGGAACTCCTGATGGGCATGTGGCCGGTCATGGGGCAGATTGCCGTTCTCATGGGTGGTAACCTGACTACTGCCGAGAAAATGGTACTGGTCGGCCTACTACAAAAACTGCACACCTTCCATAATCCTATATTCCTGAATGACCGCGACAACTCGATTTCAGATTTAATTCAAAGCAACGTTATTTAATACCATATCATATCACATCAATTAATTAAGTACAAAATTGAACAAAATACAAGCGGTTACGTTGTTTTCATAATGTCTGAATAACCAGCAGTCGCTATGAAAAACAACCAGCTTGAACGCTACGCTACAGCCGCTTTTGTGATCGGCAGCATCATCGGTACTTTCTTTTTCAGTCGGCCAAAACGGGGGGCTTTCCGCACAGACATAGCGGACGAACAGCAACGGGAACTGGACTTAAACCTGACTACACCCGCCAACGCTACGTTTGGGATTGCCTGGCCGGTTATCTACACCGGCACCATCGGTCTGGCGGTCCACCAGGCCCTTCCGTCGCAGGCCAATAACCCTCGCTATGCCAAAGCCCGGCCCTGGCTCTGGGCCAACTACGTATTGAATCTGGTGTTTGGCTACTTCTTTTCAAAATCCGATTTGTCCAGCCGGGTAGGCGGTGGGTTAACCACCATTTCGTTGCTGCCCCTGTCATTGGGCCTGCATCGCCAGCTGGAAATTGGCCGGACGGCAGTACCGGAACCGGAAAATACATTGCGTAAATCGATTAGCCTGTATACCGGCTGGTTAACGGCAGCTACGGTCGTCAGCGGGGCTAACCTACTGCTTCAGGCTGGTTATCGCGTGTCGCCCGCAACGGCCCGGCGTTGGGCATACGGTATTTTATCGGCTACCGGCGGATTGGGAATCGTTGTCTCAAAACGACTGAATGATCCGTACTACCTCGTTACGCTCATCGCGGCCTTCGTTGGCATTGCGGCTAAGCAGCGCGGCCGTAACGATGACGTTGCCGCTGTGGCCGCTGCCTGGGCCGTAGCGCTGGCCGGCGTTTTCGTCCAGCGGCTCCGGGATGCGCAGACCACTGCTCAGCAGGCACCGGCGACTGATGCTGCCGACCAATCGTCTGAATCACCTGCCGAGCCAGCGACCCCAGCCCTAGTCGAAGCCGATAAGGGGTAACCGCCTAATCACGCCCCACGGCCTACGATCAGCCCGGCCAGGTTTTGACGAATCTGGTCGGGCGTCCGCATTTACTCTAGTCAATAACTATTGTATTGGCTTAGATTTTGCTGGCTGACCGCTGCGTTGACAAGGCAATTGATCGCCGATTACCGATTTGTTGGCTGGTTTATGAGCAAACCGACCCGAAACAGGGCCAGTAAAGCGGATGAGGCCAATTAAAAATTTTTACGGCTACAATACATTTCTGTTAATCAATTTGTTATACCCCTCGACTAACCCGCTGACTGCCTTTAGCTAATCCACACGCATTGACTGGCCTGCTTATTGCATACGACTACGTACAGACGCCCGGAATAACCAACTCAGTACCTATGCACGAATCCGGACGCATACGTAACCATTAAGTAAGCAGCGCGATGATAAATGATTTTGACATGACCGACCCAATGAATGCCCCTGTGCGACGGATGCTACGGGAAATGGGAGTTCGTCAGGATGCGCTCTCCAACGAAGCCGATTTAACCCTCGATCTGGGTCTGGACTCCCTGGACCGGATTGACCTGTTGGTACAGCTGGAAATCCGCTACGGTATTCGCATCGTTGATCAGGACTGGCACCGGCTCCATACCATCCGGCAGATGGAACACTACGTGGCCGAGCAGATTGGCCGAAAGCTCTGCCTGGGGCAGCCGGTTGGTCAGAGCTGATCTGGAAAGAGGTGGGTAACGCCATTGGCAGTCGGCAGAAAATGAGTAGATTGTGGCAATCATCTACCCACTGCAAACCGCCACCTTCTTGACTGATTCCCTATTTATCCTCTTCGTTCTTTGCCTGAACGTAGTTATCTGCGAATGGCTATGCCAGCGCCGGTTCTTCCGGCACCTCGGTACGGCCCTGCTGATCATTGTCCTGACGGCCCTTGAAGCCAACCTGCGCCTTATTCCAACGACCGAAACGCCGGTATACGACGGCATTTTCAGCTACGTTGCTCCATTTTCGCTGTTTCTGCTCCTCCTCAGCGTCAACCTGAAAGACCTTCGCCGGGCAGGCCTGCCCATGCTGACCATGTACCTGACGGGCTCGGTGGGGGTTGTTATCGGCGTACTGACGAGCGTATGGGTATTCGCGGCTCCGCAGACCGTGGGTGAACTGCACTACGCCCTGGCGGGGATGTTTACCGGCACGTACATTGGCGGCAGTATCAACTTCCACGCGGTTGCCCTGCATTACAACGTATCAAAAGCCGGCAATCTGTTCATTGCCGCTACGGCCGCCGACAACATCCTGACGACGCTCTGGATGATGGCGACCCTGGCCCTGCCGCGTCTGCTCCAGCGCCGGTTTCCGCGCCAACAGCCTACGGCCGTGGCTCCGGCCCCGCTGGCAACCACCTCGGCCGGATTGAAAGACGGGTCGGCTCCTCAGCCGCTGTTCTCCGATGCCGAAACCATCCGCCCGACTGATCTGGCCCTGCTGCTGGCAATGGGGTTCGCGGCTATCTTCCTCGCAAAACAGGTAGCCGCCTGGTTTCCGGCCCTGCCGTTCGTTCTTGTCCTGACTACCCTGGCCCTCGCCCTGGCGCAGTTCCGCGTCGTCAACAAGCTGAGTGGCAGCCGTCTATTGGGTCTGCTCGGCATCTACGTTTTTCTGGCCGTGATCGGAGCCTACTGCGACGTTGCGGCCCTGCTCCGCGACGGTGAACTGGCCTTAGTACTCTTTGGGATGATTCTGCTGCTGGTACTGATTCACGCCGTTCTGCTGTTTGGGGTCGGGGCGCTGTTTCGGCAGGACTGGGATGTGCTGGGTATTGCATCCCAGGCTAATATCGGGGGCGCTACGTCGGCGCTGGCGCTCGCCCGGAGCATGAACCGGGCGGATCTGCAACTGCCGGCCGTCCTGGTCGGTACGCTCGGCAACGCCATCGGAACGTACCTGGGCATTCTGGTCGCGGAGATGCTGCGCTAACGGGTTCTCAGCCTAGCTTCGGTTCAAGCCAGAGCGCGGTCAGGCAACTCAGCAACAGCACCAGCCAGACCCAGTTTGGCACCGAATTATCCGTTACAGCCTCGGCCACTTCCCGGCCCGCCAGGTAGGTAGTCTGAGCCCGGACGTACTGACTCAGCAGCCGGTTGCCGGCCACCGTGGCTATGCGTTGCGGATCGTAGGCATACACATCCACCGAATCCTGAATCGTATGCCAGCCCGGCCGACTGAACCGATACCTGGTTTCCGCCGACAGGTTATTGATGGCTGAATAGGCCAGTGTCGCCGTATCGCGGCCTACAGACAACGCAGCAGGTCGGGCCGGTACGTTGTTGACCTGCAAATCCGTGGGCAGACCAGCCACCACCGGGGCATCGACGGTTACGTTATTGAGGCCGGGGGGTTGCAGAGGGGCCAGAATGGCCGTCCAGATCCGGTCGTACGCAACGCTGTCGCCACTGAGTTTTAGCGGGTACGTTTCACTAATCAGGCTCAGGCCAATCCTGCCCACTCCCTGCTGCACCGCTACCGGGTAGCCGGCCACCGGAAACTGATTGACCGTGCTGGTGATGGCATACGGCAGCGCGGTCAGGCCATTCCCAACCGACACGGCAGACTCCGTCGAAATCTTCCGGACCCGCCAGCTACTGCCCACCGCCTGATTGATGCGTCGGGCTTCGCTTTCGGGATCGGTGGTGTTAATAAACAGAACCGACTGCCCCCCGGCAACCGCCCGCCGAACCAGCGGATCGGCCGCATTACCGGGATCGGTGATAACAACATCGGGTTTAGTGGTTTTGCGGCTCCCTTCGTTAAGTGCCAGGCTGCTGCTGATGTCTTTCGAAAGGGTACTGGTCACCCGAACAGTGTGCCCCTGTTTACCCAGCCAGTCGGCCAGTGTCCGGCTTTCAAAATCAGGACTGCTCAGCACAAACTGGTACGTTAGCGGAACCGGCGGGCGGGCAAAGAAGCGGATTGTATCGAGTGGCGCGTCACCTAATAGCAGGGTGACCTCCGTTCGTCCCTGCACAAACGCCGGGAATTGCAGCGTGAACGTATTGGTGCCTTCGCGCAACGCCAGGCTGTCCAGCGTTCGATTCCCATACCGGACCGTGAGCGCCTGCTTTCGTGAAGAAACAAGACGGCCCGTTACCCGCTGCATTTCACCCCGACGCACAATGCCTTTCCATTGGATCGTCTGCACCTGATCGGGTTGCTGATACGGTAGCCAGCGTACTGCCGACCGGCTCAGCCGGCCAAGTACCTCCGGTGGAAACTGTTGCCCCAGCAGCGTCACCGAATCAAACTCCCCTTTGAACGTACCGGCCGTGAACCGCCGGCGAACTCCGAGGCTGTCCTGCACCTGCCGACTAAAAGTCGAAGGCACCTCCTCCCCAACGATCAGCGCATGGGTAGTCCGTGCACTTTCCCGCCAGACCGGCTGCACGACATATCCCAGCAGCACCAGCCACAGCAGACCGTTCAGGGCCAGCCGAACCCGTTTTCGTCCCGCCGAAAGCTGGGAATTTCTTAAAACCAGCCAGACCTGCATGCCCAGGAGAGCAGCTAATCCGGACAGGATAAACCAGTTAACAGGATCAGACCAGTTGATAGTTACGTCAATCATGTACGTCATCTCAGGCGCTTCCAGAAGGCCTGCTCCAGTTTGCGTTCGCTGGTGTACGAACGGTTCGTCCGAACAACAACGCCCGTCAGCTCAGCCAGCTTGGTTTTCAATTGCGCGTCTTCCAGTTCGGAAAGCGACCGCCCCCCGGCCAGTTTCTGCAAACTGCTCAGAACCGACCAGTTGCGCAGACCGCTGTTCATGACCCGATCCGCAAGGGCAGTACCCAGTTGCTGCACGACCTGGCGTTGGGCGGTATTGAGTTCATGGGTTTGGTCCAGATAGCCCAGCACTTCCGCAGCCAGTGGCCCGACTCGCTGCTGGTCGTACGTGCGCTGCTGACTGAACCGGGGGTTCACGTTCTTCAATTCCCCCGTCAGGCGTTTTTCCTGTTCCTTGATGGGGGGCGGATCGAAGCTGGTTTTCTTAACGAACGTCCGCGCTTTCTGCTGAGCGGCTTTCAGAAACTCCAACGCCTTTTTCTCGTACGGCAAGGCTTTTTCGGGTTCGTACAGCCGCAGATGAAGCTCCGATTGCCACATCTGCTCAAGCGCCATTTTCAGCAGGCTCCGCGTCGATTGCTCGTAGAAGGTGTTTGCTTCGCCGTCGTCGTGCGAGTGAACGTACTGCTCCATCATGGCCGCAATCGGATCTTTCTCGTCGGCCGGATTCTGAGTGCCCCCATGCGAATGCCCATGATCATGCGGCTCCTCGTGCGATTCGTGCTTGTCGTCGTGATCGTGGTCATGCTCGTGCTCCCCCTCGCCTGAATCGTGCTTGTGCATGAACCCCTCCAGCGGATCGCCATCTCCGCCCCCTTCAGGGCCGCCGTGCCCACCGATGGACGTTTCAAATTCTTCGCCTAGGTATTGCCCGTAGCGCAGCCGCAGGACTTTCTGATCGAAGCCAATCTCGTTGGACGTACTGTTAAAAGGCTTGGCCGGTATCTTATTCCGTTTGGCAATCAGCTTTTCCGTATCAATGATGATTTGCCGCTGGCTTCGGAAGTACTCCGGCATAACGTTGACGGCCATCGTCGCCAGTTCGGCTTCGTCCATCTTCGTTGTGTCTTTGTACACGATGAAATACGTATCCGATTTGGCGAAGTTTGGCTCGGGCTGCCGGTTATCGAGCGCGGCCCAGTAGTAGTACAGCTCGTCGCCGGGCGCAAAATTGAGCGCTTTCAGGTCAATGCTCTTGGTGATACGCGACTCCTTGAAGTTGGCTTGCCCGAGGGGTAGCTTCACTTCCCTAAACTTGACGTTCTCGCCCGATCCCCGCGCCACCGTAGCGACAATAAATGCCTGACTGACCAGGAAATCGTCGCTGAATTTGGCCGTTACGCGGATCGTTTTGGGGTCTTTCAGGAAATGATACTGGTACAATTCTTTGGAAGCGGGTTCGATTTTTGGCGCCAGATCGGGCTGCGCTTCCAGGCGATAGAAGTCGGATTGGTAGATCAGCGAATCTTTCCAATAGGCCTTGATGGCATATAGACCTGAACTGACAACCCGGTCTGTATAGGTAAACCCATCGGCGACCTGACCGAACGGCCGCTCTTCACCCCGGCTGTTGGCCAGCCGTACCGTCATGTCCTG
Source organism: Fibrisoma montanum (assembly GCF_003583365.1). Taxonomy (GTDB): domain Bacteria; phylum Bacteroidota; class Bacteroidia; order Cytophagales; family Spirosomataceae; genus Fibrisoma; species Fibrisoma montanum. The sequence goes on from NZ_QXED01000010.1 coordinate 178,302, forward strand.
GCCGCTCGACAACTGCACCTGCCACGTCAGTTGTGACCCGCTGATGGCTGTTACGTTCAAATCGGTCGAGCGCCGTTCGGGCAGTCGGGTGTAAGCAGGCGGCTGCACCCGAACCGACGCTGACTCAAACGCGGGGATTGTCGGCTGGTTATCGTTTGGCAGCACCGCCCGATTCCCCGATCTCGTCGGTGGGGGCGTCTGACCGGGTTTAAGCAATGGGTAAGTTAAATGTACGCCAACTGCGGCAACCAGTACCAGGCTATACAAACCCAGTCTGGAAAAGAGAACAGTCGGTACCGACACCTGCTGAATCCGGTCGTTCAGGCGTTCCAGTTGCAGTTGTTCGGCCATATTCAGTTCCGGCTTATCGAGTAGCGGCAGACTGTACTCCACATCGCCCACGGTCCGGTGGATAATCGAAATGGCCTTCGGTTTTTGATTTTGGTAGGGTTTGCTCACCATAGCACCCGCGCCAAAAGCCGCAGCCGCAGCCAGCCATGCGCCTACTGGCGATTGGGTGAACGTCAGCACGAGCAGATAGGCTGACGCGGCCAGCAGCAGACACACCAGCAGCGCGTTGGTATACAGTTGGTAAACAACCGACGATATGGCTTTTCGTAACTCGTTCATGCGTTCTTTCTCAAGGCAATCCATCGCTCTACGCCGATCAGAACGACCAACAGAGCGGTTAATAGTTGCTGCACTCGTTCCTGATGCTTCGTATTTTCCCGGGCCGACGGTACAAATAAGCCAGCCAGTTGTTGCCGACTCAGGGGCACTTGCACCGAATGAAGCCCGAAATGCCGGACAAATTGCTCACCCAACCATTCCGGCAGCTGTCCGGCGGCTACGCGTTCGGAGGTCTGGGGCGTCAGCGATTCAGTAGTATACACTACGTTGGGCAACACCGGCTCCCGCTGCACACCCGAAACAACATACAGCGCCTGGGATGAAGGCCGGGCAGGCAGCTGATCCGTCAGCACCCAATCGAACGGTTTGGCAGCACTCCGTGCAAGTTCAACGGCCAGATCAAGACCATACACATCGGCCAGCGCCTTCAGGGCGGCCACAACGGTTTGCCGTTCAACGGAATTGCGGTAATCGACCAGTACGGCCAAACCACCCGTTCGTACCGGTGTTGGCCTGAACCGGCCTTCTGTCGGCAGCGCGGCACTGCTGGTCAACTGGTTGGCTGCGTTTACGAAGAGCTTTTTATTGCCTCCGTCGAGGTAAGCCTGCACCGGTCGCCGGGCCGAATCAGCTACCGCATGAAGCCGAAACCGGGAGGGCACGTAAATAGCCGGTACCTCCGCCCACTGCTGCTGGTTGAGTATGTACAGGTGCAGTTCGGCTTCGTTCGTTCGAATGCGGTTTATGGCCGTTTGCAGGATTAACGGGTTGACATTGCTCAGCGTCGGCAGTGATGTAAGCGCTGACATTGTGGGGATTTCCTGGCCGACCCAGTACACCGGTTCGCCTTTTTTCAGCGCGTCTTCCAGTTCAAACCGAAAGTTATTGACCAGAAACTGGTCGGGTTGTACCAGATGGATGCGCTGCACCGTGTTCGATACATTCAGCCCGTTTAAGATCGGCTGGCTCAGCAAAAACGCGAGTAGCATGAGCAGCAAGCACCGCACCACTAACAGCAACAGGTTTTCAAGCCGGAGCCCCCGGTGCTGTTGCTGTTCTTTCTCAATCAGCCATTGGGTGGCCGCCCAGGGCAAAAGCTGCCCTTTTTTCTGATGCCAGAAGTGAATCGCAATCGGAATCACAACGGCCAGCGCCCCCCACAGCAAACCCGGTTGAATGAACTCCATCAGACGTTTCGTTTGGCTAAAAACTCCCGCAATACCATGGCTATGGGATCACTGAGCTTGACGCGAATTAACTGAACATGCGGTAGCCGCAGGGCTTCGTCCAGGTTCTGCAAGTACTGCGCGGCCGTTTCCCGGAACGTCTGCCGGACATTTTCGGCCTGCAACTCAATTTCCCGCCCGGTTTCCAAATCCTGAAACCGGTAAAATCCGCTCAGGTCAAACGCCAGTTCCTGATCGCCCAGGACCTGAAAAATGACGATCTCCCGGCGCGGACTGGCCACGCTCCGAATCAGACTTAACCACTCATCGCCAACCTGCAAAAAATCCGACACCAGTACGACGAGTTCTTTCTGCTTCTGATAAAACTCCGGAAATCTGGGTGAGGTGTTGAGCCACTGACCGGCCGCCTGCGCGTTCTGCAACGCGTATAAAATCTTTTGAAAGCCCTGCGCTCCTGCAGGTACGAGTGTCTGTAAAGTGCCGTTCTGAAGGGCATACAGACTCATCTGGTCACTCTGCCGATAACCCAGGTACGCCAGCGAGGCCAGCAGAATTTTGGCGTAGTTCAGGCGGGTCACATTCTGTTCCGCGTAATTCATCGACCCCGACAAGTCCAGCAGAAACCGGATTTGCAGATTACTCTCCGTCGCCGACTCCCGCACCAGGTGCTTATCCGTCCGGGCAAACAGCTTCCAGTCAATTCGTTTCGGATCGTCGCCGGGCTGGTAGTGGCGGTACTGCTCAAACTCGGTCCCCGTTCCCGAGCGTTTGCTGGGGTGAATGCCCAGCAACAGCTCATCGCTGACCAGTTTCCCGGCCAGTTGCAGGTTGTTAAGTTTAATCAGGTCCGTGGCCAGTTGTGCCATATCCGTCTGAGTGTCGTTTAGTTTCGAGTGGCGTCCGTTTCAAAACCCACGTGTCAGGTTCCTGAATCCGACATCACGTCATCCAGGCTATTTGACTGTTTTCAGCAGCTCCTGAATTACCTGATCGGTCGTTACGCCCTCCGCTTCAGCGCGGAAGTTCAGGGCCATGCGGTGGCGCAGAATAGGATACGCCAGCGTTTGAATATCCTCCGGGACCACCGAAAAACGTCCGCTCAGAACGGCCCGGGCTTTGGCACAGAGAACCAGCGCCTGCCCGGCCCTCGGCCCGGCACCCCAGTCACACCATTGCTTGACAAAGGCCGACGGACTGCCATCAGGCCGGGTTGCCCGTACCAGCCGGTTGATGTAGCTGATCAGTTCGTCGCTGATGTGTACCTGCCGGGTCAGGCTTTGCAGTTCGATGATGTCCTGATCGGTCAGGACAGTCTGCAGTTGCGGCCGGTTGGTGCCGGTTGTGCTTTTCAGTACGTCCAGTTCCTCCTGTTCCGATGGGTAGTTGAGCCGGATGTACAGCAGGAACCGGTCGAGCTGGGCTTCGGGCAGCGGATACGTACCGGCCTGTTCGATGGGGTTCTGGGTCGCGATAATCAGGAACGGCCGGGGCAGTGGGTAGTCCGAGCCGCCGTACGTGACCTTGTATTCCTGCATGGCTTCGAGCAAAGCCGCCTGCGTTTTGGGGGGCGTCCGGTTGATCTCGTCGGCCAGGACAACGTTGGCGAAGATCGGCCCGTAGTTGAACTTGAAGAATTTTTTACCGGTTTCGTGGTCTTCTTCCAGAATTTCGGTGCCCACAATATCGCCGGGCATGAGGTCGGGCGTAAACTGAATGCGCTTGAAGCTCATGTCGAGGGCTTCGGCCATCGTTTTGACCATGAGCGTTTTGGCAAGGCCCGGTACGCCTTCCAGCAGGCAATGCCCACCGGCCAGCAGGGCGATCAGAATTTCGCTGACGGCCTCCTGCTGACCGACGATTACCTTCCCGATCTCACTGCGCAGCAACGGGAGCTTGGCGACTAATGTTTTGTAATGCGTCAGTTCCTGTGTTTCCAAATCAAGTTCAGGTTTGTTTGACGCAGAGGTGTAGAGATAAGCGCAGCGAACACAGAGTTTATTAAGTTACTCTGCGACCTCTGCGTTTAGCTATGCCTCTCTGCGTTTCAGGTGTATTCATACGGTTGTCAACGCGTAGGTCACGATGTTGACACCAAACTTGGTATTGTCTTCGGCCAGAAAGCGTTTGTTACGAAAATCGTAATCCCACTCACAGCCATAATCTTTATTACTGTACAGCACCCCAATCCGCCCGTTGACGACGATCGCCTTGAGATAGTCATGCACGAGGTCGTCGCCCCAGCCGTTCAGTTCAAACGACGTAGTCGGCGGCCCCTCCTCGAACTTAAAAAAACAGGTATACAGCGGGTGCGTATTCGGTATGCGCTGCAATGCCTTCGGGCCGAACGTCCGGGCCATTTCCTGCTCAAACGATTTCGCAAACAGGCCGTCGATGTCGTGGTTGCAGTCGTCGACAAACACAAAGCCGCCGTTCTGAACGTAGCGCTGAAAATGGTCCCGCTCCTGACTCGAAAACTCCACCAGTTTATGCCCGCTCAGGTAGCAGAACGGACTCTTGAAAATCTCGTTACTGCTCAACTGCACCACCTTTTCCTTCTGATCGACCGGAATCGTGGTATACTCCACCAGCGAGTGCAGCAGATTGGTCGGCATCCGCTGGTCGGTGTCCCAATCGCCGGAGGTATACTGAATGCGGGTGAAGATAAACGGTCTCAATTTGACTGACTGAATAAGTGGGTTATTGCGCGGGCTTTGCCATCAGCGCCTGCAATGTCTCCATATTTGCTTTTTTGTCGAAAATAGCCCGTACCGGAATGCGAAAACCCGGCACAGTCACCGCTTCCAGCGTGTCATCTACGTATAGAACAGCTTCCGACGCGAACGCCATGGTTGATTCGTCCAGTTTATACTGCTCCACCGATTTCCGAACGGGGTCGATGATCCAGTATTCGCCAACGCCGTGAGCCGCGTAGTCTTCGAACTTAACCCCTCGGTCGCGGCCAACGGTGCTCTTTGATAAGACTTCAACGATTAAGTCTGGCGCTGGATGCTCCATCTGCTCATCGTCGAATGAAGCGGCCGTTTCGCTATTCCAGAAGCAGATATCCGGCTCGTAATCATTACGAGTCAACCCAATAAGCGCCTTTTCGGAGTCGACTGCACCTAGATCGTGGAGCATTACAAAGTTCAGCAATAGATTTTGCAGGTACTTCGTCGCATCCAAATGCCTACGCTTCACGGGCGAGTGCATAATGACTTCTCCGTTTATGAATTCAGCCTTCACATCATCGCGCAGCCACTCCCGAAATTCGCGACGGCGTTGGGCTTCATCAGCGAGAATGGCCTGCGCCCGTTCGATGACCAGTTTGGCATCAGGAGCTTCTAACAGATCGGCTACGCGGGTTTCGAGCATCATACGATGGAGTTTGTCTTTTTCGTCGCATCAGCGACCTACTATCTATAGCAATCAGTCGGCATTATTTGTTCCTCCGTCACCTGACAATCAACCGATGAACGCACAGTTGATTGTCAGGCGGCAGGGCTTACTCCGGCTCATTTTCAACACTATACCGCATCCGACAGACTCGTGAACGTAAACTCGCGAATCTTCATCGGCGGAATGAGGTAGTTGTTATCCGACTCAGTACTCACTACCCGCTCCGGCTTACCCAGCGCTTCGAGGTTGTTGAGCATAATGACCGGACTTTCGTTGAAGCGGAAGTTCTTGACCGGGTATTTTATCTGGCCGTTCTCGATGTAAAACGTTCCGTCGCGGGTCAGGCCGGTCAGGAGCAGTGTTTGCGGATCGACGGAACGGATGTACCAGAGCTTGGTTACGAGGATGCCCCGCTGGGTGCTCTTGATCATGTCGTCCAGCGATTGCGTCCCCCCGGCCATAATGACGTTGTTGGGAAACGGTACTGCTTTCACGCCCTTCTTCTGCGCCCAGAACCGCGAATAGGCCAGGTTTTTGACAACACCCTTGTCAATCCAGTTTACTTTTTCCTGCGGCCGACCGTCGCCCGACCAGGGCGACGCCGGCAGATCGGGGTTTGTCGGATCGGAGTAGATCGTCACTCGCTCGTCCACTATCTTTTCACCCAGCTTGGTTTTTCCGCCCGGCTTGCTCAGGAACGACCGGCCTTCATCGGCGCTCCGGGCATCCATGCTGAAGAAGATGTTTTCGAGCAGCACGGCTCCGGCCGTTGGCTCCAGAATGACCGTGTATTTTCCGGGCTCCAGCGCCCGCGCCCCAACTGAGCCCACGCACTTCTGAATGGCCACCCTGGTAGCGTCGGCCGTATCCAGTTTGGCAAAATCGCTATAGCCCCGCGTTACGTAACCCGACCCTTTTCCATCGTCGGTGCGGACGGTCAGCGAGAAGTTGACGTTCGTATCGGGGTAATAGGCAAACAGCCCTTTGGAATTCATCATGGCTGTGTAGCCCCGCCGGTCGTCCAGAAAGCCGGCCGCCGTCAGTTTGGCATTGCTCCCGCTCTCGCGGGTTAGTTGCAGGCTTTTCGCCACCGCTTCCGCCCGGGCCGCCGGATCCACTTTAGCCGTTGACTCAAAAAAACCATTTGTTTTCAGGTACTGCTGCGGACCGAGCATCCCAACGTATTCGGGATTTTCGGGCGCCAGCCGCGCCAGTTCTTCCGATCGGCGCACTACCTTTTCGAGCGAAGCATCATCGAACTCGTCGATGGTCGCTACGCCCACCTTTTTACCAAACGCTGACTGTACCTGCAGGTTCTGGTTGATGAGCGAACCACTCGTCGATACTTCGTTCCGGGCGTAGCGCAGGTTGCCCCGCTCTTCGCCGAGCAGGTTCACCTCGCATTCGTCCGCCTTTGAATAGCTCAGGACTTTTTGCAGGAGCGTTTTTGCTTCTGCCTCAGTGAGTATGATGGACATAACTGTATGAATTCGTTTAGTTAGCCAACCGGTCCTTGTAGCGTTCCTCAAATTGAGCTAACCTGATCCAATTGACTTTAGGAAATTCAATCTTCTTTAATACCTCAAAATGCTTATCGTTCGAAACAAGATAGTCGGCATCGGCAGCTATGGCACAATCGATAAATTTGTTATCGTCAGGATCATCGGTAATAAGATCAAAGGCGTAGAAGATCTCTATCCGTTCGGTTGTCGGCATTACCGTGATAAAGTTGATCACGTTTTCTGCTACGTCAACGCCATTTTTCTGCTCCATGATCTCACGGTATTCCATAAGAATATCAGTTGTAACACAGAGGGCAACCTTACCTGCAATAATGCTATCGAAAAGCCAGCGATAGGGTGATAGCCGACCAATTATGGCGACGAGAAGATTAGTGTCAAGGACGATGCGCAGCACGGTTGTGTTCATTCGTCCAGTTCACCATATCCTGTTCCGTTAAGCCTTGATCGGTCCAGACTTTATCCATAGCGTCAGATGCTTTCTCAGCAAAATAATGAGCCAGCATCATCTTGATTTCCTGAAGTTGTTGATCAGGTAAGTCGTTGGCATACAACTTTAACAACTCTACCTGAAGATTACTCAACTTTGTGGCCATAACCGTGACTGTATTATATCTTCCTTGCCGTATTAATCACATTCACGCCGTTAAAACGGGTGGTGGCGCTGCCGTGCGACACGGCGCTGACCTGCCCCGGCTGCCCTTTCCCGTCGAAGAACGAGCCCCCTAACCGGTAGTCGCGATCATCGCAGATCTGAGCGCAGGAGTTCCAGAATTCCTGCGTGTTCGACTGATACGCCACGTCCTTGAGCATCCCGGCAATCTTACCGTCTTTGATCTCGTAGAACAGCTGCCCGCCAAACTGAAAGTTGTAACGCTGCTGGTCGATGGAAAACGAACCGTCGCCGATGATGTAAATACCTTTCTTGACGTCCTTGATCAGTTGGTCGACCGAGAGCGGTTGCTTGCCGGCCGCCAGCGATACGTTCGCCATCCGCTGGAACTGCACCGACCCCCAGTTGTCGGCGTAGCAGCAGCCCTGCGACTCTTCCTCGCCGATGATGTGTACCTGATCGCGGATGGCCTGGTAGTTAACCAGCGTACCGTCTTTGACCAGATCCCACTTTTTGGTCTTCACGCCCTCGTCGTCCCAGCCGACCGCTCCCAGTGAACCCACCTGCGTTTTGTCGGCGAAAAGATTGACGATGTTGCTGCCGTAGTTGAAGTTTTTCGACTGCCACTTGTCCAGCGTTGCGAAAGACGTACCGGCAAAATTGGCTTCGTAGCCCAGCACCCGGTCCAGTTCGAGGGGGTGTCCCACCGATTCGTGAATGGTCAGCCAGAGGTGCGACGGGTCGAGAATCAGGTCATATTTACCCGCTTCGACCGATTTGGCCGTTAACTTTTGTTTCGCCTGTTTAGCCGCAGCCACTACGTCCTCCAGCATATCGTACCCTTTGTTGTAGCGGGTCGTGATGCCGGTCACCTTATCGGTGGGGTTAGCCTGCAGGTACTCATAACTCATGCCCATCGGCGCACTCAGCGAGTCGCGGGTTTCAAACTTACCAGACTTCGGGTCGATGGCCGTAACGGTAAAGGTCGGCCAGATGCGGTGCACGTCCTGGTCGACATACGAGCCGTCCGTCGACGCAAAATACTTCTGCTCGTTCACCATGAACAGGACGGAGTTAACGTAGTTGGCTCCGTTTTTCATGGCAGCTGCGTTTACGGTAAGCAGCAGGTCGGCCTTTTCTTTAATGGGTACCTCGAACGCATTTTTTTTGATCGGGGTCTGCCAGCTAACCTCACCGAAGCCTTTCTGCGGAGCCAGTCGCACCGGCTCTTTCATCAGCTTCGCGTTGGCTTTGGCAATGGCCACGGCATTTTCGGCCGCTTTGGCGGTGTCGCTCTCGTTTTTAGCGTCGACCACGGCGGCAAACCCCCAGCATCCGTCGGCGATAACGCGTACCCCTACGCCGAACGACTCGGTATTGACAATATTCTGCACCTTGTCTTCGCGCGTAATGACAAACTGCCGCAGGTATCGGCCAATCCGAACGTCAGCATAGGAAGCACCTTTCGATTTGGCCGCATTCAGCGCGGCATCCGCCAGGCGCTTCTTGACGGCTACGTCTATACCCGGCTCCAGCAAGGCTTCGGGAGCCACGGGACGGCCCCAGGCCGACAGGTTGGGCAGCATCACAGCCCCGGCTCCCATACCCGTTAATTGAAGAAAATCGCGACGATTCAAGGGTCGTATTGTGGTTTTAGGTTGGTAATTCGTTTGATAAAAGATGTAATTCGGCGTGTCGGCGTTGCATGCATGGTTTATAGTGTGTGGTTTGTAGTTGCGCTGCTCGATCGAACTACAAACCACACACTATAAACCACGAACCACAAACTACAACGTCTTATCCAGCCCCCTCCGCCGGAGCAACGGCCGGATGTCGGGTTCGGCACCGCGGAAATTCTGGTACAGCTTCATCGGCTCGTCGGTACCGCCCTTCTCCAGTATATTTTTCCGGAACGACAAGGCCGACTTCTGATCGAAAAGTCCTTTCTGTTTGAACACCTCGAACGCATCGGCATCCAGCACCGCCGACCAGATGTAGCTATAGTAGCCGGCCGAATACCCTCCCGCGAAGATGTGCTGGAAGTACGTGCTCCGGTAGCGGGGCGGAATCTGATCAATCAGGCCAATTTTGTCCATCGACTGCTTTTCAAACGCCAGTACGTCTTTCGGTGCCTGACCCGGTGCCAGGGTATGATACTCCATGTCCAGCAGCGAAGCGGCCAGGTATTCGGTCGTGGCAAAACCCTGGTTGAACAGGCTGCTTTTCTTTACTTTTTCGATGAGTGCGTCCGGAATAACCTCGCCGGTCTGGTAATGCTTCGCGTAGAGCTTCAGCATCTCAGGCTCCTCGGCCCAGTTCTCCATGATCTGCGACGGTAGCTCCACGAAGTCGCGGGGTACGGCCGTACCCGACTGGCTACCATACCGGACGTTCGACAGCAGGCCGTGCAAAGCGTGCCCGAACTCGTGGAAGAACGTACTGGTTTCTTCCAGATTCAGCAGGGCCGGTGTATTGCCCGAGGGCTTTGAAAAGTTGCAGACGATCGAGACAACTGGCGTCACTTTTTTGCCGTTTTTAACCTCCTGCCGGCGGTAGCTGGTCATCCAGGCCCCACCGCGCTTGCTGGCCCGGGGAAAGAAATCCATGTACAGAATGCCCACGTGGCGGCCGTCGGCTTCTTTGACTTCGTACGTAACCACCTCGTCGTGGTAGGTCGGAATGTTCGTCAGTTTTTCGAACCGCAGGCCGTAGAGCCGGTTGCAGAGGGTGAAGATCCCTTCCCGTACGTTGTCCAGCGACAGATACGGCCGCAGCTCCTGCTCATCGAGGGCATATTTTTCTTTGCGCAGTTTCTCGGCGTAGTAGCGCCAGTCCCAGCCGGCCAGCTTTTCGTTTTTCCCGGCGCGGTCCATTACGCTCTGCAGTTCGGCGGCTTCCTGTTTCGTTACGGGCACGGTGGCTGTCCAGAGCCGATCCAGCAGTTCGCGTACTTTGGCCGGGGTGGTGGCCATGCTCTCTTCCAGTACGTAGGCCGCGTGGTTCTCGTAGCCAAGTAAGCGTGCTTTTTCGGCCCGCAGCGCCACCATATCGGCCATGATCTTTTTGTTATCGCGCTCGTCGTTGTGGTTGCCCCGTTCGAGATACGCCTTGAAAAGCTGCTCCCGCAGCGCCCGGTTGTCGGCGTATTGCAGAAACGGCATGATGCTCGGATTCTGCAGGGTAAACACCCACTTGCCGGACGTTCCGGCGCCCGACAGGTTTCGTTTTTTGGCTTCCTCAGCAGCCGCGGCTACGACCGAAGCAGGCAGGCCGCTCAAATCCTCCTGTTTGTCGATGACGAGGGTGTAGGCATTGTTCTCGGCCAGTACGTTCTGACCAAACTTCAGCGTCAGTACCGACAGCTCGCCGTTGATTTTACGCAGGCGCTCCTGTTTTTCGGGCGACAGAGCGGCCCCGCTACGGACGAAGTTTTTGTACATTTTTTCGAGCAGCCGCTGCTGATCACCGGTCAGTTTCAGCTTGGTCCGCTGGTCGTACACGGCTTTTACCCGCTGGAACAAAGCCGGATCGAGGGATATATCGTCGTTGTGCTTTGCCAGTTTGGGTGCAATGGTCTGCGCAATCTTCTGGATAGCCTCGCTGGTGTTAGCGCTATTCAGGTTGAAAAACACTGTACTGACCCGGCTCAGCAGTTCACCACTGGCTTCCATAGCCTCAATGGTGTTGGCAAACGTTGGCGCAGCCGTTTGCTTGGTAATGGCCGTGATCTCGGCCTGATGCCGCTTCATTCCTTCCTCGAAAGCCGGCTCAAAATGCTCAGACTTGATCTTGTCAAAGGCCGGCACCCCGAACGGCGTGTCGTACTCCCCGAAGAAAGGATTATCTGCAGCCGGCGGGTTGTCGATCAGCACAAAAGCCGACAGAACTACGGTCGATAGCAGCAGAAAAAGCATACGTTTCATAAAGTAAGAAGTTTGTTGAAAAATTAATGCACCACCAGATTAACCTGGTGGTGCGGTCTTTAGAATTATACAGTTATACGGCGTCTGACAGGCTCGTGAACGTGAAGTCCCGAATCTTCAGCGGGGGAATCAAGTTACCGCTCACCCGTACCGGCCGGCCCATGGCTTCGAGGTTATTGAGCATGATGACCGGGCTTTCATTGAAACGAAAATTTTTGACCGGAAATTTGATCTGGCCATTCTCAATGTAGAACGTTCCGTCGCGGGTCAGGCCGGTGTATAACAGCGTCTGCGGGTCCACGAAACGGATGTACCAGAACCGCGTCACCAGAATCCCTTTCTCGGTGCTTTTGATCAGATCAGCCAGCGATTGTGTACCGCCTTCCATGATGAAACCCGACGGGGGCGGCACGGCTTTTACCCCTTTTTTCTCGGCCCAGAACCGCGAATACGTCATGTTTTTGACAACGCCCTTGTCGACCCAGACAATTTTTTCCTGCGGCCGACCGTCGCCCGAGTACGGCGAACCCGGAATGTCGGCGCTGGTAGGGTCAGAGTAGATCGTCACCCGTTCGTCGTAGAGCTTTTCGCCCAGCCGGATACCACCCCCTTTTTTGCTCAGGAACGACCGGCCCTCATCGGCGCTGCGGGCGTCGATGCTACGCATCATGTTCTGCATGAGATCGACCGAAGCGGCCGGTTCGAGAATGACGGTGTATTTACCCGGCTCCAGCGCCCTGGCCGACGTCGACGCCAGTGCCTTCTGCACGGCTATGTCGGTGGCGGATTTCGTGCTCAGTTTCGATACGTCGTTGACATCCCGGATCGCGTAGCCGGACCCGGTACCATCGGCCGTCCGGACCGTGATCGAGAAATCGACGGACGTGGCTGGATTGTACCCGAACAGCCCTTTGCTGTTGCCAATGGCTGAGAAACCGGCGCTGTCTTCGAGGTAGCCCGCGGCCGTCAGGTTCTTTTTGTTACACAGATCAATGCTGTCGAAGGCCGCCTGGGCCCGGTAGGCCGGGTCAATTTTTGCGGTGCTTTCTACGTACGATTTGGTATCAACGTACTGCTGAGGGCCCAGCGCCGGTACGAATTCCGGATTTTCGGGCGCCAGTCGTGCGATCTCCTCGGCCCGACGTACCGTTTTTTCCAGCGATGCGTCGTCGAACTCGTTGATGGTTGCCGTACCGGAGCGCTTGCCGAACACGGCCGTTATGCCCAGCGACAGGTTATTGGACTCGCCACTGGTCGAGACTGAGTTACGGGCGTACCGAATGTTGCCCGTCCGGCCACCGCCGAGGTTCACGCTCATCTCATCGGCCTTCGAGAACGATAGTACTTTATCGATTATCTTCTTAGCCTCTTCTTTACTTAAGATTGCCATTATTCGATTTGTAGTTTGTGGTTCGTAGTTCGTGGCTGAGTTGCGGCTCTCAACCGCAGACTTCAAACCACACCCTACGAACTGTGCTATATCTTCCGTCCCGTATTGATCACATTGACACCGTTGAAGCGCGTCGTGGGGCAACCGTGCGACACGGCACTAACCTGCGAGGGCTGGCCTTTTCCGTCGAAGAACGACCCGAAGGTGCGGTAGTCGTCTTTGTCGCAGAGCTGGGCGCAGGAGTTCCAGAATTCCTGGGTGTTGGCCTGATACGCTACGTCGTCGAGCATTCCGGCAATTTCACCGTTCTTGATTTCGTAGAACAACTGCCCGCCAAACTGGAAGTTATAGCGCTGCTGATCAATGGAATACGAGCCACGCCCGATGATATAGATGCCTTTATCGACGCCTTTGATCATGTCGGCAACGCTCCGCTTTTCCGTACCGGGCCGCAGCGATACGTTCGGCATCCGCTGAAACTGTACTGAACTCCAGTTATCGGCGTAGCAGCAGCCGTGCGATTCTTTCTCGCCGATGATGCTGGCCTGGTCGCGGATGGCCTGGTAGTTCACGAGGACACCGTCCTTGATCAGATTCCACTCCTTACACGGTACGCCTTCGTCGTCGTAGCCGACCGTACCGAGGGTGTACGGCTGGGTTTTATCGGCCACGATGTTGACCAGCTTGCTGCCGTAGTTGAAGTTCTTGGTTTTCCACTTGTCCAGCGTCGCGAAGGACGTACCGGCGTAGTTGGCTTCGTAGCCCAGCACGCGGTCCAGTTCCGTGGGGTGTCCGACCGACTCGTGGATGGTCAGGCCGAGGTGGTTGGGGTCCAGCACCAGGTCGTATTTGCCCGGCTGCACGGATTTGGCGGTCAGCTTTTCCTTGGCCTGTTTAGCGGCCAGAATCGCATCTTCGACCATATCGTAGGAATTGCGGTAGCCTACCAGCCCGTTGGGTCCGGGAATTTTTTCAGCCGCTGCGCCATCGAGGTATTCGTAGCCCATGCCCATGGGAGAGCTGAGGGCGTCGCGGGTTTTGAACCCACCCGCCTGCCGGTCAACGGCCGTAACGGTAAAGGTCGGCCAGATGCGGTGCACATCCTGATCGATGTACGACCCGTCGGTTGAGGCAAAATATTTTTGTTCGTTGACAAAGAAGAGATTGGACGTAACGAAAGCCGCGCCGTTTTTCATGGCCTCGCCGTTGACTTTCATCAGCAGGTCGATTTTTTCCTGCACCGGAATCTCGAAGGCATTTTTCTTAATCGGTGTTTTCCAGGTCACGTCACCTACGCCCTTCTGCGGAGCCAGCGTAACGGGCTCTTTCTGGATTTTAGCGTTGGCCTTGGCAATAGCGACGGCGGTTTCGGCGGCCCGGGCAATGCCTTCGGGCGTTACGTCGCTGGTGGCCGAGAATCCCCAGGTTCCGTTGGCCAGCACCCGAATACCCACCCCATACGACTCGGCGTTAACAATGTTCTGCACTTTGTTTTCGCGCGTGAACAAAAACTGTTGCAGGTAGCGCCCAATCCGAACATCGGTATACGATGCGCCTTTACTTTTGGCCGCGTTGAGGGCTACATCAGCCAGCTTTTTCTTCGTAGCAGCATCGGCCCGGGGTTCCAGCAGATACTCCAGCGGAACGGCGTTGCCCAGCACCGGAACCGATGCGCCCATCAGCGCGCCAATTCCCATGCCCGACAACTGCATAAAATCTCGTCTCTTCATCAATAGAATAGGTTATATTGTAAAAATCCAACTCAGTAGAAAATTTGGTAAGGATTCACCAAAACCGACGGCGAAACAAACAAACTCGTCTACAAATTTCAAATTTGGCTATAGGATAGATTAATTACAAAATAAATGTGATGAATGGGGGCAAATATTTTAAAACCCAAATACCCGTTTCAATGGTTTTATAGAAAGAATACCACGCTCGTCATTCATTATGCTTGTGCTTAACCCATCGGCTACTGATTCGCTCGTTGATCGTTACCAACGAGTCAGGGCTCATACCGAAGCCATTTGCCGCCACCTCGAAACGGAAGATTATGTAGTCCAGCCGACTGCGGATGTGAGCCCGCCCAAGTGGCACCTCGGTCATACAACCTGGTTCTGGGAGACTTTTGTGCTCGTCCCTCACCTTCCTGGCTATCAGGTGTTTCACGAAGATTTCAGCTTTGTCTTCAATAGTTACTATGAAAGTGTGGGCCGGCGCGTGCTACGTACCAGCCGCGGAAACCTCAGCCGCCCGACCGTTGCCGATATCTATCGTTATCGGGCGCATGTCGATGCCCACATGAGCCGGTTTCTGAACGAAGCTGATCCAGCCCTCGCTCCGCTCCTCGATCTGGGGCTCCATCATGAGCAACAGCATCAGGAACTGCTGATAACCGACATCAAGTACATTCTGGGGCATAATCCTCTGTTTCCGGCCATTGAGATACCGGTCCCGGACGATGCGAGCCAGGCAACCGGTGAAGCCGCGATGGTTCCCGAGGGCGTCCATACCATCGGGTACCAGGGCAATGGCTTCTGCTTTGATAATGAACTGGGCGTCCACAACGTCTACCTGAACCAAACCATACTGGCAGGGGCACTGATTACCAACGCCGAGTACATGGCCTTCATTGAGGCTGGTGGCTACCAGAACTTTCGCTACTGGCTGTCCGACGGCTGGGCTTGGGTCAATGCCCAGCACGTACAGGCTCCCCTGTACTGGCACCGCGTCGATGGCCACTGGTACGTGTATACCTTCGATGGGCTGAACCCGGTTGAGCCGGATGCGCCGGTTTGTCACGTCAGCTATTACGAAGCCGACGCATTTGCCCGCTGGCGGGGGGAACGGCTACCCACCGAATTTGAATGGGAAACGGCGGCCGTCCGGAACGAATCGTTTCGCTGGGGCCAACGCTGGGAATGGACCAACTCGGCTTACCTGCCCTACCCCGGTTTTACCACCGCCGAAGGGGCCGTCGGTGAATACAACGGTAAATTTATGAGTGGGCAGATGGTGCTCCGGGGCGCATCCGTTGCCACACCCGACGGCCATGCCCGGCCGACGTACCGCAATTTCTTTCAACCTGACAAACAATGGCAGTTCACGGGAATACGATTGACGAAGAACTAAAGGCACAGGGTTCGGGGTCTGACAATAAGGCATCAGCTGAACACCCGTCGCCCCAGACCCCGGGCCCCAACCCGCTGGCCGATGAAGTGCGGGCGGGCTTGACTCAAACTCCCAAGCGGCTGTCATCCCGTTTTTTTTACGATGCCGAGGGGAGCCGCATCTTTCAGGAAATCATGCATGCGCCCGAGTACTACCTGACCCGGTCGGAATATGAGATTCTGGATACGCACAAATCGGATTTGGTTACCCTCTTTGCAGCCGGCGGCTACGAAGTTGATCTGATCGAACTGGGTGCGGGCGACGGTCTGAAAACGAAGCTGCTGCTTGAGCACCTCTGGGAAAACCAGGTGGCGTTTCGCTACGTACCGGTCGATATTTCGGAGGATGCGCTGGAAGGTCTGGTCGGCACGCTCCGCCGGCAGTGGCCTTCGATGACCGTACGGCCGCAGCACAGCGACTATTTTACGGCCCTCGAACGACTCTCCGGCGAAACCCACCGGCACCAGACACCCACCCGGCGGGTCGTGCTGTTTCTGGGTTCCAACATCGGCAACTTCACCCGGACTGAGACCGTCACTTTTTACCAGAACATCAGCAGTCGGCTGTTGCCCGGCGACCTGGTTCTGACCGGCGTTGATCTGCAGAAACATCCGGCGGTGATCCACGCGGCTTACAACGACCGCCAGGGTCTGACCCGGGCCTTCAACCTGAATCTGCTCCGGCGCATCAACCGCGAACTGGACGCGAATTTTGACCTGTCGGCGTTTGGTCACTACGAAACCTACGACCCCGAATCGGGCGAAGCCCGCAGTTATCTGGTTAGTGAGAAAGCGCAGCAGGTCCAGATTCGGGCGTTGAACATAACGGTGCCGTTTGCCTACGGCGAAGTTATTCACACCGAAATCTCGCGCAAATTTACCCGTGCCCAGATTGAACAGCTCGCAACCGACACCGGGTTTGTGTTGACCGACTGGTTCACCGACTGCAAAGCGTATTTTGCGGACGTAGTTTTTCAGAAACAATAGGTTAGCCTGTTGCTAATTAAATACGATTACTGGGCAGAATCATCGGTGGGCCTGAACAATGTATCGATGAATATTCATTACATTTAGCTTCGTTTCGCCAGTGCGGTAATGTCACTAGTAACCACTAAATTCAGATTGCCTGCCGAGTCTACTGCCATTCTCGATCAATTACCGGACGGGGTAGCCTGCTACGAAGCCGTTCGCCATAGCGGTTCAATTACCGACTTCCGATTAACCTATGCCAATGCCCTGTTTCAGGAGCTGATACCGGCTGCGTTCCGGCTGGCTCCCGGCGAACAGATGCTGGCCGGCAATCCTGACAACGCGCCACGCTGGCAACCCCTGGTTGCCCGCTGCGTGGACGTAGCTCAAACCGGCCAAACGGTCAGCTATCCGCTGAGTACTTCGATTTTATCTCCTGCCGGTTTGCGGATTTCCCCGTTTGCCGACGGGGTACTCATTACGATCCAGGACGTTCCTGAGCCGGCGTCAGACGGTCAGCTTCAGTGGATCACCAACGTACTGAATGCCTCCCTGGGAAACATCTTCGTCTATGAAGCTATTCGGGACGAAACCGGCACCATTCAGGATTTTTACGTTCGCTACGCCAATGCCAATGCCGTTCGGGAGGTAAGGAACCACATGGACAAGGAAACGATCGGAAACACTCTCCTGGGCATTTACCCCCAATCGCGGGAGTTGGGCCAGTTCCCCCACTGCGTCGAGGTAGTGAACACCGGCGAACCTTTCCGCCTGGAGATCTACTATCCTAAACAGCAGGTCTGGTACGATACCTCAATTACCAAACTGAACGACGGCTGTATCGTAACGGGGCTGGAAATCACCGAACGGAAGCGGAACGAACTGCGGCTGAAAGAACAGAACGAACTCCAGCATCGGATGGTGTCCGAACTGCGCCAGAGCAATGAAAACCTGCGGCAGTTTGCGCAGGTAGCCAGCCATGATCTACAGGAGCCGCTGCGGAAGATTCAAACCTTTGGCGACATCCTCCGAAACCAGTTTGAAGACAACCTGGCCGATGGCGAACGCGACATGATTCGGCGAATTCAGCGCTCGGCCAAACGGATGCAGATGCTCATCAGGGATTTGCTGGCGTATTCGCAGCTGGCCTCCCAACGCGACCCGTTCCAGCCGGTGGCGCTGACCGAGGTAGTCCGCGACGTACTGAGTGATCTGGAAATCGCCATTTCCGAAACCAAAGCCTCCGTTCAGGTACCGAACCTGCCTGTCATACTGGGTAGTCCGTCGCGGTTACGGCAGCTATTTCAGAACCTGATCGCCAACTCGCTTAAATTCAAAAAAATCGACCAGCCGCCAGTAATCCAGTTTGATGCCCGTCCGGCTGAACCCGACGAACTGCCGGCCGATCTGCAGAATCAGCCCGCATCATCGTTCTGGCTCATCAGCGTCACCGACAATGGCCTGGGCTTTGACGAGAAATACAAGGACCGGATTTTTCACCCGTTTCAGCGGCTGCACGATACAACGGCCTACAGCGGAACGGGTATTGGACTGGCTATCTGCCAGCGCGTAGCCGAAAGCCACGGCGGCACCATCGACGTAAGCAGCCGCCCTAACGCAGGCTCTACGTTCAAAGTCTTTCTACCGGCTCATCACGACAGAACGTAGCGGTTGGCCACCGGTTGCCCTTGCCGAAACAGGTGCTGGTACGTAGTGAACGCCCGCCCGGCAGCCGCAACGACACGGTCTTCCTGACCAGTTCCCTGTTGCATCGCAAATTGGCCGAATGCCCGCCAGTTCAGGCCAGTGTCAGCACCATAGCCCCGGTAGAAACGAGCCTCTGCCAGCAAGGGCTGCAAGGCCGGACTTTGCTGGAGATAGTGCCAGACGGTTTTCCCACCCAGCATTGACCCTTCACCAACGTAGGCCGCTCCCAGCAGCTCTCCGGGCGACCAATCGGCGAAAACGAGCGCAGCCGCCGGCACCGGGACACCGAGTGCCGTCAGATCGGCCAGCAGCCAGGGCGTTTTCCGACGCTTCTCCGGCGCATACGCCTTAAAAAAATCGGGCTGGCCGCTGATAGCGTCTTCCAATGCCTGATGAAAAGCCAGGTGCGTGAGCAACAGGTGCACGTACTGCTTCGCCGACAGCGTTCCGCCACGGAGTTCGTCCGTATACAGAAGTTGTTCGGTCTGCTCGTGCTGAGGCCGGGTTTCGTCGCGTAGTCGTTCCAGAAGCGTTTTCATAGTTCGTTGGGTTGCGTATTGTCGTTCAGCCAGAATCGGCACAGCCGCTGAATAAGCAGCCCCGTAGCCTGATAGGTGCCGGGCTTCACCAGATAGGCGTTGATACCCGATTCATACGCCATCCGGATGTCGCTGGGGTTATCCGACGTACTAAACGCCACAACCGGCAACCGGCGGGTGCGGTCATTGGTGCGGATGGTTTCCAGCACGTCGAACCCGCTCACGCCGATCAGGTTTAAATCCAGCAGGACCAGCCTGGGGAGCGTTAGTGTCTGTTGTAGGTAATCAATGGCTTCGGAGCCACTATTTAGGATTGAATAGGTAATCGGCTCCTCAAGCTTCCGCAACAAACGACCGAAGATATCCGCATCGTCCGCGTTATCTTCAACGTATAAAATATCAACCATACTCAATCAACCGGATCAATCGGAAACGAAATAAAGAAGGTAGCCCCCCGGTTTGGCTCACTGTGGTACCAGATTTTACCCCGGTGTCGGCTAACAATACGCTTCACAATGGCCAGCCCTACGCCAGACCCTTTAATTGTCCGGGCGTTTTCCAGCCGCTTGAACAGATCAAACATTTTACCGGCTTCCTTCATATCGAAGCCGATGCCGTTGTCGGCTACCTGATACACCACCTCACCGCCTTTCTGCTGCCCACTGACCCGAACGTGCCCCTCGGGCCGTGGTCGCGTGTATTTGGCTGCATTTGCCACCAGGTTAGTGAACAGCTGCGTAACCATGGTCGGGTCGGCGTTGAACGACGGCGTATCGGCCAGGTCAATTTTCAGCGCCCGGTCTTTTTCGGAAATCAGCACCTCTTCCCGAATGCTTTCGAGCAGCTTCCGCATATCGATCGGCTCGGTGTTAATCTCCGTCCGACCCATGCGGGAGTAGTAGAGGATGTGCCGGATCAGCGACCGCATCTTATCGGTCGAATCCATGATCTTCTGAAACAGCGCCCGGGCGTCGGGATTGAAGTCCTGGCCGTATTCTTCGAGCAGGATTTCGGCGTAGCACCGGATCGACGACAGGGGCGTTCTCAGGTCGTGCGATACGGTGTAGCTGAACGCGTCCAGTTCCTCGTAAGCCGCCTGCAGCCGCTGGTTGAGCAGCCGGATCTCATTGGCCTGCTTGGTCACAATCTGCAGAATATCTTCCCGGAGTTTCACGGCCGCCGACACCTCTACTTCGGTCCAGGGTTCGGTCGTATTGCGCACCTGTTCGGTCCAGGCCGCAAAACTCTTGCGCGGACTTAGCCGCAGGTCGCCGTTGTCGGTTACCGAAACGGGTTTTTCAGGATTACCGGCCCAGGTCACCTGCCGAATCCGCTCCGGTTTGAACCAGAGCAGGTATTCGTTCAGCTCCCGCGATAGCTCGATGGCCAGCAGCCCGGCTCCCACGCCCGCATACGCTTCGGCGGGCGGATACAGCACCGGCAACTGGTTGGTTTCCATGAACGTATTCGGGTTGGCCGTTTTCAGCCAGGTTGTCAGCTCCCGGATGGCCGCTTCGTCGGGTGTTTGTCCCAGGTGATACTGCTGGTTGTTGAACAGCAGCACCAGGCCCGTGGCCGAATTCAGGTCGAGCGCTGTTATCTGCCGCTTGGTCAGCGCCCGCACTACGTCGTCGTCCGCCAGCAACTGCTCGTGCAATTGCTGACCGGACTCGCGGCTTTGCTGAAGCAAGTGCTGATCTTCGGCATCGCGCCGAAACTCAAGTGCCGCCGATAGTAGCTGGCTGACGAACCGGGCCGACTGCCGGGCCGAGAAATCGACGAACCGGGGCGAATAATGATGGCACGACATCAGGCCCCAGAGCTCACCGCGATACAGCAGCGAAATGCTCATCGACGCCTGAACGCCCATGTTTTTGAGGTACTCGATATGCACCGGCGAAACGGCCCGCAAGGTCGAATGGGTCAGGTCCAGCGGCCGATTTTCTGCCAACTCCGGGCTGGACAGGATGGCCGACGGCGTACTGCCGGCGTCGGCTATAAGCCGCACGAGGTTGATCTTGTACAGTTCGCGGGCCTGCCGTGGAATATCGGATGCCGGGTAATGCAGCCCCAGAAACGGTTCCAGATGCGGTTCCTTCTCTTCGGCAATAACCTGCCCGTGCCAGTCTGAACCGAAGCGGTAAACCATGACCCGGTCGAAGCCAATAATCTCCTTGACTCGCCGGGCGGTGTTCTGGAGCAGATCGGTAAGCTGGCGGCTGGACTGGACCTCGTTCAGCGCTTCGGCAATCAGCCGCTGGTTGTACGACATGTTCGACGTATCGCCGGCCGGTTCCCACTCCAGCAGCAGCAGGTCGTCGTGTTCGTGAATAATCAGATTGAGGAGCCGGCCACCAATTCTGACCTGGTGCGGGTTGATGGTATCCCAGGAGCCACTGCGTCGACCAACGTTCAGCAGTTCCTTCAGGTTATTGACGGGCAGGTCCGTTTTGGCTAGCAGCGTGTCGAGCGACTGCCCCAATAGTTCGCTGACGGATTGTCCAACCAGATCGGCCACGTTGGCGCTGGCGTGAACAATGGTGTATGTCTCCGGTTTGATGGCAACCAGATACCCGTGGGACTGAACATGACCCAATATGTGGATGGGCTCCTGTTCACAGGAAGTGATATTAACGTTGAGTGTCATAAACAATTGGAGCAATCTGAGCTGACTAAAAAGTAAGTAATCAGTTAAAAGATCACCACATTCGGCTACGTAAACGGTTTGCAATATACGTCTTTTTTCCCGACGATGAAATACGTCCTCCATCCCGACCGCTCTCCCCTTTCCGGCTCCATTTATCCCTTTTATTCAACCCGCCGACACCTTCTTTACAATATTTTCCTTTTGCTTCCGACTACCCTGCTGTATAGCAAGCAGAATCGTGAACGCACTACGTATCAACTTAACACTCAGCAGCTCCACGGCCGAAAACCCCGCTCCTGAACCGCCGAATGCCGCTTTAGGCGAAACGGTCCGGCGCGAACGGTCACGGCTGCTGGCGTTCATTCGCCGGCGGCTGCCCGACCCGGACGAAGCCGAAGACGTACTGCAGGACGTATTCGTGGAGCTGACCGAAGCGTACCAGCTCGCCAAACCCATTGAGCGCGTGGCGTCATGGCTGTTTGCCGTGGCCCGTAATAAAATTAGCGACTGGTACCGAAAAGCCCGGCCCAACGGGATGCAGACTGTTTCGCTCAACGCGCCCGACTTCGCCCCGGACGACGACGGCGAGGTGCCGATGCTGGGTCAGTGGCTGGCCGCTGCCGACGATACAGGTCCCGAAAGCGAGTTTTTTCGCGAAACGCTTTACGAAGCGCTCACGGAGGCCCTTGCCGAACTGCCCGCCGATCAGCGCGACGTATTTGTCAGGCACGAACTGGAGGGGCAAAGTTTCAAGGAGATGGCCGCTGAGTGGAACGTTCCCGTGAACACCCTGCTGTCGCGAAAACGATACGCCGTGCTGCACCTTCGCGAACGACTACGCGATCTGTACGATGACTTATTTAATGAGTGAATGAGCGAAAGAGTGAATTTTAACCAGCAGTATGACCGAATGTCGCTTTCAGGATAGCACTAATAATTCATTCTTTCGCTCATTCACTCTTTCATTCTTTCACTCTTTAAACCAACGAACCCATGTGGATTTTAAAAGGAATTGGATTGGCCGCGCTGGGTATTGCGGTGTTTTTACTCGCTACGTACGTAGTGATGCGGCTTTGGAACTGGCTGGTGCCCTCGTTGTTCAATGGCCCCCGGCTGCGCTTTGTTCAGGCATTGGGGCTGTTCTTCCTGGCCCGGTTGTTATTCGGATTTGGCTTCGGACGGGGTGGCTATGGCTATCGCGGCCAGCATAACCACTGGCGCCACGAACAGCACCGGATGGAACCCCGACCGGAAAAACAGAACACAAGCCAGTCGATTCACTATCCGAATTCGGGCAAAACCAGTACTTATCAAACGATTTACTAAGCAATGAAACGATTCTGGATTCGCCGGGGCTTACGGTTTCTCGGCTTTGCGATACTCTTTGTCGGCCTGGCCGGTCTGGCCGTCATGGCCCTCTGGAACGCGCTGCTCCCCAGTATCCTGGGTGTGTCGGCTATCAATTTTGGGCAGGCCCTTGGCTTGCTGGTCTTGAGCCGCCTGCTGTTCGGTGGCTTTCGGGGGTATGGCTACGGGCCCGGTTGGCGAAGGGGGCACGGCCCCCGCGGGTATGCCTGGAAGCAGAAAATGGCCGAACGCTGGCAGACCATGACGCCCGAAGAACGCGAACAGCTCCGGCAGCAGTGGCGCAACCGGTGTGGCGGGGGTCGCTACGGTCGCGAGTGGCGGGGGGCTCAGCCCGAACAAACCGGCCAGCCCCCGCAGGACCCAACCGAAACCGCCATCTGAGCGCAATTCCGTTTGCTCGTGGGGCGCGAACAATGCGCCGGGTGTCTCGTTACAGTAGAAACAAAACCAGAACGAATACCATGAACAGACGGATGATGGACGGCGACCCCGATAGCGGTGGCGGTCGGGTCGAAGGCGAAGGGACATTCAACGGTGGTATGACCACCGAACAGATGGCCGGCATGGAACCGCTGCCCGACGAAGAAGACAACGCCGATATTGACAGCAATACCCTCGGCGGTACGTCGGATACGGGAGCAGGGCCGGTGGGTGACGGCGAACCCGCTGACGCAGATCAATAAACTGATACGTCAAACGCCCGGCTGCGCAGCCGGGCGTTTGCTATTTTTTCCATTGGAGGGCGTTGATGTTGCCGCCGATGACCTTACCTTCCTTCAGGCCCGTATCGTTGTCCTGCTGGGTGTGGATTCCGCCCAGGAACCGCGAGTAGGCACATTCTTCGGCCGTTTCCCACAACGACGCAAACGTACGGGCTTTATATTCCACATTCCGACCAAAATCCTTCGGTCGGCCCACGTGTGAATTGTCGACCAGCCCGAAGTTTTCGCCGTAAAGGTCTGTCAGCACCGTGGCGGTTGCCGATGCCTGCGTAGCATGACCGGACGAAAACGCCGGGAAAGGGGGCTCCGGCCAGAATGGCGACCACGTTTTGTCCACATTGGCCCGGATGAACGAAGACGGCCGCTCGTTGTGATACGTGTACTTACACTTCCAGCAGTTGATGAACGCATCGGCCACGGCCATACCCACGCGGGCGTAGGTTTCAACCGCTTTGGCCAGGTTCGCCCCGGCAGTTCGTATCGTGATCGTAGCCAGGTTGTACGAGTGGCCCGGGGGCGTAAAGGTCTGACTTGGATCGTCGCCC
Organism: Fibrisoma montanum; assembly: GCF_003583365.1. Taxonomy (GTDB): domain Bacteria; phylum Bacteroidota; class Bacteroidia; order Cytophagales; family Spirosomataceae; genus Fibrisoma; species Fibrisoma montanum. Next base: position 202,628 of record NZ_QXED01000010.1, read on the forward strand.
CACCACATGGCAATTTCTTTCTCCGTTTGCGTCAGCCGAAGGTTTTTGTCGTAAACGGCTTTGTATAGTTTATAATACTCGGAACCAGGGCTGGTTGAATAGGGTGCCGGCGTTGGCATTTCCAGGCTACCATTTGCGGGGGCAAAGGTTCGGTTGCGGCCCCAGTACGGATGAAGCGCCCGCCGGATTGCCACCTGCCCATCGAAAGGTGGGCTCCATGAGCCGGGCGTCGTGGGCAGAACATACCCAATTGGAAAAGGGTCTTTGTAACCCTGATGCCCCCCGTCGGTTTTCGACCACTCATAAATGGCCGCTCCTACGGCCTGCCCGAACGCAATGGACCGGGCCACAACCGCTTTGTCCTTAAGCGTATCGCCATACGCCGTGCGCATCGCCATGTCGAGCGAATCAATGCTGGTTTTGTGGAACGCCGACGTGTGTTCGTACAGGTTTTTAAGCAGAACCGCCTGGGCCGCATTCAGGGCCAGCGGCCAGTTGTAGACGCTATCCGTTTTGGGCATCGGAAACTGCTTGATGCCTTTCAGCTGCCCCACCAGCGACTGCCGGTCGGCGATGCCATAGACGGTGGTTTCGTACATGGCCAGTCCCAGATAACCAAATTCCCGCGACGCGTAGGTCGGCGAGTTGCCGGGCGTTCCGGCGGTAATGCGCAGGGCCATATTGGCCCAGTGAACAGCCAGCCTGGCATCGTAGGTATTCGTAGATCGACCCTTTGGATACACCGGTTCCGGCTTGAAATCAGGCCCCGGGTCCGGCTCCGGTGAGGTGCACCCCTGCACCAGCCACACACCGCCCAGTACCCACAACCAGACGCCCGCCGGTTGCCCTATCCATCGAAAAAAATTCCTGGCCATACGCCCTTTAATGAGTTCCGCTGTTCTTTGGTAACAAGATACAATCTGCGCCCAAACCGTTGTAACGCAAAAGCAAAAAAGCAGGCTCAAATTATATGAACCTGCTTTTCACTCGCGCATGATTAAAAGGTATGACTATTGTTTATCCCACCAGACGCGGGTATCCAGGTTATCCGGCCCTTGGCGTTGAATAGCTTCAGTCACTTTAGCCAGGTTTACCGAAATTTCGAGGTCCGGGTACGACAACCGACGAATGAAATCGCCTTTGATCTCCTTGCCCGGATACGGATTTGGCCTCAGGGCTGGGAACCCGCTCCGGCGGAAGTTGGCGAACACCTCCGGACCGTTGAGGAACGATGCTATCCAGTACTGCGTGTTGATCAACTCCAGCCCTCGGGCGGCAACGTAGGGATTGGCCTGTAGGTAAGCCGTAATCGCGGCTGCCGGCACCAATGATGTGGCGTCATAATCACCCAGTTGCTGCATGTGCGCCGTTACACCGGCATTGTAGAAATCAGCCGGGCTACCGGTTGTCCAGCCCCGCTGAGCCGCTTCGGCCAGCAGCAACTGCGTCTGGGCATACGTAACGAAGAACGTAGGCGCAAACTGGCTGCCCATCCGCGTACGGTCCAACTGCGTATAATCGTAGAAACTCGCCAGCCCATCCCGGGTAGCCTGCGCCGGAATCGTACCGTTGTCGAAGCCGAGTGGCATGCCGATCTGCACCGCCTGGTCGCGGTTGGCACGAGCCGTCGTTTGCTCCGGACCACTCTTGGCTCCTACGTAGCGCACGGCAATGGACCCAAGCCGAGGGTCTTTTGTCGTTTTCAGGTAGTCGACAAAATTAGCCGTCAGGTAATAGTTCGCGGCTTCCGTCGAGTTGAGGGTAGCCCCTACCGGATTGGTATAGTTCGCGTTGTTCTTGATAACCGCGTTGTCGGCATTGTTCTGCATCAATCCACCCGCCACGGCTTTTTGGACCGTCGACTGAGCCAGGGTCGGATTGACCTTCACCAGACGCATACCGGCCCGCAGCATCAGGGAATACCCCAGGCGTCGCCACTTGATGATGTTGCCACCATAGAGTACTTCACCGGCTTCGGTCGCCTTCTTGTCATCCAGCGCGGCCGTGGCTTCGGTGAGTTCCTTCAGGATGTCGTTGTAGATACTTTCCTGCGTATCGTATTTGGGCGAAATATTCGCGCCGATAAAGCCAAGACCAGCCTCCGAATACGGCACATCACCGTACGAATCCGTCAATACCATCGATACATACGACCGCCAGATTCGGGACATGTTGTACAGGTTCGACCGGTTCGGATCGGCTTTGGTCTGGTTCTGTACATCGATCAGGTAACGCACAACGTCCCGGTAGTACCGCTGCCAGAGACCCGCATTTGGTCCGGTTGGTCCGCGGTTATCGATGTTAAAGTTTCCGCCGGCCAGTACGCCCGAGTTAGGCGAAAACATCTGCTGGACAATCGGATGCTCAAAGACCAGCGTCGACCCCGGGAACGTAGTGTTGATCAGGGAATTGTTAAACGTAAACACCGGGTTTAGCGCCGTAGCAGCCGTTGGGTTAACGTTTAGCTCATCAAACCCGTTTTCGCAGCTACTCGCGCTGAGAAGCAGCGCGGCCGTCGATAGTGTTAACAGTATTTTTTTCATAAACTATGGTTCGTTTGACTACCTGTAGGCGGTTGTTTGCCAACAGGTTTTTTTTAGAATCGTACGTTCAGGTTGAATCCAATGCTGCGCGTGGTCGGCAAACCCGTCGACTCCAGACCAACCAGGTTGTCGGAGCTAAAGCCGAATGACTCAGGATCGATATTGGGCACCCACTTTTTCAGGATGGCTACGTTGTTTGCCACAGCGTTCAGCCGCACGCCCTTAATGAACAGGGATTTAGGCAGGAACTTGGTAAAGTCGTAGCCAAGCGTAACCTGACGCAGCTTCCAGAAACCGGCATCATACACCACCTGCTCACCCAGGCTTTTCGAACGACCTACCGAATAGTAGTCCTGTACGGTAGCACGAACAGCATTTGGTTCACCTCGCTCGTTCACGCCAACGCCCACCATGCGGTTGTCCGGATCGCCCCGGCCAACCAGCGTTTCCTTCTGAAGACCGTGGCGGAACAGGTTCAGGTTCGTGCCCGACAGCATCTTACCCCCCAGTTTGAAGTCAATCAGGAACGACAAGCTGATACCGCGGTAGTTGAAGCTGTTGGTAATACCACCAACGTATTTCGGCAGGGCCGATCCGAATGAAATCGGCGTTGCCGTACGGTTAGGCAAGCCGTCGTTGCCGTGAATAATCCGGCCCTGGGCATCGCGTGCGTATCCGAAGCTGTATAGCTGACCCAGCGGCTGACCCACCACCTGGCGAAGGTCGCCGATGAATATGCCGTTACCAACGATGATCTGCTCCGGCTGACCGTCTTTGTTATAATCCTTCTCCGGCGATCCGTCGTCGTCGGTCAGGAGCTTCAGCAGCTTGGTTTCGTTATATGAACCGTTGAACGTTACGTCCCAGGAGAAATCTTTGGTCCGGACGGGGGCAAAGCTTAACAACAATTCAACACCCCGGTTACGGCTCTGACCGCTGTTAATCAACGTATTGGTGTAACCCGATGCGTCCGACGACTGGGCTGCTACGATCTGGTCGCTCGTAATCTTGTTGTAATACGTCAGGTCAACGCCGAACCGGTTATTAAACAGCTTCAACTCCAGACCTACTTCTGCTTCGGCCGTACGGCTCGGTTTCAGTGTAGCACTCGGCACGGTGTTCGACGTAATGAAACCAACGGGTTGTCCCTGCCCGGCGGGGTTCGGGAACAGGTTGGCCGCTACGGCGTAGAACAGGTTGTTCGAATACGGAGCTACGTCGCCGTCGCTACCTACCTCAGCATAAGCCGCGCGAAGCTTACCAAAGTTTACCCAGGCCGGCAGGGTGTTGAACGCCTGCGAAAACACGAAGCTACCCGTGACTGAAGGGTATAGGATGCTGCGGTTGCCCGGTGCCAGGGTTGAGAACCAGTCGTTACGGGCCGTGGCGTTGATGTACAGGTAGTCGTTGTACGAAAATTCGGCGGCTGCATACAGGGAGTTCACCTTCCGTTCGCTCAGGCCAAAAGTAGGATCTTTCACCCGGCCGTTCTGGGGGACGTACAGATCCCGCACGATGAAGTCCGTCACTTGCACGCTGTTCAGGTCGCTCCGCCGATATAGTTGGTTACCGCCGGCGTTGATGTTAACCCCGAACTTACCGAACTGGCGGTTGGCACCAATCAGGAAGTCAGCGTTGATCTCACGGAACCGACGAGCCTCCTGAACGTAAGCCCCGTTGACGAAACCGGCCGGAGCTGCTGCCAGCGACGCCTGACCAGTCGGGAAGTTATAGTCCTGATCCCGCGACCAGAAGTCCTGACCAACGCGGCCTTGCAGGTACAGCCAATCCGTGAAATTATACCGCGCCGTCAGGTTGCCGAACAGGCGGTCCCGGCGGATGTTTTCGAACTTGTTGTTCAGGACAAAGTAAGGATTGGTACGGTTCATGAACCGCGAGTACACGAACTCGTTGCCGGTAGCGGGGTTGATCTGATTGGCTTCCAGCAGGTCGAGCGGCATAGAGTTTGCCAGGGTATAAATTACCGTGGGCGTACTGTTGTCCTGCTGCGCAATCTGGGGCGGGTTTTTGTTGTACTCGTTCGAGTAGTTCATAGACCCCGTCACGCTCAGTTTTGGCGACAGGTTGTAGCTGAAACCGAGGTTGATCGTTTTCCGGTTGTAGGTGTTGTTGCGGGTAATGCCTTTGTTATCGGTATTGGACACCGACAGATTAAAACCGCCCTTCTCCCCACCCGACGAAACCGATACGGAGTTGGTCCAGGTTGACCCGGTCCGGTAGAATTTACGAATCCGGTCATAAACGGGCTGGTACGGCACCGTTACCCCGCCAAAGAGCACCTGCGTCTGTCCGGCGAACCGCTCACCAAAACTCCACACGCCCGAAGTCGGGTTAGGAGCGGTAGGCCGAACGCCGTACTCGCCCTGCCCGTATTCATACTGAAAATCGGTGAAATCCAGCGGCTGATCGGTCGTGAAGTTTGTATTGTAGATCACCCCGATCCCCTGCCCGGCGGCCCGGGTCCGCGTCGTAATCAGGATAGCACCGTCCTTCGCGCGTGATCCGTACAGGGCCGCGGCCGTACCGCCTTTCAGAACGGTCATCTGCTCAATATCGTCGGGGTTGATCGACGACAGACCATCGCCCCCGTCGGAGTAGTTCCGGTCGCGGTTACCAATGGAATTGTCGCCCCCCGTGTTCCCGTTGTTCTGGCCAAAGTTCGTGTTGTCGATGGGTACGCCATTGACGACAATGAGCGGGTTGTTCTGCCCCGAGAACGACGACTGCCCCCGAATCCGGATTTTACTGGTACCGGCGGCTCCCGTACCCAGACTGGAGATGTTTACCCCGGCAATTTTCCCCTGCAGGGCATTAACGAAGTTCACCGTCCGGTTGGTCGTAATCTGTTCGGGATTGACCGTAGCCGTGGCATACCCCAGGGTTTTGGCTTCTTTCTTGATACCCAGGGCCGTCACGACGACTTCGCTCAGGGCTTGTTCAGATTGTTGTAAGGTTACGGTAAGCGTGGCCCGGTTACCCACTTCCACCTCCTGCCCAACGAAACCAATGGCGCTGAAGATTAGGGTTGCATTCGCCGGGACATTCAGGGTAAAGTTACCGGAGGCATCGGTAGTGGTACCGGTTTGGGTGTTTTTAAGCAGGATGTTAACACCCGGAATCGCCTGCTGATCGGCACTCGACACAACGCGTCCGGTCACGCGCCGGTCCTGAGCGTAGCTCGTTGCCGACAATGCCAGCACTGCCCAGAGCAACAGGGTCAGTACACGGCCTTGTTTTGAAATAAAGTAGTGTTGCATCATGGGTTTGGAACATGAAGAATTAATCAAATAAGGCAATTTTATCTGTTTTTTTTACCAGAAATCAAACCTACTTAAAATTTACTGTAAAATCACATCAAGATTGTTAAATCTTTTAGCGAATATTTTATAAAATAATTTAGAAATACCCCTGACAGTCAATGATCTATATTTTAAAACGAGCACTTATTCTCTACCGGTCCTCCTTTGTACGTCGTGAGTGTATAGTAGTCAGTTATGTCAAAAAAGGCTCAACTAACTCGGATTTTGTAAGCGGCTAATTCGGATTTCTAAACATTTTTGTACTGTTTTGGCAATCCTGATGGTCATCCGGTCCGTATATATGAGGTGCCGAACCACCTTGTTCCGGCCGGACCAGCCTCTTATTTAAGAATGTAATGCATGGTATCATCCAGGTTCTGTTGCGAACAAAAAATGTAGATTGTGCTTGTGTCGAGAAAACCTTTCTCTTTACTTTCCACTGCAATCTTCAGAACCCATAACCGCGCCACCGTTTGTATCTATGGCCAAACTAATAATCGTTGACGACGAGAAGAGTATCCGGGCTGCCCTCCGCGACATTTTAGAGTATGAAGGCTACGAAGTCGACGAAGCTAAAGATGGCGAAGAAGGCCTGGACATGATTCTTAAGTCCAGCTACGATGTTGCGCTCTGCGACATCAAAATGCCCAAAATGGACGGCCTCGAACTGCTGCTCAAATCCAGTCAGGCCGAAAAAGGAACCCAGTTTGTGATGATCTCAGCTTTCGGCAACGTAGAGAACGCCGTCGAAGCCACCAAACGCGGTGCTTTTGACTTCATCACCAAGCCGCCCGATCTGAACCGCCTGCTCGTTACGGTCCGCAACGCCATCGAGCGGTCGAAACTGGTGCAGGAAACCAAGACCCTCAAACGGCGTATCTACAAGCTCAACGAGATTGTTGGTGATTCTGAGCCGATTCGCAAGGTTAAGGAAACCATCAACCGGGTGGCCGCTACCGAAGCCCGCGTACTGATCACCGGCCCGAACGGCTCCGGTAAGGAGATGGTTGCCAAGCAGATTCACGAAAAAGGCAACCGGGCCACCATGCCCCTGATCGAAGTAAACTGCGCGGCCATTCCCGGCGAGCTGATCGAAAGCGAACTGTTTGGTCACGAGAAAGGGGCATTCACGGGTGCCCATGCCCGGCGGGTGGGCAAATTCGAACAGGCCGACGGCGGTACGCTGTTCCTCGACGAGATCGGCGACATGAGCCTGTCGGCTCAGGCCAAGGTGCTGCGGGCCTTGCAGGAAAGTAAAATCACGCGGGTTGGGGGCGACAAGGAAATTAAGGTCAACGTCCGGGTGATTGCGGCTACGAACAAAGACCTGCGCCAGGAGATTGTCAACGGCAACTTCCGCGAAGACCTGTTCCACCGCCTGAGTGTTATTCCCATTCACGTGCCGGCGTTGGCTGAGCGTCGCTCCGACATTCCGCTGCTGGCCGACAAATTCCTGCAGGACATCGCGAACGAATATGGCTCCCCGGCCAAAGACATTGACTCCGCCGGTATGGCTTACCTGCAATCGCTGCCCTGGACGGGTAACGTCCGCGAGCTACGCAACGTCGTCGAACGCCTGGTAATCATGTGTGGCGACGTCATCACGGTCGATGATGTGAAGTTGTATGCTTAATAGGGGGAGAAAGGAGGAAAGGGAGGAAGGGGAGGAAAGGAAGAAGGGGGTGGAAAGGATTGTTACGTATGCTATCCCTTCCTCCCCTCCTCCTTTACTCCTTTCCTCCCTTTACCCCTTCCTTCCCCCTCCTCCCTTTCCTCCCCTCATTTATACCACCAGCAAATTACATCCCCTGATATCGGAGTTGTCGAAGCGGCCGATCACGCGGAAGGTGCCTTCCGTGCCGACGTACTGGCCCAGGTCCTGGGTTTCGATGAACGAGCAGGAATCCAGGTTGGCCAGATCGATGACGTTGATGCCGCCCGTCTGGGTTTGTCGTGCGGCCTGACCAGGCTCAAACAGATGGAACGGATCATTGATGTCGCGTAGCAGCACCCGCAACGTAGCACTCGGCTCAAAAACCCCCTCCCCTTTCGAATAGGCCTGCGACAACAGTTCGGTCATACCGTATTCTGAGTGGACAGCCGGAACGCCCAGCCGACCGGTCAAAATCTGATGGACTTCCTCGCGGAGGAGTTCCTGTCGGCGTCCTTTCATCCCGCCTGTTTCCATCACTACCAGTTTTTCGACTACATCGGTCGGCAACGAAACGGCGGCAGTTGATTCGGCCCAGTCGAGCAGCGCAAACGTAACACCGATCAGCAGCACCTTACGCCCATCAGACGACGTCCGTAACTGGTGCAGCCGCTCGGTTAACTCTCCCACGTTATGGAGATAAAATCCCGATTGCCCGGAACCCGTTTTGGCCATAAATTGCTGAACCATATACACCAGCGACGAGTTATTTCGTTCAAGGTAAGACGGCAGCAGAGCTAATAAGTGAAAGTTGGTGAGCGGGCCGTATGTTTGCTCAAAAATGCGGGTGCTGACCGCATCGTACAGAGCCGCATCAGGAACGTAGTGCCGACTGGTCTGCGCACCGGTCGTGCCACTGCTGGCGAAGATCAAGGCCGTATCGGGTGGCGTTTCGAAACCGGTCAATACGGTATGGCGCTTGAAAAAGCCGATGGGCATAAACGGTATCCGCGACAGGGCCGTCACTTGCCCGGGCTGAACGCGCAGGTGGCGCAGATACGCGGCATAGACCGGATTATGAGCCGCCTGGTATCGAAACACGGCCAGAGCCAGCGAATCAAAGTCGGTCGCGGTGGTGTGCAGAATACGCGTCCGAAGCGTTTGCCGCTGGGCAGCTGCTTCGGCGGAGAGAAACAGAGAATCAGACAATTGTAAAACAGCTTTTTATTGCGTTACCGATACAACAGTATGCAACGGCGACAAATTCACCAGGGCCTCTTCATAATTGGGTTAGCCTTATCGCTGACGGCCTGCTTCAACGAGCCGGACTTTCCGAACTCCCCTGAAATTGAGTTTAAAGGTATTGATCCGCCATTTTTTATTCCGGGTGGAACGGGTATCGGTCAGGCTCCCCGCGACTCGCTTATTGTGACCATCGGGTTTAAGGACGGTGACGGTGACCTCGGCGATAACATTCCGCTTGATAGTGCCACGCAGAATCGTTATCTGCGGAATGGCGGCTGGGGCAATTACCGGATTCGTACGTTTAAGGTGGTCAGAGGGCAGGAAGAGGAAGTCCAGCTTACCGAAAACAATTTTCTGGTTTTTCCGCGTCTAACCCGCGAAGGACAGAAAGGCCCGATTGAAGGTACACTGGAATTTCGCCAGATCTATTTCTACACCCCATTTTCCAGAAAATACCCCATCAAATTCCGTATTCAGATTCGTGACCGGGCGCTCAATGTCAGCAACGAAATCGAAACGGACACCGTCAGCGTTCCGCTGCTGGAGCAATAAGCGTTCTACGTTTTTTCTACCGTCGAAAGCTGTGGTTGCACAGCTTTCGCTGTTTGTTCGGTTTTCAATACGATTCGGAACGTAGTGCCTTTGCCCACCTCCGAGTGTTTGACGAACAGCTTGCCGTTGTGGTATTCTTCCACAATCCGTTTGGCCAGCGTCAGGCCCAGTCCCCAGCCCCGCTTCTTCGTGCTGAAGCCGGGCGAGAACACTTTCTGCATGTTCGCTTTTGAGATACCTTTTCCCGTATCGGTAATGTCGATCCCTATTTCTTGGTGTGGCAGCGCCAGCATATTGATTCGCAGCGCCCCAACACCCCCCATCGCGTCGACGGCATTCTTGCAGATGTTCTCAATCACCCACTCAAACAGCAGTTTGTTGATCTTTGCGGTCTGTCCGGCCGGCAACTGACTGGTCACGGTCATGTTCACCTTGGTTGAGATACGTTTGGCCAGGTAATCCGTAAACTGGAATACCACCTCGCTGAGGTTTTCTTCCTTCAGGGTAGGAATAGACCCGATGCTGGAGAAACGGGCCGTAATGGTTTCCAGCCGCCGGACGTCCTTTTCCAGTTCGTCGGTAATGCTCTCGTCGTACTGCTGTGGATCCGCGCGCATGTACTCGACCCAGGCCATCAGCGACGACATGGGCGTACCGAGCTGGTGCGCCGTTTCCTTGGCCAGTCCCACCCAGACGCGGTTCTGCTCCGCTCTCCGCGACGAGCTGAACGCCAGATAAGCTAATACGCCAAGCACGCCAAGAATAATCAGCAATACGTATGGAAAGTACTTCAGTTGCCGCAGCAACGATGAGTTGGTGTAATACACAAGGCCTCGCCGACCATCGCCAATCTCAACGACGATCGGAACATGGCTTTCTCGCATTTCAGCTATCTCACGGCGCAAAAATTGTTGCTGTTCCTCAAATGTACCCGGCGGCAGGTCAACATTCCGCCGGCTGGAAATATTACCGTCGGGATCTACGTAAATGGCAGGTACTGAATGATTAACTGCTAGGATCTCGTTCGTAACGAATGTTATGTCACCCGAGTTATTATGAGACGGATCGACGAGATAGGATATAGCTTTGGCTTGTAGCTGGACGTACCGCTCTTCGCGTTCCTCCAGCCGGTTAATGAGCCGGTTGGTGTACAGCAGCGTTGCCGTTCCGACCAGCAGCATATTCAGCGCAACGATGATTTTCAGAACGTTGTTCTGGCTGTATATATCAAATGACTTAAGCATAAGACGTTGTGCACACTAGCTCGTCGCGGCCACCCCAATGTCGGTTCAGAACACTTCATCGGGCGGCTTGTTTGTTTCAACTGACAATCTATACGGTTGATAACGAAATAACTAGGCAATTGATAACGAAAAAACGTACTTCATGGTGCATTTCAGAACGCACAGCCCATCTGATGTGTTCTGTTTGTAATAGAACATAAGTAAGAAAGTGGTTTGTTATTTATACACCTTCTAAATAACCAAACCGATTAGACAGAACGTTTCACGTCCAGCGATTGTGCAGTAATTTTGTGCTGGCTAAAGGTAACTTAGCGTCAGTTGAAAGTATGTTAGACACTTTTAAATCAATTAGCTTATCCCACAAGACGGCACCTCTCCGCGTGCGGGAGCTAATTGCATTGAACGAAGAGGAAGCCAAGCGATTAATGCTTCGGCTGCGCGACTTTTTCGGGTTGTCCGATCTTCTCGTTATTTCCACCTGTAACCGTACGGAAGTTTATTACGCGTTTGACCAGGACCTGAACACCGATATTGTCCGGCTGCTGCTGATCGAGAAGGGACTCACCGACACCGACCAGTACCTGCCTTACTTTCAGTTGTTCAGCGCCCACGATGACGCGGTTCGGCACTTATTTGAGGTGTGTGTCGGGCTGCACTCGCAGGTGGTTGGCGACATGCAGATTCCGAACCAGGTGAAGCAGGCCTACCAGTGGTCGGCGGATCTGGATATGGCCGGGCCGTTTCTGCACCGGCTGATGCACACGATCTTCTTTACCAATAAACGCGTAGCTCAGGAAACGTCGTTCCGCGACGGAGCCGCTTCGGTTTCCTACGCAGCCGTTGAGCTGATCGAGGAACTGGTGGGTACCCACCAGAATCCAAACGTACTGGTTATCGGTCTGGGCGAGATTGGCACGGACGTGTGCAAGAACCTGGCCGATCATAACCTGAAGAATATTACGCTCTGCAATCGTACCTACGCCAAGGCGGAGGGTATGGCGGCTGAGTACGGTTTCCGGGTTGCGAACTTCGACAACCTGACCGATGAAATCCGGAAAGCCGACGTGATCATTTCGTCGGTGATGCGCGACGAGCCGCTTATCACGCCTGCGTTGCTGCACGACCTGAACGTACTGACTTACAAATATTTCATTGATCTGTCGGTGCCACGTAGCGTTGATGCGGCCGTTGAGCAGATCCCGGGCGTGCTGGTCTATAACATCGATCACATCCGGAACCGCGCCGACGAAGCCCTGAACCAGCGGCTGGCGGCAATTCCGCAGGTCGAAGCGATCATTACGCAGTCACTGCTTGAGTTCGGCGACTGGTCGAAGGAAATGCTCGTTTCGCCGACGATCAATAAGCTCAAAAATGCGCTGGAGCAGATTCGCCGGGACGAAATTGCCCGCCACATGAAGCACCTGACCACCGAAGAGTCGGAAAAGATCGACAAGATTACGCGGGGCATTATGCAGAAAATCATCAAACTCCCGGTGCTGCAACTGAAGGCCGCCTGCAAACGCGGTGAAGCCGAAACCCTGATCGACGTCCTGAACGATCTGTTCGATCTGGAACGCCAGCCCGCTGCCGATCCGGACCATAAGCGCTCGTACTAAACTATACAGTTTTCAACAAGCCCCAGGTCAGTGCTGACCTGGGGCTTGTGCTTTATAGGCGGCCTGCCAAAAAAGACCCCGCGTTTCGGACAAAAAAGCCGGTCAAATTCGTTATATCAGCGTTACCTGGCTCAAACGAATGTCCCGACTCATCAATGCCCTCCTTCGCGTTTTTCTGCTGGCCATTTTTGCCGTCGGTCTGGTTGCGCTGTGGGAGCAGATCCGTACCAGCGATTACCTGAGCCGCTTCCGACGTACTGATTCGGCGGCCCAGAGCGTTATTATTAAGGAAATCACGTCACTGGGGCGGCTCGAACTGGTCAAGTACACCTTTCGGGACATTGTCGAGCATGAGCAGCTCAAGACCTTCTGGCCTAATTCGAGCGCGGTCCTGATCGTCGAAGGTGAAGCAACCGGCTGCCTTGACCTGACAAGGATCAAACCCGATGATATTCGCATCGGGGGCGACTCCGTTATCGTGAATTTACCCCGTCCTGAACTGTGCGGCTGGAAGGTCAACCATGATCGGTCCCGGGTGTATGATACCCGGTTTGCATTTCTGGATGAGTCGCAGCTGGTCAGTGACGCGTATCGCCAGGCCGAGCAGCAAATCCGGCAATCGGCGCTGCGTTCCAACATCCTGGAACAAACCCGTCGGAACGCAGTGCCGCTGCTCCAACCGCTGCTCGAACGGGTATCGGGCCGCCGGGTAGTGCTGGTTTTCCAACCCTGACGAACCCAGCCGGGTCAGAGAACAATACAGCCACCGTGTTCGTCCGTTCAGAAACATTATATGAACGGAATTCACATTTCCGGCATTTTTTGATAACATCGGCTTCCTACAGCCGGTTTTTAGGCAAACGACAATGCTACGCTTATGAACACCAATACGCCCCCTGTTACGAACGGAAATCTGTTAGTTGCCGAGCCTTTTTTAGGCGACTCCAACTTTGAGCGTAGTGTTGTGCTGGTGTGCGAACACAGCGAAGCCGGTACATTCGGTCTGGTCATGAATCAGCAGACTAACCTGCACCTGAGCGATGTCATCGAGGATGTGTACGCCGATGTCCCGCTGTTTGTGGGGGGGCCGGTTCAGCAGAATACGCTGCACTTCATCCATCGCCGGCCCGATCTGATCGATAACTCGATCCGGATTATGGATGGACTGTACTGGAGTGGCGATTTCGACGAGATCAAGCGGGCGGTCAATCTGGGTACGCTCACTGATCGCGACGCCCGGTTCTTCGTCGGCTACTCGGGCTGGAGCGAAGGGCAGCTGGAAGACGAACTGGAGCAGAAAGCGTGGATCGTGACCCGCACCGATGCCGATTTTCTATTCGACACCCCCTCCGACCAGTTCTGGCGGGGCGTACTGAAGCGCATGGGGGGCGAATACAAAGCCATTGCCAACTACCCCGTAGACCCGCGCTTAAATTAACGCGATTACCTTTAACTTTTTTTAACCAATTTTGTCGGCTAACCAAGCGTTATGGGAAGGTTATTCCCATTCTGACATTCGATTATGCGCAGCAACCGACTACTCCTTTTTAGTTTTCTCCTTGTTTTTCCCCTGCTGACCCGAGCGCAGAGCAATAATCCCCGAGGTGGCCATTTTGGTTTTAAAGCGGGGCCAACGCTGACGCAACTGGCCGTTTCGGGGATCAGTCCGTACGTTCCTAAACGAACGCTGGACCCGCATCTGGGCGTCATGTATCGCTACCGGATTCAGCGGTTTGTGCTGCAGCCGGAACTGCTTTTTTCGAGCAAAGGGGGTAGTTTCCAGATCGAACGGCTGGGCCGTCGCGAAACCATCCGGAACCGGTACATATACGCCAGCGTCCCGGTCCTGTTCGGCTATATCCCGACCGAAGGCATTACGCTGCAGGCAGGTCCTGAATTCAGCTACGCCCTCAACGCCGGCCAGACCAACGGCCCCGGCAACCGCACTGATTTGGGTATTGCCGTGGGGGCTCACTACGATTTCCTTGATTTTCTGGACAAGTTCAGTCTTCACGTCCGGTATGTGTACGGTCTTAACAACGTATCGCCCGAGCCACTAGCGATCTACAAAAACCGAACGCTGCAGGTAGGTATCGTGTACAACCTGTATCCTAAAGAAAAGAAGAAATAAGAAGAGGGGTGTCTGGTCATCGCTCATTAGTCATTCACTGAATATGCTCACCGACTTCGGCATCATTCTGCTGTTTATTCTGGCCGCCTTTGCGTTCATCGGCATTGTGCTGTTTGTGGCGCGATTGCTCCGGCCCAACCGCCCGAATGAGGAGAAGAACAGTACCTATGAGTCGGGCGAGGAGCCGGTCGGCAATGCTAACATCCAGTTCAATATCCGGTACTACGTAGTGGCGCTGGTGTTTGTTCTCTTCGATGTCGAACTGGTTTTCCTGTTTCCATGGGCTACCGTATTTGGCCAGGTCCGGCTGATTAACGAAACCAACGGCTCCTGGGGCTGGTTTGCACTGACCGAAGCCTTCCTGTTTGTGGGTATTCTCGGTTTGGGACTGGCGTACGTCTGGGCCAAGGGGTACCTCGACTGGGTAAAACCGCAGCCCAAAATTCCACGGGTCGATACGAACGTACCAGCGGATCTGTACCAGCGGGTCAACGACAAGTACAGTCACTCAAAGCCTTGATCAGCCCCGCACTTCCGACGCTACTGTTGCTGCTGACAGGCTCCCTGACGATGGCGCAGTCGTCGGACGTAGACGTGTATCTGGTCCGGGTGGTTATGCAGAACGGCGACCGGTTTCAGGGTGTGCTGGATGATGTCGATGCAACGGATTTGCTGATAGGCAGCGCACCCGATGGTTCATGGCATTGGCGCTCGGGCGGCCGCGTTCCCCTGGAATTAGTCAGAAAGATTGTACTGAAACGGGCCAATAATCACCGGTTCACTCTCCAGGGAGCCATTGCGGGTGGCTTGCTGACGGGGCTGGTGGTGGTTCGATCGGCCCGAAAAAGCCCGTTTCGCAGCTCGGTACTCTACGGTCTTAACCTGGCGATGGGCATAGGGGGCGGGGCCGCAACCGGGGCGTTGCTGGGTCACGCCATCAGCAACGGCGGTCGGCGGGTTATCCGCCCCCCGAAACGCGACCAGGCCGATCCGACCGAAACCCTGCGCCGACAGCTCCTGACCTATACGTACCGGTTCCGGCAGGAACAGCTGAACTACCCACAGCCCTGAAACGTTTGTTCGTTACGTAGTCACAGTACTTATGAACCCATCCAGTCCATCAAATAAATCCGGCGAAGCCAGCGTATTTTTTATCACCTCGGAAGAGTTGCTGAACTGGTCGCGGTCCTCATCCCTGTGGCCGCTGACGTTCGGTCTGGCCTGCTGCGCCATCGAGATGATGGGTGCCATGGCGTCTAACTACGACCTTGAGCGCTTTGGTATCTTTCCGCGTCCCTCGCCCCGGCAGTCGGATATTATGATCGTATCGGGAACGGTAACCTACAAAATGGCCGACCGGATCCGGCGGCTGTATGAGCAGATGTCGGAGCCGCGCTACGTGATCTCGATGGGCTCGTGCGCCAACTGCGGTGGGCCGTACTGGCAGCATGGCTACCATGTAGTAAAAGGCGTCGACAAGATCATTCCCGTTGATGTGTACGTACCCGGTTGCCCACCCCGACCCGAAGCGCTGATCGACGGCTTTCTGAAACTACAGGAAAAAATTCGGGCCGAACATCCGCTGACGGGTGACAAACCAACGCCGTCGCTACCCGCAGAAGAACGCAGAAAGGCTTAATTCTGCTTGTCCTTACCAGGGCCGGCTACTGGGCATAGCCGACACTCGTAGCAACCCCGACACCAACCGTTTGACTAACGCATGACGTTCACAGACATTCAAACTCTGCTCGAAGATCAATTCGGCTCCATCTTTCGGGCGAATACGCAGAACCCACAGCCGTATCTGGTCGTCCCGGCGGATCGATTAGTAGAGGTCTGTCGGTTCCTACGCGACGACAATCGGTTGTTTTTCGACCTGCTGGCGTGCATTACAGCCATTGACAACGGGACCTCAGCCGGCACGATGGACGTTATCTATACCCTCACGTCAATTCCGTACGAGCATAACCTGGCCCTCTACGTCACGGTTGCCCGGAATCAGCCGGATGAACCGCTGCCGGGTGTACCGAGCGTGACATCGATCTGGCGCACCGCCGACTGGCACGAACGCGAGGCCTTCGATCTGGTTGGCATCCGCTTCGAGGGGCACCCCGACCTGCGCCGGATTCTGCTCCCTACCGACTGGGTTGGGCATCCGCTCCGTTCGGATTATCAGGAAATCGACCAATACCACGGCATCCGCAATCAGTAACCTGTTATCAATTGGCAGTTTTCTGGTTTCATTTGTTATTACCTTGTGGACCGATCTTGTCAATTCATGAGAAAATTATTTCTGTTCTGTTGCCTCGCGCTGGCAGCAGTCTGTCTTTTTGCTGTTACCCCTTCTGTTGCCCAGCCTGATTCGGTCATCGTGTCGGGGCGCATCGATCACCTGACGGCCCGACTCTACCGCGAATCGCCCCAGGTACTAATCAGCCGCAACAACATCCTGCAGGCCAGTCGTGAACTCGTGCGGCCTGCTCCGCTCAATGCCGACGGTACGTTCCGGGTGTCTGTTCCGCTGATTTATTCTCAGGAAGAACTTTATTTCAACTACGGCCGCATTTCAACGGCTTTTCTGGCCGCCCCCGGGACCATTACCATCACGCTCGACGCCGACTCGCTGTTCACGGCGGCCGTTCCCTTCCGGTTCACGGGAACAAACGCCCAGGTAAACCAGCAGTATGCCCGGTATAAAGCGTTTGAGGCTGGTTACGCTGATAAACCAGATGCCAGAAAACTATCCCGGCAGGTAACGGGCATGAGCGACACCCGGGCGTATACCGCTCTGTTCGATGCGTACAATGCACCGTTCCGGGCGTTTGCGGGCAAGGAAAAACCATTTCCACTGTTGACCCGGTGGGTAACCGCTACCAGCCGGTACAATGCCGTTTCGTTTTTATACGACAAAGCGGCTTTTGAAGGTGGCACGGTAGCCCTGGCAGACTCCCTCCGTCCATTGAGCGATCCGCTGCTGACAGCGGCCCGGGCTGCGGCTACCAACCGTTTTTCGGAGTACGTTGTGCAACAGGCGTCTACGCCGGTTTCCGGACGTAACAACGGCCTGTCGGTCCGCACGCTGGCTACGTTGCTGGAACAGTACGGCCGTAATCTTAGCGAAAACGACCGGGAGCGGCTTGAGGAATACAAAATCAAAAATTCGGCGAAGGCATCCGACCTGCGCTTTTTTGACACCCTGCTCCGTCGCAATGCCGATACGCTTACCCGACTGGTCAACTACGAAGCGCTGCTGCAAAGAGGGCGGCAGGCGTTTGACAGTACGTCCATGGAATACGTAGCTGCGTATTGGCTGGCGCAAGCCTTACCCGGCCTGACACTCAATTACGTTGATCTGCTGTATAACTACATGAGGCCCAAACTCAACGACCCGCAACTGGTGGAGTCGCTCAGCGAGCTGTATCAGCTCCAGGTGAAAGACAGTGCCCGCATCCGGTCGGCCGTCCGGACGCTGGCTAAAACCGGTTCAACGGCGCAGAGCCTGGAAATTTCGCCGGGGGTGTTCGTTACCCAGAACGCCGGTGCTGATGGCTTCAACCTGTTGAATCAGGTGGTCAATGCCAATCGGGGAAAAGTCATCTACGTGCTGATGACCTCGCCGACGACCGATGCGGGCAGGCAGGCGGCTATCGACGCCCAGCGGCTGCGCAATCAGTACCGTGCCCGCGAGTTTGCCCTGGTGTACGTACCCATGCCCAACACCGAGAAAACCCTCTGGCCCGAGATCAGCACCCGGTACAATCTGGCTGGCGACCACGTGCTGGCAACAGAAGGTCAGTTTTCGGATATCATTGAACAACTACGACCCGTCGAGGAGATTTCCGCTACGGTCATTAACCGAACCGGTAAGATCGCAAAACGAAACGCGCCCTTACCGGACGCGTCTGAGGAACTTGAAAAAATTCTGGACAAGAGTTTTTAGCCTTCAATACTGTATTTATCAAACAAGCCCCACCGGTTAGGTACCGGTGGGGCTTGTTTTTACATATTGATGGCCCGGTTGTCGGTAGCCGCCAGACAAGCTTCCTTAAACGCTTCGGTATACGTCGGATGCGCGTGCGACATGCGTGATACGTCCTCGGCTGAAGCGCGGAACTCCATCGCCACTACGGCTTCGGCAATCATATCGGCCGCACGCGGTCCGATGATGTGCACGCCCAGCAACTCGTCCGTTTCTTTATGTGCCAGCACTTTCACCAGACCGTCGATATCCATACTGGCGCGTGCACGCCCCAGGGCCTTGAACGGGAACGATCCGGTTTTGTACGGAATACCTTCCTGTTTCAGTTCTTCTTCCGTGTAGCCCACAGCCGCCACTTCGGGCCAGGTGTACACTACGTTCGGAATCAGTTTATAATTGATGTGCGGCTTCTGCCCCACAATCGTTTCGGCAATGAACGTACCTTCCTCTTCGGCTTTGTGCGCCAGCATAGCCCCCCGGATCACGTCGCCCAGGGCGTAGATATGCGGCACCTTTGTACGCAGGTGGTTATCGACCTCAATCTTGCCACGCGAGTCGGTGCTCAGTCCGGCGGCTTCGAGGTTCAGGCCATCGGTGTAGGGACGGCGGCCGACAGATACCAGGCAGTAATCGCCGGTCAACGTCATCTGCTCACCCTTCGGTGTGTCAATGTTCACCACCACCTCGTCGCCTTTATTCTCGACGCTGGTCACTTTGTGATTGAAATAGAAATCCGCGCCCAGCTTCTTGATGGCTTTCTGAAGCTCTTTACCCATGGTCCGGTCCATAGTCGGGATCATGGCATCGGCAAACTCCACGAACGACACTTTGGCCCCCAGACGAGCGTACACCGAGCCCAGTTCGGCCCCAATAACGCCCGCCCCGATGATGACCAGGTGCTTCGGTACCTGTTCCAGCGTCAGGGCTTCGGTTGACGTAATGATTCGCTTCTTATCGATGGGCATCGACGGGAACGACAACGGTTTTGAGCCCGTCGCGATGATGATGTTCTTACCCGTAATGGTCTGCTCTGCCCCGTCGGCTTTGGTGATTTTTATCGTATGCGGATCAACGAACGTCCCGACGCCGTGAATTTCGTCAATCTTGTTTTTCTTCATCAGGAACGCCACCCCCTTCGTCGTCTGATCAACCACGCCCTGCTTGCGGACCACCATCTGGTTAAGATCCACTTTCAGATCAGCGAGCTGAATGCCATGTTCGGCAAACGTGTGGGCTGCGTTGTAGAAATGTTCTGATGAGTCGAGCATTGCCTTGGACGGAATGCAGCCTACGTTCAGACACGTACCGCCGAGGGTAGGGTATTTCTCAATAATGGCTGTTTTTAAGCCTAACTGAGCGCAACGAATTGCGCCGGTGTAACCGCCTGGCCCGGAGCCAATGACGATAACGTCATATTCCATATGAAGTTCGATAGTTAGCTAATTAATAAGCATTGTTGATGCAAAATTGGTTCAGATTTCGATAGACCAAACTGATTTACCGAAATTCGTGTTGGTGGTTCAGTAATGATCTCCTTCGGGAGGGTAGTCAGTACCTCATCCATGCATTCCACTCGTATCCTCTTCGTCTTTTCAGCGCTGGTTTTTATGGCCGGCTGCAACAATCCTGCTCAACAGACCCAGCCCAGTGTGTACTACGACGTAGCCGGGTTTGTGCAACGACAGATCACGCTGCTTTCGCAACAGAAACCACTGGTCAGCAAAGCTACTCAGATTAAAGGAGAGCGCAGTCAGCAGGCTACTCGTAACATCAACTGGAACCGCGAACTGGAACTGTTCTCGCAGGCGGATATCAACAAACCGGCCCTGCGCAACAGCTATCAGATCGTCCGGCCCGATTCGATGACGTATCAATACACGCTGAAAAAAGGGGAAGAAAAACTGACCGTTCGGTCACTGCGGGTACAGCTTGACCCCACCACGCGGCAACCGCGCCGAATCGAGGCCGTTTTACGTACCGGCAATCCGCTTTACACCTCCGAACGTCGCCTGCTCCTGGAGAGCGGCCCGGCCGGCGGCAACCAATGGCAGGTGCGGCACTATCAGCTTACCGGCTTTCAGCAACTCTCCTATTTCGACAAGAACGAGTTTCGGGTAGAAGGACGAATTCAGTAGCGATTACTTAATAATCCCCACCGGCTCCACCGCCCCCGAAGCTACCGCCCCCAAAACCGCCGAAGCCGCCACCACCGCCCCCGCCACTCCAGCCGCCCCCACCGGAGGATCCCCAGCCGGAGAAGGTAGACGTTGGGAAGAAGACCGGACCACCCCAGCCACCACCCCGGTAGCGGGTACCCCCACCGCCGTTTCGACGGCCCCAGATGATCGCGACGATAATGATGGCCAGGATGACGAAAACGATGAAGCCACCCCCACCGCCATCCTCGTCCGACGCTTCGGCGTCATACTCACCACTGGCTCGCCGAATGATCTCGGTAGTGGCCTGGTCCAGCCCCTGGTAATACTGTTCCTGCTTAAAATTAGGAACAATGGTGTTGCTGATAATGCGTTTGGCAATGGCGTCGGGGATGGCTCCCTCAAGTCCGTAGCCCGTTGCAATGAAGACTTTTCGGGTCTGCGTGGCCCAGGCAATCACCAGTCCGTTGTTTTTCCCCTGCTGCCCGACGCCCCATTTGCGTCCCACCTGAAACGCAAAATCACCGATCGGGTACGGCTCCGTCGACCGGACGATCACAACGGTAATCTGCGTAGAGGTTGAATCGTTATAGGCCCGCAGTTTCTGCTCAAGTTGCGCCCGGTCGCCCGGACTCAGAATTCCCACAAAGTCGTTAACAAGCCGGGGTGGGCTGGGTCGGTTGGGAATTACCGAGTCGGCCGTCGACGGGAGGTTCTGCGCCCGCAGTCCGGTTGTGAAAGCCAGCAGCAATACCAGCATCCACAAACTGACGGTCCGGACGGTATATGTTGTCAGAAAGGGTACGTTCACGGAAGTGTTAGTCAAACGAAATGTCGTCGGCGAGTTCGTTGGTGTCGTCGCTGGCGTATGGAAAAAACTGCTTCAACTGCTGGCCCGCCCGTTCGATACCCCGACAAAGCCCTTCGGTATAATCGCCTGTTGCGAAGTGGCTGCGCAGGATGCCTTTCGTGCTTTCCCAGAAGTCGGCCGGCACTTTTGCGTTAATGCCGGTATCGCCAATGACGGCGAATTTCCGATCGGCATGGGCCAGATAAAACAGGACCCCATTCTGTTCTTTGGTCTGGTGCATACCCAGCCGGGCAAAGACCTCGATGGCTCGCTGGACGGGGTCTGGACTCGGGCATTGCGGCTCAACATGCACCCGGATTTCGCCGGATGTAGCTTTCTCGGCCTGCCGAATGGCTTCAATAATGCGCTGCTGCTGCTCAGCAGAAAACGGATTAGCTTGCATGGCGCTGGGGCAAAGGGCGTGGAGCCTGGGGCATAGCGTTCAGGAATTACCCCAAACCCTACGCCCCAAGCCCCATGCAATTAGCAATTAAAACTGAACCGTTGGTGCCTGCTGGGCAGCCTGACTGGCTTCAAACAGCCCCTTCCGTTCAAAGCCGAAGAGCCCGGCAAAGATGTTGTTCGGGAACGACCGTACCGACTGGTTGTAGCCGGTCGCTACGCCGTTGAAATCGTTACGTGCTACGGCAATCCGGTTTTCAGTACCCTCCAGCTGCGCCTGCAGTTCTGAGAAGTTCTGCGTGGCCCGGAGCTGCGGATAGTTTTCGGCGACTGCCAGCAACCGCGACAGCGACCCGCCCAGTTGATCCTGTGCCTGCTGGAACCGCTGCAGGTTCTCGGGCGTCAGCTGGTCGGCAGAGAGGCTGATACCGGTCGCTTTCGAACGGGCTTCCTGAACGGCCGTCAACGTACTTTTTTCGAAGTTGGCAACACCCTGTACCGTCCGGACGAGGTTCGGGATCAGATCGGCCCGGCGCTGATATTGTGTTTGGACATTGGCCCAGGCGTTTTCGACCTGCGTATCTTTCTCGACTAAGCCATTGTAAGAACTACAACCGTACATACCCAGCAGTACGGCAATAACAACGACAATAATTAAGGTTCGTGACATGGTTTTTATTGTATAGGTTATGCATGAAGGTGTGTGCTCCGTCACGCATGTTTCTAAGACAAAACTGAATAAAACTATTGATTTGTTTTCAAAAAATGGTGTCAATGGCTCTTTTCTGGCCTGAGCCACTTGTTTGGATTGACAATCGGTAACGGATACGTATCGCCCAGCGCCACCCCGAACTGCTCCTGTTCCGCCCGGGTCAGATTCGACACCAGATGAACCTTGCTGCCCGGTACGTGGGCGAGTTCCGGGAGCCAGTGCCTGACGTAATCACCCTGTTCATCGTAGCGGGTGGCTTGCGAGTAGATATTGAAATACCGGCCCTCGCGCGGGTCGTTCCCCACCCCGGCTACGTAGTTCCAGTTGCCCCAGTTGCTGCACACATCGTAGTCGACGAGCAGGCTTTCGAAGTAGGCCGCCCCCCAGGTCCAGTCGATGCCCAGATCGTTCACCAGAAAGCTGCCGACATTCTGCCGCCCCCGATTCGACATAAAGCCGGTGGCGTTCATCTCCCGCATGTTGGCGTCAATGAACGGAATGCCGGTTTCTCCTTCGGCCCACCGGATAAACAGATCGGTGTCGCGTCGCCATTTGCGATTAAAGTCATGTTGAATACCGCTGGGCTTGAACAGCCGGGTGCCGTAGCGAAGAGCCACAAACCGGAAAAAATCCCGCCAGATCAGTTCAAAAATCAGCCAGTACGTCGACTCATTTTTGACGCGTTCTTCCTCGTAGCGGCTGACTTCTTCGTAGATCAGCCGGGGCGACAAACAGCCGTGAGCGAGCCAGGCCGAGAACTTGGATGAGTAGTCTTCGCCGAGCATCCCGTTGCGGGTTTCTTTATAGGTGCGGACCAGCTCGCGCTCCCAGACGTAGCGCCTGAGTCGTTCGATGGCTACGGTCTCACCTCCCTTAAAAGCCACGGCAGCCCGACTATCCAGGGTTACTTCGGGCGCAAACCCAAAGGTGGCCAGGGTCGGCATGTCGCCAACGTCAACATCCGGTACGTTGCGAATACGTTCCGGAGCCGGTACTGTTGGCCGAACTTTCCCGTATTTCTCCACCCGCGTACGGAACTGGCTGAAAACATTCGGTAGCTTTGAAATTTCGAACGGCAAATCCCGCACGTGGTAGAGCGTAGCAACCCAGAACAGGTCAAGATCGACGTTGAGGGGTTTCAGCCGCTTGCTTAGATTCGATTCGGCATCGGTTTCTTCCTGCGTCACCTCCTTACTGGCGTACACAGCCGCCACATCGGCGGATTCGGCCAGTTCGGCCAAAATACTGGCGGGATCGCCAATCCGTATGAGCAGTTCACCTCCTTTCGCCCGTATGGACTGACGCAGGTCGGCAACGCTTTCGAGCAGGAAACTGGCCCGGTAAATGCCCGTTTTCATGAATCCAAGCTTGGGAAGCTCGGTAAACAACCGGGGATTGAACACAAAAACAGGCAGGACTTCATCAGCATCGGCAACGGCACGGGCAAAGCCTTCGTTGTCGTGCAGACGCAGGTCGTTACGGAACCAGTACAGGATACGTTTGGGCATAATCAGTAATCGTAAAGTATCTATACTCTGTCAACGCCGGAGCCCCGATTATGTTTATTGCCCACGCCGTTTGCTAAACTCACCGACCTATCATTACGGCCTCGCTGTACCTTCGTACATCAAATACCCACCAACATGACTATCAACACATTACCCCTCATCGCCCTACTAGCGGGTGCCGCTCTGGCGCAGCCGCCCGTTGCTAAACTACCCTCCTCCCCCATGGCGTTCGTGGTCGACAGTCAGGATAACCTGATCATTCATGTGTACCGCGGACGGATTCTCAGGTTATCACCTCAGGGTACTTTATCCGTCGTTACTGACGACATTCGAAAGGACATCAAAAAGTCGCCTTACCCGAGTTGCAACGCCATGGCCATTGATAGCCGGGATAATGTCTATATGGCCGACGATGAAGTGATTTGGAAAATGACGCCGGATGGTAAAGTAAGTATGTTCGCCGGGGTACCGTTTACCGCTTCCCGCAAGGATGGCCCCCTGGCAACTGCTCAGTTTCGCGGTATTGAGCATATTGACGTCGACGCTACGGGGACCATCTACGTAGCGGAGCGGGACAACACCAACAAAGACAACCTCGGCGACTTCTACCTCATCCGTAAAATTGGTACGAACGGCCTGGTATCTACGGTGGTGAACACCCGCGAAAACCCGGCGCTCAAAACCAGATGGCTGGCCGGCATGGGTGTTGACGCTCAGGGCAGCCTGTACGTTAGCGATGGCAGCGGGCGGTGCATCAAAAAGATAGCTTCCAATGGAACCATCAGCACGGTAGCCGGGCTTTGCGGCAAGCGGGAATTTCACCCCGTCTACGTACAGGGCACCATCAGCAAAGCGGAGCTAATGGCGCCCCAGGACATTCTCATCGACCGTACTGGAGCCGTTATCTTCGCCGACGGCCGCCTGAACCGCATCATCAAAGTAGCCAATGAGACCGTAGCGACCCTGGCCGGTAACAGTGAGATTCAACCTAACAACGTCAATATGGGTGGCCGGTCGAAAGAGGGATATAAAGACGGGAAAGCGCTGACCGCCCTGTTCAACTTCCCCCAACGCTGTGCCCTAACCATCGACAGTCGGCAGAACATCTACATCATCGACGGAGGCAACGACTGCATCCGGCGCTTATCGGCTGACGGTACGGTCACGACCGTTGCCAAACGAGCTGATTAAACCTGCTTCTACTGCTCGTTCAGATTCCAGTTATAGTCCATGAACGAGATCTTCGTACTGCTATTGATTTTGGTGTTTGAATACCGATTGACCCACTCTTCAATGGATTTACCCTTGTCTTTCCAGTCGCCCTTGTACCAGTCGAAGTACTTCGACAGACTGGCCTGTTTAGGCGAAATGGCGTTTTTAGCCGGATTGTTCAGGAAGTCGCGGCCCTGATCATTAAGCTGACTGTCGAGCTTTTCGGCCACGTATGCTTCGTTCCGTAACCGCGGGCACGACTTCGACGCGCACACCAGCGCGAAGTGAATGCGGGGGTCATCAAACTTCTTGCGGAGTGTACCGTGCTCAATGTTATCGAGGCTGATCTTTTCCTTTCCGACAGGAATAAACTTAATGGCCCAGGGCGTTGTCACGAACGGAATCTGAATCTTACTGCCAATGTCCTTGATGCTCTGAACGGGGTAGTGATCCAGAATCAACTGAATTGTGAAGGCGTTGTAGGCATTGATCCAGTAGGCCATCTGCTCATTTTTGCTCCACGAGGCTGCCGGCGGGTTCCTGCTAAGCAGTTCAAGGTATTTTTTAAACTCAGCCTGGTCTTTCCTGAATCCTTTGTAGTTAACTTGCCCACGCTCATCAACGTACTTTTTAAGCAGTTGATCGAAGATACTGTGATCAACAGGCGCAGTCCCCGTGGTCGCTGCCAAAGCAGTACGTGGGTTTATAAAAGCCATTGACAGCAGGAGAATCAGGCCGGCTAACAAACCGACCCGCGTGAGGTTTCGTGTCCTAATCATGAGTAATCTACTTTTTAGATACATACGCCAGTCCTTTACAAAAGGTTTGATCCTAAACGGATCAACCGCTATCCTTCAGCAATCGCATGAATCTTGATTTAACCGGAAAAACCGCCCTGGTGGGTGGCAGCACTCAGGGGATCGGTCGGGCAACGGCTATGGAACTGGCCCTGCTGGGTGCCAACGTAGTGCTGATCGCCCGCAATGAAGATGCGCTCAACGCAACCCTGAACGAACTAAGCACCCGGCATGGGCAAACGCACCGCTACCTCGTTGCTGACTTCAGTGAACCGGGCGCTGTGCAGGAGGCCATTACGCAGCATGTACAGCAGTATCCTGACGTTCATATCCTGATCAACAACACGGGCGGACCAGCCGGCGGCCCATTGCTTGACGCCAAACCTGAAGAGTTTATTCAAACGTTTCACAACCACCTGCTGAACAACCAGACGCTGGTGCAGGCCGTCGTTCCGGCGATGAAGCAGGCAGGCTACGGCCGTATTGTCAACATCATCAGCACGTCGGTCAAGCAACCGATCGTCGGGCTGGGCGTATCAAACACCATCCGGGGGGCAGTGGCGCAGTGGGCCAAAACGCTGTCGCTCGAACTGGGCAAGTTCGGCATTACGGTCAACAATGTACTGCCCGGCTACACCCGTACGGCGCGGCTGGATGCAGTACTGGCCATGCGGGCCAGTTCGTCGGGCAAAACCGAAGACGAAGTAGCCGCCCAGATGGAAAGTGAGATTCCGATTGGCCGCTTTGCTACGGCCGAGGAAGTAGCCGCGGCAGCCGCGTTTCTATGCACACCCGCAGCCGCAGCGATCAGTGGCATCAACGTCCCGGTAGACGGCGGCAAAACGGGGAGTCTTTAAAAAAAAGGAGGAAGGGGAGGAGGGAGAAAAGGAGAAGAGGATTCCACAATGAAAATCCATTTTTTCCTTTCCTCCTCTCCTCCCCTTCCTCCTTTTCTCCCTCTTTACACTAAACTATTCTTAAACGCGTAGGCCACCATGCCGGCGGTGTTTTTGGTACCGGTTTTTTCGAGAATACGCAGGCGGTGGCCCTCTACGGTACGTGGGCTCAGAAAAACGCGCTCGCTGATTTCGTTCGTTGACAGGCCTTCGCAGATCAGCCGCAGTACTTCTTTTTCACGCTCCGACAGCAGCACCTTGCTGTTATAAAACGGGTTGGCCGGTTTAGCCACGGTTGTTTTGTTGGTCATCTTCCGGAGCATTGCCTTCGAGACAAACTCGTTGAGGTACACCCCCTCGTCCATGACCTTGCGCACGGCTTTCTCAACTTCGCCGGCTTCGGCGTCTTTCAGCAGGTAGCCGCTCACGCCCTTTTCGAGCAGGTGCAGCACCATCCGATCCTCATCGTGCATGGTCAGAACGACGATTTTGATCAGTGGATAATGTTCACGCAGGTAATCGGCCGTGGCCGTTCCGTCCATAACCGGCATCTGCAGGTCCAGCAGCACGACATCCGGGGTTTTGCGGGGTATTTTATCGATCAGTTCCTGCCCGTTGGCAGCTTCCAGAATCAGTTCAAAATCATGAATCTGGCCAAGAATTGTAGACATCCCAACCCGAAACAGGGTATGGTCGTCGCAAAGCGCCAGTTTAATTTTACGCATACTCATTGGTTCGGTTGAAGAGCGGTTGGTCAGGACATTAACGCGACGGGTTTAGGGTCGCTGAGCGGAATCTGTACGTGAATTTGCGAACCGCGGCCGGGTGCCACGTCGAAGGTTACGTGGCCGTTGACCACGCTCAGGCGACTCTCAATGTTGCGCAGTCCTAAACCACGCTGTTTATCTTCCATGATGGCATCGAAATCGAAGCCGACGCCATCGTCCAGAACCGACAGCCGGATTTCGTCGGCCTGGCAATACAACTGAATCGTAATATGGTGAGCCCGGGCATGACGAATGGCATTGTTGAGCAGTTCCTGGGCAATACGGTACAGCATCAGCTCCAGCGGGGCCGTCAGTTGCGCCACCGATTCGGGACAATCCAGATGTACCTGCAGGTCGCTATCGGTAGCCCGCTCGGCCAGTTCTTCCAGAGCGGCCAGAAATCCGAACCGTTCGAGGGTAGTCGGCACCAGGTCGCGGCTGATCCGCCGGACATTGGTCATGGTTTCGTCGAGCATGGAACGGGTTTTCTGAAACTGCAACCCCACCCGGACTTCACCGCCTACCTGTCGCTCTACCTGGTTCAAACTCAACTTAGTAACCGACAGCATCGTTCCGATCCCGTCGTGCAACTCAGCCGCCAGTCGGCGACGCTCTTCCTCCTGCCCCCGAAACGTAGCGGCCATAAGCTCACGCCGATGCTGTTCCTGAAGCTCTTTAAACGCCAGTTGCTGCTTCACCTGTTTTTGCTGGTAGTAGGCCACAAAGATGATGATGAAGACAACCATCATCAACAGAACGGCGGTTCCCATGGCGATATATAATTTAACTGTGTAAGCGTCCACAACTGTACATTACTGATGGTCAGCCATCTTCTTCTGATTACGATGAATAAACACCTCTCAGGCCATTCAGCCTGATGCGAGTCCAAACAGCAACTCCTCTACACGGCCTGAAGTGGCCTGGAGCGCTCGAACCGACTCATCCACAAACCTACAGCCGAAATGATGCAAAAGAGTATGTATACCACCTGCTGTATGTTCCAGTATAAATTAAACGTATCAAGAGACGTTGTTTCTTCAAATAAATAACGTCCGAACAAAAATATAAAGAACGTTCCCGCAATGTATACCAGTAAACCCGCACTGAACCAGAATAAATCGTGGGTCATAATATTGTGGACCATCACCTGATTCGTTATCCGGGTTAAGTACATCAGAACGACAGCTAACATAAACAGCCGGGCTACGGTCAGATTTCCGGGCGACAATTCGATACTACTGTAGAAGATTACATTAATCAATAAACAGGTTATGGCAACACTTATAATCACTTTCTTTATCGAGACAGGCGATACCACGGCGTATGTTGCCCCAACAACCCCAATTTCAACAAACGACTGAAGATTGAATAAATATAAGTTACTCTCACTACGCAGGCTGTGGTACAGAGCAATTGAATCTTTCAGAAAAAACAACCCTACGAGCAGTACCATCAGCTTAGCTGCCGGTCTTAACTGGTTCAGGAATAAGACACCAACAAAGACCGGCAACAGACTGGCAACGTGAGAAAGCAAGTCTAAAGGGTATTGAACACTAAGCTGAACAAACTTTTCCCACATATACTATTGGATGTCATCTTCGGCGCAATGCCGTGGGCAAACGGGTCCATCCCCTAAAGCCTCTGCTCTGCCCATACTATCTTTTAAGCCTGCATTAGCCGATCTGACTGGTAAATCCCGGCCGGCGCTATCCACGGCCGTCAGCAGAACCCGGGGTTTCAGATCGCCTTTACCCGACGCCGTTGGCCGGCCATTTTCGTCCTCCCAGCGTTTGGCGTGGTGAATCCGCAGCCCTACGCAACCCGGCTGGTCGAGCAAACGCTGAATCTGATCGATCCCAAAAAACTCGGACTGTACTACTTTATCTTTTGCGAGACCGGATTCGGCCTTGCGCTTCTTGTACGCTTCTTTAAGCGGAACGACTTCTTCTGACGCCAGGAACCGACCGGCATCTTTAGTAAAAACTGGCATATATACGTGAACTAGTGAGAATTAACCGTTGAAAGCTATCACTTATTCTCCGGCTTGTCAATCGACTAAAAAGTCATAGGCCCTTTTCCAGCCATAACGGGAATCAAATACGTAGAACTACGTATCAAAGTGCGGATTTCTGCCTGTTTTGCGCGAAATACCCAAAAAAGGGGTTTCTGCGCTCATATGCTAAACTACACGGCTATACCTTTGTAACGTACTTGATCGAGCGCCAGACGGACTAGATCAGAACGATTTTCTCATCTCATAGGTTAGGTTACGAATGACTTGCTAACAATCTGATTGGCAAGTCATTGTTGTTCTATGTCTGCAAAGCTGGGGAAACAACTTTACTAAATTATTAAAGCTTCTCTTCAGCCTGTCCTGCCCATTTGGCTAATTAATTCTTGACTAATACTTTCTTGAATCGAGACAATGCACTTTAACATTGGAGTGTTTGTAGTGTATTCCGTTGAACTATTATGTGCCTGAATTACGGTTTTAGAAGTATTTCGTCTTTACTGTACACTAGGATGATGCCATAACCCCCATCAATATTTGAGTAACGAAGCTGAGGTGGTTGGAACGCTTGTAAAAAGCCTTCCACGGCATTAAATGTTCGTTTATATTCATAATAGCCGCGGTTTGTACGTCGTAGACTTAAAATAATTTCGTCAGCTGATCCTACCCGGCCACCGGGCTGGATGTACCCTTGTAATTCAACGCCTATCCTAACAATCGTCGATTGCCCATTAAAGCAGATGTCCGATAAGTTGTATTCGTTTAACTCTCCAGCACTGCGAAAGCCACAGCCATCTTCTACGTCATCTGGGCGATCTAAACCAAATGTGTTGATTGCCAACACCTGATCCTCCAAATAGGCTCTTAGATCTACTGCATAATAACTGTCTGGCTGAGTATCATCAATGAAGCTAAGAGTTAATTTACGTGTTGGGAATCCGCTGTTAATGGTTGAGCGTATTACTTCATCAAATTTGTAATTTTGAAACTTGACCGGATCTGGTATCCGCTCTGGCTTACTTTGGGCTTGGGGATAGCCAGTGGCCAAAACTTGATAGTAATAAGACTTGCCAGCAGTTGGCTTAAATGAAGTTGTAGAAACATAAAATCCCTCACCTTGATGAGCTAATTTATCAACCAGTATACTGTCTTCATACAGGTGCACTTCGGCGGTTTGGATACCATCATCAAACACCGAACGGCCAGTCGGCGGATAACTATGTCCTACTCGGAGAGTAACCACACTATCTGGCGAGAGCACACCATATAGTATCAACCGATTACCTTCGTAAGGCAGATCGACGCCTAAATCTTTAGTGCAACTAAACGCACCGGTTAACAGTAAAAGAGACAGGACACGATAGATCATCAATCAAACACTAGATTATAACTTACATAGGGTAAAACAGGAAACACTGCCTTACGAACTACTTTGTAATCGTAGCCAATAATCTGCCTGTTTCCTCCCCACAACAGCCCACGCTCAATATCTAAGTAGAAGGGATTAGCGCGGTTGTAAGCATTATAGACGCCGAACGACCATTGAGCGTTACGAAACCTACGTGTGCGATGTTGCACGGTTATTCCTAAATCTAAACGGTGATAAGCAGGCATTCGGTAATTATTACGATCACCGTAAATAAGAATTGGATATGCAGTCGCTTCTTGACCAATATTTTCTTGCAATGATATTGGAACAGTGGTCGGCTGACCTGATTGAAATATCCAAGTAGCAACACCACTAACTTTCTCACTAAATTTACACTGCCCAGTCATTGAAAAAACATGACGCCGATCAAACGAAGCCGCATACCAGCGGTTTTGGTCAATGGTCGCAAAGCGTCGGCGATGGCGAGCCAGTGTATAACTTACCCAGCCCGTTAGTTGCCCCTGTGTTTTGGATGCCATAACTTCTATCCCTCTGCTCTCGCCTACGCCATTGCGCTCTACGGTCGTTTCCCATCGACGATTGAAATTAGTCAAGAAGTTAGTCCCAGTTTGATAATCAATCAAGTTTGTAGAACGCTTCAGATAAGCATCTATAGACAGGTTGAGTGAATAAGCGGGAACGGTATAGGTAACTCCAACGGCGGTTTGTTCAGAAGCTTGCGGAGGAACTTGCTCTGTAGCTGGTACCCAAATGTCGTTAGGCAGCCCTATGCTATTGCTTGAAAGTAAGTGGACAAATTGGTGCATCTGAGTGTAGGCCAACTTAACGGCAACCCGCTGACTTGGTATCACGTTAAGCGTAAGGCGAGGCTCAACATACTCATAGTTACGCGCACCGACTTGATATGATACAGCTCTCAGCCCTAGGTTAGTTTTTAGCCATCTGACGGGGCGTAGCTCATCCTCGAGGTAAGCCGCCATTTCAGTAGCCGGTTTACTTGCGTTGATACGAGTTAATGTGTCAGGGTTTAAAGCGTAAGTAGTTTCGATTTGCGTGGGACGAAACCGATGTTTTATCAAGTCTACGCCTGCCATTACGGTGTGTTTAGTATTTGGGGTCCATTCAAACCCAACCTTAGCGGTTAAATCCCGCACAGTGGAACTGGCTTGTAGGCGTTGAACCGTTTCCCAAGCATCATTCTGTCGGGTCCTTGCCTGTGTTTCAATACTATATCTGTAGCGGGAGTAAGTTAGGGTGGAGCGAAAAAATAAATTACTTAGCAAAGTTCTGGTATATCTTAAAGTTGCCGTTGTGTTACCCCAATTTAGGTTGAAACTAGAGCGGTCCGTTCTTGATCCCTCCTGAGCCCCCCAAAAGTCATTGCCATTATAAACACTAACCAACAATCGGCCCCCGTCCCGGAATTGGTGATTGGCTTTTGCGTTGATATCGTATAACCAATAATTAAAATACTGTCCGCTATTGGCTCGATGGAACGCAATTAATGTTGGCAGTAGAAACAGCGTAAAATAGGAACTGCGAGCGGAAACCATGTAGGACGAACGCCCATTCAAGCTGTCACCTAATGGCCCTTCAATGAGCAGCCTGGAGCCAACCAGTCCCACACCTGCTTCCACGCGTCGGCGCTGGTTGTTACCTTCTTTCATAGTAACATCAATTACAGATGACAACCGCCCCCCATAACGAGCAGGAAATCCTGCTTTATATAAATCAACTTTGTGGATGGCATCGGGATTAAACGTAGATACAAATCCGAATAGATGCGATACGTTGTAGACGATCGCATCGTCAAGTATAATTAAATTCTGATCAGGCGTTCCTCCACGAACCTGTAGCCCCGTAGTTCCTTCGCTTCCCGTTGTTACACCCGGAGTCAAAGCCAGCGCTTTGATGATGTCACTTTCCCCAAGCAGAGCTGGCACTGCTTTCAGTTGCTGAACCGGTATGCTTACCAGACCTAAAGATTGTTTGTCTTAGCCCCCTGAAGAGTTGGACAAAATTGTAAAAACAATTAAGTCCTTTTAACTTCAGAAATGATGAGCAAAACCAGACGAACGTTCACCCCCGAGGACCGCTATTCCATCGTCCAGGAGTC
>NZ_QXED01000011.1 GCF_003583365.1 Fibrisoma montanum
GAAAACGCCACGCTCGCCGGGGAACTACTTACTGTTCCTAGCGAGCGTGGCGTTTTCCCGGCGCCCGTTGCGTTTAGAAAAAATTATGCTTCGACTTCGTCGCGCAGGACTTCTTTAACGTCGGTCAGCGGCAGGCCAAACGCATCGGCTACCCCTTTATACACCACTTTGCCATCCACTACGTTCAGACCCAGTTGCAGGTCCATATTGTCGCGGCAGGCCTTCTGCCAGCCTTTGTTGGCCAGTTGCAGCGCGTAGGGCAGGGTTGCGTTCGTGAGGGCAACCGTGCTGGTATAGGGTACTGCGCCGGGCATGTTGGCCACGCAGTAATGAACGATGCCGTCGATGATGTACGTCGGATTTTCGTGGGTGGTCGGCTGGCAGGTTTCAATACAACCGCCCTGGTCAACGGCTACGTCGACCAGCACCGTACCGGACCGCATCAGGCTCAGCATATCGCGGGTGATGAGGTGTGGCGCTTTAGCCCCCGGAATCAGGACTGCTCCCACGATCAGGTCGCATACCTTGATCATCTCGCGGATGTTGTACTCGTTCGACATCATCGTCTGGACGTTCGACGGCATGATGTCCGACAGGTAGCGGAGACGCGGCAGGCTGATGTCCATGATCGTCACGTGCGCCCCCAGACCAGCCGCCATCTTGGCAGCCTGTGTACCGACGATACCACCGCCCAGGATCAGGACGTTGGCCGGCTTCACACCCGGTACGCCCCCGAGCAGGATACCCCGGCCTTTCAGCGGTTTTTCGAGGTATTTAGCCCCTTCCTGAATCGCCATACGGCCGGCTACTTCCGACATCGGCACGAGCAGCGGTAGACTACGGTCGGTTTTTTCGACGGTCTCGTAAGCCAGGCAAACTGCCCCTTTAGCCAGCATCGCCCGCGTCAGTTCCTCCGACGAAGCAAAGTGGAAGTAGGTAAACAGCAGTTGGTTTTCCTTGATGAGATCATATTCCTGGGCGATCGGCTCCTTCACCTTCATGATCATTTCGGCGATGCCGTACACGTCCTCGATCGTGGGCAGCATCTGGGCCCCGGCCGCGATGTACTCCTCATCCTCAAATCCGCTGCCTTCGCCGGCGTTGACCTGAACGTATACCGTATGACCATGCTTGCGCAGTTCGGCCACACCTGCCGGGGTTAGAGCCACCCGGTTCTCATTGTTTTTAATTTCTTTGGGGACACCAATAACCATGATGCTGAACAGTTTGAACGTATCGATAAAACAAAAATAGTCGGGTGGTATATATTTTCTGATACGGTCTGTTTTTTTAGGAAATACGGCTTATTCAAGCAAGATTTGCAGGAATTTATCCTTAACATTACGAAAATGTTTACCGGTCAGCGTAAAATTTCCGTCATGCTTAACCTCGATAAATTAGACCGTCAGATTCTGGCCTTATTACAGGAAAATGCCCGCCTGACCATCCAGGAAATCGGGCAGCAGATCAACCTGTCGAAAACCCCGGTTCATGAGCGGATTAAGCGGCTCGAACGCGAAGGCTTTATTGACCGCTACGTAACTATTCTGGATAAAAAAAAGCTGGATAACCTGCTGATGATTTACTGCCAGGTGACGCTCGACAAACAAACGCGCGATACGTTCGCCGATTTCGACGCGGCCATACGCCAGTTACCGGAAGTGCTTGAGTGCAACCGGGTGTCCGGTACGTTCGACTACCTGGTCAAGATCATCAGCCAGGATATGGAAGCCTACAACCGGTTCTACCAGGAACGGCTGTCGGTCATTCCCGGTATTCTGCATATCAGCAGTTTTTTTGTGATGGCCGAAGTCAAAAATTCAACGGTGGTGCCGATCTGACCGTTAGTAAACGGGTACCATCTCGCCGTGTGTTTGCCGCATTACGCTTGTGAGAGCCGGTTTGAACGCGCCAAATACGCTGACGGCCGCTTCTGACAGCCATTTGTCGCCGAACAGCCGCTGAACCGTTCGGCCAACCCAGAGCCGCCGGGCAAACCGCTGCGACCACGCCAACTGATACTGTTTTTCCAGCACCGGTCGCGACAGCTGACCGGTAAGAAACAGATTACTCAGACTACTGACCAGTTTGGCGCCATGGATTGCCATGGCCATGCCGTTGCCGCAAAGGGGCGTAATGAGTCCGGCCGAATCGCCGGCCATCAGTACGTGATTTTCGATGGCCTGTTTGGGCGCAAACGATACCTCGTTGATCACCTCCGGTTTCTCGTACAGAAAGTCAGCGTTTTCCCAAACGGATTTCAAATGCGGATTCTGGTGGAGAATGGCCGTTTCCATATCGGGTATGTTGCCGAACCGCCGAAGGTTGTCGCGGGTGGTCAGGTAACAGAGGCAATATTTAGCGTCCTCAATAGCCGACATCCCGCAGTAGCCGTCCGGGAAGTTGTGCAGCGCAATCAGGTCGGTGGGAAAATCCGTCCGGATGTGGTATTTAACGCCAATGTAGGGCGAAGGCTGGCTCATAAAGGCCCGGTTGAGGGTCTTGTCCAGCTTCGACCGTTTGCCGAAAGCCCCGATAACCAACCGACTCGTCAGCGTCTGACCGTCGTTGAGCGTAACGATAAAGGTTTCCTCCGTAAAGACGATATCATCCACGGTTTTGCCGAGCATAAAGTGAACCCCGGCCTCTTCGGCCAGTTTGAACAGCTCATAATCCAGCGTATATCGGCTGACGCCAAATCCGCCCAGATCGAGGGGGGTCCGCAATGACCGGCCCGAGGGGGCCGACAACCAGAATTGATCGATGGAAGCCGCTCCCAACGCCCGCAGATCAACACCCAGCGACTGCAGGTATGGTTTAACCTCATTAGAAACGTACTCACCACAAACCCGGTGAAATGGGTAGGCTTTGCGTTCGATCAGCGTGACACGACGACCTGCCTGCGCGAGTTCCAGGGCGCTGACCAGTCCTGCCAGTCCACCACCGGCAATGATGACATCCTGCATATGCGTTACGGACTCTACGTCCTGGTCCTGTTGAATTGGTTTGTAGACAGACAAACTACCTGTGCTAACAAACGGTTTGAAAACCCATTGACTCCGAATACATTTGTTCTATGCCTACCTCTTTACATGACCTTCTGACTAACTGGCAACAACAGTATAGCGTGTATACAGAAGCGTACACCTCAGGTCAGCAGTCATATATCCCAAATCTGTTACCTCAGACGGCCGTTCAGTTCTCGGTGTATCAAACGCTGGAGCTGCTCCACAAACGACTCGGTACGGAGCGGCTTCGCCGGGCGCTGGATCCCACCGAAACCATCGCTGGCCCCGTTGCCGGCCAACCCGATGGCGCCTGGCTGAAACGCAGCAATATGGTAGGTGTCAACGTACGGACCATCGGTTCGTTCTGGAATGTAATCAATTACGTTTTCACCCTGCCGGCCAGTCACGACAGCGTTCATCTTCTGCCGATCTGGGAGCCGGGCGTCGTTGGTAGTCTGTACGGAATGGTGAGCTGGCAGATCAACCCTGAGTTTTTTAGTGTTGAACTGGCCCAGGCGGTTCCGGCTCTGAATACGGTTGAAAAGCAGCTTAAAGTTGTTATCAATCTGCTGCACACGCTGGGTCGAACGGTAGGCATGGACGTCATTCCGCACACCGACCGCTTCTCGGAGATTGTGCTGGCTTGTCCGTCGTTATTTGAGTGGGTACAACGCGATGGAGCAACCCTCACCAACCATTCGGCTACGCTGTACCGGCAGGTAGAAGGAGCGATCTGGCAGTTCCTGAAATTCTACGGTGCCGCCGACGGAACCCCGCTGACGTTTGCCAAAGATCTGTACTTTTCCCCGGACATAAGCATTCTGACCGACGAACACCGTACCCGTATTCTGTTTGGTCATCCCAACGACTACGGCGGGCGGCTCAGCCGACGGCTTGAGCTGATTCGGTACCTGACCGCGCAGGGGTTCGAAACATTGCCCATGACCATGGCACCACCGTACCGGGGGCTGCATATCGATCCGGCCGACTACGTCCTCGACGACTTCGGGCAGATCTGGTACCAGTACGCGTTCGATAAACCCGAAAAAATGTCGCGGGTATTCGGGCCGCTGGCCCGGTATCGGTTCTACGAGTCCAGGAACGATAACCAGCAATGGGAGCTTGACTTTGATCAGCCCAACCACCCGGCCTGGGACTACGTTTGTCATAAGTACCACGACTGTCAGCGAGCCTATAATTTTGATTTTATGCGGGGCGACATGGCGCATGTCCAGATGCGGCCCGATGGAGTCCCACCAGCCCCAGGGCCGTTCTATGATCCGCTGAGGGCCATTAAGCAGTACGTCCGGCAGCACGGCACTCCCCACTATGCATTCTTCGCCGAAACGTTCCTGGCTCCGCCCGACACGATGGGCTACGGCGATGAACCCGACCACCTGGAAGCCATCGAGGCCGACTCAACCCTGGGCGACCTGCAATCGACGGTGGTCGGATCTCCCTTGTTCGTCGACCGCTTCCGGGCGTACGATCACTGGCTCAGGACGCGACAGTTTGCACCCAATTTTACCGTAATGACGGCCGATAAGGACGACCCCCGGTTCGATGAGTTCTACCGAACCGGTAATCTGTTCCGCTATTTTACGGCCCTGTTCCTGACGGATATGCCCAGCTACGTTGGTCTGGGCTTTGAAGTCCGCAACTTGCACGAACAGCGGGGAGCCAACGAAGAATACACGAAGCTGTATGTGTTTCGTATCGAAGATGTCCGGCAGCCCGACAAAGTGATCCAGGGACCGTTCGAATGGGGACAAAATGCCGATCAGTTTGTGGTGATTCAGCGAATGCGGCAACTGGCGGAGCAGATCTGGCCACAGATTGTGGGTAAACAAACGCGGTGGCTCGTGCCTCCGGGCGAAGCCCACTACGTTGTCTGGACGCACGAAGAAACAACGGGGTATGTGTTTGCGGCCGCTATGACGGGCGTATTACCTGATTCGTTGCCGGGCATACCTGCCGGTACCCCGCTTTTCGACGAAGCCCAATGCCGGATTTACCACATGTAGCGTAGCCGACCCGATAAAACTACCGCCTGATAAATACTCTGTTTACATACAAATTGATCCTATTTATCATCGGTACCCTACCTTAGGATAAGTGAATAGTAATTATTCGGTACGTTTTTCGTAAGTTTGTTAAGGAAGTTAGTTGTTTGGTGTTGTCTTCCTCTTTCAATAGAATATACTATGGCACTCGCTTTTACCGTACAAAATGTAGGTCGGTTTGTTGGATGGTTATGTTTTATTGGGATTGTGGGGATTGTGTTGACTTACCAGACCATCTTACTGAATGAGTTCTTCCCGTCGGGGGTTGAAAAGCTGATGGCGTGGGTCACCAGCCGGATCATCTTGATCATGGCTATCGGCTACGGGTATATGATAACCCGCTGGTACGCCCGGCTCATCAAACAATCGTCACCTGTATTAATTGCCCGGTTTGCGCTCCACATGCTGGTTATGACGCTGACGGGCGTATTTATGTACCTGATCACCGGCGACAGTACGTTTATCGGATTGGTGCTGGCCGTTATGACATTGCTGGCCGTCTGGCGGCTGCGCGGACGGTGGGTAGCGCTGCTGGTGGTCATTCTGTTGTTGAATCTGCCCATCCAGATCAGCCGGTGGTACCAGGCCAACCGTAATCTGCCCCTGCCTACGTCTGAGCAGGTAAACCAGTTCGAACAAAAACAGCGGCAATACCGCCAGATGCGCCTGACCGAAACGCAGTTCTGGATTGATCATAATTATGCTGCTCTCGCTGAGTACCACGCAACCGTCTGGGACCAGCGGCTGATGAGCGATCTGCAAACGGGTCGGTGGACGGCGCTGATCGGAATGGTGCTGCTGGGGATGATTTTCCGGCGCTGGCAGGCAATGCTCGCACTTTTGCTGCAAAACGGTTTCGTGGCCGTGGGGGGCTTCTGTGCACTGACCACCGTACTCGAACTGACTTCCGGCCGGAACTATGCTAACACGTTGCGGCTGTATTTTGACAGCCTGCGCTATCCGGGCTATTATATCTTCGGCGTACCGGATGCGCTCTACCTGACCGTTGCCGAGGCCTCCTGCCTGAGCATGGCTATGCTGGTTGGCACTGGGCTCTGGCTGCTGTCGGGTCGGATGAGCGCCCTTCGGCTGCCGTTGCGTGGCAAGGTGCTGCTTCGGCGGCTGTAAGTGCTGCGTGCTTCAGAAGCTGTCCCATCTTTCGGGATTGTTTCGGCCTTCCTTGTTACCTTTGAGGTATGAACCTCAACCTCCCGGTCGGTCGTATCTACGATGGCCTGAATTTTTTCGGTAAACTGACACCGAAGCGCGTTGCCAATGCGCTGAAGGTTCTCTACAGCTACTATAAAGCCCGGCAAACCGGTAAGGTAGCCCAACCGGGTCTGCCAATGTCGATCTCGTTTGAACCGACTACGTCATGTAACCTGCGCTGCCCCGAGTGCCCGAGCGGATTGCGTTCTTTTACCCGCCCCACGGGTATGCTGGGTGAGGAGCTGTACAAACGGACCATCGATGAACTGCATGATACGCTGCTCTATTTAATCTTTTATTTTCAGGGAGAACCGTATCTGCATCCTCAGTTTCTGGATCTGGTTCGCTACGCTACGGACCGAAACATCTATACGGCTACGTCGACAAACGCGCATTACCTGACGGATGCCAACGCCCGCAAAACGGTGGAGTCGGGGCTTGACCGGCTGATCATTTCCATCGACGGTACTACCCAGGAAGTGTACCAGCAATATCGGGTAGGAGGTAAGCTGGAGAAAGTACTTGAAGGTACCCGGAATATCATTCGCTGGAAAAAACAACTGCGTTCGCGGACGCCCCACGTGGTGTTTCAGTTTCTGGTTGTGAAACCGAATGAACACCAGATAAACGAAGTCAACGCCCTCGCCCGGGAACTCGGCGTGGACGAAGTAGGGCTGAAAACCGCTCAGATTTACGATTACGAAAACGGCTCCGACCTCATTCCGACCATCGATCGGTACAGCCGATACGCTCCACAGTCTGATGGTACCTATGCGATCAAAAGCGGGCTTGGGAACCACTGCTGGAAAATGTGGCATTCGTGCGTCATCACCTGGGATGGGCTGGTGGTGCCCTGCTGCTTTGATAAAGACGCCCACCATCGTTTAGGTGATCTGCAAACCCAGTCGTTCGGTGAACTATGGCATAGTTCGGCTTACACCGATTTCCGGCAAACGCTTCTGCGCTCCCGATCCGAAATCGAGATGTGCCGCAACTGCACCGAAGGCGTAAAAGTCTGGGCCTAACCGTCGACCCGGTAACGTAAACAGAAAACCGACCCCGAACACCGTATAATCATGCTCGATTTCCGCCTGAAGGTTTTTTATACCGTGGCTAAGCGGCTCAGTTTCACAAAGGCAGCGGCTGAACTGTTTATCACCCAGCCGGCCGTCAGTAAGCACATTCATGAACTGGAACAGCAGCTTAGCACGGCACTCTTCGAACGGAAAGGGAACCAGATTAGCCTGACGCCGGCCGGCCAGATAACCCTCCGCCATGCCGAAACCATTCTGGCTACGTACCGCCAACTGGAGTATGACCTCAATGCGCTGAAAGGGCAGTATGCTGGTTTGTTGCGGCTGGGGGCCAGTTCGACGGTTGCGCAATACGTCATTCCGCCCGTATTGGCCCGCTTTCATCAACAATACGCCGATGTGAACGTATCGTTGCTGAACGGTAATACCCAGCAGATCGAACACGAACTGCT
Organism: Fibrisoma montanum; assembly: GCF_003583365.1. Taxonomy (GTDB): domain Bacteria; phylum Bacteroidota; class Bacteroidia; order Cytophagales; family Spirosomataceae; genus Fibrisoma; species Fibrisoma montanum. Next base: position 7,767 of record NZ_QXED01000011.1, read on the forward strand.
CAACAAAGACATCGAACTGGGGATTGTAGAGGGCCGCACGCGCCATCACGATATTCGGTATACGTCCTTCGTGCAGGACGAGATCGTGCTGGTGGTGCGGGCCGATCATCCGCTGGCCGGTCGCGACGAGATCTCCCTCGACGAGCTGAAAGCGCAGCCGCTGCTGTTACGCGAACGGGGCTCCGGAACGCTGGAGGTTATCGAATACGCACTTCGTCAGGTCGGGGTGCGCCTGACCGACCTGACGGTAGAAATGTATCTGGGGAGCACTGAGAGCATCAAAGCCTACCTGACACAATCGCCCTGCCTGGCGCTAGTGTCAGTATACGCGGTGAAGAACGAACTCCAGGCCGGTGTGCTGCGGGTGCTGGATGTCCAGGGGCTCACCATCCGACGTGATTTTTACGCCATCCAGCTACAGGGTGCAAACGAGCAACTGGCCGAAACGTTCCTGCGTTTTGCCCGGCGTCATTACGCCGACCTCACCCAACCGGGAATGCGGAAAAACGCACGCTAAGCGGTCACTACTGATATTTGTATAGAATCACTCCGTGCAGAACAGGCTGTAGCTTTTTGGCGAGCTGATCCATATACAGAAAACCCAGGCGTTGCAACGACGCTTTGCTGGTCGTGTATTCGACCGGTACGTAGCGTATGCTTTGAGCGCCGTTCGGTGCGTGCTGCATTTTACCCGTCAGTTTCACCAGCCCTGCGTTTACGGACAGAAAACCTTCAAAAACAAACGGATCATTACCGGCCGACGGCTTTTCCTGAGCCTTAAATGAGACTAGGTTTCTATCGATGGAAAACGAAATGGATTGCTCAGTCAAAACGGTTACGATCGCATTGAGCGCTTCTTTATCGGCAAGACTGGTGCCAAGCAGAATCATGTTGGCACCTTTAAACGGAGTATACTGACCGTAGGAGTATGTCGAAAGCGTAGAGATACATACAAACAGGCAGTAGGTTAGTTGTGAGTGTAGTAAATGTTTCATATGGGTTCGGAACGTGAGGTAATTCGTGATGCGAAACCAGGTTAAAGGGCAGAAATGCCCCGGCCGAAAGCCATGAATCAGCCGGAAAGGTAACAGGGGGTCAGACCAGGGGGATTTTACTGCGCAGGAAGCGGAAGGCCAGAGCCGTGTACAGCGAAAAGCCCAAAATTTCCAGCGCAACTTCCTGAAAATTGGCTTTGTAAACGCCGGTTTTGACATCCTGTACAATGTCAACTAAGGCCACACAGAAACCAAAAAAGCAACCGATGGTGCATATAACTCCGAGAACAATCAATGTTTGTCGCATAGCAAAGAGTAACTAGTTGATTTCTTTACCAAAAGTTTCACAATGAAGGTCGGTGCCAGATGTTTCCGACAACTTTACTGCCAGCCAGCAAAGCGACATGTTTCTGATAATGTGGCTTGATAAACATAGCCTAGAAGACCTTGTGTTAAATGGCTTCTGGTGCGGCATCTTAGAAAGACAGAATTAGAAAATAGATTTTTTTGGAACGCAACCAATCATATGAAAGCTGCCTATTGTAGAAAATTTTCTACAAGTATTGGGTCATATTGTCTACTATGGTTACGAACCAGACGTAATCGTACGATAAGTTTGACGAGTGAGACGAATGTCTGGAAGCTAACAATTTATTATATGTTCAAATAGTCAATTGATTTACATGCAGAACAACCCGCAGATGATATAACTCTCTGGTTCAAAGGGTAGGTTGAATTATTGAGCAAATCTGTGAAACATTCCGTGGAACATTACTTGGAATCGTGAAAACTATCCGGCATATTTGGGACTGCAACGTACAAACCCATGGGTAAAGTCATTGCTATCGCCAACCAGAAGGGGGGCGTCGGTAAAACCACCACAACAATCAATCTGGCCGCCAGTTTGGCAGCCCTTGAGTTCAGAACGCTCATAGTCGACGCTGATCCTCAGGCTAATTCGACATCCGGATTAGGTTATAATCCGAAAGAAATTGAAAGCAGCATCTATGAGTGCATGGTCGAGGGCGTACGTCCGCATGATGCCATCATCCAGACGGATTTCCCCAATCTTGACTTGTTGCCGTCGCACATTGACCTGGTCGGGGCCGAAATTGAGATGATCAACCTCCAGAACCGGGAGGATAAAATGAAAATCGCGCTGGGCTCGATCCGCGACGAGTATGATTTTGTGATCATCGACTGTTCGCCGTCGCTGGGTTTAATTACGATCAACAGTCTGACGGCTGCCGATTCGGTCATTATTCCGGTGCAGTGTGAGTACTTCGCGCTGGAAGGGTTGGGTAAGTTGCTCAATACGATCAAGATTATTCAGTCGCGGCTCAATACGCACCTGTCCATTGAAGGCATCTTGCTGACAATGTACGATCTGCGGGTCCGGTTGTCGAATCAGGTGGTAGGTGAGGTAACGGCTCACTTCCAGCAGATGGTTTTTAACACAATCATTCCGCGTAACATCCGGCTGAGCGAATCGCCCAGCTTTGGCGTTCCGGCGCTGGCGCAGGACGCCGATAGCAAAGGAGCCATCAGCTATTTGAATCTGGCTCGCGAAATCCTGGCTAAAAACGGGATGATGCCACAGGAAACCGTTTAATTAGTCAGTAGTACGTCATCGATTAACAGGTTCATGAATTTTAAGGAATGGCTGGCGGTGGCAGCTCTTGACAAAAATCTTTCCTCATGGACAACACCAATACCAAAGCGCCGAATAAGAAGATGATAGGATTGGGCCGTGGCTTAGGCGCCCTGCTGCAGGACAGCGATTCGGTGAACCGGCCGAGTAAACCCTCGCCGTATGAGTCCATCAGTACGATGACCGAAATCAGCCTGACGCTGATTGAAACGAACCCGTTCCAGCCGCGTACCCGTTTCGACGAGGAAGCGCTGCAGGAACTCGCCGATTCGATCAAGGCGCAGGGCATTATTCAGCCGATTACGGTTCGGCAGCTGGGTAAAGATCGCTACCAGCTTATCTCGGGCGAACGCCGTTTGCAGGCGTCCAAGATCGCTGGGCTGACGCACATCCCGGCTTACGTCCGTACGGCCAACGATCAGCAGATGCTCGAAATGGCGCTGATCGAAAACATTCAGCGCGAAAACCTCAATTCCATCGAAATTGCGCTCAGCTACCAGCGGCTCATTACTGAGTGTAGCCTGAAGCAGGAAGAATTAGGCGAGCGCGTGGGTAAAAATCGGACAACCGTCAATAACTACATCCGGCTGCTTAAACTGCCGCCGGTGATACAGGCCGCTCTGCGCGATAATAAAATCTCGATGGGTCACGCCCGGGCTATCATCAACATCGAGAATCCGGACACGCAGATTCGGCTGTTCAACCGCGCCATCGACGAAGACTGGTCGGTCCGTAAGGTAGAAGAAGCCGTTCGGAACCTGGGCGACGGCGACGAGGATCCACTCACCAACGCCCGGCGGGTTACGTTGCCCAAGCAGGAAATGCGGAGCCTTCAGTTTAAGCTTTCTTCGCTGTTTGGTACCAAGGTATCGATCAAAGCCGACGAAAAACACAAGGGCGAGATCAAGATTCCATTCACATCGCAGGAAGAACTCAATAAGATTCTGGAAGTGCTGAATCATACGGCAGCCTGATGGCTACTTGGCGCGTTAAATATTCTTAAACGCGCAAACGTAGGGGCCAAAACTGCCGCTGATTCCGTTTTCCTGCTATGAAGCATTTTGTTCACCTGATTCTCGCCGGCTTTTTATACGCAAGCCTGACTATAACAAACGGGATGGCTCAGACCGGTTCTGTTCCGGCAGCTACCGATACGCTGCCACCAGCCAACAGGCCGGCAGTTCCGGTGCAGGTTGGTGAATCAGTACTGACGCCCGTAGCCGATTCCGTAGCGCAAATCGCCAGCGATACGGTGCAGGTTACACCGGCGCAGCAGGCGAAGATCCGTAAAATTGTACCCCGGAAAGCCACGATCCGGTCGTTGCTGCTGCCAGGTCTCGGCCAGATTTACAACCGCCAGTACTGGAAACTGCCGTTTATTTACGGCGGGCTGGTGGGTGCCATCGTTGCGTTCCGGTGGAATCAGAATTTATATTCCCAGTACGTAGACGGGTATCGCGTGGCATTCAATGCCCCATCGAATAGCCCGACGGGTAAAGTGGCTGTTGTGCGGGGGCAGGTGCTTGGGGTAGATCAGTTAAAGCGGGCGTCGGATCAGTTTCGGCGGCAACGGGATTTAACCGTCATCCTCACGGCGGCCGGTTGGGCGCTCAACGCAATTGAAGCCAACGTAGCGGCTCATTTGAAAACCTTCGATCTGTCCGACGATTTAACCTTAAAAATCCACCCCGGTATTCAGCCGACGGGCGGGCTGGGCATAGCGCCGGGCGTCCGGGTGGCAATGACATTTTAGTAAAGCGTATGAATATAGTCTTATTTGGCTACGGCAAAATGGGCCGGGTAATTGAGCAGATTGCACTGGATCGCGGTCACCAGATTGTTGGGCGGGTTGATCGGAAAGATGAGGCCGGTACGGATCCTGACCAACTGCCTGATGACGCCGTCGACGTAGTCATTGAGTTTACCACACCCGAGTCGGCTGTCGAAAACATCACGTACTGCCTTCGACGCGGCTGGCCCGTTGTATGCGGTACTACCGGGTGGCTGGGCCGGCTGGCCGACGTAGAAGACCTATGCCGCCGGCAGAAAGGCGCATTTTTTTATGCGTCTAACTACAGTATCGGTGTGAACCTGTTTTTCCGACTGAATAAGGTCCTGGCAAAGTTCATGCGGAACTACCCGTCGTACCATGTATCGATGACGGAAATTCACCACACAGAGAAAAAAGACGCCCCGAGCGGTACGGCCATAACCCTTGCTCAGGGTGTGCTTGAACACTTGCCCCACAAAAGCCGTTGGATTGAAAAAACCGATGGACAAGCCGCTGACGATGACGCGATTGGCATCGAATCGTTACGGGAGGGAACCGTACCCGGTACGCATACCATCCGCTACGATTCGGACGTTGATCGGATAGAAATTACGCATACGGCCCACAGTCGGCAGGGGTTTGCGCTCGGCGCGGTGATTGCCGCCGAATGGCTACCGGGCCATGAAGGGGTATTTGGCATGGATGATTTATTAAATTTTAACGAGGAATGATGACGATACGCGATATTTGATCTTTAAAAGTCAGATTATCCACTAGTTATCATTCAACATTCATCAGAAGTAAACGTGTCTGTAACAAAAACGAAAGCCGACGCTAAACCGGCGACCAAAAAGAAATCGCCCGCGCGGGAGTGGTTTGATTCAATACTGTTTGCCGTTGTAGCCGCTACGTTGATTCGGTGGCTGTTCATGGAGGCCTTTACCATCCCGACGCCGTCAATGGAGAATAGCCTGCTGGTTGGCGACTTCCTGTTTGTGAGTAAGCTCCACTACGGCACCCGGACAACGTCTACGCCCCTGCAGGTACCCCTCACGCACCAGAAAATCTGGGGAACTAACATTCCGTCGTACAGCGATGCCATTCAGTTGCCGATGTACCGGCTTCCGGGCTTCACGCACGTCAAAAACGGGGACGTAGTGGTGTTCAATGTGCCGCCTAAGTACCTGAATGACAATATCGACTATCCGGTCGATCTGAAAACCAACTACATCAAGCGGTGCATTGGTATCCCGGGCGATGTGATCGAGATTCGCCGGCAGGATGTGTACGTGAACGGAAAGCTGTTCCCGCGTCCTCCTCAGGCCGAGCACGAGTATTTTGTAAAAACCAGTCAGGTGATGGACGAAGCGTTTTTCCGGCGCTACAGCATCGTTAATGATTTCCGGGACCCCAGTAACCCAACCTATAACTGGCAGCCGCTGGAGGAGTATAATGACTCAACCAAGTCGTCGGTGCAGGTAGGCTATCGGATCAATACGACTGAACAGATAGCTAATCAGTTCAAGTCGTTCGACTGGGTGAAGAGTGTAGAGCCGATCATGGATAAGCCCGGCGAACAGGCACCGGGTATTTACGGATCGCCGGTGTATAACTGGAACCGCGACAACTTCGGTCCGCTGACTATCCCGAAAGAAGGCGCTACGGTTCAACTGAATGAAAAGACGATTGTTCTTTACGGTCCTGTGATCGAGAAGTATGAAGGAAATGAGAACGTAGAGGTAACACCGACGAGTGTCAAGATTGACGGTAAACCCATTACGTCGTATACCTTCAAGCAGGACTACTACTTCATGATGGGTGACAACCGGCATAACTCGCTGGACTCCCGTTTCTGGGGCTTTGTGCCTGCTGATCACATTGTCGGCAAAGCCGTATTTGTCTGGATGTCTATCGACCCGAATCCCGACGGATTCTTCAATAAGATTCGCTGGAGCCGCCTGTTCCGGATTATTGATTGATCAAAATAAAAGCAGAAGGGAGGCAGGAAGAAAAGGAGTAAGCATACAGCCAATCCTTTTCTCCCTGCCTCCCTTCTGCTTTTGTTCGTTTACCAATTGATCGGAGCTAATCCTTTGCTTTCCAGGTATTCGTTAGCCTGGCTGAAATGTTTGTTGCCGAACCAGCCACCCCATTGCGCAGCCATGGGTGATGGGTGCTTGGACTTCAGTACCAGGTGCTTACCGGTATCGATGACGGCTCCCTTCTTCTGGGCGTAAGCGCCCCAGAGCATAAACACGAGATGTTCTTTCTCGTCGGAGATGAGCTTGATAACGGCGTCAGTAAAGGCTTCCCAGCCTTTGCCCTGATGGGAGCCGGCCTGACCAGCCCGTACGGTCAGGGTTGCGTTAAGTAGTAAAACCCCCTGCACGGCCCAGCGTTCGAGGTTGCCTGATTTTGGAATCGGCTTACCCAGATCATCCTGGATCTCTTTAAAGATATTGATGAGGGAAGGAGGCTTCGTAATGCCGTCGGCTACCGAAAAGGCAAGCCCGTTGGCCTGACCTTCGCCATGATATGGGTCCTGGCCCAGAATGACGACACGGGTGTCGTCGAAGCTGCATTGGTTGAACGCGTTGAAGATAAGTTTGCCGGGTGGGTAAATACGCTGAGTCGTGTATTCTTCGCGAAGAAATTCAGCTAACTGGCGAAAGTAAGGCTTATCAAACTCGGGTTGCAGCCGTTGCTGCCACGATTCAGCGATTGTGACTTTCATGTGGGAACTGATACAGGTTTAATGGCATTGTAGGCATAAGAACGAGCAGAGCCGCTCCCGAAAATTTTTTTAATGATGGTTCTTGCGTAACAAAACTAATCAACCTAATTTTCGTTCTAAGGTTGTCAAACAGGGGCTAAATTTATGGTTTCGGCAGTAACAGAAGGCATAAAGGTGAGCGTGAAGACAGAGTATCAGTCGGACTATTCGAGCCCGTTGCAGGCCCATTATGTGTTCACCTACCGTATCACGATTGAAAACGCCAGCGAATATACTATTCAGTTGCTTCGCCGGCACTGGACTATTTTCGACTCCAACGGAACCGTCCGCGAAGTGGAGGGCGAAGGCGTAGTTGGCCAGCAGCCTGTGCTGGAACCGGGCGAAGTGCACCAATACGTCTCCGGCTGCAACCTGCGGTCGAGTATGGGCAAGATGGTGGGCACTTACCTGGTCGAACGGATCATTGACGGCAAACAGGTGCGGGTGACTATCCCGGAGTTCACCATGGTAGTGCCGTATAAGTTAAACTAAGTTGATTCCTGCGTATCTGCGTTACCTGCTCAACGCCCGCGATGAGCACGCTCTGCATTCTCCTTTTCTTTTTACGCTCTATACTGAGGTAATTCGGGCTGATAACCGGCGCGAATCGGCTCTTAGGCCTATTCAGTCGCTGCGGCAGTCGATGCTGCGTCGGTCGGATTCGATTGAAGTAACGGATTTTGGGGCTGGGTCGAGAGTCAGTTCGGCTCCCCGGCGTGCAATTCGGGACATCGTTCGTACGGCCGAAAAGCCGGCTCGGTTTGGGCGGTTGCTGTACCGGCTGGTTCAACGTTTCCAGGCCCGGTCAGTCGTTGAACTTGGTACGTCGCTGGGAATAACAACGGCCTATCTGGCCAGTGCATCGGCCATGACACATGGGCAGGTGCTGACGTTTGAAGGCTGCCCGCAGACAGCGGCCGTTGCCCGGCAGAACATGGCGCAACTTGATGTCCGGAACGTGAACGTAATTGTCGGCAATCTGGATGACACGCTGGCCCCTGCTGTTGCAACGCTGGAGAAAATAGATGTAGCCTTTTTCGACGCCAATCACCGCTACGAGCCAACAGTACGGTATTTCGAAACCTGCCTTGCCAAAGCGCATAATGACACCGTATTCGTGTTCGATGATATTCACTGGTCGGCCGAAATGGAACGGGCGTGGTCGTACATCAAAGCACATCCGTCTGTCATCGTTACGATTGATCTGTTCTGGATCGGGCTGGTCTTTTTCCGGCGTGAGCAACCAAAACAGGACTTTACGCTCCGCTTTTGATTGGATAACCGGTTAATTAAATTTTATCGTTTTCAGGCAGTTGATTTGTTGCTATTTATAGCGCGGAGTCTCTTTTTTGGTTGTGTTTGCGATAAATCAGCAGAGAAAAGTAACACCTAAGATAGAAAACCATTGTTTGATTCAACCTCCCCGTTACTGACTTCTCCCAGATCCATTGGGCAGTACCCGAAACCCCTTTAAAATTCGTTACCTTTCCGTATCTATTGTTTCTTTGTCAACAATGAACCGGTTGATTGATAATCGTTTACTGGCGGTACTGACGGCTTTTTGTGTCGGTTTAACCGTCATTTCCTGCCAGGAGCCGAGCGCTGAGCCTGACGAGCCGGAACCGACCGAATCGTCGTTTAATCTGCTCCAGCAAAAGCTACTGACCCCAACCTGCGCTACGTCGGGATGCCATGCGTCGGAGAAAGACCCGTCGTTTGCGCAGCACGGTCTGGTATTGGCGGAGGGGCTTTCGCACCAGAATCTGGTAGGCGTAGCGCCGAAGAACAGTGCGGCCCGGGCGGATGGGCTGCTGCGGGTGAAAGCGTTCGCGTCGCTGGAAAGTCTGCTGTACCACAAGCTGACCGGCGAGGCCAACCACCACACGGGTAAGCAGTACGGTAACCCAATGCCACTGGGTATGCCGCTCCTGTCGGAGGGGCAGCTTGAATTCGTACGCCGTTGGATTGACGCGGGGGCTCCTAAAACTGGTGCCATTGCAGACGCCAAACTGCTGGACGATACAGGTACCGCACCGGCAGGGTACGAACCCTTACCCGCTCCCGCTTCTGGTAAGGGCGTGCAGATGAACATTAGTCCGTTCGATGTAGCTCCGAACTTTGAACGGGAATTATTCGTGCGGAAGGGCGTCGGCAATACGCAGGATCTGTATGTGAACCGGTTTGAGATAAAGATGCGGAGCGGCAGCCACCATTTCGTCGCCTACGACTTCCGGAACAAGAATCTGCTGCCTGCGTTGAATGAGGTTCGCGATCTGCGTAACCCCGATAACACGCTTAACCTCCTGACGGCAGTCTCCATGTCGAACCACGTGTATCTGGCGGGCGGTCAGTCGCCTTATGTCGATTATACGTTTCCGGCGGGAACGGCTTTGCTGATACCGGCGGGTGCATCGCTTGACCTGAACTCCCACTACGTCAACAGAACGGGGGCGGTCATGAAAGGGGAGGCCCAGCTTAACTTATACACCGTTGATCGGGCGACCGTGCAGCGGATTGTGAAAACACTGGATCTGAGTAATACCAATCTGAATATTCCGCCCAACAGCCGGGTAACGGTCAGCCGGACGTTTGTGTTTGATAAACCCGGCAAGATTATCACGTTGACATCGCACATGCACAAGCTGGGCGAAAAGTTTGTGATCAAAATCAAGGGCGGTTCTCGCGACGGGGAGGTGGTGTATACATCCACGGATTGGGAACACCCGGACATCATTACGTACACCACGCCACTAACCCTAAAAGCCGGCGAAGGCCTTATCTCTGAAATTACCTACAATAACACCACGAACAAAGCGGTTCGCTTCGGCTTGACCAGCGAGGATGAGATGGGAATTATATTCGGGTACTACGTTGAGGAGTAGGCTATCGACTGGCCGAAGAGGCTGCGCTTGCGCTGCTGGTAATATTTAGACTGGTGGTTGTGGTGATGGTTTCGAGTTTGGCTTTTTCCAGTTCAATGCTGCCGACCTTAAGCTTCGTCAGCTCGGGCAAGGCTAGGCCCGCAATAATGAACAATAGGGAAGCAAACGTAATGAATACGTAAAATCCTTCCGAAAGCAGAGGAGTAGGTTTCGCGTCGGCGTTTTCAATCCAGCCCCGCTCAATCCGAATGGTTTCTCCCATATCCCGTTGCCATCGGGCAATTAATGAGTCCGGGTGGTTGAAGGTAAGCCGGGCAAACTGAGTGAGTTTTACATCGCCGGCTGAATCCAGTTTAAGCAAGGGTTGAACTTTGCTCGGCTGTACGTAACAAACTACGTCTGGCTGGGTGATGGCCCGGACCAGACTTGTTTCTCGGAACAGGAAAAAAATCTGGGCCGAGATCAGCACCAGTATGGCCAGGATGACGACCACGGTTCCTTTCAATCCCTGTGCGCCGACCTCTTTGAGCGGACTGGATTCTTTTCGGTATTTTTTGAGTTGCCGGACGGCCTGATTTGCTTCAAAACTGTTGTGGGCGTATTCGGGAATCCGACCGAATTTAACTAATGCTTTGTCAACGTTTCGCTGGGATTCCGTGGCGAAATTAAACCGCTCGATCAGGCTGCCTTTTTTCTCACGGGCCTGCAGCTGGCGGATCTGGCAGTAGCCGCTCAGATAATGTACGGTGTAACTTTCAGCAGGGGTAATCTTACGGGAAAAATCACCGTAATTATCAGCCTGGGCGGCTTTATCCAGAAAACGAATCGCTTTGTCGAACCGGCCATCGGCTTCTACGGTGTCGTCATTGTCTCGCGCTTTATCACCCAGCCTGGCGTATAGCCTTCCCGACAGAATCAGCGCGTCAAGGTGGCGTCTATCGGTCAGCCGTCGAACAAAGGCCAGATGCTCTTCGGCTTCCTTAAATTGATCCTGTTCAATAAGGATCTCGGCCAGATTGCAACGTAGCGTGAAATCGTTAGGATCTAACCGGCGAGCCTGTTCGAAGACCGCTCGGGCTGCGTTCCATTTTTTCTGTTTCTGATAGACCACTCCCAGGCCGATTCTGGCATCGGTTGCTTTTGGATTAATGCTGATTGCCTGCTGGTACGCTTTAAGGGCTTCTTCCAGATTTGCTTTATAGGATAGAAAGGCCCCCTGATTTTGAAAATCACTATCAATCCAGGCAGTTCTAGGCTTTTTATCGAGCATGTCCAACCCTTTCTGAGCATAATTGGCCAGTTCGGTTTCATCCTGCATGGTGTCGCCGTTTGGTAGCGAGCAGTACTCAATTTTCTTCTGATAGAGCTGGCACAGAAGCAGGACGTAAAGCAGGTTGCCAGGCTCCTTTGCATACACATTCAGAAGTTGGCTTTCGGCTTTATCAAAATCATAATCAACCGAAAACAGAATGCTGCTCAGGTAGGCACTGAAATCATTGAGGTTGTAATTTTTGAGATTCATGCAGGTGTGGATTTAGCCAGCAGGTCCAGATAGTTGGATTTTGCATTATTCCATTCATCCCGGGCTTTTCCATATTCCCCCTTTTTTTCCAGGATGTGGGCCATATTGTGCCGGGCGAACACATGAAGCGGATCCTGCTGGAGCGCGTCTTCGTAGTAATGAAGCGCTTTGTCCAGTTCTTTAAAATCAAGGTGTATGTTGCCGATCAGGTACGTAAGTTCGGCCGTCCGCTCCTGACTGGTACTGTATCTGGCCTTCGTTTTCTGGCATATAGCTAGCGCTTCGTCTTTTTTGCCCAGAGCCGAAAGGCACAAAATCAGGCCTTCAATGATAAAGTATTCATCTGGTTTTTGCCGGAAAGCTCTCTGGTAATAAGGCTCGGCTTCCTCAAACTTGCGCTGGCTGTTGTATAGGACCCCAAGCCAGTAGTTGGCATAATGCTGATAATCACCGGCAGGTTGAGCGGCTTTTGTGAGTGTTTCTATTGCTGCCGGATAGTTATATAGATAGTAATGACATAAGCCAAGGTTTAAAAGAACGTATGCATCCGAGTCTGGTGTAGGTGAAGCCTGGTTATACGTCGTGTAAGTGTCAGCTGCCTTAGTCAGCCGGTCTTTGTTTGCCAGGCCGTTGTTGTAAAGCATGTCGGCAATGGATAACGTTGATTCGGCGCCCGGGGCTATCTGAATGGCTTCCTTCCAGTGAGTCCAGACCTGTTCAAGATCAGCATCCAGGCTTAATAACGTATCGCCAATCTCATAATGAAGCCTGGCCAGCGTTTTGCGGGCCTCTATGACCGTAGTTTCCAGGCTATTGCGGTCGGGTTGTACTTGACCGGGAGCAACCGGGGGAAGCGCAGAAATTGCCTGTTCAGCAGTATCAACCGACTCGGTAACCAGCGCAATAGCTTGCGTGTAATATTGACTGGCTTTGGCTTCCTGAAGTAGAGCGGAGTGGACGTCGCCCAGCGCTTTTAGTATAAATGGATCAGCAGGCGCTAGTTGCCGTGCACACTCATACGCTTCAGCGGCTTTAGAAAAGTGCTTCAACTGGAACTCCATATCGCCAAGTAGTTTCTCCTTATCAAGGGGAGCAATCAGATCAGGTTGAGCCTTAAGGACATCAAGTACGTCCTGATATCGTCTGATATCTTTTCCGCCGAGCCATGTCAATACGTCGAGAGCAAGAGCCGGCTCCGGAGCTTTTGTTAAGCTAATCTTGTATTGGTCTACGGCTTCGTCGTTACGACCTTGCTTGTGAAGTGAAAAGCCCCAGTTAATGTAGCCGTTGGCGTAGTTAGGATCTAATTCGGTGACCTTACGAAACAGCTTTTCGGCTGCCTCAGGGGCGTCGTTCATGATCTTCGTTCCAAAGCTATACAAGTCTTTTACCAACTGCGCCATGGCGTCAGCATCCGGGACGGGCTGGGTTTTCAGAACTTGATCCACCTCCCGAAGAGTTTCTTCAACGGGCTTGATGGCCGGGTTGTCAATGATGATCAGGTGGCCCATGTGCGTACTAGGTAAAAGCCAGGCGTGGTGTTACTTTAATTTTCTGGGATTCTTTTGTAATAAATGTATAGCAATTCACACAAAAGAATATACGGTTTTCTCTCGATTGAGTGAGTGGTAGGCATTGGGCATCAACCATCGCTATACGCAAAAAGCCACCCAATCGGGTGGCTTTCTGGTAACTGGCTTATCAGCCTATATGCTGGTTACACCGGGTGTCAGTTCGGCGGGCGATTACCGCGCCACCTCAATGTTTACCCGACGACCTTTGATTGTGTTGCCTTCCATGGCGTCGACTACGCGGTTGGCCATATCGCTCGGTACGTCCACATACGTGAACTTGTCGAAGATATCGATGTGACCGATGCTGCTGCCCGGAATGTTTGCCTCACCGGCGATGGCACCAACGATGTCGCCCGGACGAACGTAGTCCTTACGGCCGATGCTGACGAACAGACGCGTCATGTTTGCATCGCGCTCGCGCTGCGGGCGGTCGTTGTCCTTGTCGAAATAACCCCGACGGCCACCTCCCGGTCCGTCGGTACGCGGTCCGTCGTTACGGTCACGCGTACCACGCTCGTCGCGCTCGAAACGCCCACCCCGATCACGGTCGCCAAAGCTGCGCGGGCCGTCATTGCGGTCGCGCCGGTCGCTAAAGCGTGCATCACGGTCGCCGAAACGGCTGTCGCTACGGCCCCGACGGTCGTCGCGCTCGAAACGCCCACCCCGATCGCCAAAGCCACGCGATCCGTCATTCCGGTCGCGCCGTTCGCGACGGTCGTCTTCCAGACCGAGGTTCTGATCGGCAAATTCGTTCTTTTCAATACCCATGCTGCGTTTCACCAGAGCGGCTACTACCTGTTCGGTCGAGAAGCCGGCGTGGTGCAGCTGCGTCAGCAGGTCATCGTACAGATTCAGGTCCTTGCTCTCGTTGATCGTCTGCTGCAGTTGCTCGATAAACCGGGCTTTACGGATACCGACGATGTCTTCAAACGACGGGATAACGCCTTTCTCAACCTTAACCTTCGTATAGGTCTGGATTTCGCGGAAGCGATACTTCTCGTCGCGGCCGACTAGTGAGAACGCCCGGCCCGACTTACCGGCGCGGCCCGTACGGCCAATCCGGTGCACATAATATTCTTCGTCGAGGGGAATATCGAAGTTGATAACCGCATCGACATCGTCAACGTCGATACCACGAGCGGCTACGTCAGTAGCAACCAGGATGTTGGTAGTACCGGCGCGGAACTTCGACATTACGTTGTTCCGTTGTGCCTGGCGCAGATCGCCGTGCAGTCCCTCGGCCATGTAGCCACGAATCTGCAGGTCTTCAACGATCTCATCTACCTTACGCTTGGTATTACAGAATACCAGGAGCAGTTTCAGATCGTAGGTATCGATCAGGCGGCACATCACCTCCACTTTCGCTTTCGGCTTCACCTCGAAATAAACCTGCTCGATGTTCTGGTTTGTCAGTTCTTTCTTAACGACCTTCACCAGCACCGGATCTTTCTGGAACTTCTGGGTGATCGTCATGATCGGCTTCGACATCGTAGCCGAGAACAGGATCGTCTGCCGTTCCTGGGGCATATCTTCCAGAATGCTCTCAATGTCCTCGCGGAAGCCCATATCCAGCATCTCGTCGGCTTCGTCAAGAATCATCATCCGGACGTTGTCGAGCTTCAGCGTATTACGCTCCATGTGATCCATGACACGGCCCGGCGTACCGATAACAATATGCACACCGCCCTTCAGCGACCGGATCTGCCGCTCGATAGAGTCGCCACCGTAGATGGCTTCGACCCGCAGACCGCGCTTATACTTCGCCAGTTTGCGAACCTCGTCGGCTACCTGCAGCGCCAGCTCACGCGTTGGGCACAGTACCAGCACCTGAACGGAGCGATCGCTCGTATCAATTAATTCGAGGGCCGGAATACCAAACGCAGCGGTTTTACCCGTACCCGTCTGAGCTTGTCCGATCACGTCGCGACCAGCCAGAATGGGTGGAATAGCCTCGGCCTGAATCGGCGATGGGCTAACAAAGCCCATGTCGGTTACGGCCTGAAGCAGATCGTCAGAAATGTCAAGATCGGCAAAGGTCTTCTGGTTAGGATCGGCAGCTTTCGGCGTTGCAGCAACGGGCTCAGCGATCTCGACCGGAGCCGTTTCAATTTGGACAACTTCAGTTGCCACGTCGTCTGTTGTCAGGAAAACTTCCTGAGTTTCAGGTTGATTTTGTTCCACTTGCATGAAAAAATAAAAATGAATTATGGATGAAAATCCAAGCGAGACGAGTGTGCCGGTGAACGGCGCGAAACTGCGGAATTGCCCAACGAACGAAGCTGCCCAACTGACCCAACAAGGCCCAGACCTCTAACCTACCACCAGAGGAACGAGACAACAAAAAACGATTGACGATTAGCCTACGCGCAAGAGTATCCACTCCGGGTGCTCTTATCCAAAGAGCGTCCACACAGAAACCCATCCGTACATCCGTACTGGCTCTGTCAGACCTAACTCAGCGTAATTACAGGAGAGATGCAGAGACGCAACGGATGTTGCTTGATATTACTATTACAAAAGTAAGACAGAAATCGTTCCGGTGCAAATTTCAATGTTAAGAAATTGTATTTTTCCTGTTCCGGCGCTACAAAACTTAGTAGCATTAGCCAGTTTTTTGGGTTATTCGTTGAACAAACCGGCAAATTTCCGGGGAACAGTCGTTTGAAACCGAAGCGCTTCCCCCGTAATGGGATGCGTGAACGATAATACCCAGGCGTGTAGACCTAACCGACCGATGGGGTTGCTCCTGGCGCCATATTTGATGTCGCCGACTACCGGATGCCCCAGGTCCTGCATGTGAACGCGTATCTGATTTTTTCGTCCGGTCTCCAGATCCACTTTCAGTAAGGCATACCGGGACGTCTGCTTCAGCGTCTGGTAGTGCGTAATCGCCAGTTGACCGTCGCCGGGGTTCTGACTTGAGTAAACCACCAGGGCCTTGCTCTCCTGAAGGTAGGACTGTACGGTCCCCGCGGGCTGTCTCAACACGCCTTCCGTTACGGCCAGATACGTCCGCTGCTCCACGGCGGTTTGCCACGATTCCTGCAGCAGCCTCTTAACCGGTTCATTCTTTGCAAAAACCATTAAACCGGATGTATCGCGGTCGAGCCGGTGTACGATGAACAGCTTGTTGGCTGGATTCTGCTTTTTGATGTGACTGCTCAGGATGTGGTAGGCCGTGTTGGTTTTCTGGGTGTGGGTAGCAATGGACAACAACCCTTCCTGTTTGTCGATGACGATCAGGTGCTCATCCTCAAACACAATCGTTAGCCCCTTGTAGACGTTCGTAGCCGATCTTTTTTCGCGTCGAACTTCAACTTGCTGCCCAACCTGAAGTGAATGGTTATGCTGCGTCACTACCCGGCCGTCGACGACGATCTGACCGTCCCGCAGCAAGGTTTTGATGTTATTCCGGTTTTTGTGCGGAAGCTGAGCTATTAAAAAGGGCATCAGTTCACCGACTTCTTTCACCACCATACGGGGTGCCAGAGGCAGGGCTTTCCGTGAGGAACGCGGAGGAGGTTTACCGGGCATTCAGTCTTTATTTGGGGGTGGAAAACAACAGTTGATACGCTAAAGTACTACGTATCTCACTTCCCTTCTTTCAATAATTCGACCAGCAGCGTCATTTCATTCGCAGTAGCTTCGGCATCACCGGAGTAGCCGATGCCCCGGTAGCGAACCCGGCCCTGTGGATCAATAATGACTTTGGTTGGAATGCCCTGCACTTTATACGCATTGGCAACCCGCTGTCCGGCATCGACCGGTACGACGAAATCACCGTAGGGTCGCTTGGCCATGAAATCATGGACGCGCTGCAAAGGACCACCCTCGCGGGTATTCACGAACAGGAACTGCACCTTGGGGTCGTTTTTGAAATACGCCTTCGCCTGCTGCATGGCCGGGAATGACATGATGCAGGGTACGCACCAGGTCGCCCAGAAGTCCAGCACGACCACTTTGCCCCGCAACGATGCCAGCGATACCTTCTGGCCTTTGAGGTCGGTCATGGTGAAAGCGGGAGCGGGTTCGTTAATCAACGTGCTGCGTAGCTCTTCGCGCAGGTCGGCCCGCAGGTCGGCTTCGAGTTTGGCTACGTACGTTTCCGCTTCGGCGGCATTGCCGGTCTTTTTCGCGTAGTAGTCACGCAGGGCGTTTTTGAGCCGATTGTTGGAACGGCCTTCCTGCACAAATGCTTCAACATTCGGGCGGGCCGCTTCGCCGTTGCCGGTGCGGAGGGCGCACAGCCAGTACCGTTCGTTGGTTTTAATGTCGCTGTCCTCCGGATTGGCCGTATTGATGGCTTTCAGATACGTATCGTAAGCCTCCTTATCTTTACCCTGCTGTTCAAGCGCAAAGGCATACGTAGCCAGGTATTGTCGTTTGCGGGCTTGCTGCTCAGCTTCCCACTGCGCCGACGGCCGGGCGGGTTTAGGCTGTGCATCCAGAACGGCCAGCGCCCGTTTGATCATCCATTCGGCTTCGGTCAGGCCGCGCCGGTCTTCGGCCAGTTGATTGGCTACGCTGTTGAGCCACTGCGGATCGACGGAGGCATTGGGTAACGGCTCGATGAACGCCACCAGACCGCGCAGATCACCCGCCTTGTAGTAGCCGTCAGTAATCATGTTGGTCAGCACCGGCGTGTGCGTCGAGTTGGGAAAATCCTTAACAAACGCTTCGTAAGCCGCCTTTTTCTTAGCCCAGTTCGGTTCGTTCCGGACGGCCTCAGCGCGTGATTTCTGCATCAGAGGTCCCTTAGGGTCCAGGTTTTTCATCCGGTCGCGCAGGGCATTGGCCTTGGCGAAATCGCCCATCTGCTCATACAGACCGCTGGCTCGGGTCAACTCGTCGGCGGTTGGTTCCGGCCGCGACGTCAGGTACGCATCGATGTATGCTTTTACCTTGGGGCCGTATCCCGGCTTCCGCTGTTTTATCATCGCCAGGGCATAATCTGACCAGTACTGGGGTTTATGCTCGGGGTACTGAATCAGCTCCCATTCGTACAGCAGCACGAGCCAGTTGGGATCGGCCCGACCATCAAGGTCATACATAAATCCGGTACGGCTGAACACGGAAGCCTGACCGCCCAGTGCGTGTGGTACCAGACAGTCTTTCCCATCGTAGAAAGGAATCGAATACAACCGTCCGTTGTTCAGATCAGTCCGTTTGGCGGCTTTGGCGTTGCGGAAGGCGATCATCATACCCGCCGTTCCGGCTCGCTGTGCCGGAAGCTGCCCCGTAAACGAGTCGCCCTGCCGGACCAGTGGAACCGGTATGCCTTTGCTGAATTTGATACTACCCGGATCGTTGTAGCGTACGTAACGGCCTTCCAGGGTAGTGTCGCCCGCCAGTGGGGTTCGCTGGGGCGTATAGGTAAACGAGACCACCTGCCCAAGTTGCGGCTTCTCGGGCGAGAACTTGAACTGAGCCGTGGCTGGTAGAACTACGGCTACGCTGAGTAAGAGACTGTAAACTGCTTTCACATCCACAAAGTACAATTGGTTACCGAAACGGTCAATAAGAATCTGCGTTTCTTAGCTACTCTCCGGCGCCGGAAAGCTTTTGGGCTCCATCACCCAGACCCTCCGAAGGGGGTAGGAATAAAGCACAGGCCACAAACGAAGCGGGAAATAAATAGTCGGTCTGCCGGATTGACCAATGACTTACTTTCCGGCTCAACACCCAAACTTAGCTGTTGGCAAACGGTTAATTCACAACAAAAGCTACAAGTATGAACACGTGGAAACGAATGTATGCACCGGGTGAGGAGGGTGGCTCACGGCCCGAAGGTACCGACGAGGCCAACGAACGCGATGATGCGTTGCAGGGCGGTGATATGGGCAATGAGGCTGATGCTGCGTTGGGTGGCCTGACCGATGGCGGAGAGGCCGCCGTCGATACCAGCGGGGCAATGGGCCTTTCGGGTGAAGACTACGAAAAAACGGCTTGAGCAGATACAAACGCCTGGTGAATGGCCAGGCGTTTGTATCTGCTTGTGGGGCTGCTAGACGGCTACTGCTTCTTCCTGACGTACTGGCCGCGACACCGCCCATAAACCGAGATAGGTGAATAAGCCATTCAGGATCAGCCGCTCAAAACCGAACTGGTACCCATTGAACCAGGCAACTGAGTTGACGTTGACGATATAGGTCAGCACCGGCGATACCAGGCAGATCCAGGGAACAAAACGATCTGTGACCGGCCGTTTGCTGAACAGTCCGAAGGCATACAGACCCAGCAGAGGGCCGTATGTGTACCCCGCCAGGTCGAATACGGCCGTGATGACGTCGCTGCTGTTCAGGCGGTTGAAGATGACGATAACAATCCAGAACAGCACCGAAAAACCGATGTGCACGTAGTGCTTGATGCGGGCTCGTTCGGTTTCCGGTCGTTTTTCTACATTCATGAAATCCACGCAGAACGAGGTGGTGAGAGCCGTCAGGGCTGAATCTGAACTGGCGTAGGTAGCGGCCGTAATACCCAGCAGGAACGTAATGCCCACCACAACCCCGAAGTGGTTAAGCGCCAGCATGGGGTAAAGGTTGTCGGTTTTAGCCGGAATTGCGATGCCCTTCGCATTGGCGTAGAGGTACAGCAAAGCACCAAGGCTCAGGAACAGGAAGTTCACAATGGTCAGCGTGATGGTAAACCAGAACATATTTTTCTGGGCTTCGCCAATGTTTTTGCAGGTCAGGTTTTTCTGCATCAGGTCCTGATCCAGGCCGGTCATCACAATGGCGATGAAAATGCCGGACAGAAACTGCTTGATAAAATTTTTGGGATCGTTGGCATCCCAGTAGAATATCTGCGAATACGGGCTGTCTCCGATGGCGGTCGACATTTCGCTAAAGCTGTAATTCAGTTCACGGGCAATGAGGATGATCGTCAGCACCACGGCTGTGATCAGGAAGGTCGTTTGCAGCGTATCCGTTACGATAATGGTCTTTACCCCGCCTTTGAACGTATAAAGCCAGATCAGCAGGATCGTGATGGCTACCGAGACTTCAAACGGTATGCCCAGCGGGCCAAAAATGGCGAGCTGCAACACGCCGGCCGCAACGTAGAGCCGCACCGCCGACCCAACCGTTCGGGCCAGAACGAAAAAGCCGGCACCGGTTTTATACGACCAGAAACCGAAGCGCTTTTCCAGGTAGCCGTAGATCGAAATCAGGTTCATCCGGTAATACAGCGGCATCAGAACGGCCCCAATGACGTAGTATCCAATCATGTACCCCAGCACTACCTGAAAATACGAAAACCCCTTGGTACCGACGGCCCCCGGCACCGAGATGAACGTCACGCCCGACAGCGACGTACCGATCATAGCAAAGGCTACCAGGTACCAGGGCGACTGGCGGTTAGCCGTAAAAAAAGTGTTCGTATCGGCCCCCCGGGAGGTATAGTACGAAACGATGATCAGCATGCCGAAATAGGCAATCAGAATGGTAAGCGCGACGGTGCTATTCATTTGGCGAACGGGCAACTTTTTAGCCCGGAATAAGGTTATTTCTACGTACCTGAGCCGCTTTTAGAAGCAGTCAAATTTCAGTAAATTTGCTAAATAAACACACTTTACCCGCTCATGCAACCTTTTGAAGAAACCTCGGTGGATGTGCTCGACGAAGTCATCGAAACGGACGTCCATAACCTCGTGGTCTTCAATGACGATGTGAACACCTTTGATCACGTGATTGAAACCCTGATTGACGTGTGTGGCCACACGCCCGAACAGGCCGAACAGTGTACGCTCCTGATCCATTTCAAAGGCAAGTGCAGCGTCAAGAACGGATCGTGGGAGGAACTGGTGCCCATGCGCAACGAAATCTGCCGGCGCGGTATCAGCGCGGAAGTGCTTAACTAATTGTGAAGGAGTTAATTAGTGAATAGATGCCGACTCTGTAATTCACTAATTGAACCATTCACTCATTCGCTCATTCAATGGAGTATCCATCCAAACTTATAGAGGACGCGGTGAACGAAGTGTCGAAGTTGCCGGGGATTGGGAAAAAAACCGCCCTGCGACTGGTGCTGCACCTGCTCAAACGCGACGAAGAACAAACCGAATCGCTGGCCAACGCGCTGAAGGCGGTGCGTTCGCAAACCAAATATTGCCAGAAGTGCCACAACCTGTCCGACCATGACCTGTGCAGTATCTGCGCGAGCCGCAAACGCGACGAATCGCTGATCTGCGTAGTCGAAGATACCCGCGACGTACTGGCCATTGAGAACACGGCCCAGTACAAAGGCCTGTATCACGTGCTGGGTGGTATTATCTCGCCGGTAGAAGGCGTGGGGCCCAGCGACCTGCAGATTGAATCGTTACTCACCCGCCTGCGTAGCCCGGAAGGCGAACAGGTGAAGGAGATCATTCTGGCGATTAGCCCAACCATGGAGGGCGACACCACGGCGTTTTATCTGCAGAAGAAACTAAGGCCGTTTAATCTCCGTATCTCAACCATTGCCCGGGGTGTTCCGATTGGGGGAGACCTTGAATACGCCGACGAAGTAACGCTCGGCCGAAGCATACTGAGCCGCATCGCCTACGATTAACGCAGGCTTGCCATTGCTTTTTTGGCTATCCCCACCCGGGTAGACTTCTTGACGAAGTCTACCCGGGTGGGGATAGCCGTTTTATTAACCCCCGGACAATCCATCATTCCATAAAAACTCCTTTTCTTTGCGGAGACGCAAACATCGGCCGGACAGGACGGTTTTGCTAAGGAATGTAGTTTCATACCAAATCAACACACTCCGCATGAATCGTTCCGAGTTTCTGAAACTGGCTTTCGGTGCATCCCTGGGCCTTACTACTCTTCGTTCGTATGGATTTGGCTCCTTCCAGGCCGAAGGGCCGTTCAAACTGGCTCCTCTGCCATTCGACGCGGGTGCGCTGGAGCCGCACATCGACAAAATGACGATGGAAATTCACCACGGTAAGCACCACAAAGCATACGTGGATAACCTCAACAAAGCTGTTGCCGGTACTAAGTACGCATCGATGAGCATCGACGATCTGGTGAAGGGCATTGACAGCAGCACACCGGCGGCTATCCGCAACAACGGTGGGGGGCACTGGAACCACACGTTTTTCTGGAACAGTCTGTCGGCCAAAGGCGGTGGCGCACCGAAAGGCGCACTTGCCGAAGCGATCAACCGGAAGTACAACTCATTCGACAACTTCAAGTCTGAATGGGCCAAAGCCGCCGGTGGCCGCTTTGGTTCGGGCTGGGTGTGGCTGATCAAAAACGGGAACGATGTAGAAATTACGTCAACACCGAACCAGGACAATCCGCTGATGCAACTGGCCGAGAAAAAAGGCACTCCGCTGCTGGGACTCGACGTGTGGGAGCACGCCTACTACCTCAAGTATCAGAACCGGCGGCCCGATTACGTTACGGCTGCCTGGAATGTATACGACTGGGATAAGGTAGGACAGCTGTTCGCCAGTTCGAAATAAGTGTTCAATTTTCGATTTACAGGTTTCGGTGCCCGTTGCTGACCGAGACCTGTAAACCGAAAACTAATCAAACTCCTGCTCCGGTACGTGCAGTGGAAGGTACACATGAAATGTAGTGCCCCGGCCCACTTCACTCTCGACCGTGATGGTTCCGCCGTGGTTTTCGACCACTCGTTTGCAGGTGGCCAGTCCTATACCTGATCCGGCAAACTGCTGGCGACCGTGTAACCGGCTGAACAAACCAAAAATCTTCTCAAAGTCTTTCGGGTCAATACCGATGCCGTTGTCCTGCACGCTGACGGTAGCATATTCCTGCGTACGGTCCAGAGCCGGGAATTCCGGCACATCGACCCCCCGGACCAGACCTCCGGAGAGCGTTACCTCCGGACGCGTGTCGGGCCGGTTAAACTTCAGAGCGTTTACGATCAGGTTCTGAAACAACTGCCGCAATTGCGTTGGATCGCCCGGCACCATCGGGATCGTTGTGCCTACCTTCAGAATCGCCTGCCGTTCGTTGACCATTACTTCCAGATCAACCTGCAGGTCGTTCAGTAGGTCAATAAGGCTTACCAGTCGGTAGTTCGTTTGCAGGGATACGTCCGTCGGAGTTGTTAAACGGGCGTAGTCCAGCAGGTTCCGGATCAAGGTGTTCATCCGATCGGCCGCCGACTGCATCCGCCGGACGAGGTCCTGGCCGGCTTCGTCGAGCTGGCTCACGTACCGATCGGCCAGTATATCACCGAAGGACTTGATCTTACGCAGCGGTTCCTGCAAGTCGTGGGAGGCTACGTAGGCAAACTGTTCAAGGCTTTTGTTGGAGCGCTGCAGATCGTTGTTCATGCGCTGCAGCGTTTGTTGCTGACGATACTGCTCCGACACATTTCGGTATACACAGATACACATCAGAATCTCGCCCTGTTCGTTCCGTACCGGGCCGACGTAACATTCACACCGCCACGCTCCCCAATGATCGCTGAACGAGTGTTGTTCGCCCTGAAGTGCCGACCCGACGTAACGCTTCCAGTCAGACTTAAATTCGGGAATGATGGTGTCGAGGAGCGGCTTGCCAATCACATCCGAGGTTTGCTGGCTGCTGTATAGCCCGGGCAGACTGCCGTTGGCAAAAAGCACGTACTGATCCTGGTTAACGACCACTACACACATCCCCGGCACGGTTGTCGTCAACGTTTTGAAGAGAATAGCTTCGCTCTGAAGCGCGTGGGTGGCTTTTTTCAGGGGGGTAATATCCGTAAACGAAACAACAGCGCTCTGCCCATCGCCAACCGGTTCGATACATAAGTCGAACCAGTGATCTTTGTGGGTTCGGCTGATGCGGTAAAACAGTTCGGAACGGTGGGGCTGACCGGTGCTGATAACCTGATGGATGTCCTGCCAGAGCGTAGTGGGCTGCGTAACCGGAAACAGGTCAGCAGTCGTCTGATTGAGCATGTCCTGCCTTGTGATACCAATGATATCCTCAGCCCGCCGGTTAACCAGCCGTACCCGCAGGGTGTCAATCTGACCATCATCCCGGCGGTCAGCTTCGTAAATTATTATACCACTGGCTGATTGATCCAGGGCCACCTGCCAGAGCGAGTCAGACGGCCGGGAACGATCGCCAAGATCATTTTCCATACTGTTGAGTACCAACTATACAAACTCCGTTTTGAACGGTTTAATGTAAACGGCCACAATCAGGGAGTTGTTTGAGCCGAGTCTTATAAGTTCAGCAGGCCGGTCGGCTGCGGGCAATCCGAGTGTTCAGTAATCTTTCGTAATTTTGTCCAAATTGTTGGTATATGACAGAGCAAGCAGTAGTTGAACAGCCTCTATACGACGAAATCCCATCGCTCGATCTGGCCGATTTTACGTCCGGCGATCCAGAGCGGAAGGCCTATTTCGTGCAGGAATTGGGCCGGGCCTTTAATCAGATTGGCTTCGTGGCCATAAAAAATCACGGTCTGACGGAGGACATGACCCAGCGTCTATACGCATCCGTCAAAGAGTTCTTTTCCGCCCCGGATGCTGTTAAACAGAAATATGAACACCCCGAACTGAACGGTCAGCGTGGCTACGTCGGCAAGGGCAAAGAAACGGCCAAGGGGTTCAAGGTGGCCGATCTGAAGGAATTTTACCACATCGGGCAGCCCGAACCAGCCGGCGACATGCCGGCCAACGTGTTCCCGGACGAGTATCCGGCTTTTGCCGAGAACACCCTGTCGACGTACCGCACGCTCGAAAACGCGGGCCGGACGTTGCTGCGGGCCATCGCTTTGTACCTCGAACTACCCGAAGATTATTTTGAGGATAAGGTGCAGAACGGCGACAGCATCCTGCGGGCGCTGCATTACTTCCCGCTCGATCCGAACGTAGTGCCGGACGGGGCTGTTCGGGCCGCTGCGCACGGGGACATCAATCTTATTACGTTGCTGATGGGAGCCAGCGCCGATGGCCTTCAGGTGCTGCGTCGGGATGGGAAGTGGATTCCGATTACGGCGCTGCCCGACCAGGTCATCGTGAATGTAGGCGACATGCTCGACCGGCTGACCAACCACAAGCTGAAATCCACCATTCACCAGGTAGTGAATCCGCCCCGCGAACTGATGAACACCTCACGGTATTCCATTCCGTTCTTTATGCACCCGCGGGGCGATATGAACCTGACGTGTCTGGAGAGCTGCATTGATGCCGGGCATCCTAAGCTCTATACCGACATGACGGCCGGTGAGTTTCTGGATGAGCGGCTTCGCGAACTGGGCCTGAAAAAAGCGTAACCCATTGTTGGTAGTTGCCAAAAGGGCTATCGATTCTGTAGAAATTGGTAGCCCTTTTTTGTAAACTGACTCCAGATTTGATTATTTAGTAAAAAAGTAAAGCAATGTCGAGATAGACTGTTGAGTTTGTAGTTAATTCAACTCAGCAAGTCACATCGGGTGTTGCTATGTACAGACATCTCCTCCTTCGTTTACCAAACCGCATGCTTCCTAACCTGACGACGGTTAAGCCGGTGCGCCGAATCCGGTACATAATCTTCCTGAAGGATGTGCTGATTCTGTCGCTGACTACGTTCGGGGGGCCACAGGTGCATTTGGCGATGATGTTCGACCGGTTTGTGCGGCAGCGTCGGTACCTGACCGAGGAGGAACTGATGGAGCTTAATGCTCTGTGTCAGGTGTTACCCGGCCCTACGTCCACGCAGACCATTACGGCCCTGGGCTTCAAGATTGGTGGTCCGAATCTCGCTTATCTGACCTTACTGCTGTGGGTGCTGCCGGCCGTATCAATCATGACGGCCGCGGGGGTCGGTGTGTATTACCTCGAACAGAATCAGTTGTCGCTGCGTTTCGCCCGGTTTATTCAGCCGATGGCGGTTGGGTTTCTGATCGTAGCCGGATACCGGATTGGCCGGAAAGTGATCAAGAATCAGACGAGCCTGGTGCTGGCGGTGCTGGCCGCCCTGACGGCCTACGCGTTTCGATCACCTTACATGACACCGGTTGTGATTGTGGTAGGAGGTGTTACAACGGCCTTGACGTACCAGAAGCAGCAGCGCATGGACAAGATACCGCTCCGGGTCGAGTGGGCCAATTTCTTTCTGTGGCTGGGGGTGTTGGTTGGAGCCGCTACCCTTGGCGCTATCACGCAGTCGTTGCCCGTCCGTCTGTTCGAAAACTTTTACCGCAACGGCAGCCTCGTATTTGGCGGAGGGCAGGTTCTGACCCCCATGCTCTACAACGAGTTCGTGGCGTTTAAGCAGTACCTGACCCGGGAGGAGTTTCTGTCGGGCCTGGGGCTGGTACAGGCCGTTCCGGGGCCGGTGTTTGCCTTTGCGTCGTACATCGGGGCCTTATCCATGCGCGATGCAGGTGTGTACGGCCAGTTCTGGGGGAGCTGCGTGTCAACCGCCGGCATCTTTCTGCCCGGTACGTTTCTGATCTTCTTTGTATACCGTTTCTGGGATCAACTCAAGCGGTACCGCGTCGTTCGGGCGTCGCTGGAAGGGATCAATGCCGCCAGTACGGGGCTCACCGCGGCTGCGGCTCTGGTGCTGTTTGAGCCGATGGTGCCGCACTGGCCTTCCGTGATGATCGTTATCTGCACCATCGTTCTGCAGGAATTTACCCGCGTTCCGCCTTTCCTGCTAATCATCGGCGGCCTGGTCGCTGGCGTTGTCTTCTAAGGATAGGGTATCCTAAAATGTGTTAAAAGATACATATTGATTCGAACCGAATCCGGCTACACCTGTATCTTGCCCATGAACCAATTTTGATAACTCAATGAAAAGCTTTTCAATTCTTTTCCTGATCGGTTTAGGTTTGACTGCTCAGGCGCAATCAGTAACCGATACCCAACAGCAAACGTTGTTGGGCCAGGGACGCGTGATAGTGGGACTCGGCACCGGTTTTGGTTATGCAGGCTACATCGGCAACTCGTACCATGTTGCACCGCGAATCCAGTATTTTCTTAAAGATGGCTGGTCGGTAGCGCTGGATGCCCGTTACGATGCTAATGATGGTTCACAGACAGAGTTTTGGGGTGCCGGATTGTCTACCCGGTACTATTTTTTGAGAGGGCAGCGGTTTGCCTTGTTCGGGCAGGCTGGAGCCATGTACGGACGTACCAAGTATTATACCGATTACGCCGGTTCCAACCCCCAGCAATTTGTATCCCCGCAATTTGCGAACACGTTTCAGACGCACGCGGGCTTAGGTATTCATTACCGGCTCGGCAAGCGCTGGTCGCTGGAAGGGCTTGCGGAACGTACGCTTTCCAATAGTGGCCGCCCCTCGCTCGATGCCAGTTTATGGCGGACAAGCATTGGGGTCAACTTCCGAATCAGATAAACGATACGTTCGTTTTGGAGGGATATTCTTATCCGTTGATCCAAGGTCTGAAGCCGGTCGACCGGCTTCAGACCTTGGATCAACGGGTTTTAAAGGTCGTCTGACAGGAACTTGCGGATGGTCTGGAACGGTCGTGATCCCTGTGGTTTACCATTCGGAATTTTGTCGGCGGGAGCGCCGTTAGGGCCGGGTGGTCGACCGTTACGTCCGCTGTGCTGCAACGACAGCATTTCCTTCTGCAACTGCCGCTGTTCCTCGTCGCTCAGGACTTTGCGGGCTGCTTCGCCTTGGCCATAGCCGTCGTTGAAGTTATGGATCCGACTGTCGGTCTGGGCTAGCTTCAGGTCGGCCATCAATTCGTTTAACTGGGCCGCAATGAGCTGACGTTCCTGCCGAAGTTCGTCCAGCGAGGGCAGCAGATCGAGGTTATGCTGCAATACGTTCTGCTGGGTACGTTCTTCAGCCAGTTGCTGTTCGATGGGAGCCAACTCTTTATCGAGCCGTTTCAGGCGCCGGCGCAGTTTCCAGAGCTTGATATCGGCCTGCAACCAGCGGAACCAGAACGCCGACAGCACCGGCAGGGCAATGCCCAGACAAACCGCACCGGCCAGCGCAAACAAAATCCCGCTCAGCACAAACGACAGCAACGCCCAGGGGCTGTTCACCAGCGTCAGGTTTAGCTCGTTGGATTCCTGCAGTTGCTTTTCAATCCGAGTCAGCGTTGCCGGGTCCAGCGCCTGCGTAGCACCCGAGGGGTCCGTATTGTTAAACTGCATTTGCCGGATCGACTTGTTAATCGCAGCTTTCAACTGATCGGTACGGTAGGCTTCGTACCGGAACCAGCCCAGCACGGCCAGGGTCAGCACCGCAAAAACGGCCAGTGCCATCTTAAAGCGTTCGTACTTGGTCCGGTTGCGCTCGGGGTTTTCCTGATACGGCTGCTCGATGAGCCGGTCGTAGGCCGGTTTCAGCAGAATGGACACCATAGCCAGACCCACCGCAAAGGCCCAGGCCTCGTTCGTGTTCCGGATGTTCAGGGCGTAGGCTACGATCTCGTGCGAGATGATCAGATCGCCCGCCAGGAACGAGATACCGGCAATCAGGAACAGCAGGCCCGCCAGGAGTGAATATTCGGGCGCAGCTTTGGTACGTCGCTCCCGTAGCTGGTCGCGGTCGGATTCCAGTGCCTGCCGGTTGCGTTCCCGCTGATTAACCTGTTTTAAAAGCTGTTCAACCTTCAGCGCGTGCGTTTGTAAGGCTGCATAAGCCGTGCGTCGGGCGTCGGTGGCTTCGGCCAGTTTGTTGTCCGTTCGCTGAAGCTCGGCCTGTTTTTCGCCGATCCGCTCGGTAAGCCATTCGTTGCTGACCTGACTCGACAGATAGCCTTCATATGTTTCCCGGTTCACACCTTCCACACCACTGGTGTAGCCGTGCTGAAAGTCGGGATTGTTCGTTGGTTCCATAGTTGCGCATTTACGGTATTCAGTGGGAGGGGCCGGGATAAGCAGACCGAAAACTCATACACCGAATACCTGTTTACCTGGTCAAAATTTCCGCCCGTTGCCGCTCCGTGAGTCGATCGCGGAGGCTGCGGGCCAATTCAAATTCGCTAATAAACAGGTTAACAAGCTGATCGCGCCGGGCGTTCAATCGGGCTGCCTCGGCTTCGGCCCGGTTCAGAGCCGTTACAAGCGGCCATTTCTGCGCCCGGATGGCGTCAGTTTCCAGCGTAAGGTGTTCCAGCGCAGCTTCCAGAACCGGTGTCTTCTGGGCCTGATCGCGACGGAGCTGCCGGTTAGTCTGAATGGTTGCGAGGTCGCCGGCCAGCACGGTAAACAGACCTAACGTTAGCTTACCGGCCAGCAGGAACGTAAAAAAGACGAAAACAAACAAGGCAAGCGCCGACCAGACGGGGCGCGTTGCCCAGGCCTGCGCCAGCACAAACAGCGATGTCGCCAGCGGCAAACCTACTTCTTCCAGAAGCCGCCGACCCGAGAAGCGGGCTTCGGAATCATGAAACACGGATGTTCGGTTGAACAAGCCAAACATGCCTGTCAGATAAACCCCCACCGCTATCCACCGATTGTCGGGAAAAGCGGGCCGGAGCGTATCGTCGATCAGAAAGAACGTACCGACGCACATCACAATGGCCAGTAGTAAGCCGATCAACGTCCGCGGCAGATACGTGTCGACAACTGAGCGGGTACGGAGTTGGTCGAGTTGTTGCCGCAGATCGTTGATACGGGTTTCTTTCTGCTCAAGGAATAGGTTCAGTTCGCCAATTTTTTCGGAAAAACGCTCAATCTCCTGTTCAACCGGAGCGGTTTGCTGCGCAAAGTGATACCGGATAACGGCCACCTTCTCCTCCGGCCCGGCTTCTGACAGGCCAAAGAGTACGCCTTCATCACGTAGCGCATCTTCGTCGGCGATCCAGTGGGGCAGTGGCTCAACTACAGACGCTACGTCGGCAACCGATACGTCGGGCTGCACGGTTGCCTGTACCGTGGGCGTGGGGGGAACAGGAGGAAGAACCGGCGTAACCAGGGAACTTACGGGCTGGTTGCCGGACCGAAATACGTTTCGTATGCGTTCAATAAGTGTCATAGATTGAGCAAAAGACCTCCACACGGTGACCAACAGGTAGTTAGCAACTAGCGAGTCATAAAAAGGGACGTCTTACCATGAAAAACCCCGTAAGTAACGGAATATTGCCTTACCGAAGCAAATTCTACTTGGATAACCCGGTTGTGGTGGGCTGCACCGTCCGCAGAACGAACAGCCGGAAGAAGCCCCACGACACAAGCATAAGCCCCGCAAACAGAGCACTCAGAAAGGGGTTGTAGTAGGCAATGGCAACGAGGCAGATAACAGACAGAAGCAGCGCAATCAGAGGAACAGCCGGGTAATAAGGGGTTCGGAAGGGGCGGGGTAAACCTGGTTCTTTCCGGCGCAGAGCCAGCAAACTCAGCAGACTGACAATGTACATCATCAGGGCTCCGATTACGGATAGGATGATGATCTGGCTGGTGGTGCCGGAAAACAACGCCAGCAAACCAACCAGTCCACCCACGATCAACGACCAGTGTGGTGTTCGGAAACGCGGATTAACCTGCGCCAGAAAGCGGGGCAGGTAGCCGGCCCGGGCCAGCGCATACAACTGACGCGAATAACCGATGGTGTTGGCATGAAATGAAGCAATCAGGCCGAACAAACCCAGCCCGGCAAAGATTTTCGCCCAGGCATTCTGGCGGCCCAGCGTCAGGGCGAGCGTTTCGGGCAGGGGGTAGTCCAGCTGACTGATCAGCCGCCAGTCGCCAGCACCGGCGCAGAGCAGCATTGTGCCCAGCGCCAGCACAACCAGCGTACCAATGCTCAGCAGATACCCCCGGGGGATGGTCTTCTTCGGGTCTTTCACCTCTTCGGCCACCATCGCTACGCCTTCGATAGCCAGATAGAACCAGATGGCAAAAGGCAGGGCGGCAAAGATACCCCCGACGCCAAACGACTCGTTGTGCGCCAGAACGTTATCCATTTTAAACGCCGGAGCAACGAGGGCCATAAACACCAGCAGTTCGACCACGGAGAGTACCGTAACGATAACCGAGAAATTGGCTGCTTCCTTAATCCCCAGAATATTGATTCCGATAAAAACGACGTAGGAGACAGCCGCCACGCCAAGTACCGGCAGGACTGGATTCAGAAAATGGGCATAGGCACCGAGAGCAGCCGCAATGGCCGGGGGAGCCATCAGAAAATCGATGAGGGTGGCAAAACCGGCGATGAACCCACCCGTTGGCCCAAACGCCCGGAACGCATACGCAAACGGACCGCCCGCTTCCGGAATGGCCGTAGTCAACTCCGTATAGCTAAAGATAAACGCCAGGTAAAGCACCGTAACCAGCAGCGTAGCTATCAGAAAACCAACCGTACCGGCAACGGCCCAGCCGTAGTTCCAGCCGAAATACTCGCCGGAAATAACCAGGCCGACCGCGATCGCCCAAAGCTGCGTAGTGGTTATAACTTTACGGAGGGATGGTTCCTGCATGTCGTTCGTTACGGTGTACGGGTTTGGTTTACGGTAGTCGGTTGAGGGACGGCGGGCAGCAGGCGGCAGCTATCGTGAACCGGAGCCCCGGCCGCCAAATACCATCGTCCGGAAACTAGTTTTACCGCTGGGGAAAAATGCGTTGAAGTGCTGCCCAGAGTCGACGTTTGAGGTTCAGGTCGGCTTCGATGGTGGGCAGCGAATCGGCCATTAAGAACGTAATGCCTTCAAACCGAACCGGTTGGTAACGATCCATCATGATATCCAGATGGATCCGCTCGAACGGTACGCCAAAGGTGATGAAGTGATTGATGAATTTACCGCGCAGGAGTTCGGCAAAATCCATGTCCCGAACGCCGTGCAGATTCAGCAGATCAACGCCGTTGATGTTGAGGTTAACCGCTTTCAGAATCTTTTCCAGAAACAGCAGGTTGCTTGGGTCAAGTTCTTCGTCAGCCAGCAGCAACACCTTATGGTTGAGCTGCGGTACGTTGACTGGCTCAGGTATAACCGGCAGCACCGGTTGGGCAACCGGTGGTACAAGCGGGCGGGGCTGCGACTGAGGGAGCGGCTCGGGCTGCGGGGCCACCGGAGCAGGCATCGGCTCGACCGCAATAACAACACTGTCCGGCGTATCGACCAGTAAGGTGTCTATGTCAGCTGGTTGATCCTGCCGGACACTCGGCGGAGCTACCCACGTGTCGTTGGGTAGCCGATACAACTGCTCCTGTTGGTATAATAGCTGGTAAAACGCTTTCTGAGACATGTAAACGAAGCCGGACAGTCGGGCATCACCGGATGCCTACTGGTCAAAAATACAAAAAAGCCGCGCCCATGACAAGGCGTGGCTTTCGTCATAGTTGGATAAATACTCAGGTTGGCTGCCGGGTGGAGAACTGAATGGCCCCATACAGCCAGCAATAGCCCGTGACGCAGCCGATCGCAAGGGCAAAGGCCAGCGTAATCATAACGTAGGCCAGGAAGCTGGGGATAAACCCTAACAGACAGGGAACAATGAGATCAACGATCAGAATCGCCCGGACCAGTTGGTCCAGAAAGCCAACGTTTTTCTTCAACTGCATACGGTTAAGGGTATCGAGTGAGCCTTAAATATAGGTTAATTAACAACGTGTTATACCGTTAGCTAAGTATTTTTCCGCATACAATAAAAAAACGCCCACTTTATGTGGGCGTTTAGGACTAAATGGTAAAAAGTCAGCTACGTTCTTTAAACCGTCAGCGCCTGCCGGTGGATGATGGCTTCCCGGTCGGGGCTGGTCGAAATGAAGCTGATCGGCAACCCAAGCGATTCTTCCAGAAAGGATACGTAGGCAGCTAGTTGCGACGGCATTTCATCAAACGCATGGACATTGGTGAGGTCGGTCTGCCAACCGTCAAATGACTTGTATATCGGGGTCACCGTTGTGTCGCACAGATCGTACGGCAATTGTTCGGTCACCGTACCATCGGGCAGTTCGTAGTGCGTGCAGATGTTGATCTGGTCGAAAATATTCAATACGTCTACTTTCATCATTACCAGCTGCGTAACACCGTTGATCATGATGGCGTATTTCAGAGCGGGCAGATCAAGCCAGCCACACCGACGTGGACGACCCGTTGTAGCGCCAAACTCGTTACCGGCTTTCCGCATCTGTTCACCGGTTTCGTCGAGCAACTCAGTGGGGAAGGGGCCGCTGCCGACGCGGGTGCAGTAGGCTTTGAAAATACCGTATACTTCGCCGATCTGCCGGGGGGCTATGCCCAGGCCCGTACAGGCACCGGCGGTCATCGTATTTGAACTCGTCACGAACGGATAAGAGCCAAAGTCAATGTCGAGCAGTGAGCCTTGGGCGCCTTCTGCCAGTATCTTCTTCCCGTCGTTCAGCGCCTGATTAACTGTATACTCGCTGTTGGTTAGCTGAAACTGCTTCATGAACTCAACCGCGGCAAAGAACTCCTCTTCGGCCTGGGGCAGCGTTGATGTATAGTCGAAGTTGTTCTGCTCCAGGATCGTTTTGTGTATCGTAACGAGTGTGTCGTATTGCTTACGGAAGTTGGGCGACAGAACGTCGCCAACCCGCAGGCCCTGCCGACCTACTTTATCCTGGTACGCCGGACCGATACCGCGTAGGGTTGAGCCGATTTTGGCTGCACCTTTCGCCTGCTCATAGGCCGCATCCAGCAGGCGGTGCGTCGGCAGAATGATGGATGCTTTTTTCGAAATCTGAAGGTTCTGCGTCAGGGGAAGGTTATACTTCGACAGGCCATCGATTTCTTTCTTGAACACAATGGGATCGAGCACAACCCCGTTGCCAATGATGTTCAGGATGTCATTGCGGAAAATCCCGGACGGAATCTGGTGCAGAACGTGCTTGAAGCCGTCGAACTCCAGGGTGTGCCCGGCGTTTGGTCCACCCTGAAACCGGGCAACGACCTGATACTGTGGTGCCAAAACGTCCACAATCTTACCTTTTCCTTCATCGCCCCACTGGAGGCCTAACAAAACATCTACCATTCTGATTTGGCCGTTGACACGGCGCTGGTTACATTAATTCGTTTATTACACTGATTTGACTGTCCGGCGCGGGCTGACTATCCCGGAACGTAAACGCCAGCGGCCCCGGACCGCTGGTGTTAAGCAGCGTGAGCCGTTCTTTGGCCTCGGCAATGGTTGGGGTATGGCCGGCCGGAACCCACCACAATACGGTTGTCTGCTGGTCTGGCTTCTCAAACCACTTCCGGCGGTCTTTCATAACCTCCGTATGAAGAGTTCGGAATACAAACTGCTGGAGTTTTT
Organism: Fibrisoma montanum; assembly: GCF_003583365.1. Lineage (GTDB taxonomy): Bacteria > Bacteroidota > Bacteroidia > Cytophagales > Spirosomataceae > Fibrisoma > Fibrisoma montanum. The sequence continues at coordinate 42,078 of NZ_QXED01000011.1, forward strand.
CAACGGACTCCCATACAGATAGGTTAACGATAATACGTTCGTCGTCGTAGGGCCGCAGATCGGTCGCGTTGTTGCCTTCCCCGGTAAGTCGCCAGATAAACCCATCACTCTGCTCGGCCAGTGTATTGATACCAGACAGCTGGGCGACAAACTCGGCCATGATCGGGTGATCGATTGTCGGCGCGAGCATTCGCGAAATATTCATCTGGGCCAGATGATGGGTCTGGGTTGGCATACGCAGCGTGGCTTACTCTTCAACAGGCACCTGAACTCCCTGGGCGTCTTTGCCGGTCAGCTGCCGGTTTTCGCACTGATCGCGGGCGCAGCTGCCGTAAAAGATCAGCGAATGGTGCATCACGTTAAACTTGAGCATATCGCCCACCATGTTCTGGATGTTCTGAACGCGGGGGTCGCAGAATTCCATCACTTTGTGGCAATCGGTGCAGATCAGGTGATCGTGCTGGCGGTACCCGTACGATTTCTCGTACTGCGCGAGGTTCCGGCCGAACTGGTGTTTGGTAACCAGGTCACAGTCGACCAGTACGTCCAGGGTATTATACACCGTGGCGCGGCTGACGCGGTACTTCTTGTTTTTCATCGAGATGTACAACTCATCCACGTCGAAGTGATCGGCGCGGTTGTAAATCTCTTCCAGTATGGCAAAGCGCTCGGGCGTTTTTCGCAGTCCCTTGCTTTCGAGGTAGGCTGTGAATATGGTCCGGGCCGCTTCTAAGTTCGATTGTTTCGGCGCTGGCATAATGCAAAGTTAGTGGTTATTGGGCGTGGGGCAAGGGGTAACGAGCAGGGGGGCTGGGTGGAGGGCCTGTATGTATGCCCTCAGCGCGCTGCCCCATGCCCTTCGCTTAATCAAATCGTACGACTTCAAACACTCCCTGAACCCGCTCCAGCTTGCGCATAAGCGTTTCCAGGTGCGACGTATCGTTTACATACAGCTTAATAATGCCTTCAAAGATGCCATCTTTCGAGTCAATCGTCACCGAGCGCATATTGATGTGCAGTTCGTTGCTGATGACCCGGGTAACGTCGTTGACCAGCCCCACCCGGTCCGTACCGGTGATGCGCAGACCCGCCAGGAAGGCCAGTTCTTTCTGCGACGTCCATTTGGCTTTGATGATGCGGTTGCCGTGGTTCGACATCAGCTCGACGGCGTTGGGGCACGTAACGCGGTGGATCTTAATGCCGTCGTTGATCGTCACGAAGCCGAATACGTCGTCGCCCGAAATGGGGTTGCAGCATTTGGCCAGCGTGTAGTCGATTTTATCCATGTCCTCACCAATGAGGAGCATATCGGCATCGGCCCGCTCGCCGTGTATTTTCTTCAGCTCTTTCTCGAACGTCTTGCCGTCCTGAATTTTGTCGGTGCTGAGCTTGTTCTGCCGATTTTCGCGGGCTTCCTTCTCGGCTTTGAACTTCTTCAGTTCCTGAACGTCGATGTGGCCTTTACCCACCCGGTAAAAGAAATCGTCGGTGGTTTTCGAGCCGAAGTAAGCCCGCAACTGGTTAATGACTTCGTTGGTCATCTCCAGCCGGAGTACCCGCAGTTTCTTATGAACCAGATCGCGGCCGTCGGTAACGTAGCGTCGATTGTCTTCCTTGATCAGGTCCTTGATCTTGGTTTTAGCTTTCGACGTAACGACGAACCGGAGCCAGTCTTCGCTCGGCTTCTGGCGGTTTGAGGTAATCACTTCGACCTGATCGCCGTTCTGCAGTACGTGGCTGAGGGGAACGAGGGTGTTGTTGACTTTGGCCGCCATGCAGTGTGCGCCGATCTGCGTGTGAATATCGAACGCAAAATCCAGTGCCGTAGCGCCCCGTTGCAGCACCTTCAGGTCACCTTTGGGCGTAAACACGAAAACTTCCTCGCTGTAGAGGTTGCTGCGGAAATCATCAACAAACTCAATGGCGGTTTTCTTATCGGTATTGCTCGTGGCAGTTTCGAGCATATCACGTACCTGACTGATCCAGGCTTCAATGCCGGCACCGGTCTGCGTATCGTTGCCTTTATATTTCCAGTGAGCCGCGTAGCCTTTTTCGGCAATTTCGTTCATGCGTTCGGTCCGGATCTGCACTTCCACCCACTGCCCGGTTTTGCTCATAACGGTGGTATGCAATGATTCGTAGCCGTTGGTACGGGGCGTACTGATCCAGTCTTTCAGGCGGTCGGGGTTGGGCTTGTAATGGTCCGTAACGATGGAATACGCCCGCCAGCAGGCTGCTTTTTCCTCATCGGACGGAACATCCAGTATGATCCGAACGGCAAACAGGTCGTAGATTTCTTCGAACGGCTTTTTCGACTTGTTCAGTTTGTTCCAGATGGAATAAATGGACTTTGGCCGCCCCTTGACGATGTATTTGATACCGGTTTCGGCCAGGTCCTGCTCAATCGGTTCGATGAATCGGTTGATGAAGCGGTCGCGGGCCAGCCGGGTTTCCCGCAGCTTTCGGGCAATATCCTTGTAAGCTTCCGGTTCTACGTGTTTAAGATACAGGTCCTCCAGCTCGGATTTAATAGCGTACAACCCCAGGCGGTGTGCGAGGGGAGCGTAGATATAAATCGTTTCAGACGCAATCTTCAACTGCTTGTCGCGGGGCATGGAGTCCAGCGTCCGCATGTTGTGAAGCCGGTCGGCCAGTTTGATAAGAATCACCCGCACGTCGTCCGACAACGTGAGCAGCATCTTCCGGAAGTTTTCGGCCTGCTGCGAAGTGCCGTACTCAAAAATACCCGAAATCTTGGTCAGTCCGTCGATGATGCGGGCCACTTTAAGCCCAAACAGCCGTTCGATGTCGGCGATGGTCATATCGGTATCTTCCACCACATCGTGCAGCAAAGCCGCCACGATGGAGGTAGTGCCGAGCCCAATTTCCTCGACGGCAATCTGTGCCACGGCCAATGGGTGGTATATGTACGGTTCGCCCGACCGACGGCGCATATTTTTGTGCGCTTCGGCGGAGGTATTAAAGGCTTTCTTGATCAGCTTGGCGTCGTTGTCTTTCAACAGCGGTTTGGCGGCCCGCAACAGGCGCCGATAGCGTTTCAGGATTTCCTGTCGTTCCTGCTCTAAGTCAATGACGGGTTCGGCAGTTGTGGCGTTCATATTACGTTTGGCGTCTGATGGACAGGAGTCGGTGCGATGGCTTTCCGCCCCTGTAATCGGTTGTACTCTACTACCAAGATAACAAAATAAACCTCAGTTTTTGACTAGGTAGCTATGAAAAATAAATCCTTTTGACTGGCATCTTGACGAGTTAAAACTTATTCGTACCTTTGCGGACCGAAAAACGGTTTACAGCAGTCGGTTTGCGACCAACAGGGATACAAAACGGCTGTCTGAAAACCGGGCTACCTGCGGGCGTGGCGAAATTGGTAGACGTGCCAGACTTAGGATCTGGTGCCGCAAGGCATGGGGGTTCGAGTCCCTCCGCCCGTACAAAGTTTTGAATGATTGAATTGTTGAATGATTGAATGTAAGCGTCAGCCAATTCAATCACTCCTCAACTCAATCATTCAATCATTTTAAACGGATACGATTGTGGATATAGTACTCGAAAAAGCCAGCGAAACCAATGCGTCGCTGAAAATTACCCTGACCCCGGAGGACTATAAGTCTGAGGTTGATAAAAAGTTGCGGGAATACGGCCGGAAAGTATCGATGAAGGGCTTCCGTCCGGGCCACGTACCGGCATCGCTCGTTCAGAAAATGTACGGTAAAAGCATCCTGGTCGACGAAATTAACGGCCTCCTGGGCCGTACGGTCAGTCAGTATATCCGCGAAAACAAGCTGCAGGTCGTTGGTGATCCGGTGCCCAACCGCGAACAGGCCGATGCCATCGACTGGGACAACCAGACCGAATTTGCGTTCAGCTATACGCTGGGACTGGCGTCGGAGTTTGATATTAACTTCAGTGACCTGCCGTCGGTAACGCAGTACAATATCCTGGCCGGCGAGAAAGAGGTAAACGAAACCATCACTAACCTCCAGCAGCAGTTCCACTCGCATACGCACGCCGAAGAAGCCGCCGAAGGGGATACCCTCTACGGTGAACTGAAGCAGGTCAGTGCGCCGGAAGGGGCGGCTCCGTTTGAGACTAAAACGGCACTGCCGCTGAATAAGGTCGAGGAAGACTACCTGCCGTTCTTCATAGGTAAGAAAAAAGGCGAAACCTTCACTTTTGAGATTGAGAAAGCGTTTCCTGACGAGAAAGACCGGGCTTTGGCAACGGGCGCTAAAAAGGAAGAAGCTGTTGACCTGACCGGTGAGTTTTCGTTTACAATCGAGGACGTAACGCGCCATGAGCCGGCCGAACTGAACCAGGAGTTCTTCGACAAAGTGCTGGGTGCCGGTGTGGTTGAAGATGAGGAGCAGTTCCGCACCCGGGTGCAGGAAATCATCCAGGGTAACTACGCCCGCGAATCGGCGCAACTCCTGCGTTTTGACGTCGAAAAGACGCTGCTGGATAACACGCCTATTCTGCTGCCCGACGAGTTTTTGAAGAACTGGCTGGCTGAGGTGAACGAAGGGAAATTTACCCCTGAGCAGATTGAGGAGCAGTACGATGACTTCACGAAGTCAGTAAAACTGCAACTGATCAAAAACAAAATTGCTGAGCAGGCCGACATCAAGGTCGAGTTTGAAGAGGTAATGGAGGTTACGCGCCAGATGGTACGTGAGCAGTTTGGTTTCATGTCCGGCGACAACGAGGAGATGAACCAGACCATCGATCGCATTGCCCGCAACTACCTGATGGATGAGAAAAACAACGGCCAGAACTACACCAGCACGCACAACCGCGTGTACGACGACAAAGTGATCGAGTATGCCAAGACGCAGTTGACCATTGTGACGCAGGACGTATCACTGGACGAGTTCAAAGCAGTAGCTGAGAATCGCTAACGTACTGTGAGCTGCCAACTCGTGTTACGCTTTAAAAAAGAAGACCCATCAGCAGCGGTGGGTCTTTTTGTTGACAGTTACTTTATCTGGGCAAAATCATTATCTTGCTTCTATGAAAATCGTCCTGGAAATTCCTGATGATAAAGTGAGCTTCATGATGGAGCTATTGCGAAGTCTTTCGTTTGTAAAGGCTAAGCCACTGCCAGTAGGTACCTCTGATGAGAAAGCCCTTTTTTTTAGTGAGCTTGGCGAAGCGGTAGAAGAACTTAACCAGGTCTTGTCGGGAAAAGCGCAGGCTCGTGATGCTTACAATCTGCTCGATGAGTTATAAAATCAGAAGTCTGCCGACCTTCGACCGACAGGCGAAGCGACTCGCCAAAAAATATCCTTCGTTAAGAACAGACCTGCGATCTCTATTCGATTCTTTACAGGAAAATCCAACTTAGGGTGATGCGTTAGGCAAAAGCTGTTATAAAGTACGGATGGCTATTAGCAGTAAGAAGCAGGGTAAATCGGGTGGCGCTCGTGTTATAACGTTTGTTCAGGTTACAAAGGATGCTGTGTATTTACTATCTATTTATGATAAGTCTGAGAAGGAAACGATCGATCCCGGTGAACTAGATGCCTATTTGAGCCAAATTAATGATACATCCGGACAAGAGTAGTAATATGGATAAGTCATTTTGCTGGACGAGTTCAAAGCAGTAGCTGAGAATCGGTAGTCTGAAGCTGCATACAACTAGATTGGAAGCCCCGTTGGTGACGACGGGGCTTTTCTTTTGAGATTCGTTCGCTGTTCGATAGCTATAACGTGTAGGTATGAATGACAAAAAAGAGACCGTAGTAGATCGGTAAACAAGGGGTTGATTGCTCACCATCCACCTGTACAATTACTAAAGCCGACCCAACCTGGATCGGCTTTAGTAATTGTACGAAAAACCAAGTTATTTCCTACTGATACTGAATATACATCGGTACGGGAGTCAAGGCCAGTACTTCTTCCGGCTTCATGATGCGGGAGCCGGGCTTGCGGAAGTCGTTTTTGTAGAACAGCTTGAAGCCCGTGTATTGCACCGGCTCTTTCTGGATGTAGTCGTGGTAGGAGTCCTTCTTCAAGACCGGTGGCCCCCAGCCGTCCATGTCCATCACGATCTGGACCGCTGGGTTGAGCTTGATGTTCTTGTAGTTTTTGATCATGCCCTGCGTGAAGCGATGAACGACCAGCACCTTGGGAGGTATATTATTTTCTTTCACGACCTGAGCCAGAAAGTTGACCGCCTGGTTTATGTCAGCCGCGTCGTAGGAACCGATTTTGGTGCCGGGTTTAGCTCCTGTTACCATTGAGAACTCCGGGTCGATGCCCAGGTGTACAAACGGCAGCTTGAGGTATTTTTCCAGGTATTTCATTTCCGGGCCCAGGGGTGCGTGGCCCCGCTGGATGTCCAGAAACACAATGGCGTTGTGTTCATTGCCCCACTTCAGCACTTTCTTGATGGTCTTATCCGACATCCGGAGTCGGTAGCCGCCGTCTTTACCGGGGGCACCCTGCGCCGAAATGGCGACGAGATGCAGCGCGGGCTGAATGGGCGTGTTAGGATCGGCCTTCTGCCAGTTTTTGATTTCTGCGTCGAGCCGACGAAGCATCTCATCTTTAGGATACTCACCCAGAATTCCCATCTTTTTCGAGTGGGGATTACCGTAGTACGCGAAGATGCGCTTTTTGGGCAGAATCGCTTCCGTAGGGGCATACGTCAGCGAGTCGAGTTCGAGATCGCCGGTCGAGATGCCGTCTGTCCGGATGGGTTTGGCCGCGGCAACGGGCGTAGCCGAGGAATCGGGCCGGGCTACGGTTGTGGATTGGGCTTTGGTAGGTTCGGCCGAAGCCTCGGTCGTGAGCTTGCCGTTTTGCTCAGAACCATCCTGATTCGACTGCGACGAACAGCCGGTTAGCTGGCTCAGGGCAAGAAACGTAAAAGCGGCCAACGAAAAGCGCATACTGCGATAAAGAATTTAGTGGTTAGTCACAAAAAAAGGGTTACGATCCCATGTCAGGAACTTAACCCTACGGTGCAAGTATAGAATGTTGCCGCAACTTTTCAAAGCGCCAGTTCGCCTAAGCCCTGTCTTATAATTGAAAAATCGTCGTCGGTGGCGTCAATAATCGTTGAGGGCACATTTCCGCCGTAGCCACCGTCAATAACAATATCGACCTGGTGCTGAAATTTCTCAAAAATCAATTCCGGATCGGTCGAATATTCAATGACTTCATCTTCGTCGCGAATGGACGTTGTGATGATGGGGTTGCCGAGTTCATGGACCAGCTGCCGCGGAATGTCGTGAGCCGGTACGCGAATACCAACGGTTTTCTTATTCGTGTTCAACAGCCTGGGCACCCGGTTGCTGGCTTCGAGAATAAACGTAAAAGGCCCCGGCAACAGCTTCTTCATCAACTTGAATGCCTGATTGCTCACCCGGGCGTAGTCGGCGATGTGGCTGAGGTCGTAGCAGATAAACGAAAAATCATTCTTGACCGGTTTGATGCCTTTGATACGGGCCACCCGCTCCACCGCCCGGGCGTTATGGATGTCGCAGCCCATACCGTAGATCGTGTCGGTGGGATAGATCACTACGGCGCCGTTGCGCAGGGCATTGACCACGTACTGGATTCGGCGCGGATCGGGATTTTGCGGGTACAGTCGGATAAATTCAGCGGGCATGGAAACAGCAGTTTCATGGTCAACGTTTCGGAGGCAAAGATGTTTGCCGGAAACCGGATCAAACCCCTACAATCACCCGCTTAAACCAGCTTTGTGACCGGACTGAGGGCATAGCTGGTGCCGCGCCATTTCAGATACGTCCGGTAGAGGCCGTTGACGGGCAGGTGCAGCCGGCTCAGGCCGAGGATGAATCGAGTCAGGAGGTCCGGCGTTTCCAGCTGGCTCAGTAGCTGCCCAAACCGCAGCGCCAGATCAAACTGTTCGGCGTAGAACGCTTTGCGAACGAACCGGCGTGTACGTCGGGCCAGGGCCCGGCGCTCGTCGGGTGTATGGCAGCGGTCAAGTGCCTTGTAACATACGGCCAGTGTCGATTGCAGGAGCGGATTGTCGGCCCGGGCAATCTGCGCCGACAGCGAGTCGGGCAGGCGTCGTTTGCAGGTTAATACCTCGTCGAGGTAAGCGTAGTGGTAAAGCCGGGCTGACCGAACCCAGAAGTCAAAGTCTTCAAACACCAGGGCTTCGTCGTAGCCACCCAGCTCGTTCAGCACGTCCCGGCGAATCATCATGGTTGGCGTGCAGATGTAGTACGACTCCAGTACGTTCCGGAACACGTCGCCCGACGGGACTTTTACGCAGGTTCGGCCCTGGTCATCGACCGGGTAATGCAGGCCGATAAACTGACCTCGTTCGTCGATGTACTGGGCGTTGGTGAACACTACGGCATACGGTCCGGCCAGTCGTTCGAAGAGTTCGACCTGCCGGGCGATACGGCCGGGGAGCAGTACGTCGTCGGCTGCGAGATCAATTACGTAGCGGCCACCGGCCAGTTTCAGGCCCTGATTGAAGGCTCGATTCAGGCCAACGTTGACTGAATTTCTGATGAACTGAATCCCGGGATGGCGGGCTGCGAACGCGTCGATACGTTCGGGGGTGCGATCGGTGCTGCCATTGTCGATCACGATCAGTTCGACGTTCGGGTAGCGCTGCGACACAACCGACTGCAGGGCTTCTTCGACGTAGGCTTCGTGGTTGAAGCTGATACAGATAACGGTTACCCAGGGCTTAATCTGGTTCAGGTATGGACTCATTGGTAAGTCGTTGGACTGCCCGGTCACCGACATCATGCGTACTAACTGCTTGTTAATGAATTTTTGACGAAAAACTCTCGGACAAAAAGGTTGGTTCGACGCTGATAGCTTCAGCAACCTCCTGGACCCGGATATCGTAATGATATATCATATTTCTGGCGAAAAACAGATATTTTGAGTAAACGGAAGACAAATTCAGGACTATCCGTTTTGCTGAAAATCTGGCACGGTTTTTCGTCAAAGTCAGCCGAAACGCTTCGGGGCAAACTGCTGCGGGGTAACGTACATTTATGGGTTAGGGTTAACAAACGCCACTTCAGGTATTGAGAGTGGCGTTTGTCGTTTCGGTCTTTTTTTCGGCCGGATTCGGATTCTTATCGCCCTCCAGATTATAGAGTGATACGTTCATTTCGAAGCCCAGTATGAGCAACAGGCAAATCAGATTCAGCCAGACCATCAGGGCGATGAGCGTACCGATTGAGCCATACACCTTGTTGTAAGAACCAAAGTTCGAGACGTAGAATGAGAAGGCCAGCGTAGCCAGGACGATGAGTACCGAGGCCGTAACGGACCCCGGCGTTACGAACGACCATTTCATGTCCACATCGGGGCCAAACCGGTAAATGACTGATACCACACCGACAAACACGGCAAAAACCAGCAGATAGCGGGCAATGCTGAGCAGATTGGCGACTACTACGTTGTTCAGAATACCAAACTGAAGCAGATAGTCCGTAACGATTCCCCCAATGACCAGTAAAACAATGGCCATGATCAGACCGAAGGCCAGTACGAACGTCAGGCCGGCGGCTGTCATCCGGACTTTCAAAAACCCCCGCTGGTCGGCCGATTCGTGCGACGAGTTAAATGCATTCATCAGGGCGACCATACCGCTCGTAGCCGCATACAAGGTCAGCAGAAAGCCAAACGACAGCACACTGTCGCGCTGCCGGCTGACGATGTCGCGGATGGTTGTATAAACGGCTTCGTACGTTCCGGCCGGAATAGCCCGGCGCAACAGGCTCATGATCTGATCGTCGAGATTATCGATCGGTATGTACGGAATTAGCGTAAACAGGAAAATGATGGCCGGAAATACTGCCAGAAACAGGTTAAACGCCACTGCAGAGGCCCGTTCGCTGAAATCCTGGCTGCTGATTTTTTCGATTAAACTATTCAGGAAGTCGTACCAGGTTCGCTTGGCGTTAAACGCCTGATGGTTGCGCATCCATTGCCGCGTTCCTGCCAGCGCCTTATAACTCATCAGTTTTTCAAACATAGCGTTGTGTCGTTTTGCGTTGCTCGGTTGATCCGCCAACTGTCTGCTCAATTCAGTACCCGATGCGACAGACGACTAGAATTCTAACCTACGTTTGAAAAAAAGGTTTTGCTGCTTCGAGCAATTCTGCGGGCGCTGCAATGGGTCTGCTGTTGCCGTTTTTTAGGAAAACCAGGGTGGTTTCGCCGGTATTGAGCAAGTGGCCGTCCTGGTTATAGATTTCGTAATGGAACACGATGCGGGTACGGGGCAGCTCGGGAATCGTGACGCGGATGGTGAGCAGGTCGTCGTAGCGGGCAGGGCGGATGAACCGGCTTTTCATATCGTAGACCGGCATACCGATCCCCTGCGCTTCGAGGTCTTTGTAGTTAAGTCCAAGCCCGCGCAGCGCTTCGACCCGCCCAATTTCGTAAAAATGGGCGTAGTTGCCGTAATACACAAAACCCATCTGATCGGTGTCGTAGTAGCGAACCCGGATGTTGGTTACGTCGTAGCTGAACATGGAGGAGAGGGAGGAAAGAAGGAAGGGAGAGAGGGAAAAAGGGGAGTCCCTTTTTTCCCTCTCTCCCTTCCTTTCTTATCGCATAATATTACGCTGGGTGAGGGCCTGCTGGTAAATGCGGGCGTTGGCCATGTGCTCGGTCAGGGTTTTCGAAAACGTATGGTAGCCCGAAAAGTCGGCTTTGGCCACAAAATACAGGTAGTCGTGTTCTTCGGGGTTCAGCACGGCGTCGATGGTCGCGGGCGACGGCAGGTTGATCGGTCCCGGCGGCAAACCGGCGAACCGGTACGTATTATACGGGGAATTGATCGCTTTATGGACATTCAAAACCCGCCGGATGGTGAAATCGCGGTGGGCAAACACCAGCGTCGGGTCTGCTTCCAGCCGGATACCCCGTTCCAGCCGGTTCAGATAAACGCCGGCTACCCGCGGCTGCTCGTCGCGTTTGTTGGTTTCGGCGGCCACGATCGAGGCCAGTACCTGCACCTGCGTCTGGGTCAGGCCAAGCGCTTTGGCTTTTGCCTGGCGTTCGGGGGTCCAGAACTTCTTGTACTCCTTGCCCATCCGCTCCAGGAACGCTTCGGGCTTGATGGTCCAGAAAAACTCGTACGTATTAGGCAGGAACATGCAGACGATGGTGGTCGTGTCGAAGCCAAATCGGGCACACACCTCCGGATCGTTCATTAATTGGGCGAGGGTGTCGGTGCTGAATTCAAACTTGCCGCCTAGCCGCTGCACGAGGTCGCTCTTGAGCCGGATGTTGTTGAACGTCACGGTCATGGGATCCTGACTGCCGCTGCGGAGCTTAACGATGGCGTTGTAGTTGCCGGTATTGGGAGGAATTTCATAGCGGCCTTCCTTTACCCGCTGGTTGTATTTCATGAGCCGGGCCAGAAACCGGAACGACACTTCATCTTCCAGCGCGTCGTGCTTTTTCAGCGAGTCGACAACGGAATCAAATGTTGATCCTTTGGGAATCAAGAGGGCAAAGGGTTCTTTTGCGCCTTCCCTGGCGTTCAGGTTTGGGGTTTTGAACACCTGCCAGAAATAAAAGGAGAACGTAGTGACCAGAATGGAAATGGTCAGAAACGCCCCGATCTTAAAGTTACGTGACATGATACGTTTGAATTACGCCCGCAAAGGTACGGCAGATTAGCACTACCTGCTGTTGGCTGCGTACAATTTCCCGCCTGAGCGACACTACCAGATAACGTTGGCCGGATACAGATTCGTCATGGGGTGTCGGTGGACTTCATAAAAATATAACTCATAGCAAAAGTTGGTCATAGTGAACTTCTGAACGGATGAACTGTATTTTTACATGTTGAAGGTGAGCAAGCTGCCTGAACCGCGTATGAAACACTATTCTATCTGGCTATTACTGTGCATCACGTTATCCAGTGCCACCGTACCGTTTAGTTGCAATCACGAGGAAATAGTTGCGGTGGTTGGCCCACCCCGCACCATACCACCGATCAGGGTGCCCCCAGCTCCCGGGCCTTTCATCTACGTTACACCGAACTATCAGTCCAACTGGACCTATTACAACGGTGTAAAAATCTACGACAAAATCATTGGACCCGGCTCGGTGCAGGAGTCAGACGTACTGCGCATCGAGGTTCGGAAGGACTATGGGGCTTCCATCCAGATCTACGACAAGGTTACCAAACAAAACCTGATCAACTTTTTCGACCTCGGCCGCGAATCGGGCATGAGTTCGTACAGTGGTATTGAAGATATCCCGTTCTCCGACGATTCGCCCCGCTGGAAAGGCATCGGCTACAACCCCCTGCAGGCTGGTGACGACGGTGGCAACCCGGCGCCTGTGTTGTATCATGGCTTTGTCGACGGCTGGATTTACACCAGGGCGCAGTGCCTGTCGTGGCCGCATACCACCGCCAAGCTTTTGCCCTTCTTTTACGAACAGTGGGCACGCGTCGACGGCAACAAGGTACACGTGAAAGTCCGGCTGACCCACCGCCGGGGCGACAACAAATTCCATGGACCCGGCGAGCAGGAGTGGCCCATGATGTTTGTCAACGGAGCCCGGAAAGTCCATTTTTACAACGGTCCGGCTCCATTCACCAACGCCCCTGCAACGGTCACGGACGGTATTGAACGAACGCTGTCGCCGGGTAATTTCGTTTTGCACCAAGGAACGGTATACGGGCAGACCGAACCCTGGCAGGGGGTCGAAGTTGGTAAGAATCCGGATGGATCACCGCGCATGATCGGGCTTTATACGCCCGGCTACTACCGGGCTAATTACAACGTGATGTCAATTCCGGCGAATGACAGCTGGGAGGGTGGCAATACGTCCACCTACGTATCAAATCGCCCGTTTTATCATCTGGACAGCGAGAATGTGTGGTTGAAGGAGTACACCTACGTGGTGGGCACCGAACAGCAGGTCCGCGAGTTTGTCTACGCCCAGCCCCGCCAGAACACCCCCGACTTCCACTTCCGTAAGGCCGATGGCCGCAACGGCTGGTTCATCTGGGACGGGGGCTATGACCAGAAGGAGCCCTTTGTGAGCGACAACTGGAAGGTGACCTTCACGGGCAAGACCGAGAACGGAGTGACCAACGCCTGGGGCAGCAAGCTGATGTCGGGCTACCACAGCTTCAAGGCCTCGGAGTTCAACAGTGTTTACATCCGCATGGCCTACTCGGGGCCTCAGACGCAGCTGCACCTGACGTGGCTGCTCAACGGGCAGGCTCCTGATGGTATGGACCCCCGCTACCCTAATCAAAACAAGGTCAGGTTTCCGAACGGGATCCGGAACAGCAACCAGTATATCCCCTTCAATGTGATCAACGATGGGAAGATGCACACCTACAAGGTGAGTTTTGCGGGGCATCCCATGTGGAAGGACATCATCCAGCAGTTTGAGATCACCCACAACAGTGACTCTCGTTTTGTCCCCCCGGGCGAGGTCATCGAACTAAACTATTTAGGCGTAAATGACCCGGGTGTGGCCTTTTAAACAGGTTGATGCTGTCCGGAAAATGTTATCTGAAATACCAGTTTGGTATATAAATGATAAAATTCTAACCCTGTTAGCTACTGTAAATAAATAACCAGAGGGGTAGGAGGCCGCTCAGTAAAAAAGTTGGCACGCTTTTAGTGTACAGTTGAGGAAAGATCCAACATTCCTGACCAGTACGGTCACGACTGATCCACTACATTGCCATGGCCCATCCGCGCTTGCTCTGTATTCTGCTGATTTTCTGCTCCTGTACCGTTGTCTGGGGGCAAATTACGCTGCCCTGCCAGTCTCGGTGTGTCGCCTACTTCGTAAAGCGAGGCCCTTACGTACCGAAACCGCCCGTACAAAAACCACCGCCACCATCGGATGATGAACCGTTTACTTATCCGGTTCCTAGTGAACAAACCGAATGGAATGGGTACAACACCAACCGAATCCACAACAAGGAGATTGGTAAAATGTTTACCCAGGAGTCGGACGCGCTGCGCATCGAGGTCCGAAAGGAGTACGGGGCTTCCCTTCAGATTTATGATAAAGTAACGAACCAGTACCTGATCAACTTCTTTGACCAGGGCCGCGAGTCGGGCATGAGTTCGTACAGTGGCGTTGAAGATATCCCGTTCTCCGATGATTCGCCCCGCTGGAAAGGCATCGGCTACAATCCTCTGCAGGCCGGCGACGACGGCGGCAACCCGGCACCTATTCTGTATCAGGGGATCGTAAACGGCTGGATTTATACGAAAGCCCAGTGCCTGTCGTGGCCACACATGGATGCGCGGCTGCTGCCCTTCTTCTATGAGCAGTGGGTGAAGCTGAAAGGCAACAAGGTACACGTGAAAGTCCGGTTGACCCACCGCCGGGGCGACAATGTATTCCACAATGCCAGCCAGCAGGAGTGGCCGATGATGATGATTAATGGCGCCAAGACGGTAAGATTTTACAATGGGTCTCAGCCCTTTACGGGAGCGCCCACGGCCGCAACCAACGCCATCGAACGGCGCAACGGCGATGATTATGTTCTGCATCAGGGCACGCCTTTCGGCCAGACTGAACCCTGGCAGGGGGTCGAAATTGGTGCCAACCGCCTGATTGGATTGTATTGCCCGGGCTTTTACCGCGCGAGTTATAACGTAGCGGTGCCGTGGCTGCGCGACGATTGGGAAGGGGGAAATACCATGACGTATATCTCCAACCACCCGATGGTGCACCTGGACAGCGAGAATGTGTGGTTGAAGGAGTACACCTACGTGGTGGGCACCGAACAGCAGGTCCGCGAGTTTGTCTACGCCCAGCCCCGCCAGAACACCCCCGACTTCCACTTCCGCAAGGCCGACGGCCGCAACGGCTGGTTCATCTGGGACGGGGGCTATGACCAGAAGGAGCCCTTTGTGAGCGACAACTGGAAGGTGACCTTCACGGGCAAGACCGAGAACGGAGTGACCAACGCCTGGGGCAGCAAGCTGATGTCGGGCTACCACAGCTTCAAGGCCTCGGAGTTCAACAGTGTTTACATCCGCATGGCCTACTCGGGACCACAGACGCAGCTGCACCTGACGTGGCTGCTCAACGGGCAGGCTCCTGATGGTATGGACCCCAGTTATCCCAATCAGAACAGTCTGCGCTTCCCCAAGGGTGTTCGTGACCAAAATCAGTTTGTGGTTATCCCAGTCATCAACGATGGGAAGATGCACACCTACAAGGTGAGTTTTGCGGGGCATCCTATGTGGAAGGACATCATCCAGCAGTTTGAGATTACCCATGGAAACGCTTATACGTTCCTTCCGCCGGGCGAAGTCATTGAGCTGAACTACCTGGGGGTAAACAATCCTGGTAACTAAGTAACACCTGAATGGCATTCAACCGGGCAATGGTCTTCGCGACTGTTGCCCGGGTTTGTTTTGTAGCTTATCTATAAATGCCTGCTTCGCCATCAGATAAGTAAAAAAGTGTATGTATACGTTTTTTTAGGTTAAGTAAGTTCTCATAATTACCGTATGTTAGCGAAGTCAATACCATTTCATGTTGCAACCCGTCAATCAATATGAGCTTAACCAGCCGCTTGAAATCAATGGTGAAGCAGGCGATGACTCCTCAGCCCAAGCCCCTCACCGAGTTTGAGTACGCGACCCTGCCCTGGATCGATAAGAAAGATGCTGATATCGATTCATTCGTGAAGCGGTATCAGCGTGGTCAGAACTTTCCCTACGATCTGGCCGACAAGCTGCGCTTCTGGCAGCAGAACGGCTACGTTATTCTGGAAAAAGCTATCCAGGAGGAGTGGGTCGATCAATTATGGAATGAGGTCGAGGAATTGATTGCCCACCATGAGCGGTATCGGACCAACGTCCGGATCGACCGGCCCGAGTACGCGGCTCAGCCAGTTAAGGAAGCTAAAGACGTACCGACGGAGGTGCTCGACGGCCCCTACATCAAGATCATGGACTTCCATGATAACTCGGTAATGGGCAAGAAGATCATGCTGCACAACAGCATCGTGACGTTCCTGGAAGCGGTGTTCAGCGACCGGGTCGTGGCCATGCAGAGCCTGCTGTTCAAATACGGTAGCCAGCAGGCAACCCATCAGGATTTTGCCTACGTAGTATCGGAGAACCCCAGCCACCTGGCAGCCGCCTGGATTGCGCTGGAAGACGTACACATCGACTCGGGTCCGCTATTTTATTTCCCCGGTTCGCATAAGCTCCGGAAGTTTGACTTCGGCAACACCGGTATGTTCTACAGTGGCGAATCAAAACACAATCCGACTGATTTTGCCCGGTATCTGGAAAAGGTTTGCCAGGAGGCCGGGCTGAAACGCGAAACGCTGCTGATCAAAAAAGGGGACGTGCTGCTCTGGCATGCATCGCTGGCCCACGGGGGCGACGCCATCCGCAATCCGGCCCTGACGCGGAAGTCATACGTGTGTCATTACTCGTCGCTGAAGGCGTATCAGCATCATCGGCAGGCCCCGACGAGCGAACCGATACGTCGGTCGATGAACGGCGCTGATGTATTTGCCAATCCGCAGATGCCCGATCAGGAGGATATTTTCAAATAAGCTGTTTGGTCTGAAAAAGGGATCAACCGTCGCTGGTTGATCCCTTTTTTTATTCCCGTACCCAGACGATGAAGTCCGTAACGGGAGCATCGGGGAGCATCTGCCGAACAAGCTGCACGACCTGTCCGCGGTGGTAGGCGGAGTGGTGCGACATGTGCGTCAGGATATCCAGCACGGTATTCTGGAACGGCTGGTCTTTTGAGGTTACGTAATCGATGGGGGCCAGCAGTTCTGTTTCGGCCAGATTGGTGATGTGGTTCACCAGCTTACGGTGCTGACGATCGGCCATTTCGGCCATCCAGGCAATCGGAATATCCTCCCAGATGGCTACAAAGGTCGGTTCTTTCGTTACGCGGCCAATCCAGATTTGCTGCGCGGACAGGATGTGTCCCATAACCTGCACCGCCCGGGCCGGTGGCGCGTCCAGCGTTTCGAGCGCCTGGATGACGCGTTTGTTGGCCCAGGCTTCATAGTTTAGCAAGTGAATGAGATAGTTTTTCATAACTGCGGACGGACAAGCGCTTCAAGGGGCTGTAGGCATACCACGCTGAATTGCCTGATAAAGGGCCTCTGCGACGTTTGTTCGGGTATTCAACTCGCTAATCTTATTATTGTTCCGGGTCGGATACACCCGATTCGACAGAAATACGTACGACAGGTTGAACGCCGGATCAACCCACGTAAAGGTTCCCGTGAAACCGGAGTGCCCGAAACTGGCCGGACTTGCGGAGCGGGGCGCGTTGCCGGTGAATTTAAACGAAGGCTTTTCGAAACCCAGCCCCCGCCGGTTACCGAACCTGGGGAACTGGTAGCTCGTGAATAGTCTCAGGGTTTGCGGTGTAATAAACATCTGACCGCCGTAGCTCCCGTTCTGCCGGTACATTTCTACCAGTTTCATCAGGTCGTTGGCCGTACCGAACAGTCCCGCGTGGCCCGACAAACCGCCCAGCATAGCCGCGCCCTCGTCATGAACACGGCCCCAGATGAGGGTTTCGCGGAACAGAGAATCATATTCGGTCGGTACGATCCGGTCGAGCGCATAGAACCGGCGCGGATTGTACGTAAGCGTGGTGGCACCCAGCGGCCGGTAGAATGTCTTTTTCAGATACTCCTCAAATTCGACTCCGGTCAGCCGCTTCACAATCTGCGGGTAGAGGTAAAACGAGAGGTCGCTGTAGACATACTCGGGTACACCCGGGGTTTTGGTCTGGTTCAGGGGCGACTCCCGGATTTGATCGAAGATTTGTTTAGGATAGCCACGGTATTCAAACAGGCTGTCAGTCACTTCAATCGGGAAACGTCGGGACCGCTCTTTCTCGAACGTGCGGGGTTTGTACGTACCGTCGGGGTTTTTGGTGTCGCGCCAGAACGGAATCCAGGCTTTGAGCCCGGCCTGGTGAGTCAGTACGTTGCGCCACGTCAGATTCGCTTTGTTCGAGTTTTTGTAGTCGGGCAGGTAGTCGACCATCTTCCCATCCACGTTGAATTTCTTTTCATCTACCAACCGCATCAGGGCGGGTGTCGATGTGCTGATCTTCGTGACGGATGCCATGTCGTACAGATCGTCGACCCGGGTAGGACGGGGCGCAACGCCCAGCGACGCGTCGTACACCTGCGAGCCGTAGGCCTTCCGGAAAATTACCTTGCCGTCTTTGGCCATCTCCACGACGCAACCCGGAATGGCTTTCTGCCCGATAGCCACCGAAACCAGCGAATCGACCTGACTGGTCAGGAACCGGCTGTCGATCCCGACTTCTTCCGGGATGGTGTACTTCAAACGACCCAGCGGCCGGACGGCGACGCCATCGCCCGAGCGGTACGTCGAATCGACGGTAACGGGGAGCTTGCCGTCGGCGCCAATGGCCCCAAAAATCAACTGGGCCGATAGCTCTTCGGTATATTTGGTGAGCTGGTACGGCATCACAATAGCCCGCGCTTTATCCAGGCCCGGCAGTTTACCCAGGGCGTACACGTTGCCGAATACCGTCACCACGGCCTTGCCGGTGGCGCTCAGGTCGTTGACAAAACCGGCCGTTTTGGGCTGCATACCGTAGCGGGCACCCGGCCGGATGTTATTCAGATGTACATCAACCAGAATCAGATTATAGGTTTGCAGCGTATCCCGAACCCGGGCGATGGATGCCGCATCCATTTTCGAGGTAAGGAAAAAGTGGTCGACCTGGGTGTAGTTACCCAGCATCTGCTGAAAGTCCGTCGGTACGTCCGATTCAACGGCTACCGACGCAATCCGGAGGGTGTCCAGTTGCTGCAGCGGCAGGAGGTTCATGTCGTTTCTGACCACGGTCAGGCTGGCTTCGGTAAGCTGCCGGTTGAGCAGGTCGTCCTGCACCCGGTTCAGGTCGCGCACCAGATTATCGAGCACGATCGGCTTGTACCTGTTCAACCCGGCCCAGGCTTTAGCCCGCAGGACCTTCAGGCACCGGGCATCCAGTGACGCCTGGGAGAGCCGGCCTTCGCCAACCGCCTGTTTGATCTGCGCAATGGCTTTCGGTACGTCCTCCGTAAACTCCAGTACGTCCATACCGGCTTCGAGCCCCAGCCTGTCGGCCTGACCCGACGGGAAATACTTGGTCACGCCCTTCATGTTCATCGCGTCCGAAAAGATCAGGCCCTGAAAGCCAAGCTGGTCGCGGAGCAGATCGGATACGATGGCGGGCGAAAGCGTCGATGGGCGGTTGCGCGTTGTGTCGAGGGCCGGAATGCTGAGGTGAGCAACCATCACCCCCGACGCGCCCGAATTGATGAGCTGCCGAAAAGGGTAGAGTTCCAGGCTGTCGAGTTCTTTCCGGCTTTTTGTGATAACGGGCAGGTCGTAGTGCGAGTCGGTGCCGGTATCGCCATGCCCCGGGAAGTGCTTGATGCTGGTCAGCAGGCCGTTGTCTTCCATACCGCGGAGGTAGGCCAGGGCCTTCCGTGTGACAGCAAATTTATCTTCGCCGAACGACCGGAAGTTGATGACGGGGTTGTTCGGGTTGTTGTTGACATCGACCGACGGGGCAAAATTGACGTGAACGCCCAGCCGGTGGCACTGCCGGGCCAGGTTAGCGCCCATTTTATAAAGCAAGTCGTCGTGGCCCTGCATGGCGCCGAGCGTCATCTGATAAGGATAGCGCACGGTGCTGTCCAGCCGCATGGCCAGGCCCCATTCTGCGTCCATGGCTACCAGCAGGGGTACCTGCGAGAGGGCCTGCAGCCGGTTCGTTAGCTTGGCCTGCCGAATCGGTCCGCCCTGAAAGAAAACGACCCCGCCCAGTTTATAGGTCCGAACCAGCGTCACCAGTGAGTCCTCGTAGGCCTGGTTACGGTTCGAATAAGCCGCGACCATGATCAGCTGCGCAATGCGCTCATCGGGCGTCAAGTCGGCAAATACCGAATCGGCCCAGCGGCTGGCCTGATCGGATAGTCGCAGAAACGTAGGAGGAGTGGGAGAAAGCTCACCGGAATCCGGGTCGCCGGCTGGAGAAGAAACAGTCTGCGAATAACTTACGATGGAGAAAAGTAGGCCGAAAAAAGCAAATAATATCGATCGGCACCAGGCCATATTCAGAGCAATTTGTAGTGAACGACAAAAGTACAAAAGTCCAGCCTGCTGACGACGACCGTTTATACAGAAAAACAGCAGGTCATATGTGGCCTGCTGTTTTGCTAATGGGTATCAGAACGTTATGGAAGGAGCTGCGGTTGCCGGATCAGCTTCTGCGAATGAACCGGCCGAACGCCATCCAGAATCTGAAGAATGTAAAACGCTTCGGCCGACTGCCCAATTTTAACGTGCAGCTGGCCGGCTTCCAGGCGCAGATCGCTGCCGGTGATTTCAGTACGTAGTCCGTTCAGCTGGGTCAGTACAACGCGCAGCCGGCTGGTGGTTAGATTGGCCGGTACGCTGACGGTCACCTCATCGACGAATGGATTGGGCCATACCCGCCAGTTGCCTTCGGTTGCCACGGGTTGTCTGGCCAGTTCGACGGCGGCTGTACGGGCCGAGGGCGAGTAAACCGGAAAGACGCCGTTCTGCAGAGTTACCTCTGATATGATGCCCTCGCCTGAATCGCCCTGCCTGCGCACCGACAGCCGGTAGCGGCCGGGTTCCACACCGCCTACGCCGAGGCCGCTGGGATAAACGGCCAGTGGCGCGTAGTACCGGTACTGATTGTAGCCGCTGTAGTCATTGCCGTTGGTGGCAGACCCCCAGTTCGTTTCGCTGAATGGCCCATCGAGCCGTTCGAGCCGCATCTCAACCGGAACAGTCGCATCGGCCAGCAGTTGAAAGCCGTGGGTGGGCATATCGTATTTGTAGCCGACCGAGCGGATGGTCCAATCCGGTGCCGGATTGGACGTGACCGGCGGCTGAACGGGTGGGGCTGGCGGTGCCGGCTGCTGGGTTGGTGGCTGTACGGGCGATGTCGGCTGCTGCGTACCACTGATCACGGCGGCTTCGTGCACACCATCCTGGAGCGTAACTTCGGCCGATACACCAGTGCCGCTGTCGCCCTGCGACCGTACGGACAACCGGTAGCGACCTGCCTCAACCCCGCCAAATCCAATCACAGGTGGCATGTAAAAGCGGTAATAGGTGTAGCCGCTATACTCCGTACTGGCCGTAGCGGGACCCCAGTTCGTTTCGTTGAATTGGCCATCCAGTCGTTCCAGCCGCATTTCAACCGCGCCGGATGCGTCGGCCAGCAGTTGGAAGCCGTGCGAGATAGCGTCGTATTTGTAGCCGATCCGCCGAATCCGGCCGTCGGTGGGCGCAGGGTTGGTAACTACGGGCGGGGTTGGGGGTTGCGGGGTTGTAGGCTGCGGGGGCGTTGGCTGTACCGGAGCGGGTGCAGGCGCGGGTGGCGTAGGAGCCGGGGCGGGACCTGGCTGGACGTTATCACCGGCTGTGTAGGTAGTGAACTTACCATTCAGCAGCGTTACGTCGCTCCAGACGCCCTCGCCGGCATCGCCCTGCCGACGTACCGACAGCCGATAGCGACCGGGTTCGACACCGCCTACACCTGCCGCGATGGGTGGGTAGAAACGGTAGTGGGTAAATCCGGCAAAATCAGCACTGGCCATTGGAGCACCCCAGTTGGTTTCTCCGCCGAACGAACCACCATCGATCCGTTGCAGACGAACCTCGACTGGGCCGGTTGCGTTGACCAGCAACTGAAACCCGTGCGAAACAGCGTCGTACTTGTAGCCAATCATGCGAATCGCTTCGGTAGGTGTACCGCCGTTCTCGCTTGGCTGTGTGGGCTGCGTCGGGTTGGAGGGTGTCTGTACCGGACCGTTGCCGACGTGAAAGAGATCGCTGGGCGTGCCCGTGAAAGCCGGCTGGGTCGAGGTGACGCGAACGCGGTAGTTGCCGGGAGCGAGCGAACCCGGCAGCGTTACCTGGAGTGGATTGCCCGTTCCGGTGCCGAGTTCGCTGACAACCCCGCCGTCGCTGTTCAGGACCTGCACCCTGAACTGGTTACCGCCTTCAAACGGCCCATTCTTCACGTAAGGTACGTAAATCACCTGGCCGGCATTGACGCTGGCGGGCAGCACATAACCGGTCGTGATAGCGGGTCGGTCGCCCGATGGACTGAGCGGCTGCGAACGGCTGAAAAAATCACCGTTGAGGCTCTGGTCCCACAAATCGGTCAGGCGGGGCAGACCGGCACCCATGAAGTGTACGTCGTCGGGACGGTTGTCGGCACCCGTCAGTTGGTCCGTGCTGGGACCGGCAAATACGTTAGGCACTTCATTGGACAGGCGATTCTGGGCGTTGATGATGTTGCCGTCCGTGCGTCCCTGCACGTAGGTGGCCCGGGATACGACCCAGGCCAGTGAACCGTAGTTGGTTTGCTGGCGGCTTTTATTGATGAGGAACAGAATGTTGTCGAAGTACCGCTGCGGGTCGTTGCCTACGTCGCCTTCGCCCTGGTGCCACAGAACCGACCGCAGACCGGTCCGGCTGGCGTAGTGCAGCAGAGCCGCGCCCAATCGGCGATAGGGAAACAGGTTCTGCGCGTATTCGGGTGCGTTTTCGGCCGACCGGCGCCACTGCTCGCTGGACGTACCGGGCTGGGCAGCGCCGAGAAAGAGGATGGGTACGTTCAGCCGGCCGGCGAGCTTATCGCCCAGCATACCCCAGATATGCATAGGATTCGACGGGCCAATGCTGCGGCCACCGTCGGCATGGCTGAAGGCCACCGGTAGGAGTTGTTCGTTAAGATTATCGTCTTTGAAATCGAGGCAGGAAACGCGGTCGTCGAAGGCCCCGGTCGTGTTGTCGTTGCCAAACGCGTTCGATTGCCCCGACACAATGAAAACCTCGCCAATGCCAACCCGACTGACGCCGGCGCTGGCCAGTACGTTGTTGTCGGCTAAGGCCCGTACTTCGAGCTGGTACCACCCGCCCCGGCCGGGGATGGTGCCGCTGAACGCTTTGTTGGGAGAGATTAGGTTGATGGCGGTCCAGTCGGTGGGACTGCCCTGGCCGGCGGTGATGGGAACGAGCCGGGCTTCGATGCGGGAGGTACCGGCGGGGGCCTGACCGGCAACCCAGACGGTGCCCTGGTTGGCCTGGTTTCGCTGGTAAACGATGCGTGATTGAGGAGAGGAGAGAGTAAGCTGAGCCAACGCAAAGCCAGTGCTGATTCCCCATAAAAGGAAAGTCCAGATGAGAAGTTTTCTCATAAATCAGGTAGTATAGTTGAAAAAAGCACGGTAAACCCACCCGAACTGTTTGCACAATTCGCTACAACCAGGCGGTATGTTAGCATGGTAGATTCAGCCTGCGTGGGCTGAACCAAGTGTGGGAGTTACTACGAATTGCTGAACATAATAAACACAAAACCCAGCCCGCGGAACCAACTTTATGAACACCAGAAAGCAATTCGTTGACAAATATAGGCGCAAAACCAGAAAGGCAAATTTTATTTTGATTAAATTGATATTATTAAAAAATATTTTGCCGAATGAAGTTTAGTCAATATTTAATTTTAAATCCTATAATGTTTATATGGATAAAAGACAACTAATTGAGGCATGATTTGTACATAATCCGTTGATTAAGCGGTAAAAAATAGCCGGCTCTGCCAGAGCCGGCTAAGGGGCTTTCATGAGAAAAGTACAATTAATTTTATGTGGACAAGCGTATGGTTAGTCCACTGGATTACGTGGCGAATTGAACTATCCATACACAGGTGTAAGCCTGAAACTGTTATAATGGAACGCCATCGAGGGCTTGGTTCAGATCCGCCAGCAGCACGTCCGGATCCTCCAGGCCGATGTAGAGCCGAACCAGATTGAAGTCAGAGCGGGTTGGCGGATTGGGCTCCTGCGAGGCTTCGTCGGATAAGGCGAACCCGACACTGGCCGGAAACACCAGTGATTCGTGACCACCCCACGAAACCCCCAGAATAAAACGCCTGAGTGAGTCGGCAAACGTATCTACCGCTTTGATCTGGTCGGTGTTGAGCGAGAAGGTCAGTAAGCCCCCGCAGCCGCTCATCTGCCGACGCGCCAGTGCATGCTGTGGATGCGTCTCGGAGAAAGGGTAGTACACCCGCCGGACCGCCGGATGGCTTTCCAATAAGGCAACGATCTGCCGGGCGCTCTGGCTGCTTCGTTCGAGACGCAGCGGCAGGGTACGTAACCCACGGATCATCAGCCAGGCGTTCTGCGGAGAGATGATACCGCCGAGCGTCATGTATTCACCGTAAAAAATCTTGTTGATCATCGCCTTCGACCCGCAGAGGACCCCGGCTACTAGGTCGGAATGCCCCCCGATGTACTTCGACGCCGAGTGGAGGGAAATGTCGATGCCCAGCTCAATGGGGCGCTGGTACAAAGGGGTACTGTAACTGTTGTCGATCATCGTCACGATGCCCCGCAACCGGGCGATCTGCGCCACGGCCGCGATATCCTGCAGTTCGAACGTAAAGGAATTGGGCGATTCGAGGTAGATGACTTTGGTGTTGGTCTGGATGGCCCGCTCAAAGTTGGCGGGGTCGGTGCCGTCAACGAACGTAGTGGTGACGCCGAAGCGGGGCAGGTAATCACGCATGAGCCGTTCAGTCCAACTGTACGGTTTGGCAACGGAAACGATGTGATCGCCCTGCGCTACGTTGGCCAGCACCGCCGACCCGATCGCGGCACTACCGCTGGCCAGCACCAGCGCGTCTTCGGCTCCTTCAAGAGCGGCCAGTTTCTGGCGTAAAATCTTGACGGTTGGGTTGTTGCCACGCGTGTAAAAATGCCGGTCGTGTTCATACTGAAGGTCGGCTCGCATGGCCGCTACGTTCGGAAACGTGAAATTACTCGTCTGGATGATGGGCGGGGCAACGGCGTTGAAATACTGGTCGCGGTCTTCGCCCAGCTCGTTCAGAATGTAGGATACGTCCATTGTTACGTGTTAGGGTTCACCGGGGCATTCCGGTTAAACCAAGCGTTTTAAAAGGTAATACAGTGGCCAGCCGCTCAGAAACAATCCCCAGCCAATGGCCGCCGGACCGGGGTCATTCAGAACGACGTTGATGGAAACAATGATCAGGAAGCCGATGAAGAGCAGGGGCAGCCACGGATACGCCCAGACCCGGTAACCCGTGAACGGATCATTGCCTTTTACCCGACGGCGAAAGACAAACAACGTAGCGGCTGCACTGGCCAGCGCAATCGTGTCGATCGACATGACGTAGCTGACAATCTTTTCGAACGTGCCGAGGAAGAACAACGACAGCAGCATGATAACCACCAGGAAGGTCAGCGCAAACTCCTGCGTCTGGGTACGGGTGTTGACCCGCTTGAAGATGGGTGGCAGCACACCGTCGTCGGCCATGGCGTAATAAACCCGGGGTAGGGAAAGCAGGCTCGCATTCAGGTAGCCCAGCACGGAAATGAAAATGGCGATCGAGAACAGCACAAAACCCCAGTCGCCGAACAGCGCCCGGGCCAGATCAGCCGCGATCAGCGTCGATCCCGCCAGCCCGTCGAACCCCAGCTGCCGGAAGTACGCATAATTCAGGCTCAGGTACAGGGCCATGATCAGCACCATGCCGCCGATAACACCCCGGGGGGCGTTGCGGGTTGGCTGTTTGATGTCGGCCCCAAAATTCAGCACCTGCTGATAACCGCCGTAGGTGTAAAAGACGGCGATGAGGCTTACAAAAAAGGCCGTGCCAACGCTCGAAGGCGTAGTGAGGGTTGAAGACGTAGGGCCGGAAAGCAGCGTCGGCGTTATGAACACGCCCGCGCAGAGAATCAGCATCAGCACCACCTTCAGGCCGCTCAGCAGGTTCTGAGTACGTGCCCCCGACCGAATCCCGAGCAGGTTAATGACGTAGAAAAGCAGGACGGTGGCAATGGCGGTGCCGCGAATACCAACGGGACCATGGAGCGTATCGGGCAGGAGCGGGTTGATGTATTCGGCGCCGATCAGAGCCACGCCAATGTTGCCGGCCCCGTAGGTCAGCACGATGACCCAGTTCAGCATGAACGCAAAAACCGGATGGAAGGCCTCGGAAATGAGTTTGTAGAACCCACCCGCTACGGGGTACCGCGAACCGATCTCGGCATACGTGAGCGCTCCGCAGAGGCTGACCAGTCCGCCCGCGATCCAGGCCGCGAAAAAAACGCCGGGGCTCTGAGCCGACTGCGCGACCAGGGTGGGGGTGCGAAAAATACCAATACCGATGACCAGGCTAACGACAATCATCGTCAGGTCGAAGGCCGAAAGTTTCGGTTGGATGGTAACCCCGGCTTCCTTACTTTTCTCCCCGGTTGATTGCCCACGTTCATGACTGCTTACATTCATCGGATAAGTCGTTTAGATGCTCACCATCGGTTGCTGATTGCGCTGGGCGTTATGCTGCTGGTACTGGCGTTTCTGCCCGACACGTTGAACTGGCCCGACCGCATTACCATCCTGTGGGTGTCGTATGCCAGCACGGTACTCAGCCTGATGTGGACATCCATCCTGAATGCGCATCCCCGCGAATTACCGAAATTATCCCGGATTCAGGATTCGAGTCGCACCTTCATTTTTCTTTTTATTGTTTTTGCCGCCGTAGCGAGCTTATCAGCGGTGGTTGCGTTACTGAACGCGATGAACGATCGGCACCGGGGAGAGCATAGTCTGCTGGCGTTACTGGCCGTGGTTTGTTCCTGGAGTCTGGTGCATACTGTGTTCACCCTCCGGTATGCCCACCTGTACTATGGCGACAGTCCTCATCTGGCCAAACCCGTCGGTGGGCTGGATTTTCCGCGGGAGCCGGAACCCGACTATCTGGACTTCGCGTATTTCGCCTTTGTCATCGGCATGACCAGCCAGGTATCCGACGTACAGATTACCTCCCGCCCGATGCGTCGTACGGCCCTGCTGCACGGGGTACTGTCGTTTGGTTTCAATACCGTGATTATAGCTTTGAGTATCAACGCTCTGGCCGGGGTTCTTTGACCAGAAAGGTACTAGCGCCGGCCCGACCGGCCTTTTTCGGTATTGGCTTTGGCCTGCTGTTCCTTCTCATACTCGTCGCGCTGGCGCTTGTCGGCCAGCAGATTCCGGTACAGTCCGTTAAGTACGTAAAGGTCGTCCACTTCGTCGATCAGGCGGTGGAGTTGTTCGCGAACCTGGTTAATATTCATGGCTGGGGTGCGTCTTTAGTTGTCTGGATACAATTTGTCGTCCAACCGGATTGTTTGGAAAACGACCGGCTGAGTTAGTGAAAGAACAGGTAACCCAGGGCAATGCCCGCCACTACGCCGATCAGGTCGGCGAACAGGCCATACGGGATGGCGTAGCGGGTGTTTTTGATGCCGACCGAGCCGAAATACAGCGCCACGATGTAGAACGTTGTGTCGGCCGACCCCTGAAAAATGCAGACGAGCCGCCCTACAAACGAGTCGGGACCAAACTGTTTCATGGCGTCGATCATGAGCGCCCGGGCACCCGAACCGCTGAGGGGTTTCATCAGCGCAACGGGCAGAGCATCCGTAAAATCGGTGTTAACGCCCGTCAGGCCGATCACGTACTTCATGCCGTCGACAAGGTAATCCATCGCGCCGGCGTTCCGGAAGGCGCTGATGGCGACCAGCATCCCCACCAGGTACGGTATGATTCGGACAGACGTGTCGAACCCGCCCTTCGCGCCTTCGATGAACGTACTGAAGATGTCTACTTTTCGGAGCAGCGCCCCGGCCAGAAACGAAACAATGATCGAAAACAGCAGTACGTTACCGACCACTTTCGAAACGGCTTCGACCTCTTCCTTAGGTCGGCCGCTCAGGGCCCAGAGCGCCAGGACAATCAGGGCGGTAATGCCCCCCAGCCAGCCGATTACAGTTCCGTTCAGCAGGTTGATGCGTTGCCGAATGGCCACCGTGATCATCGACACTACGGTTGTCACGTACGTACCGATGACGCAGGGAATAAAGATGTCAGCGGGGTTCTGCGCCCCCAGAATCGCCCGCTGCGCCATGATGCTGAGTGGGATGATCGTCAGGCCGGAGGTGTGCAGAACCAGAAACATGATCTGCGCGTTTGAGGCCGAGTCTTTGTTGGGGTTCAGGCTTTGCAGACTTTCCATTGCCCGCAGGCCAAAGGGCGTAGCGGCATTGTCGAGGCCGAGCATATTGGCCGAGAAGTTCATGATCATCTGGCCGTTGGCAGGGTGGTCCTTAGGAACCTCGGGAAACAGCTTGTTGAAAAAAGGACCGATGATCCGGGCAATGAAGTTGATGGCTCCGGCTTTCTCGCCAATGTTGAGCAGGCCCAGAAAGAACGTCATCACGCCCGCCAGCGGCAGCGCAATGTCGATGACGGCCACTTTTGCCGAATCGAACAGACCCTCAACAATGGTTTTGAAGATTTCGGTGTCGCCGAAGACGATGAGTTTAATGAGCGCAACAACGAAGGCAACAAGGAAGAAAGCAACCCAGATGTAGTTTAAGGCCATTAAAAGGAGGGAGAGTGAATGAGCGAAAGAGCTCTTCTCTTCGCTTGTTCATCCTGTATGTTTAGTTATAAATGCCGTAAGTTTACACCATTGTTCAGCATAAATCAACATACACTATTACCCTCTGGTCCATGAAGCGCTGCGTTTCTGTCTTAGTCGCTCGTTCAATATTTGTTGCGTCGCTTATTCTCTTTTCCGCTTATGCCCTCCATGCCCAGTCGCTCGAACAGGCGATGATTAGCCAGAAGCTCGTTGACGTTCAGCAGGTAGACCCGAGTATTCTGGTGGAACTGAAATATTCAACGACCGATAATTTTGTAGGGAAGGACGTCTACGGCGAACTAACGCGGGCCTACATGCAGCCAATGGCGGCCCAGAAGCTGGCGAAGGCGAGTCGGTCTCTTCAGGCGAAGCATCCCGATCTGCGGCTGCTGGTATACGACGCGGCCCGGCCCCGTGCGGCCCAGTGGAAACTCTGGAACGCCCTGCCCGACCTGCCCGAGCGGGAGCGGCAGAAATACGTAGCCGATCCGCGCAAAGGCTCAATCCACAACTACGGCTGCGCAGTTGACCTGACCGTGGCTACCAAAGACGGGAAGGCGCTGGACATGGGTACGAAATACGATTTCTTCGGCGAACTGGCTTACCCGTCCAGAGAAGAAGAATTACTGAAAGCCGGTAAACTAACGAAGCAGCAGGTCGAGAATCGCCGAATCCTGCGCGACGCCATGCGGGCCGGTGGCTTCAGTCCCATCGAGTTTGAATGGTGGCATTTCAACGCGCTCTCGCGGGAAAAAGCTAAAATGGTGTTCCGGATTGTGGAGTAAGTATCGATTCAGCATCATACGCAATAGCCTTTCGTTAAAAGGCGTTGCCATCATATGAGACTACTTCTTTTCTGCTTATTGCCTGCTTTGGCGTTTGCTCAACCTGCCGCCGACACGCTACGTTTACCCAAATTGACTCCCGTCGCAATAGCGGAGCGGCAGTTCCAGGCCGAGTTTGGTGTTACGTATGTTACACTGGCAAATGGCCTTCAGGTAGCCCTTCGCCCGGTAACGGGTAACACAACCAATCCGGCTGATTCCAGTGTGTACATCAAACTGGAACGGCTGTATCAGCCAACTGCTTATTCCGGCAGGGATCTAACAACTCTACGTATTGCGAGCTACCTGGTTCGTAAGTCGGGCGTCGCTAACCTGAACGCGAGGCAACTGGAGAGCTACCTGAAAAGTCGCCGGATGTACATGACACCAACGGGAAACCGGTTATCTACGGGAGTCGATTTGCAAACCGGCAAAAGCCAGTTAGAAGCAGCATTCCAGGTTTTACACGCATTTGTTACCCAGCCTTCAGCCGATACATCAGCGTATCGGGCGGCTCTGACAGGCTTAATTGCGGGATATCGTCGCCCGGCGACGAATGTGACGATTCGCCGGGCCAGAGAGCCAAGTCTGGAAGAAATCGTATCGGATACGTTACGTCATGTGCTGAATTGCCCGGCGGACCAATTAACCGCCGATAATCTTGCCGACATAAGCCCGGGCCGGGCTTATGCGCTGTTCAGGGAGGCCTACGGAAACGCTAACCAGATCAGATGCACCATTGCCGGCAATTTTGAGCTGGAGGCCGTCATTCGGCTGCTACAGCAATACCCGGGTAATTGGCCTTCATCGACTAAAAAGACTCGTCTGAAACTACGGGATGATTGTAGTTTTCCGGTTTCGCGCCTACAAAAAGTTAGCTATCTACCCAAGGCTGGCTCGGCGGTTGTCAGCGAGGTGCTTCTGACTACGTACAGGACAGTGGTGCCGGGTGAAACCAATCTGGTGGATGTATTCGCCCGCGTTTTCCAGAAACGCCTGAGTGAGCGTCTGAAGCAAGGTGGCCTGAGCAATCAGGTGCTGGTTGCCAGACAGCCCGGCGGTATTGTGAATGGTGTCAGCCGGCAGAATCGCCGGGTTGGTGTATTAGTGAAGGTGACCTGTCAGCCGGAACAGGTAAATGGCGTTAAAGCCGTGCTTGGTACGGAGCTGAAGCGATTGCTTCAGGAGCCGATTACGGATGCAGAAGCCGAACCCTATAAGGCGAGGGCTGCGCAGAATGAAGCATATGCCAACCAAAGCGGCTATTTCTGGAATCTGCTTTTGTGGACTTCGATTTACGCCGGTGACTGGCCGATGCAGTCCAACACAGGCGCGAAAGTCGCTACGGCCAAACACCTGCAGGATACGGCCCGTCGGTTCGCCACAACCAGGGACGTAATTTCGTTGACCTTTCTGCCAGAGTCGCGCCGGTAAGTAGTCATGATCAATACGTTCCGAGTCATTCTATTCCTGATGTACGTAGGGGCAATCACCCGGAGCGTTGCCCAGACCGATGTGTCGCCGGTTACTGTTTCGGGTGGCCTGCTCAGAAAACACGTTTATTTTTTAGCCTCCGATAGTTTACGGGGCCGCGAAACGGGTACCGATGGGCAGGTAAAGGCGGCTAATTACTGTATTCGAACATTCAGGCAGAGTCACCTGATCGCTCCGTTCAGAATCGATTCGGTCAGTGCCACGTATCGACAATTCTACGCGTTCACAACTACCGAAGTGGCTCCCTTTGGGCGGACCGGTGTTTACGACACAAAGGAGCGGTACAAACTGCGTGAGTTGGCCCCACTGCCCAGTACGGCCGAGGACAGCAGCCGCGTTCAGACGGCCATTAACGTAGGAGGGCTGCTGATTGGCACCGATCTCAAAAAGGAAATACTCGTTCTGTCCGCGCATTACGATCACCTCGGCTGCCAGGGAACGCGTATCTTCCACGGTGCCGACGACAATGCGTCTGGAACAGCCGTGGTGATGGGCGTAGCGGCTGCTTTTGATAGTCTGGCCCAGCTCGGCATAAGACCCCGCCGGAGCGTGCTATTCCTGCTTTTTTCGGGCGAGGAAGACGGCTTGCTGGGGTCCCGTTTTTTTGTGTACAACAGCCCGGTTCAGTTGCAGCAGATTAAAGGCGTACTGAACGTAGATATGGTTGGCCGGATCGATTTCCAGCATAAACGAATACCCGACTATTGCTATCTGATCGGTAATGAGCAGGCCAATTCGTTTAAAAAGCTGGCTGACCGGGCCAATCGACAATCCGTTGGGTTATCGCTGAACCGGGAAGGCTATGATACCAAAAACGATCCTGAATTTCACTTTAAACGTTCTGACCAGTATAGCTTTGCCGCGTTCGGGATACCGGCTGTGCTCTTCACGAGCGGGTCGCACATCGACTACCACCGCCCAACCGACACCGCCGACCGAATTGAATACAATGTGCTGCAAAAGCGGGCTACGTTAATTTTCCAGACAGTTTGGGCGATCGCCAACGAGGGACGTGAATAAACTTTATCAGACGTTAAAACACCACATTGTCAATCAACCGTACGTTTCCTAAATGGGCCGCGATGCAGACCGCCGTTTGTCCGGGGGCCAGCACTTCGGCTACCGGTTGCAGCGTATCGGCATTGGCTACCTCGATGTACTCCAGTTGAAAACCGGGACGTGTAGCGAAATACCCCGTAACGGCCGCTTTGGCCTGGGCAGGGCTCTGGCCTTCGGCAAGCAGGTCGTGGGCGAGCGTCAGGGCCTGATACAGGGCCGGAGCCAGTTCGCGTTCTTCGGGGGTAAGGTTGCGGTTGCGCGACGACATGGCCAGACCGTCGGCTTCGCGGATCGTTGGGCAACGGATCAGTTCGACGGGAAAACTCAGGTCGCGGATCAGCCGCCGAACAACGGCCACCTGCTGTAAATCCTTCTGTCCGAAAAAGGCGCGGTCGGGCTGCACGATGTTGAACAGCTTGGCCACCACAATACCAACGCCGTTGAAGTGTCCCGGCCGGAAGGCCCCCTCCATGACCGTTTCCAGTTCGCCGAAGTGCAGCCGCAGGAGAGGTGGTTCAGCATACATTTCGTCGACTGACGGCGCAAACACGACGTCGCAGCCGGCTGCTTCAAGGGCCTCAAGATCGGCTTCGAGCGTGCGGGGATAGCGGGCGAGGTCGTCGGGGTTATTGAACTGGACCGGATTGACAAAGATGCTGGTCACTACCAGGTCCGACTGGTGTCGGGCCGCTTCAACCAAGGTCAGGTGCCCGTCGTGCAGGGCACCCATGGTAGGCACAAGACCAAGTTGGTGCGTAGTGCGGCTGGTGTGAAAGAAACTTCGGAGGGCAGCGATGGTATCGAAATAATGCATGAGGGCAGAACGGGCGGAAACAGGAATGCAGGGCTAAAAACGAAGCGGGAATCTTCCGGATTACGCCCGGAATAGTTTACCCGAATGGCCTACTTTATGTTCCTGTTCCTTCGCTTTTTTTGCGCAAAGCTTATTGAAATACGGGAAAAAATTGTATAATTTTGCAAGTTTTTTAGGTAAACTCGATCATCATATCCCGTCCGTACTATATGAGCAAATTACGTATCCTCTACGTTGCCAGCGAAATCAACCCTTTCCTGAAAACATCTGATGTTGCTGATTTTGTCCGCAAATTGCCACAGGCCATGCAGGAGCGGGGCATGGAAATTCGTATTCTCGTGCCGCGTTTTGGGTTGATCAATGAGCGCAAGAACCGGCTGCATGAGGTGGTACGGCTGTCGGGTATCAATATCGCGGTAGGCGATGAGGAAAAGCCGTTGATAATCAAGGTCGCTTCCATTCCAACGGCTAAATTACAGGTTTATTTTATTGATAATGAAGACTATTTCCAGCGGAAGTACGTTTTTCATGACAAAGAGAACCGCTTCTACGCTGACAACGACGAACGGGCGATTTTCTTCTGCAAGGGGGTACTGGAAACGGTGAAGAAGCTGGGCTGGGCACCGGACATCGTGCACTGCAACGACTGGATGACGGCTCTGATTCCGCTTTACCTCAAAACGACCTACAAGAATGACCCCATGTTCAAGGACACCAAGTCGGTCTTTACGGTTTATAACAATGCGTTTGAGCACCGCTTCAATGGCGATATCATCGAGAAGGCCCGCATGATGGATATCGACGATTCCATGCTGGAAGCGTTGAAGTCGGCGGATTTCCAGGGCTTTATCCGGATTGGTTCTACCTACGCGGATGCGGTGGTGCGGGCCGACGAAGAGTCGAGCGAGAGCCTGAACGCCATTTTGAATGAACTACCAGAACATAAATTTGAATTCACCGAAGATGAAGATGTCGCGGACCGCTATTACAACCTGTACACGCAACTGGCTGGCTAAATTTGGTCGTACGAGACCAATCCTCGTACGATTGATGCTGCTGACCGGTGCGATAGCGGGGGTAATTGCCTGCGAAGAACCGAAAGAAATTGGTCTTCCGCCCACCACGCCGGTGGACGTCTTGTATACAGATACGATCAGCGTACAGCGGTCGACCATCCTGCTGGATTCGACCCGGTCGTACCTGAGTCGGAGTTTTCTGGTAGGGCGCTATTCGGACCCGACCTTTGGTAAAGTACAGGCAACCGCTTTTACGCAACTGACACTTGGGGGAACTACGTTTGAGCCGAAAGACGGAAGCACGGTTGTCCCGGCGGAGCAGTTGGTTTACGACTCAACGCGGTTGTATGTGACAACATCATACGTATACGGCGATACGCTTCAGTCACAGGAACTTCGGATACATCGCCTGACGCAGCCACTCAGCGCAACAGTCAATTACGACATCAACAGCAGCATACCGTACGAAAGCGAGCCGATTGCCCGGCGCACCATTACGCCCCGGCCCAATACGACTCGTCAGGTAAGCTTTACGGTGTCGGATGCGTTTGGACGGGATCTGCTGTCGATCGCGAACAAGGATGCCGCTAAAACGAATGCCGCCTTCCAGGAGCAGTTCAGGGGATTGGCCATTACGTCGCAGTCGGCTACGAACGCGGCCCTGCTGGGATTTGACGCAATTGATGCGAACAGTGTAGCGTTTGTCCGGCTATTTTATCACAGAGCGGGTGCCACGACCAGTTCTACTCAGGATTTTCTGCTGAGTGGAGCGCGGTTCAACCAGATTAAAGCCGACCGGTCTGGAACACCACTGGCCAATCTGGGGCCGCAGCAGGCCCTCCGGGCGTCGGCCGTGGGTGGGCGGACGTTCATTCAGGCAGCAACCGGTGTAACGACCAAGTTGCAGTTTCCGGGCCTGGACAACCTGAAGCAGCAGGGCCGGATTGCGATTAACCGCGCCGATCTGATCATTACGCCCAAGGCTCCGCCGAGTGGGTTGTATTATCAGCCGCCTTTCCTGGCGTTGGGTGAAGTTAATGCACAGAACCGCCTGTTACGTACGTCGCCCAACCAGTTTCTGCAGCTGGTTCAGGCACCGCAGGTCCTGTTCGATCGAATCGAAAGCTCATGGACTGCTCCGCAGGTGGCGCGGTACGATAGTCGGACGAATTCATATACACTTCAGCTAAGTGGTTACTTTCAGTCAATCATTGCGGGGCTGACACCGAACGATGGATTGGCGATTATAACGCCGGGCCTCAATTCGTTGTCGCCTGTAAACAGTCAGGGTGGTTTATCCTTCGCCCAGTTTTATTACGTCAACGATCAGGTAACACAGGCTGTGCTGGATGGCGACGCGAGTGCCAGACTGGTCGTGTTCTATACCGTTTCCCGCTAGGAAACAGTGAACCCATTAGTATCATTTATCTACGGATATACGCGTAGGTGATACTAATGGGCTTTTTTATTTTATAATTCGATTAAATCGGTTACGTGAGTATTCGGTATTGCGGTATTTCGCCGTATCTTGGCGTCTTCTGCACCACCACCCGTAGACCGATCAACCGAAAACAAATAACTGATTATGTGCGGCATTGTAGCATACATTGGACACCGGGAAGCGTGTCCGCTGGTAATCAAAGGGCTAAAGCGGCTTGAGTACCGTGGCTACGACAGCGCGGGTGTAGCGCTGCTGAACGGCGATGGCCTGAAGGTGTATAAAAAAAAGGGAAAGGTGTCGGCGCTGGAGCAGGAGCTCAATGGACGCAACCTGCCCGCAAAAATCGGGATGGGGCACACCCGCTGGGCTACCCACGGTGAACCGAACGACGTAAACGCGCACCCGCACTACTCGTTTCACCGGAAGCTCGCGATCATCCACAATGGTATTATCGAGAACTACGCAACCATCAAGGAGAACCTGATTCGGAAAGGCCATACGTTTGCCAGTGAAACTGATACAGAGGTGCTGGGGCAGTTCATTGAGGATATCTGGGAAAACCAGGGTGGAACCCTTGAAGAGGCCGTTCGGCTGGCGCTGCAGGAGGTGGTCGGGGCGTATGCCATCGTGATCATGACCGAAGACGATCCCAACCAGTTGATCGCGGCCCGCAAAGGTAGCCCGTTGGTGATTGGTATCGGCGAGGGCGAGTTTTTCTGCGCATCCGATGCGACGCCTATCATTGAGTATACAAAAGACGTAGTGTACCTGAATGATTACGAAATCGCGGTGATCAAAGACGGTTCGCTGCGGATCATTACCCTCGACAACACGACCACGACCCCTTACGTCCACAAGGTAGAACTGGAACTGGAAGCCATCGAGAAAGGCGGCTTTGATCACTTCATGCTGAAGGAGATCTTCGAACAGCCGCGCTCCATAGCCGACAGTATGCGGGGGCGGGTGAACGCCGATACCGGTCTGCTCCTGCTTGGTGGCCTGCGCGACTATCTGGATAAACTGGCAGCTTCCAAGCGAATCGTTATCGTTGGCTGCGGTACGTCCTGGCACGCCGGGCTGGTGGCCGAATACATCTTCGAGGAACTGGCCCGGATTCCGGTTGAGGTCGAATACGCATCGGAGTTTCGCTATCGCAACCCGATTATCAGCGAAGGGGATATTGTCATTGCCATCTCGCAGTCGGGCGAAACCGCCGATACCCTGGCGGCTATCGAACTGGCCAAGTCGAAAGGGGCTACCATTTTCGGGGTCTGCAACGTAGTGGGCTCGTCGATTGCGCGGGCAACCCACGCGGGGGCGTATACCCACGCCGGACCGGAAATCGGGGTGGCCAGTACGAAGGCGTTCACGGCGCAGGTAACCGTACTGACGCTGATGGCCCTGGCCGCGGCTCAACGAAAAGGAGTTATTGCCGATAGCCTGTTCCGGCAGTTGCTGGTCGAACTGGAAAGTATTCCGGCGAAAGTGGAAAAGGTGCTGCAGGCTGCCGAGAAGATCAAGGAGATTGCCTATATTTTCACCTACGCCCGTAACTTCATCTACCTCGGTCGCGGTCTGAACTTCCCCGTAGCGCTGGAAGGAGCGCTCAAACTGAAAGAAATCAGCTACATCCACGCCGAGGGTTACCCGGCTGCCGAGATGAAGCACGGCCCCATTGCGCTGATCGACGAAGACATGCCGGTGGTGGTCATTGCGACTAAAGATAGCTCTTACGAGAAAGTTGTATCCAACATTCAGGAGGTAAAAGCCCGCAAGGGCCGCGTCATTGCCATCACGACCGAGGGCGATACGCAGCTACCGGGCATGGTTGACTTCACCATCGAGATTCCGAAGGTTCACGAGGTGCTGATGCCGCTGGTGTCGGTAGTGCCTCTGCAATTGCTGGCCTACGACGTAGCCGTGATGCGCGGCCGGAACGTAGACCAGCCCCGAAACCTGGCCAAGTCGGTAACTGTGGAATAAGGCCAGACACAACCGGTACTGAAGCGCAACGGGTAGAGACTCGCTGCGCTTTTTTTGTGTCAGCCGATGCGCGGGGCCAGCCGAAAGTGGTGTTATAACGAGCTGCCGACGGAATGCCATGGGGTAAATCTTGGGCTGATACGGTCTGTTCGGCCGTAAACTGTTTATCCCGGAATTCGTCGTTTTCAGTACGCATATTCGCCGGTTCAGTGAGGGTGGTTTGTCAGAAGGGGTAGGGGTATAAGACCTTTGAGGTGTCACACAACAAATACTTTAATTCGTATGAAACGACAACCTCTTTTTTTCCACCTGGCCGTACTGGCCCTGTTCGCCCTGTTTTTTGTATCCTGCGAGGATTCGGGTCCGTATGAAGAAACTACTCAAACTTATTCGGTGTCTGGTTTCGACCGGCTCGATATGGGCAGTGCCTTCCGCATCACCGTACGGCCGGGCACTACCTTTGCCGTTGAAGCGCGGGGTAACCGAAGCGACGTCAATGACCTCGTTGTAGCCGTCCGCAACGGAACCCTGACAGCGCAGTACGACAACTACCGGCGCAACCGACGTCATGATATGTTCATCACGATAACGATGCCGACGCTGCGGGCGGTTAGCTTCTCGGGGGCGTCGCGGTCAACGATCAGCGGTTTTCCCAACGTGAACAGTCTTGATATCAACTTGACCGGCGCATCAAAAGCCGACGTAGCCGTTACGGCCACCCGCCTGACCACATCGTTATCCGGTGCATCGGCGCTCACGGTCAATGGCAGCAGCGGTGTTCTGATCGGCGACGTATCGGGAGCCAGCAAGCTCAATGCGTACGACCTGCTGACCGACGCGGCTGAGCTGGAGGTCTCGGGAGCCAGCAACGCCCAGATCCGGGTGAAGGAAGCCCTGACCGTTACGGCCTCCGGAGCCAGCAAAGTTCGTTACCGTGGTACCCCCCGCGTGAACTCGAAGGTTTCGGGAGCCAGCTCAGTTGAGCAGGAATAAGGAGTAACCAGTCTTCGTTTGCAGGTGCCGGTGGTTTGTCAACAAGCCACCGGCACTTTTTTTATACATTCAGGCAACGCATTCTGCGAAACCCGCATTTATGCAGATGTCAACTCGCACCGGCCAAGAAATGGATCAGCAACTTATTGAACAATGCAAACGAGGCAATGCCTTTGCGCAGAAGCGGTTGTTTGATCAGTATGCGAATCGGCTCTTTCGGGTGAGCCTGCGTTACGTTCGCAATGAGTCAGATGCTGAAGAGGTGCTGATGAATGGCTTTATGAAGGTGTTTCGGAGCATTAGCAATTTTGCTTACCGTGATGATAACGGACTGGAAGCCTGGCTGCGACGTATCATTGTCAACGAGGCTTTGCAGTACCTGCGGGCGAACCGGAGCCTGCCACTGTTTCAGTCGGAGGAAACGGCCGGCATCCAGCCCGATTCGAATCCATTACCCGATATGGGATTGGATGCAGAACGAATTTATGCGCTCATTCGGGAGCTTCCGACTGGCTACCGCACGGTTTTCAATCTGTACGCCATCGAAGGCTACACGCATCGCGAAATTGCTGAACAATTAAGCATCAGCGAAAACACATCAAAATCACAGCTAAGCAAGGCGCGGGCCTTATTACAGCAATGGTTAACGAACTACGGTTATGAAGCAACCCGACGAACCTCTTGACCAGTGGGTGCGGCAGGCGCTCAACGATCTGCCTGATACACCACCACCCGGCTCTGCATTCAACGCTGATCAGGTATGGAGACAGATGCATCCCAGCTTGCCGGGGGCAGCTCCGCAACGCCGTGTTGGTACCGTCTGGTGGCTGGCCGCAGCCTGCGCAGCAGTCCTGCTGATAAGCTGGCTTTATTTGGAGCTGGAGCCTGCTGAAAAGGTTGCGTCGGTTACAAATCGGCCGCCGGCTGCATCGACACCAACCAACAGACCGGTCGGACCGTTGGCTCTTCGGCAACAAACCGCGGTTCGTGATCCGTCGGCAAAAGCAGTTCGGGAGCGGACTGTCCGACGGGTGAACGTACCTGAAAGCAACCTGGTCGAACAGACAGAGCTGACTGAGGCCATTACAGCGATGCCCGCTGAAACCCTGCGCATTGCCGCTAAAACAATACCTTCAACGCCGGAAGTCCCAAAAGCGTTGGCTACGGTTCCTAAACGCCAATTCCGGGTAGTACACGCGAACGAACTACAGGCTGAGGATGAAAAACGCCCGAAGCTCTACCAGACCGAAAACTTCGTGCGTCTGGGTGATGAGGGGGAGTTGCGGCCTGACGAAGGTGAAATAGCAAAGCCACTTATTCTCCGCTTAACTAATAAACCAAACCAGTAAGTATGCGAATTCTTGTCTTGTTTACCGCGCTCATGCTGAGC
Organism: Fibrisoma montanum; assembly: GCF_003583365.1. Classification (GTDB taxonomy): domain Bacteria; phylum Bacteroidota; class Bacteroidia; order Cytophagales; family Spirosomataceae; genus Fibrisoma; species Fibrisoma montanum. The sequence goes on from NZ_QXED01000011.1 coordinate 81,628, forward strand.
CTGGTTGGGACTGTTATGGCCCAACCAGTTCAGGGACGATTAACGGCGTCCGGCTCCAACCGTACAAACGATTGGATGAGTCATATTGAGATTGATCTGGGTCAACGGAATACGCTCCTCCTTGGGTTTACCCGCTACGCCGGGATTCAGGCTCGCCGGAACGTAGACTCGGTACTGCGCCTGTTCGTTGCCGATTACCGGGTCGTTCGGGATAGTGCCCAGCCTCCAACCGTGGCAACGCATGCCTTATTCCGACTGTCGCCAACTGATCGGGCGCTTGACTTGCGAACAACCCCGCAGCGGACCACATCATTTCGGTTCCGCGACGATGACGAGCCGGTTCAGGTAAAGACCGCACAGGATACGTTGATGATCGTCTGGGGACAGACCGGTAGTCAGCTGCCGTATTACGACGTTTCTATTCAGCTGTTTGTGAATAATCTGGAGGGTATTGAACCGCTCTTGAAAAATGGTGGATTGAACGCCAGACTGAATCAGGCATTTGAATCGGTAGAACAGTATAAAGGCCATGATCTGACAAGTTCCAAAATGTCGTTTGATCTCATTCAGGAAGCGGGTAAAGCGCCCCGGTTTGTCAATCCCGGCCTGGCACGAAGTCCATTTATCCGATTTTCGCCCGGAATAAGCGTAGGCCTGATTCGTAGTCAGTGGGTGCCTTCGTTTAACCTGGACGCGCAGTTTGTCCCAGGTCGCCACTACAACGTTGGTTACACAATTGGCTATACGTCTTCTTTTTTCTTTCGGGAGACAGGTGATGGACGCTTCCGGACCTTCAGGAATGACTTTCTGAACGTTGGTTTTACCTTTTATCGCTTCAACAAGAACGGGCTTACGTCGGCTTCCAGTCGTACACTGCTTGGACTGTACGTCGGTGTGCCGGTTCATCGCAGGGGAAATTACTTTGACCCGAACACGTTTCGCGTGAGCAGCACGGTGTATCATTATGGGCTGTTTAAAGTCCAGCCGGAATTCTATTTTACCGGCTTAGTCAAAAACGTATACCCTGGCCTGCGTTTAACCGTAGGGTTGTGATCGATTCATTACCCAATCCGGCGACCCGGAGCCACCGGATAAAGAGGAAAACAGCAGCCTAACTTTCTTTTGCTGAACACTTTGCCATCTGCGCCCAATTGCGTATATTTACCGTCCTGTCTCAATCGGACAACCGTACTAATGGACGCCGGGACAACGCCTGGCGGAACGCGCAATGGCACGAACTAAAAACAATCCAAACCAGCTTCAAATAGATTTTCTGGCGGCTTTTCGCCGGATGCTCATCAGCCTCGGTGGCCCCGAAAACCTGGCCGTCAACGAAAGCCTTTTTCTGCGGATGACCGACCAGTGGGAAAGCACCCAGGTTATACCTGCCAACTTATTGTTTCAGAAAAGTCCGGTCGAAGCCGTTGTTTACCGGCTCCAGAAAGCCGACCGCGACAGTGGCGCCGACCAGCTCCGGTTCCCGGCCGAAATGATTGCCGGTGATATTCGGGGTGAGCAGGGCCTTACCGGCTTCTCCGGGATTTTCCGAAACCAGGGCTGGGTCATTCTGCCCGCCGAACTGTCGGGGATGTACAAAAACCTGTTTCTGAACGTCCTGACGGCGTCAATCGGTCTCGATCACCAATATCCGTCGCGGACCGACCTGCTGGTCGAAGCCGAACGCGTGGCCCTGGCGGCTCTGCTGCCCGAGGCCGAGGTTCGTAAGTTTTTCGGCCTGCGGCTGTCGAAATTCCCCGACAGCTTCCGCAGTGAAGTCTCGAACTACTTCAACTTACCGTTCGATTACGTACTGAAGCGGGCCAACCACATCGGGGCCGTGTCGGAGCAAACCGTTGAGGAAGCCCGCACACCGCTGCGTAACGTGAACCTGCGTCGGCCGCAGAGCAACCGGGCCGCCTAGTCTGCCATACGTTTTACGAAAAAGCCGCCTGATTATCTCAGGCGGCTTTTTCGTATTTATGGCGCTGGCTGTTGCGGCCTGAAATCAAGGGTATGAAACAGGAACAGCCGCAGCGTATGATTATTGGCAAAAGCATTGCCGGCAGGTAACTGCTGGAAGAGATTCATATACCCCGCCTGAAGCAGCAGTTGCTTGTTGAACGGATATGATAACCCCACGAAGAAGCGGTTCTGATCGAAATAGTTGTAGGTGATCTGTTTCCCGGCGTTAATGAAGACTTCGTCCTGAAGAACGAAGTTAGGCACGCCCGGCTGAATGGTCTGGCCTTTGAAAGGCACTTGAAGCAGGAAGTTATACCGGAATCGCCAGTTGAACCCAAACCCGTCGGCTAACTGATCGCCCTGGATACGGCGGTTGAAGCGCTGTTCCGTCCGAATCCATTGCACCACATTGAGCGGACCGGTGCGCCCGGACCACCAGACCTGCTGCCAGGGGCGGTGTTCGGGCCGAACCACACCACTCGGCGACAGATACGATCCAACAAAGGCATAGCCCGCCATAAACCGGACATTGTCCGTCAGGTAATACGTTAACGCTCCTCGGAAAAGATTCTGGTTAGGCCGGTCCAGAAAATCGATACGTCGATGATGAAGGTCGAGCCAAAAACCCAGATGCCTGGTTAGCCGGGTCTGATTGAAATAACCAAACCAGACTTGTTCCTGCGGCAGTACCAGTTTACGATTCTGACTTGCCGTCTGACCGTAGGAAGTTAAGTGAATGAAACAGATGAAAAGAAGTAGTGTAAATCTTCGCATAAACAGGCAGGTAGTGAATAATTACATATTTCCACGAAAGGCTGTTTCAAAAGTAAGAATCAATCGAAAGAGATCTGATTTTTGACGCCTTCATTTGGAAGTGGGCGCAATATATCTTTTTCTTTGCAAACTCTATAATTCCAATAGATTATAAGTACTAATAGTCTATCTATAACCGGGAGTATAGGGATAATTAGTCAACAACCACAGACGTGCCCAGCCGGAAACAGCGGACGGCACCGGACTACACACAACATACAACCAAGGATGAAACAGGTTTTAACGTCGATTTTCTTACTGGGTGTGATTTTTTCGCCTTTTTTCGCATCGGCCCAGAACACTCCGGTTATCAATGCGACGGTATCAGGTAAAGTCATTGATGCCCGCACCAAAGAATCGCTGATTGGCGCCACCGTCACCATTAAAGGAACAACCAACGGCAGCACAACCGACCCGAACGGGCAGTTCAATTTGCTCACAGGCCAGAAACTGCCCTTCACGGTCACCGTTTCGTTCGTTGGCTACCAGACCAAAGAAATCGTTATCAGCGACAACAACGTAGAAATCCAGCTGCAGGAAGGGGCCAGTCTGCTTTCTGATGTAACGATTACGTCGCGTCGTCGTCAGGAGTCGGCGCAGGATGTTCCCATTCCAATCTCAATCGTAAGCGGTAATCGCGCCGAAGATGCCGGTGCGTTCAACGTAAACCGGTTGAAAGAGTTGGTGCCAACCGTTCAGCTCTATGCCTCCAATGCCAGAAATACAACCCTCAACATCCGTGGTCTGGGCTCTACGTACGGCTTGACAAACGATGGTATCGACCCAGGCGTGGGCTTTTATGTGGACGGCGTTTACTACGCCCGCCCGGCGGCTACGGCGCTTGATTTTATTGACATTGAACAGGTTGAAGTGTTACGGGGGCCTCAGGGTACGTTGTTCGGTAAAAACACTACGGCGGGGGCCTTCAACATCTCGACGCGTCCCGCCGGTTTTACGCCGGGAGGTACGTTTGAACTGAGCTACGGTAACTACGGCTACCTCCAGGCTAAAGGGTCACTCACGGGGCCATTGAGCAGGAAGCTGGCTGCGCGGGTGTCATTTACCGGTACGCAGCGAAACGGCCTATTTTATAATGTACGTACCCAGCAGTCCATCAACGACATTAATAACATTGGCGCAAGGGTTCAACTTTTATACACGCCAACCGACAACGTAAAGCTTACCCTGATCGGGGACGTATCTGATCAGAAGCCAAATGGCTATGGATGGCCGGTGGCCGGGGTTGTTCCGACCAGACGGGCTGCCTACCGGCAATTCAATGCCATCATTGCCGATTTGAACTACAAACTACCTTACTCAAGCGCTTTTGAGCGAATCGTTGACCTGGACACGCCCTCAAAAGCGGATAATCAGCTCGGTGGCGTATCGCTGAATGCCGATGTGAAATTAGGCGGTGGTACGCTGACATCGACAACGGCCTGGCGGTACTGGAAATGGACCCCGCTGAATGACCGTGATTACATCGGCTTGCCCGTGTTCACTGTTTCGGCCGGAAACTCCGTGCACGACCAATGGTCGCAGGAGATACGGTACTCCGGTAAAATTTCTTCGCGCCTGAGTGGTGTCGTGGGGGTATTCGGTCTTTGGCAGGATTTACAGTCTGACCCGGTACAGACCGAAGAAGCCGGTTCGGCGCAATGGCGGTTTGCGCAAAGCTCGACCAGTGCCCTCTGGAAAACCCCGGGGCTGTTCGATAACTTCGGGATTCGCACCACCAACCGAATCCGCAGCACAAGCTTGGCGGCTTTCGGCCAGCTCGACTGGGCCGTTACAGACCAGATTCACGTGCTGCCCGGTATCCGGTATAATTACGACAAGAAAGTAGCCAACTACAAACGGGAAACCTACGGAGGTCTGCAAACGACGGATCCGGCGTTACTGGCGTTGAAAAATGGCGTTTACACGAATCAGGCGTTTGATACGGACGTAACAGAAGACAATTTTTCGGGTCAGCTTACCCTGCAATACAGAGCGAGTAAGGCTTTTAATGCCTTCGGTACGTATTCGATTAGCTATAAACCCGTTGGGGTTAACATCGGCGGATTGCCAACGGCAAACGGGCGGGTGTTGCTTGATCTGGCCCGCGTGAAACCGGAGTTCGTAACCCACTACGAATTTGGGGTAAAAACGAAACCGTCTCCCAATTCGGTCCTGAACGTTGTGTTCCATAACACGGAGATCAAAGATTTTCAAACCCAGGTACAAACCCCTGAGCCGGGCGTGAACCGGGGCTATCTGGCCAATGCCGAGAAGGTTCGGGTCATGGGGGTTGAAGTAGATGGAAACATTCGGGTGGCCAGTTTCCTGACCCTGAACGGCGCCATTGCCTACACGGACGGCAAGTACGTAACGTTTAAGAATGCGCCGGTGCCCCTCGAAGAAACGGGTGGCGAACAGGCTTTCAAAGACATTTCGGGGGGTGTGTTGCCGGGAATTTCAAAATGGTCGGGGTCCGTTGGGGGCGAAGCAACCGCCCGGGGAAAGTTCATCAGCCTGAAAGGCAACTATTTTCTTGGAATTGATGGGTTCAATCGCTCCTCGTTTTCGTCGAGTCCATCGCCTTCTCAGTACCTGAACATCGACGGGTATTCGTTGATAAACGGCCGGGTTGGGTTTAGGGCATCGACCGGCATTACCGTTTTCGTCTGGGGGAGAAACCTGTTCAATACCAATTACTACGAGCAGTTGCTGGCGGCTCCGGGCAGTGCGGGGCATTATGCCGGAATCCTGGGCGACCCGCGTACGTATGGGGTTACCCTGCGCTATGCATTCTAACCGGATGGCCGTTTTGGGCGGTACGTCAGGAGATGAGCAAACTTGCATTTTTCGACGAAAAGGCGTAGGCGCAGGGTCATCCGGCTCTGCGCCTGATCTATTATCAGAGGTTAGAATTTTTCTCTGATAGTAAAGTTCGTAATCTTTGCACTCATCGCTTACTAACTATTAATTTTTTGATAATCTGTCTATGAGACAAGTCTCTATAATTCTGTTAGTTATCCTGTGTGGTGTTGGCTTTGCCAGTGCCCAGACCAACATAGTCGGTACGGTCACCGACGCGAAGAAACAACCGCTGACGGGCGTGACCGTAACGGTGCGGGGTACGACCACCGGCACCATCACAAACGAAAATGGTCGCTTTGAACTAAAGACCGACCGCGAACTTCCGCTGACGCTGCAAATATCGTTTGTCGGCTATGCCACTCAGACCGTGTCCGTACGCGGCAATAATTTCCGTAACGTAACGGTGGAACTGGCCGAACAGGCCATCATTGCCGATGAGGTGATCGTGTCGGCCAGCCGCGTAGAAGAGAGCATTGCAAAGGCCGCCGTGACGGTTGAGAAGCTGGGGCCTAGGCAGTTTGCCAACTCGCCGGCCGCTACCCCGTTTGATGCGCTTCAGAACGTGAAGGGCGTGGACCTGCTGACGCAGAGCCTGACGTTCCGGTCGGTGAATGTGCGGGGGTTCGGGGCCAATAACAACAACCGCTTCGTGCAGCTCACCGACTACATGGACAATCGGTCGCCGGGACTGGGTTTCGGTTTCGGCACCGTGGCCGGTATCTCGGACCTCGACGTTGAAAGCATCGAACTGATTCCGGGAGCGTCGTCGGCCCTGTACGGACCGGACGCACTGCAGGGCCTGATGCTCACGACCAGCAAGAACCCATTTACGTACCAGGGCCTGAGCGCTCAGGTAAAACTGGGAGCCAATAACTTCGGGAAAGCGGATTTTGGTCCCAAGCCGTATCTGGACGTAGCCGTTCGGTACGCCAGACAAATCGGTACGCGGTTTGCTTTCAAGGTCAATTTTCAACGGCTGACTGGTACGGACTTCATCGCCGACGACTACAGCGATCGGTCGACCAGTGCCCGTCCCGGATTCTTTACGACCGATGCCGGGCGGGGCGGAGTTGCTACGGGTATCGGCTACGTTCCGAACGACGACCCGAACACCAACTTCCAGTACGACGGAGTAAACATTTACGGCGACGATATCAACGTAGCGGGGGGCTCGTTCCGGTTTCCGGCCGACTACCCGCGTCAGGAGCTGCGCAACGTACTCGTTACGCGGACCGGCTACAGAGAGATCGATGTAATTGGCAACGAAGGCAAGGTGTTCAGCAACCGGGCAAACGTAGCGCTGCACTACAAACTGACCAACAATATCGAAGCCTCGCTGGGCTGGTACTACGGAAACGGCAATTTTATCCGGACCGCCGGTTTCCGCGAATATTTTCCTGATTACAACCGCCACCAGTTCAAGGCCGAAGTGCGGGGAGATAACTTCTTTGTGCGGGCCTACACCACGCAACAGAAAGCAGTGGGTTGGAACATTGGCCAGACGGCCGTGGCCATCAATAATTCCTGGAAGTCGATCAATCAATGGGCTTCGGAGTTTGGTCAATCGTACATCGATACCAAAACGACCGTGGGCGATGCCCGCCGGACAGCCGACCGGGGGCGATATTTGCCGGGTTCCGACGAGTTCAACCGCATACGGGATGCCGTCAGTAGTACGTACAATACGGATTTTGTGCCGGGCCTGAACAACGTACGGGGCACCCGGTTTCGGGATAATTCGCAGCTGTGGCATTACGAAGGCATGTACAATTTCTCTAAGCTGCTGCGGGTAGCCGATCTGCTGGTTGGTGGCAATTACCGGCACTATACGCTGGAGTCAGGAGGGACCGCGTTCCCCCGCAGACCGGATGGCTCGGAATACACCATCGACGAGTACGGGGCTTATGCGCAACTCTCCAAAGAGTTTTCGATCCTCACCGGGCTGACGTTTAAACCGACGGTGGCGATTCGCTACGACAAAAACCAGTACCTCAAAGGTGGCTTTACGCCCCGGGCTTCCGGCGTAATCAGCTACGGTGTGCATAACCTGCGCGGTTCGTGGCAGTCGGCGTTCCGCAACCCGTCGCCGGGGCAGTTGTTTGCCATCCCGGCCGCCCGGCAGAATGGAGAAGTTGGTGGGCTGGAGTTGGCGTACAACGGGGCCGGGCTGAACACAAACCCGGGCTACCTGCAGGTGGAAACGACACCGTATCAGGCTAACCCGAATGCGACGGCAGCCCCTCAGCCGTTTATCATTGATCCTACGCAATACACGACCGAGAAGATCCGGACGTGGGAGGTGGGGTACAAAACCGTTGTGGGCAGCAAGCTCTACCTGGATGCCTACTATTTCGGCAGCCGGTACTCGGATTTTATTGCCGCCCAGAGCGTGTTTCAATTGCTGACGCCGGGCGGGGGAGCCGGTGCCCTGCTGACACCGTCGAACTACCGGACGTTACAGGTCAACTTCAACAACACCAACGAGATCTTTGTGCGGGGAGCCGGCATTGGCCTTGAGTATGGCCTGGGCAGTGGCTATACCCTGAGCGGGAATTATGCGTATCAGATTGGCCAGATTACACTGCGCGACGCCCGGGGCAACATCCGCAACGACCGGGCGGGTAATCCCGTTGTGAAGCGGAAAATGAGCAATCCGGAGGTAGCTCAGCTTGGCCGCAACTTCTTTATCTCGCCCGAAAATCGCTACAACATCAGCCTGAGCAATCCGCGGCTGACTGACCGGATCGGGGCCACCCTTACGTACCGCTGGACCGACCGGACCTGGGTGGAGCAGGGCACGACACAGGGCGATGTGTGGCTGCCGTCGTGGGATAGTTTCGATGCGCAGGTGTCGTACCGGGTGCCCAGCTTCAAGTCAGTTGTCAAGCTGGGTGGTACCAACCTCCTGAATCAGTATTATTCGCAGAGCTATGGCTTAGCCCGGATCGGCGCGTTGTATTACGTATCGATCACGTTCGATGAGTTGATGCGGTAGACAGACTACAAAACGCAGAGGGGCAGAGTTAGCGCAGAGTACGCCGGAAATAATTATCTCCGTTAACTCTGCGGTACCCTCTGCTCCTCTGCGTTTAAAGCCTGGAGCCAGTGCAATTTAGTTAGTACAAAGACCAGGTCGATGTAATCTGGTAACCGTATGCCTGATTTCAAACAAGCCATTATCTACCAGATCTACCCCCGGAGCTTCAATGACGCAGACGGCGACGGTGTGGGTGATCTGACGGGGATTAATCAGAAGCTCGATTACCTCCACGAGCTGGGTGTCGACATCCTTTGGCTGAGTCCCATCTTCAAGTCCCCTAACGCCGACAACGGCTACGACATTTCCGACTACCAGGCCATCCAGCCCGCGTTTGGTACGATGGATGATTTTGACGAACTGCTGGCAGGTGTTCACCAGCGGGGCATGAAGCTGATTCTGGATTTGGTGGTCAACCACAGTTCCGACGAACACCCGTGGTTTCAGGAATCGCGGAAGAGCAAGGATAATCCGTACCGGGATTATTACATCTGGCGAGCGCCCAAAGATGGCAGGGAGCCCAACAACTGGCTGTCTTTCTTCTCGGGTCCGGCCTGGAAATTCGACGAGCAGACGGGTGAATACTACCTGCACCTCTTTGCTGAAAAACAACCCGACCTCAACTGGGAGAACCCCAAACTCCGGCATGAGATTTACCGGATGATGCGTTTCTGGCTCGACAAGGGTGTCGACGGCTTTCGGATGGATGTTATTCCGTTCTTATCCAAAGACACGACGTTTCCCGACTATCCCGAAGGCCGCTACGGTGATCTGACGATCTACGCCAATGGTCCGCGTATTCATGAGTTTCTGCAGGAAATGAACCGCGAGGTATTGAGCCAGTATGACTGTGTTACGGTCGGGGAGGGCTTTGGTGTGTCGGCGGAGCAGGCAAATCTGTACGTAGGCAACGACCGGCGGGAGCTGAATATGATCTATCATTTCGACCATGCGGTACCGCGCGAAGAACACCGGTTTATCGATCCGGCACCGGAGTTTACGCTGCCCGAGCTGAAGACGATCTTCAATAGATGGGACGAAACGATGGGCGATATCGGCTGGCAAAACATCTACTTCGGTAACCACGACAACCCGCGCGTCCTGTCCCGTTTCGGGAGTCCTGACCGGTTCCACTACGAATCGGCGACGATGCTGGCAACGGTGCTGTTGACCCAGCGGGGGACGCCGAGCATATACCAGGGCGACGAAATCGGCATGACCAACTGCCCATTTGCCAGCATCGACGAGTACGACGATATTCAGGTAAAAAACGCCTGGCAAGCCCTGGTCGTAGAGGGTGGGGCGTCCGCCGACGTATTTCTGCGTACCGCGAACCGCATTGCCCGCGACCACGCCCGAACGCCGATGCAGTGGTCATCTGAGCCAAACGCCGGATTCATGCTAACCGGTCAGGCCAGGGAGGCACCAGTAGGTCTGACGGAACGTCTGACCGGCCGGCACGAAGAACCCAACTCACATCAGACGCAAAAGTCATCGCTCAAGCAATCATCGGGTCAGACGTTCCGTCAGACCAGGGAGGCACCGGTAGGTCTGACGGAACGTCTGACCGGCGGAGAGGCATCAGCCCTGAACGCTGAACCCTGGCTGAAAATCAACCCTGACTACACCAAAATCAACGTAGCGGATCAGCAGGTACGAACGGACTCCGTGCTGAATTACGTTAAAAAGCTGATTCGCTGGCGGAAGCAGACCCCAGCCATCTGGGAAGGCACGTACCGGGACCTGCTGCCCGACCATCCGACCGTCTGGGCGTACGAACGGATACGTAATGACGAACGTTTGGTAATTTTGGCGAACTTTTCAGACCAGGACGTGTACGTGCCAGGAGTTGAATCAGGGGAAGTGATTACATCAAACTATCCCGGATCATCTTCGGTACTGCGGCCTTTTGAAGCGCGTATTCTTGCCTTGTATGCTTGACACAATAACACCAATTCCTGTCCGCACAACCGATCGTGTGGCTGAGATCGCCTGGTTCGATGACCTGTGCGGAGGGGATACCGAATTTTTAGGACAGCTCGACCCCGAACGGCGGAGCAGCTTTGAGCACTGCCGCGATATACTGCTGACGGCCGAAAAGTACGGCTTCAAAAATATTCTGCTGCCGACGTCGTACATTGTTGGCCAGGACCCGGTTGCGTTTGCGTCGGCCGTGGCGAAACTGACCAGCGACATTAGTCTGCTGGTTGCCATCCGTACCGGCGAAGTGCATCCGCCGATGCTGGCGCGGGCCATCAGCACCCTCGATCACCTGCTGGAAGGGCGCCTGACCATCAATATCATCAACTCTGATCTGCCCGGATTAAAGGAAGACGGGGCCATACGGTACCAGCGCTGCTCAGAAACCATCGAAATCCTGAAACAGGGCTGGACGCAGGATCGGGTCGAGCACGATGGCCCTTTCTACGGGAAGCTGAGTTTAGCCAGCGATCCGGTTAAGCCTTACCAGCAGAACGGTGGCCCGCTTCTGTATTTCGGAGGGATTGCGGATGGCGCTAAAGAGGTCTGCGCTAACCACTGCGACGTTTTCCTGATGTGGCCGGAGAACGAAGAAAGTCTGTACGCCACCATGCAGGACGTATCGGCCCGCGCCGAAAAATACGGCCGGACGATTGACTTTGGCCTGCGGGTTCACGTAGTCGTGCGGGAGACGGAGGAAGAAGCCCGGGCCTACACCCGGCACCTGATGTCGAAGTTTGACGCCCAGCAAGCCGAAGCCCTGAAACACCGGGCGCAGGATTCGAAGTCGCTGGGGGTGTTGCGGCAGGACGCACTACGTCAACAGGCCGATGAAGACGGATTTGTGGAGCCGATGTTGTGGACCGGTATCGGTCGGGCGCGGTCAGGAGCCGGGGCTGCACTGGTCGGAACACCCGGGCAGATCATAGCGAAACTAAACCGCTACATGGATATGGGCATCCGGTCGTTCATTCTGTCGGGGTATCCGCTGATCGAGGAATGTGCGTACTTCGGGCGGCTGGTATTGCCTCATCTGCCGAACGTGCGGCTGGGCGATGTGCAGGGGAGGAGGCCCGTAACAACCCCCGCCACGCCGTTGACATTCGGGGCGTTGGCGTATCAATAAGTAATCAAACGCAGAGCTAACAGAGAAAGCGCGGAGGACGCGAAGAATGACTCTGTGCTCTCTGCGAAACCTCTGCTAGCTCTGCGTTTAGATAATGCTATCTCAACTCCAAACCATCGACATTATCGTCCTGATTCTGATGCTGGCCATCATGCCAACGGCCGGGATTATCATTGCCCTCCGGAAAAAAACCGCCGAGGACTACTTTCTGGCCGGGCGCAACATCAGGTGGTGGGCAGTGGCGGGGTCGGTGTTTGGAACCAACATCAGTTCATTTCACCTGATTGGGATGCTGGGCATCGGCTACTCGATCGGATTCGTACAGGCGCATTACGAGATTGTTTTTCCGGCTATTCTGCTGTTGTGCTTTGTGTTCCTGACGTCTTACCGGCGGCTGGACGTATTCACGCTCTCGCAGTACCTCGAAGTACGCTACAACGATAAGGCGAGGCTATTGTATACTATCCTACTGATCCTAATCATCCTGGTGCAGTTGGTCGGCTCGTTCTACGTCGGCAGCCTCACCTTGCAGTGGTTGTTTGGCGGTACCAGTTTTGAGATGTCGTATGCAACGGGCTTGCTGCTGATTGGCCTGATTACGTGCTCATATACCATCTGGGGCGGTATGGAATCCATCGTCGTGACCGATACCATCCAAACGCTGATGATGCTGGCGGCTGGTACGGCCGTGGCTTACTTTACGCTGAGTCAGCCCGAGATCGGCGGTTTTACGGGGCTGCTCAACCTCGATGCGGCCCAGCCCCGCGAGGTGCAGAAGATGCACCTGTATTTGCCCAGCGATCATCCGAATCTGCCGTGGACGGGCATTTTTACGGGGCTGCTGCTCCAGCACTGCTTTAACTTCTCGACCAACCAGTTTCTGGTGCAGCGGGTTCTGGCCGCCAACTCCGACAGCGATGCTCGCAAAGGCGTTATTGCCAGCGGATTCCTGAAACTGACCATACCGTTTTTCAGCATCTCGGCCGGTGTCGCTGCGTACTATCTGTTCCGCGCCCGCTTCGCAGCATCCGCTGGGGGCGCAATGGATTTCAACTCCGACAACGCCTTTTTGAGGCTGGTCGAAACGGTTATTCCGCACGGTACGGGGCTGGTCGGAATGATTCTGGCGGGGCTGACGGCCGCTACGTTCTCGTCCGTGGATTCAATGATGAACGCGGCCACTACGTTGCTGACGGTCGACGTGTACCAGAAGTATGTGAACCCAAAAGCCACTGACAGGCAAATCGTGCGCTTCGGCCGATTGATGATTGTGGTGATGGTCGTGGCCAGCATTGGTCTGGCACTATGGACGTATACGCCCGACCGCACCAATAATTTCATGCTTAAAGTATCGGCGCAGTTGTCGTACTTCACGCCGGGGATCATGGTTGCGTTCTTTGTGGGGATCCTCTGGCGGGGTGCATCGGCGCGGGCCGCCGTCGTGGCCATGGCTGTGGCCCCTTTCTACGGCCTGCTGGCCGAATTTCTGTACAACAACTTCCTCAGCACGAACCCATCAGTTGCAGCTGTTTTTGGCGAAAAGCTGAACTTCATGCACCGCGTCTTTCTGACCTTCCTGCTGACGTTAACGACACTCATCGTCCTGAGCCGAACCGCCTTTCCTAACCTCCGCCCCGAAGGCTTCGAGCGGTTGCGGGTCGACATCGACGCCGGCCAGTTAGCCCGGGCTGTAGGCTTGTTTCTGCTGGTGCAGGCCGTGTTCATCGGTTTAGTCTTCGTGGGTGGCTTCTCACCCAAGAGCGTCGCCGTCTGGGCGGCTCTGGCTACGTTTGGGCTGTTCTTAAAGAGCGAAAGAGCGAGAGAGCGAAAGAGAGAGTCGGTTGTCCAGGCTGGTTTTAGCTTTAATAACGACCTGCTGTGGGCTGGTCTGCTAACATCCATCAGCGTGGGCGTGTTGTACTATTTTGCGTAAATTGCTTTGAGTACCAAGCCAACGTACCGTTATGATCGCCACGCCAACCACTCCATTTTCGCCTACACGTCCCCTGATGAATCCAAAGCGTACAAAGGGCAGGAGGTTATCTCAGCCGCGCCTGTCGTGCCCGAGTTACAGTTTGCAGTGGTTGATATGTTTGCGTGATAATGAAATTAAGCAATAATTTATCCCCTCCAAGTGGCCCAAACATCATATTCCTCTCTAGGAGAATTAATATCTGTGTTAATGTGTACAGCTTGGCGATTACCTTGCGAAGCAAAACCAGCAGATTTAGTTTCGTCAATTTTCCAGCCCGTATCATCAAGCGAGTGATATAAAATTTCTAATGGATCTGCTTTTCTGTCGTTAAGCCCGCCGAAACGAATAACCATTTGAGCTCTTTTCTTCGCTACTGCCCCTGAATTAATCCAAACTTTTTTCAATTGAGCGGCAAACATTTCTGGACTCGCATGTTCCACCTGCCCATTCATTGAATAGTCTACAGTAGATTGCCCTCCTAAAAACCATAGACGTAGCCACTGGTCGGGTATGTACGTTCGCATTCCATAGTAAGGAGGTGAGGTGATTATCCAACTTACTCTTTTTGATATAGTCTTAAAAGTATTGCTGTCACGACTGTCACCAGTTATTATTTGACCCTTACTGCGTACCACCTCTTCATTAAAATACTTGTTAGCTCTTTCTTCAATAATTGATAGTATATTGACATAATCTGGTTCAAGCCGGTTTTTATTCCAGAAGTTAACAGCATACACTGGCTTAGGAGCGTATGTCCTTTGACACTGATTAGAAAAATACGACTGTTTAGTCTTTTGCTTTGGACCATGCAATGCTCCTAAAACAATAGCACGAAGTGCTATTCTCTCGTCTGACTCGCAGTCATTCAATAATTCTTCTCTGATTTTACAAAGAGCGCTTAGCACATCAGGATGATATGCCTTTTCCCAGAAAATGCCTTCAGGAACATGAGTGTTTGTCGAATCATTATTAAGAATTCTCTTCACTTCTCTAATAATAGCACGTGGGTTGGTGTTAGCTAATTTGGCTTGAGATATAGCTACTGCTACTGGGCTGCTATCAATGCCAATAGTACGTAACCCCAACATTCGACCAGCATAAACTGTGGTGCCACGACCACAAAAGGGGTCCAAGGCCCATTGCCCTTTTTTTCCTGCTTCCTTAAAGATTTCATACGGAAAATCTAAAGGAAACATGGTGAAGTAAGGGCATATACCATTGAGTAATGCCCTCTTTTCTAATGATATAGTTTTTTGAGCCAATTATTTTTGCTGTTTTAATCGAAGGTGTGATTTACCATTCTCATTCTTGACCCGCTCCCATACAGAATTCTGAGCACCGAAAATTTCATTCATTACAAGTGGTACAAATTTGTATGCCAAGTCGTTTCGTTCTGTCTCATCAATAACAGCTGGCAGATTTTCCTTGATTACTGCTTGCAGTGCTCCCCAAGCAATGCCGCCGTTATTAAGCTTTTCCATAATTTCAGCATCAGACCGTATTGCATCAACAGCTCTTGTTTTATAAGCGCTCAAGGGATCTATGCCATTTACGGCTAAACCAGTATCTGGATCTAATAACTGTTGTTCAAACTTTTGTTTGAGCTCTTGAGCATAAATACTAATTGGAGCTTGGTCATACTTAGGATCTCTCAATTTATGTAGTGCTTCAAACGATAGCACTCTCAATGCTACTGGATAGGGCTTGCCACCAGAGGAACTCCAAAATACGCCTTGCCCTGGTATCGGCTCATTTAGAAGAGAACTCAGTATATCTTGACTAAAGTGTGCATTTGACTGCTTAATATTATTTAAGTCAGATGCAGACAATAGATGGAAAATAAACCAGTTGTCTCCTTGGCTAAGAAGCTCGTTTGGGATACTACCTGGCTGTTGAGTAATTAAAACTGCTCCTAAGTCGTATTTTCTACCTTCTTTTACCCAAGCTATATATGGCTCTGAACCAGCTTCATGGCCACTAAGCACAGACTGAGCTTCTTCAACCACAGCTAAAGTTGGTATAGTTTGTGGTTGAGCTTCGGTATACTGTTCTTGGTTATGGCTAAATATTTTTCGAAGAATAAGACTTGAAAGAATCAAGGATTGTCCACCACGCATTTGAGAAACATCAATAACACAAAGTTTTCCGTCTTTTAATGCGCTTAATAACAAATCCATCAATTGACTGCTACTGTCATGTAACATACGTACTATTGATGTCATGTTAGATTTTGCGGCCAAAGCTTCAGCTTCCTGATTTGGCAATGTAAGGCCAAGGATTCGTGCGATATCAGATGTTTGAGTTTGATTGCCATCTCTATCAATAATATTGACTAGTTCCTCCCACTGATCATCTCTTAAAGATCTTAGCTTGCGTACATTTTGCTGGTCCTGTCGGTCAGGACTTAATGAGATAGATATTACATCGCTTGGTTTCAAGCGCCGAATGTCGAGCTTAATTCCTCCTGCTACGAAGGACTGGTAGAAAGGGCTTGGCCCTCTACGATTGGTAAATATGACTAAGTTATTTTCAATAGCTTCAACGTCGCATAAACCTGGCCTACCTTTATCATCCGGCCAGAAATATTCACCATCTGGATCAAAAAGTAGAGTACCTACTGGTACCTTTCTCCCCCCACGTTTTTCTGTAGTAGGAGTGGTTTTATATAGTTCACTAAAAAGCAACTTGTTCAAGTTTGATTTGCCGAAACCAGCACGAGCAAATATAAATGACCTGCGCGAAATCAAGTTGCTGACCGGAAACTTTACTAAGATCTCTGGGTCTTTAATTTGCATCCATTTCTCAGAGGATAACTTGTTACTAGTCCCTGAATATATATATTCTCCAAGGGCATAAAAGCCTAATTCAGCCCCTTCAATATTATGACCTGCGATCTCCTGAATAACTTCTTTCGACGGAAAAGCCACCGCACTACCAACGTGAGGTAAACGTCTATGGGAAGCCACAAAAGTAAGTGAGTTGCTAGTGTCATTTCGCAACACTCCTAAAACTCTGATGTCAATCTCATACTTGAGATAATCCTCTCTTAGGTCTTCCGGCACTGGGCGACCTTCGCGCATAGCTCGTATATTAAACTCTTCTCCTACTCCCGAGGATAATTTACCTGCTGATGATAGGGAGGTTATTCTTCCTAGCACTGCCTCTTCTGGTGTTTCCAATTGGACTAGAAGAAACTGACCGTGCATTGGAATACTTTGAAAATCATTTCTATATGGAAGGACTAAGTCTGCGTGAAACTCAAGACCGCCATGGCTAAAGCCTCTGAATACACCAATGATTTGTTGGGGTGGGAATAGTTCAAACTTGCTCATTTATCTTTTTATAGTTCTGAATCAATAACGAAGTCGGGCAGGGTCAGCATCTTGCATCCTTGTTATGTCAATCACTGAGCCCTCATTGCCAAGTACATTCCTTAAGCCATTAAAGATGTGGTCTTGCAGGATGTCATAATCAAAATCAACAAGAGCAGCATTCTCGTGAGCTTTTTGAAGGCAGAGAGGATAGAAAGGAACCGGAAAGCCGCTTACAGCATCTGCTAATAGATAACCGATGATTGCTGGGGCTTCTCCTATTTGCGGCAAAAAGATATCAATTGGCCAAATGGGATCACGTGACCTGTTACCAAACTTGACGAAGAACATTTTGCCACCGACAAATTTGTTTATTTCTCCGGTACCTATATCCGCATCATCGCCACGGGCATACTCTGACCATATGTAAGCTTTTGTTTCAATATCACGAGGAATCTCTACAAAAGCTGGATAATCAGTTGTCAATATATGTTCAAGGTGCATCGCCAAGCGGTACCGTGTGAGGACTTTGCTATGTTTTGCGAAGCCAACTATAAAAATTTTTCGACGATCTTTTTTGTGTTTATCAATTCCTTCTTCGATACCAGTGAGGTATTTTTTGAAATTGTCTTTCGCAAAAACTTTGCTTCTAAGTAGTCCGTCAAACACAATCAATGTATCGGTACCGAACTTAGTTTCTCTAACAATATTGAATAAGATTGCCCATTCTACTATTTCTCTATAAACTTGAACCCAACTAGGACTTATTGGTTTATTGCTATCTTCATTATCACTTATCATGTGGCTTAGCTGATCCAAGCGATCAACTCCTAAATAAGCCATCATTTTACCAAGTGCAGTAGCTGGCGTACCATCATCTAAGAATTGCTTGGCACTCAACTGTGAGATTTTAGTGGAAGGGGTTATTGCCTCTAAGCAATATTCATTATTGCTTGAATCTACCACTCTGACCAACTGTATTAAGAAAGGGTCATACTGTATCTTATTATTCCCACCGTCTGTTCCAACAAGTGAAATAGCAGTCGTATTTCTTGGTTGAATACGACGAACAGAACCTTGTAAAGGACGGATTTCGTCTCGTAGCTGGTCTAAAAGGTTGCGATCTTCTTTTAATCTCTCCGATATTTCGGAACGAAGCTGGTTATAGCTTTCAGGGTCAATCATGGTGTAGGATCATACAACTGCGTGATGCGTAAAAGTAACCTAAACCGACAACTTTGCCAACCTAAAATTCTCGTTTTTGTATGCGTTCAAGAAATTTGTGTCAGGAATGGATATAATAGTTTCTATAATCTACTCCGCAATCAACGACTCTTTAAACCCCGGCTGCTCCCGCTTCTTCGACGCCTGCTCATAGGCGTAACCTACAGCAAGCAATGGCCCTTCCTGATAGGTGCTGGCGATAAGGGAGAAGCCAACCGGTAGGCCGGAAACGCATTTGTCATGTAAGTTAGTCATCGTTGGGTATATTTGAGAAAGAAACGAACTGTGCTATGCTCACATCACTTTCGGGAACCTATAAAAATGGAACGATCATTTTAGATGAGGTTCCGTCCATCGATCACGATGTACCTGTGATTGTCACCTTTCTGGAAGATAATAAACTTTCCAAAGCGAAGGGTAAAGGGGTAAGGTTAGGTAGCTGGAGCGGTAAATACAGCTTACCCGATAACTTTAACGAGCCGCTTGACGATCTTGCCGATTATATGTAATGGATTATCTGATTGACACGCAAATTCTTATTTGGTCGCTGGTTAGCCCTGATAAGCTTTCTGCTACGGGTCGTCGCGCATTACAAGAGGGGACTATTTATGTGAGCGTCGTCAGTTTACTGGAGATTGCGATCAAGCAGAAGGTCAATAAGCTACCTGATTTGCCTGTTACGACCGACGAGTTGGTTGAGCAGTTAAAACGAGATGGCTTTGACTTGTTGCCGCTTTCAATCCGACACATTGCCCGATACAATGATATCCGGTTGTTGCTGGCAACCGCATTGGCCGAACGTGTACCTTTAATCAGTGCTGATGAACATTTCAGCTATTATACTGACCAGGTAACAATTGTCTGGTAGACTTTATCTGCTCTTAAACGTAAAGTTAGCCATCTCATCACCCCGGCACCAACGACTCCTTAAACCCCGGCCGCTCCCGTTTCTTCGACGCTTGTTCATACGCATAGCCCATAGCGAGTAAGGGGCCTTCCTGATAGGCACTGGCAATGAGTGAGAAGCCGACCGGTAGGCCGTGTACGTTACCCATCGGGATGGTCAGGTGGGGGTAACCGGCCATGGCGGCTGGCGGGCAGAAGTAAAAACCCGTGTCGTAGTCGCCGTTGATCAGATCGATGCAGCCCGCAAAGCCGATGCTGGTTCCGCCGATGGCATCCAGCTTGTTGGTTGCCATGAGCCGGTCGATGCGTTGGCGCCAGGCTCGGGTTTTTGCCAGGGCTTCGGTGTATTCTTTGCTGGTCAAGTCGCCTTTGGCTTCGCTGATTTCGAGGGTTTCCTGTTTAAAGAACGGCATGGCCCTGGCTTCATTCTGCTTGTTGAAGGCAATGACGTCGGCTAAGGACTTCACCGGCGCGTTGGCCGTCGACAGGTAGCGGTTCACGCCGTCTTTAAATTCGTAAAGCAATACGGTGAACTCGGCTCCGCCCATGTCCTTTAGCTCCTTCATCATCTCGATTTCAACGACCGTAGCGCCCTGCTTTTTCAGTACTTCAATGGCTTCTTTGTACAGGCTCACTACGCCTTCGTGCCCTTGCAGAAACGATTTTTCGACGCCAATGCGCTTACCCCGTAAGGCATCGGCTTTCAGAAAGGGCGTGTAATCGGTCGCGCTTTTGCGCTGGCTTTCGAGTGTAACGGCATCGGCCGGGTCAACGCCTGCCATAGCGCTGAGTAAAATGGCTGCATCAGTTACGGTGCGCGTCATCGGTCCGGCGGTGTCCTGTGTCTGCGAAATGGGGATAATGCCGCTACGGCTAACCAGTCCGACGGTCGGTTTTAAGCCAACCAGACCGCAATGCGACGCGGGCGCTATGACGGAACCATCGGTTTCGGTGCCGACCGCTACGGCGCACAGATTGGCCGATGCCGCCGAGCCGGAACCTGAACTGGAGCCGCTTGGGTTGCGGTCCAGTACGTACGGGTTACGCGTCTGCCCACCCCGGCTGCTCCAGCCGCTGCTCGATCGCGTCGACCGGAAGTTGGCCCACTCGCTGAGGTTCGTTTTGCCCATTATGACAGCTCCGGCTTTTCGCAACTGAGCGACAATAAACGCATCCTTGGCGGCTTTGTGACCTTCCAGGGCGAGCGAACCCGCAGTAGTCATCATCTGGTCGCCGGTGTCGATGTTATCTTTTATCAGCACCGGAATGCCGTGCATAGGGCCGCGTACTTTACCGGCCTTACGTTCGTCGTCCATTGCTTTGGCTATGGCCAGGGCATCCGGATTAGTTTCGATTACCGCGTTCAGACCGGGGCCTTTCTTGTCGATGGCGTCGATCCGGTCGAGGTAGAGTTTGGTAAGGGCTTCGGACGTGTACTCACCCGACTGCATCTTCTGCTGCAGATCGGGGAGGGTCAGTTCATTGAGGGCAAACTCATCCACAAAGGGTTTGGATGCATCGGTTGCCCCGGCCGCTTTGGGCGATGAGCAGGCGGTTGTTGCCAGGGAAGCGGCTGATACGGAAACGACTGAGCTGTGCTTGATGAAGCGCCGTCTGTTCATAAAAAGGTGAGTAATTAATTCGCTGGTTCTGTTAACGGGGCATGAAGTTAAGCAGGCTTTTACACAATGCCGTTCGGCGCAACGACAAAAACTTGTCTGGCTCACGAAACAGGAGATGACAACCTGGACCGCTACGTTACTCCACAAAATGCCAGCAGACACCGGCCAGATCAATAACGTTTACCTCGCGGCCGTAGGGTTGATCGATTGGCTTGCTGATTCGGATGCCAAACGTTTCGGGAAGTTGCCTGTCTGTTACGTCCCGCCAGAATTCATCGGCGTTGGTGATGCGGACGCTGAGCATGAAGTTTTCGGCAAACTCAACCTTGTCGTATTTCTGTAAAATGAATTTGCAGCCATCGCGCTCGAAACCAACGTAGTCGCCGGCGTCCCAATTCAGGTGGAAGCCCAACGCCTGGAAGAATTGTTTCGAGCCCTCAAAATTGCTGCCGGAGGGAACAAATGGTTCAATGGACAGGATGGTCATGGGAAAAGGAAGGTAAGATAGCAGACGCGTTGACGTTAAGAGCTGATGAGTAAGGCGAAAATTCTTTATATTTGAAAAGAAGGGTTATCAATAATTGAGGGCTTGTATAAGAGGATAACAATGCTAACAACCATAACAGGCACATACGAAAACGGCCAGATTATATGGCATGAAACGCCCCCAGTTAAAGAGCGGACGGAGGTGATCGTTACGTTTCTGGAATCTAAAGAAGATAAAATTTCCAGCGATAAGCACAAACGACGGGGCGGGACTATGAAAGGCGAAGTCTGGATATCAGATGATTTTAACGCGCCTTTGGACGATTTAAACGATTACATGTGATGCGACTGCTGCTTGACACGCAGTTACTGATTTGGTTTCTTGAAGATAACAAGTCGTTACCTGGTCATATCCGTGATCTTATTAGTGAAGCAGACAATGAAGTACTAGTTTGTAAAATCAGCTTCTTTGAAGTCGCTATCAAACTTAAAATTGGCGGGCGTCTTAATCTTAAACGTGGCCTGCTTGGTTTGATTAATGACTGTCTGCTGGAAAATATCAGTGTGCTGCCCCTCTTGGATGATCACTTGCTGGCTTATGACCGAATTCCTTTTTATGACGACCACCGCGACCCGTTTGATCGATTGATTCTAGCCACGGCTTTAGCTGAGTCAATTCCCATCATTTCTGCTGATAAAAAGTTTCAGCAATACACAGGAGTCGTTCAATTAATTTATGTCTGAAACTGGACATGATTCTCCTTTTCAAACAGAAACTATAGGGATACAGAAGGTGATTTTACCTTCTTGAATAATACCAATAACCGGCCGAATTGTTGATTGAAGTTATTCGTCGTCCAGACCAAATTCAATAAAGTTGTCATCACACGAGCGCACCCCGGAACAAGGCCAGCCGCTCGCGCAGGACGTACCCGCCTGCTTCGGGGTTCCAGCCACCCAGCCGGGTGAACAGCCGGACGCTGCCCGGCAGCGTGGCGTATTTATCCAGCGCCTTGTACCAAACCTCGCGGTCGCGGTAGGGGGCCAGTAGTATCCGCGCCTGGCTCAGCGCCCGGTGCTGGCGGGGTGTCCAGGGCGGGCGCTGGCGATAGGCCGCCCCCTGGCCGTTGAGCAGGTCCGGGAGGGTATACTGCGGAGCCGTCGGCAGCAGTTCGCTTAACAGATACAGCCCCAGCTCAACGTTGAGCATCCGGTTGGCTACGCGGCCCGGCAGCGCGTGGCGGTTGCGCAGGCGAGTCGCCAGCGGCTCCTGCCAGCGCAGAAGGCTGGACAGGGCCGGGCGAACGGCGGGATAGGCGGATGTTAATGCAGTGTTCATTAGTGTTGTTCGTTGTTCAAGTCAGAGTTGGTACCCACAGGACGCAGCGTATACGTTGTTCTCCTGCTTTGAGAGTAATGGTTCCTCGCTACTGCAGTTGTGGCTTCAGGCGCGGAAAATGAAAGATGCGGAACAGGCCGTTGTCATTGATTGACCAACCCTCCTGTTTCGCAACGGCGTACAACCAGTCAGCAATGTGCTCCCGCTGGGCCAGGTAGTTGCGCTTACGTAGAAAGTCCTTCACGCAGAGTGTCGTTGTGAAGCCTTCGGCCAGAATCAGGGTAGTAGCAGCCAGGCGAACTTCGTTAAGACCAGCTTTTTTGAGTTGCGTTTTCATGACACAGTGTACGTTTAGTGTTTTCTGAAATTCGTTGTCTCATTTCACTACCGAATCGGGGTCCTGCGGGGTGTTCATTAGTCGTTGCTGAAGGCCCTTGTTGCGTTCGATTGTGAGTCAAAGATGGCACCTGCTGAACGTAAATTTTTTACGTTGTTCTCCCGGGTCAAAAATATTTTTTTACACGTACTAGTTGTCGGATCGGCGCTCACTGCGGCTGGGGCCTCAGACTCGGGAAG
This sequence comes from Fibrisoma montanum, assembly GCF_003583365.1. GTDB lineage: Bacteria > Bacteroidota > Bacteroidia > Cytophagales > Spirosomataceae > Fibrisoma > Fibrisoma montanum. Next base: position 104,847 of record NZ_QXED01000011.1, read on the forward strand.
TAGTAGACCCGAAAGAGGCCATTATCGTTGACGGCCCAGCCTTCCCGTTTGGCTACGGCATACAGCCACTTCGATACGTCGGCCTGGTAAGCCAGGTAGTTTTTGTTGCGAAGGAAGTTTTTAACGCACAACGTCGTGGTGCAGCCTTCGGCCAGGATCAGCGTCGTGGCGGCCATGCGTACGGCTCGTAGTCCCGCTTTTTTGGGTTTTGTGTTCATCTTACACCTTAATTCGGACCATGTACCGGATCGTACACTGCGCCTGGTTATACACAATGAATTCGTTTTTCAGCAGACTCACACCCCGTTGCGCATACACCGAATCGTAGCTGGGGTCAATCTGTTTCAGCCGGTCGGCATCCAGCTGCATATGCCAGTGTTCGTGTTGGTTTACCACCAGCTGTTTACCCACATGAACCTCATAAATAGCCAGATAGCCTTCCTGATGCGTTCCCTTCGCCCACACAGAGCCGTGGAGGGAGGTGTAGTTCAGAGATTTGCTGAACTGATCGGCGAAGTAGATACCGTAGCCGAACATCTTGCCCGTAATGACGGCGTTGGCCGGACGTAGTACTAAGCCTGTTTTTAGGATTGAGAGCCAGTTTTCGCTGCGGCTCCCGTGCCAGAGCAGTTGCGTTTTGCGGTTTTTCTGCCCGTTCACATACTCGTCGAAAGCCGCCTGGGTATTGGCCTGACACACGCTGAAGGCGGCATCGAATTTGTCGACGTCTGGTCCCATCATGCGTTTGATGAGCGTCAGTAAGCGTTTGTCGGTCACGGGCTCCATAGTCAGGTTCATCGTTTCCAGGAGCGAAACCGGCGGCTGGTCGGACTGGGAAGTCGGCTGGTTTAACTCAACCTGCCCACGCATGACATCCAGCGTATCCTGCTCACTGGCCAGCCCATCGCGGAGTGTCTGCAGTTCGGCGGCCGACTGGGGCGGTTGGGTAAGCAGATGTTCGCCGACCTTGCCCATCTTGCGCGGAATGGTCTTGAACAGATCCAGCAGCCTGCGGTTGAACGTGTCGGTGTCCAGACCAGGCCCCATCATATCCGCCAGGTCGTCGAGCAGGCGCTGGGCCGCATCAACCTGTTTGCGGGTTACTTCCTGGGCCGTAACGACGTAGTTCTGAAAAATGGAGCGGTTGGCCAGTTCCAGCAGTCGGCTCATCAGACCGCGTACGGCCGGGTTTTCAATCGAGCCGGCATCCGTTGCTATGCTGGTTTCGGCAAACAAATGGGTCTGGTCTACATACCCCTTCGCCACTTTCTCGCGAAACTTCTTGTCCCATTGTGCCAGCGGATAAGTAGCCGTACTATGCGTGCCGCCCACCCGACCGTACTGCACAGTGAACGTACCAGTATCATTCTCGCGCATTTCATAATACTTGTTGTTGTTCTCGGCCGTGACCATAATGAGTTTGGCCATCCGAAAGGCTTTAGCGGGCTGGGTTTTAAGCGGAGGGTCTGATTGGTAGCTTGTTGTATGGTTGTTGAGAGTAGGTGCTGGTTGTGTTTGTTGTACGATAACCGCCGGGTTCGTCCTGGTTGTGATGCGCTGCAGCAGACCGGAAAGCATGGAATAAAGTGTGGTTAATCAGATGAAAAAGAATGGATAGAGAAAAGTGGATTGGGTTACCCTACGGTTTGCTTGAGCATCAGAATGCGGTTGCGAAAGAAACCGACGGTTTTTTCTTTGAAGCGGCTGCGGTCGGTGCTGATGTCGTAGGCCTGCAGGCGATCGGGGGTGTTGGCGTAGGCGTCGAGCAGGGCCTGCCAGACGTTTGGCTGCTGAATGTGAGCCAGCAGGGCCCGGCCGCGGTTAAGCAGCTTATGTTGCCGGGGTGTCCACGTACGGCGCTCCAGAAACGAGCCGTTGCTTTCGGTCAGCAGGGTGGGCAGCGCATCTGGCGAAGCCGTCGGCAGCAGTTGCGATACCAGAAACAGACCCAGTTCCACGTCCAGCAGTTGCTGGGCCGACAGCGCCGGACGGCGGGCCGGACGTGGGCGTTGTGCTGTTTCTCCAGCCCACTGGGGTTGCGGAGTCATTGCCGGGAAAAGAACGGCCGGCTGAGCCTGGCTCTGGGCGTAGGCGGTCCGGCGTACAGGGCGAAAGAGCGTGTTCATTTGTATCGTTGTTTAAAAGTGACAGAACAAAGTTCTACCCGCCAGAACGTAATCTTTTTCCGTTCATCTTTTTTATTGGAAATTTTTTTTGTTGCTTTGAAGAGCTTCGCGCAGGAGTAGCAGGGAGTGCAGGGATTGCATGGACCGCACGGGTGAGCATCACATCCCTTCCATCCCCGCGCGAAGCCCCCGCAACCCCTGCCAGCCTATACTCATGCCCATCACCCGCTCTGCCTTCCAGCGGTACCGCCTGATCGACGAAATCATCAGCCGTTACCCCCGTCAGTTTTCCAAGCAGCGTTTGTTCGAACTGCTTCAGGACAAGTGCGGCATCCGGTCTGTTTCGTCGCTGGAGAAAGACATTCAGCGGCTACGGGAGGACCACGAAGCCCCCATTGCGTACTGTAAAAAACGGAATGGGTATTACTACACGAATCCGCAGTTCCGGCTCCTGAAACTGATGCTCACGCCCGACGACATGGAAGCGATGGAGCAAGCCCGCGAGGTGTTGGCCGCAACGCAGGGCGCTTCGGTGGCAAATGACCTGGATCATGCCCTGCAACGCGTCCGGCAGAGCCTCGACATTATTCGGGAGGTGAAGCGAGACAGCAACGCGTTGGGGCAGATGCGTCGGGTGGTGTACGTAGAGGAGCGCATTCTGGGGGGCAATCGGCATTACGTACCGGTGCTAATCCGGGCAGTGAACCAGAGCCGGCAGGTGGCGTTCCGGTATCGCAAGCATGAAACGTCCATGCCCGGCGAGGAGCGACCGAAACTCCGGATCCTGCACCCGATTTTGTTGCGCGAGGTGTCGGATAGCTGGTACGTGATCGGCTACGACGCGCCCAGTGGTCGGGAGAAAACCTTCGCCCTTGACCGCATGAGCGACCTCGAAATTCTGGATGACCCCTGCGACGTACCACCGAATGTACTGACCAACGTCAGCGAACTGTTCGAGCACATCTACGGCATCACCGATAGCAGCGGGCCGGTAGAGGAGATTATCCTACAGTTTACGCCCCTGTTCGGGCGGTACGTCAAGGCCAAGCCCATTCACCAGACGCAGGAGATCATCTGCGATAACGAGACGGAGTGTGTTGTCCGGCTCCGGCTGGCACCCAACCGCGACCTGCTCATGCACCTGCGCAGCTACGGCGAACACTTAACCGTATTGCAGCCGACGAGTCTGGTCGAGGAGTTGAAAGCGTCTTTGCAGGCCACGCTGGCGCGGTACGATGAGCAGAATTAACGAATTGGTAAAAAGCAAGTTGAACAAAAGGCGTCAACGAGGCATTACTTTTCTGCTGATCAACCGCCCGAAGGATGCCAAACCGTTTACTTGTCTATCTGATTTTGTCTTTTATCTCCGTTCATCTGGTGTACGGCCAGGCTGAAATGTCCGGGTTAGTGGTAGAGAAGACATCGGGGCGGCCGGTTGAATATGTGAGTGTCGCCGTCTACCGGCCGGCCGATTCGGTGGCAGTAGCCGGGGCCATCACCGATTCCGTAGGGGCGTTTCGGATTACCAATCTGAAGCCTGGTCAATACATGCTCAAAACGTTTTTCATTGGCTACAAACCGCAAACGGTTGGCCCCATCCGGCTCCGGCATAATGAGGTTGTCACGGTCAATACCCTCCTGTTGGAAGCGGTTAAGAATCAACTCAATGAAGTAGTCGTAACGGGCCAGCGGTCTGACCTGACCGTAAAAGCAGACCGGCAAACCTACCGGGCGGGACAGTTTCAATCAGCCGTGGGCGGCACCGCCACCGATCTGCTGCGGAACCTGCCGGGTATCACCATCAACGCCGAAGGCGAAGTGACGCAGCGTGGCGCCAACGGGTTTCTGGTACTGCTCAACGGCAAACCCGTGCAGGCCAATTTGGGTACATTGCTCAATCAACTACCCGCCAATACCATCGAATCCATCGACGTCATCACGACGCCCTCGGCCCGCTACGACCCCGACGGCAAAGCGGGTATTATTGCCATTACCACTAAAGCGGGTGCCGATGTTGGGCTGTCGGTGCTGATGAATGTCCAGACGGGGCTGCCCAGCCTGAATGCATTTGACAATGCCCGCAAGCCGGTACGTTACGGTACGGACTTGACGCTCAGCTACCGATCGGCCCGCTGGGACTGGACGTTCAGCACGGCCTATCTCCGCAATGACATAGCCGGTCGGCGGGAGGGGGATGTCAATACGGCGATTGGTAATCGGTTCACCACCTTTCCGAGCGTGGGTGAGCGGAGTTATGACCGCTACACGTTCACCAACCGGCTGGCGGTTAGCTATACCCCCGGTAAGAATGATGTCTGGTCGGGTGGGTTGTACTACGGCTACCGCACCGAGGACCGGATTGCAGATTTGGTGTACAACAACCGGACCATCGACCGCACGACGGGGCAGCTATTGAGTCAACTGACGTACTTCAACGCGAACCTGGTACGCCGACGTGGGCAGTTCTTCACGGCCAATCTCGACTATACGCACACGTTCCCGAACAAGGCTACCCTGAGCGCCGGCGTTCTCTACGAATACGACTTCCTGGATGGGTTCACCCGAAATCTGAACGTTCACCGCACCGACAGCCGCGATACGCTGCAATACACGCTGACCACAACCGACCGCCCAATAGGTAACGCCCGGGCCAACCTCGACGCTACCTGGCCACTGGCGGGTGGTAAGCTCGAAGCGGGGTATCAGTATCGCTACCAGCAGGATGATGGCGACTACCGGTTTCTGGAACAGGATGGCAACGGCGCTCCGCTGCGGGTTATCGATGCGTTTACAGGGCGGGTGCGGGTATCGAACCAGATACACAGCCTGTATGGTCAGTACGGCCGCAAGACCAAACGCTGGGAGTATACGGCTGGTCTGCGGGTTGAGTCGGCGGAGCGGCAGGTGGTGATTCGGCCGCAGGGGCAAACTTTTCCGCTGTCGCTGCGAAATCTGTTTCCATCGGCCAATGTGGTGTTCCGGCCCACCGATGCCTGGCAGTTTCGGCTGGGGTATAGCCGCCGGGTGCAGCGTACGAGCAATCTGGCGCTGAACCCGCTGCCCGAGCGCGAACACTCCGAAACGCTCGAACAGGGCGATCCGGCGTTGCTTCCCGAATTCGTCGACCTCAGCGAACTGGGTTTTACCCGCACCATTGGCCGGAGTACGCTGCAGGCTACCGTCTATCACCAGAACGTGCAGAACATTGTCAACCGGGTCAACAACGTCTTTGCTGATACCATCCTGAACCGGATTTATACGAATGCCGGTCGGGCGCAGCGGTACGGTCTGGAACTGGCCACCGATCTGACGATCACTAAACGCTGGAAGCTGTATGTCGGTGGCACAGTCTACCGGTCGGTCATCAGCGGGCAGCTGAACGCAGCCCGATTATTCCAGAACGCGGTGGTGTTCAGCAACCAGGCGTGGGTGTATTCGGTCAATGTAAATACCAGCATTCAGCCGTCACCGTCGTGGATAATCCAGGGTAATCTGAATTATTTATCGCAGCGCATCACGGCCCAGGGCGAAGACTCCCGGTTTTTCCAGCCCAATCTGTCGGTCCGAAAAAGCTTCCGCAACAATCGGCTTGCCGTTACGATGCAGTGGCAGAACATTGGGCTTGGCTGGTTGCCGACGAATGAACAGCGCATCACCACGCAGGGCATCTCCATGCCGGGCACCTCCATGCCGGGCCGCGATTTCTTCACAACTACCAATTACATTCAGGAGAAAGATATCCTGCTGGTGAATGTCAGCTATTCGTTGCGGCAACGGAGCAAACCCGCTAAATTGCCGACCAACGAATTTGGTGAGAAAGAGTTCTGATGCACACGTTTACGGCCCTGCTGAAGCGCTTTGACAACAACGGCGAGAAAACCCGCTGGACTTACATTGACATTCCCGACGAAGTGACCGAAGCGCTGAAACCTGGTCAGAAAACGTCATTTCGGGTTAAGGGAACGCTCGATGAGTACGTTATTGAGCGGGTGGCGCTGATCCCAATGGGACCGGTAGAGAACCGGACGGATGGTTCAGAGACCCGGTTCATTATGGGCATCAACGCCGTCATGCGGAAGGCGCTTCGGAAGGAGAAAGGAGCAACGGTGCAGGTGCGTATCGAACTGGATGACTCACCCATTGTCTTGTCGGCCAACCTGATGGGCTGCCTGGAAGATGACCCGGCCGCGCTGGCGTTTTTCAATAGCTTAACGAAGGGGCACCAGCATTACTTCAGCAAGTGGATTGAAGAGGCCAAAACCATCGAGACCAAAACCAAACGGATAACCCAGGCCGTGACGGGTCTGTCGATGGGCATGGGCTACCCGGAAATGATTCGGTATTTTAAGAGCCGAACTATTGATTAGTAAATCGGCGGTTTTATTTCACGACTACCCTGACCCGATCCAGGTTTTGAATACGGGTGTACGGTGTGCTGGCGTTGCCCTGCCGTTGAGCCGCTACTCGTATGGTCGGAAAATACGTCCCCGGCTTAGAGAATGTGTGCGTACTCTTCACCAGAACGTGGGAGCCGGTTTTGTCCAAAGGGATAAGCTTTCCGGGTACGGGAAAGGCACCGGATGTCAGAAAATCCCAGCCCTGGCGCTTACCAATATCTTCCGGCACACCTTCGAAATTCCAGGCCGCGCCAACGACTTTACCCCCGTTTTGGGGCACGTCAATTTCAGCGGTGAAGGTAACTGCTTCGCCCACTTTTACATCGGCGCGTTTGCCGCCGTTGGCCTTCGCCACGACGACCTGCTGAATGCCTCTGCGTTCACTGGCCGTTGGAGGGACAACAACCTGCCCGTCAACTAGTTTGTAGTTAGTCGTAGCGGCCGGCTCGATGCCCTTTTCTACCCAGGTGCTGAGGTCAAGCAGGGCCTGCTGCAAGACGCCGAGGTAACTAACCGTATGGGTAGGATCATCCTCAATCGCTACGTCACCATGCAGCGCGTGGTCAGTGTACCAGAGCCGGAAATGCCGATCCGTGCTGTCCCCCAGGTTGTCCGTCACGCGGGAGCGGTACCAGTCGGCCTGCCAGGGAAAAGCTTCCCGGTCCCAAAGCGATTCCAGTACAATCATTTTTCCCTTAAACTTACCCGTTGGCAACACCCCGGCCGCTCCTCGGGTAAACAAGGGACCTAAGAGCATCGGGCGCTGGGGGTAAATTGGTTTGCCCCCGGCATCCCGAAACTGGTCGTACACGACATACTCTTTTCCGGGTATCTGGTGGCGGTGGTAGGTCTGTACCGCCAGGAAATTAGAATTGTCCACCAGCACGTCGTCTCCCGGTTTTAGCTGTAGCAGTACGGTTGGGTCTACGGGACCCAGCACGACTTTGTTGCCAGCGATCTTCGTTAGCTGCAGCGTCTTACCGGCAGCGGCACCGCTTTTGATGATGAGGTCGCCACCCAGAAACTGGATGTCGGGTAGCTTTTCTTCCAGTTCAAAAGCAACGGGCAGGGTTCCTTCAACCCCGCCGATAGCCTTCCAGGCGGCATCGGCGGTGCCCCGTTCCTGCGGTGACATAGGCTCGGTCAGGCCCAGGCGCACGGCCTGATCAACGGAAAGGCCCGCTTTCAGTTTGCCGGGTTGCTGAATTCGGGCTTTCAGCAGGGAGGCCGGTGGATTAGCACCCAGGTAGCCGGGAACCTTCCAGAAATCCTCCGTAAAGTATTTATTATCGGCCCTGACTACGCCCTGGTACAAAACCAGAAAGCCATGAATACCCATTCGCTCATAACCAAACCAGGCTTTGGGCGGAAACCCCATCCGGGTTACTTCCTGCAGGGCTTGCTTTTCTTCCTCGTTCAGCCCGGCGTACATATCACCGCTGCCGCCCGGCTCCAGTGCATCAATAATCTGCGGAAACTTGTTGTTCAACAACCGCATGGCGTGCATCCGAGCGGTAAAGACGTTGGGAATGGCCATGGGCGAACCTAATACGTACGGAACCGCCCCGTCCCACACGCCTTCGGTATTTTCCATGCCGCCAACGGTTCGGTATGCGCCACCGCTTCCGCCAAAACAGTAGCCGTATGGACGCTTCCCGCCCATGAGCTGGGTGGCTACAACCCGCGAAAATTGCGCTGAAGCGGCATTCACCCGGTAGGCACCGATGGATGGGTCGCTGGCTTCAGGTTTGGTAAAGTCGATTCGTCCTCCCTGGTTGGTTTCGACAAAATAAGCCCCGTGGGTAATGGCAAAGCCAATCTTGTCTTCTTCGCCGGATGCCCCCTGCGATAGGTTTTCATTGTCCGGAAAAGGGGTGATGTATTGAAAGAAGCGACCCTGATAGTGTTCTTTGGGCGGAAAATAAAAAGAGAAACGGGCGTTGGTTCCTGCAAATCCTCCGTGTACGTACCGATGGCGGACGGGTGTATTCCGCCACTCATCCACGTCGACATACGGCTTTTTGAACAGCGTGTCTTTACTGGTAAACTGCCCGGCCAGTTGCTGACTGAGCTGGGATAGCTTGTCCTGCGCCTGACCGGGAATTAGCCAAATGACCGACAGGCAAAATAATACGATATAAAATCGGGGAGAGCGCATACAGGATACAGTCTTGGTAGGATTCGGTGATTCAATCTCAGGCGTTTACCTCTCCGTTGGCCGACTGGAGGGTTCGGATATGCTCCTCTAAAGCGATCAGACCGCCCTCTGTGCAAAGACCCCGTATGTAATTAGCGGTAGTATTCAACAGTAAGTCAGTAGGCGACAAGCGAAATTGTTTAAAGGGTTCGGCCCGAACAGCGGCCCGGTGCAGCGTCAGAATACTTCGTAAAGCAACTTCTGGAAGAATATCGGGCCGGAAGGCACCTTGTTCTACACCCCGGTGGATAATGGATAGAAAGTGCCGTTCGAATCGCTGGGCGATAGCACCCTCTACTTTTTTTTCTAGTTCAGGGTAATAATGATGAAGGTCGAGATAGAAAGCCTTGTTCACCTCGTACTCCATCTCCACGGCAATTTGCCAGACGTCAAAGAATAGACAGGCCGCGTGTTGCTCGTTCGGCAGATTTTGGAGCATGTCGTACTGCCGATTGTGGTAGAAATGCAGTACTTCTTCCAGTAACTCCTCTTTATTTTTGAAGTATTTATAAATGGTTTTGGTGGAAATGCCCAGCGAGTCTACGAGCTTCTGATTGGACATTTTCCGAATTCCATGCTTCAAAAACAGCTTCAGCGATTTTTGTACGATTTCTTCTTTCATACGGCCATCCTCGTTCGTCCGCTTTATGCATTTGCCAGAAAAAACGCTTACGAATTACTTAATCCGTTTGGCGGTCGCGTCAAAACTGTACACCGAACCTTTTAGTGTGTTGTCATCTACTTTTGTCAGGTCCATGGACATTTCTCCGCCCTGCGACGATTCAAAGTAGATGATCAGCTTCGTTGCGCTTTCCTCCACGCGCAGGATTTTAAGACTACCGTTGGCAGGGTCAGCTTTGTCGACCAGTTTCCCGGTTAGTTTTCCGTCGGTGCGTACCAGGTCAGTCTGAAAAACAACATCTCCACGGGGTGAGCCCAGAATGGTAATCTCCCATTTGCCGGCGTAGAAGTCAGTCGGGGAGGTTGCCTGTGAAAAACTGGTGAAGGCAACGCCTAAACTAAAAAGCAGGAGAATGATACGTATTTTCTGCATAGCCACAAAGAGTAAGGTGAAATGAGGTGATTGGCCTTTCCAGGGAAGGCGTCGGAAATTATTTTACTGTAAAAAGTTTCCTGCAAAGGAAACGGAAATTATTTCAATAAAAAAAATTTCCTAAGTAAAATTTCATTTCACCCTTATCCGGGCTTTGCTAACCGGTCGGACTGGCCAGGCGTACCTCAACCGGTCCCGGTTGAGGTTTCAGGCGTTCTGATAATGAGTTGCCTTTGCGGCTCTTTTTGTGCCCTTCGCGGTTTTACTTTTCTTCCGCCGACCCCGCCAGATAAGAAAGCCGGTGATGGGCAGACTGGCGGCAATGAGTGACGCAAAAAACGCCAGTATCTTGCCCGGTAAACCCAGAATAGCACCCGTGTGAATGTCGTAGTTCATCCGAATCAGCTTATCCGCGCCATTGGCTTCCCCGAATCGGCCGTAAACGTGCTTGACGGAGAGCTCATTCAGCGTGTACTGGTCAAAGAACCGGTAATCGGTTTTCCAGTACGTGCGACCATCGGGGTTTGCGCTGGCCGCAATGGCGGATGAATCGGTTTCGGGAATATGAACCTCCATTACCTCGGCGGTGGGGTATTCGGCGGTCATCTTATGCCAAACCCGGTCAATAGCCGGTGCCTGAGCCGGAAGGGCCGCAGGACGCTGCGCTTTCGCCGAAACCGGGTCCTGGAAAATCAGCGACTTCTCGCCACCGGCCAGCGTGTGAACCGATTTGGCAAACCATTGAAAACCCCAGACCAGACCCGTCAGGGCCAGAATGAGCAGCACCCACGTAGCGTAAAAACCCAGTACGTTGTGCAGGTCGTAGTTGGTCCGGCGCCAGGCCGCATTCCATTTAATACTGAACCGCTGCTTTCTTGCGTTCCTGTTTTTGGGCCACCACAGTACGATACCTGAAATCAGCATCACGACGAAGATCAGCGTGGCCGACGCTACCACGGGCTGACCGATGGTCGGCGGTAACCACAGGTAGAAGTGGCCCATCAGCACAATTCGGAAGAAATCGGCGTCCATGTCCTTCACCTTCAGCACCTCGCCCGTGTACGGATTCAGGTACACGCTGTAATAGTACGACGGCTCGAAATGAAAGAACATCACCTGCGCAGCCTGGTCTTTTTTGCCGTATAGCACCGCGTGAAGATGTTTATCGGGCAGTTGCTTCACGGCGATGGCCTTAAGCGTAGAGGGGGGCAAAAACGCTTTGTCCTGTTGCTCCACAAACCGGTACGACTGCGTCAGGTTCTGGATTTCATCCTGAAACGCGTACAGGCAGCCCGTGATGCTGATGATAAACACCACCAGCCCGGACGCGAGTCCGAGCCAGAGGTGAATGGTTCCGATGATCTTCTTAAGGGTCATAACGTTAGAAGCGGTAAGCCATGCTTAAACGGAAATTGCGCGGAGCTTCGGCCTGCCAGTAGTAGTAGCCCGCGTAGGGGTAGGGCGCTCCCGAATACAGATAGGCGTTCAGGATGTTATTGACGTTCAGGGCTACACTAACCCGCTTGTTTTGCCACGACACAGCTCCGTCGGCGCGGAAGTAGTCAGGCAGATTTGATTCATTTGAGGTGGGGTCGACAAACCAGCCGAACCGCTCCAGCTGTCCCTGATACCCAAGTGAGAGGCCTGCACCCTGCAAAGCTCCCTGCCGGAGCCGGTACGACAGCCACGCGTTCGTTACGTGTTTTGCGAAGCCCGGCACGTACTGACCAACGTTTTCTGAACGGGTGTCTTTCGTGATTTTTGAATCGGTGTACGCGTAGTTGGCAACCAGACTCAGGCCGGGTAACAGTTCGCCCTGCAGGTCAAATTCAACCCCGCTGGTGCGGGTCTGTCCCAGTTGCACGGAGAAGTTTGGATTGCTCGGGTCGGTCGTCAGTACGTTGTTCTTCGTAATCTGGTACACCGAAAGGGTTGACTGCCACCGGCCACCGGCCCACTCTCTTTTCAGACCTGCTTCGAGGTTGTCGCCCGTGATTGGCCGGAAGGCATTGCCCCGCGCATCGACGCCCGACTGCGGCACGAAGGCCTGGTCGTAGAGGGCATACACCGACGTTTGCTTGTTGATGGAGCCGCTGATACCGACGCGAGGTGTGAACACGGTTTCGTTGGTTCCGGCACCGTACTGGCTATCTTTCGAGGAGGTCAGCCGACCGGCCAGCGTCAGGCGGATGCGGTCCTGCCAGAAGCGGAGTTCGTCCTGTACGTAAATGCCCGAATACGACTGGCTCAGTACATTAGCCCCGGCCCGGTAGCGCAGGCTCGTGGACCGGTCAAAGCGGGGCAGCAGGTTCGCCGGCAGGTAGTAGTTTAGCCGATAGATGTTGAAAACCGTCGTGCTGTCGTAAAGTGGGAAAGACTGACCCCAGTCGGCGATGTATTTCTTGTTACCCAGGTCCAGACCCGCCAGAATGCGGTGGGTGATGGGTCCGGTCGTTACGTCGCCATTCACAAACAGCTGCCCAAACTTGCCTTCGTTAGAAGCGTCCCAGATGCCCACATACCGGTATAAATCACCGTTGGCTTTTGCCGAATCGGCCCAGAGTGAACTGCCAATCTGCTTGTAGTTGAAGTACGCAATCTGGCCGGTCAGTTTCCAGTTGGGGCTAATCTGGTGTTCCAGAATTATGAACGAGCTGTGGTCATTGATGTTGGTCGGGTCGAGGTTGGCCGAGGCCGTGGTAGCGTTGCGGGGCAGTTGCAGAAAACCGGGCTGGGCAAACAGGTACGCCGAACCAATGGCCGACATCTGCGAAAACTGGTACGTGTACTCGGCCGTAATCGAGGTCTGCTCGCTGAGTTTGTACTTCAGTACCGGCGCAATGGTGTAGCGGTTGTTGTACTCAAACTCCCGGAACGAGCCTTTTGCCTGACCCATTACGTTCAGCCGGTACAGCAGGCTGCCATCCTGCTTGAGCTGGCCGTCCAGGTCCAGCGTAGCCCGGTACGTGTCAAAACTGCCCATCGTCATGGTGGCTTCGCCTTTCGTTACGCCGGTCGGCTTCTTGGTCACGACGTTATAAAATCCGCTTGGTTCGCCGTTGGCCATCATGAAACCGGCGGGGCCTTTCACAAACTCAATCCGCTCCACCATCGACATGTCTTCGGCCAGCGGCCCCCAGGTCGACTGTACGTTCATGCCGTTGCGGAAGGGCGCAATGCGTGAGCCGCGCATATTCAGGCGGGCGTAATTGTCCCAGTGCTCCTGCTTGGTAACCCCACTGATGTTGCGCGAAACACCTTCCAGCATGTCGAAAATCTGCTGATCGGCCAGGAGTTGCCGGTTCACTACCTGCACATTCTGCGGCAATTCAATCAGCGGTGTTTTAACGCGAAGACTGTAGGACGGAAGGTCAGCTTTGTACGGATTCTTTCCTTCTACCGTCACTTCATCCAGATTCTGGGCTGACTCATTGAGCGCCAGGTCGGTTACCTGCGTCGTTTCATTGGCCCTGACCGTGATGGATTGCTGTAGGCGCCCGTGGCCCATCCGGCTAATCAGCAGTGTGTATGTTCCGGCGGGTACGTTGTTGAGCTGATAGAGTCCCTGCTCGTTGGTCAGCGTACCGAACTGCGTATTCGACAACCGGACGTTAACCTGCGGAATCGGCTGCCCGTTGCGGTCATTGACCTTTCCAGCAATGGCACCGGTTGTTGACGATTGAGCGATGCTGGCAGTTGGCTTTACACTCAGCCAGAGCAAAAGCGCAGCCAGGAAAATGAGTAGGGATTTATATTGCATACCTTATTTAGACTAATTCTAATGCAAATGAAAAAAGCAAATGAATACGAACAGCTGTCATGCCTGATTTATGCAATAGAAACTTTATATAGTCTAAATAAAGGGAAGATAAGCCGAAAATACACCGCTGAGCACTAATTTGTCATGCTGACGTAGGAAGCATCTTCGGTAGATATATGAAGGCCCGTGTCCGGAGACGCTTCCTGCGTCAGCATGACAAAGTTGGCTTAGACTGAATGTGCTCAGTTGGTCGGTTAACGTGGTTACGGACAACTCCCAAGTTTCCAGTGTGTTTTTTGTCATCCCGACCAAAGGAGGGATCTTCGGTAGCTGGAGAAAATGGCAGCCACACCGAAGACTCCGTCCGAAGATTCCTCGTTCCTCGGTATGAAAAAGACTGGTTTTAATGGCCTACATTGATCAACCCGGTTGGCGAACGGATTGCCCCCAATTCCGGCGTTCGTCCATTGACCACAGCTCCGGAAAAAATATCCGTTGCTGCTGAACGGGTGGGAGGTACGTTTGCCAGTTGGTGCCGCCGGTGGCCCGGATGTCGTCGGGTTCTTTGTGGAGGTACTGCACCGCCGAGCGGAGGTGTGACAGTTTCCAGCGGACGTTGACGCGGTGGTCATATTCGCGCAGGGCCGTGCGAAGTTCATCGGTGACCTGTCCGGCCTGTTCCAGTTCCTGATATCGCTGATTCAGATTCTTTACCCGATACGTTTCGGCCAACCGAATGAGCCGGGCGCTGTATTGCTTGTCGAACTGCCGGAGCGTCAGCGTTTTTTGCTGGGTGGCCAGTTCGGTAGCGCCCCGCTTCCAGTAAATGGCTTCGTACTGGTCGGCTATGGATGCAGCCTGGGTCGGTGGCTCAATCAGGAGGTTGGTAAAGTCGGTCGAGACAATTTCAATCTCCCGAAACTGCACTGACTGAAACCCGCTCGACGGTAGCAGCGCCATCCGGAATTTCAGAAACTGCTCCCGCTCCATACCCGTAATCATAATTACGAACGACTCTTCGAGCAGGGCAAAGTAGCGGTTTACCCGTTGCATCCGGGCCGTAAAAAACGCGGCCGTTAACGGGCTGGCGTCGGCTATCTGGGCAATCTCGTGCAGGATGAGCTTGAAGTATAACTCCGTAATCTGGTGGTACGTCACGAAAATCAGCTCGTCGGGGTAGGCGGTTTTGGGGTTTTGCAGCGATAGCAGCGTGTCGAGGTGGATGTAATCCCAGTAGGTCAGGTAATCGGCCTGAAGCAGCCCTTCGAGGTATGCGTTCATATCCTGCCCCATGGCGGCAAATTTCTGTTCCAGCTGGGCGAGTTTATTGGCCACTGTTTCGTGCATAGCTCCTGACTGTCAGTTAGTTTTCAGATGAAGAGACGTTTTTTGTCCGGTTTACGAGTTCACAAGTTGTAACAAAATCGAATAGCTAAACATTTTCCCTGACGATATGATTTGATTCGTATGATAAGTCAATCCGTTAAGCGAATCACATCGACAATACAATCGGCTGACAGCCAGCAGGTAAATACATTGATTAACCAGTTGATGGCCCTTGCCTCGCAGAGCGATAGTGAAGGGGCGTTTCCGGAAGAAGCCTTCGGTCAGATGGCCGAAGCCGGTATGCTGGGCATCACGCTACCGGGGCAGCCCCTTGATTTTGACCTGCCCGAAACAAAAAACTTACTGCAACTGCTCAAACGCATCGGGACCGGTAACCTGGCCGTAGGTCGGGTATACGAGGGCCACATCAACGCGCTATATCTTATCCATCTGTTCGGCAATCAGGAGCAGAAAAAGCGGTACGGCGCTGATGTGAGGCAGCACCAGCGGTTGTTCAGCGTCTGGAATACGCAGGCCGACGATGGTATCCGGATTCACGCACTCGGGGGGGGCCGTTATGTGCTCGAAGGGTCGAAAACGTTCTGTTCGGGAGCGGGCTGGATTCAGCGGCCACTAGTTACGGGTGAGCTGGTTGGTCAGGACCGTTCCGGCTGGCAGATGTGCATCATCCCGACGGAACGGGTGAAGCCAATTCCGTCGGACGAGCAGTTCTGGCAACCGCTGGGTATGCGGGCATCGGCCAGTTTCAAACTCGATTTTACGGGTGTTGAACTGGAAGAGCAGGATTTGCTGGGTCAGCCCGGCGATTACTTCAAACAACCGTATTTCAGCGGGGGGGCGATTCGGTTTGCGGCCGTTCAGCTTGGCGCGGCCGAAGCCTTGCTCAGCGAAACCCGGACGTACCTGAATGACCTGAATCGCGTCGACGATCCGTTCCAAAAAGCCCGTATTGGCGAAATGACGTACCTGATTGAGTCAGGCAACCAGTGGCTCAACGCGGCCGGTGACAAGACGGACGTCTGGCTGACTCAGGATGATTCGGCCGATAAAATCGTCGCCTATGCCAACATGACCCGCACGGCCATTGAACAGATCTGCCTGCGGACGATGGAACTGGCCGAACGGTCGGTTGGGGCCAGAGGACTGCTGCGCCCGCTGCCGTTTGAGCGTATCCATCGCGACCTGAGCATGTACCTGCGCCAGCCCGCGCCCGACGCTGCCCTGACCGGCATCGGCCATTACGTTTTCCACACCTCATCTCCAACTCATGACCTCTGGCGTTGATCAGACCCGCTTTTTTCAGCAGTACGTTGAACCCGCCGATGATGAATTGCTCCGGCAGTTTGGTTCTACGGTGGTAATTGCTCCGCATCCCGACGACGAATCGCTCGGTTGTGGTGGCGTTATTGCCCTGCTGCGGCAGGCTGGCTACCCGGTACAGGTTATCTTCGTCAGTGATGGCAGCATGTCGCACCCTCAGTCAAAGCAGTACCCGGCCGACCGGCTGCGGCAGCTTCGCGAAACGGAGGCATTGCTGGCTCTGGAAATTCTTGGTGTTGCCCCCAACGCCGTGCAGTTCATGCGGCTCAAGGACACGCAGGTACCCACGCCCGACCAGACTGGTTTCGCGGACGCCGTTGCCGACCTGGGCCATCGGCTGGAAAACATTGCTCCCGATACGGTGCTGGTACCCTGGCGACGCGATCCGCACCCCGACCACCGGGCCTCGTGGAGCCTGACCCAGGCTGCCGTAGAACGGATGGTCCAAAAGCCAGCGCTGGTAGAATATCCAATCTGGCTGTGGGAACTGGGTACCGACGACGACCAACCTCGTCCCAGCGAAGTACGCGCCCGAAGTTTCAGCATCAGTTCAGTAGCCGACTTAAAGCAGCAGGCCATTGCCGCCCATCGGTCGCAGGTGACACACCTGATCGACGACGACCCAACGGCGTTTTACCTGTCGCCCGAGTTGCTGCGCTATTTTCAGATTCCAAACGAAGTTTTCTTTTACCATGTCCAGTAGCCTGCCCCAATCGTATTTCGATGATATATACCGCGCCAGCGACGACCCGTGGCAGTTTGCCACCAGCGATTATGAGCGCGACAAGTACCAGGCTACCCTGGCCGCCCTGCCCAACGAGCGATATGCCAACGTCTTCGAAATCGGCTGCTCGATTGGTGTGCTGAGTGCCATGCTGGCGCAACGGTGTGACCGGTTGCTGGCCGTTGATGCCAGTGAACTGCCGCTCAGGCAGGCTCGCCAACGCCTGGCGGAATTGCCGCAGGTGAGTGTTCAGCAGATGAGCATTCCGGCGCAGTTCCCAGACGATCAGTTTGACCTGATTCTTCTGTCGGAGGTGGGCTATTACCTGACCATAGATGATCTCCGGCGCGCGCAGCAGCTTATGCATGAGCATTTGCAGCCGGGCGGGCATTTACTGCTGGTACACTGGACGCCTTTTGTGCCCGACTATCCACTGACCGGCGACCAGGTGCACGAGGTATTTCTGGAGCAAACTGTTGGCGCGCAACCAATGTGGCAGCACCTGACGGGACAACGGGCGGAGCAATACCGGCTGGATTTATTCAGCCGACAATAGGGGCTGGCTGGTGAGCAGGTACTGGCGCAACTCCCGAATTGCTTCCACAATGGGTACGGGTTCCCACTGGCGCGTCCAGGCTTCATTCTGCATTTTGGTTTCTACCTGCTCCCAAAGCTCTCCAAAGTATGGGTAAGCCGTTAGCTGGTGCTGAAGCCACTGCTCGGAAATACACAATTCCTGTGCAATAGGCTTGAGGGCACCGTTGGGAATAGCGCCCCGGTGGTGTTGCCAGAGCGTTCGGAGCCGAGCCCGATTCCGGAACTTAAGCATCAGCGAGCCGGGCGGTTCGGCCAGTTGCACCTGCTGGCCGTAGTACATCCTGGTCCAGTAACGTAGCTGCTCCGAAAAGCCTACCGCCACCCGGCCCCGGAGCCGCGACGAGGTGAACACCCTCACGCGCGTACTCTTCCGGATACGGGCATCAATGCGCAGCAGCGCCCGGTAAAAGGCCTCGTCTTCCAGATAAGGAACCTGCGGTAAACGACCCGCCCGAATGTAGGCCCGGCACGTCACGGCAATGCTGGCCCCGAAATGCTGAAAATGGCGCGGCCAGGGGTCATGCACACAGGGATCGAGCAAAGACTCCACCCGGGCAACCAACTGCCGGTAGGTGACGTTGCGCAGGTGAAAAATACGGGCTGGATTTCGTTCGGGCCGGGCAATGATGCGGCCGGCAACGGCATCGCAGCCCGCATTGATTTCGTTCATGATGTGCCACAGCCAGTGACTGTCCACCTCGGTGTCGCCATCGGTTGATGCAATAATGCCGTTTTGATTGTCGACACTCATCAGCCGCCGACAGGCTTCGTCCATCAGCAGGCGCCGGACGGTGCCGATGTTGGCCAGTCGGGGCGGCAGCTGAATCTGAGCCACATGCAGCGGAAACAGAGGATACAGGTTCTGATACTGTTCGGCCAGTTCGAATGAACGGTCGGTGCAGTTGTTGGCTAGCAGAAGTATCTCGTATTGACCGGGATCAATCGGCCGACCATCGCCGTCTACCTGGTTGCGCAGCGCGTCGAGTGTCTGGGTTAGCTGGAGCACTTCATCGCGGACGGGCACAATAACCGAAACGCGTAAGGAAGAAGCAGGAGTTGTATGGGTAAATAAATGGCGATTGACTAGTGTGTCGTTGAGTGGTTTGCCGGTATCCGCAAGCATATCGTCTTCCTCCTACGCTCCGTGTCAAGCGTAAGGAAGTTGGTTAACCGGCTGTTCAGGATAATTGTTGACGAAACGAATCCTGGGCTAACCCCACCGTGGGTTATTGACGAATCGTTACGAACTTCGCGCCAGATTGATGCGGATAACAAAACAGATTATGCAAGTAGACAATAAAACGATTATTATCTCCGGTGCGTCGCGCGGTATTGGTCGGGCTACGGCCCTGCTGCTGGCCCAACAGGGTGCCAACGTGGTTATAACCGCCCGTAACGTCATTGAACTGAAGGAAGTCGAATCGGAAGGGCAAGGCAAAATTGTGGCCGTGCCCGGCGACGTATCGAGCGAAGTAGATATGGAACGCGTCGTGCAGACCGCCCTCGACCGCTTCGGCCGAATCGACGTGGTAATCAACAACGCTGGTTACGGGGTATTCAAGAATGTTGACGAAATCAGCGTAGACGAGTGGGATGCCCTGATGGCAACGAACGTAAAGGGTACGTTCGTGCTGACCAAGGCTGCCCTGCCCACGTTGAAGGCGCAGGGCGCAGGCCATATTGTGGTCGTTGCCTCCGACGTAGCCAAGCGGACCTTCGCGGGTGGGTCGCTCTACACCGCCAGTAAGTACGCGCAGGAAGCGTTTATGGGTGCCCTGCGGAAGGAGGTTCGCCCGTTTGGTATCAAGGTGACGGGCGTGTACTCGGGTCTGGTCGATTCGCACTTTCACGCCAAAGGCCACGGCCACGAAACGTCGCAGAACTGGCTCAAAAACGAAGACATGGCCGAGTCGATGCTGTTTATCATCAGCCGCCCTGCCCACGTCGTCATTGACGAGTTCATGGTGCACCCGCTGGAGCAGGAGTATTGATCTGTGCAAACAGGATACGTTATGACCGGAAAAGCAGTTAAGGCTCGGATGGTGCTGCTCTATGGCCTGGCGCTTGGATGCCTGCTGAGCGTGATGGCCTGGTCGCGGTATCGGTTCATGGTGATCGACCACGCGCTTGAGGCATACGTACTCTTGGTTGCAGTTCTCTTTGTGGGCGTAGGCATTTGGGTTGGGCTGCGTTGGTCAGCACCGGTCGTGGTTGAAAAGACGGTCGTTAGGCCGGCACCGGTAGTCCCGCTTCAACCGGCTCCGGAGGCATTGGAGCAACTGGGCATCAGCAGCCGGGAATTGGAAGTGCTGATCCAATTGGCACAGGGGTATAGTAATGAAGAAATTGCCAGCCATCTGTTCGTTTCCACTAATACCGTCAAGACGCATTTGAGTAACCTATACGCCAAATTAGACGTGAAGCGCCGGACGCAGGCCGTCGACAAAGCCCGGTCGCTTGGCCTGATTCGGTAAGGGAATTTTCATTCGTTTGGGTGATTTTAAGCTAAATCACCCAAACGAATGAAAGAAACATGCATGGCAAAGGACAATTTTGGCCGACAAACCAACCAAAACTATGCAACGTACTATCCTTGTCTTCGGGGGCATCGCCGGCCTGATTGTGTCCGCCATGCTGGTAATTATGATGCTCATTCACCGGCAAAATCCAAGCAGCTTCGAGTGGGGCGAACTTGTCGGTTATACGTCCATGCTATTAGCCGCGTCGATGATTCCGGTGGCGATTAAAAGCTACCGGGACCGATACCAGGCCGGACAGATTTCCTTTAAGGATGCTTTTCTGATGGGGTTATGTATTGCCCTGATTGCTTCAGCCTTGTACGTAGCCACCTGGGTCATCGTCTACAAAACAGTTTATCCAAACTTCGTCCAGGATTACACCGCCAGCGCACTCAATAAGCTTAAAGCCAACGGGAAGTCACCGGCCGAACTTGACCAGGCCCGGCAGGAAATGAGCACGATGTTCGCCTACTACGATACCTGGGTGGGGCTGATTGGCATTACGTTCCTGGAGATCTTCCCGATCAACCTGCTCGTTGCTTTAATCAGCGCCCTGGTGCTGAAGCGCAAACGAGCGGATCATATTCCGAGTCCGCTTGCCGGTACAACCACTTAAGCTCAATACGTATGGGTATAGGCTACTTCAAAAACGTCAGGAAAGCCGCTTTTACTGAACTGGCTTTTTTAAGATAACTCTCGTTGCTCTTTGGGTAATTCGTAGGGCGGTACACATTGACGTAAGCCAAAACACTCTAAAACCCAGCGTGGCCTTGTAGCCATGTTTCTCAGTGGGTGAGTTCAGCGTCGGTAGCATCCTGGGTTTGTAAGCGACTGGTGACAGCCTCCACTAAATTATTGATGATGTCGCTGTCGTTTAGCTGTAAGTGGTTGCGATCATTCTGACGGGTTTTGCAGATTTGTCTGAATGGTAACTATACGGCTGAATAATGTAACGTTTAGTCGGGAGGATTATCAGATTTATGTAAATAACTAATCTAAAATCGGGTATAAATGCCACTTTTAGGAATGTAACTAGTTCTATTTGAGAGACTTTATAAACAAAGCGCTGACATAGCAACCACTTATACAATACTTATCCCATAAACTAGATTTGTGGACCTAAGTTAACATTGTCCTATGTAGTTTCACTCCAGGGGTTAAACAACACCCTGTAACTTTTTATGGATCTACTACTCGACGAATGGTTGATGACGGGACGGGGGTTAGTTATCAAATACCTGTTAGTGGCCGGGTTGGCTTACGTGTTCTGTTACATTGTCTTCAAAAAAGGGCTGAGCGGTCGAAAGATCCAGAAAAAGTTACCAAAGCCGGCTGACTATCAGCGCGAAATTGGCTTTTCTGTGTTAGCCATGCTGATCATGACAGCAAGTGCTGCTCTTAACGCAACGATATTGCTACCGTACAACAACGTATATTTTGGAATTGATACGTATGGCTGGGGCTACTACGTGCTTTCGTTCATCTGGATGATCGCGCTGCACGATACCTACTTTTACTGGATGCACCGGACCATTCATCATCCCCGATTGTTCAGGTCGCTTCATTTAGTGCACCACCGTTCGACTAATCCGTCGCCCTGGGCAGCTTATGCTTTTCATCCGCTGGAAGCCATTCTCGAAGGCGCGATCCTGCCCATCATTGCGTTTACGTTACCTGTACATTGGTCGGCGATGGTGCTGTTTTTTGTCTTCTCGGTGGTGCATGATGTCTATATCCACCTTGGTTATGAAGTATTACCGGGGCGGTTCCATCAGACACGTATTGGCCGTTGGATTAATACGTCGGTGGCTCATAACCAGCATCACAAGCACTTTGACGGGAATTTCGGGTTATATTTTACATTTTGGGATCGGTGGATGGGAACGATGCGGAGTGACTATGACGAAGCGTACATCAAAGCCACTCCACAACAGGTTGTCGTTAATCCCGCTACTGCGACCACTCAGTCGGTGTCCGGTCCCAGCGGTGGGCTTTAAGGTCGTTCAGCAATTCCTGCGAAAGCCCTTTGCCATCACTGACGGCCGTGTTGGCTTCCACGTTACGGAGTTTACGCATGCCCGGAATCGTCGTGTGCACGTCGGGATTGCTGAGAATGAACCGTAGCGCCATTTCGGGCATGGTCATGGCGTCGGGAACGAGCGGCTTCAGCGCATCGGCATGTTCGACGCTGCTGTTGAGGTTTTCGGGCACGAAGTACGTCGAGCGCCAGTCGTTATCGGGGAAGGTCGTTTCCTTCGTAAACGTACCGGTCAGCGTGCCCTCATCGAACGGAACCCGGGCGATTACGCCGATGTTCAGCTCGCGGCAGAGTGGGAAAAGGCTATCCTCCGGATTCTGATCGAAGATGTTATAAATGACCTGCACGGCATCAATCAGGCCGGTGCGCAGGGTATTCAGGCAATTGTCGGGCTCCCAGCGGTTCACCGAAACGCCCCACGCCTGTACTTTGCCCGCCTGCGTCAGTTTCTGCACGGCTTCCTTCCACTCGTCGCGGTCGGCCCAGCCATCTTCCCACACGTGAAACTGCATCAGATCGATGGTCTCAACCTGCAGGTTTTTCAGGCTCTTTTCGGTGTATTCGATGATGTGGCTGGCCGGAAATACGTCTTCCAGCTTGTACTCCGGCTTCGACGGCCACTTGAAATTCATGGGTGGAATCTTGGTGGCTGCATAAAGCGGCTTTCCGGCATTGCGTTTGAGCAGATCGCCCAGAATCTGTTCGCTCAGGCCGGAGCCGTAGCCCCAGGCGGTGTCGAAGAAGTTGCAGCCGCGTTCGACGGCGAGGTCGAGGGCCTGATCAATTTCGGTACGTTCGGAGCCGGTCCAGTCGGCGAGGCCCCACATGCCGTAGCCAATTTCACTGACTTGCCAGCCGGTGCGGCCAAAGGTTCGGTATTGCATCGTCTAAACTTGTGGTTTGTATTTTGATGACTTCAAAAGCCGCAGCCAAGCTACGAACTTCATAGTACAAACCACAAAGTCAGCGTTGGGTTACCGCCTGCATTAACATTCGCCTTTATGGTGGAGACTACTTTAGCAAAAAGCCTCTACGTTTCCGCAGAGGCTTCGATATACTAAAATGCTATAGTCAATTAACCAACCGATCCTTCCAGGCTGATCTCCAGCAACTTCTGGGCTTCAACGGCAAATTCCATCGGTAACTGATTCAGGACTTCCTTGGCGTACCCGTTGATGATCAGGGCTACGGCCTGCTCGGTCGGGATGCCGCGCTGGTTGCAGTAGAACAGCTGGTCTTCGCCAATCTTCGACGTAGTGGCTTCGTGCTCAACGGTGGCCGTCGGGTTGTTCACCTCAATGTACGGGAACGTGTGCGCTCCACACTTGTCGCCCAGCAGCAGTGAGTCACACTGCGAGAAGTTCCGGGCGTTTTCGGCCCGCTTCAGCACCTGCACCAGACCGCGATACGAGTTCTGGCTCTTGCCGGCGGAGATACCCTTCGACACAATCCGGCTCTTGGTGTTTTTACCAATATGCACCATCTTGGTTCCGGTATCGGCCTGCTGCATGTTATTCGTCACGGCTACGGAATAGAATTCACCGATCGAATTGTCGCCTTTCAGAATAACCGACGGATATTTCCACGTAATGGCTGAACCCGTCTCGACCTGCGTCCACGAGATCTTCGAATTAGGACCGTCGCAGATGCCGCGCTTGGTCACAAAGTTGTAGATACCGCCCCGACCTTCTTTGTCGCCCGGATACCAGTTCTGTACGGTCGAGTACTTGATTTCCGCGTCGGCGAAGGCAATTAACTCTACGACAGCCGCGTGCAGCTGGTTCTCGTCGCGCTGGGGAGCTGTACAGCCTTCGAGGTAACTCACGTAGCTGCCTTCGTCGGCGATGATCAGTGTCCGCTCGAACTGACCCGTACCGGCCGCATTGATGCGGAAATACGTCGACAGTTCCATCGGGCACCGAACGCCCTTCGGAATGTAACAGAATGAACCATCGGTGAAAACGGCCGCGTTCAGGGCAGCAAAGTAATTGTCTTTGGCAGGTACAACGGAGCCGAGGTATTTTCTGACCAGTTCGGGGTGTTCCTGAACGGCTTCGGTTATCGAGCAGAAGATGATACCACGCTCGGCGAGGTCTTTCTTAAACGTCGTTGCCACAGACACCGAGTCCATTACGGCGTCGACAGCTACGCCCGACAGGCGCTTCTGCTCGTTCAGGGAGATACCCAGGCGCTCGAACGTCCGGCGTAGTTCAGGATCGATGTCGTCGAGCGACTCTACCTTCTTCTGCTGCTTCGGAGCCGAATAGTATTTGATAGCCTGGTAGTCAATTTTAGGGTATTTGACGTTGGGCCAGTGGGGTTCGGTCATTTCCTGCCACATCCGGAATGCTTTCAGCCGGTTTTCCAGCATCCATTCCGGTTCGTTCTTCTTAGCGGAGATGAACCGTATAATATCTTCGTCCAAGCCCTGCGGAGCCTCGTCTGCCTCGATCAGGGTCTCAAACCCATACTTATACTCAGCGTTGGTGATGCTCTCTAAGAGTTCGACTTCTTTGCTCATGGTTAGTAGACGCGCAGTTTAAGAACGCGTTGCTGTAAAGAATTAACAATCCATCGGATGGGTACGTTCCGGGCACAGTGGACAAATATCGGAAACTTTCGGTTAATCCGGGCATCTTACCCAGGCATATCCCCTGGGGAACGGGCGACGTCTGTACCTGTGATCCATAGTCACGGGTTTCCGGTTCTTTTGTCGTCTTGTACTGAAACATGGCTGACACCGGCTGAAGCGTACCACGCCGGGTACCGATACTGGGCGAAAATCGGGTTGTAAGAGTCTGAAAACAAATAAGGTTACCGCAGCCGCAGTAACCTTATGCTCTATCACGTGAAAAAAAACTACTTACTTAGCCGTTACCTTGATCTTGGAGTAATACAGCGTGGTCAGGCCTTCGAAACCTGAATCCGTGCCCACAACCAGCCAGAGTTCACCGTTGGCGTTGGTTTTAACCTGCAGCGGTTTTTCGGCGTTGCTGCGGGTGATCAGCTTATAATCCGTTACGTCGTTTCCGGCCCCGATCGTTCCCAATAAAAGGGCGTCGCGGCCACCTTCGGCCTGATTGCCTTTATCGATGCTGATCTCGTAAAAATTGTTTTTGAGCTCTTTCTTCGGCTCCGTGGCCGAAGCACCGGCTTTCAGATAAACGCTGCTGCCGGGCGAGCCGCCGATACCAACCGAGTTGTCGGCATACTGCGATGCCAGTTCTACGTCAAACACCAGCGAATAGGTCGTGTTGGGCGTGAGGCCGGTCAGTTTTTTGCGGATATACATGAACAGGTCATCGCTCCGGTTCATGCTCGACACCATGATTGATTTCTGATTGGTATTCAACGGGCTGGGCAGACTAACCCAATCGGACTTAAACTGTATGTCTGCAATCTGCGGGCCGTAATCTACCACATCGGCTTCCCAGCCGTCTTTACTCTGCTGAAAATTCGTTTCATAAAGAACGCCCGGCTGGTTGGGTCCTAATTCAGTAGATTCCTGTGAGCAGGAAGCGATGAACAAACTACTGACCAGTACGGATGCGAAAAGAATGGTTGACTTCATTGTTCACTAAAGATTTGTTTCCCGTATTGACCCACCGCCAAACGACAGGGTTGTAATGAAGGTAACAAAATTTCCTGAACGTATCTCAATCTCGTCGCGGGGCGGGGGCGTCGAGGCCGCGCAGGGCCAGGTAAAACGCCACCACATACACCAGTTGGGTTCCGGCGGTTCCCCAGTCTTCTTTCAGGGTAGTGCCGAACAGCAGGGCCGCGATTACCAGCCCGCCAACGAAGTAACCCCACTTGCTGAATCGCCCGCCGATCAGGATCAGCAGGCCAGTGGTGAGTTCAACAAACGGGAGTACGTAGAGAAAGGAACGCACAAGCACCTCAGGCAGAATCGTACCGGCGAACCCGCCCGCCATTTTGTCGACGAAGCCGCTGAGCTTGGGAATACGTACCGCGCCATGCATGAGCATGTTAATGCCCAGCCCGAGTCGAATAACGATCCGGGCCAGTTGGGTAGCCGACAGAGTAGTCATCCCGGCTACGGATTGTTGCTGA
Source organism: Fibrisoma montanum (assembly GCF_003583365.1). Lineage (GTDB taxonomy): Bacteria > Bacteroidota > Bacteroidia > Cytophagales > Spirosomataceae > Fibrisoma > Fibrisoma montanum. The sequence continues at coordinate 131,000 of NZ_QXED01000011.1, forward strand.
CTAATGCGTCGTTGTTGTCGACTTCGATGTCGCCGTTCTCCACGTCTTCTTCCGCCAGCATGTCGTCGTTGACGCCATTGGCCTCCGTGCCGGGCTGTTCGTCGCCCTGATCGTTAACTTCTTCCTTCACCGGTTCAGGTCCCTGATTGGTCATGGGGTTCATATATTCCGTCTGCGACACCCCTTCGTTGGCCTGTTCACCCTGGGCCATCTTGGACAGAACGCCCTGGTTTTCGTCTTCGGCGGGATTGTAGGTTTGGTTTTCCATACGTAGTTGAACGTTGATATCGTGTTGCTCCGTTACACGCTCCCCGATCGGGTTACGTGGCCACCCAGGTAGTAGTTGTCGTCCTGTACGTGGTCGTGTTCGCCGGTCGGGTCGCCGTCCGCGTCGGTCGGTTCGTCGGCCAGTGAGTTGTCTGCACCGGCTTCGTCGGCATCATCGTCTTCGATAGCGGCCCCGCTCTGGTTGCGGAAGTTGTCGGGGTCAATGCGGACCACGCGCGTACCGATCAGTTCGGTATCGCTGGCCGCTCCGGTTGGGGTTTCCTGTTGAGTAGTCATGCGGTGTTGCTTTATCTGTATAGGTAGATAACCCGATACGGGTAGAAAGGTTGGCGGGTCGCGTTTACCTGTTAATTACATTAGGCCTTGTTGCATGAACGGTTTCCTGCTACTCCTCATCGCGGTTTTTCAGGCTGGTCTGATCAGCGCCCAGAACGACCGCGCTCCGTTGTTCACCTCGTTTGACGGAACGCAGATTCACTACGACACCCTCGGGAAGGGGCGGCCGGTGGTTCTGCTCCACGGCTTCATCACGAACGGCGATTCGTGGAAACGGGCGGCCGTTCGGCAGCAACTGGCCGATGCCGGTTTTAAGGTAGTGACCCTGGATTTGCGGGGCAATGGCCGCTCCGATCGCCCGCACGAGGCAGCCGCTTACCGAAACGATGCGGAGCTGAAGGACGTAATGGCCCTGATGAAGCACCTCGGCCTGACGAACTACGATGTTGTAGGTTACTCCCGCGGGGCTATCCTGACCGCCCGCCTGCTGACGCTTGATACGCAGATACGCCGGGCCGTACTGGGCGGGATGAGCGCCGATTTTACGCAGCCCGACTGGTACCGACGCAAGAATTTCCACGAAGCGCTGACCAGACCGGGCAGCCATCCTGAACTGCAGAGTGCGATCGACTATGCCAAAAAAAGTGGGGCCGATACGGTCGTACTGGCCCGGTTGCAGGAGTTTCAGCCGCAGACGACAATGGCCGAACTGCGGCAGGTACGCGTACCCGTGCTGGTAGTCAATGGCGATAAGGACCGCGATAACGGTGATCCCCAGACGTTGGTCGATGCCATTCCGGGTGCGAGGTTAGCCGTTGTGCCCGGCGATCACGGTGGGGCGATGCGAACCCCTGAGTTTGCCCAGGCCGTCGTGGCGTTTCTGAAGAAATAAGAGCTATTTTACTAACGCAGTCAGGGCTTCGGATGCTGTTGGATAAGCAAATCTAAACCCGGCTTCCTGTAATTTGCGAGGAATCACATTACGACTTTTCAAAACCAGTTCTGTTTCCGTACGTAGTAAGAACGCACCAATCTCCAGCATCCACCGGGTAGCGGGTAGCCCAACCGGGGCACCGAATGCCCGTCGTAGCAATGTCATAAATTCTGTGTTACGAATAGGGCAGGGGGCGGTACAGTTAAACGTACCGTTGAGGGCGTCGTTCCTGATCAGGAAGTCAATGATCCGCGCGAAGTCGTGTTCATGAAGCCAACTGATAAACTGATCACCGTCGCCCTGTTGCCCACCCAGGCCAAACCGCGTTAACCGCTTCAAAACCGGAAATACGCCACCATCACGACCCAGAACCAGTGAGGAACGTAAGGCAACTTTGCGGACCTCCGGCGTATCACTCTCCCAGAACGTTTGCTCCCACTCTTTGCAAACCTGCTGGGAAAAGCGGTACTCTGCCTGAGGGCTGTCGGTTTCGCCCGTGATCTCGTCCATCTGCCGGTCTGGTGCATGACGGTAGATGGTTGCCGACGATAGATTGATCCACAGCAAAGGTGGGTTGTCTGTCTGTCGGATTGCCTGTCCCAGAACCGCTGTTGATTTGATACGCGATTCAATAATCTGGCGTTTGTTTTCGGCGGTATAGCGACAATCTACCGTTTGGCCAGCCAGGTTGATTAGCACATCGGCTTTATTGAGTTCATTAGCCCAGGTACCTATCGATTTGCCATCCCAGGTTACGTACCGAACACGGTCGTGACTTGTGTACGGCTTCCGCGAGAGGACAACGATGTCAATGGGGCTATCCTTCCAGTAGTCAACCAATACCTGGCCAAGAAAGCCGGTTCCACCTGCCAGGATAATTTTGTGGGGCTTCATAGTCCAGCGATGGATAGGTAAATTACTGTGAAACTGACACTCAACCACGGGTTCAGGCCCAGGTTGTAGCTCCGGATAAAGTGCTGACCAACGGTCAGGGCGTAACCAATTGGCAGAAGTACCAGCCAGCCCGTCGTTAAACCCATGGTCAGGATAAAGCCACCCAGAAGCAGACTCATGCCTGCGTGGCCGCAATAGTCAAGCAGCGTTTCCGTAAAGTCAGGGTGTTTTGTTACGTATAGATAGGCGCTGACCAATCCGATTTGTAACCCAAGCAGCACGGGAGCAAGCCAGGGCACCATGCCGTGACAAACGTAATGCAACCCAGCTACGAGGCCAAACACAAGTCCGATAAACAACAGCCGGTAGCTTAGATGAAACTCGGGTTGAAGTTCCAGCAGTGACCAGCGGCCGGGTCTGACGGGTACAATAATCCGGCGATTGTAGGAGATAAATGCGTACAGGACATTAAGCAGTCGCTTGAGCCAACGCAATGGCGATAATCCGCCGAGTATGCGACCGCGCTCGCCCAGCAGATACAGCCAGGTATCAACTCCGTAAAGTGTTTCACCACCATTGAGATCGACCATCGGAATTTCGTGGCGGGCACGTTGGTAATCCAGACGGTTCAGGATGGAAGCATCCGTTACGGCGTTGTTCGGGATGCGTTCAAGGTCCTTGTTGATAGCGGCTAATCCTTTTGTGTAAGCCCGGCACATCGGGCAGTCGGCGTCATAGATGATTAGCTTTTTCATGGTTGCTTTGACGTGTTACAGTTGTGGTTTGCGTTCAATGTTAATAGAGACCATTACGCTTCATCGTCAAAAGGCTGACTAGCCAAGTGTAGAAAATACCCTGAAACGGCATTGGACAAAAGGCTCGATACGGGAATATTAACGACAAGAACGAACGTGTCCAGGGCTGACTTATAGGCCGTATGGGTTAAGGAAAACAAAGCATAGTAGCAGAGACTCCAGATACCCCAGGCCAGAAGGTTTCCAAAGGCAAAAAAGCCAGATCGCCACGTAGCAAATACGTATTTACCCCATAATTCTATGGTCGACTGACAGAGGTAGTACAAACCAACAAGTATTGGTAGTGTCGATAGGCCACTAAGATGCAGATTGAGTTGGGTTAGCAGGAAAAAACAAACGGCATAACTCCCCATAACCCAATACCAGGTTAGAGGGCGCGTAGTACATGGTGCTTCTGTAACGGCATAGTACTGAACGACCGTAAGCATGATAGGAAACAATAAAACGAAATAATATAAGGTAAGGCCAGTGAGAAAGTACATGGCGATTGGAAGCCAGACCCATTTCTGATACCAACCAATCTTAACTATTTGCTTCATTTTTTAGTATTCTAAATTTTCAGAAATAATTGAAAGTTTTAGCTAAAAAAATATTACCGGAATACCTTCAGGAACTGACTCATCAGCCAGTTCTCTTCGGCCTTGATAACGGCGTTGAGTGTGTTGTCTGCAAACCCTACCACACTGCTCAGCCCTTCCATAACGCGCCTGAACTCCTGCGCTTCGGGCGTGCTGGCGTCAATGGCTTTCAGATCATTCAGCACCTCAACTACCGGCGTAATCTCCCGGCGACGGCGCTCCTTAGCTACCTGACGGGCCACTTTCCAGATATCTTTCTCGGCCACATAAAACTCTTTCCGTTCGCCCGCCTTCAGTTGCTTATAAATCAGCCCCCAGTCCATCAGGTCGCGGAGGTTCATGCTGGCATTGCCCCGCGAAATCTGCAACTGCTCCATCACATCCTCGGTGGTCATGGGTTCGGGCGAAATCAGCAGCAGGGCATGGAGCTGCGCCATCGAGCGGTTAATGCCCCACTGCGTTGCCAGCGTCCCCCAGGTTTGAATAAACTTGTCTTTTGCTTCCCTGAACTCCATGCGTCAAATGTACAGTGTGTTTTGTAATTTCAAAAATAATTGAAAGATAATCTTTTCTATGGGATGCCGGAGTAATTGATGGACAGCCCGGCGTTCACAAAAACTTAACAATGACAGCCCGGAGGAACGCTTACATTTGATAAATAAACCTGTACTATATGCTACTAAGATACCTATCAACGTTATCCCTTTCCTTATTGTCGCTGGCGCTCTGGGCGCAACCGGCTAAGACGGGAAGCCGGAACGTTCAGCTACCCGGTAAAATGGGTCAGGAAACTCAGCGCGTCATGCTGCCGAACGGCTGGAGCCTAACGCCCCATGGCCGTTCGCTGCCGCTCGGCGACCTCCCCCTGAACATGGTCTTGTCTGCCGATGGCAAGCGGTTGGCGGTGACCAACAACGGCCAGAGTACGCAGACTATTCAACTGATCGATGTGGCCGGCGAAAAGGTTTTGAGCGAAGCCGTTATCGCCAAGTCATGGGTGGGTATCCGGTTCAGCCCGGATGGGAAGCGGTTGTTCGCGTCGGGCGGTAACGACAACCGGATCCTGATCTACGACGTATCGAACAACCAGTTAACCAAAACCGATTCCATCGAACTCGGTAAACCCTGGCCCAACCGCATTTCGGTGGCGGGTGTCGAAGTGGACAAGGCCGGAAAAACGCTCTACGCCGTTACGAAAGACGACAGCTCGCTCTACGTCTGCGACATCGCGTCGAAGCAGGTAAAAAACAAAATCAAACTCCCCGCCGAAGCCTTCACCTGTCTGCGGTCGCCGGTGTCCGACGAGTTGTTTATTTCCATCTGGGGGGCTGAGAAGGTAGTTATCTATGACCCGAAGCAGCAGAAACTGACCGGCGAGATTGCGACCGGCAGCCACCCCAACGACATGACGTTCTCGCGCAACGGGCAGTATCTGTTCGTCGCCAACGCCAACGACAACTCGGTGTCGCTGGTGGATGTGAAGTCGCGCAAGGTGCTGGAAACATTCAATACGTCTCTGTATCCCGACGCGCCGGCCGGCAGTACCCCCAACGGTCTGGCATTATCAACCGATCAAAAAACACTGCTCGTCGCTAACGCCGACAACAACTGCGTCGCCGTGTTCGACGTATCAAAGCCGGGCCGCAGCCGGTCGCTCGGGTTTATTCCGGTGGGTTGGTATCCTACGTCGGTGAAGGTGGTTGGCAGCAAGGTGCTGGTGGCCAATGGCAAAGGCTTTACCTCGAAAGCGAATCCGAACGGCCCCAACCCGTATAAACGCCGGGAATCGGGTACGGAATACATCGCCGGGCTGTTTAAAGGTACGTTGTCGATGTTTACACTGCCGAAACCCGCTGAACTGAGCGCCATGTCGAAGCTGGTGTATCAGAACACGCCGTACTCAAAAGAAAAGGAGAAACTGGCGGCCGGTGAAGCCAACAACCCGATTCCGCGCAAGCTAGGCGATACGTCGCCGATCAAATACGTATTCTACATCATCAAGGAAAACCGGACCTACGATCAGGTATTTGGGGATATGCCCGAAGGGAACGGCGATTCGTCGCTGTGTCTGTTTCCCGAGAAAGTGACGCCGAACCACCACGCGCTGGCCCGGGAGTTTGTGCTGCTCGACAACTTCTACGTCGATGCGGAAGTGAGCGCCGACGGACACAACTGGTCGATGGCGGCTTATGCAACGGACTACGTCGAGAAAACCTGGCCGACCAGCTACGGTGGCCGGGGCGGTACCTACGACTACGAAGGCAGCCGTCCGGTGGCGTTTCCCAAGAAAGGTTTTATCTGGGATTACTGCCAGCGGGCCGGCGTTACGTACCGCAGCTACGGCGAATTTGAAGCGTATTCAAAACAGAAGCGGTCGGCGCTGGCGAATCATTTCTGCCCGACTTACCCCGACTATGACCTGAAGGTGATGGACACCATGCGGGTGGCACTCTGGAAAAAAGAGTTCGATTCGCTGCTGGTGGCCAAGGCGGTTCCCCGGTTCAATACGCTGCGGCTCGGAAACGACCACACGAGTGGCGCCCGGATTGGTGCACCAACGCCCGCTGCGCACGTAGCCGACAACGACCTGGCCGTGGGTATGTTCGTCGAATACCTGTCGAAAAGCCCGATCTGGAACGAATCGGCGGTGTTCATTCTGGAAGACGACGCTCAGAACGGTCCCGACCACGTCGATGCGCACCGGTCGCCGGCTCTGGTAATCAGTCCGTACACGAAGCGGAAGCACATCGAACATACGATGTACTCGACCTCCGGTATGCTTAGAACGATGGAATTGATTCTGGGCCTGCCGCCGATGAGCCAGTACGATGCGGCTGCTACGCCCATGTTTGCCTGTTTCACCAACACCCCCGATCTGACGCCCTACACCCGTCGTCCGGCTCAGCAGGATTTGGAAGCGAAGAATACAGCCATGAACGGCCCGGCCCGCGAATCCGAAAAATTTGACCTCCGCTACGCCGATAAGCTGGACGACCTGAAGTTTAACGAGGTGATCTGGAAGGCGGTAAAGGGAGAATATTCCGTAATGCCGGCTCCCCGACGCGGGGCGTTTCTGGTAGTGGGTGAGGAGGCTGATGACGATGACGACGATGATTAACCGGAGTCCGTGCGTACAGCTTTTAATGCGTATGTACCGTTAACGAAAAGGCCGGCCCGAACAGGCTGGCCTTTTCGTTAACGGTCACGTCACCGTATCGACTTATGCAGGGCGGGTAGTACCTTTGATACCCCGTTTGGGTAAACTTCCTCTCGCCATGTTGAAAAAAGCCTTCCAGGACGAACTCTCCCTGAGCGCTCCTTTGCAGCGCAACAGCCAGGGCAACGATGTCAAACGCGTGCAGGAGTGGTTGTCACTCAGTGCGCTCCGGTTTCCCGAAGCTTCCGTAGCCACGAACGTCGATGGTCAGTTTGGACCGGCTACTGAGCGGGCAGTGCGTAATTTTGAGGAGGCCGTCGGGCGGACTCCAACCGGCGTCGTAACGCCTGACCTGTTCGACGAACTGAGCCATCCGCTGGCTGCTGCTTTTCAGAAGGTAGCTCCCGTTGAAAACATTCGCCAGACCGTTGTTCAGGTCGCGCAGCGGCACCTGAAACAACGGGCCACCGAACTCCAATCGGGCAGCGCGCAGAATCTGGGTCCCTGGGTGCGTAGTTATTGCGATGGTCTGGACGGATCGCCGTTCAAGTGGTGCATGGGGTTCGTGCAGACCGTACTTGATCAGGTTGCGGCCGGTCAGGGGCGGCAGTTCACGGCCATTATGCCGAAAACACTTAGCTGCGACGTACTGGCGCTGAGTGGTCGGCAAACCGGTCGCCTGACCGAAAACACCCTGATCCGTCGCGACCCGTCGCGCATCAAACCCGGCGACGTATTTCTGTTACGGTTCCAGGGCGTAGACGACTGGTTTCATACCGGTGTGATCACGCGGGTAGACGACGATGTAGTGGAAACAATTGAAGGCAACACCGACACCAAAGGCTCCAGCAACGGAACCGGCGTATTTGCCCGCGTCCGCAACTTCCGCAAAACAACCATGGACGTGTTTTCCATCGAGGGGTTGTAGTTTGTGGTTGGTGGTTTGTAGTTGGTGGTTTATGGTTTGTGGTTTGTAGTTGATGACCAGGCAAAGTCGAACAACCGCAAACTACAAACTACAAACCCATTACAAACCACAAACCACCAACCCACCCTCCGCCTACATCCGGCTCAGGATCGTTTCCGCGAACGCTACGTCCGAATTCTGGTCCGCCAGTTTTTGCAGGTTGGCCGTAGAGTAGGAAACACTCCCGGCAACTACCTGCTCCAGCATGCTGGCAATAGCCGACGGTGAAGTCGAGTCGGCCACCAGACCGAGCTGCTCGGTTTGTACCAGGTGGCCCATGTAGCCATAATCCGACGAAAGCAGCGGCTTTTTCGAAACGGCCGCCCGGATAATGACTGAGGCCATACCCACGTGCCGCTGGTAGAGTGCCAGGGCGTAGTCCGAGATGTCGAAGTACGTCTGGATGCGTCGGCCGCGTACTTCCTTAAACACCGGAATGATTCGGGCATCGCCGGGTACTTCAGCTATTTTCTGTTCGATCAGTTGCTGAAAGTCCGGCCTGATTGAGCCGACAAGGACCACAGACAGCGCCTGCCGCACGGCCGGCTTAACGAGCCTGAGTGCTTCCAGCAGCGGTTCGATGCCTTTCCGGTCGTCGAGGTGACCAAAGAGCAGCAGCGTTTTCCGATTGGGATCAAGTTGTAATTCGGTCCGCAGCGCATCCAGTTCGGCGGGCGAAATGTCGTACGATTTCACCGGATCAGGCAGGGGCAGTACGTTCACGCCGGGACTCATCTGCCGCAGGGCCGGAACCGCCGAATGGTCCAGGCAAAACAGGTTGCTCAGAACGCCCCGAAACAGGACTCCGCGCAAGGTTAGCTTCTTGCGCAGTACGTTCAGCCGGGCCTTCAATCCACCGCGTACGGCGTAGTGAAAATCCGGCCGGAAATAGATGCCCGATACGGCGCACGGGGCCTTCCGGCCCAGCCACATACTCAACTGAAAAATATCGACGTACATGAGCAACATATGCGTCGGGCGGTGCTCAGCTGCGTAGGAGAGGGCCAGCTTCCATTCCCGGAACGATCGGTTGAGAGGAGACGTCTGGTGGGTATGGTCGATGACCGAAGGCGGAATAGGAATGAACCGCACCCGATCGGATGCGGGCCCATCTGCCACTAGCTGGTGAAACGTCGACGCAAACGATGCCTGCGTAACCACCAGCAGTTCCCCATCCGGCCGGCGATGGAGCCAGTAGTTGATCAGGTGGGTCAGGTAATCGGCGTGGTGCCCATCGATAACGGAATCAAACAGCAGAATTCTCCTCACAGTGACTGGTTAACTACTTGTTGGTAAACCTGAAGGGTCTGGGTCGTAACCTGCTCCGGCGAGAACGCTTCCTGTCGGAGATAACCCTTCTGGCGTAATGATGCCCGCAGTGGCTCATTCTCAATGAGTTGTTCAATAGTCTGCCGCATCGACAGTTCCGATGCCGGGTCGAAATATAGGGCGGCATCCTGCGCCACTTCCGGAAAGCAGGACGTATGGCTCAGCACCACCGGGCACCCTGCGGCAAACGCTTCCAGGATCGGGATGCCAAACCCTTCGTACAGCGACGGGTAGACAAATGCCAGGGCTTTTTCGTACAGCCGGTACAGTACAAAATCGTCGATATCATGGAACAGCACCCGCCCGTTCAGGCTTAACTCGCTGATGAACTGCTGTTCGGTTGGGTCGAAAGGACCGCCCCCGGCACAGATCAGTTGTACGTGCGGATAGCGTTTCAGGGTAGGGGCAATGGCTTTCAGAAACGGTATGAAATTCTTGTACGTGCCCCGGTTCCCGACGTAGAGCAGGTACGTATCGGGCGTCTGTACCTGAAACGAAGCCGGCACATTCAGTGTGCGGAAGTGGGTAGCGTGGTAGACGACCGTTATTTTGTCCGGGTCGATGCGGAACAGATCGACCAGGTCTTTTTTGGTGTTTTCGGACACGGCGATGACCCGGGCCGACCGGTCGAGCAGCGTTTGCTTCAGGTCTTTGTTGGCGTTGTCGAGGTGACCGTAGGCATCGCCCAGCCGCTCCTTGATCAGATCGTGGTACGTCAGCACAAACGGTTTTTGGCCGATGAATTTCAGAAAATAGGGGTGAAAAAACGTCGGATGAAACACATCGTAGTCGTGCTGCATCACCTGCACCGAACTGAGCAGCCGGTTAACCTGCGAGAACAGCATACTCGTTGGCATGTACCCGAGAAAGTAACGGTAGGAATACGTCCGGAACTGGTTGCTGTTGACCAGGTAAACGTTGTTGGAAAACCGAACCGAGAGTCGTGCATCGAGTCCCCGTTGTCTGAGCGATACAATCAGGTCGTAAAAGTACCGGGCCACCCCTCCATACCGCGCCCCTGTGAAGGCCTGGTGATCGTACAGAATTTTCATACGCAAGAAACGGAGCACAATGTTACGCAGAAACTGGCTGTCGGCGGTAACCGGGCGCTCAAATCATACCCGGCGGGCCTCCTCCGCTAGCCTCCGTTGTAATTCCGATACCATCATCATCCGGCAGGGCTGGGACCACGACGTTACGATTACTAAGAGCTTGTCGTTTAACCTGCAACAACTGATTGCGCAGGCGGAGGATGACAAAACGTAACTATGAATGCTGAAAATCGGTTTCTTTAGACAGGAAACCGATTTTTTATGATCCGACTGCTCCTTCTCACCTGTCTGCTTGTTACCACGCCACTCCTTGCCCAACGTACTCCGGGGCTGAAGCAACCCGTCGAGATCATCCGCGACCGCTGGGGTATTGCGCACATCTACGCCCGGAACGAACATGATCTGTTTTTTGCGCAGGGCTATTCGGCCGCTTCCGACCGGCTGTTTCAGCTCGAAATCTGGCGTCGGCAGGCGACCGGCACCGTGGCCGAGCTGCTCGGACCAAAGGAGGTGAAGCGGGATATGGGTACGCGCTTGTTTCGCTTTAGAGGTAACCTCGACCAGGAACTGAAGCATTACCACCCGCATGGACCGCAGATCGTGCAGGCCTTTGTGGACGGGATCAACGCCTACATCCGGGAGATACTGAAAACACCCGAAAAGCTGCCGATTGAGTTCAGGCTGCTGAATACAAAACCGGGTTACTGGACGCCCGAGGTCGTGATCAGCCGCCATCAGGGATTACTCGGCAACGTCCGCGACGAACTGAACTACGGTCGGCTGGTTCACCTGATCGGGGCGGATAAACTACGGCAACTGCAATGGTTTCACCCTGCCCGCAAAGCCACCGAACCCGATCTGACGCTGCACGTCAGCGGGGCAGACCTGATGCAGCCGATTCTGGAGATTTACGAAGCGTTTCGTTTGCCGTTAAAATTCAGTGCCACCGACGAAGGGCCGGGCGCTACGGAAGAGGAAGCCGGCCTGAACCGGCAGCAACAGATTGCCGACTGGTTTGACACCGAAAAGCAGTACGTCGGCTCCAACAATTGGATTATCAGCGGCAAGCGGTCGGCAAGCGGGTTTCCGATGCTGGCCAATGACCCCCACCGGGCGCAGTCGGTGCCGTCGCTGCGGTACTGGGTTCATCTGAGTGCTCCAGGATGGAATGTCGTGGGGGCTGGTGAGCCGACGCTGCCCGGCGTATCCATCGGCCACAATGACTACGGAGCCTGGGGACTGACCATCTTCGAAACCGACAACGAAGACCTGTATGTCTACGAAACCAATCCGGCCAATCCCAACCAGTACCGCTACCAGGGACGCTGGAAAGACATGCGGGTGCTGACCGAAACGATTCCCGTCAAAGGCCGAAAGCCGGCAACCGCTACGCTGAAGTATACCCACCACGGCCCGGTCGTATTCGAGGATGCGAAGAATTATAAAGCTTACGCCGTTCGGGCGGGTTGGCTGGATCGCGGCTGTGCACCGTATCTGGCCAGTCTACGAATGAACCAGGCCCGAAACTGGACCGAATTCCGACAGGCGTGTGCCTACAGCCGACTGCCGGGCGAAAACATGATCTGGGCAGGACGGCCCTCAGCGGGTAAAAACACGATTGGCTGGCAGGCAACCGGCCTGTCGCCGATCCGTAAAAACTGGACAGGGCTGGTGCCCGTGCCCGGTGATGGCCGGTTTGAGTGGAGCGGCTACCTGCCTATTCAGCAACTGCCGCATAAGATTGACCCGCCCGAGGGCTTTGTCGTGACGGCCAACAATAACCTGACGCCCGCTGATTTTCCGCATCGCAATGCCGTGGGCTGGGTGTGGGCCAATCCGGTGCGGGCTGATCGCATCAAAGAAGTGATTCAATCGAAACCCAGGCATTCCATCGACGATTTCAAGGCGTTGCAGGCCGACTACCTGTCGATGAGTGCCCGGTCGCTGGTGCCCTTGCTGAAGAACCTGAAGGCCAACGATCCCGTAGTGGAGCAGAGCCGGCAGCGGCTGCTGAACTGGGATTATCAGCTGCGGCCGGAGTCCGTTCCGGCGGCTATCTACGTGGCCTGGGAAACCGAACTGCGGCAGGCCGTCTACAGCGCGACGGTGCCCGAAGTGGCCCGGCCGTACCTGCGGAGCGTGCCGATGAAGCGGGTGGTCGACTGGTTGACACACAATGAAGTTCCGCCCGGTCTGCTTACCAAAGCCCTCGAAAAAGCCGTCGCTACGCTGACCCAGCGCCTGGGCCCGGACCCGTCACTCTGGCTGTATGGGCAGCCCAACAACAAACACATTACGCTGACGCACACCCTGAGCAGCCGGGCGACTCCCGAACAGCGGGCGAAGATGAACCTGGGGCCACTGCCCCGGGGTGGTTACGGCGAAACGGTCAACAATACCGGCAATGGTCTGAATCAGGAACATGGCGCTTCGTTTCGGATCATCGTCGATACGCAGGACTGGGATAAAACCGTTGGCATCAACAGCCCCGGGCAATCGGGCGATCCGGCCAGTCCTCACTACGCTGATCTGTTTCCGCTCTGGGCGCAGAACGGGTACTTCCCGGTGTATTTCTCGAAGAAAAAAGTGCAGTCGGTAGCCGAATCAACGATCTCGCTGCAGCCTTCCGGTACCGGGCAAATTAATTCGCCCGCAGGCAGAAGGAAATAATCAGAATAAGGATCATTACTTTTGCAGTGATTTTTGAATGCAACTGATCGATACGCCGTGCGACAGACCCCTCTGCAACGCACCGCCGAACCAATGGACATACAGGAACAAGTAAAGCAAGCCATACAGCAAGCCATCAGCGCCCTGTTCGATACCACACTTGACGAGGTGGCGCTGCAACCTACCAAAAAAGAGTTTGAAGGCCTTTACACCTTCGTAACGTTTCCGCTGACCAAAACCCTGCGCAAATCACCCATCGAGATTGGGCAGGCAATCGGTACGTATTTGCAGGAAAATACCACCGTGGTCAGTCACTTCAACGTTGTTCAGGGATTCCTGAACCTGAGCATTGCCGATTCGGCCTGGCTCGACGTACTGAACGACATACTGGCCGAGCCTGATTTCGGTCAGTTACCCACTAAAGGGCAGTCGGTGATGGTGGAGTTTTCGTCGCCGAACACCAATAAGCCCCTGCACCTCGGTCACCTGCGCAACAACTTCCTGGGCGACGCCGTCAGCCGCATTTTAAAAGCCAACGGCTACGATGTCGTGAAAACCAGCATCGTCAACGACCGGGGCATACACATCTGTAAGTCGATGCGGGCGTATCAGTTGTTCAGCAACGATGCGTCGGGCCAGCCCGAAACGCCCGAGTCGAGCGGCATGAAGGGCGACCACCTGATCGGTAAATACTACGTCCTGTTCGACAAGGCGTATAAAGCCCAGATCGAGGAACTGGTGGCGCAGGGTATGCCGAAAGAAGAAGCCGAAAAGAAAGCTCCGCTGATGCTGGAGGTGCAGGAGATGCTGCGGAAGTGGGAGCAGGGCGACCCCGAAACGGTGACGCTCTGGCGGCAACTGAACGAATGGGTCTATGCCGGATTCGCCGAAACGTATCAGAAAATTGGTGTCAGCTTCGACAAGACGTATTACGAATCCAACACCTACGTATTGGGCAAGGAGGTCGTTGAAGAAGGTCTGCAGAAAGGCATTTTCTACCGAAAGGAAGACAGCTCCGTCTGGATCAACCTGACCGAAGAAGGTCTCGATCAGAAGCTGGTGCTGCGCTCGGATGGTACGTCGGTGTACATGACTCAGGACCTCGGCACGACCGATCTGAAGTACGACGATTTCCACAACGACCGCCAGATCTGGGTGGTGGGCAACGAGCAGGATTACCACTTTGCCGTGCTGTTCGCCATTCTGCGCCGGTTAGGCCGGCCGTATGCCAATGGCCTGTACCACCTGTCCTACGGCATGGTTGATCTGCCCAGCGGCAAGATGAAGTCCCGCGAAGGTACTGTGGTGGATGCCGACGACCTGATTCAGGAGATGTATGACACCGCCGAGCAACGTACCCGCGATCTGGGCAAGATCGAGGATTTTAATTCGGCCGAAGCACAGCAGCTTTACCACATGCTCGGCATGGGGGCGCTGAAGTATTTCCTGCTGAAGGTTGACCCGAAGAAACGGATGCTGTTCAACCCCGAAGAATCGGTGGATTTTCAGGGAAACACGGGGCCGTTCATTCAATATACCCACGCCCGTATCCGGTCGGTGCTGCGGAAGGCCGAACAAAACGGTCTGCAACCCGAAAAAAGCGTGTCGGCGGTGGCGATGCACCCGACCGAACAGCAACTGGTGTATCTGCTGAGTCAGTTTCCGCAGCGCATTGCCGAAGCGGGCGACGACTACGCGCCGTCCTACATCGGGCAGTTTGCCTATGAACTGGCCAAGGCCTACAACCAGTTCTACGCTGAGGTCTCCATTCTGTCGGAGCCGGACCCTATAAAGACCCAGCTACGAGTTACTTTATCGGCGTTGGTGGCCGGGACAATCCGCAAAGCCATGCAGTTGCTGGGTATCGATGTGCCCGAGAAAATGTAATGCAGTAGCGAGATTTGTTTGGTAAAGGGTTTATATTCAAATCGAAACTTTTAAAACCTTTTCCAAATGAAACGAGAAATTACGAAAGTAGACGTTGCTTCAGTGGCGTTGGTGTATGGTGCGCTCCTGGCGGTAATCGGATTATTTTTTGCGCTGTTGTTTTTTCTGTTCGGTTCCTTATTTGGTACTATGTTTAACCGGTCGGGTATGGGAGCCATGATGGGGGGCGGTATCGTGATGGTCATCTTACTGCCGATTCTCTACGGTATTTTCGGGATGATATTTGGTGCCCTGTTCGGCCTTATCTACAACCTGGTTGCTCCCCGGGTCGGTGGCGTTAAGGTGTACATTCGCGATGCAGTCCAGTAAGGCCCCGCAAGAACCTGTAAAGCGAAAACTATTTTATCTCACAACCCGTTAAAGGCGATAACATGGTCATGTTATCGCCTTATTTTTTATGAGAAAAACGTTTGTACTTGCCTTATCAGCCTTTGGGCTGCTTTTACTTACTTCTGGATTTATGTCTATATCAACGCTTGTTAAAGGAATCTTCAGCGACAAAAATGAAGTTGCTGCGGCACCCACTACCCCTCCGGCACCCGCAAAAACACTGTATGACTTTACGGTGAAGTCTATCGACGGTAAGTCGGTATCACTGAGCGGTTTCAAAGGCAAAAAAGTTGTGATTCTGAACGTAGCTTCCAAGTGCGGCTACACACCACAGTACGGCGACTGGGAAAAGTTCTACAAGGAACACGGCAGTAAGATTGTTGTGCTGGGCTTTCCGGCCAACGATTTCGCCAGCCAGGAACCGGGCAGCAACGAAGAAATTGCTACGTTCTGTCAGAAGAATTACGGCGTAACGTTCCCCATGTTTGAGAAGGTGGTCGTGACCGGCAAAGAGCAGGCTCCGCTGTATAAATGGCTGTCGTCGAAGCCGCTGAACGGCTGGAACGACAAGGCGCCGACCTGGAACTTCTGCAAATACGTCATCAACGAACAAGGTCAGTTGACTCACTTCTCCGCATCAGGCGTTAAGCCCGACGACGCTGAGTTCAAAAAAGCAGTAGGAATTTGATTTAAAGCGTGAAAGAGCGAACGAGTGATGTGCTCAGCACACCGTTTGCTCTTTCACTCATTCGCTCTTTCACTCATTACATGAACCCCTGGGTTGCTGCGGCCCGGCCGCGTACGTTACCGCTGGCATTGGCCAGTATTATCCTGGGTAGTTTTCTGGCCGCTGCGGATGGACAATTAAATGTGTCGATCGTGGTGCTGGCGGCCCTGACTACCATCTTTCTCCAAATTCTCTCCAATTTCGCCAACGACTACGGCGATGCCATTTCGGGCAAGGATACCGACCTGCGCGTTGGTCCCCGGCGGGCCGTGGCTACCGGACTGATCACGAAAGAGGCCATGCTGCGCGGCATTGTCGTTACGTCGGTGCTGTCGCTGATCACGGGGATCTGGCTGCTGGTGGTTGCCTTTCAGGGCGCCGGGCAGGAGGTTTTCTGGGCGTTTCTGATTCTGGGGTTGTTGAGCATCGCGGCTGCCATCGGGTATACCAACGGCAAGCGCCCCTATGGGTATGCCGGATTCGGCGACATTGCTGTGCTTCTCTTCTTCGGCTGGCTGGGTGTGCTGGGTACGTATTTTCTACACACGCTCTCGTTTAATGCCGCCCTGTTGCTGCCCGCCACGAGCGTTGGGTTGTTTGCGACCGGAGTGTTGAACATCAACAACATCCGCGACATTGAAACCGATACCATGACCGGCAAACGGTCCATTCCGGCGCGATTGGGTTTGCAGCGGGCCATTCGGTACCACTGGGCGCTGCTGATTGCCGGGATGCTTTGTGCGTTACTTTTCTCCCTGCTGACGGGACAGGGCTGGGTAAGTTATCTGTACCTGCTCGCGTTTCCGCTGTTCGTGCTGAACGGGCGGGCCGTGGCCACCCATCAACGGCCGGCCGAACTCAATCCCCGGCTGGGGCAACTCGCCCTCACGACTCTGCTGTTTGTCGTGCTTTTTGGCATCGGGCAAGTGCTGTGACGACGCAGAGTTGGTCGCTTGACTTCGCCTGATAAAGCCAAGTAAGTTATCAATAACTCACGTTAAACGGTTGTTGCCACTGTTTCGGCTGAGTAATGCTTTTCACCCCGCCATAAAACCTTTTGTGTAAAAACTGATTGCCGATTACTGCCTTCGCTTAATATTCGTACAAACGGGTGGGCTGCGCCAGCAATCGCTTGCCCGCTTACATAAGAACTCGTTTGTACCAGCCGGTTATGTTCAAAAGCAAGCCAACGTCTGCCAGCACACCTAAACCTAAAAAATCACTTCTCCGCGAATGGGCGGATTCCATGCTGTTTGCCGTTGTGGCGGCCACATTGATCCGCTGGATGACCGTCGAAGCGTTCGCCATTCCGACGCCCTCCATGGAAAGCAGCCTGATGGTCGGCGATTTCCTGTTTGTTAGTAAGCTGCATTACGGGCCACGCACACCCAAAACACCCCTTCAGGTGCCGCTGACGCATCAGAAACTCTGGGGAACGAACCTGCCTTCGTTCAGTTCGGCCATTCAATTGCCGATGTATCGCTTTCCGGGCTTTTCGCACGTGAAAAACGGCGATGTCGTCGTGTTCAATTACCCGCCCCAACTGCCGGGCGAACCCGATTACCCGCCCGATCTGAAAACGTATTACGTGAAGCGGTGCGTAGGCATACCGGGCGATACGGTAGGGCTTCGAAACGAGCAGGTGTTCGTCAATGGGAGGGCGTTTCCGGTGGCGCGTCGGCAGCAGTCGTCCTATTTTGTCAAAACCACCGAAGTCCTTGATGATCGCTTTTTTCGGAAGTACGGCATCGTAAACGATTTTAAATCGCCGGAAGGGCCGTTTATCAACTGGCAGCCGCTCGAAACCATCGATAACAAGACGAAAGCGTCCGTGTTGGTTGGCTACCGGGTCAATACGTCCGCCGAGGTCATGGCTCAGTTTAAAACCTTTGACTGGGTGAAGGGCATCGAACCCATGACAGCCCCGGCCGGTCAGTCGGAGCCGGGAATATACGGCGGGGCGGCCAACGCCTGGAACCGGGACAATTTTGGTCCGCTGGTCATTCCCAAAAAGGGTACTACGATTCCGATCAACCGGCAGACGCTGGCGGTGTACGGCCCCATCATCCAACGCTACGAAGGCAACAAAAACGTAGCGCTGACCGCAACCAGTCTCCAGATTGACGGTCGACCCGTAACAGCCTACACCTTCCGGCAGGACTACTACTTCATGCTGGGCGATAACCGCCACAACTCCGAGGATTCGCGCTACTGGGGCTTCGTGCCCGATGATCACATCGTCGGTAAGGCCGTGTTTGTCTGGCTGTCGATTGATCCCGTTCCGGCCGACATCTGGCACAAGATCCGCTGGAATCGGTTGTTTCGGTTGATTGAGTAAATGCCTTAGCGTACCGGTCAGACCGGCTGATCGGCCATCCAGTTGGTTAAGCCGGTAATAAGCTCGTTTACGTCGGCGATCAGCCAGTCGGTAGCCATCCGGTTGGTTAACTTACGGGTAGATAGCTGGCTGAGCCGTTCCAGCCGGCGCCGTTGTCGGCTCGGTAGCTGCTGGAGATACGGCTGTAGCTGGGGCAACGTTTCCTGCACCCGAATGCAGGCCGATTCGGACAGGCTGTAGTGAACGGCCAGCCGCCGAATCTCGGTGACGCGCCAGAGCTGCGGCTTGTTATACCGTTGGCGAATGCTGTTGTTAGTCAGGCCCAATACCGGTTCGAGAATCCGGGCGTTTCGGACATCATCGTTGAAATGACGCATTACAACCCGGTACGTATTCTGAAACGATAATAAGGATTCAAGTAGATATTGTGCTGTCATAGATGATCGGGCTTAAGCTGTACTGATGGTGGAGCCGGATTGAGTCCGGTTAAACTGCCGGATGTGTGAGAACTAAAACTATGCCAGTTATCATATTGAAGCAGGAATGATAGGCCATAAAGGGAAACTATCGGCCAAAAATCAGGAGCCTTTGAGGGATGCACGTGATGAAGACCAAACCGACGCTGATTGTAGTCGTTAGTACCGCGTGTCGGCCAGGCTGTTGGGCAATGCGTGAAAGTTGACTTTGGTACGATTCGTGATACCCGCCCTTGCGATCTGCAGCAGCAGAGTTAGATTTTCTTCATTCGGTTTATCTGACCGTTCCATCCGGGCGACTTCGCCGTAGCGCCCAATTGCTCACTTTAATACGATTCTAATCCCTATATTATCGGTCTTTAATAAGTTAAAGGGTTAGTTTTCAGAAACGCCCGGCTTTATACGTCTACAGTCGTGATATAGCCAAACGGCGAATTGTGTCTGAGTCGTATTGATCGTTGACTCAATGTGAGGTGGATGAATGGTGAGTGATCACGGACAATAGTAGGGCTGCTTTCTTTGTTATCCCGACCGGGACGCGTGGATGCCAGGAGGGATGATAAAAAAGCGCATTTGAGGCTATGGAGTTATTCAAAACTCACGTTAACTTAGTGTACTGCATAGGTAGAAATCCTGTCGGGGATGCTGCCAACGGCTTTTCGCAGGAATTCAGCGGCTGGTTGTAGAAAACCGGCTTGCTTATGAACATATCAATTGCTTCTGAACTTGGTAAACCATCGTGAGCCATGCTGATACTTGTAATCCTTCTGGGTGTTTTGATGGTGGGCATCGTTTGTTTTGTAGCAGGTCAGTGCTGGGAGCAAAACCGGAAAAAGCAGGCCGGTGATGAGCTGCTGTTCATGGATGATTTACAGGGACGAACGCGCGGTCGAATTAAAGAAGACCTGGATCGGCTGGTGGTGCTCCATCACGAAGGCCAGCTCTCCGATGAACAACTGCTGCTGCTGTCGGACGAGTTAATCGATGAACTAGCCGCCCTGGGTACCGCCGACGTGCTAACGACGGCTGCAAAAGTAGCCAGATAAACCAACGGGCCGACTACCGGCCCTGAGCGTAACGGCATACATTTCATACTCATACAGTACCGTTACCGAATGCCCTGTTTTTCCTTCACGATCGAAAACCGATCCCGAACAACGCCGTCGGTACACACCCAGCGGGCTTCCAGGCGGTTGTCTTTGACATCGATCAGCATCGAGCCGCCTTCGGTGTTGTTGGTGTACGCGGCTGCTTTGAGCGGCCAACCTGATTCCTGGCCACCCAACTGCCCGCCCGACCCGGCGACAATGTAGATGATCCCCTGTTTTTTGCCGTTTACGCGGTATTCGTTGGGCTGGTCGCTGTTCGAGGCCACGACGATGTGTTTCGGGTCAAACGTATCGGCCAGCCCGTAATGACCGACAATCGGGTAGGTGCGTTCGTAGACGTGACTGTGGCCGCCCAAAACCAGATCGACGTTGTAGCGTTCCAGCACAGGCAGCAGGTTCTGCCGGATGTTGACCAGTAACTCTTCTGTATCCGAATCGTGAGAGCCTTTTGTGTAGGGCGGGTGGTGAAAGAACACGATCGTCCACGGTTGTTTGTTCGCAGCCAGGTCGCGCTTCAGCCAGTCGACCTGGCGACCGGTGGTATCATAAATTCGCTGCCCGCCGTCCATTTTGCCGTACGAGTCCAGCGATACAAAATGAACATTGCCGTAATCGAATGAGTAGTACGACTCCGATCCCGATGGCACACCACCAGCTTCGCCCTGCCTGGGCATTGAGCAAATCTGGAAATAGGGAATAGCCTGGCTCTCGATCTGTCCGCCATAATCGTGGTTGCCGGGTGTTGCCCAGAACGGCATATTCCGGAAAAAACCATCCTGGTACACCCCGAACACATGCTGCTGAAATTCGTCTTCGAGACCGTTTGAATAGGCATTGTCGCCCAGCCAGAGCCAGACGTCGGGTCGGCGATCTTTGGTGGCGTTGACGATGGCATCACGGCAACCGAGCTGTGTAGCGGAACTGTTGCCAAAATCGCCCAACGCCCAGATTCGGATTGGGTCGGTCGAGCCGGGTTTTGGGGACGTCTGAAAGTGTTGCTCTGGGTCCACGTTCATTGTGGTTTTCGACGACCCGAATGCGTAGTAGTAACGAGTGGCGGGTTTCAGGTTCGTCAAAATCACCTCGTGGTCTGTAACCGCCTTCAGATCGCTCACTTCCTGATTCAGCCTCGTGGCAAAAGTGCCGAATTGCACCCGGCTTTCGGTGGGTTGACTGGTGCGCCAGCGGATGGTGATGGAGGTAGGCGTAACGACCTGGAGATACGGCCCGCGAACGACGTCAACGGCCTGAGCTTTGGTTGACTGCACTGTGACCACGGAAGCCAGCAGATAGAACCAACGCTGAAACGGCATTGTCATAGAAGATGCATTTACACGAAATAGATCAAATATAAAAAAAGCCCCACCGGGTATAGCCATCCGGTGGGGTTATGATATTGTTAACAATACCGGGACGAACGCTACTTCCGCAGTAATCGCTGCTCCAAAGCGTCGCGGTAACTGCCGGCCAGTGGAATCGTTACGTTGCCGACCGTGACCTGATGCCGCTCAATTTTGCGGATGGCCCGTAGCGCTACAATGTACGATTTGTGAACACGGATGAAATCGTCGGCGGGCAACGTAGCGAGCATATCGGCGATTGTCATGCGGGTGGTCACCTGCCGGGTCTGTTCGTGAATGAACAGCAGATTCGTGTCCGACTGAATGTACAATACCTCGTCCAGGTTAACCCGCACCCAGTCGTACCCGTCCTTCACAAAAATGC
Organism: Fibrisoma montanum; assembly: GCF_003583365.1. Taxonomy (GTDB): domain Bacteria; phylum Bacteroidota; class Bacteroidia; order Cytophagales; family Spirosomataceae; genus Fibrisoma; species Fibrisoma montanum. The sequence goes on from NZ_QXED01000011.1 coordinate 152,612, forward strand.
TGGAAGAGGCCCCTTCCCGTTGCGGCATAATCTGGGCGTAGGCGCGGTTGCAGGCCTGAAGAAACCGCCCGAACTCGATGGGCTTGAGCAAATAATCGAGAGCCTGGAGCGTGAACCCCTCAACGGCATATTCGGTATAAGCCGTTGTGAAGATAACCGATTTCTTCAACGGGGCTACCAGCCGGGCAAAATCCGTTCCTGATACGTCGGGCATCTGAATATCCAGAAACAACAGGTCAACCCGCTGCGTGTGGAGGTACGTGAGTGCGTCGGTGGTGTTGATAAACGTTTGCGTCAGATTCAGAAAGGGAACCTTGGCCGCATAGCGTTGCAGAACATCCAGGGCTGCTGGCTCATCATCGATGGCAATCGCATTGAGCATATCTCGTTATAAATCAAGGGTTAGGGCAACGGTGAACGTATCGGATGTCTGCGTAATGGCCAGCGTATGGCGACCGGCATACATCAGCGCCAGCCGCTGCCGGGCGTTGGCAATGCCGGTTCCCGAACCGTGTTTGCCGGTCGTGGCCGATGGTACACTGTTGGCCAGGTGCAGGACCAGCCGGCGGTTTTCGACCGTCAGGGTCAAATCAATATACGAGGGCTGGACAAAGCTGATACCGTATTGAAACGCGTTTTCGACAAACGGGATCAGCAGCAGCGGGGCAATCTGAGCCGGCTGACCATCCCAGTCGAGCTGGGTTGATAACTGAAGATTATCCGTTTCGGGAAGACGCGCCCGCTGCAGAGCCAGGTACTTGTCCAGAAACTGCAGTTCGTTGTCAATCGACGTCAGCGGTTGCCGGGATTCCTGGAGGGTAAACCGCATGATGCCCGACAACTGCTGAATCAGATCGGCAACGGTTTCGTTGTCGGCCCGCTGCGCTTCGTTGTAGATTGTGTTCAGGGCATTAAACAGAAAGTGCGGATTCACCTGCGCCTTCAGGGCCGTTAGTTCGGCTTCCGTTTTCTGCTGGATGAGATACACCTGCTCCCGACGGGCGCGAAACGAATCGGCAATGTAGCCGAACGCAATGATGAACACCATAATGACACCCGTCACGAGCAGGTTTTCATCGGCAAACTCGGGTTCATGATCGGTGCGACGTTGCAGCAACTCAAACACCAGCCAGGCTAAGACGCAGAGCCATGTCCAGTACAACAGCCGCGTTTCCTGACGCAACAGCCAGCCCCGAAACGCCAGGCGATAATTGGCGTAGGCAAGGCCCCAGAGCGCCGTCAGTAGAACCACAACCCCCAGGAGGTACCTGGCCAGGCCGCCGATGTCAGGGGCGGTCTCATCGTTTTGCCAAACCCCAACGTAGATCAGCCGACCCCAGTACGTCAGCAGGCTGATCAGAACCACAGCGAGCAGTAGTGCCGGGTATGGTTTTCGAAGGGTTGACATGGTGGGGTGGTCCGTTAGCGATTAGTTTGTAGACGACGTTGAGGCCGTTTCGAGGGGTTTAATTTTCCGCAACTCGCGCTGGGCCTGGTCTTCGCCGATGGGCGCAATCAGCAACGTACGGCTCAGAAAATCAATGTCTTCTACTGCCTTTACGTAGTACGTATGCCCCGCCTGTACGTTGAGCCACAGCGTTTGGTTATCGGAAAAGTAATCCTTCATGGACTCAATTTTAATACGTCCCGGCAAAATATCCACCTGCATGTAGCGGTTAGTAGGCAATGCGCCCTGTTTCTTGTCATTGATGGCAATGTCGTAGGGCGTACTGCCAAACTCCCGCTGGCGATAAATGATGACCCGCGCCTGTCCATTTCGGGGTTGCCCCTGGTCGTCAAACAGACCGGTGATCAGCAACCATAAGGGAATCAACAGCATCACTTTCATCGCTTCCCTGATTTGGTATAGTTGCTCGAAAAGTAGTAGAGACCCTGGAAGTAAAATTGGCTGATCCGGTCAGTAGGTGCACCGGTTACCTGAAAGGCATCCGACTCCCAGGCCCTGGCTTGCAGACCCCGTCGGTAACCCAGACGTAACACGCTTTCGGCACCCCGTTTGCGCTTTTCCCGCTGGGCGTACTCAATATTGACATCCAGGTAATTGTTTCGTAACCGCAGGGAAGGGATGTTGCCGGTCTGGTCGGTTTGCAGAATGTTCTGGAACGAAACGGCCTGCCTGGTTCGGCGATAGACGCTGTATTCGTAATCGATACTACCAAATCCAGCATTGATGTACAGGCGTCTGTTCCGGGTATTCGCTACGTCGAAGCCGAGCATCATACCGCTGTACCCTGCGCTGTTCTGCCGGGCAACTGACTCAGCTTCGGTATTCGCTATCCGGATCAGGCTAATGGCGTTTCCAGCCTGTAACATAAGTTTAAGCCGTCCATAGCGAGCCCCGAATCCAAAGTTGATCATCGGGTCAAGGTGGAAGTCGGGTTCGATCTGGTTGCTTCTGAAAAACGACCGGATGTTGGGCATACTGGTAGACGAAACACTAAGTCCTAATTCCCCCATAAAGCTGAACTTGAACTTATTTATGGGTGGAAGGCCCGAAAACGTAGTTGAATCTGTCGGTTGGCCGAGGGCGGTGTGCCCAATTGCCAGGAGTAAGAATACGAAGCGTTTCATACAAAGGTTGTTTTTGTGTGTTGATGAGTCAAAACAAACATCGCCCGGTTGACCAGCCAAAGGCATGTGGTCAACCGGGCGATGTTTGTGGGGAAATTTAAAAACTTTGTGATCTTGCGTTTATGAAGCTACGTTTACTTTCACGCGTAACAGAAACTCGTCCATTTCGATCTCGACGGCCTCGCCCGGTTGGCCGCTGCCCGGTTGGCCGTTGCCATTAAGGCCGCCAACGAGGTCGAGCGAAACGGCCTGCACTTCCTGCTGAATGTACGACTTGTTGGCTTCAATGGCCTCGGCCAGAACTTCGTCGTTCCGTTCGAGTTCAATCCGGATCTTGTCCGTTACGTCGAAGTCGCGGTCTTTGCGCAGGTTCTGGATGCGGTTCACGAAGTCGCGGGCGATCCCTTCCCGGCGCAGTTCGTCGGTTACGGTTATGTCCAGCGCCACGGTCAGGCCGCCTTCGCTGGCCACCAGCCAGCCCGGAATGTCTTCGGTCAGGATTTCGACATCCGAGAGGGCAATACTGCCTACTGCCAACTGGATATTGCCGACCTGCTCCAATTCCTTCAACTGCTCGTCGGTCATGGCCGTGATGGCGGCTGCTACGTCCTTCATCTGCTTGCCGAACTTCGGACCGAGCGCTTTGAAGTTGGGTTTGACCTTCTTCTTCAAAATACCCGACGCATCGTCGACAAACTCGACGGCTTTGACGTTCACCTCCGACATGATGATCGGCGCTACGTGTTCGATCTGCCGGCGAGTCTGCTCAGTGAGCACCGGAATCAGCACCCGGCTCAGCGGCTGACGAACCTTCAGCTTATGGCCTTTCCGCAGGGAGTGTACCAGCGACGAAATATCCTGCGCCAGTTGCATCGACGTTTCCAGATCAGTGTCGACCCAATCCGCTTCGTACGAATGCCAGTCGGTCAGGTGTATTGAATCGTGGCGCAACGGGTGGTCCGCCAATGCGGTGTTTTCCTCCCGGGCCACATCGCGAACACCATCGGTCAGGCTGCGGTAAAGCCAGTCGGCGAAGAACGGCGCGATCGGCGACATCAGCTGACCCACAGTCAGCAGACATTGCTGCAACGTCTCATAAGCTGCCCGCTTGTCTTCGGTTAACTCTCCTGCGTCCGACGACGCCCCGGTCCAGAAGCGCCGGCGTGATAACCGTACGTACCAGTTCGACAATTGATCCGATACGAAATCCTGAATCAGCCGCCCGGCTTTGGTCGGGTTGTAAGCTTCGTACTGCTCCGTTACCTCCTTGATCAACGTGTGCAGCTTCGACAGAATCCAGCGATCCAGCTCGGTCAGGCGTTCGCGGGGGACGCGATCAAACTCGTTGATGGTGTAGTTGTCGAGGTTGGCGTAAAGCGCGAAGAAGTTGTACGTGTTGAACAACGTACCGAAAAATCTCCGCTGCACCTCACCCACGCCGTCGAGGTTAAACCGCAGGTTGTCCCAGGGTTCGGCGTTGGTGATCATGTACCAGCGCGTGGCATCCGGACCAAAGTTGGCCAGCGTCTCGAATGGGTCAATGGCGTTGCCCAGCCGCTTCGACATCTTGTTGCCGTTTTTGTCCAGCACCAGACCCGTCGACACGACGTTTTTGAACGCCACCGAATCGAACAGCATCACGCCGATTGCGTGCAACGTAAAGAACCAGCCGCGTGTCTGGTCAACGCCTTCCGAGATGAAATCAGCCGGAAACGCGTGTTCGAACGTATCCTGATTGGCAAACGGATAGTGCCACTGTGCATACGGCATCGCCCCCGAATCGAACCAAACGTCGATCAGGTCCGGCTCGCGCTGCATCAGGTTGCCCTTGTCGGAGATAAAGTAAAGTTCATCGGCGTACGGGCGATGCAGATCGTACGTACCATCGGCGTAAGCGGCCAGAAACGCTTTGTTTTTGTCGACGTAGGCCTGATACTCGGTCTTGCCCTGAGCGACCCATTCACTCATTCGCTCATTGGCCTGTTCGCTCATTGATACCAGCTCCGCCACGGACCCAATACACACCTCCTCGCCCGCTTCGGACCGCCAGATGGGCAACGGTGTTCCCCAGTAACGGCTACGGCTGAGGTTCCAGTCAACGAGGTTCTCCAGCCAGTTGCCGAAGCGGCCGGTGCCGGTGCTTTCGGGTTGCCAGTTGATGGTCTTGTTCAGCTCCACCAGCCGGTCTTTCACAGCCGTTGTGCGAATAAACCAGCTATCGAGCGGGTAGTACAGCACGGGCTTATCAGTCCGCCAGCAGTGCGGATATGGGTGTTCATACTTCTCCACCCGGAACGCCTTGCCTTCCTCTTTCAGTTTGATGGCGATCAGGACGTCCGTTGGTTTAAAGTCCGGGTCAGCCTGCTCCTCGTCGGAATAATACTGCTCCTTTACGTAGCGTCCGGCGAAGTCGGTGATCTCCTTCACAAAACGGCCTTGTTTGTCCACAATTGGCACGTCTTTTCCGAACGTCGGCCCGGCAGTATCATCCTTTACCATGATCGGCGGGATGCCGTTGGCCTGCGCCACCCGAAAGTCGTCGGCACCAAAGGTCGGCGAGGTGTGCACCACGCCCGTACCGTCTTCTGTCGTAACGAAGTCGCCAAGGATGACCCGGAATGGAGGTTCACGGAATGCATCACCGTCCGGCTGCACGTACGGCATCAACTGCTCGTATTCGATGCCCTGAAGGTGTTCGCCTTTGAACTCGGAAACGATGGCCCACGGAATAACCTTGTCATTGGGCAGGTACGTGTCGAAAACCGGACTGCCGGGGCCGTCCTGACGACCTTTCTCGCTGAACCACCGGCCCAGCAGCGCTTTTGCCAGCACTACGTTGATCGGCTGGTGGGTGTACTGGTTGAAGGTTTTAACGAGTACGTAGTCAATGTCTTTTCCGACGGTCAGGGCTGAGTTGGCCGGCAGGGTCCAGGGCGTGGTTGTCCAGGCCAGGATGTACACATCCGCGTCGGAAGAATCATAAAATAAAAAGCCCGATTTGCCGGTTGGCTTCACCCGAAACTGCGCCACAATGGTCGTATCCTTTACGTCCTTGTAGGTGCCGGGCATGTTCAGTTCGTGTGAACTGAGGCCCGTACCGGCCTTGGGCGAATACGGCTGAATCGTGTAGCCCTTGTATAACAACCCCTTGTCGTACAGCTGCCTGAGCAGGTACCACAGGGTTTCGATGTACTCGTTTTCGTACGTAACATACGGGTTGTCGAGGTCCACCCAGTAGCCCATCTTCTGGGTCATATCGTTCCACTGGTCGGTGAAACGCATGACCGTTTCGCGGCATTTCCGGTTGTATTCCTCAACGCTGATCGTTTTGCCGATGTCCTCTTTGGTAATGCCGAGTTCTTTTTCAACCTGCAGTTCAATCGGCAGGCCGTGCGTATCCCAGCCCCCTTTGCGCTTTACCTGAAAGCCGCGCAGGGTTTTGTACCGGCAAAAAATATCCTTAATCGTCCGCGCCATCACGTGGTGAATACCCGGCGTTCCGTTGGCAGAGGGCGGTCCCTCATAAAACGTAAACGCCGGAGCACCCTCGCGGATCGCGACGGACTGCTCAAAAACCTGATTCTGGTTCCAATAACTCAACACCTCGGCCGCGAGCTGCGCGTAATCGAGGGACTCATATTGTTTGTACTTCACCGCGTTGGACGTTAATCGGGTCGCTTGCCGTAGCCATGCAGCGCCACAGCAAAGAATATCGAATCGCCTGCCTGCCTCAGTAGGTCAAAGCGCGTGCAAAGATACGGATTTAGGGCGTTGCAGGCGACTGTTCATTAATAACAACGGTAAGCGACCGCTTAGTTTCGCCCCGCGCTACTCGTCGCAGGAAGGAACCGAATGCGACTCGGACACCGATTATCCCAATTGAGACAATCGGGACGGCCATTCATCATAAAGAGCTTCCGCGCCTGTGAACAATGGGTTTACTTTGACTACTATGAAAAAGCCTGTACCATTTCTGGTCGGCATGCTATTGACGATTAGTCAATTGCCGGCTTCTGCACAACTTACCTTTCCGGCCGACGGTGGCAACAAAAAAGCGTCGGTGACGGAATACATTGGTCTTACGGACGTAACGATCCGGTACGATCGCCCGGCGGTGAAAGGCCGTGAGGGTAAAATCTGGGGGCAACTGGTTCACTTTGGCTACAAGGACCTCGGGTTTGGCACCAGCAAACAGGCGCCCTGGCGGGCCGGTGCCAACGAAAACACCACCATCTCGTTCAGTACGGACGTAAAGGTGGAGGGCAAGCCGCTGGCAGCCGGTACCTACGGTCTGATGATGGCCGTGGAGGAAAACGAAGTGACGGTTATTTTCTCCAAAACTCACACCTCGTGGGGCAGTTACTTCTACGACCCGAAAGACGATGCCCTGCGCGTGATGGTGAAGCCGGTTAAAAGCCAGTCGATGGTGGATCGGCTGAAGTATGAGTTTATGGACGAAACGGATTCGTCGGCGGTAGTTGCGCTGTTGTGGGAGACGTGGAAAATTCCGTTTACCGTAACGGTCGACGTCGTGCAAACCCAGCTGGCTTCATTACGTAATGAACTGCGCAGTGAAAAGGGCTTCCGGGCGGAGGCTTACCAGCAGGCGGCTGCGTACTGCGCTGATCGGAACGTAAACCTCGACGAAGCCCTGCGCTGGGCCGATTACGCGGTCAACGGTCAGTTTGTGGGCCAGAAAACCTTCGGGACGCTCAGCACCAAAGCCCGGCTGCTGGCCATGACCGGTAAGCAGGCCGACGCCGATGCGCTGATGAAAGAAGCGCTGCCGATGGCTAATGAGCAGGAATACTATCAGTACGGTCGCCAGCTGATCCGGCAGAAGAAAGCAAAGGAAGCCCTGGACGTGTTTCAGACGCTGGCCAAGAAAAGCCCCAACGTATTTCTGTCGAACATGGGCCTGATGCGGGCCTACTCAGCGGTTGGCGATTACAAGGCCGCGGCCGACTGGGGGAAGAAAGCCCTGGCCCTGGCGCCTGATGCCAACAACAAAGCCAACGTCGAACGGCTGCTGCAACAACTGGCGCAGGGCAAAGACGTAAATTAATCGGGTGCCGAAAGGTCGATGGATTGGGAGTTGAACGATAAATACGAAGGGCAGGCAATACAGTTGCCTGCCCTTCGTATTTATCGTTATTTATCGTCTCCCTCCCGGCGCTTGATCGTCTGCACCAGTCGCCCATTCTCGATCAGGCGGGCACTCAGGACGGTTTGTTTCGGAATCGCTACCAACAGCATCGGGGTGGCGGTTGTGGGCTGCGCCGATGCCGTTTTGCTGGTATCGGTTTGTTTAATGTACCGGAACGTCAGCACGGAGTCCATCACAAACACGCGACTGACCGTTAGTTTCGGCGATTTTGCGGAGGGCGGCAGCACGACACCAACTACCATTTCCCGGTTGAAATTCGGGGCGCTCTGCCGCTGACCCGACGCGGGCTGAAACACGGCTTTGAACGTATCGGTCTGCTCAAACACAAACAGCGTCGGCTTTCCCTTGTTGACGGGGGCATCCGTACTGACGGCATATCCGGACAGTACCCGGTGAGTCAGGCGCGTCGGCATCGGTGTTTGCGCCTGACCGGATGGACCGGTTAGCAGAAAGGTGACTAAGAAAAGAATGGAGAAGTAAAAACGGCAATAGGGTACACAGAACGCGGTTACACTCATAACTGAACTAAAACAAAGAGGACAATACCCTACTAACGATGTAGTAGGTAGACAACTATATCCGACCGGCAGAAAAAAGACGGGTTTGTGATCAGTTATCGGCAGGAGTGCCCGGTTTTGCTACGTTCATGTCGAAGACATTGAAACAGGAATTTGACGCATCGCTCTGGCATTCAATCAGGCTGAACACCTTAACCTCCGGATCCAGCCGTTCGAAATACAGGGCGAAGTTTGCCCGGTCGCCGGCGTACACGTCACGGGTCTGGGGCGACATCGGAATGCCTTCGGCCTTCAGCAGCGCATACGTCCGGTCGCTGTTGGGAACGACGAGCCTGGCCTGCTTATTAAACGAAATGGCCGCCGTAGTGCCCAGGCTCAGCGAATTTCTGGAGTCGCGGTCGTTTTCAAAGCTCATGAACACGACCGTGTAGTCGTTGATGTGGCGGATGTCCGTTACGCGGATGTTGGGGTTTTCTGAACGGCCCAACCCACCGATTGGATCCGGATACAGCCGTTTCCGGGCGGTGAAGTCCCGCTGTTGAGGAACGTAGTATTCGGATCCATCCTGATACGCTACCGCATCGTCGTTGGGCGACGACGTACCGAGTGGATAGGGTTTCGGCGCGCAGGCCGAAACAAGAAAGAGTAAGCCAAGCAGATAAGTAGCGTTCTTCATGGCTGTAAGGGGGGTTGGGTGTTGTTTGTACTAAATATACAAACTTATCTGAATTTTCTCACATAGTTAGCTGGCTGATGCCCGCCGTCAGGGTTTCCCAGATTCGATCGTACACGGCGGTTGCAGACAGGGACTCGCCCACATCGCCTTTGCTGATAAATACCGGATGGTGTTCCTTCGCCGTGCCGATCCGGCCGTGTGAGCCTTTGATTAACGTGGCATCCAGCGAAATTACGTTCATCAGGTACCGGAATCCGAGCTTTTTCCGGGCCAGTTTGTACCCCGCTTTCAGTTTGATAAGCGGGTTGGTCTGGTCCATGAACATTTCAACCGGATCGTAGCCCGGTTTGCGGTGAATATCTACTATACGGGCAAAATCGGGTGCTTTGGCGTCGTCGAGCCAATAGTAATAGGTGAACCAGCTATCTGCGTCGGCCATGATCACAAAATCGCCGGAACGCTCGTGGTCAATATGATGCGCCTTCTGCTGGGCTTTATCCAGCACAAGTTCAATGCCGGGCGTTTTCTCCAGAATCGACCGCACTTTGCCGGCTACTGCCGGGTCGTTGAGGTATACGTGGGCGATCTGATGATCGGCGCTGGCAAAGGCAGGCGATGCCCCGGCGTCGAACATCTCCAGGCCCTGTTCCAGCCGGTAACGGATTAGACCGGCTTCGCGCAGGATGCGGTTGATGTGAATCGGTCGGCTGACGTTCGTGATGCCATATTCAGACAAGACAATCACGTTGGCTCCCTGCTTTTCGTAAAACTGAATCAGGTCGCGGCAAACGTCGTCGATTTCCCGCAGGTCTTTCGCATTTTTAGTCAGATCCTGCCCGAACTTCTGTAAGCAGTAGTCGAGGTGCGGCAGGTAGATCAGGGTCAGCGTCGGGTTGTGCCATTGGTCGACCAGCATCGACGCGTCGGCGATCCACCGGCTGGATTTGATGGTTGTGGCCGGACCCCAGAACTGGAACAGCGGGAACGTACCGAGTTGCGCCTGGAGCCGGTCGCGGAGGTCGCCGGGGTAGGTGTAGCAGTCGGGCATTTTGCGGCCGTCGGAGAGATACTGCGGCCGGGGCGTTGCCGAATAGTCGGCGGTGGAGTACATATTGTACCACCAGAACATCTTCGATACCGTAAACGAGGGATCAATCGCTTTGGCCCGCTCCCAGATTTTCTCGGCCTGCACGAGCTTATTCGACTGCTTCCAGAATTTCACTTCCGCATCGGTACGGTCGTACCAGCCGTTGCCGACGATGCCGTGCTCGCTCGGCCACTTTCCCGTTACGTACGTCGACTGTACCGAGGTTGTAACGGCCGGCAGCATAGGGTCGATGGTGGCGCGGTGTTTGTCGGCCATCCACTGGTTCAGAAAGGGGGTGTGCTCGCCAATCAGCGAGTACGATAAGCCCACTACGTCGAGTACTACGGTCTTTTTCATAGTATGTTGTTAAACGCAGAGACGCAGAGTGTTTCGCGGAACGCGCGGAGAATCTCTTCTAACTCTGCGTAGTTCTCTGTATCTCTGCGTTAAAATCTTTAACCCAGCTTACTTCGCGATCGATTGAGTCGACCAGATCGCGTTTCAGTCCTTCCGGTAAAACTTCCCAGGTATAGGTTTCTACTTCTAATTGATTGGTGAATGACCGTTCAGCCTGTAGCCGTAAAACCTCGGCAATGTCGTCCTGCGTCGATTGCAGTACGCCGTAGTCGGCCACAAAAATCGGTACGTGGAAATGCGCCCGCCATTCAGCATGGCTGTCGTCAAGGGCCGCGAGGGCTTCGGGCAAATCCGGAAACCGCAGCAACCCGCCCGACTGGGTACGGGCCACGACCTGGTGCAGGTACGTTGGCTCGTTGAACCGCTCAAACGCCTGCCGCACACTGGCGCGACCGTCGGCGTCCTGCGGGAACTCGGCTTTCAGGGCCGCGCTGATCTGAATCTTGCCTACCCGGAGGTTGTAGGCTTTGAGTTTATCCAGTACGTTGGCCGGCCGTTCGTATCCCACCGCAAAGTGGCAGACATCGTAGCACAACCGGACGTGTTCGCAGATGGCCGTTTCGGCTTCCTCGTCGGTCATGCCGAACTCGGTGGTCAGCTGTTCCAGACCCATTGGAATCAGGTAGTCGGTAAACCAGGTCACAAACTCGTCGGCGGTTTCGATGATGCCGTCGGGTTCGGGTTCCAGGTCGAGGTGCATCAGCCGGTCGGTCTGCCGACGTAGCCGAATCAGGTCGCTGACCACTTCCAGTACGTTCTGCGTCGTCTGCGAATAGATGTAATCCCGGGCGGCCGGCTGGTTCCACTCAAACCAGTGCCGATAGGAGAGGGGTGAGGTCGAGATACCGCCCTGAATGGCATTCCCCAGCTCATCGACCGGCAGCAGGATTGACAGCAGCCGAAACAGGCGTTTGGTGTACTCCACCCGCGCTTCGGTGGTCCAGTCGGGCGTATGCACCTGGTCTTTCACAACCGTGCGGTGAAAGCCCCCGAACGGAAAGCCATTCATGGTGAACACGTACAGGCCATTATCGGCGAGCCAGTGCTGAAACGCCACCAGATTTTCGGGTTGCTCCAGGTCTTCGCTGGCCTGATTTGACAGGCGCAGACCCAACCCAAAGGGAGCGTCGGGCGACAGGCGTTGTTTGAGTTCCGGCACGGCCTGCTGCAGGGCCGCAAAGTGATCCGCCCACGACTCGCCCGCGTGGATGTTGGTGCAATAGCCGAGGTGCCCGAGGGGTGTCTTCATGTGGTTTCTTAAACGCAGAGAGGCAGAGAAAACGCAGAGTAAGCAGAGCTATTTAATGTAATTCTCCTCTGTGGCCTCTGCGTTTCCTCTGCCCCTCTGCGTTTGAAAAATGTATTACAAATTTATTAACTCCTGCTCGCGGAGGGTGTTGATGGCCCGCCGAATCCGGTCGGCATCCATTTCGTTGACTTCAACGCCTTTGCCGATGGTTTCCAGCAGCATGATCGTCAGCCGGCCGCCGAGGTGTTCGCGAAATTCAGCCAGTCCCTTCAGGATGCCCACGCTGTTATCGGCGTCGAGCATGGGATGGTACAGCGAGAAGCCCAGCGTGTGCAGGGTTGTCAGGATGCGGTTAACCTCCGTTTCGGTGAGCCAGCCGAGATCGTGTGAGTACAAACTATCCAGGGCAATACCGATGGCTACGGCTTCGCCGTGGCGCAGGTCGAAGTTGGTCAACTGCTCCAGTTTGTGGGCGCTCCAGTGCCCGAAGTCCAGCGGCCGCGAGGAGCCCATCTCGAACGGATCGCCCCCGGCAATGTGCTGAAGGTGCATCTCGGCGCAGCGGTGAACCAGATACTGCATGGCTACCATGTCGCGGTGAGCGAGGGCTGCCGCGTTCGCTTCAATCCAGTCAAAGAAAGGCTTGTCTTTAATCAGGGCTACTTTGATGGCTTCGGATATGCCCGCCCGCCAGTCGCGGTCATCGAGCGAGGTCAGGAACGTAAGGTCGTTGAACACTGCCACCGGGGGCGCAAACGTACCGAGGAAGTTCTTCTTGCCGCGGTAGTTGACTCCGTTCTTGACGCCAACCCCCGAATCGTTCTGCGACAGGACCGTCGTCGGGATGCGAATATGCCGGATGCCGCGGTGCGAGATAGCCGCTGCGTAGCCCACCAGATCCAGCACGGAGCCGCCACCAACGGCCGCGATGTAGGAGTGCCGGTCGATACCGTAGCGGTCGACCGCATCGACGATCTGTTCAACCAGATCCGGATCGTTCTTAGCCGCTTCGCCACCGGGCAGTATGAGCAGGTCGGGAACCAGCGAAGCGGTCCGGACACTGGCGAAATACGACGTAATCTGCGTCGGCAACTCAGGATGATGCGCCACAACGCCCGAATCGAGCACAAACAGGATTTTCTGAGTCGTGCCCTCCTGGCGACGAGACTGCAGAAAGTCGGTTAGTAACGAATTAGCAGGGGCAAAAAGATGCTCAGTAAAGAAAACGTTGTATGTAAATCGTACCGCGAACGATTGTTGCAGATGATCCATCAGTAAGGGGTGTCAGTCCGTCTAAAACTCAAAATTACCCTATAAACACCGGGTTTATGGTAAAAGTCCCCGATTAGTCAGGATTTACCGATGAAACGTCGCCTGCAATCGATAATTATTGAACGATGAGCATGTGTTGAGACCGATCGGGGCTTCAGAACTTTTATTGCGAAATCGTGAATTGACGGTTTTTGAGGGGGAGGATTGTGGCCAATGATTGAACACGGTTTGTCTCAAGACTCAGCCATGCTGGATTTGAGCCGTGACCGACCTGATACGCTATAAAAACTTACTCAATCGGTTGATAGCAAAATGGTTTGGAAGTAGTTATTTCAACACCTTAGCAAATCCAATTTGAAGAACTGCTTAGACGGGCCACCCAACGACCCAGAGGGTTGATGGCGGGCGCGAAACGCGACTACACACGCGTACCTGCACCTTTACACACCCGTTCGGTTGGGCTGAAAACCGTCCTCCGGGGCGGGCTGCCTGTCGGCGGAAACGCTGACAAACACCCTTTTTTTATTTAGATTCCCATTTCGATACTACCGTGAGGGCCATCTATCAAGGTAATCTCGACGCTATTAACTTCTTGGTTTGTTCTATCGAGAATTAGGAACCCATTAACCAAAAGTCTTTCTGATGTCCTTCCCCAAGAAGAGCTAAACTCCTCCTCACTATCTCCATAATAATCTCTTACTTCTTTATGATTGATGTAGTCAGACCAATCAATATCAACTGAGGCATCTACTTGACATTTGATTGAAAAGTGAACAAATTTTTCACCCGATTCCATTTCACTTACATCATTGATAGTATAATCATCAAACATTAAGATTTCAGATACTCTTACGCTACCCACTCCGTAAGGAAAGCCTACCAAAACTTCTTCAAGCTCTGCATCTTTTAATAATTCTAAAAATTCCTTGTCGAGCCATTGCTTAAAATTAAAGTTTTGAGCTTGACCTTTATTTAATTGAAGTTTTAATTCTTCCATTTTTCTTAATCTTGGAAGAATAAACTCATCGTTAAACTTTGTAACTGTGACTACAATCTTAAAATTTTTATTACGTGTTCTTTTGTCAGTAAATTCTTCGGATAAGTAGCCAGCTTCTCCAAAATCTTTAATATTGTTAGTTATAAATACAATTTGCTCAGTCCCCCAAAGCTCAAGTTGTTTAATTGTTTCCCATATCAAATAATCTCTGTAGCCTGAGTCACCTTTTTTAAAAGGTCGTTTTCTTTCTAGAATTCGCTTAACTACATCTTTGTGTTCAACTTTAGGATAAGGTAGAATTTGTACTTTGACACTTTTTAATTTTTCTATAAGGAAATTTTCATATTCGCGGGTAGCTTCTTCAATATTAATAGATGGTATGGAAGGTTCTCTTTTTAACATTCTAAACACATCTAAATTAATTTTTTCTAATTCTTCTACCTTCTCTGATAAGAATTCTCGATATTTATTAACAGTTTCATCAATAACAACCTGTGAAATGTGTAAAGTAGCAGGGATAATATTCAACTCGTTGAGAAAAACTCTTGAGTGTGGGCCATCCATCCAAAAATCTTGCACCAAAATGTTTGTATCAAGAGTTACTTTCATTAGTTATTCATTAACCGTAGTTTATTTGATTAAAACTTCGACTTACTCGATGGAAAGTTTGCGTTGTCAACAGAAGCTGGAAATAAACGCCTAAAAGTTCATTGTCCCCCCAAGATATGTCTTGTGTCAACCGACGACAGCATACACGGTTTACGGCTTGCTGGCGCACTCAACGCCCGAAAGGGCTAATGGATAAGCAAACTACTCAACTGAACGCACGGACCTGCGATCTTTACACCCTTTCTTTGTTAGGCTGCTTGGCTTACCGCTGCGACCTGCCTCATGTCGACCGACAAACCACACTTGCAGCAAAGCTCATGTTGGCAGCATGCAAGTCTTCACTATGACAGGCTATGTATATTACACAACTGACGGAGAAAGAAATACTATATTCATTACCTGTAGCAAGGCGTTCACATCAGGCAAAATAAACCACGTTGGATTTCCTGGTCTTACAGTAGGATAACCGATGTCGGGATTGCCTTCATTCCAGTAGTTATAATTGTGGCGCAACCCGAAAACTATTTCTCCATTCTGAAGCTCCAACTCGGCAATAGAAAAACTGTCTGGTGCGATTTGTGTTCCGTCGTGAAGAACTCGAACTACTCTTTTGATACGGTTTTGTGGATAAACAACATCCTTTGGATTATAAGGCATAGTGTTTTGATTTAAGAAAATATTCTTGATCGAAAATGACTGGATTAACAGCAAACATGCCGATAGTCTTCATTTTCTTTTTCAATAAAGTTTTTTGATGGCTCCACAAATGACTGTAGACTAGAACACGACTACCAACCTTTACACCCCGAACTATTTGGCTGCCTAGCTCGACTTTGCGACCTGCTGCTGGTCGTCCGGCATTTATCCCACGCGGAGCGCAAGTAAGATCATGTTGAGGTGACATAAATATTTGCAGCTTTGGGACCTTTCACTGAATCCCTAATATCAAATTCGACAAGTTCTCCAGCACTAAGTTGATCTCCATAAATTATTGCTTCCTTGTTAAAATATACGTCAGAACCATTGTCACAGGTTATAAAGCCAAAGCCTTTTTCGATGTTAAACCACTTAATAATGCCTTTTTGACGGCTTATTAAATTATTAAACAAAAAAGTGTTTACGAGTATATTTACTGCCTTAGAAAATTCAAGATTGAAAAATTCTCTGTCTTCTCTAATTCTAAATTCTTTCAAAGAATTGAAGGCTACACTTTCAGCAATTCTTGCGTTTTTAACCTTGAAAATCTTCCTCGCTGAGTACGGGTGTAATACGCCCGTAGCTGAGTTAATCTCTTTTACTCTTTGCTGAACATTTCGGGTTGTCATACCGATTTTCAGTATGTTTGGGAGTTCTTTTGTTGATAGTATATAAATAAAGCCTCCGTCTACCTCCGTTTGTAAACCGCTATTACATCCAAGATAATTTAGTAAATATAATTTGATCCTGTGGCCAATCAAACTTGCTTTTATTTCAGAAGCTCGTTCCCAGTTTTTGTCTTTTATACTTTGCCTGAACTCAATCAAATTATTCACCAATTTAATTGTATTTCCGTTGGCAGGCGAACCCAATTTGCAATGAACCGTAAACCAATCCCATTGGTCTTGCTTGAGACCTCTATTGAACATCCCTTTCAGCTCTGAAATGTAATCGATGTTTACTTCTTCAAAAGAAACGACGTCATCAATGATGTTAAGTACGTGAGTGACTGCACTCTCATACCTTGCTCCCATTACTTTAGAAATGGGAGCCATGCCAAATCCCCACTTTGCGATTGCCATTAATTTAATGATTTTGTATCCTGTCGCCGGAGCGCACCATAGCAAACCCAAACATATACAACAGGGGCGCTTAAACTGTCGCACAACATATGGAAATGGGAGCCCACGACTTGCCCACTGCGATATGCCGTTTGTCGACCAACACCCGCAGGGGTTGATGGCTAGCGAGGTACTTGCCTGAACGGTTACTGTTTACACCTTTACACACCTGCCATTGTTGGGCTGAATGCTCGCCTTCGAGACATGTAACCTTTCACCCGACAGCTACCTATGCGGAACGGAATAAGATTATTTAGAAGGTGTTGGGGAATTATGCTTGGTTAAAGGGTTTGACTCGCTGAACCATCATCTGAATATTGGCTAAATACAGCCACGCCACCGAAGAAGATAAAGTATACTCATAATCTTTGACGATCC
>NZ_QXED01000012.1 GCF_003583365.1 Fibrisoma montanum
ATCCGGGGCAGGTTGTTTACGCGTTACGCACCCGTTTGCCACTGGCATTGCTGCCCGTTCGACTTGCATGTATTAGGCCTGCCGCTAGCGTTCATCCTGAGCCAGGATCAAACTCTCCATTGTAAATTAGTGTGCCTTCAGTAAACTGAAAGCTGTCTTATTAGCCTATTTAGTGCTATCCTTATGATGTCAATATGTCAAAGAACAGGCTCCCTTTCGGGATGGTGGTCAACCGTTGTTGACCCGTTTTATTGATTTGGGACTGCAAAGGTAGTAGGTTGAAAAACTAATTGCAAGTCCTGTTTCAAATTTTTTTAGTCGGTTTGTAAAAAAGGGTACTCGTAGCGAATGGGTGGCACAAACGTTTCTTTTATCGTTCTGGCCGATACCCAACGCAGCAAGTTCAGCAACGAACCGGCCTTATCATTAGTTCCTGATGCGCGCGCTCCACCAAAAGGCTGCTGACCAACCACTGCACCAGTTGGTTTATCGTTAATGTAGAAATTGCCGGCCGCGTTACTGAGCTTCCTGGTGGTTGATTCAATAACGTACCTATCCTTTGCAAAAATTGACCCTGTCAGGGCATAGGGAGAGGTCTGGTTCACTACCAACAAGATGTCTTCATAAGCCGATGGTTCATACATATAGACAGATAAAACCGGACCGAAAATTTCTTCGCACATTGTTCGGTAAGACGGGTCTTTCACCAATAGTATGGTTGGTTCGATGAAGTAACCTTTAGTTTTGTCGTAGTTCCCGCCAATGATCACCTCTGCTGCATCGCTTTTTTTAGCTTCGTCGATGTAAGCCGTTATTTTATCAAAGGCCCTTTCGTCGATCACGGCGTTTACAAAATTTCCAAAATCTTCTGTTCCTCCCATTTTGATTTCAGCGAGATCGGCTCTGAGTTTTTCCTCAACTGACGGCCATACTGTTGACGGTATGTATGCTCTGGAAGCGGCTGAACATTTTTGACCCTGGTATTCGAACGCTCCTCGAACTAATGCAGTAGCTACCTCTTCTGCATTAGCTGATTCGTGCACAACAACAAAATCTTTTCCACCTGTTTCGCCCACAATACGTGGATAACTTTTGTACTTGTGGATATTTTCCCCAATCGTTCTCCAAATTTCCTGAAAGACTTTTGTGCTTCCTGTGAAATGAATTCCGCCAAAGTCGGGGTGACTGAAAATACGGTCGCCTGCTATAGGGCCATCAACGTAGATCAGGTTTATCACGCCATCTGGCAACCCTGCTTCTTTTAGTACTTTCATGATTACGTTAGCTGAAAGCACCTGCGTATATGCTGGTTTCCAGATTACCGTATTTCCCGTCATTGCCGGCGCTGTTGGTAAGTTGCCAGCAATTGCGGTGAAGTTGAACGGTGTAAGCGCAAATACAAATCCTTCTAATGGTCGATATTCCTGCCTGTTCCATACGCCGGGAGCTGAGTTTGGCTGTTGCTGATAGATTTCGGTCATGAAATGCACATTGAACCGCAAGAAATCAATCAGCTCGCAAGCAGAGTCAATTTCAGCCTGATAAGCATTTTTAGATTGACCCAGCATGGTAGCAGCGTTGATTTGTGCTCTATAAGGACCGGCAATCAAGTCGGCAGCTTTGAGAAATATACTGGCACGGTGTTCCCACTGCATACTTGCCCATGCTTCTTTTGCTTCAAGAGCTGCCTCTATTGCCAGATCAACATGCTGAGCGTTTCCTTCATGAAAATAACCTAATGTATGCTGGTGATCGTGTGGAGGAGCTATTCGAATTTTTTGTTCGGTTCTTACTTCCTGACTGCCGATATACATTGGTATGTCGGTCTGTGTCGATCGGAAGTCGGCCAACGCCTGTTTTACTGCTGCTCGCTCGGGTGAGCCGGTTCGGTATTCTTTAACCGGTTCGTTGACTGGCGTTGGTACGCTGAAAAAGCCAAATGACATAATGAAGTGTTTAGTTCATGCAAATTTACGGATTGCCAATTTTATCCACTAATCCACATTAGTTTTCCACATTTCAGTTGATTTTCTACAGTATACCCATTTGATTTTCCGTACTTTGTGTCTCTATCTTTTCGTTTATGCGCTTTTACAGTACCAATAATCCACAGGTAACCGTATCGGCTGAAGAGGCTTTGTTTCATAGCATGCCGGCGGACAAAGGGCTTTACATGCCATCCTCTTTACCTTTTCTAGGTCCTTCCTTTTTTGATTCAATAGCAAATCAGTCGTTGGCTGATATAGGCTTTGCTGTAAGCCATGCTCTTTTCAACGGTGCGATTCCAAAACCGGCTCTGGAACAACTCATTCATCAAGCCTTTCCATTTGAAACACCCGTTGTTGAACTGGATGCCGGCCGATTAGGTGTTCTTGAGTTATTCCACGGCCCTTCACTGGCGTTT
Organism: Fibrisoma montanum; assembly: GCF_003583365.1. GTDB lineage: Bacteria > Bacteroidota > Bacteroidia > Cytophagales > Spirosomataceae > Fibrisoma > Fibrisoma montanum. The sequence continues at coordinate 2,405 of NZ_QXED01000012.1, forward strand.
AAAGATGTTGGCGCCCGGTACATGGCCGCTCTGATGTCGTACTTTGCACGCAATACGGACAAAGAAGTAAACATATTGGTAGCAACCTCTGGGGATACTGGCGGAGCCGTTGCCATGGGGTTTCATAATGTACCGGGAATTCGCGTATCAATCTTGTATCCAAGGGGTCGTGTAAGCGATTTGCAGGAAAAACAGCTGACTACGCTGGGTGGCAATGTTCAGGCTTTTGAAGTTGAGGGTTCTTTTGACGATTGTCAGTCTCTGGTAAAGCAAGCGTTCGTGGATGCAGAGTTGAACCAGCACTTATCCCTTTCTTCGGCTAATTCGATCAATATCTTCCGATTAATTCCGCAGAGCTTCTATTACGTGAGCGCGTATGGTCAGGTACGTTCGTATGGAAAACCCATCGTTTTTTCCACACCAAGTGGAAATTTTGGCAATTTGAGTGCCGGCGTATTGGCTCAGCAGATGGGATTACCTATCGAGCATTTTGTTGCTGCTACCAACCTGAATCATATTGTTCCCACTTATCTGCAAACTGGCCTTTTTGATCCGAAGGCATCCGTTGCTACCATTTCCAACGCAATGGATGTAGGTAATCCAAGCAATTTTGTACGCCTTACCCATTTGTTTCAAAATTCCTTAGATCGGCTAAAGCAACACGTATCGGGCTACTATTTCGACGATGAGGAAACACGAATTGGTATGCAAGAAGTGTTTAGACAGTACAACTACGTTACCTGTCCTCATACAGCCATTGGCGTTCTTGGGCTGCAGGCATATATCAATACCTCGGATCAGGACATAGTTGGATTAGCTTTAGCTACGGCTCATCCTTCGAAATTCAAGCCGTTGGTTGAAGAGGTGATTGGACAACCAATTGAGGTTCCGGACCGGCTGGCTATGTTAGCTTCGCGGCAAAAGCACAGTATCGTTATTCCCGCAACTTATTCCGCATTCAAGGAATCTTTACTTCAGACCGTCTTATAAGCAAAAAACCAGCATTAACGCTGGTTTTTTGCTTATAAGACGGTTGTATTTACTTTAATTAACCGTATCTCCTCTGAGCGTTCTGAACCGTTTGCGTGCTTCAGCTCCATAAATACTTCCTGGATACTGAGTTAACACTTTCTGATAGGCATCCATCGCGGCAGCCTTATCTTTCAAACGCTCCTCGTAAATTTTTCCCTGGGTAAACTGAGCATCGTCTCCGAGAATATCATACGGATACGTTGCCGTTATCTTTTTTAAATCTTCAAGTGCTTCGTCGTTTTTGCCTTGTTTCAAAAACGTATTTGCGCGCAGCCACAGAATCTCATCTGCCAAACTGTGGCCTTCAAACGTTTTCAACATTTGATTCAACTTATCCACAGCCTCATCGGTCTTGTTCTGGAAAAGCAGCAAATCTATGGATGCATATTCACGCATGGCTGCTTCGGTACTATCCATGCCTGTGTTATCCACAATCAACAGGCTTAATGATTCAGCGTCGTTGGCAATTTCCCGGGACGTAGCGAGCTTTAGAATATCAAGCAACTCCTTGGACAGGGTAAACTCACCTTTGTAGTAGTGAAGTTTAGCATTTTTCAGTTTTGCTTCGTAGCCCAGAAACTCTTCCTTTTGAGACTTCTCGACCTGCGAATACAGCAACGTAGATTCCCAGGGTTCGCCCTTCAGGAGATAGATATCACCTTTATCCAGTTTACACCGATCGACAAAATTCTTGTCGGTCTTACCCAGATCCACAGCAAGATCCAGAACCGTTAGCGCTGTATCCTTGCTGTCGAGGTAATAGGCGTACAGGTTTGCCGTACTACGTAAGGCCTCCAAAGTTTTGTTATTGGTGCCAATTTCCTGTAGCATTTTCTGGTAGTCGCTGATCAGCTTCCGGATTTCAAGCTTATCGACAGGAAATGTGTTTTTAACCTGCTCCTCCCGGGCGTTGATTACCAGCCGTCGGGCAAAAGGATATAGTTGTCCTTGTGGATAAGTCGTGACAATGTATTCAAAAGCTTCGGCCGCGGTCTTGTATTCTTTATTATTCAATGCTACCATGCCCAGATCATACACTCTCCCACCATTCAGTTTTAATCGTTTGTCGGTGGCTTTCTCCTGTAGCAACGCCCGGCTGAATTTTTGCTTCTGGATAAAATACCAGATCAACAGTTCGTTGTAAGCCAGTTCCCCGGGCTCTGCCTGAATTTTGGTGTACAACGCTTTTTCTATCAGTGGTTCGTCTTTCGTATTCAGATACCCTTGAAGTGCTGCCAGTACCGTTTCTTTTTTGTCAGACTGCTTACTGGTGTTGATTGCTTCGTCGATTGCTTTTTCTGTCTGGCCGGTGGCTTTGTACAACGTCATTAATTCGCTGCTGTACGATCCGGATTCTTTGCTGACCTCCCGTGCCATTTCAAGCGATCGGATCGCCCAGCGGTTCTCCCCTAGCTCTACAAAGGCATCAGAAATTTTTTCCAGCTTTGGTATAGACGATTTGGCGGATTGCAGTGCCTGTGTGTATTGGCTCTTCGCCAGTGTGGTGTCGCCCTGCTGGCTGGCCAGCTGTCCAGACAACAGGGCATAGTACGCCCGGTTCGCTTCATCGGCCTTTTCCTGTTTACGCAGGAACTTGACTGCCTCATCGGCTTTGTTGCTTTTCTGCAAACTGTACATGTAGCGTGAGAGCCGCAGCCAGTTGACCTCCGTTTTTAACAGCTTGCTGTATTCGTTCGCCGACTTTTCAAATTCGCCCGCCTTGAAATACTCGTCAGCCAGGGTTGCCCCACTTTGCGCGATACTCTGCCCCACAAACGTTAGCCACGTTAACAGAGTAATGATCGTTGCTCTATTAATCATTTTATAATTAATGTCTTTAAAAGAAACGTTATTATAATCATTATGGGTGTGGAAATGTGAACAAATATGTTGTCCACTTATTTTCCAACCCTATGTGGACAATTCTCAAGTCTTATCAACAGCCCCGTTCACGGTTATCCACGCGTAATTTATTATCGATTAGCTAATTAACACTTTTTCCACAGTTTTGTGTTGATCTCTCTGTGGGTTTGTGCGTAATTATTTCCCACAGCTAACACTATGGAAATTGTGTTACAATTTTATTCATAACGTCCAGTTTATTCTACAGCTGCCGGCCTTATATTGGCCATTGTTAATAACCTATTAAGTAGTCAACATTGGTGCTGGACGTTGTTCACCTGTTTTCCACTTAATCTTACTACTTATTCACAGGGTTATTCACACAATTATTTCACTTTTTTAATTTAGGATTGACCTTTTTCCTATTCTTCAAAAAAGCCTCCCTTTTCAGGCTTTTTACCCATCTCAGTTATTGGAAAATATAGATCAGGCTTGAGTAGTCGCCCGACTGCCTTGCTTTGCTGTTCGACTGCAAGCCAATCCGAACGCTTTTGAGGTAATCTGTAGTGCCGGTTTGATAACGTGTACTTAAAAGGCCAATGTAGAATGCGTCGAAGAGCATCGGTTTTTTTTCGACCAGTTTTAAACCATGCTTTTTGAAAAGAGCCTCAATGGTTCTTGGGGTGAAGTGGTACAAATGTCTGGGAAGGTCATAAGCTGCCCAAAATTGATTGAAGTACTTAGCGTCGAACGAGTCGGAGTTTGGTACTGCTATCACAATGGTGCCTTTATCAGCAAGCAGCGATTTAAGAACCTCTATTGTGTGGTTAAGTTCGGAGACATGTTCGAGAACATGCCACATTGTGATAATGTCGAACGTTGTTTGGTTTGCCAGTACATCCAGCGACGGCTTTATTTCATCCCCTAACTTCTGGACTGCAATGGCTCGTGCGTCTTTATCGGGTTCGGTGCCACTTACCGACCAGTCACCCTTTTTGCACGTTTCAAGAAAAGCGCCGGTTCCACACCCAACATCAAGAATACGGCCTGGTTTTTTATTCAGCCTATTTACCAGGGAAAGCTTAGTACCAAGCGTGTAATTTCTAACCAGTCGATAACCCGAATTAATTAAACCGGCTCCTGAATCATTGTGGGAGACGTAATCAGCCGATTTGTAATAGTTTCCAATGACGTCAGCTTCCGGCCGCGGATTCGTGAATCTAAACCCACATTGCTTACATTGCTGGATATTGAATGGTTCTTCGCTGACCAGATAATCTGTACAGGTAATAAATGACTCGAATTGCCCACTTTCACAAATCGGGCATTGCGTTAGTGTCTCCAAAACTATTGCGCTAAAATTTTGGGTCGGTATGAACTACCGACCCATATAGACGAGTAAAATTGAAATATCAGATGGGCTTACCCCACTGATTCGTGAAGCTTGACCTATTGTTGCCGGTTTCAAGCGTTTTAGCTTTTCCCGGCCCTCGTATGATAATGCCTTTAGGCGGTCATAGTCAAAAGCCTGATTGATCTCCAGCTCTTCCAGCCGATTCAGCTTTTCAGCGTTTAATTTTTCACGGCTGATATAATCTTCGTACTTAATTTCAATGACAGCCTGCTCAAGAATTTCTTCGCTCACGTTAAACGAAGAGTCCTCCCCTAGCAAAAAGCGGACGTCATTCTGATCGATCTCAGGCCGTTTTACTATTGTGTACAAACTGGTTTTTTCCCGAAGTAGCGCACTACCTTTTTCTAAAAGCCACGGATTGACAGCCTCTGGCTTATGCTTCACTGCTTTTATGGTATTCAGTAGTGAAGCAATACCTTCGCGCTTTTCTTTCATTTTTTCATAGCGTTCGGACGATGCCAATCCGATGGCATACCCTTTTTCCGTGAGTCTAAGATCGGCATTATCCTGACGTAGTAAGGTCCGGTATTCAGCGCGCGAGGTAAACATCCGGTATGGCTCCTCGGTCCCTTTCGTAATTAAATCATCGACAAGAACACCCATGTATGCCTCTGATCGCTTGATTACAAAATTTTCCTGTTCGTTAATTACGCGATGAGCGTTTATGCCCGCCAGCAAGCCCTGGCAGGCTGCTTCTTCGTAGCCTGTAGTTCCATTGATTTGACCGGCAAAGAACAGGTTACTCACTAATTGGGTCTCAAGGGTATGGTTTAGCTGGGTTGGTGGGAAGTAGTCATACTCCACGGCATACCCTGGCCTGAACATTCGAACATTTTCGAAACCCGGGATTCGTTTCAGCGCATTGTATTGTACGTCTTCCGGCAATGACGTTGAAAATCCATTTACATACACTTCGACGGTGTCCCACCCTTCTGGTTCGACAAAGATTTGATGCCGATCCTTATCAGCAAACCGATTGATTTTATCTTCAATGGAAGGGCAGTATCGCGGACCGAGACCTTTGATTCGGCCTGTGAACATAGGCGATTTTTCAAAGCCGGTTCGAAGCACATCGTGTACGTCGTCGCTTGTATAGGTTATCCAGCAGCTACGTTGTTTCGATAGAGCTTGGGTATTGAGGTACGAAAAACGGCCTGGATTTTCATCACCCGGCTGTTCTTCCATGGCGTCGTAGTTTAGGCTGCGACCATCCACACGCGGTGGCGTACCTGTTTTCATTCGACCCGCTTCAAACCCAAGTGAAACTAACTGTTCTGTTAGACCGGTTGACGCTCGCTCAGCGGTTCGTCCGCCACCGAATACTTTATCGCCGATAAACATCTGGCCGTTCAAAAACGTACCGTTTGTCAGTACGACTGCTTTGGCAGTGAAGCTTATTCCCAACGCGGTTTTAACACCTACTGCTCTTTTATCAGCAATAAGTACTTCTTGCACCGTGTCTTGCCAAAAATCAATATTTGAATTTTGCTCGAGCGTTTTACGCCATTCCCATGCGAAGAGGTTTCGATCGCTCTGGCACCGTGGGCTCCACATAGCTGGGCCTTTTGAGCGATTCAGCATACGAAACTGAATCATGCTCTTATCGCTAATGATGCCCGACATTCCGCCTAATGCATCGATTTCGCGAACGATCTGCCCTTTGGCTACCCCACCCATAGCCGGATTGCAGGACATCTGGGCTATGGTTTGCATATTCATTGTAATGAGCAGGACCTTTGAACCCATTGTTGCGGCCGCGTGTGCAGCTTCACAACCGGCATGTCCTGCCCCTACTATTATCACGTCGTAACTCAAATGCATTTTTGTATTTTTTATAAAATGTTTCACGTGGAAACTTTTACAAAAATGCTGAAAGTCGCTGAAAAGTTCAGATGGTCAGCCGTATCATTTGCTGACTTTCTGAAGATACTGATTAGCTTCTTTCTTATAAAAGAGATTATAGTTAGGACTCACTGACCGCAGAACTTCGACTTGTTTTACTTTTTGCTGCGTACCAACAGAATCAAAAAATGAAGGGGTACTGCGTTTTGTTGTCTTTGCAGTTTCGGCCTGACGTTTTGGATCTTCTTCTTGCTGCTTCAAAGCTTTCTCGGATTCAAGCAGGCGCGTAAGAATTTCGTTCTGACGATTAATGGTGTTTTGATTGACCCGTTTATTTACGAGATCCGTTTCAGTCTCATCCATTTTCTCCATCAAATCCTGAATTTGCTTTTCCTGTTGTTTGCCAACTTCAGTACCTTTTGCATTTTCCTGAAGCTTTTTCAACATGTTACGAATCATAGCCTGCTCAGACGCTAATCGGGATAACTCCTCAGAAAGTCCCCTACCCGACTTACCGCTTTGCTGAAGCTGTTTCATCTGGCCATTGAGCTGCTTCTGCATCTCACCCATGCCCTCAGATTGTTTGCCCTTACTTCCACCTTTTCCAGCACCGGGCATTGCCATGGCATTCATCTGCTGCTGCATTTGCTTCAACACATCGCTCAACATAAGTGCCAGGTTATTGATAGAAGTCATAGCAAACTGTTGCTTCGAAGCAGCCATGCTTAACCGACGTTCCTTAAGTTGCTGAACACTTTCATCCATATACGATTTCATGTTCGTCAGTTCACGTGTCACAAACGATTGAATCTGTACCACACGGCTGGCTAAAGCATTTAAGCTATCTTCAATTACTTTGGCGTCATCCTGAAGTTTCAGCTGGTCCTGAGAGAGTTTAGTAACGCGTGGATCCTGCAGACTCATGCCTTTAAACTCTTTCATCACGCGCTCCTGGCCAAATGAAAGCGTAATCAGATTTTCGAGCAGATTGCGAAGGTCGTCCATGTTCTCCTGCATTTCCTGCATTTCCGCAGACTGCATAGATTCTTTCAACGCCTTGCTCATGCTACGCATAGATTTGGCAGTTTTGCTTTGCGATGAAGACGCTTTCTTGTTCTGCTTCTGTTTCATTTGCTGCATAGCCTGCTCCATCTGCTGTTCAATCTCTTTTTGAAGATCCTCCTGATTATCGGGCTTACTCAGTTCTTCTTTCTCAGCTTGCTGTTCGAGTTCTTTGAGTTGCTCCTGTGTGTTCTTAAAATCTTCCTGAGCTTTTTCCTGCTGCTTTTGCTGCTCTTCAGAATTAACATCTTTGCTGTTGTTCTTCTCGGCCTGCTCTTCTTGTTGCTGAGCCTGCTTTTCCAGATTTTCGGCAACGTTATTAACTTTCTGCTCCAGCTGCATCTGCTTGAATAGCTTTAAAGCACGCTCCAGATCACGTTCCAGATTGCGTTCTTTGCGACTCAGCTTATTGAGCAACTCAGACGCTTTCTCGTCTTGTTTGCGCTCTAGCATCTGCTTGAGCTGTTCGTAAAGCTGCTTCGATTCAGGGTCCATCAACTCGTTGAAAAGCTTCTGGAGTTGCTCAAGTTTTTCCTGAACGGCCTGGTTCTGCTCAGCAAATCGCTGTTGCGTATCGTTCGTTTTCTGGAATTGCTCCTGAAGCTTCTGAACTTCTTTCAACAGCTCATCCCGTTTTTGCAGGAGATCCTGAAGCTGTTTCTTATCCTGGAAATCGGACGATTTTTTGGTACGAAGGCGATTTTCCATCGCGTTCAATTCCTTCTTGATCGCCTGGGTTTTATTGAGTGCGTTATCAATTTGTTGTTCGGTTTGCTCAGCCGATTTGTCAACCTGTTCCTGAATTTCCTTATTTGACGGAATCACGAAGTTCAATTGATTAGACCGGCTCGACTTAGGGCCACTGACGCCATCGTTGTCCCAAACCTGAACGTAATACTCCAGCCGATCTTCCTGCCCCAACTTCAGGCTGTCAAGGGACCAGTTATACACAAAGTTCTGCGACGTAGTGGTTCGATTTATGGCTATGTCGCGGGAGTACAAAGGCGACTGCTTACCATTGCGATTTACCCGATAGTTCAGTTTCATGCGGGTGAAACCGTAATCGTCGGAGACAAGACCGGACAGCGAGATATAATTATACGTAACGGTGTCCTGAACCCGATCCACCGAAATCTGCGGGTAACGATCTGGAATAACCTGTGCATTGTATTGAATAGACGATGGCGAAGCCACCTGACCGTTCTTGAGCGATACGGTATACGTAGCGTTCTGCATCAACCGACGATTCACCGCGAAACTGTTCTCTTCAACCTGCCGGGCCAGGACCGGAGCCGGGTCATTGTTGAAACGAAGCGAAAGCGAATCTGTATGATCAGCAATAAATTTCCAGTGAACAACCGTTCCCTGAGGTACCAGGAGGTTGCCGACATTAGACAGCTCCTCGGATGGTTTGTTGAGGTAAGCGGGATAATCCAGCCGCACATCGAAGGAAAGTACCGCCGGCCGGTCAATCAGGCTGACGCGATAAGACGACGACTGAAAACCGGACGCTTCCAGATAGAAGTCCATATCACGCTGAAGGTTGTCAAACGTGTACTGAAATTTGTCGCCAACCTGATCCAGTTTAAAGCGTGTCCCGTTGGCAACGACGTAGACGGCCTGAGGAATTGCCTCGCCTGTCAGTTTTACAGCAAGGGGGAAATCTTCGTTACGGAAGGCTTTCATAGCCTTATTCTGAACGACAAACTGAAAAGGAGCCTCCTCTACAAAATCCTGGTTATAATTAACAATACGGGTCGACGACTTTGTAAAAAAAGCAGGGTTGATAATCAGGATGACGAGAATCAACACCAGAGGAGGAATGGCGTATTTCAATAACTGGCGGTTGCGACTGATCTGAATTGCGTTAGCGAACCGATTGATCAGAAGCTGCTGCGACCGCTGGTTTAAGCTGGCCTGTAACAAATCACTCTGTTGGGCCGTAATCCGCTGCAGCTGCAGAGTGTTTAACAACTTATCCCCTACCTCCGGGAAAAAGGTACCAATTTGTCGAGCTGCCTCATCGTTTGTAAGCGGACGGCTGAGCCCATAAAGGCTGAAGAGAGGCCGAAAAACGAGGAGGTATAAGCCGGTCAGGAGGGTGAGCACGAAGCCAAAAAAGAGCGCTCCCCGACCAACCGAGTTGAAGCGGCCGACAAACTCGGCCGTATTGATAAGCAAGTAAAGGCTGCCAGCCAGGGCGATAAAGAACAAACTACCTTTCACCAATTGATTCAGGTAGTACCGTTTCTTATATTCTTCAATGCGTTGCAGCAAGACGTCGTATGAGTTCTGCGAATGCATAAAATCAGTTAGTTTCAGTTTGAATGATTATACCAATTCAGATTCAAAATAGCGAATGATGTGTTCCTTCAGTAAGTCTTCCTGCCCCAGCAAATCGTCGTGTGGAATTGGTTTGGCAAGTGTCCATTGTGGCCATCCGTCTTTGTCATAGCCCTCAAACATATAGTAGCCCGATTGACTAAGAACGCGACAAACGGCCAGATGCATCAAGTCCTGCTTTTGTTCCTTACTGAAGCGTTTGGGGCCTTTGCCTAGCTCCTGTACACCGATCAGAAAGAGAACCGCATTTAAATCTCCGGGGCGTTTTCCGACCAGGGTTTGGAGCCGGTCAAGCAGTTGATCCCAGGCTTCGTCAGTTGATTTTTCCTCCACGCGCTACAACCCATTTATCTTCTCTCTAAATTACAAACTTTTATCTTTAAACGAACGACCTGCATGTTTCGGTTTATCCGATCTGTCATAGCAGATTTTGCCGATCTGCTTTTTCCAACGTTATGCCTTAGCTGTAATAGCGCGCTACAGGAAAACGAACAAATATTATGTACGGATTGCCGAATAAGCCTGCCGGAAACGGGTCAGCATCATGAACCTAACCCCCAAGCTCTGAATAAGTTTGCCGGGAAAGTGCCGATTCAGTTTGCCGCTTCGTATCTGTACTATACCAAAGGAGGAACAGTTCAAAAATTAATCCACCACATCAAGTACAAAGGCAAAAAAGAAGCAGCAAGGGAAATAGCCGGCTGGTACGGTTACCAGCTTAAAGACACGAGTAATTGGCTAAACGTTGCAGACCTGATCATTGGTGTTCCGCTTCACAAAAACCGCCAGCGCCAGAGAGGCTATAATCAGGCCGACTGGATTGCCGAAGGATTATCAGAATCGCTGGGTATACCTTTCCGGACCGACGTACTGATTCGTACTAAATTTCTTAGTTCACAAACCCGTAAGAATCGAATTGAGCGGTGGGAAAATGTAAGCTCCGTGTTTGCCGTTCAGAATGCAGACGTAGTAAAAGACAGAAACATCGTTGTCGTAGACGATGTCTTAACGACCGGGGCTACGGTAGAAGCCTGTGCTGCTGAATTACTGAAAGCTGGGTGTAAGTCGGTAGGTATACTAACAATAGCGGCCACCCATCGCTGAGTGGCCGCTATCGTCGGCAATGTTACCTGAAAAGATTACCGGTTCCGGCCAACGCCGATCATGGCGCAACGGAAACCGATCATGGCCGTAGCAGAGTCCTGATCCAGGAACCGGCGCGTACCAGGTGCGAGCCAGTAGGATACGTCATTCCACGAACCACCTTTGTATACACGCAGCCGGTCGTCGATCAGTGACTGGTTGCTCTTCTTGTCGTAATTTTTGGCATCGTCCAGATAACCATTCCGGCGAATTGGGTTCAGATCGTTTACGTCCTGATAAGACAGAGGACGATACACGTCATACACCCATTCGTTTACGTTACCCGCCATGTTATACAAACCAAAGTCATTGGCCGGGTATTTATAAATTTCCGTTGTGATGATGGCGCCATCGTTCGACCGGCCGGCAATACCAGCGTAGTCACCGCGACCCCGCTTGAAGTTTGCAAGCATCTGGCCTTGCTTACGGCCTTTACGCGGGTTACGTACCGATGAGCCATCCCAAGGGTAAATCCGCTGGTTGATCTGGTTTTCGTCCATGTATTGCGTTCCGATCAGGGCTTTAGCCGCATATTCCCACTCGGCTTCTGTCGGCAAACGGTAATCGGGCAGCACCAGTCCGCTTTCCAGGCTTGGGCGCGGGGGAGCAGCCGATGCAACCGGATTACCGGCCGAATCGGTAGCGGCTGCTTCGGCAAGCGCAGGCTCCTCTTGTTTCGACTTACGCTTCAATGAGAAGCCACCTCCTTTTTTCTTGCCCTCTGAGCCACCTTTGCGAGCCAGTTCGTTGTTTACGGCGTTGGTCCGCCAGATAGCATAATCATTGGCCTGCACCCACGATACGCCAACCACCGGATAATACCGGAAAGCCGGGTAACGAAGATACTGAGTTACGTATGAATCGTTGAACGACAGTGGATTAGCCCATACGGTTGTGTCAGGTAAAGCTGCCCGCACTACTTCCTCCGACGAATCGCGCTGGATGGCATTCAAGTATTCGAGGTAGTGGATGTTGGCAATTTCAGTTTCGTCCATGTAGAACGATTGAATACTAACCGTCCGCTCCCGGTTATCGCGGGTGTTCATCACATCCTCTTCCAGCGCTCCCATCGTGAACCGACCGCCTTCAATGAAAACGAGGTTCGGACCACCATTCTGCCCCGCAAACTTCTTTACTTGATAACCGTCTTTCTGGTTGTAAGCAATACCCGTCGCCGTACTCTTCTTACCTGGCTTCACGCTGGTTGGGTGCTTGGACTTACAGGATGCCAGAGCCGCCACCGCCAGCAACACATAAGCCGCTCGTTGCAGGTGATTCTTTTTAATCATTGCGCTATTTGTGTAAATCGTAGTAACAAAGTTGGTTTAATCAGTTAAAGCGCCCAAAACATCATTCAGCTCGTCAACCGTCGTCACCTCATTATGCGTGAAAACGGGCCGGTTCTTCGATTCTTTTAACGAACATTTAGACGGGTTTCGCTTGATATAGTCAATTACCTTGCCAAACTGGTCGGATGTAAAGAACGCGTCGTTCCCGTTAGAAACGAAGTATCCTTTCAGGATATTATTCTTTAGCGTCAGTTTTTCAAGGTATAATCGCTCAGCTTTCCACCGGACGTTGACCATCTTGATCAGGTTTTCGACTTCTTCGGGCATGGGGCCAAAGCGGTCGAGTACTTCCTGCCTAAACGCCTGAAGCTCTTCGTTGTTCTGAATACTGTCTAATCGGGTGTACAAAGCTAATCGCTCCGAAATGCTCGATACGTATTTTTCCGGAATCAGGACCGGTAGATCGGTTTCGATCTGGGTATCGGGCAAAGCCAGTTTCAGATCGCCGGTTTTGGGTTCGAACAGATCTTTAAATTCATTCTCCCTGAGTTCCTGGACGGCTTCGTCAAGCACTTTGTGGTACATCTCGAAACCAAGGTCGTTGATAAAACCGCTCTGTTCAGCACCCAGCAGGTTACCTGCCCCCCGAATATCGAGGTCACGCATGGCAATCTTGAATCCTTCGCCCAGATCAGAGAAATCTTCAAGGGTTTGCAGTCGCTTTCGGGCGTCAGCTGTCAATACCGACGGCGGAGGAGTCAGTAAATAGCAAAACGCTTTCCGGTTCGAACGCCCTACCCTACCCCGCATCTGGTGCAGGTCAGACAGACCAAAGAAATGCGCCTGATTGATAATAATGGTATTGGCATTCGGAATGTCCAACCCCGACTCGATGATGTTCGTTGACACCAATACGTCGTAGTCGCCTTCAATAAACCGGGTCATTACGCGCTCCAGCTTTTCGCCTTCCATCTGGCCGTGTGCTACGCCAATTCGTGCTTCAGGGACCAGGCGCATGATCAGGTTGCCGATGGATTCAATATCATTAACGCGGTTGTGTACAAAGAATACCTGACCGCCCCGACGGATCTCGAAACTGATAGCATCACGAACGACAGCTTCATTAAACGCGTGCACCTCTGTCGTTACCGGCTGGCGGTTGGGCGGGGGCGTTGCAATGACTGACAAGTCGCGCGCACCCATGAGCGAAAAATGCAGGGTTCGGGGAATCGGTGTCGCAGTCAGCGTTAATACGTCCACCTCCACACGCATTTCTTTAAGCCGATCCTTTGTTTTTACGCCGAATTTCTGCTCTTCGTCAATAATCAATAAACCCAAATCCTTGAATTTGACGTCTTTGTTGACGATCCGGTGGGTACCGATCAGGATATTAACTTCGCCCGACGTAACACCTTTCAGCGTATCTCTGATCTGTGCCGTAGACCGGAATCGGTTGATGTACTCAATACGAACCGGAAAGTCGGCCATACGTTCTTTAAACGTATTGTAGTGCTGCATGGCCAGAATCGTGGTCGGGACGAGCACGGCTACCTGTTTGTTATCCGTAACGGCCTTGAAAGCCGCCCGAATGGCAATTTCAGTCTTGCCAAAACCAACGTCGCCACAAACGAGCCGATCCATAGGGTGCGGCCGCTCCATGTCGTCTTTAACATCGTTGGTCGCTTTTGCCTGATCGGGCGTATCTTCGTAAAGAAACGATGATTCCAGCTCGGCCTGCAGGAACGAATCGCGGCTATACGCAAAACCCGGTGCATTCCGACGCTTGGCGTAGAGAGCAATCAGCTCGCGGGCGATGTCTTTTACCTGCTTGCGGATCTTCGACTTTTTCTGTTCCCACTCCTGCGAACCGAGTTTGCTCATAGTCGGCGGACCGCCTTCCTTGCCGCTGTACTTCGCGATCTTGTGCAGGCTGTGGATACTGACGAGCAGGATGTCGTTATCGCGGTAGATCAACCGGATGGCCTCCTGTTCATTGCCACCTACCTCTACCTTTTCCAGCCCCGCAAACCGACCGATTCCATGATCAATGTGCGTGACGTAGTCGCCCGGCTGGAGTGTCTTCAACTCACGTAGTGTGAGGGCTTTTGACTTGGAAAATTTGTCCTGAACACGGTACTTGAAGTAGCGGTCAAAGATCTGGTGGTCGGTGAAGCAGGCAATTTTCAGTGCATCATCGATGAAGCCTTCCCGCAGGCCAATGTTCATCGGCTGAAACTTCACGAACGGGTCAAGCTCTTCAAAAATAGTCCGTAGCCGCTCGAGTTGTTTGAAGGATTCAGCCGCAATAATGTTTGTAAAGCCTTTCGACTGGTTTTCGCCTAATGTATCGACCAGTCGCTTAAAATCCTTGTTGAACGATGGCTGTGGTTTGGAATTATACTGCTGGCGACCTTCGGTTTTGAAATAAAATTTACGGCCGAATTCAACCGTTCGGAACTCCTTAAGCCGGTTCAGAAACGACCGCCGGGTTTCAAACAAGTCGTTTGGGTCAGAAACGACTTGGATACCCCCGCTGCCGGCCAGTACGGACGCAAAGCTCTGCTCAGCTTTCTCGAAGCATTTTTCGATGATCTCCAACGAAAAATCAGTATCCTTCAGCCAGATGGTTGTGCTATTGGGCAGAAAATCCAGAAAGGGCTCCCGGGTCTCTTCGATGAGCTTGGTCTGAATATTTGGAATGATGTTAATGAAATCGACCGGATCGGTTGAAAGCTGAGATTCAGGATTGAATTTCCGGATACTTTCTACCTCATCGCCGAACAGATCGATCCGGAACGGAAACTCGCTGGCAAACGAAAAGACGTCGATGATCCCCCCCCTAACCGAAAACTGACCCGCTTCATAGACAAAGTCAGTTTTCTCAAAATCGTAATTCTGAAGCAGTTCGGAAACGAAGTTGGTATCAAGCCGATCGCCCACCCGAACAGTCAACGTATTGGCTTGCAGCGATCGTTTGTTGATTACTTTCTCTGACAGCGCTTCCGGATACGTTACCATCAAAAGGCCGTCTTTAGGCGCCGGATTCAGTTTATTGAGTACTTCGGCCCGCATCAGTACGTTGGCGTTCTCTATTTCTTCGTACTGATACGGTTTTTTGTACGACATCGGAAACAGCAGTACCTCACGACCCATCAGGTTCTGGAGGTCGTTGAAGAAATAAGCCGCTTCTTCGCGGTCGGTCATCACGTAGAGGTGGTTTCCTCCCACCGACCTGAAAATAGCAGAGGCCAGCACGGCATCCAGGCTACCAGCCAATCCCTTGATTTGCAGGCGCTGCGGCTCGGCTGATTGCCGGCTAAACGGTTCAGCCAGTAATTTTATGAAGCTATCGTCGGCGTAAAGACCGATTAATTCGTCTGGTTTCAAGCAAGATCAGGTTGTAAAACGTAAACACGAAAAGCCGCTGAGAGGGTTTCTCAACGGCACGATGAAGTAACAGCGGGTGAAGGAAATTTGTTGCAACGTAGCGGTGGCTTCGACCCGTAATTACTGAACGGAAACGATAGGGTTCAACCAAACGCCTTCTGGCCCGGATTATAATCAGAGTTCAGCAAAATCAATGTTCTCTTTTTCGAGCAGCGTTCTGATTCGGGCGCTGTCTTCAAACACAAGCACCAGTTCTTTTTTATCGACAAGATCGTCGTCGTCGGCCCACTTCCAGTCTTCTGCCGTGGCATCCAGAATATTCAGCACACTGCTGAGTTTGGCCGGGTCGCGCTCTTTGCTGATCAGATCCGTAGTGTTCGTGAAGTAGAGCACAATCCGGTCGTCTTCGAGCCATTGAAGGTCGTTGAGCGCATCGTTGAGCGCGTCGAGGTTGAAGCCAAAGGTTGGAAACTCCAGCAGATCGGCAATTTCCTCATAAAACTGTCGAAGCGTAACGGTCTTCTGGCCGTCGATGTGGGCGATGAAGTAATCGGCAAAACCTGCTTCAAGCTGGCTTTCAGACGTTGATAGAAATACGTTTGGCATCAGTCGATTTCAATGAAAGTGTTGTAATGATCGCGCGTGAAGTAGGCCCGGCCGTCGGAACCCGTAACCAGCCGTTCGGCCCCACGATTGCGGCCCTGTATCTTCGGGTTCACATCCCATTCCTGGTAGTCAATTCGTCGGCCCGATAGATCCTGTCGGGGCAGATGACCTTCAAAATTACCAAATCGTCGACCACCTACGTACCCACTCGGGGCGCGGCCGTACTGACGAACGTAAGTCAATACATCATATACCTTTTTCGGAATTCGGGGCGATTGGGCTTTGGGCCGAAGTTTCTGCTGGCGGGAGTCATATCGGTCCGACCGTTGACTCTGGCGATTGGGTTGCGGAGTCTGACTGACTTCCTGCGACGATCGGCGATCGTCGTTGCTGCGGCAGGTACTGCCGGTAAGCAGGGCGGTCAGGAAAAGAAACAGGTACCCAAAACGGCGAAAGAAAGGTGCAGCCATAGCGATTGACGTTCAATGGCCAAAAATACGGAAAGGCATATCCAACAAAAAAGCCCCGCGAACGAGGCTTACTTGCTTAATTTAACGAAAAGAGCGGAATCCGCGCAGCAACCATATTGTGGAACATGAGTTCGGTAATAGACGGACTCAGGTAGTTGATCAGCGGAAACTCCGAAATAGCTTCCATTACCTCAAGTTCAGAATCGGCTTTGCAGATACACCAAAGCTTCTGCCGATCAATTGAGAGCGAATATGATAGAATGATTCCTTTCTCCATAAGTTCCTCCACTTTAAGCCGCTGGGCCGGAATCCGGTTTGCAAACCCTTCGTCCATTGTGGCTGGGAGGTCAAATTCAACCATGTATTGGCTCATAAGCGATGTTGTTAGGCTTGAACCGGATACGCTATTTGTTCTGTGGCGTACCGGCTATCAGCAAGTTAACAACGTTTAGCTCATCTTCGTTGATTGAATGCGGGAAATTTGGATAGAGTTTAGCCGTTACGTCGGCACCCATTGACCGAAAGACCTGCTCTGATTCCAGAACCCGTTCTTTCGGTACGTGGGAGTCAACATCGCTACAGCCCAGGAAAACCGGGGTGTTACTAAACGAACCTTCGTAATTGCGGGGCGTATTGGGCGGACCGATTAAGCCCCCACTGAGTCCGAAAATACCACCATATTCCATGGCATTCCGGGCAACGAATTCCAGCATCAGGCAGGCGCCCTGCGAAAACCCAAGCCAGTAGATCTGGGGCAGTTTAAAATTGTAGTCCGACTGCAACCGTCCCCGAAGGCTGGTTAGAACCTGCAAAGCTGACGACAGATACGGCTCGTTCTCCTGCATCGGCCGGAGAAACGAATACGGATACCAGGTGTTATTCTGAGCCTCAGGCGCTACGAAGGCAAAATCGCTGTCGTTGATGTACTCGGAGAGCGACAGTATATCGCGGGCTGATCCTCCTCTACCATGGACCATTACCATCACTTTGGTAGCTTCTTCTAGGGGCTTCCCGGCCGTTACTATGTTGTTCGGGTTGTGTATCATAACGGTTTAAACGCAGAGGGCGCAAAGGATTCGCAAAGAGCGCAGAATTTACTCTTTGTTCCTCTACAAATCCTTTGTGTCCTCTGCGTTGACATTTATTTAACAGTTATTACTGGCAAATCGGCTTCAATTTTGGCCCGGCGAGGTTCATACCATTCGGGTAATTTCAGGTGCGTTCCTAATTCTGAAACCGGCTCATCGACCGCAAAACCCGGAGGATTGGTCGCTACTTCGAACAAGATGCCACCCGGTTCGCGGAAGTAAATGCTGTGGAAGTAATTCCGATCTTGGACCGGTGTTACGTGATAGCCAGCTTCAAGCAGTTTCTCCTGAATGGAAATCTGGGTTTCGTCGGTATCGGTTGAGAAAGCGACGTGGTGTACGGAACCCGCGCCCTGCAACGACCGAACATTGTCAGGCGAATGCAACACGTCAACAAAGTTACCGGGTCCACCTTTTCCGGCTTTGAACCGGAAGCGTCCTTCTTCTTCAGCTACCAGCGTATGGTCCATCAATTCGGTCAGTAACTTCACGGTACGCTCTGGATTTGACTCATTCAGCGTTACTGTGTGGAATCCCCGAACGGCGTAATCGACCGGAATTTTCCCGTTATCCCAGGCCGAACGCTGATCGTCTTCATTAAAGACCAGTTCAATACCCATGCCATCGAAATCCTCGAAACGCAGATAGGTTTCGTTGTACCGTTTGTATGGACCGGCGTACGGAATGTTGTATTGATGCAACCGGTCCATCCAGTAACTTAAAGCGGCTGTAGGCACTGAAAATGCCGTATACGTCAACTGCCCCGGCCCTTTGCGCCCCCGTGGCAGTTGGCCGTAGGGGAAAAACGTCAGGATGGTACCAGGGGAGCCGGTTTCGTCGCCATAGTAGAGGTGATAGACATCAGGAGCGTCAAAATTGATCGTCTTTTTGACCAGACGAAGCCCTAAAATGTCAGTATAATAGTCAACGTTGCGTTGGGCATCGCCAGCTAATGTAGTAACGTGGTGCAGTCCATTAATCAGGGTTTCCATGTCTTTTTAAATCGAAATGAAGGTGAAAAGTTTTAATTGTTATTACATTTAATGTATATACAATTAAATTTCAGAGTTAGTTCAAAAATAAATGCCCGAGGAGTCAACCCCGGGCATTTGCTAGTATGCTGTGCTGCGTAACGCTATTCCGTAAGATACGGATAATCTTTCTGGACGTACACATCTTTAAACGCTTCGTCGGGCGAAGGATACGGCGACTCCTCCGCAAACTTCACGGACTCATCGATAATACCTTTTATCTTCTGGTCAATGGCACTCAGTTCATCTTCTGAAGCAATACCCTGCTCAAGGATGCGTGCTTTAACCTGCTCGACCGGGTCGCGCTGCTTATACTGCTCAACCTCTTCTTTCGTACGGTATTTCTGCGGATCGGACATGGAGTGACCGCGGTAACGATACGTACGGAACTCCAGATACGTTGGTCCTTCGCCGGCCCGGGCCCGCTCAGCAGCCCGGCTAACGGCTTCGTAAACCGCTTCAACGTCCATAGCATCAACCGGCTCCGAAGGCATATCATACGCTTCGCCGAGGGTGTACAGATCCGTTACGTTCGACGTACGGGCCACCGATGTACCCATGGCATACCCGTTGTTTTCTACCACAAAGATTACGGGCAGTTTCCACAGCATCGCCATGTTGAAGGCTTCGTGGAAAGCACCCTGCCGTACGGCTCCATCGCCCATGAAGCAGATGCACAGGTTCTGCGTCTTGTTATACTTTTCGGCGAAGGCAATACCGGCACCCAGCGGAATCTGACCGCCCACAATGCCGTGGCCGCCCATGAAGTTTACGGACTTATCAAAGATGTGCATGGAGCCGCCTTTACCCTTCGACGAGCCGGTTTGCTTGGCAAACAACTCAGCCATTACGGCTTTCGGGTCAGAGCCCAGAGCAAGCGGGATACCGTGGTCGCGGTAAGCTGTAATCCATTTGTCATCTTTGGTCAGGGCAGAGCAGGCACCTGATGAAGCAGCTTCCTGACCGATGTATAAGTGGCAGAAGCCACGAATTTTTTGTTGTCCGTAAAGCTGGCCGGCTTTTTCCTCAAACTTCCGCTGCAACTGCATGGACTCGTACCAGTACATGTACCGCTCTTTAGGATGCTGGGTTTTAGCGGCTGCGGGCTTGTTATTAGTTTGTTTTGCTTTCTCTTTGACGCTTGCCATGAGGAGTGAGTTCTGTAAAATCAGCAATCGTTTTCGTCGGTCTACTAACCTAACAAACCGACCGTATCTTTGTTGCCAACTGAAACAGTTTGTAGTTCGTAGTTTAAGGTTTGTAATTAACTAAGCCCAAACACAGACGTTTAATCGACTATAAACCACAAACGTTGAACGATAAACCATATTGACGGCCGCGAAATTACGCAATATCGCGTTAAGCACCACACGTATGCACCTTGAAAAGCTGAGCCTTACCAATTTTAAGAATTACGAAGATGGGCGGTTTACGTTCGGGCGGCAGGTTAACGTGATTGTAGGGCCAAATGGTAGCGGTAAAACGAACCTGCTCGACGCGGTTTACTTTCTGTCGCTGAGCAAGAGTGCGTTTCAGACACAGGATGCTCTCAGTATTCAGCACGAGTCAGATTACTTCATCATAGACGGTGTTTTCGACGAAAACGAAGGCTCAGACCATGAGCGGCACGTTCAGATCACGATTAGTCTGCAACGGGGCCAGCGTAAGGTCCTGATGGCGGATAAGAAGCCGTACGAACGCGTGAGTGAGCATATCGGGCGCTTTCCGGTCGTGCTGGTAGCCCCGAACGATACGGATCTGGTCCGGGAGCATAGTGAAGATCGCCGGCAGTTCTTCGATGGGGTACTGTCGCAGCTGGACGCTGATTATCTGCGCGATTACCTGATGTATCAGCAGGTTTTGAAGCAGCGAAACAGTGTTCTTAAACTCTTTACCGAACGGAGGCATGTGGATCATGAACTACTGGATACGTATGATGAACCACTGCTGGCCATCGGACAACGCATTTATGAGCGCCGGCAACGGTTCGTAACCGAGTTTCTGCCGCAGTTTCAAAACCACTACACGTACCTGAGCGATGCCCGCGAAGCTGTGACGATACAGTACGACTCGGATGTAGGCAAGCTGGGATTCTCGGATATGTTTCAGCAGAATCGATCGCGGGATGTGCTGCTGCAACGCACAACGATGGGCGTTCACCGCGATGATTTTGAATTCCAGATCGACGGCGTTGCGTTGAAGCGCTTCGGTTCACAAGGCCAGCAAAAAACGTTTGTAATCGCCCTCAAGCTGGGTCAGTTTGAGCAGATTCTGGCCGAGAAGGGAATTAAACCCATTCTTTTGCTGGACGATATTTTTGATAAGCTCGACGACCGCCGGATTGGCAAGCTGGTGGAGCTGATGGAGCGTCAGACCTTCGGTCAGACGTTTATCACCGATGCCCGTCCGGAGCGTACGGAAGAGCTGCTCAGGGCAATTAATGCCGACGTCCAATTTTTCCGGATTGGCGAGTGATCAGTCAGGCACCCCAATCGTCTGACCGAAGGTCTGACGATACGCAACAGTCAGCAAGAGATTGCGTCAGACCTTCGGTCAGACGGCCGGATCGAGCTGGAAGCTTCGAAACACCTCAAATATCGGGTAGATTTCTTCCTCGTTGAGTAATCCCCGCGGGCCATGCGTCTCGAAGTAAGTGACGGAAGCAGCCCCAGCCCGGCTTAGTACGTCGAGGCTCTGGCGTGTCCATTCGGCGTTGAATTCGGTTTTGTGCCGTGAATCGGTGGGTGGTATTCCGCGCCCTGCTCCTGACGTAGCGCTGGAGTTGAAACGTGGAAGTAACGTAATAGCTGAAATGTGCACAGGTTTGCCACCCGACACCTGTTGGGCCGAACGTACGGCATCGGCCTGGGCCGCTACGTTTTCCATCAGTGTCTGATCGTCGATGGCATGAACTTGTGGATTGACGGCGAACGTCACGAAGTCAACCTGACTGTAGTCGAAGCGATTACGATTAAATTCGGCGAAGTTGGCATCTGTGCCGCCCCCCAGCCTAACGTCGGGCAGATGATCGCGAAAAACCGGAATAACCTGGGCCAGAAGCTTATCTGACGTCGTCCATGTCCCTGATTCAAACAACAAGGCTGACAAAACGGGTGCGCTTTGATCCTGCAAAAAAGCGACGAGCTGCTGTACATTAATCGCGGGTTCTGAGCCGAAAAACAAAGCTAATTCCAGGGGTGTTCCCAATGCCTTTGCATCCAGCAGGGCAGTGGTAAGGTTCAGTGGCCATTGATCATCGGTAAAAAATACGTCTACCCGCAGGTGGGACAGATTCAGTGGTTGCAACTGCTCCACTTCAATCGATGACAAAGGAGCGCCATCAGCGCGATACCCCAGACCAATGCGTGGTTTTAAGGCAGACGGCCCAGTTGTCAGGTCAGGCTGAGAGGTAACGGCCTGGAACGATGTTGCGGCATTTAATTCGACCGGTCGGAACGTAACCCGCTGACGAATCTCTGTACCTGCCTGCACTTCGGCGGGAAACGGGCGTTCGAGCGGGGTGGAGTAGGTTTTATACGAAGCATCCGTCCAATTGCGCTGATCCTCGGTTTCAAACACGTCGCCTTCAAATTCAAGCTGCAACCAATGCCCGGTTGTTGTTGCCCAGGTCATTGCTCTGATGTTGAGGAACGGCTGATGCGGGCTGATCTGGTCCGGAAAAGTTGATTCGGTTTGCTGCTCGTGCGGACTGTCGATCAGGCAGGGTTGCCCGGCTACGCCCTCAATCGGATGCAGTACGCAGATGCCGACCCGGTTGCGCCAGAACGTATTCAGCGCTTTGCCGTAAAAATCGAACGTAACGCGGCCGTCGGTATGCCCGTCGATCTGGACGTTCCCCGCCATCTGAATGCCCAGATCATTGACCTGCCAGTTGTATCGAATGCCGAACGAATCGTTTTCGTTAACGATGGTCTGGTCCGACAAAAGGATCTGGGCTGTTTGCCAGTCGCGGTCGCGAAGAGCGAAGTACACCATTCGCAGAACCTCCTGGCCTCTGGCCGTTAGCGTACGTAGGAAACCGTTTTGGTACATTACCTGAATAGGACCGGCAGTCAGCAGCATAGCTAAAGGGTATTGAACGGACAAAGATTACAACGATCGGGCGTTAATGAGTAGCCAGAGCCATAATTTGTTCTTCTGTGGCTTCAGAACCGTTCAGTTCGCCACTCAGCTGCCCCTCCCGAACAACCAGAATCCGGTCCGAAAGCGCGAGCAATTCGGGTAGTTCGCTGGAGATGAGCAGAACGCCTTTGCCCTGCGCGGCTACGTTTCGGAGCAGGTCATAAATCTCGGCTTTGGCTCCCACATCGACGCCGTGCGTTGGCTCATCCACAATGAGCACGTCGGGGTTGGTCCGGAGCCAGCGAGCCAGCACAACTTTCTGCTGATTTCCCCCGCTGAGGTTAGCCATTTTCTCAGAAACGGATGGTGTTCGGATGTTCAGCTTCTGGCGGTATTCCTCGGCATTGATTCGGCCGGCTTGGACATCATACCAGCCGGTTTTGCTCGTTGGCGGGTCGGAAGCCAGCAGATTATCCGCTACGGAGCGATCAGCGAAAATGCCTAGCGTTTTACGTTCTTCCGGCAGATAGCCAATGCCGAGTTTGAAGGCGTCGGCGGGGTGTTCTACGTGTATCGATTCGCCTTTCAGCCGAACAGTGCCGCTGTGAGTCCGATCAGCCCCGAAGATCGCGCGGGCAATTTCCGTGCGTCCCGCACCAACCAGACCCGCTAAGCCCAGTATTTCACCCCGGCGAAGCTGAAAACTAATATCAGTAAAGCCGACGCCCGACAAGTTTTCGACGGCGAGCAGCACCTCATCCGTTGCCGAAGAGCGGGTTCGCGTGGTGGTTATATCACGGCCAACCATGTGCCGGATGAGTTGCTCCGACGTAATGTCGGACACGGGCCACGTTCCCTGATACCGACCGTCTTTCAGCACCGAGACACGGTCAGCAATAGCGAAGATTTCGTTCAGTCGGTGCGAAATGTAAACGATCGCTTTCCCCCCCGCTTTCAGTTGGCGAATCAGTTGAAACAGCGTCTGGGTTTCGCGCTCGGTGATCGAGGCCGTCGGTTCGTCCAGCAGTAAAATGTCGGGGTTCTGCGATAACGCTTTGGCAATTTCGACCATCTGCTTTTGCCCCGGTGATAGCCGACCTACTGCCGTCTCGGGTTGTATGTCGGTTACGTTCAACTGCTGCAAAAGATCCCGCGCTAAATCGTTCAGCGTCCGGTAATCAACCAAACCCCAGCGATTATGCGGTTGCCGGTTGGCAAATATGTTTTCGGCCACCGATAGTCCATCGATCAGGCTCAACTGCTGGTAAACGATGGCTAACCCAAGCCTGGTCGCGTGAGCTGGGCCCGTTATAGTTACAGCCTCGCCGTTCAGGTTGATACTACCGCCGTCTGGCTGAAGGTTTCCCGTCAGAATATTAAGTAGAGTGCTTTTACCGGCACCGTTCTCACCACACAGCGCGTGAACTTCGCCCGGCCGAACGTCAAATGATACACCATCCAGCGCTTTCACACCGGGAAACTGCTTGCTGATGTCGACGAGTTGAAGCATACCTTAAAAGTGAATCACCCTGTTTTGAGCCGCTGAATCATACGCTGCATAAACCAGTTCGACCGTCTTCAGATTATCGTCGCCGGTTGTTTCGGCTTTGCCATCGCCTTGTAAATCGTTCAGGATATTACGATTACAGTCGACAATAGACGAGTGAACAACGGCATAAGCCGGGTCTGCCCAGGCGTAAGCCGGCGGATTGGCGATCCGCTGTTCGGTCTTGCGCTGTCCGTCTGCCCCACGAGTAGTCGTTTTGATCACAAAGTCGTTGGTCAGCAGCACGGAGCCGAGCTCACCCTCTACGCTGACCAACGTTTGTGGAAACGCTTCCTTTTCGAGCAGGGATGCATACGACATCTCGGCGTAACAGGTAACGCCGGTGCTCATTTTCAGTAAGACATTGGCCACATCTTCGCCTTTTATTCCGGGATTAACCCGCGCTGTCTGGCAATACAATGATTGAGCCTCACCGAACAGAAAACGACAGATGTCCAGAATGTGGGAGCCAATGTCGGTAAGAATAAACTTATCCAGTTCGGCCAGAAACGGCTGGTTGTCGAACACCGGAAACGCCGAACAAAACGAAACCCGCGCTTTGAATGGTCGGCCGATAATCCCAGCATCCAGCACAGCTTTCAGGTGACGAATGGGCGTTTGCCACCGGAAATTTTCGTGAACATAGAAGCGCACGCCCGCATCCTGGCAGGTCTTGACCATCTGGCGGGCCGCATCACGGTTGGGGCCCATCGGCTTCTGGCAGATTACGTCGAGGCCCCGTTTAGCCGCTTTTTCTGTAAAGAGAGAGTGGGTGTCTACGTCGGTGATGATGTCTACAAAATCAAGTTCGTCAGCGTGGCGATCCAGCAGCTCGTCAACGTCGTCGTAGACATGAGGAATGCCAAACTGCTGCGCTACGGATTCGGCTCGTTGCCGGGTCCGGTTATAGGAGGCTATGAGTTCAATGCCGTGCAGTTCGCGCCAGGCGGCTATCTGATACGTTGACCAAAAGCCCGTACCAATTACAGCAAACTTTAATTTTTGCATCTTCTTGCTAAATAAATACTAAAAGTCGTAGCTTCGCAAAACTCTACTCTACTCTACTGTACCGCACTTAACAAATGTACTGATTTTTGAATTTGTGATACAGATTGACACGATAACAAACACGCCTAAGTACCGACAAATTATTGATGCGGTCGTTAACGCCATTGAAAGTGGAGCGATGGTGCACGGCCAGCAGCTGCCATCCATTACGGAGCTATCTGACAGTCAGCAGATCGCGCGGGTGACAGTCGCCAAGGCCTATGAGGAACTGCGGCAGCGGGGCGTTATCATAGCCCAGCATGGGAAGGGTTTCTACGTAGCCTCTACCGAGGTGCGAACCGCGCTGAATGTATTCGTGCTGTTCGATACGTTGAACGCTTATAAAGAAACACTGTATTACGCGTTCAAAGCGTCGCTGCCGGCGGATACAGCGTTCAGCGTTTTCTTTCATCATTACAACCGGGAGGTTTTCGACAGCCTGATTCGTAACAATACCGGGCGATATAACTACTACGTCGTGATGCCCCATTTCAATGAAGATGTATCGGAAACGGTGGGCCTGATACCGGCCGATAAGCTGCTGATCATCGACCAGAACATTCCAATGCTGAAGGGGGAATACGCGGCTGTTTATCAACCGTTCGAGCAGGATGTTTATACCGCGTTGGTGGCTGGCCTGGATCGCATCCGGCATTACCATCGCTTGACCCTGGTGCTGGCCGAGGGTCAGTTTCAGTATGTTCCAAGAGGGATCATTACGGGTTTCAAGCGGTTTGGTCGCGACCACAATATGCCGTGTAGTGTGGTAGAAAGTTACTCGGACGAATTGGTCTGGCCGGGCGAAGCGTACCTGTTATTTGCCGATCTGGACTTAGTCCGGTTTGTCCGGCAGGTGAACCAGCGCGGCTGGAAACTGGGCGAAGACATCGGGCTTATTTCATACGATGATACACCGATGAAGGAGATTCTGGAAGGTGGCATCACGGTAATCTCAACGGACTTTGCGGAGATGGGTCGAACCGCCGGCCGACTCATCTCCGAACGGCTGAGGATGCAGATTGAGAATCCGGGGGGCTTGATTTTACGAAAATCGCTATGAGTGGACGTATGCAGTTAGGGATCAGCACATACACCTACGGCTGGGCGGTCGGTACACCCGCTAACCGCCCGGCTGCCCATCTGAACGAGCAGGCGCTTCTTGACCGGGCCAAAGCGTTTGGTATCGGGCTGGTTCAGTTTGGGGATAATCTGCCCTTGCATGACTTGTCGACAGAGCAACTGGAAGCCTTGTACCAACGGGCGCTGGAGGCAAAAATTGATCTGGAAGTAGGTGCCCGCGGCTTAACCGTCGAACACCTGGAGCGGTACGTTGAGATTGCCCTTCGGGTAGATGCGCACCTGCTTCGGTTCGTAATTGACAGGGCCGACTATGAACCACCGGTTGATGACGTAGTGAGCCTGCTGAAAGAGGCCTCTCCCCTACTCCACCGCCACCGGATCACCCTGGCGCTTGAAAACCACGACCGGCTAAAAGCCCGGGAGTTTGCCCGGATTATAGAACGCGTCGGTAGCGACAACGTTGGCATCTGTCTGGACTCGGTCAATTCCATGGGGGCTGGCGAAGGGCTGGAGGAGGTCGTGGAAACACTGGCACCCTACACGGTTAACCTGCACCTGAAAGACTTCGGCATCGAGCGACTGCCGCATCAGATGGGCTTTCAGATCGACGGCCGACCCGCCGGGCAAGGTATGCTGAACGTACCGTGGCTGGTTGAGCAGGTTGGACAGTACGGCCGTTGTCAGACGGCTATTCTGGAGCAGTGGGTCGTTCCGGAAGAAGACATCAGAGAAACGATACCGAAGGAGCAGCGCTGGGCTGAGGAAAGCCTGGCGTACTTACGAACCCTGACACTTTTCACCGATAATTCTTTAACCTTACATACATGACAAAAATCGCATTGGTTGGGGCGGGTGGCAAAATGGGCTGCCGCCTGACCGACAACTTTCTGAAAATACCGGCCTATGACCTGGCATATCTGGAGGTGAGTCAGCAGGGCATTGAGAATCTTCGGCAACGGGGTGTTTCGGTAAGTCAGCAGGCCGAATCCGTGGCCGATGCTGACGTCGTGATTCTGGCGGTTCCTGACGTAGCGATCGGCAGAATTTCGGAAGAGATCATTCCGCAGATGAAACCAGACGCGCTGGTTATGACTCTCGACCCGGCGGCTCCCCTCGATGGCGTCATTGCTCACCGCGACGATCTGGGCTACGTTATTGCCCACCCCTGCCACCCATCGGTATTCAACTGGGAACCGACCGAGCAGGCCTTCCGCGATTTTTACGGCGGCATTTCGGCTAAACAATCGATCGTGGTAGCGTTGATGCACGGCACGGAGGATCATTACGCTCTAGGTGAGAAAGTGGCGCAGGACATGTACGCTCCCATTAAAGACACCCACCGGATCACCCTCGAACAGATGGCCATTCTGGAACCGGCGATGGTCGAAACGCTGGCCCAGACCTGCATGGAAGTGGTGAAGGAAGGCTACGACCGTATTGTTGAGCTGGGTGTTCCCGAAGCAGCCGCCCGCGATTTTGTGTTGGGGCATCTGCGCATTCAGATTGCGGTGCTGTTTAAGGAGGTGAACGGTACGTTCTCCGATGCGGCTTACAAGATCAGTAAGCGGGCCAAGCCAATTCTCTTCAGGGACAACTGGAAAGGCATCTTCGAGATGGACGACATTCGCGAGCAGGTGAAAGATATTACGACGAAGTAATTCGCTACCGGCGGGTTGTTTAACAGACCTTTGTTTCAATCGCCCGCCGGTAAAAACTGACCCTTACCCATGAAAAAATACATCCTCCTAGCCGGACTTCTTGCCTTGCAGGGACTGGCCATGGCTCAGAAGCCGTTTGCGCACGGGCCCCTGAAAGTATCTGATAACAAACGCTATCTGGTGCATCAGGACGGTACGCCGTTCTTTTACCTGGGCGACACGGCCTGGGAGCTTTTCCACCGCACGAACCGCGAACAAGCCGATCGGTACCTCAAGCGCCGGGCAGAGCAAGGCTTCACCGTTGTTCAGGCCGTGGCATTGGCCGAGCTGGATGGGCTTAATGATCCAAATTCCAATGGCGATAAGCCTCTGCTCAACAACGACCCGACGACACCCAACGAAGCGTACTTCAAACACGTCGACTACATCATTGATAAAGCCGCTGAATACGGCCTGGTCATCGGTTTGTTGCCCACCTGGGGAGACAAAGTATTCAAAGATCGCTGGGGCAAAGGCCCGGAAATTTTCACGACGCAAACCGCCCGGACGTACGGCCATTACATGGGCAACCGATACAAGGATCGTCAAAACATTATCTGGGTGCTGGGGGGAGACCGTAACCCGCGGGAAGGTTCGCAGGACGTAGCTGTATGGCGGGCCATGGCAGAAGGCATTCAGGAAGGCGTTGGCGGAGCCGATAAAGCGCTGATGACGTTCCATCCCCAGCCAAACTCTGTACAGGATGGTGGTGCGTCGAAGTGGTTTGGTCAGGATAGCTGGCTCGATTTCAACATGCACCAGAATGGGCACTGCCGCGATACGCCCGTGTACGACCACATCACGACCTCGTACAACCGTCAGCCGACTAAACCGACCATGGACGCTGAGCCGATCTACGAAGATCACCCGGTCTGTTTCAATGCCAGGGAATTAGGCACATCGAACACACTGGACGTACGGAAAGCGGCATACCTCGATTTGTTTGCCGGTGCGCACGGTCATACCTATGGTTGCCATGACATCTGGCAGATGTACGCACCCGGCCGCGAGCCGATCAACGGACCGCACATGGCCTGGTACGACGCGCTGGAGTTGCCGGGTGCCAACCAGATGAAGTTCGTCCGAAAGCTGATGGAGTCTCGCCCAATGCTGGATCGGGTGCCGGATCAGTCGCTGCTGGTAGAAAACAACTACCCGCCTGCGGAGCGCATCCAGGCCACCCGGGGTAAAGACTACGCGTTCGTGTATTCGTCGGCCGGTAAGCCGTTTACGGTCAACATGGGTAAGATCTTGGGCGGTCAGGTAATTGCCTACTGGTTTGATCCACGCAAAGGCGAGGTAAAGCAGGCCGGTTCGTTTTCGAATAAAGGACAGCAGAAGTTTGCACCGCCATCGGCCGGATATGGTCAGGACTGGGTACTCATCCTCGACGATGCCGCTAAACAGTATCCAATGCTTACGATGAATCCGTAACATGGCTAAGCTCTTACAAGATCGGGTATACACCCTTGCCCTGACGATTGTGCTCGTTGGAATTGGTGCTGCGGTTATTTTTCCGCAAACCTTCCCCACATTCGGTAACATGAGTCAGGTGGTGCTGAACCTGTCCATCGACAGCATCGTGGCGGTTGGCATGATGCTGCTCCTGGTCACGGGCGTGTTTGATCTGTCGGTTGGCTCGGTGGTGGCGTTCTCGGGCGGTCTGGCGGCTTACCTGATGTTCTTCCTGAATTGGCCGGTACCGCTGGCTATTCTGTCGGCGTTAGGGGCATCTACGCTCATCGGTGCTGTCAACGGTTACCTGATTGCCTACCAGGGGATCAACCCCATGATTCAGACGCTGGCCATGATGGGGATTGTTCGTGGAGGAGCGCTCATGGTGAGCGGCTCCGGTATTCAGAACCTCCCCTACTGGTTCGGCGCTATCGGACAATCGCGGTTATTGGGGGTGCAAATGCCGGTCTGGTATATGCTGCTGGTTGTAGCGGTGTTTTCGTTCCTGATGGATAAGTCGGTGTTCTTCCGGCGTTATTATTACATCGGCGGCAACGAACGGGCGGCCGATCTGTCGGGTATTCGCGTCAAACGGATGAAGATGTACGGTTTCATGCTTACCTCCACGCTGGCCGGTATCGCGGGTATACTGCTCGCATCCCGATTAGGTGCGGCTTTGTCAACATCCGGGCGGGGGTTGGAACTACGGGTCATCACGGCCGCAATTCTGGGGGGAGCCAGCCTGACCGGTGGTCAGGGACGTATCATCGGTGCGTTGCTGGGAGCCGTGTTCATGGGGCTTGTCAGCAACATCATGATCCTGGCGCGGGTATCGGGCTACTGGCAGGAAATCATCCTCGGCCTGATCCTGATCACTGCCGTCTGGACGGATCTGCTGGTGCAAAGACGGAGTTCTATAAAGCGGTCCAATCACGGAGGGTCAAAGAACATGGAGCAGGGCACAAAAAAAGTCACTTCTGTATGAGCAGCTCTGGATTCTTGACGTTTCGTGGGGTTAACAACTCGTTAGCATGAAAAAGATAACGCTTGCCTTTCTGCTGCTTGCTACCGCCTGCGAACTACCACCCCGGCAGGCGCAGACGAACGCAGCTTTGCGCACGGCCGAAGCAACCGCTGCCGAAGGCCGTACGGACGAAGAGTACGTGATGATTACCACGGCCGTGACCATGCCGATGTACGTTAACCACGACCAGGCAACGTTCCGGCGGTGGGGTCAGGCACGAGGGGTCAGGGTATCAATCCTTGGCCCGGCAGAGTGGGATGTTCCTGCCCAGATTAACACCATCGAAGAAGTGATTGGAACCCGGCCGGCTGGTCTGCTCATCAACGGCACTGATCCGGCTATTGCGCCCGTGATCAACAAAGCGGTGGCCGCCGGTATTCCGACGGTCGTGTATGATTCGGATATCCCGAACTCAAACCGCCACGCCTTTCTGGGAACCGACTGGTATGAGATCGGTAAGATGCAGGGCGAAGAAATGGCCCGGCTCATCAATGGAAAAGGTAAGGTCGCTTATATGGGTATACTAGGCCTGACCAACATGGAAGATGGTTTTCGGGGGTTACTCGACGTATTCAAAAAGTACCCTCGCATCGAAGTGGTTGGTAAGTACGACGACAAGGCGAACGTTGAGGAAGCCGCTCGCATTACGTCCGATTTGCTGGCTGCCCACCCCGACCTCGCCGGCCTTTGCGGCTTTGATTCCAACTCCGGGCCGGGCATGGCGCTGGCGGTGCGGGAAGCAGGCAAGGCAGGTAAGGTCAAGATCACCACCGTCGACTGGGAGCCGGAGCATCTGCAATTGGTTAGAGACGGCGTCATTCAAATGCTGGCCGGTCAGAAACGCGAACTCTTTACCTGGTACGGAGCGCAGTTTCTGTATGATATGGTCCACCAGACAAATAAGTTGTCGGCCAACGATGCCAAAGCCGGACTGACGAACGTACCGTATGAAATTAACACTGGCCTGATCAGAATTACAAAGGATAATGTGAACGAATTTTTGATCAGGAAATAATTGTACCTACCGTATGGATTACAGCCCGACACCCCTGGCGGTTCGTCGGGTTTTTTTGTGGGTTCGCACCTGAATTCAGGCCGTTCGTCATTTAACAGAAAATAAACAGGAAACTCAGAACTATCTTTGAGTTTCCAGAGTTCACCTTGTAAAAGTTCTATTTCCTGATAAATGAAAGAGCGTATACTGGCTGAGGCTGAACAATTATTCTGGAAGTACGGAGTACGATCGGTAACGATGGAAGACATCGCCCGGCGGTTAGGGATCTCAAAAAAGACGATCTATCAGCACTTCAGCGATAAGCAAGAAATTCTTCAGCAGGTAATCAGCGGAAAAATCACTGACAGCGAGACAAAAGCCGATTGCCTGACTGTTCATGCGACAAACCCGGTCGAAGAAATTTTAATGGTGCTTGACATGATGCGGAAAAACAGTGGTCAGGTAAGTCCTAACTTTCTGATTGATATTCAGCGGCACTATCCCGACGCGTTTGCTCTGTACAAACAGCACAAAGAGAATTACATCATGCGCTCAATTCTTGAAAATATACAAAAAGGTATTGATCAAGGTCTATACAGGAGCGATATAAACCCACCTATCTTAGCCCGTCTGCGTGCCGAACAAATTGAATGGGCGTTTAACAATGACTTCTTTCCTACCAACAAGTACGATATGCTCGAAGTGCAGCGCGAGCTGATGCATCACTTCGTACGGGGGATACTCACCGAAAAAGGCTTTGCAGTTTACAACCAATACCTCAATCAATTCAAACACGAAGTAGAACGAGTACAACCTAACGCATGAAAACAACTCGTACATTCCAGATTGCCGCGCTTTGGCTGTTGTCTGGCTGGCTGGGTGTGTGGGCACAGGTGCCTACGCAACCGTCCGTTGGCCAGCAACCAACCGGAGCCGCGGCCAGCGGTCAGCAACCCGGCGCTCAGCAGCCCGCCGGAACAGGGTCGGTAGTGGCCCAGCCCGGCACAACGCCCGGTACCGGTGTCAACGTACCGTCGCAGCCGGGTGCCAACGTAACGACTGGCTCACCGGGTCTATCGTCGCCCGACGGGCCGGTTAATCTCCAACCGGGCGTAATCTCGACGTTTAATTCAGGACTGGGACCGGCACCAACCGGATTAAAGCCAACGAATCAGGCGGGAACCGGCAAGCGGTTTACGCTTCAGGAAGCGATTGACTTCGCTGTCGAAACGAACGTAAACGTGCGAAACGGCAAGCTTGATGCCGTAAGTGCCGAAGCTCGCATTCGTGAGATCAAGGCGTCGGCGTTGCCCCAGGTTGCGGGTAGTGCGTCGCTTACGGATAACCTGATCATTCAACGGGCGTTTCTGCCGGCAGTTTTTTTTGATCAGAACGCACCCGCCGATGCGCCGGCTATACCGGTTCAGTTCGGGGTGAATTATTCAGGCAACGCGACCATCAACCTGAACCAAGTGCTGTATAGCGCCAGTCTGAACGTCGGTTTACGGGCGGCTGCTACGTATCGCGAACTGGCCCAGCGCAACCTTCAGGCCACCAAGGTAACGGTAGCCGAGCAGGTCGCCAAAGCCTATTACAGTGTGCTTGTATCCCTGGAGCGAGCCAAACTACTGGACTATAACATCAACCGGATCGATACGCTGTTGATCGAAACCCGGGCACTTAACAACCAGGGGTTCGTTGAAAAGCTGGACGTGCAGCGGCTGGAAGTACAGGCCAACAACCTGAAAGCCGAGCGACAGAACGTACAGAACCTGATCGAGTTGAGTTATGCTCTGCTGAAGTTTCAGATGGGACTGGGTGTTAATGACGAGATCACCCTGGCCGAACAACTCCAGGACCGAACCGCTGATGACCTGCGGCCGTTGATTTCGCCGGACCCGACGTTTCAGTACGGCTCGCGTATTGAATATTCGACGCTGGAAACCCAGATTAAACTGGCCGAACAGGATATAGAGGTTACGCAAAAGGGGTACTACCCTACCCTGGCTGCCTTTGCCAACTACGGCTACAATACCGGGCGCAACAAAATCGATCAGTTGGTTACGACACCCTGGTTCAATTTCTCGACGCTGGGTATTAGCCTTCAGGTTCCCATTTTCGACGGATTCCAGAAGAAGAACCAGATCGCTCAGAAGCGCATCACGTTGCAGAAAGCCCAGAACAGTGGCGAACTGCTCCGGAACTCCATCGATCTGCAAATCCGCCAGGCCAGCATTACGCTCCGGAACGGTTTGCAAACGCTTCAGACCCAGCAACGCAACCGCGATCTGGCCGAAGAGATTGTGCGCGTAACCCGGATCAAATACAAAGAAGGCGTAGGGTCGAGCATTGAAGTATTGAATGCCGAAGCCTCCCTGCGCGAAGCCCAGACAAACTATTTCGCATCCTTATACGACTTCCTGATTGCCAAGGTTGATCAGGACAAAGCGCTGGGACGGCTATACACCGGCGTAAACTAAACACTCTGAAAACTACGGTCAATGAAAGCATACTACGCTATAGCAATGTCAGCCCTGCTGGCTGCCTGCTCACAGGAAAAGAAATCTCCGAAGGAAGAACTGGCTGAACTGAAAAAGCAGCAGTCGGAACTAACGGCAAAAATTAAGACGATGGAAGCCGAGGTGGCTAAGTCGGAACCACAGCAAACTCAGCAGGCCCGGGTAAAAGACGTATCGGTGTCACCCCTGAATCCGGACACATTCCGGCGGTTTGTGGAAGTACAGGGTACGATCGATGCCAAAAACAACGTACTGGTTAGTCCTAAATCGGGCGGTGTCGTAACGGCCGTGTACGTCAAGGAGGGCGATAACGTACGGGCAGGGTCACCAATCGCCAAGATCGACGATCAGATTCTGCGCGAATCAATTGCTGAGGTTGAAACCCAGCTTTCGCTGGCGAACACGGTTTTCGAAAAGCAGGCCAGCCTCTGGAAACAACAAATTGGTACGGAGATCCAGTACCTGCAGGCCAAGAATAATAAAGAGTCGCTGGAGCGTCGACTCGGTACATTGAAAGCGCAACTGAGCCAATCGACCGTAACGGCACCGATCAGCGGGGTGGTCGATCAGGTCAGCGTAAAAATTGGTCAATCGGCCGCGCCGGGTGTTGGGCTGGTACGTATCGTAAACCTGTCGCAGCTGAAAGCAGTGGCTAAAGTGGCCGATACGTATTCGGGTAGCGTTCGCAAAGGG
This sequence comes from Fibrisoma montanum, assembly GCF_003583365.1. Taxonomy (GTDB): domain Bacteria; phylum Bacteroidota; class Bacteroidia; order Cytophagales; family Spirosomataceae; genus Fibrisoma; species Fibrisoma montanum. The sequence goes on from NZ_QXED01000012.1 coordinate 37,092, forward strand.
GATGAGGTCGTTGTGCGGTTACCGGACCTGAATCGTGAGCTGCGGACGCGCATCAATTTTGTGTCGACAACCGTTGACCCGCTCAGCCGGACGTTTACCATCGAAGCGCCGTTGCCGTCGGATAACAGCCTGAAACCAAATATGCTGGCGCAGGTCAAGATTAACGATCTGACGAAGCCGAATGCGCTGGTGATCAACCAGAACCTGATCCAGAATACGGAAGATGGGCAACTGGTGTACGTGGCCGTAAACGAAGGCGGCAAGAAGGTAGCAAAAGCCCGGCCAGTGAAAACCGGACAGGCTTACGGAGGCAAGATCGAAATCACGCAGGGCCTGCAGGCTGGTGATCAGTTGGTGACGGTCGGGTATCAGGACCTGGTAGATGGACAACCGATTCAATTTTAGTTTAACAGTTTGTGGTTTGTAGCCTGAATGAACCGCCCTGCGGCCAGTGACCTCGGACTACAAGCCACAAACCACAAACTACGTCAACATGAAATTTGAACAGTATAAAACCCTCGGCTTTACCAACTGGTGCGTTGAGAACCGGACGGCGATCTACATCTTCACCGTCCTGATTACGCTGGGTGGTTTGTTGGTCTACAACAACCTGCCCAAGGAGCAGTTTCCCGACATCAAGGTGCCGCAGGTGTATATCAATACGGTATACGTCGGTACAGCGCCCGCCGATATCGAAAACACGATCAACAAGCAGATCGAGAAGCAGCTCAAGTCCATTTCGGGTGTGAAACGAATCAAGTCAAACGCCCTGCAGGACGTATCGGTCATTCTGGTTGAGTTTAATCCGGACGTACAGACGGCTGAGGCACTACAGCGGGTACGGGACGCGATCGACAAAGCTAAGCCTGATCTGCCGCAGAAACTGGATGCCGGCCCAACGGCCCAGGACGTGAACTTCTCGGAGTTTCCGATCATGAACATCAATATGGCCGGCAACTTCTCGCTGAAGCAATTAAAGGAGTATGCCGAAGATTTGCAGGATGCCATCGAAGCGATGCCCGAAATACGGCGTGTTGACATCGTCGGTGCCCTGACCCGCGAAATTCAGATCAACGTTGACCTGCCCCGCATGCAGTCGGCCGGGCTGGCGTTTTCGGACATTCAGCAGGCTGTTCAGGGAGAAAACATCAACGTATCGGGCGGTGAGCTGAATGTTGATGGCGTACGCCGGACGGTACGGGTGAAGGGCGAATTCTCCGATGTGAATCAGCTCCAGAACTTACAGATCCGCACGGCCACGGGAGCTACGATTCGTCTGGGCGACATCGCCGAGGTGCAGGACAGCTTCGAAGAGCAACAGGATTTTGCGCGGCTGGACAACAAATCGGTAGTGACGCTGAACGTAATCAAGAGGGCGGGTGCTAACCTGATTTCAGCATCCGACCGGATTGAAGAAACGATTAAAGAATACAAACAGGATCGCTTTCCGCAGGGGCTGGACGTAAAAGTAACGGCCGACCAGTCGGAGCGGACTCGTGCCGATCTGCACGATCTGGTCAATACGGTTGTGCTTGGCTTTATCTTCGTGGTACTCGTGCTTATGTTCTTCATGGGCGTGCGCGATGCCATCTTTGTCGGCTTGTCAGTACCCCTGTCGGCGCTGGTTGCGTTTGTGCTGATGCCGGTCGTTGGGCCGGTGGTCGGTACGGCCTTTACGCTGAACACGATCGTACTGTTTGCTTTCCTGCTGGGGCTTGGCCTGGTGGTGGATGATGCCATTGTGGTAATCGAAAACACGCACCGTCTTTTCAACGAGAACAGGAACTGGAACATCAAGCAGGCGGTGAAAGCAGCTGCCGGTGAGGTTTTCGTGCCGGTATTGTCTGGTACGCTGACGACCATCGCGCCGTTCTTTCCGCTGCTGTTCTGGCCGGGCATCGTGGGTGAGTTCATGAAGTTCCTGCCGCTCACGCTCATTCTGACTCTGTTCTCGTCGCTGTTTGTGGCGTACGTTATCAACCCGGTGTTTGCCGTGTCGTTCATGAAACGCCACGACGAAAGCGGACATCACGAGAAGCCGACGTTTAAGGAAATTCAGCGTCCGCTCGTTATTATGACGGTGCTGGCCGGTATCGGCTACGTTATCGACCGGGGCATTGGCAACCTGTTTGTTTTCTTTGCCGTCCTCTACGCGCTGAATCACTACGTCGTGACCCCGAAGCTGATCGTTCCCTTCCAGGAATCGCTGCTGCCGAAACTGAAGAATGGATACCGGAGCGTAATCTCCTTCCTGCTGGTAGGCTGGCGGCCGGTATGGGCAATTGCCGGGATGTTTGGGTTGTTCATTTTTACGATCTTCCTGCTGGGTGTTTCGCAGCCAAAAGTCATTTTCTTCCCAAGTGGTGAGCCTGACTACGTGTACGTGTACAACGTCATGCCGGTGGGCACTGATGCCCGCGTAACCGACTCGGTAACGAAGGTGATCGAGAAACGGGTCTTTAACGTACTGAAAGAAAACAAAGCCGAAGACATTGTTAACTCGGTAATCTCGAACGTTGGTAAAAACGCCGGTGACCCGTCCAACCCGGATCGGTCGGCAACTCCGCATAAGTCGAAAGTGACGGTAGCCTTCGTGAAGGGTGAAGAACGGCATGGCATCTCGACCGACTCAATCCTGAGCAAAGTACGGGCCTCTATGCAGGGAATACCGGGAACGGAAATTTCGATTGAACGCGAAGCCAACGGTCCGCCGACGGGTAAGCCAATTGCCATCGAAATTGCCGGGGATGACTTTAAAGTGCTCAGTGACCTGGAGAAGCAGATTCGGCAGCGGATCACACAGGCCGGCATTCTGGGTATCGACCAGCTGAAATCCGACCTGATTACGAACAAGCCCGAAATCGTCATCGATATTGACCGTGAAAAAGCCGAACGCGAAGGTATTTCGTCCGGACAGATAGCGATGACCATCCGGACCGCCTTGTTTGGTCTCGAAGTGTCGAAGTTCCGCGATCCGAAAGATGAATACCCAATTATGGTACGTCTTAAACCGGACGACCGCAGCCAGATTGACCGGCTGCTGAGTCTGAACGTAGTGTATCGCGACATGAATTCGGGTGGTCAGTTGCGGCAGGTACCGATTACGTCCATTGCGAACATCAGCTACTCGACTACGTTCAGCCAGATTAACCGCAAAAATCAGGAACGGCTTGTGACGCTGAGTTCCGACGTTGTTCCGGGCTACAACGCCAACGAAATCAACCAGCAGATTCAGCAGGAGGTGATCAACCAGATGGAAATCCCGAATGGGTATCAGGTCCGATTAGGGGGTGAGCAGGAAGATCAGCAGGAATCGTTTATGTTCCTGGTCAGCGCGCTGGGTGTGGCTGCGCTGTTAATCTACCTGATTCTGGCAACGCAGTTCAACTCGGTGGTGAAACCGATCATCATCTTCGTAACGATCATCCTGTCGTTCATTGGGGTGTTACTGGGCTTTATCATCTTCGATAAAACGTTCTCGATCATCATGTCCGGGGTTGGGATCATTGCCCTGGCTGGTATCGTGGTAAAAAACGGTATCCTGCTGATTGAGTTTATCGAAGAACTGCGGGGCCGTGGCGTTCCGCTCCGCGAAGCCATTATCGAAGCGGGCGGTATTCGTCTGACGCCGGTATTGCTGACCGCTTCGGCGGCCGTACTGGGTCTGATTCCGCTGGCTCTTGGTCTGACGGTCGATTTTGTTGGCCTGTTCCGCGATTTCGATCCGCATATCATCATTGGTGGCGACAGTGCTGTGTTCTGGAATATCCTGGCCTGGACTATCATCTTCGGTCTGACGTTCTCGACCGTACTGACACTGGTCATCGTGCCGTGCATGTACTGGGTCAACGAGCGCATTCGGATGAAGTGGTTCGGCAAGAAAGACCCGGCCCTGGAACCTAAAAAACAGCCAGAAGAGGAACTGGTATAGTGTTTAAACGCAGAGTAAGAGAGAATGCACAGAGGGCGCGGAGCTTCATCCCGGCTTTCTGTGTATTCTTTGTTTAATGGTTTCTGTAGTCAGATTATTCGTATACCGGTGGCAAAAGACCGGTTTCATGAGGTTATAAAACTGCTCTGCAAAAAGATGGCTGGCAAATCACGCATGATCCGTATTACCTCAAAGCACCGAGAACGGACAGTCAAATTGATTCAGGTGCCGAAAAATTGATTGGGGCGCAGCGCGATAAAGAATATATTGCTGTTGAGGTTAAGAGCGTCATCGGCCCATCGTGTGTCGTGCGTGTCCCGCTAAGCCAACAACTAGAGAACAAAACAGCACCTGCTCCGTTAATCACCTACCCACAGCAAACGACATGAATCGTACTGCCTTTTTTTTAATCGTTCCGGCAATCTTCCTGCTGATTGACACGTACGTGTATCAGGCCATCAAAGCGCTGACCAGAAACGCGACAGAAAGCACTCAACGTACTGTTGCATTGATCTACTGGGGTTTCACGGCCCTGTCCATTCTGACGTACGTAGTAATGCAGGTAATCCCGCCGGACTCGATCAGCCGCAATACCCGCACGTTTATCTGGGCCAGCCTGGTCATCCCCTACTTTTCCAAAGTCTTTGCGGTACTGGTTATTCTCATTGATGACATTGGCCGTTTTTTCCGCTGGGTTGTTTCCCTGTTCTACCGCCCCGAAGTACGGGAGGCTGCCCTGGATAATACCCGCCCCGACGTACCTAAAACGGATGTGATTCCGCGCTCGGAGTTTCTGATGAAAACAGCGTTAGTAGCGAGTGCGGTACCGCTCGTTGCGTTTACGTGGGGCATTGTTTCCGGAGCACACGATTACCGGATCCGGCGGGTTCGGCTGGCGCTGAAAAACCTGCCGTCGGGTTTTGACGGACTCCGAATCGCTCAGATTTCGGATATTCATTCCGGAAGTTTCTTCAACAAAACGGCCGTCAAGGGCGGAGTTGAGATGTTGCTGGGCCAGAAACCTGACCTTGTCTTTTTCACCGGCGATCTGGTTAACAGCACGGCCGATGAGGTTAACGGATACATCGACATCTTCTCCAAAGTAAAAGCACCGCTGGGGGTATATTCGACGCTGGGTAATCACGACTACGGTACGTACGTTCAATGGCCTAGCGAACAGGCCCGGCGGCAGAACCTCCAGAACCTGATTGCCGCGCATCGCCAGATGGGCTGGAACATCATGCTCGACGAGAATAAAATTCTGGAGCAGAACGGCGACCGTATCGCCGTGATCGGGGTTCAGAACCTCGGTTTTGGACCGGCCGCGCTCCGGGTCGGTAATCTGGCCAAAGCCTACCAGGGTACTCAGGAGTATCCGGTTAAACTGCTGCTCTCCCACGATCCTACCCACTGGGATGCCGAAGTCCGGCCGAAATACCCGGATATTGACGTGGTGTTTTCCGGTCACACCCACGGCGCTCAGTTTGGGGTTGATATTGGTACCGTTCAATGGAGTCCGGCTCAGTACTTTTACAAACAATGGGCAGGCTTATACGAGGATGGTGATCAAAAGCTGTATGTAAACCGCGGCTATGGCTACATCGGCTATCCGGGGCGGGTTGGTATCCTGCCGGAAATCACCATTTTTGAACTAAAGAAGGCGTAGACAGTGGGGTTACTCAGCTTATTTGATACCTTCAACGGTAGTCAAAAAGCAAACCCATGAAACAAACCCTTAGCCTGCTATTTGTTAGCACAATAATCCTGGCCTGTCAACCCGAAACCTCGCAAAACTCCGCCCAATCTGCCGGAAACCCGCTCATAGGCACCTGGCGGTTAGTGAAAGGAACGTTGATCGAGAAAGGCGATACGCTCGTAACCGATTACACCAAACAACGCTCCTTTATTAAGGTCATCAACGAAACCCACTTCGCGTTTTTGCTCCATGACCTAGCCAAGGGGCAGGATTCAACGGCCGTTTTTACAGCCGGTGGCGGCCCTTACTCACTCAAAGACAAAGAATATACTGAACACCTGGAATACTGTAGTGATCGGGGCTGGGAAGGGCATGATTTCCCGTTTACCATTACAATCAGCCAGGATACCCTTGTTCAGCAGGGTGTAGAAAAGGTGGAAAAAGCCGGCATAGACCGGATTAACATTGAGCAGTACGTCAAGGTGAAAAAATGAGGGCGTTGTAGCCTGTCGGTGGTCAACCAATTTCAGACGTAAGGAGCCTCGGTTCTAACATTTTGCTCAATCAACCAGTTACCCGATACGGAATCCGATTCTAACCATCAATTCACTATGAAAATTGTTCTTATCACGGGGCTATCACTGTTTTTGTCCCTCTTTACGTTTTTAATCCCCAGGAAGCAGGAAGCAACGTCAATTCCGGTTTGTCACACACCCGCTAACGACATGGCCATGATGGCAGCTGATCCGGCTTTTGCGGCATTGCACGCCAACCCCCGCGTATTCACCTACACTGGTGCGGGCGACATGGTTAAATTCTCGACCCCCGACGGTAAATCAGCCAACGGCTTTCTGCTGAAGGCCAAGACTAATTCTGACAAATGGCTGCTGGTTTATCAGGAGTGGTGGGGCCTGAACGACAACATCAGGAAGGAAGCCGAGACGTTCTACAACGATCTGAAAGACGTTAACGTACTGGCGCTGGATATGTACGACGGCGAAGTAGCCACCACCCGCGAAGAAGCTATGAAACTGATGTCGTCGGCAAAGCAGGATCGTTTGGAAAGTATCATGAAAGGGGCAATTGCCTATGCCGGCCCGAAAGCACAGATTGCCAGCGTAGGCTGGTGCTTTGGCGGTATGCTGTCGCTGAAGTCAGCAATACTGGAAGGTAAGCAGGCAAAGGGCTGCGTTATGTACTACGGCCGGCCGGAACAGGATGTAGATAAACTGAAAACGCTGAATACCGACGTATTGGGCATTTTCGGTAGTAAAGACAAAGGCATTCCACCAACCATGGTGAAGCAGTTTGAAGAAAACATGCAGAAAGCCGGCGAAAAAGTAACGGTCAAAATGTATGATGCCGACCATGCCTTTGCCAATCCGAGCAATCCGGTCTATGACAAAGCGGCTGCTGAGGACGCCTATAAACTGGCTTTGAATTATTTAAAAAGCCGTCTGAAAGCGTAACTGCTCCGTTCAGACCGGTCAACCCACTCTGTTGAAAACGAAGCCCAGGGCACTATATGCCGCTGGGTTTTGTTTTTTTACAGTGCGATTAAACCATTTGTGGGCCGGATGGTCTAATAACAAACGGTTGATCTTAAATGAACTTGGCTATGAAAACGTTCAAAATACTGCCGGTAGCCACAGCCCTGCTGTTAGTTGTCCTGATGGCCAGTTGTGGTCCGTCCTATGTTGGGACACGGGTAGATTACGGTCCTGGCTACCGCCCTTATTATGGATATCGTCCATATGGCTATTATCGTCCGGCACCGCCGGTAATCGTAACGCGACCGCCGGTGATTGTGCGCCGACCTCGTTACGTAGCCCCTCGCTATAAAAATTATGACCGGCGCTATTCAAGCCCGAATGCACGGTCGGGAGCACCCTCCTACCGGAATAATAGCGGAGCCTTTCGTTCACGGGGGCCCCGGTAAACAATGAAGCTGGCAAAAAAAGCGATCTACCTAGATCGCTTTTTTTGTTCTATAGCAATGGCGCAACCGCAGTCAGATCTCCCGCTCAAACCCATTGATGATTTTCGGCCCGGCGATACGTTCCGGAACCGGATTGAATTGTCTTTGAGTGGTTTACATCGCCCCCGGCGGGCCGGTATCAGTGGCACAGGAAAAACGGGAGCCAACTCAATTATTCTGGCCGGCATGTACGAAGATGATGTAGATTTGGGTGATGTAATCTATTACGCTGGTCATGGCGGGCGGGATCAGAAAACGGGTCGTCAGGTGGCCGACCAGGTGCTCGATACGTATAATCTGGCCCTGCTGCGTAGTTTGGAAACGGAGCGTCCGGTTCGGCTGATCCGGGGCGCTACGTTGAGAAATGAGTTTGCACCAGCCGAAGGGTATCGCTATGAAGGGTTGTATCGGGTAGAGGAGGTTGAACGGATACGGGGTAAAGCCGGCTTTTGGATCTGGCTATTTAAACTTGTTCAAATCGTATGACAAATCTGCTACGGACTACATGGCTGCTTGTTGCGTTATTTTGCGTTATTAAATCAGCCAGTGCTATGCCAACCGATTCTCTCGATCAGGAAAACGTAACGCCCGACCGAGCCACGCTGCTCCGTAAATTGCAGGCTTTGCCCTGCGGTATTCGGGCTGCCGATTCAAAAGCTGCCGTACTGCAAAAGATAGAATCCTACCTGGCCGGCTACCAACCCGACCCCGCCTTTCCGGAAGACGCCTATGCAAAAGCCGCTGTTGAACAGGCTTTGAAAGGAGCAAAAACCGGCGGCTATGGCATCGGAGCCGTGCTGGTCGATAGCCGGGGGAAAATTCTTCACGGTGCTTACAACGAGCAACTGCAAACCGGCCGATCCGACCTGCACGCCGAAATGGCCGTTCTGACCCAGTTTGAAACGCTGCCACGGTTTAAGAAGTACCAGTCAAAGGGAAATTTTACCGGTGAGGGAAATACGATTTACACGGAACAATTAACGCTATACACCTCGGCCGAACCCTGTCCTATGTGCTTCATTCGGGTGGCCATTGCGGGAGTGGAAACACGCTACGTCACCACCGGCCCTGATGATGGCATGAACGCCCGGGCCTCGTGTCTGCCGCCGTTCTGGTATCAGTTGAGCCAGAAACACAAGGTGCAGGCAGCCCAGTCAGCACCGGTTCTTCAGAAGATGGCACACTGTTTGTTTTATTCGTTTTTGCTGGATTAACCAAATGTTGATGAGTGCACCGATGAAGCAGCCGGGTTTTCGAGAATGCACAGGAAAAAATGCGTTGAACCGGTCGGGGAGCCGGTTCCGGTAATTTTTTTAGAATTCTACACACAACTTGGCTAATTCTGCGTTTAAAGGAAAACGGTATCGCAATGAAAAGGACAAAGATACTCTTGCTGGTAGCGGCATCGCTGATATTGATTGAGGTTCCGGTAGAAACGATGGCGTCGGTGAAGGCCGCCAAGGAGGTGACCGTAATTGGCGGACGGAAGCGCAAAGCAAAAGGCTATCGCCCCAAACGCGGAGGGTTGTTTAATACGGGTCTTTTCCGGAAGAAGAACCCCTGCGGCTGCCCCAATCATTAAGCGATTGTTAAGAAATTGTACTTCTATCAGAGTAAGGCCCCTTCCAGGGGCTTTTTTCATTTCATGACTTGTAAATTTCTGTGTTTCAGCTTAAAATTTATTATCTTTGCGCACCATTTGTCAGAACCCGGGCTAGATAGATTATGTTGAGTTTATACACAAGTCCGCAAAACTGACCGGTCTATTCTATACCGCGGCAGCGGTTTACTCATTTGTATGCAATCAATTCGCAACATAGCAATCATTGCTCACGTTGACCACGGCAAAACAACGCTGGTTGACAAGATTATTCACGCATCCAAGATCTTCCGGGAGAATCAGGAGTTTGGTGACCTGATCCTGGATAACAACGATCTGGAGCGTGAGCGGGGCATTACCATCGTATCGAAAAACGTATCGGTGCGTTACAAGGACGTTAAAATCAACATTATCGATACACCGGGCCACTCCGATTTTGGCGGTGAAGTGGAACGGGTGTTGAAAATGGCCGATGGCGTTTGCCTTTTGGTCGATGCCTTCGAAGGACCAATGCCGCAGACGCGTTTTGTGTTGAGCAAAGCGCTGTCGCTCGGGTTGAAGCCGGTGGTAATCATCAACAAAGTCGACAAGGAAAACTGTCGGCCGGACGAGGTACACGAGCAGGTGTTCGATTTGATGTTCAACCTCGGTGCTACTGAAGAACAGCTCGACTTCCCAACTGTATACGGGTCGTCGAAGCAAGGCTGGATGGGCCCGGACTGGAAAACCCCAACCGACAACATCACGTATCTGCTCGATACGATCGTTGAGCATATTCCGGCGGCTCCGACTAATGATGGAGCGCCCCAAATGCAAATCACATCGCTTGATTACTCGGCCTTTGTAGGTCGGATTGCGATTGGCCGCGTTCACCGGGGTACCCTGCGCGAAAGTGCCAACATGGCGCTGGTGAAAGCGGATGGATCAATCAAAAAGGTTCGAATCAAAGAACTACACGTTTTTGAAGGACTCGGTAAGCAGAAAGTAACCGACGTAAGCTCTGGTGAAATCTGTGCCGTGACCGGTATAGAAGACTTTGAAATTGGCGATACGTTGACTGACGCAGAAAATCCCGAGGCTTTGCCCCGGATTTCGGTCGACGAACCGACAATGAACATGTTGTTCACGATTAACAACTCGCCGTTCTTCGGTAAGGAAGGTAAATTCGTGACGTCCCGCCACCTTCGGGATCGGTTGTTTAAAGAAACTGAAAAGAATCTGGCGCTGCGCGTCGAGCCAACCGATAGTGAAGATCGCTTCCTGGTGTTTGGCCGGGGCATTCTGCACTTGTCGGTTCTGATCGAAACCATGCGTCGCGAAGGCTACGAGCTGCAGGTAGGCCAGCCGCAGGTGCTGTACAAAGAAGACGAAAACGGACAGCGGCTGGAGCCGATCGAAACACTCGTGGTGGACGTACCGGAAGAAACGGCCGGTAAGGTTATCGAACTGGCTACCCAGCGCAAAGGCGAACTGCTGATTATGGAGCCGAAAGGCGACCTCCAGCACCTTGAGTTCGAAATTCCGTCGCGGGGCCTGATCGGGCTGCGTTCCAACGTCCTGACCGCTACGTTTGGCGAAGCCGTGATGAGTCACCGGTTCAAGAACTATCAGGCGTATAAAGGACCTATTCAGGAGCGGATCAACGGTTCATTGATTTCTATGAACAGCGGGGCGGCAACTGCCTACTCCATTGATAAACTTCAGGATCGGGGAGTTTTCTTCGTCGATCCGGGTGAGGAGATCTACACCGGACAGGTTATTGGGGAGCACAATCGTCAGAACGATATTGTAGTGAACCTGCAAACTGCCAAGAAGCTGACCAACATGCGGGCTTCCGGCTCCGACGATAACGTAAAGATTGCACCGAAGCTTAACTTTTCGCTGGAAGAAGCGATGGAGTACATCCAGAAGGACGAGTACCTCGAAGTGACGCCGAAGAGCATCCGGATGCGTAAGATTTTCCTGGATGAGAACGAACGCAAGCGGAATGAAAATAAAATGGCCATGGCCTAAGCCATGTGTTCTCTCTTGAAATACAAAGCCCCGATCAGTGATCGGGGCTTTCTTTGTTATCGCCAGGTCGCTACCTGATAGTAAGAAGAGGACTCTGATTCGGTCTGGTTGGATTCGGGAGGTGAAGCAACCGGAGGGGTCACTTCGGCGGCCGCTGACTGTGAGGCCATGTAGTCGAGCTGCTTCCGGGAGTGGTAGTAGCTGATCACAAAGAGCGCGATACCGATAATGAACATCAATCCTTTCTTCATAACGTGTACGTTTTTATTCAAGCTGTAGTCGATTTTAGTATAAGAATGTGCTTCCTGTACGTAGTCTGCGTTCATGGTTGGTTCTGCACCAGTCAGAGTCAAAGAATAAGCCCCGACAGTTTCATTAGGTTGTTGTTGTAACATGAGAGTGTAGAGTGAACGTAGAAACTGGTTAATTAACATGAAACAAAAAAGGTTGTTCAGAAAGCAACACCCATTCTGAATGTAATTCGGTTGTAAATTCGGTTTTCATCACGTTTGAGATAAAAATTGTCTAGAGGTTTCACTACTGCGCTTTCCTGCCGTTTATACGCCACTGATAAAACAAAATTGCCTCTGCCGGGCTGCCCAAGCCGTAAACCAACGCCCGGCGATACGTAGAGCCCACCGCTGGTTTTATAGTTAGGCAGGTCACGATGCAGCCAGGCCAGCCCATAACCGGCATCCAGGCTGGTGAAAAGGCCGACCCCTTTTTTTGATTGAACGGCTACATCATATCGGACTCCTGCACTGACCGGCATCAGTAACGAAGCCAGGTACCAGTCGATGCCGACCGTACCCCCAACCGCCAGCCTTGGCCAGATCCGAACCCCATTGAAGGTCTGCGCCGTAAATGAAGTCCGGTTCTGCGTAGTCTGCGCCCATTGGCTGCCGGAGGTAACCCGGCCCAGCGAAAGCCCTACCTCTGTCATGTTCATGAACGTCGGCCTGAATGCGGGTGCCTGAGCTTCAACGTTGGACGCGGGGCAAAAGTACAGGAACAGCAGGCCCGTTAACCAACCATTCTTATTGAAAGGTTTCATATTAGTTAGAACGGTCGGTTTACGGCGATTTTGCTAAGCAACTGCAGCTGTTGCGGGTTGGTATAATCGTATTGGTACAACCCATCCTTACCAATCATCAGCAATTGTTTCCGCCCCGCAGCAGCGCCCATCGGAATTACGTCGTAGGCATTCATACCGGCGAGGTGTTCGAGTTGTTTAACATCGAGCGCATTCCGGGCGTCCAGTGATTTCAGCCCCGACTGCCCTTCGCAGATGAACAGGTTAGGAAAATCGACACCCAATCCGTGCGGATTCTGCATCGGATAGCTTTTCAGCAACTTGGGGTTGTACAGGTCTTTGATATCGACTACGTCCAGTTGGTTCAGATTCCCCCCGCAGTTTGTACCCGATCGGAGTGTTACGTAGGCGATGTTGTCGTGAACAACCACCGGATCACAGACGCGGGCGTGCTGAAAAACCGACATCCGGACTGGTTTGGCGGGGTTGGTGTTGTCGTAAATCAGCATACCGGTCGTGGAACCGATAAATAGTTTGTCTTTGTACGGAAAAATGGTTTCAATGCCCCCGCCGAGGTTTATGCGTTCGCCCCGGCGCGGTTCGGCCGGAACCTGGATGTTGAACAACTGCATATCCTGCTGCCCAACCGTGTAGAGGTACGTATCGTAAAGCGTAAACCGGGCCATTGAACCCCCTACACCGTTTGTGTTCGGGGCTGGAGCTGCCGACACAAACCGATTGGCAAAATCGGTAGACATGCAGTTTGGGCACGCGTTCTGACGCGCTATCATGCCGTCTTCGCAGTTAGTTTCAACCGTTTCGGTTACGTAGTTGACCCGCTGATCGCTCAGCATCAGCGTATTTGCGTTGAACGACCACCAGCCCCCTTCAAACTGACCGTTCGGAAATACGTTCTGAACCCGGTTCACTTCTTTAATGTCGGTTAGCTTACTGATGTCGAGTGCCACCAGATCCATGTAGCTGTCGGCGTACAGGATGTTGTTCCGGATGGCCATGTCACCGTTTCCGGGGATGCGGATAAATGCTACAGGCCGGGGATTGGCCGGGTCGCGGTTGTCGATCAGGTGAATTCCCTCCTTGACCTCATTGATGAGCAGGTACCCATCTTTCGTGTATATCTTGCCGGGGTTCACCAGCGACCGGGGCGCTTCCTGTTTCACCCCGTTCCGAATCTGTTCGGCCGTGAACGTAACGGGCGTAAACTGCCGGAAGGTGCGGGTTTCCCGACAAGTATCATTGCAGGCCGTCAGGCAGACCAGTGGCAATAGCAGCAGAACAAGTAAAACGTTAGATTTCATACTGGTATGGTTAGTGGTTTGGCCAAAAGACCCGGTTGTGGCTGAAAGCGTTGGAAATAGATAAAAAAATTACCCGGCCGTAAAAAACAGCCGGGTAATCTGGGTCATACACAAAAAGTCAGCAATTACCTTCCACTTCTACTGTTTTTGATAGGCATACGTAGCGCCGTCGGCAATGTCAGTACCGTGCGGACTACGCTCCGATAGATACAGTACGTTGTCGGAACGAATCTCGAATGACTGCCAGGTTTTATCGTTGAGATATAAGACGATCCCTTTCGTGTTGCCACCGTTTGGAAAGCTCAGGGAGAAGTTGCCCGTTTCCACTTCGTTGCCGTTGCGTAGGCGCTTAAACGTGCCGGCTTCTACAAGTCCGTCGTACGATATGGTTTCTGTATAACCGGCTTCAGATGCTGTTACTCGTTTCTGGGTCAGACCGTACGTAATGCTCGTCAACGCCCAAACGCCATTTACGGGGGCAGGAGGGGACACGCAGCCGCACACGGGCCGCTCGCAGCTTAGTGCGATCAGGACCAGAAACGTAGTAAGAGCCGCTAATTTGGGCCGGTTCGTCTTCATTTATCGCGTTCGTAAATCAGTACATTCGCTCCGTTGTCGCCATAATACAGGCGAAGGCGGTTTTGATTGGTCAGCTCGTAGCGGGTAACGGTCCTTAGGTTACTGAAGTACGTTTGCTCAAATTGCATGGCGTCGGCTGGTCCCGCTTTTTTTGTAGCGCCAATAACGCCCATGGTCATAGTACCGTCCGCCGAAGCTGTTAACAACGTGAAGTAGTTGTTCACTGCCGATTGTCCCGTAGCGTCGAACGGCGTTACACCCGGCGTCGTACTGGCCGTAACATTTACCGCTAGTTGCAGCGTAATGGCATAGGGCGACGTAGGTGCCACGAGCCGCCAGGTTCCTGTCAATTGAGATGGTTTGGCGGGATTAATCAGCTCCTCCCGTTCGCAGCCTGTAAATGACATCAGGGCGAACATAAAGAGGCACATCATGATCTGTTTCATACTCATGTCATTACTTTCGTTCGTATACGTAGACGCCATCGGGCGCTCCCCGGTAGTAGAGCCGGAGTCGGTTCTGGTTGGTTAATTCATAGCGATAAGCTGCCCGGAGGTTGACAAAGTAGCTTTGTTCAAACTGCATGGCATCCGCCGGACCGGCTATTTCAGTGTTCGCCAGGTCCCTGACTCGAAACGGATATAACTCACTCGTGAAAATAAGCCCCGGGTCAGCCACCGATCCGGAGTAGGTATTGACCGGTGCACTGCCGGACAGGGCAAATCCCCGCTCATTCCGTTCGCCGATTCGAAGCGTAACCACGTAGGGTGACGATGGCTCGACCAATTGCCAGTTGCCGATCAGGCTGTCGATGTAGGCCGGCACAGCCTCTTCCTGCTTGGTTTCGCAGGCCAGAGAAGCCAGTGCCAGCGCTATCATCGCTATAATCCGTATCATAGGTTCGTCTGCGGATCAACGATCTTACCAACAAATAGTACGGTGTTCGAGCTTTTCTCGTGAATTACGAAAACAAACGGCCGGTCGCAGAGCAGCGGCATTGGTGCCGACGTGACCGAAATACCACCGGTCGTAACGGCCGCGGCTTCGGTGCCTTTTTCATCGACGGCAACGAACGTGTTCTGCTTGACGAAGCTGAGCGTAAGTCCACCGTTTGCATTAATACGGGTGAAATTAGCTGCGTCAGTAAACGCCGTCGGCATACCCATGGCTTTCAGCACATCGTTCAGCTTGATTTCGTAGTTCAGCGTGAATTTGGGGAGACCAATATCGATCTTGCTGGTTCTGAGTTCCGTCTGCAGCTGCTTCCAGTCGGCATCGGTCAGGCTGTTGAGCACGGCATCGGCGTTTGAGTTTTGCGCCGGCAACAGCACCGTCATCGCAAACTTGTCGTTCCCGTACGGAAGTTCGAAGGCGGAGTACGTAGGCCGCGAAGCCCGGCGCAGGTCCGTATTCAAACGCATCATTCGTACCGTTTTCTGCTGACCCGACGCCAGCGTGAAGGGCGCGTCGATGGTCTGGCCAGGGTTGAACTGGGTTTTCCAGTCGCCTTTGAAGTACAGCGCGTTCATCAGGAACATCACGTTTTCCGGCTGAATCTGATCCAGAACTTTCGGGATTTTGCCGTTGGTTTTCTGGCTGGCCCAACCGTTGATCTTACCCAACGTAGCCGGATCGTTGAAGTCCTGCGCCGATACTTCGGCGTTAAACGTTTCCTTCAGCAAATTCTGAAACGACTGCTCAACGGTGAACGTATTGCGGTACCAGACCGAATTAGCCAGGGCCAGCGTTACCTTCGGGTCAACCGAGGGCAGGTTCTGCATCAGATTTTTGTACGTCGTGTTGGCCTCAGCAAGCGTCTGGGCGTCGAGCTTCAGAGTTTTCTGAATTTCGCCCGCCGTCTGGCCGTTGGCTCCATTCATGATCATCCCCAACGCCATGTGTAAGCTCAGCGGAGAAATAAATACGTTCTTATTTTTCTCCTGCTCGCCGACCTGACGGGCAAAATCAAAAGCGAATTCGGTTGTTTGATCAGCAAAAGGTGCCGAAATGCGAAGATCAGCACCGGTACCCGGCTGATCTGGGCCGGGCGTCGTGTTGGTGTCCTTGCAACTGACGGCCGTCAGCATCAATCCGGCAACCGCTATGGCGACAGTGCCAAACATGGTGTTGTTCATAAAGTATTCGATTTGTTGTTGTTCACCAGGTATTCAACAGGAGACCGTTCGTTTATTTGCAGTCGGCAAAGGCATTGCGCTGCTGCCGTACGGCGGTAACGAGGTCTTCGAACCCCGGAATTGTTTTGTTGTATTCAAACGTGACGCGGTGACGGCTGTCGTTGAGTTGAATTTCTACGTATTCAGCACCACCATCCGCGCAGTCGGGGCAACCCAGGGTTTCGGGTATTTTCTGGAAAGCGTCGAAATTGACTTTAGTAGCGATCTCATTCCACGTACCACTATCGGTCTGCTTCTCGCAGGTAACCGGCGGGTTTTTATCGGCTTCCCGGCTGGTTTTGGTAAACACCGTGTTTTTATTGTCAATCACAACCTCTTGCCGGCAGTAACCTACGCACATACCAAAACTGGTACCCGACCGTACGGTCAGCGAGCTTCCGTTGGTTCCGGGGTTGAAATCCTGCTGGCAGCTAACCAGTCCCGCCAGCATCAGGGCACTCAAAATCATCTTCTTCATCGTCAAGCACATTAAAAATGATAACCTAATCCAAAACTCATTCCAGTCGCGGTCGGGCGGTTCGAGATCCCCGCTTCCGGTCGGGTGCCGGTTTGAAGCGAGGGCTGATACATGCCCGCCAGAGAGGCTGACCACCGCTGCGTCGGCCGATACCGGAACCGTAGGCCCATCGTAGCCGCCAGCGAAATAGGCCGGTAAACGCCATCCCGCGCCTTGATCGTCAACTCGTCGGCAACGGTATTCCGCACAAATAAGTTGGTCAGCATACCACCCAGTACGGCGAAACTCAGGCGGCTGCGGGGGCGGATCTGATAGCCGACCTGCACCGGTACCTGAACGTATATGTAGTCGCTGGCCGTGACCTGTCGTGTTTGCTCGTCGTAGACATTGGCTGCTACATTTCGGCCTGGCAGCATGGTATTGCTGACAAAACTGCCTTTGTTGTCCATGTAAGCGTTCGCTGTATTGCTGGTGTTCGCGGCTACACTATTGCGCAGGGCGTCTACGTACAGGTTCGACGTAGACGCCGAGTATGCCTGCAATTCGGTGGTCCGGACAACGAATGACGACGACAACTGGGCCGGACTCTCAACCGTTGAACGCCCCTGCAGATAGCCTACGCCGGTTTCGAGCGTCCAGTGCTCAGTCATCTGCACACCCGCCGAAGCCTGATACGCTACCGATAAATTAGCCCGGCTGCTGACCGTCGAGCGGTCATAAACCGGCGTGTTCTGCACAAAAGCGTTGCTGTTCATGGACGCCAGCGACGGGGCCGGCACGGCCTGACGTACGGATACGGAGGGATTAAACGCTCCCGGCATCACACTCACCGAGGCCCACAGTTCCCGCGAACGGTTTTTAGGCTGTTCCGACTCGGGACTGATCGCCGGCTCTGGGGCGCGGAACCAGATAATTCGCTGTGTACCGTACAATTGCCGGAACTGTACCGGACGAATGGCGAGTCGTTCCAGGTTCATACCCGACGTTTCCTTCAGACCTGTCGGCTCCAGCGGAGCGCTGCCAGCCGCTACTCGGTTCGTCGTTTCATCCAAAGCGGTGGCGTTCATCTGCCCCGCTGCCCGTTGACCGGTGTCAACCGTTGACGGCGCTACGGTTGCCGCCGACCGTGGGCGGCCCGTTGAGCCAGCCAGCAGGTCGCGGTTCGTAATCTGCCCGCGTCGCCCCGCATACCGATCCACCGGCAGCTGGTATCCCGGCTTTAGGTTGGCTGGAGCGGCCGACGGGCGTTGGGTGGGTAGTTGCTTCGGCGTACGTATCGATTCGGTTGCGCCCTGGTTGCGGGCGGCCGCTTCGGTCGGATCGATTTGCGCAACCGCAGGCATCGATGGTTCGTCGGGGGCGGTGGCTACCTGGCCGGGTGTCTGACCTGCCGTGGCCGGCTCCGTTTCGGTTGTGGCCACCGTTGACTCCGTGTCTTGTGGTGCCGGAACGGTTTGCTGCGCAACCGGCTGTTCGCCAAGGCCAGGCTGCTGGAACGTAGCCCACCAGCCCACCAGCAGCAAAACTACCGCAGCGGCAATGCCTACGCCCCAGACGACGGGCCGGGATGCGCTCCCGCCTAACCCCCAGAGCGGTATGATTTTCGGGTTTTCCGACTCGTCTAACTGGCGTTCGATCGCATCCCACACGCGGGTTGGGGGCGTTTCGGCCGCTTCGTCGAACGCATTCCGCCAGGCTGAACCAAAGTCTGACGAATCGTCGGGTGTATGTTCTTCAAATTGACTCATCTCTTACGCGTTGTTCATTTCTTAGTTTCTGCTGCAATAGGGTTCGCGCCCGGGCATATTGCGATTTAGATGTTCCTTCCGCAATATCAAGCATCTCGGCAATCTCCGGGTGGTTATACCCTTCGATCGCGTACAGGTTGAAAACCGTCCGGCAGCCGGGCGGCAGCTCCTGTATCAGTTGAAGCAGATACTGGTAGTTCAGCGACGGTAAACTTTCGTCGGCCTGCGGCAGGATGGGGGCCATTTCCTGCACGTCGGCAGTGTGCTCCCAGGGTTTTTCCTTGCGCAGGTGTTTCAGCGCCGTGTTAATGACCACACGCTTCAACCAGGCTTCCAGTGGGCATTCGAACCGGAACGATCCGATATGCCGGTAAATTTTTACGAAGGAATCCTGCAGGACGTCTTCTGCTTCATCGGGGTCTTTGACGTAGCGTTTGCAAACCACAAAGAGCTTCCCGGCAAACCGCTCATAGAGCTGTCGCTGTACAGTTCGATCCTGACGTCGGCATCCTTCGACTAGTGCGTATTCATCCAGCATATCAACGTTGATAACGCAAAGACCCAGGGTTTTAGCAAACCGTTGGAAGTAGAATAAAAAAAGTTTAGTACTTTAAGCAGAGAAGATTGAACATTGTATCTCATCTTCACCGAGTTACGGGCAAACCTTACCTTTTTAGCCATTTTTTGCAACGACATTCATCATGAATCGTAGAAATGCACTACGTTATTCGGCAGGAATCGGGTTTTTATCGTTACTGGAGCCCCGATTTTCGTTCGGTTCTTTACCCGGCAGCCGGTTCCGCATTGGTGCCTGCGACTGGTCCATCGGCAAGTCGTCGGACGTAGGAGCCTTCGACCTGGCCAAACAGATTGGCCTCGATGGATTGCAGGTCAACATGGGCTCCGAAGCCAACAACATGCACCTTCGGCAAAAAGAGGTGCAGGCCGCTTACAAAGCGGCCGTTCAGCGGACCGGGGTGCAGATCGGCGGCCTGGCGCTCGGAGCGCTCAACGACGTACCGTACAAGTCAGACCCCCGCACGGAACAATGGGTGCAGGACAGCGTGGACGTCGCCAACGCGCTGGGAGCCAAAAACATTCTGCTCGCTTTCTTCAACAAAAACGACCTGCGCAACGACCCGAAAGGGCAACAGGTGGTCATTGAACGACTAAAAGCCGTAGCCCCCAAAGCCGAAAAAGCTGGTATTGTCCTGGGTATCGAGTCGTGGCTGACGGCACCGGAGCATCTGACCATCATCAACGCCGTCGGCTCCCCGGCCGTCAAAGTCTACTACGATGTCTGCAATTCATCGGTCATGGGCTACGACATATTTAAGGAAATCCGTGACCTGGGTAAGGAAATGATCTGCGAATTTCACCTGAAAGAAAACGGCTCCCTGCTCGGAAAAGGCATGGTTGACCTGACCAAAGTGCGGCAGACGATTGACGACATAGGCTATACCGGCTGGCTGCACATTGAAGGCGCTATTCCAAAGGGTAAACCGATACTCGATAGTTACGTCGAAAACAACCGGACCGTCCGGTCGCTGTTCAGCTAACCACCACTACCTGATCCTATACGCTATGAAAACAACGGTACCGGCGCTTTACAGCCCACTTTACGTGCTCGTAACGATTGGCCTGCTGTACGTAACAGGCCAGACTCTACGGCAGCCGCAGCCTATGAAACCTCTGCCGGAGCGGGCTGGACTGCACGGCGTTGTGGTCGACGATGATTCGAACCGGTTGTATGTGCCCGACGACCTGGAGGCTACTCTCTGGGCTCAGGCGCCGATGTTCCATAACCCTACGAACATGGATATCGATGCCAGAGGCCGGGTCTGGATTACCGAGGCTGTAAACTACCGGAAGTTTAACAACAAGCCCGAAGCACGACTGGACCACCCCGAAGGCGAACGGGTGGTTATTCTGGAGGACACGGATCAGGACGGGAAAGCGGATAAATCCACCGTGTTTGTGCAGGATAAAGAGTTGGTTTCTCCGCTTGGAATCGCCGTTATCGGCAAAAAGGTAATTGTTTCCTGCGCGCCCAACCTGGTGGTGTATACTGATGAGGACGGCGATGACCACCCCGATAAAAAAGAAATTTTGCTGACCGGGTTTGGCGGTCTTGATCATGATCACTCGCTTCACGCGCTGGTGGTCGGCCCGGATGGCAAGTACTATTTCAATACCGGCAATGCCGGACCGCATATCGTAACGGACAAAAGCGGCTGGACTCTGCGCTCCGGTAGCCTGTACGTCGGTGGAACGCCGTACAACAAGATCAACCACGGCAACCAGATCAGCGACGATGGTCGGGTCTGGGTTGGCGGGCTGGCACTCCGCATCAATCCCGACGGAACGGCCATGAAGGTGATGGGTCACAATTTTCGTAACAACTACGAAACAGCCCTCGATTCGTACGGAAATATGTGGCAGAACGACAACGACGACCAGGTGGTAGCTTGCCGGACGAGCTGGCTCATGGAGGGTGGAAACGCTGGCTACTTCAGCAGCGACGGCACCCGTTACTGGCAGGCCGACCAACGGCCGGGCCAGGACGTACCAACGGCCCACTGGCACCAGGACGATCCGGGTGTGATGCCGGCCGGCGACATCTCCGGGGCCGGTTCGCCGACGGGCGTGGTTGTGTACGAAGGTGATGAACTGGGTCCGCGGTACAGGGGAATGCTCCTGAGCGCCGAAGCCGGCCGGAACGTAATTTTCGGGTATAAACCCGAGCCGGAAGGAGCAGGGTACCGGTTGCCCCGAACCGATCTGATCAGTACGTTTCCGGCGGTCGATGAAAATTATAAATGGAACGATGTTGACAAAGACACCCGTAAGTGGTTCCGGCCCAGCGACGTAGCCGTTGGGCCGGACGGTGCCCTGTACATCGCCGACTGGTACGACCCGATTGTTGGCGGCCACCAGATGAAAGATGGAAAAGGCTACGGCCGTATCTACCGCATCACGCCCCGGGGAAAGAAGCTGAAAGTGCCTGACATCAATCTGAAAACTACGCAGGGGCAGATTGCGGCCCTGTTGAATCCGGCCGTAAACGTACGGGCGCTCGGCTTCGAAGCCCTCAAAGCTCAGGGTGATAACGTAGTGGAAGCCTTGTTGCCGCTGCTGTCGTCGAACAACCCATTTCACCGGGCCCGGGCCGTATTTCTGATGGCTAACCTCGGACCTGAGGGCGAGTATGAAGTAACGCGGCTGTTACGTTCTGAGGTGCCCATGCTGCGGATTGCGGCCATTCGGGCGTTGCGGAGTGCCAGCGCTGGAGTATCCATCCGGCCGGGGGAGGAGCTAACCCGTGCCGAAAAAGCTTTGTTGCCGCTGCTCGGTAACCTGGCCAATGATCCCTCACCGGCAGTACGTCGGGAGGTTGCCATTGCCCTGCGGGATGTTCCCTACGCCGATTGCCGGTTTATGCTGAGAAACCTGATCAAAGGATACGATGGCAAAGACCGCTGGTACCTTGAAGCACTCGGGCAAGCAGCCGACGGTAAGGAAGAAGCCCTCTTTGCCGACCTTCGCCCCGGCTTACCCGAAGACCCTACGCAATGGGACCAGCGTACGGCTAATCTGATCTGGCGGCTGCACCCGGCTTCGGCCGTTACGTTGTTGCAGCAGCGGGCGGCTTCGTCTGCGCTCTCGCCGGATGCCCGTCGGCAGGCGATAACTGCGTTGGGTTTTATCAAAAACGCACAGGCCGCACAGGCCATGGTGGCTCTGGCTAAAATGCCGGACAAGGATGTCGCCGATCAGGCTACGTACTGGGCTGGATTTCGGCGCGGCAACGACTGGGCTACGCTGATCAACTGGGAAGAAGCCATGCCCTCAAAGCTGTCGGCTACCGAGCAGGCGATGCTGGCCAAACGACAGATTCTGCTGGACGAGTACAAGTCGGATACGGAGAAACGCCGGGTTGCCCTCGAAATGGCCCGCAATGCCGAAGGGGGTAAAGTGCTGGTGGGTCTCGCGGCTGACAACAAATTGCCCAGTGAGTTGAAGAAGGTAGTGGCGCAGGCTATTCTGAAAAATCCGGATCAGAGTGTACGTACCATGGCAAAAGAGTATTTCGCTGAAAACACCGAAAAGTCAACCGATGGAGACAGGTCGTCGGCCGGTACGCTTTCCGTTGAACAGGTAGCCGCCCTGACCGGCGATAAAACCGCGGGCCAATCAGTGTTCAAAACCAACTGCGCTACGTGCCACCGTCATGGCAAGCAGGGGAACGACATCGGACCGGAGCTGACCAGAATCCACCAGAAGTTTGACAAAAACGGCCTGCTCGATGCCATCATTCACCCGAGCGCGGGGCTGGCGTTTGGGTACGAACCCTGGCTGATTACAACGAAAGCCGGACAAACCTACTACGGCTTTCTGATCAGCGACGGTACGCAGTCACTGGTAGTTAAAGACGCGGCCGGACAGAAACACACCATCCCGACCAGCAAAGTCTTTTCCCGAAAGCAATACAAAACCAGTCTGATGCCTGATCCTGCATCCATGGGACTGAATCAGCAGCAACTGGCCGACCTGGCGGCTTATCTGCTGAAACAGTAAGTTCTGCACCGGTGGCCTGAGCGGATAAGGATGATCAAATTGACTACACAGATAAACGGTTAGTCTGTGCAAGCAGTCACTGTAAAACAGTCGCTGTGAAGCAGTCGCTTTGAAGCGGTCGGATCAGCCTTATCCGCGTTTTAGTCTGTGGAAAACCACTTAATCGAGCATCTACATTAAACGAATGCCCGGTTTTGTTGTCTCTCCGAAAACGGATCGCCACCATGTGTAAATTTGTCAGTACG
Organism: Fibrisoma montanum; assembly: GCF_003583365.1. GTDB lineage: Bacteria > Bacteroidota > Bacteroidia > Cytophagales > Spirosomataceae > Fibrisoma > Fibrisoma montanum. The sequence goes on from NZ_QXED01000012.1 coordinate 60,464, forward strand.
CTGTTTATCCTGCTTCCCATTCTAACCTGGGCGCAACCGTCTAAAACCTTGCCCGACTATCGCAGTGAGTGGAAAAAAGCGGATTCGCTGGTGGCGGCCGGGCTACCCAAGTCGGCCCTGGCGATTGCGAACCGGGTATATGAACAAGCCAGGTCTACTAAAAATTACCCGCAACTGGCTAAAGCGGCCATGTATCGGCTGATTTCCCGCGGCTACACCGACGAAGAAGGCTACGTGGAACTCGTCCGGTCGCTTTCGCAGGATATTCGGGATACGCCGGAGCCAACCCGATCCGTTTTATCGTCTGTTTTGGGTGACCTTTATTGGCAGTACTTCCAGCAGAACCGGTACAAATTCTACGACCGAACAACCGTTAAGCAAGGTATAGCGCAAAAGCCGACCCCATCAAAACTTGATGCCTCTGATCCCCGCGCCTGGGATGCTCACAAGCTTATAGAAGCAACTACGGCGGCTTATTTAGCCTCCGTGCGGCAACGGGACTTGCTGCAACAAACGCCAGTAGCCACTTACGACGTTCTGATTACCAAAGGTGATGCCGACAGCCGGGTGCTGCGGCCCACCTTGTTTGACTTGTTGGCCCACCGGGCCATTCGCTTCTTTCAGAACACGGAACCTGATCTGCTTAAGCCAATCTTCCGCTTTGAACTCGATCAGGCTGGTTATCTGGCGGCTCCCGAAACCTTTGTCAAACTGCCGTTGCAGTCCAGCGATACGTTGTCCGGACGGTTTCAGGCGCTGCAACTGTATCAGCAGTTGGTACAGTTTCACCTGACCGACAATAACCCCCTGGCGCTGGCTGATGTTGATGCCCTTCGGCTGGCGTTTGTACACCAGTACAGTGTCGTTCCCGAAAACGATTCGCTGTATCACCAGACGCTCCGGCAGCAGATTGCCCGTTTCAGCAATCAACCGGCCGAAGCGGTGTATGCCGTCGCGCTGGCCACTTCACTCGTAAACCTGGCAAATCAGTACCCGCTAGCTTCTACGCCACGGGATTCGTCGACGAGATGGAATCGCAAACAGGCCGCCGAGATTTGCCGGGACGTGATGACCCGCTACAAGGGACGCAAAACGGCGCAGCAGGCCGAACAATTGTTAGCAGTACTGCTTCAGTCTTCCTACTCAGTTGAGGTTGAGCGTGTAAACGTACCAGACCAGCCGTTCCGGGCCTTCGTGCAGTACCAGAACGTAGCGCAGATTCGCTACCGGGTTGTTCGAATGTCTGCACCGGAATATCAAACGCCGGATGGCCAGGCCGAAACGGAAGCGGGTCGGAAAGAGCAGCTAAACCGTTGGCGGAAGCGCAAAGCCGTGGCTGAAGCTACCGTTACGTTACCCGACGACGGTGACCTGAACCAGCACTCGGTTGAGATTCCGATAGCCGGGCTACCCCTGGGACAATACGTACTGATCTTAACTTCCGGCCGCAAGGCAGGCGATACTGAAAGCGACGTTCGCGTGGTCACTTTTTCGGTGTCGACCTTATCGGTTCTGGAGCAGGGACAATCGACCCAGGCCGGAGATGGTGTTTTTGTGGTGGATCGTCGGACCGGTCAGCCTTTGCCAGGGGCGAGCGTACAGATTATACACTGGAAACGGCCTGAAGCCCCACAGTATACACCGCTGTATCGGACCGACGCGCAGGGGAGAGCCAGGGTCCAGAAAGGAGACATACCCAACCAGACGCAATATCGCTACCGGATTGTTCTGGCCGGTGATACGTTGCTTTCTGACGCTCATTATCACTACGCCGGCTATGCTCAGCAGGCGAATGACGAAGACAGACCCCAGCTGAGACTGTTTACCGACCGGGCTATTTACCGGCCTGGCCAGCCAATTTACGTCAAGGGCCTGCTGTTCGACGGTCGCCACAATCAGTACCGCGTAAAGGCCAACGAGGAGGTAAGCGTGACGTTGGTTGACCAGAATGGAGAGAAGGTTGCCGACAAAACACTACGTACCAATGAGTTCGGAACGTTCACCACAACGTTTACTGCGCCCGTCGGGCGGGTAACCGGCTTTATGGCCATCAATTCCGATTATGGAAGCACGTCGATTCGTGTTGAAGAATACAAACGGCCAACATTTGAAGTGGTCGCTCAGCCCATACGCGAGTCGTTCCGATTAGGGCAGACCGTAACCATATCGGCCCAGGCAAAAACCTTTTCCGGCGCGGTAGTGGACAGGGCTGACGTACGCTATCGCGTTGTCCGCCGGTATCAGCAACCCTGGTGGGGCTGGTGGCGGTCCGAGTATGGCGGCCGGGGCGGTTCGTGGCCGGGACGTTCGACTGACGAGACTGAAATTGTAAATGGTGTGGCCAAAACAGATGCCCAGGGTAACGTAACCATTCAGTTTCAGGCCGTTTCCGACCGGAGCAAACCCCGGAGCGACAATCCGGTTTTTGATTTTGACGTCACGTTCGACGTAACCGACCTCTCGGGCGAAACCCGTAGTACGTCGAAGAAGCTACGTATTGGGTATACAGCCGTACAGGTAGACCTGGTAATCGCGTCGCCGGTCGACAAAGAGGAGACACACGCCTTTCCACTGCGAGTCACAAACCAACTGGGAGAACCCGTACGGACAACCGGAGAGATCCGGGTGTTCCGGCTTCAGGCGCCAACTCGCTTACTACGTAGTCGGTTATGGAGCCGCCCCGACCGCCATGTGTTGAGCCGGGCCGACTATGAACGACTGTTTCCTAACGATGTCTTCGATAATGAGAACGATCCGCGGAGCTGGGCTAAGGGCGAGCTGGTCGAACAGCAATCGTTCACGACCCGCACCGATTCGACGTTCCGACCTGAGCTGAACCGCTACCGTTCCGGCGAGTACGTTGCCGAGGTCATCATCCGCGATTCGACGGGGCAGGACATCAGGCAGCCAACGTATTTTTCCGTTGTTGATAACCAGCAACCCAGTGCGTTTACACAGCCGGATGCTTGGGTGCGGGTGCGTAAAGCGACGGTTGAGCCGGGCCAGGAAGCTATTCTTCTGGTTGGCAATGCACAGCCGGGGTGGGTGTTGATGCGGGTGGAAGAGAATCACGCCGTCACACGCTTCGAATGGCTCAAAACGGATGGTAAGCCCCGGCGGGTGGCTTTGCCGGTTTCGGAAAAGCAACGCGGTGGCTTTGCCGTTCACTTCACCATGGTGCAGAACGGCCGGCTCTACGATCATACGCAGGTGATTACGGTGCCTTTCACCAACAAAAGGCTCCACATCGAAACGCAGACGTTTCGTGATAAGCTGAAACCCGGGCAGCCTGAAGAGTGGACGCTTACCATCAGTGGACCCGACAAGGACAAGGTTCTGGCCGAGATGGTGGCCACACTCTATGACGCGTCGCTGGACCAGTTTAGTGCCTTGAGTTGGCCGACAGATCTGTATCAGCCCTACTGGGCATCATTTGGTACCATGCCAACAATGGGTTTTGGGGTGGCTATGAGCCGCTTGTGGATGAACAGGCCGTATCGGGAGCCGGTAACCGTTCGTCCGCGCCAGTACGATCAGTTGTCCCATTTCGGGTATGAGTTCGTTTGGGGTGGACGTCGGTTTTCGACGCGTGGCAATGCAACCATTCGGATACGGGGAGCAAACGCCCAGGCGTTGGAGGAAGTGGCTGTTGCCGGGTATGGAAACGGGGCTAAGAAAGAAATTTCCGGGGCTGTAGCTCGTATGGCCGCGCCCATGGCCGACCAGAGCCTCGGCGGAGGTGGGGCTGCTGCCGAAAAGGCCACCGAAACGGCAGCACCAAAACCGGTTGTTGCCGTGGTGCCCCGCCGTAATTTTAACGAAACAGCCTTTTTCGTTCCGCAGCTGCAAACCGACAGGCAGGGGCGTGTGGTGCTGACGTTCACCATGCCCGAAGCCCTGACCCGCTGGCGGCTGCTGGCGTTCGCGCATACAAAAGACCTGAAAATCGGTACGCTTGAACGGGAAGTTGTGACCCAGAAGGAACTGATGATCACGGCCAATGCGCCCCGCTTCCTCCGCGAAGGGGATACCCTTCGCCTGACCGCCCGATTAAACAACCTGACCACGAAATCCTTAACGGGAACGGCCCGACTGGAACTGTTCGATGCGCTGACCAACGAACCGATCAACCAGAAACTCGGCAATAGCGCCGGACCATTGCCGTTCACCATTGCGGGCAGTCAAAGTACAGCGCTCGGCTGGACGCTGGTCGTACCGGCCGGTTTGGAAACGGTAACGTATCGACTGAGTGCGCAGGCGGGCGATTTTACGGATGGCGAAGAACAAACGCTGCCCGTATTGCCGAACCGGATGCTGGTGACGGATACGCAACCGTTCTGGGTGAACGGCGGTAATCAGACCAAAGAATTTAAACTAACGGCGTTAACTGATCAAAATCCGGAGTTGCCCAGTCAACACGAGCGTCTGACGGTTGAGGTGACAAGCAACCCGGCCTGGTATGCGCTGCAGTCGCTACCGTACCTGATGGAGTACCGCTACGAATGCGCTGAGCAGTTGTTCAGCCGGGTCTATGCCAATACCCTCGCGGCTCATATCATCAGCAGCAAACCGGCGTTCCGGCAGGTGATTGACGAATGGAAACGGAATCCTCTCCGCAACCCGCTTCAGGCCAATGAGAAATTGAAGGCCGTGGCGCTCGAAAATACGCCCTGGCTGGCTCAGGCCCGTAACGAAGCGGAGCGGCAGGCCCAACTGGCGGTGTTGTTCGACCAGAACCGGATGAATACTGAACTGGCTGCGAACGTAGCAAAATTGATCCAGCTACAGGCACCCGAAGGCGGCTTTAGCTGGTTTGGGGGTATGACGCCCAGCCTGACTATGACGCTCCACATTCTGGGTGGATTCGGGCACCTGCAGAAACTCGGTGTTGCGCTGCCTCAATCGGTACAATCAGACCTGCGTTCGATGACGGAGAAGGCCATTCAATACGTCGATGCCGAACTGGTAACCTGGGTTAATGAGCAAAAGAAAGGAAAACCGGAGATCCAGAACACGTATCTGGCGGTACAGTACCTCTACGCCCGTAGTTTTTACCCCGAAAAACCGGTCAACAACGACGTACTGGCCTATCTCCGCCAGCAATTGACGACTAACTGGTTAAAGCAGAGCTTACAGGGACAGGCCTTAACAGCGTTAGCCTTGCATCGCTTTGGTAATCAGCCGGTAGCGCAGCAAATTTTAAAATCGCTGACGGAGCGGGCAAAGGTTTCGGACGAGCTGGGGATGTACTGGCCGGAAAACAAGAGCGGTTTCAGCTGGTACGAAACCCCCATCGAAACGCAGGCCTATCTGATCGAAGCCTTTGAGGAGGCCGGGAAAAGCCAGACCGTTGCAGACGATCTTCGGCGCTGGCTCATCCGCCAGAAACAAACGCAGGCCTGGCACTCGACAAAAGCGACGACCGAAGCTGTTTACGCCCTGTTACTGCGGGGCACCGACTGGCTCGATACCAGATCAACTACTGAGGTTCGGCTAGGTGGCCAACCAATCGACAGCCGGGTAACCAAAACCGAGGCCATAACCGGATACCAGAAAGTTACGTACACGGCTTCCGAAATCAAGCCGGAGATGGGCGTAGTGCAGATTTCGAAGAAGTCGGCAGGTCCTGCCTGGGGCGCCGTGTACTGGCAGCATTTTGAGCCGCTCGACCGGATTCCCGCCGGAAATGCGGGGTTATCGGTGCAAAAGGAGTTGTACGTTCAGACTGATTCGCCGGCGGGTCCGGTCATTACGCCGATCCAGTCGGCAGGGCCGCTGAAACCCGGCGATCTCATTACGGTCAGGCTGGTGCTTCAAACGGACCGTAGCATGGAGTATGTACACCTCAAAGACGGCCGGGCGTCAGGCTTTGAGCCGGTCGATGCGCTCTCCGGTTACCGGTACCAAAACGGGCTTGGCTACTACGAATCGCCCCGCGATGCCAGTACGGATTTCTTTCTGAACTACCTGCCCGTGGGTACCCATGTCTTTGAATACCAGCTCCGGGTGGCTCATACCGGCGATTTCTCAGCGGGTGTGGCTACGGTTCAGTGCTTCTACGCGCCTGAGTTCTCAGCCCACTCGACCGGCGAGCGCGTGAAGGTGAAATAACCGGTTCCTGTAAAATGCAAAAAAGCCAGGTACCCACATACCTGGCTTTTTTTATGATCGAATCTGCTGAATCAGCTAACGATGGCGTCGATCAGGTATGTAATTACCGACACAACGAAGCTGAACAGCAGAGCGGGAATAAAGCCGGCCACATTAAAACCTCCGATTAATGAATCGGCCAGGTAGACCATCAGCACGTTAATGACCAAGTAAAATAAGCCAAGTGTGAGAATGGTGATCGGGATCGTCAGCACAACCAGGATTGGCTTCAGAAAGGCGTTTAGAAGACCCAGTACAATAGCCACGATCAGGTACGTGCCAACTCCTCCCGTAACGCTGATACCCGGAATGAAAATACTGGCGATGTAAACAGCCACCGCGCTGATGAGAATACGAACGATAAGGCCCATGTAAGTGAGGTTTGTGGTTGCGTAGATATGTTTAATATCCGACAAATTCAAACCCGAAACATCAGGCTATTGTTTGGCGTGCCTTCCCTGCAGGACGGTAATCACATCGTCGAGGTCAAGGTTTTTCTGCTCCAGCAAGACCAAAAAGTGAAAAAGCAGGTCGGCCGCTTCGCCTTTGAATAAATCGTCGTTGTCGTCTTTAGCCTCAATCACCAGCTCAACCGCTTCTTCGCCGACTTTTTGGGCAATCTTGTTAACGCCCTTTGCAAACAGCTTGGTGGTATAGGATGCGTCCGACGGATTTTGCTTCCGATCCCGAATAACCCCCTGCAAGTAGTTGAGAAACTGGCCTTTGCCCTGATTGATTTCCTGAAAGCACGTATCCGCGCCCGTGTGGCAGGTTGGGCCGGCTGGAGCAGCTTTGATCAGCAACGTATCACCGTCGCAGTCAACGAGCAGCTCGCGGACGTGCAGAAAGTTACTGGATGTTTCGCCTTTTGTCCAGAGCCGTTGTTTGCTTCGGCTGAAAAAGGTAACGATACGCTCGGCCTGCGTTTTTTCATACGCTTCCTGATTCATGTAGCCTACCATCAGCACTTTCCCGGTTTCGGCGTCCTGAATCACAGCCGGAACAAGCCCATCCGGCGATTTATCAAAATTTACTGGAGAATCCATGTACAAATGTAGTCGGTCTGGCAGTCACTACGACCGGATTGTCTGCACGAACGCCCGGATACTTTCGGCTGAGGGGCCTTCCTGCTCCAAATGCCGGATAAACGCACTGCCTACAATAGCCCCGTTGGCATACTGACAGGCTGTTTCGAAGGTGTCGTGGTTGTTGATGCCAAAGCCAATCAGTCGCGGATTTTTAAGGGCCATGGCCTGTATCCGCTCGAAGTAGGCCCGCATGGAATCACTGATTCCCTTAACCGAACCCGTGATGCTGGCCGAAGATACCATATAAATGAAACCCTCGGTTTCGCTGTCGATCAGCCGGATACGGCTCTCTGCCGTTTGTGGCGTGATCAGAAATACATTCAGAATACCGTACTGCCGGAAGGTGGCTGCGTACTCGCTCAGATACAGATCGAGGGGCAGATCCGGCAGGATAACGCCGTCAACCCCCACTTCCCGGCACTTCTGGCAGAACGCTTCCACACCAAACTGCAGCACCGGATTGACGTAACCCATCAGCAGAATGGGTACGGTAACCGGCTCGCCCGACTGCCCGTCGCGACAACCAGCCAACTGGTCGAACAGCAGCTTCAGCGTCATGCCGTTATCAAGCGCCCGCATATTGCTCTGCTGGATCGTTTCACCATCAGCAACCGGATCGGAATACGGCATACCAATCTCGACCAGATCAACCCCCGCTTGCTGCAATCCACGCAGTACGGTGCAGGTATCATCAAGGTTCGGAAATCCAGCCGTGAAATAAACGTTCAGCAATCGTTCGCTTTTTTGAGCAAACAGATCATTTATGCGATTTTGGGTGAGAGGTTCGTGCGTCATGGCCTGTAGCCCGGACCGTGGCCCGGGCGTGCTAAGCGTGTACTAGTACCGGACCGAAGCCCGGTCTACTATTTTTTAATCGAGATACTTGGTGTAGGTACTCAGGTCTTTGTCGCCCCGGCCCGACAGGCAGACGACCACTACGTCGTTCGGCGTTAAGGGGAGTTCCTCCAGAGCCGCCAGGGCGTGGGCCGATTCCAGCGCCGGGATGATGCCTTCCAGCTTGCTCAGTTTGAAGCCGGCCTGAACCGCGTGCTCGTCGGTAATGTTACAGAAGATACCACGGCCTGACTCAAACAGATGGGCGTGTAATGGCCCGATGCCGGGATAGTCCAGCCCCGCCGAGATGGAGTACGGTTCAGTAACCTGTCCGTCGTCGGTCTGCATCAGAATCGTGCGGCTACCGTGCAGGACGCCCGGCTTACCGAGTGCGGTAGTGGCAGCGGAGTGACCAGTCGATACGCCCTGGCCGGCGGCTTCGGCGGCTACAAGCTTTACCGTAGGCTCGTTCAGATAGTGGAAGAATGCGCCGGCGGCATTGCTACCCCCGCCCACACAGGCCACCATGTAATCAGGCGTTTCGCGGCCTTCTTTCTCCAGCAACTGCCGGCGGGTTTCGGCCGAAATTACCGATTGAAAGCGAGCCACCATGTCCGGATACGGGTGAGGGCCAACCACGGAGCCAATGATGTAGTGCGTATCGACAGGGTTGTTGATCCAGTGGCGCATGGCTTCGTTCGTGGCATCCTTCAGGGTCTGGCTGCCACTGGTAGCCGGTACGACCGTAGCGCCCAGCATACGCATGCGATCCACGTTAGGCTTCTGGCGCTCCATATCGATAGAACCCATGTAGACAATGCACTCCAGGCCCATCAGGGCGCAGACCGTAGCTGTGGCAACGCCATGCTGGCCGGCACCGGTTTCGGCTACGATGCGTTTTTTACCCAGCCGCTGGGCCATCAGGATCTGACCAATGGTATTGTTGATCTTATGAGCGCCGGTATGGCACAGGTCTTCCCGCTTCAGGTAGATGGTAGCGCCGATGTCTTCGGATAGGCGTTTGGCCAGAAACAGAGGAGTAGGGCGGCCTACATAATCGGTCAGCAGAGCCTGGAAGTCAGCCTGAAAGGCAGGGTCGGCCATAATCCGACGGTAGCTTTGCCGGAGTTCTTCGACGTTCGGGTACAGCATCTCCGGAATGAAAGCTCCGCCGAAATTGCCGTAAAATCCTTTATCGCTCACCTCAAACGAGGTGGCTTGTTCAATCAGTTGTTCCATCAGACGATCTCTTCATGCTCAACGGGCCGGAGCCGGTGTATGAGCTCTTTTACTTTCTCCACATCCTTAACCCCCGGGGCGGTTTCAACCTGGCTGTTGACATCCACACCGTACAGCTTCATATCCTTCAGGGCCGTAAGCTGATCCAGATTGTCCAGACCAATGCCCCCGCTGATGAAAAACGGCTTTTCATTGTCGTATCGGCTCAGCAGGCTCCAGTCGAAGCGAATGCCGTTGCCGCCGGGCTGGTCGCCCTTTGCATCGAACAGAAAGAAGTCACACTGCAACTTGTAGTTGTTCAGCATGGAAAAGTTGAACGACTCATCGACACGAAATGCCTTAATCAAACTAATGCCCCGGTTGCGCAGGCTGCGGCAGTACTCAGGGGTTTCGGTGCCATGAAGCTGTACGTACTGCAGATCGTACTTCTTAACGGTACGCAGGATGGAGTCAGGGCTGGCGTTTACAAATACGCCCACTTTCCGGATCGAGCGGGGTAACGCTTTCACCACATCTGCATCCAATCCTTCACCGACAAACCGGGGTGACTGATCGTAAAAAATGAAGCCTATAAAATCGGGGCCTAAAGCCGCAATTTCCTTGATGTTTTCGGCGTCGCGCAGACCGCACACTTTAATCTTCATGGTGTAAACGTATTTGATGGGGTAGGTAGTTGCGAAGTATAATCAGCCACCAGATGCGCCAGCGATGCCGCCGGGTCGGTTGTTTTCATAAATGCTTCTCCGATCAAAAAACCATTGTAGCCCGCTTTCCACAGGGTTACCATAGTGGCGGCTTCGTGCAGGCCACTCTCCGTTATCTTCACAAAATCGTCAGGAATGCGATCGGCTAACCGCAGAGACGTATCGATCGATGTCACAAACGTCTTCAGGTTCCGGTTGTTTACCCCCACCAGATCTACCGTATCGGTCAGGCTGCGTTCCAGTTCGTCTTCGTCATGCACTTCCAGCAGCACTTCCAGCCCCAGATCATGCGCTTGCCGGCTCAGGTCAGCTACCTCTTTGGGCGTCAGACAAGCCGCAATCAGCAGCACCAGATCAGCTCCCCAGGCTTTTGCTTCGAGGAGTTGATACGTATCAATCACAAAATCCTTGCGCAGAATGGGCGTAGCCGGGTTTGCCTGACGGGCCGTTTGCAAATCCGCCGGCGTACCCCCGAAAAACGGCTCGTCCGTCAGCACGGACAGGACAGCCGCACCCGCCCGGACGTACCCCTGCGTTGTAGAGGACACGTCGGCGGTGTCGTTGATGATGCCTTTGGAAGGGGACTTGCGTTTGAACTCCGCGATGACACCCGACGAGCCGGGAGCCAGCAGGGCTGCCCGTGCTGAGTGGGTAAGCCGACTGAAAAGAGGGCTGTTTTTGAGGGCAGACGCTGGGGTGGTAGCCTGTCGCTGGGCTACTTCAATTCGTTTTTGTTCAATGATCCGGTCTAAAATTGTCATTCGTTCGGTGGACCGCGTCTATCATGCCTTGAGTTGCAGCAACTGCAAACCGGCAACTGTCAGGATGATGAGAACGTTATGCAATCAACTTCTTAAAACAACTCAACGCCCGCCCACTTTCCAGCGACTCACGAGCCAGTGCAACGGCCTCTTCGCGGGTAGCAGCCCGGTCGGCGGCAAGCAGCGCCATGGCCGAATTGGCCAGTACGGCCTGCTTCTGCGCCGGGGTAGCTTCGTCGTTCAGCACGTTCATGAAAATCTGCGCTGATTCATCGACTGTAGTTCCTCCGGCGAGCGATTCTGGCGTCAGCGTACTCAGGCCTAACTGTGTCGGTTCCAGCACCTGCTCCGTCTGGTTACTAATGACTTTGAAGGCGCCCGTCAGCGAAATCTCGTCGTACCCATCCAGCGCATGCAGAATCATGAAACGCTTGTCGGTTTGCTGATAAAGGTACGCATATAATCTGGCTAATTCAAGGCTGAACACGCCAACCAGCTGTTTCTGGGGCATCGCCGGGTTGACCATCGGGCCGAGGACGTTAAAAAAGGTTTTCACGCCGAGGTCTTTCCGGATTGGGCCGACGTTTTTCATGGCCGGATGGAACAGCGGAGCGTGCAGGAAGCAGATTCCGGCGGTATCGAGTTTGCGTTCCAGCTCGCCAACGTCGTTGGTAAAGCGGTAACCCAGCCGTTCCATAACCGTCGAGGAACCACACAGCGACGAAACGCCGTGGTTACCGTGTTTGGCAACCCGCTGCCCCGCACCGGCCACCACAAACGCCGAAAGGGTAGAGATGTTAAACGTATCCTTACCGTCGCCACCCGTTCCGCAGAGGTCCATCGGATCGTATGCCGACAGGTCAACGGGCAGACACAGTTCCAGCATGGCGTCGCGGAAGCCTTCCAGTTCTTCCACGCGCAAACTGCGCATCATGTAAACGGTCAGAAACGATGCGATCTGCGCCGGGTTGTACTCGCCCCGCCCAATGCCCAGCAGCACCTGCTTGGCCTGGTCTTTCGTGAGCGTCTTGTACTCGAATAAGTGATTTAGTATTGCTTTCATAGTCAATTAGTGAATGAGTGAATTAGCGAATGAGTGAATCTGAGCTGCTTGTGCGGTTTGGTAGCGGGTCTATTCGCTCATTCACTCTTTCGCTCATTGTTTAAGCCAGTTCTGAATCATCCTGACGCCGTTTTCTGTTAAAACGGATTCCGGGTGGAATTGCAGGCCTTTTACGTCGAATCGAGTATGGGTCAGGCCCATCACCCGCCCGTGTTCATCGACGGCCGTTACGCGGAGGGTTTCAGGCACAGAGTCGGTAACGACAGTCCAGGAGTGGTATCGCCCAACGGTCAGCTCCTCCGGTACACCATCGAACAACGGTTCAGTGCGGTCGGTAACGAAGGTCCGGTGCGCCACGCCATGCAGTACGTCGCCCAGGTTCGCGAGCTGGGCTCCGTATACTTCGCCGATGCCCTGATGACCCAGACAAATACCCAGAATACTCTTGGTTGGCCCGTATTCGGCCACCAGATTCTGCATGATTCCGGCTTCCGACGGAATTCCCGGCCCCGGAGACAGCATGATCTTGTCGTACTGCCCAACTGCATCCAGCGCAATCTTATTGTTCCGGATTACATCCGGCCGCTCACCCAGTTCGCGCAGGATATACACGAGGTTGTAGGTGAACGAATCGTAGTTATCTAAAACGAGGAGTTTCATTTTTCAAGGAGAAAGGGGAGGAGGGAGAAAAGGACGGAAAGGGAATGCTGCTATGCCCTGCTCCTTGTTCTCTTTCCTCTTTCCTCTATTTTAAAGGTTTTTTGCCTGTTCGATGGCCGTGCGCAGCGCGGCCAGTTTGTTATGTACTTCCTGTAGTTCGCTTTCAACAACCGACTTGGCCACAATACCGGCACCCGCCTGATAGTATAACGTATTGTCGCGGCTCATGAACGTACGGATCATGATGGCGTGGTTGAACTCGCCGTCGAATCCCATGTAGCCAATGCTGCCCGAATAAAAACTCCGGCTGATGCTCTCGTAGCGGTCGATGAGCTGCATGGCCATGTGTTTCGGCGCGCCCGACAACGTGCCCGCGGGGAAGGTTTCGGCTACGATCTGCAGCGGATCCGCCGTTTCGTTCAGCTCACCAACGACTTTTGATACCAGGTGGATAACGTGCGAGTAGTACTGCACTTCCTTGAACGTTTCGACTTTCACCACATCGCAGTTGCGGCTGAGGTCGTTGCGGGCCAGATCAACCAGCATTACGTGTTCGGCCGATTCTTTGGGGTCGTCGTAGAGTTTCTGTGCCAGTTCTGCATCGTGCGCATCGTCGCCCGTCCGGCGAAACGTACCGGCGATGGGGTAAATGGTCGCTTCTCGGTTTTTGACCACGATCTGCGACTCGGGCGAAGAGCCGAATAGTTTGTAGTTGCCATAGTCGAAGTAAAACAGATAGGGCGAGGGGTTCAGCGACCGTAAGGCCCGGTAGACGTTAAATTCATCACCTACAAACGGGGTCGAGAACCGGCGCGAAAGCACAATCTGGAATACGTCGCCCCGCTGGCAGTGGTCTTTCCCTTTCTGGATAACCGCCCGGAACTCGTCGTCGGTGAAGTTGGATTGCTCCGGCCCGGCGGGGCTGAAAGAGTAAGTGGGGTAGTTGCGGCTGGTAATCAGGTCGCTGATGTAGTCGAGATTACTGGCTGGCTCATGGGCAGTAGCCGTGTCGGGCAGGTAGCTGTGTTCGAAGAGGTGCAGTTCGTCTTTAAAATGGTTGATGGCAATCACGTAGCGATACACCGTGAAGACGGCCGCCGGAATTTGGTTCTCAGACGGGATGGGTGCCTGAAGGGTAATGTCTTCAAAGCTCTGAACGGCTGGATAGGCAAAATAGCCGAACAGACCATTGGTAATGAACGGAAACGAATCGGGCTCAGGCTGAAAGCTGTTCTTGAACTGCTGCAATGCATCCAGAACCTCCTTGGCTTCTACGGTGCTGGTTTGTTCAGCCTCGCCGGGCAGCTGAACCGTCAGCTGGTTTGCGTTATACGCGAACCGGGCTACCGGGTCAAAGGCGAGGTACGAGAAGCTGTTGTCGTTGCCGTGGTAATCAGAGCTTTCGAGCAGAATGCTGTTCAAAAAGCGGTCGCGGATACGGAGGTAGATGCTGACTGGCGTAATGATGTCGGCGAGCATCCGCTTGTGGCGGGTGCGGACGTGGTACGTAGCGGACTTCGTTAAGGTTTGCATGGGCGTTACCGGGTTCGTTAAAGGCAAAAAATAAGGCCTACCGGGATGAACGGTAGGCCTTGATTTAGTTTGTTTTTACACAAAATGGTGGCTCCATTCATCCCAGATGAGAAGAATGCCACCACCAGATCATGTTATTTGCAATAGCGCGGTTCACAAAGTAAAGCGGTTCAAGTACGAACGTTTTGCTCTAAACTTACTTAAGTCGGGGTGGCGGGATTCGAACCCACGACCTCTACGTCCCGAACGTAGCGCGCTACCAGGCTGCGCTACACCCCGAATTGGGGTACAAAGGTAACAGTTCGAACGTGGTATTGTAAAGTCAGGCGGCAATTTTTTTTGAAATAAACGCAGCTACAACGTCCGGAGCTTCCCACGGCAGCAGATGACCGGTTTCGGGAACAATGTCTACTGTGGCATGTGGTACGTAGGGTAGAACCAGCTCGGATTGAACGTTAGGCGGGAGCGCCTGGTCGTCGGAACCAACCAGAATCGACACGGGCACCCGAACCGCCGGCATACGATCCGAAATATTTTCCCGACTACCCGATTTCAGCCAGGCTTCCCAGGCTGGTTTAGCACTACGGAGGTCATCGGCTATGATTTGCTCACAGGCCATGTCGGAAATGGGTTTCGCCGTAATGTTTTTCAGCGTCTGCTCTGCCGACGTACGCTGACCATATCCCTTGAGCAGCTTTTGCCGTTCATCGTCGGGAATGGGCTCCGGCACCGGTGGCGAAGGCGACAGCAGGACGAGCGCCTGTAAATTAGCCAGTTCGATACGGTTAGTCTGCTCAGTCGCCACCAACAAGGCCACTTTGCCACTCATCGAATGGCCAACAAGAACAAATTTTTCAATGCCCAGCTGCTGTACCACGCAGGTGATGTCTTCGGCCATAGTGCCTACCGAGTACCCATCAGCCGGCGCATCCGAGTCGCCGAAACCCCGCAGGTCGACAGCCAGGCAGCGGTATCGGTCAGACAACAGGTTCATGACCGACTGCCATTCCCGAGCTGATCCCCCAAAGTAATGCAGAAAAATGAGCGTCAGCGGGCCGCTGCCCTGCTCCAGTATATTTAATCGAGTGCCGTTTATCAGATGCTTCATAACGTGCTTTCCGGTTGGTTTGCAGAAAATGCCTAGACCACGACTTTCAGCCGGGCGGGCCGGTCGGTCATTTCGAGCATTTCGCCGTATGGTACGATGGTGATCTGACCGAATTCTTTGAGCAGATCGCGGTAAGCCTGTGCGACGGGCCGCGGTTTGCGGTCGAGGTCGTAGAGACCGCACGCATTGACGCGGTTGTTGACTTCACCCAACTGCGTATCCCAGTCGATCTGGTCGATAAGGCTGTACCACGTAAAGCCCAGCACCGGTACGCCGTCCTTGCGCATCTGGAGAACATTAATCCACTGTTTCCAGAGCCACATGGGCGCGCTATCGGCCTCAAATACGTTAGTTTCCGTGTGCATCACCGGCTTGTGATACCGTTCGTAGTATTGCCGGGTCATCTGGTACCACCCCAATACGTCCATGGAATGATGCACGGAGCCGTCGGGTAGTTTGATCCGTTCATTACGACCGTAATAATCGTTACCCATGATCTGGTAGCCAGGAGGTTCGCCGGTCATAAACCAGTCGTATTCCTGCCGGGTCATGCCGTTGTCGAGCAGATACATGCACATGGTGGCCGAAGGCGGGTTAGCATAGAGCAGGTCAAGTGCCAGGAAGCGGCTTTCATTAGCCAGCATCGTTTCTTCGGAAGGCGTTGCGCAGACTTCGTGAATGTATTCGGCGCTTTCGCTCTGGACAATGACGCAGTCGTTCCGGTATTTGGCGATCTGCTGATTACCCATGATGCTGGCGGCTACCAGGTGTTTAAGCGCCGTTACAAAGCCTTTATCGGTCTTAAGCTGCTCATTCCAGACGCCATCCTTTGCGCTGATGCGGGCCGTTACATACACTTCGTTGACGGGGGTGTAATAGCGAACCCACGGATAGCGTTTGGCTACGGCCCCGGCATAATCGGCGAAAAGAACGGGCAGCTCCGGATTCTGAAAGTTACCGATCCAGTCGGGTACACCAAAGTGCATCAGATCCAGAATGGGTGTAATGCCCAGCCGTTTGATCTCATTCATTACGTCGTCGGCAAAACTCCAGTCGTATTTACCCGGCCCCTGATGTATGGCGTAGTAGGGGAGACCATAGCGCAGAACGCGTATTCCCATATCCTTGACCAGAGCCAGGTCTTCGCGCCAGCGGTCGTAGTGGCCACACTCGCGGAGCTGATCGCGACGAACAGTGCCTTTTTTAATGGTAGGGTAGGAGCACTCAATGCCCGTTGCGAACATGAAATTGCCCGCGTTGCCGCTTGGGAGGCCAGTTCCGTCGTGACCACCGGCTCCGCCGAACTGATCGCCGTCGTAGTTGCCATCGCCGTACTGCTTCTTGATGATGTTTAAAAATCCTTTCTGTGCCATGTTGCTTTGCTAGTAACACACGGAACCCGGCGCAGAATGTCTCCGCCGACCGTGTCGATTTATTTAACAGAAGAGGAAGCAGGGTACCAGCGATGTGCTGCCGGCCGGTATAAAATCAATCCAGGCGATTCAGCCGGTTCAGAAACCGGTCGGCTGTCCGGAGCGATAAGGCCATGATGGTCAGGGCCGGATTAACGCTCAGAGCGCTGGGAAACGTTGAATTGTCACTGATGTATACGTTAGGAATGTCGTACGACTGCCCCTCGGCATTCACAACCGCCCGGTTCGGGTCATTGCCCATCCGGCACGTACCGATTACGTGGGCATTGCGCGGAAACGCCCAGACGTTCCTGGCCCCGGCTGCGTCCCAGATACGACGCATAACCTGATTGGCGTGCGAGGTCATTCGTTCTTCATTATCGCCGTTTGAGAAGTAAATCCGGGGCTTGGGTAGTCCCCGCACATCCTTTTCATCAGAAAGCTCCAGGTAATTATGACCATACGGCAGGCAATCGCCCAGAATGTTAATCCCGGCTATATGGTTGTAAGCCGTGGCGGACTGTTTGAGCGCTTCGCCCCACAGGCCACGGGCGCGGGCCATCTGCGACAGATACGTTACGGGCATCACACCGATGGACTGCAGCAGGTACCCACCCGCAAAGTCGACCGGCCCGGCGAGCTGGTCCGATGGCCGGTGCGTGTCCTCCGAAATCAACGCACCGGGAATGCCTTTGTACGGCCGTACGTCTTCGTCAAATTCCCCCCAGATTTGAAGGGCCGTATGCGCCATCACGTTCCGGCCGACCTGTCCGCTCGAATTGGCCAGGCCGTTGATAAGCAGCAGCCGTGGCGTTTCGATGGTTCCGGCGCAGAGAAACACGTAACGGCAGCGCTGGCGCTCTTCCTGACCGTTACGGACGTAGATCACTTCGTCAATCCGGCCCGACGCCCCTTTTATCAACTGGGTAACAAAGCTCTCCGGCCGAATTTCGGCACCATGATGAACGGCTAGCGGGATGTAGGTTACGTCCATACTGGCCTTTGCGCCGACACTACAACCCGCCTGGCAGAAGCCCCGGTTTGTACAGGCCGACCGCCAGCCAACCCCTTCCTGAAAGTAATGGGCCGACAAAGCCGCATTGGCGGCCGGTGAGGTTCGAATGCCAAGCGTCCGGCAACCGCGCTCCATCAACTGCCCGGCTCCATTCACAGGCAACGGACCGAGTGGATACTGTCGTTTGCGGGCGGGCCCCCACGGGTAGCTGGCCGGTCCGGATACGCCCAGGAATCGCTCAATCTCGTCGTAATACGGCTCAATCTCGTCAAAATCGAAGGGCCAGTCTTCACCTACTCCGAAATCCGACCGCAGGCGCAGGTCGTCGGGCTGAGCGCGGGGCGTATAGGCGGTATAATGTAGCGTAGAGCCACCGACGCCTGTACCCGAGTTGTTGTTGCCGAACGGCAGCGGATCTTCGCCCGCGCTCAGCCGCTCGTCGTTCCAGAATAGTTTGCTTTGCGCCCGTTCGTCGGTCGGAAAATCAGCGGCTGGTTGCCAGTGTTTGCCGGCTTCGAGGGCGACGACTTTCAGGCCCGCAGCCGCCAGTCTGGCCAGTAAAGGGGCTCCGCCTGCGCCAGTTCCGATCACGACGGCATCAACGGTTTCTGATGTAGCGTACTGTTGCATGGTAGGTAATTACCAGCCGGGAAATCCCCCGGCCGTATATTGATTTGTTATAGCGGGCGCGGTTCCCGATCGTCCAGTTCGTTTAAACCAATGCGTTGCCAGGCCGGGGTGTCGGCCATCCCGACGTAGCCAATCGTTTCCTGAGCGAGCGGATGACTGTAATAGTTCTCAACGGCTTCCGCGAGGAGCTCTTCAAAAAAACGGTCGGCGGGCAGGTGATCCCATGGCTCGCCGTCCACCTCGGCTTGTTGAATCAGTGTAAGCAGAGCATCCTGCTGGTCCTCAGCCAAGTGCAGGAACGATTGCTGGTGCCGGCTTTGTGCGGAGGCTTCCAGAGCCGCCAGACCTAACCGGTAAGCGTCCTGATCGGGGGGCATGGCATCATATCGCCAGCCGTTGCTTTCATTGCGGGCTAACCGCTCGTCAATGCCACGGGCAATGTCGATGTAGTGAGCCTCCGAACCGGTTTGCGGAATGAGCCGGTCACAAACGGCTTTCAGCAGGGCGTATTCCGGGGCCGAGAAAAACCGGGGCTCATAAGCAGCCTCCAAAGCCAGCCGGGTTTCCAGCGCGGTTCGAGTTGCAAACGTAACGTGATCGGTGTTGAGTAAGGCCCGGACGGTGCCTTCGGGATAGTGATACGGCATGGCGTGTAGAGTTACGGTTCGGGGTTAGCCGTCAGGGTCCCCGGTCAGACGTTCCGTGCAGACCGGGGACCCTGACGGCTAACCGAGTTTGCCGCCTGTTACTTCAATAATGCTGCCTGTCATAAAACTACCGTCGCTCGATGCCAGCAATACGTAGGCCGGTGCCAGTTCTTCAGGCTGTCCCGGGCGAGCCAGCGCTACCTCATGACCAAACTGTTTTACTTCGTCTTTGGGCATCGTAGCCGGAATGTTGGGTGTCCAGACCGGCCCCGGCGCAACGCAGTTGACCCGGATTTTCCGTTCGCCCAGTTGTATGGCCAGTGATTTGGTGAAGGCATGAATAGCCCCTTTAGTAGCAGTGTAATCGACGAGAATGGGGTTGCCGACAATCCCGACAATACTCCCCGTGTTGACGATAACGTCGTCTTCGTGCAGGTGCGGCAAGGCGGCCTGCGCCATGAAGAAGTACCCGAAAATGTTGGTTTCGAACGTGCGCCGAAGCTGTTCTTCAGTAATATCTTCCAGTTTTTGCTGCGCCATCTGGAAGGCCGCATTGTTTACCAGAATGTTGAGCTTGCTATATTCGGCAACCGTTTCCTGCACGACCCTTTCGCACTCGGCTTTCTGCCGCACGTCGGCCTGAATAACCAGGCACCGGCGTCCTTTCGACTCTACCAGTCGTTTAGTGTACTTGGCATCGTCGGTGTTTTCGTTGTATACGATGGCTACGTCGGCACCTTCCATGGCAAACGCAATAGCCACCGCCCGGCCAATCCCGGAGTCGGCTCCTGTGATGATCGCTACCTTGTCAGTTAATTTGCCGGCGGGTTTGTAGTTCGACAGATCACTGTCGGGGGCGGGGTCCATGTCCGATTGACGAGCCGGATACGGAAGCTGCTGGCCGGTCATTTCCTCGGCCGTGGGGCGAAACTCTTGCTGCATGAGGTCGTTGAGTGAATGAAATTGACGAAGCCAGTGATCAACCGGCTGTTGTCATAGATACCTAAACCGTTGTTCAGCTGTTTTGTTGCTGACCTCACCGAATCATAATGTGGTGTAAAGCGAGTGAAGATTCCGGCAGGCTGGAGAACGTAACCGCAGCATTCACCCGACCCGTGTCAGACGGCTTACCCGTTCAGGGTCAGATTCCCGGCTTTGTTGTACCGGATCTCTTCTTCGGCCAGCATCAGCCGAATGGTTTGCGCCAGGGTATCGGCGTCGGTCTGGGCGAAGTGGTAGGAAAGCTGGCGGGGCGATACACCGGGGCCATTGGCCAGGGCAACGTACTGCCGAATCTGCTCCCGAACCTCGCCGAGCGCTGACCCTGCCTTTTTTTTCTGCTTCAGGCAATTATCGCAGATACCACAGGGTTCGTCTGGCTTTTCGCCGAAATACGCCTGTAGCAGCCGGGTGCGGCACTGTGTCGGGTGTTCGACGTACGTAACGGCGGCCTGGACTTTACGAAGCGCCCGCTGTTTGCGCTCGTTCAGTTCAGCTACGTTGACCGGCAGTTGGGGGGCGTCGAAGCGGGGCGTCAGAAACACAAGCTGTGGTTTATCCTTCTGTTTCTCATACACGACTACGTTGCGCTGGTGCAACTGCTCCAGCAACGTAACGATTTCCTTCTGGTCGACCAGGAAGGCCCGCGCCAGCGCCGATTCCGAAATGGTAACAAAGTCGGTGAACAGTTCGCCCCCGTACATCCGCAGCACCAGCTTGAGAAACGGGTCGAAGCGGGGGTTCATGACCTGAAACTCGTAGAGCTCCCGGTTATCCAGCGTCATGATCAGCCGCGAGGGATGGAAGTACGTTTCGCTCAGTTCGATGAATCCTTCCAGTTGCAGTTGCTTCAGGGCGTAGTGGGTTTCCTGGGGCGGCAGCTTGAAGGTAGTCGTAAACGTTTGCAGGTCGAAGTCGTAGCTGTTGAACTCGCCCCCGCCAACCGGTACGGCCGTGTAGTTGGCCAAGGCCTGATACACCCGGCGCAGCAGGTCAACGGGTGGATACAGCTGCTCGGTTTTATACTGCAGTCCCGACAGGTCGCCCTGGTTATACAGCAGGACGGCGTAGGCCTTCTGCCCATCGCGACCAGCCCGACCGGCTTCCTGGTAGTAGGCTTCGAGCGTGTCGGGTACGTCGAGGTGCACCACCACGCGAACGTCGGGTTTATCGATCCCCATCCCAAAGGCGTTGGTCGCCACCATCACCCGCGTGCGGTCATGAATCCAGGCATCCTGCTTGTCGCCACGTTGCTGGGTGGTCAGACCGGCGTGGTAAAAATCGGCTGAGATGCCGTGCCGGGTCAGCCAACTGGCTACCTGCTGGGTCTGCCGCCGACTGCGCACGTACACGACCGCGCAGCCGGGCACATTGGTTAGCACCCTCAGCAGTCGGTTTTCCTTGTTTTCTTCCTGAATAACCGAATACGACAGATTTGGCCGGGCGAAGGTCTGCCGGAAAACGGCCGGTTCGCGAAGGGCGAGTTTTGCCATAATATCAGTCTGGACTTCGGGCGTTGCCGAGGCCGTCAGGGCGATAACGGGCGTTTCCGGAATTAGCTCCCGAAACTCGGCAATCTGGAGGTACGGCGGGCGGAAGTCGTAGCCCCAGGCCGAGATGCAGTGTGCTTCGTCGACGGCCAGCAGGCAGATCGTCATCTGTTTGGCCCGTTCGATGACCAGTTCGGTGCGAAGCCGTTCGGGCGATACGTACAGAAACTTGGTATTGCCGTAGATGCAGTTATCGAGAATCGAATCGATTTCGCGGTAGTGCATACCGGAGTAGATGGCTGCGGCCGGAATGCCCCGTCGACGCAGCTGCTCCACCTGGTCTTTCATCAGAGCAATCAGGGGCGTCACCACAATGCAGACGCCTTTCATCGCCAGAGCCGGCACCTGAAAGCAGATGGACTTACCCCCACCGGTGGGCATGAGCACCAGCGCATCCTGCCGGGTCAGCACCGCGTTCACTACGTCTTCCTGCATGGGCCGGAACGACGAGTACCCCCAAAACTGCTGTAAAATCTGTCGGACAGTCATACCAACCGCGAAAATACAACCGAGATCAGACAATTCAGACCAATTATCGTTGTACATTTATACGTACATCCCAGCCATTGGCTGATCAGTCATTATGATTCAGAAGGTTATCAAATCCGACGACGAGTGGCGCCGGATTCTAACGCCGGAGCAGTATCGGGTTGCCCGCGGGAAAGGAACCGAGCGGCCGTTTTCGGGCGAATACTGCGAAGCAAAAGACCCGGGCATCTACGCCTGCGTCTGCTGCGACACCGAGTTGTTTGAGTCAACAACCAAATTCGATTCAGGAACGGGCTGGCCAAGTTTCACTGCTCCCATCGAGGACGAGCGCATCCGGCTGGAAAAAGATTTCAGTTACGGCATGATCCGGGTTGAGGTGCTATGCAACGTTTGTGATGCTCATCTTGGTCATGTCTTTGACGACGGCCCTCCGCCCACGGGCATGCGGTATTGCCTCAACTCGGTATCATTGGTGTTGAAACGGACTGCGGATACGGAATAAGCGAAACTGTCGTTAATGGTAAGTCAGTAGCTGTTGCGGTTGAGCCTCGATGTTCAGCCGCAACCGACTACCCTAATTAAACAGTCTATTTATTGACCCTAAGTTTACATCTACATGTACTATCGGAAGTTGCTGGTACGCTTCGTCGTTGCCGGCCTGGCGCTGGCCGGTACAGCGCTGGCTCAGAAGGCCCCGGCCCACCGCTCGGCCTATGAGCAGTATGTCCTGAAGACCCGGACACTCCCTGCTCCCCAAAGTATTTGCTACAAACTGGACCGGGATGTATTTACGCAGATTCTGCCCCCCGAAACGTTCCTGAAAAATCGCCAGAATCCCCGTGCCCGGACCTCGGCTACGGCCAGCTTCAGCGTTACGTACTCCAACTTCTCGCCCGAAGCCCGTACAGCGTTTCAGTATGCCGTCGATATCTGGTCGAACCTGCTGGCCTCACCCGTTCCTATCCGGATTCAGGCCAACTGGACCACCCAGAGCGAGGGCGTGCTGGGTTCAGCCAGCCCGGCTGAGGTGCGGCTGGGTTCCGATGGTACGCAGAAAGGGCGGGGTATTTATCCCATTGCTCTGGCCGAAAAAATCGCCCGGCGACCGCTGAACAACCCTAATGACCCCGACATCGTAGCCAGTTTTAACCGGAACAATAACTGGTATTACGGGCTCGACGGCAAAACGCCCCAGGGCCAGACCGACCTCGTTACGGTGGTGCTGCATGAAATTGGTCACGGGCTGGGAATGACCGGCTTCTTCAACGCGTCGAACAACCGGGGCGAATACCTGGTTGGCTTTCCGTCGATTTACGATCACTTTATCGAAAACAACCAGGGGCAGCGCATTGTAGCTGAAACCGGCCGTTTTCCGGATGGTTCGCTCGAACTGTATCAGCAGTTGACCGGGGAGAACCTGTTTCTGAATGGTCCGCTTCTGCAACAGCGGAGTGGGCAACGCATCAAGATTTACACTCCTACGCGCTACGACCGGGGCTCCAGTATCTACCACGTTGATGAAACGACGTATCCGGCCGGTAACCCTAACTCACTGATGTCCCCCCAGATCGGGCAGGCGGAGGCTATTCACTCGCCCGGCCCGCTGGTGCTGAACATCTTCCGGGATATGGAGTGGCGCACTACCTCCGTACTGCATGAACCGTTGTTGGACGTTGAGGATATTGCCGATCTGCGCTTTACGGTCCGGATTGTGAGTGATACGGCCGTTCAGGCAAACACCGTCCGGCTGTTCTACCGGAAAAGCGCCCCATCGGGTGCCGACACGACCTATACGAGTGTAACGCCAACGCTGGTTGCCGGTACGACTGATACGTATGCGTACACGCTGCCGGCTGCCCAGGCCAGGGGTGAGGTGTGGTACTATTTCCAGATTCAGGATGTGACGGGCCGGGCGTATACCAACCCCGGTAAGGCTCCCGCAGGTTTCCAGCTGCTGAACGTAGTACGGGTAGGCCCCGACAACATACCGCCTACCATTCTGGCCGGCCCCACGCGGAATTTCATCTTCAATCCGGCCGTAAATGACAGTTTACAGGTACTGGCCGACGTATCCGACGACCGTCAGTCGATCGATACGGTGTATGTAGAATACTCGGTCAATGGCCAGATCCGGCCGGCGGTTCCGCTACGTCGCACAACCACCCTGAACGATGTTCGGTATGACAGTTTGTACAGCGCAAAAATTCCGTTTGCCGCCAATACACTGAAAGACGGCGATGTGATTACGTACCGGATCGTGGCGCGGGATTCGTCGCGGGCCAGAAACCAGACCATCAGTCCCCGCACCGGTACGTATGAAGTGCGCGTGTCCTCCGCGTTGCCGACACGGGATAGTTACTCGACCACCTTCCAGGATCAGGCTACGGCCAATGAGTTTGTAGGGGCTGGGTTTAGCATTGCTACGCCTACCGGGTTTGCCGATCCGGCTATTCACTCGGAGCATCCGTATCGCAACGGCGCCGATTTTGAGTACCGAAGCAATTACGAGATGGTACTGCGAACCCCTATCCGCATCAAAGCCAACCCGGATAGTGCCGTTATGCGGTTTGATGAAATCGTACTGGTGGAGCCGGGCGAACCCGGTAGCCAGTACGGCGACGATGATTTTTATGACTATGTCATCGTTGAAGGGTCGAAAGATAACGGCCGTACGTGGCTGCCCATCACGACCGGTTATGACTCAAACGACCAGACCGACTGGATCAACGCCTACAACCGGAATCTGGTCAATGGCGCAAACGCGAACGAACGCAACTCGACAACGCCGGGTACACCAAGTCTGTATAAGCGCCGGGATGGAATCTCGCTGACCAGCAACGGCAACTTCCGGCCGAATGATCAGGTGCTCATCCGTTTCCGGCTGTTTGCCGACCAGCTGGCGCACGGCTGGGGCTGGGCTATCGATAACGTACAGATTCAGGTGCCGCCCCCGCCCCCGGTGCTGGGTGTAGAGCCGGTCAATGTGGGCTCGTTTGCTGTGTATCCGAATCCGGTGAGCAACGGGCTGCTTCGGGTAGAAGCGCAGTTGACCAAGTCGTTTGCCGAAGCGGGCCTGACGGTTACGGGTACCACCGGCCAGACCGTTCGGCAGCAAACACTGAAGGTGAGCGGCTCAAAAATCAGCGAACAGCTCGACCTGACGCAGTTGCCGACCGGCTTGTATTTTGTTAAGCTGCAGGTAGGCGAAACCCAACTGACGAAAAAGATTATCGTAACCAAATAGCGGAACCACACGCTGGAATGCTTAAAAGCGGGAAGTTGTCAGTACGTTTGCGAACGTCTGCCAATTTCCCGCTTTTGCATGAGAATCGTTTTACAGGTGCTGGCTGCTGTATGCCTCATAACAGGCTGTTCGCCGGTTGGTCGGATCAGCCGCGATCTGCGCACCAAACCCACCTACACCGATCATTTTACCGGCGTTGCTCTCTACGATCCAGCCTCGAAAAAAAAGCTGATTCAGCACAATGCCGACAAAGCCTTTACGCCGGCTTCCAACACCAAATTGTTCAGCTTTTACGCCGGGCTGCTGCTGCTGCCCGATACGCTGCCTACCCTGCGCTACGTCGTTCGGCAGGATTCGCTGATTTTCTGGGGGGCGGGTAATCCGTTGCTGCTACATCCTGACCTGACCGACACAACGGCGCTGGCGTTTCTGCGCGGCCGTACCGAACGCCTGTTCTATTCGCCCGCAAATTATACCGGTCAACGCTTTGGCTCCGGCTGGGCCTGGGATGATTACAACGATGATTATTCCGCCGAACTGGCTCCTTTGCCGTTGTATGGCAACGTAGTTCGGTTTACAACCTCCCCGGCTGGTCGCCGGGTTGTTCCGAAGCTGTTTGCCGACAGCGTGAGCGCTACCGCGAAAGACGGAAGCAGTCGGCGGGATGAATTCACAAACCGGTTCAAGGTGCCGACAACGCTACGAACCGGGCGGCAGAATGTGCCGTTTCGCTGGTCGCCCGTGCTGGCGGCTCAGTTGCTGGCCGATACGCTGCACCGGCCCGTCGGTCTGGTTAATCGGCCTGTTCCGGCCGACGCCCGGTTGCTGCGGAGCGCATCTGCCGATTCGCTGTATAAACGCATGCTGCAGGTTAGCGATAACCAGTTTGCCGAACAGATTTTGCTCATGGCTTCGGCCGAACGGCAACGGAACCAGTTGTCATCCTCCGCGGTGCTTCGCTACATGGCCGACAGCGTACTGCGTTATCCGGCAACGTCGGCCCGGTGGGCAGATGGCTCGGGCCTGTCGCGCTACAACCTGTTTACGCCGAACGTACTGATTGATCTGCTGGGACGTATCTACGAAAAAGTGCCGCAGCAGCGGTTGTTTGCCCTATTGCCGGCAGCCGGCCAATCCGGTACCCTGCGAGGAATGCTAACCGCCGAAAAGCCCTACGTTTTTGCGAAGTCGGGGTCTATGAGTGGTGTTTATAACCTGAGCGGCTATCTGCTCACCCGACGTGGAAAGCTGTTATTCTTCAGCATCATGCACAACAACTTCACGCAGCCGGTGGCCGATATGCGCCGACGCACGGCCGAACTGCTGCAGCAACTTCACGACCGGCTCTGACCAACCACCCCGACGCTCCGCCGGAGCAGCCGGTACAGCGGGTAACTAATCAGAATGAAGCCGATGGCGTAGATGCTACTGTTCAGATCGCCGATGACAACCCCCAGCAGGAACGCCAGCGATGCAATCAGGAGTGTCCAGGTGGAGAATGGATAGCCCCAGGCCCGTACGGGTCGGGGTAAACCCGGCTCGGTCTGGCGTAATCGGATCAGCGATGCAAAACCCGACGCATAGCAGAGCACGAAGAAAAACGTAGCGATGTCGGATAGCTTGCTGTACGTATTGGTCAGGATGAGGGCAATTGAAGCTAAGGCCGTCAGCAGAACGGCAATGGCGGGTGTACCGCCGGCGTTTACTGGTGTGACAAACCGGAAGAACAGACCATCCCGGGCCATTGCAAAAATTACCCGCGGATTGAACATGATCTGCGCGTTGATGATCCCCATAATGGAAATCATCAGCAGGAACGTAACGACCTGAGCGCTGCCAGGGCCAAACAACAGTTGAACCGCATCGGCAGCCGCCAGCTTTGAGCCAGCCAGCGTATCCATCGGCAGCACATACAGCAGCGCCAGATTAACAAGTACGTAGATGCCAATGATCAGCAGCACCCCACTAATCATGGAGCGGGGTAGATTCCGGCTGGGATCGACGTCTTCTTCCGTAAAATAGGCGGCCGTGTGCCACCCATCGTAGGTGTAAAAAACGGATTGCAGGGCCGCCAGAACGCCCAGCCAGACGCCACCCTCCGCCAGGGGCCGAACCGTGTCGGAAGAAGCAGCCGCCGAAGAGCCGGGGGAAAAGGCAAAACAGGCGATGACAAAGGCCAGCAACCCCACCGCTTTCAGTACGCTCATAATCTCCTGCGCCCGGCTCGCCGACCGAACCCCCAGCCAGTGAAACGCAACAAACGCCAGCAGAATACCAATCGCTACGGCTTTTTCATTGCCGGCTGTGGCAGGTAGCAGCAGCGCAATGTATTCGCTCATGACCGACGCGCCAAACGCCATGGCCGACACACTGCCGAGCCAGCTGCAGATGCCGATTACAAACCCGGCATAGTCGCCGAAGGCCCGCCGGGCGTAGACGTACCAAGCACCGGCTTTGGGCAGCATGGTGCCGAGTTCAATTACCGATAGGGAGCCGATCAGTGCGTAGATGCCAACCAGCAACCAGACGCCAATGATGAGCGTTGGGTCGCCGATGTCCTGGGCAATTGGGCCAGGTTTGCGCAGAATCCCTGTACCGATGGTGCCACCGATGGTTACCGCTATGCCGAAGCCGACGCCAAGAAGCTTGCGAAGTTGGGTGTTGTTCTGAGCCATGATCCGGTGGGCCAGCCCCACCTGTAGAGGGAGGATGATTACAATGATAGCGAAAATTGGTTGCAAAGGAGCGGTTTTGGAGTCACCTGCGGGTTTTTTCGTAAGTTTGACCCTCATGAAAACGTTGCTGAGCCATCCTTACACCCTCGTTTTTATGGGCGGAGGCATTGGCAGTTTGCTCCGGTTCCTTACGAGCCGATTCGTCCCGGCAACGCTGGCCGGCTCGCCGTTTCCACTGGCCATTCTGATGGTCAACGTAGTAGCCAGTCTGGTACTTGGCTGCGTGGCCGGGTGGCTACTGATGCGGTCGGCCGGAGAGGAAATGCGGCTGTTAATTGGGGTTGGCTTTTGCGGAGGGCTGAGTACGTTTTCCAGCTTCAGTTACGATACGCTCGCGCTGCTGCAAAATGGCCGGTTGGGCGCTGCGTGTCTGAACATAAGCCTGAACGTAGTACTGTGCCTGCTGGCCTCAGCGGGTGGCTTCTGGCTCGGCCAAAAATTTTGACTAAGCATTACCCAGGGTAGCTTACCGGCTGAAGACTTGTCGAAGCAAGCTGCGTAAATCTGCCCGATTCGGGACACTAAAACTTTATGGAGTATTCATCAGCCGAGGAGATTGCCCGGCGTTTATTTGATTCGCACAGTACGTACCGGGAGAAAGCACTGACGCACCGGCGCTTCAGGCACAGTGACATCGTTCCGTTACTGAATGCGCTACGGCAGCACTCTCCTTTTGACATCAGTAAGGTTGGTGAGTCTTTCGAAAACCGGGCGATCTACCAGGTTACGGCCGGAACCGGTCCCGCGCGGGTGTTGCTCTGGTCGCAGATGCACGGCGACGAAGCTACGGCTACTATGGCGCTGTTCGACATCTTTAATTTCCTGCGGGCCGCCGGCGATGGCTTCGATGACATCCGGCAGACGATTCTTCAGAACACCACGCTGTATTTTGTGCCGATGCTGAATCCAGACGGTGCCGAGCGGTTCCAGCGCCGGACGGCTACCGACATCGATATGAACCGCGATGCCCTCCGGCTTCAGACACCCGAAGGGGCTCTCTTAAAAAAATTACAACAGGAACTTCAGCCACTCGTAGGGTTTAACCTACACGATCAGAATCCGCGCTACAGCGTTGGGAAAACGGGTCGGCAGGCAGTTATGTCGTTTCTGGCAACGGCCTATGACGAAGAGCGATCGATAAACGAGGTTCGGCGTCGTTCTATGCAGCTGATTGTCGGCATGAACAGGGTGTTGCAGTCGTTTATTCCGGGTCAGATCGGCCGGTTCGACGATGAGTTTGAACCGCGGGCGTTTGGCGATAACATCCAGAAATGGGGAACAACCCTCGTTCTGATCGAATCGGGCGGCTACAAAGGCGATCCTGAAAAAATGGCTATTCGCCAACTCAATTTCGTGGCCATTCTGACGGCCCTGCTTGCCCTTGCCAATGGATCGTATCAGCAGGAGGATACCGCCGAATATCAGGTTATTCCCGAAAATGGGCGCTTGCTGTTCGATGTTCTGATTCGCAACGCGACGGTTATGCAGAACGGAAAGCCGGTGGTGCTCGATCTGGGTATCAACCGCTATGAAATTACGACCGACTCGGTACAGTATGAGGCAACGCCGGGATTTTATTACCGTAGTGTTATTGAGGACATCGGCGATTTATCCACGTTTACGGGGTTGGAAGAGATTGATGCAACCGGTCTTATACTAGCTCCTCTCGGGGTGTATTCCGAACAGCTCGAATCGGCCGATGACCTGAATCGGCTTGCTATTGACGACTTACGAAAGCAGGGAATTGCCGCCTTTCGGGTAAAGCAGAGTAACCCGGACGTGGCTCCCAAACAGCCTGTTCATCTGCTTGTTACCGAAAAATTACCGGCCGATCCTTTACTAGTTGGTCAGTCGCCATCATTTCAATTGCTGGTAAATTCGCAGCCCGCTTTTGTATTTATCAATGGCTTCTATGAAAACAGAACGATAAATGTCAATTTCTTGTCAAATGGAATTGCCGAATAATCAATGGCCGTTACTTACGTATAGCCAATAAAGTTATCAATTTCGGTTGCTTCGTTTTGTTAAAATTCTGCGTATTTTATAAACTCACAATTAATTGATTTTTAACACTTTACCCATTTTATAAATATAATTCAAGCGTAATATTAGCATAACATTAGCATAACATTAGGAAGGTAGCTTTGCAACGCAAATTAGCATGCGATAGCTACTGCCAATATGAACATTAACTACTTACTTGTATTTTTCTTATTTCTCTCCACTACGGTTCTGGCTCAGACCGGAACAAT
Organism: Fibrisoma montanum; assembly: GCF_003583365.1. Classification (GTDB taxonomy): domain Bacteria; phylum Bacteroidota; class Bacteroidia; order Cytophagales; family Spirosomataceae; genus Fibrisoma; species Fibrisoma montanum. The sequence goes on from NZ_QXED01000012.1 coordinate 90,577, forward strand.
CCGCGGGTCAATTAAAGACGCCAAATCAAAAGAAGCACTGATCGGTGCTACTGTCCGCGTAGATGGAACACAGCTTGGCGCAGCCGCCGACGTTGAAGGTAATTTCACCATCGCCAACGTACCGGCCGGGACGCACAAGGTGCTCGTTTCGTTCGTATCGTATAAGACGAAGGAAATTCCCAACGTTCGGGTTGAGTCGGGGAACACCACGGTAATCGACACCGAACTGGACGAAGAAGGAACGGCGCTTCAGGAAGTCGTTGTACGGGGCAACCGGGCCACTAATACGGAAGTGGCCGTGATCACTGAAATCAAGCAGTTGAAGCCGATTGCGGTGGGTATCTCAGCCCAGCAGATTCAGAAGTCGCAGGACCGCGACGCAGCCGCAGCCATCCGGCGCGTACCGGGCGTCAGTATTATTGACAACCGCTTCGTGTTGATTCGGGGACTGGCCGCCCGCTACAACTCTGTATTGATTAACGATGTAATCACGCCATCAACCGAAGTTGACACGCGTTCATTCTCCTTTGATTTAGTACCCAGCAACATCATTGACCGGATGATTGTCTTCAAATCTGGTTCGGCCGATCTTCCGGGTGATTTTGCGGGCGGTATTGTGAAAATTTATACGAAGCGTCGCCCGGAGCAAAACTTTGTTGACGCCGGTGTAACCCTTGGATATCGCGCCAATACGACGTTTCAAACTGTACAAACGCATACTCGCGGTGGAGCAAACTGGTTAGGCCTTTGGAGTGCCGATCAGCAGCTTCCTAACAGCTTTCCAACCCAGGCTGGTAACTTTAATAACCTGAATGCACCCCAACGTGCTGCTTATGCCCGGTTGCTACCCAATTCCTGGGGCCTCAAAGAAATAACGGCTATGCCGGATCTTCGGTTTGCCTTGAATATGGGTCGTCGCTTCGATGTTGGCGACGTACGGGTTAGTAATCTGACCAGCATTAACTATGCAATGACAAACCAGTTTGCAGACATTGATTTTAACGTGTATCAGCCTGGTGCTACTGCAAACTCAATTGGTCAGCAGTATAGAGATCTGAACTACGCACGTGGTACTCGCTTAGGGGTTCTGCACAACTGGTCTGCCCGGTTCTCGCCTGCATTCAACCTGGAGTGGAAAACGCTCTTTAACCAGTTGAGTACTACGGAAACGGTTATACGGGAGGGCCAGAATATAGATAATGCTCAGGACGTTCGTAGTTATTCGCAGCGTTTTGAAAACCGTAGTATTCTGACAACTCAGTTAGCAGGGGAACACACGGTCAGCGAACTAACAAAGATTAATTGGGTAGGTGCCTTCGGATATACAGGTCGGTGGGAGCCAGATTGGAAACGCGCTCGCTATATCCGTCCGCTTGAGTCAGAAGAGCCATTTACAATCACAACGCCCAACGATCCAACGCCGACCGAAACAGGGCGGTTTTATTCAAGGCTTCATGAGTATACGGCCTCAGCGATCGGTAATTACGAGCATACGTTTGGTAACCCGACCGATCGTGAACCAAACCGGATCCGATTCGGGGTTTATGGCGAGCGTAAAAACCGTGATTATGCAGCCCGGTTTTACGGATACCAGACTGTAGGGAACGCAACGGAGACGTTGAGACAACGGCCAATAGGCTCTGTCTTTGCGCCAGAAAACGTAACCGGCCAGAGTGGTGGGTACTCGTTGCTGGATGGTACAAGAGATCTGGATTCGTACCGAGGAATAAATAGCTATGTAGCGGGGTACGTAAGTGGCGATGTATACTTTGGCCCGAAAGCAAACTTAACCGTTGGATTCCGGGGAGAGTATAATGATCAGCAGGTAAGAGCTACGATCAGAGGTACGGATACTCAATTAGTGTCGAACAAGATTTTTAGCCCGCTACCGTCGCTGAATTTCACGTACAAGTTAAGTGAACGAACAAATTTACGCTTAGCTTATTCAGCATCAGTGAACCGGCCGGAGTTCCGTGAGCTGGCGCCATTCCGGTACTATGATTTCAACTTATTAGCTGATATTCAGGGTAACACAACGCTGACAACAGCTACGATTCAGAACCTTGATGCCAAGTGGGAGTTTTACCCTACACCCAATGAAGTAATCTCGGTAACCGGCTTCTTCAAGCACTTCAACAAGCCAATCGAGTCGCTCCTGTTGCTTCAGACCAACGGATTTGCTTACACATTCTTTAACAGCCAGTCGGCTCGTAGCTATGGCGTAGAAATTGAAGTTCGTAAGGGATTCGCCAATTCACCCAGCGTCTTCCTGCAGAATACTACCCTGGTTGGTAACGTATCATTTATCAATAGCCAGGTCACAGTTGGTGACGTAGTCACTGCGCCAGATTTGAGCGGACAGATTAATGAATATCGGGGTGTAACGGATACCGAACGCGCATTGACTGGTCAATCGCCTTACCTGATTAACCTCGGCGCTTATTATGCCGCTCCGAAGACGGGCTGGCAGGGAAACATTCTGTACAACGTATTCGGCCAGCGGATCTTCACCGTGGGTAACATTGACAACCCGACTGTTTACGAAATGCCGCGTCACGTTATTGATATCAACGTAACGAAACAGGTTGGTAAGCAGCTTGAACTACGGTTCGGTGTACAGGATATCCTGAATCAGCCAGTACGCTTCTCACAAGATTTCAATCGGGACGGAAAAGTTGGTAGTGACGTAACATCTCAATCAGCCGACGCCGATCAGAACATTCGTACGTTCAGACGTGGTAGCTATTTCACAGTTAGCGCTATCTACACGTTTGGCCGCCGGATAGTAGTGCCCTAAGTCTGGTAAAGTAAGTAAAACAAAACCAATCTCTTATGCAACTTTTGAAAAGCTGGAAGTATTCGCTGTTACTGTTACTTGGTCTGACAGTAGCAATAACAGCCTGTGACAATGATGATGAGCCAGAGGCTGTGCTGAGTATCACAGGAGTTAATCCAACTTCGGCGCCGATTAGTAGTACAGTTACAATCACGGGGACACAGTTTAACTCAACACCAGCTAGTAACACAGTAACTTTTGGTGGAAATGCTGTGGCTACAGTAGTATCCGCTTCACCAACTCAACTGGTGGTTACAGTACCGGCCAACGCTCAAAATGGAGCAATCACGGTTGCTACTGGAAGCCAAACGGCTACAAGTACTCAGCAATTTACGCTGGCAAATCGTCCGGTTATAACTATAGCCGGTAACATCACGGCAAACCAAAACTGGACTGCAGGCAATGTCTATGAATTACGCGGGTTCGTAAACGTTGACAACAACGCAGTATTAACAATTGAACCTGGAACGCTCATCAAGGGTGCAGGACGGGATCAGGATCCTTCGGGTCAGCAAAGAGGGGCTACGCTTATTATTAGACCGGGTTCAAGACTGGAAGCTCGTGGTACTGCCGCTGCTCCTATTGTATTTACCTCGGCCAGAGCGGCAGGCCAGCGTGCTCGTGGCGATTGGGGCGGTATATTCCTGATCGGTAGAGCGCCCATCAACCGCCCGGGTAGTGAGCTTATCGAAGGCGGTATCGGTGGTACTACCGGTACGTTCAATGAGCCCCAGGATAATTCAGGTACGTTGCAGTATGTACGCATTGAGTTTAGCGGTATCGCCTTGCTGCCGAATAGTGAAAGTAATGGCTTAACCATGTATGGTGTTGGATCGGGTACGACGATTGATCACGTACAGGTTTCTTTTGGCGGTGACGATGCATTCGAGTGGTTCGGTGGTACGGTGAACTGTAAGTATCTGGTGGCCTTGCGCAACTTCGATGATGACTGGGACGTAGACTTTGGGTATTCAGGTAAGGTACAGTATGGTGTATCGCTTCGCGATCCAAATGTTGCCGACGTATCGGGTTCAAATGGATTTGAGTCGGATAACTTCAACCCTGGCGCGCCTGCAACTGGCCCGAATGCTGGTCTTCCGTTAACATCGGCGGTATTTGCGAACATGAGCAACTTCGTATTCAGCGGAGCACCGTCCAATGCGCCGACATCAGGAGGTAGTGGTCCTTTTCAATCAGGTATGCACCTGCGTCGGAATACATCCATCAGCATTTTTAACTCATTGGTGTTTGGTTATCCGGAAGGCCTGCGTCTCGACGCGCAGACCGGTACTAAGAACACCCTGGAAAATGCTACGGCTGGTAATCTTCAATTGAGAGGTATCGTTGTTGCCAATACGACGACGCCTGTTCGTGGAGCGCAGAACGTAACTAACGACGAAGCAACTGCTTTCTTTAATACCGCAGCATTCGGAAACAGAGTGTATGCCACTTCTGACATTGCCCAACTGCTGCTTAATGCCCAGAATTTCAATCTTACTGCCCCGAACTTCCTGCCGCAAAGCGGTTCTCCGCTGTTGAGTGGCGCTATTTGGGACGGAAAAGGCGCTGACAATTTCTTCACCAAAGAACAGTTCCGTGGTGCTTTCGGTACAACCGACTGGACGCAGGGCTGGACGAACTGGGATCCGAACAGCACGCCTTATAACTAAGCATTCTTTTTAATTTTCATATTGGTGTCGCACGAAAGGGCCGGGGCTTTGCACCGGCTTTTTTCTTGTCAGTACGGTCTGGTTTTTGGCTCAGTACGCATGACTGAGGGTGGGCGCTGCCTCGAAAAGCCTGCCCAACCGAAAAGGGTTTTACGTAGAGATACTGGATTATAAAATTCCGCAACCGCACTTGTTACCTGTCAGTAACTTCAGCGTCTAATAGCAATTAAATGCTGTTGAACTTTTGGCTTAATTTATGCTGTTTGTCCATGAACATAGTAGTTTGTTCGAGGGCAATTATTGCAGTTAAGGCTTTCTTTCATACATTAGCAGTGAAATAAGCGCTGAAAAGTTTGCTGATAATTAAGAGCTTACTAAATTGGCCCTTTGAATAGTGATAAAATCACAGTTAACATCAATTAACCTTTAATCACCGCAACCTCTTAGGTACCGTAACATGATCTCTAAGAAAGCAAAGTATGCAATCAAAGCCCTGAAGGTTTTGACTGAAGAGTACGGGAAAGGCCCTGTACTGATTTCCTACATATCGGCGAAAGAAAATATCCCGAAAAAATTCTTAGAGGCCATCCTCCTGGAGTTGCGCAACCATGGCATCCTTCAGAGCCAAAAAGGAAAAGGCGGTGGTTATTTGCTGCGGGTTGATCCGGGCCGTGTAAACCTGGCTCAGGTACTGCGCGTGATTGATGGACCGATTGCCCCAACGCCCTGTGTTTCGTTTAATTTCTACGTTCGCTGCGACGATTGCGAAGATGAAGTGACGTGTGCCCTCAAGCCAATCATGGAACGCGTACGAGATGCGAACCTGGGCGTTTACGAAAACACAACCCTGCTGACATTCATGAATCCGTCGTCCCTGGAGACGAAAGAAATACCCATTGGCAGCAAAGCCAGCGACTCCGTTGACAGCTCGGCCAAGCGGATGTCGGCTTAAGCCGGGATCATACGTATAAAACGACGGGGTAAAGTAGAATCGAATGCTCGATTCTACTTTACCCCGTCGGCTGTTTCAGGCCTTGTGCTTTTTTAAGGCTGATGCTCTTTACGAAGCAGGTCGTTAACGGTCTTAACCGGGTTGAACGTAATCAGCGGGACCTCCACAAAGATGGTGTTCCAGTCGGCCATCGCTCCATTCCAGAGGCCGGGCAGCTCCTGCGCCTTTAGGTCTTTTCCATCTTTTGACTTCTGCGTGATGAAGCCCGTTTGCGGATCGCGGTAAGCCGGGAGGTCAAATTTGCGGCCGTGCTGATCTTTCAGACCGCAAACCAGATCAACCGGATTGAAGTGCGTAGCGGTATCGAAGATCGCTTTCTGATCCGGGTCCGACAGGTCAATCTGAGCCGACTCGACAATCTGCAGGGAAACGGAGCCATCCTGGTTTCTTGCCCAGAACGGTCCGCCCCCGGGTTCGCCTACGTTCTTAACCATACCGCAAACCCGCACGGGGCGGTTCAGCTTCCGGCGGAAGTACGTGAGTTTCTCGGCTGTCGACCAGCTGTCAAATTCCGCAGGAGGCAAGGTAAACAGCGTTCGGCGGAATAATTCGTCGGCTTCACTCAGATAGCCTTCGCTGACATCGTCCGATTCGAGCAGACCCTGCAGCCGCGCCACCTGCTGCTGCGCGTCCAGCAGCACAGCCGCCAGTACTTTCTTGTACGTAACGGTTGGTTCTTTGAGTTCATCGGGCACCACGTTATCAATGTTCTTGATAAACACGATGTCAGCATCTATGTCGTTCAGGTTTTCGATCAGCGCACCGTGGCCGGCCGGTCGGAACAGCAGCGTATCGTCGGCGTTCCGGAAAGGGGTGTTGTCCAGATTGACCGAGATGGTGTCTGTCGATTTCTTCTGCTCTGAATACGTTATGTCGAATGTAACGCCGAGCCAGGCTTCGTAGTCGGCCAGGTTCTCGTCGATAAGCTGCTCGAAACGATCGCGGTGTTCGGGGGAAACGGTGAAATGAATACGAACCAGGCCGTCTGCATTGGCATACGAAGCGCCTTCGACCAGGTGCTCTTCGACGGGGGTTCGGGGGCCATCAGGGTAGCGGTGGAATTCGAGCAGTCCCTTTGGCAGGTTGCCGTATCCGAGGCCGTCGTCGAGCAGCAGAAACCGCAGTACGGTCTGTCGCAGCAGCGGCTGCCAGTCTTTATCAGCTACGGCCTTGTCGAGGTCAACGCCTTTGGTGGCCAAGACCGCTTTCAGATCGTCGTAGAAGGCAAAATCCGGCAGACGGACAAAAAACTCGTCGGCAGCTTTGTCGGATTTGCCGTCAAGAGCGGCAAACAACGATTTGAACATACGGGTAGCAGCCCCGGAGGCCGGCACAAACTTGAGCAATGATCGTTCATGAGCGGCTTCGTCGAACCGGTGGATATAAGCCGGCAGTTGCTCTTCCGGAACCTGCACAATGCCATCGCCTACGGTAGCGGCTTTAATTACGTTCAGGAACGGAAATCCCTGAACAAAATGCTGTATCTGCTGATCGATCTGGTCGAGTGAAATACCCTGCGCCAGTATCTGGTCCTGATCTTGTTCGGTGAACTGCATGGAGAAAGGCAAGAAAATCTGTTTAGAACTCCGGCAAATTGGAAATTTAGGGAACGTGACGCAAATCAAATTTACGGGGTAGTCCGAATCTTACTATCGTCAACGGCCGCACTGTTGTAATTTTGTCACAAAAACCAGTTTGCTCCTCCATGCAGGCCGTATTGACAACCTCCTCGCTTAAACTGATTGCCTTTGACGCCGACGATACGTTGTGGGTCAATGAACCGATGTATGTGAATGTGCAGCAGCAGTTTCGTACGTTGCTGATGCATCACGTCAGCGAAGAAACGGTAGCTGCCCGTTTTTATGAAGCACAGATGCGGAACCTGCGCCTGTTTGGTTACGGCGCTAAGGGGTTCATGCTGTCGATGATCGAAACGGCCATCGAATTAACGGAAGGGGCCATTACAGGCTCAGAAATACAGCAGATCATCAACATCGGTAAAGAACTGCTGGCATTTCCGATCGACGTACTGGACGGGGTTCAGGACGTGCTGGAAACGCTCTCCGGCCAATATGACCTGATGGTACTGACCAAAGGCGATCTGCTCGATCAGGAAAGCAAAATTGCGCGGTCGGGGCTGGGTCATTATTTCAAGTACGTTGAAATTGTCAGCGAGAAAAACGAACCGGCCTACCAGCGGATCATGCAACGCTATGGCCTGCAACCGAATGAGTTCTTGATGATTGGAAATTCACTGCGCTCCGATGTACTGCCGGTGGTTCACGTTGGTGCCAACGCCATCCACGTACCGTATTCCGTAACTTGGGCGCATGAACAAGTTGAAAAAGAGCAGCTTGAAGGTAAATCGTTTCTGGCGTTCGAACGAATTGCAGATGTACTTCCGGTGCTTAGCCGGTATTAATTATCAGGCCGCTGACGGGTTCCGGAAGCGCTGCCGGATAACAAAGAATTGATTTGAGCCGCTACAACATCCGGGTGAAAAACCAGGCTGAAATGGTCGCCGGGTACTTCTACGTACGGCTCGTCCGGCGGGGCAATGATGTTGTCGGGCCGGGCATGAATACGCAGCTCTGGTTGAACCGACAGCGGGGAGACTTTTGCAAAAAGCGTCTGGATCTGGAACCACAGATAGCGCCGGTCCATCTGGCGGGAGCCGGAGAGCAGCGTTTGAAAGAACGTCCGGGATTCGTCGAAAGGGTACTGCCTGACCGACAGCTCAGTAAAGAAACGGCTTTGGGTCAGGCCGGAAAGAAATAGAACGCGAAGGATGCTGAGGTTGTGCGTTGGAAAAAGGATTTTCTTCTGATTCGTCCACGAAGCGATCTGGACAACCGCAGCACCCGTCAGTTCCTTAACGTAGGCCGCAATCCAGCCCCCCATGGAATGACCAATAACCACGTCGTCGGCGTTGACAGCGTACTGATCGATTACGTATTGCGCCACCTCCCGAACGTTGACGGAGCCGGAGGGTTTCCAGCGACGAAATTCGTCGGCCAGATTGATCCGTATCTGCTCAGTAGGCGGCAGCAGGGATGTGAGCCGATCAAACACCGTTGGCTCTTCAATGTAGCCGTGGATGAACAGGATGCGCGTCAAAGCAACTAAGCGAGCAAAGGTTTGACAATCTTACCGGCCACATCGGTCAGGCGGAAGGGGCGCCCCTGAAACTGATACGTCAGTTTGGTGTGGTCGAAGCCCAGCAGATGCAGGATGGTGGCCTGCAGGTCGTGAACGTGAACTTTGTCTTTAACGCCGTAATAACCGATGTCGTCGGTTTCGCCGTACGCAAACCCGCGTTTAACACCCCCGCCGGCCATCCAGACCGTAAAAGCTTCGAGGTGGTGATCCCGACCCATGAACGGCAGCACCTGACCGTCGCGGTTTTCCTGCATGGGCGTCCGACCGAACTCGCCACCCCAGACCACCAGCGTATCGTCGAGCAGGCCGCGCTGTTTCAGGTCTTTCAGCAAGGCGGCTACGGCCTGATCGGATTCCTGGCACTTTTTGCGCAGGCCAATTTCAATGGCTCCGTCAGCACTGGTGCCATGCGTATCCCAGCCCCAGTCGAATAACTGCACAAATCGGACACCCCGTTCGACCAGCCGACGGGCCAGCAGGCAATTGCGGGCAAACGACCCCTGGTTCGGATCAACGCCGTAGCTGTCCAGGATGTACTGTGGTTCCCCCTTGATGTCCATGGCGTCGGGAACGGACATCTGCATCCGGAACGCCAGTTCATACTGGGCAATACGGGTCAGGATTTCAGGGTCTTTGACATCCTCGTATTGCTGCTGGTTGATTTCGCTGATGGCGTCGATGGTCTGCTTCCGGATGTCGCGGTTCATACCCGACGGGTCTGATACGTACAATACCGGGTCGCCGTCCGTGCGGCACTGAACGCCCTGATACACCGTTGGCAGGAAGCCGCTGCCCCAGATGGACTTACCCGCGTCGGGCTGTTTGCCACCCGATGCCAGAACGATGAAGCCGGGCAGGTTATCGTTTTCGGTACCCAGCCCGTAGGTTACCCACGAACCAAGACTGGGGCGACCCAGCCGGGCGCTGCCGGTGTGCATCAGTAATTGCGCCGGGGCGTGGTTGAACTGGTCGGTGTGCATGGCTTTGACGAACGTAATGTCATCCACAACGCCCTGCAGGTGAGGGAGGTAGTCGGATACCCACGCGCCCGACTGGCCATGCTGCGCAAATTTGCCCTGCGGTCCCAGCATCTTTGGAACGCCCCGGATAAACGCGAACTTTTTGCCTTCAAGCAATTCCTGCGGACAATCCTTGCCGTGGTACTTCACCAGCTCGGGCTTGTAGTCAAACAACTCAAGCTGCGACGGTGATCCGGCCATGTGGATGTAGATCACCCGCTTGGCTTTCGGCAGGTATTGCGCGGCCTGCGGAGCCATCGGTTCTCCCGACTGAAGCGCTGCCCCGGCTACGTTGGCAGCCTCATCGCGACGGCCCAAAAAACCGCAACTGCTTAAAATTGAACCGAGGGCCATAGCGCCTAAGCCCGTTGAGCAGGTATGCAGAAAATGCCGCCGGGTTTCGCGCAGAGCGGCTGTTTGCTGGAGTTCGTGTTGGAGGTCGCTCATGGTTGTATCCGTAAAAGATGCCGGACTGTGCTACATTTATTCTTTCGTAATGACTTCGTCCAGATTCAGCATGGTATTGGCCGTTACGGTCAGCGCGGCCAGTTGAGGGGTTGCATCGTTGCAGCCCGCGATCTTTCTGCCATCAGCGGGTTGTTGCTGGTACTCTTTTTCGGTAGTACGGTACAGCCGGGCCAGCACCGCCAGTTTTTTGGGTGACAGATCGCGCAGCATAATGCGCCGGAATCCGGCCTGAATCTGCTGCTCAGGCGACTGGCCATGTTTCTGCATGTAGTCGGCGAGTCGTTGCGCGGCTTCGATGTACACCGGATCATTTAGCGTAACGAGAGCCTGAAGCGGGGTGTTGGTCCGTAACCGCCGAAGCTGACAGAATTCCCGGCTGGGGCTGTCGAACGTAATCATGGAGGGATACGGGGCCGTTCGCTTCCAGTAGGTATACAGGGCCCGGCGGTACTGATCGTTGCCTTCGCTCAATTTCCACGCTTCGCCGTTGTAAGGCGATTGCCAGATGCCGTCCGGCTGGGGAGGCATCACACTCGGCCCGTACATTTTCAGGCTCAGCAACCCACTCACGGCCAGTACTTGATCGCGTACCTGCTCGGCCGACAGGCGAACCCGTGGCCCGCGGGCCAGCAGCCGGTTGAACGGATCTTTGGCCAGCAATTCGGGCGAGGCTTCTGACCGTTGCTGATACGTGGCCGACATAACCATTCGTTTCAGCAGTTTTTTGACGCTCCAGCGGTCGGTTTCAATAAACTCAACGGCGAGGTAATCCAGCAGTTCGCGGTGGGTAGGAGGGATGCCCTGCGTACCCATATCCTCGACCGTCTCGACGATGCCCGTTCCGAAGAGCTGTTCCCAGAAACGGTTGACCGCCACCCTGGCCGTCAGCGGGTGGTCGCGGCTCACCATCCAGCGGGCCAGGCCCAGCCGGTTTCGGGGCATATCCGGACGCATAGCCGGCAGCGACTTCGGCACATCGGGTTTCACCTCTTTGCCTTTCACCATCCAGTTGCCGCGCTCAAACACGTGGGTTTTCCGAAACAGATCGCCCGTTCCGTCGAACATGACAGGCGTCTGATCGGTGTCTTTATTGAGCAGGTCAACATACTGTTGTTCCTGCGGGCCGATTGCGTTGGCGGGTTGACCGGGCAGGGCCGACTGGAAAGCCACCCACTTAACCATCAGCCATTTCTTCGGCTCTTTAGGGCTATTGAGAGAGACGAACAGGTTATGCCGCCCCTGCATCGATGGAATCGGGAAAATCTGAACGGAGTCTTTCCATTCGCTGCCCGTTTTGGGCACGGCAGCAGTGAGCACCACCGGACCGGTCAGGCTGTCTTTATGAACCGTGACAACAGCATCGGGTGCGCCGGTTCCCCAGGCAATCAGCAGGCGGTTTTTACCGGTGAGGGTTACGTTCTTGATCCGGGCCGATCCCTGGTGCTGAACGCCGAAATACTTAGCATCCAGCAGCGACGCATTGACGTACTGATCGAAGTCGTGGGAGTTGATTTTGGGCTCCATCACGCGCAGAAAACGCTCGTATTCGGTTGCTTTCTGGCGGGGGAGGTGCGCCGTCAGCCAGCGTTTCATATCCAGGACCGCTACGGAGTCCCGGTCCTTATAAAAACGCAGCGTTGGCGTATCGCTGACTACGTCCTCGTCGCGGGTGTTGTTAAAAAACGCCAGGTATTTGTAATACTCCTCGTTGACAAACGGATCGTAGGGGTGGCTGTGACACTGCACACAGGAGAACGTCGTGCCATGCCAGACATCCCAGGTTGTGTTGACCCTGTCGAGGACGGCGGCAATGCGAAATTCCTCATCCTGCGTTCCGCCCTCGTCGTTGTTCATCGTGTTGCGGTGAAAGCCGGTTGCAATAAGCTGGTCGTCGGTAGGCTGGGGGAGGAGGTCGCCGGCCAGTTGCTCAATCGTGAACTGATCAAAGGGTTTGTCCTGATTGAACGCTTTGATCAGCCAGTCGCGGTACCACCAGATCTTGCGCCCTGCATCCCGTTCATACCCCTTGGTGTCAGCATAACGGGCCAGGTCGAGCCACATTCCGGCCCACTTCTCTCCGTAGGCCGACGACGCAAGCAGGCGGTCAACTACGTTTTCATAGGCGTTTGGGGAGGTATCCCTGATAAAATCCGCGACCTCCCGCTCCGTTGGCGGCAACCCGGTCAGATCCAGCGATACCCGCCTTAGCAGCGTTGGGCGATCGGCTACCGATGAGGGTTTCAGGTCTTCAGCTTTTAATTCATCCAGGATAAAGTGGTCAATTTCGTTCTTGACCCACTTGGTTTCGTCGCTCTCGGCAAGGCCCAGCCGGCTCCAGAACGTACCAACACTGGGTACGTCCGGCTTTTCAATGCGCTGGTACGCCCAATGATCGCCCCATTCGGCACCCTGATCGATCCAATCACGTAGTAAGTCAATTTCGTTTTCTTTGAGGGGCGGGTGGTCAAGCGGCATCCGCTCGTCGGGGTCGGCCAGCGTCAGCCGCCGGATCATCTCGCTACCGTCGGCATCGCCCGGGATAATAGCGGGCTTACCCGACTTGGCAGGAGCCAGGGCTTCGTGTCTGAATAGCAGCGAAAACCCACTGGCTTTCTTAACACCACCATGGCAGGCAATGCAGTTCTTGTTCAATAGCGGCTTGATCTGGGTATTATAATCTACCCGGTTCCCGAAAATACCGAGAAACGAGGAAGATACTAACCCGACCGCCACAATCCCTGCCCCAACGGCTATTAACTTGAGTTTCATAGTATGCGCCCAGACAACTTGCTTACCTGTAAAAGACTCAATGCTCCGTTTTGTACTCAAACCCGACTCCAGCTATCAGTTTGCTGAGTATCGGCCGGTAAAGAATTCGATGCGGTACGTATTGTACAAATCGAATCTCTTATTTCAGGAAACGAAGATACGGTATAAGTCGTTCAGCAGCAATTTGATTGCCGGTTAACGGACGCGAATTTCGACCCGGGCGGTGTCGTCTTCGCCGTTGGTAGTGCCGTTGCCCGGTGCCGAATCTGGATCAGGAATGCCGGCTACCGTAAGCTGAGCGGGGCACATCAGACGGCCGGGCTGGGTGGCTCTGGCGCGAAAACGAAGTGAATAGCTCGTTTTTGGGGCCAGGCTACTGATGCCGCCCGAAACCGTCCCGACACCAGGCGCCATGTCGCTGCTCGATTCAAAAACCAGTCCGGCGGGCAAATAAGCCGCTACGTTCAGGAGCGTGGCCGTTTGCCCGCCCAGGTTGGTCAGCGTCAGGGTGTATGTCAGCGTATCGTTCAGCGCAATTGCCTGTCGGCTGGCTGAAATGGCCAGTTGTACATCGGCTTTGCTGGGATCGGGAGCCGGCTGGTTGCTGACTACGGCCGGTAAGGGAGCCTGATTTGGGTTAGGCGATGTGAAGACGGCGGAGCTGGTTTCGCGGGTTCGGAAGCTGAGCTCGGCGGCATCGTCCTGGCCATCGGCGGTGCCGGTATCCGGCTGGCTGTCTGGGTCGGAGTTGCTGGTCTGGGCAATTTCGGCTGCATTCCGGTACGTACCCGCTGCCGTTGGCCGAGCCACAAAATTGAATGAAACGGCACTGCCGCTATCCAGGCTGGCGACGGTGCCGGTCAGCACTCCATCGGCGAAGGTTAGCCCGGAAGTGGACAAAACGGCGAGGTTAGCCGGCAATCGATCGCGAACCGTTACGTTGACGGCTCGTTTGGGCCCTGCATTCTGAAGCCGCAATGTAAACGTGGTCTGATCGCCGGTGCCGGGCGTCCGGTTGCTGACCGACAGCGTCAGGTTCAGGTCGGCGGGTCCGGACGGGGCGGGTGGGTTTCCAAGCCGGAACAGGTTGGATGGTACGGCCGGTAGCCAGGGTGAGGTAGCTACAACCCGAAGCTGAAAACGGCCCGAGGTCAGATTGCCGGGTAGCTGAACGGCAACAGGACTGGCTGGCCCGGTGCCCAGCGTGGCCCTGTAGTTGCCGGCGGAGTCGAGCAGTTGAACCTGCCATTGATTATCGGCTGCAAATGTGCCCAGCGTAGCAAACGAAACCTGAAGTGGACTGCCCGGTGGCACGTAGTCGGCGATGTTGCCGGTTACGGCAAACTGCTCCGGCAACACCGGCTGTGCATTCTGAAAGAAGCTATTGTCGAGGCTGTTGTTCCAGTTGCGGGCAAACCGCGACAGACCCATGGCCGCCGGAATTGCACCAGGGTTTAGGTAGTAGCGCGGATGGGGCGTAGGCCGGAAGCTGTTCCGGAAGTGAACATCGGACTGACCAGCGTTCCGGTTCACGATAGTATCATTGTAAGGCCCCTGGAACACGTTGAGGTTTGGCGTATTGATTACGTTCTGCTGTTCCGTGATCAGATCCGGGCGGGTTACCGTACCATCGAAGGAGACCCGTGCGACAACCCAGGGCACATTCCGGCCACCAAAGTCCTGCCGGGATTTTTGAATCAGCGACTGAAGTCGATTCCGGTAGTCGGGAATACTGCCCGAGCCGGCGTCGCCGTATTCAGCTTCACCCTGGTGCCAGAGCACCGACCGGACGCCGGCCATGGACGCATAATACCGGAGTACGTTCTTCAGGTTGGTATAAGGCTGCAGGTTCGGCCAGTTTTCGACGCAGTAGTAGCGGTTACAGGTAGGGATGCCATTGGCCGAATTGATCCAGTTTTCGATGGTCGACGCATCCCAGCCTGCGGTATAGAAGGCCACCGGTACGTTGTATCGATTGACGATGTAATCACCGAGTTCGCCCCAGCCCCATGAGCTCTCAGCCATGGGAAAGACGCGCCGGGCAGCCGTAAGGGCCTTGTACGCAGGAACCGGCATCGGGTCGCCCGAAGAGAACAGGGACTGGCCGTTGGGCGGATAATAATGGTTGATGGAGTCGATGGCGTTGACCCGGTCGGTGGCTGTGCCGAGGTCGTTATCGGCAACGCCTAGTCCCCGGGAGTTCGATTGGCCGGCTGTAATAAATACCTCGCCGATGCCAACCGGCTGAACAGTAGCCTGGCCAATGCTGACATTATTCCGAATGGCCCGAACCGTTACTACGTACCAGCCGCCGGAACCAGTGAGGTAGCCCAGAAACAAATTACCCGATGGATTGGTCTGTATGGTTTGCCAGCCGGTGGCGGTGCCCTGGCCAGCCGCCACGGGAGTTAACTGGGCCTCAATCCGGTCGGCTGCGCTGGTGAGCCGGCCGGCTATGTATAAACGACCGGTGTTGTCGGTACCCCGCTGAACAACCAGACGAGGCATGGGATGGGTTATGGTTACCTGAGCGAGACAAACAACGGGGAGGCTCACAAACAATATGAGCCACCTTAACAAACTGGGCATGAACAATGGCGTAAAATCAATCGCGAAAATAGATTAATTTCTGGTCATATCCGTATGGCATTGATCATCGGATAAAACGCCGGTATCGGCTGGTACTAGGGCGACCAGGGATAGGTTTTACCAACTCAGGATGCTTATTGGTTACGCTTCTGAGTATATTATCGGCATGAAAGAACAGCTACGGGAAGTACGCTATTTTTTATTCGGACAGCATTTTTCCGACGGGCTGCGCATTACCCTGGCGATTCTGATACCATCTATGGTGATGGCGCAAGTAGGGCAGTTCAACACCGGCCTGACCATTTCACTGGGGGCATTGGGGGTGAGCATTGCGGATTCGCCGGGCCCCGTTACCCACAAGCGGAACGCGATGCTGGTTTGTTGCCTGATTATCGGACTGGTAGCCATCATAACGGGTTTTGCCCGGATGAATACCTGGGTGCTGGGAGCCGAGATCTTGTTGATGAGCTTTCTTTTATCAATGCTCGGGGTTTATGGTACCCGGGCAACGGCCGTCGGTACGGCGGCTTTGCTGATCATGATTCTGGTTATGGACCGCCCCCTGGAGGCTATGGCTGTGTGGCGCTTCGGCGCGTTAGTCGTGGTCGGTGGGCTTTGGTATATGCTGATCAGCCTGTCGTTTTTTCGCGTGCTTCCCTACCGGGCTTCGCAGCAGGCACTTGGTGAATGTATCCATGAGATCGCCAAGTTTTTGTCTATAAAAGCTGATTTTTATTCCATTCAGACCAGTCTGGACGAGGATTATAAGAAACTGTTTGCGCAGCAGGTAGTGGTTAGTGAAAAGCAGGATGCCGTTCGGGAGCTGCTTTTCAAAAGCCGACAGATTGTGCAGGAATCAACCCCCATGGGCCGACGTCTGGTGCTGACATTTGTGGACGTAATGGATCTGTACGAGCAGATCGTTGCTTTCTATTACGATTACGCCGATTTACGCGACCGCTTTGGCGCAACCGGGATTCTGGACGATATCGCCCGGATCATTCACCGGATTGCGATTGAGATTGATTACGTCGGGCTGGCCATTCAGGCAAATCGGCCGCGGCAGTCACGGCTCGATCTCAGCCGGGATTTAGAGCGGTTGAAGCGAAAGGTTGACGACATTGAGGCTGCGGCTACAGACAGCCATACGCTGGTGCTGAAAAAGATTATGGTCAGCCTCCGCAGCGTAGACCAGCGGCTGAACAGTATCCTGCGCTACACCAACAGCCCAGTCAACGCACAACAGGACGAGTACAACCTTCAGTTCGATCGGTTCATAACCCATCAGACCGTAAGTGTAACTACGATTCGGGATAACCTCACTCTTTCCTCGTCTATTTTTCGGCATTCGGTGCGGATGGGCCTGGCGTGTCTGGTGGGATTTATCGTTGCCAAACTGTTCAACTACGGTACGCACAGCTACTGGATTCTGCTGACGATTACGGTGATTCTTAAACCCGGCTATAGCCTGTCCAAACAGCGCAACTACGAACGCCTGCTGGGAACGTTAGCGGGCGGGGCCATTGGGGTAGCGGTGCTGTTATCGATCTCGAACCAGACCGTCTTGTTTTTGATCATGCTGGTGCTGATGATCGGTACATTCAGTTTCCAGCGGACCAACTACGTCGTGATGGTTGTGCTGATGACGCCTTATGTGCTGATTCTGTTTACTTTACTCGGCATGGGCGGCCTCCGAATCGTTGAGGAACGCGTACTGGATACGCTGATCGGATCGGTGATTGCTTTCGCGGCCAGCTATTTTCTGTTCCCGCGCTGGGAGTCGCAGCAATTGAAAGAGTTTTTGCGCGACGTTCTGAAAGCGAACCTGAATTACCTGCGAATCCTGTCCGACGGCTTATCGGGACGTAGCATCACTGAAATAGAGTATAAACTGGCGCGGAAAGACGTGTACGTCAGTTCGGCGAACCTGTCGGCGGCTTTCCAGCGGATGACTTCCGAGCCGCGTAGTAAACAGTGGCACCAGAACGAGGTGAACGAGTTTGTGGTCCTGAACCATATTCTGTCCGCCAATGTCGCCACGATTGCCTCAAACCTGCTGGCGGAGCAATCATCGCTGAAAGGCCACCCCGAAGACCTGCTGCGGCTGGTTCGGCGGGCCGTACTGGCGTTGGAAGAAAGCCTGCGCAAACTTGGAACAGCCGTCGAAGCGGTACCATCTGGCCACTCGGCACCAGAAGTAAGTGCCGAAGACGTACCCTCCAAACCGGCGAACGATCCCCTGCTCAGGAGTCAGCTTGAGTTTATACAACGCGTCAGTTATGATATTGGCCGACTAACGGACACCATTCTGGTGTAATAGAACGTCTAAACCGGTTTGACTGCCTGCTGTCGGCGCGACCTGGTGAACTTGCGGATCGCCAATCGTATTAACCCGTAGAGAACGGTGGCGATGACCGCAAAAAACGCAATCCATTTCAGGTTGGTAAATACCAGACAGGCGGTCACGATTGGTGATGGTAGCTCAGGAAAGCTCTTCAGCAGCCATACAATGCAGGTGTTTTCCAGCATATCGATAGCCCAGACAACCAGGGGAAGCACATTAATTGAACTGGAAGGCGATACGGACTTCTGGCGAAACAGCAGCGAGAGAATGATACAAAACAGACAGGTATATACAATCGGATAAACTATGTCGGCTGTCAGCTCGGCTTGTGCGTAGTATGCGCGCCCTGCCTCTCCATACTGAGCGATCATCTGCTCAACAACAGACGGATTGCCGTTAAAAAGCAGCAGGTCGAGTGGGCCGATCGCTTTTCCGGCATACTGATTGAGCTGGGCTTCTACATTTTTCAGGATATAACCCGGGAATAACGCATACAGGACAAGAGAGAACAGCAGGGTCTGCCAGGAGGCAATCCGGTAGAAGAAGGCAGATAAACGGTGTCGCATGAGGCAGGTAAGAGTTTGGCGGCCAATATACTAAACGGCTGCACGCCTGATGGGCACTTTTGAGTTTTCGGATATGACCCGGGCATGCTGGCCTCAAAAAAAGACCCCAGTAGAGAGCAGATGGTCTACTGGGGTGAACAGGGGTTTGTCAGAAAAGAACTTACACTTTTCCCCGCAAAAAATCAGCTGTATAGTTCGTGCCTTCGGGCAGCGCTGCCATTTGCTCGGGCGTGCCGGTAAAGGTTACGTAGCCGCCCGATTCGCCACCTTCCGGACCAAGATCGATGATGTGGTCGGCAGATTTGATAACTTCCATATTGTGCTCAATAATGAGCACCGAGTCACCCTGATCAACCAGGGCGTTGATGGCTTTCAGCAGCTTACGGATGTCGTGGAAATGCAGACCCGTAGTCGGCTCGTCGAAAATGAACAGCGTTTGGCCCTTGTTGGGATTGCCTTTGCTCAGAAACGACGCCAGCTTCACCCGCTGGGCTTCCCCACCCGACAGCGTGTTCGCCGATTGGCCCAGCCCGATGTAGCCCAGCCCCACTTCCTGCAAGGGCATCAGCTTGTCGGCCATTTTAGAGTCAGCTTTGCGGAAGAACTCGATCGCTTCATCGACAGTCATATCCAGAATATCGGATACGTTCTTATCGTGCAGCGTCACTTCCAGCACCTCCTGCTTGAAGCGTTTGCCGTTACACCCCTCGCACCTGAGGTAAATGTCGGCCATAAACTGCATCTCGATCTTTACTTCGCCCTCGCCCTGACACACTTCGCAGCGGCCCCCGTCGACGTTGAACGAAAAGTGCGACGGTTTGTAGCCACGCGCTTTCGCTATCTGCTGATCGGCCATCACCTGACGGAGGTAATCGTAGGCTTTGATGTATGTGACGGGGTTCGACCGGCTCGATTTGCCAATCGGGTTCTGATCAATCATCTCCACGGCCGCAATCCGATCAATGCTGCCTTCCAGCGAGTCGTACTTACCTGCTTCTTCGGCCGCGTCGCCTTTCAGGCGGCAGAGGGCCGGGAACAGTACCTTCCGGATCAGCGTACTCTTGCCCGAGCCCGAAACGCCCGTCACGACCGTGAGCGTATTGAGCGGGATGCGCACGTCAACATTTTTGAGGTTGTTCTCCCGCGCGCCTTTCAGCTCCAGGTAATTGGTTGCCGTCCGCCGGAACTTCGGCACCGGAATCGTTTCGGCCCCGGTCAGGAAGTCGATGGTGTGGGAGCGAAGGGCACCGTTGCCTGTGCCATTATCCTTTGCTCCGTGCTCCAACCCCTGCGCAATGTCATCCCAGGTGCCCTGAAACACGAGCTGACCCCCATGTATGCCTGCATCGGGGCCAATGTCGATAAGCTGGTTGGCCGCCCGCATCACTTCCTCTTCGTGTTCAACCACGATCACGGTATTGCCCATGTCGCGGAGCGACTCCAGAACGCTGACCAGCCGCTGCGTGTCGCGGGGGTGCAGGCCAATGCTCGGTTCGTCGAGAATATACATTGAACCAACCAGCGCCGAGCCAAGCGAAGTCGCCAGCTTGATACGTTGGTATTCGCCCCCCGACAGCGAGTTGGTCAGGCGATTCAGGGTCAGGTAACCCAGTCCCACGCGCTCCATGTAATCAAGTCGGTTCCGGATCTCGACCAGAATACGGTTGGCAACCTGCTTCTGGTGAGCGGGCAGTTCCAATGATCGGAAAAATTCGGCCACCTGTGTAATCGGCATCAGCACCAGATCCGTGATGGACTTTCCGGCTACTTTCACGTAGCTGGCATCCTTACGAAGCCGTGACCCCCGGCATTCCGGGCAGGTCGTTTTGCCCCGGTAACGCGACAGCATCACCCGGTACTGCACCTTGAACGTCTGGCTCTCAACAAAATCAAAAAAGGCGTTGAGGCCGTTGAAGTATTGATTACCCGTCCAGAGCAGCTCCTGCTCGGCAGGCGTCAGGTCTTTGTAAGGCCGGTGAATGGGAAAGTCGAAGCGAATGCCGTTTTTAAGCAGTGGGCGCAAAAACTCTTCACTCATCTTCTCACTCCGCCACGGCATAATAGCCCCCTCAAACACCGACAGGTTCTTGTCAGGAATGACCAGGTCAGGATCGATGCCCAGCACTTTGCCAAAACCATCGCACCGGCGGCACGCACCGTAGGGGTTGTTGAACGTAAACAGGTTGACACTTGGCTCTTCGAAGGCAATGCCGTCCAGTTCAAACTTGTCGGAGAACGTCCGTGAGTCGGCTGGAGCACTGGACCGCCCGACCACATCGACCCGGCAGATGTTGTCGCCTTCGTTGAAGGCGGTCTGCACCGAATCCGAAAAGCGGTACTGCGTGTCCTCGTCGGGCTGGCCGGCGTCGTCGAACAGGACGGTGCCGCGGTCAATCAGGATTTCAAGGGTAGCGCCGGAAGCCAGCGCGTTGATCTGTTCGACGGGGTGTTCCAGCAACTCCTCAATCTGAACCACCTGCCGACCCGTCGGACCGTCATCGGCAACGATCCGGGTATAGCCCTTCTGCAGCAGAATTTTCAGTTCGTAGTCGAGGGTCCGGCCGGGATGGATAATCAGCGGGGCCATGATCATGACCCGCTGCGACGAACCGTCCGGCTCGGGCGTATGCTGGAAAATGAAATTAACAACGTCGGTAACGGTGTCTTTTTTCACTTCTCCGCCCGATATGGGTGAATACGTAACCCCCGCCCGTGCAAACAGCAGCTTGAGGTAGTCATAAATTTCGGTGGAGGTTCCAACGGTTGACCGGGGGTTGCGGGTCGTTACTTTCTGTTCGATGGCAATGGCCGGCGAAACGCCCTTGATGTACTCCACCTCGGGTTTTTCCATCCGGCCCAGAAACTGCCGGGCGTAACTGCTCAGGCTTTCAACGTACATCCGCTGCCCTTCGGCAAACAGTGTATCGAAAGCCAGCGACGACTTGCCCGACCCCGACAGGCCGGTCAGCACCACCAGCTGGTTGCGGGGAATGGCAACGTCAATATTTTTAAGATTATGTACTTTCGCCCCCTTGATAATAATAAATTGCTTGGGGTCAAGGTAATCAACGGAACGTAGGTTCTCGGTTTCCGTGGTCTGAATCATTCCGGTTCGTTAGCAAACTCTATCTAAGTTCTAACGGTTTTGATTGAAAGTTGGTTTCTATACGGAATAAGGATTACCAGTGATTACACAGATTTAACAGACCGGAAACGTAGCGAACCGGTTGCGCAGTCTGCATAATCAGGGGAAACGTCGAAACTGATGAATTATGGATTTCGCCGAAGAAGATATCATCCGGCTAGTGGCCGCGCTGCTGATGGGCGGACTAATTGGTGCCGAACGGGAATACACCGGCAAAGCGGCCGGATTCCGGACAACGATCATGATCTGTGTCGGGTCGACGCTGTTCACACTGGCGTCGGGACGTATTGGCGGCAGTGGCGACCGGATTGCGGCCAACATCGTTAATGGAATCGGCTTTTTGGGGGCCGGCATAATTTATCGGGAAGCAAACCGGGTCAAAGGACTAACGACGGCCGCCACGGTCTGGGCCGTATCGGCACTTGGTATGTGCCTGGGGGGCGGTCAGTATGACATTGCGCTGATGGGCTTCGTGGTCATTATGGGGGCATTGCTGCTGCTCACCGGCTTGTCGCACCGGATCGGTAAGGTAAACCAAAGCCGCGAGTATAAAATCGTGACGCAGTTCCGCAATAAGACACTGATTCAGTACGAAAAATTTTTCGAGGAGTGCGGCCTGTCGCCAACCCGACGCCAGCAGCAACGAATTGGTACCGAAATCATCGGTCACTGGCACGTAGAAGGCTCCGAAAAGAACCATGAAAAGTGTATCAAACGACTGCTGAACGACCCGGATGTAAAAGAATTCACCTTCTAATTTCGTTACTGTAAATGATCTTCAATTTTGTACAATCAACCATGAATCATATCGGAAAACTAATGTTACTCACCGCATTGCTGAGTAGCAGCGTTGCATTTGGGCAGCTAACCGCCGACCCTGAAGAACGTCGGGACCAGGGTAAGGACCCGCTCCGGACGCAAACCCCGGAAGGGCGCCCGTTGCCGTTTAGCCAGCGGATACGGTTTGGGGGTGGAATCAACGGCTTCCGGTTCGGTAATCCGTTTAGCCTGGGTGTATCGCCGGTGGTGGCTTATCAGGCAACCGAGCGGTTGCTGGTCGGCGTTGGTGGCACGTATAATTACACGCGCTACAAAGGCTATACGACGACGGGGACTACGGTTCCGCTCGAAACCTACAATCAGTACGGTGGCCGGGGCTTCGCCATGTTCGAAATCATTCCCGCTATCCTGCCTAACCTGTACGCGCATGGCGAGGTAGAAACCACGTCAATTCAGGTGACGGAGAACCAGACTGGCCGCAAAGCCAGCTACGGTCTGACGGCTCCGTTGCTTGGTCTGACCTATTCGCAGCCGATTTCACGGCGGTTTGGCATAAACCTGACGGCACTGTACAATCTGAACTATAACCAGAATCAGGCCTTGTCGCAGGCTATCTACGGCAGCCCGTTTGTGCTACGTTTGTCGTTTTTCTAAGCAAAACACGCCTAAAACGCGAAACGCCAGCCGATCGGCTGGCGTTTCGCGTTTATTTCTGAATCTGTTCCCAGATTAAGTCGGCAATGACCTGCATGCCCGCGTCGTTGGGGTGAGCCGCTACGCCGGGGTCAGCGTACTGAGCGGCAAAATACTGGCCTTTCCCCTCGATCACGCTGACTTCGGCCAGAGCGTAGCCTTTCCGGGCCACTACGTTGCGAATGGACTGGTTGGTGCGCGGCCGATTCCAGACGCTGGTTGTGCAAACGACTTTTGCCGGGCCGGAGAACTGCACCAGCCGGTTAAGCAGCCGCTCAAACGCCTGCTCGAAGTTGGTCCCACTAACGTCGCCTTCGTTGACGTTCTCACCAATCCGGACAACGATCAGGTCGGGCTTAAACTCCTGCAACTGCGCATTAAATTCGTCGAGGTTGTACGAAACAAAATTACGCTCGAACCCACCGCCCGATTGCAGTCTGAATGTGGCCTGCGGGAAGATGGTGGTCAATTGCTTATCGAGCAGGTGAACAAAGTCTTTGTCGCGGGCAGAAGCCGCCATACCGTTGAAATTAAACCAGCCCAGGTTGGGCGCCGGGGCGTGGTTCATAATGCTGTTGCCGACTACGAACATACGCTGGAAGTAAGGCGAAAACGTAGCCTGTGTCGTCTGTGATACCAGGTCATTGATTCGGGTGCGGGCCAGAACGGGTGTTTTGGTGATAGCCGCCATCTGGTTCCCTTCCGTCCAGGTCTTGCCATTATCATACGAGTATTCCAGCACCGCCCCTATCGGCATTGATGACGCCGACAAGCGAACGCTGGTACCGTAGGCAATCTTGCCCCCCTGCGGCTCGAAACTGGGTTTGGGAAGGCCCTGCGGAGGGAGTTTGGGTGGTTGAAGCCGCTGAATGGCAATGGAAAGGCAATTGGGTTCGCACGCAGACTTAACCGGCTGTTTTGTGTCCTGTACGCGCCCGATGGTTTCGAGTTGAGCGCAACCAGATTGCCAGAAACACAGCACAAGCAGAGAGGTAAAAAAATAGCGAACACCTATTCGGCCGGCCGTATGACGATACAAAAGCTTATCCAAAGCGAAAGCAACTAAGGTCCAGCCGAGCACATCGCCAAAAGTGTGCCAATTTTTTACATCAACAGGCAGTGGTATAAAGCCATCCATAAGCTGGCTGCATAGCACGGTGTTCATCGGTAGCGCGTTATAGAACAGTAGGTTTACGAGCATATAATCGGAACAAGTCGAAAGTTGTTGGCGAGGATGCTTAATTTTGCTGGAGTCTACCCATACGGCTATGGCTGCGAACGCTGTTAATAAGATCAGTATAGCAGCCGGCGCGGGACAGTTACGTTGCCCGGGCTAACACTGTATGATCAGCACTACTGTATGAAAAGAGTTCGCTTTTACTCATTAGCGATTGGTTTTGCCCTGATGCTGATACTACCGACACTGGACAACGTGTTTCATCTGTCGGACCGCTTCGCCGGAAATGAAAACCGCCGGTTGAGTGAAAAACCAACGTTTCGCTTTCCGCACGTCGGTACGTACGTCAGTCAGTTCGATCGGTATTTCAAAGAAAACTTCGGATGGCGAAATTTCCTGTTTTTTATTTATAGTCGCTGGAAATATTATGGGTTAGGTACGTCGCCCCTGCCCGAAAAGGTTGTAGTCGGCCGCAATGGCTGGTTTTACCTGGGTAATAGCTACAACAACGTAGTGCAGCAGCACCAGGGGCTGATGCCGCTCTCCGTCGATTCGGCCCGGATCATCACCCGGCGGCTCGTAGAACACCAGCAGCAATTGGCCCGGCAGGGTATAAAGCTGTATATTTTCATTGCTCCCGATTCGCACACCATCTACCCGGAATATCTGCCGGACCACCTGCGGCTATCAGACCGCCCCTCGCGGCTGGATGTGTTCAGGCAATACGTAACGCAGCACTCATCGCTGCCGCTGGTGGATGTGCGCGATACGTTGAAAAACAGTCGGCAGCAGTACGAAGTATATTACCGGACCGACACCCACTGGAATGACTACGGCACCCTGGTAGGTTGTGCGGCTTTGATCGAGCGGATTCGGCAGGATATACCAACGATCCCCCCAGTGCGTAAAGCTGACTTCCGCATTACGTCAATGAGTGGGGGCGGGGGCGATCTGGTGCAGATGCTGACGCTGGAAAAAGAGGTAAAAGACCGCGTTTTCTACGACATTAAGCCCGCTCCATTTCTAACCGCCCGGCAAACGTCTACCGTACCCGATACCGTGACAGGTCCGGCCCGTTCCGGATTCCCGTCACTGCGGTTCGTGGGGCCGGAACCCCAGCGACCCCGGCTGCTGCTGATCGGCGATTCCTTCAGCCACAGCATGACCCAGTTCATGCCCGGCTACTTTGGCGAATCGTACTTCGTCCGCACCAGTCGGCTCGATCCGGCTTTGATCGAGGCCGAGAAACCAGACGTAGTCGTGATCGAAATCGTGGAGCGAAACCTCGACTGGCTGGCCCGTTTTTGACCGGATAACCCAGCATCAGAGACGTACTTGATTGACCGTCGGTATTAATTTATGATTAAAATAATGAGAAGTTGTAATAAGACACGAATTATGAAACTACTGCCCCATTTTTGTATAGAAGTAGAATAAACGTACTTTACAAAAAATCAGTTGTAAGCCTTTTTGCTATAAACCATGCTGTTCAGTTCAGCGACATTCCTCTTTTTTTTCCTGCCGCTCTTTTTGCTGCTTTACTACCCATTGCCGCACCGCTGGCGAAATGCGTTTTTGTTCGGCGCGAGCCTGCTTTTCTACGCCTGGGGTGAAGGGCCGGTTGTGCTGATTTTGTTACTGTCGGCTTTTATCAATTTTGCAGCGGGCTGGCTGATTGAGCGCGGTCGCCGGAAGGCGGGGCTCTGGTTGTCTTTGGTGGGCAGTTTGTCGCTGCTGTTTTATTATAAATACACCAACTTCCTGGCCGATACGGTGCGGGGGACGATCCAGGTGCTGGGCCTGTCGGGGGCGGATAGTATGCAGTTGGCGCAGATAGCTTTGCCCATCGGGATCAGCTTCTACACCTTCCAGGGCATCTCGTATACCCTCGACGTGTACTGGGGCCGTATCCGGGCTAATAAAAGTTTTCTGGACTTTGGTACCTACGTTGCCATGTTTCCCCACCAGATTGCTGGTCCCATCGTTCGCTACGCTGATATTGCTCCCGAACTGGCCGAACGCCACGTAACCATCGAAAAGTTTGGCGTCGGGGCCGAGCGGTTCATTATTGGTCTGGCCAAAAAAATTCTGCTCGCCAATACGTTCGCCAGTGTTGCCGACACCATTTTCAACGCGCCGGTTAACAGCTATCCGGCCGCAACGGCCTGGCTGGGTATCGCTGCGTATACCCTCCAGATCTACTTCGACTTTTCGGGGTATTCTGATATGGCCATCGGGCTCGGCAAGATGGTTGGGTTCGATTTTAAAGAAAACTTTAACTACCCCTACATTGCCCGATCCATTCAGGATTTCTGGCGTCGCTGGCACATCTCGCTGTCGAGCTGGTTTCGCGATTATCTGTACATTCCGTTAGGGGGCAACCGGGCCAGTAAGCTCCGGACGTACCGCAACCTGTTGATTGTGTTTTTCGTGACCGGTCTGTGGCACGGGGCCAGCTGGAACTTTATCATCTGGGGCCTTTACCACGGTGCGTTTCTGCTTATCGAACGCGCCGGCCTGGGCAAGCGGCTGGAGCGAGTCTGGCCTCCTGTTGCCCACGCTTACACGCTCCTGGTTGTGATGATCGGGTGGGTGTTCTTCCGGGCGGCCGATCTGACCTCGGCCATAACGTACCTGCAAACGATGTTTGGCCTGACGGCGGCCCCGTCGGTTATGGCTTACCCGTTGTCTTATTTTCTGAACGCCGAAGTAATTGCTACACTGGTGCTGGGTGTAGTGCTGGCTACACCCGTGTATCACCGTTTCCAGCAAGGCTGGCAGCGGCTGCAGGCACGGCTGGTGGTGTCGGCTGCTCGCTATACCCTGGATCTGATTTATGTTATGAGCCTGTTCGGGCTGTTTATCATGGCCGTTATGTATCTGGCCGCTGATACCTACAACCCATTCATTTACTTCCGCTTTTAACCGCTATGTCACATGGCTTCTGCACCGATTCAGTATGAAAAACAGGCACCGGGCTCGTTGAGGGCTGAGCAGAAAAGGAGTAGAAAGTCAATACGTCCCTGGCTGCTGGCGGTTGGATTTGGTATGCTGCTGGCCCTGCCGACCGCCGAGCGCTGGCTTGGCTTAACGGATACATTTCAAAGTACGGAGAATCGTCGGCTTACGCCATTTCCTACGTTTCACTATCCGCATGTTCTCACCTTTGTTCATGAACTGGATCAGTACTGCAAAGAAAGTTTCGGCTTTCGGAATGCGTTGTTCTACGAGTACAGCACCTGGAAGTATGACATGCTGCATACATCGCC
The DNA here is from genome assembly GCF_003583365.1 of Fibrisoma montanum. Lineage (GTDB taxonomy): Bacteria > Bacteroidota > Bacteroidia > Cytophagales > Spirosomataceae > Fibrisoma > Fibrisoma montanum. The sequence goes on from NZ_QXED01000012.1 coordinate 118,073, forward strand.
CCTGCCCGAGAAAGTAGTGATTGGTAAACAAGGCTGGTTGTTTGTAGGAAATAGCTATAACCGCGTGATTGATCAGCACCGCGGGTTTGTACAACTGCCGGACGAAGCGCTGCAACAGATCGAACAGAAACTGCTGGCGCGGCACCAGGAATTGAAGCGGGTGGGCATCCGCTTTTACGTACTGATTGCGCCGGATTCGCACACCATCTACCCCGAATTCCTGCCCGATGCGTATCGGACAGACGTACGCCAGCCGTCGTCGCTCGACCGGCTGACAGCCCGTATTCAGCAACACGGAACGCTTCCGCTGATCGATCTGCGCGACACCTTGATGCGGGCTAAACACCGATATCAGGTTTATTATCAAACCGATACACACTGGAATGAGCCCGGCGCACTGATTGGCTGCGTGAGCCTGGTGGATCGTATCCGACATGACGTACAGTCGATACCACCGCCTTCATCTGCAATGTACCAAATCCGCCGTCAGCCGGGGGGATACGGTGATCTGGCCTTGATGCTTGCTTTACAAAGCCGCCTGCACGATACGTTTAAATATACGGTTGGGATAGCGCCTGAGCGAAAAGCTCACCAATTAGCCGAATTCGACATGCCGGGACATTATCTGCCAGCCGCTAAGTATGCCGGACCCAACAGGCAGGCGCCACGGCTGTTGCTGTTCGGTGACTCATTCAGCCACAACCTGATCAAGTTTTTGCCCGGCTATTTCAGCCACACGTACCACATCTACCAGACTACGTTTAATCCCAAACTCGTCCAGGCCGAAAAACCGGACGTTGTCGTTCTCGAAATTGTGGAACGGGATCTCGACAAGCTGGCTTTGTTCTGATCAATCAGCCCGCATCACCGACGTCGCTGGTGACGAAGCCGGCCGAAGTCCGAGAATGAGATCAGCCGCTTTTTCGCCGATCATAATTACCGGAGCGTTGGTATTGCCCGATACGATCGTGGGCATAATGGAGGCATCGGCCACACGAAGGCCTTCAACGCCCCGGACGCGCAAAGCCGGGTCAACCACCGCCATAGGATCAGAAGGACCATCCGGACCCATTTTGCAGGTCCCTACCGGATGATAGACGGCTTCCAGCTGCTTGCGGATGTGAACCAGTATGGCTTCGTCCGAACTTCGGTCAGATGGCGTTTGTAGTCGGCGGCAATAGGGACCAAAAGGGGCTGCCTGCATCACCTCTACCGCTTTTTTTACGCCTTCAACCAGTACTCGCTGGTCATCCTCATGCGACAGGTAGCGTGGATCAATAAGAGGAGCATCGAGCGGGTTGGCTGACCGGATGCTTACGTTACCCACGCTCTTCGGCTTCAACAGCGTCGGCAGAATTGTGTACCCATCGGTGGTCGGATACGTAGCCATGTCGTACATATCGCCGGAGTAATCATCGCCGAGGTGTACCGGCGCAAACTGGAACTGCATGTTTGGCCGATCGGCAGCCGAATCAAGGGTAAGAAACGCGTTCGCTTCCAGCGGCCCAATGGTCATAGGTCCTTTTCTGGAAAGCAGATACTGCATCAACGCCTTAAACTGGTTGAGCGGTTTCAGCACCGAATTGCTTGAAACGGGTTGCGTGCATAGACTGCTGACACCGGTAAACAGATGATCCTGTAGATTCTGACCTACGCCCGGCAAATCCTGAATGACGTCAATGCCGTATCGTCGCAACGTATCGGCCGGTCCAATCCCCGAAAGCATCAGAATCTGCGGTGAGTTAAATGCGCCGGCCGATACAATCACTTCCCGCCGGGCTTCAGCCGTTTCGGTCGTGTTTTTACCAGTCAAAAAGTCAACCCCCGTTGCCCGGCCATTTCGGATAACAACCCGGTGGGTATGGGCGTGCGTAATAACGGTTAAATTTGGACGCTTTAATGCCGGTTTCAGAAAGGCCGTGGCTGCACTGTGTCGCCGGGCGTTTTTAATCGTAAACTGAAAATATCCGGCTCCTTCCTGCTGCGCACCGTTGTAGTCGGGGTTGCGCCGAATACCCGATTGTTCGCAGGCATCAACAAACGCCGTGGCCAGAACCGTACGGTACTGCTGGGCAAACGTTACGTTCAGCGGGCCATGCTGACCATGGTACAACGAATCAAGCTGGGTGATTTGCTCGTTATGTTCCGAGCGGATGAAGTATGGCAAAACATCGTCATACCCCCAGCCCGTGTTGCCAAAGGATGCCCAGTCGTCGTAGTCGAGTCGGTTGCCCCGGACGTAGGCCATGGCATTGGTCGAACTACAGCCGCCCAACGTTTTACCCCGGGGTTGGTACATTCTCCGACCATCAACGTCGGGCTGGGGTTCTGTCCAGTACCCCCAGTCGACTGCAGAACCGTGGAGTTTGGCGTAACCAGCCGGAATATGAATCTCCAGTTGTTTGTCCGGCCCGCCGGCTTCAAGAACCAGCACCGAAATGGCCGGATCTGCGGAAAGTCGGTTTGCCAGCACACAGCCCGCCGAACCGGCTCCAATGATAATGTAGTCGAATTTCATAGCTGCAGGAGGAACGTACCGACTATGAAATTACAATTTTCCCTGAAAAAATTTGATTAAAAAAGCGGTTGGGCCAGCGAGTGGCGTCAGATTCTAACCCTGACACCATTCGCTGACCCAACCGCTTTTTATGTGATTATGAAGGCAGTTCGGCCAGTACCGTTACCCCCCCCTTTGTACGATCACCGATTTTTACTTTTACTTCGGCGTCGAGAGGCAGGAATACATCGACGCGTGACCCAAATTTGATGAAACCCAACTCAGTGCCTTGTTCAACGGGCTGGTTCTCTTTAACGTACCAGACAATTCGCCGGGCAACAGCACCCGCAATCTGACGTAACAGCACCTCGACCCCGTTGGCGAGTTGGATAACGATCGTGGTACGTTCGTTTTCTGTACTGGACTTGGGATGCCAGGCTACCAGGTATTTACCCGGATAGTATTTAAAATATCGAATAATACCAGTCACAGGATTCCGATTGACGTGTACGTTCAGGGGGGACATGAAGATGGAAATCTGGCGACGTCGTTCCTTAAAATACTCGCTTTCCTCAGTCTCTTCAATGACTACGATGGTACCGTCGGCGGGGGCAATGACCTGGCTTTCGGCTACGGTCAACTGACGATTCGGTACCCGGAAAAACTGAACGACCAGCCCAAACAGAATCAAACTCGCCACCAGGAGTACGACAATGGCAGTTGGTTGGCTGGAAAACAGATAAAAATAAGCCAGAAGATTCAGGGCCAGTAGAACCAGCCCTGTCGTGAGCATAATCGTATACCCTTCGCGGTGTAAGCGCATGAATGTGCGTGTTCGGTTTTCGGTTTATGGCAGGCAACCTTCGATATCGGTCAACTACCGGACAAAGATAAGCAACCTCTTGCCGTAAACCGAAAACCTACTGCCGATCTTAATAACCGCCACGGTACTTATACGTACTGGCGACCTTGTCGATGGCAACGATGTAAGCGGCCAGCCGCATCGGAACCTGAAAGCGCTGCGACGTTTCGAACACTCGGTCGAAGGCATCTTTCATAACCCGGTCGGCCCGGCGGTTGATCCGGTCAAGAGTCCACTTGTATCCAATGCGGTTCTGCACCCACTCGAAATACGAAACGGTGACTCCACCCGCATTGGCCAGAATATCCGGTACGACCAGAATTCCTTTGCTGTTAATGATTTCGTCGGCGCTGGCTGACGTAGGGCCGTTGGCGCCTTCAACGATCATCTTGGCCTGAATCGACCCGGCGTTTTCGTCGGTGATAACGTCTTCCTTAGCCGCAGGCACCAGCACATCGACCGCCAGCGAAAGCAGTTCTTCGTTCGTAATCTTTTCGGCTCCGCTGAAGCCGTCCAGCGTGCCATTGTTGGCGTTACGATAGCTCATGGCTGCCGTGATGTCGATACCTTTCGGGTTGTAATAGCCGCCCGAAATATCGCTGATAGCCACCACGGTAACGCCCCGTTCGTGGAGGAGTTCGGCCGCAAAAGACCCAACGTTTCCAAAGCCCTGGATAGCCGCCGTTGCCCGGTAGGGATTCATACGGAGCTTGTCCATAGCTGATAGGGCAGCAACGGTAACCCCCCGACCGGTAGCCTCCGTTCGGCCGAGTGATCCACCCAGCACCAGCGGTTTCCCCGTCACGACGTTGTTGATCGTCATGCCCTTCGATTTCGAATATTCATCGACGATCCAGGCCATTTCGCGGGGGCCCGTACCCATGTCCGGGGCCGGAATGTCGCGGTCGGGACCAATAACGTCGAGCATCGCTACCGTGTATTGCCGAATCAGCCGTTCGATTTCGCCAGCCGACATCTCCCGCGGATTGCAGGCGATACCGCCTTTGGCACCACCGTACGGAATATCAACAACGGCGCATTTCCAGGTCATCCAGGCCGCCAGAGCCCGTACCTCGTCGAGGTTTACGCCCGGATCAAGCCGAATGCCGCCTTTGGCGGGGCCAAGAATGTTCGAGTGTATGACGCGATACCCTTCAAATACCCGAATGGCACCGTTATCCATCGTAACGGGCAACCCCACAATAACCTGACGGGCTGGTACTTTGAGAATATCATACATTTCATCGGAGATGCCCAGCATCCGGGCTGCCGCGTCAAAGCGCGACATCATCGACTCAAGTGGATTTTCCTTATCTTTTATAGGAGCCGGTTCAATATAAGCCATGGCCATAGTATTACTTCCCTCTTAAAACGAGTTTATTGATGAAGTGTGTTACAAACATAACAAAAGCTAAACGATAATGTGAAAGGTATATTTTTTCTCCAATTAATCTAAAAATTAATCGACCGTATATTCGTTAACCGGTAATTCAATTACCCCAAATTGTTGTTCATAATGAATTAACATAGCCAAATAATAGTTTGAAAAATAGGGCAGTAGCATTTTGATAAAAAACGAAAATTTTTGACGGCAGGGGTTCAATCAATTGAAAACCGCCAAGATTCCTTTAATTTTGTACTATACTTGGTCGTTCACTATTACACTACTTTCGACTACTCGCTATGGTTCAGGAAGAAAAGAAACGCTATTCGGAGGAAGAGCTAAAGGAGTTTGAAGAGTTAATTAGCCAGAAGCTCGATGCTACCCGGAGCGAGCTGAACTACATCAAAGAAACGCTGAGCAAGCGTAATGATAGTGGTACGGACAATACGTCGGGTAACTCAAAGCTTCTCGAAGACGGAGCAGATACCAGCGAACGTGAAAACCTCAGTCAGTTGGCGGCCCGTCTGCAAAAGTTCATTCAGCAATTGGAAGCGGCCATGGTCCGCATCAAAAACGGTACGTACGGCATTTGTAAAGATACCGGTAAGCTGATTCCAAAAGAAAGACTTCGGGCTGTGCCACATACGCAACAGACCATCGAAGCTAAACTGCGGCAGGCAAATTAGAGTATATCAAATACGTGCCCGAAACTTGCTGTAGCTTTATTACCGCTACGGCTGATAGCACTGGCACTATAGAAAAGGAGGTTCGGCATTGCCGGATCTCCTTTTTTAGTTTGGCAACTGAATAGTCATTGAAAAACTCAGTTATCTGGCATTACATATACCCGAGAGCCTACTTTGTAAAATAGGGATTTTTTTCCACAGACCTGTTACTAAAAATCGCTAACCTTTTATAATCTAAAACGCTTTATAAACGTACCGCCGACTAAATAGTCAATTATACGCCTTCTGAAAACCTTTATTACGACCGAAAAAGCGGCCTGGTGCAAAAAACGACCACTTATACGCTGCTAAGTACTTTTTCAGAACAAAATGGACAATTATTTGTAGATACGGCAGGGTAAAATCAAATACGTACGGTCATGTTAGAACGTCTTGAAGAAATACGGGAAAATATATTCCGCTATCTGGAGGCCCGGATTGAGTTATTTACGCTCGAAACCCGGGGTAAAGTGGAGGAGGGGGTTGTAGTCGGGGTGCATGGCATTGTTCTGGCTTTGCTTGGAACAATGACGACCATTTTTCTTTTCAGCCTTCTGGCTGCTTATCTGAACGAAGTGACAGACAGCCGATACATAGGCTTTCTGATCGTCGCTCTGTTTTTCCTGGTCCTGACGGTTATCTGGGCCCTAGCCAAAGACTTTTTTAAAGGGAAAATCCGGTCGATGGCGTACGGCATTTTAAAGAAAAATCAGGAGAAAAAAGAAGAGGACAAATCGCAGGCGGTACAGGATCTGATGGAACAGGCCCGTACGACGATCAATAATGACGATCGGTACAACCCGACAACCTCTTCCAACCAGCCGGTTCGTTAACACGCGGTGGTCTCATCAATTCGTTTACACTAACTTTAATTTCATAAAAGCATGGAAGACCCTAAGGTACCTTTCGCTGACACAACTGCCCGCCGGGCTCAATTAATGGCTGCTACGGAGCGTTTTAAGTCATCAATTAACACTAGTGTGGATGCTATTAAAGGTGATGCAACAGAAATCGGTAAAACGACTGCGCTTGTGGCAGGTGTTGGATTAGCCGTATATTTGATAGCAAATGCTATTTTACCAAAGTCGGACGAGTATCGTTATGCTGAAAAATACGGTGAGCGAGACGACGACGACTACGATTATGACTATGACCACGATGATGTGAGTGCTGATGCTAAATCGGCACCGACTAATCGTAAAGTAATCGAACAGCAAGCAAAAGAGACACAGAAATCATCGGCTATCAGCGGTTTGATTGGCGGTCTGGTTACGTCCGTACTGACTAACATCGCCCGCGAACAGTTGTCTGGTCTTTTGGCCCGTATCCGAAATAATAATGCGATCAATCCAACCGCAGAACCAAAGCATCGGGAAGAGCAGTATCACGAAATGGCCCCAACAGGACCTGCTAACTACTCTACGCAACTATAAATTATCAGGCCAGAAAGCGTTTGCCGTCTTGCTCGATCCGGATAAGGTCGAGCAAGACGCGTTTTTAACCCTGTTGGAACGTACGCATACGTATCCGGTTGATTTCTTTTTTGTGGGGGGGAGTTTGATTACCAGCTACACCCACAAAGAACTGATTAATACAATTCGTCAGCACTCGGCAACGCCAATCATTCTTTTCCCGGGCAATCCGCTGCACATTGAGCCTTCGGCTGATGGTATCCTGCTCCTTTCGCTTATTTCGGGCCGCAATCCGGAGTTTCTGATCGGCCAGCACGTTATTGCGGCTCCGTTGCTCAAACAAAGTAATCTGGAGATTTTGCCCACCGGTTATATGCTCGTTGATGGTGGCGCACAGACAACCGTTTCGTACATTAGTGGTACGTTGCCACTGCCCCACGATAAACCCAGCGTGGCGGCCTGTACGGCCATGGCCGGTGAACTGCTCGGGCTACAGTTAATTTATCTGGATGCTGGTAGTGGAGCCCGCCGGTCCGTGTCGCCCGCGATGATTTCTGCCGTCAGGGAAGTGGTAGATCTGCCGATTGTGGTAGGGGGCGGCATTAATTCGGCCGAAAAAGCGTATGCTGCTTTTCAGGCCGGCGCTGATCTTATCGTTGTTGGAAATGGTATTGAGCAAAATCCGGATCTGCTTCCTGAATTGTCGGCGGTAGTGCAGGGATTCAATCAGTCTTTAGTGCAATCGTAACGTATGAAACCAGTTCTTTCCGGATTGCTGCTGGTGGCGGCAGTCCTGTTATGGCAGCCGTCGAATGGCCAGGCCTCCATCCAGCGAAACGGCGAAACCATTTATACCGAAGTAGAGCGGCAACCTGAGTTTCCGGGGGGGAAACGGGCTTTGAGTATGTATTTGATGAAGAATGTTAAATACCCCAGTGTGCTGTCAAAAACGAACTATGACCCCGGAAAGATTATTGTCAGGTTTGTTGTGGCTAAGAATGGAGTTGTCAGAAACGTCGAAATTTCGTCTAAACCGGCGGCCGCTGAAGCTCAGCAAAGTCTGCAGAATTACCTGGCGTCTATTCTGAACGCGATCGAGAAGATGCCGCGCTGGCGCCCGGCAGAAGTGAACGGCGAACGGGTAGCGAGTCTTTACATCCTGCCGGTGCAGGTGTATGTTAATTAAAGAAGGAGAAAAGCATGAGGGAGGAATGAAGAAAGGATATTGCCTTGCGGTTTCCTCTTCTCCGTTCCTCCCTCCTGCTTTTCTCTTGTCTTCCTATACGTTCATCAGCGATTCGCGACGGCGCATTTTGCCGGCCGGAATGCCAAACATCATCTTAAACCGGCGGCAGAAGTAAGCCGTATCCTTGTAGCCAACCTCGGCTCCAATTGCCCGGATGCTCTTTTTGCTGGTCCGGAGCAAACCAACGGCGGCTTCCATACGCTGGTATTCGATATAATCCTGCGGATTTATACCGGTCAGCATTTTGAAGTACTGACCCACGTAATCTTCGGATACGTTGGCCACGTTAGCCAGCACCTTGTTCGACAGATCGCCACCCAGATTTTCTTTGATGTAAGCAAAGATGTCGATCAGACGAGGGTCTTTGAAATACGTGCTGTTGGTTACAAGCTGCTCAACAAACAGGCGATTCTTCAGAATGTATCGAATGACTTCAATGACAATCTCTTCGGTCTTGATTTTGATAATACGCCCTTTGCCGGCCAGATCGGTCATTTCTTCGGCCAGGATCTGGTTAATTGTATTGGACAGGTGATCTTCCCCCTTGATGATGAACGGCGGTACGTCCAGCGAATTGAAAAAGTTGACCGAGTCAAACACTTTAGCTTCGAACGACACGAAACCGAATGAGTTCGGCTGATGACCAATGAGCCGGGGGTCGTGGTTGCCTTCAAAATACAACTCCCGGTGGGTCATAAACTCTTCGTTCGAGACAACCTTCGTGTTCGACGAGTCGCCATATGTAACGGTCACGTGCTTGCCGCCCGGAATAAAGAGCATATCGCCCACGTCGACCATTGTTTTTTCTTCCCCAATCGACACCTCGCCACTGTACAGAATTAACAACGTATTCTCTACGTCGTAGTAATTCTTGATAGTGATTGGCTGCAGAATCCGGATGTTACGGGCCTTGATGAACTTAACACCCAGCGATTCGATAATTTTATTATAATCTTCCATGGCTGAAAGGGATGTTCCGCGTGGTCGCTTGTTAATGGAATTTGCACAAAACTAATAATTTGTACAAAACTAATACAAGTATAAAAGTTTCCAAAAAATAAAAAAAAGAGTGCGTATTCGCAATGAACACGCACTCATGTTTCTAAAAATTTACTTTTAACAGGAAACAAGCTAGCGGATAAGCTCCCGGGCTATCACTAATTTTTGGATTTCAGAAGTACCTTCGTAGATCTGCGTGATTTTGGCATCCCGCATCAGGCGCTCCACGTGAAATTCTTTGACGTAACCGTAGCCGCCGTGAATCTGAACCGCTTCGGTAGTAGCCCACATCGCTACGTCAGAAGCATACAGCTTAGCCATAGCAGCCGCCTGAACATAATCTTTGTGCTCATCTTTCAGACGGGCGGCTTTGTATACCAGCAGGCGGGCCGCTTCTATCCTGGTTGCCATTTCAGCCAGCTTGAACTGAATTGCTTGATGGTCAAAGATTTGTTTGCCAAACGCCTTCCGTTCCTGCGCATATTTCAACGACAGTTCGTAAGCCCCGGCTGCTATACCTAGGGCCTGGGCTGCAATGCCTATACGCCCGCCGTTCAGGGTCGACATGGCAAATTTAAAGCCGAAGCCATCTTCGCCAATACGGTTTTCTTTGGGAACCTGTACGTCCGTGAACAGCAGCGAGTGCGTGTCCGACGCCCGAATGCCCATCTTATCTTCTTTCTTGCCGACCGTAAAACCGGTCAAACCTTTCTCAACGATCAGGCAATTGATACCCCGGTGTTTCTTTTCCCGATCGGTCTGAGCGATGACGAGCGCTACGCCGGACGAATTGCCATTCGTGATCCAGTTTTTAGTACCGTTCAGTAAATAATAGTCTCCTTTATCTTCGGCCGTGGTCTGCTGCGACGTAGCATCCGATCCGGCTTCGGGTTCCGACAGGCAAAAAGCGCCGATCATTTCGCCGGATGCCAGCTTCGTCAGGTATTTTTGCTTTTGCGCTTCGCTGCCATAGGCTTCAAGACCCCAGCACACCAGGGAGTTGTTGACCGACATGATGACCGAGCAGGAAGCATCGACCTTCGAGATTTCTTCCATGGCCAGTACGTACGAAACGGTGTCCATGCCACCGCCACCGTAGTCAGGCGAAACCATCATGCCCAGGAAGCCAAGCTCGCCCATACGTTTTACCTGCTCGGTAGGGAACCGGGCTTCGTTATCGCGCTCGACAATACCGGGCAGTAATTCATTCTGCGCAAAATCGCGGGCCGCTTCCTGCACAGCGAGGTGTTCTTCCGATAAATTAAAGTTTAAACCTTGTAGTTCCAGCGTTGCTGTTGACATAGCAAATACGTGGTTATTTGTTTGTTGTGAATGGTGTAAAGATAAGAAAAAATAGGCTTTGAACCGTATGCATGCATACGGTTACGTAGGGGTTATGCCATAGAGTACCCGAGTAAATTTCATTCAAAACGAAGCCATTCGCTTCGTAAACCTCCGTGCAATCGCGTAATCAACGGCAACGAAGCGGTTGCTTACTCAAAAAGTAATGTAATAAGCTCGGCTACGCAGGCAGGTTTGTGCTTACCTTCGACTTCAAATGCACACTCGATGATGGCCCTTACGCCATTGCCATCCTCGTTTTTATTCTGCGGTTCGGCATGATGCAGCCAGGCTTTTGCCCGCAGGCGGCTGCCGACCGGCACGGCATTGGTAAAACGGATTTTATTGGCACCGTAGTTAATCGCCAGCTTTACGGAATCGACGGAATAGATTTCGCCAAGCAGTTTCGGAGCCAGCGATAAGGTCAGAAAGCCGTGGGCAATGGGGCTTTTGTAGGGTGATTCCCGGGTCGCCCGTTCGGGGTCGGTATGAATCCACTGGTGGTCGCCGGTTGCCTGGGCGAACAGATCAATCATTTCCTGGGTGATCGTCATATAGTCCGATTCACCAAGCGACTGGCCCGCGTGGGCCGAAAATTCTGCCAGATTAGCGAAGGTTTGCATGAAACTAATTGGGTAAGACGTGATAGAAGTAAAGAGGACGTAGTGAGCACGCAGCTGATTTATGCACGTTACGATTTTCCTGTTTACACCTTGTTCCTTCTAAGTAATTCCATAAGTTTTGCATTTTTGTCGGCATGACCCCAGTCGCCAAGGTTGAGTTTTTTGAATTTCGGGGCAGTTTGATCAGCTTCCGGCGCTATGGTCACGGCCCCATGGCTTTGCTGGCCTTTCATGGTTTTGGGCAGAGCAGTGATGTGTATACGCAGGTAGGGCAGACTCTTCGAGAACGCTTCACTGTGTACGCACTGGATCTGTTTTACCACGGCGAAAGTAGCTATGCCGACGATCATTTAATAACCAAAAGCTACTGGCAAGGTTTGGTGGATGCTTTCCTACGGACCATGGCCATTGATCGCTTCTCGGTGATGGGTTTCAGCCTCGGCGGACGATTTGCGTTAGCACTGGCCGAAACGCTGGCCGACCGCCTTGATCAGCTAATTCTGATCGCCCCCGATGGCATTACCCGTAGTCCGTGGTATCGGCTGGCTACCAGCTCGGCTCCCGGGCGGTGGCTCTTTCGTTTTTTTCTGCAACACATGACTCTTCTCAGCTCAATCGGGCACGGCCTGACGGCGGTTGGGCTGCTGCACCGTACGGCCATGCGGTTTGCGGAAAATGCCATGGGTACCGCCGAACAGCGGACGCAGGTTTATCAGTCGTGGACGAAATTTCGGCTGATCCGGCCCGATCTGAACGTAGTCAGCCAGGCGCTTGATCAGCATTCGGTACGCGTTCGCGTTTTCACGGGCTATTTCGACCGTATCGTACCTGGTACGTATGCGCAGCCCTTGCTTGTCAGGCTTCGGTCCTATGAGCTAACGGTCCAGAAAGCAGGCCACAATCGGCTGGTCGATCAGGTTGGGGCTATTTTAGCGGAACGCCCGCTGTAAAACTTGCCAGAGCCCGACGATTGACACCACGATCAGCCCAATGATTACTACCTGAACCCAGGTGTTCTGGTTTGGATTTTCCAGCAGGGTACGTATTTCGCGGGCCTGGTGGCCGGTCCAGATGGCCAGCAGAGTTCGCGGCATCATACCGAGCATACCCCCCAGCAGGATATTCGACAGGCGGGCACCCGACAGCGCAAAGAGCAGATTGGTCAGTCCAAAGGGAAGAACTGGGGAGAGCTTGGCGTAAAAAATTACGCTGAATTCTCGTTCCTTGATTCGTTCAAGAACCTGACTGGCTTTGGGGTTCTGTTGCAGCAGATGCCTGAACCGATCATGGTCAACCCACCGCACGAGCAGATTGATAAATAAAATTCCGCCCAAATTGATCAGAAATAACGGCGTTACGGCCTGCCAGCCCAGAAAGTAACCGAAAATCAACGCCAGCATGGTGGGGGGCGTCAGGGCGGCCGAGGTGACGCAGCAGAGCGCCGTCAGGCCGACCCATTGCCACGTACTGAACGTAGCCACAACGGTTTCGTAGCGGACGGCATAGACCGTCAGCAGCGAGGTAAATACAATCGGTGTTATCGACAGCAGAACGCCCGCGATTGCCGGGCCAGTCAGTCTTTTTGCTAAGGCTTGTTTCACTACAGTAGAAAACTGACCAGTACCGATTGTGGTTCATTAGGATAGCATAGCCTGCTGGTTCGGGCGATATATATTACTTTCGGACATGAAATTTGCAACAAAAGCCATCCATGCCGGTGTTGAGCCGGACCCAACCACGGGGGCCATCATGACGCCCATCTATCAGACCTCAACCTACGTTCAGGAGTCGCCGGGTAAGCACAAGGGCTACGAATATGCCCGAACACAAAACCCAACCCGAACGGTTCTGCAAAATAACCTGGCTGCGCTCGAAAACGGCAAATACGGTATTTGCTATTCGTCGGGCCTGGGCGCTACTGATGCCATTCTGAAGCTGTACAAACCCGGTGATGAGATCATTGCGAGCGCTGATCTGTACGGCGGGACGTACCGGATCATGGTGCGCGTCTTTCAGGAGTACGGTCTTAAATTCAGGTTCGTCGGGCTGGATAACCTGGCCAATCTGGAAGCTGCCATTACGCCGGCCACAAAAATGGTCTGGATCGAAACGCCAACTAACCCGCTGCTGCGGCTGGTAGACATCAGGGCGGTTGCTGCTATCACAAAGGCACGCAGCATCCGGCTGGTTGTGGATAATACGTTTGCCTCGCCCTACCTGCAAAATCCACTCGATCTGGGCGCTGACATCGTCGTGCACTCGGTAACGAAGTACCTTGGCGGCCACTCCGATACGGTTATGGGCGCTATCGTCCTGAACGATGAGGAAACGGCCCAGCGGCTGGCTTTTATTCAGAATGCCTGTGGCGCGGTTCCCGGCCCGCAGGATTGCTTTCTGGTGCTGCGAGGTATCAAAACCCTCCATCTGCGGATGCAGCGGCACTGCGAAAATGCGTTAAGAATCGCTCAGTTTCTAAAGCAGCATCCAAAGGTCAGTCAGGTTAATTATCCCGGTCTGGAAGATCACCCGCAACATGAGTTGGCTAAAGAACAGATGCGTGGATTTGGGGGAATGGTGTCGTTCACGCTCCACGGCGATTCGCTCGAAGAAGCAGTTCGGGTAATGGAAAGCTTCCAGGTATTCTCGTTGGGTGAGTCGTTGGGCGGTGTCGAATCGCTTTGCACGCATCCCGCATCCATGACCCATGCCAGTATTCCGAAAGAAGAGCGCGAAAAGAATGGCCTGAAGGATACCCTGATCCGGCTCAGCGTTGGGGTTGAAGATGTTGACGACCTGATCGACGACCTGAAGCAGGCAATTGGGTAGTGAGTATAAAACGCAGATGACGCTGACTGACCGGATTCAGGCTGATTTTATCAACATGAATCTGCTCAATCAGCGTCATCTGCGTTCAGGAGCGCTTAGAATCTCACCCGAACACCCGCCAGAAAATTCCGGCCGGCCTGCGGATAATAGCCATTATCAGCCGTTACGCGGCCTTCTGAAATGTAGGCATACGTGTAGCCGTTCGACTCGTACAGCTCGTTCAGGACGTTGTTCAGCAGCAAGGTGAACGCGATCTCCTGCGCAAACTTTGGCTTAAACGCATAAATAACCCGGATGTCGTTGACGAAGTATGGGTCTAGTTTGCGGCTTTCGTTTGACGTATTGTCGAGGTATTGCTTGCCCACATACTTCGAGAGCAGCCCTACTTCGAGGCCTTTTACGGGTGTGTACAGCAACTGAGAGCCGGCTATTACGTTGGGTGAGAACGAAATGTCCGTTTCCCGGTACGTTCTGGCCTCCTGCTCACCGTTATCAAAGTTGTCGAGGTATTCCGTAAAGTTTTCAATTTTGTTCTGGCTAAACGTCGCATTTGCATTCCAGCGAAGTTGCTTGGCCAGCCGGGCACCCAGTTCCAGTTCAATACCAGCCCGGTAACTACGCGGGATATTAATCCGGTTGTAAGCCCCGACATCATTCAACTGCCCCGACAGCACCAGTTGATTACGGTAGTTCATATAATACGCATTGGCTGTAAAGGCTAATCGCTCAGTCTGTATTTTATAACCCGCTTCGTAATCGATCAGTCGTTCTGCTTTCGGACGGCTCGATGGGGTTGATTGTGTGTAATCGTTGCGGTTAGGTTCCCGGTGAGCAACACCAACCGACCCATACACCGAATTGCGGTCGTTCAGGGTGTAAGTGAATCCAGCCTTGGGATTAAAGAACGTCAGATTCGCGTCCTGCTGCACATTCTGCAATTGGCTGTTAAAGCCCAGGAATGAATAACCAACCGTCCGGATCTGCGCATCAATGTAGCTATTGAGTTTGGGCGTGAACTGATAAAACCCCTTGGCGTACAGGTTAAAGTCGGTTTTCGTGGCATCATCTTCATAATAGCGATCCCGAATGTTGCTGGCGCCGGCAAAGCGAGCCCAGATGATTTCGCCAAAATGCTTGCCTGTATACTGGTTCCAGCCACCACCGAAGTTCGCCGTGAACTTACCAAAGCTGTTGTAGTCCAGCGAGAAAACCGTGCCATAATAATCGTTGTCTAACCAGAGCCGACGGATGATATCCGACCGGCGGATGGTCGAATCACCGACAACAATGGGTTGTAAACCATAATTGCTGAGCATATCGTCCGTTCGGAACTGCTCGTAATAGCCTTTTCCTTTCGTGTAAAACAATGAGGCATTAAGCCGAAGCTTACGGGTCAGTTCGTGCGACGTAATGAACTGATAGTTATCCTGCTGATAGTTATCGGTTTCATTGTCGTAGGTGTATGGATTGTAAGTTCGGTTTGTTGCCAGGAGGTTTTCGGGCACTCCGCCCCACGACTGATACGTCTGTTCCTGGCCCGAAAAGATGTTGAGCCGAAAAAAGCTCTTATTCGTGTAGTATCCTCCCGATAGATAAAAAGAGCGCAAATCGGAAAAGGCGCGGTCGATATAGCCGTCGGAATAGATTTTCGATAAGCGGGCGTCAAGTACGAAATGGTTATTGAGCAGACCCGTTCCAGCCAGAACGTTTACCTTACGAGTGCCGAATGAGCCGGCCGAAACGTTCGTTTCGGCATACGGTTGCTTTTCCAGGCTAGTGGTCTGAATGTTAACCGAAGCCCCGAAAGCACCGGCTCCGTTCGTCGATGTACCAACACCCCGCTGAATCTGGATGCTGCTGACCGACGACGCAAAATCCGGCAGGTTGACAAAAAAGGTCCCCTGCGATTCAGCGTCGTTGTACGGAATACCGTTGAGCGTTACGTTGATCCGGGTGGCATCCGACCCCCGGATACGGAAGCTGGTATACCCCACGCCCGCACCGGCGTCCGATGTCGTTACGAGCGAAGGCGTGTAGTTGAGCAACACCGGGATGTCCTGACCCAGATTGAGTTTGTTCAACTCCCGGCGTGATACGTCGGTGTAGGCAATAGCAGACTTCTGATTGGCCCGCGTTGCACTAACGACCACTTCATCGACGAGCACCGCTGATTTTTTGAGCGAAATGGTCAGCGTCGTGTTCTCGTTGAGCGTCAGGGCCTGGGTGGTCGGTTCATAGCCGAGCAGGGATACGCGTAAGGTCAGCGGCCCCGGTTTGAGGTTGTCGAGCCGGAACGCCCCGCTGGCATCGGTAAAGGAGCCTTTGTACGTGCCTTCGAGCGTAACGGCTGCTCCAGGTAACGTACCGCCGTCGGCATCACTAACGGTACCCGAAATAGTTAATTGAGCCCACACGGGCAGGACTGACTGCCAAAGCAGCGCAATCAGCAGGAAAAGATAGGTCGTACCTTTCTTCATGGCGAAAAATGGTTACGATAGGCAAGGGGCCAATCCTACCTTTGGTTTGACATGATGGTTGTTTTAGTAAGAAATCCAGTTCCCTTCGCCGGCATTACCCGGAGCAGGTTCAATGGGTATAATCTCAGCCCGTAATGGTAGGGCACCCCTTTTTAAGATTAGCAGGCGCAAAGTTAAGCGTTTTTGTAAAACAAGACCAAGCACAGGACGTTTGGTAGTAGAACCAGTTAGTACAGGTATGAATGAGTTTGATCTGGTCGTGTTAAACGAAGATGTAACGAACAGTCGATTGAAGGCGGGCGATATAGGAACGATCCTGACCGTGTATGCAGAAGGGAAAGCTTACGAAGTTGAGTTTGTAACGTTGACCGGAGAAACGGTGGCAGTAGAGACCTTATTGCCGCATCAGATCCGGGAAGTAAGGGCCTCCGAAGTCATGGCGGTACGCGATACGGCCGTTCGCTAAGAATTGTTTCAGTAAACTTTTGAGTGCTACACTTTTCCGCAATCTCAAATATTCCTAATTTTGCAATCCAAATTGCAAAAGCATGAGCAAGAAGAACACCGGACTGGAGTTTTTAGAGGACCCGGACGCATTAGAGGGGAAAATGGAAGAGGTGGGTTACTTTTTCCAGCAGAACCGGAATATAGTTTTAGCGGTAGTGGGCGGGATTGCTCTATTACTGATTGGTTTCTTCGGATACCGGTTTTACGTGAGCAGTCAGGATGAGACCGCTCAGGCTGAACTGTTTCCGTCTGTCTATCAACTCGAAGCCGACTCGTTGAAAAAAGCGCTCAACGGCGATGGCCGCGCACCGGGACTACTCGCTGTAGCCGATAACTACGGCGCAACGGATGCCGGTAATCTGGCCGAGTTTTATGCCGGTATGGCGTTGTTGAAGGACGGTAAATACGATGAAGCCATCGCCCACCTGGAAGACTTTAAATCGTCTGACTTGCTGGTGCAGGCCCGGGCGTATGCGCTGGTTGGCGATGCCTACATGGAAAAGAAAAGCTACGCCGAAGCGGCTGATGCTTACCAGAAGGCGGCTGATTATAAACCCAATAAGTTCTTTACGCCGGCTTATCTGCTGAAACTGGCAACTGCCCATGAGCAGGCCAAGCAAAACGATAAAGCCATCGACGCTTACAACGAAATCATCGAAAAATACGCGCAGTCTGCCGAGGCCGTAAGTGCCAAGAAATATAAATCGTTGCTCGAAGCGACGGTCGGCGAGTCATAAGCGTATCTGAACGAAATCAATACAGCAGGGGACAAAGCCGGTCGAAGGGTTTGTCCCTTTTTTCATATTCCCCAGGTTGAATTGCCCCTGACTACGCAGATAAAATATCGATCCATACTCTATTCCAACAGCTCCTGGCTATTAAGCATATAAACATCCGCTCATGGCATCTGAACTCAAAAATTTAAGTGTTTTTTCCACCGACAACCTACCCGATATCGGCATTCACCGGTTTGCCCTTGTAGTGGCTGAATGGAACAGCGACGTAACGGAAGCCCTTTTTAACGGGGCGTATGAGACGCTCCTGCAATACGGGGCCAAATCTGACAACATCATTCGGGGAAACGTACCGGGGAGTTATGAGTTAACACTCGGCGCTCAGTGGTTTGCCCAGCGCGACGATATTGACGCTGTGATTTGTCTGGGCTGCGTTATCCAGGGCGAAACGAAGCACAACGATTACATTAACCACGCGGTCGCGCAGGGTTTGACGAATGTCAGTATCAAAACGGGTAAACCGGTCATATTCGGTGTGCTGACTCCCAATAACCAGCAACAGGCACTGGACCGGGCAGGTGGCAAACACGGCAACAAAGGCGACGAAGCGGCCATGACTGCCATCAAGATGCTGGGACTCCAAAAACAGGTTTATTCATTTCAGTTCAAATAGAGAATAAGATGCGGATGACTAAACACGAAAACGTTGGCTCATCCACTCTTTCGCTCATTCACTCTTTCGTTCTTTAAACATGCAC
Organism: Fibrisoma montanum; assembly: GCF_003583365.1. Lineage (GTDB taxonomy): Bacteria > Bacteroidota > Bacteroidia > Cytophagales > Spirosomataceae > Fibrisoma > Fibrisoma montanum. The sequence goes on from NZ_QXED01000012.1 coordinate 136,464, forward strand.
GTCTGGAAATTCGGAGGAACTTCGGTAGGTAAGCCGGAGCGGATGCACTCAATTCGTCAACTCATCACCAGCGATGATACCCGCAAGGTGGTGGTGCTGTCGGCGTTGTCAGGTACAACAAATGCCCTGCTGGCTATTGGCGAATCGCTGAAGGCAAACAATGATGCTGAGGCTAACAAGCAAATTGACAGTCTGAAAGCGCATTACGACGCCTTTATTCAGGACCTGTACAAGACCAGTGCCGGAGTAGAGGCCGGTCGGCAGGTTGTTGACAACGAGTTTTCATTCATCCGGTCGTTAACGCGCATCAAACCGTTCACGTTGAAGCAGGAAAAGGAACTGGTGGCTGAAGGCGAACTCCTGAGTACACAGATGTTTCAGGCCTATCTGGACGAGGAAGGGGTTCGTTCAACCTTGCTGCCAGCCCTTGAATTCATGCGGATTGACGCCGATAATGAGCCGGAACTGGAGTATACGGAACAACGCCTGGCTGAGATTTTAACCCAGCACCAGGACAAGCAGATTCTGGTAACCCAGGGGTTTATCTGCCGCAATCCACGGGGTGAAGTAGATAACCTCAAACGGGGAGGCTCCGATTACACGGCCTCCCTGATTGGCGGAGCGATCCGGGCGGAAGAGATCCAGATCTGGACGGATATTGACGGGATGCACAATAACGACCCCCGAATCGTACGGAAGACGTTCCCTATCCGCGAACTGACCTTCGACGAAGCGGCTGAATTAGCCTATTTTGGAGCCAAAATATTGCATCCGTCAACCATCACACCGGCCAAAATGAAGGGTGTGCCGGTTCGGTTGAAGAATACCATGGACCCCGAAGCGCCAGGTACGTTGATCGCCGATCGGACTTCCGACCAGGTTTTCAAGGCGGTTGCAGCCAAGGACGGTATCACGGCACTGTATATTCACTCGACCCGAATGCTGAATGCCTATGGTTTTCTGCGTCGGATCTTCGAGATTTTTGAGAAGCACAAAACTCCGGTCGACCTCATTGCTACGTCGGAGGTTTCCGTATCGGTTACCATCGACAATCCCGCGAATGTTCAACCGCTGATGGATGAATTGCGTACGTTCTGTGAACTGGAAGAGCCGGACTACGAACAGACGATCGTTTGCATCGTCGGGAACTTCAGCGCCGACAATCCGGGCATTGCGCTGCAGGTCCTGAAAGCGCTGGAGGGAATCCCGATTCGTATGATTTCGTATGGCGGGACGGAGCACAACATATCGTTGCTGATGCACAGCCGCTACAAAGCCGATGCGCTCAATGCACTTAATGAGGGGCTGTTTGATTTAAATTAATCACTAAAGCAGTAGTCCCGGCAATAACATTCACTCATCTACGGGGCGAAATCCCGTGTTTCATTATGCTACAAATTGCCTTCATCCGCGAGAATAAAGAAGCCACGCTGGCGGGGCTGCGTAAACGATACGTCGCTGATGCCGAAGCCATTGTCGACAAGGTAATACAGCTTGATCAGCAACGGCGGGACACGCAGAAAGAACTGGACGATGTACTGGCCCGTTCAAATGCCAAAGCCAAAGAAATCGGGGCTTTATTGAAGTCCGGCGATAAAGCGGCTGCCGAAGCGGCCAAAGCAGAGACCGCCGAACTGAAAGCCATTTCAAAAGGACTGGACGAGGACCTGACGTTTATCGGGCAGCAGTTGCAGAACGTACTGGTTACGCTCCCCAACCTGCCCCATAGCAGCGTACCGGAAGGCCGCTCTGCCGAAGACAACGAAGTCGTGCTCGAACACGGGGAAAAGCCGACGTTGACCGCCGACGCCCTGCCTCACTGGGAGCTTATCAAAAAGTATGACCGCGACGGCGGACCATTTATCGACTTCGAACTGGGTGTAAAAATCACTGGTGCCGGTTTCCCTGTGTATAAAGGTAAAGGGGCGCGTATTCAGCGGGCTTTGATTAATTTCTTTTTGGATCAGGCACTGGCAGCGGGTTACCTCGAAATTCAGCCGCCGATTGTCATCAACGAAGAGTCCGGATTCGGCACGGGTCAACTACCGGATAAGGAAGGACAGATGTACTACGTCAAGGAAGACAAATTGTATCTGATTCCAACGGCCGAAGTACCAATCACGAACCTGTACCGCGACGTAATTCTGACGGAAAACGACTTGCCGGTTAAGAACGTAGGCTATACGCCCTGCTTCCGGCGCGAAGCCGGCTCGTGGGGGGCGCACGTTCGGGGGCTCAACCGGTTGCACCAGTTCGATAAAGTTGAAATCGTGCAGATCCGGAAGCCCGAAGAGTCTTATCAGGCATTGGAGGAAATGAGCCAGTACATACAGTCATTGTTGCAGAAGCTTGAGTTGCCGTACCGGGTGCTGCGGCTCTGCGGGGGCGATATGGGCTTTACATCGGCGCTGACGTACGATATGGAAGTCTGGTCAGCCGCCCAGCAGCGTTGGCTGGAGGTAAGTTCAGTATCAAACTTTGAAACGTACCAGGCGAACCGGTTGAAGCTTCGGTACAAAGTAGACGGTAAGACCCAGCTGCTGCACACGCTGAACGGCTCGGCGCTGGCATTACCCCGGATTCTGGCGGCTATTCTGGAAAATAACCAGACGCCCGAAGGCATCCGGATTCCTGGTGTGCTGGTGCCCTACTGCGGCTTCGATGTGATCAACTAACAATCACACGAGTAGTTGCCATAGCCGGGGTACCGGGGTGAAAGCTGACCACTAATGCTGACAACGTGGTCAAATGGAACCAGTTCGCCATTCGCTAGTTCGAGTACGTCGGCTCCATCCGTTGTAGTTGTGTTTTTCAGCAACACGTCGGCTTTAATGAACTCGTGGAGATCAGTCAGGTATTCAAGGCGGACAAATTGACGCCGATTGGCTGCATCACGCAGCGCGTCAGCAAAGAGGTCAATGGCGGTTTGTGTCGTTTCCATAGCGTATTAACATTGTCCGAAACAAATCAGTTTACAAACGAAAGCGGGTCATGATGTGCATCATGACCCGCTTTCGTTTGTATGTGTATCGATTAAAACCCTACTGTTTCTAACTGCTTTTGAAATTCACGTAGAATTGTTTCTTTCATAGCGATCTTGCGTTTCTGGGTATTGATCTTGTTCAGAATCTGCTTGTCGGCGTCGTTGTTTGGATCAAGCGAATCAGCATCCTGCAGCGCAAGTTGTAAGTCGCTCTTTTCCCGGCGAACCAGGTATTCCATTTCCCGGATTTTCGTGCGAATCTGCTCAGACTGGCTTTTCAGTTCAAATGCCGGGTACTTTCGACTCAGCACGCGGCCCAGGTAGCTCAGCTCGAAAATCTTGTCGCACGCGGCCCGGAAGCGCTCGTTCAACTGCTTGTCCTGCATTTTGAACGGTACCTTGATTTCTTTCCAGCTATTGAGCAGTACTTTAGCCCGCTCGGCAGCTGCGAAAATATCCGACTGCTTGGCCAGTCGCTCAGCTTCGTCAGCCATTTTCATCTGCGCTTCAATACGTGGATCAACCCGTTTCTGAATCACGATCCCCTTAGCGTCGTTGTACTTCGTATAGAAGTTCGTGGTCGCTTTCTTGAACTGCTTGTACAGCTTACCGCTCTTCTTGATGGGTACTTCGCCCACCATTTTCCAGGCGTTGTTCAACCGGCGAATCTCCTGGTAAGCCGCATCCAGATCCGGGTTACGGCCAGCCCTAAACGCCAGACGAATCAGTTCATCATATTTATCCAGACGCTCCTGAATAATTTTGTTCTGTTCGTTGAAGAACTCGCGCCGACGCTGGAAGAAGCCATCCAGCAATTCCTGGAAGCGCCCTTCAACCTCAGCCTCAACGGACTTGTCGACGGGGCCAGTTTTAATCCACTTCGTCTTGATTTCCTGAAGCGCATCCGCCGTTGTGCGCCAGTCGGTACTGTCGGCGATGGCTTCGGCTTCAGCAATAAGCGCCCGCTTAATTTCAAGGTTCTTAAGCTGGTTTGTTTTAATCAGCTCAGTCAGGACGGCCTCCTGATCATCCAACCGTTTAAGCAGGGGAGGGAAGTCGCCAAGCGCATCAAAACCAAGCAGCTTCTTGCGAAGTTGCACCAATTTGGTCAGATAGGAGCCCTTGTTCTGAGCCTCCTCGATGTCGTGCTCTAACTGGCTTACCTTGTTTTCGGCAATGATGAAGCGATTCTTAAAGTAGTCGAGCGCTTCCTGCTCTGTTCGTTTGACTTCGCCGATCTGGCGGTCTTCATATTCAAGGTAGCCTTTCAAAAATACCTTTCCGTCTTTGACGTAACCGTATTCATCTACCAGTGAAGCGTTTTCCATTATTTTCCTGGGTTAGGGCTGCGCTCTGGGTTAATTTTAGGATATTTGCCAACCACAAAAATATTGAAAATAATGAGTCAAGAAACCATTATATTCTCTATGGCGGGCGTGAGTAAAATTATTCCGCCAAACCGACAAATCCTAAAGAACATATACCTTTCCTTTTTTTACGGTGCCAAAATCGGCGTTTTGGGGCTTAATGGCTCCGGTAAGTCTACTCTTTTACGAATAATTGCCGGGGTTGATAAAAGCTATAATGGGGAGGTTGTGTTCTCGCCTGGCTACTCCGTTGGTATGCTGGAACAGGAGCCGCAACTGGACCCTACGAAGACCGTTCGGGAGGTAGTGGAAGAGGGGGTACAGGAAGTCGTGAACCTGCTGAAAGAGTTCGATGAGATCAACGAAGGCTTTAACGACCCGGATGCGGACTTCGATAAACTGATCGCCCGGCAGGCCGAGGTACAGGAGAAACTTGATCGCCATAACGCCTGGGAACTGGATACAAAACTGGAGCGGGCTATGGATGCGCTACGGACACCCCCGTCCGACGCCGTCATCGGTAATCTGTCCGGCGGAGAAAAACGACGCGTCGCTCTGTGCCGACTGTTGTTGCAGGAGCCGGATGTCTTGCTGCTCGATGAGCCGACCAACCACCTGGATGCAGAATCCGTACTCTGGCTGGAAGAACACCTGCGCCAATATAAAGGAACGGTTATCGCCGTAACGCACGATCGTTACTTCCTCGACAACGTAGCGGGCTGGATTCTCGAACTCGATCGGGGCGAAGGCATTCCCTGGAAAGGAAACTACTCGTCGTGGCTGGAGCAGAAAGAAGCTCGTCTGGCCAAAGAAGAAAAAACCGAGTCGAAGCGGCAACGGACCTTACAGCGTGAACTGGAGTGGGTACGAATGGCCCCCAAAGCTCGTCAGGCCAAGTCGAAGGCTCGTCTGGGCGCTTACGAGAAGCTGCTCAGCGAAGATGCCAAACAGCGCGAGGATAAACTGGAAATCTTTATCCCGCCCGGACCGCGACTGGGTGCCAAAGTAATCGAAGCCGAGAACGTGGCCAAAGCGTTCGGGGATAAACTTCTGTTCGAACAACTGGAATTCAGATTACCCCAGGGGGGCATTGTCGGTATCATCGGTCCGAACGGTGCCGGTAAAACGACGCTGTTCAAACTGATCACCGGCCGCGAAAAGCCGGATGCCGGTACGTTCGATGTGGGCGACACTGTTAAGTGGGCGTATGTCGACCAGGAGCACGACGGCCTCGATCCCAACAAAACGGTGTTTGAAACCATTTCGGGAGGCAGCGAATGGGTGATGCTGGGTGGCAAGCAGAGCAACGCCCGGGCGTATTGTAGCCGCTTTAACTTCACTGGTTCCGATCAGGAGAAAAAGATTGCTAACCTGTCGGGTGGAGAGCGGAACCGCGTTCACCTGGCAATGATGCTGAAAGAAGGCGCTAACCTGTTGCTGCTCGATGAGCCAACCAACGACCTGGACGTAAACACCCTGCGGGCGCTGGAAGAGGGCCTCGAAAACTTCGCGGGTTGCGCCGTGGTAATTAGCCACGACCGCTGGTTCCTGGACCGGATCGCGACGCACATTCTGGCTTTTGAAGGCGATTCGCAGGTGTATTGGTTTGAGGGCAACTTCTCCGAATACGAAGAAAACCGTCGGAAGCGGCTCGGCACCGATGCCACACCGACCCGGATAAAGTATAAGAAGCTGGTATAGGTAGTGGCGATGCATATCATATCCGTAAGTACCCTAAAGGCGTTCTGGGAGAAATACCCGGACGCCGAAGGGGCGCTTCGGGCGTGGCATAGTGAGATTAAGAAAGCAACGTATCAGAATTCGAACGAAGTTATCCGTGATTACCCGACGGCCGACACGGTAAGGAATAATCGAATCGTTTTTAACATCTGCCACAATAAGTACCGACTTGTTGTAATATTTCGCTACAAATACAAACGAGTTTATATTCGTTTCATCGGTACTCACAAAGAGTACGATAGTATAAAAGACATCGCCAACATCTGAGTCATGAACATTAAGCCTATCAAAACCGAAGCCGATTACCAGGAAGCTCTTAGTCGGATTGACGCGTTGATTGACTGTCCGGATGACAGCGAAGAAGCCGATGAACTGGATGTGCTATCCATTTTAGTCGAAAATTACGAGAGCGAACACTATCCAATTGCTCCCCCCGATCCAATCGATGCAATTCGTTTTCGGATGGATCAAACCGGCATGTCGGAGAAAGAAATAGCAGCCTATCTTGGTGGGGAACAAACCGCCGAAGCAATACTCAGTCGGCGCCAGCCACTTACGCTTGAGATGATTAAGCGGCTCTATCAGCAATTACATATTCCAGCGGAGAGTTTGCTGGCGTATTGACATTAAACCGACGCAGGCAACCAAACCACGACGTCCCAGCCCACATTTGACAGCGTCAACAAATTATGGCTAAATACGCCTTGCTCCTGTTGCTTATTTGTGCCATTCAGCCAGCCCAAAGTCAGGTAGTTCATGATTCTCTGCTGATTGATGGGTATTACCGATCCTTTCATTTTCTGAAACCGGCGGCCAAGAACGCAAGCCTGATTTTTGCCCTGCATGGGTCGGGTGGAACAGGCCTCCAGGTTCGGGACGGAGCAAAAAAACTGGAAGCTATTGCTCCTGCGGAAAACCTGTTAGTGGTGTACCCGGACGGTTATAAAAAATATTGGAACGAGTGCCGGAAAGCTTCGCCCGCTGAGGCTAATGCGATCAATATTGACGAGAATGCCTTTTTTGGGGCTATGATCGATTACTTCAGGAAAAACTACCGGATTAATGAGCAGAAGGTTTTTGTAATTGGTACGTCCGGTGGGGGACATATGGCCTATAAACTGGCGCTAACCATGCCCGAACGATTTCGGGCAATTACGGCCATTATTGCCAACTTGCCTGATACGAATAATTTCGATTGCCCTGAACGACGCGTTGCCTTGCCTGTCCTGATCATTAACGGTACTGCCGACGACATCAACCCCTACCAGGGTGGAGAGGTGAAGCTAGGTTCACAGATGAATCTGGGGTTCGTTCGGTCAACAGACCGGACGTTTCAGTATTGGTCGGCTTTGGCGGGTTACTCTGGTGAACCAGCCAGACAGCTCTTGCCAGATACAGACCTCAACGACGGGAAAGTTATTGAGAAATACACGTTCCGTGAAAAAGACAAGCCCGAAGTAACGCTTCTGAAAGTAATCAACGGAAAGCACGACTACCCAAACGACATTAACGTTTATCTGGAAGCTTTAGCGTTTTTTAAACGACAATTGTAAAGTTCTATCAGTAGTAAAGTGTTTGTTCTCGTTGAGTTGAGCCATCGGCATTCGGTGCGCTTTAAATAACACCCCAACGACGTTCTTATCACCTAAAGCAAGCCACTTCTGCGTCTCATTCGACACAAACTAGCCTGCCCAATACAGCAATATCGTCAGCGCGATTATTGCCCGGCCAGCCATAAAGATCCCGATCATTAATCGTAGGCTTCGGCGTCAGCGAATTTCGAGAGCGCATCCGGGGTGTTATGCTCATTTACTGTACTTTTGCCTTCAGTAAAGATAACGCATTTATGCACTACGGCTATTTCAACGGCACCATCACGCCCGCTGACCAGATTGGGGTTGGGGTTACTGACCTGGGCCTGCTTCGCGGCTACGGCTTATTCGATTATTTCCTGACCTACAACGGCCGTCCGTTTCAATGGGACTGGTACTGGCAGCGTTTCCAGAACTCGGCCATGCGTATGCATCTGTCGTTGCCGCTGGAAAAAGAAGAGACGTATGCCGTAGTGATGGATTTGATCGAGAAAAGTGGGTTAGCCGACGTAGCCGTGCGCTTTGTCCTGACCGGGGGCTATGCTCTCGACAGCATCAGCATCGTGCGGCCAAACCTGCTCATCTTGACTGAAGATATTCACCCCGTCACACCGCGTCAGTACGAGGAAGGCATTAAGGTTATTCTGGATGAATACGTTCGGGAAATGGCGGAGGTAAAAAGCACCGACTATAAACGCGTAATCCTGATGGCCGATGCCATTAAAGCCGCCGGAGCGCACGATCTTCTGTACCAGAAAGGGGGCGAAATCAGTGAACTGAGCCGCAGCAACTTCTTTATTATCAAAGGCGAACGGCTCATTACGCCCAACCGACATATCCTTCACGGCATCACCCGCCGAACCGTAATGCAGTTAGCGCAGGACGATTTTCAGGTTCAGGAACGTCCGGTACTGCTCTCCGAGCTGTATGACGCCGACGAAGCGTTTACAACCAGCTCGACCAAGAAAGTGCTGCCCATTGTCCAGATTGGCGATTTGACCATTGGGGAGGGAAAGCCCGGCCCAAAGGCAGCGTATTTACTGGAGCGATTCGATGAGCTTACGGCCAGTTATTGAATGATTGAGTTATTGAATGATTGAATTGTTGCCGATGATCTCAATTCAATCATTCTACAACTCAATCAGTCAATCTTTATATATCAATACCTGACTACTGCCGTCGGCTTTGATGTAGCCCCGGTACATTCCCTCCGAATTGAACGGCATGGCAATGTTGCCGTTACGGTCAAGTGCAATAACACCCCCTTCGCCACCGCGTTTGACCAGTTTCTTCATCACTACCTCGTCGGCGGCCTGCTGAACGCTCAGGCCTTTGTAGTCCATCAGGGCCGATATGTCATAGCTGACTACGGAGCGGATAAAGAACTCGCCGTGACCCGTGGCCGATACGGCGCAGGTTGCGTTGTTGGCATACGTACCGGCACCAATAATTGGGGCATCGCCAACCCGGCCGTAGCGTTTGTTGGTCATACCGCCCGTCGACGTACCGGCCGCGAGATTACCGTACTGATCCAGAGCAACACAGCCGACAGTCCCAAACTTTTTGCCTTCAACGAAAATCTGGTCGTCGAACAGCGCTCCGGTTGTATCGCCGGTATGATCCAGCACGGTCTTTTCTTCTTTGATAGCTTCTTGTAAAGCTCGCCAACGGGCCTCCGTATAAAAATACGCTGGCTCGACCAGCTCCACACCCTGCTGTCTGGCAAACGTTTCGGCGCCCTCACCCATCAGCATAACGTGTTCCGATTGCTCCATCACACGCCGGGCCGTACTGATCGGATTTTTGATGTTGGTGACGCCCGCAATGGCCCCGGCCTTAAGCGTTTTACCGTCCATAATGCTGGCGTCGAGTTCATGCTTACCATCGTGCGTGAATACTGCTCCTTTGCCTGCATTGAACAGAGGAGAGTCTTCCAGCACATGGATCGCAGCCTCGACCGCATCCAGACTCGTACCGCCTTTTTTCAGAACGGCGTAACCGGCCTGCAACGAACGGTTGAGCGCTTCGCGATACGCCTTCTCTTTCGCCGGGGTCATGTTTTTGCGCGAAATGGTACCCGCTCCACCGTGGATTACAAGCGCTATATTCTGATTGGTTTGTGCATCTGCTGTCATTACAATTCCTGTCACTGACAATACTAGCAAAAGTTTTTTCATCATAAGTTGTTCACCAATCCTTATCCATTGAACCATACGCTCTGGGCTTTCATGACCTGTTCAATCACATCCCGCACCGCTCCCCGACCACCAATTTTGGGTGATACGTAGTCGCAAGTGGCCTGAACTTCATCCACGGCATCGGCCGGGCACGTACTGACGAGCGCTGGCCGACGAAGTATTTCATAGTCAGGAATGTCGTCACCCATGTACAGAACCTCTTCTTCCTGTAGGCTGTCGCGGGTCAGAAAACCAAGATAAGCATTGATCTTCTGGTCGTTCGGGCCACCCATAAACAGATCTTTTACGGTCAGGATGGTTAACCACTTGCGAACGCCCTCGGTGTTGGCCGCCGAGATGATTGCTACGTGAAAACCCGTTCGGATAGCGTGCTGAATGGCATAAGCGTCGTGGATATAAAAGGTTCGGAAACATTCGCCGGAATCCAGCGCGTTGACGCTTCCGTCGGTTAGAACACCATCTACATCAAAAATGAATGTTTTGACTCGCTTGAAACGGTTGAATAAATCAGACATAATGTAAGTTTAGCAAAAAGGGACGGCCGGTTCCGTAATTTTACCGGATGAATAACCAAACCCCGTCACCGTCGAACTTGTTGCCGACGGAACTACCTTCGGCGTTCAAAGCGCAGATGCAGGCGCTGCTGGGAGAGGAGTTACCGGCGTTTGAGGCCGCGCTGACTCAGGAGCCGCCCGTCAGTATCCGGGTTAACCCCCGCAAACGCCACCTGACCACGGAAGGGCTGGAGCGGGTGCCCTGGTGCGCCGAGGGGTTTTATCTGCCCGAACGCCCCAGCTTTACGCTTGATCCGCTGTTTCAGGCCGGAGCGTACTACGTGCAGGAAGCATCGTCGATGCTGCTGGACGAAGCCCTGCGGCAGACCGTCAAAATAAATCGGCCCCTGCGCGTGCTCGACCTCTGCGCTGCTCCGGGGGGTAAAAGTACCCTGCTGGCGTCGGCGCTGCACCCCGACAGTTTGCTTATCTGCAACGAAGTGATTCGCAGCCGGGTACCGGTCCTGCGCGAGAACATGGATAAATGGGGCTACCCGAACGTAGTGGTCAGCAGTCATGACCCCGAAGAGTTTGGCAACCTCAACGGATTTTTCGACGTCGTGGTGGTCGATGCCCCCTGCTCGGGCGAGGGGTTGTTCCGGAAAGACCACGAAGCGGTTCAGGAATGGTCTGAAAACAACGTTCAGTTATGCTCCGCCCGTCAGAAACGTATCCTGTCGGCCGCTGCACCCCTGGTCGATCAGGGCGGTATTCTTATCTACAGCACCTGTACGTACAACGACGCCGAAAACGACGACAATCTCCGGTATCTGACTCAAAATGGATTCAGCGGTCGGCCACTCAATCTGCCCGCCGAGTGGCGAATCGAAGAACGCCAGACAACCGAAGGCGCGTATGGTTATCAATGCTACCCGCACCGTGTCAAAGGTGAAGGCTTCTTCATCAGTGTCTTCCAGAAAACAGCTTTCACGCCGGCCGTTAAGCTAAATGCCCGGACTTTTCGGACGATCAGACAACTACGTCCCCGCGAAACGGCACAGGCGGCACAATGGCTGAAACTACCTACCGAATACTCATTTTGGGAAAAACCCAATCAGGATGTGATGGCCTTGCCGAAAGCATTGGAAAAAGATTTCTTATTTTTGGATAACGCCTTGCGTAACAAAGGCTTTGGATTAGATATGGGCGTATTCAAAGGCAATGACTTTGTTCCGGCCCATGCGCTGGCGCTGAGTACAGCCATCGCCGGTGAATTGCCCGCCGTATCGTTAAGTAAGGAGGATGCGTTGCGGTACTTTAAGAAAGAAAACCTAATTCTGAGTGAACCTGCCAAAGGGTGGTTGCTGGCTCGTTACGAAGGCTTGAATATAGGCTGGATGAAGGGCGTCGGGAACCGCGTAAATAACTACCTACCTAAAGACTGGCGTATCCGCATGGATATTCGAGAGCTATGAAACGTTTCCTGATCATCATTGGCCTGATTCTGGCCGTAATCATTGTTGGCTATTCGGTTGGGCCGAGCAACCATTTCGACCCGATTAAAGACGAACCTGTTTCGCTCGATCCTGACCTGGTTAAACTTGAACAGGCCATTGCCAGCAGTGAGAAAGCCGCTCACCTTAAACCGGATAACGAAGCCCGGATTGTTTGGGCCGATAGTAACCGTAAGCAGAAAACACCCTACAGCCTCGTTTATATTCATGGCTTCACCGCTAGTTGGGCCGAAGGTGATCCTGTGCATAAACAACTGGCAAAGAAGTTTGGCTGCAATTTGTACCTGTCACGCATGCACGGCCACGGCGTCGATTCGCCGGATGCGCTCAAAGACTTAACCCCCGCCAAGTACGTAGCTTCCGCCGAGCGGGCGCTGGCTATCGGGCGGGCGCTGGGCGATAACGTTATCCTGATCGGTACGTCGGCGGGAGGTATGTTGTCGTTGTACCTGGCTGCTCACCACCCCGATATCACCGGGCTTGTGTTGTATTCACCCTGCATTGCCGTAGCTAACCCAGCCCTGAAGCTGGTGACCAAGCCGTGGGGCACGCAGATACTGGATCAGGTTTTCGGCGGGAAACACGTCGTCAATACGTACCAGCAGAAAGGTCGCAACCAGTACTGGTTCACCAGCTACCACACCAATGGCTTACTGGCGCTTCAAACCATGCTCGACGAGCACATGACCGAAGAGGTTTTTCAAAAAGTAAAGCAGCCTGTTTTTGTTGGGTACTATTATAAGGACGACGACCATCAGGACAAAGTCGTTTCTGTTCCGGCTATGCTCTCTATGTATGAACAGCTGGGAACCCCAGCCGATAAAAAACAACAGGTCGCGTTTCCTGAATCTGGCGAACACGTAATCTCATCGCGGTTCACGTCACACGATCTGATCGGTGTTTACAATGCCACCGAAAAATTCATCGAAGAGGTGCTGGATGTAAAGCCCGTACCGGCCGTAACGGCGACCTTGGCGCTTAACCCAAAAAAATAATCTAACTTTGATCGGTTTTAATCGCTTCGAACTCACAACTGAAGGAGCAAAACGACAAAACGGTTTGTGGTGCTGGGCTACAGATCGAAAATTGTAAACTGAAAACTCTTAAATGGCTTACGGATTACTGAAAGGAAAGCGCGGCATCATTTCGGGTGCCCTCGACGAAAAATCAATTGCCTGGAAAGTCGCCCTCAAAGCAAAGGAAGAAGGCGCCATCTTTACCCTGACCAATGCGCCGATCGCGATGCGGATGGGTGCTATCAAGCAACTGGCTGAGCAGTGTGAAGCGGAAATCATCCCGGCGGATGCTACGTCAGTTGAAGACCTCGAAAATCTCTACAATAAGTCAACCGACATTCTGGGTGGCAAAGTAGACTTTGTGCTACACAGCATAGGCATGAGCCCTAACATCCGGAAAGGCAGACAATACACCGATCTGAACTACGAGTGGTTCAAGCAAAGCCTCGACGTTTCGGCCATGTCGTTGCACAAAATGCTGCAGACTGCCTACAAGCTCGACGCCATCAACGAATGGGGCTCCGTAGTGGCGCTGTCGTACATGGCGGCCCAGCGTACGTTCTCATTCTATTCGGATATGGGCGATGCTAAAGCCCTGCTGGAATCGATTGCCCGTAGTTTCGGCTATCAGTATGGCAAATTCCGCAAAGTTCGTGTCAATACAGTGTCTCAGTCGCCAACCGTAACAACGGCCGGGTCAGGCATCGGTGGTTTCGACAAGTTCTTTGATTTTGCTGAGGCTACGGCTCCGCTGGGCAACGCAAACGCTGAGCAATGCGCCGACTACGTCATTACGCTGTTCTCCGATCTGACGCGGATGGTAACCATGCAGAACCTCTTCCACGATGGTGGTTTCTCAATGACTGGTGCTTCAGAAGAAGTGGTGCAGTCGCTGCTGGCCAGTCGACAGGCCTAAACCATATTAAACTGAAAAAGGCTACCTCGTCGGTAGCCTTTTTCAGTTTAATATGACTCTACTACCTTGATTTTGCTGTTCCCGTCCGGCCCTTTTTCAACCTGAATCTGAACGCTGATTCGCTCTTTGATCTCGTGTCGGTGAGAAATAATACCAATAGTTTTTTTGCTGTCGTGTTGTAGCTTTTCCAGCATAACGATGGCCGTGTCCAGACTCTCGGGGTCGAGCGTACCGAAGCCTTCGTCTATAAACAGACTCTCTATCTGTACGTTCTGCGAAGCCAGATCGGATAAACCCAAGGCCAGTGCCAGACTGAGCGTAAACGTTTCTCCCCCCGACAAACTTGATACCGACCGCTCCGTACTTCCCTGGTACTGATCCAGTACGTACAGCTCATCCTGACCATCGCGCGGCTTCAGCAGCAGGTATCGATCGGATAATTCCCGCAGGCGCCGGTTCGATAAACCAATCAGTTGGGCCAGTGTCAGTCCCTGCGCAAACTTACTGTACTCATCGCCTTTAGCACTGCCGATCAACTGGTTAAGCTGTCGCCACGGATGGGCTTCCGTCTCAAGTTTAATAAGCTCATCGGTCAGCTTCTTCTGACGCTTTCGCTGCTCACGATCGTGTTCGAGCTGTTTTTTGATGTACCCAACGCGTTCCCGAGTTTTCCGCTCGGTCGCTTTCTTTAAAAGAAGCTGCTGATTAATCTCGTCGGCAGATAAGGTTGTCCGGCGGGCTGCCTGCGCATCCGCTCGTTTGGCTTCTTCGTCCTGGCGTCGGCGCTTGAGCTCGTCGGCTTCCCGTTCCAGTGCAGTCTGTTGTTCCTGGAGCCGGCTGACCACTGGGGCATCTAACAGACAAGCGCGTGCGGTTGCTATGTCCGTCAGCCCCCGCTCCATCAGTTGGGGTTGTAGGGATTGTGTAAGCGTAGTCCACTCCTGATCGAGAGTTATGTACTCAGCAGTCACCTTTTCTAGAAGCCCGGTCTGTGTGGCCAGTTGAGTCTGCAACTGATAGAAGCGTTCAGTCAGTTGGTCGCAAACCTCGCGAATATTGCTATCCGGATACAAAGCTGCTTTTTGTTGAGTCAGCTCGGTCATGGTTTTTCGACTGTCGGACAAGGCGTTAAAATCATCGAGGAGCCGTCGCAACGTAACATCCTGCGCCCACAACGAACGTAGGTTGTCCAACTCATCGCGCTGAAGCATGAGTAGCTTCTTGGAGTCTTTCAACGACTCCGGACCAACAGACGAGTCAATTGCCAGCATTGTCAACTGATCCGTCACTTCTTTCTTTTTGGCGAACCAGAGCTGCCTCAATTCATTCCGGCGCTCGTTAAACGCTCGTTCGTTGGCCTGATCCTCAATCAATTCCAGACGAAGTGCTTCGTATTCTTTTTGCTTTTCCTGCCAGTCGGCGGTAGCAATGCGTAGCAATAATTCGTTTTCGCCCGTCTGCTGAACGTAGTGCTGGGCGTACGGATGATTCAGCGAGCCACAGAGCGGACAAGGCGATCCGTTGGTTAAACCTTTCCGTAATTCATCCAGATTCGCTTCGGTTTGCAGGCGGGTTCTGATGGCTTCCAGTTCATTTTTTCGGGCTTCGAGTCGCTTCACCTCCTGCTCAAGCTTGGTCAGTGAGTCGGCTTTCTGCTGAATGAGCTGATCGATCTGTTCGGCCTTGGTTTTCAGCGTCATCCCCTCCGACAACCGGGTTTGCTGTTCTTCCAGCACCGTAATCAGCGACGTAAGCTGGTTCTCCCGCTCGTACAGATGGTTAATCTCCTGATTAATGGTCTCCGTCGATACGTGAGCGTACTCCTGTTCTAACTGGACCAGTTGCACCGAAAGCGTGTGGTACCGCTCGGCAACCTGCTGAGCCGCCACCTCCGGCTTCGCCAGATCAATCTGTCGAAACCACTCATGCGAAGCCGACTTGAGGGTTTGCTGGATGCTTTGCAGTGGTCGTTTACTACGTTCGTGCTCCGCTTCAATCTTGCCGGTCAGGTCAAGTACCTGCTCCTTAAACCCATCAATTTCTTTTTCAAACGTTTCTTCCGTTATAAACTTGGCCTGCGTAAGTGATTTAGCCTGGTCAAGTACGTTGGCAAGCTGATGGGTTAGTGATTGAATAACTTGATCTGATTGCCGACGGGAAGCCGCGACCGCATCGCGACGGGATTCCAGCCCACGGATGGTTTCCAGCGTAACGGCCAAGTCTGCTACCTGCTTATGGCGTTGCAATTGGTGCGCACTGGTAGAAAATTCATCAGACTTTTGCGCAAGCACTGTCTGTCGCTTCTCCAGAAGGCTAAGTTGCTGATCGGCCTCCGAAAGTTGTCGCCAAAGCGCCTGTTCATCAGAAAGCTGGCTGATTTCCTCATCAAGCGCCTTAAGTTGAGCGTCCGTATCTTTCTGCTGTGCTTTCAGGGTTTGTACAGCGTCTTCGCTCAGCACCTGAATCAGCTCAACCTCACGCCGTTTGCTTACCAGATACTCCTCAAACTGTTTGTTGGTAGCATACGCCCGTTGGCTCAATTGACGGTAGATTTCCGTTCCGGTTATCCGTTCGAGCATTTTGCTCCGCTCCGCCGATTTGGCTTTCAAAAACTGATCAAAAGCGCCCTGCGCCAGTACAATCGAGCGGACAAACTGCTCGTACGTAAGCCCAATTAACTCCTCATTCTTTTTAGGAAAGTCCCGTAAATCTTTGATTGGAAATAGCACACCCAGCGGCTGATCGTCTTTCAGCCGGGCCACTTCCATCTCGTAATTATTCCAGTTGCCGTTGCGATTCTTCTTGATAGACCAGCGAGATCGATACACATCGCCACCCACTTCGTATTCAACCTCAGCGTAAGCCGCCGAATTCACTTCGCGGGCCGCCTGTTGGTTAACCAGTAGGCCTTCGTCCGTAATATTGGTTAACGAAACTGCCCCCGACAGCCGTGGCACACGGTTAAACAAGGCCAGTGTAATCACATCAAGCAGCGTCGACTTTCCGGCACCGGTTGGCCCGGCAATTACAAAAAGGCCAGTGGAGCTTAAAAGCCCATTCGTGAAAACAATTGGCGGATGTTCGCCGTAAAAAGAATTGATGTTACGAAAGCGTATTTGTCGAATTTTCATGCAGAAGAGGAGCCGCCTGCTCCGTAACCATCTTGTAAAGTTTCTTGTACGTATCTACGAGTGTCAGTCGATCATCACCTTCAACCAGCGATGCATCCAGCCGTCGGCCAAAAACGTCGAGATACGTAAGGTCCTGAAGTATCGTATCCGCTACGTATAGTGAGTCCAGCCCCTTCAGCTTATTACGGAATACCAGCCGGGTTTTGGCAATCTGAAAAGCAGCCTGGGCATAGTCGCGTTGCAACTGTTCGAAATGCTTACGAACGCTCAAACTTTCGTTTTCTTCCTCAACCAGTACGTCTACCAGCATCGGTAACGTATCCTCCGGCAAATTCAGATTTTCCAGCGTATCACGTACTTCATCCATCGAACCGCCAACGTGCCGCAACGTCCTAAAGCGCGGTACAGGTACAGATTCCACGCGAACCACCGCCCCGTTATCGATTGTCAACTCCAGCAGTTGATGACGATTATCGCGTTCACCAAAACTTAGGGGAATAGGCGAACCACTGTAACGAACCGCCTGATTGGCGCCGATAGTCTGGGGAACGTGAATGTGGCCCAGCGCCACGTAATCAAATCCAGCAGGAAATTGCTCCGAGGAGAAGGCGGCCTGACCTCCAACGCTGTGGATCTCCCGCTCACTTTCAGAGGTTGTGGCTCCATTAACATACAGATGCCCCATAGCAAGTTTAGGTACATCTTTATACGCCTGACAGCAATAGTCAATGATACGTTCGTAATGATTGCGAATCCCGGTTCGGACGGCCTCAATCCGTTCGTCGAAGGTCTGTCCCGAAATTGATTGACGCAGATCAGCATCCCGAAGATAGGGAACAGCAGCAATCAGCAAATCCGTTGATCCCGTCGCCAGCCGAACTACTTCTTCAGCACAATCGTGAGTAGTACATCCGACAACATGAATATTCAAATGACGTAGCAGTTCCCTCGGGGCGTTCAGCTTACTGGCCGAGTCATGATTGCCACCAGTTATGATAAGTCTCCGGCCAAGCGGAAGCATACGAGTCAGAAACTTGTAATAAAGCGACATCGACCCATCGTTCGGGTTGGTCGTATCAAACACATCCCCGGAGATTAAGAGAACATCAATGTCCCGCTCATCAATCAAAGTGGCTAACCAGTTGAGAAACAACTCATGGTCATCGCGGAGATCATGTTTATACAGTCGTTTTCCCAGATGCCAATCCGCTGTATGCAGTATTTTCATAACGCCACAATAAAAGATAAGTGACCAAGTTAGTAATAGACTGACTGCAAGATAAAACGTAGAGACAGTAAAACGAAGCCTAAAGCCGCCTAAAGCGCTATTTACCCAGCTGATTTCGGTTTATAGAGCAGGGGTGGAAATTTTTTCAAAAAATTACCAGAGCTAAAAGGCGTGATATCAGACAGTTGCAAAATAGCCCTTAAATATCTCCAAATTATTTTGGGGCGGGGTCTTGACAGGGGGCCAGAAAGCGCCTACCTTTGCAGTCCCAAATGAGGGAAACACGCCGACAAAATAAACGCAACCCGTTGTTTGTCAGCACATTACAGGTA
>NZ_QXED01000013.1 GCF_003583365.1 Fibrisoma montanum
CCACGCCCCCAACCCCCTGCCCCTATGCAGTTAATCATCAAAAAAGACTCCGACGAACTCGCTCGGGCCGTAGCCGACTGGCTCGTTACGTACATCAATGACGTGTTGCAGCGTCAGGAGCGGTTCACCATTGCCCTGTCGGGTGGCAGCACGCCCGAAGCCCTGTTCAAACTCCTGGCCGAATTGCCGTACCGGGAAGTGATTCCCTGGGATAAACTGCATATCTTCTGGGGGGATGAACGGTACGTGCCCCTCGACGACGACCGCAGCAACGCCCGCATGGCGTACCAGACCCTGCTGAATCATGTACCGGTCGAACCGACGCAGGTGTTTGTCTGGCCCACCAATCAGGAACCCGACGTAGCGGCCGACCGATATGCTAACATCCTGCATACTTACTTTGATGGCTACAACCGGACGTTCGATCTGGTGATGCTCGGCATGGGCGATGATGGTCATACGCTTTCGCTTTTCCCCGGTACGGAGGTCGTCCACGAA
This sequence comes from Fibrisoma montanum, assembly GCF_003583365.1. Lineage (GTDB taxonomy): Bacteria > Bacteroidota > Bacteroidia > Cytophagales > Spirosomataceae > Fibrisoma > Fibrisoma montanum. The sequence goes on from NZ_QXED01000013.1 coordinate 499, forward strand.
GACAAGGCCTGGACAAACGCGTATTTTCTGAAAGCGCAGAATATGTACCGCCTGACGCTGACCGCGCCGGTGGTGAACAAGGCCGCTGCCGTGGCGTTTTTGGTGGCTGGACCCAAAAAAGCGGCCCCCCTCAACGAAGTGATCAACGGCGATTACCGCCCCGATGTGTACCCGTCGCAGGTGATCCGGCCAACCGACGGCGAACTGTACTGGTTCGTCGACGAAGCCGCGGCCGCGCAGGTACAACCGTCGTAGGCCGGGGTGTCAGTAAAAACTTTCAATTTTCAGAATCTGCCGTTCTACGTGGACCGGCACTACCCGGCGTTTGGAGAGCAGCAACAGCAACACGCGTACGGCTTCCTGATAGCCCTTGCGGACGTTCTCGTCGGAACGACTTCGCTGGTAAATGTGCAGCGTATGCCGAAGGGCGTAGTACCACGGCCGGCGAAGCCAGTAGTACCAGAGCGTGTCGCGGGTCAGGAGCTGGATGCGGTGCGAACAGTCCCGAACGGGCGAGGGGTAATGGTGGCACACCATATCGTCGGCGTAGGATAAACTCCATCCGCTGGCCAGCATATCCACCGAGAAAAGACGTTCTTCGCCCGCGATGGCAAACTGCTGATTGAAACCGCCCATCGCCAGAAACGCCTGTCGGCGGATGACGACCGCACAGCACACGAAGCCCAGAATAGCCGGACCCGGCAGTGGTAACTGACTGCTGAGGGGGCTGTTGCGCATGGCTTCGCAGACCGGTTCCAGGCGGTTGTCGTCGCCCAGCAGCACTTTACCCGCCAGAACGCCCAGATGGGTGTATTGCCGGAAGTACTGCACAGCTTTGGTCAAGGCGCCGGGCTCCCAGAACGAATCATCGTCGCAGAACGCAACCAGGGGTGTTCGGGCCGCCTGAACGCCGATGTTTCGGGCGTTCAAACCCTGGTTAGTGGGCAGTGCCACTACGTTCACGGCCGGGAACGCGGCCCGAACGCGCTCCGGCGTCCCGTCGGTAGAGGCATTGTCGACAACGATGATGGGCGGCTTTTCGGGTAACTGTGCCAGATGCCCCAGGGTCCAGAGTAATGTGTCAACCCGGTTACGGGTCACAATCAGCACGGAAATGTCGGAAGTCATGATCAGGTTGCTCAAATGCCTTGTCAACCGGGCGGCTGAATGAATGTTGACAAAGAAGAGCAACGGCACGGTAGATTTAGCGTACAGCCCACCCCCGACGACGGACCGCTACGTTTTCCACGCGTTTTGCAGGAAACGCAGCCAGTTTTTAAAGAAAATATTCTCGATGTCCCCGGCCGAATACCCTCGTCTGGTCAGCAGCCCCTGAAGGTTCTGCAAATCGCTGATGGTATCCAGATCGGTCGGTGACTGCTCGCGGCCAAACGTACCGTCGAGATCGGAGCCGATGGCACAATGCAGGGAGTTGCCCGCCATCTGGCAGATGTGGTCGAAGTGGTCGATTACCGTGTCGAGGGTAATGCCAAAATCGGCCGGATTGCTTTTCCGCTGCGTAAAGCCCGGTTTCAGCATCCACGCGTCGAAGCACCCGCCGATCACCGACCCCCGCTCAATCAGACGTTTGATCTGGTCGTCAGCAAGCTGGCGCTGGTGCGGTACCAGCGCCCGGCAATTGTGGTGACTGGCCCATACCGGTCCCTGGTACGAGTCCATCGCTTCGGTAAACCCCTCGTCGGTTAGGTGCGTTACGTCCAGAATCAGATTCAGCCGGTCCATTTCGCGCAGCAGGTCGCGGCCCAGGGCGGTCAGCGGCCCCGCCAACCCCGTGCCCGGAGCGTAGCGGCCGGTGCTGTAATGAGCCGGTCCGGTGGCCCTGAGCCCGTAGGCGTAGGCGGTTTCCAGATACGACAGATCGACCAGCGAGTCGGCCCCTTCGAGACTGAGAATGTACCCCACCGGTTTAGTTTCATTCGGCAGGCTGTCGTCGAGCCAGAGCGCTACGTGCCGGTCGAGCGATGCCCGGTCGGTGATCTGCACCAGCTCGGCAACGCCATCCGGCCCGGGTTGGGTCATGGCTTCGTACCACGCCCGCTGGGCCTGGGTCATGGCCCAGGCCTGATGCGGGGAGTTCCAGCCGGCACCGGGTAAAATGCCGCCTGATCCGGTAGGTTGATTAAACCGGGCGATCTGCGTAGCTACCACCAGCCCGATGTTGCCCCGGCGGAGTTCCGGCAGTGATACGGTGCCCTTCGCCCGGTCGATCCTGTCCGTCATCCCCGCTTCCGATGCCCGGATGGCACTGACCGGCTGCCGGTAATCGCGGTTCCATTCGATGGCGTTGAGCGCCATGTCGAGGTGAGCATCAATCAGGAACATAGCAACGGCTACGGTAATTTGGCGACTACGTCGATCTCTACCTTGATGCCATTACCCAGCACCGACTGCACAGTTGTCCGGGCCGGTTTGATTCCGGGGAAGTAGCTGGCGTAGATTTGGTTATAAACCGCGAAATCGTTGATATCGGCCAGGTGAACGGTGCTCTTCACAACGTCGTCGAACGTACAGCCGGCCGCTTCCAGAATTCGCCCGACGTTTTGCAGAGTCAGGTGGGTTTCGGACTCGATGGTGCCCAGCACGAATTCGCCCTTGGCGTAATCGACCGGACCCTGACCGGATACGTACAGCCAGCCGTCGATGAGTACGCCGGACGAATACGCGCCGGTTGAAAAGCCTTCTTTTACGTCGGGATGGTGTATCTGAATTTTTGTCGCCATGTCTGTTTTGGTTTTGCGTCCGCTAAAGTAGATGCTTTCTTGACATGACGCTTCGGTTACCCCAAAAATAGGGTCAGACAATTGGCTCATTGAGCACAACGGCCTTATCCAGCCCGCAGCGCTCCATAAACTCGTTGGTAAACACCTTCCGGGTGTCGTTGTCGAGCAGTTGGTTCCGGGCCAGCAACCACGCATCCACGCTGGCGTCGCCGTACATGTTCCGCACCCGTTGGGCATCCAGGTTGAAGTTGACTTTACCCCAGTGCAGGGTGTACGGAATGCCGAGCGTTTCCAGGCGATTCCAGGTTTTCTGCAGGAACTGCCGGGTTGGGGTTGATTCGATGCCGTCCAGTTCCAGCACGCACGTTACGGGAAAGCGCGTAAATCCCAACGTAGCGGGTGTCTGCCTCACCCACCGCAAGCCAAGTACGCCCGGAAACGCCGATTGTTTGTTGAGTTCGATAATCTCCTCCAGCACCCGGGGGCTGTCGGTGGCGTCGATCCCAATGGCCGCGCTGGAGGCCTTGCCCCGGATGTTGGTGTAGCCAAAAAAATCGGCCATGGTACCGACCCAGCCGTCGGTATTCTCCAGCGCCTGCGGATACAATGCGTTGACCATAGCCGGTACCAGCCTGGCCGAGAACGGCCTCAGCTTGTCGAGCAGCGTCTGGATCAGGCCCATCGTATCGTCGCCGTAAACGAATCCCGGCTTTGGCGGGGGCGGCACGGCCCCGGCCGGCTTGACGGTATGTTTGTTCAGGATGCGGATAAACGCCCCGTGTGCCGGGTTGGTCCCCGTTACGTCGAACTGGTGCGGATTGACAATCATCTGGAAATGATACGGCTCACCCCCGTCCGGTTGCGTAGGTAGTCGGAGTGCCGTTTGTAAACCCGAAAAATCGAGCTGGGTCATGGCTCGTTTCAGGTCGTCGTTGTAAACAACCCGGTCGTTGCTATAAGCTTTCAGCCAGAACAGCGGCTCGGTCTGGAGCATGACGCCATGAATAAACCCAAAACTGCCGAAACTGACTACGGCCGCGTTGAACAGATCGTCGTCGCGCAAGACGTCGGTCACGCCAAGCCAGTCGGTAAACGCCGGGGAAGCTACCGGAAACGACGCCCGTTCGAGCCATACGTGGCGGTCGGCACCCGTAACCAGGTGCAGGCCGACGACCGTGTCGTGCACCGCCCCCAGGTTAAAGGCTGCGCCATGGGTACCGGTCGAAAAGGCCCCGGCGATGGTCTGGCCGTTGCTGGCTCCCGACGCCCGCATCGATTTGCCGTTGGCTTCCAGCATTTCTTCGATGATGTGGATGGTCGTGCCGCATTCGGTGAAGAACAGGTCGCCGGCCGAATGCCCGGCGTTCAGGTACGCCGGGGCGACCATCGAGTTGCCCAGCGGGAAGGTCTGCATCAGGGCATTGGCGTCGATCAGTCCACCGTTGGTAACCCCTACCTTCGTGAACGACCAGTTTTTGCCGATTGCCCGCAGGCGCAGGTTATGGCTGATGGCGTGCTGAATCAGCCACTGAAAGTTGGCCGTTGTCTGGCGATATTGCGCCTGACTCCCCGATACGGTCGGGATACGTAGTTTGAAGGACGCGCCCGGCGTCAGGGGCTGCGTAAAGTTCTGGTGCCGGTTGGTGAGTTCCGTCACCGACAGGCGTTCAAGTCCGTTTGGCAGGCTCATGGGAAAGGGGGGGAGGAGGGTTAGGAAACACTTAGCGGGAACCTATTGGCTGAGGAGCCGGAACGTAGGGTGCGCAGCACCACCGAACGCGTCGTTTGGTAACGATGCCGAGCGTAAGGGTCGTGAGTACGTAGTGACCAAACGACGATCTGACCGTTACGCCGTTGAGGTGGTTGAACCGTTTATCGCAGGGCGGATGGATGTCGGCCGGTTGTTTCAGCCCCCAGAAATAAGCCGTCACGACCGTATCGGTGTACGTAACGTTGGCGGGGGTGTCGCAGTCGGTTTCGGTAACCACGCGCGTGGTCATGCAGCCGGGCAGCGCAGGCAGCAGCAGAAACAGGAGCACCGCCATCCGGCCACGCAGCCGGCCGGAATGGTATCGGGGTTTAGAATCGGAAAAACGGGTCAGGAGCATGGTGTCGGGACGTTGGATGATCGGTTGGTCGGAGTATACAAAATCCGGCAAACACAACGGTCGGCCAATTGAGGAAACGGTCGGGCATTTGAGAAAGCGGCCGTTTCGTACGTGCCTGAAAACCTGTTATTTTAGCGGATGTACTGGCGACCTCCCGACAATGAACTACTCTGAAGTATTACCGGCCATGCCGCTGCAGCCCTACGTTGAATGCTACTGGATTCGGCGGGGGCGGCCGGTGGCGCAAGCCGCCCGAATCCTCCCCGATGGCTGCACGGATATCCTCTACGTATTTGGTAGCAAGGCGGCCGTTTCGGATGGGGCGTTGCTGGTTGGTACCATGACCCGGGCCGTGCTGAGTTCGGTAGCGCCGGAAGCTGACGTACTGGGGGTTCGTTTCAGGCCCGGCGGTCTGTTTCCCTTTGTGCAGACGCCCCTGCACCTCTTCACGGATGGGCTGGTCGAACTGGCCGGTGTGCAGAAGCAGTTAGGCGATTCGGTTTTTTCTGCACTTGGCGATACCGATGCGTGGGCCGTGCGTATTGACCGACTGGATCGGGCGCTGCTGAAACGATTGTCTGCCGGACAGCTTCCCCCGCCCTCCGTGCTGGCCAGCGTCCGGCACCTGGAAGGCCAGCACGGCCAGTTTTCCATTGAACGGCTGGCCGATCAGGGCGGAATCAGCCGCCGACAACTGGAGCGGCAGTTTCAGCAGTACGTCGGGGTTTCACCCAAGCTGCTGGCCCGAATCCTGCGTTTTCGGCGGATGCAGGCTCTCCTGCGAACTCAGCCGGCCGATTCGCTCATGGGGCTGGCTTTCGATAACGGCTACACCGATCACGCGCACCTGACGAAAGAATTCAGGGCGTTTGCAGGTATTACGCCCAGTACGTACTGGGGGGAGGGGTAGCCCTAATCAGGCAATTTTAAGCGGTGTCGCATTTTTACAAACGAGTTGGCGGGTCGGTAATGCATCTTTGCCGGGACAAATCAACGCAGCCATGAACGCAACCGAACAGAACCTTCGTATTGACTACATTGAATTTCCGGCGGCTGACCTACCCGCCACCCAGCGTTTCTACCAGACGGTTTTCGGCTGGCAGTTTGAAGAGTATGGGCCGGAGTACACCAGCTTTTCCGACGGCCGCATGACCGGTGGTTTCTACCAGGCAGACGGGCTGCGGGCCGCACAGCCATTGGTTGTCATGTACGCAACCGACCTTGAAGCCGTTGAATCGGCCGTACGGGCTGCGGGCGGAGCCATCACCAAAGCGATTTTTTCCTTTCCCGGTGGCCGGCGGTTTCACTTCACCGACCCGAACGGCAACGAACTGGCGGTCTGGTCGGAGTAGTTACTTCAGGGGGCGTCTTTTCACCCCTTCTACGGTCAGTTTAACGGGTTTGATAGCGCCGTTCTCGTCAAAATACATACGTTCGATGCAGGTTTCCCGGTGATTACCGTCGGTTTCCGTCAGCGGGCGACGGTGGTAAACTATGTACCACTCGTCGGTGCCCGGAACCTGTATCACCGAGTGGTGTCCTGCCCCGGTCGCTACGGTGGGGTCCTGCTGCAGAATCTTCCCTACACGCTCAAAAGGGCCGAAGGGAGAGTCAGCCACCGCATAAGCCACTGAATAATTGGGGCCGGTCCAGCCGCCTTCCGACCACATGAAATAATACTTGCCGTTCCGGATGAACATAATCGGACCTTCCACATAGCCCTGTGGGGTGATTTCCTTGAACGTGGTACCATCCGGAAACGGCACGACACCCGTAAAGTCGTCTTTCAGCCGGGCGATGTTGCAGTGCCGCCAGCCACCGTAGATGAGGTAATACTGCCCGTCTTTGTCGTGAAATACAAACTGATCAATGGGTTGCGCGCCGTTGTGAAACTGGCCGATGAGAGGTTTGCCCAGCAGATCTTTGAACGGTCCGGCGGGGTTGTTGGCCACGGCGACCCCAATACCACCGGCTTCGTTGTTGTTCTGGATGTCGTTGGCACCGAAGAAAAGGTAATACTTACCGCCTTTTTCCAATGCGGCCGGTGCCCACATGGCGCGTTTGGCCCACTTCACCGCCGACGTATCGATAATACGTTGGTGTTTGGTCCAGTTAATCAGGTCGGGCGACGAAAACGCGTCCATAAACACCTGCTGGTTATACGGTGCCGAGTAGGTTGGATACACCCAGTACGTTTTGTTGAAGATGGTGCCTTCCGGATCGGCGTACCAGCCGGGAAAAATAGGGTTGCCGGAGGTCGCTTTCGACGCGGTTGATTGAGCGGATACGAAGCAGGGTAGCAGAACAGCGAGCAGGCAGAAGGTGAAAAAGGAGCGAGTCATGCGGTTGATTCAATAAATATTACGAATAACGTCTTCTTTTCGTGCAATTTGGTACGTTATGAGAAGAAGTATCCTGATATGGCTAAGAAAGGAGCACTACGTAGCAGTTCTAATGAGTTTGAAGCCACTGAAAATATTCTTTCTCGACCGTTACTCCATTATAAATTTTGTTAATAACCTTACGGTCAGCCCCGTAAACGAGTTTATGGTAGGTGTGGTCATGGTCGGGATACGCTTTCAGAGTAAGGTTTGTTTTACCGCGCCGTGCAAACTCAAGAGGTAATATGTCGTTTGACGTAGCGGCTATATCGGCCGTGCCATAAATAACGAGAATTGGGATACTTAGCGACAGCAGATAGTCTTTATTATAAGGATGAGAAAATGAATACGTTGTGCGGGGTGGGTCACCTACTTTGGCTGAAGAGCTCAGTGAATCTCGACATATTTCAAGCCACTGGTTTTGCCGAGCTTCTACGTTGCGTTGTGCATCTTCCTGACTAATCTCACCAGTTAGGCCTCTGAACCGCTCCTGCCGAATAAGGCCTTGCTGCCGGCCGTCCAGAAAACCCGACGAAACGATCAGGTGGGTGACTTTGGGATTAGTATAAGCCGTCTTAATGGCCACAAAATAACCTTCCGAGCCACCTGCTACAACCACTCGTTTGACATCGGCCCACGGTTGGCTTAGGACAAAGCTAAGCACAACATTGGTTTGCCGAACGTAATAATCGAGGTAATTGTGGGTTTGATAAACAGCTGGGTACATGGACGGTTTTGGACGACTTCGCGTACTAAACAATGTATCCAGATATGCAGCATTAGAGATTAATGGAACACCGGGCTTCGCAATCATGATGGAATAAAAATCCTGTTCATGATCATAGCAGGTGATAGGTAGTTCGGTGAGTGAGGGCCGATTGCTTCCGGGATTAGTTGTGAAGAGTGGAATAGGTAGAGAACCTTGTCGGAAGAGAAAGATAGGTTTGGGTTTAGTCAGTTCTCCCTGTTTAGCTACTACTGCAAATGTGATAGAATCGTCTTCAAACGGTATACTGAATACTGTGTATCCACCAATAAACCGTTGAGAATATTGTCCGCATGCTACTGTACTGGTTGTAGCAACTATAAGCATAAAGATGGATAGGTGTTTCATGAGTACGAGATATAAGATCTCTACCGTAAATATGAAAATACCTTACTGACCTCTCCAAGTTAATGTTTGTTAAAAGGTACTCGGGCTGCAGATACCCGTTTCCGTTTTCGCGGGTTCAGGGTAAGCCAGACGCCAAGCAGAAGTATCCCCCAGAAGAGCAGTGGAATGATGTAGACCTCAGGAGGCAGTACGTAATGGACCGACATCAGGTCATTCAGGGCGCTGGAGTACAGTACTTGTAAACGATCTCCTTTCGTTCGTGTGCCATACTCCGCTTCGGTGATCGCGATCTCCCGCTTCTGCTGCCGGAACTGGACGGTAGCCTGGTAGGCGTAGGTGCTGAATGACCGGTTCCGTCGACTGGTCGAGTGCGTTTTGTTGGTACTGAGTACAATCGCTTCGTCGGGTTGGCTGGTGGCTCGCAGCCGATTCCAGTATTGGTACCGACCGGCCGCATCGTACGTGATAAACGCGGCTACGCCAAAAAGCGTGGCAAAGAGTACCAGTTTGCTGAGCCATTGGAGAGTAGGGACGGGAATGAGGTAGTTAATCAACCCCGACACCAGAAAAAACAAGACAACAGCCAATACCACCAGAACGCTCAGGAGTTTGTTTGCACCGCTCAGGTCGTCGGCAATTGTCCACCTGACCAGGCGGGATACGGTAAGCTGGGCACTGGGCCGGCTCAAGGCGGGTTGGCGAAAGGCATCCAGCGAAGGATGGTATACTACGTTCACCGTCTGCCCTTTGTCGACAGCGACTGTGTCGGTCAGAAAACGGGTGGTGTACGGCCGGGCGCCATGCCGGAACGTAATGTAGACCGCGTTCTGAAAGGCATCCAGCCAGGTGCGCTGTTCAAAATTGACCTCGTCGATCCGGACCCGAACAATCCGGCCTTCCTGATCGAAACGGCGTTGCAGGGCGGCTTCTTCATAAACAGGCCACAAAAACCACAGAATCCCCCCCACAACCGCTATTTGCAGGAGCAGCACAAGGACTGTGAACACTCGTTTCAGTACGTCGAGAAGTTGCTGGAGCATGGATTCCGAATGGCCTGAGCGCCTGATGGGTAAAGGAAGATACGGGTTTCTGGCGCTGCACTCGGAAAGCTTTGAGGAAACGGTAACACCGTCGGCCTCAACGCTGCTGAACAAAAAAAGCCAGTTCATACGTATGAACTGGCCCTGATGAATCGAAATGCCGGGAGACTTTTACCGATTTTCGGAGATGACTTCCTTGATGTCAGCGATGATCTTACCGGCCAGGTGCTCGGCTGTAGCCAGCGTATCCGACTCGGAATAGATCCGGATGATCGGCTCGGTATTGGACTTACGCAGATGCACCCACTCCTTATCGAACTCGATCTTGACGCCGTCGATGGTATTGATCGGGTTGCGGGCATACCGCGCCTGAATCCGTTCCAGCACGGTATCCACGTTGATGTCGGGGGTCAGTTCAATCTTATTTTTCGAGATATAGTAGTTCGGATACGTCCGGCGCAGCATCGAGGCCGACTTGCCGAAGCGGGCCAGGTGGCTCAGAAACAACGCAATACCGACCAGGGCGTCGCGGCCGTAGTGCAATTCGGGATAGATGATACCACCGTTGCCTTCGCCACCGATCACCGCCTGCTGTTCCTTCATCATTTCCACCACGTTCACTTCGCCCACTGCCGACGCAGAGTGCTTGCCGCCGTATTTCTGGGTGACGTCACGCAGGGCCACCGTTGAGGACAGATTCGATACGGTGTTGCCCGGCTGACTGCCCTGCGGCCGATTACGAAGTACGTAGTCAGCTACGCCGACTAACGTATATTCCTCACCGAACGGAGATCCGTCTTCGCAGATCAGGGCCAGCCGATCGACGTCGGGGTCGACAACAATACCCAGATCGAAACCTCCTTTTTCAATCTCCTTGATGATGTCGCGGAGGTTTTCGGGGAGGGGTTCCGGATTGTGGGCAAACTGCCCGGTTGGTTCGCAGTGCAGTTTCGTAATCTGCTCAACGCCGAGGGCTTCCAGCAGCATCGGTACGGCCAGACCGCCCGTGGAGTTGACCGCATCAACTACCACCCGGAAGTTACGCGCGGCAATGGCGTTGCGGTCTACCAGCGGCAGGGCCAGAATCTGGTCAATGTGCTTTTGAAGCCAGGTTGTATCCTGCCGGTAACTCCCCAGCTTCCGGACTTCCGCAAACTCAAATGACTCGGCTTCGGCAATAGCCAGCAGTTCGGCCCCGTCGTCGGCCGAAATAAACTCACCCTGTTCATTCAGCAGTTTGAGCGCGTTCCATTGAATAGGGTTATGGCTGGCGGTCAGGATGATCCCCCCCGCAGCCCCTTCGCCCGGAACGGCCAGTTCGACCGTGGGGGTTGTCGACAGGCCCAGGTCAATCACGTCAAAGCCAAGCCCCTGCAGCGTAGCCGACACGAGCCGGGAAATCATATCGCCCGACAACCGTCCGTCGCGGCCGATCACAACCGTTTTACTCTGGGCGTTTCGCTGCCGGAGCCATTGCCCGAAAGCCGCCGTAAATTTGACCGCATCCAAGGGCGTCAATGCTTCTCCGCTGCGCCCTCCAATCGTTCCTCGAATCCCGGAAATAGACTTAATTAATGCCACGCTGATGGGTTCAGAAAGTGTACCAGATGTTAGCCTGCAAAGATAGGTGTCTGTTGTCAGTCGACAGTAGACCATTCAGAAAAAAGATGCCGACGGCCGCAGTAGGTTAAACGCAGCCCCCGCCGGTATATAAACAAAAACGTAGCTACGTTTAGTGGCTTAAGTTAGGCACCTGTCCGTTATTGATAAATAACTCGGCCCGGAAGGTAGACTGCGCCTGCCCCGTAAACGTGCCGCTGATGGGTGCGGCCAGTTCGGGCCTGGCGGTTGAGGTCAGAAAAATATGCCGGTTGCTGATCACTTCATTTTCGGTTGGGTCAAAACCCCGCCAGCCGGCTCCCGGCAGGTACACTTCGGCCCAGGCATGAAGCTGGTGTTCCTGCTGCGGATTGCCCGACAGATAGCCGCTCACGAACCGGGCGGCAATCCCCAGACTTCGGCAGGCCGCCATGAACAGCGTTGTATAATCCCGGCAGGACCCGGCCCGGTCAATAAGGGTTTGTTCGGGCGCAAACGGTGGCCCCTCGGGACGGACTTCGTAGCGGAACTGGCGGATGCTCCGGTTCAGCCGCAGCAGGAAGTCGACGGTATCGCCGTTGGCTTCCTCAACCAGACTCCGCGCCCACTCATTGACCATCGAACTGGGATTGGTGCCGCTTAGGTAGGGCGACAGCAATTCCCGAATGGATTCAGGATAGACAAACGGCAGCTTGTTGGCTTCGTAGGGATAAAAGATGAAGTTGAGCGAGTTGAATTCGTTCGATTCGATCTCCAGCTCCATCGTTACGTGCAGCTGCCGGGTCTGGCCCGCAAAATAAACGACCTGCTGCACATTACTTTCCACGTCTACGTTTCGCACGATCTGCGTAGGAGCCGGATCGATCGTCAGATCGTAGCGCAGCAGCCGCTGGTGTGGGTAGGGGCGTGGGTAGAGATACAGGGTATGAGGCTTCAATACAACCGCCTGGTCGTAGGTATAGTCAGAAGTATGCCGAACGTAGAGTTGCATATGAATTGCCTGAGAAAGCAGACGTTACTCCTTGACCGAACGCATTTTCTCGAAGATTGGGTCCATCCAGTACGTCGGAAGTTTCCGAACGGAGTTACTCAGCAGGGCGCTCCACTGGTGCGATACTTCGTCCATGTCGTCTTTTTCCAGCCGGTACTCGGTCATGTGGAAGCTGTTTTTCGGGTAGACAACCACGTCGAGCGGGTAGTCCACGTCGTTGGCACTAACCCGGGTAGCATCGAAGGCCAGAAACCCGATTTTAAGCGCTTCCTGCAAACTGGTTTCGTACGATAGGTTTCTGAAAAGCAGGGGTTTACCGTAGCCTGAGTTGCCGATTATCTTGAACGGTGCCCCATGGTCTACCTCTACCCAGTTGCCTTCCGGATACAGCAGATACAGCTTGTGTTCGGTGTCGTCTTCGAGCTGCCCGCCAACGATGGCGTTCAGGTTGAAATTGAGCCCGCTGGCAGTAAGCGATTCTTTATCTTCCTGCGCTACCCGCTTGACCTGCTCACCAAAGGCATTAACGGCTTTATACAGCTTATTGAACGAGCGGTCCTGTTCGGCAATAACTTCCCGGAAGTACGTGATGGCCTTGTCGCGTACGGACCGCAGGCCCGAGGTCATAATAAACAGGGAGTGATTTTCGACTTCATGAACCGAAATCTTGCGATTTGAGGACACCTCGGTGCCGGAAGTAAGGCGCGTGTCGGCGATGGCGACTAAGCCCGACGCTACCTTGATGCCTAAACAATACGTCATCCTGTACAGTGGGAATGCAGGTTGTATGCCGAACAAATATACGGTTTGCAGCCGTCTTTGTTTGGCAATATGCATCCTTTTCTGGAAAACAGGCTTATTTATTTGGCTTCTGGCCCGTAAACCGATGCTGGGTGGAGGCCGACGGTTTTGGCGAAGTGGCTGGTTGCGTGGTGCTTTCGGTAGCTGCCAGCCGCCCGCCCGATGCCGCTCCGTTCACCCGCAGACTGACCTGGGCCGTGTCGTCTTCTCCGTTGGTCGTGCCGTTGCCGGGCTGACTGTCCGGGTCGGGTTGCCCGGCTGCGCTGATCTGGGCGGCATTGACGAGCGTACTGCCTCCGGTTACGTTGGCCACGAACGACAGGCTGACTTCCTGACCGGCAGCGAGCTGTGCGATGGACCCGGTCACGACCGTACCATTGGCCATCATCCCCGATGCCGACGACGCAAACTGCAGTCCGGCGGGTAGTTCGTCGCGGACGGTGATGTTGGTGGCCGTCTGGCCTCCCCGGTTGCGGATGGTCAGGGTAAACGTAACGGGCTGCCCAATCCGGACCGATGGCCGGCTGGCCTGCATCACCAGGCTCAGATCAGCTTTAGCGGGGTCGGGAGCGGGCTGGTTACTCTGCACGGCCGGGAGCGGGGTCTGGTTGGGGTTAGGCGAATTAAAGGAGCCGGCGGTTTCCGTGCTGAGGGTCCGCACCTGGGTAGAGGCTGCGTCGTCCTGTCCGTCCCCGGTACCGGAGTTCGGCTGGCTGTCGGGATCAGGGCCGGATGACGCCGTCAGTTCAGCCGCGTTGACGTAGTTGCCCGCTGCGGTTAGCCGGGCCACGTAGCGCTGAACAACCGAATTGCCGGCCGACAGACTGGCAATGGTGCCACTGACTATGCCGTTGGCGGCTGTCATGTTGCCCGACGAAACAAAGGCAAGGTTGGCCGGCAGCCGGTTCTGTACCGTTATGTTGCCTGCATCGCATCCGCCTTCATTCCGGACGGTCAGGAAAAACGTAACGGTATCGCCGACGGCGGGTGTTCGGCGGCTGGCCCGCAGAGACAGCGCGAGGTCCGTTCCGCCGGTGTTCACCGTTCTGGTTGTAGCATCAGACAGACAGCCGTATGCCGGATTACGGGCTTTGAGCGTGTAGGTTCCAGCCGACGGGATCGTGATGGACTGCGTGGTGGCCCCGGTGCTCCAGAGATTCGGGCCGTTGTAGTTGGATGTCAGCGTAACGCTGCCCGCCTTGCAGAATGTTTCGGAGCCACTGGTGCTGATACTCGGCGTGGCCGGGCGCACTTCTGCGGGTACCGTTACCGCCGGCGGAAACAGAATGCGTTTCTGCGGACTGCGCAGCCGGGCCGAATACGTTCCGGCCCCTACCGTCTGGCTGCGGTCGGTACTGCCGTTGCTCCACGAGTATTCGTAGCCGTCGGGCTGGGTCAGAACGAGCTGGTTACCCGTTGGCGCACACGCGATGCTGGCTATGGGCTGTGCCTGCGGCAGAATAGGCTGGATGCGCTGGAGTATATCGTCGGTGATGGCATTGGCCCAGAGTTCACCCGCTCGGGCCTGTCCGGCCGGGGAAAAATGCAGACCGTCCGGACGATCTTCGCGGGAGGTGATCTGGTCAATGTCCGGGCCCGGGTACGTATTGTAATTGGCCCGGTTGATAACCTGCGTCTGCGCCTGCCGGACGTTGTCGAACGGGCCATACACAAACGACGACTTGGCGACGATGAACCCCAGATTGGGCTGGTTAAATTCCTGGCGGGTCTTGTCGATAACGCCGAAATGGTGCGTAACGATCAGGTCGGTGGGGTTGCCGCGGTCGTTTTCGCCGTGGTGAATCAGCACCGCCCGCAAACCCGTTGACGGTACGTAGAGGTTCATCAGGTTGCGAATGTTCACAAACGGCATCCGGAGGTCGTACCGGATAAACCCGTGTTCAAACGGAATGTCGTAGGCCGATTTGTAGACGTGCTCCATGTTGGAGCCGCCAAACCCGGCATTGTAGATGAGTACGGGTACGTTGATGCGCTGGGTCAGTACATCCCCCATGCGGCCCCAGAGCCAGGCCACTTTCGAAAACGGCGAAGGGCCGTTGTATTGAAGCATCTTTTCGAACGCCAGACCGGGCAGGTAGCGCGTGTCGGCCGTGAGTTCGTACTGGTAGAAAGTAGCCGCACCGTCCGGCGTGTCGGTGTGCAGTGGCACAACCGTTACGCGGTCGTCGTTTGCTCCTTCGCGGGTGGGGCAATAGTCAACCCCGTCGATGTAGCAGCTACTGCCCTGTGCGTTGGAGTGCCCCAGGATGGCAAACACCTCGCCGACGCCAAACCGCTCAACTACGTCTGTACCGACCACCTGACCATTGCGCAGGCCGCGCACTTCGAGCTGATACCAACCGCCTTTAATTACCAGGTTGCCATTGAACTGACCGTTGATCGGGTTGAGCTGGATGGCTGTCCAGTCGGTGTTGGTGCCCTGCCCGGCTGCCCGGGCTACCACGCGGGCTTCGACCCGGTCAATGCCCTGCGAAAAACTACCCGCCACCTGAACGGTCGCCTGGTTGTTGTTGTCGCGCTGCACAACCATCCGGTTCGTGGGATACGTGACGTCGATCTGAGCCAGTGCCTGAACGGCAGTCAGGCAGGTTACTACGGTTGCTACAAACGCTGTAAGCAGTCGGTTCGTACAAGTTCTCATGACAGATAAAGCTGGCCTACCCTGAACGGTGGCGGGTCTTGTAGCCAAATATAATTGGATATTGAGTAAACGGTTACCATTTTGTATTATTTATTAATTATTTAATTTGTATCGTCTATGTAGTTGGAATATCAGGACGGTAACGAAAAGGCCTCCGAACTAGTGGTTGATGGCTTGTTTTTCCAGGTCGCTCCCTTTGATCTGAAGCCCAGGACGGGCAATTTTTGTAACCGATCGCGTCACTACAGCACCTATGTTGCAGGGGCTGATCTGAACCGGTGGTAACCGTTTTTAGTTGCCCGATCAGGTACGCTCAGGGTTTGTCCGGACAGGGTCGGAAACCAGTTGGTAACTGTGATCAGCGAGTTGAAAACAGGTGAGAAAAAGAAGGCAGACCGGCTAACGATCAGCTTTGTAACCGGCATATTTTCAGTGTCAAACGTTTGTTTTTGCCAAAGGTTTGTGTTGATTTGTATTGCTTAAGGCCAAAACCCCTTTCGACCAATTGCCGATGAACTTTGACGACGACGATGACGACGACAGTTACATGGACTGGGACGGGTTCGATGAGGACTATGACCCGGAAGAGGCTCGTCGGGAGATGGAGGCCGAAAACCGGCGGATCAATAATCTGCCTATTCTGCGGAAAGCCAAAGAGTTGATGGAGCTGACTCAGGCCATTGTCGATACCTTCAACAAGGAAGACGATGTGCTGATGATGCATGAACAGATGCTGGCAAACGCCATGATGCTGGCCCCGAAGATCGTTGGTGCCGAGGGGGGCGATTTGTATACCCTTCGGATGGAAAACGCGGTGATTATCAAGATGCACGCCCGGGAGCTACTGGCCCAGACGTCGTACTGCAAGGCCGAGAAACTGGCTAATCCGGCGTATCTGAACCTGCTGCGCGACGAAATTGAGCAGTTCCGCGTCCTGTTTGTGGATTGGGTGAACAGCTTCGATAAGGATAACGATGCACCCGACGACTGGGGGCTCTTTTACTAGAATTTCTTCACCAGAGATGCCGCAAAAGGTCTGCATAACCATGCAGACCTTTTGCGTTTTCAGGCTATACAATAATAAAAGTAGATGTATGACGAAAATTTAAAGCTGCCGTAACCTGAAGCTATAGCATACATGATGTAAACCAATAACTTTGCTTGCATATCTTATCACCAGATTCATGAGAAAGTATTTACCCTTTTCTTTTCAGTCGAGGAGTTGGTCCGTGTGTTTTTTTCTGCTTATCGGGGTGTTTTCTGGAGGTTCTTTTCAGCCGGTACAGGCTGCCACCGACCCTGCCGACAACCTATTGGTCCCACCCGTAATCACCGTAGCACCAAGATCTACTTCTGCCTGCGAGGGCTCCACTGTATCGCTCTCTGTAACTGCAACCGGTACGAACGTAACGTATGCGTGGTTTCGCAATGGCCAGCCAATCCCGTCAGCAACCGCCAGCTCACTGGTGTTCGCTAACGTAACAACGGCCAATGCCGGTGACTACACCGTTCAGGTTACCAACCCTGAAGGAACGGCCAATACCAATGCATCGCCGGCCCGGCTGACCGTAAATCCCCGGGTTACCGTGACGGCAACGACCACGCCCGTGACCTGCGCCGGTGGAGCCAATGGTATTGCCGTGTTGACAGCCGCCGGAGGCACCGCACCCTACCAGTATCAGTTGGGCAGCAGCGCGTTTCAGGCATCACCAACGTTTACGGGCCTGCGCGATGGCGTGTATCCTGGTGTTGTTCGTGATGCCGTCGGGTGCACGGCCCAGGCGAACGTACAGATCTCGCAGCCCGAATCCATTTCCCTGGCCCTGCAGGCCGTAGCGGCCAAATGCCCCGGCGGTTCAGACGGGGGGATCGTCAGTACAGCTACCGGCGGAAACGGGGGATTCCGCTATCAGATCAATGGCGGCCCTTACCAGGAAAGCGGGGTGTTTTTCGACCTGACAGCCAATACCAATTACTTCGTTACGGCAACGGACCGGATTGGTTGTACGGTTAGCCTGAATGCGTTTATCGGGGGACCGGCGCCCTTCGACGTAAAGCCGGGGGTAAAGCTGGCCAGTTGTGTAGGCTCCACCGATGGAACCGTCAGCCTGACCGTTACGGGCGGAACCGGCCCGTATCAGTATCAGCTCGGCAACGGGGCTTTCCAGACCAGCAATACGTTTACCAGCCTGGGGGCTAATACCTATGAGTTCACCATCCGGGATGCCATCGGCTGTATCAGCCCCAGAACATCCGTACGGATCGAACAGCCTGCCCCGATCGTCGTGCGGGCTACCTCGATTCCGACCAACTGCTTCGGTACGACCAGTGGTTCGATCAGCGTATCGACCACGGGCGGAACCACTCCGTTCCAGTATCAGCTCAATACCGCGCCGACGTTCCAGAGTGAGAATACGTTCCGGAATATAGGCGCAGGCTCCTATACCGTAACGGCCCGGGATGCGAACGGCTGTACGGCCACGACGCCGGTCTCGGTCAGTAGTTCTCCGTCGCTGCGGGCGCGGGCGGCCACTGTTCCGGCGGCCTGCTGTAACTGCCCGACCGGTTCGGTGATTCTGGGCAGTGAAGGTGGAGCCGGTACGCTCCGACAATATAATCTGCCCGGACGGCCGATCCAGGCCAGCAGCCAGTTTACCGGCCTGGGACCCGGTACATACAAGTTCAGGGTCATTGATGAAGCCGGTTGCGCCGACTCGCTCGACGTAACCGTAGGCAATGCATCGCCGGTAACGGTCGCGCCCAGCCGAACACGAGACGTAACCTGCCCGGGTCGGCGCGATGGCGAAGCGGTTGTAGCACCGACCGGTGGCCGGGGGCCCTACACCTTCTTCTGGCAGACCGAACGGCGGGATACGCTCGCCAGCCGCACCGGATCGCAGACGGGGCTGGCCGAAGGAGTATATACCATCACGGCCGTGGACAGCAACCGCTGCCCGTCGACCGCAACGACGGTGACGATCCGGTCTATTTTTCCGCAACCGCCAAAACCAACGGTTACGCTCACCGGCAGTTCGCTGACGGTTAATGATACGACCGGTATCCAGTGGTATTTCCGGACCGACACCTCGGCCGCCCGCCCGCTGCCGGCTGCTACGTTGCCAACGTTGACGCCTTTTGCCAGCGGTCTGTACTATGTGATCGTAACCCGGAATGGTTGTCCGTCGCCCCAGTCAGATCCATTCCAGTTTGTGCTGACAGCGGCCCCTGAGCCGGTTACTGAACTGGCCATCCGGGTGTATCCCAACCCGATAACGTCGGAACGGGTGCAGGTAGAGATCAATCAGGCACGGCGCTCAGCGGTTACATTGCAGATGGTCGATCTGTCGGGGCGCAGTGTCAGTCAGAAGAACGTACCCGCCTTCAGCGGCAAACAGCAGGTTGACTGGGCCCTGCCGAACCTGCCCGCCGGCCTGTATCTGATCAAAGCCCAGGCCGGACAACGGAAGTCGGTTCTCCGCGTGATGGTGCAGTAGAAGAGGGAGGAAAGGAGGAAGGGGAGGAAAGGAGGAAGGGGAGGAAAGGAAGAAAGGGGAGGAAAGGAGGAAGGGGAGGAAGGGAGAAGAGGGATAGTAGTTGCCCCCTTTTCTCCTTTCCTCCCCTTCCTTCTTTCCTCCTTCTCCTTTATAACTTCTCTTCAAACAGTTTCAGGATTCGCTTGTATTCGTCCATCCAGCTCGTTGGTTCAACGAAGCCGTGGTCTTCGACGGGGTAGGAGGCCAGTTCCCAGTTTTCTTTCCGGAGTTCGATCAGCCGCTGCGCCAGCCGTACGACGTCCTGGTAATGGACATTGACATCCACCATGCCGTGGCAGATCAGCAGGTGACCTTTCAGGCCGTCGGCAAAATAAATAGGCGATGACCGGCGGTAGGCCAGCGAATCGGACTGGGGTTCGTTGAGGATGTTGGCCGTATACGGGTGATTGTAGGCGGCCCAGTCCGTAACGGGGCGCAGGGCCGCGCCGGCTTTGAATACGTCCGGCTGAGTAAACAGGGCCATCAGCGTGATGAAACCGCCGTACGAACCGCCGTAGATGCCAATCCGCTTTGCATCGACGCCGTGGTTCTGAACCAGCCAGCGGGCTGCATCTACGTGGTCGTCGAGGTCTTTGCCGCCCATGTGCCGGTAGATGCCCGTGCGCCAGTCGCGGCCGTAGCCGGCGCTGGCCCGGTAGTCGATATCCAGTACCGTATAGCCTTTGTCGGCCAGCAGGTTGTGGAACATATACTCGCGGAAGTACTGGCTCCACCACTTATGGGCATTTTGCAGATAACCGGCTCCGTGAACAAACACCACCGCCTTACCGTTGGGGTTGGCCGGCTTGTAGATCCGCCCGTAGATCGTCTGACCATCGCGGGCGGGAATCGTGACCAGTGCAGGGTCACGCCAGGCATACGCTTTAAATTCGTCGGTGAGGGAGTTCGTCAGCTTAACCGCCGGACGGGCACTCACCAGCGGAACGGCTTCGGATTTCCGGCTGGCCAATAACGTCGGGTTTACTTCCGACAGGTAAAGCTCCCAGGGCTGGTTGCCGGACGAGTACCGAATCGCGAGCCTGGTTTCGTCGGGCGACAGGGTTACGTCGTTCGCGCCGGTCATGGTCGTGAGCCGGACACGGGGTCCGCCCGTAACGGCCATCCGGTAAAAATGCTGCTCGCCGGGGTGTACCTCGTTGGTTTGCAGGAAGAAATGGGTTTTATCCTTCGAGAGGATTACCTGCTGAACCTCAAATCTTCCTTTGGTCAGTTGCTTCTTTTCGCCCGTCAGTACGTTGACGGTGTAGATGTGCGAATACCCATCGGCCTCCGACTGGTACCAGAGCGTCTGGTTATCGCTCAGGAAATTCATGTTGCCGGTAGCGTACGTAAAGCCCATGCCCGGCCCACCAATCCAGGCTTCGTCGCGCTGGCGGTCAAGGAGCGTCAGCTTCAGGGTTTCGGGGTCAAGGCGCATCAGCCAGCGGTCTTTGTTGTCGAGCGACCGGACGACCACAACGCACAGCTTACCGTCGTCAGACCAGACCGGCCCGTTGACGACCACCGGCCGCGTCGTATTTTTCTTCGTCGTATCGGCTTTGGCGACTCCGGCCCTGGTAGAATCCCGTTTGGTACCCACCGCCGGCTGACCGGCACTGGTGCTGGCGGTGGCCCGGAGGTAGTCGGGTTTGTCGCTGATGCCCGGAATGTCCTTCACACTGACCGCCCGAACGGTATCCTTCTGGGTGTCGTACACAAAAAACTCCTGGGCCGCCAGCGGAACGCCCACTTTCGTACGGGCTGCAATGTCCTCCGTATACCCACTCTCCGTTACGTAGTTCGGTACCTGCGCGGTTTTGGCGGCTGTTGGGTTTTTCGCCAGCCGGTACGTCACAAAGCGGCCGTTGGGGCTGAGCTGCGGGTTGAATAACTGCCGGTCTTCGAGGTAGATTTCTTTCGGGCGTTTTGGGCGGTCGGCTTTGCTGATACGCTCGGCTTCGTCGCGCTTGTCTTTGCGCTCTTTTAGGACCTCGAACATCCGGAGCTGGTCCTGTTTCAGGAATTTCTCCTCATCATTGGCTTTAGGCTCCGCTTTCTTGTTGCCCTGCCGGAAATCGGTGAGCTGGCTCAGTTCGCCGGTTGGCAGATGCATCCGAAACAGATTGGAACCACCCCGCCGGAACACGACGCTCTGCTCATCGCCCGAGAACTGAGGATCCGTTTCGGTGTCGACCGTATTGGTCAGTCGCCGGACGCGGCTGGTTTTGACATCGATCAGAAACAGGTCGCCCTGTTTTTCGAACAGCCGTTGCGTACGGGCGCGGTTATACGCTCCGGCTGCCGGCGGAACGGCCCGGCGCTCGGCGGGAGCAACCTTAACCGGCTGACCCGGCTTCCCGTCCCTGGCGAGCGTGATCTTGTAAAGGGAATCGCCTTTCGCTTTTTCGGGGTTCCAGTTGAAGTAGAGCGTTTGTGAATCGTCGGACCAGAACGGGTTGGAGGGCGAGGTGCCAATCCAGCGTTTCGGGTCCTGCATGATTTTTTCGATGGTAAGCGTGGGCGGCAGATCGGCCGGTTTTCGCACGGACGGGGGCGAGGGCTGGGCGAGTACCCGACCGACCAGCAGAACCGTCAACAGGGGTGACAGGTAGTTCATTACGGCTTGGATGAGACAAAACAAACCATAAAAATAGCGATAAAAATGAAAGGGTTGATGAGCGTACTGGTAGATACGCCCGTCAACCCTGGTTTATGGATAACCAATCAGGTTAGTTCGACCACTTCATCGTCATACCCTGGGCATCGTTCGGGCTGTCGCGCAGCACCATCTGTTTCTGCCCCTGGCTCGTCACGATGTCGTAGTAGAACGTCGCCGTCTTTAATTCACCCGCTTTGGCATCGCGCTTGAAATTGTTCTTTGGGTAGCACGAATAAAAGCCCCGGTAGTTGCCGCTCTGGGGAGTGAGCGTAAACGACTGCTGGTCCTCATTGAATTTCACTTTGCCCTTAAAGTACGTGAAGGCTTCCGTCCGGCAATTATAGCTGCTGGCCGAGTTGATCACATATTCCTCAAATTCGCCGTTGGGCTTGAAATCCAGGACAAAGGCCTGCTCGAACGGCTTGCCCTGGTAGCTACCGTCGTACCCCCAGAAATTGCTCAGCGAGAACGTGCCCCACATCCACTTACCGGTCACGTCGGTTGGTACGTTACTTTGAATGGCTGGGTCGATTTTATCCGAATCGGTTGTACAGGCGATGGACAACGACAGCAGGGCGAACACGGTAAACAGGTGTTTCTTCATGATTTTATAGTTTTTGTTGGTAAAAAATTGAGGTTCATACGTGTGAAAGAGGTGCGGCAGCGTGCCCGGACCGGTGGTTTGTCAGGATCACCAGGGCCAGCAGAGACCAGGCGACGGCGCTGTAGGCCGTAACCAGGCTGAAGCCCAGTTCGGATGGTAACCAGAACTTACTGGTCAGCGCCATCGGCAGCCAGAGACCACACAGCAGCGGAACGAAGCGCTGCCAGCCGGGCAGCCGGTTGGCTACTATAACTGTAATGCCGTAGATCAGCATCAGGACATTGCTCAGCGGCCAGCACATATCCAGCGCCCAGAACAGCGTCGGCTTAAAGGTTGGTGCTACCAGTTGCCAGCCGTTCGATACATTGGCGATGGCCAGCGTACCGAGCATAATCAGAGGCAGCGTTCGGCCGAACCGGCTGCTACCGGTGGCACCGATGCGGTTGAGGGCAACCATGCTGCCCATCCAGGCGGTGATGTAAACGATGCCCCACACTCCCGTCCACCAGGAGTTGGCGAGGGGTTTGAACTGGTCTTCGACGTATATGCCGATGGCCATAGAGGGTGCGCCCAGCAGGGCCAGCACGCCCAGCGTTTTGTTGTTCATTCGCGTATGTGTTGTTTGATTACTTAATAACCGGGCAGGGGTTGGTGCTGCGTCGGTGTTGATAATGCAAAGCAACAGCACCGGACAGCCGCTGCAAACGGACTACCGACCGACTCGTAGCATAGACCGCGTGAGTTGGTAAATCGAAAGCCTGAGTCGCGAATTGACCGGACCGAATGAGAAGGGGGAGAGCCGCCGGCAAAAGCGGTCAGAAGGCGTGGAGAGCCTATAAATCGATTGTGAGCTGTACGTCAAACACGCCATGCTGGTCGTGAATCACCAGCTTGTGCCGGTTCGGGTAGATCAGAGCCAGCCGCTGCCGAACGTTATTGATACCGGTACCGGTGCTGCTTTCGAGCCGGTTCTGAGAAATGATACTATTCCGGCAGCGGAACAGAACATGACCATGCCGGACTGTTAGCTGGATGTCGACAAAACAGGGCTGATCCATGCTGATGCCGTACTTGAAGGCGTTTTCGATGAACGAAACCAGCAGCAGCGGGGCAATCTCGGCCGGGCGGCCACTGGGGGTTGGTTCTTCGTCCCATTCCAGTACCGAACTGACCCGAATGGTATCGCGCTGGGGCAGCCGCATCCGGTGCAGGTCAACGGTATTTTCGAGAAAGCGGAGTTCTTTCTGGATGGGTGTGCGGTCGTGGCGCGATTCTTCGACCATGTGGCGCATCACGCTCGAAAGCTGCTCAATGCCGGCGGCTGTCCGCTCACTGTCGCCGGAGAGGGCCGTTCCGTACAGGTTGTTCAGGGCGTTGAACAGGAAATGCGGATTCACCTGCGCTTTCAGGGCGGCCAGTTCGGCTTCCATTTTCTGCTGGTGGAGTAGCCGCTGGTTTCGGCGGGAAGCCCGGTAGGCCCGAACGCCCACAAAAAACAGGGCGTACAGCCAGCAGAACACGATCACGGAAAAGACAACGCCATTGTCCAGCTTCAGACCGGTATACCCGTAGTAAAAGCCCGTCATGACCGCCAGCAGGAAGAAATAAACAAATTCGATCCCAACCAAGGCAATGATGGCCCCGATGCTGTCTCGACGAAGCAGGCGCCTGAAGATGAAGTAGTTGCCGTGGACGGTGAGCAGATAAACCGTGCTGGCAACGAGGGTAATCCGGGCGTGGGTCCACAGGTCGTTGCGGTATTTGTAAATCGGAATCAGTTCGGCCCGCTGCGGATCGATGGGCAGCCAGTATAGCAATACGTACGACTGGACGAGGTCATAAACCAACCAGATAGCCAGGTGTAGCCCAAACAGCCGCACCTCCCGGTTGAGGAGCCGCTGTCTGACGGTGGGCCAGAAGGTGGTTTTTGCGACAGGCAGACTGACGTTCATGGAGTAGCAGACTGGATTCCGAAAGATAGAGCGGTTTGGTATGAATAAGCTGATCAGGGGCGCTTACTCCGGTTGAGGGGCCGGCGTCCGGGCGGGCAGCAGTCGGTTCAGGAGCAGGTAACAGCCGAACGTAATCAGGGCCGCTCCGATCAGTACCCCGATGTAGAGCGGGTCGCTGCCCACCCACTGCCGGGTGTAGTTGCGGCTCATGTCCAGATTCTCCTCAAACAGCAGGCCCAGCGAACCCACCGAGTTATTGACGAAGTGCAGAAAGATACACAGCCACAGCGACCGCGTCCGGTAGTATAGCCAGCCCAAAGCCAGCCCCAGGATGAAGGCCCCGACGGACTGAACCGGGTTCAGGTGCATGATGCCGAAAATAGCCGCCGACCAGACAATGGCCTTGGTGGGGCTATAGCGCTTCAGGAAACCGTCGAGGATGATGCCGCGAAGCAGAATTTCTTCGACGATGGGAGCGGCCAGCACCGCCGACCAGATCAGGTCTTTCGTGAATATATCCTCCAGTAACCGCTGCATCCAGGAGGGTGTGGGCAGGATCGAGGTCAGCGGTTCGATCAGCAGGCCGAGCGTAACCGTACCGATCGCCACCACCGGAAAAGCAGCGGCATTGACCGGTGCCAGGGCCAGTTGCGAGCTGCCGCGTTTGCGGAGACCATACCGGATGGTCAGAACGAAAGCCACTACGTAGATTACCAGTTCGGGCAGGCCGTACAGCGTCCAGTCGTTTTCCTTTGAAAAATAAGTCAGCGCCCCGATGGGAATGGACAGCGGAATCTGCCACAGAAACAGGACAATAATCAGCCACCAGGCCTGCCGCAGCGACGGATAACTGGAAGGGGCGAGTTCACTAGGTTGCGTGGTTGTCATCGAAGGTGAAGTAAGTTCCATGAGGCCGGTTCGTTCAAAAGGTTAGAAACAGACCAAAACTAACGGCTTCCGGGGGTGGGATCAACAAAGTGGGATCAAGGTCGGGCGGTTTGTGACAAATGGGTCTATTCCTGGGATATGGGTTCCGGTCGGCGGACTACGTTCAGTTCGGTAAGCCGTTTATAAGCCAGCCAGACCATACCACCTACGCAGCCCACCGTAGCGGCTTCGAGTGCATAAACCAGCAGGTTTACGGGACTGGCCAGCTGACCGGGTGAGTTGAACAGGGGCTGGCCGTAATACACCGACACGAACGGTTGCACCACCACCAGCCAGTTAATCACGACCAGCCAGGCAATGCGCCGGCGGTTTGACAGCGGAACCAGTTCGAAGACAAACGCCACCAGAAAAATAAAGATATAGTAGGCCATGGCACTGGCCTGCAACAGCATAAACCAGCCAAAGGTAATGATCCAGATGGCCGGAAAGGCCTGTTGGTAGGGCAGGTGCCGGAAGCTTAAACCCGTAGCTATCAGCAGCGCCAGTGTCAGGCAGAGGCCAATCCAGTTCAGGGTCTTGAGCGGTACGTCTGCCATCCAGAACCCCAGGAACGGCCGCAGTACCGTTGACAGATTAGGGGAGAAGGGCAGGTCGCCGTGCTGCATCGGCATCAGAAAGGCCGTGCCCATGATGATGTAAAGACCAAGCAGGGCCGGAATGCCCACCAGGGCCAACGCCCTCACAAACCGTACTTTGTCGCGTACCAGAAAGAACACCGGAAACAGAATCATCGCGAACGTAACTTTCAGGCACAGCAGCGCAGCGGCCATAACCAGACCGACCCGAAACCAGCCCTGACCAGCCGGCTGTTGGCCGCGATTAAGGACCAGAACAGACAGCAGGCCGAACAGCCAGAGCCAGATATCCTCCTGGCCGCCCAGCAGGCAGATGACCAGCGGAGCAGGCTGCAGCCAGTAGAGCAGCGCCGACAGGGCCGACTCATCGGCTGATTTTCCGGAGCGGGCTGCGTATAAGCGGAACGTCAGATGCACCGTCAGCCATTCGCCCAGCAGCATCAGCAGAACAATAGCTTTGGCGCTGTGCCAGATCAGGAGCGGCAAGGCCAGGATGTACGCAAAACCAGGCGCGTGAAACGACCAGAAATCCACATAAACCAGACCGCCCTGTAACGCGTTGGCACCTTTTTCGTAGAAGAACGGTACGTCGCCCCGCGGGGATTCGTCCAGGATCAGATACACCACCACGAACGGAACAAGCCGGAATACGACGAAAGCACCCGTCAGCCAGCGGGTTTCCTGACCAGCCAGACGGTGCCGGAAGCGATCGGCCCGGGTGCTCACAAAGAAAATGAGGCCGGTGAGGAAAAAACAGAGTAAAAGTTTGCCAATGAAGACGAGTTCGACGGACATTGGATACGAAAAAAGATGGTATCTTGGCGACTTTCGAGTACAAAATAACAGAGCTTGCTGTAAACAGCTTATTTTCAGGATTACATTTTTTATGCAATACGTTGTTCACGCCTACGACCATACCGACGCCGGGGCGTATGACCGGCGCATGGCGGTGCGGCCGGCGCATTTTGAGCTGGTTCGGGACCTCAAAGCGAAGGGACAGTTCATCATCGGCGGAGCGCTGCTGGATCCCGATGGAAAAATGATCGGCTCTATGCTGGTGGTTGACTTTGACACCGACGAAGCGCTTCAGGAGTGGCTTCAGCGCGAACCATACCTCACCGGCAACGTATGGGATAAAGTCGATATTAAACCGTTTCGCAAAGCAGACGTTTAAGAGTGTAGTTTGTGCGATGAGCACACCCGGCCGTACGGACCGGCTTTTAAGGAATACAACCGATACGTATGATTCAAGCTGCCATTTTTGATATGGACGGTCTGCTGGTGGACTCTGAGCCTCACTGGCGGATCGTTGAAATAGACGTGTTCCGAACCGTTGGGCTGGAACTGACCGACGAAGACTGCATGCGGACCACCGGCCTGCCGACCCGCGCCGTTGTCGATTATTGGTACGAGCGCTCTCCCTGGACCGGGCGCGACCCCGACGAACTCAGTGATGCAATCCTGGCCGGTGCCTACGACCGGATCGGGCGGCTGGCCGGACCGATGCCGGGCGCCCTGGCGCTGCTGCAATTCTTCAAAGAAAAGTCAATTCCGATGGCCATTGCCTCGGCGTCGCCCATGGAACTGATCGAACTGGTAATCGATCGGCTGGGCATTCGGGACTATTTTACCGTCTGGCATTCCGCCACGCTCGAAGCCCATAACAAACCCGCACCCGACGTTTACCTCGGAACCGCCCGCAAACTGAACGTATCACCCGCCGATTGTCTGGCTTTTGAGGATTCGGGCAACGGACTGAAATCGGCCCACGCAGCCGGGATGCGAACCGTTGCGGTGCCGGCGGAGTACGAACGGGATGATCCTAAATTTGCCATTGCCGACTATATCATTCCTTCATTGACCGCTTTTGACGCCGAATTATTCCTAAAACTTGAAACCGTAAACTGACCCTCGTTACATGCGCCTTTATCAACTTGATGCGTTCGCCGATCGGTTATTCGCTGGTAACCCGGCCGCCGTCTGCCCACTCGATCAATGGTTGCCCGACGAAACCATGCAGCGGATTGCGGCCGAAAATAACCTGGCCGAAACCGCTTTCTACGTCAGAACCGACGAGCCGAATCATTACCACATCCGGTGGTTCACGCCTACCGTCGAAGTCGATCTCTGTGGCCATGCAACGCTGGCAACGGCCTATGTCGTTTACTTCCTGGAAGACCGCCCGGATGTTGACGAAATTCAGTTCGATTCGCGCAGCGGTACCCTGAAGGTGTGCCGGAGTGAAGACGGCTGGCTGACGCTGGATTTTCCCGTTGATGTCATACAGAAACCCAACGTACAGCCACCGGCGCTTCAGAACAGCTTCCACGAACGGCCCACTACCATTCTGAAAGGTCGCTCGGATTATCTGCTGGTGTTTGAGCGGCAGGAGCAGATTGAAGCGCTGGACCCCGATTTTCGGGAGTTGAGTACGGTGCCCGCCCGGGGGATCATCGTTACGGCGCCGGGTAATCCCGACAGCGGAATCGATTTTGTGTCGCGGTTTTTCGGGCCGCAGTCCGGTATCGACGAAGACCCGGTAACAGGTTCGGCCCACACGACGCTCGTACCGTACTGGGCTGAGAAACTGGGTAAAAATGAACTGACCGCCCGCCAGCTTTCCAAACGGGGAGGGTACCTCCGCTGTAAGCTCCACGACGATCGGGTCGATATTACAGGGCAGGTTCAGCTCTACCTCAGAGGTGAAATTGTGCTGGGGGATTGACGACCGATCCGGAAAGTAAGAACGTAGCCATAGAGTAAAATTGTCTCAGACTGGTACAATAAGAGCCTCGGGTGCCAGTCTGAGTAAAAAATTTATTAAGTTTAGTAAATGGTTTCATTATGAGCTAAATAGGTTGCTTCTGACATTGAAAGAAGTTGCCGGGAAAGCTGTACATGGATAAGAAAATAGATCGCCCTCTTTTTTGACTATATTGATATTCCTATTTTTTCATCAAAATAAGTAATTCTGACAGTGTCCTAATGTGTCAGTGGCGGTTCGGCCGTGGGTTTGGCGGGCGTTGCCGAAGCCGTTAAGTAGCGTTCATATCAGTTTGTTGCGATAGTATGTCAATGTTGAGTGCGACCGAGTCTACCGCGCAGTTTCTGGCTGGTGGGGGAGAGATGGGGAAGCTAATCCGATCCATGGATTGGTCAAAGACTCCGCTGGGCCCAATCGACGAGTGGCCCCAGAGTTTACGCACCTCGGTGAGCCTTTGTCTTTCGTCTACCTTCCCAATTCTGATTGCCTGGGGGCCTGAAACCATCCAGTTGTATAACGACAGCTACCGGCCTATCTGCGGAGCCAAGCATCCGGAATCCATGGGCCAGAACTTCCGCATCTGCTGGGAAACTGCGCTACCGGTAGTCGGCGATGCGTTTACCCGGGGTCAGCAGGGCGAGGGCACCTACATTCATGACCAGCGGATGTTTCTCGACCGGAATGGGTACCTCGAAGAAGCGTTCATGACGTTTTCATTTGCGCCCATCCGCGCCGAATCGGGCGAAGTAGGGGGCATCTTTCACCCCATTACGGAAACAACCGATAAGATGCTGAGCGCCCGCCGAACGCAGGTGCTGCGGGACATAGCCGCCCTGACGGGACCGGCTAAGACAAATACCGAAATCTACGAAGGCCTGACCGGTAAACAGGCGGATTTTGCCCTTGATTTGCCTTTTCTGCTGGTGTATGAGCTTGATTCTGACGGACAAACAGCCCGGCTTGTGCACACCACGGGACTGGCGTCGGCGGCTCCGGTTCCGGCTGGGTTATCAGCAATTAACGTAACCCATACCCGCTGGATCGGCAGCCTGACAAAGACGCAGGTAGTCGAACACCTGGCCGAAGCCGTAGGGCCGCTGGTCGGTGGCCCTTACCCGGAGTCTCCCCACACGGCCGTATGCCTGCCCATTCAGCTGTCGACCAGGAACCAGCCCGTTGGCTTTCTGCTTGCCGGGGTAAGTCCCCGCCGGGCGCTCGACGCCGACTACCTGACGTTTTATGACCTGCTGGGCAACACGATCAGCACCGCTTTCTCAAACGTATATGCCTATCAGGAAGAGCAGAAACGGGCCGAAGCGCTGGCGGCCATCGATCGGGCCAAAACCGCTTTTTTCAGCAACATCAGTCATGAGTTCCGCACCCCGCTTACCCTGATGCTCGGTCCGCTGGAGGAGCTTATTCACACCCGCGAGGCCCAGGTGCCGGCGCTGGCAGAGCCCCTTCAGATTACGCACCGCAATGCCCTGCGGTTGCTCAAACTGGTGAACAACCTGCTTGATTTCAGCCGGATTGAAGCGGGACGTGTGCAGGCAACGTACCGCCCCGTCGACCTGGCCGGGCTCACGACCGATCTGGTCAGCAGCTTCCGGTCGCTCGTCGAAAAGGCCGGGTTGCAGTTGATCGTACATTGTCAGCCGCTCGATGCTCCCGTGTACGTAGATGTCGATATGTGGGAGAAAATTGTGCTCAATCTGCTTTCCAATGCCTTCAAATACACCCTGCGGGGCACTATTGGCGTTGAGCTGATCACTGAAGCGGACATGGTCGTTCTGCGCGTTTCCGATACCGGTGTCGGCATTCCGGAACGCGAACTGCCGCATATGTTTGAGCGGTTTCACCGGGTCGAGAACGCCGGGGGCCGTACGCACGAGGGAACCGGCATCGGGCTTTCGCTGGTCAGTGAACTGGCGCGGCTGCATCAGGGCCGTGTCGACGTAGTCAGCCGGGAGGGGGTGGGCAGTACGTTCTCGGTTCGTATTCCGCTCGGAAAACACCATCTGCCGGCCGGTCAGGTGGTAGAGGAGGAACGTCGCGACGGTATCAGCCAACTGGCCGATAGTTTTCTCCAGGAAGCCAGTACGCTGCTTGCGGGTGAACCGTCGGCAGTAGCCGCGTCTGACCTGCCGGTGGAGCAGAGCCGCCCCGACAAGGTCACCACGATTCTGATTGTTGACGATAATGCCGATATGCGGGCGTATCTGACCCGCCTGCTGGAGCCGCACTTTTCCATTCGTACGGCCGACAACGGAGCCGACGCCCTGCAACAGGTTACGGTCGACCCTCCGCAGTTAATTCTGAGCGACGTCATGATGCCGGTCATGGATGGGCGGGCGTTTCTGCGGCACATCAAAGATAATCCGGCAACGGCGCGCATTCCGCTGATCTTTTTGTCGGCCCGGGCAGGTCAGGATGCCCGGATCGACGGACTGGAAGCCGGGGCCGACGATTATCTGGTGAAGCCGTTCTCCGCGCAGGAGCTTCTGACCAAGGTACGTGCGCTTGTCGAATTATCGCGCTCCCGGCAGCAGGCCGAAACCCGGCTGCGTCAGCTGGTGCAGCAGGCGCCCGTGGCCATGCTGCTGGTCAAGGGCGAGGAGTTGATTATTGAACTGGCCAACCAGGCGGTACTGAACGCGCTGGAGTGGCGCCCGGAGGTGCTGGGTACGTCGCTCCTGACAGTGATGCCGGAACTGATCGGACAGGACGTTGTGGAGCAGTGCCGGCGGGTGTATCAAACGGGGCAGCCCTATCATGGCTGGGGCGTATCGATGCCGGTGTACCGCAGCGGGCGGCTGGAAACGGCGTATTTCAACGTATCCTGCACCCCATACTACGAAGGCGACGATCGTACGGGCGTTCTACAGGTCATGACGGAAGTAACCGAGCAGATTCGGGCGGCCCGGCAAACCGAAGAAAGTGAAGCGAAGTATCGGCAGCTATCGGCTGAACTGGATCGGCTCGTTCAGCAACGTACTCAGGAACTTCAGACCTCAGTGCAGGATTTGCTGCGTTCAAACGAAAACCTGCAGCAGTTTGCCTACGTAGCGTCGCATGATCTTCAGGAGCCGCTGCGTAAAATTCAGTCGTTCGGTACGATTCTGGAAACCCAATACGGGGATGTCATAGACGATTCGGGCCGGGACATGATTCACCGGATGCAATCGGCGTCTGGCCGGATGTCGGTGCTGATCAAAGACTTGCTTACCTTCTCCCGCATCTCAACCCGGCAGGCGCCCCCCGCACCTGTGTCGCTGCGGGAGGTGGTTAATCAGGTGCTCGATACGCTGTCGATCGTTATCGACGAATCGGGGGCCCATATCCGGGTTGGGGAGTTGCCCAGCGTACCGGGCGATGCCTCGCAACTGGGGCAGCTCTTCCAGAACCTGCTGAGTAACGCCCTGAAGTTTCAACGGGTAGGCGTGGTGCCGGAGATCCGGATAACCGTCGACGAACTGGCGGCCGGAGAGCTACCCGCTACCGTGAAGCCCGCGCGGGAGGCTACCACGTATTACCGGATCAATGTCAGCGACAATGGTATCGGCTTCGAGGATAAGTACGTCGACCGCATCTTTGGGGTCTTCCAGCGACTGCACGGCCGAAACGAATTTGCCGGTACGGGTGTGGGTCTGGCCATCTGCCGCAAAGTAGTGCAGAACCACGGGGGCGTTATCACGGCCACCAGCCAGCCTGGTCAGGGGGCCACGTTCAGCGTGTATCTGCCGGCCGGGTTCTTGGACTAACGGCGCTTATCGGGGCTTCTGCCGAACAAACCGCCTGATGCCGCGTCGGATGGCGGTGGCCATCTGCTCCCGGTACGCTTCCGACGTAATCAGCGCTTCGTCGGCCGAGTTGCTCAGGAACGGCCCCTCGACCAGCACATTCGGATAGTCGGTTGGGCCATTGAAAAAGAAGTTGAAATGGCCAATGTTTCCGAAGGCGCCCGTGGCCGACCGGCCGACCCTGGCCCGAACCAGTTCATTCAGCACAGTCTCACTTAGCCGCCGGAAACCGACGTGTTTGTAATACGTACTGACGCCCCGCACCGCTTTGTTGCCCGATGCATTGAAGTGAATGCTGACCAGCAAATCCGGCAGCGCCCGGCGCATGGCCCGGATCCGATCGCTGGGGCCGATGTTGGTATCCGACTGGCGCGTCATCAGGACAATAGCGCCGGCCCGTTCCAGCCGCGTCTGCAGCCGACGGGCTACGTCGAGCGTCAGGTTTTTCTCCAGCTGCCCCGATTGCAGGCCCCGCGCCCCCGTATTGGAACCGCCATGCCCGGCATCTACGGCGATGGTCAGCCCCCGGAGCGAACGCCGGACCTGGGGCCGCCGAACCCGGACAATCAGCGTGGTTTTCTGATAATACACCGAATACCCCCACGACTGCGCCTGCTTCAGGTCGATGTAAATCCGGAACATGTCGTCGGCCATCTGTTCAAACCAAACGGCCCGGATTGCCTGCACCGACCGGAGTTGGGTAATCCAGTTGGTGTTGGCCGTCGCGCCAAAAACATCGATCAGGATGCGGCTGGGGTCCACCTGCTGCTGGCTGCGGTACGGCAGTCGGGCGGGCAGGCGAATTGCTACGTAGTCGAAGCGGGCGGGGCGGGACGTATCACCGTAAACGGTCCAGTTGCCGGTCAGCAAACCCGTTGTTCCGACCGTCAACGTATCGGTAGTGACCTGGGTATCGGGAACGAAGCCCGTCAGCGATCCGGCCAGCCGAACGCGCCAGAGTCGCTGCGTGGTATCCGGGCCACGATCCATCCGCCCCGTAATGG
The DNA here is from genome assembly GCF_003583365.1 of Fibrisoma montanum. Classification (GTDB taxonomy): domain Bacteria; phylum Bacteroidota; class Bacteroidia; order Cytophagales; family Spirosomataceae; genus Fibrisoma; species Fibrisoma montanum. The sequence goes on from NZ_QXED01000013.1 coordinate 33,775, forward strand.
TGAGCACCACGCCCGAGTCAAGGGTTTCCATCCGGGCTCCCCCGAGCCGGTCGCTGCCGAGGCCGTAGTACAGCGGGGTCAGGGACGAGGTCGTGTAGCCGGTCAGGACCGTATCCTGAATCGCGGGGTTAGGGGCTTCGATCACCGTTGTCTGGGCAAAGGCTGGGAGGGTAATCAGCAGCCCAAACGCCGGCAGGCGCAGGAAACGTAACCAATTAAAGTCCTTCATCAATCGAGGGTTTGCCGGGGCCGTTGAGCAGGAGAAAAACGCTCATGGCGAACAAGTTAATGGCCGGCATGGCGTTTTTGTACGTATCGCCGATGGCTACGTGGCCGACGAGGATAGCCAGCGAAAAATTAATCAGCAGCACCACGGCGGCCCACCGGGTTTTATAGCCCAGCACCATCAGGATGGCGCCAATGAACTCGGCGTAGGCCGACAGTGCGGCACTGACCAGCGGGAAGGGAAATCCCAGGCTTTTGAGCCATTCGGCATAGCCCGGTACGCCTTCGGCCGGATGCAGGGCCGTGTGTCCGGCCGCGTCGTACAGTTCGTAGGCGAACGCCAGCCGAAGCAGGAGGGGTGCGTAGGGGCGAAGGGTCTGGATTGTGGACTGGACGTTCATCGGCAACCAAAGGTTAAACTGCCCCAGTAACTCTGCCAGTCGGCGGCTGCCTTGTCGGTGTGAGGGACCATTTTCACCAGGCTGACCATGTTGCTGCCCGCCCGCAGCCGGAACCGGACGTGTCCCTGCGCGTCGGAACGCTGCTGTTCTTCGGTGAGGTGGTTGGCTGCGTCGCGGTTCCAGTAGCGGACCAGCGCACCGGCCAGCGGCTGGCTGTTGAACAGAATTCGGAACTCGGCCGGCTGGCCGGGTTTCTGGCTATAGGGGTTCTGAGTGGGAATGATCTCAAGCGGCATCCCCGTGTTTCGGGCATACGTATCATCCGGTTGATTGCCCGCCTGAATCAGGGTTTTGACGCACCGGCGATACAGCTCGCGGCTGCGTCTGCTGGTTTCGCCCCGCTGCTCACGGGCGCTGATGACATCGTCGAGGCCGTCTTCCTTTAGGTACAGCAGGAAGCTGTCGGCCCGCATTTCAAGGTATCGGTTGGTAGTGAACAGCGAAATGAGGTGCGTTCCGGGCTGGGCGAGGGTCAGTTCGGCGTCGGTTAGTTCCTCGGCTGCGTCGGCCGGTACCAGCGACGACGAACCCCTGGCCGAGAGGTGCTGATACGTAACGATCCGACTTTTTCGAATGCCCCACCGGTCACCGTTGAAGTGTTCGCCAACTCGTACGGTCAGCCGGACCGCATCGCCGGCGTTGGCAAAAAAGCGATCCGGCTGAATCCAGAACTCATGCGCAATCGCCAGCAGCGACATCGTAACGAGCAGTCCGGTAGTGATGCAAAATTTTTTAAGCACGTTGTTTGTATTTATTCTAAATAAGCTTGACATTTGTGTCGTAAACGACAGTTAAAGTATGTTCGCTGAGTCTGAGCAGGTTGGAGTTAAGTTCAATGCAGTAGCCAAATCGTTTGGCGATAACCCTTTTGTTGGTCAGGAGTGCGTTTTGAAAAAGTGCTGCAAGAAATACAAGAAGGGGAAGCGCTGCAAGAAGTGCCCCGATGATTGATTACTTCTCCGGTACGTACCAGAACGGAATCTGGTAATACATTTTTGGTTTGCTTGCCGAGTCAGGTACGGTAAGTTTCAGCACGTTTTTTCCAACGGGCAGATTATCCACCGGCAGTACGGTAGTCAGGCCGAGCTGATCGTTGTCGGGGCGCTGGGTAAACAGATAGTCCGGCTGCCGATACAGCGAATCGTTCAGTTCTATCTGAAAATACGTCGCAAACGTTTGCAGGTACCAGTTTGCCCGTTCTTTCCGTTTTTCTTCCTTCGTCAGCGTATCGGACCAGGTCGGTTCTGTGAACCGCTTGCTGATGTCCGCATCCAGCGTTTTCGGGTACGCGATAAAAAGCCGGATATACGGCTCCCGAATCACATCCGACTGAATACTGGCCTTCTGAATTAATTCACTGGCTGGCCGCAGGTTATCGAACGAGTTGGCATCGGCCGTTCGGCCCGGGTCACGAAGGGTAACGAACGAGCGGCCGTCGAACGCACTCATTGCGCCACTATACTGCGTAATCTCAACAAACATTGACACAATCAGCACACCGGTAAAACACAGCATAAACGTCAGCAGACGTCGTTGCAGAATCGCTTTGGGAATCTGGCTGTAAAACGTGAACAGGATATAGACGGCCGGGCGGTACAGACCAAAGAACATAAAGCTGCTGGCCTGATTTAAACGGAAGGCTATAGCGGCTATTTTGGGATCGTCGCGGTATCTGGGCAGGCTCATAACAAGAATCGCCACCATGTAAACGACAAAAAGCACCGTGAAAACAGGTCCGGCAATACGTTCGAACGTTGCATAAGCAGCTGAGGGAAGCAGCCACTGAATAAGCGTAACGGAAATGACCAGGATAACGTAAAAAAAGGCGACGCCGAGCAGTGTGATCGTCAGCATGAAGGCTAAGGCGAAAATAACGTTGCAGCGCTGGTCGAGCCGAATAGCGTAGTCAGACAGCCGACCCATCCGCCGGGCGTATTCGTTTTGGGCGTATTGACCAAGTCTGTAAATTTGATTGTATTTGATGCCATCGGGGTAAACGGCCAGCAGGCCAACCAGCCCGACCCAGAATGCCCGCATGATGAAGTTGGCCAGAAACGCTACAAACAGGACGTAACAGGCCCCTTTGCTCAGTCCAATTACCTGAATAGGCAGGATATCATGGAAATAGTCGTTGTTGAGCATGAGGTTGTAGCGGTAGTAACCCAGGGCATTGTCCAGCAGCTCAGGGAGACTGAGGGTAGCGTACAGGGCTGCGCCGGAGATCAGCAACTCCAGATTCCAGCTCTGGCTGGCAAGTTCGCGCAGTTGTTCGTGCCGTTCAGTAACAGCAGGCTCGTGAACGTCGGGAAGCGGGGTTTCATTAGCTTGTTCAATCATAGCGACGGGTACGGGATCATCCATCAAAAATACCTTTTTTGCCAGTTTTGCTCATGACCATTCAGTACAATTCGCTAATCGGCCTGCCTCAGGAGCCACTGTATTCGTCGTTGGTTACGTTGCTGGCCGGGGTGTTCGTCAACCAGTCGCCGGAGGAGATTGCCGCCGACCTGACGTACCACCAGCACCGAACTCCGCTCGTCCTGCTGTTCGCAACTGATCACGAACGGCTAGTCGGCTGTAAAATTGGCTACGAACGTCAGCCAGGGCATTTTTATAGTTGGCTGGGTTGCGTCGATCCGGCGTATCGGGGGCGGGGAATTGCGTCGGAGCTGATGCGCCGACAGCACGACTGGTGCTGCCAGAACGGCTACCACACGGTTCGGACGCACACGTACAATGCATGGCGGGAGATGCTCCTGCTGAACCTCCGCCACGGCTTCGACATCATCGGAACCATGCAGGGCAAATACGGCCTGACTATTATGCTGGAGAAAAAAAATTAATTCAAACAAGCTGGTTATCAGTAACGTTTTAACGAAAGTTGCCGCTGGCTGGAACCCGGTTGGCTACGTTGCACGTTCGAAAAATTAGGTGGAACTTTGTTGGGATGAAGCAGACGACGTTGGACATACGGCAACAGATCAAGTGGTTGGGGGGCCTGCTGGCCATCTGGCTGCTGGTTTGGCTGTCCGTCCGGCCGGAAGTCGCTACAGCCCCCACGAGTAAACAAGCCTATCTATCGTGCGATGTGCCGCGCACGGCTGCCGATGAGTCGCGCTGCCTTCCGGAAATCCACGGAACCGCTCCGCTGGCCCTGATTAGCCCGCGGGCCGGTTTCTCGTTCACATCGCCACCGGAACTACTGCCGGCCTGGACCAATCAATTCTGCCGCCTGGCGGTGGTCTTCTCACCGAAGCAGTCGTATCGCTCCTACTATTCCTTTGGTTTTCTGCGGTCTATCTTCGAACACCAGATTACCATCAATGCGCCCTGAGCCATTGTCTCCTTATAATTTGCTGCCTCTTCGTTCATCCAGCCAGCTGGTTTAGATGTCATCCGTAGTTCGGTCGTCGGTCATTGGTCTGTCGGTCAACGTACTGCCTGGCACCTGCCTGACCTGACCCGCCCGTGTCTATCGGTACTGTGGGGCGGCTTCACCTTGCCCGGACGGTTCAGCGGGCGGACCTGCCCGATGCGCGCCGGTATGTTGTTTTACACACTCAATCATTTTTTGGTATGGTATCATCTACAACCCATATAACATCAACACAAACGCAGCTCCGGTGGTTGAAAGACCTCGGCTTTCTGAGTGCCGGCGTACTTTGCGCCGGCATGGGCCTGAAAGGGTTTTTGCTGCCCAATAATTTTCTCGACGGGGGGGCCATGGGCATCTCGCTGCTTCTTGAACTGGTCACGGGCGTTGAACTCGCTTTTCTGGTTATACTGGTCAATATCCCGTTTATCTGGATGGGGTTCCGGCAGATTTCACCCGGTTTTGCCATGCGGACCGTTGTAGCCATCGGGCTGCTGGCCATTTGTCTGGTAACCGTTCCCTACCCGGTCGTGACCAGTGACAAGCTGCTGATTTCCGTATTCGGAGGCTTTTTTCTAGGGGCCGGGATCGGGCTGGCTATCCGGGGTGGGGGCGTCCTCGACGGAACCGAAGTGCTGGCCATTTACGTGAGCCGCCGGTCGGCCCTGACCGTGGGCGACGTGATCATGGTCATCAATATTCTGGTGTTTGGGGCGGCTGCAATGCTGACCAACATCGAAACGGCACTGTATGCCATGCTTACCTACCTCGCGGCTTCCAAAACGATCGACTTTCTTATTCACGGTATCGAAGAGTACACGGCCGTGCTGATCATTTCGGATGAGCACGAGGCCATCCGCCAGATGATTACCGAAGACATGGGGCGCGGGGTTACGGTGTTCAAAGGCGAGAAAGGCTACGGCAAACGCGGCCACCGCAACCAGGACACGAACATTATTTACGCGGTGGTGACCCGCCTTGAACTGACGCGGCTGAAAGACCGGATCGGTACTATCGACGATCAGGCGTTCATCGTCAACCACGGTGTCGATGATGCCAAGGGAGGGATGGTCAAGGGAAGGCCACTCCATTAGCCAGGTCAACATCGAAAAGGCTATGGAGGAACATATTGCACCAACCGTACTGGGTGCCTGGGCCGGCTGCTGTGGAATCTGGGCGTGGAGTCAGTTCCGGCAGGCGCACTGGGAGCATCTGCGGCCATTGGCTCAGCCGTCGAAGCACGTAAAATACAGCCGGCGAGCCTTGTCCGGAATCCTGCTGATCGCGTCGGGCGTGATTGTCCTGTACTGGCCCACGGTAGCCCTGCGGTCGTGGTTATTGCCCATTGAGCTGATGAACCGGCCGGTCATTAATCAGGCCGGGTTGTTTGTCATCAAGCTGGCCCTGCTCTGGACCGTGGTGATGACCATGCAGCGGGAGCGGTGGTATGGGCTGTGGTGGCGCGACCGTACGCTGTCGCTCAAACGCTGGCGTGACTGGGAGCCTTACTACGCCGGACACGCTGCCCTTGCTGCCGGCGGGCTGCTGCTGGGCTTGTTCATTACGTTGTCGAGTGGTGCCACGGCCCTGCTTTGCCTGATCGGCTGGTGGCTTTGCTGGCGTATGTGGCGATACAGCGTGCTTTCCTATACGTAGTGGCGAGGGTCAGGAGGCAGGCCCATAGGCTCAGATAGTGAGGAGTTGCAAATCAAATGACCCGCTGTGCTGGTAATAGAAGGTTAGTGTTTCAACAATTAATATGACATCATATAATCTGTTGCTGGTGGTTCTGGGAGTGGCCATACTGGCGGTTTCCTGGCTGCCGTCGCTCCTTAAGAATCACCCGCTTTCGTACCCGACCCTGGTGGTCGGGTTTGGTTTGCTGCTGTACGCCCTGCCGTTTCCGCTGCCCGATGCCGACCCCATTCGATACAAGACCCTGACGACTCACCTGAGTGAACTGTGCGTTATTGTGGCCCTGACGGGTACGGGGCTTAAAATTGACCGGCCCTTTTCGGTTCGCACCTGGCGAATGCCCATCCGGCTGGTATTGTACACGATGATCCTGACCATTGCGGGTATTGCGTTGTCGGGGTGGCTGGGGCTGGGGCTGCATCCGGCGTCGGCGATGTTGCTGGCGGCTTCGCTGGCCCCGACTGATCCGGTGCTGGCCAGTGATGTGCAGGTAGGCGACCCGGGGGAGGGTGGGGAAGATAACGTCCGCTTTGCCCTGACCGGCGAAGCGGGGCTGAACGATGGGCTGGCCTTTCCGTTTGTGTACGGAGCGATTGCCCTGCTGCCTTCCGCTGCGTCGCCGGAGTCGCGACTGATCGACTGGCTGACTATGGACGTATTGTACCGGGTATCGGTCGGGTTGCTGGCGGGGTGGCTGTCGGGGCGGTTGCTGTCGGCCCTGATTTTTGGGCTCCCTCAACGGATCAGTATCAAGACTACGGCTTACAGTTTTGTTATTCTGGCCGTTACGCTCACGACATACGGGCTCACGGAACTGGTGAAGGGCTACGGCTTTCTGGCTGTATTCATTGCCGCCATTACGTTGCGGGGCTACGAACGGTCGCACGAATACCACCAGCACATGCACGATTTCTCCGATCAGATCGAGCGGGTGTTTATTGTCATACTCTTGCTTTTGTTCGGCGGGGCCATCGGGCAGGGGCTGCTGGCTCCGCTGCGCTGGTCTGACGTAGCGCTGGGGCTGGGGCTGCTGTTTATCATCCGTCCGCTGGCAGGGTTTATACCCATGGCGGGCACCCGGGCCACCCTGAGCGAACGCTGGGTGATCGCCGGTTTTGGCATTCGCGGTATCGGCTCGTTTTTTTACCTGTCATTTGGTCTGGAAAAGGGCAACTTTCCGGAACCTGAGCGATTGTGGGCTATTCTGGGTTTTGTGGTGCTGGTTTCGATCGTGATGCACGGCATGCTGGCCACACCGGTGATGAACTGGCTCGACCGGCGGCACAACCGGCTAGAAACGAAAGAATCGGTAAGCTGACGGGAACCTGCGCCGGCCGTTCGTTGTCATCTGTTTAATGCACCTGTATCTTCACATACCGTTTTGTAAGCAAGCCTGTCATTACTGTGATTTTCACTTCAGCACCAGTCTGAAACAGAAGGGGCCGCTGGTAGATGCGCTGTGTCGGGAGATTCGGCTGCAGCGGGAATACCTGCCGTCCCGAACCCTGGAAACGATCTATTTTGGCGGTGGTACGCCCTCGCTGCTGACCGAGTCCGAACTAGCTCAGCTCTTCGGGACAATTTACGACCTGTATACCGTAGCCCCCGGTGCCGAAATTACTCTTGAAGCCAATCCGGATGATCTGGCAGCCAGCAAACTGGCCACCCTCCGGCGGTATGTAAACCGACTAAGCATCGGTATCCAGACCTTCGATGAAGCGACGCTCCGCTGGATGAACCGGGCCCACTCGGCCACTGAAGCCGAAGCCTGCGTCTGGCTGGCCCGCGACGCCGGTTTCGACAACCTGAGTATCGATCTGATTTATGGCATTCCCAACCGCCCGACCGACCGCTGGGCGTACGACCTCGACCGGGCGCTGTCCCTCGACGTACCGCACCTGTCGGCCTACGCCCTGACCATCGAGCCGGACACGGCGTTTGGTCGCTGGGAGAAAACCGGCAGGCTTACCCCCGCCGACGATGCGCTGGCCGCCGAACAGTTTTCAGAATTGACCCAGGCGCTGAAACAGGCCGGCTACGAACACTACGAAATCTCAAATTTTGCGAAAAAAGGCAACGGCTCAGCGGCCCACTACGCCCGACACAACACCGCGTACTGGCAGCGTCGGCCGTACCTGGGGATAGGTCCCAGCGCCCATTCGTATAATGGTCAGAGTCGGCAATACAACATAGCGAACAATTCACGTTATATGAAGGCAATTGAACAGGGTGAACTGCCGGCAACGGTTGAAAATCTGACGATTGCGGATCAGGTGAATGATTACTTGCTGACGGGCTTGCGGACCCAGTGGGGCTGCTCACTAACCGAACTGTCGGCGTTACTGGGCGCTGATTTTACGCGCCAACAGGCCAGCGACCTCGCCGACATGCAACGGGCGGGCTGGTTGATTATGGAGAATGATACCCTGCGACTAACCGAAGCGGGCAAGCTTTTTGCCGACCGGGTGGCGGCTACGTTATTTGTCGAGTAACAAAAGGCAACAATTAGTTGCTTTGGTGAGTACAGTAAAAAAGGGCAACCCGCTGGTCGGCCCTACGGCAAAATTTCTCCATTTTCGCAGCTTAGACCAACCGAATGAATACGCAGCGCCCGTCCAACACCTTTCGTCAGCCGCCCCGGCCTCGTCAGCCCCACCCGTCGTCCTATCGGTCGCAGCCGCCGGGCCGATGGCGTCAGTTCCGTTCCTATGTGCAGCAGCGCCCGTTGCTTGAGCGCGTTTACCGGTTCCTGCTCAAAACGTTTCTGGTGCTGTTCCTCGGGTCGATCGGCTACGTGATCCTGCTGAAATACGTACCCGTTTGGGTAACGCCCCTGATGGTGTCGCGGTGGGTCGATTCGCTGAGAACCGACGAGCCCAGTAAACTCTACAAGGACTGGCGGCCGTACGACGAAATCAGCAAGGAAGCCGCTCTGGCGGTGGTGGCATCTGAAGATCAGCAGTTTCCGACCCACTGGGGTTTCGACTTTGAGGGAATTCAGGAGGCCATCCGGGAAAATCAGCACCGGAAACGACCACGCGGAGCCAGCACGATCTCGCAGCAGGTCGCCAAAAACGTATTTCTCTGGAACGGCCGCAGCTACATCCGGAAGGGGCTGGAGGTGTATTTCACCGTGCTGATTGAGCTGATCTGGGGGAAGAAACGCATTCTGGAAGTGTACCTGAACGTAGCGGAAACCGGCCCCATGACCTTCGGGGTCGAAGCTGCCAGCCAGCGTTTCTACAGGCATCCGGCCAACTCACTGACCCGCGACGAAGCCGCCCGGATTGCGGCCGTGCTGCCCAATCCGCGCCTTTTCTCCATCAAGAACCCGTCCAGCTACATCCAACGGCGTACCCGCTGGATCAGTCGGCAGATGCGCCGGCTGGGTGGGCAGCGCTACATCCGGAATCTGTAAATCAATACTGATACTGCGCTTTACCCCAAGCCCCTTCGGGGGTTTGGGGTGGGGGAAGGCAAGAGCTATCCTGAAGTAGTACCAATACATTAGTAGGTAATTGAGCGGGGGCGGTTCGTCGGTTGAAACGCTCCATCTGCCGATGTTTCTGGTCTATCCCGTCTATTGCATAGGTATTTCTGCTTGGCTTTCGGGCTGAATTCGCGTAGTTTTAACTAGAAACTAAACCGGATTTATCCAGAAAACCCCAGACCCTTATGAAAACAGGACTCCTTTCTGTTGCCGCCTTGCTGACGATATCAGCGGCCAACGCGCAAACCTGGATGGTTGACAAATCGCACGCTAAAGTGGGCTTTACCGTGACGCACCTGATGCTGTCGGAGGTAGACGGGAACTTCAAAACCTACGATGCCAAGATTACGGCCGGCAAGCCCGATCTGTCTGATGCGGTGGTGGAACTAACGGTCGATGCCAATAGCGTCGACACCGACAACGAACGCCGGGACAACGACCTGCGGGGCGACCGGTTTTTCAACGTAGCGCAGTACCCCACGATCACGTTCAAGAGTACGTCGTTTCAGAAAGTAGAGGGTAAAAAATACAAACTGAACGGCAACCTGACCATGCACGGCGTTACGAAGCCCGTGACGCTGGATGCCGTACTGACCGGGCCGGTTACGATGGATAGCCCGCGGGGCAAGCAGGAGAAAGCCGGTCTGAAAGTGACGGGCACCATCAAGCGCTCCGATTTCAGTCTGGGTACCATCCCGGTAGCGGTTGTGAGCGATGAGGTAGAACTAAAGGCGGCCGGAGAGTTTGCCAAGCAGGACGCGTCCATGGCTGAAAAGAAATAACGCTTTGCTTCCATCCACACCATACAGTCAGAAAGGCGCCAGTGATGACGCCTTTCTGGGTATGTAGCCTTAGCTGTCTGAATCAGTGCGTTTATTTTTCAATCTGGATGTTTGCCTGAGCGTTGGATTCGAACGTATTGACCGTCGATGCGTCGCTGTTCAGAACGGAGTTGTAGCTCACGAAAATACCGTGACCGGCGCTGCCGCTGATTTTTGTGTTTTTGATCGTCATCGTGGCCTTAGCACCGTACAGGGCGATGTTCGTTTTCTTGCCCGATACGATGGCATTGCTGCCGCCGTAGCTAACCTCGGCATTTTCGATGACGTTCTGCGGACTGGTTGTGTAGCAGATCAGTCCGCGCCAGTAGCCGGGGGTGCGGGTAGCGCCCGTGATGGTGATTTTCTGCGTTGGGGTGCCCTTTGCCGACAGGTAGGCGTCGTCGCTGATGCGGATGGCAACGTCGCGGCCCATCTCAATCGTTACGCCGGGGTTCAGTTTCCAGCCGTTGCTGACCGTCAGATCGGCCGTGATGCGATACGCTGAGTTGTCGGTGAAGTTCGTCCAGACGATCTCGTCCACGTTGCCTTTCCGAATGGCTGATCCGAATATCTCTACGACGTTGCGCCCGTTACCCCCGGTGAACGACGAGGCCGCGTCCAGCCTGGCTACGTTGGCCGCATCCATCAGCATACCGGCTTCGGTATTGTTGCGGAACGTATTGACCGCAAACTCGCGGAGAATGGCGCCGTCCTGTACGTACAGACCGTAGCCGTCGTTGTCGGAGAATAGGCTGTTTTTCAGGGCAATCTGTGCCTTGTTGCCCCCGAACATAGCCATACTGGCTTTTACGCCACTCAGCATCACGCGGCTACCGGCGTGCAGTACGTCGACGTGCTCGAATACGTTGGCGTTGCTGCCCGAGTAAACCATGATACCGACCCAGTAGCCTTTGGTTTTTTCAACCCCAACGAAACGAATTTTCTTGCCGGCTTCCCCTTTCGCCATGATCACCCCGCCGTCATTAATATCAAAGCGGGTGTCCCGTTCAAACGCTACAACTACGCCCGGATTGATCGTCAGTTCCGACGTCAGCACGATGCTCTTCGTAACAATGTAGTCGGGCAGATCCGGATTCGCCACGCGGTCGTTCAGGACCGTTTTGACCGTAATGTTTGAGGTCAGCGCCAGTGGCTGCGCCACCGAAGCGGCTATCAGAACCTTGTCGGTACTGCGGCCGTTGGCGTTCGAAACGGTCAGCTCCAGCTCATATTCACCCGTTTCGTCGGGGGTAAACGTTGGCTTGGCCGTAGCCGGGCTGCTCAGCGATACCGTACTTTTAGCCGGTTTGCGGGTAATGGCCCACTGAAACGAAAGCGGAGCCGCTTTGCTGTCGGTCGATGCGCTGCCGTCGAGTGTAACAACCTGACCCACTTGTACGTTTTGATCAGGGCCGGCCACCGCCGTCAGCGTGTTGGTAGGAGTTGGTTCGACATCGGGGTCTTTCTTACAGCCCGTTACGAGGAACGTCGCGGAAAGAAGAAAAACAAAAAGCTGTTTGGTTAAGGCCAGGGACCGTTGGCCGCGCTGGACCGGAGAAGAGGAAGAAGTTAGTTGCATGAGCCGTATTTGTTGTGTGTTAGCTACGCCAAAATTGGGCGTAACTCACGCGCCGGCCCAGTATAACCCCTTTGAAGTGGTCAAAAACCTGAATGAATTGACATACGAGTAAGACGAAGCGGTGAAGCTGCCGGATGGCCCAGTCAGAGTTCGGTCGGGCTACTGGCTCGATTCGCCAAACCGATTAAACGTTTGCCTGGTTAGCGAATCAAAGACATACATTCGCGTAGGAGTGGATGTACATGTTTAACAGAAGACTCGACCTATGAAACGCATAGCAATCATATTCTTCCTGCTGACGTCGGTACCGATGGTATCGTCGGCGCAGATCGATCCCAGTCTCCTGCAGGCTGGGCTGGACGCCCTGAATTCGGCTACACTGACCAATGCGCAGGTGGCGGCTTACTCGCGGCAGGCGGTGCAGCAAATGGATGCGCAGAATCCGGTGGCTGGCCCCAGCGACCCCTACACGCTCCGGCTGAATCGCATTGTACAGCGGCATCGTACCGTTGCCGGGCTACCCATCAACTACAAGGTTTATAAAGTCGGGCAGGTAAACGCGTTTGCCACCGCCGACGGTAGTGTGCGGGTGTTTAAGGGCCTGATGGACATCATGACCGACAGCGAGATTCTGGCCATTATCGGGCACGAGATTGGCCACGTGGTGAACAAAGACTCCCACGATGCGATGAAAAGTGCGCTCCGGCGCTCGGCCGTCCGGAATCTGGCGGCTTCCAATTCCGGAGTAATTGGTCGGTTGTCGCGGTCGCAGATCGGGGGCGTTGCGGATTATCTGCTGGGGGCCTCGTTCAGCCGTCGGCAGGAGACCGAGGCCGATGATTACAGCTATACCTTCCTGCGAAAAAATGGGTACAACGTGCTGGCCCTGGCTACGTCGTTTGAGAAACTGGCAAAACAGGGCGGGGGCGGTGGCCGGCTGACGCAGTTCGTGTCCACCCACCCCGACAGCAAGGCCCGCGCCGACCGGATTCGGGCCCGGGCCCGCAAAGATGGGCTGATCCGGTAAAACCGCTTAGTCCGAATTACTTTGACGCCCCCGTATACCGTCTGACGTATCGTCAGAACGGTAATACGGGGGCGTCGTTCATTACGGCCTCTCCAGCGCAATTTCCACCGGAACGTTCAGCTTCGAGGAGTCAATCTCAATAATGCCGTAGTTTGGTGGAGCAATGTGTACCGGAATTGGGTCAACCAGCGGTGGAACATCAGGTTGTTCGCTGCAACTGGTCAGGGTTACCAGAAAGCCGATTGTCAAAGCGGCAAAAGAAAGGTGGTGTGGATAGCGTTTCATGATGTGCGGATAGTAAAAGGTTGATACTGAATTAGTCGTCCAATTTTCAGATCTGGCAAACAGCCAGGTTATGGCTAAAACGTTTTTTCGTCGCGGATTGCCGGGCATTCGGTATAGCGGGCTTTAGCACTGGTCGAGTCAGCGTATGTAGCCGCCAGGCGGGGTAGTGCCAGCCGACCTTTGCTTAGCTGAGGCTTAACTTCGATGGTCTCGGTGCAGCCGGTGACCATATGGGAACCGGCCAGCAGAACCACAAAGAGCAGGAGGTGTCGATACGTTTTAATGGCCTTTGAGTGGATGTGTGTTTGACTGCGTTTGTATGGTTCAAAGGTCGGGTGCAGCCGGCAAAACGACTTTCGGATTCAGGACAGCTATGTTCGGACTTGAGACAGGCTGATAAAAATCGACCGACGAACACAAAGAGGCCAGGTTGCAGAGCCAGAGCCCCTCAAAGGACCAGCCACCGCTTACTAAAAATACAAATCAGGATGTAACGATTATTGTACCTTTTACGACAGTACACTCGCCCTGCCTTTCCTATGATTACGATCCTGGTCGTTGACGACGAGCTAGATCTGGAGCCGTTGATGCTGAAGTGGTTTCGGCGCAGGATTCAGCAGTCGCACTACGCATTTCGGTTTGCCTATTCCGGCCGCGAAGCCCTGGCGCTGTTGCAGAGCGATCCCAGTATCGACCTGGTGCTGCTGGATATCAACATGCCCGAAATGGATGGGATGACCCTGCTCAACGAACTGCCCACGGTGAACCCGCTGCTGCGGGCGGTGATGGTATCGGCTTACGGGGATATGAACAACATCCGAATGGCCATGAACCGGGGGGCGTTCGATTTCGTCTGCAAGCCCATTGATTTCAGGGATCTGGACGTTACAATCGAGAAAACGGCGGAACACATCCGGCAACTTCACGAATCGCGTCAGCTCAAAGTGATCGACGAACTGAAAACCCGCTTCTTCGACAACATCACCCACGAGTTCCGCACCCCGCTGACGCTGATCCTGTCGCCGGTTGAAAAACTGCTGCAGCGCCATAGCGAGCCACCCGACCTGCACAATGGCCTGCTGATGGTCGAACGAAATGCGTATCAGCTGCTTCAGCTAATCAACCAGTTGCTCGATCTGGCCAAACTGGAATCCGGTCACCTGACTCTTTCGCCAATGGCGGGTAACCTGAGCGACTTTATCAGCCAGATTGTCCGTCGGTTCGAGCCGCTGGCGCAGGAAAAAAAGCTGGCCCTGAGCTATGAGAGCGATTTGGCGGAGATTGTGGTCTTTGATGCCGAGAAAGTGGAGCAGATCGTGTATAATCTGCTGGCTAATGCCCTGAAGTTCACGAACGCGGGGGGCGTTACCGTCCGGCTGACTGGTGGACCGCCGGTGCAGCTGACCGTAACCGATACGGGCATCGGGATTGTTGCCGAAAAGCTGCCGTTCATCTTCAACCGGTTTTATCAGGTACAGCGGCAGGCCACCAATGGGGCAGCCCTTAGCTTTACAAACCCGGGCACGGGCATCGGACTAGCCCTGGTAAAGGAATTGACTGAGCTGATGGGCGGCACGGTTTCGGTTCGTAGCGTATCAACCCGTGATTCGACCGGGAAGCCACCGGGTACTACGTTTACCATCACTTTGCCACTGGAACGGGTGGGCAGCAAGGAGTCCGTTCAGCTTAACCCGCAGCCCGCCCTGCGGGTCGCTTCGGTGGTGCCTCTGCTGGCGTCTGCCACACAGACTACCAATGGGCACACGAGCGACTCCGCCGAAAAACCGCTCGTGCTGGTCGTGGAGGATAATACCGAACTGGCGGCCTTCGTAGCGGGCGAACTGACCAGCCAGTACCGGGTTCTAACCGCCTTCGACGGCGACGAAGGCTGGCAACTGGCCCAGACCGAACTCCCTGATGTGGTGCTGACGGATGTTATGATGCCGGGTCTCGACGGCTACGAACTGACGCACCGGCTGAAGACCGACCCGGCCACCGACCACATTGCGGTGGTGATGCTGACGGCCAAAACCGCCCAGACAAGCCGCATTGAGGGTTTGCAGCAGGGCGCCGACGACTACGTCAGTAAGCCATTTCACGTCGACGAACTGCGGCTGCGGATTCACAACCTGCTGGTTCGGCAGCAGACCCTGCGGGCGCACTACCACACCCTGTTCAGTCGACCCGAAACCCCGCTGGCTCCCGAAGCACTCGACCCGTTTTTGCAGAAACTGCACACGATTATCGAAGAACACCTCGACGACAGTACGTTCCGGGTGGATGAATTAGCCCACGAAATAGGCATGAGTCGCCGGACGCTGCACCGCAAGCTAACGGCCGTGGCCAATCTGACCATCAACGACTTTGTCCGTCAGTATCGCCTGAAGCGAGGGGCAATGATGCTGCACGAAGGACGTAACGTGTCTGAAACGGCGTATCTGGTGGGCTACGAAAGCCCGGCTCACTCCAGTACGGTGTTCAAGGAGTTTTTCGGAAAAACGCCCTCGGAGTACATGGTCAGTTAAGTCTGTCCCAAACTCAAAGAAAGTTGGCCGAAAATCCAAAGTAAGTTTTGGCCGATGTGCTGAATTTGGGCGGGTTGGCAGGTGGTTGCTTTGAACGGTTTAGTACACCCGACGATAAAGCCATATCCGTGGTTTGACAATATCTATCCTTCCTCTTTATTATGAAACGTGCCACACTCTCAATTTTGCTGATGCTGACGCTGATCAAGGCTATGGCCCAGACTGAACCAAGCGGTCTTCAGCGGTATGAGGTAGGGGGAGCACTGGGGCGAAATCAATATTTCGGCGATATGCATTGCAGCAGCCCGTATGTGTCGTCCGGGCTGAACATGAGCATCAACGCCATGGTCCGGCGACAACTAAACCCGTTTATCAGCCTGCGGGGTAATCTTGTTTTCGGTGCACTTTCGGGCAAGGATGTAGACAACCCGGCTGGACGCTGGGACTACCGCCAGATGAATTTTTCGACACCATTGATTGAATTATCGGCTTTGCTGGAGATGTACCCACTAAAAAAGCCGGTTCCTACAGGGTCAATTTTAAGACGATTTGCCCCCTATGCCTTCATTGGACTAGGCCAGGTGTATACAAACCCGGCACTAAGTGGAGCGGCTGATCGAACATCGCCCGAAACCCTGGAGAAAATAGCCCTTGATGCTGAGCTTAAAAAACGGCTCGCCCCTGTTGTGCCTGTAGGGGTCGGGATTGCGTATGCAATCAAGCAGAAATTAGCTGCTCATGTCGAAGTCGGTTACCGATTTACAACGTCCGACTATCTGGATGGATTCAGGGAGGCTGGCTATGGGTATTCACAGTACAAAGACAGCTACCTCATTGCCAGCGTAGGGATAACGTATCGACTGGGAAAAACAAAACCTAACACAGGTGCAATGAAGACTATTGAAATAACGCCTGATGCCGACGGCGATGGCATTGTTGACCCCGACGATAACTGCCCCGATGAATTTGGTGACCCGGCTACATGCGGCTGCCCCGATGATGATGGCGACGGTGTGCCGAATGCCTGCGACTGCTGCCCCAATGAACCCGGCGAACGGGCGTACCACGGTTGTAGTAAGGCACATAACATTGAATACAACCACATTCGGGTTCCAGTCCAGATGCGTTATTGCCCACTTTGCCCTCCTGACCAACCGAACGCCAGCCGCACCCGGAAGGAGAAGAAAACGACATTAATCATATCACGCTAATCTAACCCACCTACCGTATGAATCTCACCAATACAAGTTTATTAAACCTTAATGATCAGCAGCGTAGATCACTGATTGATTCAATCCGCTGTGGGGAGTGTATACTAGTGCTGGGTCCGTACGCAAATCTGGTTGAGGATGGCCTTGCTCAGCGAGTTCGATTGGCTAATCATCTGGTGAAAGCACTGCCAACGGAACCACCCGTTGACTCACATGAGCAGGATAGTTTCAGTAGTGTGGTTTGCCGACTTTTACTGGACCGAAACTACAAGCGTGGTGATATTCAGAAAGAAATAACTACGTTTTATCGGCAACAAAGGGGCAGGATTTTACCTAATAGCCCTTATGATTTAATTCTAAAGTTAGGTTTTCGGACTATTTTCACAACCGACCCGGATTGTCGGCTTATGAAAGCGTTTGATGACCGAAACCGAAATCCATTGGGCCTATTTTTCACACAGGTTCCTCAGCCTGACATCATTCCTCAACTCAATCCCTCCGATGGTCTTACCGAAGAAACGCCGGTAATCTTAAACTTATTTGGATCCACTGATCGCCCAGATTCTCTTGCGATTGGTCCTGAAGAAGAACTGGCTCAATTATATGCGCTTACTTCCGGTGAAATTGGCAACAAAATAAACCTACGAATTGCTCCTCGGCTTGCAAACTGCCGGTGGTATTTGTTTGTGGGCTACAATTTCAATTCGTGGTCACTGGGGTCCATATTTTACTTTTTCAGTAAGCTAACGGAAAAGATTCGGGATGCCCGCGTGTTCGGGCTGCATAGTAAGCCTCAGGCGCAGCTAACCGACACAACTGTTGTCTATTATAAAAATCTGTTTCCTGTTGAGGGTAATAAGGATGATGTTCGGATTGTGAATTCGGATGCACAAACGTTCTTCACCGAGCTCAATGAACTGGCTGAGCAGTTTCCTCCGCCCCCGCCCCCAAGTAGTCGTGTGGCATTTATAGTATACCATCCTAAGGACCGTGACATCCTTGAGACCTTCAGGCAATCGATAGAAACTAAATGTCAAGAATATGATTTGACCGTGAAGTACAGCCAACCCGTTACGTCGTTCGATCGTCCTTTGTCGGATGATCAGATTCACCAGCATGTTTTGAAGGAAGAGATCGTCCTATACCTGATTTCTACCAACTGGGAGATCGACTTTCAATATGAAGATTTTCTGGATCTAGCTCAGCAGCGGAATATGGATGCAGGCGTAAAAGGTGTTCTGTTAGATAATTACAATCTGTTTGGCGCTAATCGGCAGCGGAAACCGGCCTTTGTTGATGGTTCTATTAAATTGCTAAACAAACAGCGGCCATTTAATTCCCAGACTGACTGTGATAGCCTGATTCAGGAGGTGGATGCTTTTCTGGAAGACATGGAAGACATCGTAAGCACGACCATCTGATATGCGACGCTATCCAGGAATTACGCCGTTTAAGGTTCAGGATGCTCCCGTTTTTAAGGGGCGGGCTACCGAAACGCAGGAGGTTACCAACTTGATTCTGACCCAGAAAACGTTGGTGCTGTTTGCTAAATCGGGAATGGGTAAAACGTCATTGTTAAATGCGGGCGTTGTACCAGCGTTAAAGCGGTACGGATTTTACTCCATTCCCATTCGGTTTAACCAGTTTGCTTCCGGTGGGGGCGATGCAGAACAAACAGGACCCATGGCCCGGTTCATAAGCCAGTACCAGCAGGCTTATGATGCATTCAACCGGACACGCTCCCGTGCCGAAGCCTTCGCACCTCAGGCAACGCTTCGCGAAGTAGTTAGCAATAACCCGTTCATATTGCGCAGACAGCCACTGATTCCACTGCTTGTTTTCGATCAATTTGAGGAGTTTTTTCGTACGTATCCCCAACGAGATCAGCGAGTTGCATTTCTGCAACAACTCGCTGAGTTACTCTCTGATACGATGCAGCACGCCAATGGCTTTTCCGGCGAGCAAGTATTGGATCATGTAGAGAGTAAGCCTGTGAACGTACGAGTCGTGTTCTCCATCCGTTCAGATATGCTTAACCTGATGCAGGAAGTGAGTGATTTTCTGCCGTTTGTACTGCAAACGCGTTATGAATTGCTGCCCATGTTACGAAAGCAGGCTGAACAAGCCATACGAGAGCCGGGACTTGTAGCCGACGGACCATACGAAACAGGGCCTATTACGTTTCCTGATGCGTGCGTAAATGATATTCTGACGGGTGTACAGGATGCGTATTCTGGCGAAATTGAAAGTTTTCAACTCCAGTTGGTGTGTAGCTACCTGGAAGATAAATACATTGCTGAGGCTGGTGGACCCATTCCGTCGAAGGCCATCACCGTAAAACAGACCGACTATGGTGGCCTTACAGGCCTTCAAAACATAAACGAAGCGTACTTCTCAAATACAATTAACGCGATTAACGAGCAGCCAAGAACTGTGATCATGAGCCAGCTTGTTACGTTGCTTAACGATAATGGGAATCGTATCTTAAAAGAGGATAGCGAGTTGGATTTAATGTCTTCTGTAAAGGATAGACTGGTAGATCATCGGATTCTGAAACGTGACAAGATACAGGGTAATACGTATTATGAGATAAGCCACGACAAGATTGCACTGGGCGTAAAGAAAGAAAAAGAAAAGTTTGAAGCCGATCAAAAGCTTGCTCAAGAACGTAGTGAAAGAAACAGGAAAATCAGAAACGCAATTATAGGCTTAGGGATATTAACGCTAGTGCTTTCGTCATTTTTTACTATTGAGATAAACAGCACTAATAAAGAACTTGAAAGAAAGAGCGATTCACTAATCTTGGCCCAAGACTCACTTCAAAAGACGGTTGGGTTTTTACAGGATACCCGAGATTCTTTAAAAGCCAAGTCTGATACGCTGGAAAAGTATAATAATAAATTAAAGCAGGCCAGGCTCAAGAAAGCATGGAGCGATTTTGAAAATGCTAAAACGCTCATGAAGGCAAGATTATTTATGGAAGCGAAGAGAACTTTAGATAGCGTAGATGCAGGTACAAATAATGCGAATTTATCCAGTTACCATCGGCTCAGAAAGTTAACAGATCAGGCACGCAAGATTTGCGAACAGATGATTCCTGTTCAGAAATTGATGGAGAAGGGAGCCTGCCTGGAAGGAATGTATTATCTGCGTTGCGCTAATGAGGCTTATGTAATGGCTAACGGTAAACAGAAAAAATTAAAAGGGCGTTTTAAAGCATACTATTTCTCAGAGAAACAATTAGCTACGCGCCTTCTGCTTACTGATCAGACTACCAGAAGCTACGCTTATTCAGGACTTAATCGAGCTGATTCGCCCATTAAAGACATCAACGTAATCGAGCAGTCGAAACCCTGTAACTGTAAATAGCTATGAAAGCGACTCTTTTCTGCTTACAAGTAGTGTTTGGCATGGCTCCGTTGTTCGGATGGTGTCAGCACAAGCTCATGGGCTCGTTCCAGTCAGATTTTATTGTCCCTAATGGCAAAGAGTCTAACTACCCTAATCTCAATTATAAAAATCGAAATTTATCCTCAAAGGCAAAAAATTATAACTACTTAGATTCATCGAAAGTTGAGGATCGACTTATTCTAAGTATCGGTAATTTTTTTCGGTCAAAAGTTGCTGGAAATGACCTGCTGGATAAATACGATCCCGAAGCAACAGCTATACGAAAGGCCTTACACGAGTTATTAACCGGATATTCAAAATATAAACTGTTGAAAGGCGATTCCACTAATTATATTAAAAAAAGCACTGTGTTTCAAGATGCTACGTACGTAGCTGAGCGGCCGGAACCAAAACCGAAAATTAACTTGTCGTTGAATAAAGGTGCCGGTCAGAATGATCTGCTCACCATACATGAAGTGGGAAAACCGGGATATACCATCAAATTCAGGGGGGACTGTGCATCATCGGTGGATACTTGTCTGACACATTTATTGGCAAAGAATGATAAGTTCATTGCTATTGCGACCCGTGGTCAGCTTCAAGTAAGAAAAAAAGAATCGGGTTGTCTAATTGGAAAAATGGGGACTAATCATAGACCTCTAACGTATGCGTTTTCTGATCGTACATCAATGTTGCATGCCATTCATCAGTCGAATCCAGTTGAACTGTTTCTAATTGATACTGTCGGTAGGCTTACTACTATGAGCCTGCCCGAAAGCCTTATGAGGTCGAATTACCGCATCGATCAAATTTTGCCAGACCACAATCTGTTGGTGACACGACGTATTTTGAACGGGCAGGCAACAGAGATAGTGATCTTTAATTTAAACGAGACACAAATAGAACGGCAGCAACTTCTCATCAAAACCTTACCTTATGTCGTTAGTCAATGCCGATTGGAGCCTTCCCGTTCAGACCAGTGGCTATTGGCCGCATACCATCCTGACCAACAGGGTTATCACTTATTCCGTCACCAACTCGACACGTTAATAAGCCTAACGGAGTCACTTGTTAAAGAATACGAGTTTGATGCAACTCAGGCCCGAATTCTCGCTTTACAGAATGATGGTACATTGATTGCTTTTGATCTGGATAATCCTCAAAAGCTGATTCTTAATGTTAAGAACGCTCGTTTTTTCGACTGGCGCAAACAGGATAATCTGATTGTGTACTGGAAGCAGATCAAGGAAAAAGAATGGGCATTGCACGCGCAAAACATAAACAGTCGGCTGACAAAGCCTAAAAACGGGTTTATCTATGAAACCGATCTTCGGCCTGACGTTCCTCGGATTAGACTGGAAGGAGATACAGTGCGTTTTGTAGATCGTTTTAATAATACTGATAATTCGGTCAGTATCGCGCGTATACGAATCGATCAATAGCGTTACCGTTTTTGCCGCATCAGTCGCATCCATTGGTTGTATAGCTCATTACTGAATTCATCCAGCATGTTGGCAGTAACCGGCTCACCAGAAAGGGGGAATGAATTAAAGGACCCTGCGGCTGAATCTTGCCAATTACACTCGACAGTGGGTAATACAATGGGTGGAGAGCTTAGTTGCCCTGTGTCGAAACGAGCCTTGGTTAGGCTGATCACCTGTTCCAGCAAAGGGTTTGTGAGAAAAGCGTCGTTGACTAACAGAAATACAAAGTCGGCCAGATTTAGATTGTCAGTTAGTTGTGATGTTCGCTGAGTTGCATCGGTTCGTGAATCGTCCTGCCAGATAGAATCCATTTTTCCATAGAGCCGAAAAGCCACTTGAATCTGGTGAACGAGGGTTTGCGCTACTTCTTTATCCGCTATCGTATAGGATAGAAAAAACGAGAACGGACGTCCGGCTGCTGATTTGGGTGTTACCCTGTATAGGGCATTAAGTTCGGTGGATTTACTAAGAACAGGAGCTTTAGGTGGAATTAGCGTCCAGTTTCGCTGCTCGTCGGTGAGGTCGTCGCGCTTGTGCAGCTGCCACGGAAAATCGGCTGACTTCCGCATTGATCCTCCCCGGTGATCATCTGCTAACTGGCCCAGAGGCTGATCAGGATGGTTCTTGAAATAACGTTTTGTAGCTTCAAAGGCGTCTTCTACGGTGGTTGATTGATTAATGTCACCAAGGATTTCATAGAATTTCTTGGCAACCAGTACGGCGGTTTTGTCGCTGATTGCTTTACTGGTACCAACCACGTAGGGAATACCGGCTTGTAGTAAAGCCCGGGCGGTAGTATCCGAACAGCAGCTATTAAGAAAAACGAAGCGCAGTGGTTTGGGTAAGCGTTTAAATAGAGCACTCAGATCATCGTTGGCTAGTTGCATCGTGCCACCGGGCCCCTGCATTAATAAACCTTCTTCCGACGAATGGCCAATGTAATGAAGCATGGTGATAGCTTGACCAGAAGATGTACCGAACAGGTCCCAGAGGGACGGGTAGTCGAGGCTGTTCAGTTCGGATAAGTCAACCAGTTCACCAGCATCATATAAGATCGCTCCTCGAATTTCGCGCCGTTCACGATCGAGTTGTTTTAAAAAATCAGGAGTTAGATTAGCTGTTGTGATGAGTAGTTTTTCGCTTGCCATATAGATGTCAAATAGTACATGCTAAACATAAGTCTAGATTCGATTGCTAAAGCCAATAACTCTGTAAATCTAATTCAACAGTACTTTGGCCAATTTTCGAAGGTTTTTGGCCGGTTTCCATACGTCTGATCCTGCCAAAGACGCTACGTTTGTTACACGCAAATCGCGGGAAGTCAACCGATTCACCATAATCCACAACAGCCATGTTCCAGTTCAACGAAAATAAACTGATCGACACGTATCAAAGTCGGTTTGGACGCCTGCATCTGCCAATGGTCCAGGCGCTGGGTTTCCTGAAAGTGCAGGTAGAGAACGATGTCCGTTTCTCCGGGTCGGTGAAAGATCGGCAGCAACTGGCCTACTGCCTGGCCACGTTCAAATGGGAAACCGCCCACACCATGCTGCCCATCGATGAGTTCGGTTCGGATGATTACTTTAACCGGCGCTACGGGCCACACACCAGGGTAGGCCGGATGTTGGGCAACACGCAGGTAGGCGACGGCGCTCGGTTTCACGGTCGTGGCTACGTGCAGCTAACGGGCTGGGCTAACTACCAGAGGGCTAGTCAGCGATTTAAGGTCGATCTGATTACATCGCCCGATCTGGCCAAAGAGCCTAAGCTGGCTTATGAAATTGCTGTTAATGGTATGCGGGAGGGCTGGTTTACCGGTCGTAAACTCGATCAGTTCATTAAAGAAGGCGTTCCACCCGAATACGAAAAGGCCCGGTCAATCATCAACGGTACCGATAAAGCCCAGACCATTGCCGATATCGCCCGCCGGTACGATGAAGTCCTCACGGCGGCTTTACGTTAGTTTGATTGCTTATCATTGTCGTACACCACAACCCTCCCTTTACCATGAGTTTTCAAATCCGCCTGTGTCGAAACGACACCACGACGTACCTGCGCGATACCTTCAAGGCAACTCCGCTGCTGGTACCCGAAGCCCGGGTTAAACCCCTGATGGTAGTTGCCCGACGTAATGCCGACATTCAGTTTCGGGGCGAGCTACGCTTCCTGCTCGACGATCCGGACTGGGCGTTCGGCCTGCGCGACGAAGCTGTTTCGTCCGCTAGCCTGGACAAAACCCGTAAGGTCGATGCAGGACTGGGCCTCCAGATTTTGCGGGGATTTCTGAAAGGCCTGAACGCGGGTCATGCACCGGTGGAGGCATCGCTGAGTGGCGTAAAAACGCTGTCCTTATCTTTTCACAACGTACGTCGTCACTTCGCCGATCTCAACGAACTGGGGCTGGCCCTGGCCGGTCGGCGGCTGAACCTGAACCACCCGTCGCTGGGCCTGTTTCGGGGCGACGACCCGTACCAGATGCTGCTCGTGTCCGATGCCATCGTCAGCAGCGAGTTTTCCATCAACAAAGAGTCGGGTGGAGAAGGCAGCCTGGAAGCCGGTGTGCCGGCCCTGCACGATTACCTCGCCAAGGCTCAAACCAATCTCAGACGCGTATCAAACACAAAGTCGTCTATTACGTTTGAGGGTGATCAACCGCTGACGTTTGCGTTTTCGTGTGTGCGCTTGGAGACCGACCCAGCTACGGGGGCTTTGCAGATTCTGGAAGCGGTCACGCTGCGGGGCGATGGACCGCAGGAATCGCAGCCGCGCATACTGCTCGACAATGACCTGAACGAACCAGGGCTGCTGGTATTCGACGACGAGCCGGCTACCACAGAGAAATCTGACAAATGAACTTTTAGTCCTTGATAATCAGTGGTATTATCAATAGGTTTGTTTCAAACCCTTTCACACCATGACAACCCCTAACCCGACTTCAACGAAAGCAGATACGCCCCACCTGTACGCTCTTCTGGTAGGTATCGGCGCGTATAAACAAGTGAAAGCATTGAGCGGTCCGGTCAACGATGCTCAGGCTGTAGAACGGTACATTCAGCAACTCACCGATTTCAACGTTCATCCGCTTGTCCTGACCGACCGGCAGGCTACTAAAGCGGCTGTTATCGACGGATTTCTGAACCATTTAATTCAGGCCGGACCAAACGACACGGTCTTGTTTTTCTTTGCTGGTCATGGGACGCAGGAAGATGCTGATCCCGGTCTGTGGCCAACCGAGACCGACAGAAAACTGGAGTCCCTGGTCTGTTATGATGGCGATGCCGGTAGCCCCTGGAACTACCTCCTGGCCGACAAGGAACTCCGTTACCTGATCGGGAAAGTGAGCGCTACAGGAGCGCACATCGCGACGATTTTTGACTGCTGTCATTCGGGCGACAACACTCGTTCGGCTGATATAGTGGCTGAACTGCTCAGTGGGAGAGACGTGCGGGAACGGCAGATACAACCGTTTGCCGGTTGGCGTCCCTATGAAGCTTTTTGCTTTCATAATGAATTCTCTGAAGAACTGCTACGGGATCAGGGGATAGGCGTGGTGCTACCGCAGGGGGCGCACGTGCAGATAGCCGCCTGCCAGTCGGACGAAACGGCTAAAGAAGTAGATGGCGAGGGCGTGTTTACCAAAAGCCTGCTGGCTGTGCTGAAGGCCTCTCATGGGCAGTTGTCGTACCAGGATCTGCATAACCGCGTTCGGCAGTACCTGCGGTTTAGTTACGTGCAACGGCCAAGAGTGTATACACCGGATGAGAAGACAGATGGGTTACTAAACCGGGGTTTCCTGAATCGTCCGGTAGAGACAGGTACCGTAACGGCGTCGATCCTGTATAACAACGAGAAAGGCTGGCTACTCGATGTGGGCGCTATTCATGGGGTTGGGCAGACAGCCCGCACCATTCGACTTTATGATCCAATCACGCAAACGGCTCATCCGGTCGAAGTTGGTGAAATTGGCGCTGATTACACCATACTGACTATCGCTGACGATATCCGGCAGCGCCTGGACAAAGCCGTTGTGTACCGGGCTACCGTTGAGGGCCTGCTCACGCAGCCCATCCGGCTTCACTACAAAAATCACGATGGGCTGAAAAGTGAACTCACCGACTGGCTGGCGTCAACGGATTCGGGGCAACCTGATTCGCTGGACGGCATCATGATTCTTGAAGACGATGAAAAACAGGCCGATTACACGCTGCATAGCCGGAATGGCCTGTATTATCTCGCACGTCCTTGTGACGAGAACCGACCGCTGGTTGAACCTATCCGGTCCGATGATCCCGAAAAATTTACGACACTAACCCGTTACCTCAAACAGATCGCGCGGTGGCAATACCTCCGGGACCTGCGTAATCCGGCATTGGACGAGCCACGACTGAGCGTTTCAATAACGGTTGGCGATAGTGAGCCCGTTTCGGTGACGGGCGCTAACCCTGACCCGGTACCCGTTTCGTTTACAAAACAGGCCGATGGCACCTGGAGTACGTCGCTGACGATCCGGCTGACGAACACAACCAATCGGCCACTGTTCTGCACCCCTTTGTATCTGTCGCGGGACTTCATATCAGACCCTACTTATCTATCTAAAATTCATCAACTAATTAAACCGGGTGACAGCATTGAGCTGTCGCAGTCAGATATATATGACTCGAACATACGCTATAGCCCAATGGGATTTGGGCTGGAAGAAGTAATCCGGCAATACAACTGGCCTAAAGCGACTGAATACTTCAAGCTGATTGTAACGACCGACCCGCTTTCTGAGGTAACCCTGAACTTTTTAACGCTCGAAAAGCTTCCGGACCCACCGGTCCTGGTACTCGATGACGATCGGGGTGGATCGAAGCCACCGTCAACCCGAACGGTTGCGCTTCCACAGTGGAGTACCCAGACGATTACGCTCGATCTGATCAATCCAGAATACAATAAAGTTCGGCTAAACGAACTGGAACGCATGCTAGCCGTACCGGAGGATGAGCAACTGGTCGATGACACGGCGATTCGTCTGGAAAAGAACAAGCGGTTTATGATGGCCGATTTTGCGCTTGGTCTGTACTACGAAACGGATACAACCAACCCCCTCCATCCGACACTTAAGCTGCGCGACGAACTGACCGTGATTCAGCCCGACGGCGAACGGGGCCTGTTCAAGGATCTGGCGCTGAATCTGGCCAACAAGGCGGCTAACTGGTCCCAGAACCGGCAGTATCGGCAGCGGCTGGTCAGCTATCCCGACGAGCTACGGATCGTGGCCGAGGGGGATTCATGGTTTCAGTATCCGTTTCTGCTGCGCGACGTAGTCGATTACCTGTCGGGCGTTTACACGGTGTACAGCGTGGCCGCTGCCGGTGCTACCCTGAAGGACTACCTGAAAGATAGCCGGTTCACCGAAGCGATTAACGCGATAAAGCCGGGTTTCTTTCTGCTCAGTGGTGGAGGGAACGATCTGCTGGGCGAAGGATTCGCAGAACTGATTGCCGACGTGCCAAACCCTGCTCAGACCGGTCCTGAGCGTTACCTGGCGCATGGGTTTGAGAAAAAACTGACCGATATAGAAGAACACTTCAAACGGATTTTTGAGCTGGTCAGTCTCGCCAATTCGCAGGTGAAAGTACTCGTCCACGGCTACGATTACGTAGTGCCCGCCGGGTCCCACAAATTGCCGGGCGGTTCGGTGTGGATGGGTAACGTGCTGACGCAGAAAGGTGTCAGTAATCCGGCCGAGCGGGAAGCTATAGCCCGCTACGTGATCGACGCCTTCAACGAGCGGCTGCGTGGGGTGGCAGCTGCCTTTCCGAACGTAACGTACCTCGATCTGCGGGGTACCATCCAGCGTACCGAGCGGCTGGCCGACTACTGGTACGATGAAATTCACCCGAATGACAAAGGCTTTCTTAGCGTAGCCAACCAATTTGTTAAACAGATCCGACGCTTAAAAGGGGATTCGGCTGCGGAGTCTGATACTACGTCGTCGGCAGCCGATCGGTGGACCGACGAGTTCCTATGGAGCAAACGTCAGGTGGGTGACCCGCTCGCCGATGGCGTTATCACGACGTTGCTGGCTGAGAATCAGAAAGGCGAAGTCGACCAGATCTTTCAGCTGCTTGTGCAGAACCGGCAGTTTCCGAATCCGGCATTCTATAACCTGCCCGAGCCGGTGCGGAAGGTGGTGGAGAACTATTTTACCGAAACCAGGGCGCTGCCCGACTTCGCGGAGCCGTTCAAGCTCATGACGGCGGCCGACGTGTTCCGGCAGCACGGGCCCAAAATACTCTTCATCCTGCTGTGTAAGTCCCTGCCGCTGTGCTACACCTGCTGGCGGGGCGCTAAGGTGCTTTATCGTACCGGCCGGCTGCGTGTGCACGACGGGTCCCTGGATTCGTTTACCCGGCGGCTAATGGAAACGGCGCAGTTTGTGGTGGACATGCTGACCCACGACAACTTCAGGCACGACGGTACGGCCATTGTGGCCGCGCAGAAAGTCCGGCTCATGCACGCCATCATTCGCCATTTTGCGCAGGAGCGGAACTGGGATACCGAAACCTATGGAATTCCCATCAATCAGGAAGATCAGGTCGGTACGCTGCTGTCGTTCAGTGTTGTTATCATCGACGGTCTGGAGCAACTCGGCATTACCCTCACCCCCGACGAGCGGGCCGCGTACCTGCACCTGTGGCACGTTGTCGGCCGGATGATGGGCATCGACGAAGACCTGCTGTCGGAGAACGAAGCCGACTGCCGGTTGCTGATGAGCCGGATTCTGGACCAGCAGGCTGGTCCATCGGTTGAGGGGGCCGCGCTGACCGAGGCCTGTATCGACCTCATGACCGAGCGCATGATGATTAAGCCCCTGCAACGGTTGTCGCCGTATTTTGTGCGCTTTTTTATCGGCGACAACTACGCTGATATGCTCAGTGTACCTACTGCTGAAGCCGACGAGTCGACGCTGCTCAAAGCCGTACAGTGGTTCGATCAAAGCATCCGTGATCTGGGCAATAAAAACCGTATTCTGGCGTCGCTGGGCCGAACGTTCAGTCACGGCATGATCCGGCAGATACTGGCGTTCACAAATGCGGCTAAAAAGGAGCAGTTCTACCTGCCCTCGGCCCTGACCGACCACTGGGACGAAACCGTACTGCCCGACTTCCGGATTCCAACGCTTGAACGTATCGACGACGTTATTTTCTATCTCGACAAAGTAGCCCGGCACCTGCGGGCGCAGAACAATCCGATGGGCTATTTCTGCGCGGTGTATAAACTCGTGACCCAGCGTGTAGCTGAAGGGCTGCGGCTGGGGGTTTTCGAGAATCCGTTGGAAATGGAGCAGGTTGATGTTGGCTTTGGTAACCGGTACTTCGAAGCCCTGAATCAGTATTTCGACGGCAAGCCGGCTACCGGGCCCTGGCAGGTATCGTTTGACGCAGCTAAATCGCTCATAACTACCAACCAGCACATTTTTGTCGCGGCCAATGCCCACATCTCGTTCGATCTGCCCATTGTGGTGGCGGAGGTCTACCGAGGGAAAGATATTACCCGGTTCATGGGTGATTTTGAGCGCATGAACAAGCTCTTCGACGGTATGTACACCCAGATGAACGATGACATCGGTCGTATTTTCAAACCGTTCGGGCTGGCCGTCGAACACCTGTCGCAGGAGTTGATAGCGATGGAAAACAAGGTGATGAAAGCCGGCCGTGACCTGGCCTGGGCCAAAAGCCTTGAGCTGCACCAGGCCCGGACAGACAACGAGCACCGGCAACTGATCGATGAGCTGGAAATTGAATCGGCAAACCGGGGGCGTATCCTCACCCAGCCCTTTGCGTTGATTGGTACGGTAACCGAAGTCATTGCTCAACAGGAGTTCGGAACAGTAGCGCATAAAGTAGATGTGATGCTGCGAACGGCTTTATTACCCGTTGTACCCGAGCGCCTATGAAACACGTTTTCCTGCGGTTTTTCCTGTTTATAAGCCTCGTTGGGTCACTCAAGGCTGCACCGGTCCGGTTTCGGGATCCGGTGCAGCCTTACGACCTGTTTACGGCGAGTTCGCTGCTGGAAATACAGGCAGGGAGTGTCTCTATTGACCAATTGCTGCAAAACCCCGGTCGCTACCCGTTCGAACCTGCCCGAAATGAACTGATCAAACCGTATGATCGGCAGTTGAGCTATTGGCTGCGGGTTGAGATTACGAACGAAACCGACGAAAACCTGTTCCTGCATTTCGTGTATGCCGGTACGGAGTACATCACCGTTTACGAAGTGGTCGACCAAAAAGTGGTGGACGTGCACCGGTTAGGTACGCTTCAGCCCGAAACGACATACACCTATCTGAAAAGTAATGAAGTCTGTCCAACGCGGGTGCGCCGGGGGCAGACTCATACATTCTACGTGTCCATGCAGGGCGTTTATACAACCGCCTGGCCTGTTTTCTGCCGGTCGACGGATAATCTGCTGAATTACCTGCACCGCACTGATCTGTTTTATGGATTGTATTACGGCTTTATCCTGATCATCATCGTATACAGTCTGATCCTGTACGTCCGACTCCGAGAAACCGATACGCTGCGCTATGCCATCTGGGTGATTTTTGTAGGGCTGCAACTGGCCTTGTTCCGGGGGCACACCAACGAGTTTTTCTGGCCGTCGAATCCGTCCATTGAACGCTACGCGACCGTACTGGCCGGCATCACCGGGCTGCTTCACATTCCGTTTACGCTGGCTTTTCTGCGGCTTCGCCAGCAGGCACCGGTTCTGCACAAAGTAGGGATTGGTATTTTCGTGCTGTATGCCACGGGTATTCTCATCAACGTAGTGGCGGTTACCCTCCAGGAGCGGGTGGGCCGGCAGATTGACATTGTGCCGCAGGTTGCCCTGCTGGAGGGAATTTTTAGTATCTCGGCCGGAATCGTTACGTATCGCCGGGGCTTCCGGCCGGCCCTGTTCTACATCATTGGTAATGTCGTTTTCTTTGCGTCCATCTTTGTTTTTCTGGTGTATGCCGCCGGTCGGCTGCCGCATTCATTCTGGTCGTACAACAGCATTCACATCGGTTCGGGTGTAGAAATTATCCTGTTTACACTCGCGCTCACCTACAAGGTGAATCTGTTGAAGCGGCAGCAGGAAGCGGCCGTCCGGGAACAGTTACGGCTGTCGGAAGCCAACGAGCGGCTGGTGCAGGGACAGAACGTAATGCTGGAAAACAAAGTGGAGCAGCGAACCCACGAACTGAACCGCCAGAAAGAAGAACTGCAACGTACGCTGGACCAGTTGAGGGCGACGCAGGCGCAGCTGGTGCAACGTGAAAAAATGGCTTCACTCGGTGAACTGATGGCCGGCATCGCCCACGAAATTCAGAATCCGCTCAACTTCGTCAACAACTTCGCCGAACTCAGCGTCGAAATGCTCGATGAGCTAAATGATGAGCTGGCGAACGACCGAAAAGAAGAAGCCGAGCAACTGATCGACGACATGAAGCCAAATCTGCAAAAGATTGTTCATCACGGCAAACGGGCCGATTCGATCATCAAGAGCATGCTGGAACATAGCCGCAGCAGTTCCGGTACCAAGCAAGCGACCGACATCAATGCCCTGGCGGATGAGTACCTGCGGCTGGCGTACCATGGGCAACGGGCCAAGGACAAGAGCTTCAATGCCGAACTGGTCATGGACTTCGACAGGAGCCTGGGGGCAGTCGAAGTGATGCCGCAGGAGATGGCCCGGGTTTTGCTGAATCTGTACAACAACGCTTTTTACGCCGTTGCCGAGAAAGCCCGGCAGCAGCCGACCGGGTATCAGCCGCAGGTAAAGGTCAGTACGCACCGCGACAACGGTACGGTTGAAGTACGGATAAAAGACAACGGCACCGGTATTCCACGCGAACTGCTTACCAAGATTTTTCAGCCGTTTTTTACCACCAAATCGACCGGTCAGGGAACGGGCCTTGGCTTGTCCTTAAGCTACGACATCATTACCAACGGCCACGGCGGGCAGATGATCGTCAACACGGAAGCCGGTCAGTTCACCGAGTTCGTAGTCAGCATACCGGTTTTGAAGTAAGTAGAAGCAGGCTGATTGGTGGAATCAGATCATACGTGGAAGGCTACTTTGTTCGAAGCAAGGCACCAAGTATGGTTGCTATCTCCTCTACTGACTTCGCTCGGCCAATAACCTCTTTTCGGGCGTTTAGCAACACGTAGTAGGAAGATCGACGCCGAATTTGTTCCACACAGTAGTCGTTGGCTCAGCGGCATCGATGACCCGAAGCCAGGGTACGGTTTGTGAATCTGTAGCGTTTGTATCCTGCCTGGTTGAAACCCTGATTATTTCCAAACCCGATGGGTGATACGTTGCATAAAGCCTCTGCAGGGCTGGTTCCTGCTGTTGATGAGGAACAAGATAGCTTACATAAAATTCCAGCAGTACGTATTTACTTTTGACCTTCGACAACGTCAACCGGTTGCCGGACACCATCGATAAGGTGAAGTCGGGTGCTTTTATGCCCAGTCGCTGGCGCAACAGATGCCCGGTGATGCGTGCATAGGAAGGGTAAGCGGCAAAGGTGCCCAGTTTATCCAGGAGTTTTACCGCTGTCGGGTGCGGTAGCATCGTATAATTGCTTGCAAACAGATACCAACTGGCTTTTGCGAATGGGTTTGACTGAATCAGCCTGTCTATCTGCATCGCATAGGCGTTGTCCAGTGAATCGATCTGTTGCTGGGATGGAATTGACAGAATTGTATCCCCCTGGAAAATGATCTCTTTTTTGGTAGTGGCCCGTACAGTATCTAACACATCGTCGAATTGTTTCCATAGGTAATTCGTCGCCGATCCTTGCACTTGATAGGAAATAACAGCCCCGGAATCAACCGAAATCTGGATGTGGGTAGAGTCGATAAAAAACGTAAGATCTTCCTTGTGCCCTTCCACCCAAACGTAGGCTGGACAAGGTTCGGCGATGTTATGGACAAATCGCGCCCGCTGGTCGTAGATTGATGTTGTGTCAATCAGATTGGGTTGCGCCAGGGACCTGGCCACTAATAGCACCTGCCGACCTTCCCAGGATTTTGGAAACGTGCAGTCAATGATGGTTGACTGTGCCCATAGCGAGATTGGGGCTACCAAGAAAGCGATAAGGAGTAAACCTACAAACCGAGTATGAAGCAGCATACTTTCGGGCAAAGTAAGGTTGAGCAAAATCTGGACAAAAAGCTTATCCTGATTGGTGTCAATGAAGCGGTTGTTACACGGCCAGCTCCACGCTGGGGTCCCAGAGCAACTGCTGAAACTCCACCACCTGGTCGTTTTCCACCCGGACGCCCTCGGCTTCGAGCAGTTCCTGCATAGCCGTAGGCGGGCCGAAATGGTGTTTGCCCGACAGTACGCCAATCCGGTTAACGACCCGATGCGCCGGTACGTCCGGGCGGTTGTGGACGCCGTTCATGGCCCAGCCAACCATCCGCGCCCCGGCCCGAAGACTCAGGTAGCGGGCAATGGCCCCGTAAGTGGTGACGCGACCAGGGGGAATTTCGCGCACGACCCGGTACACTTCCTCGAAGTAGTCTTTTTCCTCAAGCATGGCGCTCGTAAGCGAATTCGATCGGTCTGAACGGCACGTCTGACCAGGCAAACTTGCTTACGAGCAGACGCGGAGTTGATCCAGGGGTAAAAACTGATTGGTAGTCACTGAATGACTGGTCAGACGTACCGTACAGACCAGTCATTCAGTGACTACCAATCACTTCTCTTCGATAGCGTTGACTAATTGGCCGTACCATGCTTCCCCATAGGCGCGGATGAGCGCTTCCCGCACAAACTTGTAAACCGGTACGTTCAATTGCTCGCCAAAGCCACAGGCCGGGCTACAGATGGGCCAGCGGTCGTAGTTGAGGGCGTGAAAGGCTTCGTATTTCGTAACACGGATAGGGTACAAGTGGCAGGAGATGGGTTTCTTCCAGTCCACTTTGCCGTCGTTGTAGGCCGCTTCGATGCCGCATTTCAGAATGCCGCGCTCGTCCCAGGTGGCATACACGCACTCGCGGCCGCCTACGGTCGTGGTGACGTAGCCGCCGTCGACGTCCTGTTCGTAGCGGCCGTTTTCTTCGATGGCTTTGATGCCCTCTGGCGACAGATACGGTTTGATGTCGTCGTAAATCCGGTCCAGAATAGCCGGTTCGTCGGGTTCGAGCGGGGCGCCCATATCGCCTTCCACGCAGCAAGCCCCTTTGCATTTATCAAGATTGCAGACGAAGAACTTTTCGGCTACGTCGTCGCTGATGCAGGTGTTTTCGATTAAGATCATAGCTGGTTGGCCCACCCGCTAAACAACCGGGTAAGCGCTGTCACCGCGCCAGGACCACCGATCCGCGTAAGGGTGCGATGTCGGGCGACAGTTTCAGTACGTAAATATACATCCCAGCCGGCAAAGGTTGGTCATTGAGCAGACCGTCGAACGGCTTTTTATAGCCGTCGCGTTCGTGAAAAACTACCTCGCCCCAGCGGTTGAAAACCGTAACCTGAGCACTGGGGTAGGCTTCGATGCCGAACAGCTGCCATGTATCATTGATCTGGTCGTTGTTGGGCGAAAAGATGTCGGGAATGCCCAGCCGGGCGCGAATCAGTACGCGCACCGTTGCTTCGGATACGCAGCCGTTCGCATCGGTTACGCTGACCCGGTAGGTCGTGTCCCGCTCGGGATTGGTTACGGTCGCCGTTGCCTGGGTGGGGCCGCTCAGCCAGGTCAGGGGTTGCCAGCGGTACTGAAACGGGCCGTTGCCGTTAACAACGGCTTCGAGTGTAATGATGCTTTGCGTACCCGCCGTCACCTCGCCGGGGAGCTGAATCGTGGGCAGAGCATTCACCCGGATCGTCTGACTGGCGGTGTCGCCGGGGCACCCGCCCGGACTGGTCGATCGATACACGATCTGGTGCGTACCGACACCCGCCTGGCGGGCTGAAAACGACGTACCATTGACGCCCGGTCCGCTGAAAACGCCCCCGGTTGGCGTGCCGCTTAGCGTAACAACGGGGCCATCGGTACCACAAACGGCCGCCAGCGGAGCCATTGTGGGTTTGACGCGGGGCTGAATAGTGAGTTTCAATACGTCGGAGGTGTCGCGGCAGCCGCCCGCATTGGCCACGATCACGGCGTAGTCACCCGCCTGTTTTGCAAAAAGGGTCGTGCCGGTCGATCCCGGTACATCGGTCCCGTTGAACCGCCACTGGTACGTAGCGCCCCCGCCGGCGGTCAGTCGCAGGGAGTCACGTTCGCAGATAACCCCGGATGGGGGCGTGAGCGTAGCCGTTGGTCGGGCGGCCTGGGTCAGCACGACGGTGTTGCTGGTGGCCGTACAGCCGGTGGAGTTGTCGCGAATCTCGACGGAGTAGCTACCGGGCTGGTTCACAATCCGGTCGCGTTCGGTAGAACCGCCGAGCGCCGTTCCATCTCGGAACCAGTTGTACGTAACCGGCAGGGTCGAGGCCCGGAGCGTGATGGTGTCAGACGCCGAACACAGAGCCGTTTTGGTGGGCGGCTCAATCTGAACGGTTTGTTCGAACGACCGGGCGGTCAGCGTGCGTGATTTGTTGGTCTGGCCGCAGTTATTCTTGAACGAAACGACTACGGTGTACTCACCCGCCTGATCGACCGTTAGTTTCGGCTGCGTTGCGCCGTTGAGGTTGGTGCCGTTACGTTGCCACTGGTAGTTCAGATCAGGGTTCGGTTCGGCCGAAAACGTTGCCGTTCGCCCCGTACACAACAGGGCGACGTCGGCCGCTACGGGGTAGGTATCGATGGTTGCGACGGGTTCGGGCGGAATGTTGTTCGGGCAGTCGACGGCGACGAGCTGGTAATCCTGCCGGGTTTCACCAATTTTCTGACCATTCCGAAACTCCTCCACTCTGACCGTAAAGACGAACCGTCCTTCGCGGTTGGCCGTTACCGTCAGAATACCCGTTTGTGGATTCAGCTGAACGGCCGGATTTCCCGGAATGGGGCTCGTAGCCGAGTAGCCACCGTTGAAGGTGATTGCCGGGAACGGCCCCGGAATCAGGGCGTT
Organism: Fibrisoma montanum; assembly: GCF_003583365.1. Lineage (GTDB taxonomy): Bacteria > Bacteroidota > Bacteroidia > Cytophagales > Spirosomataceae > Fibrisoma > Fibrisoma montanum. The sequence goes on from NZ_QXED01000013.1 coordinate 69,404, forward strand.
GGTATACAGGTTGGCCAGCGTCGTTACGTTGCCGCGCAGGGGGGTAGTAAACGAATACTGAAGCCGGTCGCCATCGGGATCGGTGGCCGCGCAGGAAAACGTAAACGGTTTGTTCACGCACATGTAATCGGCGTTGATGGGAAGGAACTGGGGCGACGAATTCCGGGCCGTAGCGCCCGTCATCGGCGGAAATTCGAGGTAATACGTAAAACCGACCTGGGTGCCGTTGAGGTTCGTAATGCCGCCACTTCGGCAGCAGTCCTGGTTAGAGAGGTAATAGCCGGCCGGGTCGGTGTAGCGGCTCGGGTCCAGCCGAATTTCCCGCTGGTATTCGACAATGCCCCATTGTACGTTCTGAGCGCCAGTGGGGCAACTGGTGTTCGTGATCGGGACTTTAGCCAGGTTGTCCTTACTCGTGATCGGCGTCGTGATGGAGAGTGAATCCATCAGCTGATTGTCCCGCTTACGGAAAATGACGAATAAAAGTCTCGGCGTAATAGGCTGTGTTCCGCGGTCCAGATCGTAATAGTACGTGAGTTTGATGAGAAATCGCCCCGGCTCTCCGTTGACGTTGGTCATCTGCATGTGCCCCCCGATGATGTGGTTGGCCCGTGCCGTAAAAGTGAGCGCAATCGTTAACAACACTCCGATAAGTCCAATCCACAACGCCCGATTCATAGTTGAATAAGTTGACTAATAAGCTGATATATAGCTGATTGTTGTCAGGTAAGCAGCGCATCCAGCGAGGTTAAATTACAAATAAGCGGGTTACACTACCGACTAAATCAATGGAACGGTCGGGTTCAACAATCGGATATTTATTAGACGGTTGATAAACCAAAAGCCGCCGGGGGGTCCCCCGGCGGCTTTTGGCCTGTTTCTGATCGATATACCGACCGGCAACTTATTCCGCCGGCTTCATGATCTTGATCTTCTGACCTTCTTTGACACCCACGTCCGTCAGTGAATTCCATTCCTGAATCTGTTCAATTGTTACGTTGTACTGCTTCGAGATCCGGAACATGGTTTCGCCTTTCTCGACCGTGTGGTAGATCACGGCCTGTTTGGGTTGCAGCGCCGATGGCGACGGCTGCACAATCCGCCCGCCGGGCGTCAGTTTGACGGTCAGTTGCTGACCCACCGCCAGCCGGTCGTCGACTGTCAGGTTGTTGAGCGACAGCAGTTCCTCAACGGTCAGGCCGTAGAGTTTCGAGATGCTGTAGTAGGTCTGCCCGGCTTCAACCGTGTGCTTGCCGCTGCTGCTCGCCGTACTGGTCGATGGAGTAACCGTGGGGCGTTCAGTCGGCGTTACCGAGGGGGATACCGGCCTGGGTTCGGGCTTTACCGGAGTCGTTGTTTTCGGCGCTGGTTCGGCCGGGCGCGTTTCTGTTTTTGGCGAATTCAGGGCTACGTCATCGGCAGGCCGTGTCGTAACCGGTCGGTTGGTAGTGCCGGTTGATGTGACGGGTGGCTGCTCTACGCCCTTTCCCTTATCGATCTGTGCCAAAGGCGACTCCGTATCGTCTGATTGTGCCTGAACCGGTACGGTCGGCGTGGCTTTTGCCGTCGTTGTCGGCCGGGTGGTCGCCGGCCGGGGTCGTTCCGGCGTACTGGTCGTCGTGGTGCGGTTTGGGGTCGCGTCGCTCGATTCGGTAACCGGCGCTGCGTCTGGGGTTCGTACGATTACGATCCGCTGCGATCCGTCTGGTTCCGTGGAGCGGCTGCTGGTCGATGAAGTGGGTGTACTGCTCGGGAAGCCACCGGTCGATGGCCGGGATGAAGGGGCTGGTTCGGCCGGTCGTTCCGTACGGGCGGGGGGCGGAGTGGTACGTGTCGAAGTCGGTTGCTCGACCGTAGCGGGTTGTGAATCCGGCGACTGATCGTCCGGGCTGATGCCGCCTGTGACGAGTTTAGGCTGGTACACTTTCCGCTCCGATGCATTTCGCGGTACGTTGCTGCTCCCGGTTACCGGGCGGCTCGCTCCGTTGTTCATAGCCACCTCAGGACGGGCCGCCGGGGTTGGGGTTTTGTCGTAGACCGGTGGTGTCGGCGAGTTAATGATCTCGATGGGTTTGCTGGCCGGTCGGCGTTCGCGCAGCCACATCACCCGACCAACGGCCAGTTTCTGCACCCGGTCGAGCCGGTTGTAGCGCATGAGCTTCTTCAGACGAATGCCGTAGCGCTGGGAGATGGAGCGGGCCGTTTCGCCTTCGCGGACGTTGTGGAAGGGTACCAGGGCTTTCTTTCGCTTTTTGGCCAGGTAATACACGTCGTTGACGATAACTGGGTCGCGTTCGCTCATGTCGTTGTAGCGCAAAAAGCTCGACAGGCTGATTTTGGCTTTACGGGCCAGCGAAGCCACATTGTCGCCCGCCTGGGCCTGAATGCCCGGCAGACCGTTGATTTCGTACAGTACCGGATCATTCTTAGACCCCTGGCCGATATTCACCCGCCGAAGCACCGGGAAACCCACATCGTTCTGCACAAAGTCCGGCGTTTTCTTGTCGCTGACGCTGACAATCTTCTGCCGCACGTCGTTGATCTGGTTGCTGGCTACCGGTATGGCCATGACGTACGCCTTGTCGTTGGGAATCATTTCGGCCGCCAGCCAGCGGTTATACTTCCGGATCTCGTTGGCATCGACACCCAGTTCGGCGGCTACCGACTGAATGGTACGTCCACCGCCGTTAGGGTATTCCAGCAGCGCAATCGTGTTGGCAGACCGGTGAGTCGGCAGGGCGCTTTCAATGGCGAGCTTATGGGCGAAAAAGCGCAGAATGTAACGGTCGGTACGTCCATCGAGGGTGATTTCGCGGGCGTATGACCAGTCGGGAGGGATGAGCTTGGCAATACCGCCTGCGCCGAGGTAATAGGAATACAGCGATGCCACCCAGTTGTTAAACTGCGCATTGCTCTTCTTGATGTACTTGGCGGCCCCGCGGGTCGATGCCGTAATGCTTTTGCGCTCGTCAACGTCGTCGTCGACGCGCAGACCGTGGTCCATAGCCGTTTCGCGCTTGAACTGCCAGAAACCAACGGCCATGGACGACGAAACGGCGTCGGGCGTCAGGGAGCTTTCCTGCACAGCCAGGTATTTAAAATCGGTCGGTACGTCTTCGTCGACCAGAATGGCTTCGATGATGGGAAAATACAGCACTACCCGGTCGAGTTTGGCATTCCAGTACTGCCGGTTCGACAGCAGGGCATTCACATCCTGCTGAATAATGCGACGGGCACCATCGTCCAGGCGCACCGAAATATCGGCGAAGGTTACGCGGTCAGGAATGGGGGGGGCGGCTATCTGGGCCAGCGCAGTTACGAGGCTTACCAGGAACAGCAGCGGGGTTAGGACCAGTTTTTTCATAAGCTTGCAATCACAGATCAAAATCATCTAAATTACTTGGCGTCACAGTTTACGGATCACGAACAATCCGTCACGAATCGGTAGCAGCACATTTTCCACCCGCGGATCGTCCTGAATTTTCTGGTTGAAGTCCAGCACGGCCCGCGTCTCTTTGTCCGATGGTTTCACCGGTTCGACCACCTTGCCACTCCACAGTACATTGTCGGCCAGCAGAAATCCACCCGGCCGAACCTTATCGATAACCAGGTCGAAATACAACGCGTAGTTCAGTTTGTCGGCGTCGATAAACACCAGATCGAACGTATCGGTAAGCGTGGGTATGACGTCCGCAGCCTGCCCGAGCCGGAAATCAATTTTCGGGCCCAGCGGGGACTGCTGCCAGTAGGAGCGGGCAAAGTCTTCGAGTTCTTCGTTGTTGTCGAGCGTAATCAGCCGGCCATCGTCGGTCAGCCCTTCGGCCAGGCACAGCGCCGAATAGCCGGTGTACGTACCAATTTCGAGCACCCGCCGGGGACGGATCATCCAGGAAAACATGGAGAGCAGCCGCCCCTGTACATGACCCGACAGCATTCGGGGCCGCAGCACGTGGGCGTGGGTGTTGCGGTTCAGTTGGCGCAGCAGATCGCTTTCGGGCGAGGTGTGCGCATCGGCATAAGCAGCGAGAGCGGCAGGTAAAAAATTCATTCGGTAACCCAGGCGCCACCGCCTGAACGGTGATACCAACGGGGGGAGGTTTGGGTAAAGTTACAGTTTTCTGGTAAACGACCGCATTTTACCCCCTGGTATACCCGAAAAATTAGTTTTTGGACGCAACCCTCGGCGATGGACACCGGAGGGTAGCGCAGGCTTGATCCAGCAGCTAGCAGACAGGTATTGTTCGTCACCCGGTGTTCGCCACGCGGTGTCCGTCACCCGGTCATTCTTCAAACGCCACTTCGCGCAGCATATCAAGCGTCACGTAGTGCAGGGCCCGTTCGTGGGTGCAGGCCAGCAGCACGGGCGGAGCTACGCCGGCGTCGTAGGCTTCTTTCCAGCGCAGGGCACACAGGCACCATTTATCGCCGGGATGCAGGCCGGGGAAGCGGTACTCGGGGCGGGGTGTGCTGAGGTCGTTGCCCCGGCTGCGCGTAAAGGTCAGAAAGGCGTCGGTCATGATGGCGCAGACGACATGGCGGCCCTGGTCCGCTTCGTCGGTGCGGCAGAAACCATCGCGGTAAAAGCCGGTCATGGGGCTGGTGCAGCAACTGCCAAGCTCGCGGCCAAGTACGTTATTGGGCATGGTTTGTTGTGGTTTGTGGTTTGTAGTTTTTTAGTTCGTGGTTTGTAGTTTTTTAGTTCGTGGTTCGTAAGGCATAGTCTAACTCTACCCGAACAACAAACCACGAACCACGAACTACAAACCACAAACATCAGATCCTGTTTTTCGAATCAATGATGATCGTCACCGGCCCGTCGTTGAGCAAGGCTACCTTCATATCGGCACCAAACTCGCCGGTCTGGATCGGCTGGCCAAGATCGGCGGATAGCTGCTGGATCATCTGTTTGTATAACGGGATGGCAACGTCGGGCCGGGCGGCTTCGATAAAACTTGGCCGGTTGCCTTTTTTAGTGCTGGCGTGGAGGGTAAACTGGCTGATGAGCAGAATGTTACCGGCAACCGCTTTCAGGTCCAGATTCAATTTTCCTTCGTCGTCGCTGAAGATACGCATGCCGACAATCTTTTTGCTCAGCCACTCAATATCGTCCCGGGTGTCGGTGTGGGTGATGCCGAGCAATACTAAAAACCCCAAGTTGATCTGACCTTTGATCTGTCCGTCGATGGTGACGGAAGCCTGTGATACGCGCTGAATGACGGCGAGCATGAACGTAGAACACGGTTATTTGACGCCCTCAATATACGCCGATGGTTCCAGTGGATAATCACCGAACGCCGACTGATCAAAATTATATCGATCCCAGTGGCGGATGGCCGAGGTTTTATAGTCCTGACTGCCAACGGTTCGAAATCCGGCTTCGTTAAACTGCCTGGTCAGGAAAACCGGATCGTAATACCAGCGGTTGTTTTCGCGGCTCAGCCGCAGATACCATTCGGGCGACAGCCGGTTGATGAGCTTCTGGAGAAAAACGCATGCCGCTTTCCGGAACCTGAACCCGGCCGGAGCAGGTGAGCCATCGACGTATAAACCCTGACGTAACACATCCGCTACGCGCAGGGCGGTGCTGGTCATCAGCGGGTCGGCCAGGAATTCGAGCAGGTCGCCGTTGAGGTCGCGCAGATGAGTCAGGTTATACGCCTTCGTTTGCAGCACCTTACCCATCTGTCCGCCCGATACCGGCCGAACCGCCTGGTCGATTACGTTCAGCAGCGCCCAGTGGTACCGGTGAAAATGGTCGGTGGTGGGGTTTTGCTGATACTTGTCGAGCCAGGTTAGGTAATCCTGCGCGAAAAAAGCCAGGTCGGGTGTCGACAGGCGGCAGATACCCCCCGGTTTCAGTACCCGGTACATCTCCCGCGTTAACCGGTCACCATCGGCCACCGACAGGTGTTCCGCTACGTGGAAGCTGTACACGTTGTCGAACGTCTGATCCGGAAAGGGCAGGGGGTTGGCCAGCGACAGGTTGATCAGATTTGGTTCATCGGGATAAGGCAGCGACGTAAACCGAATGTGGCTCCACTCGTTGGCGAGCACCCGGCGTTCGGGTACGTAGAACAGCGATTCCGTACGCCAGATGAGCAGGTTTTTTTGTCCGTACGGATTCGTTACGTGTTGCATAAAGGACGTTGGGTTACGGATTGGCAAATGGTGATAAAACGCTGGGCAAACTGGCCGATGCGCTGCTGATACGTATGGTCGGCCGTGGCTTCGAGGAGCGGATCAGGCCCGGGTGTAAGCGACGGCCAGTGGGTCTCAAGGCATTCGGCGAGGGCATGGGCCGAGCGCGGGTCAAACAGGGTGGTCTGCGGGGTAAGCTGCTCATGGTGCATCGGAATATCGGACGCAAAGACCCGTTTGCCCAGCGACCGGCAATCTTCCAGCAGGGCGCTCCACCCTTCAAACAGCGATGGCTGTACGACGGCGGCCGCTCCGCGCATGAGCTGCACCTGATCATGGCGGGGCAGCAGCCCCAGGATGCGAATGGCGGTGTCGAGCCGGTGGTTGGTTATGAACTGCTGCAATTGCTGAAAATAGGCCGGAGCGCGGTAGTCGTGTGGGGAGCCGGTGCAGACGAGTACCATATCGTCTACCCCCCGCTGCCGGAGCAGGCGTATGGCCTCAAACAGCAGGGCGTGATTCTTATGCTTCCAGAACTGACTGGGAAACAGCAGGTATTTGTCCGGCAGTCCGTACTGCTGGCGATACGCGGCTACGTCGGGTTCGGACCAGTGCTGGTCGAGGTACATCGTAAAGGGCAATAAGGCCACTTTATGGGCATAAGCCGGGTACAGGCGTACGGCATCCGTATAGCTAAACTGATTGCTGACGATGACCGTGTCGGAAAGCCGCATCAGCCGCTCAAAGACCTGGTTGCGGAACGCGATTTCCTTCGCCGGAAAGAATTCGGGCAGATGGACATGCTGAAAATCCGTGATCCAGCTTACCTGCCGGACCGACCGACGCGGGGCAATGAGGTCATTGGCCGGAAAGATTGCATCAATCCGAAGCGCCCGCAGCAGGCGCGGAAACTCGTTCGTCGGAAATGCCAGCTTCCGTTCCCTAAGGGCTTTGCGGAGCACGTAGCGCAGCCGGTTAGACCACTCGGGTCGTAACGACGGGAAGTAGTCGAGTGCGTACAGGCTCTGCAGGTAAGGCTGCATGGTCTGGTAATGGTCGGGGTCGTGCTGCTCCCGGCGCAGCAGCAGGTGAAAGGCCGCCTGCTGGTCGGGGGGGAGGAGGCTGTTCCCGTATAGCAGTCCCTGCTGGTAGTGAACCCCCGCTATCCACCGCGCATTGCCGTAGCCGATTAAACCAATGTTGTTCATACATGCGCCGGTTATTGGGTGGATAAGACAGACAGCGCCCGGGTCAGTCGACGGCGCAGCCGGACTTTGAGGTTCAGCAGGCCCCAGCGCCGGCGAAGCTGCCAGCTGTTCCGCTCGAAAAAGTCGAGGAGCTGCATCCAGCCTAATACCGGCCCCCGAAACAGGTGTCGGTGAATTTGCTCGATCTCGCTGAAACACCTGGCCGGGTCCCGGCTGCTGATGCCCCGTTCGCCGAAAACAGCCACGACCTCCGGTACCACCTGACAGGACAAACCCGCGAGCGCCAGCCGGAGGTGCAGTTCACGATCAGCCGCGATCTGCCAGGCGGGGTTGTAGCGGAACTGGTCAAAAACGGAGCGATGGTAAAAGGTACCCTGATGATGCAGCCGGCATTGTAGCCAGTAGGGCGATCCGAAACGAGGGTGCATTACGTAACCCTGCTCGGCATACAGAACGCTCCCGGCTACCACCTTCGCCCGGGTTTCGGTCATGACTACGCTCAGCGTTGCCAGGGTTGATGCGTCGCGCAGCTGGTCATCGCAGCCCATAAAAAACAGCCAGTTGCCCCGGGCCTGTTCGATACCGGCGTTCATGCTGGCGTAGAGGCCCAGGCCCGGATGGGTCAGCAGGTGCAGCCGGGGTAGTGTACGCTGGTAAGCCGCCAGCATAGACGGTGTGCAATCGGTGCTGCCGCCATCGACAACAATCACTTCGTAGTCCGTAAAGACCTGACTGGACAGACTACTGAAGCAGCGATCGAGGGTTGATTCACCGTTGAGTACCGGAATTATGATGGAAAGAAACGGAGCGTACACAAGTCAGATAAACTAGCTATCTGCAAGTAAAACAATTTTTGGTTTTGTAACCTATTCTTCCCTGAGTAAACGGTAACTCGATGATACGTAACCGCTTTGAAACGACTGATGTGGTATCGTCATCGGCTGATGATAACTGCCTTGGGTGGCAAAAAAACGGGCGTAATACTCTTGAAGCACCTGATGGGACGAAAATCACTGCATCAGCTTATCCGGAACGTCCTATAACCGGAAAAGCTGGAAGGAGCGGCAAGCGCTTTGGCAGCCTGCCGGCTCCAGGCGTCAATCTGCTGCTGAACCAGCCGTTCCGCCGTGGCGATACGGGTCATTTATCCGGCAGTCGGGCTGGTTCGGGGTTCAGGTGTACATGAAGCGTATTGCTAAGCTGCCGGTGCGCCAACCACGGATTGCTCATGGATGAACTCCCGCTGCATCGGTTGGCGTTTCCAGTACGTCAGCGAGCGCCAGACCCACTCCAGCGGCCCCATACGGAACGACCGGAGCCAGACGGCCGAGAAAATGATCTGAAACAGCCAGATACCCGCCACCACGTAATAGAGTTCATGGAAGGCCAGCCTGCCGTAGTAGCCCAGGCCGTAGCCGTAGAAAATCAGCGTGCAGATCATCGACTGCATCAGGTAATTGCTGAACGCCATCTGCCCCACATTGGCCAGGGCCTGCATCAGCCAGGGCACTACGTTGGAACGGAACAGCAGGAGCAGCAGACTGGCATGACCCAGCGCTGTTGCCGCCCGACGAATCTGGTACAGCGCCTGAACGGGAAATGCATTGGAGTCGATCACCTGGCCGGGATTTTTCACAAAAGCAACCTGACCCTGAAACGCGAGCCAGCCCAATGTGAGGCCAATTCCATAGCCGGCCACGAGCGTAATCAGGTACAGGCGGGCCGACAGCTTATTGGAGAAGAAGCCTAGTTTGAACAACGCCATGCCGATGAAAATCATGGCCAGCGCATCCCAGACGAAATCGTGGTAAAATTTGATTGACTCAAACTTTACGTTGAGTGGCATCAGAAACGTAAACACCGCAGCGTAGTTTCCCCGCATGTTTTTGATGATTTCGGCGTCTTTCTTCGGGTCTGGTTTTACCCGTTTTTCGAGGCCCAGCCAGGCTTCTTTCGCTTTTGTCTGCTCCGAGGTCAGTTTCCTTTTCTGTTTCTCCAGCTGCAGGGCGGTCAGGTAGCCCTGTCGGTTCTGTTTGGTTTCCAGGCCCTTCATCAGCCCTTTCCCTAACAGAATAACAATGCACAGGCCGGCGATGAGCAGCAGGCGGGTTGGTTTCATTTTCCGAAACGGAAACAGGAGCAGGCCACACAGCCCATACGTGTAGAGGATGTCGCCCGGCCAGAGCAGAATGAAGGCATTGAACAGCCCAAACACCACGAGCCAGAGCGTCCGTCGGTAGTAGTAATCCGCGACGCTGTAAGGACGGTCGGGCGCGTCTGGTTTGGCCAGAAACAGCAGGGCGCTGGCCCCGAACAGCATGGAGAACAACGCCCGCATGGTGCCTTCAAAGACCGTCGATACAACGGCATTGGTCTGGTAATCGATATGGTCAGCAGGCAGGTTCAGCAGGGTTGTCGAGTGCGTGAACGGCAGCCCAAAATACGGGATGTTCATCAGCAGGATGCCCAGTAGAGCAAAGCCCCGGATCACGTCGATGGTTTTGATGCGCTCGGTGCGAAGCACAGGACGAATGGCCGATTGGTCCGGCGCTTCGTCGGTGGTAAAGGAGGGGTTGATAGTTTCCATGTTGACAGGGTAAGGTGCAGCAAAGTAACATACTGTCAATCAGTGATTACTACGTAGTTCTACGCCATATTCTGTTGGTCGTTGGGTTTTTAGGGAACGGTACATTCAGGTGCTCAACCGAAAACCTTACCGCCGAATGGTAAAGGCACACCCGTCCGGACAGAACTCAACCGGAATCACGACGTTGACGCGGAGCGGATGGCCGTCCTGAGCGCCGGGTTGCCAGCGGGGCATCAGTCGTACTACCCGCAGTGCTTCGTTGATGAAGTCGTCCCGCCGGCCGTAGTGAAGCCGGATGCTGGACAGCGTCCCGTCTTTCTCGACCGTAACCCGAACGAGCACCCGATCCCTGGCTTTCTCGTTCGGGGCCGTGGCCGGATACCGAACCGACGTGCGCAGATAATCCCGCAGGGCGTCGACGCCACCCGGAAACTGGGGCTGTGTTTCAACGACCATGTAGGCCGTAGTGTCCCGATCCCACTTACTGGCCGATTCGGTGGACTGACCCATAGCCATCAGCGGCCCGACGGTGAAAACAAGAAAAAACAGGAGCCTGCACATGTACCGTAGATGCCCTCAATGCCCGTTTTGCACAAGCGGAATGCGATTATAATTCCGCCAGGAGGAGATCTGCAATGAGAAAATACACGCCGATGCCGATCAGGTCGTTGGCGGTGGTGATGAACGGGCCGGACGCTACGGCCGGGTTGATACCAATCCGGTTCAGCAGGAGCGGGGTGACCGTACCCATGAAGGACGCCAGCAGCACGACCGCCAGCAAAGACATGGCGACGACGAAGAACAGGCGCGGTTCGCCAATCAGGAAGGTATACGTACCGGCGATCAGCCCAACCACCAGCCCGTTAATGACCGCGACCAGAAGGGTACGCAGCAGTCGCTGGCCCAGGGTGGCGTTCAGGCCAGTCGTGTCCGACAGGCTTTGCAGAATCAGCGAAGACGTTTGAATGCCAACGTTTCCGCCCGTTGACCCGATGATGGGGATAAATGCCGCCAGGGCCGCAATTTTGCCCAGTTCGCTCTGGAATCCGTTGATGACCGTAGCGGCCAGCAGGCTGCCGACGGCTCCGGCCACCAGCCAGGGGAGCTGCACCTTCGACCGCGCCCAGATGGTGTCGTCTTCTTCAACCTCGCCCGACAGACCGGAAATGACCTGAATATCTTCTTCGGCCTGCTCGGTAATGAGATCCACGATGTCGTCGATGGTGATCCGGCCCAGCAGGCGCTTCTGCACGTTGACCACCGGCACGGCGTCCAGGTCATATTTCTGCATCACTTCGGCTACCTCGGCTGCCGGGCGGTAGGTCTCTACGTACACGATATCATCGTCGTAAATATCAGCGATCCGGGCGGTTTTGCGGGCCAGGACAATTTTCTTGAGCGATACCAGCCCCAGCAGTTTTCCTACGTCATCCACTACGTAGACAGCGTAGACATTTTCTACGTTTTCGGCCTGGTCGCGGATCTCCTCAATGCAGGCATTCACGGTCAGGTTCACATTGATTTTGATCAATTCCTTCTGCATCAGGCCGCCCGCTACGTCCTCATCATAATGGAGCAGGTCAAGAATAAAGCGGGCCTGTTCGCGGTCTTCGAGTAGCGCAATGACTTCTTCCCGGACCTGAATGGGCTGCTCGTTTAAAACGTCCACGGCGTCGTCGGATTCCATCTGATTGATAAACGGAGCCAGTTCTTCCGACGTGAAGGTTTTTAGCAAATCAACCCGTACGGCCGGGTCGAGGTTGGAGATAATCTCAGCGCCCACAGCGTGGTCGAGGAGGTTGAGCAGGTAGTGGGCGTGGTCAGTGTCAAGTTCGTACAGAATCCCCGAAATGTCAGCCGGATACAACTCTTCCATCTCGACCCGGAGTGTGGTGTCGTCTCCGGCTTCGATGGCGGTCTGGATACGGTCAAGGTATTCTTTGGTGAGTTCGAAAGTCATTTTGAAAGGGAGGAGAGGGATAAAGGAGAAAAGGGAGGAGAGGAGGAAAGGAGACTGAACCCTTACGCCCTTTCCTCCTTTATCCCTCTCCTCCCTTTCCGCCTTCCATCAATGTTGTCAAATGCACAAAATCGGCCACGCTCAATTGTTCCGCGCGTTTATCCATAAACCGACTGTCGGCTGCGGCTTCCGTCAGGCCCAGGGGTTTGAGCGCGTTCCGCAGGGTTTTCCGGCGCTGATTGAATCCGGCCTTGACAACCTGCGTAAATTTCCGCTCGTCGCAGGCCAGTTGGGCAACGGCGTTGCGCCGGAGCGTAATCACGCCCGAATGCACCTTGGGTGGGGGATTAAACACCTCCGGTTCTACCGTAAACTCATAGCGAATGTCGTACCAGGCTTGCAGCAGTACGCTTAGAATCCCGTAGTCTTTGTTGCCCGGTCCCGACGCAATGCGCTGAGCTACTTCCCGTTGCAACATGCAAACGACCTCCGGTACCCGGTCGCGGATGTCGAGAATGCGGAAGAAAATCTGGCTGGAAATGTTGTACGGAAAATTACCGATAACGGCGAATGGTTCATCCCCGAAATAATCAGGTTTCAGGTTCAGGAAGTCGCCTTCGATGATGCGGTTCTGGAGGGCTGGTACGGTCTCGCGGAGGTAAACCACCGACTCGTGGTCAATCTCCACAACCTTGACGCTGTAGGCTGTCTGGGGCAGCAGAAACTGCGTCAGTACGCCCGTTCCCGGTCCAATTTCCAGTACGTTCCGGTAGGTACCATGGCCACTCAACAACTCGGCAATACGCCGGGCTATGCTGAGGTCTTTCAGGAAATGCTGACCGAGATTCTTTTTAGGCTTTACGTACACTGGACCACGGATTAAATACGGGCGCAAAGGTACGGCTTTACCCTGTCTTTCCCGCCGATGGTCAGAAAGCTTTCCGGCTTATGGCAACTGACTGAGCAGTTTTCGGGCGTCGGTCTGGTACGGATGGTTCGGGCTGCCTGCGATCCGGTTCAGCAATCGTTTGCCTGGGGCCGCCTGATTGAGCTGCAGATAGCTTAACGCACTGTACCAGTCGGCGGTCTCGCGCAGGGGCGACTGGACTGTGTTCAGCACCCGCAGTGCCTGTTCGGGCTGGCCTTTTCGCAGGTAGCTCAACCCGGTGTAAAACCGCCGGTACGTGTCGAGTCGCCGGTTCGTGGCTGTGTTGGCGGGTGCTGTGGCCGATTCTGTCGGAGCTGCGCCAAACAGCGGTTCATCCTCTGCTTCGGCCGAATCGGTGGTGGCGGTTGGGGCATCGGCCGGGCGAGGTTTGGTGGCCTGGGGTCGGATGCGGCTCAGCAGCCGCAGAGCGGCAGTCGGGTCGTCGTTGTTGAGCGCGTCGATAGCCGACCGGAGTTCGGCCGGTGCCTGGCCCGCCAGGCGGGGGCGGTCGTCGAGATACGGTCGGCTCTGTTCGCGGTTATTGGGTGTTACGGTAGGTACGGACGTGGTTTGGGGTTCAGTTTTCGGGTCGACCGGGCTGGTAGGTGTGGTTTCGGTACGCTGCACAACAACTGGTTTTTCGGCCGTTGTCGGGCGGAGCGAGAACCAGATGCCAAGGCTTAACACAACCGTACCAACGGCCGCGGCTGCGAGCCATACGGGACGGAGCGAACGCCGGCCGGCCGACTGATCGGTCGGCAGCGGTAGTACGCGGCCTTCCTGATCGGCGGGTACGTGGTGCGTTTCTCCGATCGGAGCTGTCTGGCCGCGCAACTGCCGGTTAATGTCTTCAACGGTTTCGCGGGTACGTAGCTGCTGATAGTTCTGAACGAAGGAGCGGAACCACTCGACTTCGGCAGCGAAATCCGATTCGCTGCGCAGCCGCTCTTCAAGGGCTTGTTTTTCGGACTCCGTCAGTCGGTTATGAAGGTACGCATCAATTTGCGCGTAGTCCGTTTCGCTAAATGCCATCACTTGACAACATGTTTAGAGCCCCGGATTGACGGAGCTGTTTTATGGCTTTGTATTTTAGATTATAGACGTTTCGTATGTCAGACTGCATCCGTTCGGCCACCTCCTTATCCGACAGTTCCTGGAAGTAGGATAGCTCAATGGCGATGCGTTGTTGCTGCGGTAGCTGTTCAACGGCCTGCCGCAGGATTTTCTGGGAATGGCGGCTGGCTTCGTCGTCCATCAGGGCTTCCTCCACACTCGCCTGAGGATCAGTGAGGGTAGGGTTCCAGTCGGCCCCGGTCCAGTCCATGGTGTTGGTGGTCCGGAAGGTTTCCTGGCGGTAGCGGTCGATGGCCGCCATGCTGCACATCTGGTACAGAATGGTCGTGAACTTCACCTGCCGGGTAGCTGGGTCGCTGAAACGACCCGCTGCGATGCGCTCCGAAAACCGGCCGAGCTGTTCGTGAAAGATATCCTCGGCCACTTCATCAGATTCTGTCGCAACTACATTTCTTATTCGTTGGCGAATCTGATTTATAATCATCGACCGGGCTTTTTGTATGAAACATTCCCAGGCCCGGTTATACCTCCGCATACCATCCTGCCGACAGAAAGCCCGGTATTGGGCTTCCTGATCGTCAAAGTCTGAACAGGGGATCGATGGCTGGCTCATGAATGTATCGTGTGGAGGAAGTTGAGTAAGGGCTCCGGCGGTCAGTAACGCCGGCTTTTCTGCGTTCGGTTTGGTTCCGGCTTGCGGTCTACACCGGTCTGCCCGGCAGGGACCGGAACGGCTGCCGGGGTGGTTACGGCCGGAGTAGCTCCGGTAGGCGTAGCGCCCAGTTCGGGGGTTTTGTCGGTCAGGTAAAAGACCGGAAAATCGCCCGACTCACCCGGTTTAAACTGTGGGTGCTGATCCTGCTGCAGCACCGTACGGACCAGATCCGGAACACGGGTCTGCAAATACTGATACAACTCCTGAACCGTAACGACGGCATCCCGGTTGGCATCGGCCTTCCCCTGCTCCAGGGCTTCGGAGATGGCTTCGGTAAAGGCGCCGTTCTGCCAGGCTTCGTTCTCGTACGACAATTCGTTCTGGCCGCTGCTGCTGACCACCGCCAGACCCGGGGGGGCGTCGGCAATCAAACGGCCGGCATCGGCCACGTCAACGGCCGCCTTGCTGCCTTCGGGCATCGAAATGCCTCCGCTGTGGCAGGCATCGAGTAAAACTACTTTTTTGCAGGTAAGGTTATTCAGGTTAGCGATAATGTCGTCGCGGTAACTAATGGACGAACTGCGCCAGGCGTTATCCGAATACGAGCGGCCCAGAATCCGGAAGTCGTTGTTTTTGATGATTCCGTGGCCCGACACGAACAGCATGACTACGTCCTGCGGACGGATAACATCGCCCCGGTTCCCGAGCCGTTCGAGCTCTTCGCGCAGGTCGCCGGCTTTGGTCTGTTCTTTGGCAAACAGCTCCACCGATACGCGATCGAACAGACGGCCCTGCTGCGTTTTAAAGATGCGGGCAATCGACTCGGCGTCATTCTGAGTATAGCGCAGGTTCGACTCCACCCCAAACGCGTACACGTAGAGGTTGGGCTTGTTGGCCGGGGTGTAATTGACGATGAGCTGGCGGCTGCGGACCTCTTTCTGATTGGGCAGCTGCACGGCCCATTCCAGCGTGTCGCTGCCGTCGGGCAGGTTGATGGTCCGTTCGACGAGGAATTCCTGCTCGTGGTGTTTCAGCTTGGTTTCGCCCATTTTGTCGCCCTCGGGCAAAGGTTTGCCGTTCAGGTACAACCGCAGGCTCTGCCGCAGCTCGGTCGGGTTGGCCGCGGCCAGTACGGTAGCCTGCAGGTACAGGGTCGGGCTGGAGGCTATGTGCGTTCGGTTCTGATAAAGGAGGGGATTCGGCTGGGTCCAGACCACCCGCGTGATGGCTCCGCTGCCGGCAACGGTCCGGCCGGGGCGGTCGGGCCAGATGCGTAAGCTTTGATCTACCCCGCCACTAACGAGCTGTCGGGCGGCTCCGAACGATACGCTGCTGACCGCGGCACTGTGGCCGGTCAGGGTTTTTTGAAGTTTGCCCGTAGCGGCATCCCAGACCCGCACGGTGCCGTCGTCGCTGCCGCTGGCAATCAGCCGCCCGTCGGCGCTGACAGTGACCGAGCGCACGATACTGGTGTGGCCGGAGAGGGTTTGCTCGGTGGCACCGGATTGCCAGTTCCAGACGCGGATCGTGAAGTCCGAACTGCCGGTGATCAGCTTCTGACCGGTGGGGTCAAATGTAACGGCCCGTACGGCCCGATCGTGCCCGGTCAGCGTAGCCAGGGTGCGGTTAGCCTGCCAGTCCCAGACCCGGGCGGTGCTGTCGGCGCTGCCGCTGGCGACGTGTTTCCCGTCGGGGCCGAAGGCTACAGCCAGTACCAGCGCCTGATGGCCGGTCAGTTTGGCCAGCGTCGTTGAATTACTCCAGTCCCAGACCCGAATGGCCCGGTCCCAGCTGCTGCTGGCCAGGCGTTTCCCATCCGGGCTGAAGGCCAGCCCGGAAACGGCGTTGGTATGCCCTTTAAGCGTCGACAGAATCCGGCCCGATGCTCGGTGCCAGACGTAAATCAGGCCATCGGCCCCACCGCTGGCTACCAGCTGCCCATCGGGGCTAAGGGCCAGACTCAGGACCGCACTTTTGTGTTCACTGAACCGAAGCAGGGGGCGGCTGCCGGCCGTATCCCAGACCGCCACCGATTTGTCCGAACTGGCGCTGAAAACGTAGCGCCCGGTCGAATGGATTGCCACCGCGTTGATGCTCGCCCGGTGGCCCCAGAAGGCTTTTTCCTGGGCCATCACCGGCAGGGTCGCCAGCCACAGAACGAGCGGAGCGTAGCGATGGAGAACGACTTTTTTCATAACTGCTTTCATGGCAAATGAGAAACCTTGACTGATCGAGTTGTTTTACCCGGTTAGGGCGCAGACTTTACTTCCAGTACCAACGGCACGATGTCGCCCTTTTCAAAGATAGCAGAAAAGGCCATACGATCGGGTTCATACGCGATACCCTGCGCTACCAATCGGCTGCCCAAGGCACGCCGAAGTCGGGTCTGAACGTCGCCCGGCGTCTGGCGCATCCGCTCCAGAATACCCGGCAGATCGGCCAGCAGGGGATTGGTGCTATAAAGCACGCACACGTAGTCGGTGGTCGCCTGTTTGATGACGAGTGCGTCGTTAGGACTGGGAATTACCATCTGGTAACCGGCCATCGGCATCAGATCGGTTTCATCGCTGCCGGCCGTTGGCTGACTACCGGCAAAGGGTGTCCGGCGGGGATAATGAACATTGGGGCTGTCGCCGGGGCTAAAGCTGAACACGCACATATACTCACCCGGGCGGGTACTCTGCGTGACTAACTGAAACATGTCGCCCTGCTTCCAGTTCTTACGATCCAGTTGATACAGGCCGGCCGCTACGTGGTGGGGGCGGACGGTATCGGCCTGCAGGCTGTTGCCGTCGTCGGCGAGGTTCACAAACCGGAACAGACCGCCGAGCCGATGCTGGTTGGGTTTCAGCACGGGTTCCGAATCGGCCAGGGGCATGATGATGCCGCAGCGGGCCACCTGATCGAAGGCCGTGTACTTCATCCAGAAGAAACCGTCCTGGCCCCAGTTCGGACCGTAGCTGTTGAGCAGTTTGAACGCTTTGCGGAATTCGTCGTAGCCGACCACCACCACGGCGTGGAGGAGGGGCTTGGCGGTTTTGTCGTTAACGGGTTCGTAATAATCGGCGGCTTCGGTCAGTTTGCGGAAACCATCGGTCAGTTCAAGGCCCACCACCACCGGCAACCCGAGGGAAACGTAGTACTTGGTCCAGTAGCTTTTGCTGTCGTTGTTTTTGAAAACCCGCAGAGGTTTTTTGACCAGCTTCTGCGGACTGACTTTGGTAGGCAGTGCATCGGCACAGGTCAGGTTGGGTACGTCGCGGAGCCACACGTCGCCGTTGTCGGCCAGGTGATCGGCAATGGTTTCGAGTTTCTGACCCGTGGTACAGTTCTGCCCCATCGACAGCAGGGGGTAGATTGGAGAAAGGGCAAATCGTTGGGTAATGGCCTGCGGATCGTCCCGAAGCCTGGCGTCAATGGCCCGCTGAATGGCATAAGCTCCGTAGGCGGTGGAGTAGGCCACGCAGGTGTTGCCCGTCTGGCGGGCGGGAACGGGGCAGTAGGGCGACCAGTCGATGCGAAGCGGCAGGGTCGGCATATCCTTTTCGCCGGTGGGGCGGGGTGCGGCCGGAATGGTATTGAACGAGACCGGATCGAACACCAGACCCTGGGCCAGCGTGGCTAAGGGAAGCAGGCAGGCCAGCGTCAATAAGCAGGTAAACAGGCGCATGGAGGTAAAAACAGTTCGAGACAGGGATTTATTCGGACGAATGGCCGGAAGTTCATCATGGCCGGAGCGGTGTGCCGGGCCTACCAGCAGTAGCGCAGACCGATCAGGGGCGTCCGGGCCGTTAGATGCCACGATACGCTGGACGACAGCCGACGGCGCTGGCTATCGTTGCGCAGTCCCCGCAACAGGGTAGCGGTCACGTCGACCGCCCAGATCAGAGCCGCCGTCCGGGCCGCCACCAGGTACAGGCGGTTGGCTGCGTTGGCCTTGTCGTAGAGTGGCTGCGCTAGGTCAGCCTGCTGGAGCCGTTCGTCCTTGTAGAGGGCGTACTGTCGGTTCGATTCAGCCCGCCGGTTCAGGCCGTAGATCAGCAGGCCCGCGTATGCGGCCGTTACGAGAGGACGTAGCCCGACTTTGTGGCGGGGCTGCACGAAAATATTGCCAATACCGGGCAAAACCGCCGAGATCAGGGCGTTGGCGGGGCCACCCCCGATGTAGGCGGCCCGTACGGAAGGTACAACCCCGATGGTTACCGTAACGCTGTCGCCTTCAACGTCGGCGTCGCTGGTAACATCCCAGATAATGGTCTTGTTACGCCCCGATGTCTGACCGAGTCCAACATTACCCTGCATACTCCGTACCGGCAGGGCGCCTTTCTGCAAACTCTCGGCCGATACGTACACTGAATCGAGCCGGGTAGCATTG
This sequence comes from Fibrisoma montanum, assembly GCF_003583365.1. Taxonomy (GTDB): domain Bacteria; phylum Bacteroidota; class Bacteroidia; order Cytophagales; family Spirosomataceae; genus Fibrisoma; species Fibrisoma montanum. The sequence goes on from NZ_QXED01000013.1 coordinate 88,329, forward strand.
TCCAGATCGTACAGAATCTGGTAGCGAATGCCGTCCCGCTGGATGCGTACGTTTGAAATGGACGCCTTTGCCTGAGCCAGGCAGGAGCCTGTCGGTAGTATCCAGAGCAAAAGCAGCAGTCCGTTCCATCGCGTCATAGGCTTCATATTACGGCTTGGCAAGGGCTTTGATTTCTGAGTCGAGCAGCGCCCTGTTGTACAGGCGAATGTCGTCGATGGCCCCTTCCAGGTATTGTGGATCAACCCTCGACTGGGCTGCAAACCGAAGGGCACCCCCCCGGCAGTCGTCAATGACGTTGTTCAGCGGCAGCCGGGTCTGGGTCACCAGCAGCTCGCCGTTGAGGTAGATCTTCAGGCTCTGGCCTTCGTAGCAGAACAGCAGATGATTCCAGTCGGCGGCTGGCGGTTTGCTCGACGTACCGGTTACGGTTTGCCAGCCGCGCCCTTTTTTGCAGTCGCTGTTCTGTTTGACGCCGAACAGGCAGTCGATGGGTTTCTGGAGAACGTTCTGGTTAACAACGGCTCCGTATTGTTCGGCCTCGCCGTCGTCCCACTGGCATTTGGTAAACAGGCTTTGCTGCGTCAGCGCCACCCGGTTCGTGAGCTTGACCCAGAAACTAACCGACAGGGTGTTGGGACGCAGCAGCGCATGGTCGGGAATCTCAAAATAATCGTTACGCCCGTCGAAGCTGAAGGCATAATTGGCCCGGTCGTTGCGATCGGCCGTATAGGTAGCGCCGTTGAGCAACGCCCCCTGCAATTTGTTGGGACTTCTGTCGTCGGGGTTGTTGTCGGCGGGGTAATGAGCAATCAGTCCCCGGTCCAGTTCCACATCGGTCTGGGTGGTCAGGGTCTGAACCAGCCCGTACGAAATTCCTGCTTCGCTGACCGCAAACGCCCGGTAATAGTAGCGCGTATCTGGTTTTAGGTTGGCCAGCGGTACTGTGATCGAACTGCCCACAATCGTGAAGGCCGGCGGCTGTGTGGCGTCCTCGATCGTTGGCAGGGTGTTGGTTGAGGAATAACAAACTCCGTAGCGCGTGGCGGCCGGGTTACCCACCGAATCGATGCGCATATAAACCGTCGCTGAGTTTTTGGTCGTAATCGCCGTTTCGGTCGTTACGCCGGCCAGGGCCCACGTCCGGAACGTAACGGGGTCGCCGTACCCGATGCCCGCGCTGTTTTCGGCAAAGGCCCGTACGTAGTATACTGAATTGGGTTTGAGACCGGTAGCCGACAGGCTATAGGGACGACCCGTCAGGGGCACGAAGGGCAGGGTCATGGATACCGACTGCGGATCGCCCACGAACGGTTCGCGGGTGCTGGTCGAGTAGCAGACTCCGCTGCGGGAAATGGTACCCCGACCGTTGTCGTTCACGGTGAACGGGAGCGTAGCCGTACTGATGCGGATGTCGGCTGCCGGCCCGGTGGATACCACCGGAACCGTTACGTCGCTGACTTCAAAGGCTTTAACGAGTTCTACATTATCGGCGCACTTGTTACGCAGGGTGGCCGTTACGGTGTAGGAGCCAGGATTGCTGTAAGTATGAGTAGTCGACAGCTCGGGCAGGGTCGTAATCTTATCCTGACCGTCGCCGAATTCCCAGTATACCTCGTCGATGGTGCCGTTGGCTTGTTGCAGGCCAAAATTGACCGTGAGCAGGTTCGCTTTGCGGTCGATCTCCGCCGATGGGGTATCGCAGATGGGAAACTCGCGTTCCGGCAAACTCCACGGACCACAGCCCATCAGGGCAATGAGCAGCAGAATACAGACAGCACTATGGACGCGAGAAACGGACATATTTAGATAAAAGGCAACAAACAAAGTCAGGCTCGCCGGTCATCAGCACCAACATTTGTACAAGTATACACCAGATCCGTTTATTTACCGGCCCGAACCAGAATAAGAAATAGTGACTTTTCGTGAATGGTAACCAAACGGTGGGATGGTTCGGGTGGTACGCGGTAATCGGCTGGTCTCAGTGTTTCACTGATTTAGACCCGTAACGGGCTGGTATGGTTGCATGACCGCGACCGGCTAAACCCAAAGCATAACGAAAAAAAACGGAATCTATTGAGTGTCAGAAATCAGTATCGGTCAGTTCGAAATTCTGCTTGACCAGAATGAAGCCACCGGGATAATAGATGATCGGTTCGGGCTGGAGCATTTTCTGTATGTTGCCGGAGTCGCGTCGTTGGTTGCCGTTCAGATCAAGAATCAGCCGGACGCGGTACCGGCCCGGTTTCAGCCGCCCAAAGGAGTACGTGGGGGGGCCATACACCGATCGTACCACTACGTTCTTTTCATCCAGCAACTCGACGATGTACTTGTTACCCACCTGCGCAACGGTACTGGGATTGATCCGCCCGGCAATGAGCCCGAAACTTTCTTCATCGGCTAAGGTGTACTCATTTTTGACCCGGGCCACTGTGTCGCCCTGCACACTGATGAATGCCCCTTTTTCCAGCCTCAGGAATAAGCTGTCGTGCAGATTAACCGGCTTCCGGATCACCAGCCTGCCGTAGCTGTTGCTCCACGTAAAATTCTCACCGGTAAGGGGCACCGGTTTGGTACTGTCGGCATAAATGCTGACCAGTTCCGGATTGGACTTGCCCACTGGTCGGTTGAAGGTCAGGGTAAACTCAAGGTTCGGGTCGAGGGGTTCGCCCGGTGCCGGAACAATCTGTACCGCAAACGCCTGTCGGTTTTTAGCCCGGCTTTTTAACGGCGAGAAGTACACCCGTTCGCGCAGTTCAGTCGGGTTTCCGGCCGAATCCTGGGCGATTACCGTGAGCGGAATGGTATCGGCCGCAGCCCGGTCAGCGGGGCGAAACAGCCGGATCAGGGTCGGCGATTCCAGGAACGACACGAGCGTATCGCCGGGTTTGCCGTAGCGCAGCCGGTAGCTGGCAATCCCGGTGTTTAGTTCCAGCCCCAGGGTTTCGTCGGTGCGCTCACGCCGGGTGATGCGGGGTTTGCCGGTGTTCCGGAACGCCACGAGGTTAATGCCTTCGTAGTTGCGGTTCAGGTTCAGGATACTGTCGCGGAAGGCCACGCGCTCGCCCTGCGTGTTGTTGACCAGGTTCAGGTCCTTGTCGTCAAAACCATAGACCCGGTACTGTCCCACCTTTACGTTCTCGATGCGGTAGTTGCCGTTGCTGTCAGTCCGGGCAAAATACTGCGGGCGCTTTCGCTGGATGGGCAACGTATCCGTCGGCAGGAACAGGCCGACGAGAAAGCCCAGAATGGGTCGGCGCGATTCGTCGTCGACGACCGTACCGCTCAGACCCAGGGAATCGATGGCCGGGCCGGTGCTGAACACGACCTTCGTATTGGCGGCAATGTTCCGTTCGGTAATGTCCTTGATGGCGTCGGCAAAATCGATGGTATAGGTCGTATTCGGCTGCAGGGGCTTGTCGAAGGTCAGCCGGATGCCCTGCGGCTGCGACCGGACCAGGAACGTATTGCTGTCCTGGGGGGTGATGGTCACCTTCTGCTGAATGTTCTCCGTATTGACGTATTCGTCAAATTCGAGTTCAACGGTTTTGCCCGTGTAGTTGAGCTGCCGGTTCGTCGGCACGCTGCGGACGAGCTTGGGAGCGATGGTATCTTTTTTGCCGCCCGGTGGCTGAGCTACCTGCGCACAATTGTGAAACAGGAGGGGAAGTGACAGCAAAAAGAAAAGAATTAGCGAACGAAACTGCATGATTTAGTAAAGGACGTGCAAAGTAAACGCCGTTTCTTCGTTATACGTTACGGCAGTGGTGAAATGGTGTGTGTACCGGGTACGGTAAGTAAAATTTTAAGAAAAATTAAGCGTCTATGAATCGTCGGTCGGGTAGTCTGTTCCCATTTGGTACCTTTGCCGATTATCCGTTTTCCGCATCCGTTAAACTGTAATACATGATTCGAACCCGATTTAGTTTAGTCTTGCTGCTGACCCTTGGAGCGGCCTGGTGGTTTTCGGGGTGTAACCTTGCTCCCCAGGAAGAAACGCCCACGGCCCCCAAAGCTGATACCATCCGCCAGATTAACGTGTTCCTGGAAACCTCGGCCAGCATGAACGGTTACCTGCGCGGCAGCACCGAATTTAAAGATATCGTATCCGAACTGGTGACCAAAGCTGCGCAGATTGAGCCGGTACGTCGGCCGCTGGCCCTGTACACCATCGATAAAGACCTGAAGCCGTATTCGGGCGGGGTCAGCGCTTTCGTCGAAAGCCTGGCGACCACCCCGCTGGCGACCGGCAAAAGCTCCGAATTGCACCGGATTTTTGAGCAGGTGGGCGCAAAAGCCCGCAACGGCGAGGTGGCCATTCTGATTTCTGACTGCGTGTTGTCGTTCCCGGACGCCGAAATCCGGAAGAATCCGGAGATCAACCGCACCGATGCGTCGAGTGTCCTGAAAAACGCCATCAACCAGCAGTTTGCCCAGCTTCGCAAGGATACCATCAGCGCATCCGTCTACGCGTTTGAATCGGCCTTCAACGGTACGTACTACGACTACCAGAACAAGAAGCAGGTGCTCAACGGCGAGCAGCGGCCCTTCTACGTCTGGGCCATCGGCAAGCAGCGCGTACTGACGCTCTTCAACCAGCAGCTGCAGGAGCGCCTGAACGCCAAACCCGAACACCGGCTTGACTTTGGCGCGGGACAGACCGTAACGGACTATAATCTGTTCTTCACGCTGAACCGGGAGGGCGAAACCTGGGAGGCCGACAAACCCGCCATCAACAATCTCAAAAAAGTGAAGCCCGACGCGCCCGCCGAGTTTGCCCTGGGTGTCGACCTGAGCGGTTTGCCTGCCTACGCCCAAACCGAGGAGTTTCTGACCAAGAACCTGGCGGTATCGGCCGGGAACGCCCGGGTGAAGCTCGTGAAGGTGGAAGAGCGGGACGACGTGAAAGACGCTGAAAAGCTGAAAGCCAACGAATCCCGGATGCTGAGCGAGTCGTCGCACGTGCTGACGTTCCGGGTGTCGCAGCTTTTCGATGCGCAGACGCCCGTAACCATTACGCTTCCCGTGCGTTATGATACCTGGTACGTCGACCAGTCGACCATGGACGACCGGACGCCGGAAAACCGGCAGGGCAAAACGTTCGCTCTCCAGCACCTGATGAACGGCGTTCGCGAAGCGTACGAAACCGGAGCGGGTTCGTTCCTGAAACTGTCCGTCACGCTTAATCAATAGGTACTCGGTTAGTGGTTAGTAGTTTGTGGTTCGTAGTTCGTAGTTATTACCCTAGTAACTACAAACCACTAACCACAAACACAACCACAAACCACAAACCACAAACTGTCTTTAAACCGAAAAACCCCTCATGTTTACGGCTCTTTACGAACTGTTCATTGGCAAAAACCCCGATCCGACGTACCGCAATGCGGTGTTTACCTCCGTCGGTACGCTTACCTTACTCATCATGCTGGTGCTGGCCGCCCTGTTTTACCTGCTGCTGGGTCGCTGGCGGGCGGTGTTTCACCGGACCAGTCACTGGATTCTCTCGCTGGTGATTGCTCTCATCATCGGCTTTTCGCTGGCCATCAGCTATGCCAAAGACGCCACCGGCGAGCCCAGCGCCGACAGCTACATGTACGGCTTTGCCGGAGTAAACCTCCTGTGGGCCCTGATCGTCTTTGTGGGCGCGTCAGCCTTGTTTCGACGTGGTTCGGTGTACGCCCGGCATACTCCGTTTTAAGTTAAATAAAGGTGTTTGGTTTACGGTTCATAGTTTGTGGTTCGTGGTTCGTGGTTCGTAGTTATTACCCCAGTAACTACTAACCACAAACCACAAACTACAAACTACAAACCGTAAACCGTAAACTGACAACCGTTTTTACAACATGAAACTTTTTCTCTTCGCCATTGGCGGTACGGGTGCCCGGGTGCTACGCTCGCTGACGATGCTGCTGGCGTCTGGTGCCAAAACCCCCGCCGACCTGACTATTGTGCCGATTCTGCTCGATATGGATATGCAGAACGGCGATACGGCCCGGGCGCTGGACGGGGTAGAACTCTACCGGACCATCCGCAACTCGGCCTACCCGAACGGCAAAGCGCCGGACACGCGGGCGTTCTTCGCGGCCCCAATGCAGTCGCTGGGTACGTTGCAGAGCGACGGTGCGCAGGAGCGCATCGGGGACTCGTTTCTGCCGCAGCTGACCGAGCACCAGGGTACGTTCGAGACGTTCCTGAACGTCAGCACGATGGACGACATCGACCGCGAACTGCTCAAGACCCTCTACGATAACTCCGCCCGCCCGACCAGCGCCGAACTGAAACTGGACCTGTCGGTGGGTTTTAAAGGGAATCCGAACATTGGCAGCGTGGTCTTCAACGCCCTCGAAGATGCCCCGCTGTACCGGTATTTTGTCGGGGCGTTCAATAACGATACCGACCGGATTTTTATCATCAGTTCCATTTTTGGCGGTACGGGCTCGTCGGGTTTTCCGCAGCTGGTGAAGCTCCTACAGGACCCCAGCCAGAAAACGCCGATCCGCAACGCCCGGAAGGGGGCCGTGACAGTGATGCCGTATTTTGCGCTGGACGAGAATTCGCAGAGCGCCATCGACCAGAACCGGTTCAACTCCAAAACCAAGGCCGCGCTTTCGTATTATCAGAGTCAGATTCACCTGGATTCGCTGTACTACATCGGCGATAAGCCCGGTGCCAAGCTGTACACCAACGTAGAAGGTGGAGCTAAACAGACCAACAACGCGCACGTAGTGGAGATGCTGGCGGCCGAAGCCGTACTGGATTTTGCCAACCGGAGCGCGGGCGAATTCGGGGCTAAAACCTACTACGAGTACGGCCTCCGGCGCGACGACCGGAACCTGAATCTGGTGCATTTCGCCGACACGACCTACCAGAACGTGTTGCTGTCGCTGGTCCGGTTTGCCTACGCCAGCAAGTTCTACGTCGATTATATTCCGGCCAACCTGCGCGAGTCGTTTGCCAAAAGTCTGAATCTGCAGCAGCAACTCGGTACCGGCACCTACTACGTGGCGCTGACCAAATTCATGGGCGATCTCTACCGGCGGTGGCTGGCCGAAATGGCCGACAATGACCGGAAGTTCGATCCGTTCAACTTTGCCACGGATTTCAACGGGCTGGTGCGGGAAAAGCAGATTGAATCCAAAACGTTCATGGGTTTTGGGGATAAAGGCATTACCGACAGCTTCCTGCTGAACCAGGCCGGCGATATTGAACCCAAACTGATGGCCCCGTATCCGCAGCCCGAAGCCCGGCTCATGCACCTGCTGATGGCCGTAGCGGATCGCTGCATGGAGAAACTCGGCGACCTGAACCGACAGCTTGTTTAATCACTGGTTCTACGTATCCGGTAGCAGCCACCCTGAACAGGAACGTTGAATCACGAACCTCAAACTACGAACTGATCAATGCCCCATATCCTTCGCATCGACAACGACCCGAACGTTATTGAACAGAACCACCAGGGCTGGACGGCCAGCAGCACCGGGCTGGTGGGAAACCGTATTGAACACATCCCCGATACCATGCTGAATCAGGCCGGTATGGCCTCGAAGTCGGGTACGTCCATTCCCTCGCCGTTTGCGCGGCTGTACCTGTTCGACGCGGCTTTCCGGCTCGTAATGAACAACCTGCGCCCGGCCCAGCCGACGATGTACCACGTGCTGGTGTCGCACTGCCTCGACCTGCTCGAACTGCTGTTTCAGGGCGGCAACAGTCCCGACATTGCCTATCGCATCTGGAACCGCGCCGACCGCCTGTCGTCACTGACCGCGAAGGCTCCCCTGGCCAGTTCGCCCAACCGCCGGCATCCGCACGCCGTGCTGGCCAAGGCGCTTGAACTGGACATGCGGCACGACCTGGCCGACCTGCAAAATCTGACCTTGATTTATTACAAAGGGGCGCTGCTGGGCGGTACGTCGCCCCTGACCCTGGTGTTTACCTCACCGAACTGGGAACAGGAGCGCCAGAACAAGTTTCTGGACCCTCCCAAGAGCAGCACCGGCCGGACGTTGTTTCAGAACGAATACGTGCCGCTCGAAAACCGCGACCGGACGTTCGTAACGTACCTGAGTCGCCTGTTCGACGAATACAAAGGGCGGTTGCCGCAGAACAGCGGTCTGACCTTGTTTCTGGACAAACTCTTCCGCGATAATCCGTACCCGCTGCCGATTGATGCGGGGCGTACGCTCGACGACTTTGACGCAATCCGGACGGGCATCGAAGGCGCCAGTACGTTGCAGGTTATCGGCGGGCTGCCGCTCTACGCCGTGCGGGCCGACGACGTCCTGGAAGAAATTGAGCGCGACAGCGATTTCGTGATGATACCGACCGTTCAGCATTTCCGGGGTGAAACCCGGCCCAATGGGGTTCGGACGGACGTGCGCACACCCCTGGCCCTGGCATCGCGGATGGACGTGCGCGGCCGGTACGTCAAAAATACCGACTGGGACCCACGCACGGTGATTCCGGCGGCTTCGCTCAACGACCTGAGTGGGGGCGGTCTGCTGGCCGACCGGCGGCTGCCGGGTGTAGACAATGTGCAGTACCCGTTCGTCACGACCGACGATTTTCTGGAGGATTTCCTGATCCGGGTGCCGTACAAGATCAACAACGAGCGGTTTTTTACCGGGACACTCAACCGCGCCGACTGCGACTTCCTGCTGCCGGTCCGGAAAGAATACTTCAACTTCTTTACGCTGGAGGATCTGCGGGACAACCTGACCCTTGACGTACAGGAAACGAGCGTCGTCGCTACGTTGCGGATACCCGTGCGGGGTTCCAACATCCGCTACGTGGAGTTTCGCCGGACGTACGACCTGAGTAAAACCGAAACCGCCTACAAACTGCCGGTTGGTATGGGGTTCTTCCCGTTCTATCGGATGATCCGCCCCGAGCAGCAGGCCGTGAATCAATACACGGTGCTGGTGGCCGACGGCAGTACGTCGCAGGCCACGACGGTTGGCTTTTTCCGCTACGCCGATGTGGTGGGCCGGCAGGCACTGCCCGTGGCCCGGCCTACGCCCCGCAGTCCGAAAGACGGCGAACGGCCCGCGTCGTATTTCTATAAAGTACAGCAGGCCTTCGATCTGGTCGAACTGAAGCTGACCTACGAAGGCATTCCGTACCGGGGGCTGGTGCTGCCGCAGTTTACGCTGGTAGGCGACAATAACTACCGGGAATTTACCTTCGCCGTCGATTTTGGTACGTCCAACACGCACGTGGCCTACTCGGTCCGCGACGAAGGCGCTGAACCGGATGCGCTGACGGTGACCGATGCCGATCTGCAAACGGTGCTGCTCAACAAGCCCTACAAGGACGCCAACCTGCCCAACGTATACAGCAGCTACCATCGACCAATCAGCTTTGGGGAAATGGAGCAGATGGAACCGCTGCTTCGGCGCGAATTTGTGCCGTCGCTCATCGGGCGGGAGTCCCGGCTGGGAACACCTTTCGCGTTTCCGCTGCGCACGACCGTGTACGAGCGCGAGGGTCTGACCGAAGGGGGTGACTACCTGTTCAGCAAATTGAATCTCGGTTTTAACATTGACCTCGAACAGGGGCGCCCCGACGGTAACCGTTACCAGACCAACCTGAAGTGGCTGTTCGAGAACCGGCCGCACGATACGCTCAACGACCTGCGCGTACGAACGTTCTTTGAAACGCTGCTGCTGCTGATCCGGCACAAAGTGCTGATGAACAAAGGCGACGTAGCCAAAACCCGGATTGTCTGGGTAGCCCCGTCGAGCATGAGTCGCCGGACGCGCAACCGCCTGACAGCCGAGTGGCAGCAGGCCGCCCGGAACGTATTCGGCACCGATCAGAATTTTGAGAGTACGCCGATTCTGGAGTCGCTGGCGCCGTATTTCTACCTCCAGCAGCAGAACGCCATCCTCAGCACCGCCGATGCCGTTAACGTCGACATAGGGGGTGGTACGTCGGATATCATGGTGTTTGCCAAGGGGCAGGACCGCTATTTTAATACGTCGTTCCGGTTTGCGGCCAACGACATCTGGGGTGGGGGACTGGACGAAACCGGTTCGCCGTCGGCGACGCGCAAGGACAACGGCTTCCTGACGACCTTCATGGCCTTCCGGCGCAACAACCCGAGCAGCCGCGCCACCGAAGCCGATCAGACGCTGGACGCGTTTATGGATCCGGCCCGCAACATGACCGCTGAGGATGTGATCAGCCTGCTGTTCAAGTACGATTCGCACTTCCAGTTCACGAAGTCGATCCAGAACCAGCAACCGGCGCTTCAGGTGGTACTGTATCTGCATTACGCGGCCATCATCTACCACCTGGTGCAACTGATCGAAAATCAGTCGAAGCAGGACCCGACGGCCCGTCCGCTATCGCTGCCGCGCTTTCTGACGTTCACGGGCCGGGGGAGTCAGTACCTCAACCTGCTCGGCACCCGCAACGACCTGGTCGACTATACCCGGCTGTTGTTTGAAGCCTATTCGGACCTGCCGGTACCGGGCAATTTTGAGATTCTGATGACGCCGAACCCAAAGGAAACAACCGCCAACGGGGCCGTGCGCTACCAGAATGCGCCGGATCGCAACGCCTATCGGAACAACGAACCGACGGCCTACTGGGGTACCGAACCAGACGGAACGGCCGCGTTTGTGTACAACCAGACCCGCGCGGGCGACGTGACGCAGCAGGCGGGGTTCCACGAGTCGGTGCTGCGTAATGTGCAGACGTTCCTGGAAAAAACGCTGAAGAACCCGGCCATTACGGGTTTCCTGCGCGAGTTTGAAATCCAGCGGCCGGAGGAGTATTACCAGTTCCTGACCGGACCGGACCTGATGCACAGCCGGTTGTACGACAGCTATATGCTGGCTAAGATGTCGCTCGAACGCAGTCCGGATCAACTGTTGTCGGAGACGTTCTTTTTTCTGCCGCTCAAGCATGCGCTCTACGAATTGTCGAAACACATTGCTCAGGCCTAATCTGCCTTTGTTATGACGAAACAACTTGTAAAAATCGGCCGGCTGACCGGGTTGATGGTGATTGGCCTGGCTACGGTCGTGCAGGCGCAGGATTCAACCCGCGTGGCGTCGGCCGGAAGTGGAGTAGGGTACGGTCGACTGGCCATCATTTTATCGTTGCTGGCGTTGATTGGCGTAGTACTGCTTTGGCGTCGGACGTTGAATGCAAAAGCGCCCGCTCGGGACACGGCCCGGTCTACGGACGTAAACCAGAGTGTTATCCATGAACTAAGTGATCGCTTAAAAGTACTGGAACAGGAACGGAATCAGGTGAAAAAACGCCTGGACGTAGTGGAAGCCAGCCTGGAACAACTGCGTCAGCGGACGACAGTTCCGCAGAACCAGTTTCGCGAACAGGCGGTTCGCAACGAGCCGGTTCAGGACGTAACGCCCCGGACGACTGCGACAGCACCAACGCAGCCGCAGCCAACGCCCGAGCCTGCACCGACCCCGGCTGTCAGCCAGTCGCAGAACCGCACGCGCACGGCTCCGGCCCCCACGCTACCCAGCCGACTTTTTGCCCGGACGGCCGACGTACCCGGTGGGTTTAGTGTCGGTAGTTTGACCGAATCGCCCAGTCGACCAATGGTGTTCATCATTACGCCCACCGCGCCCATGCAGGCGACCTTCCGTGTGTCCGACGACCCCGAAGCGCAGCGGCTGGCGCTCAGCGACCCGTATTCATACCTGAGCGAAGCCTGCCAGTATACGTCGAGACCCGAACCCAACAGCCGGATCGTAACGGTTTTGGAAGGGCGATTGAGTTTGCAGGGTGAAATCTGGGTAATTGTGCAAAAAGCGGAAATTAGTTTTACCGCCTGATGTGTTAAGAAGGTTGATGGTCGTAGGTTGCAGATTGATGAACGGTTGAGCGATACTGACCGGGTTACTGTACCTTTGACCGGTAAACAACAACCATCGTACTACGTAGGCGGTATCTATGACGCTTAATGAATTACAGGAACGTATAAAAGAGGAGGTTATTCTGCACGACGGCGACCTGAAGGAGTGGCAGTGGCGACGGAATGGCCTCCTCACCGAAGCCGAACAGGATGGTCTGTCGGCGGCTGAGTTTATGCGGCAGGTCAACGACGTGAGCTATCGCGTTGGTGCCCTGTTTCCGCGGATTCATGCCTTGCGCGATAAAATCAGCGACTATGCCCGCGCCGACCGGAAACAGCTTACGTCGGCGCATATCAACGAAGTCGTGACGGAAGCCGAGCGGCTGACGCTGTTGCGTGCGTTCGTGACGGATCGCTGGATTCCGTCTATCCTGGCTACCATTCCCGATCCGGCACCCGTTGCTGAGCCGGTTCGGCCGGTGGTGCCGCCCGCGCCCGTTCCGCCCCCCCAACCGGCTGCTCTCCCGACCGAGCTGATTCCGCCTGCCTCTGGGTTGAGTCGCGATGAGATTCGCCGGCAGGTAGCCGCCCGACTCGATCAGTACAAAGCGGTGAAGCTGATTCCCGCCCAGGCGTTACGTAACCTGTACGACCTCAGCCGGGCCGATGAACCGATCATCACGGAAGAGGCCTTTTCGTACCTCGTTTCAAATTTTTACCAGGCCACCCAGGAACCGCACGGCAACTCGCTCCGCGACCGGCTGCTGTCGACGGATTGGCATCACCTGCTGCGCGAAGAGCCGGCACCCCCGCCCGTTGTGCCAAAAACTGAGCCACCCAAAACCAAGCCGATCGTTGTGCGTTCGTTCCGGGCCAATCCGGGCCGCGTTCGGAAAGGGGAGGCCGTCATGCTGGAGTGGGAGGTGGAAGGTGTGCCGTTCGTGACGGTCGACGATCTGGGATCAATGTTGTCGCCATCGGGCCGGGGCCGGGTGATTCCGTCCAAAACAACCAACTACCACCTCTTCGATCCGTCGGATCAGCCGCTGAGTCAGTTGACGGTGGACGTAATGCCGCCGAATCGCAGCGGATTCTGGGGTGTTTTGTTCGCCGTGGCGCTGCTGCTGGTGTTGTACTGGTTCCTGCAGAGCACGTTCGGGCAAAAGAGCAATCGGGACACGGATCGGGATAAGCCGAAGGTAGAAAAGACAACCCGGGCCGCGTCGGAGAAAACGACTCCGCAGCGCCCCCGGAAACCTCGTCGGCAGAAAACAACCGGGCTGACGGGAACAGCCAGCTCGTCGGATAACGCGTACCGATCCGGTGAAGCCACCCCCCGCTCGGCGAAGGCCACCCGTCGCTACGACGACATTCGGGAGGAGCGGGGCCAGTACGGCGAACAGCAGGCGTCGCAGGATGGCCGGTGGGGACTCTGGCTCGACGACCACTGGCTCATTCAGCCGGTCTACGACGACATCAGCGTGTTCCGCAATAAACAGGCTACCGTTATCCAGAACGGCCAGCAATACCAGATCGACATCAACGGCGAGCGCATCCGGTAACCCCGCGTCAATCGGGAACGAGCTGCACCTGAAGGTTCAGGAACTTAACCGTGGTAGACGCCGAAATAAAGCCGATGCCATTCCCGTTGAACAGCCTGAACTCGTGGGGGCTGTTCTCTACCTCGCGCCCGTTGATGTAGAAATGCAGTTTGTCGCCGGCTTTCCGGATCATCAGGGTGTTCTGTACCGGATCAACGGGTACCTGCGGGGCGGTTAGTTTGCCGGGCATGTACTGGGCAAAGGTGGTGCCGTTCACGACCGTTTTAATGGAAATCTGGTTGGTGCCCACCAGCCGGAACTGGCAGTTATTCTCCGCGTCTTTCACGCCGATCAGCAGCCCCGCATCGGGTTTGACACCCGGCGGTACGACCATATCGACCGTTACGGTGAAGGAAGCCGCCCTGTTCAGGTTGACCGACTGGGGCAGCTTGATGTAGCACTGCGCCGGTTTTGGGCTCGGCGGCAGGGCTTTACGGATGTAGTATCCCCCTTTGGCAATCTCAAACTCGTAGCCGTTGCGCCGACCGATCAGCCATAGATTTCGGTTGCTCTCGAACGATTCGCGAAACTGCAGCGCGTTAGGCGCGGCCGGGGCGGTGCGGTTTGGAGCGGTCGTTGTCGGACGGCTGACAACGGCCGTATCAGGGCGGGGACGGGCCACGGGCGGAGTAGCAACCGGGGGTGTTGATGGCGAGGCCGTAACCGGCGGGGGAGTAGGGGTTGCCCGTTTGACGCGAATGTACACCCAGTCGCTGGTGGCCGACCCGACCGTCGTTTCCTGTGCCCAACTGGTTGTCGACACGATCAGCAGACTGATAAAAAAGACTAAACGCATAGCTATCGTGGGTTTCAGAACGAATACTGCAGCACTACCGTTGGCTGACCCGCCTGCCAGCCGGGATGCCAGCTGACGCCCGGCGCTGGTTGTCTGGTGTTGCGGACGCCCCGCAGAAACGTCAGGACAACGTCGGTGGCCCATACCACGGCGGCTGCCCGCGTGGCAATGTAGTACCGCTGGTGCAACTGATTGGCCTGGTCGTAGAAGGGTTCGGCCTCTGTTACGTTGCGCTGCTGCTCATACAGCCGGTACTGTTCGCGTGACTGCTGGCGCTGAATCAGCCCGTAGGCCATCAGGCCGTAGCAGCCGACCGTAACCATCGGCCGGAAGCCAATTACCGGGCGGGGTGTCTGCACAAAAATATTACCGATGCCCGGTGCCACGACCGACAGCAGCGCCCAGCCCGGTCCGGCCCGGCGCTGACGGGGCAGACCAGTCGTGTCGGCAACGGCGGGCGTTGATGGCGGCCGGGTGGGTTCGGTGGTTACCGCTTCCGGTCTGATGGGCACAGGGCGCGGGGATTGCGTCACGGCCGCGGGTCGCGGTGGGTTTAAGCCGGTGCGTTTCACCAGCACCGTAGCCCGGATTTCGCCTTCAACTTCGTAGCCGTTGCCCAGCAGGTTCCAGTACACCCGGCGATTCGGGCCGGGGATTATGTTCATACCCAGGTCACCGGTGATGTAAGCTTTACCGGGCAGCAGTACGCGACCCTGCCGGTTTTGAGCGTACACGTACACCGAGTCGCCGGGCAGATTGCCGCGGATGTTATAGATGATTTCAATGCGCTGGCTGTTCACCTGCCGGACGCGTACCTGCGTGACCTCGACCTGAGCCATTGCCCGCGTGCCGATCAGCAGGAACAGAACAGGAAGCAGCCGAAACAGACAAAATACGGGTGGGGTCATACGGTAAGGTTAATTGCGAATGGTAATTTCTCGGGTGGCCGTAAACGAATCGTTGCAGCGGTTGGCAATAACAATCGTAACGGTGTAGGTGCCCGGGCGGTCGTAGCTGTACGTAACGCGGGTACCGACGCGCCCCCGGTTTTTGCCGTCGCCAAAATCCCAGCCAACGGCCCCAATGTCGCCCTGCGGATTGACAAGAAAAAACGTAACATCCAGCTGATCGGCCGTATAGCCAATATCGTCTACGCGGGGCTGTGCGCAGGTCGGAAACGTTTTGCGTTCCAGATTGAACGGCTCGCAGGCGGTCAGCGCCAGTACCATACCCAGAAAAAGAAACCGGACTCGATGCATAAACGCTGTACAAAGAGAAAAACAAAGTACGTAAAAATAGACGTCTGACGCCCCGACTTCGATCAATTGGCCGTTTATCGGCCCGGATCGGTATTTTTCGTATATTTAATCGTACGTTATCGTGGAGCTGGCCGTGGTCCGCCCAGGATTCGGCCCGTAACCGACGAAACGCCTGCTAAGTTACTGACTCACTGCCTCATGCGCTGGTCTGCCAAAACCAAAGACGAACTCATTGCCGAAATTAACCGGCTCCATACCTTAACCGACGGTACGTCGAACCTGACCGATGGGCTGCACCCGCCAACCTTCGACGTCCGCCCGACGGTCGATCAGTTGAATCTGGTCGGCCTGACGATCGATCGCGACGGAACACTGAGCTATGTGAATCCGTATACGTACCGCGTCACGGCCTGGCTGCCCGACGAAATCGTCGGTAAAAACTTCTTCGACATCTTCATCCCGGCCGCCGACCGTGCTCGCCTGGAGCAGGATTTTGACGAAGCGCTGGACCGGGGCAGTTTCACCGAGCAACGCGAAATCACCCTGCTGGCCCGCAGCGGGGCTGTCCGGAACGTACAGCTTAACTCGTTTATCCCGCACGTCGACAACGGAGAGGTATCGTCGTTTACCATCATCGGCGAAGACGTTACCAATAAAAAACGCGTAGCCTCGGCGCTATCGTACACCAACGCCCAACTGCAGGACCTGGTCGATAACACGAGCGACCTGATCCAGCTGCTGACCCTCGACGGCAAATTTATTTTCGTGAACCGGGCCTGGCGCGAGGCTCTGAACTACAGTTCTGAGGAGATTGCCGCCCTCAATCTGCGGGACGTACTGCACCCCGATTACGTAGACACCACCCTGGCCATGCTCAAACGCATTCAGGAAGGTGGACAACTGCCGTATTTCGAGACGGTGTTCCGAACGAAAAGTGGCCGAACCATTTTTCTGTCGGGGAGCGTCAACTGCCGGTTCGACCGGGGGCGCCCTACAGCCTTCCGCTGTATCCTGCACGACACAACCGCTAAAATCCGGGCCGAAAAATCGCAGAAGCTGTACTACAGCATCGCGAACTGGATGATCAATACACCCAACCTCGACGAATTTTACCATAAGATTCACGAGGAACTGGGGAACATCATCGAAGCCCGCAACTTCTTCATCGCGCTCTACGACCAGAGCAAAACGTACCTGTACTTCCCGTACTACGTCGACGAGTACTTTGGCGGCAACATGCGGTTCACGAAGCGAAAGCTCGGCAACGGCCTGACCGAATACACCATCCGGGCCAACAAACCGCTGTTTCTGTACGAGAAAGACATCCGACAGATGGCCGAGCAGCATACCATCGATCTCTACGGGCAGCTGCAGCCCAAGGTGATGCTGACGGCTCCGCTACGGATCGGCGACGAAATTACGGGCATCATCGGCGTCAAATCATACGACAATGCCCTGACCTACGGCCCCCGGGATCTTGAACTG
The DNA here is from genome assembly GCF_003583365.1 of Fibrisoma montanum. GTDB lineage: Bacteria > Bacteroidota > Bacteroidia > Cytophagales > Spirosomataceae > Fibrisoma > Fibrisoma montanum. The sequence continues at coordinate 105,297 of NZ_QXED01000013.1, forward strand.
CTCGAATTCATTTCGGGGCAGGTCGCGCTGGCCATCGCCCGCAAACAGTCGGAAGTGGCTCTCGACAAGCAGAACGCCCGGCTCAACGCCATTTTCGACAGCAGCACGTACCTGATCTGGTCGGTCAACAAAGCGCTCCAGCTAACGTCGTTTAACCGGAACTATACGCGCCTGATTGAAAGTCAGCTGGGCGAAGTGCCGACGCTGCACGTCAGTACCCCCAAACTCGGCTGGCGGATGATCGGTGAGGACAACCGCCGGCTGCTGGAAGAAAAATACCGGCAGGCGTTCCGGGGCGTGCCGCAGAACTTTGAATTGTATTTTGAAACCAAAAAAGGCGAAGTCTGGCTCGAATTTCACCTGAACCCGATTCTGCTGGCCGGTGGCGTCATCGAAGAGGTGTCGGGCATTGCCCGCGACATCACCAACCGCAAACGGGCCGAAATCGCAACGCGCCAGAGTGAGGAGAAATTCCGGGGGATCTTCGAGAACCTGCAGGACATCTATGCGCGTGTGGACCGGAAAGGCCGCCTGACGATGATCAGCCCGTCGGTCTTCAAGCGCATGGGCTACACCCCCGAGGAGGTGCTGGGGCAGGACATCACGCAGTTTTTTGTGGATAAGAGCGTTATTCACCGGGCCATGATCAAGCTGGGCCGCAACCGCAGCCTGCGCAACTTCGAAGCGACCATGCGCCGGAAAGACGGTACCGAGCGGCAGTTTATGTTCAACATGCTCCTGCTGAAAGATGAGCAGGGTACGTATTCGGTGGTGGCCGCCCTGGCCCGCGACATCACGGAACTCAAGCGGCAGGCTTCCGAACTGGTCAAAGCCCGGGATGAAGCCGAACGGTCGCTGAAGGTGAAAGAGCGGTTCCTGGCCAACATGAGCCACGAAATACGCACGCCGATGAACGGGGTGATCGGCATGATCGACCTACTTACGGATACAAAGCTCGACGACGAGCAGCGCGAATACGTTCGCACCATCAAACGGTCGTCGGAAACGCTGCTGAATATCCTGAACGATATCCTGGACCTCTCCAAGATCGAAGCCGGCAAGATGGTGCTCCACGAAGCCCCGGTGGCGCTCAAAGAAGTGTTCGAAAAGCTCATTGCCCTGTTTGGGCAGCAGGCCGCTTCTAAAAACAACCGGCTGACGTACCACCTCGCCGACGACCTGCCGACGTTTGTGATTGCCGACCAGACCCGACTGCTCCAGATTCTGTCGAACCTGACGTCCAATGCCATCAAGTTTACCGAAAACGGCTCCGTAGACGTTGACGTATCGCTGGTGAGCAAACGGGGTAAGTTCAACCGGATTCGGGTGGAGGTGCGCGATACGGGGATCGGAATTTCACCCGAAAACATCAACCTGCTGTTCAACTCGTTCAGTCAGGTCGATACGTCGTCGCGGAAATCGTTTGGCGGTACGGGGCTGGGGCTGGCCATTTCCAAGGAACTGGCGCATCTGATGAAGGGCGAGGTAGGCGTCGAATCGGAGGTGGGGCAGGGCAGTACGTTCTGGTTCGTCATTGAACTGAAAGAAACCGCCATTAGCCCCACGCAGCAGACGACCGAAGCCGCCGAGGTAACGCTGGCCAACTTCTTCAGCGAGTACCACCCGCAGGTGCTGCTGGTCGACGACAACGCCGTGAACCGAAAAGTGGCCAGCGAAATCCTGCGCAAAGCCGGCTGTATCGTTACTACGGCAGCCAGTGGGCCGGAAGCGATTGCCAGCGTAGCGCAGGGGGCAGGGGGCGAAGGGCATGGCGTAACGGCGGCAAAAGAAACCCCCGCGCCCGACACTCCACGCACTACGCCTTTCGACGTCATTTTCATGGACATTCAGATGCCCGATATGGACGGTGTCGAAACGACCCACCACCTGCGCGAGCAGTTCAAGCAACTGCCGCCCATCGTAGCCATGACGGCCTATTCCATGCGCGAAGATCGCGAACGGTTTCTGAGCCAGGGGCTGGACGATTACATTGCCAAGCCGATCCGGGCGCAGAGTCTGATTGCGAAGGTAAAGGAACTGGTCGATGCCGGTCAGTCAAAACGGGCCTCTACCGAACTGGCCCGGAGACAAAAGCGGGTAGCCGAAGAAGCCGCCCTACCCGTCATTGATCAGGAGATCGTGGGCCAGCTACACGACATCGGCGGGCAGGACCTGGTCGACAGTGTGTTTGATGAATTCGTGACCGAAGCGACCGAACTCGTTAGCGGAGCCAAAGACGCCTTTGCGCTCGGCGACATACCGACCGTAAAAAGTCACCTGCACACGCTGAAGGGCAGTGCCGGAACGATTGGCGTAGCTCGGGTGGCCTTCATTGCCCGCGAAGCTGAGGGAAAACTGAAAGTAAACGATACGGGAACCCTGGGCGAAGAATTAAAACAGTTGGATAAAGCGTTCACGGAGTTTCTGGATACGTACGCGACCGTCAGGAAATAACGCAGCCGGAAGGATGAATGATGGCCGGGAGGGCATCATTCATCCTTCCGCTCGTTCAGTTACGTACCGGAAACTGGCGTAACTGATTCTCCAGGTCGCCGATCGCGTGCTCAAGTTCATCGTGGTCCGGCGTAACGGGCATCCAGAACGGGGTATTGTCGGCGTGCCAGTTTGGCTGGGCTTCGTTGCTGAGTTTGATCCGCAGGGTATACTGATTGTTGTGGCGGGATACGTTGTTGAACCCTAAACCTGGTTCTATAAACGTCAGTTTTGGCGACAGTTCCCGTTCGCTGGCAACGGAACGCATCCACTTGAGAAGCAGCTCAATTTCCCACGTTGACAGCAGCGGGGCCGTACGCACGCATTCCCGGCCATTGTGTCGCGTTCTCAGGCTAACAATGAGCCAGTTACGGTCTAGAAAAAAAGGCGAATCGCTGTACTCATAATCCAGAATATTCAGCTCGAACACGCCTTCGGGTCCGGTCAGTTTCATGGCTAAGTGAGGAAAGATATAAACAAATGGATACTCGGTTCAGAAACGCAGTAACACCCAGGTTAATCCGCCGGCAGCAGGTGGCTGCATCAACGGTGTAAAGCAGAGCTAAAAGTCAAGATGATCAGTGGAGCAAGAGATATAAAGCTACAGAAAAAAATTGATTAAGCGTGTTACCAAATCAAAAAGTTTCGTAAAATTCTAAGTGCCTTTGTTCCAAAACCAGCTCCTCACCGGTCGGGGCCATTAAAACAGGGGTTAGTGGCCGATTAGAAGAGTTTTTTGGGTTTACACTTAAATCGCTAATTTCACCACTCGAACGAGTTTAGCATTTGAAGTTGGGTCATTGCCCGTATCTTTGACCAGTCTCAATCCAAGCTCTAAACAGCAAACTGCAAACTTCTTACAGTCCTATGTCAGCTTCCAAGCGTGTTTTGATTGCCGAAGATAGTTCCGTTATTCAAAACCTGGCCCGTAAAATTCTTGAGTTTCAGAACTATGACATCACCGCCGTTAAAAATGGCGAACAGGTGATGCAGATTCTGGACAAGGAGGATTTTAGCATTCTGCTGCTGGACATCAACATGCCGGTAATGGACGGCATGGAGTGTGTTCGGCGCGTACGGGCATTGTCGGATAAACAAAAAGCTGCTGTGCCTATCGTTGCCATCACCGGTAACGCCAAAAACTACACCGAAGAGGAATTCAAAACAGCAGGGTTCAACGACGTACTCGTAAAGCCCCTCAACTTCGACCGGCTCGTTGAAGTCGTGAACCAACTGACGGATAAGTAGTGAGTGAATGAGTGAATGAGCGAATGAGTGCCGCAACGGAGTTGAATGCTTTGTCCGGCACTATTCGCTCTTTCACTCATTCGCTCATTCACTCATTATGATAATTACTCTGCTGGGAACCGGAACCTCGTCGGGCGTGCCGTTGATTGGCTGCGAGTGTGCGGTGTGCCGTTCGGTGGATTTCCGCGATAAACGACTTCGGTCGTCGGTACACGTTGCCGTTGAAGGACGTAGCTTCATCATCGATACGGGACCTGATTTCCGTCAGCAGGTGCTGCGTCTGGGCCTCAAACAGGTCGACGCCGTTGTCTATACGCACGAACACAAAGACCACACGGCCGGCCTCGACGAAATCCGGGCGTATAACTTCCGGTCCGGCCAGGAAATCCCGATCTACGCCCGCGCATCGGTGCTTGATCAGTTGCAGCGCGAATTTGCATACATCTTCGCCGAACGTAAATACCCCGGCGTGCCGCGCGTCCGGATGCACGAAATCGCCAATGCACCGTTTGACTTGCTGGGCGTTCAGATCATACCCATCGAGGTGATGCATCACAAACTGCCGGTGTTCGGTTTCCGCATCGGCGACTTTACGTACCTCACCGATCTGAATTACATCTCCGACCAGGAACTGGAAAAGGTATGGGGTACCCGGGTGCTTGTGCTGGATGCCCTTCAGCAGCAACCGCATATTTCGCACTTTACGCTGGAGCAGGCCGTGGCCCTGGCCGAACGGATCAGGCCCGAACGGACGTATTTTACCCACATCAGTCATAAATTGGGCCTGCACCGGGAAGTCGAACTCACGCTGCCCCCCCACATCCGGCTGGGGTATGATGGACTTCGAATCAGCCTATAGCTATATTGTGGCGAAACTGAATGTAGGCCATTGTCTTATCCGTTTGCACCATGACAGGTATCTACCGCGACCGATGGCTGATTACGGCCGGGAGTTTGCTGAGCGGCTACTTTTTCGTGAACATTGGTCTGGATGAAAGCGTCTTTACCCTTTGGAATCAGCCGTCTTATCTGCGGGATATCATCGGGGCATCGCTGATTACAGCAGCAGTCTGGCTGGTGGTCCGCACCATAACGGTCTGGTTGGATGGCCGGTACGATTGGTTCGCAAAGCCCGCCAAACGGATTCTTAGTCAGTTGATGCTGGGCGTTATCGGACCGGTGGTCGTTTCCCTGCTACTGACCATGCTGTATTTTCAGTACGTAGTGAAGCAGCCCATCGCCGAGTCGACGTATCCTGTGTATGAGTTTCCGATCAGCGTACTGGTTATATTATTGATGAACCTGCTGTACGTAGGGCTTTACCTGTACCGGAAAGCGACGGTTCCCGTGCCGTCCTCCCCTGAACGTATTTCACCAACCCCAGAGCCTGCTTTCCGGAAAACGCTCATCGTCAACAGTGGCCTGCGCAACGTTCCGGTGTCGGTCGACGACGTTGCCTACATTTACATCGATGAGGCAACCATTTTTCTGACTACGTTTTCGGGTGGGAAGTACGTAGTCGCCAACTCGCTGGATGATCTGGCACGTGATCTGCCCGAACAGGCGTTCTTCCGCGTCAACCGCCAGTTTATTATCAACCGCAAAGCCTGTAGTTCGTACCTTAACGATACGTACGGAAAGCTGAAAGTGGAAGTTCGGCCGGCAATGCCCAGAGACATCATTGTGAGCCAGCAGAAAGCGCCTGACTTCAAAAAATGGCTGGAAGAAAGCCCCTGATTCAACCCGTATTTTTCCTGATTCATCCGTTGTTTTTCCTGATTCAGTAAGCATAACTTATTAGAATATAGTAAGTTATGTGCAAGCAAGGTAGTTTTGTTGCCGTAAACAACATCTACTACCATGCACCGAATCATCACTACACTCGCGCTGGTTGTCAGTTGCCTGACAATAGCCGGCGGGCAGGCGTTGAGGGTGGGGTACTACGGCGAAACCGTGACCCACTATGGCCTCAAAGCCGCCTACGAACGTACGCTCCACAGCTACGTAACGCAACGGAATCAGGCCCGCAAGTCCTTTCTGTTCGCGCCGGGACTGGCCGTCTACCGGCACCCCGCCAACCACTATGGAATGATTATCTCACCGGAGTTTGCGTACCGTCGGATTGGCCGGCGCGGGGGAATGGTCGAGGTGGGCATTGCACCCGCCTACTTTCGTTACGTTCTCGACGCCACTACCTACGAAGTGGCCGACACTGGTGAATTCCGACGGGTTCCATTGGCCGGGGGAGATGCTTTTTTGCCGACCATTTCGGTGGGGATCGGCAGGGATTTGTCCGTACGACGTGCCATGCCGCTTATGTGGTACACCCGCCTGAATCTGATGCAGCAGCGCCCTTACAATACATCCTCCTTACTGCGCTTCAGTCTTGAAGCGGGCATTAACCTTCCTCTCAAAAAATCATGAAACCGCTATACCGATTCCTGACCTTTTGCTGGCTGCTGGCCGTGGTGGCCTGCAGCGACCGCGATGTCCAGCCGGTAGAAGAAGCCAATCTGGTGCTGCGGCATAAAGGCGCAAACATGCCCATCTGGGTGCGCGGCAATGCCCGGTCGAATAAAATCATCCTGTTTGTTCACGGTGGGCCCGGCGACTGCTCCATGTGTTACCGCTACTACCTCAAGGGACTCGAACCCGAAACAATGGTCGCTTACTGGGATCAGCGGGTGGCCGGGTCGTCGACGGGTAAGGTGGCAGAGCAGACCCTCCGGTATGCGCAGTTCGGCGAGGATATGGTTAACGTCGTCAGACTGCTGAAGCGGGAATACCCGAACGCACAGATTTATCTGCTGGCGCACAGTTTTGGCGTGGAACTGGCCTGGCAGTTTCTGACCACCGAAAATTACCAGCAACTCGTGGCCGGGGTGATAGCCGTCAATGGAATGTACTCGTATTACAACTGGCTCTACTACGTACGGGAGTGGGCCTTGCGCGAAGCCCGCCAGCAAGCCAACGCGGAAGCGGAACAGTATCTGCTGGCGCACCCCGTCACCCCTGAAAATACCGCGACGATCGACTGGCAGGGCATCTATCGCTGGATGTACAAGCTGGGCGGCAATCCGGTCTCGTTGTATACCGACAAAAAATTTGTGCTGGATTATGCGTTCACATCGCCGAACACGGCCCTGGCGCAGTTCACCCACGGGAAGGCCTACAATTACTACGGTGAGGTCGAAAGCCGCCTGTTTGAAAAAGGACCGCTGTTGAAGAATGTGCGGGTACCGGTGGGGTTGTTCTGGGGCGTTAAAGACGGCGTAGTGCCGGTGGAAGTGGGACGTTCTACCAGGGAGGTACTCACCAACGCACCGGTGACAACTGTCGATTTTATCGAGTCATGGCATGAGCCGTTCGTGACGGAAACCGATAAATTCAACCGGGCCGTGCTGGCGTTTGTGCGATAAAGCGGGCCGCGGGCCGACGCTGAGCGTATTGCTAAACGGTGAGCGGAGCGAAGTGCAGCGGGGGCAAACCAATTGGTTGTCCCCGCCGTTATGTAAACAGAGCCAACGCCCAATGCTCTGACCGCTTCATTATGCAAACCACCGTAAAACCAACCCGTACGTTTCCCGATACGTTATTGAATCAATACCGCCGGCAGGGCGATGCCCCGGCCGACGCGGTGATCGCGGCCGTTACCGAAACGGGCGGAAAAGAAGCGTTGTCCAGGCTGATGCGCTGGCTGGCCGATACCAGTACGGTCGACACCAGTGCGCAGCCCGAGCCGGTGCAACAATTCGTTGCGCAGTATGGCGTGTTGCCAGCCTGGGCTGACCCGATGCTCATGGCGCGGGGCATGGCATTCTTTCAGAAACATGCCGGGGCGATTGGCCTCACGCTTGGCCTGTATTCATTACCGTACTGCTATCTCGGTGCCGACGGGGCCCAGGTGTTATGGCTGACGGAGCGAATCCGCAACGATACGGCCCGGCGGCTGCGCGAAACCGGCGAATGGGTGTTTACGGTCAATGATCCAAAGCAATGGCCGACCGGACAGGCCATTCGACACATCCTGAAGATACGCCTGATTCATGCGGCTTCGCGCTGGTTTGTACTGCACAGTGGTCGCTGGAACATGGATTGGGGGCACCCCATCAATCAGGAGGACATGACGGGGACCAACGGCGCGTTTTCGTACGTCGTGCTCCGTGGTTTGCGAAAAATAGGGGTTAGAGCCGGCGATGCCGACGAAGAAGCGTATCTGCACCACATCAACGTAGTGGGGTACATAAACGGCGTGGCCGAGGAGTTGCTGCCGCGAAACCTGCGGGAAGCGTATCATCTCGAACGGGCCATTGCCCGTCGGCACTTTACGGCGTCGGAAGCAGGAGCGGGCCTGACAAAATCGCTGCTCAACGCGATCAGTGAGGTTGTGACCAGCAACTCGGCCGGATCGCGGCCGGAGTCGGTGCGGAACCTCGCAGCGGCTCAAATGCGTTTCTTCCTCGGCGACGAGTATGCTACCATGCTTGGTATCCCAGACGTACCGGTCGAAAAACGGCTGATTACACTGGTAAATGCATTGCCGATTTTTCCAGAACTCATTCCAACAAAACCCTCCGTGGTCTCTGCGTAACTACTCGGCGTACTCTGCGTTTGAGCGAACTGTAAACGCAGAGTACGCTGAGAACGCAACGAGGTACATGAACAGTCTACAATTAGAGCCGATTGCGGCTTTGGCCACGGCCCCCGGGATTGGCGCAATTGCCGTTATCCGGGTTTCCGGCGAAGGGGCCATTGAAGTGACCAACCAGATTTTCAGAGGCAAAGACCTGACGGAGCAGCCGAGCCACACGGCCCATTTCGGTACGTTACGTGCTGCCGATGGCGCCATCATTGATGAAGTGCTGGTTACGGTTTTTCGTGCGCCCCGCTCATTTACCAAAGAAGATGTAGCCGAGATTTCGTGCCACGGCTCCGAGTTTATCATCCGCCAGATTCTGACCCGGCTGACGCAGGAAGGCGTTCGGCTGGCCCGGCCGGGTGAGTTCACGCAGCGGGCCTTTCTGAACGGGCAGTTTGATCTGGTGCAGGCCGAAGCCGTGGCCGATCTGATTGCCTCCGATTCCGAAGCCAGCCACCGGGCCGCTCTGACGCAGCTCCGGGGTGGCTTTTCGAAGCAGCTCAAGGCCCTGCGTCAGCAACTGATCGATTTCGTAGCCCTGGTCGAGCTGGAACTGGACTTCGGTGAAGAAGACGTTGAGTTTGCCAAACGCGACCAGCTACGCAGCCTGATGCAGGACATCCGGCGTGTGCTGCGTCCGCTGATCGATTCATTTGCCACCGGAAACGCCATCAAAAACGGTGTGCCGACCGTGATTGTGGGCAAACCCAATGCCGGTAAATCGACCCTGCTGAACACGCTGCTGAATGAGGAAAAAGCTATCGTTTCGGACATCCCCGGCACAACCCGCGACGTGATCGAAGACGAGCTGTTTATCGACGGGATTCGCTTCCGGCTGATCGACACCGCCGGGCTGCGCCAGACGACCGACACCATCGAAGCGATTGGGGTGGAGCGGACGCAGCAAAAGATGCGGGATGCCGCCCTGGTTGTGTACCTGTTCGATGGAGTGAACATCACCCCCGACGAACTCCGCGACGCTGTTCGGGAGGTGCGCGAATCGGGTAAGCCGTATCTGCTGGTTGGCAACAAAGCCGACGCTACGCCGGACGCCAAACGCCAGACGCTGAACGAGGTGGCGGCTGAGCCGGTTGTGTGGATATCGGCCAGAGACGCCCGGATTGATGAACTGACAGCCGCCCTGTCGGCGCGGGTACGTACGGACGCATCGGTGCAAACCGGCAGCGCCGTGGTGACCAACGCCCGCCATCTCGAACACCTGACCGGCACCGACGACGCCCTGGCTCACGCGATCGGCGGCCTCGACGCGGGGGTCTCCGCCGACTGGCTGGCGATGGACTTACGTCAGGCTCTGCGGCACCTGGGCGAGCTGACGGGGGAGATCACAACCGATGACCTGCTGGATTCAATATTCAGCCGGTTCTGTATCGGAAAGTAAACGCACTGAAGAACACGTTTGATCTTGTCGGTAAAATTCACACAAAGCCCTGAAAGACCGTATCAGAGTTTTTCTTGTCAAGAAGAGATTCTTGCCATTATTCGGCCGGTCGGTTGGTGGCTTTGTTCAGACCGTCTAGTAATTGAGGTGTAAACTACACAACATGGGGTATCTTTTGGCGCTTTGTTAATGTTTCGTATGGAATATAATTGTAACTTAGATCACGGCACAAAATATAGTATGAAAAAGCTAACACGCTACAGCAATATACAGGACTTGAAAGCCAGCGCCAAGCCAATTAACCCAGCTTCTGTTGAGTCAATGGAGCGGCATCATGATTTTCAGCAGTCGCTTAGCTTTTTAAGAGAAGAATATCTAAGGTCGAAGACTTCAAAGGAAACGACGCGCCCGTAAACAGAGACGCCGTATATGTACTTTGTTAATATTATTCGTCGGATTTGCGATACATTCAATCGTAATTCGGTGGAATATCTGCTGATTGGCGGTACTGCCATGGCGCTTCATGGGTATTACAGACATACAAAAACGGTAGATGGTGCGGTCGTAGAGAAGCCCGATTTAGATTTTTGGTACAGGAAAACCTACACCAATTACTATAATGTGCTGAAAGCACTGGAGGAACTTGGACTAGAGGTAACACAATATAAGGCCGAACAATCTGTCGATCTTGACAAGGCTTTCTTTAGGTTTGAGTTTAATGATTATACGCTTGATCTGCTGCCAGAAATAAACTTAGCGTCGAAATTTTGGCAAGCTACATCCAGACGAGAGGTCTTCGGGTCTGGGGGCGTTGACATCCCGTTTATGGGCATTGAGGACTTAATTGAAAACAAGAAGAGAATAGGAAGGCCGAAAGACATTGAGGATGTTGAGAATTTACAACGTTTGAATGATGGTGTTTAACAAGAAGAGGTAGTACTACCTCTTTTTCTATTTATGTTTATACACCTTCTTGTGTTTAATCAAAGTCAGCCAAATAATAGATCAGAGTCGTAAAACATAGCTATCGGTAAGCTGTACTTGAAGCGCAAAAAAAGAAAGAAAAGCTGAGTTATAAGTAAGAAACGTACCCCGTCTGAACCTTAAGTACTAGTAAGCTGTCGGAAGTTATTGATATAAAGATGAATGTAAATAATTATCACTTTCTGCATCAGATCGTGTTCCGTTTCAGTAAAAATAGGCCGCCGGCCGTACAGAAGCCGTTGAAAGCGTATGTATCTTGAGGCTTCCATTTACTCATGTAGCAAGGTAAACCACTATATCTATGGCCAACTTTACCGTACCTGTCGGCGAACACACTATCAAAATTGACACCAGTAGCTGGAACGGCAACGAAGAGATCATGTACAATGATACCGTGGTGTCGCAGAAACGAAGCTTTATGTATCTGACTCCGCATTCGTTCACGGTCGAAGAGAACGGAGAATCCGTGGTTTATGAGGTCAATACAATAACGGGGGTTACCAGCCACGGCTTCATTGTACGTCGGAACGGGATTATTCTGGCCCATCAGCCGTAGACCCGGCAAGACACGCGTCAGAGTCACCAGATGGCTTTGGGCGCGAATGACCCGGCTGGAGGTTCCGGGTGGTTGGTTTGGCGGTTACTGCTACGTCCTTTCGGGTCAGCAGTTCCCCGAACCGATCCGACGCACCGGTCCGGGGAACTGCCCGGTAAATACTGCTCTGAAACATTGAAAACCACCGGCGACTGCGTTACAACACGTCAAGCTCCGCCACAACAGGCAGGTGATCCGACGCGTACTGTTCGTCTATCACCCGTGTTGCAATGGGTTTCACGGCACTGGCCGGTTTGAACATAATGAAATCAATGGCGCGGTTCGGGTTGCGAACGGGAATGGTCGGTTGGCAGTCCTGACAACTGCGCACAAAATGCTGGTCCAGCAACTGGATTACCCGACTGCTGGATAGAGCATTAAAATCGCCACCCAGGATTACGGGCAGGTTGGAACCTTTGAACAGATTGATGATCTGGTCGGCCTGGGTAAGCCGGTTTTGCTCCTTCAGATCCAGGTGCGTACTGGCGAAGATAATACGTTTCCCTCTCGCGATTTCTACCGTAATGGCCGCAATCGTCCGGGTTTCGCCACCAACGGCCGGGTCAACGGGTAGAATGAGCCGGGTTGAGTCGATAATTGGAAAGCGGGAGAGAATCGCTACGCCGTAATCACCCCCCTGGTGGTCGATCGCTTTGGCGAAAAAGAACCGCATACCGGTCTGCCGGGCCAATTCCCGGGCCTGATTCAGGCCGTTGCCGGAGCGCTCCGTGTTAACATCAACTTCCTGCAGGGCTACCAGATCGGGTTTTTCGTTGGTGATGACGCGGGCAATGGCCGCTACGTCGATGGTCGTGCCTGCCGAGGGTGGATTGCAGTGATGGATGTTGTAGGTCATTACGGTCAGCTTCCGGGCGCGTTTAGCCGGAGGGGCAGGGGTATCGAGCGCCAGGGCAGCTGTGGAGATAAACAGTACTAAAATTGATAGAAGCTTTTTCACGGGTTTGACAAGAAGCACTGAGAATAAGTTGGTAACGTGGTTGACAACGAGCGAATATAACACCGAAACCGGTTGCCCTTACTTGACGGGCAACCGGTTTCGGCATTGTCCAGAATGGCCTCTTCACTTACTCCCAGTTTGGGTTCTGGGTCAGCTTAGGGTTCAGCAGGCGCTCCTGCCGCGGGATCGGATACAGGTAATCCCGGGCTTCGTTGAACTTCTTGGTAATGTGTCCGTTCACGACAATGTTGCCGCCTTTGTTGCCGTTTTCGAGTACAATTTCACTACCCAGTTTAAGGATCTGCGCACCCGGTACCGTTGGTTTGTTGCCTTCGTAGAGCACCAGATCAACCTTGCCGTTGCCGTCCAGATCGAAGCTGCCCGGCCCCGGAAAGTACATACCCTTGAATTGTTTGGTCAGCAGTTGGCCTTCTTTCCAGCGGATGATGTCGTCCCAGCGGAAGAAGTTTTCCATCACCAGCTCGATACGCCGTTCCCGCCGAATCTCCAGGATAACGCCGGTATTGGCTCCTCTCAACTGGGTGTACATCTGCGCCTGATACGGGTCAGGGTTCGCATTGGCAGCGGCCAGATTGATGGTCGGCATACCCACCCGGTCGCGGATCAGTTTGATCGAACGATCCAGATCCGCCTGAGTCAGCGTGCCGCGCTCGGCTTTGGCCTCCGCAAAATTCAGCAGCACTTCGGCGTACCGGAAAATAGGCATGTCGGTGATGTCCTTGTTGAACGTATCCCACTTGGGGGCCGACACGAATTTGATAAGCTGATAGCCCGTGACCGTAGCGCCAAACTCGGGTACGAGCTGGGCGTTTTCGCCGATCCGAGTGTAGCCCGGCGTCCGGATCGTCTGCGCCAGGCGAGGATCGCGGTTCTTGACTTCTTCGGCAAACTGCATGGTTTCGTAGCCCTTGATGTCGGTAAAGCGCGAACCATCGGCCATCAGGTAGCTGTTCACCAGCTTTTTCTCCAGACCGGGCCGGCCGTACGAAGCCGTCATCGTGTAGTAGTTCAGGTTGTGGTAAACCTGCAGTTCGTCACTGAAGTCCCGTGCCAGAATCACCTCCTCGGCAATGGCGTTGTCGGACGAAAACAGCCGTTGATAGGCCGTCGACGGGGTCGCTTTGTAGATCGTGTAGCCGCTGCTTTTCATCAGTTCTTCCGAAGCCGCGATGCTCTCATCCAGAAACTTATCTGCGTTGGGCAGACTAAACTCGGGATGGTATTTGCGGAAGGTACCTTCGTAGAGGGCCAGCCGCGATTTGAGGGCTAAGGCGGTCCATTTGGTAACGGTACTGACTTGCCGGGAGCCGTCCAGGTTAGCGATGGCGTAGTTGAGGTCGGCCATTACGGAATCCATCACCATCGTCCGCGGGTCGCGGGCTTTGGTCAGCATCTCCTGATCCGTCACCTCGATTACGTGCGAATACCAGGGTACATCCCCGAACCGCTTGACCATACCGAAGTAGAAGTAGGCGCGGAAGAAGCGGGCCAGACCATTGTATCTGGCAACGGCCCTGGCGTCGGGACACTTTCCGGAATTGGCCAGGAAATAGTTGATGTTACGTAGCGTTCCCCAGCTCCAGCCGCCCCCGCTGGTCGGTACAACGCGGGTGCCCTGCAGTTCGTCGCGCAGACTGGTTTTGACAACGTTGTCTACGTCTTCGTTGTATACATCCTCAGCCGAAGGCAGGGCACTGTAAAACGAATTGGTGTACAGCAGCAGGTCGTTTTCGGTTTTGAAAAAGGTTTCCGGCGAAATGGCGTCCTGCGGGACCAGATTCAGATCGCATGACGTCAGCCCGAGGGCTACGGCCAGGCAACAGATTATTTTTTTCATGTCAAAAGCTAGCTTGAAGTTGGATTAGAACGTGACAGTAAGCCCGGCGGAAACAGTTTTCGATAGGGGGTACGTCCGCCCGTTGGTGGCATCGCCATCCAGTTGCTCCGGGTCAATGTATTTAGTCCGCAGTGGGGTATAGGTCAGCAGGTTTTCGCCACTCACGTACACCCGTGCTCTCGGCACCCGAATCTTCCGGGTCAGCGTCTGCGGGATGGTGTAGCCGATCACTACGTTCTTCAGGCGCAGGTAGCCTACGTTCTGCAGGTAGCGGTCGTTAACGGCCTGCAGATCGCCACCGCTGTTCAGGGCCGTATAGCCGCGGAGAATCGGGAAATAGGCGTTCGGGTTCTCCGGCGTCCAGACGTCGTCTGCGAAATTTTCCGGGATAAACGAGTAGTACGGCCGCGAATAGGGTCCCCAGAACTTGTCGGCGTTGTTGCCCGGATACCAGTGTTTGCGCCAGATGCCCTGGGCCAGTACCGACAGGTCGAAGCCGTTCCAGGATGCGCCGAGGTTAATGCCGTAGCGGTAGCGGGCGCGGCTGTTACCAATGATGCGCAGGTCGCCGTGGTCGGCCAGCGTATTGGCACCCTGATCGATCTTGCCGTTGCCGTCGAGGTCAATGAATTTCAGGTCACCGGCCTGCAGCTTGCTCCAGTCGCCGGGGGCGTTCAGCCGCTGCCGGTTCACAACCGTCTGGTCGACGGGGTAGATCTGTGCTTCTTCGTTGGTCTGGAAGACACCATCGATCGAGTAGCCCCAGATTTCACCAATGGTCTGCCCCTCGTAGCGGCTCGACAGAATCTTGTTCGGATTGTCGTACTTGGTTACGGTTGATTTCGAGTCGGACACAATAAACGAGGCATTGTAGGAGAGCGGTTTGCCGGCCACCTTCACCTGGTCCCGCCAGCCGATCGCCAGTTCAAAACCGGTGGTTTTCAGGTCGCCCGCGTTCTGGGTGGGCACCGCTGCACCGTACACGGCCGGCAGCACCTGCCCCGGCACGAGCATATCCGTAGTTTTGCGGGTGTAGACGTCGAACGCCAGATTCAGCCGGCTTTTCAGCAGATCCACGTCCAGACCCAGGTTCGTGGTAGTGGCTTTCTCCCAGGTCAGGTTAGGTGAAATGGGGTTGGGGCTGTCGACGTAGTACAGTTTCTGCCCGTTGTTGATCCAGCTCGATTGGGCCGTGGGCATGATGGGGATATACGGGTAAAAGCTGGCCGAACTCGTGTTTGAGGGCAGCTGGTTCCCCAGCGTACCATACGAGGCCCGTATTTTGAGGTTGTTCACGACGCTGCGGAGGGGCGTAAAAAATGACTCCTCGCTGACACGCCAGCCCGCCGATACCGATGGGAAGAGACCATATCGGCGTCCGGCCCCGAAGCGCGACGTACCGTCGTACCGGCCGTTTACTTCCAGCAGGTACCGACCTTCGTAGTCGTAGTTCAGGCGGAAGAAGGCCCCAAACAGGGAGTACTGGTAGGAATCACCGGACGAGAGTTGTTCGCCGGTACCCAGATTCAGGTCGTTCAGGCTCTCGGACAGCAGATTCTTCCGGGCACCGAACAGCCGCTGGTGCTTCTTCGACTCGTAGTTGATCCCCGCCGTAACGCCCAGATAGTGTTTGCCGAATGTCTGGTTAAACGACGTATAGACGTTGGTGGCGTGCATGGGGTCGAACCACATCGTCTGCCGGTACTGGTCCGTGTTGTAGTTAGGCACCGTGGTCAGGATGCCGGGCTGAATCGAGTACTGCGCAACGGCCGACCGGTACCAGTCGTCGGCGATGTAGAACGAGAACGAATAGTTGGCAACCAGATTCCAGTTTTTGGTAAAATCAATCGTCGCGGAGTTGATCGTGGTTAGCTCGTGTACCTTCTTTTCGCCACCCGCTACGCCTTTGAGCAGGTTGGCAAACAGCCCATCGCCGATGGAGTAGTTGTTCTTCAGCGTGTTGTACGTAGCGGTGCCGTCCGGGTTGCGGGGCGCATAAGCCGGCAGGGCGTGAACGGTAATGGCAACGAAATTGGCGTTGGCACCGCCTTCCAGGCCGGGGTACTTGTATTTGGAGTCAAAGTACTGCGTGTTGTTGCTGATCTTGAGCCAGGGCGTCAACTGGGCGTTGATCTTGCTCCGCAGGGTGTATTGGGTAAACTTATCCGTATTGATCCGCATGATCCCATCCTTCTCATAAAGCGACCCCGACAGGTAATAGTTGACCTTATCGGTGCCGCCGGAAAGATTCAGGTTATGCTGGCGGGATGGCTGGGTCATGTTAAACAGCGTGTTCCACCAGTCGTGGTTACCGTAGTAGTTGTAGATTTCTTTGCCGTTGACCGTTTTAACGACCGTCCAGGGGCGGTCGGGATGTTCCGTTTTATCGTACCGTCGCGCTTCCAGTTCTTTGTAATCTTCTTCGCTGTACCGGGTGTACGTATTGCCGGTTGCCCGCAGAAACGCTTCGTCGTTGAGCCGGGCGTGTTCGTAGCCGTTGGTCAGGAAGTCGGTGCTTACCGTCGGCGTCGACCAGCCGAAGTTATTGGTATAGGCAATAGTCGTTTTGCCGTTTTTGGCGGTTTTGGTCGTAACCAGCACAACGCCGAACGCACCCCGGGCCCCGTAGATCGCCGAAGCCGCGGCATCTTTCAGCACCGAGATGGATTCTACGTCGTTCGGGTTGATCCGGTTGATATCGCCCGGCACCCCGTCGATGAGGACCAGCGGCCCCCCCCCGTTGAACGAGGTCTCGCCCCGAACGTTCAGGCTGCCTCCCGAGCCCGGCTGACCGGTACCGAAGGTAATGTTCAGGTTCGGAACGGTGCCCTGGAGAATCTGGGACAGGTTATTTAAGGGGCGGTCTTCCAGATCTTTGGCCTGTACCTGCGATACCGCACCCGTCAGGTTTACTTTTTTCTGAGTACCATAACCGACGACAACCACTTCGCTCAGGGCTTTATCGTCGGGCTTGAGAACGACCTCAAGCTGCGCCTGGTTGCCCACCGGAATCTCCTGAGCCGTGTAGCCGACGAAGCTGAATACCAGCACGGCCTTGTTGTCGGGTACCGCGAGTTCAAACTGCCCTTTGGCGTCGGTATTGGTTCCGCGTTGTGAGCCTTTGACAACCACGTTGACGCCGGGCAGGGGTTCATTGTTCTCCGAAGACACTACCTTACCCCGCACCGTTACGGCCTGGATGGCCAGTTGACGGAATGCGGGCCGACCGGGACTGGCCATAACGGCGTCAGTTGACGTGCCCATAAAGGCCGCGAGCAGAGTACAGGCGAGCAGACCGGCGCCTGTCTTTGCCGGTCGGAGTGCTGTTACATTTAGAGGTTTGAGCATGTTTTAGTTAAAAAATTAGACAAAATGATCCCTTACCACGTATCTGCGCGGTATAAGACAAATCCGTTGAAGGTGATTTAACACGAGCCTGAAGGCCTTCAGGCCGCTATGGGCAGGAGACTCCTGGGTACTTTACTGAGTAGTCAACATGGAGACACAACTCTACTGATTTGATATACAAAATTAAGGCTGGTTGTTGTTGAACGTCGGGGTATACGATTATGAAATCGTTAAGCCTCGCAGGCTTCATATAATCAGATTGCCGATTGCCGCGCCGGTATCGTTGAGCATCGTTACGGTCAGCGCTGTCTGATCGGCCTGGACGCTGATGATGGTTCGGCGACCTGCCTGAGGGCCACCACCGATCACGATTGGATACGAATGTTCCCCTTTGACGGCCGGGTGAATACCGTGCTTGTGCGTATGCCCCGAAATGAGCAGATCAATGTTGGCATCGTTCAGGATTGGTCCCCACACCGTACGGCAGTGCATGGGCCCGTGCCAGTCGCCGGAGTAGAAAAGCGGAATATGACTGAAAACAACCCGGTACTTAGCCTGCCGGAACTCCTTCTTCCGAACTTCCTGCTTCAGCCACTCGGCCTGTTCCAGCCGGTACTGGTCGAAATCCACGATACCGGCGTACACAGGCGTATCGTCGGCTTTGTCCTCTCCCGAATCCAGTACGATGCCATAGACGGGACCCTGCCGGAATGAATAATAGAACGGTTGGTCGTGACCGTCGAAATAGTTGACCAGCTGGCGGGCAAATTTACCCCGGGTTTCGTGATTACCCCGCGAGAGTATGAAAGGAACCCGGGTAGCGAAAAGCGACGTAACGGGCTTGAGGAGGTGATTGACCAACTGATCCTCATCGGTCTGGTAATCAAGCATATCGCCGTTCAGGAACACATAATCGTTTTCCGGCGACTCCGGTAGTTGCAGCAAATGAGCGAATGAATCGGGGCGATCGTGGATGTCGTTCAGTACCACAAACCGAACCCGCTCGGCGTCGACGCTCGGCGTCGTAAATGTATAGACGTCGCTGGTGAACGTATCGCCGTAGGTAATCTTGTACGGATCAAAACCCGTTAACGCTTTAGAACAGATTCGGTAGGCGTACTGCTTTCCGGGCTGGAGATTCTGGAGCGTAATGGCCTGAATGGTCGTATTCGCTTCGACCAGACCGGCGTTGACCCGGTGGGCTTTCTTGTTTAATTGATCAGGTGTTTCGCCGTATTCGACCCAACTGTAGGAGGGAACGGTCGTGATCCAGCGGACGGTGATTGAATTGGGACGGGGTGCCTGGAGGTAGGGGCCGACTTTCAGAACAGATGATTCGTCGGACTGTGTTGGCTGAGCATCCAGCCGGGGGGCAGGACCAAACCCCGCTACACCAAGCAGGCTCATCGACGCGACGAAACGCCGGCGTCCGACCTGTTTTTTATCGTTGTTTTTCATTCGATTGAGTAAACTCGATACCCTTCAGATTGGCATAAACGCCAGATTTTGCCGCAAAACTATGGCTTACTGCACAGAAAGTCTGATGTGAAATAATTAAGTATATATTAAGAAGTGCAGTGTATAGATAAGGGTTTAGTAACACGATTACAGGTACTTCAGGGTAGTGCGCCGGACCGGATTGATATTAACTAGATCCAGTTTACATATCTGCATAGGCTGCCACATGGCTTTCCAAAGCGTTGTCAGGCATTTCTTTAATGCTACATTCTCTATACTACAGATTTGTTGTATATATTGCAGTTGTATACTAAGGCGATTGGCGAAGTGGAAACAGCACCCTATCGGAAAATTATCCACGTTGACATGGATGCTTTCTTTGCATCCGTAGAGCAGCGCGATAACCCCGACCTGCGGGGCAAGCCCGTGGCCGTGGGTGGGTCGCGGGAGCGGGGCGTAGTGGCGGCTGCCAGCTACGAGGCCCGTCAGTACGGCGTGCGCTCCGCCATGTCGTCGCTGGTAGCCATCCGCAAATGCCCGCACCTGATCTTTGTCAAACCGCGCTTTGAGGTGTACAAAGCCGTATCAGCGCAGATCCGCGCCATTTTCGCCCAGTACACGGACCTGATCGAACCGCTTTCGCTGGATGAAGCCTACCTCGACGTAACGGAGCGGACCAACGCCGACCTGACCGCTACGCAGATCGCGCAGGCGATTAAGGAACGTATCCGGGAGGAAACGCAGCTTACAGCCTCGGCGGGGGTGTCGTACAACAAGTTTCTGGCGAAGCTGGCCTCCGACTACCGCAAACCCGACGGCCTGTTTGTGATCAAGCCGCACCAGGGGCTGGCCTTTGTGGAGCAACTGACCGTGGGCCAGTTTCACGGCGTGGGGCGCGTCACGGCCGAAAAGATGAACCAACTGGGCATTTTTACGGGCCTGGACCTGCGCCAGCAGACCGAAGCGTTCCTTATCCGGCACTTTGGGAAGGTTGGTCACCACTACTACTCCATCGCCAGGGCCATCGACGACCGCCCCGTAACGGCCAACCGCGTCCGGAAGTCGGTGGGGTCGGAAAACACCTTTGCCCACGACCTCACCGAAGAGCCCGAGCTGCTGGCTGGTCTGGAACCGCTGATCGACGATGTGTGGGCCTACTGCGAACGAACCGGCGTATATGGGCGCACCGTTACAATCAAAGTGAAATACGCGGATTTCCAGCAGATTACCCGCAGCCGTACGGCGCTCACGATACTCAACACCCGATCGGCGCTGCACCACGTAAGCACCGACCTGCTTACTACGGTACTGCCCCTGCCCAAGCCCGTTCGGTTGCTGGGCGTCTCGATCTCCAACCTGGACACCGTTACGACCTCCGCGAATGGGCAGCTGGCCCTGGATTTGTGAGGATAAAAACGGCGCGTTAACGACTAATTGACTAAGCGAGCCTTGCTGTTGCAGACTTGCAGATAAGGTGGCTCTGCCTATTTGGATAGGCAGAGCCACCTTATCTGCAAGAAGAAAATGAAATCATTAACGGTTAATCAGGCTAAAAAGCTGATATTGAAGCCGGCCGATGGCAGCGAGCGTACGATCAACGAAGTCCTGTTTTTTGGCGTCGATAAGCCCTACGTATTGAAAGAAATTGCCGACGAGGCTGGGATTACCGTAGCGGACGCCAGCGTAAATCCGATGTATGTCTACCCCGACGAAGCGCAGCTAACCGCGATTCTCCAGTACCTGCGTAAACACGACGGCTATCTGGTGGAGCAGTGAGTCAGTGTCGTTCAGGCGACAACGGCGGTACGTTGCTGCAATAGGCTGGGGTACTGCTTGATGAACTTGCCGAATGCCCAGAGCGCTTTGTCCAGATCGCGTGGATGGCAACCCGACGCCCGTTGAACCTGGTCAAAGAACGCGCGGTACGTATCGTAAAGCCATAGCTTTTGTTTAATTAGGTGGTGCTTTTAATTATCCGTTTCAGCATCTTCAATTGATCGAATTCTTTTTTCGATCTTTTCTTTCATTGCTCTTAAATCATCTAACACTTTATCTTTATTGATACTAGAAATTGCGTTATCATAATCGTATTTTGTCAATATTTTTAATTCGTCTTTATAAGCCATAAATGGCTCAAATAGTTGGTGGTAAGCTCTACCTATAGCGCCGTTAAATAGTACGAGTTCTGGTTTATGATTGTCTTGCCCAGAGCGTAAAATTTGTTTTTCCGCTATTCCTGGGTAAGGATCTATGTAAAATATTTTTTTGATACCGAGTTGATAGGCTTTCTTAGAACATAATTCACAAGGGCTTGCCGTAGTGAACAGATATCCATTTTTTAGTCCTTCACCCCCATATTTTGCAATCTGTAACATAGCGTTTTCCTCGGCATGAAGAGAACGAGTATGAACTTGGTTTTTATGCCCATCTATACAGTTGTGAACTTCCTTGAAGCAGAATGATATGTTACGCCCATTAAATGTTCCTGTTCTAAAGTCTTTGTATGTTTCTTTCAATATACCTTTTACATCATCACCTTTTTCATGGTCACTAAATGCTGTTGAATCAGTATCATTTATAAGATCTGTAACATTCCGTAGTAAGCAAGGGGTTTGGCCCTCGGCTGTATTATTCCACCCTACCGATTTCAGTGAAAACGATTGATCTGTGATAACTGCCCCTACTTGCCTCGAGATACAGCCTGAGTTATATTTTGCAGTGTAGGCAATTTGCATATTTCGTTCTTCAGGAGTTGGCGTAATTATTCCAGGCTGCTTAATAAGTGACAGGTACCTTACTAACTGTTTCTTTAAGACCTGATATCTGATCCCCGGCTGTTCATCTTGTGGATTGTACAAATGTATATCAGCCACCTGGATACAGCTTTTTATATCTTGTTCATAAAATTTTTCTTCTGAAGACAGATTTGTATACTCTATATCTAAAGCTTCTGCGTCCTGCTGTGAGTAAAGCTTAGTTAATCGCTCAATTCGAGTTTTATTTTCTGTATTTATGCCAAATAAATAAAAAGCTGAAAAACGCTCTTTGAAATACAATGCTTCAAGAGAGTTACGAATAGAATCTATAACAACCCAGGCTTTTTTGCCGGAATTTTTGCGAATAGCTTTAATTAATTGATTAGATACCTCCGATATGGCATAGCAGTTTGCAGGGTCGAAATTTTGATCATTTAATACATTACCTGATTTTCGAAGATTATTGCCAAATACTTGAAATAATGAAGGTTTACTTTTGTTTGATAGTTCAGCTAACTTAATCTTTAATTTGTTACTGAAGTCAGCTAATTTGTTGTCAATAATAAATACATCATATGCTGCGTCAAGATCGAGTGTATTACGGTAATTGCTGCTTGTTGAAGATTGATCGAATACTTTTTGGACAAAATATTTTAATGATTCAAAATCATCATTTATATAGTCAATAACACCCTGTACCTCAGAATCTTTTTCTGGGAACGTATCATTTAAATATTTTTTTATGCTATTTAATTCATGTTTAAATAAAAAAGAAACAATAATGTCGCTTGGTCTTACTAATACAAATTTCCAGTTCGACCAGTTTTCGTGAAGATAATTGTATACTATTCTATATTTACGCTCCTCGTTACTAAGAAAATCAGATGACTTAGGCAGCGGAAAGCTACAATCTTCAAAGTTCTTTGTGGTTAATAATTCAGCAACAGTAGTACAGCCTGAACCGAGCCTTCCTGTTAACCCTATTACTACAAAATCATTACGTAGACGATACAATTCACTTAGAGGGTCCATGTGGATAGTTGTTTTAGTTCAATTTTTAGAACTCTTCTTGAAACTTGTTGTTTATTACAAAAGCTTCCCGCAACACCGCCTGCATCAACCGCCCAACCTCTTCCTGTTGCTGCTTGTTTTCGGCTTCTAACCTGTTCACTTGTTGCAACAATCGCTCCACCAAGGTGACGATGGACTGTTGTTCAGCATAAGATGGCAAGGGGATAGAAAGTGAGTTAATTTGTTCACGAGTTATGTTCTTCATTGTTGTACTGGTGGCAGAAACTGTTTTTCGATAATAAGCTCTAACAAAATCAGAGTTATTTACGAGGTTTATATAATTACTTTCAACGCCATGAGCAAAGACATATCTTATTGTCTTATCATTTAAGAGAAGATTTTTATTTATAGAGGAAACGACCACACTACGTCCTACTAGTTCTGGTGAACCACTTGCACGAGTAATTAAGAAATCTGCTTCTACTATTTTGTTAGCCAACAAACTTTCAGATAGCGAGTCTCTGTAATATTTATTTTCTGTTTCAATAAACTTACCAGATGATATAGCGCTCATTTTGATGACTCCCCATTCCTCTCCTTGGCAAGATCTTTCATTGCATAAAAAGCTTTTACCTGCCTCTGACAGCACTTTAACCTCCCCCAGCCGACACCAGACCCACCCTTCTGGCAAATTAAACGGCTTTTCGGCGTCGGTGATCGGCGGCAGGGGCTTTTCTTTGCGGAGTTTGCCTTGCCGGATGAGTTCTGCTTTTTCAGCGCGGATACGGGCCAGTAAGTCAGCGCCGGTTTCAGGTTGTGTTGCAGTCCGGACGGGACCCGAATCCGGGACCCCCTGCGTGACAGGCTGATTTTCTTTTGAAGAACCTCGCCATTTAGCTGTTAGCTTACCCTGTACAGCCTCCTGCAAAATCGCTTGCCGCAGTTTAGTAAGAAGAGTTTGTTGAGCTTGCAGTTCGTCAATTATAACTCTTGTCTTCTCTTTGGCTAGTTGATAATGTTCAACAATAATTTGTTGCTCTTCGGGTGAGGGTAACGGTATTGTCAATTCCAAAACCTCATGCGGCCGTATTGAAGCATAATTTGTGCTCCCTGTCGCTTTAATCTGACTTTGAATATAATCTGTTTGTGTTAACACTTGGAGGTAAGCCGGAAGCAACTTGCTTTCGTTTACTTCAAACAAATAGTAGTGGCTACTAACAATAGCACCGTCTAATTCAGCCGGTATGAAACCGTAACCACCCACTTTGGCGTCCATTTCGGCAACAATAAAGTCTCCCGCTTTACAGACTTGTTGTTTCTTAGTTCGGATTTCAACTCCCTTTTGAATCTGACGTAGTACAACGCCTTTGCGGTGCAACTGAACGCGGCAGAGTTTATAATCGGCAGAATCATCAATAGTTATTGAGCCTTTGCGTTGTCTTAGTACTTCGCCTAACGGTACGGTTTTATAAGTCATGCTTTGAATTTTCTCAACTTATTCGTTGTACTACAATCAACAAGCGGCTGGGAAACTGGTCAATTGTGCCAGTGAGCGCTACGGTGCTCACTTTTTTTATGCTGGTGGTACCGGTACCCAGCTATCCGTCAATTTAAGGCGTTAACGCCGTTTTCAGTTCGGCTAGCAGACTCGCACTACGATTCATCGAATCCGATAGCAATTCCAGTATCTCTCCGCTGGTATAAGTATGTTCTTCTACCTTTCCGTTCGGATTCTTGATATCCAGATCAAATCCTCGGTCAATAATCGTTTCAATCGGCACCCGCCAGGCTTGTTCGTTCTCAACGCGGTTAGTCCACCATTCTTTTAGCGGCTCAAACTCCTTTACCTGAATTGTTTTGGTCTTGGAGTATGACTTCTGCCCCTCCGGCAAGCGGTGTTCGTAGTACCATATTTCACTGGTGGCATACCTGTCGCTGTCTTTAGCTTCGCCATTATTAAACAGCGGCAAATCACTGTCAGGCGCAGCTAAGCCAGTTTGCCTTTTCTTCTCAAAAAACAGCAGGTTTGTCGCCACCGTCGCATAAGGCTGAAACACTGAGTTCGGCAACCGCACAATCGTATGTAGGTCACAGTCTTCCAGTAATTTCTGCCGTACCCGTTGCTTCACACCCTCTCCTGTCAACGAACCATCCGGCAACACCAGAGCCGCCCGACCGTTCGTTTTAAGCAAATTCACAATCAGCACCAGAAACAGGTCAGCGCTTTCGCGTGTCCGAAAGTTAGCCGGAAAATTACCCTCATTGCCGTTCGCTACCGTACCACCAAACGGCGGATTCGCCAAAATAACATCAACCCGGTCCCGGTCCCGAATGCTGCTATATTCCCGACCTAAGCTATCACCGTACTCAATATTCGGCACTTCAATATCGTGCAGAATCAGGTTTGTTAACGCTAGTTCGTAGGGGAGGGGCTTGTATTCGCAGCCTCTGATCGTCTTTTGTAATGTCAGCCGGTCTTCAACGCTGTTAACCTCATTCTTCCGAATGTGCTCAATAGCGTTCACCAGAAAACCGCCCGTTCCGCAGGCCGGGTCAAACACAACTTCCCCCAGCCGTGGGCTCACCATCTCCGTCATGAACTGCGTTACCGCACGAGGTGTGTAAAACTCCCCACTATCACCCGCCGATTGCAGTTCTTTCAGAATGCTTTCGTACAGATCGCCAAACAGGTGCCGGTCCTCCGAATTATTGAAATCAATCTCGTTCAGCTTGTTACAAACCTTACGAATATTGATACCCGACTTCATGTAGTTGTTGTTCCCCTCAAATACTTCCCGTATCAGCAGGGCGCGTCGGTTGCCATCCTGCACCGGCAGGTTCTTAAGCGTCGGAAAAAGGGTCAAATCGACGAACTGCTGAAGAGCATCACCAGTCATCCCCTCATCATCAGCCGCCCAGTTCCGCCACTGGCACTCAGCCGGAATCGGCGATACGTACGCATCGTCCAGCAATTCCATCTCGATGTCTTTATCATCGAAGATCTTCAAAAACAGCATCCAGCCGAGTTGTTCAATGCGCTGAGCGTCACCATTAACGCCCCGATCCTCGCGCATAATGTCGCGGATGGATTTTATAATTCCAGAAAGATTATGAGCCATAACTGGGTACTAAATATCTTTTAAAGGTCTTCTGGAAAATTTCAGCTTTGCTTTTTAGCCATTCAAAGTTAGACTGCCAGCCTGATTCGCTAGTAGGATTGAAGTTCTGATAGGTAATAATGCGAAAGGCGGTGCTATCGGGCAAATCCATCCAGTTCAACGGTCCGCCAACTTCTGCTTCTATTTTCTCCTTGTCATTCTTTAACATCTGGTAAAACGCACCATCACTTCGAATGTAAAGCTCACAACCTAACTGCTTTTGTCTTGAATTGAATGTGAGAGCAATAAGAGCCTTTGTAGTGCCAATGCTTATGTCATACCAATGCTGAGGACGAGGGGTCCGGCCCAAGTTGAGACTTGTTTTAGGAATAAAGTTATTGACATACTCCCGAAAGTCGGACCAAAATTTTTGTTGTAACAACTTCAATTCCGAAGGCAAATCCTTATCCACATTACCCGTTCTCTTGACTGTTTTAGCCCAGTTATTTGGCTGAGATACTACATTGAATTTAGGAGCTGGCGGTGAATCTGCTATTTGCCAAAGCTCAACTTGTACCAGAAAAAAGCTGATACCTTCAGGCATGTTGCGGTTAAACCAGTCTATTGCTTGCTTATGTTCCTCCGTATAGTTTTTGACATTCCAAACAATAATACCTGCATCGTGAGCGGCTGCGTACGTGAGAAGCTGGCCTAAATGCTTATGGTCAGTAATTTCTAACTGATTCTCAATAATGACTCGGCGCTTAGTTACTACTTCTTCAGCTACGATGTCAACGTTGAAGCGGCCTGCAGCTTCTTCAACTTTAATATTTTCCAACTCTATGTCAAGCTCATCACATAGCAGTTGAATATTTTCTTCATTTGATAACCACCGGGTAAAATCTAGAGCCTCGTGCGGCCAGATTTTACGTAAGTCAACCTTGGTAAGCACACCAAGTCTTCTGGCTTCCATAATGCAATTAAGCTACAGTACTATAAATTTCACTTTCCAAGTCCCGCACGGCCTGCAAGTATTGCGGCTTACCGCCGAACAGCTTAACAATCTCTACTGCCGAGCCGTAGCGATTAAGAGGTTGTACTTTTAGTACATCCAAAGTTTCAATATTCACTACCCCTTCGTCTGCGTACTTATCAAGCAGAGACTCCAAAACGGCCCTAGCCTTGTCGCCGTATTTACCGAAATAATTACGCTTCTTTACCTCATTCGCCCGTTCCTTACGGGTTAGTGGCTTTTGATCAAAAGCCACATGGCATATCAGATCGAACAAATCAGCGTTCCGGTCAACGGCGTTGATGAAGTCATCCAGCAAAACGCCCTGCTCCGTTAGCTCCCTAACAACTACTTCTTTTCGGTCGGCTGCATTCCAGTACGTCAGGAAGTCAGTCATGCTTCTGAACTTCTCGCGTACTTTGTCGCGGGTAAAATCTTTTAAGCCAACCAGAACTGGCTTACCGTCGTTATCGAATGTCAGTTCAAGGCTATTAAGTACCGACACATCGACGCCGTTGACATATACTTTCCTATCGTCGTTGGCAGTAGATAAGGGTGTATCATCAATGTAGCGAATCTTGGGTGGTTTTGGCTTATCGTCGGTCGGCTTATCGCCCTGATCGTCAACTAAGCCTTCATCATTTTCTTCCTCGGCTTCCACTGTTGCAATGGATTCGTCTTCGGCCGCTACTTTTATCCGCACCGGGTCACCGTCAAAAGCCGGGTCTGCAAACAAATCCGTCACGTTGCGGAAATCCAGAATCGTAAAGTATAGTTTGCCAAACTCTTCGTTAATACGCGTTCCCCGGCCAATAATCTGCTTAAACTCCGTCATAGACTGAATATTGGTGTCCAGCACAATTAACTGACAAGTCTGCGCATCCACGCCCGTTGTCATCAGCTTGGAGGTCGTTGCAATAACCGGATAGCGTTCTTCGGGATTAATGAAGTTGTCGAGTTCGCGTTTCCCTTCTTCGTCATCGCCCGTAATCTTCATTACGTACTTGTAATTCTGCTTCACCAGGTCGGCATTCTGCTTTGCTAAAGCACTCCGCATTCCGTCCGCATGTTCTATATCCACACAGAACACAATCGTTTTCATGAATCGATTCTGGCCCTTCAGGTATTCTGTTATCTTTTCGGCTACCAGCTTCCGGCGCTCTTCCACTACGATGTTACGGTCGAAATCCGCCCGGTTGTAAATCCGGTCTTCTACTGGTTTGCCTTTTTTATCAAGCTTGCCTTTTGGTGGTCGCCACCCCTCCAGGTCAATATTCAAACCGACCCGAACCACCCGGTACGGAGCCAGGAAGCCATCTTCAATACCCTGCAGCAGTGAGTACGTGTAGATCGGATCACCAAAGTATTCGCTGTTTGAAACAGTATCCGTTTCGCGGGGTGTTGCCGTCAGACCGACTTGCGTAGCTCCTTTAAAATAATCAAGAATAGCCCGCCAGGAAGAATCATCGGCAGCGCTGCCCCGGTGGCACTCATCGACAACTATCAGATCAAAGAAATCAGGTGAAAAGTCTTTGTAAGCATCAATCCCCTCACTACCCGTCAGTCCCTGATACAACCCCAAAAAAATTTCGTAAGCCTTATCTGTTGCACTGATGCCACGTCTGCGCGATGAGACAAGTTCCTCCTTACCACCAACGTCCACCACCCGCTTACGAATAATGGTCATCTTGTCGCGGAAATGCTTGAAGTCACCTCTGCGTGTTTGATCAATTAATGCGTTTCTGTCAGCTAAAAACAGGATGCGTTTTTTACGACCACTTTTCCATAAACGGTAGATGATTTGGAATGCTGTATACGTTTTGCCCGTGCCCGTCGCCATAACCAGCAAAACCCGGTTCTGATCTTTAGCAATCGCTTCAACTGTTCGATTAACAGCGATCTGTTGATAGTACCGCGGCCGACGATCAGATCCATCTGAGTAATATTCTTGCTGCGCAATAATATCCTCTTCGGTTGACTCAATAACCTTATACGTCTTGTAGCGATCCCATAATTGTGTGGGCGTCGGAAAGTTTTCTAACGTTAACTCCTGTTCAATATCTTCACCCGTTGCGGTTCGGTCGTGGAAGATAAACCCATCGCCGTTGCTGCTAAACACGCAGGGAATATCAAGAATCTGAGCATACTCCAGTGCCTGCTGCAACCCCGCTGACATGGTATGCTTATTGTCTTTCGCTTCAACAATGGCAACAGGAATGTTGGGCTTATAATATAAGATATAGTCTGCCCGCTTCGACTTTCCTCGGCTAGTCATCTTGCCAACCACACGAATCCGACCGTCGGTAAACGATACTTCTTCTAAAAATTTATCCTTCCAGCCTGCCTTCTCCAAAGCAGGTGTGATGAACTTAGTGCATATGTCTCGCTCAGATAGCGACCTCTTATCCATCTACTTCCAAAGCGGTGTGGTTGTAATAGAAAGTGTCAATTAGTACATTAAATGACCTCTAAAGTAACAGAGTTTACTGTGTACTTACAAATGATTTCCTATGAATATGTTAAGTGGTACCGGCTAATTACACTCGTTTAATCCCGCATTTTCCTTACAACCGACGAATGATTCAACTTGACGGTACGTTCAGACCCTCTAGTATCTCAACCAACACGGCCCGATTCGATAAGCTTTTACATAGTAACAAGTTTTAGAAATATGCCCCTCAAACAGTTAGTTGTTGCTATTTTTGTTGCTCGCAGGTGCAGGAGAATACCAATTCTTGTAACGCGTTGTCCAGCCCTTCGCCCGAACACCACCAGGTAGTCATCCCCATGAATACGAGCCCAGCCGAAGCCACAACTCTAGCTGTTCCAGCGTCAGCCGACGTACCGACCATTAACCTGGACGCGTATTTCGAACGAATCGGCTACGCGGGCGACCGTATGCCGACCCTCGATACGCTGGCTGCTATTCTGTTTCTGCATCCGCAGGTTATTCCTTTTGAGAATGTCAATCCGCTGCTGCGGCTGCCCGTCCGCCTGGACCTTGAATCGTTGCAGCAAAAGCTAGTGTACGGTGGTCGGGGTGGTTACTGCTTTGAGCAGAATACGCTGCTTAGTCACGTACTGCAGGCGGTGGGTTTTTCCGTCAAAGGTCTGGCGGCCCGGGTGGTATGGAACGTAGCCGAAGGCGTAGTGAATCCCCGTACCCATATGCTGCTGCTGGTAGACGTAGCCGGCGAGCCGTACATCGCAGATGTTGGTTTCGGCGGAATGACGCTGACCGCTCCCCTGCGTCTGGAACCGGATGTCGAGCAACCAACTCCGCACGAACCGTTTCGACTGCGTCTGGAAAACGACGAATACGTATTGCAAGCTAATATACGCGACGAATGGAAGTCCCTGTACCGGTTTACGCTCCAGGAACAATTGCTGCCGGATTACGAACTTGCCAGTTGGTATTTGTGCAGCCACCCCAGCTCACACTTTCTGAAAGGGTTCATTGCCGCCCGGACCACGCCGGATCGGCGGTACGCCCTGCGCGGTAACGAACTGGCTGTGCATTCCGTCGGCGGGGACACAGAACGGACGGTGATCGCAGACGCGGACACGTTACGCCAGACGCTGACGGATACGTTCCGCATCAGGCTACCGGATGATCCTACGCTCGACGACAGTCTGCAACAGGCTGTTCGGCCAACGATGTAAGTACGTTGCTGATCGTTGACGTTTTCAAGTAAACGACACTGGCTTGATAGTCAAGCGGGTTCTTGTTGTTTTACGTCCAGTCAGGTCAATACGTGCTGACAGTCGTGAATGAACAGGTCACAGAATTTTAGAGGTGTAGAAGGTATGGCTCAGTAACTCTTTCTACGCTTCTCCTTTTGTCGGTGTAGTCCCGCATTTCTCTACAACCGACGAATGATTCAGCTTGACGAAACCCTCAAACCCACCGATTTCTCAACCAAACTGACCCGATTCTGGGAGCTGTCTGCCCAGAAGATCCGCCTTATCGAGCAGCAATACGATACGGCGAAGGGCTCACCCGTTTTCACCGTTCAGGGCAAGTACACCACCCGCGGCTGGACCGAATGGACGCAGGGATTCCAGTACGGTTCGGCGATTATCCAGTTCGACGCGACCGGCGACCCGTATTTTGTTGATCTCGGTCGGCAGAAAACCGTCGAGTTGATGGCCCCGCACGTCAGCCACATCGGCGTTCACGACCACGGCTTCAACAACGTCAGCACCTACGGCAACCTGCTCCGGCTGATGGTGGAGGGTAAACTGCCGTACAATGAACAGGAACGTAATTTCTACGAACTGGCTCTGAAAATCTCGGGAGCCGTTCAGGCCAGCCGCTGGACGACAACGAAACAAGGGGGCTTCATTCACTCCTTCAACGGGCCGCATTCGTTGTTTGTCGACACCATCCGGTCGTGCCGGGCGCTGGTGCTGAGCCACAGTCTGGGGCACGTGTTTCAGGCGGAGGGCGACGTAAAAATCAACCTCCTGGAGCGGGCCATTCTGCACATGCGGGCCACCGCTGACTATTCTGTTTTCTACGGCGAGGGGCGCGATACGTACGACATCTGGGGACGAACGGCCCACGAAAGCGTGTTCAACACCAAAGACGGGAATTTCCGGTGCCCCAATTCGCAGCAGGGCTATTCCGGCTTCACGACCTGGACGCGCGGTCTGGCCTGGGCGATGTGCGGCTTCCCTGAAGAACTCGAATACCTCGCTACACTGGACGACGCTGAGTTGGAACCGGTTGGTGGCCGCGACGCCGTCGAAGCGTTCATGCTTAAAGCGGCCCGGGCCACCTGCGATTTTTACATTGAGCAGACCCCCTCCAACGGCATACCGTACTGGGACACCGGTGCGCCGAATCTGCATAAGCTTGGTGACTACCTCGACCGCCCGGCTGACCCCTACAATGCGTTTGAACCCGTCGACAGCACGGCCGCGGCCATCGGCGCGCAGGGTCTGCTGCGGTTAGGGAACTACCTGACTAATAAAGGCGAGGTTGAAGCCGGGAAGCGATACTGGCAGGCGGGTCTGACCGTACTGAACACGCTGCTGGACGAGCCGTATCTGAGCACCGACCCGAACCACCAGGGATTGCTGCTGCACTCGATCTACCACCGGCCGAATGGCTGGGATTACGTACCGGAGGGCAGCCAGATTCCGTACGGCGAGTCGAGTATGTGGGGCGATTATCACCTCCGCGAACTGGTGTTGTATGTCCAGCGCATGGGTAGTGATGAGCCGTATTATGCTTTCTTCAATTGTCTACGAAAGCCCTCCGATGAGCACGAAGTCTAAACCCCGATTCACCCGAATGGCGCAGTTAAAAACGGCGTCCGATCTGCGAAACTACCTGCAGGGTAGTGGCGTCGATCTGCCGTTTGATGAAACCCTGCTGCCACCCGCCGAAAGTCCCTTCAGTCGACCCATTCAGCTAAAATCCGGGAAGCGTATCGGGAACAGTCTTTGTATTCTGCCAATGGAAGGCTGGGACGGTACGCTCGATGGCCGGCCGTCGGACCTGACCCGCGGCCGCTGGGTGAAATTTGCCGTGAGCGGAGCAAAACTGCTGTTTGGCTGCGAGGCCGTAGCGGTCTGTCATTCGGGGAAGGCCAATCCAAACCAGTTGGTGCTGAACGCCGATACGTTTCCTGACTTTGTCGAACTCCGGCAGATGGTTCTGGAGCAGCACGCCGAAACGTTCGGTAACACCGACGACCTGCTGATCGGCCTGCAACTGACGCACTCGGGTCGGTTCTGCAAACCCCACAGCCACAAGGCGTTTGAATCTAAAATTCTCTACAGCCACCCGTTTCTGAACAAGCGTTTCGGAATGGACGCGGACTATCCGGCGCTGACCGACGACGAAATTGACCAGATCATCGAACACTACGTTCAGGCGGCCGTACTGGCGCAGAAAGCGGGCTTCGATTTTGTGGACATCAAACACTGCCACGGCTACCTCGGCCACGAGTTTCTGAGCGCCGTTACCAGACCGGGCAAATACGGTGGCTCGTTCGAAAACCGCACCCGTTACCTGCGGAACATTGTAGCTGGTATTCAGCAAGCCGCTCCCGGACTGGAAATGGGGATTCGCCTAAGTGCGTTCGATTTTCTGCCGTTCAAAAAGGGCCCCGATGAAGTGGGTATTCCCGAATCGGCCGATCAGTACTTCGCATTTGGTGGGCAGGCCAATGGGCTGGGCGTTGACCTGACCGAAACAAAGGCCGTCCTCGCACTGGTGCAGTCGCTGGGTATTCAGTTGGTGTGCATTACCGGCGGCAGTCCCTACTACAATCCGCATCTGATGCGCCCGGCCCTGTTTCCGCCGTCGGATGGCTACCTGCCACCCGAAGAACCGCTGCTGGGGGTGAAGCGCCAGATCGACGTGACGTGCGAACTGAAACGGTCGTTTCCGGAGCTGATCATCATCGGATCGGGGTACTCGTATTTGCAGGAGTGGCTGCCGAACGTAGCGCAGTACGCGCTCCGAACGGGCATGGTCGATAGTGTAGGCTTTGGGCGGATGGTACTGTCGTACCCATCCATGCCGGCCGATATGGTGGCGGGTCGGCCCTTAACCCGCAACCTGCTGTGCCGGACGTTTTCGGATTGCACGACGGCCCCGCGTAATGGCCTGATTTCCGGCTGTTACCCGCTGGACCCGCAGTACAAGAAGATGCCCGAAGCGGAACAATTGAAAGCGATAAAAGAGGGACTCTGAATAGGTTTTGTGTTGCGTGAGGTCAGATTTAAGAACCTGACTCCACTCATTCAGTAGCGTTTTTGTCATCCCGAGGCACGACCGGGCCGCCGGAGCGGGGATCTTCGGGTGAGACTGATAAACCTCCGGCTACCGAAGATCCCCGCTC
>NZ_QXED01000014.1 GCF_003583365.1 Fibrisoma montanum
GACTCCTGGACGATGGAATAGCGGTCCTCGGGGGTGAACGTTCGTCTGGTTTTGCTCATCATTTCTGAAGTTAAAAGGACTTAATTGTTTTTACAATTTTGTCCAACTCTTCAGGGGGCTAAGACATCCTTAAGCTCATAATCAATACACGCCAACAGTGACCTGCGTCAAATATAACAAAAAGATCTAACTGGTACGAACTGGTACGATTTATTATTAACAATGCATCAAAATATCGGTTGTGATGATGTAGTGAAGTACAAGGTAGAACATTTACGGCTCTCATAGCCGGACAATTCAGTCATGACAAAACATCAGAACATTGCTGACTTTGCTCCCTCCCAGGCGGCAACATCACCGCC
This sequence comes from Fibrisoma montanum, assembly GCF_003583365.1. GTDB lineage: Bacteria > Bacteroidota > Bacteroidia > Cytophagales > Spirosomataceae > Fibrisoma > Fibrisoma montanum. The sequence continues at coordinate 363 of NZ_QXED01000014.1, forward strand.
GGTGTCCGGTACGATTGCCGTTATTCGTTTAGATGATTTATCGGCTGAAAGCGTGGCGGCAACGGCCGTTTACACCCGAAAAGACTTTTACAAAATATCGCTCATTACCGGGCATGCTACCTACCACTACCGGGACCAGTCTTATCGAGTGGAGCCTGGTCAGTGTGCGCTGGTATTTACCAATCAGGAAACACCGTATCGCTGGGAGGTGCACAGCGGTAGCTGTAGTGGCTATGCCTGCTTGTTCACGGCCGATTTTTTACCGATGCATACCCATCTCCGCCCCGCCAACTTGTTGGTGTTTGATGCAGACCGGCAGTCGGTCTATCAGCTGGCCCCTCAGGAGAAAGAGACCTTTACCGCTTTGTTCCTGAAAATGTTGGCGGAGCAGGATTCTGACTACGTCGGTAAACATCAGTTGCTGTTTTTGTACGTGTTGGAGTGCATCCATCAGGCGCTAAAGCTGCAGCCCGAGTCTGACATCCGGAAGCAAACCGCAGCAACCCGGCTAACAGAGTCGTTCAAAACGCTACTGGCCGGGCAGTTCCCGCTGGTTACCCCATTTCAACCCATCCGACTGCGCAGTCCTCAGGCCTTTGCTCAGGAGCTGGCTGTTCATCCTAATTATCTGAATCAAGTCCTGAAGACCGTAACGGGCCGGACCACCACGCAGCTCATTGCTGAACGGCTCATGCAGGAAGCCCGCGCGCTGCTGATGCATTCGAATTGGTCAATCAGCCAGATCAGTAACAGTCTGGGATTTGAGGAGCCAACGCACTTTACGAAAGCTTTTCGCAGTCATACCAGACAGACGCCTTCGTCGTTCCGACAAACCAGTTGAATTAGGTCAGCTTTCCTTTGAATCTCGTCAGAGGGGGCGCTGACACGCCGTATACCTTTGTGGTGTACTTTTAGCTACTATTATTGCTCATGAAAACATGGTTCATTACCGGAGCTTCTTCCGGCCTGGGACGAGCGCTGACAGAGAAACTGCTCCAGCAAGGAAACCAGGTAGCCGCAACCGTTCGTAAAGAAGGTGCGCTCGATGAGTTAAAGCAACAGTATGGCGATCAGTTATGGATAGCTTTGCTGGACGTTACCCATACAGATGCCATTCGACAAACTATCGACCGGGCGGTGGCTGACCTGGGTAGGCTTGACGTCATTGTCAATAGTGCTGGCTATGCCCTGTTCTGTGCCGCTGAAGAAGCAGAAAACGAGCAGATTCAGCAGTTATTTGATACCAATATTACGGGCTCAATCCAAGTCATCAGAGCTGCATTGCCCTATCTTCGTGAACAGGGTGGGGGGCATATTCTCCAATTGTCGTCGGCGGGGGGACAAACTACGTATCCTAACTTTAGCTACTACCACACGACGAAGTGGGCTATCGAAGGCTTTTGCGATACCCTCGCCAAGGAAGTGGCGCCTTTTCACATTGACGTGACTATTGTGGAGCCAGGAGCTCATCACACATCATTTGGGTCAGCCATGGTTACCGCTCCTGTAATGGACGTTTACGAAAACACGCCCGCTGGTGATACGCGCCGGGCTATCGCGGAAGGGACATTTCCAATTACCGGCGACGTTAATAAAACGGTGCAGGCGATGATCGACTGCGTTGGGACTTCGCCAGCACCCAGGCGACTGGCTCTTGGCAAAGATGCTTACGAAGATATGCGGGCCTCACTCATGGCGCGACTGGCCGAACTTGAGGCTCAAAAAGACCTGGCGCTGTCTAGTGTGATCGATACGCAATAGAATAGTTATCAATTTAGCTATGTGTTTACAGAACCGGCGTTACTACGTCCGGTTCTTTTTGTTTGGGAGATGCTACCGTTGAGAAGCTACTATAAAAAAGTAAGTACCAGGGTAGGGCAACTCACCTCCGGGAGAACAACGCGTTTAGTACGTTGAACAGGTAGCCTTCAGACAATGTATCTTTGCGGCATACCCTGCCTACGTGAAAGAGAACAAATCAAAATACAACCTGATCGTTAGCCACGTAACGAACCGAATCGCCAGCGAGGAATACAAGAAAGGGGACTGGATACCGTCCATCAACGAGTTCCGAAGTCTGTACAATCTGTCGCGTGATACGGTTTTTGCGGGTTTACGCGAACTGGTCGCTAAGGGAATTATTGAGTCTAATCATGGAGTGGGCTACTTTGTGACCCGTACCCAAATTGAAGCCGGTCATAACATATTTCTGCTCTTCAATGAACTCAACGAGTTTAAAGAGGTGCTGTTTAAATCGTTTATGGAGTCGGCTGGCACCTCAGTAACCGTTGATATCTATTTCCACAATTACAATCGGAAGGTGTTCGAAACGCTGGTGCGTGACGCCAACCACAAATACACCGACTACGTCATCATGTCGGGAAAATTTCAGGGTATTGCACCGTTGCTGGACTCGCTTGCTGGACGTGTGTTTTTACTGGACCATTTCCATCCTGAGTTAAAAGGAAAGTATTCGGCCGTGTTCCAGGATTTCGAAAAGAACACGTACGAAGCCTTAGTTTCTGGACGGGACCTGCTTCGAAAATACAAGCGGATTTTTATGGTTCAACGGGAAGAGAAAGAGCCCGAAGAACGGTACGATGGACTTAAGGCTTTCTGCAAGGAATACGGGTTCGATCATGATTACATCCCCACAACCGCAGACCGGATGATCAGCCAAGGGGATGTTTACATCGTTGTGAAGGATGAAGATCTGGCAGCCCTTATTAAGCAGGCGATCGCTCAGCGGCTAACCCCCGGAACTGACTTCGGCATCATCTCCTATAACGATACCCCATTGAAAGAGATCTTGGCCGGGGGCATTACCACCCTTTCTACGGATTTCAAATTAATGGGAAAAACCATGGCGCAGCTCCTTGATACGAAAGCCATTTGCACCATCGAAAATCCCTGGCAGCTTAACATTCGTCAATCCCTTTAATGCTGACCCCAGTTTGTTAGCGTTACCAACGGGTTACGGCGCCATTGTCCCTTTAGCAGGTCAGATGTGAGCGTCGGCGACTGTAAGTAAAGTCAATGCCGCTTGCTTGAATTTCATTAGTAAAAAGCATATTGTCTGCTACATGATTGACAACGAAATAACCCGCCTTTCCCGACTGGTTGCCCTTTTAACGCTGCTTCAGACAAAGCGCCTGCTGACCGCCACCGAACTAGCCCAGCGCTTTTCGGTCAGTACGCGGACGATCTACCGCGACATTCGTTCCCTCGAAGAAGCGGGCGTTCCGGTCGTCACCCAGGAGGGCAAAGGCTACATGCTGATGGAGGGGTATCGGCTCCCCCCCGTTATGTTTACCCGGGAGGAAGCCATTGCCCTGCTCACGGCCGAAAAGATGGCCGCTCAACTCACGGACGCCCCCACCGCCCAGCTCACCGGCTCGGCTATGGACAAGCTGCGCTCGGCCCTGCGCCGGAATGACCGCGACCACCTTGAAACCCTCAGCCCACACATTCAGGTGCTGGGACCCGTTAATCAACCGGGTCATTCGAATGCGTATCAGCAGTTGTTAACGGCCATCACCAATCAGCGCGTGGTGCAGCTGACCTACTGGGCACCCGACGCGGAGGCTCCTTCCCAACGTGAGGTAGAGCCGATTGGCCTGTACATGAACTATCGCTGGCACATGGTAGCCTATTGCCGACTCCGGCAGAACTTCCGTGATTTTCGACTCGACCGCATCCAGCACCTAACCGTTAGCCAGGAAAGGTTTACGGCTCGCCCCGAAACCCTTCGGCAGTACCTGACGGCCGAAGCTGAACGGGGAACGAAGCTAAAAGTTGTTATTCGCTGGCAACGGGAGGCTATCCTGCCCGCGCTGGCCCAGCACTGGCAGGATACCAAATATCAGTATGGCTGGGCACATGAGCAGCTCCTACCCGACGGGCAGGTGGAGATGACGTTCATTATCGGCTCGCTGACGTACCTGGCCGCCTGGCTGCTGCCCTACGCCGGTGCGGTAACCGTAGTTGAACCGCCCACGCTGCGGCAGCACCTGTCCGAGCTCTCGGGACGGGCCCAAAACTTTTTTGCGTTCCCTGAATAGGGTATGACATAAGGCTGTCACTGGCCGGAACGACCTTTGTAATGTCAACCGACAAACATCCTTATTCACAAAAACGCAAACGCAAATGCAAAAGCAACTTATTGATCCCTGGAAGTGGGGCGAGCGCACAAACTCAGTACAAGCCGTTGAGGTTAAGCAGGTTGAAGGTACGTTGTATTGCTCGGGCCAGGTAGCCATCGACGCGGACGGGCAAGTCGTTGCCGCCGATATGCGAACCCAACTGCTCCAGACGATCCAGAACCTGGAACAGCTTATCGAAGAAGCGGGCTACGCCTGTAGTGGGATCGTTCGGCTAAACGTGTATACCACCTCGACGGCCGAGTTTTTCAGCACGTGTATGGATGTGTATCCGGGCTGGCTGGCCAAGCATGGCATCAAGCAAGCCACCTCGATGGTTGAAGTGAACGGGTTGTTTGGCGGATTGACCATCGAACTCGAAGCGACGGTTGTCAAGTAAGTCTTCGGCTACACTGGGGCGGCTGCGTAACTGCCCCAGTGTAGCTACTAAATGCCCTCCGTTTTTCGTAGTCCCGAATAGAATAGGCCTCGGGCTTTCAGTAGGGACAGCGACCGCTCGGGCGGGTCGGCTTTATCATAATTACCGGTCAATATCTCGTTCACCTCTCCTCCTTATAGCCATGTTTACTGTATTATCCGCTATCAACTGGTTTAGTGTTGTGGTCGCTTTTGTCGTTTATTTTATGCTGGGTGGCCTGTGGTACACGAAGCTTTTCCCGCAGGCGTATAAGGTGTCGCTGGGCAAAGCGAACCAGACGCTCAACAATCAGTCGCCCCTCTACATTGTCGGCCCCGCCTTGTGTGTACTGGTCATTCTCTTGGCCAGCACGGTGCTGATGTATGCGCTGGACATTCATTCGTACGGTAGTGCGCTGCTGTTTGCCTTATTTATTGGCATGGGTTTTCTGGTGTCGAATACGACCAACATTGCCATTAATCCGAACATTCCCCGTCCTTTTCTCTACAGCGTGATCACGGGTACGTATCACCTGGTAGGCATTACGCTGGCCTGTCTCATTTTGGTCGCCATGCGTTGATGAATTAGTCGGTACCAGGCAGTATTCATAACGGCTGGGTACTAGTTATATAATTCGACTTTCAAGCACGCTTAAGCTATCACTGGATGTGATAGAGCTTTTTGTCGGGATGACAAAAGCTCATTTAGATTTGGAGACTATCCATAACTCACGTTAACGTAAAACTAGGCTCATTCACCTTAAGATCTTACCCGGATGCAACAAGCCATTAATTCGTTTGCGCCAACGAGTCGCCAGCACTGGCGGGCGTGGTTGCAGGAACATCACCAGACCGCCCAGGCCGTTTGGCTGATCTATCCCAAGAAAAAAGCCCCGACGGTAGGCGTAAATTATGCGGAAGCCGTTGAGGAAGCCCTTTGTTTCGGTTGGATTGATAGCCGGGCCCAACCCATCGACGACTATCATTACCGTCAGTTTTTCAGCCCTCGAAAACCCACCAGCGGCTGGTCGAAGGTCAACAAAGCGCGCATCGAGCGGCTGACAAAAGCCGGACTAATGACCCCAACCGGTTTAGTCTGCGTTGAACGAGCGCAGCAAAACGGATCGTGGCTCTTGCTGGATGACATCGAAGCGCTGGTCATCCCGGCCGATCTGGAGGATGCTTTTGGCCAAAAACCAAACGCCAAAGCGTTCTTTTGTGGTCTGAGCCGGTCGGATCAACGCACGTTGTTACTGTGGCTGGTATTAGCCAAGCGGACCCAAACCCGCCAGAACCGCCTGGCCGAACTGGTCGAAGACGCTAATCGACAACAGAAACCAAAAATTTTACAGCGAGTGCGTGGGCAGCGTTCGGATAATCTGTTAAACGACGGGATCAACCAGGAACCTGCCTTGTGACTATCGGATAGCCGAGACTTCGACTGGGGCCAAGCGAAATTGAATGTGATGGCTGACCACGTATATTTATGGGTCTGGTTTTTATTGGAGTTACTTCGTTTGTCCGGTGATTCCTTCAACACATGTTGGCTCTTGTAATAATTGTATCCGGCGGCTATCAGCGTCACAATAAGTACGGCATCATGGACAAATTTGCATTCGGAATGCAAATTTGTCCATGATGCCGGAGCTTTGTGGCATGCTCCAACGCCTGCTCACCCCTAAGCTGCTTCAACTCGCCCAGTACTACCCCGTCATTACCCTAACCGGGCCTCGGCAGTCTGGCAAGTCAACCTTGGTACAGACCGCTTCCCCCGACCTACCATGTGTGCTCCTGGAAGAGCCTGATGTACGAACTCTTGCCCAAACGGACCCGCGTGGGTTTCTGGCCAATTATACCAACGGAGCCATTTTTGATGTGGTTCAGCGAGTGCCAGACCTGTTTGGGTATCCCCTCGTCCAACAGTTACGTCGTCTACGGCGGCCCGCTGCTGCAAACTACCTCGTCCGGTAGTTTTGTGCCTCTATCAGGGTTAGCTCGTTTGTTAGCGGGCGAGTTGAGCTAATAAACAAGTTGCTGTGCAGAACGAATGGATGATTTGATCAGTACACTCTACTGATCAAATCATCCTGACAGTTTCCAATCAATGAAAATGGCTAACCCATGCTCCTGGGTTAGCCATTTTCCTAGTGTGTTGACAAAGTCACCTGATGACTCGTTAGCCGGGATCGCTCATGGCTTCACCAGACGCCCCCCGGAGTTGCCGTTACCCGGCCAGAGCAACACAATGGAGACGGAGGGCTCACCAACCTCCTCTCACAATGGGCTGCTCATCTTCGACGACAACGACGTCATCCGGGCCTATGTGCGCCCGGTGTTTGCCGCCGACTACCCGATTGTCAAAGCCGCCGACCTGCTGGCCACGGGTGAGGCTACTGTCCCGCCGGTGGCTTAAGCGGTTGGGGTTGATAGGCTGTCGTATTTAGGTAAAGTGGTTCAGCATCGGTATGGGGGCGTCGCAGTATAGCCAGGCCGCTGATAACCATCGACCATTCCCTAGTGCGCTAAGGAATGGTCGATTCATGCTAGGCCGATACCGCCGATATAAGGCCGTAAATGAGCAAGGCGTAATGAAGGTTACTGCGCCGACGACGCCGGCTGCCGTTGGTCAATAGCGGCCCCTACGTCCTCTGCCATAGCCATTGCACCCAGTTTCTGGGCTTCGAGCGTTAGGAGTTTTTGGTGAAGCCGTTCGCGTTCGGCAGCAATCAGTTTGTCATTATAGAGCGGATTGGCTGGATTGGCCAGGTTGTTGGTTTCCAGCGGGTCGTGTTCCAGGTCATACATTTCGTATTCGCGGGGGTAACTCTGGGGCGGATCCTGCTCGGGGGGCGCAATATAAAAGTAGTACGCATACTTCCAGCGCTCTTCGCGGATGCAGCGAATGCGGTTGGCCGCTGGCAGTGGGTTGATTGCGTTGCCGTTGCCCGCCCGGAAATCGTCGAACGTAAACAGAATGGCATCCTGCACCGGCTCGCTCATCCGGGGATGCCGGATCACGGGCGAAAGATCACAACCCCGGAAGGTATAGCCCAGCGGATTGCCCAGCTTCAGAAACCCATCGATGGTGGGCATCATATCGACGAGGCTGAAAAACTGGTCGCTCACCGCCGGTTCGGAAAACAGCACCGGGTTGGAAATCACCAGCGGCACGCTCATGGTTTCTTCGTAGGCATTGAATATCTTCTGCCGCATGCCGTGGTGGGTCATGCCCATTTCGCCGTGGTCGGCGGTGCGTACCACCAGGGTCGTATCGGCCAGCGAGCGTCCGGTTTTGGTGTCGTACACCTGATAGAGCACATCGAGCACGGTATTAATCTGGGCGTCGGTGTGTTTAATGAGGTTAGCATAGAAGTTCAAATACTGCCGCTTCATCTCGTCGGTGGGCAACGGCCCCAGCCCCCCCGCCAGATACGGCACCAGCAGTTGCTGCACGGTTGGCTTGAGGCTCAGGTCTTCGTGAACTGTTTCGGGCAACTGAATATCGCCCTCCAGAAATTCAGGACCATAATCGTCCTGCCAGGTTTTGGGGAAGGCCAGCACGTCGTGCGGATTTACCAGCGACAGAAACAGCGCAAATGGTTCGGTGTTGTTGCCCTGCTGCACATTGTAGAGAAAATTGATAGCCTGGTTTATGTAAGCCAGGTCGCGGTTGGCTCGCCCACCCCCAAAGTGTTCCGGGGCCACATCTTCGCCCGCGTCGGGGGGCAGCCAGCCCGCAAAGCCGTACTCCATCATTTCTTTAGGCACCATGTTGTCGAAGCCCCCGTAGGTATCTTTAGAGAGGTGCCACTTGCCAATGTAACTGACCGCATAACCTCCCGCCGTCAGCATCCGCGACATATTCTGGAAGTCGGTGGCCAGGGTTGGCTCCTGGTCCGAGTAGGTCATAGCCTGGGTGAGCGTCAGAATAACCCCGTGCTCGGGCGGGAACGTACCTGTGAAAAGAGTAGCGCGGCTGGGTGAGCACATACAGGTGCTGCAATAGGCGCGGGTGAAGGTGATACCATGCCGGCGCAACCGGGGCATGGCCGTCAGGTTCTGCATTTCCCAACCGGGTGGAAAATGCATCAACCCCCGATCCTGATCGGTGATGATGAAAAGCAGGTTAGGCTTTTCGGGGAGTGTACCCTGGGTCGGTACTGGTTTTTGGGATTGCATAAATGCGTAGGAAGTAAACGTGAACGATGTATTTACCCCGGCAAGTAAGACCTAATAACTAGCATCCGCTAACACTCTCGTTACGTTAATTAACACTAATGTTTCATTAACTCGTTTTTTTTGTGTTAGTGTACAAAATTTGTTTAGAAGCAGTTTTGATTAATGATTTATGGTAGTAAGTAACTTTTTTGGGCCATAGTGCTTCGCTCAAATCGCTACTTAAAAAAATAAAATCAGCCCTTTTTGCGGAGAGTGTAACGAGAGTGTTAAACAATGCAACGAGAGTGTTAGCGCCTGAGCGGGCCGGGATGGTACTTGCGCGTACATTCCCGTCAGTCGCCAATCCTTTGTAAAAGACGGGGCCGTCGTTGTTTCACTTTCTCACAACCGTCTTAGTATATTATGGAACCATTTATCGGTCAGGTCCAACTTTTTGCTTTCGATTTCGCCCCCAAAGGCTGGATGTTGTGTAACGGTCAACTGCTGTCTATTGCCCAGAATTCAGCCCTCTACTCCCTGCTCGGTGTCAAGTATGGGGGGGATGGTATCAACACCTTCGCCCTGCCCGATCTGCGGGGGCGCGTCGCTATTGGGCAAGGACAGGGACCCGGCCTGAATCTGCGCATCATAGGCGATGAATCAGGCACCGAACATGTAACGCTGCTGATTACTCAGATGCCGCAGCACAACCATCTTATGATGGTGTCCGACCAGCCCGCTACCGAAAGCTCGCCCCAAGGCCACCTCCCGGCCGTGGCCGCCATTGCTACCCCCGGCGGTGCAACCGTAAATGCCTATGGCACTTTTATGGATGCCTACTTCAATCCGCAGGCGATTTCCCCGGCGGGTGGCTCGCAGTCCCACGAAAACATGCAGCCTTACCTGACGCTGAATTACTGCATCGCTACGGAGGGGATCTACCCAAGTCACCCCTAAACAATTCCGCTGCTGATCGCGAGCATTCCCCTTCCTGGAAAACAGGAAGGGGAATGTCGTGGCGGTGAGCCATTGCCTAATCCTAATCTATTACCACCTTCGTATGAAAAACTCTTACTTTCCTTCGCTATTTCAAAGCCGGAGCCGCCGTTTTTGGGCCAGCCAGCCCCTCACAACCCGACTCAGCAGTATACTGGCTGGCCTGTTGCTGTTGAGTAGCTACCTGCTGGCTAAACCCGCCCCGTCCACCCACCGCGTAATAAAACCACTGCTGCTGGCTGACGTAACGTACAGCGTGCAAACCAGTCCGTTTGCTTCGCAGACATTTCAGAATTCGCGGGTGTTTTTCGACGCCGACAATGACGGCGACCCGGATTATCTCTTCCAGACCAGCAACAGCCTGAGCGCCATCGGGTTGCGGCTCAACAACGGCGACGGCAGCTTTGCTACCGCCATCAACGCCAACGCATCGGGTACCTTTACGAGCGGCCCGCTCAATGGCATTACCTTTAGCATCGGGATTGTGATTGGCCGGCAGGTGGTGATCGATTATGATAAAGACGGCGACGAGGATCTGTACGAAAGTTTCGATAGCTCAGCCGGGCGCATCCTGCGCAATAACGGCAACGGCTCTTTTACGGAAATCACCAGCCCCTTTGCCTCCCAGACCTCGGGCACCGCACGGGTGTTTTTCGACGCTGACAACGACGGCGACAGGGATATACTTTTCCAGACCGACAACAGCCTGAGCACCATCGGGCTGCGGCTTAACAACGGGAACGGCACCTTTGCTGCAGCCATCAACGCCAATGCATCGGGCCAGTTCACCAGCGGCCCCCTCAACGGCATCACTTTTGGCACTGCTATTGCCAATAATCGCCAGATTGCCCTCGATTTTGACAACGACGGCGACGAAGACCTGTATGAGAGTTTCGATAACTCGGCCGGGCGCATCCTGCGCAATAATGGTAACGGGACGTTTACGGAAACTACCAGCCCTTTTGTCTCCCAGACATCAGGTTCATCGCGGGTATTCTTCGATGTAGACAGCGATGATGACCTGGATGTTCTTTTCCAGACGGGCAATACGGTCAGCACCATCGGGCTGCGGCTCAACAACGGCGACGGCAGCTTTGCTACCGCCATCAACGCCAACGCATCGGGCACCTTTACCAGCGGCCCGCTCAATGGCATCACCTTTGGCGTGGGCATCAACCGGCCCAGCCCTAACAACAGCGGGCTGCATGTAGTGGATTACGACAACGACGGCGACCCTGACCTCTTCGATGCCCTCATCAACAGCACTGGGCGGTTTTTGCGGCAGGAAAATCCCTGTGGTTCTTCTGTCTACACCGTCACCAACACCAACGATACTGGCCCTGGTAGTTTGCGCCAGGCCATGCTCGACGTAGCGGCTACCACCTGCCCCGGCCCGTTTACTATTAGCTTCAACATTGCCGGATCAGGGGTGCAGACCATTACGCCCCAATCCGTGCTACCCATCCTGACCAAACCCGTGTTTATCGACGGGCTGACCCAACCCGGCGCTACCACCGCCGTAGGTGGCCTGCGCATCGAACTCAACGGCACTACTGCCGGCGCAACGGAGGAGCAGACGGGTCTGCATCTGGGTACGGGGTCTGACGGCAGCACCATCCGGGGCTTGGTGATTAACCGCTTTGGGGAGTATGGCATATTTGCCGATGGCAGTTCTAACCACACCATCCAGACCAACTATATCGGCACCGACCCTACCGGCATGACCCGGCAGGGCAACGGTATCAACGGCATCCGCATCAGGGGCAACAATGTGCTGATTGGTGGCACTACCCCCGGCGCGGGGAATGTGGTGTCGGGGAATCTTAGCGATAATATCAATCTGGTGGGCAATGACCATAGGGTGCAGGGCAATCTGGTGGGCACCAATGCCACCGGAACGGCCTCACTGGGCACCAACGTAAGTGGCCTGCGCATCGAACAAGTGATGAACCTCCTGATTGGGGGCAGCACACCAGCCGCCCGCAACCTGATTTCGGGCAACTTCCGGCCCGGTATACTTATTCTCTCTGGCCCCAACTCGGCCACTGTGCTGGGCAACTACATCGGCACCGACATTACCGGCACCAGTTCGCTGTCGAACCTGGTGGGGATTTATATTAGCGGTAACCTCACCAGCACCAACAGCAACACCATCGTGATTGGCGGGACGGGACCGGGCGAAGCCAACCGGATTGCCTTTAACCAGCAGGAAGGGGTTATTCTCGACGATTCTCGAAGGACACTGACGGGGGTTCGGATACGGGGCAACCAGATTTTTGGTAACGGCGCCCTGGGCATCGACCTGGGCAACGATGGCGTTACGGCCAACGACGCCACCGATGCCGACGGGGGGGTTAACCTGAGCCAGAACTTCCCCGTTCTTGGCCCGTTGCTGCCGGGGGCTACCTCGGTGGGCGGCTCCCTGACCAGCACGCAATCGTCTTCGTTCACCATTGATGTGTATGCCAACGCGGTCTGTGGAGCTTCGGGCTTTGGGCAGGGACAGACGTACCTCGGTTCGGCTACCGTCAGCACCAATGGGAGCGGACTGGCCACCTTCAGCGTAACGGTACCGCCCCTGACCAATGGGCAGTTCATTACGGCCACGGCCACTGATGTGGGCGGCAATACTTCGGAGTTCTCAGCCTGCCAGTTGGTGAGTGACCCCACGCCCACCATCGTAGGCTTTGCGGCCAATCCGAACCCTGTTTGTGCGGGCAGCCCTCTGAGCTTTACCGTTACGGTAAGCAACGTAGTGACACCCTACAGCTTCACGCTGTCCAACGGTACGAGTAGCACGATCGGTACTGCCAACAGCACGGCTTTCAGCCAGAATCTGACGGCCAGCGGCAATGGCCCCCAGACCTTCACCCTCACCGTGAATGATGGCGGCCCGTCAGCCACGGCTACCACCAGTGTGACAGTGAACGCGGTGACGGTGAGCAATCCAACCGTCAGCACGGCTATCGTCAGCACCGCTTTCAGCCAGAGCTTTACCGCATCGGGCGGAGTGGGGCCGTATAATTACAGTCTGGCCAGTGGTAGTCTGCCTAACGGGTTGACATTGAATACAACTGGGGTCCTCAGCGGCACCTCCACGGTGGACGGCAGCTTTCTCATCACGGTGCGGGCCACCGATGCCAACGGTTGCGTGGGCGTGGGGCCAACTTACACCCTGACGGTGAATGCCCCGGTAGTGCAATGCCCCACGGGTGACGTGACACTAACCAACCAGGCCCAGGTCGATGCCTTCCCCCCGGGTTGTTTCGTCGTGCCCGGCACCTTAACCATTTCAGGGGCCGACATCACAGACCTGAGTCCGTTGGCATCCCTCACCAGCGTGGGAGCCACTCTGCTTATTCAAGCTAACCCTTTGCTGACGAGTGTGAGTGGACTGAGCGCACTCCGACAAGTGGGGGGGAATCTCGGAATTTACGCAAACAATGCTCTGCCCACCCTGAGCGGTCTCGAGTCACTCACCAGCGTGGGGGTTAGTCTGGGTATTGACGATAACCCCTTGCTGACGAATGTGAGCAGCCTGAGCGGTCTCCGACAGGTGAGGGGTGATCTCTTCATTATTTCAAACGATGCCCTGTCCACCCTGAGCGGCCTCGAGTCCCTCACCAGCGTGGGGAACAATCTGAATATTTCTGCTAACCCCTTGCTGACGAGTGTGAGCAGCCTGAGCGGTCTCCAACAGGTGGGGCGTAATCTCACAATCTTCGGCAACGATGCCCTGTCCACCCTGAGCAGCCTCGAGTCCCTCACCAGCGTGGGGAGCAATTTGAATATCTCTGGTAACCCCTTGCTGACGAGTCTGAGTGGGCTGAGTGAGCTCCGACAGGTGAGGAGTACTCTCACAATTTCGTCAAACACTGCCCTGTCCACCCTGAGCGGACTCGGGTCACTCACCAGCGTGGAAGGTCTGACCATTCAAAATAACCCCCAACTGAGCCTCTGCGCTACCGAGCCCATCTGTCGGTTGCTGGCCACCTTACCAGCGGATAGAAAAAGTATCAGCGGCAATGCGCCGGGCTGCGCTACGCTGGCCGAGGTCGAGGCCAACTGCGCCGGGCCCACCATCACCGGCTTTGCGGCCAGCCCCAACCCCGTTTGTGTGGGCAGCCCGGTGAGCTTTACCGCTACGGTAAGCAACGTAGTGACGCCCTACAGCTTCACACTGACCAACGGCAGCAGTCCGCTGTCGGGCACGGCTAACACGACTGCCTTCAGCCAGAGCCTGACGGCCAGCGGCTCGGGCATACAAACCTTCACCCTGACAGTGAGTGCCAGCGGTCGGAGTACCACGGCCACCACCACCGTCACGGTCACGGCGGCTCCTTCGGCCACCATTGCCTATGCGGGTTCGCCTTTCCTCACCAGCAGTGGCCCCGTCAACGTGAGCCAAACGGGTACGGCGGGTGGCACCTACAGCAGCAGACCGACGGGGTTGAGTTTGAACACTGGGACCGGCCAGATTGTACCGGCCAACAGTAGTCCGGGTAGTTATACGGTAACCTATACCCTTGCTGCGGGCGGAGGCTGCGCGGCCTTCAGTACCACGACTAGTGTGGGCATTCAGGCTCCTCAGATCGGTGCAAGCATCACCAGTACCAAGACCGTCTCGGGGTCGTTTAGTCCAGGTAGTACGGTGACCTATACCATCACGCTGACGAACACCGCTGCAGCAGGAGGTACCCAGGCTAATAATCCCGGCAATGAGTTTACCGATGTGTTACCCAGTAGCCTAAGTTTAGTGGCCGCATCCGCTTCCAGCGGGACGGCGATGGCCAACCCAGGCACTCGAACCGTGACCTGGAATGGGAGTATTACGGGGGGGAGCTCGGTAACCATCACCATCACGGCCGTGATCAACTCCGCCACCAGTGGGCAACAGATCAGCAATCAGGGCACGATCAATTACGATAACGATGGCAATGGTACCAACGAAACTTCCGGCCTAACCGATGATCCGGGCACCGGTGCGGCTAATGACCCAACGTCCTTCACGGTCAGCTGCCCTACCTTGATTGTAAATAATCCGGCCACCGCCACCGCCACGGTGGGGCAGCCTTTCAGCCAGCCCTTCACGGCCAGTGGCGGCAGTGGTCCCTACAGCTACAGTGTGGTCAGCAGTAACTTACCGACTAGCCTGAGTGTGTCGACTGTGGGCGTGCTGAGTGGCACGCCCACAGTAGCGGGCAGCTACTCGGTGTTGGTGCAGGCCAGCGACGCTAACGGTTGTGTAGGCACAGCCAGCATGGCCTATAGCCTCACAGTAAATCCGGGGGCAGCTCCTACGTTAGCTGGGTTGAGTGCCACGCCAAATCCGGTCTGCTTAGGTAGTGTGGCAACCTTTACTGCTACAGTGGGCAACGCAACAGAGACGTATAGCTATACCCTTACTAATGGAGCGGGTACCTTTATTACCGCCACGAGTAGCAGCCCTGTTTTCAGCCAGAGCCTGACGGCCAGTGGCTCCGGGGTGCAACCCTTTACGCTAACCGTTACCAGCGGAGGGCAGTCGACCACCGCCATTACCAGCCTGACGGTGAATGGAGCCGCCCCCACCCGGCTGTACGTGAAGGCCAATGCGAGTGGAGCCAACACGGGCCTGAGCTGGCAGGATGCCTTTACGGACTTGCAGTCGGCCCTGAACTACAGTTGCCGACAGAACCTCACCGAGATCTGGATTGCCAGGGGCATCTATAAACCCACCAATACCACGGCGCGTGGCATCAGTTTCCAGATGTTGCCCGACGTAGCCATCTACGGCGGCTTCAACGGAGACGAAATGGACTTGACGCAACGCCCCCCCATCACCCCGGATAGCCCTTCTTCGACAACTCTCTCGGGTGAGATTGGCGACCCCACCAGCACCGCCGACAACTCCAACGCCATTATTGATAACCGGATTCGCCTGACCAGCACCGCCATTCTCGATGGGGCTGTTATCACCGGCCCTAGTTCCAATAGTGAAACCGGAGCCATTCGCAACACGAGTAACCCCAGCTTCGGTTCGGGTGATGTATGCAGTCCTACCATTCGCAACTGTCTGTTTATCAACAACGGCCCGGTGTCAAGTGGCGGGGTATATAACGTGGCTTCTGGGAGTACGTCTGTTGCCAGTCCTACGCTGATCAACTGCGTATTTAGAAATAACCGGAGTAGGGGTACCATAGATAATTTAGTCATTAGTGGGGGAACAGCCAGTCCGCTGCTCATCAATTGTTTGTTTGCTGACGAATCCCAGGGAAGTGCCGTTTATAATTTAATTTCCAATGGGGGGCAAATTAGACCGCAGCTGGTCAACTGCTCGTTTCTGAATAATTCAGCCGGTGTCGTGGATGGCCGGATCCTTTCTGGTGCAGGAACCATTGCCACGATCCTGACCAACTGTGTGCTGTTCAACAACAATGGCGCGAATCCTTTTCCCAACCAGACAGCTGCCAACACCTCCGTCACGGTTCAGAATAGCCTGCTGGAAGCCTCGGTAACAGGCTACATCGATGGGGGTAACAACCTGACCACGGTAGCTTCACCCTTTGTGTCGGCTACAGACTTGCGGCTCCTGCCCTGTTCGCCCGCCATCGACGCGGGCCTCAACTCGGCCACCGGCCTGATGGGCATCACTACCGATGTGGCGGGCAACCCCCGCCGGTTCAACAACGCCGGAGCGCCGGCCGGAATCGTGGACATGGGCGCCTATGAATTTCAGGGTACTACCTTACTCACCGTCACCAACCCCACCGTTACCACCGCCACCCAGGGAGTTGCCTTCAGCCAGCCCTTTACTGCGTCGGGCGGCAGCGGTTCTTTCAGCTTCTCCTTGGCGGGCGGCACCCTGCCCACCGGACTGACGCTGACAGCAGGCGGGGTGCTGAGTGGTACCCCCACGGTGGAGGGTAACTTTCCCCTCACTGTGCGGGCCACGGATGTCCTTGGTTGCGTGGGCGTGGGGCCAACCTACAACCTGACGGTTACAGCACCACTGGGGGGCCAGCCCAGCATCACCGGCTTTGCCGCTGTGGACAACAGTGTCTGCGTGGGCAGTCCGGTGAGCTTCACGGCCAGCATCGGCAACGTAACGGGCTTCTACAGCTTCACCCTGACCGATGGGGTAACGACCCTGGCCAACTCGACCAGCATGAGTGCCTTCAGCCGCAGCCTGACGCCCACCCAGACGGGCCCGCTGACGGTGACGCTGATCGCAGGTGACAACGGCTTCACCAGCACGGCTACCACCACGATCACCGTCAACGCCCTGCCCAACGCGGGGCTGGTCAACAACGGGCCCCTGACCTGTAGCCAGACCTCGGTCACGCTGACGGCCAGTGGGGGCACGAGTTACAGCTTCAGCGGGGGCGCTCTTCAGCTTGGCAGCAGCAACCGAACTACGGTAAGCGCAGCGGGCAGCTACTCGGTGAGTGTCACCGATGCCAACGGCTGCGTGAGCAGTGCCAGCACGACGGTGACTAGCACCACGGCGGTGGTGAGTGTGGCCAACCCCACCACCACCGCCGTAGCGGTCAACACTCCCTTCAGCCAGAGCTTTGTGGCCAGTGGCGGAGTGGGGCCGTATAGTTACAGTCTGGCCAGCGGCAGTCTGCCCACTGGGCTGAGCCTAAGCACGGCGGGTGTCTTGAGTGGTACGCCCAGCCAGGGTGGCAGCTTCACCATCACCGTTCGGGCCAGGGACGCCAACGGCTGCGTGGGCACCAGCCCCGCCTACGTACTGACGGTGAGCAATGCCACGCCGACTATCACCGGCCTGGCCGCCATACCCAGCACCGTCTGCGCAGGCAGTCCGGTGACCTTCACCGCTACCATCGGTAACGTCACCGGCTCCTACGCTTACACGCTTACCAGCGGCTCCAACAGCCTCACCGGTGTCAGCAGCAACCCCGCCTTCAGCCAGAGCCTGACAGCCAGCGGCTCGGGCGAACAAACCCCCACGCTGACCGTCGAGAGCGGAAGCCAGCAGACCATGGCCGTCACCAACCTGACGGTCAATCCTCTGCCCATGGCCAGCATCCTGCCCCCGGCCAGCACCACGCTGAGCTGCACCAGCCCCAGTGTGAGCCTGACGGCCACCGGCGGAGCGACCTACCGCTGGGAGGACAACTCCACCAACGCCGTGCGCACCATCAGCGCAGCCGGTACCTACTCGGTGACCGTCACCGCGGCCAGTGGCTGCTCGGCCACTGCCAGCACCGACGTGCTGAGCACCACGGCCACGGTGGCCCTCACCAACCCTGCGGTCAGCACCGCGACGGTGGGGGTAGCCTTCAGCCAGGCCTTTGTGGCCAGTGGCGGCAGTGCCCCCTACAGCTACTCGCTGGCTAGTGGCAGTCTGCCTCCCAGTCTGAGTCTATCCAGTGCAGGCGTACTGAGTGGCACGCCCACCGAGGCCGGTAGCTACTCGGTGCTGGTCAGTGCCCGGGATCAGAACGGCTGCGTGGGCACCAGCCCCCCCTACACGCTGACGATCCAGCCCGCAGATCTGCTGGTCAGCCTGACGGCTAGTCCTCAGCAGCTGCTGACCAACCAGAGCGCCACCCTGACAGCCACCGTCACCGGCGGCACGGCCCCCTACGGCTTTACCTTCAGCGGACCGGGCACTATCACCCCCAGCGGCAATTCGGCCACCGTGGCCGCCCTGCCCGCCGGGGTGCAGACCTTCACCGTCACGGTGACGGATGCCACCCAGCCCACGGCCCTGACCCGTTCGGCGACCGTCAGTCTCACCGTCAGTCCGGCCAACACCGCCCCGACAACCACCGGCCTGGCCGACCAGACGGCGACCGTCGGGACGGCCTTCAGCCTGGTGGTAGCCACGGCCTTCTCTGATGCCGAAACGCCAGACGACCTCAACCTGGTGGCCACGGGTCTGCCCGATGGCCTGACTCTGGCGGGGGGACGCATCAGCGGTACGCCCTCGATGAGTGGCGTGTCCAGGGTCACCATCACCGCTACCGATCCCGCCAGTCTCTCGGTCAGCACCGGCTTTACGCTCACCGTTGGTCCGGCGGATGAACAACCCGCCGGCCCCTTCGCCATCACGGCCGTCACCACCATCAGTTGTACTCCGCTGGTGCCCAATCGGTTCGCCATCAGCTTCACACCCCGCTACAGCGGCCTGACGGGGCAGCCCGTCAGCTTCTCGGTGGCCAATGAGCTGCTGCCCACCACCCAGCCCGGGCCCTACACCCTGCAGCTCTACACCGATAATCCGGTGATTACCCTGCGGGCCACCCAAACGGGCACACCCGCCGAGGCCGACTTCCGCTACAACTGGCTGGAAGCCTGCCGTACCATGGCCGGCAGCAACACCCCGCCCCGGCTGGTCAACGCCCTGAGCAGCCAGACGGCGACGGTCGGGCAGGCTTTCACCTATGTCATACCGGATGGTACGTTCACCGATGAGCAGACCCCGCTCACGCTGACGCTGTCGGCCCGCGGGGTGCCCGCCGGGCTGAGCTTTGCCGGCGCCACGCTCAGCGGGGTGGCCTCGACCACAGCCGGTTCGCCCCTGTCGGTAACGATTACGGCTACCGACCCTGGGGGGCTGTCGGCCAGCACCATCCTGACGCTGGTCATCAAAGCGGCTACCGGCACGCCCCCCCCCACGCAGCCCTTCGCCCTGACGGGGGTCACCACGCTGCGTTGTACGCCGGTCGCCGACCGCATCAACGTGGTCTTTGTGCCCCAGTACGCGGGCCTCAACGGGGAGGCCGTTGCCTTCGAGGTCCTCAATGAACTCGTGGCGACGACTGACCCGGCTCCTTACTCGCTGACCTTGTACCGGGACAACCCCCGCCTGAGGTTGCGGGCCACCCAGACGGGCAGCGCCGAGCCGAGTACGTTTGAGTACGACTGGCTGGCGGCCTGCTCTCAACTGGGCCAGACCAACACCCCGCCCCGGGTGGTAAGTCCGCTGGTCAGTCAGACGCTGGTTGCGGGCAGTGCCGTGAGCCTGGCGCTGGGGAACACCTTCGCCGATCAGGAGACGCCAGCCAGCCTGACGCTGACGGCCGAAGGGCTGCCGGTGGGGGTACAACTGACGGGCACGAGCCTGACGGGCACCGTCTCCCAGACAGGCGTGTCGGAAGTGCGGGTCACGGCCACCGACCCGGGGGGACTGAGCGTGAGCAGCAGCTTCCGTCTGACGGTCACGGCCCCGGGCTCAGCGACGGTGGGTGAGCCGGCTGGCTTCACCATCAGCAGCGTGCAGACACTGGGGTGCCAGGCGGTCAGCGCGGGCCAGCGCCGGGTGAGCTTCAGTCCCCAGTACGGTGGTCTGGACGGCTCGCCGGTGAGTTTCTCGGTGGCCAATGAGTTGCTGCCGACCACGGCCCCGGGGCCCTACAGCCTGACGCTGTACACGGACAACCCGGTCCTGACGCTCATCGCCCGGCAGGGGAATACGGTGGTGAGCTACCGGTATGAGTGGCTGTCGGCCTGTGGGTCGGGCAGTCGTCGGGCGGCCGAAGAGGTCCCGACGGCCCTGCGGGTGACGGTGCTGGGCAACCCGACGGCGGGTGAGTGGGTAGACGTGGAACTAGCGGGCGTGGGCTCGGAACCGGTACGTCTGGTGGTGAGCGATGAGCGGGGCCATGTGCTCAGCGAGCAGGGGCTGTCGGCCGGTCAGGGCGATGGGCGGCACCGGGTGAAGCTGGGTTCGAGCGGGGGCGTGTACCTGCTGCGGGTGAGTACGCCCAGCCGCCAGCAGGTCGTCAAGCTGCTCAAACACTAATGTGAAATGGGGCAGGCCGTATGCGCTGAATGCGGTTTGCCAGGCAGTCAGGTTAACAAGTAAACGAGCCGCAGGGGGATCCCTCTGCGGCTCGTTTACTTTCCAGTAGTATGGCTTTTACGCCTGGGTGCTCTGATCAGGCTTAGCTTGTTCGAGGCTACAAGCTGCTGAGGCTTACCCAAACCGAGCAGGTCCTTTACGATTTTGCGTTCCTTACGTATTGGTGTAACCTCCGCCTATTTTAAGCCATTTGCGGTGTATTAAGCTTAGGTAGCTAAGTGTCAGCCGATTTTGATGAGGCCCTTGGCTCTTTACATCGTCGTAGAACCAGTCGGTTACGACTGCACCGCTTTGGCAAGCGTCGGCTCAACGCCCTCGGTCAGCAGACTGCCGAGCTGTTCGGTTACCCGGTCAACAAAGTCGGGCAGCACACTCAGGTCAATGCCCCAGAGCTCGTTGTCGGCACAAACGGATACGACCAACTGACGAACCGTTGCGGTATCCGTTGGAGTTACCGACTGCCACCGGTCGTAGAAGTATTTCGCCTTTTCGTCGCGGATGGGGTAGGTGATAACGCCACCGCCGGTCGCGATCTCCCCGACGTAGCGACCGCCCTCCTCCCGAACCCCTTTCATGAACAGCAGGTAGGCCGCGAAGCCCAGCGCCATGAAAGGTGGAGCCGCTTTGAACTGCTCGTAGTACCGTTGCAGCGTCGCTACGTTGCGGGCCTGCATTTTGGCCGACTGCTGAAGCGAGATGTTCAGCAGCAGGTGGTCGAGGTGCGGGTTCCGGAAGCGGTCGAGCACATCATTGGCAAACTGTCTGATGGCCGCTTTGTCCATACCCGGTGTTTCGTAGGCCGGAACCGTCGGCACGATCTCCTCCAGCATGAGCCGCTCAACGAACCGGCTCATGATTGGGTGCTGCATCTCGTCGGCTACGGTTTCCAGACCGAGCAGGTAGCCCATCGGGGTTGCAAAGGTGTGCGTGCCGTTCAGGACCCGCAGTTTACGCTCGCGGTAGAACAGGATATCTTCATCGATAATGATGGCCGGCGAAGCCGGATCAACAAATGTAAGCGTCTGCTTCACCCGGTCGTCGCCCTCGATGGCCCAGAGGTGATACGGTTCGGTCAGGGTCAGCAGCTCGTCTTCGTAGCCGAGTTCCTGCTGCAGCTTCTGCTGCGCTTCGGCATCGGCCGGGCGGGTCACGATCCGGTCGACGAGCGAGTTGCAGAACCGGACGTGGAACTTCAGCCACTTGGTAAACAGCTTACCCAACTCGTTGAACTGCGCCAGCTTTTCGACGGCCCCGCGTAGTTTCAGGCCGTTGTCGGTGACCAGTTCGGTGGGAATCACAACCAGTCCTTTACCTTTGGCCCCGCCGACGCTCCGAAAACGCTCGTAGAGAAACGCCGTCAGCTTGCCGGGGAACGACTGGGGTGGGTTCTGGAAAATGCTTTCCTCCACGTAGTCGAGGCCAACCTCGGTCGTATTGGAAATAATAATCTGGAGGTTTGGATTGCGGGCAATGGTCAGAATCTGCTGCCACTGCGTCTGGGCCGCCAGGACGCGGCTAACGACCGATACGACCGTAGTTTCCGCTACGTCCTGCCCCTGCTGAATCCCCCGCACAACAACCGTGTAGAGGTTATCCTGTCTGGCAAACTCATCCGTTTGCGAGTCCGTCGATTTAACCACGACAATCGAGCCATTGAACCGGCCTTCGGCGTTGGCTTTCTGTACCAGGTAGTCTGGAAGTCCACGGAGCAGAACCCCGGTGCCGAATTGCAGGATTTTTTCCGGGTATTCGGGGGCCGGGTGGATAGTGCGGTTCAGTTGCGCCATAGTCGGAGAGGAAGCTGTCTGCGAAGGTTGATCGGCAGGTGTCATTGTCGTGTTAAAAAAGCCGTTTCCGGACGTAAACTATAATTCAGCAAGTATACGAACAACGTCCCGAACTGTGTGTTCTATCGTGTCAAAATTCCGATTTGCGAGTACATCTTTTGGAAAAAGATGCGAACCCATGCCCACGGCCACCACGCCGGCCCCGAACCACCGCGAGAGATTGTCCCGGGTTGGCTCGACGCCCCCCGTTACCATAGCGCTTACCCACGGGAGCGGCCCCCGCAGCGCCTTGACAAAACCGGGGCCCAGCACCTCGCCGGGGAATAGTTTTACGATCTCAACGCCAAACTCGTAGGCGGTGGTCACTTCGGTCAGCGTTGCGCAGCCCGGCATATAGGCTACCTTCCGCCGATTGCAGATGCGGGCCACTTCCTCACTGAACGACGGTCCAACGATAAAGTCGGCACCCATCTGGAGGTATAACGCGGCCGTTGGTGCATCCACGATCGTGCCAGCGCCCAGCGCCAGATCCGGAAACTCCCGGGTACACAGCCGGCGCAGCTCGGCAAATGACTCGTGGGCGAAACTCCCCCGGTTCGTGAACTCAAACGCCCGGACGCCCCCCCGGTAGCAGGCCGCCACCACCCCGGCCGCGGTTTCGGCATCGGCATGGTAGAACACCGGCACCAGCGGCACCTGACGGATGGTTTGGTATACAGTTAATCGATCCATTTTTTGGTTCGTGGTTTGTGGGGTGGGGTTTGTCGTTCGTGGTTTGTAGTTCGTAGTTGTGGCTCAGGCCAGCTAACAACAAACTACAAACCACGAACCACAAACCCCACACTCATTTTCACCTTTTCAATTTTCCCGAGCTATCCCCCCGGGCAAGGGTTTCAACTTCGTCTACGGTGGCCAGGCTGGCGTCGCCGGGAATGGTGTGTTTCAGCGCCGACGCAGCGGCTCCGAAATCGACCGCCCGCTGCAGGTCATCAAAGGCCAGCAGGCCATAAATCAAGCCGGCCATGTAGGCGTCGCCCGTGCCGATCCGGTCCACAATAGGCTGAATGTCGTGGGTAGGCGACTGGTACGTGTGCTCCCCGTCGAACAGCCAGGCGGAAAGCCGGTTGTGCGACGCACTCAACTGCTCCCGGCTGGTATCCGTTACGTAGCGGACCTGCGGAAACTGCCGTTGCAGCGCCCGTGCCGAGGCTTCAATATCAGTTTCGGTAATGCCGTACAGGTGATTGAACAGGCCGGGGTTGCCAAGTACCAGCGTACAGCCTTCCGTCAGGGCAGGTAGTACGTCCTGCGGCCGACGGCCATACTGCCATAGATTACTGCGGTACACCGGGTCGCCCGACACCGGAACCTTCAGCCGGTTGGCCGTCTGGATGGCATTCAGCAGGCAGTCGGCAGCGCCCTGCGACAGCGCCGGGGTTATGCCGGTCCAGTGGAACCAGTCGGCGCCGGCCAGTACGGTTTCCCACTCGACGGCATCCGGCTGAATCTGGGTGAAAACGGACCCGGTCCGGTCATACACGATCTGACTGGCGCGGCTGCCGGCTCCCGTTTCCAGGAAATAAAGTCCCAGGCGTCCGGGGGCGTATTGGATGTATTGGGTATCAACGCCGTATCGGCGCAGGTAGCTGGTGGCGGTGCGGCCAAGCGGATGATCCGGAAAGCAGGTGACGTGCGCCGTGTGGCAGCCGAACTGCGCGAGCGATACGGCTACGTTGGCTTCGGTGCCGCCAAAGTGCATCTCAAGCGTATCGGTCTGAGCAAACCGCCCAACACCCGGCGGACTGAGTCGGAGCATAACTTCTCCGAACGTAATAATTTTCTTCAATGAGTAAAGATGTTACGGTTTCGCACTAACGGTCAGTTCGCCTACCAGCTCTTCTACCCGCACCGGTTCCAGCCGCGGCAAAACCAGATGAATGATGATCAACGCGATCAGGTAGGCGCAACTGGAAATGATAAACATGGGCAGATAGCCAAAACTGGTAATGATCCGTCCGGCCAGCAGAGCCAACAAAATGCCGCCCACTGCCCCGAACATACCGCCAATACCGGTTACGGAGGCCACTACGTTCTTCGGGAACAGATCGGAGGCAAAGGTATACATGTTCGCCGACCAGCCCTGGTGCGCGGCCGTAGCCAGGGCAATCAGGGCAATAGCAACGGTCAGACTGCTGGTCTGGGCGGCAAAGAAAATCGGCACGACGCACAGGGCGCAGATGAGCATGGTCGTTTTGCGGGCGCGGTTGGCCGTCCAGCCCCGTTCCATAAACCGGGTGCTGAGCCAGCCGAAGAATACGCTGCCCGCATCGGAAACTACGTAAATAATCAGGAACGGAATGCCAAAACTCTTGAGGTCGAGCTTCTGATCGAGGGCGTCGTTGGAATTGAAAAAATCGGGGAGCCACGACATATAGAACCACCAGATGGGGTCGGCCATGAACTTGCCCACGGCGAAGGCCCACGTCTGTTTATAGCCCAGCAAACGGCCCCACGATACTTTCAGCGCCGGTTCGTTCTCCTGGTCGCTGCGGATGTAGGCCAGTTCTTCGGCCGAAACCTGTTTGTTCCGTTCGGGTTTGCTGTAGGTAAACCACCAGAGTGCCAGCAGGCCAAAGCCAAGGATGCCCGTGACAAAGAACGAACTTCGCCAGCCAAAATGCAGGATCAGGTATGGTACGGCAATGGCCGTGAGGATGATCCCGACGTTCGCGCCGGCGTTGAACAGGCCGTTGGCAAAGGAGCGTTCGCGCCGGGGAAACCACTCCGAAACGGTTTTGATCGATGAAGGGAAGTTAGCGGCTTCGCCGAGTCCCAGCAGGGTGCGGGCCCACCGCAGGCCGCTCATGTTTTGCACAAACGTAGTCAGCACGGCCGCGATACTCCAGATGATAATACCCAGCGAAAAGCCGCGTCGGGTACCGATCCGGTCAATCAGCCAGCCGACAATCAGGAATCCGATCGCGTAGGCAAATTTGAACGCAGCATCCACGTCGCCGTACAGTACTTTAAACCGATCGGTGGCTTCTTTGGAAAGCGTCTGGTTGGGGGCCAGATCAAGCATCTCTTTGCGAAACAACTCGTCGGTCATCGTGAACGACAGCACCTGCCGGTCCACGTAGTTAATGGTCGTGGCGAGGAATAGCAGCGCAACAATTCGCCAGCGAAAGCGGCCGGAAGTAGTTGAGTTCTGCAAAACTATTTGCGATTTTTTATTAGAAAGGACGCGTTACGTGCCTTTTTACTCAAAAAATCGTGATTACGTTGCTACCAGAGGGGTAGCCGTTCTCCGGTCTTCACCTTTCCAACAGCGGGTCAGGCCGTGTTCTGACCAGATAACTATGCTTGAGCAAACCTGGCGGTGGTTCGGTCCAACCGACCCCGTAACCCTCAGCGACGTCCGACAGGCCGGCGCTACCGGCGTCGTAACGGCGCTCCACCATATTCCGAACGGCGAGGTATGGCCTATTGATGACATCCGCGAACGGAAGGCGTACATCGAGCAGGCGGGGCTGACCTGGTCGGTGGTCGAAAGCATTCCGGTTAACGAAGCCATCAAGACCCGCAGCGGTAATTTCCGGCAGTGCATCGAGAATTACAAAGAGTCGATTGCAAACCTGGCTCAGTGCGGCATCGATACGGTTTGCTACAATTTTATGCCCGTGCTCGACTGGACCCGTACCGATCTGGACTGTCCCATGCCCGATGGGTCGACAGGGCTGCGGTTTGATGCGGCTGAGTTTGCCGCGTTTGAGCTGTTCGTACTTCGGCGGCCGGGGGCTGAATATCACTACACCGACGAGCAGAAACGCCGGGCGCAGCAGGTGTTTGAGGGGCTGGACGAAACCCAGGCCCGGCGTCTGACCCGTACGATCATCGCGGGCCTGCCCGGTTCGGAAGAAAGCTACACGGTCGAGCAGTTTCAGGATGCACTGGGTGCGTACAAGGACATCAGCGACCGGGACCTTCGGCAGAATCTGTACGCGTTTCTGCGCGAGATTGTGCCGGTTGCCGAATCGGCAGGTGTCCGGCTGTCGATTCACCCGGATGACCCTCCGTACCCGATTCTGGGGCTGCCCCGGGTAGTCAGCACCGAAGCGGATGCCCGGGCGCTGCTGGCCGCGGCCGATTCGCCGGCGAATGGAATTTGTTTCTGCACGGGCTCGTACGGTGTCCGGCCCGATAATGACCTGGTCGGGATGGTCGAGCGACTGGGCCCGAAGATTCACTTCATTCACCTGCGCAGTACCCAACGCCATGCCGACGGCAGTTTCCACGAAGCCAATCACCTCGACGGTGATGTCGATATGTTCGGCGTCATGCGGGCGCTGTTGCTGGAGCAGGAACGGAGAAAAGGAGCAGGGAGAGAGGACCTGCGAATGCCGTTCCGTCCGGATCACGGCCATCGAATGCTGGATGATCTGCGCTCGTCCAAGCGAATCAATCCGGGGTATACAGCCATCGGGCGGCTGCGCGGCCTGGCTGAGCTGCGGGGGTTGATGCTGGGCATTGTCCGCAGTGGCCTTTAAGACAAGAAGCCGGGATGATCTGTTATCTTGCCAGCAAACGGGGGGAGTTATGGAAGTTACCGACAAACCGAAACGGCCGGCTCCTTGGGTTATCCGGGACTGGAGCCAGCCGGTTGACGTGTTGTCTGACTGCCGGTTTAGGCCGGATGAACTGATTGCTTCACCGAAAAAATAAAGAAAGCCGGGAGAAACAGCCCGGCTTTTGCTTTATACAAGTATGGAAACATTGACCGGCCCCAAGGCTTTTCTTACCGACGACTTCCTGCTTCAGACCGAAACGGCCCGGCGGCTTTATCACGACTTCGCCCGCCCGATGCCTATCATCGATTATCACTGCCATCTGCCGCCTGATCAGATTGCAGCCGATAAACGCTTCGAGAACCTGACCCAGATCTGGCTTTATGGCGACCACTACAAGTGGCGGGCCATGCGTACCAACGGGGTACCGGAGCCGTTTATCACCGGCGACGTGAGCGACTACGAGAAGTTTGAAAAGTGGGCTGAAACCGTGCCGTACACCCTGCGGAACCCGCTCTACCACTGGACACACATGGAGTTAAAAAATCCGTTCAGGGTGGAGGAAATTCTGACGGCCCGGACCGCCCGGACGATTTACGAAACCTGCACCGAACAACTGCAAAGCCAGTTTACGACGCGGGCGCTGCTTCGTCATTTCGACGTGCGGGTGGTCTGCACCACCGACGACCCGACCGATTCGCTCGACTACCACCGGGCTATCTCGGAGAGCGGATTTGGGATAAAAGTTCTTCCGACGTTCCGGCCCGATAAGGCCATGGCCGCCGAAAATCCGGCTGCGTTCCGGGCCTACGTTCAGAAACTGGGCGAAACGGTCAACGTCGAAATCCGGACGCTGGCCGAGTTTCTGGATGCGCTGAAAGCCCGCCATGACTACTTTGCCGAGATGGGCTGCCGGCTGTCTGACCACGGCCTGGAAACGATCTACGCAGAGCCGTACCTCGACCGCGAGATCCGGGTGACGTTCAACAACCTGATGCACCACTGGCCCGGCGACATCGACCTGCTGAGCCCGTCCGACGTAGCTAAATTCAAGTCGTTCATGCTCCAGCAGTTTGCCGAGTGGGACTGGGAGAAGGGCTGGACGCAGCAGTTTCACCTGGGGGCGCTGCGGAATAACAACCGCCGGATGCTGCGCCAACTGGGACCCGATACGGGCTGGGACAGCATCGGCGATTTTCGCCATGCGTCGGCCACGGCCAGATTTCTGGGCGATCTGGATGACCGCGACAAGCTGGCCAAAACGATTCTGTACAACCTCAACCCCGCCGACAATGAAGTGATGGCGACCATGATCGGTAACTTCAACGACGGGTCGGTTCGTGGCAAGGTGCAGTTTGGGTCGGGCTGGTGGTTCCTCGATCAGAAAGACGGCATGGAAAAGCAGATGAACGCCCTCTCGAACATGGGATTGCTCAGCGCGTTCGTCGGGATGCTGACCGACTCCCGGAGCTTTCTGTCCTACAGTCGCCACGAGTACTTCCGCCGGATTCTGTGCAACCTCTTCGGCAACGACGTCGAGAACGGCGAACTGCCGAATGATGTCGAGTGGATTGGCCAGATCGTACAGGATGTCTGCTACAACAACGCCGAGCGGTATTTCGGATTTTAATGAGAATGAAAAATGGCACGCAGATTTTCAGGATGCTTATGATTAACTATGATTTTACATATCATAATCAATCATAAGTATCCTGAAAATCTGCGTTCTAATAACCACAAATTACATCACCTTATCCAACTGGATCGGCAGGTCATAGATGCGCTTGCCGGTGGCGTGGAAGATCGCGTTCGCAATGGCCGCGGGCATGGCCACCAGGCCGATTTCGCCTACACCCTTCACCCCGAGCGGATTGACGATCGTATCATTTTCTTCCACAAAGACGACATCGAGGTCGTGAATGTCGGCGCAGACCGGAATGTGGTACTCAGCCAGATCGTGGTTCATAAACCGGCCGTAGCGGTGATCCATCACGCTTTCTTCCTGCAGGGCATGGCTGATGCCCCAGACCATCCCGCCGATAATCTGGCTGCGAGCGGTGCGGGGATTTAGAATCCGACCGGCCGCAACCGCCGTAACGGCCCGGGTTACGTGTACGGTTCCGAACTCCTCATCGACCTGCACCTCCACAAACGCGGCTGCATGGGCATTGCGCGAATGGCTGTTATGTTTGATGAGGTTGGGAATGGACGTAGCCGTTTCGGTGACGGCCCGGCCTCTGTTCCGGCTGACCACTTCCAGCAGTGATACCCGTTTCGACGGATTTTGTCGTAGCTGAATTGCCCCGTCGATGAACTGCACATCGTCGAAGCCAACCCCGACAAACGGTGATTTGGGGAGCCGCTTAGCCATCCGGAAGAGGGTTTTGGCTAAGGCGTCACAAGCCGATTTTACGGCCGAACCGACCGTTGAGGCTGTCCACGATCCGCCTTGAATGGGAGCCGGGGGCATGGTCGTATCGCCCAGGCGGAAAACCACATCGTCGATCGGCATCCCGAGCGTATCGGCGGCAATCTGCGTCATGATCGTGTACGTACCGGTGCCGATGTCGGCCGTGGCGCTCCGAACCCGTAGTTTACCGTTGACGGTCAGGGTGGCTTCGGCGCGGGCCGGCACCTGAGCCGCATCCCATATCCCCGTGGCCATGCCCCAGCCGATCAGATTATGCCCCCGCTGCATCGACCGGGGCTCGGGGTTGCGCGTTGCCCAGCCAAACCGTTCGGCTCCCTGCCGGAAACATTCGCGCAGTTCCTTGCTCGAAAACGGTTTGTCTTTCTCCGTCCAGTCGCGCTCGGTGTAGTTTTTAAGCCGGAAGTCCAGCGGGTCCATGCCTAGCTTATAGGCCAGCTCATCGACGGCGCTTTCAATGGCATGAAGGCCGGTGACGCCACCCGGTGCCCGCATATCGAGGGGCGTATACAGATCCAGCGATTTTATCTTGTAGCGGAGGGTGGCGTTTTCGGACGGATAAAGTTTACCGGTCCAGTTAACAACCGTTTCCATGTAGTCCTCAAACTGCGACGTAGCGGCCATGGCCTCGTGCGTGATGGATGTCAGCGTCCCGTCGGGTCGTGCGCCGAGTCGAACGTTCTGAACCGTAGCGGGTCGGTGGCCGAAGCTCCACATCTGCTGCCGGGTGAGCGATACCCGTACCGAGCGCTTCAGGTCGCGGGCGGCCATCACCGCCAGAAACAACTGATATTGCGGCCGCAGTCCCGAACCAAACGCGCCCCCGACGTAGGGTGATACCACCCGAACCTGGTTGAAGGGAATGTTGAAGGCCTGCGTGACGTACAGCAGGCTGTTGGTCACGCCCTGCGTTTTGTCGTAGATGGTCAGAAACCCGTTTTTGCCGTATTCGACCGTACTGGCAAACATTTCCATTGGATTATGGTGCTGCATGCCGTGAATGTACTGCGCCGACTGCTGCACGGGGGCTTCGGCAAAGGCCTGATCGGCATCCCCACGCGGCTTGGGCGGCAGCGGTTTGAAGATGTTCATCACCCCCGGATTCGGGTCGCGAACCGCATCGAGGTGCTTCAGCAGATCGGTATCGCAGGGCGTAGCTTCATACGCTACATCCACCAGCATGGCCGCGTACCGGGCCAGCTCGAAGGTTTCGGCGACCACCAGCGCGACGGGCTGGCCGTTGTACTTGATTTCGTTGTCGTACAGCGGCCGGAAGGGAGAGCCCGGAGGGGCGTCCTGATCCTTGTAGCTGACGTCGAACCAGGCCGTTTTGGGGCGATTTTCATGCGTGAAAACCGCGATGACGCCGTTGACCGCCAGTGCCCTGCTGGTGTCAAGGCGGATGATCCGGCCTTTGGTAATCGTACTCGACACAACCACGCCGTAGGCCAGATCCGGTACGTTGAACTCAGCGGCATATTTCGCCTGACCCGTCACTTTCTCGTGACCGTCGACGCGGGTGATGGGTTCTCCGATGTATTTCATAATAAGGGGGATAAAAGGGAGAAGAGGAGGAAGGGGATGAAGGGGATTGGAACCAGACCGTGTCCTTTCATCCCTTTACTCCCCTTCCTCCCTTTTCTCCTTATTTATAGCCATACCCAACGCCCGAACGATGGCGCGTTTGGCGAGGTCAATTTTAAACGTATTGTGGCCGTAGCCGACGGCGCCTTCGAGCAGGGCTTCGGCCACGGGTTGAAAGTGTTCGCGGGTGGCGGTCCTGCCGATAAGCAACTGTTCGGCCTCGGGTTTCCGCCAGGGTTTGTGCGCTACTCCACCCAGCGCCAGGCGGGCGTTGGTAACGACGTCGCCGTCCATTTCAAGTCCCACCGCGACCGACACCAGCGCAAACGCGTAGGAGGAACGATCACGCAGTTTGAGGTAGGTATAGTGGTCAGGAAACCCCTGGGGCGGCAGCTCGATGGCCGTAACGAGTTCGTCCGGACGTAGCGTATGGTCAAACTGGGGTTCGCTGCCGGGGAGCCGGTGCAGGTTGCCGATAGGTACCGTACGGTCGCCGTTGGGACCCGTCACGTGAATCGTAGCGTCGAGCGCCGTCAGTGCCACGGCCATGTCCGATGGATGCGTGGCAATGCAGTGCACCGTACCGTCCGACGCTTCGGTGCCCAGAATGGCGTGGATGCGGTTGTAGCCACCCAGGGCTCCGCAGCCCGCTGGTCCCGTGCCGGTTATCTGGTCGCTGTGATGCATCTGCCGTTTGTTGCAGGGCATGGCCGTATCGTAGAAGTAATAGCAGCGCGTCCGCTGAAACAGGTTGCCGCCGTTGGTGGCCATGTTGCGCAACTGAGCCGAAGCCGCCGACAGGATCGCCTGCGACAGCAGCGGATACCGTTGTTCAACCAGCGGGTGATAGGCCGTATCGGCGTTGGTGACTAGTGCGCCCAGTCGTAGACCGCCGTTGTCCAGTTCGTCGATGGTGTTGAGCGGCAGCCGGTTAATGTCGATGAGCCGGTTTGGCTGTTCCACATTGACCTTCATCAGATCGAGGAGGTTCGTACCTCCCGCGATGAATTTAGCCCTGGCCGGACCGGCGAGCTCGTGAACTGCTTCCGTCACTTCGGTGGGGCGGGCGTAAGAAAAAGGGTGCATGATTCCTGAGTTTTAGGTGTACCATACGCTGAAACCGGCTACTTGCCGGTATCCAGTTGCATCACGTCGCAGATCGCATCGACAATGTGCGGGTAGGCCCCGCAGCGGCAGAGATTACCGCTCATCAGTTCGCGAACGTCGGCAACGGTCCGGACCTGACCTTCGTTGATCATCCCTACGGCCGAGCAGATCTGACCGGGGGTGCAGTAACCACACTGAAAAGCGTCATGGTCAATGAACGCCTTTTGTACGGGGTGGAGAGCTCCGTCCGTAGCCAATCCTTCAATGGTCGTGATGGCATGATCGTCGTGCATGACAGCCAATGTCAGGCAGGCGTTGATCCGTTTGCCGTTCACGAGAACCGTACAGGCCCCGCACTGACCGTGATCGCAGCCTTTTTTAGTGCCGGTCAGGTTGGCATACTCGCGCAGGGCATCGAGCAGGGTTGTCCACGGAGCCAGGTTGAGTTGATAGGACGTACCGTTGACGGTAAGCGTAATGGGTTGAAGAGGAACAGGGGCGCTTTCAACGGTCGGAGCGGGCAAGGTCGTCTGCATAAATTTTGGTCGTTGAGTACCTGGCTGAACCCAATACGGGTGGAGTTGTTCAGGGAAGTTAGTGAACCGGCCCGGGTGGTATCGCCGGTAAGGGTATAAACGCCGGAAGCCGCCCACATGGGCGGCTTCCGGCTTATCACGTATATTGTTGTTTACCAGATCAGGCTGCCTGGCCTGAAGGGCCGTTTTGAATTAACCATCCCGGCGGACCGAACTGGCACCGGACGTATTGCTGCTGATCGACGGCGCCCCTTTGTACCGAACGCTGCTGGCTCCGCTGGCTTCAACGGTCAGTTCTTTGGCCGCGTTGATCTGCACACTGCTCGCTCCCGACGCATCGACCGTAGCGGTTTCCGTTTTGAGGTCATACGCCCGGAGCCGGGTAGCGCCCGATACATCGCCTTTTACTTTATCGGCGCGGCCCTTCAGCGTTACGTTCGACGCGCCCGACAGGTCCATCGTCAGCCGGTCGGCGTCAACGTCGATGGTTGAGGTCGATGCGCCCGAAACGCTTAGATCCAGCGCATCCTGTTTGCGAAAGCCGGTGATGGTCGACGTACTGGCTCCCGACAGGTCGGCCCCGCGCAGGGCCGGCATCACTACGTCGATGTTGACCCGCTCGCGGTTGTTCCGGCGCATGTTCTGCCGGTAACGAACGACCAGCGTACCGCCCGATACGTTCGCTTCCAGGTCATCGATGTCCTGTTTGCGGCCGGATGCTTTCACGCTGTAGTTGCTACCCTGCCGGACGCTGATGGTGAAAGCGCTGCCCAGGCTCACCTTATCGAAGTTGCTAAGCGAAAAGGTGCGGGTTTCGTCTTGCGCGACGGCGGCTATGGAAGCCAGGGTTAGCAGGAAGGTGCCGGCAAACAAAGCCAGACGGGATGCGATCGGATTGCGTTTCATACGATTGATTAGGTTTGAGTAAGGACAGATAAAAACAGGTAACGTTGCATTCACTATTCACCTTGCTGACGGGTAACCTTGCTGGCACCGGAGGTTTCGGAATCCAGCGACTCTACCCGACCTAGTTCGGCGTTGCTGGCGCCACTGGCTTCGACCGATGCTTTGCCCACGCGGAGGCCCGTCGCTTCGATTTTGCTGGCACCACTCAGATCGGCTTCCAGGCGGTCGGCCGTTCCGCGCAGCACGGCGTTGGACGCCCCCGACAAGCCGATAGTCAGCGTTTTAACGTCACCGTCGAACACCGTCCGGCAGGCTCCGCTCAGATCAATATCCAGGTTGTTCAGCGGTCCGAAATCGGCCAGACTGGCTTTCGACGCGCCCGACATGGTCAGGGCCTCGATGTTCGGCGTAGTGATCGTCAGGCCGACGCGCTGCCGGTCTTTCCAGTTGAAAAGTCCCCGGCGGTCAATGAAGGCTTTCAGGACATTGCCCTCAGTCTTCACCGTGATGTCTTCCAGGTCTTCTTCGCGGCCATCGGCTACGACCTTGTAGCGATCGCCCTTGCGGAAACGGACCACAAAGGCGCCCGATACGTCGACTTTTGAGAATCCGCTTACGTCGAACTGGCGGGTCTGATCGCCCAGCGAGTTGAAATCGTCGCCCAGTTCGCTTTCAATGGCTTCCTGCACGTCACTGTTGATGTCTTCTATGTCGTTGTCTTCGCTGTCGTAGCTGCGGTTCAGTTCGCGGGGGTAGTTGATGCAGACCAGCCCACTGCTCCGCGTGAATTTCCACAGACTGGACGTCATGCGATCGATTTCCTTTTGGCCAAACTCGTTGCGGATAAACCGGGCAAAGTCGGCGGTCATGCGGAACGGTTTTTCGTACGGAATCATCAGGTCCATATTCAGTTCCTGTCCCCGGAAGCGGGCCTTCGGTGCCAGACTGATATCATTGTCGAAGCGAACCGTTGAGTCCTTCGTCACTACGTTATACTGAATCTGGCGGGCGTTGGCCTGGGCATCGGCCCGGTCGCGGCCCTGCGATTCAAACCGCTGAACCAGCTGCAGCTGCGTGCCTTCGTATCCCAGCAGTTCGATCGACGGCCGGTCGTGCGACGACCAGTCGACATCGTTTATGGCAAATGTAGGCGTTGTACCCGCTACGTTCAGAACCTTCGTTTCTTCGACCGTAGCTTCCCGGCGGAAGCTATTGGCGAGGGGCGTTACGGTCGCCGACAGGATGATCAGGCTCACGAACCAGATGGCAGCCGCAGTCAACGCCGTGCGGGTGCTAACCATCGTACGGCGGGAAATCAGCATCAGGCCCAGCACCGCCAGCCCCAGGGCCGGAATGAATACACTCAGGAACCCGGACAGCACCATGGGCAGAGTAATGTCCTGCCGGAACAATTCAACCGGGAAATCGCTGTCGCTGAACGGCAGGCCCGCACCGACGCCGATAACCGCGCCCAGAACAGCCAGGCTGGCAATCATGAACGCGAAGGCAATGCACAGCATCAACACCCCGGCCAGCACCCGAACTACGGCGACAATGCCGTTCAGAAAAGGACCGAGTGCACTGCCTAACCCACTGATAACGGTTGCGATGGCCCGGAAGGGAAACAGCAGAATACGGGTCAGTGTGCTTTCCTGCGCCGGATTTTCGTTGATGTTCAGGCCACTTTTGATGGTGTGTTCAATGTTCGACAGCGTAATGGGCCGACCCTGCATTTCCATCTTTTCGGTGAGCGTATTGGCCTGGGGCGAAATAATCCAGAGAATGATATACGCCATCAGGCCCACGCCGAAGAACACGATACCCAGCACAAACAGCAGCCGGATTACGCCCGTGTCGACGCCAAAATACGCAGCCAGCCCCGAGGCCACACCACCCAGCACTTTATCTTCGGGATTTCGGAAAAACTTCTTTACGGATTTGTCATCCTCAATCTGCGTTGTACCGGGCAGGGCGATCCACATGGCGATGTATACCAGCAGCGTAAAGCCCGAAATGCTGGCGCCAAAACCATCGCCGAACGGCGGCAGCGCGAAGAAGAGCACGACGAACAGCAACCGGATCCAGACCACATCGACGTTGAAGTAGTAGGCCAGTCCCGAGGCTACACCCCCGAGGGTTTTCCGGCGCAGGTCGCGGACGAGCCGGCGCGGGCCGGTCTGGGTCGTTGTCGAGTAGGGGGGCGGTGTGCCGCCCGGGTTCTGGGAGTTGGTAAATCCTCTGCTGCCCGCACCGGCCCCTTCGTTGTAGGCTGAGTTGCGACCGCCCGATGTTACCAGCACCTCTTCCTCTTCAACGGCTTCGAAGTCGGCCACGGTACCCATTGCCGCGATCAGTTCGTTCACGTCTTCGAGGGAAACCGCCTGCTTGTCGGCTGCTTTGAGCTTGGCCAGCAGTTTTTCGGCGATCCGGTTTTCAATATCGGTAACAATTTCCTGGCTGTCTTCGTAGGTTGAAAAGTACTGCTGTACCGACGACAGATAACTTTTCAGTTTGTCGTAGCCGTCCTCTTCAATATGGAAGATGGTGCCACTTATATTGATACTGATGGTTTTTTTCATGGCGATGTGAGTAGGTTAAGCGTTGGTAGAGGAATCAGTTGGATTATTTGGTAGATCAGCGGTTACGCCATTGGCGGGCTTTTTGTGCTGCTCGGTCCGGCCGATGATGTGGTTGACCGAATCAGACAACTCCTGCCAGGTTTCATTCAGCGCGTCCAGCGAGGTGCGGCCGAGTTCGGTCAGCAGGTAATATTTACGCGGTGGGCCGGAGGTAGACTCCACCCACTTGTAATCCAGCAGTCCGGCGTTCTTCAGCCGGGTTAAAAGCGGGTAGAGGGTGCCTTCCACAACCATGATCCGGGCCGAGGTCAGCTCGTCCAGCATGTCGGAGGCATACACCTCGCCCCGGGAGATAATGTGCAGAATGCAGAACTCCAGAATTCCCTTCCGCATTTGCACCTGGGCGTTTTCTATATTCATTGGTTTACGGAGTTTAAAATAATCAAATGACGGT
Source organism: Fibrisoma montanum (assembly GCF_003583365.1). Taxonomy (GTDB): domain Bacteria; phylum Bacteroidota; class Bacteroidia; order Cytophagales; family Spirosomataceae; genus Fibrisoma; species Fibrisoma montanum. The sequence continues at coordinate 36,835 of NZ_QXED01000014.1, forward strand.
TAAGTGCCATCGACTGATTGATTGATGGTTCAAAGGTACTGTAAGGTACTTTGCAATGCAAGGTACTTGATGAAAATTATTATAATTCACGTATGAATGGGTAAAATTTCGGGATGAATGGTAGAAATAAGCGGCTAGTATTTTTATAAGATGTTTACTGTCCGATGCCAGGCCGTATCGTTCGGAACGTACCACTTGGTTGTCAATCGTATCTGCCTTGTCAATGCTTCGTCTTTTTTTAACAGTATGGTTATCCGCCCAGTTGCTGTCGCAGGCGCTGGGGGCCCGGGTCGACACGATCGACGTACCGAGTGCTCGTATGAACCGGACCCTGCGGGCGGCTGTCGTGCTGCCCGAGCGCTACCTGAACGCCAGAAAACGGGATGCTCAGCCGTTTCCGGTGCTGTATCTGCTGCACGGCGGCTCGGGAAGCTTCCGCGACTGGCTGACCAAACCGGCCGATACCCGTCTGCTGCACCGCCTGGCCGATCAGTACAACCTGATTATCGTGACGCCCGATGGCGATCCGGTCAGCTACTATTTCGATAGTCCGCTGGTGCCGGGCAGCCAGTTCGAGACGTTCATTTCGCAGGAACTGATCGCTAAAATTGATGATACGTACCGGACCGTCCGGGATCGTAAGGGCCGCGTCATCGCGGGGCTGTCGATGGGTGGGCACGGAGCCATGTTCATCGCCAGTCGCCATCCGGACCTGTTCGCGGCTGCGGGAAGCATGAGTGGCGTCATGAACATCAACACCGCTACCTGGAAGGTCGAACCCGACTTTGCCAAATCCCGGGCCGACAATTTCGCCAAACTGCTCGGGCCACCGGCCGGGGGAGATACGCCCTATCCGGGGTATACGATGGTAACGCTCGCCGACCGCCTGAAAACCAACGGCCTGCCCTTGATTTTTGACATTGGCGTTGACGATTTCCTCATTGAAACCAACCGCGATCTGCACCGGCGGCTGCTGGACAACGAGACTCCGCACGAGTACACCGAGCGCCCCGGCGCGCATACGTGGCCGTACTGGGAAAACGCTCTGCCGTACCAGGTACTTTTTTTCAATTCGGTGTTAAAAGCCAATAAGGTGACGGTACCGTAGCCGGGAAGGGCGAATCCAACCGATTTCGGGTATCGTTCAGGAAACAGAAAGGCGGCTTTTGATGGTTATATGTCCGGAGCATCGTCTGTTTGAACTGGCCTGTCCGGGATGCCGGGCCGCTGACCGTCGATCTCAACGCTTATGCTGGAACTCCTTACGTTATCCGCTTTCATTGGGTACCTGATCTATTTGCGCTATTACGCTGACCAGCGCACAAATGCCGAAAAAGAAGCCGACCGGCTGCGTGAGGGCATTACGATGTATGAGAACCAGGAATACGCCAAAGCACTGACGTATTTTGACAAGGCCATCACCGCAAAACCTCAATCGGCCGTGGCGTATCTGTACCGGGCCCGCTGCTACCGGGCGCTGGGCGATGTTCAGGCGGCTCTGAACGATCTGGCTGCGGGCAAGAGCTACGACGATACCGTGTCGGACCTGCACCTCGACAGCGGCCGGATTCAGTACGAGCAGCAAGCCTACCAGGCCGCCTTTCAGGATTTTGACAAGGCCATCTTTTTTGCGCACGGCCAAACAGCCGAACCGTACCGCTGGCGGGGAATGACCCGCCGGCAGCTTGGCGAAACCACGGAGGCTGATCAGGACCTCGCCCGGGCCGAACAGATCAGCCAGGACAACCAGGCCCGGGCCAATGCCACTCCCGCCAGAAAACGCGCCTTTTTCGACCGTCGGCTGGCCCTCAACGCGGGCCTGGTGGTGCTGATGAGTCTGATCCTGCTGTCTATCATCAAACGAAGCCCGGTCATTCACTGGCCCTACCTGTGGGCCGCCAGTTCGGCCGTGGGCATCGGGTTCGCCGAACCCCGCAAAGGCTGGTTGCTGGCCGTATTGCAGACCCTGCTGATCACGACCGGCTATTACCTCGTCGTTGGTCCCAGTCCCCAAAGCACCCACCGGGAGGTAGAGCTCTTCAGCCTGTTTGGCTCCATCGGGCTGACGTTCGCGGGGAGCCTGATCGGCAGCGTACTGAAACGGGCCCAAACCGCCTGACTCGTTACGTCCTTTCCGGCTCAATAGTATACAACGGACGGATTCCGCTTTTGTGGCCAGTAAGCCTTAACCAAGTATGGCCTGAGGGTGGGCCGCTTCTATGACAAGTTCCGACATTACGGCCCTGTTCGACCGGATGGCAACCCTGCACGTAGGCGTCATCGGTGATTTTGCGCTCGATCTGTATTATTCGCTGAACACCGAAACCGGTGAGCGGTCCATTGAAACCGGGCAGGTCGTTTTCTGGGGAAGCCGGCCCCGGTCGTCGCTGGGGGCGGCAGGTAACGTAGTTCAGAACCTGACCGCTTTAGGTATCCGGAACATCAGCGTAGTAGGCTGCATCGGCGATGACCTGTACGGTCGGGAGATGCGGTCGCTGTTTGAACACCAGGGGGTTCGTACGCAGCATCTGGTGGCCGTTACCGATGGCTGGGATACCTGCGTGTATACCAAGCCGATGGGAGGAAACCGTGAACTGAACCGCGTCGATTTCGGCACGCACAACCAACTGCCCGATACGCTGTTTGCTGACCTGCTGCGCAGGCTGGAGCAGGCCTTGCCGGGGCTTGATGTCCTGATCATCAACCAGCAGTTTCCCAATCCCCTGTTGACCGAAGACCGCGTACTGCGGCTGAATGACCTGATTGGCCGGTACGCTCAGCTGCGGGTGGTTGCTGATATGCGTCAGGTCGGTCGGCAGATTCGGGGGGCTATCCTGAAAGTGAACACTGCCGAACTGGCGCGGTTTCTGGGGGTGCCGCTGCCGGGCCTGCCCGATCTGGACTGGTGCGTACAGCATGGGAATCTGCTCAGTCGGCAACTGCAGGGACCACTGCTGATTACCCGGGGCGAACACGGCATCGTATTTCTCGATGGGCGTGATGTGTACCGGATCGATGGCCTGCCCCTGACCGGGGAGGTTGATACGGTCGGAGCCGGAGACACGGTCGTGGCTGCGTTTGCGGCCGGTATCGGAGCCGGCGCGGCACCCGCCCAGGCGCTCGAAATAGCCAACCTGGCCGCGGCCGTCACCGTTCGGAAACTGCATCAGACCGGCACCGCTACCCCCGCCGAAATCATGGCGCTTCAGCGCACCTATTCCGTATGACTACCGAAGAGCTACACACCTGCCGGCAGGAACTTTATCACCACCTGACCGAAGAACTGCTACCCTTCTGGACGGCCCGGACCGTTGACCAGACCCACGGAGGATTCATTACGCATTTTGATCAGTACGGCAACGATTCGGGCGAAGACGAAAAGTCGCTCATTGCCCAGACCCGTTCCATTTATACCTATGCTTCGGCCCACCGCGCGGGGTATGGCAACGGCACGCTGGCCGACCTGGCCCGGCACGGGGTCGACTACCTGCTGAGCCGGATGTGGGACGCCGAACACGGTGGCTTCTACTGGATGACCAACCGCGCCGGGGAGGTCCTGATCGATGAAAAGATCGTGTATGGCCAGAGCTTCGCCATCTACTGCCTGAGCGAGTACACCCTGGCCACGGGCGATCCGCGTGGCATCGACTACGCCCGGCAGGTGTTCGATCTGTTGCAGAAATACGCCGTCGATACGGCCCACGGCGGCTACTTCGAGATGTTTCACCGCGACTGGACGCTGAAAGGGCCGGGCCCGGCCGGGGGCGACCGCAAGACGCTCGATGCGCACATGCACCTGATGGAAGCCTTCACAACGCTCTACGAGTGTACCCGCCAGCCGATTCACCGCCGGAAACTACTGGAAGTCATTGATCTCCTGCTCCGTCGGTTCATACACCCGGACTTTGGTACGGGGATGCCGCAGTTCTGGGCCGACTGGCGGGTGGCGCCCCAGATCAAGTTTGATATTATCTGGGGGTGGGATCGCTTTACGGAAGATGGCGTGAAGCGCTCGGCCGAAGACAACACCAGTTACGGTCACAACGCCGAGTTTGCCTGGCTGCTTATACACGCCCTTGACATCCTGGAGATTCCCTACGATACGTACGGCGAACAACTGACAAAGCCATTGAATCATGCCGCTAACTACGGTGTCGACTGGGGGTTTGGGGGGATTTTCGTCGAGGGATCTCACAACGAAGTGGTGTATGACCGCGAAAAGGAGTTCTGGCAGCATGCCGAAGCGCTGATCGGCTTTCTGGATGCGTACCGACTCACTGGCTTCGATTGGTACCTGGAGGCATACGAATGTGTCCACCGCTTTGTGTTCGACAAAATGATCAACCACGCCGTTGGGGAGTGGTGGCCGCTGATGACCCGTAAGGGCGTACCGATCTGGACCCACATGAGTCATTCCTGGAAGATCAACTACCATACCGTACGCTCAATGATCCAATCGATCCGGCGGCTGGATCTGATTCTGGCCGAAATGTAAGGCGATGTGCCAATTGGTTGATTAATGGTGAATTAACATGGCCGGTGTAACTAATGTGTACTTTTAGCGCACATTGTTATACCGTATGCACCGTACTTATACGATTCTTTTTCTTCTGACTGCTTTGCTTAGCCGTTTGACGGCGCAGCCAGTACCACCCGGCAACACGCCCGATGCTACCCGTTGGATCAACTACCAGCAAACGTACTATAAACTTTCCGTTGCCCGCACCGGCCTGTATCGCATCAGCCCGGCCGAGCTGCAAAAAGCGGGGGTTCCGGTAAACACCGTTGACCCATCTACCGTGCAGTTGTTCCACCGGGGCGTGGAGCAGGCGATTCTCGTCGTTGGGGAGACCGACCACCGCTTTGATCCCACGGACTACCTGGAGTTTTATGGGCAGGCTAACGATGGGTCTATGGACTCCCTGCTGTATCAGCCCGGTACCCAGCCGCATCCCTACTATAGTCTATACAGCGACACCACGGCCTATTTCCTAACCTGGCGGTTCGACGGGCAACCCGGTAAGCGCATGGCAGCGTATGCCGATACAACGTACGCTGGGTTGTTGCCGGAGCCGTATCACTGGGCCGAAGAACGGCGGGTATTTACGCAAACCTACCCGGCCGGAAACATCTACCCCATGGGCGCAGACTACGGCAACGGCGCTATCCTGACGGGGTACGACGTGGGCGAAGGCTGGACCGGACCGGTGGTGAAAACGGGCGGCCGCTACGATCAGGTGTTTACAATGACGAACCTGGTTACGACAATCGGCGTGAGCCCGCGGGTCAGTTTTCTGGTGGTAGGACGTAACGCCCAGCCGCATCAGGTAGCCTATGCCGCCGGAGCCTCCACAACAGGCGCCCGAACGCTGGGCGACCAGTCGTTTGAGAACTACAATACCACTCGCTTTGGCGCTGACCTACAGCCGACGGACCTAAGCCCGGCGGGGTCCGTAACGCTGAGTGCTGTACCAACCGGGGAGGGGGATGAATTGTCCGTGTCGTACCTGATTCTACGCTATCCGCAACGGATGGACCTCGGCGGGGTGCCTGAAAAATACCTGCAGCTACGGCCAAATGCCGGTAGTCGTTCGTATCTGGAGCTGGCCAACGTTAGCGCGGCTACCCGGCTGTTCGACATTACCGACCCGAATGCCGTGGAACGGATCGATGGGCAGTTACGTACCAATCGCTGGCAGGGCGTGGTTCGCAGCAGCCAGGTCCCGCGGTCACTGCTGGCAACGGCGCAGCCTTTGGCTGTCCCGGCAATCAAACCCGTTACGTTCCGGCGCATCGACCCGACGAAACACAACTTTCTGATTGTGACGCATCCGGCGTTACGGCAACCGGCCGGCCATGAGCCCGACCCCGTGCAGACCTACGCCCGCTACCGGGCTTCGGCCGCGGGTGGCCGTTACGATACGTTGACGGTCAACGTCGACGCCCTGTTCGATCAGTTCAGCTACGGCGAACGGACCCCGCTGGCAATCCGGCGGTTCGCTGATTACATGCTGTCATCTGATAACGCCCGGCCCATGTTTCTGTTCCTGATCGGGCAGTCGCGCGACCCACAGAGCGTGCGTAAAAATACGAATGCCGCTCTGCTCGACATGATACCGAGTGCCGGCTGGCCGGGCTCCGATCTGGCGCTGGTAGCCGGGCTGAACGGCGAGCCGGCTCACGTACCGGCAATGGCCGTTGGTCGCCTGAATGCCGGCCGGTCGCAGCACGTAATTGATTACCTGGCCAAAGTACTTGAACACGAACGTACGGCAGAGCCGGCCCTGTGGCGGAAGGATGTGCTGCACCTGAGCGGTGGTACGAATGCGTATGAACTCCGGTCGTTTCGCTCATTCGTGGATGATTTTAAGGCTGTCGTGGAAAACCAGTACGTGGGCGCGCGGGTCACGACCGTTGTCAAGCAGACCGACAACCCCACCGAAGCCGCAGATATTACCGGTTTGGTCAATCGGGGCGTTGGCATGATTTCCATGTTCGGGCATTCGGGTCTGGACGTGGCCGACCTCGACATCGGCTTCGCCAGCAACGACCGGCTGGGGTACCGCAATAAAGGCCGGTACCCGTTTGTGCTGGCCAACGGCTGCGCGGCCGGTAACTTCTATTTTGGCCGCCCTACGTTCGGAACCGACTGGGTACTGACGCCAGATCGCGGAGCGATTCTGTTCATGGCGCATACCTACAACGGCTTCCCGTTTGCCCTGAAAAGCTATACCGACCAGCTATACGGCCTTCTGGCCGACAGCAGCTACGTAGCCCGGCCGATCGGTCAGCTGCAACGGGAGGCTATCCGGCGGTACCTGGCCGATGATGCATCCATTTATGCCCTCACTACCGCTGAACAGGTAACTCTCCAGGGCGATCCGGCAGTGAGCGTCTTTCCGTTGACCAAACCGGATCCGGCTATTGCACCGCGGAGCCTGACACTGACCGGCCCGCGGGGTGATGCGCTGACGATTCGTTCCGATTCGATGACCGTGCGGGTAGTGATCGTCAACTACGGGCGTGTGACCAACCAGCCGTTGACCCTCCGGATTCGTCGGTTCAGTGCGGCCGGACAACTGCTGCGCGAACAACGGGTTACGCGCCCCACACCTTTCTATGCCGATACCGTGGAGGTAAAGCTGCCCAACGACCGGGCTACGGGCGAACAGGTCGTGGAAGTCCGGCTCGACCCCGACGACCGGATTGCGGAGGGCAGCGAAACGAACAATACTGCGGAAGTTTCGACGGCCGGTCCGCTGACGAATCTGCCGTTTCCCGTCGACCAGACGCCCCCGCTCATTGAGGTCGCGTTTGACGGCCGACGCATTGGCGACGGCGATATTGTATCGCCCCGGCCGGTTATTGATGTCCTGCTGCTGGACGAAAACCCGCGGTTGATCCGGGCCGATACGACAGACCTCGCGCTGTATCTTCAACGGCCGTGCGCGTCGGAGCCGTGCCCGTATGAGCGGCTGAGTTTACAGCGGGGTACGGTTCGATGGACGCCCGCCGGTCCTGACAATGCCTTTCGGTTTAGCTACCAACCTGGACTGCCCCTGCCGGATGGCCGGTACGCCTTCGAAGCGACGGGCTATGATCTCAGCGGCAACCGCGCAGCGCCCTACCGGATTCACTTTGTCGTCAGGACCAATCCCGAACTGGCAACCGTTAGTGTCTATCCGAACCCGGTTGTGCAGACCACCCGGTTCGCGTTTCTCCTGACCGGTACCGTACCTCCAGCCGACGTATCGGTGCAGATCAGCGACCTCAACGGCCGGATTGTCCGGACGGTACGGTATCCGGCCCGGATTGGTCTGAACGAATGGGTCTGGGACGGCACATCGGATGCCGGTAGCGGCTTGCCTGCCGGCGTGTACGTGTATCGGCTTGCTGGGCAGGATTTGCCCAAAGCGGCTGCGGGTGCTTTGACAGAGGGCCGTCTGCTGCTGAGCCGATGAGCCGCGCTGCCCTGTCGCTCCTCGCCGGTTTCGCTGGCCTGTCGGCGCTGCTGACTCTATTGGTCCGACTCGATGCCCGGTATCTGACCAGTCCGGATTCCGGTTATTATTTGCAGTCGGCGGCCCGGTTGCTGGCCGGACAGGGGTATGTCATGGCCAGTGATGGCCGGTTGGTCTGGAACAGTACGTTCCCGATCGGCTATTCCGCCCTGATTGCCGCCGTATCGGGCCTCACGGGGTTGTCGGTACTCGCAGCGTCGAAACTGGTGAACGTACTGGCCATCGGCGGCATGGGGTGGCTATGGACACGGCGGCTGGGGGCCAACCGGGCCAGCTGGTTGGTATCAGTCTGGTGGCTGGGTCAGTTTGTCAGAATTGCGGCTTATACCTGGTCGGAAACGGTGTTCCTGGTACTCCTGGCCGAATGGGTCTGGCAACTTCATCAATTTGCAGAACGGCCCGACGTAGCGCGTGGCTTGCGTATCTGGGCGGTGGCAACGGCTCTGTTCCTGACCCGCTACGTCGGCGGTTACGTGGTCGGACTGATGCTTCTGGTTGCTCTGTTGAATGGGCGGTTGCCAAACAGGATGCGCCAGACGACTGGGCTGTCTGGGAATCGGGCCGCTGCTACGCGGCTAGTGGTGATTTCTTTCGTCACCCTCGCCGGCATGCTGGCTTATTTCGGGATAAACGACCGGTTGTCGGGGTCGGCCTTCGGTGGTGAGCGGTTCGTGTCTACCGAACCGGCTGGTCCGCTGGCCGTGTTACTGATCCGGTCGCTGCTCAACGAAAGCCTGTTGCTGCGCGACCTTGTTCCTGGCCAGGATACTACGTTGGTATGGCTTGGCGTAGGGCTGCAAACGGTGCTGGTAGGGGTGGGGCTGATTCGGTTCTGGCGGGTGCGGCCTGCGGCTGTGAATGCCTCGCGGCTAAGTCGGCTAGCCGGCTGGACCGGTGTCGCTTATTTCCTCGTGCTGTTTGCGTTGCGCGTCGTTAGTCCGTTTGCGGGGCCAAACCTTCGGCTGATGGCCCCCGGTACGTTTTGCCTGCTGACGGCGGGGCTGTTGTGGTGCAGCGAGCAGCCTACCGCCGTGCAGCGTACTCTGCGGCCCTACTGGCTTGCAATCCTGATCGCGTCCGGTTTGCAGCTACTGCCCCAGATCGACAGCAGTCGGAAACTGCGGCAGGTCTGGGAGCAGGTAACCGCGACACGAAGCGCTTTGAGCATGAGTTCAGACAGTCAGCGGATTAACCCGTTCCTGCACCAGAACCAGTAGCTTTTTGTATAATTTATCATCGCTTTTAACCGGGGGCTCGGGTAATACGCTGAGGCCTTCCTCTGCAAACTGACGGGCCTGATCCGGTTGTCGATCAGCCAGGGCCATGGCGGCCTGAATCATAAACAGATGCGCCGTTTTTTGCTGACGAAAAGCCGGAAGAATCCGATTCCAGGTTTGCCGGGCCGCATCGGCGTCGTTACGGATGAAAGCCTGCGCAAAAGCAAGGTCTTTCCAGATTTCATTTTTGAACGTGCTGGGTTGTTCGTCGGATAGAGCGTTGGCCGTTTCTATGTGCTCAAAAGCGGCATCCCACTCACCGCGATCGAGGTGCCGGGCGTAGGCCAGGCCATGCGCGTAGGAACGGAAAAACGGCTCCGGCTCATTAATGAGCAATGAAATCTGGTTCAGGTTCAGATCGGCATGGGGCAAGCCGGACTGACTGTGGGCGATCAGTTCCAGAACCGCCTGTTCAACTTCCGCGTCATGGCCTCCGCTTATCAGCCGAAAAAACCGCGCCCGGTCGGTGAAAAACGGCCCCGTGCGGCTCGGAACGGTTGTCGCCAGAAAAAGTAACAGCGAAATCAGGCCAAACACCAGACCAAACATCAGCAAAACCCGCGTCAGGGGCGAGTCCAGGGTTGACCGGCTGATGACATAAAACGAGAGTCCCATGGACAGGGCACCGGTCAGCAGACTGGCCAGCGGACCAGCCGCGCAGATAGCCGCCAGTTTCTGCCGCAGGTGGCTTTCCTGCCGGACTGGAACTGTACCGGCCAGTCCCCCAAACATATTCGGGTCGCGATTTACGTACCATTCCACCCGATCGGTAGTGGGGTTTCGCCGAACCCCCAGAAAACCGGCCACGTACAGGTAAAACCGGAAGCCAAGGGCCAGGCCCGTCAACAGGTGCGCCAGTTCGTGAACTGCAATGCCGCCCCATACGCCGACTAATCCGAAGATGGCCTTGGCGATTCCTTCGCCCGGCCCGGCAGGAGCGCCGAAAAGCAGTTGTGCCGTTTCTTTGGGAATGAGTGCCAGCAGCAGCCGCATGGACAGAAAACCGGCCAGGCCACCGATCAGACCGCCAGCAAGAAGCTGGAGTACTTTCTTTTTGTTCTTCATGGATGTTGTGGGAGCGTTTAGGTTGTGATCAGCTAAGTTAATCGGCTGATTGATACATTCGTACCATTTCTGTGATAAGCGGCAAATTGATGGTCAGGGTCTCAGGATCAAATAAAAGATGGGCTGAGATGATAACCTAAAAGTGATGAAAAGCAGAGAAACTGAGATCAGAGATACGGGCGGTTATATCATCTTTAGCACGATCGAAATTTTCTATATAGCATCTAAAGAATTGATTTTACTGCTAGCTAACTTCTTTCTACTTTGGCGCTCCATTTCCGAGAGGGTGGCATAGACAATTGACGATCAGTAGATAAAGAGGTGTTGATTCATTTATGTAGTCTGGTACAACAGACGACTACACTGACCGAATTAACACATACAAACATAAGCGCAATACGTTGCAGGCAGCCATAGCGCGGGCAGTATGCGTTGGGTAGCCCACATTCATTTTTAGCTGTTTTGAATAAAGTTGGAAACGCCAGGCAGCTCTGCCCGGCGTTTTTTGTTTAGTTCAGAACGTAGTAAATCCGCAAGAATCGGGTTTGGTCAGCGACTAAATCCAGGCAACTTTGTAGGGTCAAACAACGGATATAATGACGACTTCAGCAACGTATACCTACCAGCAGGTTGCCCGCGCCATCGAACACCTGACGGCTAATTTCCGCGATCAGCCATCGCTGGCCGAACTGGCCGATCAGGCGAACGTCAGTACGTATCATTTTCAGCGACTGTTCACCGAGTGGGCCGGCATCAGCCCCAAAAAATTTCTGCAATACCTGACCCTCAACCACGCCAAACAACAACTCCGTAACGGTGTTCCCCTGGCCGAGGCTGCGTACGAAACCGGTCTGTCGGGGACGGGGCGGCTGCACGACCTTTTCGTTACGATTGAGGGCATAACCCCCGGCCAGTTCAAACAACTGGGTTCCGGTCTGGTGCTGACCTACGGCGTTTTCGACAGTCCGTTCGGAAGGTATGTGCTGGGAATGATCACCGGTAAAATCTGTCAGCTTCAGTTCCTCGACGAGGAGGAAGATCCGGCGGTTATCCTGCGGGCCGAGTGGCCGGGCGTTGGGCTTCAGTATGATGCTGATTCGCTGAAGCCGCTGGCCGATCAGATTTTTCCAACCAGGACAGAGCCCGGCAGGCTGTCACAACCGCTGAGCGTGCTGGTGAAGGGCTCACCGTTTCAGGTGAAGGTATGGGAAGCGTTGCTGCGCATACCGGAAGGCCGGCTGGCGAGCTACGATCAGATTGCCGGGGCGATTGGGATGCCGTCGGCTTCGCGGGCGGTGGGGACAGCCATCGGCAGCAACCCGGTGGGCTATCTGATCCCGTGCCATCGGGTAATCCGGAAAACAGGGTTGTTTGGTGGTTACCGGTGGGGCACTACCCGTAAAAATGCTCTGATTGGATGGGAAGCCGCCCGCATCAATGCCTGAACAGAGTCCGGGCGGCTACCTGTTGAGCGCCCGTTCGGTTATTGACCTTACTGTAATGCAAAAACTAAACTGGGACCTGCATGGACACGATCTGAACGAGAACGGCTTTACCTGCCTGCCTCCTTTGGTATCGGTCGAGGAGTGCCGTGACCTCGCTCAAGGGTACGACGATCCGGATCGGTACCGAAAAACGGTTACCATGAAGCAGCATAACTTCGGCCGTGGGGAGTACAGGTATTTCAGCTATCCCCTGCCTGGTCTGGTCGATGAGTTGCGGCATGCGCTGTTTCCGCCCCTGGCCCGGATCGCCAACGACTGGCACGAAAAGCTGAACATCGTGCAACGCTATCCTGACCATCTGGATGAATGGCTGGCGGTTTGCCATCAGGCCGGACAGACTCGACCGACGCCCCTGATTCTAAACTACCAGACCGGCGACTGGAACGCGCTGCACCAGGATATCTACGGCGAACTGTACTTCCCGTTTCAGGCGGTTCTGTTTTTGACCCAACCCGGTCGCGATTATGCAGGCGGTGAGTTTGTAATGCTGGAACAGCGCCCGCGTAGGCAGTCAAAGGCTATAGTGCTGCAACCGGAGCAGGGACAGGTGCTGGTATTCACAACCCGCCACCGGCCCGCTAAAGGGACGCGTGGTTACTACCGCGTTAGTATGCGGCACGGTGTCAGCGAAGTTCGTCAGGGTACCCGGCTAAATCTGGGCATTATCTTTCATGACGCTCAATGATCCGGCATACCGCGCTCAGCCGCAGTCAGTTGCACCGACTATTGCGTGAGAAGAAACTAACCTGGGGTGGTAACCGAACGCTTCGGATCTACGGACGGCTTGATTGCCGCGCGGGCAAGCGCATGAAAGCCGAAAACCGCGTCTTTTTCACCGACGAAGCGGAAGCCCTGGCGCATGGTTTCCGGCCCTGTGCGGTGTGTATGCCAGATGCGTATCGCCATTGGCAACAGTGCCTTTCACGGATTGCCCAGGTCAGATGAGCAGTAGCTCACCGGCGAAGCCACTGATTTCTAGAACGTCTTCAGGGCTTTCTTCAGCATCGATACGCTTTGCTCCAGTTCGTCTTCGGTGCTTGACGCGAAGCCCAGCCGAGTGCCGTTGAGTAGCCGGCCGGGTGGGTTATGCGTTAGCCCATTGGCAATAAACAAACCCAGTTCGCCGGCCCGTCTGGCAAGGGCTTCCGGATCGATGGTTGGTTTAAAGGTTGCCCAGACGGCCATGCCGCCATCCGGTTTGGTAAAGTGAATCACATCCGCCAGTTCATTGTAAAGCAGTTCGCAGAACCGATCCCGGCGGGCGTGATAGGTACGAAGGGCCTTACGGAAATGCCGCTGCATTTCGCCGGTTTTAAACAAATGAGCCACCGCAAACTCCAGCATGGGATCGCCCTGCCGATCGATGATCCGCCGGAGCCGGGCCAGCTCGTCGATCAGGGCGGTAGGCGCTACGACGTACCCAATCCGAAAGGCCGGCGCAACCGACTTGGTCAGCGAACCGACATACACTACCATGCCGCGCTGGTCGGCACTGGCCAGCGGCAGAATCGGTCGGCTCAGGTAATGAAAATCATAGTCGTAATCGTCTTCCAGCACGGCAAATCCGTAGTCTACCGCCAGTTGGAGCAACTGCACACGCCGGTCGGCCCGCAACGTAACGGTGGTGGGGTAATGGTGGTGCGGGGTGACAAACACCAGCCGGATCGGGTGCCCCATTGTCCGTTGCTTGTCACAGAGTTCGGCCAGCGCCACTACGTCCAGGCCGTGCTGATCGACTGGTACGGTACGAATCGTTGCGCCGGCTTGCTGAACGTTCATGACAGCACCCGCCCAGGTCGTTTCGCCGGTAGCTACTACGTCGCCGGGACGTAGCAACACCTGGCTAGTCAGATAAAGCCCCATAATGCTGCCCCTGGTAATGAGAATGTTATCGGGCGTCGTGTGTAAGCCGCGGGTGTCGTTCAGGTACAGCGACAACTGGTTGCGCAACAGCGGATGCCCTTTCGTGTCGCCGTAACCAAAGTGCTGCTGCGGATTGCCCCATCGAAAATACGACCGGTACGCCCGGCTCAGTTCGGCCATCGGAGCCAGTCGGCTGTCCGGAAAGCCGTCGTCCAGGTGCAGACCCGCCTGATTGGTCAGCAGCGGACGGGCCAGAACCGGATTCGTTTCAAAGGAATAACCCGGTTGCTCAGTTGGCGTCCTGACGGCTGTTGGTGCGCCGAGCGATTGGGGATGAACCTCGGGTACGTGGCCGGCCACGTACGTACCGCTTCCCGGCCGGCTCTCCAGCCAACCCTGGGCAAGCCCTTCGTCGTAGGCGGCAACAACTGTTTGTCGGTGTACGGCCAGTAAGTCGGCCAGCCGGCGCGTTCCCGGTAGTTTGTGGCCGGCCCCGAGTGTCCCGGCCTGTATAAGTCGGCGAAACTGTTCACTAATCTGTACGTACACCGGCACCGACGACGAGGCATCAAGCTGGATTAAGGTCTTGTAGGGGATCACAACTGGTCTATTGGTTTTATACAAACCGGTCGATTTAGATAGACCAGTAAAGCAAGACATTTGTCCTATAAATTGCAACTGTCAATGCAGACCATCCGTACAACACCCAGCCGTTTGGCCAAACGCACGTACTACGACGAAGCGACCATTCACCCGATTCTGGACGAAGCGTTGTTTTGTACCATCAGCTACGCCGTTGATGGACAGCCTTTTTCAATACCTACCGCCTTTGCCCGGCGCGGAAATACAATATACATCCATGGTTCGGTGGGTAGCCACTTTATCCGCGAGATCCAGAAAGGCCGGCCGGTTTGTATGTCGGTCATGCTGGTCGATGGGCTGGTGCTGGCTAAATCGGCGTTCAGCCATTCGGTGAATTACCGGTCGGTGATCCTGTTCGCTACGGCCGAAACCGTGACGGATGACACCGAACGGATGGAGGCCCTGGCCCTGCTTACGGACCAGCTGATTCCAGGACGCTGGGCTGACCTTCGCCCTACTACGGCCAGCGAAATGCGTAAAACGACCGTACTGGCATTCACCATCTCGGAAGCGTCGGCTAAAGTTCGGACGGGCGGCCCCAACGATGAACCCGAAGATCTGGACCTGCCAACCTGGGCGGGCGTAGTGCCGATGCGTACCGTGCGGCTCGCTCCCGAACCAGCAGCAAGTAGTCTGGATACACCCTTGCCGAATTATTTGCAGTAAGTTGCCGGTTTGGTAATTTAGGCTAACCAATCAATACGCTTACGCTGTGAACATCCGGGCGTTCAAATCCACCGATGCGGAGGCTCTGCTGACCGTATTTCGAAAAAACGTACCCCACGCGTTTGCCGAAGAAGAGGTTGATGACTACGCGACCTTTCTGCAAACGAACACCGACCCATACTTCGTGGCCGAGCATACGGGTCAGGTTGTGGGGGCCTGCGGGTTTTACGTGACCGGCGACGAAGTACATATCTGCTGGATACTGGCCGACCCCGACTGCCACGGTATGGGCGTCGGCAGCGCATTGATGCGGTACAATCTGGATGCCATCCGGCAGTTGCGGGTGCAGTCGGTCCGACGGATCGTTTGCCGGACATCGCAGGTGGCGTACCGGTTCTTCGAACGGTTTGGTTTCCAGTTGCAATACACGACCCCTGACTTCTGGGCTCCCGGCCTGGATCTGTATTACATGACTCATTTACCTTTTAACACGTTGTTCTCGCCCGAAGACGGCATGGCCCGGTTGCAGCAGCATGCTGCCGAGTTCGCTACGGTATTCACCCACGGAACGCTGCTGGTAGAGTTTTACAAGCCCGATAAGGTTGACAAACAGCAGCCCCACGACCGCGACGAAGTCTACGTGGTTGTCGCCGGTACCGGTACGTTTGTGTGCGCGGGCGAAACCATGCCGTTTAAGCCCGGGGATCTGCTGTTTGTCCCGGCCGGCACTGACCACCGGTTCGAGCAGTTTTCCGATGACTTCGCAACCTGGGTGCTGTTCTACGGCCCCGTTGGGGGAGAAAACCGCATGAACGGATAACCGGACGGGCGGTCCGCGAAAGGCCGATACTAAAAAATCCCTTCCTTCCGAGCCGGGTAGAATAGTAGAAAACTGATCTGGTTGATTTATTAGATGCGTGGGGTTTACGCAGGCTGCGTGAATCTGAACCAAACATTAACCAATCAAACCTACGTCCATGAAAACCCGCATGTCCCTGCTGGTGGCAGCATGTCTGCTTTCAATCTGCCTGGCTCTGAAACCCAACGAACGCGCCGACGGCTGGGTAAGCATCTTTGACGGTAAATCCCTCGATGGCTGGAAGGCGGCCGAAAACCCCGCTACGTTCTCGGTACAGGACGGGGCTATTGTCGTTTTTGGGCCACGGGCTCACCTGTTTTACGACGGCCCGGTCAATAACCACAACTTCAAGAATTTTGAGTTTAAAGCGCAGGTCATGACCATGCCCGGGTCAAACTCCGGCATGTTCGTGCACACGGCGTATCAGGACAAAGGCTGGCCGTCGAAAGGCTACGAGATCCAGGTCAACCAGACGCACACCGACTGGCGTAAGACGGGCAGTGTGTACGCGCTGCAGGATGTGAAAGAAACGTTCGTGAAGGATAACGAGTGGTACACCGAGCACATCATCGTGAACGGCAAGAACGTAACGATCAAGATCAACGATAAGGTGATCAATAACTACACCGAGCCCGACAGCATCAGTAACGGCCGCAGCCCGAAGAAGCTCAGCAGCGGAACGGTAGCCCTGCAGGGACACGATCCTAAAAGCAAGGTGATGTTCAAAGACGTGATGATCAAGGTACTACCTGATTAAGAGGGGAGACGAAAAAGGAGGAAGGGAGGAGAGGAGGAAAGGAGAAGAGGGGCTGTAACCGTACCCTTTCCTCCTTTTCTCCCCTTCCTCCTCTCCTCCTTTTCTTTTACCTGAACCGCTGGATGCTGAAATCCCGGTCGTTGGCGTTTTGGCCGATGCGGGCGTTGAGCGTATAAATCTGGTTGTTAACCGCTACGCTGGTCGTTGCTCCGGTATAGACATCGGTATCGTACTTCACCACAGTCGCCGTTTGCCAGTTGTCGGTGCTGCGGACCTGCGCGACACGGGTGCCGCCCGTCACTACGTACAGGTCGCCATTGAGCAGCGTCAGGCCGTCGCCGGGAAGACTATTCGGCGTGGGACTGGTATTGCTTACTACAATTTCCGAAATGGCGTTGCCGTTCTGCAAATCAACTTTGTACAGCTTCCCCTGCCCGGTGTTGGCAACGATCAGGAAATTATTGGGGTGGTACACGATCCCGTTCAGGCCGAACGTAGGACTGGCAAACCGAACGTCATCTCTGACCAGAATGCTGGCCGCACCGTCGGGGGCTACTCTGTAGATGACTGGTGAGAATGAATCCGTCACGTAGGCCGTCCCATCCGGAGCAAGGGTTACATCGTTGGCGAAGTTGGGGTCGGCCGCCGGTAGCAGCGCATCCAGATCCGTCCGACGTTCCAGCTGGCGGGTAGTGAGGTTAAACACCAGCAATTCGGCCGTCTGCCGGGCGGTCGCGGTGGTGCTTCTGACGGACCGTCCCTGATCGCTGTTGCAGACAAATACGCGGTCGCCGGCCACCTTCATCCCAATCCCCGCAATGAATTCGGGGGCGGTGAGCAGATCTTCATACCGGCCGTCGGTGTCGACAGTCCCGATTTTCCCGAATGGAATGGAGGTAACCAAAAACTTAGCCAGTCGCGAGGAATAGGCGATCCCTTCCGGATACAGGCGTTCGGATACGAAGTTGATTCGTTCCGGAAACGGGGCATTGGGGCTGTCACGGTGATCTTCGCACGCGGTGGTGCCAATGAGGGCCGCCATAAACAGGCCCCAGGAAAGCAGTTGTTTGTTCATACGAGAATTGTTTGACTGAAAAAGTGTAGTAGGTACGTGCAAGTAGCCGCTTATCAGGCTCGTACAAAAAAAGAAGTAGCTACACGTAATTTTGTTTGAAGATATTATGATATGGGTCTATTTTTTTGACGCGCCGGTTCTCAAACCATTTGGGGGCTGACTTGTTACGTTTCTGTAACCCTAAACATTCGGCTACGTTATGAAACATTTTACGACCGCAACCGAGGCAATGGAGGACCTTCGGACACGCGGCTATACAGCAGATTTTTCGCCGGCCCGGGAGTACCTGAAGGTGACCGGATCGGACACCAAACTGCGGAGTGAAGAATTCAACGTGGATGAATTTCACCGCTTTGAAGGTACCTCAGATCCCGGCGACGAAATGACCGTGTATGCGATTACGGCCAGCAACGGCATGAAAGGCATCTTTGTATCCGCACAGGGCACCTATTCCAACGAAGTTTCGTCGGAACTGATGGCCAAATTCAACGTATCGGACCGCGGACCGGTCAATATGGAAGGAGCCGTGAAACCGCTCGACCAATCGTCGCATAATCAATAAACATTTAATTCGTAAATCCAACAAAAAAGCCCGGAATCTTAACCGTTTCCGGGCTTTTTTTGTATATTTGCGGTCTTTACCAAACGAGACCGTTCTTTTTCGTGTTTGATACGCTATGAAGCTATCCGAATTTAAATTTGACTTACCCGAAAGTCTCATTGCCAAATACCCGCTCGAGCGCGGTGAGTCGAGGTTGATGGTGGTTCACCGGAAAACCAAACAAATTGAACACAAGCAGTTTTCGGATATTCTGAACTACTTCGATGACGGTGACGTCATGGTGATCAACAACACGAAAGTCTTTCCGGCTCGGCTGTATGGCAACAAAGAAAAGACCGGAGCCAAGATTGAAGTCTTTCTGCTGCGCGAACTGAACCGCGAGATGAAGCTGTGGGATGTTCTGGTGGACCCCGCCCGCAAAATCCGGGTCGGTAATAAACTATACTTTGGCGACAGCGATCTGGTAGCCGAAGTGATTGATAACACAACCTCGCGCGGCCGGACGATTCGCTTCCTCTTCGACGGCAACCACGAAGAGTTCATGAAAGCCGTTGATGAACTCGGCGAGACGCCACTACCCCGCGAAATCAAACGGAAAACGGAGGACGCTGACCGCGACCGCTACCAGACGGTTTTTGCGGAGCACATCGGGGCCGTAGCGGCTCCAACGGCGGGTATGCACTTCACCCGCGCGATGATGAAACGGATGGAAATCAAAGGCATTCACTTTGCACCCGTTACGCTGCACGTTGGCCTCGGTACGTTCCGGCAGGTTGATGTAGAAGATCTGACCAAGCACAAAACGGATTCGGAAAACTACCGGATTTCAGACGATTCGGCGCAGATTGTCAACGAAGCCCTCGATGCCGGCAAGCGGGTGTGTGCCATCGGTACTACGTCGCTCAAAGCGGTTGAGTCGTCGGTTTCGGCCAACAGCCGCCTGAAACCGGTTGAAGGCTGGACGGACAAGTTTATTTTCCCGCCTTACGAATTTAAAATTGCCAATTCGCTGCTGACCAACTTTCACCTGCCCGAGTCCATTCTGATCATGATGACCAGCGCCTTTGGCGGGCACGACCTGATCCGGCATGCCTACGAAGTGGCCATCAAGGAAAAATACCGCTTCTTCAGCTACGGCGATGCCATGCTGATTCTATAAAAGCAGTTGGTTCATTGAGCCGTCAGTCAGTACATTTGAGGGGCCAAGCGGCCCCTTTTTTATGACCCATTCAGTAACCGATTTGCCGGCTGAGCAACTCTTTGCCATCATCGTAGCGGGGGGGAGTGGCAGCCGGATGAAAACCGATGTACCCAAGCAGTTTCTGCCTCTGAACGGTAAACCAATCCTGCAACATACCATTGAGCGATTTTTAGCCGCGTCGCCGACTATATCAATTGTACTGGTTCTGCCCGAACGGGACCGGCCGACCTGGGCTACCCTCTGCGACCAGCATCGGTTTCAGCCAGCGCGCGTTCGGGTTGTGAACGGGGGGGCTACCCGCTTCCAGTCGGTACGCAACGGGCTGACTGCGATTCTGGCCGATCAGCAGACCAGCGGAGGCCTGGTGGCTGTTCACGATGGCGTCCGGCCGTTTGTGTCGACCGAGATCATCCGCACCAGTTTTAGCGTGGCCGCGCAGACGGGCAGTGCCGTAACCTGCGTACTGGCCAAAGATTCCGTCCGGCTGGTCGGCAACGACGGGCAGAGTCAGGCCGTCGACCGCAGCCGCGTTCGGCTGGTACAGACACCCCAGACGTTTCAGCTTGATCTGTTCAGGCGGGCGTTTCAGGTCGATGAACAACCATTTTTCACCGACTGTGCCAGTGTGGTAGAACACGCCGGGTTTTCGGTAACGCTGATCGAGGGCGCCTACGAAAACATCAAAATCACGACCCCGGAGGATTTGCTCTGGGCCGCTACGTTTGCCCCGGCCGGCTAGGGGGTGATCACTGCGTCAGCCGCAATGACTGCCAGGTGGCCAACTGCCATTGATTCCCTTTTTTGACGTACACGTCGGTATAGCGCAGCCGGGAACTGAGCGTTTCGCCGTTGCTGACTGCTTTGACCTGACAAACCCCGTTCACGATGGCTGTGTTACCGTACAGCCGCACTTTCTGCTCCAGCGGATCAATGGCCGCATAAGTCAGTTTACCGTCTTTGATCGACTGAATGAACGATTGTTTGTCATCCACGATGCCATTGGAATGGGTATACACCAGGTCGTCGGATAAGGTTTGGTTCAGAACGGTGTAGTCCTTGCTGACCAGGGCGTTGAACCGTCGTTTTTCGGTGTTCATCACGTCTTTTTCGGCGGGCGACTGAGCAAAGGCGACTGGCGCAACGGCAATCAGGCAAAGGGTAAGGAAGTGTTTCATGGGATGTGATTAATAAGAAATTAGGGGTAGTTATCAGTCAGTCGGCTAACCTGAGCGGCCGACCGACTGACAGATAAAGCCAGGAACGGTCAGGGCCTACCGGCTGGTTGCCTGCGTTCGGGTAATAGCCTGGTATACGAGCACTTTAAACTTGTCGAACAGATCACCGTAACTGTTGGGCACCTTCTGGGTGTACAGCAGGGCTACGATACCTTCTTTAGGGTCAACCCAGTACGTCGTACCGAAGTAGCCACCCCACTCGAAGGAGCCTTCGGAAACGGGCAGCCGGGCTGCTCCCTGCACGGTAGTGAGGCCGAAGCCCAGACCAAATTTGTTTTGCCCCTGATTCAGATCGCCGATCTGGTTCGTCGTGATCAGCCGGATGGTGGCTGGGCTCAGGAACCGTTTGCCATTGTACTGACCGCCGTTCAGCAGCATTTGCAGGAAGATAGCGTAGTCGAAGAGCGTGGAAGACAGGCCGGCTCCCCCCGAAAAATACGTACCGGCTGCTTTGGGATAATCCGGCGACAACCGACCGCGGGGCATCATGCGCCGAAGTGCTCTGGTCGAATCTTCGGTGTAAAGCACCGTGAGCCGGTCCTGCTTCGGAGCAGGCAGATAAAAGTGGGTATCCTTCATGCCCAGCGGCTCAAACAACCGGGCGCGAAGGAACACATCGAGCGACTGCCCCGACAAGACTTCGATCAGGTAGCCTACTACGTCGGTGTTCAGGCCGTAGGTCCAGCGGTCGCCGGGGTTATGCATCAGCGGTAACGCAGCCAGCCGGTTGATGGCGTCAGAGAGCCGTCCCTCCGGTGTGCCGATGCCGCTCGGGATGGTATTTTTGGCGTAGATCGCGTTGGCTTCTTTGGACCCGATGGATGGGTAACCGATTCCCGATGTGTGCGTAAGCAGGTGACGGATTGTGACCTCGCGTTTGGCCGGAACCGTCGTGTACGACGAGTCTTTCTCGTTGAACTTGTCCAGTACCTTCGGATTCTTAAACGCCGGAATATACTTCGATACGGGGTCGTCGAGCAGAAACTTGCCTTCTTCATACAGCATCATCAGGCCGATGCTCGTGAGCGCTTTCGTCTGCGAGGCAATGCGGTAGATGGCGTCGCGCTGCAGCGGGGAGTCAGTATCGAGGTCGCTTTTGCCGTAGGCCTTGTGCAGGATGATTTTGCCATTGCGGGCAATCAGCACACCCACGCCGGCCTGTCGGCCCTGGCTAACGTACTCGTTGATGACGGCGTCAATGCGCTGGAGCCGCTCAGTACTCATGCCGACGCTTTCCGCTTTGGCGGCCAGCAGAATAGGGGAGGGAGCCGCAACCTGCGCGGTAGCCGTTAAACAAAAACCGGCCAGAAGACCGGTTAGAATAAACGTTTTCATGCACGAAAAAGCTATTTTCAGCTCAAAGCTACCTATTTCTTCGTACAGGTAATGCTGCCATTTTTCGTGAGAAGCTGCGAAACGGCGCGAGTTTCGGATTTGGTGGTCAGCAGCAGGTTGTTCTCCGTAAACTGGCCGGTGGCTGTGTAAGCCGCGTCGTAGCCCACGGGAGATCCTTTGCTGTCGGTACCAAAGTAGATGGTTTCGCTTTGTTTGTCAGTGATCGTAAACTTGTTGTCGGTCAGCTGGGCCGTCCGGCGCTCTTTCGTGGTTGAATTGAACGTAAAATCCAGGTACAGTTCGTTAACCGCCTGACTTTTCGATACGGCAATCGTGACTTTACCGGCTTCATCGGCGTAGGGCAGCGCATTATTGATCAGCGTCTGGGTTGTGTAGCCACCATCATACGTACCGACATACTGATCGCGCGGGTCAATTTCGCCGGAACCGGAGCCTGATTTTTTGCAGGCCGTTGTGCAGACACCAAGGAAACATAACGCCAGGAACAGATTACGAAGCGGGCGAGACGCGTGAGGAGTGATCATGTTTGTCTGAATCATCAAATTTGTCTATGAAACGATGGGGAATGGCCTGTAGTATACCTGCCACCGGAACTGAGCGGCCAGACATACAGTACGTGCCCGAAGGAAGTATACATAAAAATTAACTTAAATGCTATTTTTTAAGGAAATAGGCATAAAATGGCGTCTGCTCAGACCTGCATAGCCATTCGAAAACGTTGCCGGGTTACCAGATGTCATTCGATCGACGACGCCAATCGCCCGGCGGTTTTCCCACTGTATAAATCAGTAAACCTCAGTCAGCCAACGAGGTTATTAAATAGTGTAATTAAACGCTAGGATAAGTGGGAAATCGATTAGACAAGAAAGTCGCCATTGTAACCGGGGGAGCTACCGGCATTGGTGAAGCCATCTGCAAAAAATTTGCCCGGGAGGGTGCCCGGGTGGTCGTTGTCGGACTGCCCGACGACCCGGTCGATCAGGTCGTGAAGGAAATTGAACAGCAGGGCGGGATTGCCGTGGCCTTCAAAGGCGACATATCCGTCGAGGCCAACGCGAAAGCCTGCGTTGAGCTGGCGATCCGGATGTATGACCGGCTCAACGTTCTGGTGAACAATGCCGGGGTGTTTCCGGAGACCAACTTTATGCAGGACTTTTCGGAGGAAGCTTTTGACTACCTGGTCAGGAACAACATCAAGTCGACTTTTATGATGACGAAGGCGGCTTTGCCCGAACTGCAAAAAACGAAAGGCAACATCGTGACGGCGGGATCGGAAGCCGGGCAGATGGGCGAACCGCAGGCCGTGCCCTACGGCGGTACGAAAGGCTTCAACCATGCGTTTGCGAAGGGGCTGGCTACCGAGCAGGCGAAGTTCGGTGTACGGAGCAACGTAGTGGCGCCCGGTCCGATCGATACGGCCTGGACGCATACCAGTACTGGGCCGATGGACTCGGAAATGGAAAAATCGACGACGGCTGGTACGTTGATGGGGCGCCGGGGTACACCCGAAGAAGTGGCCAACGTGTACTTGTTCCTGGCCTCCGACGAAGCGTCGTTCGTGACGGGAGCCATCTACTACGTCGACGGCGGCACTACCATTGCCAAAGGACCTCAGGGCGAAAAAGCCGCGGATACTTTCAAAAAGGAACCGGAAGGTGAACTGAATCTGCAGCATTCGCTGGAAGGACACACGTCCGTCAGATCCTGATCCGGTCTGGGACCGAAACGCCCTGGGGTTGAGTATCACCACTCGGCTCCAGGGCGTTTTTATGACGACACCAGTACCGTTTCGGCAACCGGCGTAATCAGCGGGACGGTGACGAGGAATCGGTTATTGTCTTCGCGCACCTCCACCGCCGACTGATCGAGCAGTTTATATTTCATCACGATGTTCTGAAGCCCAATCCGGTTCGATGCAACGGCGCTTTTCTTTTTCTGGAGGTTGTTTTCTACGTGCAGCGCGCCCGCCCGGGTGTACAGCTTGATAACAAGTGGGCGGTTGACCGAGATGACATTATGTTTGATGGCGTTCTCGAAGAGAATCTGTAGGGTCAGGGGCGGAATCAGAAACGACAGATACCGTGGTTCTACGTCGGTTTCCATGAAAATGGCCTCGCCGTAGCGGGTCTTGAGCAGGTGAAAATAAGCGTTGATAAAATTGATTTCGTCGGTCAGTGGGCACAAATCCCGGTTGTTCTGCTGGAGGAGGTACCGGTACACCGCCGAGAGTTCGTCCAGGAAACTTTCGGCCTGTCGGGCATCCGTGCTGATCAGCGACGATAACGAGTTGAGGTTGTTGAACAGAAAGTGAGGGTTGATCTGGGTTTTCAGCGAGTCGAGCTGGGTTTGCAGATTAATCTTTTTCAGTTGCTCCGTTTCCATGAACGACATTTTCCACCGCTGATACAGGTAGATGCCCTCGTAAACGGCGGCAATCTGGATGGTGCCAACGACGGATACGAGCGTATTGAAAAAATACGGCTTGAACAGAAAATAATCTTCGGCCGGAAACAGATTAAGCTGGTGATACGCAAACGTCTGGGCGATCCGGATGAGGCTCGAAAACATGACGAACCAGATCAGTTGATACAGCACCCGCCGGAGCGTCTGGGTTAGCTCAGGGTACCGCCGACGCGAGTAGATGATGCCCCAGCGGTTGCATTCCCACACCATGACAGAGCCCAGCAGAAAAAAGAACGGCACCCGCCAGTCGTCAGGATAGGCCACGTTTGTATAGCCGTACATGATCCATTGTCCCGTTAGGGCCAGCAATGGGACCCCGACAATGCGCATCCATTTGTCATTCAGTTTCTGCATCGTTTATCCGGGCCGGTTTGGCCATGCTTCCCAGGTTACGGGCCGGGAGCTTTACTACGTAGGTAGGGCGCCAGTTTGTTTCTGTAAAAATAAGCAATGTCACCGGTATCCGTAAGCGGTCGGCTGGTTACGTTTTCGCCGAAGGTACCCGTGTGTCGGCAGTTGATACATAGCCGTCGGCTCACGTCAATTGCGATAATTTCTTTTTCTTTGAGCGGCCAATGGGTTGATACAGACCAGCCATCCGCTTGGGGGAGCGCGTCCTGGTATGCCGGGAAGTCGAACCCGCGAAACAGGATCAAACACTTTGAGCCCCGAAACGGTAATTAGTACGTTCAACAACTTTAATGAAAAACAGCTATGCGTTGGATTGGAGGACGCGAAAGTGATAACGTCGACGATCGCCGGGGAAGCGGTGGGGGCGGATTGGTAGTCGGTGGGGGCATCGGCACCTTGGTTATTGCCCTGGTTGTATACCTGATGGGGGGCGATCCCACGGCCATACTGAACCGGACCGACAACAGCCCGGCTACGTCGCAGTCGCCAACGGGTCCGCAACCCGACGACGCAGCGGCCAGTTTTACACGCAAGGTACTGGCCAGCACCGAAGATGTCTGGAACAAGCTTTTCGCCCAGCAGGGAGCCCAGTATGCCGAGCCTACGCTGGTGATGTTCCGGGGAGCTACGACTTCGGGCTGCGGAACGGCCCAGGAAGCCATGGGTCCGTTTTATTGCCCGGCCGACCAGAAAGTGTATATCGACCTGTCGTTCTATGACGAACTCAGTCAGCGGTTTCAGGCACCCGGCGATTTTGCAATGGCCTACGTGATCGCGCACGAAATCGGGCACCATGTGCAGAAACGACTGGGGGTTATGGATCAGGTGGATGAACTGCGCCAGCGCCTGAGCCGACGCGAGTATAACCAGGTATCGGTGCGGCTGGAACTCCAGGCCGATTTCTTCGCCGGTGTCTGGGCACACCACGCGCAGGGCCAGAATTTTGTCCTGTCGCCTGAAGACGTAGAAGAAGCCATTACGGCGGCCAACGCCATCGGCGACGACCGGATTCAGCAGCAGACGCAGGGGCGCGTGGTGCCCGACGCGTTTACCCACGGTACGTCGGCGCAGCGGGTGTACTGGTTCAAGAAAGGACTCAAAACCGGCGATCTCAGCCAGGGCGATACGTTCAACAGCCGCGAAGATGCCAATTTACAGTAACTAACCCTTGTTATCCGAGAAGCCCGGCATCTTGCGGTGCCGGGCTTTTGCGTCAATCGTATGCTCGAACAGATTCAGGAAGCCACCCGCTACATTCAATCCCAGACAAACCTACAGCCGGCTATCGGCATCATTCTCGGAACCGGCCTTGGCGCGCTGGCCGGTGAGGTAACGATCGAAACCACGCTGCCTTACGAAACCATTCCCCATTTCCCGCTCTCGACCGTTGAGTTTCATTCCGGTAAACTGCTGCTGGGTACGCTGGGCGGCAAGCCGGTTGTGGTGATGCAGGGCCGTTTTCATTTCTACGAAGGCTACACCATGCAGCAGGTTACGTTTCCGGTGCGTGTCATGCAGGCACTGGGGGTCCGAACGCTGCTCGTGTCCAATGCTGCCGGGGGGCTGAACCCGGCGTTCAGCGTCAGCGATCTGATGGTAATCGACGATCACATCAGCCTGTTGCTGCCTCAGAATCCGCTGACGGGTAAGCACCTGCCCGCCTTTGGTGATCGGTTTCCCGACATGAGCGAACCCTACGATCCGGCCCTGATCCGGCAGGCGTTTGACCTCGCGCAGGCGCTTGGGATTCCGTTGCAGCGGGGCGTATACGTCAGCGTGACGGGGCCGCAGC
This sequence comes from Fibrisoma montanum, assembly GCF_003583365.1. Classification (GTDB taxonomy): domain Bacteria; phylum Bacteroidota; class Bacteroidia; order Cytophagales; family Spirosomataceae; genus Fibrisoma; species Fibrisoma montanum. Next base: position 63,585 of record NZ_QXED01000014.1, read on the forward strand.
TCGAAACCAGGGCCGAATACCGGATGCTGCGGCAGTGGGGCGCCGATGCCGTCGGGATGTCGACCGTACCGGAGGTGATTGTGGCTCACCAGATGGGCATGCGCATCTTCGGCGTATCGGTCATTACCGACATGTGCATTCCAGAGACCCTCGAAAAAGCTGATATTGCTAAAATCATCAGGGCGGCCGGTGTGGCTGAGCCGAAGCTGACCGCCCTGATGAAGAAGCTGGTGAAGGCATTATAGCCAGGTCCTACTCAGGCAATCGTGCGTACCACACCCCCATCGACCCGAACGGCGGCTCCATTGGTAGCCGATGCCAGCGGGCTGCTGAGGTACACGACCAGATTGGCCACTTCGTCGGTACTCGCAAACCGCTGCAGGATGGACGTAGGCCGGGCGTGCTGAAAAAACTCTTTTTCGACCTGGGCTTCGTCTTTTTGCTGCTGCCGGGCCAGGCTGCGAATAAACTCCCCAACCCCTTCCGAGTACGTCGGGCCGGGCAGCACGGCATTAACCGTTACGTCGGTGCCGGTGGTGAGTTCGGCAAGCCCGCGCGAAATGGCCAGTTGAGCAGTTTTCGTGGTGCCGTAGTGAATCATCTCGGTGGGAATATGCAGCCCGGATTCGCTGGAAATGAACAGAATCCGGCCCCAGTTCCGCTGGAGCATCCGGGGCAGGTAGTGCCGCGCGAGCCGCACCCCACTCATGACGTTGACGGTAAAGAACCGAAACCAGTCTTCGTCGGTAATGTCGACGAAATCTTTGGGCTCAAAAATGCCGACGTTATTGACCAGGATGTCCACCTCGGGTTCCTGCTGAATCAGTCGGTCAATGTCGCCGGTCTGCGCAAAATCGACCGCTACCCCACGAACGACGGCTTCGGGCTGCTGCTTCTTAAGCTGGTTGATAGCCTCCTGAATCCGTTGTTCGGTACGCCCGGTAATGATGACCGCGGCTCCTTCGGCCACTAACTTTTTGGCAATGGAAAAACCGATACCGGCTGTTGAGCCAGTTACTAACGCTGTCTTTTGACGAAGCTGCAAGTCCATACGTCTGTTGGGTTGATGGTTGTACAGCTACCACCCGCGGTGGTAACCCCTGCAAAGGTCGCTATCTGGCCGATACCGGCGGAACAGTACACTCGGTTTATTGAAAAAGCGCTGACCAGTTCGCGAGTCAATCCATGTGCTGCTGAATGACTATACTCGGCTCACCTCCCGCTGGCCATCTGTTAGCGTTTGTTACTTCTTGGACACCTGTAGCCCTCTGTGCCTTGCACACAGGAATCCTCAAACGTTAAAAACCCCGGCCATTGTGGTCGGGGTTTTGACTGTTGATCAGACGTAGAAACCGGGTATTAGTTTACCCGTAGCTTCTGTCCGGGCCGGAGCTTTGATCGGGCCGAGATGTGATTCTTGCGGGTCAGAGCCGAAACCGACATGCCGTAGCGGCTGGCAATGGAACTGAGCGTTTCGCCCGATCGAACGCGGTGCAGTACGGTCCGTTTAAAGCGCGGCTTGGGGCTGCTGCTGACATCGGACGTCCGCCCGCCCCGCAGATAATCCCAGACCGAACTGGTCAGCAGGAAGTGGTCGGAGTTGATGGTGTTGGCAGGAAACGTATAGATAGTGAGGGGGCTGAACGGATTCCCTTCGTAACGTACTTCGTAGTGCAGGTGCGGACCCGAGCTGCGGCCGGTGCTGCCGCCCAAACCCAGTTGGTCACCAGCCTTAATGAGCTGGCCCACTTCCACCGTTTGCTTGGACATGTGGCCGTAGAGCGTTTCCAGGCCATTGTAATGCCGAACCAGTACGTACCGACCGTAGCCACCACCGTCCCAGCCGACTACCCGCACGATACCGTCGAAACTGGCGTAAACCGGATCGCCGGTTTCCAGATCGAGATCGGCACCGGTATGCCAGCGGCCCCAGCGAAAGCCAAAATTAGACGTGAGTTTACCTTCGTTCAGGGGAGCCGACCAGTAGCGATTCGCCGGTGGGTCGTAGAGCTTGATGTCGATTACCTCGTCGAATTCGAGGGGATTTATGTTGTAGGGGTCGATGTGGCGGGAATCCCAGACGGCGTAGTAATCGGCAATTTTAACCCATTCGTCGCCAACCAGTACGGAGTCAATGACTTCTACCACGCTGGTCTGACCCTGGTCGATCATGCTGGTATCTTCGCTGACGACCGGGTTAAGTTCTTTTTTCGGTTCAAACTGGCTGTTGAAGCGAAGTTGTGTTGTTTCCTGTTCAAAAGGGCCATCCGCTTTTTGAGGCTGATCAACGGCCGGTGCACTGGTGTTTACCTGATTCTTGGGTGTAATGCGCAGATTATTTTTAAATCGCCCCCGTTCCTGCGCCTGGGTTGTCAGAGCAAAGCTCAGGCACCCGATGGCCAATAGCCAGCGTACAGCCATTTTTTGCATCATCTCATAATAAGGGTTTACGGGTAAAGGGGCTCGATTGACTGGAACCGGGCCCCCTTAACCGTAAACCGTTGGTTTTTGGTTAGTGAACAAGTTGTTCCTGCACTTCGAGCGTCACTAAGTAACGCTCGGCATCCAGAGCCGCCATGCAGCCGGTTCCGGCTGCCGTGATGGCCTGGCGATAAATGTTGTCCTGAGCGTCTCCGCAGGCAAAGACGCCGGGAATATTCGTTCGGGTACTGCCTTTTTCGGTCAGGATGTACCCGTGGTCATCCATATCGAGGTAGTCCCTGAAAATGTCGGTATTCGGTTTATGACCAATAGCTACGAAAAAGCCCGTTACGTCCAGAATGCTTTCTTCGCCGGTCTCCACATGCCGTACCCGGGCGCCGGTCACCTCCTCGTCGCCGAGAATCTCCAGCGTTTCCGTATAGTACAGTATTTCGATGTTTGGGGCCGTCTGTACACGTTGCTGCATGAACTTCGACGCCCGCATTTCGCCCCGCCGAACCAGCATGTATACCTTCCGGCAAAGGTTGGCCAGGTAGCTGGCTTCTTCGGCGGCCGTATCGCCCGCGCCAACAATGGCTACGTCCTGCCCCCGGAAAAAGAACCCGTCACAAACGGCACAGGCCGAAACGCCCCGGCCATTCAGCCGCATCTCCGACGGCAGGCCGAGCCACTTGGCCGACGCTCCGGTGGAGATAATGACGGTGTCGGCGGTAATTTCGTGCGAATCATCTACGATAGCCCGGTGAGGCCGGTCGCGGCCGGGCTGGTCCGAAAACTCCACCTTCGTTACCATGCCGTATCGCACATCGGTGCCGAACCGGCGCGCCTGATTCTCAAGATCCTGCATCATCTGCGGGCCGTTCACCCCGTCCGGGTAACCAGGAAAATTATCAACTTCGGTGGTAATGGTTAACTGACCACCAGGCTGGGCTCCCTGGTACAATACAGGTTTCATGTTAGCACGCGACGCATAGATCGCTGCAGTATAGCCGGCGGGTCCGGAGCCGATAATCAGGCACTTAACGTGTTCGGAAGTCATTGCAGAAGGCAATAAGTTGTCTGACAAATGAATAAGCCATTCGCTAATAAGGGATGGCTTAAAGACAACATACGCAAAATTGAAAAAATTCTCCCACGAAAGCAAAGAGAGTCTTAATGTATGATACAGTATAGGTAGTATGTAGTGTACGGTATTGAAATCACCGGCTACACAGTTTACACCAAACCGCTTGGTTCATACACGTCCTATTAAAGCACCCGCCATTCGATGCGCCGGTTCAGGCGTCGGTTTTCGTCGCTGGTGTTGGGCGCAACGGGTTTGGTTTTACCGTAGCCGATGGCTTTGATCCGGCCCGGGTCAATGCCGGCTTTGGTCAGGTACGTGACCACCGACTGCGCCCGTTTCTGCGATAACGTGAGGTTGGCAGCCGCATCGCCCCGGTCGTCGGTGTGGCCCGCAATCTCAATCCGCATGGTTGGATTGGCGGTCAGGAAGGCCGAGAGCCGGTCGAGTTCCGTGCGCGATTTATCGGCCAGATCATAGCGCCCTGACTCGAAAAACAGGTTGTTCAGCGTTTCTTTGCCGGCCGAACCAACGGGTTCGAGGGGGACGCTCAGCGCCATCCCTTCGCCTTTGGTTTTCTGCGTAAAATCGAACGACAGGCTCTTGAACAGATACCCCGGCACGCTCACGTACAGCGCGTACTCACCACCGCTCGGCAGGACAGTCGTGTACTGACCCGTCTGCTCGTCGGCCTGCACCCGCGAGATGACCTGGTTCGTGCCAAGATCGATCAGTTCGACGGTGGCTGCCAGTGGTTTTTTTGTCCGGGCATCGGCAACGGTGCCTTTCAGGAAGCTGACGGGCCTGACCCGCTCCCGCAGCGGTTCGGGCAGGTCGAAGACGTAGAGCCGGGACTTCTGCGAAACGCCATCTTTCTGCTCTTCAAACGAGTAGTAGGCCCGCCGACCATTCGACGATACGAACAGCGACGCCTGGTCTTCGGACGTATTGATGGGATACCCGAGGTTGGTAGGAGCCGACCAGCCGGAACTGGTACTGTCAGCAACGAACAGGTCGTAGCCCCCCATGCCAATGTGTCCGTCTGACGCGAAGAACAGGCTCCGGCCATTGGCGTGAATAAACGGCGAGGCTTCATTGAAGGGGGTGTTGACCTTGTCGCCGATGTTGACCGGCTCGCCCCAGGTTCCGGCGACATCGATGTCGCTGCGCCAGATGTCGCGCCGGCCCTGGCCACCCGGCCGGTCGGATACGAAATACAGCCGCCGGCCGTCGGCCGAGAGGGAGGGCTGCGATTCGTAAAACCGGGTGTTGATGGTGGGGCCGAGGTTATTGGGGGCAGACCACGTAGTACCGGTTTTATGGGATACGTACAGATCGCAGCTCCCGAAGCCTTTGCGCCCCTGGCAGGCCGTGAAGACCAAGGTGCGTCCGTCGGCCGAGAGGCTGGCCGTTCCTTCGTTGTCGGGGGTATTGATGTCCGAAGACAACGAGACCGGAGGAGACCAGGTTTCGCCATTGAAAGACGATACGTACAGATCCTCGTCGCCTTCGGGTTTGAGGGCCGTAAAGACCAGCGTCTGCTCGTCGGCGGTCAGCACCGGGAAGTACTGGGAAGGCGTCGTGTTCAGAACGGGCGAAACTGGTTTGGGATCGACCGGCTGCGGGTGCTGCAGGGCTTCCTGACCAAACCGGGCGCCTTCGAGCAGCCGGGCGATTCGCTTGCCCTGAACGGACTCATCCGGAAACAAACTTTTGTATTTTTCGAGGTAAGCCAGGGCTTCCTGGTACCGACCCAGCCGCAGCAGAATGTTGCTCAGCGACTGATAAGCCGCGCCGGTTGCCGGGTTGTCGGGCTGGAGCCGAACGGCATCGCGGTAAGACGCAATGGCCGGTTCGAAGCGTTTCGTGAACTCGTAGAGCTGGCCGAGCTTGAGGTGCGCATCGAGGAAGTTCGGGTCGCGTTTGATGGCTTCCTGCATGAACGGAATGGCTTCATTGGCCTTCCGCTGCCCGAACAGTTTGATCGATTGGTCGTATAACTCTTTGGCCTTCTGGTTCTGAGCGAAGGAGGGAAGAAGAAACGGAGGAAAGAGAAAGGGGAGGAGGGAGAAAAGAAGAATGCTTACCCATTTTCCTCTCGTCCCTTTCCTCCTTCCTCCCTTTCCTGCTTTCTCCTTTTTCAGGGTATGTCGAGATACTTGTGCGTCTGCAACGATATTTGCCATTGCGGATTACGTTTTACGTAATCAACGATGCGCGGTAGCATTTCGTTTGAGCGACCCCATTCGGTTTGCAAAAACAATCGACAATCGGGCCGCAGATGCGGGACGAACGACTCGGCAAACGCGAAGTCTGACTGGTTGTAGATGATGACTTTCAGCTCGTCGGCCCGCTCAAAAATTGCCGGGTTCGGCTTCCTGAACTTCTTGGGCGAGAAACAGATCCAGTCCCAGGAACCCGTTACGGACTCACAGACGCCGGAGGTTTCAATGTTGGTCTGGAAACCGGCCGACTGCAGGGCCGCGGTCAGGTTGGTGAGGTCGTGCATGAGCGGTTCTCCGCCCGTGACGACCGCCATGCGACCCGGATGGGCCAGGGCTTCGGTTACAATCGTGTCGATGGTACGTTTAGGGTGGACGTCGGCATCCCACGACTCTTTCACGTCGCACCAGTGGCAGCCGACGTCGCAGCCGCCGAGCCGGATAAAATAAGCCGCCCGACCGGTATGTGCCCCTTCTCCCTGCAGGGTGTAAAAGGCTTCCATCACGGGCAGTACGGTCTGGTTTATAGTCTGTTGTTTCTGTTCGGTAGTCATTGAAAAAACGTACGGGTTTTGAACCCGCTGAAAAACAGGACAAAGATACGACATTGCCGGGTTGCGGCCCGTCTTTGCCGGGGTAATTAAGCGGAATCTATGCCGGGTCTCCTCCGGCAATTGTGTACCTTTGCGGCAAATTTTATGTTCATGTTCCGCGGCCGTAACTACGCTTTATTCGTTTTCTTTTTTCTTTTTCCGTATTTGGTTTGGTCTCAGACGACTTCGGTAATCATCCGGCTGCAGGAAACAAATCGCCGGCCCCTCATAGGCGCAACCCTCCGGCTGACCGACCGGGCCGATACGACCCGCCACCTCTACGCCCTGTCCGATACGTCAGGAACGGCTGCTTTTCGGGTTGCGCCGGAGAAACACTACGGTCTGCTGGTAACGTCGGTCGGCTTCAAACCCCTGCGGAAACTGATTCAGCCGGGGCAGACCAACGTAACCGTAACGCTGGAGCCGGACAACGTAACGCTGCAGGCGGTATCGGTCGTGGCGGCCAAACCGCTCGTGAAGCAGGAGGACGACAAAACCATCGTTGATCCCGAACCCATTGCCGCTACCAGCACGAGCGCCTACGAGATTATGGAAAAAACGCCGGGTGTCTTTCTTGACCCCGACGGCAACGTGTACCTCAGCAGCACATCACCGGCCACGATTTACATCAACGGGCGGGAGCAGAAAATGAGTGCGGCCGACATCGCGTCCATTCTGAAAAGTCTGCCGCCCAACAGCATCGAACGCATCGAGATTCTCAGAACCCCTTCGGCCCGGTACGACGCCAGCGGTACGGGTGGCCTTGTCAATATCGTGCTGAAGAAAGGGGTTAAGCTGGGGCTGACGGGATCGGTCAACGCGGGGGTGAATCAGGGGCGGTTCGGCAATCAGTTTGCGGGGATCAATCTCAACAATACCCAGCATGGACGCACAACGTATCTAAACCTGAATTACACCAACCGCAACAGCTACGAGCAGGTGCAGAGCAACCGCCGGTTTGCACCCGATACGGCGTTGACCCAGGATGCGTACACGACGTATCCGGCGCAGATTGCCTACGTCGGCTATGGCGTCGGGTTTGAGCTCTCGCGGAAGTGGGATCTGAATTTCGACGGACGGTTTTCGTGGAATCAGGCCAATTCAGAGGCCGTCAATGAAAACACAATCCGTCGGCTCAGCACCGGCCGGGTGCTGTCGGATAACCTGAACGAGGTCGACAACCGAAACCGGGTGCTGTCGTTCAGCCAGGGCGTCACTACACGACTGAAGCTGGACACCATCGGTTCGGAACTGACCACCGACGTATCGTACAGTTTCATCGGTACGCGTGGTGTCCAGAATTTTTCAACGCGCTACCTCCAGCCCGAACGTCCCGGTACGCTGGGCGACGGCTCGTTCGTTAACCAGCGGCACCTGCTGGCGGCTCAGGTGGATCTGAAATACAAGTTGCCGGCTGCGATCACGCTCGAATCCGGGGTGAAAACAACGGTACAGACCTTCAGCAGCGACGCGGCTTATTTTACCGTAGTGAACCAGATCCGCCGGCCGGATCAGAGCCGAACCAACCGCTTCGATTACCGGGAAAACATCAACTCGGCCTACGTGCAGGCGTCACGCCTGTTCGGGTCGATCTTGTTGAAAGGGGGCGTTCGGCTGGAAAATACGAACATGGATGGACAACAGCGCCTACCGGCCGATACGTCGTTTCGGATCAATCGTACCGATCTGTTCCCGTACGTGTATCTGAGTCGGCGCGTAGCCAAAATCGCCGGCTACGAATTGCGGAGTTATCTGGTGTACCGGCGGTCGATCACGCGCCCGGCCTATGATTACCTGAATCCGTTTGCCCGCTACGTCGACCAGTATCTGTACGAAACCGGGAATCCGGCGCTGCGGCCGCAGTTCACCGACAATTACGAAGCGAACATCAGCGTGGAAGATCGGCCCATCTTTGCCCTCGGCCGGAACTACACCCGCGACATTTTCACCAACGTAGTGTACCAGGACCCCGCCAACCGGAGTATTGCCTACCGGACGTACGACAACCTGGGCGTAAACCGCGAAACCTACTTCCGGATTCTGGGGGCGATTCCGCCCGTCAACCGCTACTTTTTCGTGGTCGGGGCGCAGTATAATCACAACGACTACACCGGCGTGTACGAAAACAGTCCGCTGAACTTCAGCCGGGGCAGCTGGTCGTTCTTTACGTTCCATTCGTTTAAAATCGACAAACGCTCGACGGCTACGATGAACGGCTTTTTTCGCACCCGCGGGCAGCTTCAGTTCTACGAGCTGAGCAACTTCGGAGCGCTGAACCTGAGCGTCAACCGGAAATTCATGCAGGACAAGCTGATGATCACCCTGGCGGCCAACGACCTGTTGTTCACCAACTACTACCAGTTCGTTCTGAAGCAGGGGAGCGTTACGGCCGATGGCCTGCGCCGGAACGACACGCGCCGGTTTGGGGTAACACTGCGCTATAATTTTGGCCTGCGTAAACGCGAAGAACGGATGAATATGTTCAACGTCGAACCACCCACGCAGTAGCCCGGCCGGGGGTGTCCGGGAGTGGGCAGGAAGAAACAAATCCCGCCCGTTGCCCGCTTTTGATCGACGTACGCCCCGGCAATGGACGCCGGCTATGTCAGAACCGCTATTTTTGTGCTATGCTCCAGTCCGTACGTACTTTTCTGAATCAGCCGCTTGCCGAAGACTTCAGCCTGAAGAATACGATTCGCGAATCGCTGCTGGCGAGTCTGTACGTGTTCGGTTTTCTGGTCCTCCTGAACCTCCGGCAATTTGACTGGGAGCTGGTAGGCGGGGCATTTCTGCTCGGAGCTGGCTGTTTCATGGCGTCCCTGTCGGCCAATTGGTTGGCCCCCCGATTATTACCGTCGTGGTATGATGAAGAACGCTGGACGGTTGGCCGGCATATTCCCCACACGCTGTTTGTCCTGCTGTGCATCAGTGTCACTAATCAGTTGCTATTAACGGTAATGGGCTCGGGCAAACCGCCTTTCTGGCAAATGTATCTGTACGTAACGCTGATTGGGTTCTTCCCCATAACGCTGGGGGTACTGGCCGCCGAGCGCCGTCGGTTCGCCCGCAACGCCACGCAGGCCCTGGCGGTTAATGCGCAACTGGAGCGACGACAGGAAAACCGACCGGCGCTTTTGGACCAACCGCAGCCGACCATTACGCTGCTGTCTGACACCGGTAAGGAAAAGCTCAGCCTGCACCCCGATCAGCTCGTTTACGTGGAATCGGTCGGCAACTACATCGATGTGCACTGGCTGAATCTGAACGCCCCGCAGAAGACGGTGTTGCGCAACACGCTCAAAGAGGTTGAAGCCGTACTCCGCGAGTATCCCCAGTTTTTCCGCTGCCACCGGGCCTTTATCGTGAACCTGAAAGCGGTGAACTGCACCGAAGGCAATGCCCGTGGCTACCAGCTTACGCTGACCGGCGCTGCGGTCGGGATTCCGGTCTCACGCAGCTACCTGGATGCCTTCGATCAGCGCATGGCCATGCTGACGTAGCCTTCCCATTCATCCCAGAAACGGTCTAAATACCCCAAAATCGGGCGTTTTGTCCCTTCCCGTTTGTCAGCTATCCCACCCTATTGCGAAGGGCAGGCCGGCCGCCGATGTTTGTATCAACGATTCGCTGACGCAAACACAATTCGGCTATGATACGCATCTACTCAATCGGGCTTATTCTCCTCACAGCGCTGCTGCTGTTGCCGTTTACGGTCTTTGCCCAGAAGATCCGTGTGCAGGGAACGGCCACTTACAACGGTATTCGCCCGCTGCCCAACGTGAGCATTTCGCTGGACGGTTCATACGACGGCGCCACTACCGACGACAAAGGCCGGTTCACGTTTGAGACGGAGGAAAATGGACCGTTTAAACTAATTGCGCGAGTCGCTGGCTTTGTCGACGTAGCCCAGCCAATCGAACTAAACGGCGCTACCACTGTGGTTGCTACCATCGTGTTCACGACGAAAGCCGTTACGTTGAATGACGTAACCGTCCGGCCGCGGCTGTTCGATCTGACTGATAAAAACAAGTACACGGTCATGAGCCCGCTGGACGTATTGACGACCGCTACGGATGGCAATATCACGTCGGCGCTCAGGACTCTGCCGGGTGCTCAGCCCGTTGGCGAGAGTGGCGACCTGTTCGTGCGGGGTGGGACCGGTACCGAAACCAGGGTGTACATTGACGGTTTGCTGGTCAATAACTTTACCTACAGCAGTCCGTCCAACATGGCCGCCCGCAGCCGCTTTGCGCCCGGCATGTTCAAGGGCACGTTTTTCTCAACGGGCGGCTACTCAGCTCAATACGGGCAGGCGCTCTCGTCGGCACTGGTACTTGAAACCGAAGATCTGCCGGTGAAAAGCAGCGCCGAACTGACCCTGTCGCCGGTCATGGCCGGCGCAACCCTCGAAAAGCTGAGCCGTGACAAGAAGACTGTCTACGGGGGAGGAATCAGCCATACGAGCCTGCGTCTGTATAATTTGCTTGCACCGGCTACGGTTTTGTTCACTAAAACGCCCCGCTACTGGGACGGTAACGGGTTTGTCCGGCGGCAGTTCAGCAACGGGGGGATGCTCAAATTTTTTGTCAACGGTGGCCTGAGTGATGTCGGTCTCGACCGGCCAAATCTGGACTATGAGGGTGTGGTCAACAACATCCGGTTGACTAACCGAAATCTGTATACCAACCTGACGTACCGCCGGAACCTGAACCGTGGCTGGAAGTGGCAGGCGGGGCTTTCCTACAACTATAACACCGATCTGACCAACGTAGCGGCTCGCGTTGACGGGGGCTTGCGAGCCGATTCGCTGGTCCGGCAGGCCGATCGGTCGGCGCTGTGGCAGGCTCGTAGTGTAGTTTCCAAACTGATACTGGCCCGCACCCGCCTGCACGTTGGTACCGAGCTGCAACGGGTCAGTGAGCAACGCAATGACAGCCGCAACGTCGACACCTTCCTGGCTCAGTTTGCCGAAACCGAATCGTACCTGACCGACCGGCTGTCGGCGCGGATTGGGCTGCGGTTCGAATACGCATCGGTGCTGCGGAAAGCCAACGTAGCGCCCCGGCTGGCGCTCGGGTACAGCACCGGAACAAATGGGCTGCTGTCGGTGTCGTACGGCCGGTTTTATCAAAAACCGGAGCGGCAGTTCCTGTGGCAGACCACTGATATAGGCTACACCAACGCCGATCATTACATTGCCAGCTACCAGCAGCTTGCCAACGACCGGACGTTTCGGGCTGAGGGTTTCTTTAAACGGTACAACCACCTGATCCGGACAACGCCGAACCTGGATAACGGCGGCTGGGGCTACGCCCGCGGGGTTGAGGTTTTCTTCCGCGACAAGAAAAGCATCAAAGGGGTTGATTACTGGCTGTCTTACTCGTTTCTGGACACGAAGCGGCTGTTTCTGGACTACCCAACGGTCGTACAGCCGTCGTTTGCCGCCCGGCACACAGCCTCGGCCGTCGTGAAGCGCTTTTTCTCAGCCGTTCAAACCAATATTGGCCTGTCGTACACCTACGGCTCAGGTCGCCCGTATGTCAACCCAAACCGCCCGGTCGAAGCGTTCATGACCGATCGGACCCCGCCTTACCATAACCTCGGCCTGAGCATCGCCCACCTGATGAGCGTTCGGAAAGCCCAGTCGGTGCTGGTTCTGACGGTCAGCAATGCGCTGGGTAACCGGCAGGTATTCGGCTACACCTACTCAACCCGACATCCAGAGCGCCGGGAAGCCATTGTGCCTACCAATAACCCTTTTGTGTTCGTCGGCCTGTTCGTCACCCTCGGTGCCGATCGTCGGCAGGAAATCATCAATAGTCAATTGTAACCATAAACTCAATCCATTTTATAACCATGAAAACGCTTGTCATTACCCTGATTAGTCTTGTTTTGCTGGCTCATGCTACGTTGGCTCAGAGCGATAAGTACCAGAAAGCAATGGAAAAGAACCTGGCCCAGTTTGATACGGCCCGCACCGTATCGTCGCTGCTCGGCCTGATGAATACGTTTGAACGAATTGGCTCCGTCGAAAAGGCGCAGTGGTTGCCTTACTATTACGCCGGAATGTGCGCTATGAACCTGGCCAACAAGGAGAAAGATAAAAACCAGATCGACAGTTGGGCCGATAAAGCCGAAAGCTTCGCCAGCCGGGCCGACTCGCTCAGTCCGAACAATTCCGAAATTTCGTGTCTGAAAGCGACCATCCACTTTGCCCGTATCAACGTCGACTTCATGAGCCGCGGACCCAAATATTCGGCCCTTGGTGCGGAGGCTTTACAACAGGCGTTGAAACAGAACCCGAACAACCCCCGTGCTATGGTTGTGCTGGCGCAGTTGAAACGCAGCGCCCCCGAAGGCTTTGGTGGCGACAAGGCGATGGCCTGTCAGTTGGCGGCCAAAGCCGCCCGGATCTTTGAACAGACCCCGACGGGTAACCCCATTAATCCAAAGTGGGGCCAGAACAGTGCCCAGGCCCTGCTGAAAAAATGCGAAGAGCCGACCGCGCAGAAGTAACCGAAGGGGCCGGCTCCTGTTCGGAGGGTGGCCTGGACCACTTCAGTATTACTGGAATGTAGTTGCAACGAAAAAACGTGAGCGATTCCAACGGTTTAACAGTTTCAGGAGTCATGCCGTAGGGATCGCTCATGCCATGAAAAATATATTGGTTATTCTGATGGTCATAGTCATGGAGGCATGCCACCCCGGCGACGGAGCGGAGTGCCTGCCCTATGTGGGGCGAGTGTACGGTACCGGCTGTAGCGCCGTAGCCGTTAAAGTCCTTAATAAAGAGGTCAATTCGAGGATCCCGACAGGTCAGAATGCATTTGAGAATAACGTCATTGAGCTTATAGGAATACCAGACACTGTACGAGCCGGCCAAACGTTCTATTTTGACTTCAGAGATGTTCAGCCACAGGATGAGGCTCCTCCCTGTCAGGCTATTTTTGCAGCCGCTTCCCGAAAAGTTGTGCTGACCCGGTTTGGTTACACGCGCTGTGACATCCCGTGATTCTCCGCTGCTCAAACAAACCGCTTTATAGAATTTCGACCTGGCGACTGAATGGCAAGGTGGCTTCCCTATTAGTCTATTTAAACAGCATACTGTCTTCGTCTGCACGTTTTACGGAGGCTATTGGGAAGTTGCCTGATTTTTCTATCATCACAACTAAATTGTATGAAAGCGTCCTCCTTTTTGCTACGTTACTGCTCCGGCAACCCAGCAGTAACGTTCTCAATGGCTCTTCATTGACGGACAGTAAATAGACCGTTATCGAACTGTCGGGTCAGCCAATACCGGATTGCAGACAATCAGTTGTGCTTAGCAACGGCGATACGGTAATAGTCTAACTGCGTGGTGGGCCAAAACCGCAGTCCAGAGGTAGTGTCTCAGTGTAAATTTCAATGGCATTGCCTGCATGATCTGTTAGCGGATGCGACTAACCTATTCGGAATCGCATTCTGAAGACAGCGTGTGATTTGTACCTTTTCCAGACGAGTTCTGTGACTGATGTGTTTGTTGCAAAAGTCCGTTAGCCGCTTAATCGAACTGTTCTGGCTGCTAGTATATGACCAAAAAGTACTTACTCTTGAGTCCAGTGGCTACCTGAACAAGCAAACCTGAAACTTTTGCAACAGTCACTGGCATCATAATAAGCTATGGTAATGGATACTTGGAAATATAGACCACACCCCGGCCCTGTTTACTGTTGCAAAATGAGAAAGGCTCACCCGTTTTGCCACCGCGACCGCAAACAGCATCTGTACCGGCCATGTATAGCCGTTGCTTGCTATCCAGGTACAGGCTATTCAACTGATGAAGCAGAGGAAGATCAACTCGACGCCCATCTAAAGTAATCACCCCAGGTGTTTCAAAATGACCAGTTGTAGCAGTTGGATCCACGAAGACCCGATTAATTCTATACGTAGTTCCTGTAGACGTCGTTACAGGATTAATCAATAGTCTTTTGTCGATTGGTTGACCTGATCGAGGTTCATCGAGCAAAGGATTCCGCTTTGTGTACCGTTGCCACGTTTGGCCATCGTCCAAACTGTAGTTATCAGCATGAATTAAGATTTGTTGATAGTAGTCTTTTGGCGTTTGATTGATCAGCCCAGTCATGGTGAATAGGGTATCCTGATTCTGGACGATACCGAACATACCATTTGACTGCTGATAAACCTGCTGCCAGTGCTTGCCTTTATCCGTTGACCGGAAGATTGCAAATCCAGTCGTTATGAGTAACGTTTTGTCCCAGTCTCCCCACACTCCTTGAATTTCTTTATCCACTGGAGCTTTGAGCGTGTACCAGTTTGGGTATTCGGCGAGTACGGTGTCGTGCTCAGGATCGACGATGTCAGATGGAGCCTTTTTACAAGACAAGGCTAGTAGAAGGAGACTACAGCAGAGCAGAGTTTTCATAATCGTTGATTCTTGGTTTTACTGCTTCTAAAAGGCAGTGACAGTAACTTTTACTATTTGACTTAACTAACGTTCATGCTGTCAATCTACAAAAGCCTCAGAACTACTTGCTCATACAACTACTCAGACTGAAAGCGAGTATTTGCGAAATTCGACGACCGCCAAATCAGTTCGGGTGAGTGGCGGACAGACTTTTGCAACAGCCACTGATGTTATGTAAAAGTAATATAAAAACAAAAGCTACGCTGTTACAAAAGTGATTAGCCTTGGTTTTATCTAAATGATCTCTTACAGATTAATTGGCTCTTATTATGAAGCAATGTTTGAATACCTTGGTACCTCTTCTAATCATACTAGGTGCTTGCCAACAGCAAGAAAAAAATCAGCAGTTAACCATAAAGGGCCTCTTTGCAGATTCGACTGGCAAGCCAATTGCCAATATGCAGGTTTTGTTCGTTGAAGAAAAACCAAATGAGCACTTTAACCCTTTCATACCAAGTACTGTTGTTGCTCAACATGTATTACGTTCTGACTCAGAAGAGCGTTTTTCTCAACCAGTTAGCTGGCACTCGGGTGTTTTCTTCACGGTAGCCTCTTATCCTGATTCCGTTGCCCCCTATCTAATTGTTAGCTGCTCAGCCGAGACGCAAGGTAATACGTGTCGAATAGTTCCTCCCTTTCCTACTACTGTAAGCCTTACGGTTCGACGGTTTAATTAGACCTCTGAAATTTGTTGTACAAGTGGCATTAAGTTGGGTAAGTGATCAATATTTGGTACCAGAGCTGCTTACGATAATACCTGTGTTATGATAGATGGGATAGATACTGGTAGTAGATGAGATTAACTTTGTATGCAGCCTAACAGGGTTAAAGGCTTCTCCACAAGCCTTTTGGAACGCATTAATATCTACTATATTCCTTACCCTTACATCAGCAGAACGCTTCTCAAGTGCTCTGATTAAACTTACAATCAGTCTGGCGTTGTCTCGACTAGCTTTACAAATAAACAGATCGACACCGCTCTCTAACTGATAATACAGGCCTATCAATTCAGTATTCAAGTCACAACTGGTAAGCTGCTTTGTTTGCTTTTTGGCTCCCAGCAAGACCATACAAGCCAGAGTGATAAGTCCCATTAAGAACAGAAGATGTGTCATCAGGTCTGCTTCTAAGATTCGTTGTAACGCCATGGGTCGTTTTGTGGATTAATGAATTTGTTATATAAACTAACGATATTAATAAAACGTCCTTAATTGTCAGATTATCACGGTCGTTGACAATTTTTTACAATAATAAACTATGTAGCTGTTCAAAGTGAAACATTACCAGTCCGGAAACTGACAATTAGCCTAAGAATCGCTTTTGGTTGATCTACCCGCACAAACACTACCTTTGCCGGGTTAGTTAACCCAAGCATGAATCGACGCCTACTTGCAGTCTGTATACTTTGCCCCTGCCTGGCCACCGCCCAGGATAGTCTTTCCACTACGTCGCCGGTCAATTCGCAGGGCCGACTGACGGACGATACGCTCCATCTGAACGAAGTGACCGTGACGGGATACGCCACGAACCGGCGTCTGCTCGAAACGGCCGCGTCGGTGGGCCTGCTGACAGCCCGGGATCTGAACCGCCGTTTTGGTACGCCCACGCTGGTTCCGGCGTTCAATACGTTGCCGGGGGTTCGGGCCGATGAGCGGTCGCCGGGGAGTTATCGGCTGTCGATTCGGGGGAGTCTGATCCGTTCGCCGTTTGGGGTGCGGAACGTAAAGGTGTACTGGAATGAACTGCCGCTCACCGATGCCGGTGGCAATACGCCCCTGAATGCGCTGGATGTCCGGTCGCTGGGTCGGGTTGAAGTAATCAAAGGGCCATCGGGAAGTCTCTACGGGGCTGGTACGGGCGGCACCGTCCTGTTTGGCGGTCTGGCGGTACCGGCGGGGCGCTCGTCGGTCGAGGTGTCGGCGCTGGGTGGGTCGTACGGGTTGTACGGCAACGGTCTGACCTTGCAGACGGGTAAAAACAACGCGGCTGTTTCGCTGAGCTACAACCACCTGCAAAGCGATGGCTACCGTGAGAACAGCGCCCTCGTACGGGACAACATCAGTCTGGTCAGTTCGTTCAATGTCAGTCCCAAACGCACAATTTCGATGCTGGGCTTCTATTCGGACCTCTATTACCAGACTCCCGGCGGACTAACCGAAGCGCAGTTTCGGGCCAATCCCCGGCAGGCCCGTCCCGGTACCCGCGTTACGCCCGGCAGTGTTGAACAACGGGCGGCCATTTATCAGAAGCTGGGCTATCTGGGCGTTTCGCAGGAATACCGCTGGAACGACCGCATCCAGAATACGACGGTTCTCTACGGATCAATCACCGACTTTGCGAACCCATTCATTACCAATTACGAACGCCGGGCCGATCAGGGCCTTGGTGGGCGCACAATCACCCAGGTACGTTTCCCGAACGGACCGCTGCCCACGACACTGACCATCGGGGCCGAATACCAGCGTAATTTTACCGTGACGCGCAACTACGGCAACCGGCGCGGCACTGCCGATACGCTACAGACCGACGACGAGCTGCGGGCGCAGCAGTCGGTGGTTTTTCTGCAAACCGAAACCACGCTGCCCGCCCGGCTGCTGCTGACGGCGGGCCTGAGCCGGAACGAGCTGCGCTACGATTTTACCCGCTTCTCAATCCGACCCGTATCGCCCCAGCGCCGGACGTTCGATCCGGTTTGGCTGCCCCGGGTGGCGTTGCTGCGTACCTTCGGTCCGAACGTATCGGTGTTTGCCAGCATCAGTACGGGCTATTCGGGGCCGACAAGCCTGGAAGTGCTGTCGTCGACCGGCCAGTTTAATCCGACGCTGGAGCCGGAGCGGGGCGTCAACTACGAAGTGGGAGTCCGTGGGTCAGCTTTGAGCAGCCGACTGCGGTTCGATGTAGCGGCCTACCAGTTTCAGCTCCGGCAAACCATCGTCCGGCGGTCAGCGGATAATGGTGCTGAGTTTTTTGTCAACGCCGGGCGCACGGATCAGCAGGGGCTGGAAGCACAGCTATCCTACGACTTTGTAAGTCCGGTTTCAAGGTCGTCGTCCCTGTTTTCCCTGCTGCGGCTCTGGCAAAACGTGAACCTGACCGACTACCGCTTCCGGAACTACCAGCAGGGGGCCACCGATGTTTCCGACAAGCGGGTGCCCGGTATTGCCCCCACGACGCTCATCAGCGGGTTTGACGCCGAACTACGGCTGGGATTTTACGCCCACCTGACGTATCAGTTTCTGAATCCGTTTCCCCTCGATGAGGCCAACACGGCCCAGGCTGATCCAACCCGGTTGCTACAGGCCACGGTCGGATTCCGGCGCACGTTTGCCAGCCGCTGGACGCTCGATCTGTACGCCAGTGGTGATAACCTGCTGAACCAGACCTATTCGCTGGGCTACGACCTGAACGCCTTTGGTGGCCGCTACTTCAACGCGGCTGCCCCCCGAAACGGCGTGGCCGGTGCGCGACTGCGTGTACGCTGGTAGATGGTTACGCGGATCGGGGCCGGTGCTTCGTCAGCGCGAGTCGCAGGCTGAAAACCGCCAGCAGGAGGGTCAACGGCGTAAACGCGAGTTTCTCAAACTCATTCAGCGAAGCTAGATTGGCCACCGTGTTGACCGCAAACAACCCAGCCATCAGCCACAGTGCTATATTGATCAGCAACGGCAGAAAGTTGACGCGGAGAAGTCCGGCTCGTATGGCGACAACCACCAGCATGAAGGCATTTATGGCGATGGACGTCAGTTCAAAGCGTACCATCTGCGTATCGGAGGTCAGGCGGCCACCCCAGACGATGGTGTAAGGAATAACGTGCAGCAGAACCAGCAGGTGAAAGACAATAACCAGCGACAGCACAGCCAGCAGGCCGTTGGCTGCGAACCGTTCGGAAATAAGCGTTTTCATGAAAAGCAGACTAACAACAGCTCTGTAGCGTGTTGTGGTCGTCAAAAGTAATGCCGGACGGCAGGCCTACAAAAATCCGACCCACCGATGGGCGGTGGGTCGGATGAGCGAACGAATACTGCCTTAAGCGGCTACGTCGGCCGTAGTCGGGTCGATGATCGTTGCTACCTCAGCGACCGAATTCGCCGGGAAGCCACCCTGTTCAGCGTGTTCGCGGATCATCTTTTCGTTGGGAGCAATGTATACGCAGTAAATTTTGTCGCCTGGTAAGCAGCTGTGCGTCACTCCGTTTGTCTGTACAGCTCTCGAAAATTGCTACATAAAACAAGTTGACTATGTACGTATTTATAATAGAAATGGCCGTTAATATCATGATTAACGGCCATTTTCGGAATACTACCTATGATTTAGTTTACCCTACCAACCTGGATTCTGTTTGATATTTGGATTTCGTTCAATGACCGTCGTTGGAATTGGAAACAACCGGAATTTCGGATCCGCGATGCGACTACGGTCAATGACCAGCTTTGGTCGTTCCGCTTTGGTAGGAACTGCTCCCACCGACGCCTGTGACACCCGTTCGATGAAGATGTCATAAAAGCGCAGGCCATCAAACCACCCGTGCGCTTCCATAACCAGTTCCTTCCGGCGCTCAGTGTACAAGGCCTGGCGGAACCGCTGGTAGTCCAGACCCGTCAGGTCAACCTGCGCATCGGGTGAAGTAATGCTTTTTCCAAACGCCCGCCGACGTACCCGGTTAATCAGGTCGTACGCTTCCGCATTGGGACCTTTGTTCACCTCGTTCAAAGCTTCGGCCAGCATCAGCAAGACGTCGGCGTAGCGCAGCACAATAAAATTAGGCTCCTCTTTGTCGAGGTCGGCGGTTCTGTTGAAGTCAACGTTCTTGCGGAAGCCGGGGGTATCCTGCGGAAAACCGTTGGCAGTTGGGTTGGCCGGGTCAAACTTAACCACCTGCCCGTTCCGCAGAAACTGGTTGTCGAACGTAACGTCTAGGCGGGTGTCGCCCGGGTTGTACGATTTATAAAAATCCAGTTCTACGTTCATCGTCTGGAATGAACTAGCGTAGGTGTTGCCCGTGTTGGCCGTTGAAATCTGCCGGGTCAGCCGCCCACCCAATCCCGACGTACGCGTCAGCTGAATATCGAAAATTACCTCCGCATTGTTTTCGTTGGTTTCGTAATCCCAGAGTTTGGCGAAACTGGCCTCCAGCGCGTGATCACCGTCCGTGATGACCTCCCGTAAGGTCGTTACGGCCTTTTGGTAGTCGTCTGGCTGCGCCAGTCCGGTAACGGTGGCACGGGTCAGGTAAACCTTTCCCAACAGCGTCTTGGCCGCACTACGGCTCGCACGACCTCGGTCAGCGGCTCCGTACGTTTTTACCGAAGGTAAATTGTCCTTGGCAAACGTCAGGTCTTCGATAATCTGCTGATAAACGCGTGATGCCGGTGCGGCTTCCACCTGCAGGTTATCGAGGCTGCGGGTTTCAGTAAGCAGCAGAGGCAGATCCCCGTAAAGCCGCACGCCGTTGAAATACGCCAGCGCCCGCAAAAAACGAGCCTCCCCTAAAATCCGCTTTTTCAGCGTTTCGTCCATGGCGATGCGGGGCACGTTGTCCAGCACGGCGTTGGCGCGGTTGATAATCTGATAGGTGTTCTGGTAGATTCCACTTACATCACCGACGCGAGTATTCCAGGTATCCAGCCGTCCAAAATCCACCGATTGGTCCCATAGGATGCTGGTGACGGCTTCAGTCGGCAGTTCGTTTATGGCCAGCATATTGTAGCCATAGTAGTTGCCGTCGTTATCGTAGAATTTCTTGTAAACACCATTAACGGCCGCCTGGGCATCTTTGGCGTTGGCATAGAAATTACCCGGCGACAGGAAGCTGTAGGCTTCTTCTTCCAGGAACTGTTCGTGGCAACTACTTAGCGACAACATAGCCGTGAGCGCCAGAAAGGTTGATATTTTTTTCATGCTTAATTGAATAGATGGGTCAAAACTCGACGGTTAGTCCCGCCATATACGTCTTAGCCAGTGGGTAAGCGCCAAAATCAATGCCCTGGTTGATGGTGGATTGGCCCCGGTCGTTCACTTCAGGATTGTAGCCCGTGTATTTGGTGAACGTAAGTACGTTCTGCGCGGCTACGTACACGCGGGCCTGCTTAAGAAAGGGTTTATTCTTAACCGGCAGGGTGTACCCTAACCGAATATTACGCAACCGGAGAAACGAACCGTCTTCAACAAAGAAATCGACATACTCATCAGCCGTAGGGGTGTTGTTGTAACCTGAACCACCGATCATAGGCAGCGTGCCGCCCGGATTCTGGGGGCTCCATGAGTCGTACAGCGTGCCCTTCGCTAGATTGTGGCGGCCCAGGGTCGCGTACAAATCCCGTTTGGTTGCGTTCAGCACGGAATTGCCATATACACCCTGGAAGAAGAAGTACAGTTCAAAGTTTTTGTAATTAAAGGTATTGTTCCAGCCGTAGATAAACTTGGGAGCCGGGTTGCCCAGAACGGTTCGGTCGTTTCCGTCCAGCTTGCCGTCGCCATTAACGTCTACGTAGCGAACATCACCAGGTTTGGCCGTGGGTTGTACCGAGGCTTTCACGTCTTCCGCTGTTTTGAAAATACCCGCCGTTTTGTAGCCGTAGAACAACCCAACCGGCTCGCCAACCTGCAGCATATTGCCTCGCCAGCGGTAATCGAACGTGAGCAGCGGGCCAAATACCTGATTCACCGTTGATAAAGCCAGCACTTTGCTGCGGTTGGCCGACCAGTTCAAATCCGTCCGCCAGCGCAGTGGGCCATCCAGTACGTAGCCGCCCAGCGTTAATTCAATGCCCTGATTCTGAATGTTGCCTACGTTTCCCTGCGTCGACGAGTAGCCTGAGTTAAGGGGTAGGCTGATGTCGAAGAGCAGGTCAGTCGTTTTCTTGAAATAGTAATCTGCCGTCAGCGAAAGCCGGTCATTGAATAAACTCGCATCCAGACCGATATCTGTTTGCGTGGTCGTTTCCCACTTCAGGTCAGGATTCCCGATGGCGGTGGGCGTCAGACCCGTCACCCGTTGTCGGTTAAAGGTGTAGTCAGAATTAGTAATGCGGGTCAGCGAGCGGTAGGGACCAATTTCCTGATTACCGATCTGACCAATACTGGCCCGCAGTTTCAAGTCGCTGATGAACCGAACCTGCTTGATAAACGGCTCTTCGCCCAGTTTCCAGCCAAGGGCCAGCGACGGAAAGAACCCCCACTTGTTATTCGCTCCGAAGCGGGATGAACCATCGGCCCGCGCCGATAGCGTAGCCAGGTACTTGTCTTTGAAGATGTAGCTGATGCGGCCCAGGTACGACGCTAGTGACCAGCGGTTTTTGGACGAGAAGATGCCCGGTCCACCCACCTGTGTTCCGGCCCCGATGTTTTCGAAGCCGAACGCGTCCGTCACAAAAATGCTGTTCGACATCCCGCGGAATTGCTGCGTCCGCTGCTGAAGTTCGTAGACACCTGTCACAGTAAGCTGGTGCGCCCCAAATGTTTTGTTGTAGGTGAGCTGATTGGTATTGATCCAGCTGTAGGCCGCCGTTGTTCCAATGGAAGCTGAGCCCTGGGCCGTCAGGTCGCGTTCTCCTTCTCCCGCGAAATAGTAATCCCGCTCCCGGTTATCAATATCGGTACCGAGTGTCACCCGCAGGTTTAGCCCATCCAGGATGCGAAAATCACCGAATATGTTTCCCAGAATACGGTTTGAGGTCGTCAGGTCCGTTGTCGATTCAATGAGCTGAACCGGGTTCGTCCGGCCAAAGGGCGACATAGGGCTGGGTTCGTCTTCCCGACGCGAATAAAGCCCGTTGTTGAGCCGAATGGGCAGGATGGGCAGGTATTGCAGCGATGCGTGTACCGCTCCCGCATTGGCGTTACCCATTCCTCCGTCCACAATCTGGTTGTTGAGTGTCCGGCTCACCGTCAGGCTGGTGCCCGCCTTGAAGCGGTTGCTGATCTGGGCATCGAGATTCGTACGCAGGGAGTACCGCTTAAAATTCGACTTCTTCACCACGCCATCCTGATTAAAGTAGTTACCCGAAATAGCGTACTGAACCTTTTCGGAACCACCCGAGAACGAAAGCTGGTAGTTCGAGATGGGAGCCGTCTGGAAAATCTCCTTTTGCCAGTTTGTGCCTTCGCCGGTCAACAGGGAGTTCCAGTCAGCCTGGTTATTGAATGTCGGGATGGTCTGGGGCGTATAGTACTGGGGTTGGCCAAGATTGGTAGCCTCCTGGTTTAAAAACTGAGCAAATTCCCGACCGTTCAGTACGTCGATGGTCCTGTCAACCTGCTGCACACCATGATACACGTCCAGATTTACTTTACCCTGACCGGCCTTTCCGCGCCGTGTCGTAATCAGCACGACGCCATTGGCCCCGCGAGACCCGTAGACGGCCGTAGCCGACGCGTCTTTCAACACCTCAATTGATTCAATATCGTTCGGGTTCAGCGACGCCAGTGCGTTCGGGGAGGTGCGATAACCACCCAGTCGGCCGCCCGAGGGATTGGCTTCGTCGTTATTGTTGTAGATCGGAAAGCCGTCAACCACGTACAGCGGTTCGTTCCCGCCGTTAATGGAATTGCCTCCGCGAATGCGCACCGAAATACCACCGCCCGGGGCCGAAGACGCCTGCGTAACCTGAATGCCGGCTGCCCGCCCCTGTAGACCCTGCTCCAGCGACACGGTGGGCATCTGCCTGATTTCATCGGCTTTAACGGTTGATACGGACCCGGTCAGATCGCTCTTTTTAACCGTACCGTACCCAACGACCACCACTTCGTTCAGCGATTTGATGTCCGTTTCCAGTTGAACGGTCAGGTTGCTGCGAGCGCCAAGTGCGACCTCTCGCGTTAGGTAGCCGATGTACGAGAAGACCAGCGTCGCATTCGCCGACGATTCTGGCACATTCAGCGTAAACCGGCCTTTGCTTTCGGTTGTAGTACCGGTTGACGTATTTTTTAATACGACCGTTACGCCCGGTAAGGGTTCGTTGTTGGCATCAGTCACCAGTCCAGTGACCATTCGGCTTTGGCCCAGAGCCCAGTTCGACAAGCCTGTACATGTCAGTAGTAAAACTAGACATCTACCTAAAAAAGGGTATTTGTTCATCATGTTTATTTTATACTTTTTCTATTTTGCTGGTTTGTGAAATTCGGGCAGATAACTCATCTGTATGGGGTAAAGACTTTGCCGGTGGACAGAAACGTATTTCTAAGCTAGGGCCATTTATGGCGCTCCGCAATGATTTTTTAGTTAGAAAATAAGATTTTTTTTACTTTAACGTTGCCGAAAACGTTAAAGCCCGTTACCGAAAAAGTACTCTGCTTTGATGCAGTTGAAGATTCTGTGTATATTTCCGTCTGGAGGGGGGTAGTGAACTTGCTTGCCTAAACCCCAATGCTGAACTTGCTCTACCTCGCTTTACTTGATTTAATAAATTGTATTTATTCGCTATCGAGCGAAAAGGCTGCCAGTGCTTCCACTTACGTATGAAAAACAATCCGGCAACAATTAAGGACATTGCCCGCAAGCTCAATCTGTCCGTAACAACCATCTCGAAAGCCCTGCGGGGTATGCCGGACATCAGCGTACCGACGCGCCAGTTAATCGTGGAAACGGCCCGCCAGATGGATTACCAGCCGAATCCGATCGCGCAAAGTCTGGTTAAGAATCAGACGCACAACATCGGCGTCATCATCCCCAGTTTTACGATTCCGTTCTATGCGTCGGCCATCAGCGGGATTCAGCAGACGGCGGCCGAAGCGGGCTACAACATCATGGTTTGCCAATCGAACGAATCGGTGGCAACTGAAATCACGTATACGCAATTGCTGCTCAACAACCGGGTGGATGGGCTGATTGTCTCTCTTTCGCGCGAGACGACCAGCTTCGACCATTTTGCCCCGCTGATCCGGCGGTCGATCCCGTTGGTGTTTTTCAACCGGGTATCGGAGGAAATGCCGGTTTCTAAAGTTGTCGTCGATGATTACCAGGGGGCGTACCGGGCTGTGAGCTACCTGATTGAGCGGGGTTGCCGACGGATTGCCCATATCGCCGGACCAGAGAATTTGCTGTTAAGCCAACAGCGATTAAAGGGATATGTCGATGCCATGCGGGAGGCAGGCCTGTCGGTACCGGATGAGTACATACGTCACGGCGATCTGACGATTGCCAATGGGGCCTTCATTACGAGTGAGTTACTGACGGACGTCAACCCGCCTGATGCCGTTTTTGCCGTGTGCGATTCGGCGGCTTTCGGCGCGTTGCAGGCCGCCAAAAGCCGGGAGCTAAACATCCCGTCGGACCTGGCCCTGGTTGGCTTTACGGATGAGCCCGTGGCAGCCATCGTTGAGCCGGCCCTAACGACGGTGGCCCAGCCAATTTTTGACATTGGGCAAGTAGCGGCCAAGCTGTTCCTGGATCAGATACGGCTGGGTGAATCGTACACGCCTACAACACACGTACTGGAAACCAGACTGGTTGTGCGGCAGTCAACACCCTGAGTGTTCAGCAAGCCGGGGGTAGCTACCTCCGGCTTGCTGAACACTTAGCATACTCTATTCTTTCAGAATACGGCGAACCTGCTGGCGGCCCTGCCCATCGGTGATCTGTAACAGATACATACCCGTATGGGCTTTGTTCATCGTAATTGGAACAAGCTGCTCGCCATTTTCTGCTACCTGAACGGTCCGGCTGAAGTCGGCCCGACCAGCCATGTCCAGCATCTTTAGGTGATACGTTTCTCCGGGAGTGCCCTTTACCAAAACCTGTACGCGCTCGGTAATGGGGTTAGGATAGACCTCCACCGAAAACGAAGGATCACGCCTACCTTCCTCGGCTATAAGCCGTGCTCCCGCTGGTTTGGTTACCTTTAAAAAATCGATGTCGGGCCCGACGTTATTAAGGGCTGTCAGCCGAACCGTATTGGAGCCGCTGTTGAGCGCTACATTGCTGACGGTTACGGTTGCCCACGTACCCCAGCTGGTGGTTCCATTGAAAGCGAGCGAGGAGTTCACGGTTATGCCGTTTACCTGTAACTGCAGCGGCCGGTTAGCCCCCGAGCCGTTGGTATACCGGAACTCCAGCGTGTGAGTCCCGGCCGTTGACGCATTTACCGTCCACTGGGTGTACACCCCCGATCCAAAGCTGCCAGGGTAATCAACATACGCACTGTTGGAGGCCCCTGTCCAACCTGAAGCTGTCTGCACACCACCGGCTTTGGTCGCGTTTTCAGCTTCATAGGTGGTGCTGGTTCCCCCCGTACTGGCTGATTTTTGATACACTCTTACCCAGTCTACCTCCATGTACCGGGGCAGATTAACACAACTTAAGGTTCCGCCGGTCCAGGGTTGGTTGGCAGCATGGACGTTCAGCATCATGTAAATACCATCGCTTACGGCATTCCACTGGTTTAAAAATGCATCTGCATCGGGCCGGGCGTAGGTACGCCGAACCTGTCCGTCTACGTACCATTTGATGTAGTTAGGATCCCATTCGCAACCAAAGGTGTGAAACGCCGTCGACAAATCACCGCCATTCCAGGCTTGTCCGCTTTGCTGGTGCGTAGCTGAGCTGCTTCCCCAGTGTACGGTAAACTGAGCACTCTGGTTAGAGCCAAATATCTCCATGATATCCAGTTCGGGGGGCCACTGATCGTTGTTGAACTTTGCCCAAAAAGCCGGTAACAGTCCGGCTGCAGCGGCCGGTACCTTAATCCGGGCTTCCCAATAGCCGTACTTCTGGATGAATTTGTTACGCGAGTTGATGGCTCCTGATTTATAGCCGTTGTCGCATTCCATTTCAATTTTTAACGTACCGTTTGAAACCACCACATTTTCAGGCCGCGTTGTTTCATTAAAGGCCCCACTGACCGGCCCCCAGCCAAATCCCTGGCTCCATTTGGTCTGATCGAGGGACGTACCATTAAAGTTGTCTTCAAACTTCAGCGTCCAGGTTGCTCCCGAGGGTGGCTGCGCCCAGCTTAGCGTAGGTAGTGTCAGAATACTCAGGAAGAGAGAAAGCCATTGCCAAATACGTAGTGATTTTAACATAAAAAATCAGAGTTAAGGGTGAAATGAAAAAAGATTACATACATAAATAATACAATCCAACGACTAGTGACAAGGGTGGAATCAAGAAGACGAAGTTGGGGTATGGATGTAGCAGATGAATGGAAGTTATAACAGCTCAACAGCAATTATCAAGAAAAATATAAACTATTTATCAAAAAATTTTACTTTAACGTTACCTAAAACGTTAAAGCTGTAAAGGGTATAACAAAGAAGTGAGTCGTTGAACTACTCTTTTGTTACAACTTACTTATTAACCGTCATCAAAATCTGAGAAGTCAATTCTAAGAATAAGTCAATACTTTGCTAACGCTTTCCTGTTAATTCCCGGTTGATAAAACCAAAAAGCCTCACACTACCGACCAAGGCCTGCGCAATTCCATACAACCTTAAAAAAAGTCAATTTGCAGCCATCGCTTACTAACTAGACAAGCACAGATCCCTTACAGGTGTTTAGTCGCCTTCGCTGCGCCGGATACAAACCAATTAAGGATTTTTTTGTGGTTCACTTTAACGTTAAAGAACCTATGCTGACCAGTTAACCCAATTTTTTTAGGAATAGCTGTACTAAAAAGTGTTGCCTCTTTCTGTAACTTCTCCTTCGAAACGGGTCAAGTTTGAATTTGCAGAATCGTTTCAAAGCCCAAAGCTCTTTTAATAATACAATTCATATGTACCAAAGGACTACCTGTATTAACCTCCTCATTACCGTCGTCACGCTGTTATCGGCTCGTACCGCAGTAACGGCTCAGGCCGACAACTTCACGGCGGTTCAGGCCGAGGTTGACTTTTCGAAAAAAATAAGACCCTGGGATGGGTTTGGATTCAACTATGTCGAAACCGCTCAAACTATAAACTACGGCAGGGATAAGCAGGAATACGGGGGTTTTAGTTTGCTAAAAGAGGCTGATCGGCAGCGTATTCTACAACTGGTGTTTGGTGAGGATGGGCTGAAAGTAGGGCTGCTGAAGATGTTCTACGATCCTCACCACCAGCAGGCGGCCAACGGCGCGTTTGACCACGAAAGCTCCACCCAATGGATTCGGCAGTTTGCCCGCGAGGGGCTAAAAATTACCCGACAGCGCGGGGCAGATCTGCAAATCATCACGACGCTGTACGGCCCGCCCCCATTCGTCACCAAGCAGAAAACCATGCGTGGCCGCGACCTTGACCCGGCCATGAAAAGTGCCTTGTCGCAATATCTGGTGGATTGGGCAACGTACTTGAAAGAGAAAGAAAAGCTGCCGGTCCGTTACATCTCCCTGCACAACGAAGGCGAAGACTGGTTCCGGTGGGACCCGGTAGACGAGACGGGTAACATAGGCCACGGCCATGATTATAATATGTTCTGGTCGCCTGCTTTGGTGGCCGAGTTCATCAAACGCGTACGAACGGACCTCGACAAAGCCGGCCTGAAAGACGTCGGCGTTACGCCCGGCGAAAATACGAACTGGTACCGCTGGAGCCACTGGGGCTACGCAAACGCCATTGCCGATGACCCGCAGGCACTCCAAAATTTGGGACTGATTACGTCGCATGGCTTCTATGTCGGCAGTTACGGTCGCTGGTTTGGCGAGCACACTAGTTTCGGTACTGATCTGTTACGCGAGAAACGACCGGAACTGCATGCCTGGGTAACGTCCACCAGCTGGAGCGGCATGGATACGAAAAACGTGAAGGAGTTTCACGGCAACATCTATACCGCCAAAGTCAACGGAATCATTCCCTGGGCGGGTATTCAGCGGCCGGTTCAGTGGGTAGGTGGCGACCCGAATCCGGGCTCGGCGTTTACTGTGCGCGAAGACGGTACGTACGAAATCCGGCGGGGTTATTACTTCTACAAGCAGTTAACCCGCGCCGGTCAGCCGGGCATGGCCGTGGCCCGCACGTCGTCAATGGATTCAGAGATGCCCATCATCGCCTTTGCCGGCAATGGGACTGCGAATAAAGATGCGTTCGTGGTCACCAACATGTCGGCGTTTAACCGGCGGATTGTCATTGCCCTAAAAGGCACCGGAGCAAAAACGTTTACGGGTTTCCGTACGACCGAAAAAGCCGACCGCTATCAAAACATTGCCGAGGAGACATACAAAGCCATCGGAAACGTATCAGTTAACGCGGAAGGTAATCTGGTATACGAAGCGCCGGCGGGGTCAGTGACCACTTTCTTTGCCAACTGACGGACAGGTATGGCAGCACTTCTCATTGTTACCGGGGGGATAGTCGGGTTGCTGTTCCTGATGGTATTTCTTCGGCTTAACGCTTTTCTGGCGCTCATTATCACCTCCTTGATGGTAGGCGTAGCTGAGGGCATGGCACCCGTGGATGCGTTGAAGTCGGTGCAGAGTGGCGTAGGCAGTACGTTGAGTAGCATTGCCCTGATCCTGGCCTTCGGTGCCATGTTGGGTAAGATCGTTGAAGACAGTGGGGCCGCCCAGCGCATTACGTTTGGGTTGATTGGCCTTTTTGGCCAGAAACGATTGCAGGGGGCACTACTGCTTACGGGGTTTGTTGTCGGCTTGCCGATGATCTACAATGCCGGCTTTCTGGTGCTGATTCCGCTGGTCTACACGCTGGCATCGGCTACCCGACTGCCTTTGCTGTACGTCGGTATTCCCATGTCGGCCTCCTTGTCGGTGGCGCACGGCCTGTTACCACCCCATCCGGCCCCAACGTCCGTAGCCGCGCTATACCACGCTGACGTGAACCTGACATTGGTGTACGGCATTGTGTTGGCCATACCAGCCATCGGCTTGTCGGGCTTATGGTTCTCGCGCTTGTTTAAGCACTCAACGGCCGAAATTCCATCCCGGTTTTTTACCTACCAACCAAAACCGGACGCCGAATTACCACCAATTGGCGTGAGTCTGCTTTGTACGCTGCTACCGGTTTTTCTGATGATCGTATCGGCTATACTGGACTTACTGCTGACCAAAGACTCACCCTTGACGCAAGCCGCTCATTTTCTGGGCGACCCGACCATTGCCCTCGGGCTGGCGGTGTTGTTGAGCTGCTGGCTTCTGGGTACCCGCCGGGGCCGCACGATGGCCGAGATGATGGATCTGGCCGGCACGGGCGTTAGCAGCGTGGCTATGGTGCTCTTGATCATTGCCGGGGGCGGAGCGTTCAAGCAGGTACTTCTGGACAGTGGCGTCGGAGAAACCATCAAACAGGTAAGCGCTGGCCTTTCGCTGTCCCCGTTGCTGCTGGCCTGGTCGGTAGCGGCTCTGCTGCGGTTGGCGTTAGGCTCGGCTACGGTAGCGGCCATCACCTCGGCAGGGATTGTGCTGCCGGTTTTAGGAGCAGCACCGTCGGTGAAGCCGGAATTGCTTGTGCTCGCGTCGGGAGCCGGTAGCCTCATGTTCTCGCACGTCAACGACATTGGGTTCTGGATGTTCAAGGAGTATTTCAACCTGAACCTCCGGCAAACGTTTTTCTCCTGGACGGTTATGGAGACGATTGTAGCGGTAGTCGGATTATTGGGAAGCATCGGATTGAGCTATGTGGTATAAAGCCTTTCTTCTTGGCATTCTGATGATGTCGTTGAAACCCGCTAAGCTGTTGAAACCGAAGGAGGTGTACCAGGTGCTGTACATTAATTCGTACCATGCCGGCTACGGCTCCAGCGATTCAGTGATGGCTGGTATCCGTCAGACGCTGGCTGCGTCGGATAATGTAGCACTGAACGTATGCTTCATGGATACCAAGCGGCACCCTGACCTAGCAACGGCGAAAGCCCAGGCGATCAAGCAACAGATTGACTATCTAAAACCTGACCTTGTGATTGCGTCAGACGATGATGCTGTCCGCGAAGTCGTCGTGCCGTATCTGAAAAACAGCAGTATACCGGTTGTTTTCTGTGGAGTAAACTGGTCGGCCAAGGCTTATGGATTACCCGTCGCCAACGTAACGGGTATGCTAGAAGTGGTACCGATTCGCGAAACACTGGAGACCATGAAACGCTGCTATCCGCAGGCCCGGAAGCTGGTGATTTTGTCCGAAAACAGTCCCGCCGAGCAAAAGAATACACAGGTGCTGGACACCCTGTACCGTGCTCTTGGGTTTAGTCCCGAGTATGCACTCGTTGATGATTTCAACGCCTGGAAGCAGGCCTTCCGAGACGTTAACCAGACGGCCGATCTGATCTACCTGTCAACGAACGGCAGCATCCGGGGCTGGCAGAACGAGGAAGTCAGGGCGTTCGTCGCCCAGACGATTCGTCGGCCGGTAATTACCTGCGACGACTTTATGATGCCTTATGCGGTGTACGGACAAACGAAGGTGGCCCGCGAACAGGGCGAATGGGCCGCTCGTACCGCCTTAAAAATTCTACAGGGTGCTAAACCGGCCAGCTTTCCGCTGACGCGCAATCTTCAGTCGGTTTGCTGGTTTAACCCGACTCTGGCCGAGCGCATACAGTTCAAACCGGATACCAAACAGTTACAATCTTGTCGAAAATTATTATGATCATTGACGGAGACACCCACATCTCGCCCCTCCCGACGGGCGGCAACAGCATTACAATCGATGAACTTCTCCGGCGTATGGACCGGGCGGGCGTCGACAAAGCTATTACCTGGATTCAGCCTCCCTACTGGCGGTTAACTGAAGACTCGAACCGCTACGTGTACCAGGCCACCAAGGATCACCCCGACCGGATCCTGGGCTTTGGGTGGGCCGACCCCAACTGTGGTGTACAGTACGCATTAGATGAGACCAGGCGGTGCATTGAGGAATATGGCTTCTACGGCGTCAAGATGAATGGTGCGCAAAACGACTTCTTCATTGACGACCCAAAGCTGGCCATGCCCGTGATCGAATACATGGCCACGACGGGCAAAATGATGGCTTTCCACATCGGCGGAGATTCGCCTGAGCATACGCACCCATTCCGACTGGCTAAGATCGCCCGTTTGTTTCCCGCTATGCAGATTTTCAATGTGCACATGGGGGGCGCTCACTTCCACGACTTCGGCAATGCCTGCATTGAACTTACGCAGGAGTGTCCGAACGTAACCATCATTGGCAGTGTAATTCGGTGCCAGCCCTTGTTGAAAGCTGTAAAAACCCTGGGGGCTAACCGGGTATGCTATGGCAGCGATACGCCGTTCGAACTCATGCACGTTGAAGTGGCCAAATACAACGCTTTGCTCGATGGGGAGGTGACTGAGGACGAAAAAGCGCTGATTATGGGCGAAAATATCGCCCGCCTGTTCGGATTGACCCCCTTGCCGACGACCGTAAGCGCCGACGTGCAAACCGTTATCGCGTAACCAGTCTCTTGCCATAAACGCAAGCCGGTGAACCACCGATTCACTGGCTTGTTGTCCCCGCCGATGCCGCAACCGGCGATGGAAGTACATACTGAATAATTCCTTCTTCGGTCGCCTAACGTTCATGTATAACTAGCTCATAAATCACCCTTGCTTACTGCTTAGCGGAAAACGGTCGTTTTCCTGCTTGCCAGCCAACACCCTAAACTTTTAGATTATGAAAAAC
Organism: Fibrisoma montanum; assembly: GCF_003583365.1. Lineage (GTDB taxonomy): Bacteria > Bacteroidota > Bacteroidia > Cytophagales > Spirosomataceae > Fibrisoma > Fibrisoma montanum. The sequence goes on from NZ_QXED01000014.1 coordinate 95,904, forward strand.
TGTACAATCTATTACCTCGTTCTCTTTCTGCTGCTGGTCAGCAAAGGACAGGGGCAATCGTACCGCTGGGGTAATGTAGCGGTAGGTGGTGGTGGCTACACCATCGGCATAAAGATTCATCCCAAGAATAGTGATCTGATTTACGTACGAACCGACGTTGGCGGTATGTATCGCTGGGACCCGGCGGGTCAAAGGCTAGTTCAACTCTTTAACTGGGTCACCTCCGAACAGGACAATCTATACGGTATTGTAGGCATTGCGCTGCACCCCACTGATCAGAACCTGGTGTATGCCGGAGCCGGTAAGTACCTGGGATCAACGCCACACGGCGTCTTTAAGTCAACGAACCAGGGCGCTACGTGGGTAAACCTGAACCTACCCGTCCCCAATGCCTTTGACGTAAATAATGGCAATACCGACCATCGTTTCGGTAATCCAATTGAAGTTAACCCGCACGCGCCGAATCAATTATGGGTTGGAACCGTAAAAGACGGCTTGTACGTGTACGACGAAACCACGGGCCAATGGTCGCTCGTAGCCTCCATTCCAACCGGTTCCAGCGTTCGGAACATTGTATTTGACCCCAAACCTAATTCTTCGCTTGTATACGTCGGCATCCGGGATAAGGGGGTGTACCGAAGCACGGACGACGGTAAAACCTTCAGCCAGATTCCCGGCAGTGAAGGCTTTACCATTCAGGATTTAGACCTGTCGAAGAGTGGCAATAAACTGTACGTGACCACCGAAACGCAGGGTATCCTCCGCCTGGAAAACCCCAAAAAAGCGTCGCAGTGGATAACCATTTCACCGGGTGGACAGACTGAATTCCGTGGCTTTGCCGTTAGTCCCCACGAAAACGATGTGTTGGTTACGTCGCCCAAAAACGGCATCGGGCTCAGCACGGTTTATGTCTCTACCAACGCCGGGGATACGTGGACACTGACCCAGAAAGGCACCATTGACCAGGTCTTTCCCTGGCATCCGGCTTCGTACCCCGGCTCGGCGATTTCTCAATTTGTTTTCGACCCAAATCCGGCCTATCCGAACCGCGTTTATTTCACCGACTGGTACAGCGTCTGGCGCACGGATAACGTCCTGGCACCTACTGTCGACTGGACCAACCAATATGGCCAGGGACACGAGGAAGTGGTCAACCTGAGCATGGCTGCTCCGCCGAACAACGGAGCAGGGGTTGTGCTGTACTCGGGCTTTGCTGACATCAGCGGGTTTCGTCATTCTAACCTGAAAGCGTTTCCCACGCAGAACATCCGGACCATAACCCCCGGAGCGGGCGGAAACCTCAATGACATCACCGGCATTGACCACAGCGAAAACAACCCTTCGTTCGTAGGGCTGAGCAGTGAGGACAAACATGCACCCAACACCGGAGCGTTTGCTTATTCTACTGACAACGGGGAGACGTTCACGCTATCGGACGGTTACAATCCAGCCTGGGGATACGCCCGCGTTGCAGTAGGTACTACCTCAGCAGCACCGGGGGTGCCGGCTGTAGTCGCCGTGTCTAAAGGGGGAGGTGTACGCTACTCTACGGACGGTGGTAAAACCTGGGCTGCTTCAACCGGCACACCTGGTTCAACGGATATGGGCATTACGAACTCCCTATTCAATAGTTATGTGTATCCCGTCGCTGCAGATCGCGTAACGCCTAATACGTTCTACATCTACGTCCGAAGTAGTGGGCAAGTGCTACGAAGCACCAATGCCGGTGGCAGCTTTGCGCCACTGACAACCTGGCCGGTGGGTGGCACGAGCCTTATTAACGTAGAAGCCACGCCGGGCGTAGCGGGTCATGTGTGGGGAGCCTTAGGCAATAGCGGCCTTTACTGGTGGAACGGCACGAGCAGTACCCGTATACCCGCTGTAGCCGAGGCCCGACTCATGTCGTTGGGCAAGCCAGCGCCGGGTTCTCCGTACCCAACTATCTATCTGTACGGCCGCTTGACCGGAGACACCGAGCGGTGGATCTACCGGTCCATCGACCAGGGAAGCACCTGGATTCGCATTAATAATGAGCGCAACCGGATTGGCGACAGCCCGCAGGTGATGAAGGCCGACCGTCAGGTGTACGGCCGCGTGTACATTGGCACCAACGGTACGGGCGTGTGGTACGGAGAAGCTGTTAACTCCGGCGTAGAGGATTCACAGGCACCGAGCATCCCCCTGAATCTGACGTCGCCCGGGAAAACAGACAAAACAGTTGATCTGATCTGGTCGGCAGCTACCGATAACATTGGCGTGATTGCGTATGATATTTACCAGGGTACTACGTTCGTGGGCACGTCGACTACCACTAGCTACCAGGTTGGCGGCCTGGCGGGGAACACGAACTATTTGTTCTCGGTGCGTGCGCGTGATGAGGCCGGCAATACGTCGGAAGCCAGCCAATCGCTCAGCGTAACGACCAATCCTGCGCCGTTGAAGTCAATCTACGAAGCCGAAGACGGGGTATTTTCAGGGCCTGTCATTGCCCAATCGTGGACGGCCTACTCGGGTACCGGCTACCTCGATTATCCCAGCTTCATCGGGGCTTTTAATCAGTGGACCATAACCGTTCCTTCAACTGGTATGTACACCCTTGAGATCCGGTATACCAACGGCTCTGGCGTCAATCGGCCTTTGAGCTTACAGGTTAACGGCACGATGGTGAAGTCCTCCGTTGACTTTAACGGTACCGGGACCTGGGGCAATTGGCAGACCGTAACCGAAACGGCGTCCCTGAACGGGGGCGATAACACCATCCGCCTGACGGCTATCCAGGCCACAGGACCGGACATCGACTATGTGAAGGTTACGCCTGTATCCGGTGGTAGAAAAGGACTTGCTACGGTAAGCGAAGGTGACATTTTTTCCTTATTTCCCAACCCGGTGCGGGACCACGTAACGATCCGTTACTACTCGCAGAACGAGCAACCAGTACGCGTACTGATTTCGTCAAGTGCCTTGGTGCGCGTTGGCAACATAGAGAAAGTTGTAAAGGCAGGTCTCAACCAATTTACTGTTCAGTTGCCCTCCCTGCCGACGGGTTTGTATTTTGTGACGTTGCAGACGCAAGCGGGCGAGCATTGGGTTAAGAAGCTTGTCGTTGAGAAATAGATGTAGGTGTGCTGGAAGCCTTTAAGTTCATATAGCGAATCTGAAAAATCCGACCCACCGATGGGCGGTGGGTCGGATGAGCGAACGAATACTGCCTTAAGCGGCTACGTCGGCCGTAGTCGGGTCGATGATCGTTGCTACCTCAGCGACCGAATTCGCCGGGAAGCCACCCTGTTCAGCGTGTTCGCGGATCATCTTTTCGTTGGGAGCAATGTATACGCAGTAAATTTTGTCGCCTGTTACATAGCTGTGTAACCACTGAATTTCAGGCCCCATGGTACGCAGTACACCACATGAAGTTTGAGAAATGGCCTGTAGTTGTTCGGTTGACAGATTTCCGGCCCCCGGAATTTCACGTTCAATTACATACTTGGGCATGTTAGAAGCGGTTAAAAGTAACCCTACTCATCTGGCTTTTCGGAACGCCCCGTTTTTTACATGGTAGCTGGTCTCCATGATTGACTTTCAGTACGTTGTAGGCTTGCTGGCTGTTATGCTTTCTCCCCGTAAATTACCCGGGCGCTGGCATCGATCCGTACGTTGCCATCCGGGTATTTCTGCTGAATCAAGTCAAACACATCGGCCTGAATCTGCGCTTTCTGGGCGTCATCGGCTTTGCTGAGCGCACCAACCACCGGGGCTACGACGTCGTTCATGAAACGCCAGTACACCTCGAAGCTACCCACGTTCAGTTTGCTGTTGACTTCCGTTTCGACTAGGTTGGTCAAACCGGCTTCGGCGAACAGGTCGGCGATAAGCCCTGGTTGCGCACAACGGAACATGCCGGGTGCGCCCGCCGGGGGGGAAGGGAGCTGCATGTGTTTGTTGATGACACTCATGGTGGCCGTGACCCAGAAATTCTTATCGGGTCCGTTCCAGACCGACGTTGCCAGGCGGCCACCGGGTTTCAAGACGCGTACCATCTCCTGCGCAGCCAGCCGCATGTCCGGAAAGAACATAAAACCGAACCGGCAACTGACGGCGTCGAACGTATTGTCCTCGAAGGGCAGCTCGCAGACATCGCACACCTGCGTATCAAAATTAGTCAGGTTGCGTCGGGCCGCGTTTTCCTGCGCTACGGCCAGCATCCCCTCGGCCAGATCGGTGCTGATGACCCGGCCGCTGGTCAGCATCGACGCAATGGTCAGGCCCGGTTCGCCCGTGCCGGCGGCTACGTCCAGCACCCGGTCATCGTCCCGGATTTTCAGGAGTCTGATGATCTCGTCGCCCATGGGCTTCAGGAAATCCATGGTCAGATCATCCCATTTCTTCCAGCCAGGTGAGAAGTTGTTCCAGGAGGCTTTCTGCTGGTCGCGAATTTGCTCCAATTGTAGGTCCATCGACGTAAGGGTTTAGGGTATGATGCGTTTGAATTCGTTGCTCGGTTGGGTTGTCATCCACCTATCGGCGGGTCAGACCGGCCAGCAGGCAGCACGAGTGAGCCGGATGCTGATAAAAGTATCAGGTAGCCGGAATTGTCCGTAAAATCCTTGATTAATCGGTAGGGCGCACTTAGCGAAAGGAAACCATAAGGAGCAGCGGCCTGCCGGCGTGATAAACGGGATAGATGACAAAAGCGGTTAGCTGTATTTTTGCCTAAATCAATCGCTGCGCCTTGCTCACCTTTACCAACGTAACGAAGTCGTATTCAGGGCGCACCGTCCTGACTATCCCCGCCCTGACGGTTCAGCCCGGAATTCATTACGTTCGGGGAGGGAACGGTTCCGGGAAAACTACGCTGTTTCGGACCTGTGCCGGACTGCTGCCGTTTTCGGGTCAGATTCTGCTCGACAATCACTACGAAATCAGCCGCGATCCGGTGGCCTACCGGCTGCGGGTCAACTACGCCGAAGCCGAACCCCAGTATCCGGGGTTTCTGTCGCCCCGCGACCTGACGTATTTTGTCGGGAAAACCAAGCGAGCACCGGACGGGCAGATCGACAGCCTGGCCGAGGTGCTGGGAGTCGATCAGTTCTGGACGGCTCCCAGCAGTACGTTTTCGAGTGGGATGCTGAAAAAACTGGCCTTGCTGCTGGCGTTTCTGGGTCGACCGCGGCTTATTTTGCTCGATGAGCCGCTGACAACCCTCGATCGGGCAACGGCCGGGCGGCTGTTCGATCTGATTCGCCGGTACCGGACTGAACAGGACGTAACGTTCCTGCTTACCTCGCACCAGGACGTAACGCTGTCGGATCTCCCGCTGACGGGCGTCTGGGAGGTAGGAGGGGGGCGGGTCAGCGCCGTTGAATGAGTCTATGCTAGTAATCCTATACCGAACGCTGATCAGTACGTTCTACGCACAAAACGCCGGCTTCTTTCTGGTGATTGTGCTGATTGCGTTCGGATTTATGCGGCCCATCGAACACGAAGCGCTGATTGCGGCTACGTTGGGCTCGCCGTTTCTGCTGGCCCTGGCGGCTGGCTTGTGGCTGCTCTATACCCTTAAAACCACGGCCTATGTGCGCCGACAGCTCCGTGCGCCGGAACATCTGTTTCTGCAAACGTTCTGTCTTTTGCCGAGCCCGCGACGCTGGAGCCTGTGGCTGCTGGTTCAGACGGCGCTGCTGGTGCCGATCCTAGGCTACGGCGGCTGGATGGTAGCCCGGGGTTTACGCTACGGGGCGCACGAGGCCATCGGGGCCATCGTTGGTGTGCAGGGGTTGCTGCTAATGGGTGGCGCCTGGGCGAACGACTACCGGCTCCGGCACCCGAATCCCGAAGGGCCGGCGGTGCCCCGGTTGGGCTTCCGGTTGCCCTACGTCCTGTTTTTTCCGACGTACTGGCTTCGCCACGAACCCGTGTCGATGCTGCTCACCAAAGCGTTTTCGGGCCTGTTGCTGGCGGGCGTTTGCCGGCTGTACCCCACCGACGAGTACGACCAGCGGCTGCTGCTGATTGGCCTGGTGCTGTCGGTGGCGACCCACGCCCAGGTGGGTAGTCAGGTGAGCGCGTTCGAACACCGGTACCTGCTCATTCTGCCAAATCTGCCACTGGCCTGGTACCAGCGGCTGGGGCGTTACGCGCTGACCTACGGGCTCATCTGGTTTCCTGAACTGCTGATTGTACTGCGTAACTGCCCGGTCGCCGTTGGGCTTGACTACGTCGTCTGGCTCTGGCTGACGGGCTGGGGCTGGCTGCTCTTCCTGCATGCGCTGTCGTATGCATCCGACCGGTCGCCGGACCGCTGGCTGACGGGCATCCTGATCGGCGTGGTGGTAGCAACGCTGACCATCATGTTTGGCCTGCCGGTGGGCGCGTGGCTGGCCATCGGGTGGCTGGGGGCGGTGGTGGGCGGGTACCGGTTTAAATCGCCACCGCGTTAACGCTGATCAACTTTTCTTCTGCTTACCGGCCAGGTTCTGTTTGCCGGCGATGGTGGTGATTGCCGCCACGAGCCGGTCCAGATCTTTGGGGGTGGTATAAATGTGCGGAGTTACCCGGACTCCATTGATGTTTTCCCACGCAATGGGTGAGGTGTGAATTTTGAACTGGTTGAGTAGCTGGCTTTCAATCTCGGCGGGTTTCATGCCATCAATCGAAAACAGGGCCAGGGCACCGGCGTACTCCGGTTTCAGCGACGTGTGAATGCGAACGCCCGGTAGGTCGCGGACGCGCTCGGCCCAGTAATTTTTGAGGTAATGCAGGCGGGCAAACTTGCGGGCCGCGCCGATGCTCAGGTGAAAGTCGACGGCCGTGCCGATGGCCATTTCGGAGGCAAACGAACGCGTACCGAGCGATTCAAACTTGCGAATGTCGGGGCCGTCGGGTTCGTTGTTCGAAAGCAGCGCCCATACGTTGCGGATTTTGTTCTGACGGATGTACAGCATACCACTACCAAACGGGGCGCAGAGCCATTTGTGCAGGCTGGTCGCGAAATAGTCGCAGCCGAGGTCGGGAATCCTGAAGTCAATATGAGCGAAGGAGTGAGCCCCGTCGGCGATGACCTCAATGCCCCGCTTGTGGGCTTCGTCGGCAATTTTGCGCACCGGCAGCAGTTGACCGACCCAGTTGATCAGGTGAGTGACGTGCACCACCTTAGTCCGGGGCGTGAAGGCCTGCACGAACTGGCTGACGTAGTACTCGTCATTCTCGACCGGTACGTTCAGGTCCAGGAACACCAGCTTGATACCGTCGCGTTTTTCGCGCTGTTTCCAGGCGTTCAGCATGTTGGGGTAATCCTGCCTGGTCAGCACCACCTCGTCGCCCGGTTTCAGGTTCAGTCCAAAAATGACCGTGTTCAGGCCCTCGGTGGCGTTGCGGTTGATGGCGAGTTCCTCCGCTGAGCAGCCGGCCAGATCGGCCAGTTTGCTCCGTAGTGCTTCGCGACCCTGGTCCAGAATCCGCCACATGAAGTACGACGGGGCTTCGTTGGCGTACTGGTAGAACCGAACGTGCGCATCCTGCACGGCTTTTGGCTGCGGACTTACCCCGCCGTTGTTCAGATTCAGGAGGTTGGGCGACACCGTAAATTCCGTTTTGATCCACGACCAGAAGTCTTCGTCCTGCGCCCATTCAGCGGCCGTTTTTAACCCGGCATCGGCAACCGGCTTCGATTGCGCGTAGGGTTCAGGCAGAAAAGCGGGCAGCGTGAGGGCACCGGCGGCCTGCCGGAAGAACGTTCTGCGGGTAGTCATGGCTTGGGAAAGAATAGGTGTATAGACAAAAGAAAGCAGCAAATGGCATTATCGCAAGCGGTTTGCAAAAGATTATTAGGTAATAATAAGCATTAGCCATAGACATTTAAACCGGTGCCCGAGTCAGTGCCGTTACGTTTTTGTTACCCTATGTTTTTGTAAGGCACTCCTTGATTAGTTTTGGCATCGTATCCTGGGAAGTAGGATACTTGTTAACAACTCAAACGATATGAAAACGAACCGCGTCAAACTGCCCGTATTGATGTTGCTGCTGGTAACTGCCTGTGAAATCCCGGCGCTCAATGGGGGGTACAACAAGCGATTGGGTAAGTATAACTCTAAGGTTGAAGCCCAAAATAATGCGATGCGGGAGATACTGGAACGCTTCAATAGGCTTCCCGACGATAAGAACTACAAAATCTTGTACACTTTCAACTCTGCGCCCGGTAGTAGAGGTGAGGAAGCTATGTGGTATAACCGAGGTAACCAGCGCCTGGCGTTAGAGGTTGATCCACAGAGTGGTATCGCGTGTTCTTGGTTTAAGATTGACAAAACCATCTTGGAAAAAGCAGTTGCGGCAAACGATGGGATAACAGGGCTCGATTCTCTGGCCCAAACCGTAGGCAACCTTCCTGTTACGTGTCGTTGAAGGTTATAAAACAGGACCGGTTGTTTGCCGGTCCTGTTTCCATTTATAAGCCATCCTGCTTTCTGTTCGTACGTTGGGCCGGTAGATCAACTACTCTATCTCGAACGTGACCGTTACGTTTGACCTGCCCAGAGCAGCCGCCAGCCCCGTTGGGTTGTCGACCCGGCTAAGCTTCGTATAGCTGTAGGAAGTCCGGAAAGTTTCATAGAAAAGTACCAGCGTATTGGAACCGTACAGCATCAGATCTCCCGTCTGTATCGTGCCGGGATTGGTCGCGTTTGAGGGTAGGCTATTGGGCAGATCGACAAATTTTTCGTTTCCATTCAACTCTTTCATCGACAGCGTGAGCGGCAACTGCGCTTTAAAGGCGGTTACGGTCGGATTACTCTGCAGCGTCGCGGTAAAGGTGCTGGAGCCAACCCGGATGCGTAGCCGGTTTGAGGAAGTATTGGTCACTGGATTCGTAGCGGGGTCTGTTGGTGTCGACATACTCGATTGATTCTCTGGAACCGGATTGTCCGTTTTACAAGCCATACTACCCAGGAAAACCAGCAGGAAGGGAAGAAGCAGAAAGAGAGTCCGTTTCATAGTTGTTGACTTGTATGTGCCTCACGAATACTTGAATACGATGCAAAAGTACCGGCTGGTTGCCCGGTACGTTTTATAGATTTTACGGTTTTGCCTACCACTTTTACTGACCCCGCCATAGAACACCGGTTTGCGTGGTAGATTTGATTAAAAATCGGATGGGACGGTCAGCCGCAGCTGCCACCCGCGCCGAACCAGAAGCGATGATCGTCTACGACACGATAAAAAAATACTCGGAAACCTTCAACAACAAAACCCAGCACCCGCTGATTAGCTTGGTCAATCTGGATCAGTCCAAGCCCTTGATGCGGTCGAAGTTTACATTGGGTTTTTATGCCGTTGTCGTGAAAGAAACCCGTTGTGGCGACTTGCGGTATGGGAACCAGTATTATGATTATTCGGAAGGAACGCTGGTCTTTTTCGGGCCTGGTCAGATCGTAGGCAATGAACCCGAAGGTGAACTGCACCAACCCTACGGGAAGGCCCTCATCTTCCACCCCGACCTCATAAAAGGCACCAGCTTAGGCAAGCAGATTCACGACTATTCGTATTTCAGCTATCAGTCGAACGAAGCCCTCCATCTTTCTGAGAAAGAAAGAGAGGTGGTGATGACTTGTTTCAGCAACATAGCCACCGAAGTAAGCCAGAATATAGACCGTCACAGTAAGGCGTTGATCGTAGCCAACCTGGAACTGTTGCTGAAATATTGTTCCCGTTTTTACGACCGCCAGTTTATTACCCGTAGTCATGTCAATTCTGGCCTCATTGAACAGTTTGAGCAGAAACTAAACGAGTATTTACTGAGTGATACGCTCAAAGCCGATGGCGTTCCAACAGTGGCTTATTTTGCCAGTGAATTACACCTGTCGCCCAATTACTTCGGCGATTTGATCAAAAAAGAAACGGGCAAGTCGGCGCTGGAATACATCCACCTGCATTTGATTGATTTGGCCAAAGAACGACTTTTTGATACCAGCAAATCCATCAGTGAAATCGCGTATGAGCTGGGCTTCAAATACCCTCAGCATTTTACGCGCTTCTTCAAACAGCAAGTTGGGGCTACTCCCCTTGCGTACCGAAGCGGGGTGAATTAGTGCCCCGGTGACTCAACCGCTTATTGTCCCTGGCAATTCGGCCGGCAGGCCCGAATAGTTTTGCCGGGTTGCCCTGCTGCCGCTGATCTACAACTGGGTCTGACCAAATGACCGAATTGAGCTATTTAATCGAAACGAAACCGAGAACTATATGACAGTCTCAAACGGACGAATAGGATTTATAATTACGCTGGGCCTGTTGAGCCTTTGTCTCCAGGTCGGTAAAGCGCAACCGACCACAACCGGCACGAAACCCGTGACCGGTAGCGCTATTTTTCCCAAAGGGGAAAAGGGCTCCGCCCAGACTTTTACCGGTACGGTATGGGTGCAGAGTCTGGTAGAAAACGACTCCATCTATCAACTGGTCAGTGGTAGCGTCACCTTCGAGCCGGGGGCGCGCAGCTTTTGGCACTCCCACCCGAGCGGTCAGGTTCTGCTGGTTACGGACGGAATTGGTTATCATCAACTGGAGGGAAAGCCCCGGCAGGTCGTCCGAAAGGGGGACGTAGTCAAGTGCCCGCCCAATACTCCCCATTGGCACGGTGCTTCAGCCGACAGCCCCATGACACACATCCATATTATTCCCAAAACCGAAAAAGGTATTGTCAGGTGGCTCCGGGCCGTCACCGATGCCGAATATACCGGTGCCCGGTAGACCGGGTTGGGCTGCTCGACCAAACGAACGTCAATCGTTGGAAACTGGGTGGAAAAAAGGTCAAGCATATCCATGATTCGTTCGGGCCGAATAAGCTTGCATACACCCAACGTAACGATTTGCTGATCTCTGGTATAAATGGGCCAATTTTCACTTTAACTGAAAACGCCATTTTTTGAGAATCAACCAACTGCGATACGATGACACCACTCGGTAGACGTGATTTTTTGACCCAATTGTCGCTGACTGCGACAGCCGTTTCTGTTCCCACCTACGGATTCTCATGGGGTGGCAAAACGGATGAGTTTGTCGAAGCTGACACCACCTATGGCCGGGTCAGAGGTGGGCGAACTGACGGGGTAAGTGTGTTTAAAGGGATACCCTACGGCGGCCGCGTTTCGGGCGACCGGCGCTTTCGACGACCCGCTCCGCTCGAACCCTGGACCGGTGTTCGGGACACCCTGCAGGTCGGCCCACCCGCCATCCAGGCCCCGCGTCGCAATGAACCGGCCCCGGCCGAAGATTGTCTCTTTCTCAACGTCTGGACCCCGGCTGCCGACAACCGCAAACGGCCCGTCATGTTCTATAGCCACGGCGGTGGGTTTGTTATTGGATCAGGCGCTTCTGCGAGTCAGGATGGGTCTAATCTGGCGCGGAACTTCGACGTAGTGGTTGTGGAAACCAACCACCGGTTAGGGCTGCTGGGCTTTCTGTATCTGGACGAGCTTGCCGGCAGCGACTACGCCGGATCGGGCAATATGGGTATGCTTGACATAACGGCCGGTCTGAAATGGGTCCACAACAACATTGCTCAGTTTGGCGGAGATCCGGCCAACGTCATGATCTGGGGTGAATCGGGCGGGGGGGCCAAAACCTCCTGTTTATACGCCATGCCCGAAGCCGCTCCTTATTTCAATAAAGCCTCGATTGAAAGTGGACCCGGCGTCCGGATGATTCCGAAAGACGTAGCCGCAGAAACGACCGCCATGTTGCTTAAGGAATTGGCTATCGCACCGAAAGACTGGCGAAAACTTCTGGACGTACCCGCGGCTGATTTACTGGCGATGCAGAACAAACTGCCGTTTGTACCTCCCTTTCAGGAGAAGAATAAAAACCAGGGGACGATGCGTCGCAACTACGGCGGGTTTGGGCCGGTCGTGGACGGCGTTGTACTGCCCCATCATCCGTTCGACCCGACGGCCCCGGATTTGTCCAGGAACAAGCCGCTGCTGGTAGGCTGGAATGAAGATGAATTCACCTTTTTTGCCTGGGAGCGCAGGGATACCGAATTTTCCAAACTGGATTTTGTGGGTCTGCAAAAAAAGCTGGAACCAGACTATGGAGCCGACGCTGGAAAAATCGTCGATACGTATCGGAGAGCTAACCCCAACGCTTCAGCTCCGGCTCTTTTCGTAGCGATCTCTTCCATCACCATGATGGGCCTGGGGTCGGTAGATATTGCGGAGAAAAAGACAAAACAGGGTGGCGCTCCGGCGTATCTGTACAACTTTGGCTATAAGTCGGAGAAAACGATTCCGGGCACCGACTATGCAATGGGTACGCCCCACGCCATGGATATTTCGTTTAAATTCAACAATGAACTGCCGCCCCGCGACGGCTCCGCCCCGAAAGAAAGTTTCTTCGGCGGTAACCGGCCCGAGCGCTTTACTGCTTCCCGGCACTTTGCCGAGCTCTGGACTACGTTTGCCCGAACCGGTATGCCCGCGGCCAAAGACGTGCCTGCCTGGCCCGCTTATACCCTCAAAACCCGACCCACGATGCGGATTGATGCCCAGTGCGAAGTGATCGACAACCGATTTAGTCAGGAACTCGCTCTGTGGCGGTCGCTTGGAAAAGTATAGCCGATCGCGTCATTTAGAACCGCAGCAGCAAACTGACCCGGCCCCACTGGTGAGGCCGGGCGGTGCGAAACTCCCGGGTGCGGTGGGTCTGTGAAGCCGTCAGTTGAAAACCTGCGTAGCCCAGCACCCAGCCGTAGTCAATCTGGCCGTAGAAGTGCGTCAGCTCCTTGGACGGCAAAGCGTAGTAGTTCTGGCGTCCGCCAAACCAGCCGCCCTGCAGCAGCGAATTGTCCAGTACCGCCCGCAGGGTCGGTCGAACAAAGGCATACACCTGCCACCGGCGGCTACCTTTTGGATACAAACGACTCGGGCTGGCGAAGTAATCGACAAACCGCCCGAGCCAGACCACGCCACCAACCCCCGCGAAGTTGGATACCGTACCGACGTTCACCTCGATACTACCCGCTACGTCGAAGTTGGGGTGGATGCGTGGAAAAAGCCGCCCGTCGTAGCGTACCGCATAGCTGATAGCCAGGCTGTTGCGTAGTTGGTTGGACCAGCCGGCGGCATCGGCCTGCCCCAGCCATTCATGGAGCAGGTTCTGGAGTTTGTCGGCCTGGCTTACTGGACCGATGATGCCGACGTCGGCGGAGGAGGTCAGGCGTCGGCCGCCGATGGAATCAACCGTCGTGAGCGACCATGAACCATAGATGTAGCCGGCATAGGGCCGGTCGTAGGGATACAGTTTAGGCCTGGCTGTTCTGACATCGTGTGGCGTGTACATCTCCTGGCCGAGTGCAAAGCCGTAGAGCGAGCGGTAGGTACGTCCGTCTTTCGCCGGAAAGGCCAGGAGCAGATGCCGGGTTGGCCAGCGCTGCCAGTAATGGCTTTGCAGGCTCAGTCGCAGGCCATTGGTGTAGTAATAGTCGGTGATGTCGCGGTCCCGCCATTGCAGGGCGTCGTTCTCCCAATCCAGCCCGATCAGGGTGCCCTCTTCATGCGTCGACTGCGCCCGACCAGTACCCACAAGAAAGACTAAAATGATACTGAATAATGTAATATGATACATTGTAGTATGTAAAATCGTATAAATGTATCACTGATTGCCCAGAAAACCAGACTTGGTAGTCAGTTCTCCGGTTCCTGATGGCCGGAAATGGCAACAGGGGCGTAGTTCCGGTTCTGAGCGACAGCCACTAACCGCCGAAGACCGGGCCCGTGGGTAGTACTCTACTTAGTTGGTCCATTTAAATAGATAATCGAAACCAACACAAACTGAAGTCGTTAAGAGCAGATACCGGTTGGCGGTCAAGCTGAAGCCGGTTTTATCTCATTCTATAACCGCTTCGCATGAAAGCAGCCGTTTTTCACAAAGCGGGGGACATCCGGTATGAAACGATGGATGACCCCCGAATCGAACATCCGAGGGATGTCATTCTGCGCATTACGTCTACGGCCATCTGCGGCTCCGACCTGCACATCTACGACGGATTTCTGCCTCAACTGCGCAATGAGGTGCTGGGTCACGAGTTCATGGGCATTGTTGAGGACGTGGGCGCGGAAGTGACCAATGTCAAAAAAGGTGACCGGGTCGTCGTGCCCTTTACGATTGCCTGCGGAAAATGCTTCTTCTGCAATCACCACCTGGAGATGCACTGCGAAAACTCCAATCCCGACGTGTACGGCCCCGACGGTGGTCTGATGACCGAGAAGGGTGGGGGGCTGTTCGGCTATTCGGACCTCTACGGCGGCTACAACGGTGGTCAGGCCGAATACGTCCGGGTGCCCTTCGCCGACTACGGGCTGCGTCACGTACCCGACGGCCTGAAAGACGAGCAGGTGCTGTTCCTGACCGATATTTTCCCGACCGGCTGGAGTTCCATCGAGTGGGGGGAGCTGACCGGGGGCGAAACGGTAGCCATTTTCGGTTCCGGACCGGTGGGCCTGATGGCGCAGAAATCGGCCTGGCTGCAGGGAGCGGGCCGGGTTATTGCCATCGACCCGTTGAACTACCGGCTGGAACGGGCCAGGCGCGTCAACAAGGTCGAGACCCTGAATCCGCATGAGGTCGACGTCGTGGAAGCCATCCGCAGCATGACCGAAGGCCGCGGAGCCGATGTCTGCGTGGATGCCGTCGGGATGGAAGCCGAACGGACCGTGCTGGATAAAGCCAAGGCGGTGTTCAACCTGGAAAAGGGGACGCCGGCCGTACTGGAACAATGTTTCCGGGCGGTGCGCCGGGGTGGCATCGTAACGGTCGTCGGGGTGTACGGGACGCCTTTCGACAACTACCCGCTGGGCCGGATCTTCGACAAGGGGCTGACGGTCCGATACGGGCAATCGCAGGTCCACAAAAACATCGATCATCTGCTCAATCTGGTGGTTGAAGGGAAAGTGGTGCTCGACGACATTGTGTCGCACGTACTGCCGCTGACCGAAATCTCGCGTGGGTACGACATCTTCAAGAAGAAAGAAGACGACTGCACAAAGGTGATCCTCAAACCGTGATACGGTTTTCGGTGTACGGCGCTGAGCTACATCCGGCGTCAGCCAACCGAAACCCGTAAAAAAACTCAACTATGGAAACACAACAGAATGGTAAGACCGTGCTCATCACGGGGGCCAGCAGTGGTATCGGTCGCGAACTGACGCGGCTTTTCGCCCGCGACGGCTATAAGCTGGTACTGGTCGGCCGCGACGAGGAAACACTGCGGCAACAGGCTTACAACTTTCAGAATCAATACGGTACGCAGGCAACCATCATCAGCAAGGACCTGGCCGATCCCAATGCCCCCGACGAGATTTACGCCCAAACCAGCGGTGAGGGGATGCAGATCGACGTGCTCGTCAACGATGCCGGGTTTGGTGAGTACGGTATGTTCGCTACCGAAACCGATTTTCAGAAGGAACGGGATATCGTGCAGGTCAACGCCGTAGCGCTGATGCACCTGACGAAGCTGTACCTCAAAGACATGGTCGCCCGCAACGAAGGGAAAATCCTGATGCTGGGGTCGGAAGTATCCGTTGCCCCGAATCCGCTGATGGCCGTGTATGGCGCGACGAAGGCGTTTGTCAAGTCGTTTTCCGAAGCCATCCGCAACGAACTAAAAGACACCAACGTGACCGTAACGGTGCTGATGCCGGGGGCCACTAACACCAACTTCTTCAAAGCCGCCGGCGCAACCGAAGCCAAAGGTGCTGATCCGAACAAGACCGCCGACCCGGCTGCCGTAGCCAGGGCAGGGTACGAAGCCCTGATGAGTGGTAAGGACCACGTAGTGGCAGGCTGGGTGAACAAGCTTGCCGTAGCGCTCGCTCACATCCTGCCTGATCCGCTGGTAGCCGCCAATGTGCGGAAGGATATGATGCCGAAAGAAGAAGCTGACCGGCAGCAGCAACAGACCCTGGCCCTTGCCATCGGCGCGGCTGCCGTACTGATCGGCGGCATCTGGCTGCTGTCGCGGAGTCGGTCGTCGGTTGTTCCGGTCAGTGCCTACGATAAAGCCCGGTATCGGTTCAAAGCTGCCAAAGCCCACCAGTCGGCTAAAAGCGCGCTGTCGTCGGTAGGCGATTCCATTCAGGGAGCGTATCACAACGCCAGATCCGCCGTCGAAGACGCGCTCGTCTAACAGATGTTCTTTTCAGGTGGCCGGTGCGAAAACCGGTCACCCTTTCTTACGTTATGGAAGCCATCAAAACAAAAGCCTACGGCGCTAAGGCGTCGCTGATTGATTCGCTCAGCCGCCTGTCGCGGATGGACATCGAGCGGAAGGCACCCAGGGAGGATGAGGTGCTGATTGATATTCTGTATTGTGGTGTGTGCCACTCCGACCTGCACCAGGTGCGCAACGACTGGGCCAATACCATTTATCCGTGTATTCCCGGTCATGAAATTGTGGGTCGGGTTGTTGAGGCCGGCAGCCGCGTAACAAAGTTTAAAGCCGGCGATGTGGTGGGTGTCGGCTGCATGGTCGATTCGTGCGGTCAGTGTGCCTCCTGCAGCGGGGGGGATGAGCAATACTGCGAAGGACCCGTCAGTTGGACTGCTACGTACAACGGCTATATGAAGCCCGATGGCAGCGGCTACAATACGTTCGGCGGCTACTCAACCAGCGTCGTCGTGAAAGAATCGTTCGTGCTGCGCATACCCGACAAGCTCGACATCAGCAAGGCCGCTCCCATCCTGTGTGCGGGCGTAACGACCTATTCACCCCTGCGGCACTGGAATACCCAGCCCGGCGATAAGGTGGCCGTAGTGGGTATTGGCGGCCTCGGACACATGGCGATTCAACTGGCGAAAGCCATGGGTGCGCACGTAACGGCGATTACCCACTCGGAAGGGAAGCGGGCAGCCGCCGAAGCGCTGGGGGCTGATGAGGTGCTGATCGAGAGCGACAAAAAAGCCATGGAAGCGCACCAACTGGCGTTCAAGCTGATCCTGAGTACCATTCCCGACAAGTTTGACATAAACCCGTACGTCAGCCTGTTACAGCGCGACGGGGCGTTAGTGGTGGTTGGGGTGTTGGGACCGTTCAAAAGCCCGACCAACAACATGGAGGTTGCGTTTCACCGGCGCTCGGTGGCGGCTTCCATCATCGGCAGCATTGCCGAAACGCAGGAGGTGCTGGATTTCTGCGCTGAACACGCCATTGCGCCCGAGGTGGAACTGATTCCGATGCAGGACATCAACAAGGCATTCAGCCGGATGCTGGACAACGATGTCAAGTTTCGTTTTGTAATCGATATGCAGACGCTCAAGGACGAAAACTAAGTCTTTTAAAACGACCTTTATGATCAATACCTATTTTCGGGCGTTCAGCCTGGGAGTCATCGCGGGCATGCGGTCAATGACGGCCCCGGCCCTGCTCAGCCGCAAACTGGTTCGAACCATCCCGACCAAACAGCCGTCGAAACCGATTCATTACCTGGCCCTGCCGACTACGTCTATGGTGCTGACAACGCTGGCCGGTGGTGAATTGATTGCCGATAAAGTACCCAGTGCCCCGAACCGGACGGAGCCGCCGGTATTCGGTTCGCGGGTAGTGACCGGAGCAACCTGTGGTGCATTCCTGAGCCAGGTAGAAGGGGGTGAAGTGGCCGCCGGAGCCGCGGCCGGAGGGCTGGGCGCTGCGGTCGGCACGGTCGCCTTTTTTCAACTGCGCATGTGGCTGACGCGTGGGCTGGGCATCCCGGACCCCGTAGTGGCGCTGGCCGAAGATGCCCTCGCTATTACGCTGGGCTGGCAGGTGGTCAACAGCATTGAGCCCGACGTACAGACGGCTTGATGCCGCCAGGAGCGATCTATCAGAAATCCCGACGGTTAATCAGTACTTGTCGGGATTTTTGATTTACAGCCGGACCAGTGTTCTGACGGTCGTATGGGGTTGCTGCGATCCCAGTTCGAAAAAGTTGCCCAGGCGTAATTCCCCGTTGCGACGGCTGATCGGATAGGCCTTGTAGGCCGAATTCGATGAAAGCAAACTACGGACATACATCTGTCGGCCCGAAACGTAGTAGTCGTAAATGCCGCTGCCGAGCCTGGGTACGATGTATCCATCTGGATTAGTAGTTTTCCCCCGGTTGACCTGTAACCAGCGGGTTGGCTCCCTGCCCAACGTACTAAGAAAACTGATTGTGTCCTTCCGGGCGGAGGCCTCAACCCAGGTGCCTGACAGTTCGTCCGGGTTTACCTCTTCCGAAGCCTTGCAGGCTACGAAACCTGTACCAAAAAGCAGAAAAAGATAAAGGCCGATTCGCATATTAATGTGTGGTTTCTATGAAGCTGTTCAGGGTTTCAGTGGGGAACATTTTTGTCATCCCGACGCAGGAGGGATCTTCGGTCGCCGGAGGTTTTTAGCTTCCCCCGAAGATCCCTCCTGCGTCGGGATGACAAAATATGCCTGATGTTTATCCCTTTTTCAAAATCCTAAACAGTTTCTATATGACCCCACCGTCGACCTGCCGGTTGGAATACAGGGAGATATAAAGGTAGACGACGTAGTGAACTCTTCAACAAGAAAGTAAAAAGGGCCAGCAAGATGCTGGCCCGGACCGTTTACGGAAACTTCGGAAACTTGCTGAAGTCCGGCTTGCGCTTTTCGAGGAACGCGTTCTTGCCTTCTTTCGCTTCGTCGGAGAGGTAGTACAGCAGCGTAGCGTCGCCGGCCAGTTGCTGAATACCGGCCTGCCCGTCGAGTTCGGCGTTGAAGGCGGCTTTCAGCATCCGCAGGGCGATTGGGCTTTTTTCGAGCATCTTGCGGCACCACTCCAGGGTGGTTTCTTCCAGCTGATCGAGGGGCACCACTTTGTTAACCAGGCCCATGTCCAGGGCTTCCTGCGCGTTGTACTGATCGCAGAGGAACCAGATTTCGCGGGCTTTTTTCTGCCCCACGATCCGCGCCAGGTACGACGCCCCAAACCCGCCGTCGAAACTGCCTACTTTCGGGCCGGTCTGTCCGAAACGGGCGTTGTCGGCGGCAATCGTCAGGTCGCAGACAACGTGCAGGACGTGCCCACCACCGATGGCGTAGCCGGCTACCATGGCCACGACCGGTTTCGGAATCCGCCGAATCTGCATCTGCAGGTCCAGTACGTTCAGACGCGGTACCTGATCTTCGCCGATGTAGCCACCGTGGCCCCGAACCGACTGATCGCCCCCCGAGCAGAAGGCTTCACCACCTTCGCCGGTCAGGATCACCACGCCAACCCGGTCGTCCTGCCGGGCGATTTCCATGGCTTCCGACATTTCTTTGACGGTCAATGGCGTAAACGCATTCCGTTTGTGCGGGCGGTTGATGCTGATCTTGGCCACACCCTCGTAGTAGGAGAAAATGATCTCCTTGTACTCCTTAATTACTTCCCAGGGATAGTTGCTTGTCATACTTAGTGACCGGGTCGCCGGTGCGATTAGTGAATGATCGAATGATTGAGTTGTTGAATGATTGAATGCAGGCTCAATTCAATCATTCAACAACTCAATCATTCGGTATAATCAGTTTCGTGATACGCTACGTCCCACGTATGGTCGGCCATCATGCGGACCGTTGCGACGGTACGTTCGAAAGGAAATTTACGGCCCCACTCGTGCGGAGCGATCATCGACAGCACATCGGTGCCGTCTTTGCGGACGTAGAAGTAGTACGTGTGTCCGACAATGGGTTCAAAATTCATCTGCGCGTTGTAGATTCGCTCGGATACTTCGACCCGGTGGCGGATGGCTGTTGCCTGTTCGGCCAGCAACTGCATCTGTTTGTACAACTGCGCCAGCTGCAGGTCGGTTTGTTCCCGCATGGCAGACACGGCCCGGCCATGAATCTTGCCTTTATCCTCGGGCCGGATAATGGCGCCCCCGGCCGTGTGGGCGTATTCCATCAATCCCGGTGATTCGGCTACCTTCTCGGGTGCGATCGGATTGATCACTACTTTTGCTTCCTCCATACGAATGGGTAACGGATGCCCGGCCGCGTTTGTTCGGTATCGGGTTTTCACCGTACATTTACCTGTTGCTGGTGTGTGGTTTGTAGTTGAAGAGTGTCGGGTAACTACAAATCACAAACTACAAACCGATTTTTGCCCACAAAAGTACAACGAACCTGTATGCAAAATACGCCTTCGGCCACAATTGACCGCCACACGTTTATCCGACTGGTAGGCAGCAGCGTTGGGGCCGTTTTACTGGCTCCCTGCGCCCTCGCCTGCAACTCGGGGGGCGACACTGAACCGGTGGCTCCCGAAGCCATCGATTTTACCTTCAACTGGAATGAACCCAATACCGACTACGCGAACCTGAAACTGAAAGGGGGCTACGTCGTAGTACGCAATATCCTGGTTGCTCAAACCAAAGCCGGGGAGTTCCTGGCCGTATCGGCGAAGTGTACGCACCAGAACACCCAGCTTACGTACCGCAGCACCGAGGGGCAATTCTACTGCCCGCTGCATGCCTCGCGCTTTGACCAGACGGGTAAGGTTATCAACGGTCCTGCCACAACCCCGCTCGTTGTTTTCCGCGTTACGGTCGATGCCAATGCCGGAACCGTTCGGGTGACCAGCGCATAGATGATACAGATCGACGGTCAACGGCCCGTTTCCGACTGGCCCCATCCCGCTACGTCCTACGAGGCCGACGCGCTGACGTTCTGCCGGGCGTGGCAGAGCGGGCAGACCGAGTTTGTTCTGCACACGTCCGGCTCGACCGGTCAGCCCAAACCCATTACCCTGACGCGGGCGCAGATGCGGGCCAGTGCCCGGCTAACCGGCCAGACACTGGGTTTGCAGCCGGGCGATTCGGCCCTGGTGTGTCTGAACGTGCGGTACATTGCCGGGGTGATGATGCTGGTCAGAGGATTGGAACTTGGGTTGCGGATGAGCATTATCGAACCCTCGGGCAATCCACTGGCGGACTTTCCCGCCGAAACCCGATTCGCCTTCACGGCGCTGGTGCCGCTGCAGCTACAGAGTATGCTGGAACACGCGACGGATAAACTGCCGGTCCTGAACGGCATGAAGGCCATTCTGGTTGGCGGGGCTGCCACGAGTCCGGCGCTGGAACGGGCCATCCAAGCGATTACGGCCCCGGTTTACGCTACCTATGGCATGACCGAAACGGTATCGCACATCGCCCTGCGCCGGCTGAATGGGCCGGGCGCAACGGAGGTTTTCACGGCGCTGGAGGGCGTTCGCCTTGGTACCGACGAGCGGGGTTGCCTGCACATTACGTCGGCCGCAACGAACGGTGAGCCGGTACAGACCAACGATGTCGTTGAGTTGCTGGATGCTACGCGCTTTCGTCTGCTGGGCCGGGCCGACTCCATCATCAACAGTGGCGGGGTGAAAGTACAGCCGGAAGCGGTCGAACGAATCGTTCAGGATGTGCTGGCCGCGTCGGGACCGGTGCCGAGGCTGTTCGTGGCCGGTCTGCCCGACGAGCGGCTGGGGCAGCGGGTGGTGGTTTTTGTTGAGCAGCAGCGCCTTGATGCCGAGCTGTGGGCCGCTGCTCAGGCCCGCGTTCGTGAGCGGCTGGGGCCGTATCATGTTCCCAAAGACGCCATCACAGTCGGTCAGTTTGCCGAAACCCCCACCGGAAAAGTCGATAAACACCGAATTGTGAACAGTTACTGATGTTTTTTTGTCATGCAACAAACCATTGCCCGTTTCCGAGTCGATGCCGTTTAAGAACCTGACCATCCGCTACCAGACCGCCCGGTCCTTGCCCGCGCCCTACGCCCATTTCTACACCCTGTCGGCACGTACCGCCTTCAACGATTATTTGCAGGTTGAGTTTTCCATTACGTACCTCGACCGCGAGAGCGTGGACGAAGATGAACTGATTGCCGAAGGCTACACGCCCAACGACGACTTCAGCTGGTCGGGACGGCTGGGGGCTACCTGGCAGCAGGCCGTTGCGAACCTGGCCGATCGCACCGCGCTTGATCCGCTCGTAGAAGACCAGCTGAACGAGGATGAAGATTTCTTCGAGATGAAGCTGGAAACCGACGCTGGCGTCGAATCGGGCACCCCCCGCCAACGCGACGACTGGACGTATCTGGCGCAGGAACTGATCCAGGCGGCCTACGAAGCCGGCGGGCGCGAACAGGCGTTTGAGCTGACGTTTCTCGATGTCAGTCGTGAGAGTGATCTGGAGCTGTTCATGCGGGCGTCGTTTGTGGAGCGTAACGTAAAGATTGACCTGGCGCAGGACCGGCGCAAGACGTCGAAAACCCTGCCGTGGAGTGAGCTGCAGCGGATTATGGGAACGGTGTACAAAGCCGATTACGAAGCGCAGGAACCCCTGATCCAGCGGCCGAAACGGAGTGGCCAATGGCTGAATCTGGGCGGAGTAGAGTGGTACGACGTGAGCCACGAAGCGTCGATCGTATCCCTGTTCAGGAAACTGTAGCCGCCTGCCAGACCTGCGAAACCACCATCCCCCCGACCGCCGATTGTGACCGGGTCAGGGTAACCCCTTGTTCGCTGAGGAGCTTCGGCCAGTCGGCGAGCTGTTGGGTTTCGATGCCGGCCGTCAGCCTGAAAAAAGCGATCATCAGCCCGATCAGGGTTTGGTGCTGCCATTTTTCCATCCGGACGAAATCCGTCACCAACCACAGCCCACCCGGGGCGAGCGTCCGACGCAGGCGCGGCAGAATCGTATTCGCAAGGGTCTGCCCGGTGAATAAATCCAGCACAAACGGAGTCATGATAACGTCGAACCGCTCGTCGGGCTGCAGCGCGGTTTCATCCCCCAGCCGAAACTCAACCGAGCCGAGAAGGGGTCGGCGCAGCATCCGGCCGCTTGCCCGCGCCAGCATCCGGGCCGAGGCCTCAAGATAAAGCACCCGGCGGGGGTGGCACTGTAGTAAAACCTGCTCCAATACCATTCCCGTGCCGCCCCCGACGATCAGAATAGACGCATTGCCGGGAATTGCCGACAGAAAAGTCGTTTGCGCCTGCAAGAGCGACCGCCCGAATACGATGAAGCTCAACGCATCGTAAACAGGAGCTACCCGATCGAAATTGCCGCCAAAGCCTGTTACCTGTGTGGGCATACCAACGAAACGTCTACGTGAATACTGTGTTGAGCAAAGATTTGTGAAAAGTCACGGGAATTTGGGGGCGAGCAACAAAAAAACGGATAAGTCGCTCATCAGGCCATGCCCTCCGTTCGTACAAGAGTAGTAGGTTTTACCGTCCGGAATCAATTCATTGCAGCTCTGTACGTTGACCGGTACTCTGTTCCAGATTATTCCTGACCCTGATCCCTTATGGAAACCCAGTTGAGTTTTTCGCCGTCGACCGTCGGGAAGGTAACCCGCATACAGGTCGTTGATGCGCTGCGTGGTTTTGCCCTGCTTGGCATCCTGCTCGTTCACGTATCGGTCTGGTTCGACGGCGGTCCGCTGCCCGGTTCGGTGTACCAGATCAACGCGCAGGGTGTCGTGAACAACATCGTGCAGACGATCGTGGGCATCTTCTTCAGCGGTAAATTTTACACCTTTTTCTCGTTTCTGTTCGGGCTGAGCTTTGCCCTGATGATGACCCGCTCGTCCGAGTCCGACGGTACGTTTCTGCGCCGGTTTGCGTGGCGGCTGGTCGTTCTGGGGGCCATTGGTTTTGGGCATCATCTGCACTGGCGGGGCGATATTCTGAGCATCTACGCCATGCTGGGCTTTCCCCTGCTGCTGTTTCGCAACGTACCGCAACGGTGGGTGCTGACCGTAGCGGTACTGCTCATTCTGAACGTGCCCGCTCAGATTCGTACCATCTACAACGAAAACGTAGCGGCCCCGGCTACCAAAGCACAGACGGACCAACGCCAGAAAGAATTTGACAAAACGGTAGAGGCCAACTACAGGGTCATCAAGCAGGGGAGTTACCCCGAGGTGGTCGGCGTAAATCTCAGGGAGTTTGAAACCAAGATGAACTTTCAGTTTGATAGCGGACGAATTTACATTACCCTCGGCTTCTTTCTGCTAGGTCTCTACGCCGGACGTCGGCGGCTATTCCAGCACTTGTCCGACAACCGGACCTTCTTCCGAAACGTGACCCGATCCACGGGTTTTGGGGTCTTGGGCATCATTGTCCTGTTTGTAATCGCTATCTCAATCTACGGCAATAACAGCCAGCCCCCCAAGCTGGTCGGCTATCTCTTTAACTTCCTGTTTGGTCTCGGCGAAGGCAGCCTGACTGTTTTTTACATCGCCGGCCTGACGCTGCTGTTTCAGAAAGTAGCGTGGCAACGGGTTGTATCGCCGTTGGCGTTGATCGGCAAAATGGCCCTGACCAACTACGTCCTGCAATCCGTCATTGGTACGTTGATCTTCTACGGGTACGGATTCGGGCTCATCGGCGAAATTCCCTCGGCCGTAGCCATTACGTTAACCATACCCATCTTTCTGGCGCAGGTGCTGTTCAGTCGGTGGTGGTTGTCGCGGTTCCAGTACGGCCCGCTGGAGTGGGCCTGGCGGTCGTTGACGTATCTGAAAGCGCAGCCGATGCAGGTTCGGCAACTTCAGGAAACAAGTTAACGCGTCCTGTTAGCTGAATTTTCTGGCTATAGGTCGGTCCGAGTGCCAGCGAGCATCCATGAGCGAACATCGACCAGGCACCCGATACGCATGGCAGAGTGCCTGGTCGATGTTGGTCGGCAAAATTCACTGTACGCTAAACTCTGAATCAGAGACACCCTTGTTTACGTTCAGGTTGTCAACTTTTATCACCACCTGGTTCTGGGATACCCGCGAAGTGATGGTGAACGTATAGTTTACCCCCTTGATTTCCTTGTAGTCATTGAACTGAAGAGTCTCGGTTGTCCCATTTGGGTTCAGTCGTGTTTGCTGCACCTTAAGGCCAGTTTCGGCATCGAAATTATTGCTACAGGTATAGGAGCCGTCGGCTGTCGTGTGGGCTAATTTGTAGGTACTCCTGCCGTTGATTTGTTCCGGGCCAATGACTGTCGTCTTGATGCCGTGTTCTGCAAAGTGCAGTTCCGGACAAATCCGGTTCTGAATCAGCATACCCTGAGCCTTCGAGCCTTCAATAGGGTGAGTGCCCTGGGCATCCGTCATAACCACGGTAGAGCCGTCACTAATTGTTTTGTAGAAGACATTGCCGTTCGCATTTACCGTTGTCAGAAACTTGCCGGGTTCCTCCTGTCTAATAAGCAGCTGCATGGCGTTGCCGTTCAGCTGGATCGAGACACCCATTGAGATTTCTTTCACGTTTGCCAGGGCTTTTCGGCCGCCAATCGCTGTGAAGTACTTGTTCAGAATGTCGTCGGCAGTAGGGGCGGTTTGTGCAGCGGCAAACCGCCAAAAGGCGGGTACAATCAGCAGGGTAATTACAAGTTTTCTCATAATTGGTTTGGATATGAATTGGTTTGAGGGCAAAATTACAGGCTCGCGTGAGGGGTAGCCAGAACCGGTTTTGCATCGGTAGGAACCGGTTTACCAAAGGCATCAGGTAAGGCTTGTCCGGCTTAAAAATCAGGGTCAAGAACGACTTACCTCTCCTGTTCAAGCATAGTTTGATCGGAGGCTCTTTGTCCTTTTCGGCAACCAACTGTAAAAAGTGACACAATGCTCAATACAAAGCGGCTACGGACAATCACAAGGTCATTTTGACGCAAAAAGCCGTGGTTTGTACGTAAATCCGGTCAAAATGGCCGAAAAACAGCACCGGCCCGTGATTTGTTACTGAATAGGTGTAAGCAACTGAATAGAGCCTAAGCCATGAACTTCAATAATTATACAATTAAGGCGCAGGAGGTCGTACAACACGCGGCCCAGATGGCGCAGGGCAATCAGCAGCAGACCGTCGAAACCGGCCACGTGCTGAAAGCCATTCTGGAAGAGGATCCAAACACCGTCGGGTTTCTGGCCAGGACAATCGGCACTGATAGTAAACGCCTGACGATGGCCCTTGACGCCATCGTGAACGGGTATCCAAAAGTATCCGTTTCAGGGGGCGCTCAGCAGGGCATTTACCTGGGCAGTGATTTAAATGCGGCTCTGCAACGCGCACAGACGCAGATGAAAGACTTTGGCGACGAGTACGTCAGCGTCGAAATGATGCTGCTCGGCCTCGTTGGTGGAAAAGACGCCGTAGCCACGTTACTGAAAGATATCGGATTCTCCGAAAAGACCTTAAAAGACGCCATTCGCGAACTGCGTGGCAAAAACAACCCTGTGAAAGACCAAAACGCAGAAGCAACGTACCAGTCGCTGGAGCGGTACGGGATCAACCTGAACAAACGGGCCAGTGAGGGTAAGATTGACCCGGTCATTGGTCGCGATGAAGAAATTCGGCGAGTACTCCAGATTCTGAGCCGCCGGACCAAGAACAACCCGATGCTGCTGGGAGAACCGGGCGTCGGTAAAACGGCTATTGTCGAAGGGCTGGCCCAGCGCATTGTGCAGGGCGACGTTCCCGAGAACCTCAAGTCGAAGATTATTATGTCGCTCGACATGGGTTTGCTTGTGGCGGGTGCCAAATACAAGGGTGAGTTTGAAGAGCGCCTGAAAGCGGTCATCAAGGAAGTGACCGACTCGGAAGGCGAAATCGTGCTCTTCATTGACGAGATTCACACGCTCATCGGTGCGGGTGGTGGTGGCGAAGGCGCGATGGACGCAGCCAACCTGCTGAAACCAGCGCTGGCGCGGGGTGAACTGCACGCCATTGGTGCCACTACGCTGAAAGAGTACCAGAAATACATTGAGAAGGATAAGGCGCTCGAACGCCGGTTCCAGGCCGTTATGGTCGACGAACCCGACGTAGCAGACGCCATCTCCATCCTGCGCGGTATCAAGGAGCGCTACGAACTGCACCACGGCGTACGCATCAAAGACGACGCCGTGATTGCCGCCGTTGAACTCTCGAACCGCTACATTTCCGACCGCTTCCTGCCCGACAAGGCCATTGATTTGATGGACGAAGCAGCGGCCAAGCTGCGTCTGGAAATCGACTCCGTTCCCGAAGAACTGGACGAGCTGAACCGGCGCATCATGCAGCTGGAAATTGAGCGCGAGGCCATCCGTCGCGAAGACGACCGCGAGAAGGAGAGTGCGCTAAGCCAGCAGATTGCCAATCTCAATGAACAGCGTACCGAATTACAGGCTCGTTGGGAAACCGAAAAGCAATCGGTGAACGAGAGCCGGACGCTGAAAGAACAACTCGACCAGCTACGTATTGAAGCCGAACAGGCCGAACGCGCCGGTGAGTACGGTAAAGTAGCCGAGATCCGCTACGGCCGCATTCCGGAAATTGAGAACCGGCTAAAGCAACTCAGCAATAGCGATCAGCCCGAAGGGGGTGGTGACCGGATGCTGCAGGAAGAAGTGACATCGGAAGACATTGCCGAAGTCGTAGCGAAATGGACGGGCATTCCGGTAAGCCGGATGATGCAGTCAGAGCGCGACAAACTGCTGTTCCTTGAAGCTGAGCTGGGCAAACGCGTTGCCGGTCAGGAAGAAGCCATTGAAGTGGTATCGGACGCCGTTCGGCGGAGCCGCGCGGGTATGCAGGATCCTAAACGGCCCATCGGTTCATTTCTGTTTCTGGGTACCACGGGCGTTGGTAAGACCGAGTTGGCGAAGGCGCTGGCCGAGTTTCTGTTCAACGACGAGAACGCGCTGGTCCGCATCGACATGAGTGAGTATCAGGAGCGTCATGCAGCCAGCCGGTTGATTGGCGCCCCTCCGGGCTACGTCGGTTACGACGAAGGTGGTCAGTTGACTGAAGCCGTTCGCCGGAAACCGTACAGCGTTATCCTGCTCGACGAGATTGAGAAGGCGCACCCGGACGTGTTCAACATCCTGTTGCAGGTACTGGACGACGGTCGCCTGACCGACAACAAAGGGCGGGTGGCCAACTTTAAGAACACAATTATCATCATGACCTCGAACATCGGTTCGCACGTCATTCGGGAGCGGTTCGCCGAGATAACCAATGCCAACCGCGACCAGGTGATTGAGGACACGAAAGAGGAAGTGTTCGAGTTGCTGAAGCAGACCGTACGACCTGAGTTCCTGAACCGGATTGACGAACTGGTGATGTTCCAGCCGCTGACCAAGCGTGAAGTCCGCAAGATTATGGACATCCAGTTCCGGCAGATTCAGGCGCGGCTGGCTGAGCAGGGCATTACGCTCGAAGCCGACAACGAAGTGCTCGACTTCATCGCCCGCGAAGGCTTCGATCCGACGTTTGGTGCGCGTCCGCTGAAGCGCGTCATGCAGCGTCGCATCCTCAACGCCCTCTCGAAAGAGATCCTGGCGGGCCGGATTCAGAAAAACGCCATCGTCGGCATGATGATGAACGAAGACGAAAATGGCAAAGAAGATATCATCTTCTATAACCTGGATAAGGTGGTGCCTGCTTTGGAGTAATAGTTTCTTTGAAGACAAAAACGCCCGGCTGCTTTAATTAGTAGTTGGGCGTTTTTTGATATATTTGGCTTATAAGATATGTGCTTATAAAATGAATAGTAGTATAAAAGATAATCCGTCATTTCAAAAATTTGGCAAAGACCTGGAAGGGTTAGAGCTCTTCCATAAACTGTATAAGATTACATCCATATTTGGGCTGAAGAGCAAACAGATGGATGAGTTATTTAAAAAATTACCAGAATTAAGGCAGCAATATGAAGATATAATTTATACTCCTGATAAGTTCAATAAGTATTTTCTTTCACGAGGATGGGTTGCGTATGAAACGATGAATTTAGAGACCATGAAGACTACCGTGCGGCTGGCCGAGCAAGGTAAAGTTGCAGAAGCGGAAGAACTACTCATAGAATATAACGCCCCAAAATGTATTGAAGGGAAAATCAATATGCTTTGGGGTGTCCCGGCTTTTCGTTCTAGGTTTGAGTTAGTTCAAAAAGCATTCGAAGATTACAAAGAAAGTAGATATTATACCTGTATTCCTATCATTCTGTCTGTTATCGACGTTGCAGTTAATGACATAGAAGGTAAAGGTTTCTTCGCTGATGGTACTAATCTGATCGCTTGGGACTCGATTGCGGCACATAGTTCTGGGCTTAGCGAACTAGCTAAACTTCTTGGACAAACGCGCAAAAAAACCAACACTGACCCAATAGACATTCCTTATCGCAACGGTATTCTACATGGAAGAGATTTAGCTTATGATAACAAGATTGTAGCTGCTAAAACTTGGGCGACTTTGTTTGCTGTTCGTGATTGGGCTCAATCAGTAAGAGATGGTAAGAAAGTCCCTCCTGTCGAGGAAATACCTAAAAGTTTACGCCAAAATCTAAGGGAGATTAAGCAATCATTAGAACAAATAGCGGAGGGTAAAAAAGAACAAGTAATCATTAACCAATGGAAGCGAAGGATAGTGACTATTGGTGTAGATATACCAAGAAGTGGAAATGTAATAGATTATGCTGACAAATCTCCGGAAAAAGAAATATGCCAATTGATTGATAATTGGCGTTTTAAAAAATATCATGAAATTGCTCGACAATTATTGCATTACAATAAAGCTAGCTTTCATTTAAAAAAAGCATCAGGTAAAATGCGTCAAATATTTGGTGATAGTGAACCCGAAGCCCTTGCATTCAAGGAGATAATTGACGAAGCACCTGCAATAACAGAATTAGTAGTAGTCATTGAGTATAGCAAAAGCTTCCAGAAATTCAGTAAAGAAGTTAAGTTTAGATTAGTGTACACAGACGATGACTATATACCAGTCGTCCGGGGGGCTGAAAGAGGCAGTTGGAAGATAGTAGAAAACTTCTGGTTCCTTAAAGACAGTTAAGGAAATAGCGCCACCAAGCTATTTTATAGTTCGCTTGCTCCGGCAGAAGCTAGCAATTTGATGACTTGTCCGCATCACCGTTTGTAGTGATAGTGATATTTTACTCTCTTAGGGAGCACAACGATGGCACTGCATAGCTTCAGAACGATTATGCAAAACTTATTCGACCGCATGACTCTCAATCCAAACATCTGTTTTAACAAGCAACCCTCAACACAATTTATTTGGCTATTTAATAAGCTTACCCGTCTTTGTGACATTTATCGTCAAAATCGTTTGCATCTATTTTTGAAGAAAGACGCAAGAGTATGAATCTGCAAGTAATCCAACAGGCGTTTTTATTCAATGAGCGACTGGAAAAAGCTTAGGAAGCAGTACGCTGACCTGGAGCGATACGAAAGTGGAGAACCGACCAAAGAGCAACTCATTGCCGAATTGAAAGAAGCTATTCTGGAACTTAAAGCTGTTGAGCAGGGTATCCAACAAGCCCGTCCGCTATCCGCCCTGCTTAATGAGTTATAAAGTACTGACACTGGCCGTTTTCGACAAGCAGTTGAAGCCTGGCTAAGAAATATCCATACATCAAAGCGGACTTAATCCGACTTGGCGAAGAATTAGCTGAGTGTCTTAGCCCCCTATTAGTTGGACAGATTTTCTAAAACGGTTGAGTCACACACCACTGCTTTCTCCCACTTTTCTTGCGGGGTAATAAAGTCTAGGGATCGGTGACGCCTTGCATAGTTGTAATGG
>NZ_QXED01000015.1 GCF_003583365.1 Fibrisoma montanum
AAAAAGGAGAAATTGCATCCCATTGAGGGTCGGTCAGTTTAGAAAACTGTTTAGTCACAGCTTTGGAGTTTGGTCGCTACAAAGGTGACCCGATCCTCAATATTCTTTATTTCCCAACACTCTCTTATGTTCACCAAAATTAATCTCGAACTGCCCGCTAGCTGCAATCTTCTCTCTCCTGAGTTGAGAGCTTTGATTTGTTGCTGCTAAATCCACACCTCTTATAATTTCCTGCACAGTTAAAACTCTATTTTGGGTAACTTTAATGATTCCAGATTCATCAATTTGCCTGTTTTGCTGTAGTACGCATCTTATCGCTGTTCCATTCATAAATTCAATTTTTTTATCAAGTACGTCGTTTTTGAACTGTTTATCAGACATTTCAAAACTTATTACTTTGCCGTTATATAATCCCTTCCAATTGAAATTTCCTTTCTTTAAAACGGGAGATATAATTTCAATAATAGCATTGTCATCTATTAAAGAAGCAACATTATCACTATGCAATATAAAATAAGCGAATGCAGACTTCTTTATTGTTTTGGCTTCTTCAATAGGTTTGTTATTGAAGTTTAATCTTTGAACTGATAACTTATCTATTTTGGGGTACGTAACCAAACGCTTGTAAAAATTAGATCGGCGCCAGTTTACTTTATAATCTTCGTCAAGGATATCAAGTGCATTTTGTAGTGTGTCCTCTGAAACTAATTTATCATTACGTATGGTATCTCTTATCTTTCTAAGTTCTTCACGTTTCAATTCGTTATCAAGTGACAAATTTTCGATCTGAAGACGTGTTAGTTCCTTATTTTCGACCGGTATCCTTGCAATAAAGATACTTATCAAAGTTATTAAAGTTGTAATCTGATTTGAATTTTTCCCGATAAATTTCCAGACTTCTTTTAAACCTCCTTCGTCGAAAGCTTCACTTTCTATTTCTACATCTATGTCAAAAATTAATATAATTTCTTTTGATATAGATAATAATTCTTTTTCACATTGGTTCCTAATAAAGGCATTCATTGAGTGTGAATTATCACGGAAGTAATAATGCAACTCTAATTTGTTCGCTTGCTCCGCCACTTTTTAACTATTTACTAAATATTTAATTAAGTATTCGCAGTATTTTGATTCACTGTATTACCCTAGCCTAGGTAATGGAATTTAGAATTGGGCTGCCAAGTTTCGTCATCGGCAAGCACACTGTCATTATGAAAGTGACAGCGCGAAGTGCAAAAATACCAATCAAATTCAAGACCAATCCGAAGCCTTTCACCACATACTAAACCCGTTTTTGTCGATCCGTAAGAACAGAGACGCTTACTTCGTCGGACGCAACCCACCTGATTCACTAAAGCCAAATCAGTGAGGCATTTACCCTGTCGCACGACACCGACCATCTAGTTAAACACTACTTGGCAGGACGATTCTCACGTCGTCAGGAGCGACCTAACGAGCCTAAATTTAATCTGTCACTGCGTTTCTCATGTCGCACGGAAGGCCACCCCTTCTTTTCTGGCTGTTCGGACCACCCAACATATACATGTACGCAAAAATACGGAACTGTTTCTGGTCAATAAGTAACGATTTATAGTTCCGTATCACTCAAACACGCTACAATTCAAGAATCCTTCACCAACAAATCAAGTAATTTTGTAACCTGTTTGCAAAGATTTATTTAATAGATTGATTAAGCGGCAAGGCGTCTCTGAGACACATACAATCACGACACCGTCTGTAGCAGATCCTCCACCTCGGCCAGCATGCGTTCGGTGGTCGCGTCTTTTTCCAGCACGACGCGGTGGCGTTCGCGATCCAGCGGTGCCCATTCGGCGGGGTCGGCGGAGGTGAAGATAACGACGCTCGGGGCGTGGCAGGCTGCGGCCAGGTGCGATACGCCCGTGTCGTTGCTGATCAGCACGGCGGCCCCGTCCAGAATGGCGGCCAGCGAACCAAGATCGGTCTGGCCGGCAATGCTGACCGACGGGTGACGCATCAGGCCCTGCACCCGCTGGATAATGGGCTCTTCGGCGGTTGTACCAGTCAGGACAATAGTGTACCCTTGCCCGGCCAGGGCGTCGGCTACGTCGGCGAAGCGATGCTCCGGCCACCGTCGGCCCGAAACACCCCCCGCGTGAATGCAGACGTAGGAGGTAGTCGGTTTCCGGGTTTCCAGATTCAGTACTACGCCCACTGCCGTCAGGATGGCCCCGGCTTTGGCGCGGTCCTGCGGGGTGATCGGGAACTCCAGTTGGTAGCCCTGCGCCGGAATGCCGACGTATTCCATCAGCCGCACATGGCGTTTGACCTCATGTTCTTTGTCGGGGTAGGGCATGAACAACTCCGGATAGGGCAGAAACCGTTCGGGGTGGTTGGTCGGGTGATACCCCACCACCGCTTTGGCCCCAAACAGCGTTAGCATTGCATTTACCAGCGTGCCGTTGCCCTGCATCTGAAACACCAGGTCCCACTGCCGGGTCTGCATTTCCTGCAGGAACGCAACGGATTTTGCTACGTCAAGCGGTTGCTCGGGCAAACCCGGCCAGCCGGGAAACGTAATGAATTCGTCGAAAAGGTGGTGGTAACGCTCAACGAACTCACGGGCCCAGGGCAGGGCGATAAGGGCAATGTGTGCATCGGGGTACGCCTGGCGAAGCGCCCGAAATGCCGGTACGGCACAAAGCAGATCGCCAAGCTTTATGGCGCGTAAAACGGCAATACGCTGGGGAGAAGCGGGGAGGGAATTGTGGGGTTGCATGGCAGGGTGTCGGATTGGTCGATACTACGCGTTGGCCGGAAGCACGAAGCGCTGATCGTTCGTGCTTCCGGATGTCAAAAGCGAAACCTACCAATACAATACTCGATACTTGAAGGCACCGTACAACCGCCAGTATACCGACAGGAACGGCGTTGGTACGGCCGTCAGGATGGCGTGTTTGATGTCGAGCCACCGCCATTGACCCTCGGGTAATCGGCGGATGGTCAGATCAGCCGTAGACAGCAGCCAGACCGACAGACCGGCCGTGGCCACGAAGCCGCTGAACGGCATGGCCAATAGCCCAAGCACACTGCCCGCAACGGTCAGGTAATACTGAAACACCAGCCCCCGGTACGCCGGAATCCGTTCGCGGAACAGGTCCGGGTGCCGTTTATACAGCAAGGCATCATACCGGTTCTTCCGCTCGTCGCGCAGGGGAGCGTACCAGGGCGCTTCGCGTAGCGGATGCACAATCACCGCTTCGGGGCACTTCGTAACGGGGATGCCCAACTCCAGAAACTTAAACTGCAGGTCGCTGTCTTCGCGCCAGGCGATGTCGAACGCTTCTTCAAATCCACCGACGCGCTGTAACGCGATCCGGGAACAGAAACAGTTGGCCGTCACAAACTCCGCCGTTTCGAGCAGGGCCGTGGTACGGTCGTGGTGCGTGGCCTGGTTGGGCAGCGGCATACGTACCGAGCCGGTAACGACCTGTGCTCCCCTCCGGAAGCAGACCAGCGCGGCCGACAACCAATCGGGCTGCGGTACGCAATCGTCGTCGGTAAAGGCCACAACCCGGCCCCGGGCTGCCCGCCAGCCCCGGTTGCGGGCGGCAGCCGGACCCCGCCGTTCGGGCTGGCCCAGGTAGCGAATCTCCAGCGGGCCACCCTGCCGGGCCACCCGTTTCGTGAACTGCCAGACGGCCTCGGCCGTTTCGTGCGCGTTGCCGTCGTCAACTACAATGATCTCGAACTGGTCGCGGGGCAGGGTCTGCCGACTCAGGGCTTCCAGACATTTCAGTAAAAGGGCCGGTCGCTGATGCGTTGGAATCACGACCGAAAACTCCGGTGTCATGGTATTGTGTAGTTAACTGTATTTAGCGTTATGTTCCAGGTTTCAGGGCCGCCTGACAGGATATCTGCTGGAACCCGAAATCTGGAACGGTACCTTTCTTTAACTAAAGAGCGGCTGGAACTCCTTCGAGACGGCCTCGCTCTGGCGCGACCAGCTGCTGCCGGTTTTCTCCAGCATGAACGAGCCTATCACCAGCGCATCGAGGGGCGAGGTCCAGAACGACTCCACGGCATCGCGCGGGGTGCAGACTACCGGTTCGCCCTGCGTGTTAAACGAGGTATTGATCAGCACCGGTACGCCCGTTTTCTCCCGAAACGCCTTCAGCAGCCCGTAGTACGATGGGTTTTGCCCCGCGTTGACGGTCTGGATTCGGGCCGTTCCGTCGGTGTGGGTTACGGCCGGAATCTCGTGCTTTCGCTCCGCCCGAACGTCGTTTACAAACAGCATGAACGGCGACTTGCGGGCGTTGACGAAATACGTATCGGCGTATTCCTCCATCACCACCGGCGCCACCGGCCTGAAATCCTCGCGGTCTTTCAGATCGTTCAGTTTCGCCTGCATCTCGGCCGGGAACGGGGGCGCCAGAATCGAACGAGCGCCCAGCGCCCGCGGACCAAACTCCATACCCTGCTGGAACCAGCCGATGATATGCCCGTCGGCAAGATACTCAGCGACTTCTTCCGCTACGTTATCCAGCTTTTTATACGGTAGCTTCGACCACTGCAAAAACCGCTCTATTTCGTCATCGGCAAATTTGGGGCCAAGATAGGCGTGCTCCATCTCGTAGCTTCGTTCATTCACATTACGTTGCTGCGCGTCAACCCACATGGCCGCACCGAGGGCCGTACCGGCATCACCCGCGGCCGGCTGCACCCAGATGTTTCTGAACGGTCCCCGGTCGCGAAGCCGGGCGTTCATGACGCAGTTGAGTGCGACGCCACCCGCCATACATAGGTTCTCCGCACCGGTTTTTTCGTGCAGCCACGTAATGAGCTGCAACACCGTTTCTTCCAGTACGGTCTGCACCGAGTGCGCAATGTCGAAGTGGATGGCTTCCAGCGGACCACCCTTGTCGCGGGCGGGGCCGAACGTCTCTTCCAGCTTCAACGGCGCAATGGTGTACTGCCCATCCTCACTTATTCGAATGAGACTACGGAAATAATCGACGTAGGTTGGTTTTCCGAAGGAGGCCAGGGCCATGACCTTGTATTCGTCCGACGAGTGAAGGAAGCCGAGGTAGCTCGTCATCTGCTCGTACAGGAGGCCCAGCGAATGGGGCAGGGCTACTTCGCCCAGGAGTTCCAGCTGGTTGCCGTTACCCATCCAGTAGCTGGTCGATACCTGCTCCCCGCGTCCGTCGAGCACCAGCACGGCCGCTTTCGTATACGGGCTCGGCAGAAAGGCGCTGGCTGCGTGGGCCAGGTGATGGTTGACAAAGTGCCACTGCCCGAGGGTGTCGAGCGTAGCGCCTTTGAAGCGTTTCGAGAGGTGCAGCGGCACCCCGTCGACCAGGTGCCCCGGTGCGTTCAGGATCGCCGACAGGAACATCCCGGCGTAGGGGTTTTCCCAGGCCAGTCCGCCGTTGGGGTTGAGCGACGTACGGGTGCCTTCCGGCCGCAGGGGAATCTCTACGGTCAGTTTGTCCTGATGGTCGCCCAGCAGCGGATGCGGGTCGAAAGAGTAGGCGATGTGGTCAACCTCGTGGAGGGTAATACCGGCGGTTTTCAGGCAGAAGTCAATGGCGTTGTAGGGTAACTCCCAGGTCGAAAACGGAACGGGTCGTTTGCCGTGTTTGATGTGCGTGAAGCGTTCTTCTTCGGCGGCTGCCAGCACCACACCGTCTTTAACAAGGGCTGCGGCCGGGTCGTGGAAAGCCGCATTGATACCAAGCGTGATCATGCGTTGAGTAGTCGGTTTGCGTAGGAAACTAATTTAGTTAATACGTTGACGGGCTGCGGAGCCAGCTCCCGCACCGCCCGAACGATGGCCTCGGGTGAAGCAACGGGTTCGGCCGGCTCCGGGAATTGCTGCAGCAGCACATTTTTGGAGCGAAGGGCTTCGGGTACGTCGAAATACAGGACCCGGCCGGCTACCTGCCAGGGCGTGTGCTGCGGGTTGGTTTTGGCGTAAAGCACCACCACGGGCGTACCGACGGCAGCCGCCAGATGAACGGGCCCCGTGTTGTTGGCGATCAGGACCGGCGCTTCGGCAATCAGGGCAGCCAGCGTACTCAGGTCCATCGTGCCGGCCAGGTTGAACGCATCGGGGCCGATCTGCTGGCAAATGCCGTCAACGTAGGCCCATTCCGATGCGCTACCGGTCAGGATGATCTGATAATCGTAGATATCGGCCAGGCGATTCGCTGCTTTCACGTAACACTCGGCCGGATAACGCCGTTTTTCTTCACTAACCCCCGGGTGCAGAATGAGCCACGGCCGGTTTGGACTCACGCCCGTTTCTTTCAGGAGATTGATGGCCTTTTCCTGCGCTCCTTCCGGGATTTGCAGCGACAGGCGGGTGTCGTCGGTGTAGCAGCCAATGGCCCCCACCAGATCCAGTTGCCGGTCTACCTCGTGCCGGGTCGCAACCAGCACTTCGGGGTCCGGAATCCAGTCGGTTATGAGCCGATACGGGTTCTCGCGGCAGTAGCCCAGCACACGCGGAATACCGGCCAGGTAGCACAGCATAGCGGCCGGGAGCGGATTCTGACTCTGCACCGTAAACAGGATGGCCGCATCGAACCGCCCCCGCCGAATCGTTTCGGCCATCTCGACTACGCTGGCCGGGTCGTGCGCTGTCTCGCCCTGACGAACCCAGGGAACATCAAACGCAAGTACGTCGTCAATCTCAGGAATCATCCCAGCCACGGCCGCTCCCACCGGCGACGTCAGCAGGGTCAGGTGGCAGTTGGGGCAGGTATCTTTCAACGCCCGGAAGGCGGGGGTTGTCATCAGCACGTCGCCAAAGTTGTCAGGTCGTACGCAGAGGATGCGTAACGGCTTGCCGCTAAGTAGGTTATCCCAGTAAGTTTCGTTCATAGCGTTGCGTCAGTTTCGAATATACCTGCGTTTAGTCGCGGTACTGGTTAACGAAAGAAACGGGGGCAGAGATTAATAGCTATAGCCTGCGGCCGGCTTTTCGATTGCGCGGGCAGCCGGACCTGCCGAAAGGATCAGATCGGCGGCTTCGGCAAGGTCACGCACCGTAGCCACCGGTTCGCGGAAAGGCCCGGACTTCCACTCGGTTTCGTTGCCCCGGTCGACCAGAATTGACCGGCATCCGGCGCGGTTGCCGGCTTCAACATCGTTCAGGATGTCGCCGATCATCCACGAATGGGCCAGATTGATGCCGTGTTCCTGTGCGGCCTGAAGCAGCATACCCGGCTCGGGTTTGCGAAGTCCGCAGCGAATGGCATACGGCGCTACGGTCCCATCCGGATGGTTGGGGCAATAGTACCAGGCCGCCAGCCGTACCCCGAACGGAGCCAGTAGCTCATTCAGCGTCGCGAATACGGCGGGCAGGGCGTCTTCCGTAAAATAGCCCCGGGCAACCCCGGCCTGGTTCGACACCACTACAAACTGATACCCTGCCCGCTGGAGTTTCTGCAGGGCAGGTCCGGCTTCCGGATAAAGCGTAATCAAGGCCGGATCAACGTTGTAGGGGATATCGGGGATGATCGTCCCGTCTTTGTCGAGAAAAACTGTGCGCTGCATTACCATCCGGACTTAGTTTTCAGACGTTAACACCCGGGATGGGTCTGGTTCAATCGCTGGCGGATCGATAACCCGGCGTTTCAGTCGGGCCGGGGTCAACTGCCCCGCCAGAATCAGTTCATACAGATTGGCGGTTTGCTGAGCCACCTGAAGCCAGGTGTACGCTTCCTGAACGTGCCGGATTGCCTCATCGCTCAGCAAGTCGCGGAGTTTCTGGCTATACAGCAAAGCCGCCAGCTTGGCCGCCAGGGCCGGTGGGTCGTTGGGAGGAACCAGAAACCCGGTTTCGCCGTCGAGCACGGTATGTTTGATGCCGCCCACCGCCGAACCTACAACGGGCGTCCCGCAGGCCATAGCTTCGAGGGGGGTAATGCCAAACGGTTCGTAGAGGGGCGTAGTCACGAAAACGTCGGCGGCACTGTAGTAGTACCGCAGGGTTTCGCGCTGCCGCCTACCCGTAAACGTCACCTGATCGGTTACGCCTTCTTCGTCGGCAATCTGTTGCAGGCGGCCAATCTCGGGTGTCTGCTGGGGATCGGGCAAATCAGACTCGCCCCCCACAATCAGCAGCCGGGGCGTCATGCTGTAGGACCGGCGCAGCCAGCCCAGCGCACGTACGACATTATCGACGCCTTTGCGC
This sequence comes from Fibrisoma montanum, assembly GCF_003583365.1. Classification (GTDB taxonomy): domain Bacteria; phylum Bacteroidota; class Bacteroidia; order Cytophagales; family Spirosomataceae; genus Fibrisoma; species Fibrisoma montanum. The sequence continues at coordinate 8,186 of NZ_QXED01000015.1, forward strand.
GGCACCATCCGGCCCAGTTGCAGGATGATCGGCTCGTTGGGGTCCAGCCCCAGCACCATCCGGGCCAGGGGTTTTTCGATCGGGTAAAATTCGTTGGGGTTGTATCCGTTTGGAATGGTGAAGATTTTTACCGGGTCAGCGATGTACAGATTAATCAGATCGTCGCGATCCTGCGGGCAGAGCGCAATCAGGGCGTCGGCCTCGCGGATGACCCGTTGCTCAACCGTAAACCGTTCGGCCGGAAACCGGTCGCAGTCGCCCTGCATCTGCTTGCGAACTTCACCGAGGGCATGGAACGTAACGGCGAAGGGAATCTGCAATGCACGCTTGATGTTGGCCGCCACCAGCCCCGACATGAAGAAATGGGCGTGTACCAGTCGGTAGGGATCGCGTTCGTGTTTAATGAAGCGGACGGTGTTTTCGGTAAACTCGTCCATGTAGCACAGCAACTCTTCTTTTGGAACAAAGTCGACCGGGCCGGCTTTGATATGAATAACCCGAACCCCGGGTTTCCAGTCGACCGTTTCGGGGAGGGCGTCGTTGTCCCACCGGGTAAAAATATCAATCTGATAGCCCAGTTTTGCCAGGTGTTGCGCCAGTTCGGCCACGGCGATATTTTGTCCGCCGGCATCAACACCGCCGATCAGTGCCAGCGGAGATGCATGTTCACTGATTAATGCAAGTTTCCATTCCATTGAGTAATGCTTTGATGATAAATGCGCAGAACCGAAGTAGTCTTCTAACCTGATATAGTAAGAAAGGTTGTCGAAAGTCAACATGAAGAACCGTTTATGTTCAAATTATGAGGAAACGGGCCAGGGCTTTTTTCGATGGATGCAACGGCTGGATAAAATCCTGATAATATGTAGTTTTACGCCGGAAATGCGCCTTTTTGCAGTAGTAACTTTTTATTTTTCTGCGGATTTACAACTCTCATTATGACACGAATAGCGTTGATTACCGGGGCATCGTCGGGCATTGGTCTTGCCACCGCCGAAGCGTTTGCTGACCTGGGGTACAGCCTGATTTTATGCGGTCGTCGGCAGGAACGACTTGATGAACTGGCCGAGAACCTTCGGCAGCGGACCAGCCAGGACACGGCCGATGGCGAGGCTCCTTCCTTCACTACGCTCAACTTTGATGTCCGCGACCGGAACGCCGTTGAGTCGGCTATCGGTAGCCTGCCCGACGAGTGGAAAGCAATCGACATTCTGGTCAACAACGCCGGTAATGCCCACGGAATGTCTCCCATTCAGGACGGCGACCCGGCGGATTGGGATCTGATGATCGATGGGAACGTACAGGGGTTGCTCTACGTATCGAAAGCCGTCATCCCGGGTATGGTTGAGCGGAAACGCGGCCACATCGTGAACCTGAGTTCGATTGCCGGGAAGCAGACCTACGCCAACGGAGCCGTGTACTGCGCCAGTAAAGCCGCCGTCGAAGCCCTGAGCGAAGGGATGCGGCTGGATCTGACTCAGCACGGGATCAAGGTAACCAACATCGCGCCGGGAGCCGTCGAAACGGAGTTCTCGATGGTACGTTTCAAAGGGGATGCCGACCGGGCCGCGAAGGTGTACGAAGGGTTTACGCCCCTGACGGCCGAGGACATTGCCGATACGATCGTCTATGCCGTTACGGTCCCGGCCCACGTCACCATCGCCGACCTGACTATTCTGGCGAGCGCTCAGGCTGCCGCCACGACGATTCACCGGAAGTGATCGTTGCCGCAGATACACGGATTTGCGCCGAAAAAAGACGTAATTAGTAGCAGAAAATTTGCGTAAATCCGTGTATCTGAGGTTATGTTCGACCGCTTGAAAACCAGTCTGGAGCGCCTGCTGCCCCTTACCCGTGAGGAGTTTGTTTACTTCGTGACCCTGCTGACGCCCCGTAAGCTGGCTAAGCACGAGTACTTTTTGCGGGCTGGGGAGGTATGTACCCAGATTGCCTTTATCAATCAGGGGTGTCTGCGCTATTATTACCTCAAAGACGGCGATGAATTCAACGGCCAGTTTTTTTTCGAAGGCGCCTGGATCGGCGATTACCAGAGTTTTCTGACCGGGCAGCCTTCCATCCAGTATTTTGATGCCCTCGAAGACGCCGAACTGCTGGTAATGCAGCACACCGATCTGCAAAACCTCTATGCTGAACTACCTAAGTTTGAGCGCTTCGGGCGGGTACTGGCCGAGAACGTCGTGATCGGTTCGCAGCGCCGAACGGCCTCCCTGCTGTTCGACACGCCCGAAGAACGCTACCTCAAACTGATCAAAGAGCGGCCGAAGGTGATGGAGCGAATCCCCCTGCACCACATTGCGTCGTACCTCGGTATTAAGCCCGAGAGCCTTTCCCGCATCCGCAAACGGCTGGCTGAGAACCGCTGATCCTGCTTTTCTTAACCCAGGTTAAGTACGTACCGGACGTATCTAACTAAAGTCAAGGTTTTTGCCCCTTGCGACGGTGCACCTTTGTCATGTAGTTCAAGACAATCAAACAAACAGACAAAGCACATGAAAACGTCGCACTTCACACTGGCTTTCTGGAGTACTGCCTTACTGGTATCCACAACCGTTCGGGCACAGAACGCTGAGCCGGCTCCGGCCAAACTGCCCATCTACGGCAACATCAGCATTGGCTATGGGAATACGTTTTTCTCGGGCCGACTGGCCGAGAAAGAAACCATCAACGACGGCCGTGGGTTTGGCCGCAACCAGGGAAACACCCTGACAACCTGGTTCTACGTAGCGCCGGCCCGCTGGAAGGGGCTGGGCGTTGGTACGGGGGTCAAAGGGTTCTTTGCAACCCCCAATAACGGCGGCAACAAAGAAACGTACCTGTTCAACTACTACCACGTTGGTCTGGGGGCAAAATACTACCTGCTGAGTAAAACATTCAATAAAGGGTTCAACCTGAAGAGCAGCTTCGGAATCGGGCAGATGACCGAGAAAACCAAATACAACGACACGCGTACGTACGAGCATCAGTTTGCCGTCGGAACAACCCTGCTGGTTGGTATGGGCTACTCTATCCCCGTATTCAACAAACGGTCGGCGCTCAATATCGACTTCGACTTTGAAACTTCCAATCGGCGGGGCGACGTAACGGGCCTTGGCGAGAACCAGTCTTTCCGCAACAGCCATGTTAGCCTGAATGTAGGCCTTGGCTTTTAAGTCTTCCCTCGCTTATACCGTAAAGGAATCATGCAAGCTGTACTCAATAGTTCGGAACAGATCGTTCGTTACGACCGTAGCCATACAAAGGAATGGCTGTTTGGCCTGCTCATCGTCGAGATTATCACCGTGTTAACCCCCGTTGGTGTGCTGTCGTCGTCTTTCCGTTTTCCGGACATTCTGCGTGAACCCGCTGCTGCGGCTCTGCCGCTGTTTTCGGCCAACCAGTCGATTATCGTTCCCGCTTATTACGTCTTCATGCTGTCGGGGTTATTATACCTACCCATATCGGTCCTGATTCGGAAGCAGTTTACCGGAACGGCAACCCGTTCGCTGCTTGATCTGCTGGTTGGCCTGGGTATTGCCACGGCCTTGTTTCAGGCCATTGGATTCTGTCGGTGGCTGTTTGCGGTACCCTACCTGGCGAAAACCTACGAACAGGCCGCTGGTAACGCACCTCTCCGGGCATCAGTTGCGTTGCTCTACGACACCCTGAACCGGTATGCCGGCATGACCATCGGCGAACACCTGGGCTTTGTAGCGATGGGAAGCTGGACGATCTGCCTGGCCCTGGTCCTGTCGAAAACCGGCGCGCCCCAGTGGCTTCGTGGTGGGGGTATATTAATCGGTGCGCTGATTATTCTCAGCGTAGCGGAGCATTTCGGAACGGCGTGGTCGGGGTTTTTCGGCCTGGTTAATTTCATTGCCAACGCCCTCTGGACGGTGTGGCTGCTGGTGCTGGCCGTGCGCATCATTCGCTGAGGTCAGGCAGTGCTCGAAATATTCCCAAACAATCGCGGCACCCTTCAACCAAACTTTCCACTTTAGATTGGATCAGTTTATTGGGTGGAGGTCAATCAGATGTTCCTGCAACAGATTCGGTGAGTTAGGGGCTGCTTTTAAGCAGATAAATCAATTCGAAATCTCAAACCTTTGGACGCAATGGTGTTCGATTTAAAATCATTGTGTTAGTAGGCTAAGCCATTCGCCATAGAAGATTGGTAATTTTGTTCAATGCGAATTAATTTGAACGACCCCGATGCGCTGTTTATTCCACTGGTCTCCGACTACGGGTTCAAAGTGGTTTTTGGCAACGAAAAGAACACGATCTTTCTGCGGAAAGCTTTACAGGCCCTCATCCAGTCAGAAGTGCCCATCCGTGAAGTTTACTTCGACAAGAATACTTTTGATGCTATCGTTAAAGACAGCCGGGGTGGTATCTATGATTTAGCTTGCATTGATGAGCAGGGCAATCACTTCATCGTGGAGATGCAGGTGTCCGACGCGCCCTACTTCTTCCAGCGCATGAAATTTTATGCCTTTCATAAGTTCAACTCGCTGGTGCAGAAGGGCAACTTCGATTATAATAACTTGGATCGTATCTATTGTATCGGTATCTTAGCCAACAACATATTTGCTGGCCCAGACTTTCATACCATTGCTGCGATCCGCAAGTCAGATGGCGAACTGATTGACGAGCAGATTACCGCCCGGCGGCCTGGTTATGTCACTGTTGAACTGGACAAGTTCAGACTAACGGCTGACGAAGTACAGACGGATTTGGAGAAACTAGTGTACACCATGAAGACCATACACACGACAACCCAGCCCACACAATTCCCAGCTTTTTGGAACGAGGAGTGGTTGCAGGTGGCTATAAATGAGCTGGACAAGCGCAAGATGACTCCTGATGAGCGGTTTGCATACGAACGCACCTTGGCCATCAACGCTGAAGCCATCCGGGTGGTGAATGCTCAGATAGAAGAAGCTAAACTAGAAACTAAGCGAGAAGCAATCATCAAGATGCTGCGAGGTGGAAAGTTAGCCATAGGGGAAATTGCGGAGTATAATGATGTTTCTGATAGCGAAGTTGAGCGGATACAGCGAGAGCTTCGTTTAGCTGACTAAATTGTAGTGAAAGAATGAGCCTTTAAGGTAGCACAATGTGCTGACGAAATCCTATTGAGAGCCTGTAAATACAGAAAACGCCCCACGTATGGTTATGCGTGGGGCGTTTTCTTGCTGCGCTAGTAAAATCACCGGTTTCAATCTACCCGGTAAATTCTGTACGTGTCTGCTACCACGCCATTGCGGAAGTCTGCGAATAGTCTCCGGCCGAACGCGACAGCCCGCTGATCTCGCTGGTGGACGTAGCAGATCTGACGATTATTGGGACCGGGATCGATCCGTTACAAACGGAAGGCAAGCCGCTGCCGACAAACTTCAGTCGCAGGGTGTGCCGGTCACGTATCAGCTTTATCCGGGGGTTACGCACGAATTTTTTGGTATGTACGCGGTCGTGCCCGAAACAGCTCAGGCTCAGGAACTAGCTGCCACCCGGCTGCGGGCTGCGTTCCAGTAAGCGTAAAGTAACCTTAATATTCCCGTAACAGGGGTCTTCAATCCCTTTTGCACCTTTATCCTGAAATCAGACGGTCATGGGTGAAGAAGCGAAAGGGATTGATTTTTTGAGCCTTGGGCTGCAGGTGGCCGCCGGCCTGGCGCTGTTTCTGTATGCGGTGACGCTGATGGGCGATACGCTGAAAGAACTTGCCGGCGACAAAATGCGGGGGTTCCTGGCCCGGTTTACCAGCAATCCGTTCAGTGGGATCGTTACCGGCACCGTGGCCACTACGCTCCTGGATTCTTCGTCGGTTGTGATCATTATGGTACTGACGATGGTCAACGCCAGCCTGATCAGCAGCATCGAATCCTTCGGGGTCATCATGGGGGCCAACATCGGTACAACCATCTCCAGCCAGATCATTGCTTTCAACATCGCCGAGTATTCGCCGATTCTACTGGTCGCGGGGCTGATACTGAGTGTTATCGGCGAAAACGAAACCCGGCACAAACTAGGCAAAGTTCTTTTTGGAGCCGGGCTCATTTTCTTCGGGCTCTGGACGATGGACAAGGCCGTGGAGCCGCTGCGCGATTACCCGCCGTTTTTCGAATGGATGAAAAAACTCGATACGCCCGTCGAGGGAGCGCTGATCGGTGGTTTATTGACCCTGATTATTCAATCATCGTCGGCCACGGTCGGCATTGCCATCGTGCTGGCTTCTCAGCAGTTGATCTCCCTGCAGGCTGGGATAGCGATCATGCTCGGGGCCGAGATCGGTACGTGTTCAGATACGCTGCTGGCCGTTATCGGTCGCTCCAAAGAAGCGATTCGGGCCGGACTGTTCCACCTCTTGTTCAACATTGCATCGGTCGTTATCGGCCTGCTGCTGATTCAGCAACTGATCGCGACTGTTGAATGGCTCAGTGGCGATGCACCCCTGGGACGTAAAATCGCCAACGCCCACGTCCTGTTCAACGTGCTGGGGGTGGTGCTGTTTGCCTGGTTCATTCCGTACTTCCACCGGTCGCTCACCTCACTGGTGCGCTGAGTTACAAGCTCTGTAATACGTCCGGCTCCACGCGGTGGCCGCCTTCGTAGGCCGTCAGCTTCAGGCCCGGTACATCGGTCTGGATTCGGCGGAGGTACCCTTCAATATCGTCCAGCTCAGCGATGTACTCGTCCTGCCGCCCGTACACGTAGTGCGTTTCGATCGTAGCCAGTCGGGCCGGATCAAGCAGCTCCCGGACGCCATTCGGAAAAAAGCCCGCCCACAGAATCAGCCGGTGGGCCTGAACAGACCCGGCGTTCAGCCAGCGACAGGCGGTGGCGGCTCCCTGCGAAAAACCCAGCAGAGTAATGTGCAGGTCGGCCAGGGCTGCGTCGGCCAGCAAGTGGTCGTAGAGGGTATTCAGGTAGCTGATGTAGTCGTCAATCTCGTGTTGCCGGTCCTCGCGGGTCATCCACGACGCCCCAACGCGCTCGTAGCCGCCGTTCAAATACAACCGCGACAAGCCCTCCGGCGCCACAACCAGCGTCTGGCCGTCATCCAGACCCGTAAACTTCCGGCTGAAAAAGCTGGCTAGCTGCCCGAAACCATGCAGGCAGAACCAGACGCGTTTTGTGTCGGCATTCAATTGGCCAAGCGTGTAGTAGCGGGCCGTCCGCTGAACGGTGAGGTGATGTTCGGTAGCCATGCGTTAGCGTTGAAAACGGGAGTGTTGCCGGTCGTTTTTCCGGTGTTCGTAATAGGCTTTATCGGCGATGTAGCACAGCCGCTCGATCTCGGCATGAACGACCTCGTTGGCATCCACCCATTGCAGGCGAAACGTCCGTTCGGTCTGGCCGCTGGCCGCTACGTCCTGCCGGATGCTGTCGAGCTCGTCGTCGGTCAGCAGGTAGCGCGTGTAGAGGGTTTGCCGGGCCGGTTTGCGGAACCGGATGCTGCCCGCTTTGTCCCACACGACGTACGCATTGCCCAGAATCCGGAGCAGCATCAGCATATAGAACGGATCGGAAGCCGAAAACATACTGCCGCCGAAGATGGTGCCGACGTAGTTGTAGGTCCAGATGTTCCGGCGCAGGCGCAGATGAACCTCCTGCGAGTCGCCGGACCAGAACAGAATTTTGCCGCCCGTTCCGAAATACATGGGGTACCAGTTCATCAGCGTCCGGAACCGCCAGGATTTGACCGACTCTTTGCGGGTCGTTTGCAGAAAAGAAGGTGTCATGAGTGAGTTGTTGGTTGAGTGCAGCCGCTAGTCTTTGGGCAGCTTCGTTAACAGTTTGCTGGAGAGCAGACTCAGGCCGTCGACGGCATCCGTTCCCAGTTCCTCGCGGACGCGCTGGTTGAGGCTCTTCCAGAGTTTGTGGCAGCGCTTGGCCAGGGCCGCCCCTTCGTCGGTCAGGTACAACCCCTTGCGGACGTTGTCGGTAATCCAGCCGTTGCGCTGCATCAATTGGATATCCCGGCTGACGGCCGACTTCTCAATCTGCAACTGCTTCGACAACGTGGCCTGCCGCACACCGGGCTGCGGGAAAATGTACATCAGCAAACTGGCCTGGGCGAACGTAACGCCCTCGGCTGCAAACGTGTCGTTGTACAACCCCGTAACCACCCGGGCCAGCATCCGTAACCGACCGGCTATGCAGTAGTTCTGGCTTTCCATGGCTCAAAAATAAACAAAGAAGTTGTATATGCAACTTTTATTCCTCACTTTAGCCGCAACATTCACCTTCTGAGGAAAAACCGTATGAACCTTACCGAACCGACAACCGCGCTGACTGATGCGTTGCAGGCCATCACCGCCCTGCTGGACACCTTATCGACCGACGACCTCCACCGCTCCCAGGGAACCAGGTGGACCATTGCCCAGGAGATGGAACACCTGCGAAAATCAACCCAGGGAACGGCTTTCCTGCTGAGTCCGGCCAGCCGCCCGAAATGGTACCCTTACACCGGCGAGTCGCGGACGTACGAGACCGTTGTTGCGCAGTACCAGTCGGCGCTGGCGGCCAGTGCACCGGTCAACAATGCCGCTACCCGCCCCACCGACGAAATCGCCAGCCTGACGGCCGACCAGCAGAAGGACGCCTGGAACACGGTTGTTCAGCAATTACTGGCCAGCGTTGGCCAACTGACGGAAGCGGATCTGGATACGTTTACGGTCTGGAAACACCCGCTGCTGGGACCGCTGACGGTACGGGAAATGATTTACTTTACTACGCATCATACCGAACATCACCACGCCAGTCTGGTCCGGAAACACAGCACGACCGCTACGGTGTAGCCTTTCTGGCACCCCTCATACCCGCTTTTTCTGGGACAGCCATACCGGTTGTCCTATTTTTTTAAACGTACCCGCAAGTTTTTTGTCCAACCGGCATTTATCTGATTAGCGACTCAATCTTTCGCCGTTTGGACGTACCGCAACTCATCAGGGAGCTACAGCAGGGGAATCAGGCCGCCTTTCGGACGCTGGTCGAGACTTACCAGAGCCGCGTTTATAACACGGTCCTGGCCATTGTGCAGCATCCCGACGACGCCGAGGACGTAGCGCAGGAGGTGTTTGTACAGGTTTTCGAATCCATCGGTCGGTTTGGGGGCGACCAGAAACTGACTGCCTGGATTTACCGCATCGCCACCACCAAGGCGCTGGAAGCGTACCGAAAGCGGCACGCCCGCAAACGGTTGGGTGCTACGCCGTTTTCCTTTCTTGCCAGGCTGTTCGGTACCGACGAGGCTGATGGTCCCGACGACCGGCTGCACCCTGCCGACTTTGAACACCCGGGCGTAAAACTGGAGCAGCAGGAGCGGGCCAGAATCCTGTTCGGGGCCATCAGCCGACTACCCGAGCAGCAGAAGGTGGCCTTCACGCTTCACCATGTCGAAGGATTGAGCTACCAGGAAATTACGGAGGTGATGCAGACCTCGCTGTCGTCGGTGGAGTCTCTGCTGCACCGGGCGAAACAAAACCTCCGGAAACGACTGGCGTGGTATTACAAAGACGAGCAATGAACCTAAACGAATACGCTGATGGAATCCAATGAACGTATCAACAGCGAGATAGATAAAACACTACGCTCGCTCGACGGCCTGGAGCGGGCCAGCCCCCGGCCGTTTTTCCACACACGGGTGCAGGCACGTCTGGAAGGGCGTCGGTCAGCCACGGCGGCTAAAAACTGGACATTCCGTCCGGCCTGGGTAGTCGCTTCACTGGGGCTGGTATTTGCGCTGAACGTGTCGGCCGTGCTGATGTACCAGCATCAGGCGTCGACCTATGAGCAGCAGCAGACAACTGAAACCGTGGCCGATGAATGGGGCATTGATCCCCTGAGTTTAGACTGGTAATCAACATGACTGATAAGCGAAAATTTTACTGGCTTTGGGCGGCAATCGGCCTGCTGTTGCTGCTGAACCTCGGTACGATTGGGTGGATACTGACCCGCGGCCGACCGGTCCGTGCCATTCGTCAGAATACGGAACTGGTGATGATCCGCCGGCTGGGCCTGACGCCCGACCAGCGCCGGCAATACCAACAGGCGCGTCGGCAGTTCAGGGCGACGGTTCAGCCGCACGAAGACAGCCTGCGGACGATGCGGAGAGAACTGCTTGGCCTGCTCGACCAACCCAACGTATCCGACGAAGCCATCGACCAACTGGTCAGTCGCATGGAGCGCCAGAATGGGCAGATTACCCGGCTGCGGTTCCGGCACTGGCGGCAGATCCGGGCGCTGTGTACGCCCGACCAGCAGGAGCGGTTCGACCGGCTGATCGGGCGTCTGACGCAGGCCTTGACTCGCCCGCGCCCCGGCAACCAACCCGACCGGCTGCGAAGTCCCTTTTAAAAAAGAAGCCAGCCACCGCAAGTTTTCAGACGCAACTGCATTCTTAGTCTTGTGGACCCGCAACGGGTACCGCAAACGCTTTTCCAACTACATACATAACTAAACAAACCAGTCAATTCCATGAAACGCAATCTGTTTTTAGCCCTTTTCGTAGCCACGTTCACGTTCGTTCAGGCCTGCGCCCAGACAACACCGTCGGATGAACCCACCATGGCCCGCCGGGAACAACGGGCCGCTATGACCCCCGAGCAGCGGGCCGACCGCCAGACCAAACAAATGGCCAAGCGATTCGCCCTGTCGTCGGACCAGCAAACGGCCGTGGCGGAGATCAATCTGAAGTATGCCAAACAAATGCAGACGCTGGCTGATGGCGAACGGAGCCGCGAAAAAATGAAGCAGGCCCGCGACCTGATGGCCAGCAAAGACGAAGAACTCAAGAAGGTATTCAGCGCCGATCAGTACAAGCAGTACGTAGAGCTGAGGGACACGCAGCGCGACCGCATGAAACAGAACCGCGGCCGACGGGCGAATTCCTGACGACGGTGTGACCTTGTGTTCAGTACCGGCCACGGCCGGCTCGTCCATAGCCGTGGCCGACTTAATTACTCAACCGAAAGAGCCATGAAACCCATACGATTAATTCTTGCCTGTGCGTTAGGTGTTTGTCTGCTGGCTGGTTACGACGCTGACGCGCAAACCGTTATCCTACGTCGCCGGCCAATCTATCGACCGCCCGTCGTAGTGGTGCCGCCCCGGCCGCGGGTCGTGGTTGTCCAGCCTGCGCCGGTCGTGGTGGTGCCGCGCCCGCGTCGGGTGTACGTAGCGCCCCCGCCACCCGTAATTGTCCGTCGCCCGTATCGCCCGTATGGCCGGGCGATGTGGTAAGTATCCCATCGAAAACGAACCGACTATGAACACTACCTCCAGGCAGCAGCAGGTCCAGCACGTATACTGGCGGGCCGGGTTTGGCGCAACACCCGAAGTGATCCGGCGCGAAAGTCGGAAGCCCATTCGCAACGTGGTTCGGGACCTGCTCCGGGCGAGCGATACGTTTGAGCCACTCACCGTCACCGAAGAGGGGCCGCTCGTAACCCGGCAGGCCCTGCGGGGTATGTTCCGCGACGGGATGCTGGACCGGGACAAGCTAAAGCAGCAGCTTAAGGAAAATAACGAGCGCATCCGCGACCTGAACGTACTGTGGCTCGAACGTATGGCCTCCGGCGAAGGGGCGGTGCGGGAGAAACTGGCGTTTTTCTGGCATGGCCACTTTGCGTGTCGGGTGCGGAATCCGGTAACGGTTCAGGCCTACGTGAATACGTTGCGGCAACACGCGCTCGGTAAATTCAGTGATCTGCTCATGGCGGTATCCAAAGAACCGGCGATGCTTCAGTTTCTGAACAACCAGCAGAACCGCAAAAACGCGCCGAACGAGAACTTCGCCCGGGAAGTGATGGAACTGTTCACGCTTGGCCGCGGCCACTACACCGAGCACGATATCAAAGAAGCCGCCCGGGCTTTTACGGGATGGGGTTTTAACCTGCAGGGCAGTTTTGTGTTCCGGCCCAATCAACATGACGATGGCCCCAAAACCATTTTCGGGCAGACGGGCACCTTCGCGGGTGAGGACGTGATCCGATTGCTGCTGGAACGGAAGGAAACAGCGCAGTTCGTTACGGGGAAGCTGTACCGATTCCTGGTGGACGAACAGCCGGAAGCCGACCCCTCAGCCGCGCAGCGTATCAACGCCCTGGCCGACCGGTTCTACCGTAGCGGCTACGATATCGCCGATCTGGTCCAGACCATCCTGACCGCCGACTGGTTCTACCAGCCCAGGTACGTCGGCAACCGGATCAAATCGCCGGTGGAGCTGATTGCCGGAATGCAGCATTCACTGGGTGTACAACTGGTGCAGAAACAGCCGCTGGTGTACTTTCAGCGGGTGCTGGGGCAGGTGCTGCTGTATCCGCCGAACGTAGCGGGCTGGACCGGCGGCCGGAGCTGGATCGATAGTTCGAGCCTGCTGTTCCGGATGAAGCTGCCCGACATTCTGCTGGGGGCCGATCAGGTCGCGATTCGTCCCAAGGAAGACGGCGACGTAAATACCGAAGTGCTCGACCGGCGCTTCCGGAAACTTCAGAACGCTACGGTCGACTGGGCTTCATTCGAAAAGGCATTTGAGCGGATTCCCGACAACAAACTGCCCGACGAACTGGCGGCTTATCTGCTTCAGCAGCCCCTGCAGGCCGCGCAACGTGCTATTGTGCTGAACCAATTGAAACCCGGGTCCACACGGAGCGAGCAAATCCAGCGCCTGACCACCCGGCTAATGGCGTTACCGGAATACCAACTGTGTTAAACGAACCGGCCCGAGCCACCAAAAACCATGAATCGGAGAGATTTTATCAAGCAATCGGCCCTGACTACGGCGGGTACCATGCTCATTCCGCATTTCCTGAAGGCGTATGAGCTGGATCGGCTGGGCGCGGCCTCTGCAACCGGTAAAACACTGGTGATTGTGCAGCTTTCCGGCGGCAACGACGGGTTGAACACCGTGGTCCCGTTTCGGAACGATATATACTACCGCGAACGGCCCACGCTGGCCATCGCGAAAGAAAAAATCCTGTCGCTCAACGACGAGATTGGCTTCCATCCATCCCTCGAACCGCTCAAGGCGCTCTACGACGATGGACTGGTAACAATCGTCAACAACGTCGGCTACCCAAACCCCGACCGATCCCATTTTCGGTCGATGGATATCTGGCAAACGGCCAGTAGCGCCAGCGATTACCTGTCGACGGGCTGGATCGGCCGGTTTCTCGATGCCAACTGCGACGGTCCCGGCTGCCTGCCGTACCGGGCCATTGAGGTAGACGATACACTGAGCCTGGCCCTGAAAGGAAAGCAGGTAAACGGGCTGGCTATGCTAGACCCGCAGAAGCTGTACAACCAGACGCGCAGCGGGATGGTGGGGCAACTGGCCAGAACGCAGCACGAGGATCATGACCACGACAACGTCAGCTATCTGTACAAAACGCTGGCCGAAACCGTGTCGTCGTCGGCCTATGTATACGATAAGGCCAACGTTCACCGGACAAAAGGCACTTATCCGGCCAGCGAACTGGGCAACCGCCTGAAAACCGTATCGGAACTGATTCAGTCGGGGGTGAATACCAGCGTGTACTACATCTCGATTTCCGGCTTTGATACGCACGTGGGGCAACTGGGTCAGCAGGAGCGCTTACTGCGGCAATACGCCGAAGCGGTCCGCGCGTTCATGAGCGATATGAAAGCTACGAACCGCCAGAACGACGTCCTGCTGATGACCTTCTCGGAGTTTGGTCGGCGGGTGAAACAGAACGCCAGCAACGGCACCGACCACGGCACGGCCAATAACGTGTTTCTGATCGGTGGTCCGCAGCGTATTCCATCGGGGCGGGTGTTCAACGAAGCGCCTGACCTGACCGATCTGGACGAGGGCGATCTGAAATACACCGTCGATTTCCGGAGCATTTACGCTACGCTGCTGCGCAACTGGCTGAACACCGACGATAAAGCTATTCTCGGGCAGTCGTTCAAGCCATTGGAACTGGTGTAGTTTTGGTTGCCAAAAACCACTGTTACGTATCACCCCAAACCCCTGAAGCGGTCGGCCGTTGCCGGGGTTTGGGGTAAAAGCCGTTAGAAGACCGGTTAAGCCGCCGTTTGCGGGGTCGACGTAGTCTCAACGGCTACTTCTCTCGGCGGTCGCTGGCTCCAGTACGTCGCCAGCAGCGAACCCGTTGTGTTCATGATCGGACCGAACAGGGCAGGAGCCAGGCCCACCGTAGCGACCTTACCGAGCTGTACGGCAATCCCCGACGCCAGGCCGCCATTTTGCAGACCAACCTCGATAGCAACGGTCCGGCAGCTTTGTTCGTCCATGCGGAAGAGCCGGGCGCTCCAGTAGCCCAGAAAGAAGCCCGTCAGGTTATGGATCAGCACGCAGAGGGCCAGGGTCCAGCCGACGGTCAGCAGGCTGTCGCGGCCGGCCGCCGTGATGATGGCCACGATCAGGACGATACCAGCCATCGACACCAGCGGCATAACGCGGTTGATAAATACGGCCGACTTGTGGAAAATTCGGTTTAGAATCAGCCCGACCACCACCGGCAGGATCACGATCTGCATGATCTCCAGCATCATTTTCCAGAAGGAAATTTCAATGAACTGACCAGCCAGCAGCTTCATCAAAGCCGGCATCACAAACGGGGCCAGCAGGGTTGAGATCGTCGTGACGGTAATGGAAAGCGGTACGTTGGCTTTCGCGATGAAACACATGACGTTCGACGCCAGGCCGCTGGGTGAACAGCCGATCAGCACAACCCCTGCCGCAATTTCAGGTGGGAAATCAAACGACGTAGCCAGGGTGTAGCCCAGCAGCGGCATAATAATGAAGTGACACGTAACGCCCACGAAAACCGCCCGCGGCTGCTTGATAACTCCCTCAAAATCTTTGATGGCCATCGTCGTGCCCATACCAAGCATGATAATTTGCAGCAGGGGTACGATTAATCGCTTCAACTGAAAATCGCCGACTTGGGTAAACAGGCCCGGAAAGGTTAGCGCGGTGACCACGGCAGCAATGATCAGCGCCGTGTAGATCAGGTTGCGGTATGAGGATTTGGCGTTCGTTTCAGCTTTCATGAGGGTTTCGGTTTTGAGGAAAAGTGAAGCCCGACCAAAATTTACCTAAATCCGAGAGAAGAAAAGCTCTCCCCGGTATAGCAGAGAGAGCTTTGTTGAACGAGTGTGCACAGAAGGTAACCGATAGACAACCACTGCCCCGGAAAGCCGAACAGCAAAGCAGGGGTTTTCCGGGCAGTAACAGGCTTTATTCGAGTAAGCAGGATCAATCTCATCTTCGACCGTTTATGGCAGGCTTCCTGACTGGTAAATACGTATCAGGTCAGCGTGCTCAGGACCCCTTCCTTCAGCGAATACGTTGAGGTGCGGATGTGGTCGATCCGGTATGTTTTCAAGACGTAATCAATCAGGCAAACGGCCACGACAATCATATCGACCCGGAGTTCGATCATGCCCGGCAAGGCCATCCGTTCGTCGTGGCTGCGGGTAAGGAGGAGTTCGTAGGAGCGATAAAACTCCGCCACCGGCAGTTCGAACGCCGTTTGCGAGGGGTCGGGCAAGTGGCCCTGTTCGTGCATACACCACATATCGACCAACGTATCAAACGAGCCCGACGACCCAACCAGGACGGTGGGCTGGTACTGATGAACCGCATTGGCCAGCGGCAGCAGTTGTTCCTGAAAGAAACTGGTCAGCCGCTGTACCTGGGCGGGCGGAATTGGGTCGGAATGATCGGGCGCACCCGGCATGAAACGTTCGAGGAGTCGTTGGCCGCCAATCTCAAAACTCTGTTTCCAGAACACCCGGTGCTGATTTCCCAGAATGAACTCAACGCTTCCCCCGCCAATGTCCATGATCAGAGCCGTATGGTTGTCGAGCGAACCAGCCGCCCGAACGCCTTTATAAATGTATTCCGCTTCCTGATCGCCGGAGATGACCTGAATCCGGATGCCCGTTTCGTCCTGAATCCGTTCGATGAACTCAGTCTGGTTGCGGGCCACCCGAATGGCGCTCGTACCGATAGCAACAACCTGCCCGGGCGCGACACCCTGCTGGTCCAGTATGTCCCGGAACTCGCGTAGTACGGTTAAGGCCCGTTCAATGCCCGCTTCCGTAAGTAGCCCCTGATTGATACCGGCTTTGCCAATTTTAGCCGGGCGGCTTTCCCGCACGAGTGTCTGATAGAAACCATCCGTCTGGCGATCAACGATGAGTAGGTGAAATGTATTGGTTCCTAAGTCAATAATGGCTTGCTTCATGTCCGCAAATCTACTATCTTTGCCGTCCGCTAATAGCAAAAATCAATATCCGGATATGCTTATCATAAACGTTAAAGACAACGAATCCATTGACAAGGCGCTGAAACGCTTCAAGAAGAAATTCGAGAAGACGGGCGTGTTGCGGGAGTTGCGGTCGCGGACGGCTTTTGAAAAACCGTCGGTAAAGCGTCGCACCCAGGTTATCAAGGCTGCCTACAAAGAGAAAATGTACGGCAACCACACCGAGCAATAAGTCGGTGACGCACGAAGCGTTAGTGCCCGGCCATTGATGTGCGCAGTCAATCCGGCGTAACTAACCACAGAAACATGGAAGCAGCAGGCAGTGATGTCCGCTGCTTTTTTGTTGCCCTGAACCGGGGTTGATGTGGTTTAACGAATTGTCCTGATTAGATTTGGTAAGGAATTAACGTCAGTCACCGACATCTCATGAATCCGGCCGGACCAACCATTGCTTCAGATTTCCTTCAGCATATCCGCTACGAAAAGCGACTGAGCCACCACACTCTGACGGCCTACGCCAACGATCTGGAGCAGTTCAGCGTATTTCTGGCTGCGGAGTGTAATCTCGAACAACCCGAAAAAGCCGACTTCCGGCACATCCGGTCGTGGGTGGTCAGTCTGGTCGAAAACGGTCTGGACAAAACTTCAGTCAACCGAAAAATAGCGACCCTGCGCAGTTTTTACGGATTTCTGCTGCGCCGGAAGCTGATCACCGTCGACCCGATGGTGAAAATTCAGGCCCTGAAAACGAGTAAGAAGCTGCCGGTTTACGTAGAGGAAAAACCAATGGAGACGCTGCTCGACGACGTAGATTTTCCGGATACCTTTGAAGGGATTCGCGACAAACTGGTCCTCGAGCTGCTGTATAGCACGGGTATCCGCCTGAGCGAACTCACCGGCCTGAAAACTGCGGATGTCAACCTGTACGAAAAAACCATTACGGTACTTGGTAAACGAAACAAACACCGGATTGTACCCCTGACGCAGCCACTGTTTGAACTGGTGCAGCAATACACCCAGCTAAAGCAGGAAGCATTTAGCGGACAGGCCGACGGAGTTTATCTGATCGTGAGTGATAAAGGTATTCAGGCGTATCCGGTGCTGATTCAGCGCATCGTAAAGCGCCATCTGAACGTAGTGACCACGCTCGAAAAGAAGAGTCCGCACGTACTGCGCCATACGTTTGCCACGCATCTGCTGAACCGGGGGGCTGACCTGAACGCGATCAAGGACTTACTGGGTCATACCAGCCTGGCCGCGACGCAGGTATATACGCACACCAGCCTTGAGCAGTTAAAGAAAACCTACGACCAGGCGCATCCAAAGGCGAAGAAGTAACCCGACCGTGCTACATTTGCCTCATGAATATCCTGTCCATGAGCCAGACGCTGTTCTACATCCTGGAGCAGCAACCCGATGCCGAGAAGGGAAACATCTACCTCCGCCAGCAGGCCGACTTATTCCAGCAACATCCGCAGCCGGCTACGTTCTACCGGGTGTTTGTGTCCATTCCCCGCTTTACGGGCAAGCAGGTACTTGACGTATCGCCTGATATGGCGTTCGCGCTGGAACGCATCCGCCCGAATTTTACCGTCAACGGCTGGACCCGTGACCGGCTGGCGCGGGTCTGGTGGCTGTTGCAATTGCCCGCCGACGATGAGGCCGCGTACGTCAAAATCATCACCGAGCTGTTTAAAACGGCTGAGTTGAACGAACTCGTGGCCTTATATTCAGCCCTGCCCCTATTGGCATACCCGGAAGCCTGGCGGTTTCAGGCCACGGAGGGCATTCGCAACAACATTGCCGATGTTCAATCGGCGATCATGCTCCACAATCCGTATCCAATGGATTATTTTGACGAGGCCGCGTGGAACCAGCTTATTCTCAAAGCATTTTTCACGGATAAAGACGTTACGCAGATTGTTGGGCTGCACGAACGCAAAAACGCCCGACTGGCGCAAACGCTCGCGGATTATGCCGCCGAACGCCGGGCCGCCGGGCGTAGTCTGCCTGCGAATATCGACTTGCTGATGAATTAGTTTGTTGTTCGTTGTTTGTAGTTTGTAAGTTCATTCAACTACAAACAACAAACCACAAACTGAATTTAATACCACCGGTACGTAATACCCGCCGAGATCAGCAGCGAGGGGCTGCTGTTGGGTAGCTCAGCATAGTTGAAAAACACGTGCTGGTACTGGGCCTGAACCTCAGCACCAAGCCCCTGCTCACGCCGGCCGTAGAACTTTAACCCAATAGCCGGTGCAACCGCGCCTTTGAACCGGGAAGACTGATCGGACAGTACGCCGAAGAAGTTTGTATAATCGACAAAGGCCCCACCGCCGGCGAGTTGTACGTAAGGACGCACAGCCGCTGCGTTATCGGAAAAGTAGTACGAAGCCGTCACCAACGCCGGAATGGTGGTCAGCGTGCGGGTTTGCACCGCCGAAAGGGTTTCACCGCTCGGGAACTGATACGTACCCCGTGGCAGCCGGTTCTGGTTGTACTGGTAGCCCGTTTTCAAACCCAGCGAAAAGCGCTGCGGAAAAAGCCACTCGCCCTGCAACACGAAATTGGTCGGCGAAATCTTGTCAATGTACGTTTGCTGACCACCCAGCGGAGCTGCAACCGCGTAGTGCGCTGAAACGCTGAACGTTACGTATTCCTGATACGGCGACGGAAAGGCCGTGTATTCGTCATTGGACTGGTTTTGTGCCCATGCGCCCGTTGCCAGCACTGACAACAGAGCCACAATTGATCCTATACGGTTCATAATCATCAAGGAGCTGCCTGTAAGTAAGGTGATTGTTCAAAAATGGCATTGACGGCCCGGTCAACAGACTCTTCACTGAAGATGCCATTGCCGCGGATGTCGGCCTGATAAATAACCCGCAGCTGGTTCTGGTCAGAACCAGTGTTGCCGCCATTGGCCGGCCGGTTTCTGAGGTCGACAACCTGCACCTGCCAGTACTGTTCGCTGACCTGGTAGAACTGATAGTAGTTCGGATAGTACGGGTAAAAGCCACCAAAGCCAGGACCCAGACCACCGTAAAAACCGGCACCATACCAGTAATCAAGGTAATAGGGCGAATACGGAACGGATGTTACGCCCGTATACCGGTTATTGACCCGGATGGCCGCCACACCCATGTCGGCAGTCTGCCCCTGTGCTACCCGCTGAAACCCCCGGCTGGTTAAAGCAGCCGCAAGCTGGTTGATAAACCGGGCTTCAACTGTGCTGAGGGAGCCCCGATACGTATTGTTTGATTCAACCAGTACAGAATCCGGCAGGCTAAACGTACGGTACTGACCAAAATTGACATTCCGGTCGTAGTTGGTGATGAACACCTGGCTATCGTCGGTACTTAGATCGTCGATTGCATTATCGCGGCAGGCCGTCAGCCCACCCCCGATGGTTAACAACAGAGCCATCCAGATGCCCCATTGTGTTTGTTTGATCGTTTTACTTGTTTTCATCTGCAACATCAATTACCACTTATCTATCTAGTTAACTAATAGACTTGTTAAGAGGTTATGAAAAGAAACAAAAAATGAGATTGGAGACGCATCACTAGAAATGGCTATTTTGTTGAACTTTGCACGTTAGAATCGGACGTACTGAACGCCCTTAGCAATTCAACTATTTATGAGCTTCTTGGACTCCATCCGTGGCATGACATTCTTCGACATGCATGTTCACATGACTTCGCGCACCACCGACGATTACCAGGCCATGGCCGACGCGGGCGTTGTCGCCCTTATTGAGCCGGCGTTCTGGCTGGGGCAACCCCGTACGGGAGTCGATTCGTTTCGGGATTATTTTGCCAGTCTGGTTGGGTGGGAGCGTTTCCGGGCCTCGCAGTTTGGTATCCGGCATTATTGCACCATCGGCCTGAACTCAAAAGAAGCTAATCAGGAAGCACTGGCCGAGCAGGTTATGGAAATTCTGCCGCTTTTCATCTATAAAGAAGGCGTAGTGGGCGTTGGGGAGATTGGCTTCGACGACCAGACGGCGGCCGAAGAAAAATACTACCGGGCCCAACTGGAGCTGGCTAAAGAGGCCGGCCTGCCGGTGCAGATTCATACGCCCCACCGCGATAAAAAACAGGGTACCAGCCGCAGCATGGACATTGCCATTGAACACGGCATCGACCCCAGCATGGTAATCGTCGATCATAACAACGAAGAGACGGTACGTGAGGTACTGGACCGGGGCTTCTGGGCGGGCTTCACCATTTATCCGTTTACCAAAATGGGCAACGAACGGATGGTGGAAATTGTGAAGCAGTACGGTCCCGAGCGGATCATGGTCAATTCGGCCGCCGACTGGGGCATCAGTGATCCGCTGGCTGTGCCTAAAACGGCAGCCCTCATGAAAGAGCGCGGCATTTCGGACGAAGCGATCCGGCTCGTAACGTTTACGAATGCCGTTACCGCTTTTGCCCAAAGTGGCCAGTTAAGTATGGCTGATTTCGATCAGCCTCTGGATATTGATCAGAGTCAGCGCTACAACGGCAGTTCCGTACTGCGCGGTGGGCAGGCTCCACGGGTAGATAAAAGTTCAACAATTATCAAATGAGTAAAGAGTGAAGAACATTTAACCGTATTTAACGTGAATTATAGATAAGCATTTGATCTATAAGAGCCGGGGTTTGTCATCCCGACGTCGGGATGACAAAGTAGACTAAGGTAAATATTTGTCATTTAGAATGTTAGGCTCATTATTATCTGTAACTCACGTTATTTGTTCTTTCCCTCATTCGCCTTTATGCTCCTTGCTCTTTTGCGCCTGACGCGTCCGGCAAATTTAGTGACGGCAATTGCTGATGTGCTGGCGGGTATGGCCATTGCCGGGTATTTTGTACTAGTCAAAGCGCCACCGGCTCCGGTTGGCTGGCTGTGTCTGGCAACGGTTGGCCTCTACGGGGGAGGGGTCGTTTTCAACGATGTCTTCGACGCTGACCTCGACGCCATTGAGCGGCCGGAACGCCCCATTCCCAGCGGTGTCGTTAGTCGGCAGGCGGCCGCTACGTTAGGAATGGTTCTGTTCGCTATTGGCATTGCGGCCTCCTTTGCCGTCAACGCAACAGCCGGCGTTCTGGCTATTGCGATTACGGTAGCTTCACTGGTTTACGACCGTTTTGGTAAACACCATGCTTTTCTGGGGCCGATCAACATGGGGCTATGCCGGGGGCTGAATCTGCTGCTGGGAGTCAGTATCTTACCCGATCAGGTGTTGCCCTGGGCGTGGGTTGGACTGATACCGATAGCCTACATCGGAGCCATCACGATGATCAGCCGGGGGGAGGTGCACGGCGGAAAGGCGGGAACCCTGCGGCTGGCAGGATTGCTCTACGGTGTCGTGATCGCGTGTATTGCGGCTATTGCGCAGCGTCGGCAGCAACTGGGCACGGCACTGCCATTTCTGTTTATTTTCGGCTACTACATTTTCCCACCGTTGTGGCGGGCTACCCGCGAACCCATTGGTCGGAACATCGGACTGGCCGTAAAAGCGGGGGTTATCTCACTGATCGCCATGAACGCAGCCTGGGTAGCTGCGTTCGCATCGTTTCCACTGGCAATGCTGGTGTTCTGTCTGCTGCCGCTGTCCCGGCTACTGGCTAAACTGTTTGCCGTGACGTAGCTGAAACAAAAATGTCATCCTAACAACAGGAAAGATCGTTCATGGAAGCTGTAACTATCGGCTACCAAAGACCCTTCCTGTCGTCAGGATGACAAAGTCCGTTCAGAACAACCCTTTACGCGTTGGCCGGATCGCAGAACTCTTCCAGCGCCATTTCGAGGTGCTGAGCGATCATCTGCGCCGAACGGCCTTCAATGTGGTGCCGCTCAATGAAGTGCACCAGCTCACCATCCTTGAAAATACCAATCGACGGCGAAGACGGCGGATACGGCAGCAGGAACTCCCGCATCTTTGCCGTGGCATCCAGATCAGCCCCGGCAAAAACCGTTACCAGTTTGTCGGGCTTCACCTGGCTATTCGCCAAAGCTGCTTTTACGCCCGGGCGAGCTGCACCGGCTGCGCAACCGCATACGGAGTTCACCACCACCAGCATGGTGCCTTTGGTGCTCTCCATTGTTTCTACCACTTCGTCCGGCGTGGTCAATTCCTGAAACCCAACGCTCGTCAGGTCTTCCCGCATCGGGACAAGCAAATGAGGAGGATACATAATCAGTTTACAGTTTGTAGTTAGTAACAATCCGCCGTAGCGGTTTACAGTTAGGATTACATGAACCCAAGTTCAAGTTTCGCCACTTCCGACATCATCTCGGTAGAGTAGGGCGGGTCGAAGGTCAGCTCAACGCTTACGTCGTTAACGCCTTCAATCTCGCGGACCTTCTGCTCGATCTCTCCCGGAATAGTACCGGCCGAGGGGCAGGAGGGCGATGTCAGCGTCATCAGGATGTACACGTTATTGACCGGAAATATCTTGATGTCATAAATCAGGCCCAGTTCGTATACGTCTACCGGAATTTCGGGATCGTACACGCCCTTAAGCGCCATCACAACCTGTTCTTTCAGCTCTTCGTCTGTCATGGTAGGGAAACGTTATGCATTTGATTTTAGATCGGCCTGTACGGTCGAAAAATCTTTCATCTGCTTCAGCATCGACGCCAGACCGCCAGCCCGGCGTGAGGTAACCAGGTTACTCAACCCGATTCGCTCAATGAAATACAGGTTGGCGTTGGCTACATCCTCCGGTTTCTCGCCGTCGAGCACCCGGATCAGCAGACTGACCAGCCCCTTGCTGATCTGAGCGGTCGGTTCACTATCGGCCTCAAAATGCACGTTGTCGCCGTTCATTTCGCTGTGCAGCCACACTTTCGACTGGCACCCCCGGATCAGCTTGTCGTCAGTACGGTACTGCTCCGGCATCGGCGGCAGTTTTTTGCCGAGGTCGATGATGTATTGTGTTTTGTCCAGCGGATCATCGAACAGATCAAATTCCTCGATGATATCGTCCTGCTTTTCGTTGATAGTCATGCTAATCTTTGGAATTGCTAGCTTGGTGTCGAATGGATACCAGGTAAATTGTGTCAATCAAAAAGACGTATTTTACTCGATATCGACCAACCAGAATTTCCCGATAAAATAAAGATCATGTTTGGGAACAAGTCTGCCCATCTCAGGAAACTCGGCTAACAAGCTCAGCTTCTTGTCCGGTTCATCTGTCCAGGTTTCGGATACAGCCGGTGAAATCTCATATAAGTCACTAAGAACGTTGTTAAGATGTTCTTTGGCACGTGACGTCCAGATTAAGGCTGTGGCCATTTCTGCGTTTTAAGCCATTGGCGTGCTTCGGTCATTACGTCCTCATGTTTGTGAAGGTTACCCTTACGAATAGCATCCAGGGCGTTTTCCAAATCATCTAGAGACTGGAATCGATCAATGATCTCTTCCATTGTAAATTGCTCTGGCATACTCGCTAAACTTTCAATAACCCTCGTTTTGGTAAGCATGGCCGAAATAGCTTTAGGCGTTACGACATCATCTTCTTCACCCGGTGAATACCCTGTACCAGGCGTTATTAGTTATGATCAGATTCTTCCAAGTGGCCGGCTCATTGGCCGAACCGCCAGTATCAACGGTGTGTCATCCTGAATACTGTACACAATCCGATAGCTTCCTACAAATACTTCCCTGATAAACGAAATATAATAGTCAGGTACCATGCGACCCATACCCGGAAATTGTTCAATGAGATTCAGCTTCTTCTCCAATTGCTCTAACCATTCATCGGCTGCAACCATTGACAAATTGAGCAAAAACGAATAAATCTCCCGAACTTCTTCACGAGCAGACTCTTTCCAGTTAATCATGCCGTTTTTCCCGACTCTCCAGTTTTTTGCTGCCTCATCGCCTTAAGCTCCTGCATAACCTGCTCATGAGGAACCTGGGTCGTTTCACGCAGTCGGCTCTCAATTAATTTGATAAACAGAATGCGTTCGATGAGTTCGTCCGAGGAAACTTTGTCGGGTAATTCACTCAAACTGGCCAGAACCTGACTTTTATCCAAAAGTATTTCTTCAGTATGCACAGTTATAGCGATTTAGGCGTTACGACATCATCTTCTTCACCCGATGAATACCCTGCACCAGGCAGTCAATTTCGTCTCTGGTGTTATAAACCGCAAACGATGCCCGCGTAGTTCCGGCGATGTTGAACCGGCGCATCAGCGGCTGGGTGCAGTGATGGCCCGTCCGGACGGCAATGCCTAACTGGTCGAGAATAACACCGGTGTCCTGGTGATGGATTCCGTCCATGACAAACGATATAACGCTGATCTTGTCCTTGGCCTGACCGATAATACGCAGCCCCTCAATCTCGCTTAACTGCGCAGTGGCGTATTGAAGCAGGTCATGCTCGTGAGCGGCAATGTTCTCCTTACCCAGCGATGCCATGTACTCCAGCGCCGTTTTAACAGCCACTACGTCGGCGATGTTCGGCGTACCGGCTTCGAACTTGTATGGAATCTCGTTGTACGTCGTCTTCTCGAACGTCACCTCCTTAATCATCTCACCACCGCCCCGGTAGGGAGGCATGTCGTCCAGCAGCGCTTTCTTGCCGTACAGAACGCCCATGCCGGTCGGGCCATAGAGTTTGTGAGCCGAGAATACGTAGAAGTCTGTATCCAGTGCCTGCACGTCGATGTCTACGTGCGAAGTGGCCTGAGCACCGTCGATCAGCACCACCGCCCCAACGGCGTGGGCCATGTCGATGATCGTCTTGACGGGGTTGATCGTACCGAGGGCGTTGGATACGTGTACCACCGATACGAATTTAGTGCGGGCAGTCAGGAGCTTTTCGTATTCTTCCAGGATCAGCTCGCCGTTGTCATCAACCGGGATTACCTTCAGCACACAACCCCGCTCCTCGCAAAGCATCTGCCAGGGCACGATGTTGGAGTGGTGTTCCATGGTGGAGATGATGATCTCATCCCCTTCAGTCAGAAACCGGCGGCCGTAGGTCTGCGCCACGAGGTTGATCCCATCAGTAGTGCCGTATGTAAAAATGATTTCCTCCCAGTGCTTTGCGTTCAAAAACTGCTGAATAGCCCGGCGTGATGCTTCAAAAGCGGCCGTAGCTTTCTCGGCCAGGTGGTGAATACCCCGGTGAATATTGGCGTTGTAGCCTTCGTAATAGTTAGTCAGGGCGCCAATAACCGACAGCGGTTTCTGGTTCGTGGCCGCATTGTCGAAGTAGACAAGGGGCTTGCCGTTAATTGACTGGTCAAGTACCGGAAAATCCCGGCGGATTTGCTGTATATCGAGTGTTTTATCTACCGCAGTTTGCATAGGAACTTGGAGAGGTTGTCTTAAAATACAACAAAACCGGCGGGGGAAAGGTGCGGAATTGGAGGATGATATACGATGCGTGATGTGAGACTGAAAACAGCACATCCTGCACCGTATATCATTTGTTACATCGCCAGCTTCTGCTGCACAACGCCTTCGAGGTATTCGCGGATGGGACCAATCTTAATCTGGCTCAAGACGTCTTCGGCGAAGGCGTACATAAGCAGCGTTTTGGCTTCGTCTTTCGGGATACCCCGCGACCGCATGTAGAACAGCGCTTCTTCGTCGAGCTTACCCGTTGTTGTGCCATGTGAGCACTTTACGTCGTCGGCGAAGATTTCGAGCTGGGGTTTGGTGTTCATCGACGCGTTGGGTGATAACACCACGTTCTTGCACGACTGGTAGGCATTGGTCTTCTGCGCATCCGGCCGAACGAAGATTTTGCCGTTGAAAACGCCCGTACCGCTGTCGTCGAGGATACCTTTATAGAGTTCATTGCTGTAGGAGTTCGGCATGGCGTGGTCAACCAGTGTGTGGTTGTCGACGTGCTGCCGTCCATTGGGCATGTACAGGCCGTACATGAACGCTTCGCAGTGCTGACCGTTCAGGACAATGTTCAGGTTATTACGCACAAAATTACCGTTCAGCGTAACCGTTGCCGAGTAAAAATGGCTGTTATCGGCCTGATACACCTGCGTCGTGCCAATATGATAGGCCGCATCGCTTTCGTTCTGCACCTTGTAGTATTGAGCGCGGGCATCCTGCTCGACCACGATCTCCGTAACGGCATTGCTGAAGCTCGACCGGTCGCCGAGCGTACGGTACGATTCGGCCACGGTTACCTCGGCGTTACGGCCGACGATGATCAGGTTGCGGGGCTGTGAGGCAATGTTCTTCTCGCGGGCGTCGGTGATGAAGCGCAGGATAATGGGCTGTTCGACCGTTTTGCCGTTCGGTACACGTACCACCACGCCATCGTTGGCCAGGGCCGTGTTCAGGGCCGTAAAGGCGTTGTCCTGGTAATCGGCGTAGCGGGCAAAATGTTTGTCAATCAACTCCGGTTCGGCTTTCAGCGCGTCGGCGAAGCTGGTGATTTGTACATGGTCGGCCGGGCTCACAAGGCGCGACAGCTCGGGCTTGTACTGCCCGTTCACAAAGTAAAGAATGTTACCTTCAAGATTTGGGATCTGAAGATCATCCATGTCAGCTTCCGAAATGGAGGAGGCACCGTCGATATCAAACGCCTGTCTGATCAGGCTGTTGACGTTCGAGTACTTCCATTCTTCGTGCTTGATGGTTGGGAAGCCCAGCCGCTCAAACTGCTGCAACGCAGACCGGCGCAGCTGATGCAGCGGAGCTTTGCTCTCGCCGTTCAATCGCTCTTCGTTCGCCCGGAAAGCCGCCAGCAACTGGTCTTTAAACTGGTTGTATTGTTGATTCGATGGAGTCATAATTAGTTTACAGTTTACAGTTCACGGTTTACGGTTGGTTGGGTAGCCGGCAGGTTATACACCAAATACCGTAAACCGAACACTGTGAACGGCTAAGCAGCTTCGGCTTCGGCCCGAATCCAGTCGTACCCTTTCTCCTCCAGCTCGAGGGCCAGTTCTTTGGGGCCGGATTTTACGATGCGGCCTTTGTAGAGTACGTGAACAAAATCCGGAATGATGTAGTCGAGCAGGCGCTGGTAGTGGGTCACGACGATGGTAGCCCGCTCCGGCGAACGCAGCTTGTTCACCCCTTCGGCAACGATTCGCAGCGCATCAATATCAAGACCCGAGTCGGTTTCGTCGAGGATCGCCAGTTTCGGTTCGAGCATGGCCATCTGGAAGACTTCGTTCCGTTTCTTTTCGCCACCCGAGAACCCTTCATTCAGTGACCGGCTCAGCAACGACTGGTCAATGTTAACAAGTTTCATTTTCTCTTTCATCAGTTTCAGGAACTGCACGGCATCGAGCGGGTCCTGACCCCGGTGTTTGCGAATTTCGTTCAGGGCTGTTTTGAGAAAGTTGGTTGTGCTTACGCCCGGGATCTCGACCGGATACTGAAACGCCAGAAAGATACCCGCAGCCGCCCGGTCTTCGGGTGCCATGTCGAGCAGATCTTCGCCTTCAAACAGGACCGTTCCCTCGGTGATTTCGTAGTCTTCGCGACCAGCCAGTACGGAAGCCAATGTACTTTTTCCGGAACCGTTCGGGCCCATGATCGCGTGAACTTCGCCGGCATTAATCTGAAGATTGATGCCCTTTAATATCTGTTTATCGCCAATTGAGGCCTGTAAATTGCTGATAGATAACATGATAGGTTAGTCGTGGCAGCTAAAATGAAGCCGCAAAGTTAACACATGATTCGGTACTATACCTGTTACCGTAACAAATTCAGCGGGTTAAAAGTTGACGCCTGGCGTTAACAAAAAACCGGCTCCTGAAAAACACGGGCCGGTTCGCTGATCGGTATAGCCTGAATTTATCGTCCACCCCCTTCGGATGGGGATAAGCCCACCGGGATACGGAGCGATTTTCGGAGTGAAGTTCCCGCTGTCGACCGTCGGCTTCGGGTCTGCGCAATGACCGTCGGCACACACCGGGCGGGCGGACAGGTACAGATCGTGGGCGGCAACAAAACGGTCTGGTCGGCATAGCATCCTGACGCGTTGTAGACACGGATCGTATAGGGCGTACTGCTGGCAACGGCCGCCAGATTAACGGCCAGAACGCCGTTGGCGGGTACCCGGGCGGTATCGGCTAACGGTGTTGCAGCAGTGAAACTCGTTCCGGGGGTAATCTGGTACCGAAAAGCCGCCGACAAACCCGTGACGGCAATCTGCCCGTTGCTTTGGGGCGTGTTGTTCAAACAAGTGGCGGCTGCGGCAAACAACTTAAAGGCCGGTATGGTGTCTTCTTCAACAATAAACGGACAGCAGCTCAAATCGGCGCATTGACCGGCCAGGCTATCCGCCACCACCCGGTATTCGCCAGGAGCCGATACGGTGAATGAGTTAACCGGGCTGTCCTGCACCAACACCGAGCCCCGGTACCACTGATAGCGGCTGTAACCCGTTTTGACGGAAAGCACAAACTGGTATTCACTACCGCGGCAGACCTTGATAGGTACAGACGTACAGGCCTGAACCGTATCGACGCCGGGCAACGATGCGGTATTATATACAAGCCCATCCAGCAGGATTCTGGCCCGGATGATCAGGGTTGCCGAATCGCCGGGCGCTACGTTGGTGAGTGACCACGTACCCCCGGGAGCGGCCGCCGTGAATGAGCCGGCCGATGCGGTGGCCGCGATAAATTGCAGGTTGGTATCCAGTGAATCCCGGATGCTGAGGCTGCCGGATGCGGCCAGTCCGTTGTTCATCAGGCTGATGGTGTAGGTGAGCGTATCGCCCACAGCCGCCCGGGATTTATTGACCCGCTTTGTCAGGTGCAGACCAGGTAATGCTTTCGTCTCTGCGACCCTAAGGAAGGCGGGATGATCGGTTATGTCGACTGTTTTTGTCAGATCGGCCGGAAGGTCATTGGACCGATGCACGAATGCAAGGCTGCTGGTAAGGTCAGGTGTTACCTGTTGACTGTTGCTATCAAACGCCTGGAATACCCGTCCGGATTGAGCCAGCACCTGGCTCCAGACCAGGCTCACCAGCCAAACCAGCATCAGCCAGCCGCCAGGTTTAGTAGCGTGGGTATTAATTCGTCGCATGAGAGAATGGTGTATTGCTGCATCAACAAACGCGGTAACGCCTGGTGTGGTAGCACCGGCAAAGCCGGCGGCCGCGTTGGCCCGGATCAGCCCTGCTCAAGCCGAGATTGAACTAACCCGAACCGGTTTGGTGAAAGCAGTGACAAAATATGTGCCAGAGTATAGTCTTTTTAGTCTACTGTTTACTTAGAGAATGGGTTGAATTTAGGGCTAGTTACGCTGAAATGACCGTCAGCGAGCCGTTCCGCTGCTCACGTTAGCTTTCTTTTCCGGCCGCAAAACTGTACCTTGCCAACCCGGCAGGTTGCTTTATGGCCTTGCCGCTGATTGTATGAAAAATGGAAAACACGCTCTTGAGGCTCCAACTACGGCCGTAACCACGGACTCTATATTGACTAATTCATCGTCGCCGACAAAGCAGGCACCTGAGGGTCGGCCGGCCAATCGAATCAACGTTTCTTCTGAAGTTGGTACCCTGAAACGACTGCTCATTCACAGTCCGGATCGGGGATTAGGCAAAGTAATTCCGTCCAAAGCGCAGGACTGGCTCTTTGAAGATATTGTGCATCTCGACATGATGCGTCGGGACGAATACGATTACTACGTCAAGATTCTTCTGTATTTTCTGGATCCTGGCAAAGTCCAGGGGAAGATCGACTCGCTGGGGCCCGATGCTGACCGGTCGTTCTTTAAGCCCGACCATCCGGATTATTTTAAATCCGATAAAGTCATTGATATTCAGTGTCTATTGTCCGACATCCTGGCCGACGATGAAATACGCCCGAAGCTGATCGCGTCGATCTGCGCCGTCGAACGTACGTCGTTCCGGATTCAGCAGCAGCTCAACCAGTACGATCCGGTCGAACTGGCTAAAATCCTGATTTCGGGGTCGCTGCCCGACCGGGCGATGCTCTTCGCTCCGCTGCCCAACTTTATTTTTACCCGCGACATCGGCATCATCATCAACGACCACATTCTGCTGAACAAGCCCGCCAAACTAGCCCGGACCCGTGAGGCTTTGCTGGCTCAGTATATCTTCTTTCATCACCCGCTGTTTGCCGACTACCAGGATAAAATCATCGAAATTCCGGACAACGAGTATGCCTTTCTGCTGGCCGAAGCCGACACCGACCGCGACCTGACCCGGTCGACGCTGGAAGGGGGCGACGTGATGATGATTTCTCCGCGGCATCTGCTTATCGGAGTCAGCGAACGTACCACCCTGTATGCCGCTCAGCAGGTGATGCGGCTGGTGTTCGCCAAAAACCTGGTCGATACCGTCACCATCATCAAGATTCCGAAGAAGCGCGACTACATGCACATCGATACGATTTTCACGCAGGTGAAACGGAATGTGTGGGTGTTGCTGGGATCGCTGGCCCGGCTGGGCGACGAGGCCCGGAAGCGGGATATGCTGCACTTCTTTGCGCCGAAAGACCTGTCGGAAGATCTCCGCATTATGCAGTTTATCAAGGGGCTGGAACACAAACCCATCGAGATTGAAAACCTGGAGGACCTGCTGGCCGACATCAGCAAGAACGATCTTGGCGCCACCGAGCCCGTGCAGTTTATTTATTCGGGTAACAACGAGTTTCCATTTGGAGCGCGTGAGCAGTGGACTGATTCCTGCAACCTGCTGGCCCTGAAAGACGGCGTGGTAATTGGCTACGACCGGAACGAAAAGACCGCCGAAGCGTTCCGCGAAGCCGGGTTCGACGTAGTCGCGGCCGTTGATCTGCTCGCTCGTTTTGAGCGTGGCGAATCATCGCCGGAAACCATCGAGAACACGTTTATCATGTTGCCGTCCGCCGAATTATCACGGGCGCGGGGTGGTTCGCACTGCATGAGTCTGCCGCTGCTGCGCGCAGACCTGTAGCCAACCGGCCGGGCCGAAATCAAAAAATAGAACACCGATCGGGTGGTGAGCGTGGTTGGGGCAACTGGATTTTTCGGCCGCGCTCACGCTGTTTATCCGGCTGCGGATACGTGGCTTGCCAGAACCGCCGTACGTTTCCGGGGATTCATGCTAAGTCATTCTGTGTCAAAGCAAGTTCGGGCGTTGCCGGCAGCAACCTTGTGATCGAACCATAGACTTTGTCTGCAGTGAAATTGGCTGCCCGGGGTTGCTGATGAACTTTCGAAAATGCAGTACGCGTTCATTCAAACGTTGAACAATTGCTTTATCAATACTAATTTGCCTGCCGGTTAGGTATAGCTAACCGGCCCAATGCTCACTGACTGATCAACTAACTTCATGCAATCACAGGCTACTTCTCAGATTTTGATGATTCGTCCCGTCCGGTTTGGCTTCAATGAACAGACCGCCGGGTCGAATGCATTCCAGGACATCAAAATGGCGGCTCAAACCAAAGATGTGGCTCAGGACGATGCCCTGCATGAGTTTGACGAAATGGCCCGCCAGCTTCGGGCCCTGGGTGTCGATGTGATTGAGTACGAAGACTCGATTGAGCCTTACACCCCTGATTCCATTTTTCCCAACAACTGGGTATCCTTCCACGCCAGCGGTACGGTCGTGCTGTATCCGATGCAGGCCGAAAACCGGCGGCTCGAACGGCGGATGGACATCATTGACGATCTGAGCCAGCGCTTCCACGTAGCGAAGGTGGTTGACCTGACTGGATTTGAGCAGGAGGGTAAATACCTGGAAGGAACGGGCAGCATGGTACTCGACCGGATGAACCGGGTTGCCTTTGCGTGTCTGTCGCCCCGGACGCACCCGGACGTACTGGCAGAATTCAGCAACCGGACGCGCTACCGGGTTGTGTCGTTCCGGGCATCGGACGCCAACGACAAGGAGGTCTATCATACGAACGTACTGATGTGCATTGGCGATTCCTTCGCGGTGGTGTGTCTGAGCGCGATCAAGGACCCCGACGAGCGGCTGATGGTTCGGCAGGAACTGGAACGGCTGAACAAGCGTATCGTCGATATCTCGCTGGAGCAAATGGCTAGTTTTGCCGGTAATATGCTGCTGATTCAGAACCCGAAAGGACAGAAGCTACTGGTGATGTCAACGCGGGCTTACAAGTCATTATCGCATAAACAGATTGATCAGCTGGATGATTATGCAACCCTCATCCATTTTGACTTGTCTATGGTTGAAGGAAACGGGGGCGGATCGGCCCGTTGTATGATGGCAGAAGTGCATCTGCCAAGAAAATAGAATTATTGTTTGCACATACAAATAAGGATTCTTACTTTTGCAGAGGCAACACCAATAGAAAGCGATGACCAAAGAAACGATTGATACAGCAGATGTAAACGTTGATAATCGGTACAGTGCCTGTTTACTGTTCTCGGCCAACGCGCTCGCGCGGGTAATCACGGCCATCGGTGATGAGGAGTTTGGTCGGCTGGGGCTGGCGTATTCGCATGCGTATCTGCTCCGGGAGGTGGTTGATCAGCCGGGGGTAACTCCTACCCAGTTGAGCAATACGTTGTTTCTGACACCTTCGACCATCACCCGGCTGATCGAAAAGCTGGAACAGAAGCAACTGGTGGAGCGCCGGGCGGAGGGGAAAAATACCAAAGTGTTTCCAACCATTAAAGGCGAGCAACTCCGCGACGAAGTCGTAGCGGCCTGGCTTCGGACGTGGGATCGGTATTCGAATGCCATTGGTGAAGAACAGGTCAAAACCCTGACCCAGCAGATATTCAAGGCGGCTCAGTCGCTGGGTGCCGTTTAAATTTTTTGCCTAAAGTTGTTGTGTGTACAAGCAATCAAATGTTGGTATGAAAAAGAAAGAAGAAGCAGTAGGGCTGTTGGTAGGCAACGGCGATGCGGTCACGAAGCAGATTTGCCAGGCACTGGCTAAAGAAGGTATTACGGCGCTGGTCCGCCAGAAGGATACAGACGGCGTACTGCCTGCCGATGAACAGGTACGGCAGTTGGCCGGGGAGCCGGGAAAAGACCTCTTTTTCAACGGATGGAAATTGTTATTCTAACTAATCATACTTTATGCAGTACGTAATCACGGGTTCGCTGGGTCATACGGCCAAGCCCATCACCGAAGGTCTCGTCAAAGCAGGCCACACCGTAACAGTAATTACCAGTAAACCCGACAACGCAGCCGCCATTGAGGCCCTGGGCGCTAAAGCGGCCGTGGGTTCGGTCGAGGATGGCGAATTTGTTAAACAGGCCTTTGCCGGGGCTGATGCCGTTTATCTGATGATTCCGCCGAAATGGGGCGTAACGGACTGGCGTGGCTATCAGAACATCGTTGCCGATAATTACGTAGACGCCATCAAAGCCAACGACATCCGGTTTGCGGTGATGCTCAGCAGCATCGGTGCGCACAAAGGGCAGGGAACAGGCCCGGTCGACGGACTCTATGATCTGGAACAAAAACTGAAAACGGTTGCCGGACTGAACGTGAAGGTGCTTCGCCCGTCGTATTTCATGGAAAACCTGCTCAGCATGGTTGGTATGATCAAGGGAGCCGGTATTGTCGGCAGCAACTTCGGGGCTGACAAAATTGTGCTCGTACACACGAGTGACATTGCCACTGTCGGGTTGCAGGAATTGCTGAATCTGGATTTCACAGGCATACGGGTTCAGTACGTTGCCAGCGATGAACGAACCGGACAGGAAATTGCCAGCGCACTGGGCGAGGCCGTCGGGAAGCCTGACCTGCCGTGGGTTGTGTTCTCCGACGAGCAGAGCCAGCAGGGTATGCTGCAGGTCGGTATGAACGA
Source organism: Fibrisoma montanum (assembly GCF_003583365.1). Lineage (GTDB taxonomy): Bacteria > Bacteroidota > Bacteroidia > Cytophagales > Spirosomataceae > Fibrisoma > Fibrisoma montanum. The sequence continues at coordinate 42,187 of NZ_QXED01000015.1, forward strand.
CGAAATGGCGCGGCTCTATACGGAAATGGGCCATTCGATCGCCGATGGCTCCATGCAGGCAGACTACTTTGCCAACCGCCCGACGCTCGGAAAAGTAAAACTGGAGGACTTTGCCCGCAACGACTTTGCGCCGGCGTATCAGGGTTAATTAGTCCTTGATCTGTTTGATAACCAGTGATTTGTCGACGCTGGCAGGCATATCAATAAAACCAAATCCTGTTTGTGTGAGTTGGGTTTAGGATACCACAGTAACCTGACTCGCACAATGGGAATTAAAACCACCCTCATTACCGGAGCCAATTCTGGTCTGGGACTAGCCACTGCCCGCGCACTTGCCCAGCGCAGTTTCGATCTTATCCTGCTTTGTCGTAACGAACAAAAAGGCCGCGAGGCACAGGCCGACGTGCAACGCGCCAATCCCAGCGTAACTGTCGACCTCGTTACCATCGATCTGGCTAACTTGGCTTCTGTTCGTCAGGCTGCCGAGCACGTCAAAAGCCACTATGACCGGCTCGATGTGCTTATCAACAACGCCGGCTATACACCCGCTAAGCTTGAATTTACGGCCGAGGGGATTGAGAAATCATTCTTTGCCAGCCACATCGGACATTTTGCATTGACGCAATACCTGACCGACCTGCTGACGAAAACAGCCGCTCAGACCGGCGATGTCCGAATCATCAACCTGTCGTCGGGGGCGCATCTGCTGGGCCGGAAAGAGCGGTTTTTCCGCCGGATCGATAACCTGGCGTTGTTTTCGGCTTATGGAGACGATAAACTGGCCAATCTGCTCCACGCCCGGAGTCTGGCTACGCACTTTTCCGGGCAGGGCATCACGGCCTATTCCGTTCACCCCGGTGCCGTACGAACCAATTTTGGCAGCGATACGCCCGGTTTTGTCGGGAAGGTATTCAAAGCGTTTGGGCCGGTAATGCGTACCCCCGAAAAAGGAGCACAAACCTCGGTTTTTCTGGCATCGGCCCCGCTTAAATCCATCGGCGAAAGCAACAACGGTGGCTATTTTGCCGACAGCCGTCCCAAGTCAACGCCCCACCGCGACGTAACCGACGACAATGCGGAGTGGCTCTGGCAGAAAACCATGCCCTACGTGTAGCAAACGTCGGGACGCTCGCCCTCGTATTGCTCACACAACGGCGTCAATCGCGTCAAGAATGATATCGCAGGCTGTGCGGATTTCGGCTTCCGTAATGACCAGGGGCGGAGCAAGGCGCATGGAGTTGTTACAGAACAGGAACCAGTCCGTAATTACGCCTAAGCCTGTTTGCCCCCTCGCAATGGCGTGGTCAATGATGGGTTTAAGTACGTCGAACGAGTCGAATTCTGCCGCCAGCATGAGGCCTTTGCCCCGCACTTCGCGAATAGCCGGATGCACCAGCAACTGCCGGAACAACTGGCCTTTGGCTTCGGCCTGTTCGTGGAGCCGTTCGTCGCGAATAACATTCAGCGTGGCCAGCGAAGCCGCGGCCGATACCGGATGCCCGCCAAACGTTGTGATGTGGCCCAGAATCGGGTTGTTTTTGAACACACTCATCACCTCCGCCGAACTGATAAAAGCGCCGATGGGCATGCCGCCCCCCATTCCTTTGGCGCAGAGCACTACGTCGGGGACGATACCAAAATCCTGAAAAGCCCAGAACGTACCGGTTCGCCCGAATCCGGTCTGAATTTCGTCGACAATCAGCAGGGCTCCTGTGTCCGTGCAGCGTTGCCGGACGGCCTGCAGGTAGGCGGGTTCAGGTACGCGCACCCCTGCTTCGCCCCCGATGACCTCCATCACAACGGCGGCCGTGCGGTGGCTGATCTGCTCGATGTCCGCCCAATTCCGATAGCGCAGGTGCCGGATGTCGGGTAGGAGAGGCCGGTAATTACGTTTAAAGTTCTCATCGCCCGATAGTGACAGTGCCCCCTGTGTAGAGCCGTGATAGGCGTTGAAACAGCTGATGATCTCACTCCGGCCGGTAAATCGCTTGGCCAGTTTCATGGCCCCCTCAACCGCTTCGGTACCGGAGTTGGTAAAATACACGTTGTCTAGTTGAGCCGCCGGGTCAGTATGCGCAAGGGTCTCGGCAAGGGCATGCGCCAGTTGGGTCTGGGGCGACTGAACGTATTCGCCGTATACCATCAGGTGCAGGTACTTGTCCAGCTGCTCATGAATGGCAGCCAGCACCCTGGGGTGGCGGTGCCCGACGTTGCTCACCCCAATTCCCGAAATCAGATCGATGTAGCGCTCATGCGCCGGACCGCCGTGTGACGGGCCACCGTGCGACGGACCGAATAAATAAACGCCTTCAGCCCGTTCAATTTCCAACCCTAACGGGAAATCAGAGGTCTGAGCTACGTGCTGAAAAAAAAGTTGGCGGTGCGTCAGCGTTTGCATGAACGTATTTACTACTATTACTTTACCTAAACTCCTGCGTTAATGAAAACACTTCTTCTTGGCTTGCTGTTCCTGCCTTTCTGGGGGTTTGCCCAATCCGTACGCATTACACCGGAAGATCTTCAGCGTAAAGAATCATTTCTGATCTTACAGGACGGGTCGGTAGTGCGCGGGCGTATCATTCGCCAGGACAGTACGGTGATTACCGTTCAGAAGCGAAATGGTGAATCGACGTTCATCGAAGCCGACCAGCTCGTTCGCATAACAGAAACCCGTCCCAATGCACCGGCCGCCGTTGGCCAGCAGCGAGTATCGCCGTATGAGGTTTATGTTTTCAGGGACGGAACGCAGGTTGAAGGTAAATTCGTTCGGCGCGACAGTACGATGATTACTGTTCGTAAACGGGATGGCCGACTAACCTACTTTGAGCCGGAACTGTTGCTCCGGGTGGATTCGGCCCAGGTAGAGGCCGTAACGCCTGATTCGGGCCGGACATTTCCGAACCGGTTTGCAGCCTGGCTGCTGACCGATCAATCGGCCTTCAATCCCGAAAAAGGGCGGGGTTATTACCGCAATGTGTGGCTGGCCTACAACGAAGCAGGTTATGGCATTACGTCCTGGTGGAGTGTAAGCGGCAGTGTGGTTGTGATTCCTGATCTGGACATCCAGGATGTTTTTATCAATGGATTCGTAACGCGTTTATCGACCAAACTAAGCATCCCGATCAGCAAACAATTTCGGGTTGGCGTGCGGGCTACGTACCAGCCTGCCAAACAGTATGACTACTACCGGGTAAATCAGACCTGGACGTTTCAGGCACTGGCGTCAATCGGTGACAGCCAGCAAAACGTAACGATTGGGTACGTACAAACGCGGTACGGGAATCCATCCGGGCAAAGCCGTTCGTTTGTAACGCTGGGCCTTGCTCAGCGATTGACCCGAAACCTGACGTTCGTCAGCGAAAATGCGATTTATCCCGACCGCCGGTTCAACAATCCGCTTTATACGTTATCGGCCGCGCTCCGGCTCAATCGACAGCGTCATGCTTTCGATCTGGGCGTTTACAGCTTTATTTTTCAGGAACTGTACAATGATCAGTGGCAGCTCAGGACACGAAATCGGTTCGTGCCGCTGCCCTACGTCGGCTATAACCTGATCATTGGCAAACCGTAATCCAGAGTTACTGCTCAAAGAAACCGACTGTCCCGCCCACCCAGTCGAAATCCTTGTTGAAGCGCACGCCGATCATTTCGCCCCGGCTCAGGCGGGCCAGATTGGTGAGCAGCAGGGGCCGGGGTTCGCGCTTGTGCCAGACGAACAGCATCCGTATTTCGCACTTGATGAGACCATCGGGAGCCTGAATCACTGGCTCGTATCTGACCTTGCGCTGCAACAGGTAATTGTGCCGTTCGGATTCGGGAATGGCATCCAGATCGGCGGATGAAATGCTCAGTTTGACCCCACTCCCCGCAAACGAATACAGCGGCTTCAGGACGTAGTTATCCAGATCAGCCGGGTACTCAACCAGGCTCGACAGGTAGTAGCTGGGCGGCACATACGGGCTGTTCAGCAGGGGGAGCGTGTACTTGCTGATGCGGAAAAACCAGTTCGGGTGGCCGACCCACTCCACGTCTACGTCATCGGTGAGGGTAAACTCGGTCTGCAGGTCCGGGAAGTTTTGCAGGTCGTCGAAGATCAGCCGGTTATAGATGCGCTTGATGTGAATCAGTCGTCCGTCTTTTTCGTAATACAGCTTTCGGTCCTGCTTTTTGATTTTGGTCAGGCAGACCGCGTCGATGCCGAGGTAGCGTTTGGTCAGGGCGAAGTCGATGCGGGTTTTCTGCTTTTCGGGGAAGATTTCCAGCAGGATCACCTCCTCCGGATCGCAGAGCCCCACAATCAATCGGCGCAGGTGCTGGAGGTACGTATCGTTGCTGTCGACGTTGAACAGGTGCGACAGGTTGTCGGGAATGGGAAAATGAGCCCGAAACTGATCGGCGATGTAGGGCTGAAACGCATACATCGACGGGAAACCCTGTAGCTCAATCAACTGGGGCGTAAGTTCGCCCTGCTCGTCCCGGCAAATCGCGAAGTCGATGGCCATGAACTGCGTATGGTTGCTCAGGTCGTCGGGTTGTTCGTTCGGCACCCGTTGCCCGGCCGGGATGGCTTTCTCGGTCAGTTCGGTGAATTGTTCGCCGGTAATAACATTGACGATGTCGTCGCAGGCTGCCAGTAGCTTGTCCGTCAGGGATTTCGGTACAAATACGGGCGTTTCGGCCACCCGGAAATCGAGCTGGCCGGGAAGATCGGCGTGAATGGCATCCAAAAAAGCCCGGTAACGTTCCGGGCTGAAAGCTTGGTTGTACGTCTGACGAACAGATTGAATCATACGGAAAGGGTTATACGAATAGTTGTTGGTGAACCAGTCGTCAGGCAGCAGACCGGTTCACCAACAGACCATACCTTATGAATGGGCTACATTTTCCTCGGCAATTTCGGCCAGGTCTTCAAGGGCATTACGCAGGAACACGGGTAAAATAACCGACTCTGTCAGGGCGATTTTGTCAGGGTCCTGCAGATAGGCAACCATTTCGTCGTATTTCTCCTGACCGTAGTTCAGCACGATGTGGTTGCGTTTTTCGTCGGTCAGGAAGTACCGCAGCATGCCTTCGCCATCGGCTTCGGGGTGGAACTGCGTCCCGAAAATCTCGTGGGAGAACCGAACCGCCATAATGGCCCGCTCCAGCGGTACGTGTGGTCTGTCCTTCTCCAGACAAAGAATTTTAGCCCCGATTTCGTCCAGCCGTTCCAGGTTTGGCTGCGTTACCTGATAATCGCGGGAATCTACGGCATAGAACGGATCGGGCAGCGGGTCCAGGTTGTGATACAACTGACCCTGCTCCGTTTTGTGCACCGGGAAGATACCGAACGAGGTCGATCTCCGGCGACTCACCTCGCCCAACTGCAGGTGCCGCATGACCAGTTGGAACGAGTGGCAGATCATGAACAGATACTTCTTTCGCTCGTTGGTACGGTTCCAGGCAAACAACTGATCGATCAGTTGAAAATACGGCGCTTCCCAGGCTTCGTCGGACGGCAGCGGACTACCGGGGCCGCCGGTTGAAATGTAAATATCGTAGTCCAGTTCCGGCAACTCATTGTTGGCCCGGACGTTGAAAATGTCGAACGTAACATCGATGTTTTCCCGCTGTCTGACGTTCCGGATGATCTGTAAGATACAACGCATACCCTCGTTGGCATGGTTGTCGTACATGTCCAGAATAGCTATTTTAACAAATCTCATAGGTTGTATGGCAGCCTGTTGCTGCTCGTTTAACGGTTAATGATGACTGGCTGCGCCATCAGGCGCGTACGGGTGGGGTGGGTTGCCAATCCTGTTGATTTATAACTACCTGATCCCGTGAGAAGTTTCTTCGACGATGTAATCCACTACTTGCTTCAGGTCGTTGGTCTGGTGGTAAACGGCCAGCTGACGGTCGGCACCCGTGCCCATCTCAAGAATTTTCAGTACGTACTCACACTCCTCGCGGCTTCCCAGTTCGTCCAGTACGTCGTCGATAAAATCGAGCAGTTCGTGAATCAACTGGTGCGTCGGCACTTCGGCCTGCTTTCCAAAATCAATCAGTTTGCCTTCGATCCCGTAGCGGGCTGCCCGCCATTTGTTTTCGCTGATCAGCACCCGCCGATACGGCCGGAAGTTCAGGTTCTGCCGGTGCAGCTTGTCGATTTTTGCCACCAGCGCCTGCATGATAGCCGCCAGGCAAATGGTTTCGTCGACCCGCATCGGTACGTCGCAGATGCGGAATTCGACCGTGTTGAAAAACGGGTGCAAGCGAATGTCCCACCAGATTTTCTTACCGTTGTCAATGCAGCCGGTTTTCACCAGCAGGTTGATGTATTCGTCGTACTCGGCCGCCGACGAAAAGAAATCGGGAATGCCGGTGCGCGGAAATTTATCGAAAACTTTTGAGCGGTACGATTTGAAGCCCGTATTGCGGCCCCGCCAGAACGGCGAGTTGGTCGACAGGGCGTAGATATGCGGCAGAAAATACCGCACCGCATTCATGATCTGAATCCCCTCGTTGCGGCTCTCGATCCCGACGTGTACGTGCAGACCGAAGATCAGGTTGGACCGGGCTACGTCGCGCATTTCTTCGATGAGCCGGTCGTACCGTTCGTTCGGGGTGATGAGCTGATCCTGCCAGTCGGAAAAGGGGTGCGTACCCGCTGCCGCAATTTTCAGATTCTGCTGGTCGGCAAGGTCCATGATCATCTTTCGCAGGTACGTCACTTCATGCCGGGCATCCTGGATATTATGGCAGATGTTTGTCCCCACTTCCACAACGGCCTGGTGCATTTCGGCTTTTACGCGCTCCTGAAGGGTAATCTGACCACCGTCGACAATCTTCGACATGTGTGACCGGAGTTCGCCGGTCTTTGGATCTATGGTTTGAAATTCTTCTTCGATTCCGAGGGTAAATACGGGCATTTGTACTGTTGGGTTTGGGTTTGGTGGGTTTAGCACCATAACGATGGATTAATATACCGTTTTTTATCAAAACCCAATGCCGAAAAGATGGTTTTTGTTTAAGGATCGATACAAAACCAATCTAATTCTAACACGAACGATAGCATGCAAACGTCACGGGAGAAAAAACTGATCGCGAAATACTGGGTGTTTGGAGGGAGTGGCGCGATGTTGCTCGGGAGCGGGTTATCCGTGCTGCTACACGGCTCCAAACTAAAAGAAATAGGGGCTGATTCGTGGTTTTGGGTCAGCACGGGCGGCTTCGCGCTTATCATGTCGGGCCTGAGTTTTATCGGCGATGCCAACCGCTTCCGGACGATGGTGGACGTACTGCGGGAGCTCGACGCGCGGGATAAGGCCGCTCAATAAAATCAGGAACGAAACGACTGGTTTTCTATGACCGCTTACGCTGAGCAACTCGAAGATTTTATTCAGGACGTACTGATTTCGCTGCACGCCAACATCCGCGATCTGGAAGAGAAACGTACCTTCGCCGACCCCGAAGAGCACAACTACATCGACGGGCGGCTGTTCAGCTACGTTGAGGTACTGGCTATCCTGCGGGCGTCGGCAAAGGATACGGGCATTGATCCCAGGCGGCTGGGGTTATAAAGCGCTTACTCAATGGCCTTCAATTGCCGGAGTACGGCTTTGGTGATCGTCTTGCGGCAGGCCCCAAAGTCGGGGTTTGGCGTTGAGCGTGGTTTGATGAGCCGGGTTGCAAAAAAGTAGACATTGTCGTCGCGTTCGACGTAGCCGACCCACCAGCCCGTATCATTGCCGCCGTAGCGCGTCCAGCCGGTTTTGGCCCGAATGGTGTAGGTATCCGTTTTCTCGGCGACCATGATCCGCTTCAGAATGGCGTAGCTGCGTTTGGAAAAGGGGAGTTTTTCGTCGTAAACATCCTTCAGAAACGTAACCTGATTGCGGGGCGAAATACCGAACGCGCCAAAATTCCAGAAATCATCGTCCGGGTGCGACAGAGTACCGTTGCCGTAATGGCACCGCTGGAGGTATTGCCGATACCGGTCTTTGCCGATTCGTTTGGCCAGCTCAATGTACACCCAACCCGCCGACTGCTCAAACGCTTCCTTCATGGTCATGTCGTGGTAGATCTCGGGCCGGTAACCATACAGCACCGTGTCGACCTTCCCCACCCACTTAACGACTTCGTTTTCGTCCCTGATCACGCCCGTTTCGAGAGCAATCAGGGTGTTGATGATCTTGAAGGTTGAAGCGGGCAGCGTTTCGTTTTGGCTGTCAGCTTCATCGCTGACGATCCACTGCCGGTGTCTGGAATCATAAACCGTTATGCTGCCGTTGAGCCGGCAATCCTGAAAAGGTTTTTTGAGATCAACCTGGCCGAAGGAGGTGAGTGACGAGAGAAGCAGGAGGCAGAAAAACCAGTAACGCATGGACGGAAGGTACGTAACTACTTGATGAGGAAACGGAAAAGTCGGGAGTTACGATACTAACGTACGTTTCATGCCCTCATGCGTCGCCTGAAATCCCAGCGATTCGTAGAACTGGATAGCGCGGGGGCGTTGCTTATCGGTGGTCAGTTGCAGAACGTAACAACCTCGTTCGGTAGCCCGCTCAATGGCGTAGTTGAACATCCGGGTACCCAGCCCTTTTCCGCGATGGACAGCGCTCACCCGTACTGCTTCGATCTGAGCCCGCAGCCCGCCCTGATGCGTCAGGTACTGAAGGAACGTCAGGTGAAATGTACCGGCAATTTCTCCGTCCAGTTCAACAACGGTCAGTTCCTGGTTGGGGTCATTGCTGATGCGATCAAAAGCCCGTAAATAACAGTCGGGGAGGGGAGTTGCCAGCCGTTCGCGCCGGGCGCCGAGCGGATCGTCGGCCAGCATGGCAACAATAGCCGGCAGATCGGCTTCGGTGGCCAGTCGATAGGTGGGTTCTGGAATCATGTGGATGTGTGTGGTGCCGGTGGCGTACCGCTAGCTACGTAGCAGACAAAGACACCGACCACAGAACGTCGGTGTCTTTGTGATAGGCTGCTTTATTTTTTCTTCTTCGGCTTGTCGGCTTTGGCTTCAACCTTCTCAGACTTAGCGGCTTTCTTCGGTTTTTCGTCCTTCCCGGCTTTGTCAGCTTTGGGCTTACTGGCCTTGCTGCCTTTCTCGATCTGACTGGCCTTGGATTCCTGAATGGGTTCGCCGAGTTCAATGGGTTTCGCCGACTTCTTCGGCTTGACTTCTTCGGCGGGCGCTTCCGAACCGGTACCGGTTACGGAGCCGCGCACGAACGTACCCCACGTCAGATTATCCTTACCCTGCTGCGCGCGTTTGGCCCGCTCGATGGCCATGTTAGCGGCTGCTTCCACCACCCACTCAAAATTGGCCTGACCCACCGAATGCAGGTCGGCATCCGGAGCCGGATTGCAGAAGTCGATGGCAATCGGCACACCATTGCGGACGGCAAACTCCACCGTATTAAAATCGTAGCCGAGAGCGTGGTTAAGCCGCAGTACGTAATCGGTCATGGTCTGAAGCAGCTTCTGGCCCGCGTCGCCGGTCGTTTTCATTTCGGATGCGTAGCGCAGGTGGTGCGGGTTGCGCGGTTCGTAGGGCATGATCCGGACGTCTTTGCCGCCAATGCAGTAGCAGCGAAAATAATCCTCAAACTCGATGGCCTCCTGATACAGCATAACCAACTGGCCGGTTTCGTCGTAGGCCCGGAACATCTGCTCGGGATTGTCGACTTTGTAGACGCTTTTCCAGCCACCGCCCGCGTGGGGTTTCATAAACGCCGGGAAGCCGATGTGGTTGAAAATGGCGTCCCAGTCCATGTGCCGCAGGTTGCGGAACGAGTTGTGGTTGGTATCGTCGGGACGCTCTTTGGAAGGCAGCAAAATGGTTTTAGGAACGGGTACACCGACCTGCACGGCCAGGGCGTTGTTGAAAAATTTCTCGTCGGCAGCCCACCAGAACGGGTTGTTAACGACGGCGGTACCGGTCAGAGCCGCGTTTTTCAGGTACGCTTTGTAGAACGGTACGTCCTGCGAGATGCGATCGATGATGACGGCGTAGTCGGTGGGGACGCTTTGTTCAACGCGCTCGATGCTAACGAACTCCGCCTTAAACTCACTTTGTTTTTCATTGACGCGGTCTACAAACGCCTGAGGGAACGTATTTTCCTGACCGAAAAGGATACCAATTTTGGTTAAGTTGCTCATAGTGTGTTGATTATTGGCTTTAATCGGGCGGAAGGAACCAACAATGGGTCAACATTGTACAGATTACTCCCGATTTCATGCCGGCAAGATACAGTTTTGCCTGAATCTCGGTAAAGGTAAATTAGGCTGTGGAGTTGATCGGTACCCATGTGCCTGCCGTGAAGAGGATATGCAACGCTTCGATTGTGGACATTCGATGACCCAACGGTGGCCCTTGCGATCAGGACAATCCTGACGAAGGCGATTTTGGCATTGAAGGAGGGAGTGGCACCCAATCAGATCCTTACCAACTTTCTGAGATAAGAGTAGTAGCTGAAGGAAGTGGACAAACAACGGACTTAGGAGGAGGCTTCTATTTTTACACGGGCGGCACCTGGGGAGGTGGTTACTATGATCCCGGTTATTACTATAATCTAAATTATAATAACAACAGTGGGGGGGGCGAAGGGCCTAAACCGATTTACACAAGTGCTCATAAAGTTTCCAAAAGTTACTGCCAAGGTGGAAACACAATATTCAAAGAAATGTATGATCGTCAATCGTCAACAGACAAGGAACAAGCTGCCTTGGTTACTGATCATGGCATCTACTGGTTGAGCGATTCGGGTAATAGTCACGACCACTTTACAATAGGCCCAGACAGCGATTATCCGGTAGATGCAAACGGCAAGCGTTACTTTATGGACAATGGGCAAAAAGTTATTATTCAGTCAATCGTTCATACACATCCATCTTCTGGTCCACAGAGTGGACCTGGAATGTCAGTTGAAGATATAAAACTGGCAGATGATTTTAACGTACCGGTATATGCAATTCACATATCCGGTGTATATAAGGCTAATGGAAGCGGAACCGTTTCAACTGCAGCTACTTATATGAATGCGGCTTTTGATTGCGCTATTGCTAAAACTTTATTTGAGCTATGATTAGATTCATATTTCTAATTGTGACTTCATTGGTACTACAACGTGTAAGTTCGAAAAATTCTGTTACACAGAATTTACCTTGTTATTATAAGGATTTTGAATTGAAGAATCCTAGGTTAATTCAGCAAATGGAACCTTATATCAGAAGGATCGAAAACGGTGCTTTACCACTGGTATCAGTTTTGAAGCGTAACGACTCAACATTTATATATATATCCGCAACTATATCTGCAAACTCAATTCAAAAAAGTATACCGTCGTATATTTCTTGGATTGACGGAAGGGAAGTAGCGGTTTATAATGGGACAACGCTGATCTCGGCTGGAAAAGAAGCGTGCGTGGATACTATGGTTCGACACTTTAGAAACTTACTGACCATTGACAGAAAGAATGCGCTTGCTGGTCGGCCGGCTGGTGAGAAATTCTATTATGGGTATGACCCACCTTGGGTAAAGATAACCATGAGAAAAGATAAGATCATTATGGTTCGTGATAGTGGCGAACTTTCACGAACTATACCTTATTATAAATTTGAGTTTTAACAGCAGCAAGCGATCCAAAGATCGCTTGCTGCTGTTTTCTTATATATGTGTTTGTTACACACGTTATAACTGTGGCTTCTGCTTTTACACGGGCGGCACCTGGGGAGGTGGTTACTATGATCCCGGTTATTACTATGATCTGAGTTATAATAATGGTGGGGGAGGAAACAGTTCGGGTCCTATAACAAATCCCCGCTTCAACATTTCAAATCTAAGCCCTTGCGCTCAAAGTGTTATAAATCAGCTACTCACTCCCCCAGTGGGTCCCGCTGGGGACAACATATTGTCAACAATTAGTAATTATGCGACTTCTAACAATATTGAGATAGTTTTCAAATGGGAGGATTTAGGCGATCCGACTTTACATGGACAAGCTAGAGGTACAAATGCAGCGGCAAATGCATGGGAGATTACTTTAAATAGTGCAGCGTTAGCTAATGCAAGCCGTGAATATATCGCTGTAGTTCTAATGCACGAAATCCTTCATATTCAATTAGGGGGTACTAACGAGGAGGACCATAATGAAATGGCAGCCAACCACGTTTCTGCCATGGCAAATTCACTTCTTCATGCAGGCTTTATCATGTCTGAGTCAGACAGAATAGCTCTCTCATGGGGAGGACTAGGGGATACAGCAATCTGGCAATCTATGATCCAAAACGATGTAGCTAATGGTACAAGTGTGACAGGTAATATTGTTGAAACTGATAGACAATACAGACATGGAGAAAAAGGTCAATACTGCAACTAATTTTATTGTCATACTAATGGTCGCTGGCGGACTTAGCATGGCTCAGAAGACTCATCAGGTAACCCCACCACAACTCAAAACTCGGCAAACACCAGGGGTAAATCTATATGCTGGCTTTGGTCAGAAACTTGACAGTGCAACTGTTGTAACTGTTAAATTTAAACTTACTCAGACAGGTTTTCTGGATACGCTATATGTATCTGAAAATGCGCCAAAAGATTATTATGAAAAGATACGAAACCAGCTTAAAGAATTTGACGGCAAGTGGGTTCCCCAACAAAGTCAAGGGCATCCTGAGAAGAGCAAATGGCTAATCTACAGGCACTACGTAGTGGGCCCGTATAGCCGCAAAGGCGGGGTTTGGGCTGAGGTAGAAAGGGCATACCAAAGAGATTATGATTTATTCAGATGCCAACATAATCCTAAGCGTCAAATTCAATGTTTGACCACATATATTGAAGGGCCTGATTTTTTCCTGTTCCCTCCTGAGTGGTACCCGACATACAACTAATACAAATACATCGCTATATAGTTAAGAATTAAACTAGAAAGCCTCGATATAAAAACTGTCGAGGCTTTCTAGTTTAAAGTGTAATAAAAAGTCAAGATTGTTTCATCATACCAAATTACATGTCGATAATCTTTTAGCTTTCTATAATATTTCTCAGGTAACCTTTAAGCGCAGATATTCACTATGTGCCCTCAACGGCTTACGGTATAGGACTGAATCTGCGGCTTTAGATCATGGATAAATACTCCGGGAATTGCTGTTTCCAGACCGGCCAGTCGTGAACGCCCCACGGCTTGATGTCGAGCCGGTGCCGGATGCCCTTGCGGTTCAGAATACCTGAGATGTGCTGCGTCGAGGGTTTGCAGAAATCATACTCCGACGAACCGAGCACGATATTCATGTGGTAAAACTCGTTGTTCTGCGCGTTGGGCAGGTAATCGGGCGGGTTGTTGAAATAGACGTTGTCGTCGTAGTATCCATTCAGGAATGACTTGATGTCGAAAGCCGCGCCCATTGTAAACAGGTGCCCGACCTGCTCGGGGTGGCGGAACGCAAAGTTCAGCGCCTGGTAACCACCAAAACTGGCCCCGGCTACACCGATCTTCTGTACGTTACATTCCCGCTGGATACCCGGTACCAGCTCGTGGTGGATGAAGCGGTCGTAGAGCACGTGGTTCCAGATGCGGGTGCCGGGGTGGAGGTGCTTGCCGTACCAGCTATCCCGGTCGATGCTGTCCACGCAGATCAGCTTCACCTTGCCGGTTTCGACAAACCTCCGGGCCGTTTCGATCATCCCGAAATCTTTGTACTCATAAAACCGGCCCATGGATGTCGGAAACATCAGAACCGGATAGCCCCAGTTGCCGAAGACCAGGAGTTCAATGTCGCGGCCGAGGTGGTGCGAATACCACTTGCGATAGGATTCGTGCAAATCGAAGGATGGTTAAAATTGATATGAATTAGGTTGCTGAAAATTAAGCAAAGCAACATAAACCACAAATTACGACGATAGGTAAGCTAAAAAAATGGCTACTTTGCAAAATCGTGACGTTTGTATTTACCCTGTTGATTTGCTTTATGGCTGATTTTTCGCCGGCCCTGACCCACGCCGAACCGCCTGCGGTGACGGTGGTGCGGGATGATTCGTTGTATTCGGTTCCGTTGAAACGTACCGTTCGGCTGGACATTATGCTGCCGCCCGGTTACCGCCCGACCGATGCCCCGTACCCTACGTTGTTTCTAAACGACGGCCAGGACCTGCCCCGGTTGCGGATGCAGGCCGTACTGGACTCGCTGTACCGGCAGCAGGCTATCCGGCCCTTTGTACTGGTGGCTATTCACGCCGGCGACCGGATTCAGGAATACGGCACGGCCGCCCGGGCCGATTACATGGAGCGGGGCAGTAAAGCCGGGTTGTACACGGATTTTGTGCTGACGGAACTGCTGCCCTACGTCCGGAAGCATTACCGCATCAGCGATCGGCCCGATCAGTCGGTGTTTGCGGGGTTTTCGCTGGGTGGCCTGTCGGCGTTCGACATCGTGTTTCACCACCCGGAGCGGTTCAGCAAAGCGGGCGTATTCTCGGGCTCGTTCTGGTGGCGCAGCAAGGCCTTCGACAGTACGTACTCAGACGATACCGACCGAATCATGCACAACCTCGTCCGGGCAGGCAAGCATCACCCTAACCTCCGCTTCTGGTTCGAGACCGGCACCGACGACGAAACCAGCGACCGGAACAACAACGGTATCATCGACGCCATTGAGGATACCACCGATCTGATTGATGAACTGGTGACGATCGGCTACCACCGCACCAACGACATTCGCTACGTGGAAGTGCAGGGGGGGCAGCATAACCAGGAAACCTGGTCGGCCGTAATGCCCGATTTTCTGACGTGGGCCTTCGGGAAGCAGTGAGAAAAGCGAGCCATAATGCTTTTGTTGCTATGCTGAAATTACTCGTTGTTACTGGCGTAGCGGCCCTGGTTGCCTGCGGAGCCACCGATCCGACCGTCGCGCCTGTTCAGCCGCCGGGAACTGCGCCCACCGCCCGCAAGCTGGTCTGGGCCGATGAGTTCGACAAAGCGGGTCTGCCCGATACGACCAAATGGGCCTACGAAGTGGGTGGCAACGGCTGGGGCAACAACGAACTACAGTTTTATACCAACCGGCGCGCCGACAACGCCCGCGTTGAGGGCGGCAAGCTCATTATTGAAGCGAAAAAGGAAGAGTATCAGGGCCGAACCTACACCTCGGCCCGGCTGCTGACCCGGGGCAAGGCGGAGTGGAAATACGGTCGTGTGGAAGCCCTGGCCAAACTGCCGGCCGGTCGCGGTACGTGGCCCGCCGTCTGGATGCTCGGCAAGAACATTCCGACCGCGGGCTGGCCCCGCTGTGGTGAAATCGACATCATGGAGCACGTCGGCTTCGACGAAGGGGTGGTTCACGGTACGGTCCATACCGAAGCGTACAACCACGGCAAAAAGACGCAGAAAGGCCAGCAAACGCCCGTGCCGGACGCTGCCCAGGCGTTTCATCTGTATGCCATTGAGTGGACACCCGATAAGATAGATTTCTTCGTCGACGATCGGAAATACTATACCGTGGAGAAGTCGGTTTTAGGGAGCACCGTCGCCGAATGGCCGTTCGATCAGCCGTTCTATCTGATCCTGAACGTAGCGGTGGGCGGCAACTGGGGTGGGCAGAAAGGCGTCGACGAAACCATCTGGCCCCGGCGCATGGAGGTAGACTACGTGCGGGTGTATCAGTGAGGAAATAATACGTTTTGCATTGTCAATCAGGGCCGTTGCCATCAGGTAACGGCTTTTCTGCTATATTGCTCAACGCATTGCTTCCCGTTTAACACAACCTGCCATCTATGAATCGACTCACTACACTCCTGATGCTTTGCTTTGGGCTTGCCACCACGGCTACCATGGCCCAGACTACCTTCGCCGTTGCGTTTACCGATTCGCAACGTACCCAGCCGCTCGATGGGCGTGTGCTGCTTATCCTGGCCAAAACCCAGTCGCCCGAGCCTCGTCAGCAGGTCAGCGATATCGTTAGTACGGCGCAGATCTTCGGTAAAGACGTGGAAAAACTGAAACCCCGCGAACTCGTTACGTTCGACGGCTCGGTGTTTGGCTACCCGCAACGGAGCCTCGATAAGGTGCCGCCCGGCGACTATTACGTACAGGCTGTCCTGCACAAATACGAGACCTTCACCCGCAAGGACGGGCATACCGTCAAACTGCCCGCGGACCGGGGCGAAGGACAAAACTGGCGGACAGCCCCTGGTAATCTCTTTAGTAAGCCTCTCAAAATCAGCATACGGCCGGGCGCGAAACAGCGATTTACTGTCCTGATGGATCAGGTAAACCCGCCGATTCCGGAGCCGAAAGACACCAAGTTTATCAAGCACATCAGGATCCAGAGTAAACGCCTGACCGAATTCTGGGGCCGGCCTATGTACCTCGGTGCGCACGTCTTGCTGCCGGCCGGATTTGACGAACATCCGGAAGCCAAATACCCGCTCTGTATCTACCACGGCCACTTTCCGGCCAATTTCGACGGGTTCAGCGAAACTCCCCCACCCGCCGATATGGACACCTCCGACTACATCGAACGGTTCAAGGTGCGGGGCTACAAGAAACTAGTGGCGCAGGAAGCCTATGATTTTTACCGGAAGTGGACCAGTAAGGACTTTCCACGCATGCTGATTGTCGAGATACAGCACGCCAATCCATACTACGACGATTCGTACGCTGTCAATTCCGAAAACCTGGGACCTTACGGCGACGCCATCATGTACGAACTGCTGCCCGAAATCGAACGGCGGTTCCGGGGCATCGGTCAGGGGTGGGCGCGGTTCACCTACGGCGGCTCGACCGGAGGCTGGGAAGCCCTGGCCGCGCAGGTTTTCTACCCCGACGAATTCAACGGGTGTTTCGCGGCCTGTCCGGACCCCATTACGTTTTCGGCCTACACCGTTGTTAATCTCTACAAAGACAAAAACGCGTACTACATCGAAGGGCCGTTTCGGCGAACCCCCCGGCCTGGTCAGCGGGATTACCTGGGGCATGTAAAGTGTACGCTAGAAGAAAGCAATCACCGGGAGCTGGCCCTTGGCACGCATTCCCGCTCGGGCGATCAGTTCGACATCTGGGAGGCCGTGTATTCGCCCGTTGGGGCCGATGGTTACCCTCAACCCATCTGGAACAAACTGACCGGCGAGATTGATACGACCGTGGCCGCTTACTGGCGCGAACACTACGATCTGCTCCACATCCTGAAGCGCGACTGGAAAACGCTCGGCCCGAAGGTGATGGGCAAGATGCACATCTACTGTGGCGACATGGACAACTACTACCTCAACAACGCCGTGTACCTCATGGAGGATTTTCTGAAGCAGACGAAAAATCCGCCCTATGCCGGCGAGGTAGCCTACGGTGATCGGGCCGAACACTGCTGGAATGGTGACCCAACCTTACCGAATCACATTACGCGACTCCGGTACAACACCATGTACATTGACAAGATCCTGAAACGTATCGAAGCGAACCATCCGCAGGGAGCCGACCTAACAAGCTGGCGGTATTGAAGAGGGGAGGGAGGAAAGGGAACAGAGGGAAGAAGGGGAGGAAAGGAGAAGGGTACGGCTAATTCTTTTTCCCTTCCTCCTCTCCTCCTTTTCTCCTTCATTATAGGCCCGCCAAAAACGCCATGGTGTCGATACCATCGGGGTAGTCGGTCAGGCTGGGGCGCTGGGTTTGTCCGAACGCTACGCTGCCCGGGTACCAGCCGGTGCCGTCGCCCCGGTCGGCCGATGCAACAACCTGAATTTTGTCGGCGCGTTCGGTCAGGAGCGCCGTTACGTCATCCATCGTCCGGTACGTCTGGTAATACACGACCGAAATCGGCGACACCAAACCCGGATTCTCCGTCAACAGCAGAAACCCGTTGTCGTAGTGAGGTACCTGATTGATCAGATAAATTGACTTGTTGTAGTCATAGTTATTCAGGTACTTATGATGATTCAGATAATCAGGCAGCTGCGGTTCCAGGGTTTGCAGTAAACCCGTGAAATTATAATCATCCGGCACGAGCAGCGTCGATACGTTCCGACACCCCAATCCGAAGTAATCCAGCAGGTCGTGGCCCAGTTTTTCGAACTCCGGCTGCGCTTCGGCACCCATCAGCAACCCTACAGAAGTACGGTTTCTGCGGATTATATGCGGTTTTTTGGCAAAATAGTACTCAAAGTACCGGGCGGTATTATCACTACCGGTAGCGATGTACGCTTCGGCTGCGTTCAGGCGTTCGGCCACCTCAATGTACTCGGAAAAACCCGGATTTATCTCCTTTATTTTTTGTATTAAATATTGGATTAATACAAAATCTTGAGAGCTTAATTTAGCCAGTACCTTATGGCCGCTGACGAGTATGCACAGCAGATCGTGAAAACCAACCGCTGGTATATTGCCCGCCATAACGACGCCAACGAGCCGGGGTGTAACGGGCGTTTCTGTTTCAGATGCGCCGGCATACGAACCCGCCCAGGAAATCAATTTGTCGGCTACGAGGAATTCGTCGGCAATTGCCTGAAGAGCACTAAGCGAATTGTTGGGAGTGAACCAGTTATTCTTCTGATGAGCCCGGTGGGCAAGTTCAGTCAATTCAGATTGAGCGCCCGGCGAACGCAGGAAGTCCCCCAGCGCCACGAACGTTTGCAGTCGTTCTGATTGCAGCATGTATTCAGGAAAAGATGAGTATCCAGATAGGAACCTCTAAAATTTATTTTTAGTTTGGTGCCAACCTTTAAATAATTATATTTGTTGTTCAATCTAAAGATAACTGATTTTACAGCCATAAAATTGTATCGCTCATGGCAATAATGATCACCGACGAGTGCATCAACTGTGGTGCCTGCGAACCGGAATGCCCTAACACCGCTATCTACGAAGGTGGTGTTGAATGGACATGGGGGGGAGGAACTGAACTGACAGAAGTTGACTTTGGCGATGGTACGGTGGTCAGTGGTAAAGCGCCACAGTCGCCCGTATCAAACGAATTTTACTACATCGTGTCAGACAAATGCACTGAGTGCGTGGGTTTTCACGAGGAGCCACAGTGCGCGGCCGTCTGCCCCGTAGATTGCTGCGTTCCTGATCCGGAACACGTTGAGGACGAGGAAACGCTGCTGGCCAAGAAAGCCTGGTTACACGCCGAAGTGTAAGTAGTCATACGTATAGTTTACATAACGCCCGATCAGCCCAGCTGATCGGGCGTTATGCTTTTGTGCCAATGCAGTAATTGACTAATTGCTAAAAAACAATGTGTACAGACGTTTAGTTTTTAAGAGTTTTGATTAAAATTTTAGAGAAATTCAAAAAAATAGGGCTGTTTTTAGACTATTAACAATGAAAAATTATACAATAGAATGAAAAATAGGTTTTTGGTTTACTTATCTATTGCTCATATAATATTTTGTAATAAAATTTGTGGCCATATTATAGTAGGTAATTTTACAACAGAACAGAATAATATTATGAAAAAAATTGCTTTACTTCTTTCTTGTTCTTTAGTAGCATATGTTGGAAAAGCACAGGATTCAACTGCGCTTGCGGTTAAAGCTCCAGCATCTACTGCCACACCAACTGCTGCGCCGGCTGCTGAGCCAGTCAGTACCGGCAAGTTCACCTTTTCTGGTTATTTAGATACCTACTACTTCGGGAATTTCAATAATCCAAAGAGTCAGTCAAACCTGGGCCTTAGTGGCGAGAACGTAGGTAATGCCCGGGCGTTTGACCAAAAAGCCGGACAATTTGGCATTGGTCTGGTTCAGGCCAAAGCATTATACACGTCCGATAAGGTTGACGCCGTGTTCGATCTGGCGTTTGGTCCGTTTGCCGATCTGGGCAACTACGGTAATAACGTAGGATTCCTGGGTGCCGGCTCGACATCACTGGCGATCAAACAGGCATTTGTTACGATGAAGGCTACGCCCAAACTGTCGTTCACAGCGGGGCAGTTTGGTACGCATATCGGTTATGAAGTGATCGACGCACCGGTCAATTACAATTATTCTTTATCCAACTTATTCAACAACGGGCCGTTCTATCACATCGGTCTGAAAGGCCAGTACAACTTCAGCGACAAGGTGTACCTGATGTTGGGGGTTGTTAACAACGTCGATAACATATTCGACAACAACAAGCGGAAAGGACTGATCGGTCAGTTATTCGTCTCGCCGGTGTCGGGCTGGAATGTGTACCTGAACGCAATCGTTTCCAACGAAGCGTCGCCTGATTCGCTGGGTAACACGCCCGACGGCAACTACTCGCTTTTCGACCTGACTACTACGTATCAGATCAGCTCTAAATTCTTCCTGGGCCTGAACGCGGCCGTTGGTTCGCAGAAGGGTGGTTTCCAGGTGCCGTATGGCGTGAATGAGTCGCGGAGCTGGAGCGGTATTGCGCTGTACAGCAACTATACCTTCACCGACAAGTTTGGCCTGGGCGTCCGCTACGAAATTTTCGACAACAAGAGTGGCGTTCGGGCGCTGACCGATGCCGCCGGCAACGGGGCCAGTGTGAACTCGATCACCATCACCGGCAACATCACGGCTGCCGAGGGGCACGTACTGCTTAAGCCTGAATTCCGGCTCGATAGCTATTCAGCCAACAAGTTCCAGAAAAACGACGGCTCGCTGACCAAATCGCAGGCGACGCTGGGTATGGCTGCCATCTTCAAGTTTTAACACGTTTTCGTAACCTAACCTATACGTTCAAACCGATTTAAGTACAACAAAAACCTCTTTAGCATTATGCAAAAGCCTAATTACGTACCTCTTGTTCTCCTGCTGGCCGTTGCCATACTGGGCATTATCCCCGGCTTCAATGCGGTGCCTACCCAGATCGTTACGGAAGGCATCAACTCGGGCGATACCGCCTGGATGCTCGTTGCGACGGCTCTTGTTTTGTTGATGACCCCCGGCCTGGCCTACTTCTACGGCGGGATGGTGAACAACAAAAACGTTATCTCGACCATGCTGCAAAGCTTCATTGCCATGGGTGTGATCAGTATTCTGTGGGTAACGGTTGGCTTTAGCCTCGCATTTGGTGATTCCATCGGCGGCTTTGTCGGTAACCCCGGTACGTTCTTCATGTTCAATGGGGTGTTGGATGGCAAGCCCTGGTCGCTGGCCGCTACCATCCCGCTGGCGGTCTTTGCTTTCTTCCAGCTTAAGTTTGCCGTAATCACTCCGGCCCTGGTAACGGGTTCGATGGCCGAGCGGATCAACTTCCGTTCCTACGTACTGTTCATGATCCTGTTCAGCCTGTTCGTATACGCTCCGCTGGCGCACTGGACCTGGCATCCCGAAGGGTTCCTCTTTAAGCTGGGTGTACTCGATTTTGCCGGTGGTACGGTTGTACACATGTCGGCGGGTTGGGCGGCTCTGGCCGGTGCCCTGTACCTCAAGCGCCGGAAGTCGCACCTGGAGGCTAATTATTTCCCGCCTGCCAACATCCCGTTCGTGCTGCTCGGTACGGGTCTGCTGTGGTTCGGCTGGTTTGGTTTCAACGCGGGTTCGGCCGTTGGGGCGTCTCCGCTGGCGGCTTCAGCGTTCGCTACGACCAACACAGCCGCTGCGGCTGCGGGTCTGGCCTGGGTGTTGTTTGATGCGGCTAAAGGCAAGAAAGTATCCGCGCTTGGTTTTTGTATCGGTGCGGTAGTGGGTCTGGTGGCCATCACGCCTGCGGCTGGTTTCGTAACGGTTCCGACGTCGATCTTTATCGGTACGATTGCTGCCATCACCAGTAACTATGTAGCGCACCTGCGCACGAAGTCAACGCTGGACGACACGCTGGACGTATTCCCCTGCCACGGTGTAGGTGGTATGGTTGGTATGGTCATGACGGGCATCTTCGCATCGAAGGGGGTTAACTCAGCCGTTGTCGACGAAGGACTGGCGTTCGGAGCTACGAAGCTGTTCATGACGCACATGCTGGCCCTGGTGATTGTATCGGCTTTCGCGTTCGGCATGTCCCTGCTGCTGCTGAAAGTAACGGATCTGATTCTGCCGCTGCGGGTATCTGAAGAAGACGAAAAAGTTGGTCTGGATGTCAGCCAGCACGACGAATTCCTGATCGAAGGATAAGAGCTTATGACAGAGCCACAGGCACCTGCTTAGCCTACTTGGGTCGGCAGCCTAACTGTGGTTTTGTTGTACTCAGGAAGCCGTTCGCCTTTGGCGGGCGGTTTCTTTTTTTCAGACCTATTCCTTATCAAACTGCGCCCGCTTGTTCTGGGCCGCCATCCGGACGATCTGTGCTATGCGTGTTTGCCGGGTTTCGGGACGTTTGGCGTTGTTGAGCCACTCCAGAATTCCTCGCTTAACCGACCGGGGAAACTCCTCGTAGTACTGCCGGGCGGTTGGGTTATCGGCAAAGGCCAGGGTCAGGTCGTCGGGTAGGGTAAGGGCTTCGACCGCATCCAGCTTAGTCCAGGAGCCGTCCTGTTTTGCCTGCTCAATCTTCGCCAGGCCCGCTTCCGTCATCAGGCCGTCGGCAATCAGCTTGTCGATGCGCTGCTTGTTCACCCGCGACCAGCCACTTTTGGGTTTTCGGGGCGTAAACAACTGCCTGAACCGCTCGTCGTCAAGCTTGTTGGGTACACTGTCGATCCAGCCAAAACACAACGCTTCTTCAACGGCTTCGTCGTAGGACACCCGGGGTTTGCCGCTGTTCTTCTTGTACGATACAAGCCAGACACCCCCCGACGTAGCGTGATTGGCCTGAAGCCAGTCGCGCCATGCCTGCCGGCTCTGCGCACAGAACTCGGGCAGTTGCTGATTCGATTTAGCCATTGCTGAAAAGAGTTGGTAGAACAAACGTACAAAATGCGTTGAATAAGTTGGTTGTGCGCAAGGGTATGACCGTTTCCTTGTTTTCGGAGGGGTGGCCAGTCAATTTGCTACGAAATGAGTTAAGCCAGTGATCATTCCAAACGTTAAACTCAACGTCACTAATGAACACCGGCGAACAAACGAACCCGTACGAAAAAAAGGATCCACTGGAAAAATACCCACAGCCCCCTCATCCCGAGCCTCGGCAGGACGTGCCGGGTACGGAAGCCGCGATGCAGCTCAAAGCCGATCATGGCGAAACGTCGTATCGGGGATCCGGCAAGCTTACGGGCCGAAAAGCCATCATTACGGGGGGCGATTCGGGGATTGGCCGGGCCGTTGCCATTGCCTTTGCGCGGGAAGGCGCTGATGTGCTGATTTCGTATCTGAATGAAGAGGAAGACGCCCGCGAAACGGCCAGGTACGTTCAGGAAGCCGGCCGGAAAGCGGTGCTGGTGCCGGGCGACATCAGCGAAGAGGCTCACTGCCGGCAGCTTGTTCAAAAGGCACTGGATGAGTTTGGTCAGATTGATATTCTGGTCAATAATGCGGCTTTTCAGATGGCGCGGGAGTCGTTGCAGGAGGTTTCGGCTGAGGAGTGGGACTACACCTTCAGGACGAACATCTACGCCATGTTTTACCTCTGCAAAGCGGCCGAACCCCATCTAAAGCCGGGTAGTACGATTGTCAACACAACGTCGGTGAACGCCTATAAACCACGGCCTACCCTGATTGCGTATGCCGCTACCAAGGCTGCCATCCAGAACTTTACGGCGAACATGGGCCAGTTGTGGGCTGAAAAAGGGATTCGGGTCAATTGTGTGGCACCGGGACCCATCTGGACTCCGCTCATTCCGTCGACGATGCCACCGGATCAGGTAGAATCGTTTGGGCAGGATGTGCCCCTGAAACGGGCCGGTCAGCCCGCTGAGCTGGCGCCCATCTATGTGCTGCTGGCTTCCGAAGATTCGAGCTACATGACCGGTAGTACGGTGCAGGTGACCGGCGGTTCACCGACCATATAACCAAACTACGTAGTATCCCGCGATCCGCTCTAGTTCGTTCAATAGCGGATCGCGGGATACTCGTACTAAGCCAATACCGGCGATACGTCCTGATAAATACGCACCGATTTTACCTCTCCGGCTTCGTTCAGATCGGTGAAGGCTACGGCATGCACCGTAACGGCCTTTCCATCGTGACGAACGTAGTGGTTCAGCGCTTCAAGGACGTAGTTTGAGTCCGTGCCGTAGATGTTCGTGAGGTCGTGTTCGATGCTCGCAAAGGACTGCCAATAGGCGCCAAGGCCCTGCAAAACGGCTTCTTTTCCACCCTGCATGGGGGCATCATTGTTGAACTGCACCGTTACGTCGTCGGCCAGGAAACGGCCATAGCCCTCGACATCCCGGTTATCCATGGCCTGCAGGTAGGCTAAGTACTGGTTGTAAGCGGTAGCTGAAAGCTGGTTGATACGGAGGTTGCTGGTGATCATGGTTGCGTTTGTTTGCGTTGTTTGAACAAGTCAAAGGTACGCCAGCCAACAGGGGAGGGGGTAGGACAAAGTACGGCGATGCTGGTAGTTATTTCCAGAATAGATGTCGTGCGTCAGGCGCGGTACTCCATCGGTGTGCATCCCGTTTTGCTTCGGAACAGCCGGGTAAAGTAAGATGGATCGTCGTAGCCCAGCCAGTACACGATCTCCTTGATGCTCAGGTCCGTCTGTTTGAGGAGACTCCTGGCTTCGAACAGCACAAAGTCCTCGATGCTTTGCTTGGCCGACTTACCGGTTTCCTGTTTCAGCAGCTCCGACAAGTGCCTGGCCGATACATTCAATTGATCGGCGTAGAAACCAACCTCTTTTTGTTCCTGGAAGTGCGTGTGCAGCAACTGACTGAACTGCCTGACCAACCGATTACTCATGCCTGGCAAAACGGAGTTGGCGCTGTCGGGGTAGATGCCGAGAAGGTATTCCAGGAACGAAAACAGGAGCCCGGCGGCAATTTTCGGCATTGCTACGTACTGCTGAATCAGGGCGATGAAGGCATTGGCGCGGGCGTATTGCTCATCCGAAAGCACGATGACGTGTTGCGCACCCGACCCGAAAAAAGGATAACTGAGCAGGAAACTGCTGGAAAAGGGAGCCGAAAATAAATCGGGCGTAAAGAAAAGAGTCGTGTTGCGAACAGCCCAGTTGTTTTCGAGCCATAGGCGGGTTATGCCCGGGCCAATCACCGTGAGGGCCTGCTTCGGTACGTCGAAGTCCTGAATTCCCACGCGGATCCGGCACCGATCCTCGTGCATGAGCCCGAGGGCATAGAAGTAACTCCGGTAGGGAAACGTAATGTTTCCGGCTTTTTGGAAATCAGACTCCGTCGCAACGTACAGATGCCGATCGGCCGGGGCAACACCAACCACCTGCCGGAGGAATTTGTGAAATTCGTAATTGAACGGAGTCTGATGAACCATAGCGCTTATGCTGATCTATGGCCGCGTCGGCTTATTTCTTGGCGCTGAAAAACTGATACGTACCGAACAGGAAATCGTTGATACCGGCCGTATGATCTTTGCCGGGCAGGGTGATCAGTTCAACGTTTGTGGCTCCCCGTTTGCGCATGGCATCGTAGGCGTCGACGGAGTTAAAATAGAACACCTGCTGGTCGGCGTCGCCGTGGTAGAGCTGGGTGGGCGTGCGGGGCTTCCAGTCGTAGATGTCATTGTCTTTTACGGCGTTGATAAACTGCGTATCCGTACCGTCGTTTATCCCCTTGCGGAATGAATCCGTGACGGCTTCATTGAAGCTCACCGGGATATTGCTGCCGAATGGGTCTTTCTGCACAGCCGTGGCATACGGCTCTTTGAGGTAGACGGTCAGCGGCCGGTTCAGCTTGTAGACCTGGTTGATGGTCGCTAGTACCATGGTGTACAAGCCATTGTAAAAGGGATTTCCGTGCGTTTTCTGATTGAGCAGATACGTCATAAACGCCGTTGAGTTGTAGGCCCCGGCTCCGCAGCTCGACGCCACCAGATTGAACTCGGTACCGGTTTCTTCCTCAATTTTCTTCTGCAGGGCCATGGTCGCGTAGCCACCCAGCGAATAGCCGGCAATGAACAGCTTTTCGTTCCAGTTGACCTTTTCCTGCCGCACAAATTCGCGGGCGGCCCGGATCATATCCAGCGAGGAGGAGGCCAGCGAAGCCCGGTGCTGATACGGATGCGGCAGGTTTTTTGACTCACCGTAACCAATGAAATCGGGCAGGACCATGATAAAACCGTTGGAGCCCAGCAGCGAGCCGGAGAAATACGTTTCGCTGCTGGCACCGTTGTACGACGGCGCCTGGTCGTCGGTCCGGATGGTGCCGTGCTGTTCGCTGATCATCGGAAAGCTCATGTTCTTATCCGTTGCGACAGGAATAACCACCGCGCCTGAAGCCTGGATGTCGGCACCATCCACGTTTTTGGTCTTGTACACCAGTTTGTACACCTTAATGGGGTGGTTCAGCAGAAACGTAATAAGGTTACCCCCATCCGTACCCGCAAACCGCTGGGCCAACTGGGTGCGCGTGTACTCGCCCAGCAGGCTGCTGCTGACGAGGTACTGGTTGGTAGGACTGGGTTGCGGATCAGGGTCGGTGGTGTTGCTCTGGCAGCCTGCCAGCCAGACCGACCAGATGAGTACGAAGGCAAAACGAAATGTAGAACGACGTGAAGTCATAGTGAGTAGTGGCAAGAGGGATTAGTGTATTGTCAATAAAACGAAGGTACGGTATGCACCAATATAAACGATTCCGGACGAATAACCAATGAGTTACACCAGAACGTCGACGTCTTCTACCTCAACCAGCCCGTCGGGGTTAACGGCCAGCAGCCGAACGGACTTAATTTCGTTGATCAGCAGCGGGTCGTATCTGGCAACCACCCGAACGTAGTTCTCCGTAAAGCCCTGCATGTAGCCGTCGGCAACGTCCTCTTCGAAGAGGACGATAGCCTCGCGGCCCAGCTGCGACTCGTAAAACGCCCGGCGCTTCTTATCCGACAGGATGTGCAGCATTTTCGACCGCTCGGCCCGTACGTGGCCCGGCACTACCGGTTTGATGGTGAGGGCGTGGGTATTTGGCCGTTCCGAGTATGTAAACACGTGCAGGTACGATACTGGCAGTTCGTTCAGAAACTGGTACGTTTCTTTGAACAGCTCGTCGGTTTCGCCCGGATGACCCACAATGACATCCACTCCGATGCAGGCGTGCGGCATCAGTTTCTTGATTTTTGCGACGCGGTCGGCGTACAGATCGCGTTTGTAGCGACGGCGCATGAGCCCCAGCACCTGGTTACTGCCCGATTGCAGGGGTACGTGGAAATGGGGCACAAACCGTTTGGATCGGGCCACGAACGCGATAATCTCATCGGTAAGCAGATTAGGCTCAATCGACGAAATCCGAAACCGATCGATGCCGTCAACGTCGTCCAGCGCCTGAATCAACTCCAGAAATGTTTCTTTCCGGTGGGAACCGCTACCATCCGCCAGACCGAAATCGCCGATGTTGACGCCCGTCAGCACAATTTCCTTAACCCCCCGTTCCGCAATGTCGTGCGCAGCCCGGACAACGTTGGCAATCGTATCCGAGCGGCTTTTACCCCGCGCCAGCGGGATAGTGCAGTAAGAGCAGGGGTAATCGCAGCCGTCCTGCACCTTCAGAAAGGTCCGGGTGCGGTCGTTCAGCGAGTACGAAGCATGGTACTCAATGGCTTCCTCGATGGGCGAGTTGAAGACGCGGGCCGACTCCCCGGCGGGCTGCTTGTCGAACGTCCCGATCAGTTCATGCAGCCGAAACTTTTCGGCGGCCCCTAAAACTGCGTCGACGCCGGGAATTTGAGCAATTTCCTGTGGTTTCAGCTGGGCATAGCAACCCAGAATGGCTACGTAGCCGTTCGGATTGATTTTCTGCGCTTCGCGGACAATTTTCCGGCATTTTTTGTCGGCGTTATCCGTCACGGAGCAGGTGTTGATGACAAAAACGTCGGGATGCTCATTGAATTCCACCCGCTCGTGCCCCTGCTCTTCGAGGAGCCTGGCCAGTGTGGATGTTTCGGAGAAATTCAGTTTGCAACCGAGGGTATAAAAAGCAACTTTCTTCATGAATAACAGCCCGTTACCGGCCCACGAAGGGCGATAGAGCATCCTGCAAAGGTACAAAAATTCAGGCGGGTAGGTTCCGTTTCTGATGCATTCACTGCGTGAAATGCAGGTTTTAAAAACCGGATGGTTGAGCCATAAAAACGAAGAGCCGGCTCACGGAAGGGTTGAAACAAAGCAACATCAGACTGAAAACTGGTAGTTTGTCATAAAACTACGTTTATTCATTAAATGATTACATTCCAAATAAATCAGGCCGGAAATTGTAAATTACAAACGAAAATTAGGAGTATTTTATAAAATTGCAATTAAAAGTAGGTTAATGGCTAAAGGACTGCTATAAGTTTTTGGACTGTATTATATATTTGTTAGGAAATCATCGTACTTATCAGTTCCATACAATTTTATTTACGTACCCCTATGGCAAAAGCTAAGTTGGAGTATATCTGGCTTGACGGTTATAAGCCCACCCAGAGCCTGCGCTCGAAAACCAAGATTGTAAGTGATTTTTCCGGTGAACTGGAAGACTGCGAAATGTGGTCGTTCGACGGCTCATCAACTGAGCAGGCTCCGGGCGGTTCGTCAGACTGTCTGCTGAAGCCGGTGTTTATCGTTCCCGATCCGCAGCGTAAGAATGGATATCTGGTTATGTGCGAAGTGCTGAACGCCGACGGAACCCCCCACGAGTCGAACGGTCGCGCTACGATTGAAGATGATGACAATGATTTCTGGTTTGGTTTTGAGCAGGAGTACTTCCTCTACAGCCGCGAAACCAACAAACCCCTGGGCTTCCCCGCCGAAGGCGAACCGGCTCCTCAGGGACCGTACTACTGCTCAGTCGGCGCAAACCACGCGTTTGGTCGCGAGATCATCGAGGAGCACCTGGATGCCTGCCTCGAAGCCGGTCTGAACGTAGAAGGTATCAACGCGGAAGTAGCACCGGGTCAGTGGGAGTTCCAGATTTTTGCCAAAGGGGCTCAGCAGGCCGGTGACCAGATCTGGGTAGCCCGTTATCTGCTGGAACGTATTGGCGAGAAATACGGTGTCTGGATCAACTGGCACTGCAAGCCGCTGGGTACGGATGCCGACTGGAACGGATCGGGTATGCACGCCAACTTCTCGAATTCGACCCTGCGCACGGCTGGTAAGAAAGAAATTTACGATACGATCTGCGAAGCGTTCGCGCCGGTAGTGAAGGAGCATATCGACGTATATGGCGCCGACAACCACCTGCGTCTGACGGGTAAGCACGAAACCCAGTCAATCGACCAGTTCTCATACGGTATCTCTGACCGGGGCGCGTCAATCCGGATTCCGATTGCTACTGTAGAGCGTGGCTGGAAAGGCTGGCTCGAAGACCGCCGTCCGAATTCAGCGGCTGATCCTTACAAAGTAGCCGCCCGGATCATCAAGACGGTCAAGTCGGCAAACGTACTGCAGGAAGCGTAAACGCCTGATACAGATTTATAAACAGAGCGGCTCAGTTAACTGAGCCGCTTTTTTGTTGCCCAGGGGTAGCTAGGCCTGAACGGCAATGACGGCAAAGTTCATACCAACTCTACCAACCTGATGTGAACTAGGCATTTCGTCCCGGAATAAATAGCGCTTGTTGCTATTGTGCCGACACCCGGACTGGTCCGCCGGAGCGGGGAGTCTTCGGCGGCTGGCGGTTAGTCAACTTCACCCGAAGTTTCATCCGGGCGCTGGAGTAGCAAAACAGAAATCTGCAACCAATTGATAAACAATCATTTGATATTTGCTTTATTCAGAGCTCACGCCAGCCTGTGTTAGAAAAGCCGGATTGGTAGGGAACTGACCCGGCTAACCAGATTTACAGACTACGAACGAGCCTTACTTCTTT
The DNA here is from genome assembly GCF_003583365.1 of Fibrisoma montanum. Taxonomy (GTDB): domain Bacteria; phylum Bacteroidota; class Bacteroidia; order Cytophagales; family Spirosomataceae; genus Fibrisoma; species Fibrisoma montanum. Next base: position 71,965 of record NZ_QXED01000015.1, read on the forward strand.
GGCATGTATTTTGAACCGGTAGGACGGTTACCACCCGTTTGTGTATGCCGAAATTCTACATGCTCAATGTTTCCTCTCTTCATCGCATCCTGAGTCAGATTGGGCTGATGCTGGTGCTCGTGGGTGGTATGACCATCAGTACGGCTACGCCTTTGTTGGCTCAATCGGTTGAGATCTGCAACAATAACATCGACGATGACGGCGATAACCTCATTGATTGTCAGGATCCTGACTGCCCGGAATGCGCCCAGTCGATCGAGTGCGGTACGTCCAATACGTGCTATATGCCGCCCATCTACGGCAACCCAACCACGGCCAACGCCAGTTATTTTGGGTCGCAGGACCTTGTTCTGTCGACCAACGCTCCCTTTACGACCGTGCGCATCCGGACGCCGGATGGGTCCTACGACCAGACCGTTGTCGTAACCTCGACCGGCTCGACCATCGTATCGCTCCCGACCAGCCTGACCGGTGGCCAGACGGTGGTAATGACCAATACGGTAAATACCATCCAGCGGAACCGTGGCCTGATCATTACTTCCGACGAACCCATTCAGGCAACCTACCGGCTGACGGCTTCACTGAACCAGGATATCGTACCGCTAAAATGCCGGGCGGCTCTTGGCTATGCGTTTTACGCCGGCAGCCAGACCCGCCTGACAACGACCAACAACAACCTGGACGAGCGCCATTTCGTAGGCGTTATGGCGACGCAGAACAACACCGTCGTGACGTTCCGGTTACCGCCTTCCGCTGCAGGGGCACCCACCAGTGTAACCTCCCTGCAGGGCATTACCACGTTTCCGCACACCGTAACGCTGAACGCCGGCGATACGTACCTGGTGTCGACCCGCATAATCGGTACGACTAACTCAGAAAACCGGTCGGTTGCGGGCGTGCTGGTTACGTCGAACCAGCCGATTGTGGTTAACTCCGGTTCTCAGCACAACGGGCAGCCGTATAGCGGTAACAAAGACGCGGGGATCGACCAGTTGGTGCCGGCCCGAACCACCGGCCAGAGCTACGTGGCGGTACACGGTCAGAATACGACCGCTAATTCCGACTACATATTCGTGGTCGGTATCGAGCGGGGCACAACAGTTACGGTTACCGGTCCTACCACAGCGTCGGGCACGACCATTGCCACGTTGGCAACGGCTACCATTAACAACGGTGAAGTGTTTACCTATAACCTGCCAAACTATCCGAACCGGGCTTTTACCATCACTACGTCCAGGCGGGCGTATACGTATCAGGTATCGTCCTATGCGGCCAATGAGTTCGGGATGGGTATTCTGCCGACCATCAACCCCTGTAACGGCAGCAGGCGTATCGATTTTTACCGAACCAGCAGCGGGTCCAACGACCAGGCCATCGTGACGATTCCGCAGACGGGCCTGTCGTCTCTGCGCTTCAGGGGGCAGCCGTATACAAGCTTCGGTACCGTTGTCGATAACGTCACGGTAGGGGGCGTTCCGCAGGCCATCGTCAGTTTTCCGAACGGCTCGATTGCCTCGGCTGGTACGGTCAATACCGTTACTTCCAACGAGCGGTTTCAGGTTGGCGTGGTCAGCAATACGGGTGGTACAAACACCGGTAACTTTGGCTTTTACTCCAATTACGATGCCCGTGTTGACGTACTAAACCCCGACAATAACCTGCCCGACGATTTTTATACCGCTGCCGAAGTCACACCGGGACAGGCCGTTACGCGCTGTCTGCGCCTGACCAGTTGCGGCACCCGGAACCGGATCACCAGCATTGTGGGCGGCTCTCTGACGCAGTCCGTAACCTTTTCGCAGGATAGCTGCATTACGTACACGATGCGGGCGAATGCGCCGGCCTGTTCGCGCGATACAATCCGCGTGGCCGTCGAAAACGAGATTGGCCGGCAGGGTACCGTTTGTCTGGAGTTCGTAAATCGGAACAGCGATCTCACCGTCAATATTTTGCCGGCAAACCCACTGATTTGTCTGCCGGGTGGTACTGCCTCGCTGACGGCCGTGGCCACCAGCTCGAACAGCAACTATACGTACCAATGGATTACGCCGGACAAGCAGATTCTGACCACCCGGGTTATTTCGACTACGGCTGTCGGGCGATTTAACCTAACCGTCACCAACGCCCAGGGGTGCCGGGACACGACATCGGTGGTTATGCAGGGAGAAACTCCGACGCTGAGTTTTGCGGGCGGATCTGCAACGGCCTGTACCGGTACAACCGTCACCTACAACCTGGCCGGTAGTTCAGGAACCTATAGCTGGTCGGTTACCAACGGAACCATCACGGCGGGCGGTACGCCAACCAGCACCAGTGTGACGGTTCGGTGGACCGGGGCAACACCCGGAACCGTCCGGGCAACCGTCACAACGCCGAACGGTTGTACGGCTGCGGTGACGCAATCCGTGACCGTATTTGCGCAACCAACGCTGACCGTAGCTACCCAGAACCCACGATGCAACGGCAGTGCCGACGGCCAGGTAAATCTAACGGTAGCCGGGGGCACATCACCGTATACATTCCGGTGGAGCAACGGCGCCACCACCGAAGACCTGGCGGCCGTAACGGCGGGTACGTACTCGGTGACGGTAACAGACCGGAATACCTGCGCTGCGTCGCCCACGCCCTTGTCGGTTACGCTTACCCAGCCCACGGCCATCAGCCTAAACACCGCCGTAACGAATCTGTCGTGCAGCGGGGCGACAACCGGCACCATCAACCTGACGGCAACGGGGGGGACACCGGCCTACGCGTACCGATGGAGCAACGGAGCCACCACCCAGAACCTGACGGGGGTGACGGCCGGAACTTATTCCGTAACGGTGACCGACGCCAACAGTTGTACGGCCACCACCTCGGCCACCATTGCTCAGCCGCCCGCCCTGCGCGTAGCCCTCGATAAGCAGGATGTTCTCTGCAACGGAACCAGCACCGGTTCGGTCAGCCTGACGGTTACGGGCGGTACACCGGCTTACACCTATCGCTGGAACAACGGGGCCACCACCCAGAACCTGCCGGCTGTTCCGGCGGGAGCGTACTCGGTGACGGTGGCCGATGCCAATAGCTGTACCGTGACCGGCTCGATCGTGGTCAGCCAGCCACCGGCGCTGACGCTCACTACCCAATCAACGCCGGTTCGCTGCTTCGGCGGTGCTACGGGGGCCATATCACTGGCTGCGGCCGGGGGCACGCCCGCATACACGTACCGGTGGAGCAACGGGGCCACCACCCAGAGCCTGAACGGAATTGTAGCCGGGACGTATTCCGTTACCGTGACCGATGCCAATAGCTGTACGGCGACGGCATCGGCCACGGTAACGCAGCCAACGGCCTTAAACCTGAGCACGACGCAACAAAACCCGTCCTGTTTCGGTAATGCAAACGGGAGTATCAATCTGACCGTAACGGGCGGCACACAGCCCTACCAGTATCGCTGGTCGGATGGGGTGCTGACCGAAGACCGATCAGCACTGGTTGCCGGGGTGTACTCGGTTACTGCTACGGATAACAACAACTGTTCGGCGATTACGTCGGTAACGCTGACGCAGCCGGCCGCCCTGACCATAGGATCGGTGGTTACCAATGTGGCCTGCGCCGGTGGTGCCACGGGAGCCATCAGCCTGACGGTGACCGGCGGAACGCCTGCCTATACCTATCGCTGGGCCGATGGCCCGACTACGGCTAACCGTACCAATCTGGCTGCTGGCACGTATCAGGTTACGGTTACCGACGCGCAGGGTTGCCTCAGCAGCCGCACCTTCGTGGTGGATGAACCGCAGCCGCTGCAACTGAGCCGGACGTTCACAAATGTGCGGTGTTCGGGCGGTACCGATGGCAGTATCGACCTGTCGGTGGTAGGCGGAACGCAGCCTTATACGTACCGCTGGACTACCGGTGCCACTACGCAGGATCTTACGGGGCTGGTAGCGGGCACCTATTCGGTGACCGTTACGGATGCAAATAGCTGCTCGGCCGCTATAAGTACTACCATCACGCAGCCAGTGGCGCTGAGCCTCAATACCCAGGTGACGGGTGTTGCCTGCAACGGGGGAGCCAGCGGAGCCATTAATCTGTCCGTCAACGGCGGTACGTTGCCGTATCAGTTCCGCTGGACAACCGGCGCGACGACCGAAGATGTGTCGGGCCTGACGGCCGGCGTATACTCGGTTACGGTAACGGATGCCAATCTGTGTACGGCCACAACGTCCGTAACGGTGACGCAGCCGTCGGCCCTGACCCTGCTGACCGATGCCACGAATCCGTCCTGCTTCGGCAGCGCCGACGGAGCCGTTAGCCTGACTGTACTGGGCGGGACCGTTCCCGATACCTACCAGTGGAGCAACGGCGCGACGGTCGAAGACCTGATCGGCCTGACCGCCGGGGTATATTCGGTCACCGTGACGGATGTGAACAACTGCACCATAACCACGTCGGTGTCGCTGACGCAGCCGGCCGTCCTGAGCCTGACGACATCCTCAACGAACGTAGCCTGCAATGGTGCCCGAACCGGCGCCATTAACCTGACCGTATCCGGGGGCACTACGCCTTATCGCTACGCCTGGAGCAATACCAGTGGGCTACCCGGTGCGACGACTGAAGACCTGACTGGTCTGTCGGCCGGAACGTATACCGTCATCGTGACCGATGCAAATGGCTGTACGGCTACTACCTCCGTAACCATTACTGAACCCCCGGCGCTGGCTGTTCAACTCACCGAGCAGGATGCCGCCTGCAACGGGGCCGCTAATGGTTCGGTTAACCTGACCGTTAGCGGGGGTACGCCCGCGTATACGTACCGGTGGAGCAACGGGGCCACGACCGAAGATCTGACCGGTCTGGTGGCCGGCACGTATTCCGTAACGGTGACGGATGCCAATAGCTGCACCATCGGTGGTTCCGTTGTGGTGGCGCAGCCCACCGCGCTGAGTCTGACCACGCAGGTGACCCCGGTACGTTGCTTCGGTGGGACAGACGGCTCAGTCCGGCTGGCCGTCGCGGGAGGGACACTGCCCTACGCGTTCCGCTGGTCGAGTGGCGCAACCACCGAAGATATTACAGGGGTATCGGCCGGGGTGTATTCCGTGACGGTAACCGACGCCAACCTATGTACCGGCGTTACGTCGGTGACCGTTGGGCAACCGGCCGCCCTGAGTATTGCCGCCGTCACCCAGAACGTTGGCTGCTTTGATCAGGCAACGGGCAGCATCAGCGTGACCGTAACGGGCGGTATTGCACCGTATGAATACAACTGGAACGATAATGTCAGCACCCCCAATCGGCAGGGTCTCGTAGCCGGTACGTACTCCGTAACGGTGACCGACAACAACCTGTGTACGGTGATCCGGTCTTTTACGTTATCCCAGCCCGATTCGCTGAATATCAGCGAGGTAGTCAGGCCCGTGTCCTGCAAAGGCGGCTCCGATGGAGCCATCGATCTGACCGTAACGGGCGGTACGACCCCGTATCAATACGCCTGGACTAATGCCGCCGGGCAACCGGTCGCGACCACCCAGGACCTGGAAAATATCCCGGCGGGTAATTACACCGTAACGGTAACCGATGCGGCCGGGTGCCAGCGCCGATTCACTTCGGCCGTTACCGAGCCGGACCCCCTCATCGTCGAAGCAATGCCCAGCAATCTGCAGTGCAGTGGTCAGACGGGCAGCATTACGCCGACTGTTCGCGGAGGCACTGAACCGTACAGCTATCTGTGGAGTAACGGCGCCACTACGTCGAGCGTATTTGGCTTGCCGCCCGGCTCTTATACATTGGTTGTGACCGACGCCAACGGGTGCCGGGCCTCGCTGCAAACCGTGATTACGCAGCCACCGCCGTTTGCCGTCAGCGTTCAGGTTACGCCTGAAACCTGCAACGACAGTGCCGACGGGGCCATTAACCTGACCGTCGAGGGAGCGACGCCACCGTATCTGTTCCGCTGGTCAACCGGCGCGACGACCGAAGACCTGACCGGCCTGACCGCCGGGGTGTATTCCGTGACGGTAACCGATCGGAACGGATGTACCGAAACCGTAATGGCTACCGTTGAGGAGCCACCGGCGCTCGTACTCAGTGCCACGCAGGTGAACAACGCCTGCTTCCAGGGACGTACCGGCAGCATTGACCTGACCGTAACGGGCGGCACGGCTCCGTACCAATACCGCTGGTCGGATTCGCTGACGACCCAGGACCGAATCAATCTGGAAGCCGGCACGTACGTTGTGACGGTGACGGACAATAACGGCTGCGTACAAAGCCTGTCGGTGGTAATCACGCAACCCCCAGCCATAACGATCAACGTCGTTGAGCAGGACGTATCCTGCAACGGCGGCAACAACGGCCTCATTCGGCTGACCGTGACGGGCGGCACCGGTGCTTACACGTATCGGTGGAATACCGGCGCGACCACCGCTGAAATCAATGGCTTAACCGCCGGTATTTATTCCGTAACGGTGACCGATGCCAACAGTTGTACGGCTACCGAGCGGGTCGTGGTCAATCAGCCAACGGCGCTGAGTCTATCGGCAGCTGATCAGGATGTTCGTTGCTTTGGCGGGAACGACGGCTCAATCCAGCTGGCGGTTTCGGGGGGGACGGCACCCTACGGTTATTCGTGGAACAACGGCGCTACAACCGAAAACCTGTCCGGGCTGACGGCCGGGGTGTATTCAGTAACCGTGACCGACGCCAACGGCTGCACCATTAGCCTGACTGAAGCGATCACCCAGCCGGCAGCCCTGAGTATTGCCGCCCAGCAAACGAATGTTCGCTGCTTCGGTGGCGACGACGGAACCATCAGCCTGACGGTTACCGGGGGTACATTACCGTACGAATACGAATGGGCGGACGGGGCGGCAACCCGAACCCGCCAGGGCCTGAGCGCCGGGGTGTACTCGCTGACGGTTATGGACGGTAATAACTGCATTACGAGCCTGAGCATTACCATCAGTGAGCCACCCGCCCTGGCCTTGCAGGCTCAAGTGCAGCCGGTAGCCTGTGCCGGTGGTGCCACGGGGGCCATCAGCCTGACGGTATCGGGCGGCACGGCTCCGTACAGTTATTCCTGGAATACGGGAACCACAAGCCAGAACCTGACCGGACTGACGGCGGGAACGTATCAGGTTACGATCTCTGATGCGAACGGATGCCGCCTGACCCGCAGCTTTACCATCGACGAGCCGACCGAACTACAGTTAAGTAATAGCTTTACGAATGTCAGCTGCTTCGGTGGGCAGAATGGAACCATCGACCTGACCGTAGCGGGCGGAACCCAGCCGTACGGCTATCGATGGACCAACGGCGCGACGACCGAAGATGTGTCGGGCCTGACGGCCGGCGTATACTCGGTTACGGTGACCGACGCCAATCTGTGTACGGCGACCATGTCCGTCACGATTTCGCAGCCGCAACCCCTCAGCCTGAGCGCGCAGGCAACACCGGTTACCTGTTTTGGCCGCGCGGACGGTGCCATTCAACTGGCCGTTTCGGGCGGTACGCAACCGTACGTCTATCAGTGGAGCAACGGCGCCACGACCGAAGATCTGACGAGTCTGATCGCTGGAATTTATTCAGTAACCGTTACGGATAGCAACGGCTGTACAGCCGGTACGTCGGTGACCGTCACGCAGCCGACCGAACTAAGCCTGACGTACCAGTCGGAGGATCCGGATTGTTTCGGGGCATCTGACGGTGCTATCCGGCTCTCGATTGCGGGCGGTACGCAGCCGTACACGATTCGATGGAACACGGGTGCCACGACCGAGGACCTGGCTAACCTGGTGGCGAGTGTCTATTCCGTCACCGTCACGGATACCAACGGCTGTACGGCCGGTACGTCCGTTACCCTGACGCAGCCTACGGCGCTGAGCCTGACGGCTTCGGCTACGAACGTGGTCTGCAATGGAGCGGCAACCGGCCAGATCAACCTGACCGTCAATGGTGGGACCACCCCGTATCTGTATAGCTGGAACACCGGCGCGACCAGCGAGGACCTTTCCAGTTTGTTGGCCGGGGTGTATTCGGTCACCGTTACGGATGCGAATCTCTGTACGGCAATTACCTCCGTCACGATCACCCAGCCGCCGGCCCTGACGCTGGCGCTGACCGAGCAGGATGTACGCTGCAACGGTGGCAATACGGGCAGTATCAACCTGACCGTTAGCGGGGGGACACCCGCGTACACGTACCGGTGGAGCAACGGCGCTATCACCGAAGACCTGACCGGTCTGGTGGCCGGGGCGTATTCCGTCACGGTAACCGATGCGAACAGTTGCACCGCGACTGGAGCTGTCGTAATTAGTCAGCCCACAGCTTTGACCGTAACGGAAACCAGCCAGAACGTTCGCTGTTTCGGCGGGAACGAAGGATTCATCCAACTGGCCGTTTCGGGCGGTACCCAGCCGTATTCGTACCAGTGGAGCAACGGGGCCACGAGTCAGAACCTGACGGGGCTTATTGCCGGCGTGTACTCCGTAACGGTGTCGGATGCCAACGGTTGTACGCAGGCCGTTTCCGAAACCATTACGCAGCCAACGGCACTGAGCCTTTCGGCCCAAACGACCAGCGTTCGCTGCTTTGGCGGCTCCGATGGAACCATCAACCTGACCGTAACGGGCGGCACGGCCCCGTATCAATTCGAATGGGCCGACGGTACGGCTACGGAAGATCGGCAGGGACTGGCCGCCGGAACGTATTCGTTGACGGTGCTGGACGCCAATAACTGCGTTTCGAGCCTGAGCATAACGATCGGTCAACCACCGGCGCTGGCCCTGCAGGCCCAGGTGCAGCCGGTAGCCTGTGCCGGTGGGGCCACGGGGGCCATCAGCCTGACGGTATCGGGCGGCACGGCTCCGTACAGTTATTCCTGGAACACAGGCGCAACCACCGCCGGCCTGACGGGATTGACCGCGGGCAGCTATCAGGTTACCATCACCGATGCTAACGGCTGTCTGCTGACGCGTGGCTTTACGGTTATTGAACCGGCTCCGCTGCGGCTCAGCAGTAACGAAGCCGATGTCAGTTGTTTTGGTGGCTCAAACGGCAGCATCACCCTGACCGTCGGGGGCGGTACACAGCCGTATGCATACCAATGGAACACGGGCGCAACTACCGCCAATCTAAGCGGGCTGACGGCCGGGGTTTACTCCGTCACCGTCACCGACGCAAACCTATGTACCGGCGCTCTGTCGTTCACAATCAGTCAGCCAACGGCATTGAGTTTGTCGGCGCAGACGACTCCGGCGCTTTGCAACGGCACGAACACCGGCACCATTAACCTCACACCCGCGGGGGGAACCGCTCCCTACACGTATCAATGGAGTACGGGCGCCACCACCGAAGACCTCGACAGTCTGTCGGCTGGTCAGTACGTCGTCACGGTAACCGATCGGAATGCCTGCGTTCAATCGCTGACCGTGACGATCGGCCAGCCGGATGCGCTGGTGCTGACCTTTACCACCCGGAACATCCGCTGCGAAGGCGATCTGACCGGCCAGATTAACCTGACCGTAACCGGCGGAACCACTCCGTACACGTATGCCTGGACAAACACCACCGGCCAGCCCGTTGCTACGACCGAAGACCTGGACAACCTCGGGGCGGGGCTTTATCAGGTGGTCGTCACTGATGCAAATGGCTGCCGCGATAGTACCCGGATCACCATTACTGAACCGTTCCGGCTGGAATTTGAAGGGTTCGTGACCAACGTAACGTGCTTCAGCGGCAATACCGGTAGTATTGCCATCAATACCCGCGGGGGAACACCACCTTACCGCTTCCTCTGGAACGACGGCGTCACGACCGAAGACCGCACGCAACTGGTGGCCGGTACGTACTCGCTGACCGTGACGGATGCCAATGACTGTCAGTTCTCGCAGGCTTTCGGAGTGGGCCAGCCCGCGGGTTTCCCGGTTGTTACGGCCGGCAGCAATGCGCCGATCTGTTCGGGGGATACGCTCCGGCTGACGGCCACGACCAGTGTGTCGGCTACGTATCGCTGGACTGGTCCGGCCAACTTCACCGCCAACGTAGCCAACCCAACCCTGGCGAATGCAACCACGGCCAACGTGGGTCTGTACATCGTCACGATCACGGATTCAACCGGTTGTTCGGGGTCTGATTCGGTCAATGTGATCATCAATCAGCGACAGGCCTTCAACGCGTCGACGGTATCGCCCACCTGCGTCGGGGCAACACCCCAGGCGGATGGCCGGCTTGTGCTGGGCGGCTTCAACCCCGCCGACCGCTATGACTTCACGGTGGGCCCAACCTACACGGGGCCGGCTACCGGTCCGGCGGGATTGCCAACCATACCCGCCAACGGCGTTATTGCGCAGAACCTGGCCAATCCAGCCAGTCCGCAGCCGTATACCGTGCGGGTGTTCAGCGACAACGGCTGCTTTCGGGATGTTACGGTCGTGCTGGTACCGAGCACCTGCGAGTGCCCGGAGATCTGCGTACCGGTAAGTCTGCAAAAAATTTCGCGGTAGCAGGCAGCCTGGAAAGATGGTTCAGGAGTTGGTCAACTGCGGAGCGGCCTCGTAGCGGAGCAGTTTCAGGACAGCCGCTTCCTGGCGCGGGGTGTTGGCCATGATCTGCTGCTGTACGGACCGGACGCGCTCTGCGTAGGCGGTCTGATCGGCAAGCAGCATACTCATCTGCCAGCGGATTACGTTCGGATCGGCTTTACGCAGTTCGCCGGCCAGACCCAGCCGGTGGTACAGCACCCGGCCCACGTTCCCCACCTGATCGCTGGTCAGGTTCAGCGGGTAGACGAGCATGGGCACCCCGGCGGCAAGACATTCCGTTACGGAACCGATGCCGCCATGCGTCAGCATCAGATCACAATGGGGGAGTAGTTCGGGCTGCGGCACGTGCGCAAACAGGTGGATATGAGCGGGCAGCGACAAATCGGACTGAGCAGCCAGCAGTTTGTTGGCAATGATTACCTGAACGCCCGAGAGGGGGCGCACGGCTTCCACTACCTGATTCAGGAACCGGACCGCTACGTCGGCCTGATCGGCGCTGAGTGTTCCCAGAGCCACCAGGATTACTTTGTCCTCACCGCTCAACACCGGCGCCATACCTTTCCAGAACGCAGTATTGTCGGTGGTATCCCGGCGCTGGTAAGGCCGGGTCAGGAAGAATTCCGTAGCGGCCTGCCGGAACCAGGGGTATTCAAACGCCTGGGGGGTCATGTAAATCGATGGGACGCCCCGCACAATATCGTAAAGGGCGTTGTTGCGTCGGTCCAGACGGCGCTTGTCAACGCCAAATTTCCGGCCCCAGCGCCCGACAAAATACAAGTCGTTCTTACCGAGAAAAACGCCCTCGCGCAGCCACCGTCCGACCCGTCGGCGCATCAGGTGTTTCTCCCACGACCACCAGCTGTAGACCCGGTCGCGGAGCGAATTGGAACTTGGAGTCGGGTCGGTCATGGGGGGCAGACCGGGCGCGCGTCGGGTGGGGGGCTTGATGTGCAGAAAACAAACCTGCGGCACCAGGTGCTGAATGAGGTAATAATAGTAGTTCAGGTGCTCGTCGACCAGAACATGATCCGGTTGTACGGCCTCCAGAACGCCTTCGATGGAACGTACTTTTTCCAGAAACTCGCGGTACCGCTGCCGGCCGAACTGCCGGCTTCGGATGGTCCGTTTCAGGTGTTCGAGGCTTTCGTGGCGGTTAACAACGTAGTACTCGATGAGGTAGTCCAGCTCTACAAACGCAAACCCCTGCGATTCGATGTGGTCGCGCAGGTACGCAGTTCCCGTAAAAACAACCCGGTAATCGTGGGCTCGAAGCAGATCGGCCAGTCGGAAAAAGCCATTGTAATGGCTGGGCAGCGGATTAATCAGGAACAGAACGGTCTTCATCGAATAAGCTGGAAAAAAGGCACGTGTCGAAGTTCCGAAAATTTGGAACGTGGGCCCGGTCAGAAAGCGGTAGAGTTTGCGCTTATTTTCTGAGCGGTTGTTTTCTTTCCTTTTTGACTCGCTTTGTTCGATCAGGTAACGTCAATAAAGCCAAATTCGAGCCTGCTTCGCTGGTTTTATGGCGTCTTCATGGACCCGTTGGCCCTCCGGGAAATAGGTGTAAACCGGTGTAAGGAACCCCAAACGTATCGAATGGCAGCAACCTGTTTAGCACGTAACAGACCCACTTGGCTGGTACAATCAACAGGGGCGTTTTTGTCATGCTGACGAAACCGGATGGCCGGTACCGGAGCATGACAAAAACAACCGAATGCCCTTACTTGAAATCAAACAGAACGGGAAACAGGAAGGTCACGATGACAGTCCACAACGAGTAAACCGGTAAAAATCCGGCTATGACGTTCCCGACGTTTTCAACGCGCAAGGCTGCCCCTTTCTGACTGTTTCGAACGGCTTGAAAAAGGGTACGCGTGACCAGAACCAGATTGACCAGAATCAACACGTTGCTGCCCAGAACAGCGAGCCGATTCGGGGTAATGCCCCATTCGGTTATTCGGTATAAAATGGCCGACAGCGCAATGCCATTCACGATGATGGTTGTAAGGGCCAGCACAAACAGCAGCAGTACTTCATTCCGGTTGTGGGCTGCCTTCGACGATTCGGCCACGGAAAACAGAATCAGGGCCATGACCCCAAGCAGGAGCAGGTTGAACACGATCAGAAAGTCGCGGTCTGTGAACGGGTCTTTCCCCGACGTAACGATGGCAACCAGAAAAGCGATGATCGTAAGCAGCGCCAGCGGGGTAAAGAGCCGGGCGATAACGGGCGAGACCCGGCCGACCAGCTGCGGATTGCTGCGCACCAGATACGTACCGACAAAGGGCGCAGCCGATACTCCGAAAACGACGACGTATTGTCCGTAGAATTTCTCGATGTTAATCTGTATGGAATGAAATAATCCGATCGTAAGCGCCGTGAACAGGATGCCGGCAATGGCGATCAGAGCCAGCATCACCGCCAGATCGCCATTGTAACGTAAAAAGTCGAGTCGTTTCCGATGGTCGGCTACCTTATCACCAACGAAACTGAAACCCAGCAGCGTCCACAGGAAAAGGGGCAGGTGAATACAGGCCAGAATCAACGTATCGCTTTTGGTTGCAACGGGTAGCTTATTGATATACAGCAGCGAAAGCAGCGTTATCGAGGCTACCTGGATGATCCTGTTCACAGGGCTTTTCTGCGCCCGGAGGAAGTACGCCATCAGCAGCGGCAGCACAATGAAGGCTACGTTTCTCGAATAGAAGTACTCTTCATTGATCGACAGCAGTTCGGGCAGTTTCGCAATGAGTCCGGCCAGCACCGAGGCAATGATGGTAAACGTCTGTTCATTGGTCGAGTCCCGCGCAATCCCCGGGCCTCCGTAGTTCAGGCGTTCGTACCAGACCGCAGCCGTCTTGTTATGTTTCAATTCTTCATAAATCGAGTTGAACGACTGCGTAAAGGCGGTTTGATTGTCCCGGTACAGTACTTCAAGCTGCCGGGGATTGTCCAGATTATTCAAGATGGCCTCTCTCATGGATGTGGTCGTTTTGGAGTTACAACAGAGTACCGTTTGTGAATGAGTACGTTAGTTACGGGGTAGATGGTTACAGGTTTTTGATAAATTCTTCCAGGGCATTCAGGTGGTCGCTGAACGCCTGCCGACCGGCGTCGGTGGCCGAATACGTCGTATTGGGTTTGCGACCGACGAATTGCTTCTGCACGGCAACATAACCGGCTTCCTCCAGCGCCCGCAGGTGGGTCGCGAGGTTGCCGTCGGTGAGACTGAGCAGTTCTTTGAGAGCATTGAAACTGAGCGACTCATTTACGACCAGAACGGACATGATGCTCAGCCGCGCTTTGCTCTCAAAGGCTTTGTTAAACTGCGCTAACAGGTTCTTGATCATGCCGTATCCGTTTTACGTTCGTACTTATACCACATGGCAAGCCCATACACGATGTGCAGGACCCCGAAACCGAGCGCCCAGGCCAGCAGATTGATTCCGGTAACAAACAGGGACAGCAAACCAAGGGCGATTTCGCAATAGCCCAGCGATTCAACGTCGCGGTGGGTGTACTTACTGCCGTTCAGCAGCGCCAGGCCGTAGAAAATAAGCGTCGTGGGGAACGTCAGCCAGACCAGATTATACCGGATAAGGGCCAGACAGACCAGCCCACCCGTCGCCAGGGGCACCATCAACGCCCACAGCAGCCGCCGGGAGCTCGCATTCCAGACACTCAGCCCCTGCCGACGTGCCCGGCGAACCGTAAAAAACGTACCAGTCAACAAGGCGAGCACCAGTACGGCAAGGGCATCCGTGATGAGGAACGTGACCAGATCGTGCCGGGTGGTGGTCGATGCCATAATTGGCCGGTCGTAGATGGCAAGGGGGTACAATTCGGCCGCTTTCCGCAGCGAAACGACGCCCACGCCCGCCAGCGCGATAATGCCCGCCGACACGCCCGACAAACCACTTAAAGACAAAAATTTGGAAGAGCGCTCCATCAGGCTGCGAATTTCGGTCAGCGTCTGGAGGTGTTCGCGCGATTCAGACATGGTCAAGGTTGGATGAAAACGGATTTAACGAATAGCATACTGGCTGTATAAAAGGTCGACCAGTTTTCCGCCCAGGATAATGACACCGACAACGGCAGACGTAATGGCCAGCACCAGAACGGCCCCCGACGAGAGGTCCTTAACGGCTTTGACGGTCGGGTGGAGTTCCGGCATAACCAGATCGCAAAGTTTTTCGAGGGCGGTATTAAAGGCTTCGGCCGCCCAGATCAGCCCGATCTGAGTCAGAATAATCGCCCATTCCGTCCGCGCCAGACCTAACCAAAGGCCGGCGATAATCACAAGCAGCGCGATGAGCAAATGCACTTTCGCGTTGTTCTCATACCGAAACAGGTCAACAATACCCTGCCCGGCAAACCGGAAGCTACGAATAACCTTGCGAACGTTAATCATGGAACACAGGAGCAGAATCCGCTACGGTTGTCGGTGAACCGACCGATAATCGGGCGAACCTACCTTTATCGTTCGCCAAGTTAGGTTGAATCTCGGTTTTTATCTTCGACAGAATCGATTCCAGTACAGGCAGCATCGTATTAAGCTGCTTTGTTTTGATGATAAAATTCCAGACAGGCTCAAATTTCTTCCAGCCACCCGCGTAAAGCAGGTGCTTTAGTTTGTGCTTGTTCGACGCATGCGTCATGCCTGATGCAATGATATTGGTCCAGCTATAAAATTCTTTGTAGGCCCAGTCATACCCATGCTTCAGCTGGTCGGCCGTCAGCCGTGTGGTTCGATAAACGACATGCCGGGTGTCGTACAGATTCCAGTCATGGGTTACGATGCGGTTTTCCGCTACCATCGTCTTGTACAGGTTGGTACCCGGGTAAGGCGTCAGGATATGGTACGTAGCTGTGGTGATGCCGTGCTCGACGCCCCAGTCAACCGTTCTTTTGAAGACGTCGTTGTCATCTTCATCCAGACCAAAGACAAAACTACCGTTAATCATAATGCCAAGCGAATGCAGGCGTTCTACAGCACTGGTGTAGTCTTTTGCCAGATTCTGCTTCTTGTTACTTTGCTTCAGGTTGGCAGGTGAAAACGTTTCAAATCCAATGAATACGCTTCTCAATCCAGCGTCTGCGGCTTTTTCAATTAAATTTCCGCGAAGGATGGAATCAATGGTTGCGGCTCCCTGAAAGACTCGATTCATCCCTTGCATCCCATCGAACAATGCTCTGGCAAATCCGGCATTACCCAGAAGATGATCGTCGAGGAAATACAGATGCCGACCGGGAAGGCGCTCGATCTCCTGAAGCGCCTGGTCGACCAGTTGGGTGTAAAAGGTT
This sequence comes from Fibrisoma montanum, assembly GCF_003583365.1. Classification (GTDB taxonomy): domain Bacteria; phylum Bacteroidota; class Bacteroidia; order Cytophagales; family Spirosomataceae; genus Fibrisoma; species Fibrisoma montanum. The sequence continues at coordinate 87,792 of NZ_QXED01000015.1, forward strand.
CTGCCTCCCTCAAAAAAGGCGTCTTTATAACAAAAATCGCAATGGTGTGGACAGCCGCGGGTAACAACAATTGAATTGGGAACCAGATACCGATCCCGTTTGATTAAATCACGCCGGACCGGAGGAATGTTGTCGAGCGTTCTGACGGGTGAACTATATCTGCGTTTGGGAACACCCTGTCTGAAATCGCTCAAAAAGGTGGGAAATGACTGGTCGCCCGGGCCAAGAAAAATACTGTCGGCATGCTGAGCAGCTTCATCCGGCATGGAAGTTACGTGTAGCCCGCCCAGGATGACGTAAGCTCCGCGAAGGCGGTAGTGATCAGCAATGGCGTACGCTCGATAGGCATTCGTTATGTACACCTGAATAACGACAAGGTCCGGATAGTCGTCGAGTTGTAAGGTCTCCACGTGCTGATCCTGTAAGTCAACCTCGTCGTCAGGGGCCAAGTGAGCGGCCAGGGTAGCTAAGCCAAGTGGCGGAAAAAGGGAATATTTAATCGGCCGCCAAAACGGACTCTCAGCTTCTGCTAACGCCGGTAAGATCATTTTTACCTTCAAAGCTTTCATAGATAAGTGTGGAACAAAACCGCCGGGCGCACATTGACGGCCAGATAAACTCTACGAAGTACCTCCCCGAAAGCGGGCGATTCAGGCTTTAGCATCGCTATCCTGCTCAACGTACCAGTGAAAAGCCACGTACAGTACCGTCAGCACAAAACCGTACGACAGGGTCAGTTTCATACTCAGGTGATCCTGGTAGGAGCTTGTTACGGCATTCAGCAGCGACGACGGCCTGGTCAGGATATGCCAGCTATTCCAGCGGCCGAACCGACCCAGGTAAATCCCAAAGCCTGACAGGAGCTGGCAACCGATCATCAGCAGCCAGGCGAGGCCCCAACCCGTTAAGGGGCGGATCATCCGGTGGACCAGCAAGGTTGAATACAGGCCCGCCAGCAGACCCGTCAGGGCAAACAGAAACAAGGTCATGGTGTCGAACCACAACAACGAGTCCTGTAGGTTCTTGATGTGAAACAGGTCGGTAATGATGTACGGGGCATTCGGAACGAACGCCAGCCAGCCGGCCAATCCGGCGATCAGCAGCCACGTTTGGCGAAAACCAGCCGCCCGCAGATCGCGCAGCACCAGCACCACACCCAGCGGAAACCACGCCAGGAACAGGTTCCACGTGAGCATGATGAAAAACCACCAGTTGCCGGTCAGCAGCCCGCGGGTGATCAGCAAGCTCAGGCCGGCTCCGGTGAGCAGGGTCAGTGCCTGCAGGCCACGGCTGTTCGATATGGACTGGAAGGGGGAGCGGTACGTGCCTAACGTCTGAGCAAAATTGTTCATGGTGTAAAAGTACTTTGTATTGCAAAGTAAATGAATAAATGAAATGCCAGTCAAGAAGACCGGCAAATTATTTTTTAGTGGGTCAGTTCGTCACCACTGCCGTGCGGAAAAACCGGGTGAAAAAGCCCCAGCCAACCAATACCATCGAGCCCGCAACCACGATGGGGAGGTACACGTTGATCGTATCCATATAAGCCGCGATGATGGGCGGCAGGGCAAAAGCCGCCGACAAAACCGACTGGTTAATGCCCAGCGTCTGCCCCTGTTCCTGCGCGCCCGCGCTCTGCGACACCAGCGCCGTGGAGTTAGGAGAGGTCAGGCCCTGAAAAAGGGCCATAATCGGCACGACCAGAAACAGTTGCCAGCTTTCCTGAGGCAGCAGGAACAACCATAAGGCAAACCCAAGACCCAGCACGCTGAACCGAAGTATCTGCTGGGGAGCGTACAAACTGGCTACCCGACGTACCACCGTGCCCTGCATGAGCGCTACCCACAGACCGACGTAGGCAAAGTACCGCCCGATCTGGGTCTGGTTGTAGTCAAATACTTTGATCAGGATCACCTGGAAAAACTGGGTGTAGAAATTAAAGCCCAGCGAATAGAAAAACACACCCAGAAACAGAATGCGCAGCCGCTGGTTGGTAAATGCTTCCGACAGGTTTCTGACGCCGGTCAGGAGCGTAACTGGTCGATCAACAGGGTGTTGCAGGGTTTCGCGGAAGTTCAGTACGACCAGCAGCATGTTGATCAGCGAGAGCAGGGCCGCGGCCAGAAACGGCGTCGTGAAATTGAACCAGGATACGGTGTTCGGGTTGGCCAGTTCGCCACCCAGGGCCGGCCCGATGATGAATCCCAACCCAAAAGCCACCCCGGTCAGGCCGAAGTTTTTGGCCCGGGACTGCGCATCACTCACGTCGGCAATGGCCGATTGAATAACCGACAGGTTGCCCCCGCCAATGCCGTAGATGGTCCGGCTCAAAAACAACAACGGGACACTTTTCAGATAGATACCCAGGGCGAAAACCAGGTATCCGGTGAAAGTCAGGCTCAGCGACGCCAGCAGAACCTTCTTTCGGCCGTAGCGATCCGACAGAGCACCGAGCAGGGGGCCGCTGAAAAAACCGGCGATGGAAAACACGGCAATCAGCACACCCAGAAGCAGCGTACGTTCGGTTTCAGTGTAACTGGCCGGCAGCATACCCGACTCCGGCCGGAGCAGCAACGGCGCGATGATGGGATTGGCAATGCCAACGCCAACCAGATCCAGAAAAACGGTGAAAAATATGGTGCCCAGCCGGAGCCTGTTTGACGAGTTCTGGGATGAAGCGGGGGTGTTCATACACAGGATAACTACCAGCCGGGGTAAATTCTTTCGCCATTCGCCAGAACTTATCGGATGGTTTGGCACCCCGCCGGCCGCTAAAAATTTAATGCGTTGCTTTTTCGTTAATTCGCCCGCCCTTTGATTGAGTTTCTTACATTTAGCTGTTGATTATCAACACGTTATGTTAAAATAATTACTCATTCGAACCTCTGTTGTAACTGTTAATAGAAGTCAAAGGTAAACATGTTACTATATGCCGGTGTGGAATGTTGAAACGGCTCGTCACCTATTGTCGCGGTGCTTATTCGGTTACACACGTAACGATTTGCGTAAAGCTCTATCGTTCGCGTCGGCTGATGCGTTTGTTCGCAACGAGTTGCTGGCCGATCTGCCGCTGCCTGCTCCGCCCGATACGTGGGTGACCGAACCGCCCGTCGCCAACAACGCCAGAGTGGATGGGGAGCGCTACAAAGAACTGACCAACTGGTGGCTGAACCGGATGCTGACCGAAGGGACCAGCATGCGCGAAAAAATGGTCCTGTTCTGGCATAATCACTTTACGTCCGATCGCCAGAAGGTGAACTATCCGCAGCACATGTACCAGCAGAATGCCCTGTTCCGGCGGCACGTATTCGGCGATTTCCGGCAGTTCGTTAAGGACGTAACCGTCGATCCGGCCATGCTGATTTACCTCGATGGCCGGCAGAACAACAAAAACGCGCCGAACGAGAACTACGCCCGGGAACTGATGGAACTCTTCACGCTGGGCATTGGCGATGGAACGACTGCCAACTATACCGAAGCCGACGTAAAACAGGCCGCCCTGGCGCTGACCGGCTGGCGGGTGGATGGGCTGAAGGCGGTATTTAACAGAGCGAACTTTGCCGACCGCGACAAGACATTTCTGGGTAAAACCGGCAACTTTACGTACACGGACATTGTCGATGTCATTCTGACGAAAGACGCCGTCGCTGACTTCATCAGCCGGAAGCTCTTCCGAGAATTCGTGTATCACCAGCCCAACGAAGCCTTCGTCAAACAGATGGCGACCGTTTTCCGGCAGGCCAATTACCAGATCAGGCCCCTGCTGCAGTTTCTGCTGACGTCGGAGGAGTTTTACAAGCCAGACTACCGGGGGGCCAAAATCAAATCGCCTACCGAGCTGCTGGTTGGAACGGTGAAAGAACTCGGTATCGAAAAGCCCGACTGGACTTACCTCGCTGACATGGGCAAAACGCTCCAGCAGCAGCTATTTCAACCACCCGACGTAGCAGGCTGGCCGGGGCAGCGCGACTGGATCAGCTCCAACACCTACCCGGCTCGGGGCGGTTTTACCGACTCGGTCACAAACGGCCGCCGGGCCAATGGACAGGCGTTGTCGTTCGCCCTCAATCCGCTTGCCTACGCCCGAAGCTTTGCCAGTGCTGAGCAGGCCGAACTGTTCGTGAAAGACGTAACGGACTGGCTGCTCCGGTTTCCGCTCAGCGAAACACGGCGGAAACAACTGCTGGACACCCTGCTCGACGGTACCATTGCGGCCAACTGGTCTACCAACACACCCATGGCGGACATCCGTATCCAGAAGTTTATCAAGGCAGTCATGCGCCAGCCCGAGTATCAACTTACATAAAAGGAGAAAGGGAGGAAAGGAGAAGGAAGACCGGGTCCTTTCCTCCCCTTCCTCCTTTCCTCCCTTCTTTCCCTCTCTTTATGAACCGTAAGGACTTTCTACGACAACTGGGTTTGCTGACGGGCGGAGTTGCCTTCGGGATAGAGGGCATACCGGTCCGGGCGTATGCGCACAGCCCGCTGCTGTTCGACCTCGACTGCACGAACGGCAACGTACTGGTGCTGGTGCAGTTGCAGGGCGGCAACGATGGCCTGAACACGGTCGTGCCTTACGAAAACGATGTGTACTACCAGAAACGCCCGACGATTGCCATTCCAAAGGATAAAGTATTGAAACTGAGTAGTCAGCTTGGTTTCAATCCGGCGCTGGCTGCCTTCCGGGAGTTATACGATAACGCCCAGTTGTCTGTTGTCCAGAACGTTGGCTACCAGTCGCCGAACCGGTCGCATTTCCGCTCGACGGACATCTGGCTGTCGGGATCGGACGCGAACCAGGTATTGACGGAGGGCTGGGTGGGGCGCTACCTGACCAGTCGGTTCCCGGCTTACCCCGTCACACTGCCCGAGCAGCCGATGGCCATTCAGCTCGGATCGGTCGAGTCGATGCTGCTGCAAAGCGAACTGGGTTCGATGGGTACCGTGTTCGATAACCCCAATGCCTTCTACGAACTGGTGAAAGGCAGCAGTACCGACAGCGATGCCATTCCGAACACCGTAGCGGGGGAGGAGCTGAAGTTTCTGCGCCAGGTAGCGGCACAGTCTGTGCAGTACTCCGACGTGATTAAGAAGAAGGCCGATATCGGTAAAAACCAGGTTACGTATCCCAACACGGGGCTGGGCAAACAACTGGCCATTGTGGCCGAACTCATCGCCGGCGGCCTGACTACCCCTGTTTATCTGACTACCCTCGGTGGTTTCGATACCCACGCCAATCAGGTTACCGCCGGGAACGTAACGAGCGGACAACACGCTACCCTGCTCAGAACCGTAGCTGAAGCGGTAGCCGCTTTCCAGAAAGACCTCACTAAACAGAATCTGGCCGACCGCGTAACGGTGATGACGTTCTCTGAGTTTGGTCGGCGGGTCAACCAGAACGGTACGACCGGCACGGACCACGGCACCGCTGCCCCCCTGTTTGTCGTCGGCAAGCCGGTTCGGGGTGGTATTGTCGGCGCAGCCCCCGATTTGAAAGACCTCGACAGCAGCGGGGATCTGAAATTCAAAAACGACTACCGGCAGGTCTACGCCAGTGTGCTGCAGGATCATCTGGGCGTCGATGATTCAGCCACCCGGACGATTCTGGGGCGGAATTTCGACTCCCTGCCTATTTTCCGGCAGGCACCGGCCTTGCGGGTCACGGAAGGAACGTTTGCGCTTGGCCAGAACACACCAAATCCATTCTCAGACGTAACAGAAATTCAGTTTACCGTACAAACCGCCCAGTACGTCCGGCTGACGTTGTACGATATGCAGGGCCGGGAGCTATCCGTGCTGCGCGAGGGCCGGGTCGACGCGGGCAACTACACGGTGCCGGTCAGCGGGTATGGCCTGGCGGCCGGGCATTATCTCTACAGTCTGCAAACCGACGGTGGGCGGGCTGTGAAGCGACTCATGAAAGTATAACAGGAAAAGAACGCAGAGAGCCGGATAAACCATCCGGCTTTTTTGTTAGGTCCAAAAGGAATGGGCAAATTTGTAGTATGACAACCAACAACCTGGACGAGAAAATTGACGCGATGACGCCCCGCCGACGGGAGCAGCTGCTGGCCTTCGATCGGCTGCTGACCATCATGGACGAATTGCGTGAGCAATGTCCCTGGGACCGTAAGCAGACCTGGGAAAGCCTTCGCCACCTGACCATCGAGGAAACGTACGAACTGTCTGATGCCATTCTGGAAAACGACGCGCCCGAAGTGCGGAAGGAACTGGGAGATCTGCTGCTGCACCTGGTATTTTACGCCCGGATTGCGTCGGAAACGGGGGCATTCGACATCGCCGACGTACTGAACGGGATTTGCGAGAAGCTGATCAGCCGGCACCCGCACATCTACGGTAACACGAAAGCCGAAACGGAAGAAGAAGTTAAACAGAACTGGGAGCAGCTGAAACTCAAAGAAGGCAACAAATCCGTGCTGGGTGGCGTACCGGGGTCACTGCCGGCGCTGGTCAAAGCCATGCGCATTCAGGAAAAAGCCCGGGGTGCCGGCTTCGACTGGGAAGAGAAGCAGCAGGTCTGGGAAAAGGTTGAGGAGGAAATGCAGGAGTTTAAGGCCGAGTTCAACGCAGAGAAAAACGAAGCCATTGACCGCCAGCGCGCGGAGGGCGAATTCGGCGATCTGCTGTTCTCGCTGGTCAACTACGCCCGTTTCATCGACATCAACCCCGAAACGGCGCTGGAGCGAACCAACAAGAAATTCATCAGGCGATTCCAGTACCTTGAGGCCAGGGCCAAAGAAAGTGGACGGGATCTAAAGGATATGACGCTGGCGGAGATGGATGTGTTCTGGAACGAAGCGAAAACAGCCCTATGAGAGTTGCGTTCATTACTGATCTGCACATCGGGGCCGAAGGCGAAAAACCCATGGACGTTGATGTGCGCCAGAATTTTCTGAATGCGCTGGCGTTTCTGCCTGAAGTCAATCCGGCCTGCCTCGTTATCGGGGGGGACATCTGCTACCAGACCGGCGACCGCACGATCTACCAGTGGGTCCGTCAGCAGGTAAGTCGGCTGCGATTTCCGTGTTATTACATTGCCGGCAACCACGACGATTCTACGCTGCTGGCGGAGGAAATGAACCTGACGCATAACCTTCAGGACGGTGAACTGTATTATGCCCTGCCGCTGGAAGGTTACCCGTCGCTGTTCCTCGATACGTCCCGCGGAACCATGTCCCCGACGCAGTGGGAGTGGCTGCGGGAACATCTGCTGGTGCTGAAGGACAACAACGTACTGGTGTTCATGCATCACCCACCCGTCGAAGCCGATGTCCGGTACATGGACACTACGTACCCGTTTCAGCAGGGCGACCAGTTTTTGTCGCTGGTGAAGGAACTGCCCTGCCACGTAACGGTGGTCTGCGGGCATTATCATGTCGAAAAGACCGTACTGCGCGGCAACCTGACCGAACTGATTACGCCCTCCCTGTTTTTTCAGATGAAGCACGATCCGGCTCACGATGCCGTCATCGATCATTACCGCATCGCCGTTCGGGAACTCAATTTAACCTCCCACGGCACCAACAGTACAGTGCACTATCTTTAACCGATTGAGTTGTTGAGTGATTGAATTGAGTTGCTCATTCAACAATTCAATCATTCAACAACTCAATCTTTTTACCTCACCGAGTAGTTCGGCGCTTCTTTCTGGATCTGGATGTCGTGGGGATGGCTTTCCCGCGAACCGGCTGCCGTAATCTTCACAAATTTAGCTTGTTGCAACGCCGGAATGTCGGGAGCACCGCAGTAGCCCATGCCTGCTTTCAGACCACCGACGAGCTGGTACACGATCTCCGACACGCGACCTTTGAACGGTACCCGACCCACGATACCTTCCGGCACCAGTTTCTTGATATCGTCTTCAGCATCCTGGAAATAACGGTCTCTTGAGCCGTCTTCCATGGCTTCGACAGACCCCATACCGCGGTACGTCTTGAACCGGCGACCTTCGTACAGGACCACTTCGCCGGGAGCTTCTTCGGTACCGGCCAGCAGCGATCCGATCATGACCGTACTGGCTCCACCGGCCAGCGCCTTGGTAATGTCGCCGGAGAAGCGAATGCCACCATCGGCGATCACGGGAATCCCCGTGCCTTCCAGTGCTTTAGCGGCTTCGTAGACGGCCGTGAGCTGCGGCATACCAATCCCGGCAATGATGCGGGTAGTGCAGATGCTGCCCGGGCCTACGCCCACTTTCACGGCATCGGCTCCCGCGTCGGCCAGGGCTTTGGCGCCTTCGCCCGTAGCGACGTTGCCGGCAATGACCTCCAGGTTGGGAAACCGCTGTTTGATGTTACGTACCGCGTCCAGTACACCTTTGGAATGGCCGTGGGCCGTATCGACGCTGATGACGTCAACGCCCGCTTTCACCAGGGCTTCGATGCGCCGGATCAGGTCGGGCGTAACACCGACGGCCGCTCCGACCCGCAGCCGGCCGAGTTCGTCCTTACAGGCGTTGGGATGGTTCTTCTTCTTCAGAATATCCTTGTACGTAATCAGTCCGACGAGTTTGTACTGATCGTTGACGATGGGTAGCTTTTCGATCCGGTACTGTTGCAGGATACTTTCGGCTTCTTCGAGCGTCAATCCTTCGCGGGCCGTAATCAGGTTTTCCATCGTCATGATGTCCGTTACGGGCTGGGTCAGATCGGTCTGGAAGCGGAGGTCGCGGTTGGTCAGGATACCAACCAGTTTGTTGTCGGCATCGACAACGGGAATCCCGCCGATTTTAAACTCGCGCATGATCTTGTGCGCATCGGCGAGGGTAGCGCTTTCAACCAGCGTAATGGGATCGATGATCATACCGCTCTCCGACCGCTTTACTTTCCGGACCTGATCGGCCTGAGCCTCCACGCTCATGTTTTTGTGAATCATGCCGATACCGCCCTCCTGCGCCATGGCAATGGCCAGGTCCGACTCCGTCACGGTGTCCATAGCCGCTGAGACAAGCGGAATGTTCAGCCGGATGTTGCGGGTTAGTTGGGTATTGGTCTGAGTGTCACGCGGGAGAACCTCCGAATAGGCAGGCAGGAGCAGAACGTCGTCGTAGGTGAGAGCCTCGTAGAGAAACTTGCTGGCATCTAAGCTCATGGCAAATAAACAGGTGGTGTTATTTGCCAGACAAAGTTACGAAAATTTTTTGAATTGGGAGTGAGTGGATTGTTTGTGAGTGACTGCTTAACGTGAGTCCTGGCTGGCGGTAGTAGTCTAATCCATTGTTTGCCAGTCTGGTAAGGCGGCTTTTATGGTACCATGACCGAGATGACAAAAATACTCATTGAGTTAGCCAGGAATCACGTTGATTCAACACAGGAGTCGATCTGCTTTAGGATGATACGTGTCTTTTGACGCAGAAACGTTGTTCAACGTCCTGGCTCTGTTTATACCCTGTATGGTTGCAGCGAATCAGTTCAACTTGATACTGATCGACTTACCGTCGGCGTTGACCTGAATTTTGCAGTCACTAAACTTGGGGGCCGACATCACCGGCCGGAAATTATTGCTGAAACCGTACGGCTCCTTGGGGATGCCGAACATCCGTTTGTCCAGCACGCCGTTGGCATTGGCGTCGTGATACACCGCCACGGCATACTCGCCCGGCTCAACCGAAAACGTAGCTTCAACGCTGGCTCCAGTGGGTTTTATCTGTCTGACGTCGAACGGTTTACACTCCGGAAAACCGGCGCAGGCTTTGAACAGCGCTATGTTCACGAGCCCTTTGGTCTGGCGGACGTTTTGTACGTCTATGAGCAGCGTAGCTTTTGCAGCAGGGCTTTCAACAGGTACGAGAACGAAGCGGGCAACTAGCAACGACAGGAAAACAAACATCGGCATCATGGTTTTTCCAAAAACGAAAATAGTCCGGATTTAGTAAATTCTAACGGTCATGATCCCCAAATTTGCTCATTCGCCGTTGGCGGCACCTTTCGGGGTGGTTTGGTTGGCTCAAATCACGGATACCGTTCACATCGCAGGCGCAGGACGCACACAAAGGAGGGGCAGTACAATACCATTCATTAGTTTTGCAATCGATTGCATGAAATTGATTTTATTTGGCATCTTAATCAGCTAACCCCGTTGATGGCAGAAAGCAAATTGTCTGCACGGGACCGTAGTCTGCTGATCAATGACCTCAACAATGTCCTGAAGATTGACTGACAATGAAGTGCTTCGTTTTATGCTGCTGGCTGTTACTGGTCGGTGTTACCGCACAGGCTCAACTACGTTTACCAAAATTAATCAGCGATGGTATGGTGCTGCAACGCGACACGCGCCTGACCATCTGGGGCTGGGCCAAAGCCGGGGAGCGAATTACGGTCCGCTTCAGGAATAAAACCTATAAAAGCCAGACCAACAGCGAGGGTACGTGGCAGGTGACATTGCCGCCTGCACCGGCGGGTGGGCCGTATAACATGGAGGTTGCGGGAGGAACGTCACGGCTGACGGTCAACGATATTCTCCTGGGCGATGTGTGGTTGTGCAGCGGCCAGAGCAACATGGTCCACCAGCTGAATATTCACGACGTGACCTACGCCAAGGAAATTGCGGAGGCTAACTTTCCCAACATCCGCCAGTTCTGGGTGCCTACCCTGACGGACCTGCAAGGGCCACAACGCGATTTCCCACAAGGGCAGTGGAAAGCCGCCGTGGGGGAGGACGTTCGGCCATTTTCGGCGGTGGCTTATTTCTTCGCCAAAACGATTCACCAGAGATACAACGTACCGATCGGTATCATCAACGCCAGCGTAGGCGGTACGCCCATTGAAGCCTGGATCAGCGAAGCGGGCCTGAAGGAGATTCCATCGCAGAAAGCACTCATCGAGAAAAACAAGGATACAACCTACATCAATGGCCTGGCTCGTCGGGCGGCTGCTGTCCCCCGGCCCACACCGCCGGTCGATTTGGGCATGACGGGTTCCACCAAATGGTCAGACCCGGCCTATGCGCCCAAAGGCTGGCGGCCGATCAACGTTCCGGGCTACTGGGAAGACCAGGGCATCAGGGACCTGAACGGCGTGGTCTGGTACCGTCGCGAGGTGGAGATTCCGGCTTCTATGGCAGGTAAGGCGGCCAGGGTGTTTCTGGGCCGAATCGTAGATGCCGACGAACTCTACATCAACGGCAAGCTGGTCGGGCGCACCACCTATCAATACCCGCAGCGCCGGTATGCCGTGCCCGCCGACGTGCTAAAACCGGGTAAGAACACCTTTGTTGTACGGGTGACGAACATGGCCGGAAAAGGCGGCTTCGTGCCTGACAAGCCGTACTGCATCTTTGCGGGAGCCGACACCGTTGATCTGAAAGGAACCTGGCAGTACAAAGTAGGCACGGCTTACCGGCCAGTGGCCAGGGGCAATGCAGCCGGGGGCAGTCCAGCCGGGGCCATCAATGCGCAGAATCAGCCCACGGCTTTATACAACGCTATGATTGCTCCGGCCGTCGAATACGCTATCAAGGGGGTTTGCTGGTATCAGGGCGAAAGTAACGCCGGCCGGCCGCAGGAATACGAAACCTTGCAGCGGGCGTTGATCAGCGACTGGCGGAACCGGTTCAGCCAGCCGGCGTTGCCGTTTCTGTACGTACAGCTTCCGGGGTTCATGGACTACAACTACCAGCCTGGCGAGAGTAGCTGGGCCGTCTTGCGGGAAGCCCAGCTCAAAGCCCTGTCGGTGCCCAACACGGCGATGGCGGTGGCAATCGACCTCGGCGAGTGGAACGATATTCACCCCGACAACAAAAAAGACGTGGGCGAACGGCTGGCGCTGGCCGCTATGAACGTAGCGTACAAAGAAAACCGGGTTTATTCGGGTCCGTTATTCCAGTCGGCAACCGTTGACGGCAATAAAATCGTGATCAGTTTTACGAACGTGGGGAGTGGCCTAATCGCCAGCGACGGCGAAGAACTCGGCGAATTCGCCATTGCCGGGAGCGACAAAAAGTTCGTCTGGGCCAAGGCGAGGATTGAAGGCGACAAGGTGGTGGTGTGGAGCGATGAAGTGACCGCGCCCCAATACGTGCGCTACGCCTGGGCCGACAACCCTGTTCATCCGAATTTATACAACAAAGAAGGCTTGCCGGCCTCCCCGTTCCGAACGGATAACCAGTAAACGTAGTATCTTGGGGGAGGTCGACGCCTGGCATCAGCCAAAATTCAGGTACGCACCTAGTCTACCAATGCATAGTCGAAGCTTTTTTCAAGAACAATTCAACATTCAGTATCTGACTTGTAAATCAATTCCTTACCAATTAACCGCATTCGTCATGAACAAATCAATCGGCTTAACCGCGCTACTCGGTGGCTTACTCTGCTTCGGCGCTACGGTGGACCCCGACAGGCACCTGGCTCTACCTACGCTAAAGGAAGCGTACAGGAATTTCTTTCCGGTTGGCGTGGCCGTGGCCCCCAGAAGCCTGACCGGGCCGGAAGCGGAGTTGATCCGGCAGCAATTCAACAGCCTGACGCCGGAAAATGCCATGAAGATGGGCCCGATTCATCCCGAAGAGAACCGGTATTTCTGGCAGGATGCCGATGCCATTGTGGCCTTCGCCCAGCAGAACAACTTCAAAGTCAGAGGGCATACGCTCTGCTGGCATAACCAGACGCCCCGCTGGTTTTTCACCGATGCCCAGGGCAATCAGGTGAGTCGCGAGGTGCTGCTGAGCCGCCTGAAGCAGCACATCAACGACGTAATGGGGCGGTACAAAGGCAAAATTTACGCCTGGGATGTGGTCAACGAAGCCGTGCCGGATACCGGTACGGGCATCTACAGGCGGTCGAAGTTTTACGAGATCATCGGCGAAGACTACATCGAAAAAGCATTTGAATACGCCCACGCGGCCGACCCCGGTGCGACGTTGTTTTATAATGACTATAACACCGAAAATGCATCGAAGCGCGAGCGGATTTTTCAGCTCCTGAAAAAGCTGAAGAACAAAGGCGTTCCCATCCAGGGCGTTGGCTTGCAGGGTCACTGGTCGATTTACGAACCAACCGTCGGGGAGCTGGAAACGTCCATCAAACAGTTCGCCAGCCTGGGACTGCAGGTACAGATCACCGAGCTGGACGTATCGGTTCACCCAAAAGAACACGAGCGCCGGGCTAAAAAACCAACCGATACGAGTGAGTTGACCCCGGATATGGTGGTCAAACAGGCGGCTCAGTACAAGATGCTGTTCGATACGTTCCGGAAGCACAAAGGCACCCTGACCGGGGTGACGTTCTGGAACATTTCTGACAAAACAACCTGGCTCGACAATTTTCCCGTTGCGGGCCGGAAAGATTACCCGCTTTTGTTTGATCAGAATTACCAGCCCAAGGAAGCGTTCAAGAGCGTGGTTACGTTCTGATCCCTGTTGACGAGAGCGGTGCTTTTACGGTGCAGTCAGCCTTTTTTGGGTTGCTTCGGCGTAAAATCACCGCTCATTTTTTTACATTTGTAAACGCCCCTCAACCGGGCCACAACAGCCATGAGCGGTTCGCAGGGTGATGGGCAGTAAACAGATTGCAGATCGACATACTGAACGTTACCCTTTAAACGGCTTTGTGAACGTAGTTTGCCAGTATGATAGCCCAGCCGACACCACCCCCGAAACGATGGATTACTAAACCCTTCCCGAACTCACCAGCGCAGCGGGTGGCCATTGAATCCCTTACCCAATCGCTGAATATCAGCCCGTTTCTGGCCAGTCTGCTCGTGCAGCGCGGTATCCACACGTTCGAGGAGGCCCGTTCGTTCTTTCGGCCGGAGCTGGGCCACCTGCACGATCCGTTCCTGATGAAAGATATGGACCGGGCGATTGAACGCCTGAAACTGGCGTTTCTGCGGCAGGAAAAAATTCTGGTGTACGGCGACTATGATGTAGACGGCACTACGTCGGTTGCGCTGTTTTACGGATTTCTGAAGACTTTTTACCCCCACGTTGATTACTACATTCCGGATCGGTACAAGGAGGGCTATGGCGTTTCGAAGGCGGGCATCGACTGGGCCGTGGCGAACGAGTTTACGCTGATTGTCAGTCTCGACTGCGGCATCAAATCGATCGATCGGGTAACCGAAGCCTGGGAGCTCGGTATTGATTTTATCATCTGTGATCACCACCGCCCCGGCCGAGGAACGGATGGCGACGAACTGCCGCCGGCTGCGGCTGTGCTGGACCCCAAGCGATCCGACTGCGACTATCCCTACAAGGAACTGACCGGCTGTGGGGTTGGCTTCAAGCTGCTTCAGGCCTACTGCATCTTCGAAAATATCCCGCTCGAAACCCTCTTCGGCTACCTCGATCTGGTAGCCATCAGCATTGCGTCGGATATCGTGCCCATCACGGGCGAAAACCGGGTGATGGCCCACTACGGACTGAAGGTGCTGAACCAGTCGCCTCGGCCGGGCGTGAAAGCGCTGATTAAGGTGGCCGGCTTCACGCGGGAGCTCGACATCACCAACGTCGTGTTCGGGCTGGGGCCGCGCATCAATGCCGCCGGGCGGATTCAGCACGCGCGGGCAGCCGTGCAGCTGATGCTGTCTCATTCGGAGGAAGAAGCCGATCAGTTTGCGCTGGAAATCAATAAGCACAATGCCAGCCGGCGCGAGTTCGATACGACCATGACGGAGCAGGCTTTGTCCATGATCCGGCGTAACGAAACGATGGTAAAAGCCAAAACCACCGTACTCTACGATGCCACCTGGCACAAAGGCGTGATCGGGATTGTGGCGTCGCGCTGCATCGAGCACTTTCACCGCCCGACGATCATCCTGACGCAGTCGCACAACAAAGCGGCCGGGTCGGCGCGGTCGGTGCCGGGCTTCGATGTGTACGAGGCCATTGAAGAGTGTGCCGACCTGCTCGAACAGTTCGGGGGGCATACGTTTGCCGCCGGCATGACGCTGCCCATCGACAACATCGAGGCTTTCCGGCGGAAGTTTGAGGAGGTGGTTGCCCGCCGGATCAGCGAAGAACACCTGACCCCGCTGGTCGAAATCGACCTGCCGATGGACTTCAGCGAGATCGAGCCCAAGATGGTCCGTATCCTGAAGCAGATGGCGCCGTTTGGTCCGCAGAATATGTGTCCGGTTTTCATGACCGACGACGTGTATATGGTCGGGTTGCCGACGATTATGAAGGAGAAGCACCTGAAGATGACGGTTCGGCAGGGACGATCGGGCCACACCTTCACGGCCGTTGGCTTCGGCTTTGCCCACTGGGCCGACCAGCTCAGTACGGGTGAACCCTTCTCGATCTGCTACCAGGTTGAAGAAAATCACTACGGCGGCAACATCTCACTGCAATTGATGCTGCGGGATATTAAATGCTGATGGATCGAGTCGCTACGGTAGAATACCATACCCTTTTTCCGGCTCCGTTACGTTTTTAGTACGTTATGATACGACGCATTCAGTGGGTGATGGGACTGCTTACGGCCGGTATGCTTGCGGCCTGCCAGGCTGATCCGGAAGGCCGGTCGCTCACGCCAACCCTCACTGTGTTTGCCGACAAACCGGACCCGATGCCGCAGTCGGCCAGCGGCCCGGCCAGCGTTCCCGATGGGATGGTCTACGTGCCGGGCGGCCTGACGCAGATCGGGGCAGACGATGGGCAGGCGTGGGAAAAGCCGATATTCTGGGTGCAGGTCAAGCCGTTTTTCATGGACGAGCACCTGGTTACGGTGGCCGAGTTTCGCCGGTTCGTGGCCGCAACGGGCTACAGGACCGAAGCCGAAAAATTTGGCGACGGTGCCGTACTGGACGAAACCACCAAGCAGTGGACCCTGCGCAAAGGCGCCAACTGGTCGCATCCGCAGGGACCCGACCAGCCCCCGGCCCCCGACAACCATCCCGTTACGCAGGTATCCTGGAATGATGCGCAGGCCTACGCCCGCTGGGCCGGTAAGCGGCTGCCCTCCGAGTTTGAGTGGGAGCACGCAGCCCGCAACGCAACCAACAGCCGCACCCTTTACCCCTTCGGTAATGAGTTGAAAACCAGTGCGGGTAAATTCCTGGCCAACACCTGGAACGGTACGTTTCCGGAAGCCGATGCCGTGCTGGATGGCTTTCACCTGACGTCGCCGGTAGGGCAATTCGGCAAAACCCCGCTTGGGCTGACCGACATGACCGGCAATGTGTGGCAGTGGTGCGAAGACTGGCGGCAAAACTACGCCGACGTGGTGGCCGGACAGCCGCCCGCCAACCCGACTGAGAAAGTACAGCGGGGCGGGTCGTTTCTGTGCGAACCGGGCTGGTGCCACGGTTACCGGGTATCGGGCCGGTCGTTTACCTCGCCCGAAACAGCGCTGATGCACGTTGGGTTTCGGTGCGTGAAAGATGTGTAAGTGGGCTAAACGGGAACAAAAATGGCGATAGCCAGGAGCCACCGCCATTCCGAAACCCACTCTATGAGAAATAAAAGTCTAAAGATCGTTTTTTCTGGTTTATACTTTCAATTAAAAGGTTAACCGTTTCACATACAGCGGTTGGTAGTTGTTTGTTCGATCAGATTTAACGTCTGACCGCACAACCCGGCCGCAACCGTATGGCACACAAAAGCGCCTTACTGTCCACCCAGCGGAATCATGTAGCCAACGGTGCCCTGTGCCACAATAACCCGGCTGTCGGTGTTGATCTCTTCGGTAGTGCCCAGCGTATACAAACCACGTAGTTCAACGGTCAGGTGACCGGGACCGGCTTTCAGCGCGGCTCCCAGTCCGGCCGCTGCCCCGACGCTGAATCGGGTATCCAGCAACCCGTCGAGATCCTGCTTTACGCCATTATTCGTGGCGCGGTAGAGATACGAGCCGTAGGGACCAACGTTGAAAAAGATGCGGTTGCCCGTGGCCTGACCCGACGAAAATTTCAGCAGCAACGGCACTTCAATCTGGGTAAACCGGGCGTTGATCGACCCCAGAAAAGGAATTGAGGTGCTGAAACCAAACTGGCTTAAATTAACCTCCGGCTGAAAGGATACGGTGCCCCGGCCAAACTGAGCCATCACACCGGCGACGTAACCGAATTCTGCTTCAGCTCCCTGATTTTCCAGAAAATACGGGTTCGTAACGCCACCGCGCACCCCGATCCGAATAGCCGCTACATCGCTGGGCAGCATTCCGGTCGGTTGGGAAGACCCAACGGGCCGGGCACCGGCCTGGCGGCTTGTGGGCTGGGTGGGGGCAAATCCGCCCCGGTTCTGGGCATGGGCTGGCTCTGAAAGGGTGAACAGGATAACGGGTATCGACAAAAGAAAAGAAAGTGGTTTCATAAAGAGCCTGCTGGGAGATGACCACAAGTTTAGTCGGTATATTACAGAAAAAGAGAACATATATGAGGAAACAGATGGTACGTTTTAGCTTACGGTTGATTTCCTGAACACCTGCCCGACGGAAGCAGTTAAGCATGGGATGGCCGATAGCCGGCCGTCGTCAGGAAAGGTTGCGTTCTGGTTACTTACTTTATACCATTTTGTGTGCCAGACCTATCGCAACCGCAGCAAAATCAGCCATGATCACTGAACATTCCCGTACAGCCTTTATTACGGGCGCTAATAAAGGCATTGGCAAAGAAACCGCCCGGCAGCTTGCGCAGCAGGGTTTTGCCGTTTTCATCGGTGCCCGCGACATGACCAAAGGCCGCGAAGCCGCCGAAGAACTCTGTAATCAGGGCTTCGAAGCTACGTTTATTCACCTCGACATTACGGACCCGGTCAGCATCAAAAACGCGGTGGGTACGTTCTCGCAGAAAGCCGACCACCTCGATGTACTGATCAATAATGCGGCCGTGCTGGAAGATCACGGCGAGGACATTACCAAACTCAACACCGAGATGCTGGACCGGACGCTGAAGTCGAACGTGACGGGCCCGATTCTGGTAACGCAGTATTTTTTGCCGTATCTGCTCAAAAGCCAGTCTGGAGCCCGGGTAATCAACGTATCGAGCGGGGCCGGCGCGCTGCACGACATGAACACCTATGCGCCCGCCTACAGCATTTCGAAAACCGCCCTGAACGCCGTGACGCGCCAGTTTGCGGCCGCCCTGCACAAGCAGAACATCGCGGTTAACTGCGTTGATCCGGGCTGGGTACGTACCGACATGGGTGGTTCCAGCGCCAGCCGACCGGTTGAGAAAGGAGCCGAAACCATCGTCTGGCTGGCCGCCGAAGCGTCGCCAACCGAAACCGGCAAATTCTGGCACGACAAACGCGAAGTGGAGTGGTGATTTGGTCTGACGTGACCCGGTCTGACGGTACGTCTGACCGGGTAACACCAGGCCCGGTCAGACGTACCGTCAGACCTTGATAGCGGTGTGGTCAGGTTGAGCACCTGACCACACAGGTCGGTCATTTACATAAAAAGAAACTGTTACGAAAAAAGCCGTTTAATCTATATTTTTTCATTTTCGATAATAAAACTTGTTGCAAATGTTACTTCTATTACATTTGCGCATCTTTGTTTTGGCTGATACTATACGTAAAAAAGGTTTATGCCCTCATACGTGGCGTTTAGTGTAGGTCACGTACCGTTGCTGGCTAATCGACTAACTGCCTTTCGTGCGTATACGTACCGGCGTGAGTTACTTGACAGTTCAATTTCCCAGTTTTTAATGTACACCACTTCTAAAACTTGTACCAGGTATGAGAAGACTTGTATTTCTCTTCTTTGGGGTAATAGCCCTATCCACCGTAACCCAGGCCCAATCGCAGACAAAGGCCGTACATGATTCGCTCACGCAGCAGCTCGCTTATTTCCAGAAGAAAGCCCAGTATCTGGCCAAGCGGTCGAAAGGGCTGACCCAGCAGGTAACCAAACTGAATACCAAAAACAGGAAGCTGTTTCTGCACGTCGAAGCCCTGAAACAGGATAGTGTCCGCTTCAAACAGTTGCTGGAGGAGTCCTATGCCGAAAACAAGCGACTGGTGAAAGCCTATGAACTGCGTATTCAGGGTATGGCCGGCGAACTCCGCGCGCTCCACGATTCGGTGGCTTCGCTGCGCGTGGTTAAGCATGATCTGGAAATGATCAAGAGCTATTTTGCCACGGCCCGATTGGCCAAGCGCGAGTATGACCTCCCCGTCGATAAGGTTATCCAGACGCTGAACGACCTGTTTATCAGGCAAAGTTCGCCCTACAAGATCAAGTCCATCTCCGATAAAGAGCTGGTGATTACGGAGGACTTTACCCTGAAACGCCAGACGTTACTGTTTATCAGGTCGAACGTTCCGATGCAGGGTGAGTACAAACTGATCATGAAACCGCATCCGTTCGATGATGACAAGACACTCGTTGACCTGCGGGATGCACTCGTACACAAGCGCGGGGATGTACTGGTAACCGACAGTAGTTCGGCGGATCAGTTGCGGGCCGAAAGCAGACTTTTCTCGTTCATCGACAAAGCGATCTATTGAGATGAATCCGTATGGCAAGTACATACTTCTGGTGGTGTTTCTGACTGCCGGTAGGGAGTGCTTGGCAGACCCCTCCGTAGTCGCATCGGCTCCGCAGACCTGGCGTCGGGATTCAACGGTTGTTCCCGAAAAGCAGCGACTGGTCGACGAGGGTCTGCGTTTCTGGGACCAGAAAGACTACGTCAAGGCTGAACAATGCTTTCGGAAAGCAGCCGATAAGGGCTACAGCTGGGGGCAATACAATCTGGCGCTCTGTTATTTTCATGGCAGGGGCGCTGCCAAAGATCTGCCGAAGGCGGCCGTGCTGTTTCAGCTGGCCGCCCGGCAGGGAAATCCCGAAGCCCAGTGTTGCCTGGCGACCATGTACCACTTCGGGATGGGGATGAATACGAATTATGAACAGGCGCTGCGGTGGTATACACTGGCGGCCAAAGCCGGAAATGTGCAGGCGCACACCTACATCGGCTCGATGTATCAGTTTGGACAGGGTGTTGAACGAAACTACCAGACGGCTTATGACTGGTATCAGAAAGCGGCTGGTAAAGACTGCGCCAACGCCATGTACTACCTCGGTACCCTGTACGAAGCCGGTAACGGCGTGGAGAAGAACCCGAAGGAAGCGCTGAAGTGGTACAGGGCCTCTGCCGACCAGAACAACGCGGAGGCCTGTTACCGGGCCTTCCGGATTTATTATTACGAACTTGCGGATGCTGCCAACGGGTACAATTATTTGACCCGGGCAGCCGCTCAGAACCACGTCGGAGCGCTTTATGAGCTGGGCGAGACGCATTATCTGGGGTTGCTGGGGCGGCCGGTCGATCGCAAAAAAGCCCGATTGCATTACACAAAGGCCGCGGACGCCGGTAACTCGATGGCGCAGATGGCTCTCAAAGTGAGAACTTTTGACGAGTAGTGCGGGGTGAGGAGCAGGGGGCATGGGGGGATGATTCGGGTCTGACGGTACGTCTGACCGGGTCACGCCAGACCGAGTCACGCCAGACCGGATCTGGCCAGATCCGGTCTGGCGTGACCCGCGCATAGGCGCTACTCCTTGCCCCCAGCCCCTTGCCCCACGCCTGTCAGGAGGGTTTCGCGGATCAGGTGGCTGAGTACGCCATCATTCTGGCATTTGGTTGACAGTCACCGAAAGACTAACATCCTTCTCGGGGTCGTAATACAGAACGCATCCCCACGAACCGCTGTGGCCAAGCAGCGTGTAAGGGCCAATCCGAAGCCGCCGAATACCCAAACCGTAGTCGCTGGTTGGAGAGCCAAGCATGAACCGTGCATTGTTTTCGGGCCGGAAATCTATCATCTGCGTCAGCGTGGTTGGTTTTTTAAATAGGCGACCGCCAAACAGGCTCCGTATGAACCGGTGCAGATCAGCATGGGTAGACACCAGACCACCCCCGCCCCAGTCGAACGAGGTGTTTATGTGCCGAAGCGATAGTTCGCCAACGTACGGATAGAGCAGGGGTACCTGACCACGGGGCGGCTGGTAAAACTCCAGGTAGGTATTATCCATCCCCAACGGCTCGAACAGGCGCTCCGTCAGGGCCTGGTGCAGGGGCTTGTTCGTAAGCTGTTCGATCAGGATAGCCAGTAACACGTAGTTGGTATCGGCGTAATGCATCCGTTCGCCCGGAGGAGCTACGGCCTTGTTGGCCAGATTCAACTGCTCAAAACACTGCATGATGGTCTCCGCCGACCATTGCTGTTGTGGGTTCGCCATCACATTGGCCAGAAACCCGTCATTGTCGATATAGTCAGCCAGCCCGCTCGTGTGCCGGAGCAGATGTTCGACGGTGATGGAGCGTCCATAATCGTGTCCGCCGAACCGATGCAGGCGGTCAGGGTGAACGTAACGAACGCCTTTCAGCCGGTCTGCGATCCGGTCCGACAGGGCGAGCCGACCTTCTTCCATCAATTGCAGGACGAGCGTAGCCGTGACCAGTTTCGAGATGCTGGCGATGCGAAAGGCATGCCTGTCCGTGATGGTTTCGCCCGTTTCGGGTACTCGACCGGCTGCCCCGCTGAACTGATCTGGCCCCTGCAACTCCATCGATACGTAATGAATGGGGTGGTGGCCACCGGGTTGTATGGCCTTGTCCAGCAGGTTCTGGATTTGTAAGGTGTTCATGGTCTTATGGTCTTGTTTGTCAAAGAGATAGTAGCCGCCGAGCGTCGTCAGGCTAAAGGCCAGAACGCTCAGCCACAAACTAGGCCGTTTCATGGCTTGATGACGTAAGGTGGACGAACTGATTGGCCGCTACCGGTGCGGGATACGTACAATATTGGCTGAACACGCGCAAAAACGCATCCGGGTCGAAAGCCGCTTCCGGCGTGAGTACCCCCCGTTTGGTTAGTTGCCCTTCGGCCAGCAGCGACAACCCAACGGCCAGTGGAATCCCCGTCATGCCACCCATACCCGGCGCAAAAGCCGTTAAACTGATGGCCAGTTGCTTCCGCTGACCACCAATCCAGCCCTCACCCCAGGCAAAAAGTGACGGAACCTCGGCCACGTCGCCCGGAATTATGTCCTCCGGTGTCGGATTAGTCTGCTGCTCCTGAGCAATCTGGTCGGCGGCTTCGGCTACGGTAAGCTGTCCCTGATTCACCGCAGCGGCCAGTTGCGCTATGCCCAGATACGTTGCCTCCTGCATGTGCATCAGGTTTTTGCATTCGCGAAGGCCGGGCAGCAACAGCGGCAGGGTTACCGCTTCGGGGTGCCCGAGTGTATAAAACGTCCGTTCGCCCGCGCCGGGGTAGTGCAGACTGACCGGTTCCAGCGGCCGGGCCGTTTGCCGCTTTCCGTTCTGATGCACGTCGATCTGGCCCGTAAACTGGTGAACCCAGTGTTCAATGGCCGCCCGGCTGTCGCCGGTATCAAACGACGACTCAACCCGCCAACCGGTGTACAGCCGGTCGATCTGGTCGAAGGACGCGGCCAGTTTCATCGCCAGCAGATTTGATACGCCAGGACTGGCCCCCAATCCAATCACGGCTGTAATCCCTGCTTCGTTGGCCGATGCACTCAGGCTGAGCATATCGAGCGTCGGCTCCCAGTCGTCGCAGAGGTCGAGGTAATGACAGCCCGTCTGAATGGCGGCTTTGAGTGTCGGCACGCCGAACCGATAATACGGCCCGACGCAGTTGAGCACTACGTCGTGTGGGCGCAGTGCCTGCTGCAACGCGGACTGATCGGTAACGTCGAGGGATATTGCTTCGGCTTTCGGGCCGCAGGTATCGGCCAGTGCCTGGGCTACACGCAGATTTCGGTCGGCGATGGTCAGCCGGCTGACCGAATCAAACTGTACGACGGTTTGAGCAGCCCACTGGCCCATGCTCCCCGCCCCTAACAGCATTACGTTCATGATGTTGCGTTGGTTGGTTGACGGGACAAAGTTGGGGTGGGCGGCTAGGTCATTGCTTGACATCGATCAAAAGCCGATTTGACCAATGTCAAAAAACACTCAGTCGATCCGGGCGCGGATGCGACTCAGTGTTTCGAGCGTAATACCGAGGTAAGACGCGATGTAGCTCAGGGGGACTTTCTGCACCAGGTAGGGCTCGTTGCGCAGCAGGTCGGCATAGCGTTCGGCGGCCGTGTGGAATTGCAGGGAAAAGATGCGCTGCTCCAGCCACATCGTGTAGTAATCGTTACTCAGCCGGTCGATCTGGTCGATCTCAGGATACGTCGTTCGCAGCGATTGCAGGGCGGTGTAGTCGAGCAGCGTTACCGCCGATTCTTCCAGCAGTTGGATAGCCGACTGGCTGGGGACCTGAAGGTAGAAGCTCTGGAAAGACGTGACGAAATCGCCCGGAAAGAAAAAGGCGGTCGTTACGTCGGTGGTTCCGCTCCGGCCTTCCGGCTTGAGGTGAAAGATGCGGGCCGAGCCGCTTTGCAGCGTAGCGACGGTGCGGCAAACGAATCCCTGACGGCACAGGTAATAACCTTTGGGCAGCAGCTCCTGGCGTGTAACGGCATCGTAGGCCGCACGAGCCGATGGCGACAGCTCATCGACCAGTTGCAGATAGCGCTGGCGGAGGGATTGAAGGGGGTTCATAACCCGAAAATACACCAGAATGACGGCAAGGCAAGAAGGGCAGGGGGCGTTGAGCAGGGGGCGAAGGGCATGGGGCAGGGGTAGGGATCGCAAGAATACGCGATAGGTCTGACGGTACGTCTGACCGGGTCACGCCTGACCGGGTCACGCTTGACCCGCGCAAGGGGCTTGGAGCAGGGGGCAGGGGGTAGAGACCCACGCCCCCTGCCTCAAGCCCTACGCTCCCTCCACAATCGCAATTTCCTCGGGTGTGAGCGCAAACAGGGCGTACACCATCTGGTCCAGCTCAGCTTCCAGGGCCGACGTATCCGCTTTTGGGTCCTCTTGCTTTGCCGCCAAAATCGCATCCACTTTCTCAATGAACGGCCCCTGCGCATCGGCGGAAATGTCGGGAATGGGGATTTGAGAAATATATACCGGCTTGTACTCGAAATACCCGTTTTGTTTGGTGGAAGAGATTTGCCGCATTACAAAATACGACGTGCGGCAATTCATAACACCTAATACATATTTGTCATCAGTAGCTACGATAGTTGTCTTGTCGTTGGAGTAAATGCCGCTTTCATCCCATGCACACGAAGGCTCCTTAATAATAGCCGGAATGATGATATGCGGCTTCTCGAACGCTTCGTAGTAATCAACAGCATCCTGAAGCTCATACCATTTATACGTACCTTCCTTGCGGCCGTTCCATTTTCCCGAGAAACCCTTGGGCTTTGGTAATAACTCCTCTTTGTACTTGTCAAGGTGTTTCAAAACGGCCGGGTAGTCTTCAATCTGGATGCCGCGCCGGGTAAACAATAAAAACCTTTCTGCTTTCGGCGTCTGATAGCGTTTAATGTCGCGGCCGGCCAGGAACGGCTTAATGATCTCGGCGCTGCGCGGATCTTCGGCAATGAGCCGGTCGCGGGTTTCGGCGTTGATGACAAAGGCTTTGTTCAGGTCGGTTTTGATGCCACGATAAATCTTGTCCTGCACGTATTCGCGGAGGGGTTTGCCGGTCTGCCGGAGTTTGGTCAGCAGGTTCTGCACCGACGCATCCGACAGTACCCAGCCTCCATCCTGCAACGAATCCGTCGGGACGCTGAACGTCCGGTCGGGGAGGTAAGCCGCCAGCCCGCCTTTGCCAAATTTGAGCGTATCGACCTGCGCGGCCCGTAGCTGCCCCGTCGAGGGCGCTTTCTGAATCGCCAGGATGCTGGGGTACGTAGTAGCCTCGTCGAACACCGGCAAATCACCGAAGTCCGTAATCTGTTCGATGTTCCACTGCTTCAGCCATTTGCGGAGGTTGGCCCCGTAGCTCGCCCGCATCCATTTGTTGGGCAGGATGAAGGTAAACTGCCCCCCCGGTCGCAGCAGGTTTAGCCCCTGTTCGATGAACATCACGTAGAGATCGGCCGTACCGGCGTAGGTGTTCGGAAACGCCTTCTGGTATACCGTCTTGTTCGCGCCCAGTTCTTCCTGCCGGATGTAGGGCGGATTGCCCACGATCAGGTCGAAGCCGACGAAATTCCCCGCTTCGTCGAGTACCTCCGGAAACTCGAACCGCCACTCAAACGCATTCCGGAAAAGCGGATTCCGGCGTTTGTCGTCCAGCGCCTGCTCCTTAGCTGCGAGTTCGGCCTGCAGTCTGGCGCGTTTCTGCTCCTTGGTCGGTTCGCCTTTTTTGCCTTTAGTGGGCGGCAGCGACGTACCGAACAGATCGAGGCTACTGTCGAGCAGGGCCAGTTCGCCCCGTAGCCGCGAGATGTCCTTCAGCAGCGGATCGCGGTTGAGGTAAATGCCCCGCAGGTAGGCGTTGATGTCGTTCAGAAACCGGCTGACTTCCTGCTTCACGTCCTTACTACGGGCCTGTTTGTAGGTCGTCACGGCCGTTCGGTACGCCTTGAGGTTAAAGCGCGGATGCTCAAAAATCTCGCTGAACGACCGATCCAGTTCAAACCGCCCAATGAGCGAATTCCCCGCCTTGAGGTTGATGTCGAGGTTAGGGAGGGTTTGAAGGGTAAACGCTGAGGGTGTGGAGCTAGGGGCAGGGGGCAGGGGGCGTGGGGCAGGGGGCATAGGGCTGGTGCCATGCACGCTCCCCGCCCTTTGCTCCATGCCCCCGGCTACGTAATAAGCACTCTTCAGCAGCTCGATCCATAGCCGCAGCCGACAGATGTTGACCGAGTTGGAATTGATGTCCACCCCGAACAGGCAGTTTTCGATCAGGGTCTGTTTTTCGTGGAAAAGCGTTTCCTGCACCCGCTGGCGTTCGGAAAGAGCGAGGGGGGAAGGGGTTGGAGCGTGGGGCGAAGGGCCGAGGGCAGGGGGGATGGGGGTGACGCCATCCGCACCCTCAGCCCTTCGCCCCACGCCCCATGCTCCGCGCCCTACGCCCCCAGCCCCACGCCCCAACCCCCCCGGCGCAAAATACTGAAACGGCAGACCGTCTTCGTCCGTGATAACCAGCCCGT
>NZ_QXED01000016.1 GCF_003583365.1 Fibrisoma montanum
CGCCGGAGCGGGGATCTTCTGTAGCCGGAGGTTCTCAGTCTCACCCGAAGATCCCCGCTCCGGCGGCCCGGTCGTTCCTCGGGATGACAAAAGCGTCTACTATTTTTTCAAAATTCTGAACAGCTATTATGATTGGCTGAAACTATAAACCACTCTTACTTCCATTCTTTGGCGCGCTTCTGCGTGCGCAGGGGTTCGAACTGAACGGCAGGGTCTTTCCGCTCGGGGGCGTTGATGAAGTGGGTGAACCGCTTGCGGAGGTGCGGATTCTCCACCACTTCTTTCCATTCGCAGGCGTAATTATCAATCAACGACTGCATTTCGCGCTCCAGGTCGTGAGCAATGCCCAGCACGTCGTCGACTACAACGGCTTTCAGGTACGTCATGCCACCTTCCATTTTGTTAAGCCAGGTAGCCGTGCGGGTGAGCGGGTCGGCGGTTTTGATATAGAACATCAGGAACCGGTCAATGAGCCGGATGCACGTTTCCTTGTCGACATCGCTGGCCAGTAGTTGCGCGTGCTGGGGTTTGGAGCCGCCATTGCCGCACACGTACAGGTTCCAGCCTTTCTCGGTCGCGATGATACCGAAGTCTTTGCTCTGCGCTTCGGCGCATTCGCGAATACAACCCGATACGCCCGACTTGAGCTTGTGCGGTGCCCGGATCCCTTTGTAGCGTTCCTCCACTTCAACGGCGAACGTAACGGAGTCCTGCACCCCAAACCGGCACCAGGTTGAGCCAACGCAGCTTTTAACGGTACGCAACGCTTTTCCGTAGGCGTGACCGCTCTCAAAACCGGCGGCAATGAGTTCCTCCCAGATTTTGGGCAGGTCGTTGAGGTGAGCGCCGAACAGGTCAATGCGCTGCCCACCGGTAATTTTGGTGTAGAGGTCGTATTTTTTGGCAACCTGACCAATCACAATCAATTTATCGGGGGTGATTTCGCCCCCCGGAATGCGCGGCACCACTGAGTAGGTTCCGCCTTTCTGGATGTTGGCCAGATACCGGTCGTTCGAATCCTGGATCATGGCCCGGTCTTTTTCCAGTATGTTCTCGTTCCAGAGACTGGCCAGGATAGATGCTACCGCCGGTTTGCAGACCTCACAGCCGTCGCCTTTGCCAAACTGGTCGAGAACGCTGGTGTAGGTTTTCAGGTCGTTGATTTTGACGAGGTCGAGCAGTTCCTGGCGCGAGTAGTCGAAATGCTCGCAGAGCACGTTTCGGACGTACAAACCCTGCTGCTTCAATACGCCCTGAATCAGGTCTTTCACCAGGGGTGTACAGCCCCCGCAGCCGGTGCAGGCTTTGGTTAACTTCTTGAGCTGGTCGATGGTGGTACAGCCGTTGTTCGTAATCTCGTTGCAGATAGCGGCTTTGGTGATGGCCTCGCAGGAGCAAATCAGCGCGTCGTCGGGCAGGCTCATGACGCCGGCAGCACCGGCCGTTTCTTCGCCACCGCGCAAACCAAGAATCAGGTCTTCGGGATCGGGCGGGAGGATGGTTTTGTTCTTGCAGGTTTGCAGCAGCATGTTGTACTGCTCCGCATCGCCTACCAGAATACCGCCCAGCAATTCCTTGCCGTCGGCGCTTACGTTGATTCGCTTATAAACGCCCTTTGCTTTGTTTTCATAGCAGATGGTCCGGCAGTCGGCACCTTCCGCAAACGGGTTGCCGAAACTGGCTACGTCCACGCCGATTAACTTCAATTTCGTGGACATATCGTACGGATTGAACGACCGTTCTTCGCCAAACAGTCGCGAAACAACTACCGTGGCCATCTCGTAACCCGGTGCGACCAGCCCGTAAATCATCTGGTGAGCCAGCGCGCATTCGCCAATGGCAAAGATGTTCGGGTCGGATGTTTGCAGGAAATCATTGACGACAATGCCCCCGCGTGGGTGCGTGTCCAGACCAGCCCGTTTAGCCAGTTCATCGCGTGGACGAATACCCGCCGAGATAATCAGCATGTCCACGTCCAGCAATGACCCATCGGCAAAGCGCATGCCTTCAATGGTGTCAGCCCCGACGATTTCCTGCGTATTCTTTGCCAGATGAATAGCAAGACCGAGTTTTTCGAGCTGATGTTGCAGAATGCCC
This sequence comes from Fibrisoma montanum, assembly GCF_003583365.1. Lineage (GTDB taxonomy): Bacteria > Bacteroidota > Bacteroidia > Cytophagales > Spirosomataceae > Fibrisoma > Fibrisoma montanum. The sequence goes on from NZ_QXED01000016.1 coordinate 2,098, forward strand.
GAACCGGCGTCGTCAATCTGGCGGGGCATGAGCCGCGGGGCGAACTCAACCACGTGCGCTTCGTCCAGGCCGAGATCGAGCAGGGCTTTGGCCGCTTCCAGACCCAGCAGGCCACCACCTAACACGGCACCACGGCGGGCGTTGCGGGCGTATGACTGAATGAACTCAAGGTCTTCGATGGTTCGGTAAACAAATACCCCTTCTTTTTCGACGCCGGGAATGGTCGGCACAAACGCGCCGGAGCCAGTAGCCAGTATCAGATAATCGTACGGCACAATGAGCCCATGGTGCGAACAGACTTCTTTACGCTCCCGATCAATACTAACAACCGGATCGGACAGGTGAAGCTGAATTCCGTGTTCGGCGTACCAGGTGTCAGGCGCCAGTGCCAGTTCGTCGGCGGTTTTGCCACCAAAATACGCGCTCAGGTGAACGCGGTCGTAGGCCACACGCGGTTCTTCCCCAAAGACCGTGAGCGTGAATCGATGCTCCCCATTGTCTCGGGCCACCAGTTTTTCACAGAACTTGTAGCCTACCATGCCATTGCCAATGACAACGACTCGTTTGTTTGTGTTGACAACCATAGTTAATAGTGACTATGTTAGTAGTAAAACCCTGTTTTTTTATTGAACTAAACCAAGAAATAACCCCCGTCATTCTTGATTTTTAACGCATCAAATCTAAACTGTCATTTTTAAAATTCCTACAATTTAATTCTCTATAAGTTAATTTTTAAAGCATTTTTTATTGAAAACACTTGCTTTTCAAAAATTAGCCTCTACTTTTGAACCAACGATTACCAATAGTATCAATTCACTAATTATAGTACAATCACAATAATCACTTTATAGTAGCACTAAGTATGCAGCCAAAGCTAACACTCGTGGGGGCGGGTCCAGGCGACGGCGAACTGATCACCTTAAAAGGAATCAGAGCGCTCCAACAAGCTGACGTTGTCCTGTACGATGATCTTGTAAATACCGCCTTGCTGGATTTCGCACCAGTCAATGCAGAAAGGATGTACGTAGGTAAGCGGATTGGAAGAGCATCGCTTTCGCAGGAGCAGATTAATGAGCTGATTGTGCGGCTGGCGCAGGAGCATGGGCACGTTGTCCGGCTCAAGGGCGGAGATTCCTACGTCTTTGGTCGTGGCTATGAAGAGCTTCAGTACGCCCGTGACTACAACATTCCGGGCGAGGTGGTGCCGGGCGTGTCGAGCTGCCTTGCTGTTCCGGCTTCGCAGGGTATTCCGGTGACCTGCCGGGGTGTTAGTGAAAGCTTCTGGGTGATTACCGGTACAACCCGCCACGGCGACCTGTCCGACGACTTATTGCTGGCGGCTCAGTCGAACGCAACGGTGGTGGTGCTGATGGGGATGCATAAGTTAGATAAGATATGCACGATGTATAACCACTTTGGCCGGGGACACTTACCGATGGCGGTTGTACAAAACGGTACACGCGCCGACGAACGGTGCGTGGTTGGCCAGGTCTGGGAAATGCCGCGACTGGTTGCAGCACAAGGCGTGGGGGCGCCTGCTGTAATCATCATCGGTGAAGTGGTCGCTTTACATCCGTCGTTTGTGAGGGAGTATGCGCGCAATTTGGCCGTGGAGAGTTTGTAGTTTGTGGTTTGTGGTTCAGGCCAGCTAACTACAAACGGCACCGGCCGCCCGGCACAAACTTTAAACTAAAGAAAAAGCCGATCCGGTGTGGGGGCACCTTTGGATCGGCTCAACAGGGTTTTGTCTATGTTTTACACAAACGCTTCAAAGAAAATGAAAAAAAGCGACTAACGCAACTCTGCGTCTCCTACCGACCGGGTAGTGCGTTCGCACAGCCGTTCACTGGCTAATCCGGTTCTCCTCTCTTACTGGCCGTCGCCTTTCGTTTACCCAAATTGGGTATCCCTGCACGTCTATTGCCCTTGTGGCAAGCCATCTCCATTGACTCTCACTGTAATGCAATGAAACAACTTCTAACAAAAACGGCGCTGCTGTTGGGCGTAGCGGCGCTGGCCCGGCCGGATAGCAGCGCGCAAGTCTCGCTGGTCGGCCAGTTGCGCACCCGTACCGAACTGCGGCATGGGCTGGGTAACCTACCCGTAAAAAACAGTCCGGCGGCCGCCTTCACCTCGCAGCGAACCCGGCTGACTTTTGGCTACAAATGGCAGCGCGTTACCTTCCAGGCTGCCGTGCAGGACGTTCGGGTGTGGGGTCAGGATGCATCCACCATCAACAGCGCCGACGGTAATCGGCTGATGGTACACGAAGCCTGGGCCGACCTCTTGCTCATCAACCGGGCGGATAGTACGATGAAATTCAAACCCATTGACAAGTTATCGCTGAAAATTGGTCGTCAGGAACTCGTGTACGACGATGTGCGGCTGCTCGGGAATCTGGACTGGCTCCAGCAGGGACGGCGGTTCGATGCGGCTTTGCTCAAGGCGCAGCACCGCGGCTGGGCGGTTGACCTGGGGGTGGGTTTCAATCAGAACACCGACGCGTTTAGCGTAGCCGGAACGTACTACACCCCGGCCAACGTACCTGCGTCGGCCCTCTCGACCCGGAATGTTTCGCTGGCGATACCGGCCGGGTTTTTGCCTACGAATGGCAAAGGTGGTGCGCCGGTGGTGGCCAACGCAGTTGGTACAAACGGCCAGAATCAGCAGTTCAAGTCGTTTCAGATGCTCTATGCGACCCGGAAGTTTGGGTCCACTAAATTCTCGGGGCTATTCTTCAAAGACGATTTCCAGAAATACCGCATTGACTCGCTCGGTAATGCTACGCAGGGCTACGTATATGGCAGGCGTTACGACGTGGCGGGCACTAATTCCCGACTCACCTACGGGGCCATGCTGACCGGACTTTTCGGCCTGGGTACGTCAAAAGCGCAGTGGCAGGCCTTCAGCTACTGGCAGAGCGGCAAAGACCGGGATGGACTGCGGCTTCGGAATGCCTACCACTACGGCGCCAATGTCATGTTTCAGAAAGGGCTGCTGGGCTTCGGGCCGGGTTACGAGGTACTGTCCGGCAACAACGACCCTACGCTCAAAGCCGGGGAAACCAATCGCTTCGATCCGCTCTATGGTACCCCGCACCGGCACTGGGGCTACATGGACTACTTCTACGTCGGCACCGGAGCTCCGGCCGGTGGCCTGCGCGATGCCTTCCTGAAATTCCGCTACGCCAGTTCGCGTCTGTCGACCACGTTCGACGTGCATTACTTCGCGCTGGCCGGTACGACCTACAACCGGATGCCCGATGCGCCGACGGGAGCCGTATTGAACGCGAAGCTGGGCATCGAATACGACTTCGTGGCCACGTATCTGCTCAACAAGTTTACCACGCTGGAACTTGGCTACGCCGTCATGAACGGTACCAACACGCTTGAATATGCCAAACAGGGCACCATGAACCAGAAGGATAAACTTGGTACGTGGGGCTACCTGATGATTAACATCCGCCCCGACTTCTTCGATACCAAACCAACCGCCATCAAATAAACCAACCTGAAAACACGGTACAGTCATGAACTTAACTTCCAATAAACCGCTACAGTCGCTCAATATCTTCAGCACCAGGGGCATTCAGATGCGGACCTTCCACATTACCTGGCTGACGTTCTTTGTCTGCTTTTTTGGCTGGTTTGGCCTAGCCCCGCTGATGCCCGCCATCCGCGCCGACCTCGGCCTGACGAAGCCGCAGGTTGGCAATACCATCATCGCGGCTGTGTCGGCTACCATTTTCGCGCGGCTCGTCATCGGGCGGCTCTGCGATACGTGGGGGCCGCGCAAAACGTACACGGCTCTGCTGGTCATCGGATCACTGCCGGTGATGCTGGTTGGGCTGGCGCATGACTACACCACCTTCCTGCTTTTCCGTCTGGCCATCGGCATCATCGGCGCGTCGTTCGTTATCACCCAGTTCCACACGTCGGTCATGTTCGCGCCCAACATCAAGGGCACGGCCAACGCGGTAGCCGGTGGCTGGGGTAACCTCGGTGGGGGAATCACGCAACTGGTAATGCCGCTTATCATGACGGCGATCATTGGGTTTGGCTACGTGAAAGCCGATGCCTGGCGCCTGGCGATGATTGTTCCGGGTGTGCTGATGCTCATCATGGCGGTTGTGTACTACCGCTACACCAAAGACACGCCAGCTGGTAACTATGATGAAATTGAGCGGTCAGCCAGCAAGGCAGTTCCGGTCAGTTTCTGGAAAGCCTGTGCCGATCTGCGCGTATGGGCGCTGGCGTTAGCCTATGCCTGCTGCTTTGGTATGGAAATTACGTTCGACGGTGTCGCTGCCCTCTATTTCTTCGACAACTTTAAGATGGAGGAAACCGAAGCGGGCTTCTGGGCGATGCTTTTCGGCTTCATGAACATCTTCGCCAGAGCCCTTGGCGGAATCCTCGCCGACCGCGTCGGGCGTCGCTATGGTATGCGTGGCAAAGGATTATTGCTCGCTGGTATGCTGCTGCTCGAAGGCGTTGGCATCATCCTGTTCGCACAGGCCGGTAATCTGCCGCTGGCCATTATCTCAATGCTGACCTTCGCCATGTTTCTGAAGATGGCAAACGGCAGTACCTACGCCATCGTGCCGTTTGTCAACCCCAAAGCAGTCGGGGTTATTTCGGGGGTGGTTGGTGCCGGGGGCAACATTGGCGGCATGCTGATGGGCTTCCTGTTCAAGTCGCAGTCAATCACCTACAGTCAGGCGTTTCTCTACATCGGAAGTGCCGTAGGCGCAGTCGGGCTCTTACTGTTCCTGGTCAACTTCAACAAAGCCATCGTCGTCGAACCCGCCGAAGCTGAATTGCAAACGGTATAAAAAAGGAGGAAAGGAGAAAAGGGAGGAAGGAGGAAAGGAATTTATGCAACTCCAACCAACCCTTTCCTCCCCCTCCCCCCCAAACTTATGATTCATCAAACAACCTGTTGTTATTGTGGCGTTGGCTGCGGTATTGTGGTCAGACAGGAGCCGAATGGGCGGCTAACCGTTGAGGGCGATAAAGAACATCCGTCGAACCGGGGTATGCTTTGCTCGAAGGGCATGAATCTGCACTACACGGTGATGGACCAATCGGACCGGTTGCTGTACCCGCAGATGCGGCTCAACCGGTCGATGCCTCTGCAACGGGTTAGTTGGGACACCGCACTGGAACGAACCGCGGCTGTTTTCCGGACGTTGATTCAAAAATACGGGCCGGATTCGGTGGCGTTTTACGTATCGGGGCAGTGCCTGACGGAAGAGTATTACCTGGTTAATAAGCTCATTAAGGGCTTCATTGGGTCGAACAATATCGACACCAATTCGCGCCTTTGCATGAGTTCGGCGGTAGTTGGGTATAAGCTGTCACTGGGCGAGGATTCGGTGCCGGTTTGTTACGATGATATTGAAGAAGCCGACGTATTTTACGTACAGGGCGCGAACCCCGCCTGGTGTCATCCCATCATCTGGCGACGGATTGAAGCCCACAAAGCCGCCAATCCGCACGTCAAAATCATCTGCGTTGACCCCCGCCGAACGGATACGGCTCGGTCGTCGGACCTGCATCTGCCCATCCGGCCCGGCACCGACATTGTCCTCAACAACGCCATCGGCCGACTGCTGATTGAGAAAGGCTACATCGACGACGAGTTTATCGTTGACCATACCGACGGGTTCACGGCCTACCGCGAGCAGGTCATGCAGCGGACGATTGACGAAGCCGCTGACATCTGTGGTATCAACGCCGACGATATGCACGTAGCTGCCGACTGGATTGGTCGCTCGAAAGGGTTTCTGTCGCTCTGGACAATGGGCCTGAACCAGTCGGTAGTGGGTGTGAATAAAAACCTGTCCTTGATTAACCTGCACCTGATTACGGGCCGAATCGGCAAACCGGGTAATGGACCGTTCTCGCTGACTGGCCAGCCCAACGCCATGGGTGGTCGTGAGGTGGGCGGACTGGCGAACGTACTGCCAGCCCACCGCGACGTAACGAATGCCGCCCACCGCGCCGAAGTGGAAGCGTTCTGGAATAGCCCCGTGAAGATTGCCGACAAACCGGGGCTGACGGCTACGGAGATGTTTGACGCGTTAGCCGACGACCGGTTAAAGGCCATCTGGATTATCAACACCAATCCGCTGGTGAGCCTGCCGGACCTGAACGCGGCCGAAAACGCCCTGAAAAAAGCACGTTACGTCGTGGTACAGGACGTGTCGAGCCGGGCCGATACGGTGGCGTTTGCCGACGTGGTGCTGCCGGCTGCGGCCTGGCTCGAAAAAGAAGGCACCATGACCAATGCCGAGCGCCGGATTACGTACCTGCCCAAAGTTCTGAACGCGCCTGGCGAGGCACTGCCCGATGCAGAAATCATCTGGCGGTTTGCGCAGAAAATGGGCTTTGCCGACGCGTTTTCGTACAACACTGCCGCCGAGGTGTATCTGGAGTACACGCAGATTACGGCTGGAACGAACGTGGACGTAACCGGTGTCAGCTACGAACTGCTGAAAGCCAAACGTAGTGTACAGTGGCCGTACCCAGCGGGGGGCAGGGGGCAAGGGGCAGGGAGCGGGGAAACTGGCACGAAGCGGCTGTTTACCGACCAAACCTTTTATACGACTAATCAGCGGGCACAGCTTCATGCGGTACCTGACGGCAACAACTCAGAGCCGACCGACGAAAACTTTCCGCTTGTATTAACCACTGGTCGCATCCGCGACCAGTGGCACACCATGACCAAAACCGGTCGGGTAGCCAAGTTGAACCAGCACGCACCCCAGCCATTTCTGCAAATTCACCCGAAAGACGCCAGTGACCGGGGTATTCAGGATGGTCAGTTGGTGGAGGTGAAAGGCCGCCGGGGGGAGGTTCGGGTAAAGGCGCAGATTACCGAAGATGTGCGGCCGGGCCTGTGTTTCCTGCCGATGCACTGGGGCAAGTTTCTGAACAGCAACCTCGGCCGGGCCAACAACCTGACGAATGCGCTCATCGACCCCCGTTCCAAAGAACCCGATTTCAAGTTCTCCGCCGTGGAGGTAACACCTTACCGCAAACCCGTCGAGAAAATCATCATTATCGGTACGGGTTCAGCGGGGTTAGGTTTTATCAATGCGTATCGCAGACTCAATGAACTGGACCAGATTCACGTCTTCTCAAAAGAAATGTACCCGTTTTACAATCGGGTACTGTTGCCCGACTACATCAGTGGGGCACAGTCGTGGGAGCAACTCGTTCGGCTGCGTGAAGAACAGTTTGACGAAGCAAACATCACCGTTCACAAAGGCGTGAGCGTTGTTCATATCGATCGTAAAAACAAGATTGTTACCGACAGTAATGGCGTCGAACATGCCTATGACAAGTTGCTGCTCGGCATGGGCAGCAGCGCGTTCATGCCTAAGGGCGTCCCTCGCCTGCCAGGCATTTTCAACATGCGGTCGCGGCTGGATGCCGACTCGCTGTTGCCCTTCCTGAAGCCGTCCGGAGCAAAGGCCGAACGACCCACGGCTGTTGTTGTTGGAGGAGGTTTGCTGGGGTTGGAGTTAGCGGCTTCGCTACGGCAGATGGACATTAACGTAACGGTTGTTCAGCGAAGCAGCCGCCTGATGGAGCGACAACTCGACCCGCTGGCGAGTGAACTGCTGTATCAGGAACTGGTAGAACGAGGTCTAACGATTCACTTCAACGACGAGGTACAAACGTTCCGGGGCAATGAATGCGTCGAAGGCATCCAGTTGAAATCCGGGCGAAGTATTGCCTGTCAGGTGGTTGTAGTGGCCATCGGTACCGTCCCGACGATTGAGCTGGCCCGCGACGCCGGACTCGAATGCAACCGGGGCGTAGTGGTCAACGATTACCTGCAAACGTCGGACCCGTCCATTTTTGCCGCGGGCGAAATTGCCCAGTGGCGGGGACAGATGTGGGGCATCACCCTGGCCGCGGAGCAACAGGCCGAAGTAGCCGCCCGCTTCATCGCCGGGGATGTTACGCAGCCGTATCAGGGCAGCGTTTCCATGAATATCCTCAAAATGGAAGGGCTGCACCTGTGTAGCATTGGCCTGGCCGAAACGCCTGAAAATGATTCTCGCTACGAGGAGATTGTCTTCATCGATAAGGCGAAGCGTTACTACAAGAAGTGCATCGTTCATCAGGACAGGCTGGTGGGTGCTATACTGGTCGGCGACAAGAATGAGTTTCAGGAGTTTCGGGAGTTGATTGCCAACAGCATTGAGCTTTCCGAAAAACGTCTGCAACTGCTGAGAGCCAGCAAAAAAGTTGACCCGGTTGAGGGAAAGCTGGTATGTTCCTGCAACAATGTGGGACAGGGCAATCTGGAGCGGGCCATTCAGTCCGGATGCACCGATTTTCAGCAACTCTGTCAGAAAACCGGTGCGGGTACCGGCTGTGGTTCCTGCCGACCGGAAGTCAGGAGTATTCTTTTGTCAATGATTGAATGGGTGAATGATTGAGTGATTGACTTAATCAACAGCCGCGCCCGATTGTCAAATTCAATCATTCAATCATTCACCAATTCAATCATTCCCATGCGCGATTACTATACCCTCAAAATCAACCTTCCGGCGGGCATCGTGTCGCCCGGCGCGTTGCAGCAGGTGTTGACACTGGCTCGCGAGGCTAAAGTCAGGAACGTACGGTTCGGTGCCCGTCAGCAGTTACTGATGACGGTGCATTACGAGGACATGCGCTTTCTGGAAAAGGACTTGAAAACGCACCGAATCAATTACGAACTGAACACGGACCAGTTTCCAAACATCATCAGTTCGTATTGCGGGGAGGAAGTGTTTCGCACCGGCGACTGGTTGCAGGAAAGCGAATACCATACGGTGCTTGACTATTTCGATTACCAGCCGCGCTTGAAAATAAACCTGTCGGATTCAAACCAGAGCTTTACGCCGTTCTTCACCGGCAACCTCAACTTCATTGCCTCGCCGGAGCCGCACTTCTGGTACCTCTACGTCCGGCCGAAGCAGAGCAATACCGTGTTTCGGTGGCGCGATTTGATTTACACCAACGACATTGGTCGACTGGCGAAAGCCGTGGAAGACGCCATGCTGGAGGATGGACATAACGGTGAAGATGAGTTGTACAATGCTGTTACGCAGGGTCGAACGTACATTTCGCAACCGGCGACCGGCGAGGTTGAACTACCCGAGTTTTCGCTGCCGTATTACGAAGGGTTCAACCGGTACGGACACCGCTCGTGGCTGGGTCTGTACCGACGGGATGAACAGTTTTCGATTCCGTTCCTGCTGGATATCTGCGCCTTATGCCTGGCAACCCGCATCGGTGAAATTTGTGTAACGCCCTGGAAATCGCTTATCATTAAAGGTATTGAAGAAAAAGACCGGCCTAAATGGTCGTATGTACTGGGCAGGCACAACATCAACGTCCGGCATGCGGCCAACGAACTGGCCTGGCAAACCGAAGACGATACCGACGAGGGCACTCACCTTAAGAACTTCGTTATCCGGTTCTTCGAGAAGAATGATACGCGCACCTTTGGCCTTTGCTTCGGCGTGCAGACCCGCCCAAAATCGGAGGTGTTCGGCTCAATTCTCATCCGCAAACGGCCGCTCCTGCAAATTGGGCAGTTGGCCTTGTTCAGCGTGTACGACCTGTATTTCACCGAAAATTTCAATCCGAACAGCCGGACGTACCACCGCTTCGATAAGGGTTTGCTTAAAATTCACCTGCCCGCCCAAATCGACCGTTTATGCCGGAAGTTCAGTGCCCGCCGGTTGCAGGAGAGTCCCGAACCGGCGCGACCGGAAACCGACCAGTCCGACCCTACCGACCTAGCAACGGGCAGCGTGCATCAGTGCCCGCACTGCCTCACCGTCTATGATGAGCAATACGGCGACTTGTTGCAGCACATTCCGGTGGGCGTTCCGTTCAACGACCTGCCCGACAAGTACGCCTGCCCAACCTGCGATGCATCAAAGCAGGACTTTGTAGAGATTCAGTTATCAACCAGCCTGTCTCAATAAAAAGCCGATGATACCCGTAGCTGTAGATACCGTTTTTTTCGCGTTTGAAAGCGATTTTGTTGTGTCGCTCCGCTGCATTCCCATGATCGTCCGCTACAAGCTCGACACCTGCGGCATCAAGTTGAAATTACCCGAATGGGTAAAACTGAATCTGGCCGAAAAAGATGAACTGGCGACCCGACCGTGCTGCACCGCAGCCGACATTGTCGCTTATCGAACGTACCTGAGCCGGTTAGTGCAGGACCGTTGCGGTCACCCGGCCAGTGAACTCGGTGCGGTCGATGCGGTCTGGGATCATTTACGTGACGTTCCCGATGACATACAGCAGAAAGCGCGGGAATGGCACCGCCCTCCCCTCACGCTTCAGCAATGGATTGACCTCGATACGTTGCAGCGATTTGCCCTCGTCAAACTGAGCCGTTCAGGCCACGAAGGGCGTAACTTTCCGCGGGCGCTCGATGAGTTTGGTCTTTCCTGATCAGCCCGCCGACTCATTCACCTGTCGTAACTGCCGAACCAGCACTTCATTGATCCGGACGTAGCTCTCGTGCGTCCAGCCCGCTACGTGGGGCGTCAGAATGACGCGGTCCGACTGGCGGAGGTAGTCGAAAGCAGCCTGCTGAGCAGGAGTCAGTTTAGCCAGTTTCTCGTTTTCCAGTACATCCAGTCCCGCCCCCCGGATCTTGCCCGAATCCAGGCCGCGTACGACGGCTTCCAGCGACACAATTTCCCCCCGGGCGATGTTCAGCAGATAAAACGGCCGGGCTGCCTGCGCAATGAACGTATCGTTGACCAGATAGCGGGTATCGTCGGTAAGAGGAATATGCAGGCTGATTACATCCGCTTCGGTCATGATTTGTTCCAGGCCCACCTCCTCAGCAAATGCATCGCCGTAGCTGGTCAGGTACCTGTCGTAACACAGCACCCGGCACCCAAACCCACTCAGTCGGCGGGCAGTGGCCCGGCCGTTGTTGCCGTATCCAACGATCCCGACGGTGAGACTGCCCAGCTCGTAGCCCCGGTTGCCTTCGCGGTCCCAGATGCCCTGCCGTACTTCCCGATCGGCCCTGGCAATGTTGGCCAGCAGTCCCAGCAGCAGCCCCACGGTATGTTCAGCCACGGCGTCGCGATTCCCTTCGCCCGCATGGAATACATGTATGCCCCGCCGTTCAACGGCCTCCAGATCGATCAGGTCCAGACCTGCCCCGGCGCGGCCGATAAATCGCAGCTGGGGAGCATGGCTGAGCAGTTCCTCATCCACCGTGGTTTTACTGCGGATAATCAGCCCATCAAAGGGAACAATGGTTTCGATCAGTGCAGCCCGCGTGATTTTCGGTTGATAATCATAGGTAAAGCCCGCATCGTCGAGCATGGTAAACAGCGAAGGGTGCATCTCATCGGCGATGAGAATAGTAGAGCGATTCTTAGACATCCGTTGGTTTTCGTAACTTGCAGCAGTTTTAGACGCCGGGCTGCGGACGGTTGATCCCTGAATTCGGTTCAGCGTTGCGTTCTCAGCGTCTTTTCAAATCATTGGCGAAACTAACAAAAGTAGATGGAACAACGCCAACCGGATCACGGCAACGACAGCCCGAACGATCAGTCAGGTAACCCGCAGGCCAAAGGACAGCGTCAACCCGAGAATCGGGCGAACGGACAGCGTCAGCCCAACGGCCGCGACAAAGGCGCACAGCGCGATCGGGAACCGGGTGAACCAAACGGGCAATCCGGACAAAAGGAAGAGCGGCCGGGACAAGCCCCCGAAAAACCGGCGGCTGATCGGCTGGTGATTGGCATTACGCTCGGCGACTACAACGGCATTGGTCCGGAAGTTATTCTGAAAGCCCTGCAATACAACCGCCTGCAGAAACTCTGCACACCGGTGATCTACGGATCGATGCGGGTACTGAACCGGTACCGTAACCTGCTCAACTTCAAGGACTGGAATCTCAACGGGGCTCCGCACATCGGTCAGATCAGTCATAAGCTCACGAACGTCATTACCTGCTGGCCCGATCAGAATCAGGATATTCAGCCGGGGCACGTAACCCCCGAAGCCGGTCAGGCCGCCCTGGCGTGTCTGCGACGGGCCGTTGAGGACATGAAAGCCGGCAAACTGGATGCGCTCGTAACGGCTCCGATCAATAAGTACAACATTCAGTCGGAGGAGTTTAAGTTTCCGGGGCATACCGAGTATCTGGCGGAGGAGTTTGGTGTGGCCGATAACCTTATGTTCATGGTCAGCGAAACGCTGCGGGTGGGCGTTGTGACGGGCCATGTCCCCCTGGGCCGCGTTCGGCAGAACGTAACCCGCGAACGGATTCAGCAGAAACTGGACCTGATGATGCAGTCGCTGAAGCAGGACTTCGGTATTCAGAAACCCCGGATCGCCGTCCTTGGCCTGAACCCGCACGCGGGTGAAGCGGGACTGTTGGGCAACGAAGAACTGGAGATTATTACGCCCCTGCTTGATGAGCTGCGCAACAAAGGACAGTTGGTTCTTGGCCCCTTTGCGGCCGATGGCTTCTTCGGTACACGGGCCTACAAAAGCTTCGATGCGGTGTTGGCTATGTATCACGACCAGGGGCTGATTCCGTTCAAATCCATTGCGTTTGAGGAAGGCGTTAATTTCACGGCCGGTATGCCCGTGGTTCGCACCTCGCCCGACCACGGCACCGCCTACGACATTGCGGGTAAGGACCGGGCCGACGAAACGTCCATGCTTCAGGCTATTTACACAGCCATCGACGTGGCCCGTCGGCGGAAAGAATACGCAGAACTTGAAGCCAACGCGCTGGTGGTTAAACACCCCGCGGAAAATAGATAGATGGTTTCCGGTATTCAGTTTACGGTAGCTGGGGCTAACCTCGAGCGCGCTACCAAACACCGTAAACCACAAACCACAAACCGACTACCAAAAAACTACAAACGAATGCTCAAATCAATGACTGGCTTCGGCAACGCGACCGTAGAGGCCAATGGTCTGTCGGTAACGGCGGAAGTCAAGACGCTGAATTCAAAGTTTCTGGATATCTACTGCCGCATTCCCCGGCAGTTTTCCGATAAAGAAATTGAACTCCGCAGCCTGCTGACCCAGCAACTGGAGCGCGGGAAAGTGGAACTAGCCCTGAACCTGACCCGAACCCAAGCGGTCCGGCCGGGTGTCACCATCAATCGCCCGCTGGTTGCGGCCTACGTCAGTGATTTGAAAGAAACCGCCAACGGGCTGCTCATGAGCGTTTCCGACAGTGACGTACTGCAATTGGCGCTCCAGCAGCCCAACGCGTACCTGACCGAATCGGCTGACCCAACGGCCGACGCCGATGACTGGGCTACGGTGCTGGCGGCCGTGCAGGAGGCCGTTCGGCGGTGCGCCGAGTTTCGGCGGCAGGACGGCGCGGTGCTGGAAAATAAATTCCAGGAATACATCCAGACGATCAGCGACCGGCTCACCGACATTGAAGAGCAGGACGTTCGACGGATTCCGGCCGTTCGCGAACGGATGCGCAACGCCGTACTCGACCTGCTCGGCAACGAGAACTTCGACCAGAACCGCTTTGAGCAGGAACTGGTGTACTACATCGAAAAATTCGATATCTCTGAAGAGAAGGTGAGGCTGCGCAACCACCTGACGTATTTCCTGGAAGTACTCGCGACGGAAGAAGCCAACGGCAAAAAACTCAATTTCATCTCGCAGGAAATCGGCCGCGAAATCAACACCATCGGCTCCAAAGCCAACGACGCGACCATCCAGCGGTACGTTGTTCAGATGAAGGATGAACTGGAGAAGATTAAGGAACAAACGATGAATGTAATCTAGCCTTTCTCCTACCGTCGACGTACCCCGGTAAGCTGAAATCTGTACGCTTTATAGGCCGGCTCGGGCACGTCGGTGGGGCCGGCCGTGTTGACCTGCATCAGCTCGTTCGTCCGCGTTCCGCTGAAAACCACCGGCAACTGGTTATCGGCGTACGCGGACGGAATGGCGGCTACCTTTAACGAATCGGGCATATTGACCACAAACATCCGGGCGGCTTCACCCCCGGTTTCGGTTTGCAGTACGTACTGCACGCAGCCCCGCGAACACACCACCAGTTCTATAACGCCCGGCTCGTCCGTAAACGAAGTAGGCAACGCTGTGTCAGGCCGGCAGGCTGCCCATAGCGGGCTCAGCAGAAGTAATTGATAAGCAAGTCGTTTCATAACGCATCCATTGTTTCCCGGTTTCTTTTTATAACCCCACCCCTATCCGTTTGTTTATTGAATCAGTAGCCTGCCGTTTGGCGGGTGCCGGCACATTCAGTGCCTGACCTCGGCACAAAAAAGCCCTCCCCAAACGGAGAGGGCCAACGTACATAGGTTAGTCACTAAAAGTCCTGTTGTTTACGATTCTCCTACATTTTACATGCTCAGACCGCTTCAGACGAATTCATCCCGCATTCCAACGGCTTTCTATGAACAGCACGACACCCTGACGCTCGCCCGGCTGCTGCTCGGCTGTGAACTGGTGCATGACTCGCCGGAGGGCCTAACGGCGGGCGTCATCGTTGAGACGGAAGGCTACCTGACCGGCGATCCGGCCTGCCACGCGTACCGGCGACCAACCCCGCGAAACGCGGCCATGTTTGGTCCGGCCGGAACGCTCTACGTGTACCAGATTTATAATCACTACAACTGCGTCAACATCGTAACCGGCCCAGAAGGCGTTGGCGAAGCCGTTCTGATCCGGGCGCTCGAACCAACCGAAGGCATCGACCTGATGGGTGTCCGCCGAAACGAAGCATTCAGGACTGGCTTTGCGCGGTACCGGAACAATACCATTGACCCCACCACCCCGGCCGGTTTCCGAAACCTCTGCAACGGGCCGGGCAAACTGGTGATTGCCATGGGGATCAGCCGCCAGGAACACAATTTCGCGTCGCTCACGACCGGTCCTATTTTTGTGCGGGCCGCCGAGCCGCTGCCCGATTCCGATGTTGTAACGACCACCCGCATCGGCATTACGCAGGGCGTTGACCTGCCGTACCGGTTCTACCTGCGCGGCAATCGGTTTGTGAGCAAGTGGTGACGAAAACCTAGCGGATTCGTTTCAGAGCCGACAGCATCTGCTTGAACCGCGCTCCGTCCAGATTACGTTTCAGCAGATTAATGTATGCCGGACTGTTGGGAAAATACTCGACCCGGTAAGGCGTCCAATGACCGTTTCGAAACCGGCAACTGATCTCCACAAAATGATTCTGCCAGAAACACAGATTTATCTTCTTGCTGGGGAGATCCAGCGTACTGATAAACAGGCCGGCCAGGTGAACCATAAACACCTGTTCTTCAATTGTAAGCGACTGTAGTTGATGCGGATGCACGGATTGTACAGATTAGTGTTTATTGTAAAGTCGATTGTATACTGGCTACGATATGTAAATCGGCGTAGCAGTTGCATGGAGGTTAAACATTTTATTAAATGACTCATTTCATAGGTCCTGTCAGCCGGCAATTGGCTCGATGGCCACTGATCGGGTTGGACTTTCGTAGAAGCGGGCTTATCTTTCGAAACCATACGTCGGCTGCCGATTCCGCCGATCCGTATACAGACTTTAGTTAACTGTCAACGCTCATGAAAAACCGCGTTCTGACCAGCCTGCTGACCGTTCTATGCGTCGGCTTGCTGGGGTGCGAACCAACCACGCAGGAACCCTCCGTCCATAAAATTGCCTGCATCGGCAACAGCATCACGCAGGGATTCACCTTACCCGACGATCAGACGTACCCGGCTCAACTACAAAACCTGGTTTCACCACCCAATAAGGTGCTGAATTACGGCGTGGGCGGCAGTACGGTGGTCAAAAAAGGCGACAAACCCGTCTGGCAGGCCGAGAAGTACGGATTTGCCATTGACTGGAAACCGACCATTGTTGTCATCGAGTTGGGGACGAACGATTCCAAGGCGGTGAACTGGCAGTACAAGAACGAGTTCAAAGCCGACTATGCGGCCCTCATTCAGACTTTCCGGCAGTTACGCAGTTCGCCTAAGGTGTACGTCTGCATTCCTCCCCCCATGTTCCGGGAAGAGTTTGAACTGCGCGCCGATGTGGTGCATAACGAGGTGGTGCCATTGGTATACGAAGTAGCCAGAGAAAATAATACCCCCGTTATTGACCTGTATAAGCTGATGGCCAACCGCGATTCGCTGTTCATTGATGGCATCCATCCGAACCGCGAAGGAGCCGCCGTGATCGCTAAGGAAGTTCAGCGGGTGATTGGGGTTCAGTAAACGGTCGCCCAACCACTACGCCCCGGCAACCGATACGCTATGGTTGCCCTACCGCCCGCAGATCTTCTTGTAATCGCAGAACTTACAGGTTTCGAGGTTGTCGGTTTTCTGAAACGGTACGGCCTGGCTGATCATTTTCTGCACCATCGCACGCAGCAGGTTTTCCGATTCGGCGATATACTCGGCGGCCGTCTGGTCGGAACCAAACGTAACGGGATTGCTCCGGAACCCCCCTTTCAGGTCGCGGAACGAGTAAAATCCGGCTTCGACCGGCATCCCGACCGCGGGGTAGATCACCTGCCGGTCGTTGTCGCGGGGCAGCCCACCGTAGAGGCTGATATTCTTCAGGGCGAGGTACTTGTACAGCCAAACCTGCCGCATCTTGTCCGACTGTCCGTCGTTAAGCAGCTTTTCAGCCAGGTTATCCGGTGGGCGGGCGGGCAGGTCTACCCGGCCGGTTTTGTAATCGATGATCCGGATCTGATTGCCATACCGCTCAATGCGGTCGATTTTTCCGGCAATCCGTACGCTGAGGGTTTCGCCCGTATCGAGCGGTACGGCCAGGATGGTATCGAGTGTCTGCTCGCTGCCGATTACCTCCAGTCCGACCAGACTGTTCTGCTGCCGTTGAAAATCGAGCATCAGGCGTTTAGCCAGGTCATAGAGCAGCAGGTTCATCCCCGACTCCACCACGCGCCCTTTCATCGTGTTCGAAAACTCCTCGTCCAGCAGGTGTATGATGAGCGGTTCACTCACGGGTTTACCCTTCAGCCGGTACTCCTTATCCAGCCGCTCCAGCACCTTGTGCAGCCAGTTTCCGAAGTCGATAGCACCCATCTTTTCTTCGATCTCATCTTCCTCGCTGATGCCCACGATCCGGCTGAAATAGAACCGCATCGAACAGCTCACGAACTGGTTGACGTACGACGGATAAATGCCCCGTCGGGGGTCGGTCAGCAACTTCCGGAGGTCGGTCAGGATGCTGTCGGTTTTGGGTACGTTCAACTCCGTTACGTCGGCCACCTGCTCAGAACCGGCCGGTCCGAACCGAACGGTCGGGCGGCTCAGACGTATCAGTCCATTCGCCTTCGGTACCAGCTCGTACTCGATCTGGCGGATAAAACGGCTTGGTTCGCCTTTGCTGTTTCCGTACGCGTCGGGCGAGGTGGTATGCAGCAGCACAATCTCCTCAGCCCGCTGGAGCAGCCGGTAGAAGTGGTACGCCATCACGGCCTCCTGCTCGCGGTAGGTGGGCAGGCCCATTTCCAGGCTAATATCGAACGGAATCAGCGAGTTCAGCCGACGCGACTGCGGCAGAATCCCCTCGTTGACCGACAGAATGATGACCCGCTCAAAATCGAGCGCCCGGGTTTCGAGCATCCCCATAACCTGAAGCCGGCTGTTGCCCTCACTTGTAAAGGGAATGCTTGTCTGGCGAATGAGTTCGTATAAAAACTGCCGAAAGCTACGTACCGTCACCGGCGGACTACCCTCGGCCCCGTTTCGATTCGTTTGCCGAACGGTATCCAGCGTCGTTTCCAGTTGCTTCAGCAGGGAGAAAAACAGGTACAGGTACTCAATTTCGATGGCATCCTGGCTGGTACGGTACACATCGCGGAGGTGTTCGATCAGGTCATACAGCGCCTGAATAGCCCGCAGCGGCTCCTCGCTGGGCCAGCGCGAAAACAGCACCCGAATCAGCGGATCGTCGTTACTCATGGCGCGCATTTCCTTTTCGGTCAGGTAAACGCGCTGCTCCCTGACGATTGTCTTCGACATCCATTGAAACAGCGGCTCCGACACCGCCTGTCCCGTGCCGGTAGAGTCGCCACTGGTCCACACCAGTTCGCGAATCCGTTCGTACTGCTTGATAAACGGATGGTTCAGCACTTTGACGACGTGCCGGTGATGAAACTTAGGAATGCGTCGTTCGTGCCCGTCGCGGTCGCGGAACTCATGCACGGTTCGCTGCATCTCGAACAACGTATCGATGAGCGTAAACAACAGCGAACTCCGCAGCGACAGGCCCATCGTTACGTTCAGATCGGTCACGCTTTCATCCAGCGCGTACAGCACCGGTACCAGCAGCGATTCGTCGGCCAGCACGATGGCAGTTTTTGAAGGAGGAAAGGGAGGAAGGGAGGAAGGGAGGAAAGGAGGTACCAATACGGAATTCCCTTCCTCCTCTCCTGCTTTTCTCCTCTCCTCCTTTTCTCCTCTTCTTCCCTCCCACTCCTTATAAATCTTGCCCGCTACCTTGGCCTGCATACTGGCGTTAGCGACGCCCACGACCCGGATGTTCTTGGGCGTACCGGTCAGGTTGCTTTTCTGCCGTTCACGATCAGCTTTGGTAAAGAGCCAACCGTTATCCCGGTACTTACGCAGGAAATCGCCGGCTTCCTGGTTCGTATTATCCATGTAATACGTATCGACGTCCCAGAACAGCTCGGCTTTCCCGGCATCGGCCAGCACCCGGACTATGTGTTCTTCGGCGCGGCTCAGGGCATTAAACCCGACAAAATAAACTTTCTCGTAGGCAGTATTGTCGCGGATCAGGGCCTCTACGTTCTCAGCCAGCAGCCGGTAGGCCATACCCCGATACGCCAGCCCCTGTTCGCTCAGGCGACTGTGCAGGGCGTGGTAAGCGGTTTGCAGATTTTCGAACAGCCGGAAGTACCGATTGGTACCGGGCGTCTGCGAGAGGGGTTTGGCGCCGGAGGGCAGTTCGAGGTTCCAGCGCTCGATGGCCTTGGCGGCCGTCAGGTATTCGAACAGGTGGCCGGTGTTGATCAGGTACTGGTCGATACGGTCAAAATCGGCCAGCAGCACCGACGCCCACCCGATGAACTGTTCAAACTCAACCTGCGGATCGATAACCCGAAAAACGTCGTACAGTTCGAAAATCAGGCTGACCGAATCGATCAGCTGCACCCCGGCCGCCCGGGTGATGAAGTCATCAACCGCCAGGGTGTGGGGCGCTAAGAACGGGGTTTCCGATTCGTCGGCCAGGTACTCCAGAAAAACCGAAACAGCCCGGCGCGTCGGCAGGATCACCCACACATCGTCCATGCTCGGACCGTGTTTTTCGAAAAGCTGATGAGCCGTCTGTTGAAGAAATGTCACTGGTTCAAATCGAATGTCGCGCTATAAAGATACGACCTTCAAAACGAAAACGGGCGACTGAAAACAGAAGAAATCAGGGTGTTCTGAGCCACAACTCATTACGTCCGGCCTTATTCATAGATCCGCTCGAACGTCCACTCGCCGGCCGCTTCCTGGTGGAGTTCCCAGTACCAGGGCGCAATCAGCGAAGGCGATACATGGGTACCCTCCACAATGGAGCCATTGATAGTTACTGTGGCTACGTGAATGCCCTGCGGCTCCAGCGTATCGTGGAGACATTTGGCCACCGTCCGAACTCCGGCTTTACCAACCGAAAGGGCTACCAGATCGGCTGCGGGATTCAGGGCGGAGCCGCCACCGGTTATCAGTATGGTGCCCCCCCCCTCGGCCAGCATCTGGGGTGTCACAGCCTGAGCCGCCACAATCAGACCACCGAAGTTGGTCCGCTGGTCGGTCATGAACACCTCCGGGTCAACCTCAAGAACGCTGGCCTGCCGGTAGATGGACGGGTTGTAAACCATCACCGACGCCGGTCCCTGCTCCCGTTCGATATCGTCCAGCGTCTGCCGGAACTGATCAAACTGGCTCACATCCGTAGCGTAGCCGCTGACTGAAATCCGGGCGTCGCTTAGTTCCTGAACCAGTTGGTTGAGCGAAGCAGCCTGTCGGGCTACCAGCGACACCCGGTAGCCCTGCTGACCGAACACGTAGGCGATGGCGAGGCTAAGTCCCGACCCGGCCCCGATGAGTAACAGATGGTTGTTCATAGCCGGAAAGCTACAAAGGAATCACTTAACTACAACGGTCGCGACCACGGGCTGGTGGTCCGACGGATACCGCTGCTCGTTTGCATCGGTCAGCACGGCGTATTTCAGCACGTCGATGGTTTTGCTAACAAAAATATAATCGATCCGGTCCTTCATGGGCGCTTCAAACTTAAATCCGTTGAACGTCCCGACGGGGCCGTAGGGCGGCATGGCCGTCACGCGGTACGAGTCATTGAGCAGTGTCTGTATGGTCTGTACCTGTTCCGTGTCGGGGGTAGAATTCAGGTCACCCACGCAGATGACCGGCTCGTTTTTGGCAATTTCCTTGATTTTCTGCACCATCAGCTTGCCCGATTGCCGCCGGGCTTCGACGCCCTGGTGGTCGAAGTGAACGCTGAAAAAGTAAAAATTTTTCCCGGTAGTCCGGTCTTTAAACTTCGCCCAGGAGCAGATGCGGTTGCAGCAGGTAGCGTCCCAGCCTTTTCCGGGTTTATCGGGAGTTTCGCTTAGCCAGAAATCGCCGGAATCAAGTACGTTGAAACGGTCTTTTTTGTAGAAGATCGCCGAATGTTCACCTGCTTCTTTACCATCGTCGCGGCCTTTGCCGAGGAACGCAAACTCGTTCATTTCGGCCAGGTCGTTCAGCTGCCCCCGCAGGGCTTCCTGCACACCGAACAGATCGAACCCGTGGTAACGTACCAGGCTTTTGACCATGTCTTTCCGGTTGGGCCAGGCATTGATGCCGTCTTTCGGGTTATTGAACCGGATGTTGTACGAGGCCACACAGATGGGCGTCGTTTTCTGCGCAAAAGACTCCAGTGTCATGAATAGGGCAAGCAGGAATGAAAGAACGGGGAGTTTCATAAGGTTTTTTTGATGGAAATGGTAAGCGAATAACCCACGGCGGCTGCAAAGCCCGGCCGTGGGTTACGTTGACTAAAGATGACTGTGCGCAGAATTTACCAGCCAGGGTTCTGACCAAGCTTGGGGTTAACCTGCCGGTCAGCTTCCGGAATCGGGTAGAGATAGTTCTTCTCCGTCCAGACGCGCGGAATGTTGGTGAGCCAGGTCAGTTCGCCGGACGTATCGTTCGACAACCGTTGCGGGTTTGCCACGCCGTTGACCGTTGGCGCTACGTTGATGTAGGTTACCCCCGGCAGCGACGGCGTTACAGGCTTGTCCTTGTAAAAGTACACGTCGTTTTTGCCGTCTTCGTTCAAATCCATGGGCTTATCGATCGACGGTACATAGAAACCGTTCCAGGTCTGCGTCATCAGCTCGCCCCGGTGCCAGCGAACCAGGTCGTAGAACCGGAACCCTTCCAGCACCAGTTCAATCCCCCGTTCCCGACGTACTTCCAGCAGCGCCGGATCAGCAATACCGGGGAAGTAGTTAGCCTGCAGGTACGGATCGACCGTTGTTGGTTTGGCCGTCAGACCACCGGTGATACCCGCCCGCTTCCGGAGCGCACCCACCGTTTTCGACCAGTCCTCGTCGGTCAGGGTACCCAGTTCGGCCTTCGCTTCGGTGTAGTTCAGCAGGATTTCGGCGTAGCGCATGACAGCAATGGAGTTGTCGTTGCGCGTACCACCGTCGAAGTACGTATCGTCCAGCGTCCACTTGATCGGCTGGTAGCCGGTGTAGGTGTAAGAGAACACGGGGGGGGCCGGTTCCAGCGCACCACCATTGACACGTTGGTAGTTTCCCATCCGGATGGTCTGCTGAAGCCGCCGGTCGCGGTTCTTCACCTCCTCCGCAAAGGTCTTGGTCTGGTAGCCCGGCGTTGCCGTAAACGGCGTACCGTCGACGGTCAGGTAGGTGTTGACGAACGTGCGGATCAGGCTAACCCGGGCGCCATACGTAGCGCTGGTCCACCACCAGTTCGCATCGTTGTACACCCCCAGGGCCGGGTCCGCCACCGCCGACAGCATAACTTCTGTGCTGACCGGCGTTTTACTGGTAAATAACTGCCGGTACGAGGTCGTTGGCCCACCCGCTTCGTTCAGGTTGAAGCCGCCGGTCTTCATAACCGTTTCGGCTGCGCTGACGGCTTCGGTCAGCCACTGATTAGCCGTGCCACCCAACTGATAGCTGGTGTTGTATTTCCGGAACGTACCTTCAAACAGGCACACCCGCGATTTGAACCCATTGGCGACCGCCTTCGTAATCAGGGTCCGCGAGTTATCGCTCGTGGTGCGGATGTTCTGGCAGGCGTAGTTTAAGTCGGCCAGCACGGAGTCCATGACCACCGCGCGGGGATCACGGCTACTGTACAGCGCATCGTCATCGACGGGTAGCGTGCGATTAATCCAGGGTACGTCACCAAACCGTTTCACCTTGTCGAAATAAAACCACGCCCGGAAGAAACGAGCCAGAGCGCCGTAGTGCCGCCGAACCTCGACCGGAACAGCCGGGTCAGTATTGTTCTCCAGGAAATAGTTGATGTTCCGCAGCGGACGCCAGTCCCAGCCGGAGCTTTGCCGGGGGCCATACGCTCCGTCGCGCAGGAAGTCAGGCACCTGCGTCCGGGCCGCATAGTCGGCCATTTCATCCGACCGGATGATGCTGTTGCCGTCGGGAATGATGGTGTAGAACGAGTTGGCGTACAACTCCAGTCCTTTTTCGCTGCCGAACACAGCGGTTTTTGTAGCGGTGGCTTGCGGAACCTGATCCAGTTCGTTACACCCCGCCAGCGTCAATGCGCCCAGCAGGAAAAGCCATCCTTTATATGCATTCATGAGTTACTTCTGTTTTGGAATACGCTATTGGAGAGGAAGCTGACAGAGTCCGCTCCCCTCGACTGACTGGTTAAAATGTAGCCGACAGGCCCATCGTAAAGCTTTTCAAAATCGGGTAATTGTAGCCATTACCACTGTTCCCATCGGTTACGATCTGATCCGATTTACCGATATTCTCGATGTCAATGTCGCGGGTACGGCGATACAGCGGAGACCACGTCCAGATGTTTTCGCCCGACACGAACATGCGGGCGGTACTCATACCCACCCGGCGAACCCACAATGACGGCAGGTTATAGCCAAGCTGGATGTTCTTCAACCGGATATAAGCGGCATTCTGCAGGTAGCGGGTTTGTGCCTGCGCCAGTTCGCCGGAACCGTTCTGGGCGGTGTACCCACGGTAGCGGGGCAGGTACGCGTTCGGGTTCTCCTCCGACCAGATGTTGCCCAGATGCCAGGTCGGAATTTTGTTGTACGGCCGGTTGTATTGCCCCCAGAAGTTAGCCGCTTCCTGGCCCGGCCACCAATCCTGCTTGCCGACGCCCTGGAAGATCGTCGAGAAGAAGAAGTTGTTCCAGTCGGCTCCCAGAATGGCGCTGTACGTATAACGCGGTGTTGAATTTCCAATGATGATCCGGTCACCGGGGTTGCTCACCGTATTGTCGCCGTTGTTGATCACGCCATCGCCGTTCACGTCGCGGAACTTGATGTCGCCCGGCAACAATTGACCACTGGTCGACGCTTTAATCAGTGTCTGCTTCGGCGAGTTTTTGATTTCCTCCGCCGATGTGAAGAAGCCATCTGTTACGTAGCCCCAGATCTCCCCCACTTTCTGCCCGGCGTAGTAATCCGACAGGCGCTGGTTGGGGTTGTTGTATTTCGTGATCTCGGCCGTGTAGTCACTCAGCGTCAGCCGAACGTTGTAGTTGAACGGCTTAGCCGCTACGTTGAACCGATCCTGCCAAGCCACAGTTGCCTCCCAGCCGGTCGTCCGCAGATCGGCGTAGTTTCCTTTCGGCACGTCGGTACCAAATACGGCGGGCAGGGTCATACCGACGGTGAACATATCCGTCGTCTGGCGCACGTAGGCATCGCCCGCAATGGTCAGCCGGTTAGCCAGCATGGCCAGGTCAAAACCGATGTTTCGGGTTGTTGAGGTTTCCCAGGTCAGCCCGTCGGGCAGTACGTTTGGCTGGCCCGTCTGCTGCGGCCGAACGCCATTCAGAATCCGGCCCGACTGCGAGATGTTGAACTGCTCCTGGAAGACGTACGACGCAATACTACCGTTCCCCAGCGAGCCGTACGACGCCCGGAACTTCAGGTCAGTGATCAGCCGGTCGGATACTTTCCAGAACGGCTCACCCGATAGGCGCCAGCCGGCCGACACCGACGGGAAGAACGCGAACCGCTGATTGGCCGGGAATTTCGATGAGCCATCGTAACGGCCGTTGAATTCCAGCAGGTAACGATCCTTGAAGGCGTAGTTCAGCCGGTAGAACGTACCCAGAATGGCCCATGTATCCTTGCCACCCCCGGTCGCAATTGACTGCCCCAAAGCCAGGTTTATGTTTTGCGCGTTTTCGTAGATCAGCCCGTTGCGCTGCACCTGCAGCCGGTCGAAATTCGACTGTTCATAGTTCAGACCGGCCAGCACTTTCAGGTAATGGTTCTGGCTGAACCGCGGCTCATACTCACCGTAGAGGTTGGTAGCGATGTACTGTGTCTCGCGGTAAATATTCTGGATATCATTTGTGTTGGCTCCAACGTACTCAATCACCCCCGGTTTGCGGCTATACGGTACCGGCACGCGGGTTCTGACCTCGTTGTCGTCCGTCGACTGGAACGTAAAGTCACTCTTGATCCGGAGCTTGTCGTTGAAGAACTGCGTAGCCAGGCTCGTTGTGTTTCGAAACACCCGCTTGTTCATATCGATACCGTTTTTGCCGTACCAGAAATCGCCCACGGTGTAGGCGGCCGAGTAGGTCAGCGTACCATCGGGATTGAACATCGGGGCCATCGTATGGCCTTCGTCGGCAATATTCCGCCAGATGCTGCCCCCTTCACCCACGTTCAGCGGGTTGTGGTACTTCATCGAAGAGAAGTCGGCGTTGTTAGTGATTTTCAGCCACGGAAACACCTGAATCGAACCCTTAGCCCGCAGGTTCAGCAACCGGTAATCGTCCGAGTTGTACTTGAATAAACCGTCCTGGCCGAAGTAGCGACCCGTTACGTAAAAGTCAGACTTACCGCTGCTTCCTGAAAACGACAGGTTGTGTTCGGTGGCGGTCAGGCTCTTTTTGTACAGCTCCCTATACCAGTCCATGTTTTCATAATAGACGTATTCGCCGGCTGAGTTGACTTCGGTTTTCGGCAGACTCGGGTCCTTGGACCGGCGCTCGAACTCCGCCAGATAAGCTGGCGAAAACTTCACCGTTTTGTTCACGTTCTGGGGCGTCTGCGAGTAGTCATTCCAGGCCGTCCAGCCCTCGTTGAACATCTTGGCGAACAGGTAGCCATCGGACACAAAATCAGGTACCTCCGTCGGACGTTTGATCGAGTGATTCAGCGAATACGTGAGGCTGGTTTTGTCTTTGATCGGATTCTTGGTGGTGATCAGCACTACCCCGAAAGCCGCCCGGGCACCGTAGATGGCCGCCGAAGCTGCGTCTTTCAGGACCGTGATGCTGGCGATGTCGTTGGGGTTCAACCGGCTGGGATCGCCCTCTACGTTGTCGATCAGCACCAGCGCATTGCCACCCTGCCCGATTGACGTAGTACCCCGGATGTTGTAGGCCGGCGACTGAATGGGCTTACCATCGCCCGGCACGATGTTAAGGTTCGGAATCACCCCCTGCAATCCCTGCGTCAGGTTGGGGAGCGAGCGGTTCTGTAATACTTCGCTGCTCACCTGATCGACAGCACCGGTCAGATTTTCTTTCTTCTGCGTACCGTACCCCACTACGATTACCTCCTCCAGCGATTTGTTATCGGCCTGGAGCACAACGTCGAACTGAGTCCGGTTGCCCACTTTGACTTCCTGCGGCAAATACCCCACAAAGCTGAATACCAGTATGGTTTCTTCGTTCGGCACCGTCAGTTCAAACTGGCCTCTGGCGTTGGTGTTGGCACCCCGCTGAGCACCCTTGACGACGATGCTTACGCCCGGCAGCGGCTCCTTGTTGTCGGAGGCCAGCACCGTTCCGCGGACGGTGATGTCTTTGGGCACGTTTGTACGAAGGGTCGATGCCGGCGGCAGGCCATTGGCACTCGCTCCATCGGTCAACGGGAAGAGTATGGCGCCGGGTAACAAACTCAGTCGCAAAGCCAGTCGCCAGTCGGGTAGCTTTGTACGTACTGTTTTTTTCATAACTAATCAGGTGTATTAAAGTAAAAATTGGGCAATACGATGCTAGTGTCACCGGTTTTCGGGACATGACCAGTCTGCGAAGAAGTGAATGGAAATGAAGAGCGGGGCTATACCCGGTTTACTTTAGAAGGGCGGGGAAGACATTCAGCTTTTTCATAACGGTTGCTTTAAAAGAGGACCTAAAAACAGCCGCAAAGGTACCTAGATTGGCTTTCGGCGTGTTTTCGCCACGGTTAACAAATTGTTATCGCTACGTTACCGACTATGCATTGAGATACCGATAGTCCGACTTATCAAAGTAACAACCAAAAGTCACCCAGCTTTCAGTGCGTATATGCGTACTGGTATACTGCCCACCTGATTCCCAGTGGACAAAACCCTTGCTGTTGAGTTTGTAGTCAGGAAAACCGAGCTGCCTTCCCATTTCAAACCTTACTACATTCTGGTAGCATTGGGCAGCTAACTCAACATCTTGTACAGATAGAGCAAAATGGCTAATCTGGCCAAATTGCATATAAAATTTTATTTGTTGATTGATCACTAGTGCAGCCCGCGTTGTCCTTTTCTTCAGGCTTGGTAATACACGAAAACAATCGTTTTGCTGGACACAAAGTTTTGTAAGATAAGGGGCTTCTGTTACAGTGGCGACTTGATAACATATAATGGATTATACAACACGACGTATGCTACTGATTTCTGAGTACAATAAACGCTAAGCTCAGCAAAAGATCAGTATCGGGTTTACTTCCTTTTGGCTGCTTCTACAGTACCTTTGCTCAACAGGTAGTACTATATATGAACATTTTACCTCGGTTTTCAGGACTATGTGGCTTTGCCACGTGTTATTTCGTTTCCTTCTTAACCAGCTGGGGCCAGTCATATGTACAAGATAGTCTCTTAAATCAGTTTGAAAGTCAAACAGCTTACTACTATCTTAAACCAATAGGTGGATTACATTGGTCTTACATGACCAGACAAGGAGATGTGGGATACTACGCGAAGACTCGAATTTCAATTTTCGTACCAGTATAGAGGATTATTATTTAGGCTATTCTCAACTGGAAAGTATTATAACTGGCCTAGTAATACTAAAAGAGATGAAGTTTGTATTCGTGGCAAACAAATCAACTTTCTTGTAATTAATTCTTGGTTTGTAACATAATCCTAGTTATAAAATGGGTCTAGGAGAAGTACAATATTTAAAATTTTATAAACTTTGTACATTTCTCAGACCCGTTTTATAACTAAACTTATGTTGTTCGATTATTTTTAGACTAACCATATTCGTAGTTAAGCGGGGGGAAATGGTTTTGTTCAATTTAGATCTAGTTTCAAAATTATATTATTGGTACTCTACCATTATATAACGTTTACCTCGGTCCGCTTCGATCTGCTTCAAAAGAACATCATTAACTCGGGCTAGTTTTAGTTTCTGAGGGTTATTCTTTTCTTTGAAATCGTAGTACTGCTCCAAGACAAAGGCTGCGTCATTTGCCCAAGTTAGCCAACATTTCCAGCCTCCTCGTATATCTCTATTTTGAATAACAACATAGCCCATTTCTTTTCTTAACGATGTTTGTTTTCCAGCCATAAAGTAGGTTGAATCCATATAATCGCAGCGAGTTATGTAGCTTTTACCATCTGCCGTGTAATAGGTATAGTGGTATTCATAGCAAGAGAATAATCCAACTGTGATAGTTAGCTCACAGAGAAAAGCTTTTAATAAATTAATATTTTTCCTTGAAAATCTAAAGTGAATGGGCATTCAGGTCTTATAAGTAAGAATTAGAAACTGTTGTATAAGTGGCAATATGTTAATCTAAGCTTTCAAGCTACTTGTAGCCAGGTACATCAGGTCTAAAACTGGTACGCTACTTGTAGCCAGGTACATCAGGTCTAAAACTGGTACGCCACTTACGGCCATAGGTCTGATCCAAGTATTTGAAAACCGTTTGATTATACGCCACTAAACAGTCATAATTATGAATGATTAGGTCTCCAAAATCATAAAATGTTACGCGATACTTCTTACTAAATCGTTTATCGCTGGTGTAACGGACAGGTGGATCACCGCTTTGTAGAAATAACTTAATCCGGTTTGCCCGTATATCGATGAGCGCTGAATCTTGACTTAACGCTGTGCAGGTGGTTCTTACTGGCCAATTACGATTCGTTATATCGTGATCGGTAAGGGTTATGGTTGTGTCTGTGTCAGAGTACCCTATAGCCTTAAAAGAGAGGTTGTAGGAACCCGCAGTTAATTTGCTAAGAGTAAAATTGCCCAAGCTATCCCCATCCGTTCCACGCGTATTACTATTTCGCTTATAGGTTATTTGACAATAGGGAATAGGATTACCTGTTAGAGCGGATACTACCCGGCCTGAAATGATATAGGTTTGCTGGGAATCACTTTGAGCCGTTGTTATTAAAGGCATTAGTAACGTCAAAAGTAGGGGCAATTTATGGTTCATTTACTGTTGTATAATCTGGTATATGTTAACTAATCGCTAATGTAACTCATCAGTCCTATCCTACAAGCTAGATACGTGCGGAAAGACGCCCAATTTGCCCCTCCCTTTCATCCAGTTGAATTACCGCTGGGCAAAATTCCGGCCGGCGACCTGGTAATACTGCTTAGTTTTGAGCAAACGCTTGTCCCGTATGCGGTTTGCTTTACTGCCTGTTTTCCTTCTTTTCTCAACGTTTGCCCAGGCTCAGCCAAATCCTGGTTCGTTTACCCCTTTGGTGTCCGACACGCTTCAGACACCAAGCGCGACTACCCTCAGTCCGGCACCCGGTGTTTCGACACCCGGTGTTTCGACGACCATTACTGCTCCGGCTCAGCCTTCGGCCGGTGGAACGGCTACCATTTTCGCGCCGTTGTCGGTACGTAAGGTTATAACGGCTACCGAGATTAAAACCAACCTGAAAGTAGACGGCTCCCTCAGCGAAGCGGAATGGCTGTTGGCTCAACCAACTCGCCACTTCTTTCAGGTCGAGCCGTTTCAGGGGCAGCCACTTGGGTCCGACACCGACGTACGGGTGTTGTACAACCGGCAGTTTCTATACGTTGCGGCTTTCAACCGGGACTCGACGGGCCGGAAAGCCCTGCGCTCTCCAAATTTCAGACGAGATTTTGCACCGATTGCCCACGACTTTTTCGGCGTTGCGATCGACGGGTTCAACGACCGACGGAACGCCATGTCGTTCGTGACCAACGCCTACGGTACCCAACGGGATCTGCTTACCTTCGACGACCAGCTCTATGACCAGGACTGGGACGGTCTCTGGCGCGTGCGGACTACACGGACGGATTCGGGCTGGGTTGCCGAAATTGCCATTCCCTGGCAGACCCTCCGGTACAGCCGCTCCGACAGCGTCGGCCAGTCGTGGGGCATCAACTTTTTCCGCAACCGTCGGTCTGCCAACGAGTTGTCGGCCTGGTCGCCCTATCCACGGGCTTTTACGTCGTACCGGATGGAATACGCCGGTCTGCTGACGGGCATCAAGCCCCCACCCCCGTCGCCCAACATCCGCATCCAGCCGTATCTGCTGGTGTCGGACGATTCGTACCGGGGAACCGAAATCGGTAACAGCCGCGAAGCCCGGCTCAAAGTGGGGGGCGACCTGAAATGGGCCATTAACCCTAACACGGTGCTGGACCTGACCCTTAACACCGACTTCGCCCAGGCCGATGTAGACCGGCAGGTGAATAATTTAACTCGCTTTTCCGTGTTTTTCCCGGAACGTCGGCAGTTCTTTCTGGAAAACGCCAGCCTGTTCAGTCCGGGCCTGACGTCGATTGGTGGGCTGGAAGGCGGTTCGATGGTTATCCGGCCGTTTTTCAGCCGGTCCATTGGTCTTGCCCAGCTTCCGGACGGTACCAGTCAGCCCGTACCGATTGATGCCGGAGCCCGGCTGGTGTACCGGTCGCTGAAGCGCAACTACGGCGGTATGTTTATTCGGCAGCGGGGTACGTCGTTCAGTCCCGCCACCGATTTTGTAGTCGGCCGCTACTCCGAAAACGTCGGCCGGCAGAACCGGATCGGCACCTTGTTTACGCTGAAGAACGCGCACCGTTATGACAGCACGGGCGGCTACCAGAACGGACTCGTTGCCCTCGACGGATTTTTCCGGCTGACCCCCTCACTGGCTTACAACGTCATGGCTATCGGTTCGCTTTCGTCAGGTGGCCGCGACCGGGGCCTGGCGGGATATAGTCAGTTTTTCTACCGATCCAACCAACTTGTCTCGTGGCTGACACAAACCATCGTTACCAAAGGCTTCAACCCGGAGATGGGCTTTGTGTCCCGCTCCGACGTTATTTCGACCGCAACCGGTTTTTTCCTGGTCGAACGCGGGAGCTGGCTGCCCAAACGCGTTCGTAGTTTCGAGCCGGGGGTATTTGCCGAAATGTATCACAAAGCCTCGACCGGCTATCTGCAGGAGGTGCAGTTCAACACGAACCCCATCTGGCTGACTCTGCAAAGTGGCGGCATGTTCGGGTTGTTTGTCAATCCAACGTTTCAGCGCCTGGACGACGGCGACTTCCGGCCCCTCGGCCTCAACATCGCTACCGGCAACTACCGGTACGTGCGCTACAACGTACTGATGGGCAGCGATGCCTCCCGGAAAGTATCGTACCAGCTCAATGCCGAGACCGGCCGCTACTACGATGGCCGGCTCAACTACCTCCGCGGTTCACTGACGGTTGCGCCCGTGCCACACGTAGCGCTGGGCTTCATTGCCGAAGTGAACCAGTTTAAAAATGTGGGGCAGGACCGGTTTTCGGAGGCAGTACGGCTCTACAGCGTCGAGAGCCGACTGGCCGTCAACCCGCGGCTGCAGCTCATCAGTTTTTACCAGCGCAACACCTTCACCGACCGTAACGTCTGGAACGTCCGGCTGTCGTGGGAGTTTCAACCCCTGTCGTTTCTCTACATCGTGTATAACCACGGCAGCTACGCCGGTTCAATACGTGAGCGTGACCGCCAGCAGGAACAGCACATCATCGGCAAACTGTCGTACCTGAAGCAGTTCTAGCCGTACCGATTTTGGGTTAAGAAAGTGCTACCAGAAAGCCACTCTCCGGTTGAAGAGTGGCTTTTTTATTGACAAGCAAAAAGGCGTTCCATACGGCAATCACTTGCTGCCTCCAGGGCAGAAGTTCAGCAGGTCCGATTCGGAGGATTTGGGCTGGACGTATATCTTTACGCCCCGTATTTTCCTGTTTTAGATCACATGGGTAAGCCTACCTACACGAACCAGATCACCGTCGCGAATAAATCGACGGTTGATAAGATCATACCGACCTGGTGCGATACCGCTCCGGAAGACATCGTTGCCCGGATGCAGGAGAAAGCCCGCTGGCTTGAAGCGCCCCTAGCCATCTGCCGGATTCCGCTACGAACCAACGTAACGGCCGTGTTCCGGCTTGTCGACAACGACGAGAACCCGGATGTGTGGGCGTATGAACTGGCGGGTATCGAAGAGCTGGTGTTTCACCCCGTCCGGTAAACCGTCAGTGCATCCGGTCGCCCCGGACCTCCAGTTGCTGCATGATGGCCGCTTCAATGTCCAGAATTTCCTTCCAGCGATGCCGGACGCGGTCGGCCGGTACGTAGGTTTCGGCCAGTTCGATGAAATTGCGGTAATGCCCGGCCTCAGAAATCATCAGCTCACGGTAAAATTTACGGAGACCTTCGTCGGCGATGTGTTCGGATAAAAGCTTGAAGCGTTCGCAGCTCCGGGCTTCGATCAGGGCGTTGAGCAGCAGCTTGTCCATCAGGTTCTGGTCGAAGTCGCTGGATGGACGGATGTGCCGCTGCAATTCGTTTACGTATAAATCTTTCCGCTGGCGCCCCAGTGGAATAGACCGCTTGCGAAGTTCTTTCAGCACGCGCTGGAAATGCCCCCACTCCTCGGCTACCACCGGCGTCAGAACTTCGACCAGTTCCTGCTTATCGGGATACTGCACAATGAGCGAAATGCAGGACGAAGCCGCTTTTTGCTCGCAGTAGGCATGGTCGATCAGAATCTCGCCGATGTTCATCTCGGCAATATTGACCCAGCGCGGGTCGGTCGGGAGTTCAAGACCCAAAGTCGTTAGGGACATGATTTGGTCGGTAAGTCGGAACGTGGCTACAAAAATAAGCACGTACCGGCTTACTCTCCCTATTCATAGCCTACCGAACCCGGAACTTAAAAATCCGGTATGGTTCCGTTCGCTCCGGCCGCGGAATGTGCAGTTGAGAGGTTGTTACGTAAATCGAACTGTCGGGACCGTAAGCAAAACTGTCGGGCCACTTCAGCTGCGGGTCCTGCACTACGCGCTGAAGCCGATCGGTTACGTCACCACTCCCCGGCGTCAGGCGCTGCACGGCGTTCCGCTGGATGTAGGTCAGGTACAGGTTGCCCTGCGGGTCGAACAGCATGCCATCCACGGGGTCTGTTTCACCAACGGTTTCGACGCGTTGCGCCAGTTGGTTATCGGTCAGCGATGCGTCCTGCAAAGCCGCCGTGGGGACCCGATACAGACTGCGGGCCGTCAGGGCGTGGAAATAGATGTAGTCGCGTTGGGGGGTCAGGGCCAGGCCGTCGGAGTCTACCTGTGGAAGCTTACCGCTGGGGTTTCGCCAGACACGTCCTTCGGCCTGAATAACGAGGTTTTCGGACTTGGTCAGCGGACTACGGCCGAGTACGCGCCGGGCGCTGCCGTTTGCCAGATTTACCACGATGATGGCCCCCTGGTTTGAGTCGGTGATGTAGGCATAATTGCGCTGCGTATCAACCCGCACGTCGTTCAGGTAGCTCGATGGGTACACAACCATCTCGTTCGATAGATCCACCCGCTGGATGATAGCGCCGGTATTTGGATTAAACTTGAGCAGCTTGGGGCCACCGCGCACTACACCCCGCATGGACGGCGAGGCCGCGTCCAGCACCCAAAGATTGTTCTGATCGTCGATGTAGACGCTCTGGACGCAGATGAAATGGTCCTGGGGCGCCAGGGTCATGTCCCAGCGGTTCCAGTCGGCATTCGGAAACGGCGTTGCCTGCTCACCGCTGACAACCGCTACTGAATACGGAATGGTGTCGGTTTCCATGCGGGGAAAATTGGCAAAGACGCGCCCTTCGCGGGATACGGCCACGCCGGTCCACTGCACCCGCGACGTAGCAACGGGCGTCAGCGTTACGCCGGGAATGGGTGAATCATCTTCCGAATCGTCGGTACAACTGAACACGACGGCCGAACTGACCAGTAGGGTCAGCAGGGGTTTAAATAATGGCTTCATCTGTAGATCGTTGAGTATGGTCTGTTCACCAATACTATATTTATATAATAGACTAAATGTTTCGTCTGAGTCATATATTGATCCCGGACGAGCAAAAAAATGAGAAAATGGAGCGATGTATAGAAAAAACAGGAAAGCTTTCGATTATTACTAAAATTAAGTTTGATAACTAAAATTTAGTTATACCTTTGATTATGGAAGAATTAAATCACTCCGAAGAAGCTATCATGCGTATTCTGTGGGACATCTCTGAGGGTGTTGTCCATGACGTAATTGCTCGGCTTCCAGCTCCCAAACCACCTTACACCACTGTCTCGTCAACGATTCGTTTGTTGGAGAAGAAGGGTTACGTAAAACATAAAGCCTATGGAAAAACTCATGTATACTTTCCCGCCATTGAGCGCGATGTATACGCCCGAAAAACCTTTTCGGAAATCGTTCAACACTATTTTGATGGTTCGCCCAAAAATGTAGTTTCTTTCCTTGTTCAGGAAAAAGCGCTCAACCCAGAGGAAATCGAAGAACTACACAAATTGATAGAATCATACCGTAAAGCTTAGCCCTGCCCATGCTTTCCTTCGCCTACTTCGTCGAGACCAGTATCAGTATGGTAATCTTTATAGGCTGCTATCGGTTTTTCCTGTCCCGATTAACATTTTTTACCTGGAATCGGATCTATCTTGTAGGCACGCTCCTGTTCAGTCTGATCGCTCCTTTGCTCATCGTACCCACTCCAATCTGGTCAGTCTCTCCTACCCTGCCATCCGTACCGCGCTTGATAACGCAGGCGGTCGTCGTCTACCAGCCCGTTCAGGGCAGCCCCTTACTTAACTGGACGACTCTTTGTGGGGTGATTTGTGCTATTTACTGGCTATTTGTTACCTATCGACTCAGCCAATTGGCCGTAGATATTTTTTTATTACGCCAGGTAATTCGCCGTTCTGTAACTGAATCATTTGGTTCTGATCGCATCGTCTGGGTGCAGGAAGATTTCCCAACCGCTTCGTTCTTCGGGTTCATATTTCTAAACCAACATCAACGTCGAACCGACTCTTTGGCCACCATTATTCAACACGAACAGGTGCATTGCAGGCAATGGCACAGCGCCGATTGGCTCTTGGTACGTTTGGTTAGTGCCTTCTTCTGGTTTCACCCCTGCATGGGCTGGTGGCGGCAAGCCGTAGCTACCAACCATGAATACATTGCTGATGCACAGGCCGCCCAGACAAGCGACAAAACTACATACGCCCACTTGCTCCTGCAGCTCACCGCACAAGTCAGTAAAGTCTCAACGCTTCATTATTTTTCATCTTTTAATCAACTCAAATCCCGAATCATCATGTTACATCAAACTCGTTCGAAAGCCATTCAGAAAATGCGCTTTTTAGCTGTAATTCCCTTGACCATGGGTGTTTTGTTTCTTACTTCGTGTGAGCGAAACGACTTCAAAGCTGTAGAGCCCGCTTTATTGTCGGCACAAGCCATACTGCATACCGACCTGATCGGTCAGTGGGTTACCACAAATAATGTTACCATTAATAATAACGATGGAAAAACACCGCGCATCTTTCCGGAACGCCCGGGAAATGTGCAGACTGTACTCTCTCGATTAAGCCTGTACGCAGATGGGCACTTCGAGATGAGCGACAATCGAACATCTGTTAAACGTACAGGTAGCTGGAGCAGCGATCCGGTGGGTGTATCTGTAAAACTGGAGTGCGCCGACAAACCCAGTGAGCCCATTTACATCGATGTCACTTCGCTGGAGAATCGGACTATGGAAGCTTGGCAATATTACCCTGCCGACAAGCAACTATCAGGTGGCACAGTTTATTATAATTTTCAAAAAGAGTAATTTTTTTCAGTAAATTAACTAATTTTTAGTTATAAAACTATTTTTTAGTAGAAAGCGTTGAGAACTTTTAGGAAGCCACAGTGATGTGGCTTCTTTTTGCCGTTTCTAACTTCATAAGTAGCTCCTTACACTTTCCTGAGCCTATACATTTAACCACAGGCAACCTACTCGGCTTCTGCCGTGTTCTACACTAAAACCCTCCGGAAATATGTCAACTACCCGTTTTGCTACGTTTATTCTCGTGCTGATCAGCCTGCTGGCGATCGGTTGTCAGCAACGCCCGGCCGGCAACTCAACGGCCGAAAAGGATACCCGCCCCGCCAAACTGCCGACGCTACAGCCCGGTGAGGCCGTCGCTACGTTTGCGGCCGGGTGCTTCTGGTGTACCGAAGCTCAGTTTGAATCGCTCCGGGGTGTGCGGGAAGTGGTTTCAGGGTATGCCGGTGGCGACCTGGAAAACCCTACCTACGAGCAGGTGGGAACCGACCAGACCGGCCACGCCGAATCAATACAGGTGTATTATGACCCGAACGTAATTCCTTACGACACGCTGGTTAAAGCTTTTTTCGTTGGCCACGACGGCACTTCGCTTAACCGGCAGGGACCGGACGTTGGTACGCAGTACCGCTCCATCGCGTTCTACCGGACCCCCGCAGAGAAAGCCGCTATCGAAGCGGCCATCCGGCGTGAGAACGAGTCGGGCCGATACAGCCGGCCCATCGTAACGCAGGTTATACCCTTTAAGACCTTTTATCCGGCGGAGGTGTATCACCAGGGTTACTACTACGATCACCCCGGCGAACTATACGTACAGACGGTGTCGAAGCCCAAAGTGGAGAAATTTCGGGAACGGATGAAAAACTGGCTGAAACCGGGCGTTACCAGTTAATCAGTTTTCGGAAGTCGGTTTTTGGGGTGCAGT
Source organism: Fibrisoma montanum (assembly GCF_003583365.1). Taxonomy (GTDB): domain Bacteria; phylum Bacteroidota; class Bacteroidia; order Cytophagales; family Spirosomataceae; genus Fibrisoma; species Fibrisoma montanum. The sequence goes on from NZ_QXED01000016.1 coordinate 38,427, forward strand.
TTTCGGGAGCGGAAAAAGTGAGGCATCTGGCCAACTCAATCACCGTAAACTGCACACCGAAACCCGCAAACCTCTTCTGCAATTCGGCCTGTCCTACGACATTTTGTCAAGTCCCGTAACCGTTCGGCTTAATCGAATCTTGCGGATTTCGCAGAACCTCGTAACATTGTTCTGTCTTTCACCAACTGACAGACACCATGACAGAACCCGATCAATCCATTGGGCGTAAAATTCTGAGTTTCTTCATCAAAGATGAAGACCCCAACGCGGCACCGGCTACCGGATCGCCGGCCGGGCCCGCCACAAACGCGGCCCCCCGACCAGCGCCTGGTACGCAGGCTCCCCCCGGCCCAGCCACCTCCGCCGGCCCTTCGAAGGCCACGGGGACGGCGACCGTACCGCCCGGCACCATCGACACCAAGTTTGCCGAGCATTTTGCCAACGTCCTGGCGAAGAACAATCCACCCGGGCCCGATTATTTTGAGTTCCGCGAAACGCTGCGTGGGCTGAACGCCATTGGTCTGCCCGAAGACAAGCAGTTCCAGGCAGCGTGGGCCAGTTTCAAGGCGCTGGGCGGCCCAACGGACGTATCGACGCTGACCAACACCGCCAACCAGTATCTGGCGGCACTGAACAAAGACCGGGAAGGCTTTTCAAAAAGTGTGGAAGCGGCTCTGAGCGAACGCGTAGGCGGTTTGCAGAATGAAGAGAAGCGGCTGCAAACCGAGAACGAGGCCCTGGCAAAGCAGATTCTGGAGATTCAGCAGCGCATCAACGCCAACACCGACCGGCTTCGCGCCATCAGTGGCGAGATTGATGAGCAGAGTGCGAAGATCAATCAGAACCAGCAGAACTACGAAGCGACCTTCGCCCATTTCACAGATCAGATCAAAAACGACATCGCCAGAATGGCGCAGTACCTCAAATAATTAGCGAATGAGTGAAGTAGCGAATGTGCGAATTGTGCCGGACAAAGCATTCACTAATTCACTCATTCATTACTTCACTCATTCAATCATTCGTTCACAACATGGCAACCCCTGACTTTTCACAGATTGGCGGCAAAACGGACGTAGAGAAACGGTCGTTCTGGAGCCGCCCCGAAGGTATTCTGGGTATGATAGTACTGGCCGGGATTGCCGGCCTGGGACTGGTCTACTTTAACCGGGTCCTTGAGTTCCTGATCCGGATGACCTCGAACGTATTGACCCTGGCGTTACTGTTTGGCGCCATAGGTGCGCTGATTTTTCTGTTTACCAGTCGCGACGTACGGACGGCGGTTTTCTTCCTGTTCAAGTCGCTTATGCGGAGCATCACGGGCACGGTGATTCAACTGAACCCCATTGCCATCATGAAGATCTACGTCGATGATCTGAAAGAGAAGCGGCAGAAGATGCAGGGACAGATCGATACGCTTGCCGGGCAGCTCGTTAAACTGAACAAGAAGATTAACGAGAACAACGAAGCCATCAAGCAGAAGTTCGCCGAAGCCAACAAAGCCAGCACCATGACCGATAAACCCGGCATGCGGGAAGCGGCCCAACTGGCTACCATCGAAGGCGCAGGCCTGCAGGAAATGAACGAAAAACTTTTTCCGCTGCAGCGCAACATCAAGATGGTGCTGGCTTTCATGGAGAAGGTGAACCAGAGCGCCGACTACATCATCAAGGAAACCGAGATCAAGGTTCGGCTGAAGGAAACGGAGTATAAGATCGTTAAAGAAAGCTCAAATGCTCTCAAAACGGCCATCAGTATCTTCAAGGGCGACCCCGACAAGAAGTTTTACTTCGATCAATCGATGGAATACATCCAGGAAGATATGAGCCAGAAACTCGGCGAGATGAAGCGGGCCATGGACCTGTCGATGGACTTCATCAACTCGGTCGATATTCAGAACGGCATCATGTCCGACAAGGGCCAGGCACTTCTGGAAGCGTATAACAAAGGCGAATTCAAACTGATTCAGCTCGATTCGCCCACGCAGCCCGTCGTTACCGGCCCTAATCCTGCCAAGGACGCCGGGTATAAAAACCTTTTAGAATAAACCGGTTCGTAGTTTGACGCTATGCGCTCCAGATTATTATAAACTACGAACCACAAACAACTAACTTTTAACTCCTATGCAACGCTTAACCGTAGCCGGTCGGCTGCTTGTCACGGCAATTATTCTGGCCGCCCTTTTCTTTGCATTTCGCTATTTCGGAGGCAATGAGGCCCTTCGGAAACTGGCTCCAAACCAAACGGAGCAGTCAGAAACCATGCCCCGCGCTGATGAGTCGGACGCCCCGGAGTCGGCGCCCAATGAATCTGAAGCGTCGGACAACGGCTCGTCGTCCTCGTCTGGTTCGTCCGAAGCCGCATCGAGTAGCGACCGCCGTTCGTTTTCCTACACGCCCCCGGCCCCCCAGAACGGCAAGCTGAAAGGCGTGGTGGAACTGGGAGCCAGTGGCTTCAATTCATTCATCATTCGGGTGGACCCGGAGAAGCGCTGGAAGCTTGAAAAAGCCGAATTCGGCAACAGCCTGGTCCTGGAAAACATGGCCACGGACGATGATGTGCGGGCGGGCCTGAAAAGTTATATCGGCAAGATGCTCGACTACGGAGTGAGTGGCCGCGACATTCACTTCGTCGTCAGCTCGGGCGCGGCAAAAGCCGACGTAACCCAGAAGATTACCAAAGCCCTGAAATCACTCAACTACGTCGTCAACACCGTAACGCCGGAGCAGGAAGGATCGCTGGCGTTGCGGTCGGTGCTGCCTGCCGATTACGCCGACAATTCGTTTGTGGTGGACATCGGCTCGGGAAACACGAAGATTTCGTGGAAGGAAGGCGGCTCAACGAAAGCGGTAGAAACCTACGGCTCCAAATACTTTCAGAACGGCACCAGCGACGAAACGGTGTATAACGAGGTGAAAGCCATTGCAAAGCAGGTTCCTCAGAATCACCGCAAAACGGGCTTCATCATCGGTGGCGTACCCTACGAACTGGCCAAAGAAGTTCGCGATGGCAAGGAACGGTACACGGTCCTGAACACGCCCGCAAACTACAAAGTGGAAAATGCCAAGTCGAAGGCCGGCCTGAACATTTACAAAGCTATCGTCGACGGTACCAACTGCGACCAGTTTGTTTTTGACTTCGATGCCAACTTCACCATCGGCTACCTGCTGACGTTGAAATAATAAAAAGGAGGAAAGGAGGAAGGGGAGGAAAGGAGAAGAGGGCACCGGATAACATTCCCTTTCTCCTTTCCTCCCCTTCCTCCTTTTTTCCTCCCCCTTCTCTTAATCAAGCGTTATCAACCGGCTGGGTTGGGCGGCTGGTTTAGCACCAACCGTAATGGTCTGGGTCGTTACGTTGACGCCGTTCGAAATTTCAACCTGATACGTACCGGCCGGCAAATCGTTCAGGTTCAGGCGGAGACGCAGCTGTTTGTCCTGTTTACCCATGTGCTGGAAGAACAGCACTTTGTTATTCACATCTTTCAACTGTACGTTGACAACACCGCCGACTTCTTTATCCAGCGAAATCTGAAGTTTGCCTTCAATGGTCGGATAGATACCGGTTTTGTAGGTGGCGGCTTTGGTCCCACGACGGATCGGGTTTGTTTCGGCCTGCGTAGCAGACAAGGAAAGTACACTTAAGCCAAAAGCAACAAGCAGAGGTTTGATGAGCGTTTTCATGGTTGGTATATTTGGGTTTACTGTTCAGAATAGTGCCGGGTTAGCCCCGTTTGATGAATCAAAGGTATGGGCAATAACCAGTACTTTGCATAACATAGTACTTGAGCGGTCAAACAACCTGATAAGCGGATAGATGCTACCGTTTACGGGTACAATTCGCCGGCTTCACCTGCATTGCCCGGCACAATTGGCCTCCTCACAACGGAAGCGGCCCGGCACAAACATGGTCTGTTGGTGTCGGGCCGCTTACTATGTATAGCCAAAGCCCGGTACCGACTGACGGTACCGGGCGATTAATCATCCTTTAGTTGCCTTCGGTGATGGATTGGGGCTGGGGCTTATCGGCCACTACCCCGGCCGCTTTCTGAGTAGCGGACTGGCCGTGATTAACCCGCTGGATTTTATAATTCCGTAAGGCGACATCCTCAAGCGGTGTATGCGGTACGGTCACACCCCCCGTTGGCAACTGGCCCGGAACAGGCTGTTTATAGTTGGCAACCGGGCCTGAACCCGTAGTCGGAGCGACAACCGGAACACTCACCTGCGCTGACCATTTTCGGGCCGTGGCGGCTTTGTTGGCGTGTTTGTAGTTATGAACTGAGTATGTACCGTCGCTGCGCAGTTTACGATCATCCTGGGCGGAAACCATCGAAGCGCTGAGGCCAATAAGAGCTATTATAAAAAGGGTCGTTTTCATTATATCCGATTTTAAAACGTGAACATCCTCACCCGCGGAGCAAAGGCCCCAAAGTCCCTTGACAAGGAAACTTGTTACGTGACCTGCAGCGCCTTACGATACCGACCTTCTGGTCAGGTATCCGCGTCTGCCGGGCGATTTTGATACAACAAAGTTCGGAAGATGCCCGCCCCTAACCTCGGCAATTGGTCATGGCAAATACTGATAAATGCCAGTCCGGACTCCGTAAAAAGTCAGGGTAGTGGGTTACCAGCCGATTAGCTCAAAACAATCAGCTGAAAGCATGACGGATTACCTTGAATAGACTTACCTCCTTTTCTACCTTCGTCAGCATGAACGACGTACAATGTCGTTCAGCTTACTGGCTCACACCTATGAGTAGGTGAGCGCTTTCACACAGGTTTTCTAAAATTTCCATAACGATGAAACGTATTCTGGTAGCAACGGATATATCAACTAATTCAAGGGCGGCTATTCGGTTTGCCTGGCAGCTGGTTCTGCAGGAACCAGTATCATTAACCTTTCTGAACGTGGATAACGTCATGCGACCGCTGGGTGAAGTTCAGCCGCGGCTGGAGCAGTTTGTCGAGGAGGTTCGCCGGCAGCTTGCGGTAACAGCCGACGATTATTGCTGCGTCGTTGTCAACTCCTTTTCGGTGACCGATGCGATCATGGACTACGCCAGAAAACACCGGTTTGATTCTATCTGCATCGGGGCGCGGGGCGCCGGAACCATCGGGAAACTGATCGGTACAACGACGGCTACCCTGATCAACCAGTCTACTATACCGGTGATTGCGGTACCAGCGAGCTACCAGGCGTCTGCCATAAAGCATCTGCTTTACGCGTCCGACTTGACGAAGCTGGCGGCTGAATTAAAACAGGTTGTTGCAGTTGCCCAACCGCTGGGCGCTACGGTTGACGTCGTGCACGTAGTGGGGCCTACCGGACCCGAATTTGATACGGATCGTCTTCAGACAACGGTACGTCAGTTCAGTGATCCAACCACCAGCGTGTATATCGAGGCAGCAATCATCGAACACAACCTGGCGGCCAACCTGGAGCAGATCATCCAACGGGTGCAGCCCTCGCTGCTGATTATGTTTACCACGCAGCGCTCGGGCTTTGTGGAACGACTGCTTTCCCCGAGCCAATCCGCCGAATACGCCTTCATTGGCAGTGTGCCCCTGATGGTATTTCCCAAACCCTGAGTATACGCGCTGTAACGTAGCCGTCAGCGCCCGGTTGTGTTCACTGGGCAGCAGCGGCTACCAACCGTCAATTGTAGTTTTTATTAAAACAACATACCTTATGGACAGTGTACGAAATTCATATTCTGCTGACAACATGGAACAGCCGCGTAATACCCGTTCGCCCTTACGCCTTACCCTGCTGATCGTTAGCTTACTGGGCCTGATTTTGACCAGTATATTTTTGAGCCGACGTAGTGTTCACCAAATTCAGGAAGCATCGGCCTCCATTTATAAGGATCGCCTGGTTCCAACAGCGATCATTGCCAGGCTAACCTCGCAGGTTTACCAGAAACGTATATTGCTTGAGCCTTATGTGCTGGGGCAGACCAAGCCGCAGGCAAGCAACGTAGCGTCCTCGCTCGATCGGCTGAATCGGCAAATCGATTCGCTGTTAACGGAATTTGGCCAGACAAAACTGACGCCCAAAGAAGCGGACCAGTTCAATCGGCTCAAACAACGGCTGGCCGTTTATAATCAGCTGGAGGGTGAGATTACGAACAACCTGACTGATCTGCCGAAGGCGAATCAGATTTTCTTTGTCGGAACCGGGCGTACTGCCTTTGGTGAGGTATCGCAGACCCTGGCCGATCTGTCAACGTTGCAGGTAACGGTAGGCGAGGAACTGGTAAGCCAGTCGAGAGGTCAGTCCAACTACATTTATGTACTGACGGCCATACAGATTGGCCTTGTGCTGACGGTCGGCCTGAGTCTTTTCTGGCATCGTTTGTAGCTCAGTGGTACTGGGTTTACCTGCAGCAGCGACGTATCGTTCGGGCTACTGCTTCAACCGGGCCAGCTTCTCGGCGTTCAGAATAGTGATGTCGCTGTTGTTGATATCAATCAGGCCTTCGTTGCGAAAGTCGCTTAGCGTCCGGATCACGGATTCCATGGAAGCCCCTACCAACTGGGACCAGTTTTCCCGCGACAAGCTGATGGCTGCCCCCCCGGCGGCTGGGTTGGCTTCAATGAATTTACGCTGGTAGATAAGCAGGGCCTCAGCGACCCGTTTGCGAACAGACTGGTAAGCCAGGTCCAGCAGGCGCTGCCGGTGAGCCGACATCTCACCGGCCAGCAAATGCACGAATTGATTCGCTACGTCCTGATTGGTATGCAGCAAGGTTGTGAAGTCTGCTTTGGGGATGGGGCAAATCTCGGCGTCTTCCAGCACCAGAGCCGATTCGATGTGCGCGATCGCGTCCAGTAAGCCTAAGTACCCCACGAAATCGCCGGGGCCATGAATGGACGTAATGTACTCGTTGCCTTTGGCGTCGGTCTTAAACAGCTTCACCTTACCGCTTAGAATGTAGAACAGCGACGTGGGCAACCCTCCTTCGGTGTAGAGAAACTGCTTTTTTTTGAATCGGCTGCTGGGATAGTAGTCGCTCAGCTTCGTACCGCCCTGTTCGGTCTTTGTAATGGTCCGCATAAGCTGCACCAGGTGTCCGGGCAAGGTTTTGGCAGCAGGGCGCACCTGCTCGCTTTTTTTGAGCCGTAGCTCGACCGCGTTCAGCAGCGCAATATCGTCGAAGGGCTTGGTCAGGTAATCATCGGCCCCCAGGTTCATGCCGTACCGAAAATCGGCAGCTTCGGCTTTGGCCGTCAAAAAAATAAACGGCGTATGAGCCGTTTGGGGATCTTTGCTCAGAATGTGCAGGACGCCGTAGCCGTCTAAGTCGGGCATCATAATGTCGCACAGAATCAGGTCCGGACGGATGCTACGGGCCAGCTCAACGCCTTCTTTACCATTGCTGGCCTCCACAACATTATAGGGTGCCAGCTGTAAGATCTCGACGATGTTTTCCCGCATCTGGGGCGTATCCTCAATGACCAGGATGGTTTTCATACGGTAGCTGGCAGGGTGGCCAGGGGCAGATTGACGGTGAAGACGGTGCCTACATCGAGCTGACTGGTAAAGGTAATGGTACCACCCAGCAGATCGACGTAGCGTTTGACTACATAAAGGCCCAGGCCCGTGCCCTGAAAGTGAATGGCGTTGCGGGCCCTGAAAAAGTTGACAAACAGCTTATCCTTATCCTGGTCGGGAACACCAATGCCCTCATCACTCACGTCTATTGTAAGCTGGCCATTTCTAACGGCGGTGGTCAGGCCGATCGCCTTGCCTTCGGTTGAGTACTTACTGGCATTGCCCAGTAAATTGATCAGGATGTTCTTTACCATCCCTCCATCCAGCACTATGGACGTATCGCCCTCGGTGTGTGTATACAGGATGGCCTGCCCGGGTTTCATAACCGGCTCCATCTCCTCGATAACCTCCTGGCAAAACGTCGGCAAGACCAACGCAACCGGCCGATTAGGCACTGTCCGCTGCTCGATCTGGCTTAAGGCCAGAAATTCGTTCAGCAAGGCCGTCAGGTCAGCAACGGCGGACTTGATGCGATCCACGTGCCGTTCCCGTTTGGGTCCGTCCTGCTCACCGTTGTAGCGCCCGATGAGCGAAGCCGACATCAGGATGGTGCCGATAGGCGTTCGAAACTCGTGAGACGCCAGGGTTACAAAATTGGTTTTCAACTCGCTCAGCTTACGCTCCTGAGCGAGCAGTTCCGCCCGTTCATTTGCGTTTTGCTGGCTTTGCAGGGTCAGTTCTTCACACTGCTGCAGGACCTGCCGCAGCCGATCGAGCTCTACGGCCTGATCGGCAAGCTGCTGGCGGAGAAGGCGATTCTCCTCGTTCAGGCGGCCGACGGCATCGGGCGTGTTTCCAGCAAATTCCGGCGTCATCTCATTCATAGCAATAGTCAGTAAAGGCATCAGCTTCGTTCATTACCTGGCCGACAGCGGTAAGCTTGTGCCCGACAAAGTTCGCGCAGGGCAACTCCTCAGGGTATGATCTAAACCGGGGCAAATTATGATAATTTGCACCAAAGCGCACGGGCCTGGATTTACATAATAAGGGCAATCAGCCGTTTGTGTATCACTTCAACGGGCGCTTTCGTCAAAATGGCCTCCATCAATTCACTTCGTCGCCGAAGTTCTTCGTCCAGTAATGGTAGGTACGTAACGTCCATGACCAGCACCAGCACACCGTCGCCGGCTTTGAGGCATACCTGGTCGTGCTGCGAAACAACCCCGTTCAGGATGAACACGTCGTTGTCATGCTGAGGAAGCCCGGATTCAACAACCTGGGCCATCCGACGAATCAATGTGGTGTCAACCCCTTCGGGTATCAGCGCCGACAAGGGCAGGCTCATACAGTCTTCCCGGGTCACCCGCGCAATGGCCTGTAGTACGGGATTGATCATCAGATACTGGAAGTCAGCAATCGGACCGTGCCTTTGGTCTGTATCGGTAGTGTTAGCTGCCTGGTAACGTACCGCTTCAAACAGACCAATGCCAGTCGTAGCCCGGTTAATCCGATCTTGTATCGGCTCCGACAGCAGCCATGACACAGCAAACAGGTCATCGTCTGCTTTCCATTCAGGCGTTCGTAGGAACGGAGTCATAACACGGTACGAGTTACAGGTGGTGCTTGCTTTATGCGTTCAGGGAGTAAGTTGTATGACGAATGTCCGTTGCCCTATCGTACGCTTTGCCAACCCCTAAAACTATACATTCGCAGTCATTTAATCGCTGGCAATTCGGTAAATACCAGCACGTTAGCTGTCATATCTTATTTATCAGGAGTTCTGATTCGTTCATTACTGGATGAGACTGGAATGAGTCAGACCAAGTAAAATCAGAAAGAAGGCGTTCATGCCCCAGCCCGTTAGTTTAGTCATCCGCATGGCTGACCTGTAGTCTGCCCGACCCGGATCACGGAGCACCCGGGGAAACCATCTCAGGAAAAAAACTACAGCGGGCAGCAGCAGCAGCAACATCAGGTAGAAAGGCCATTTCCCGTCGAAAAACAGGTAAAAGCCGGCAATCGAAAACAAAAAGAAAACAAGGGTACACACCAACGTACCGCGCACACCCATCAGCCGGCTGATGGTCATGTCACCCCGACTGGCGTCTTCTTCGTGTTGGTAAACCTGGGTAACGGGGTACAAAGCCAGAATATTAAACGTCGCCAGAGCTCCGCCAAACAATACGCTGGGTTGTAGCAGGACCGACAGGGGCAGGTCGTTGATGGCTACGTACATCATACAATAGGTAAAACCACCCTGTAACAGGCTGATCACCAGCCAGCTTAAGACCGGGTATTTCTTGATCCGGATTCGATCATAGCTATACGCCTTCATAACCGTGCCGTAGATGAGTACAAACAGCACAAACGGCCCATTGACGAACACCCCCAACAGTATGGCCAGGGCATCGAGAGTCAGGGAAACCCAGAACAAATTCTTGTCGACGGGCGGGGGCGCTTCAATGCCTGTCACACTACCCTCATCCTTGTCGAAGTAGCTGTTGTAGGCGTTGGCCGCCGGATACACGAACAGATGGACAATTAACAGTACGGCCCCCACGCGCCAGACCTCAATCGTAGGCGATTGACTCACGGCAAACCAAAAAATGGGCATTAAATAGATTGAGAAGGGTACGCGCAGGTGCAGCCAGATCGAGCGGACGTCCATGGGAAAGTGGAGAGTATGCGCTCAATTTACACAACTTTCGGAATCGGCACGCTTCGTATCAGGATTCGGTCAACTGACTGGCTACGTAATTACAAACAGGGCCAGCCGAAACAGATCCCTTTTGTGCGTCGCCATCGGCAGGGAAACACGTTTGCCAGCTGACTAATGAACGGCTTGACCTGCTTTTGGCCGTGCCCGATCCTGACACCAGCCAATTGCGCAACCATCGCTGAATGCTTTCAGGCTATGACGGCTAAACCAGGGTTTCGTTCAGCTGGCAATTAGTAATTTGTTAGAAAGCCAAAACATGACTAATTCTATATATTCAACGGAACATTCAATTAGTATCTTTGCTTTTGTATTCAATCCGTTCTTGTACGTCAATGAAACAAATTATCTATCTGGTTGACGATGACGAAGATGACTGCTATCTGGCTCAGCGGGCACTCCACCCACAGGCCAATTGCGACTTCTCCGTCTTTGGCGATGGTCATGCCCTGATTAACTTCCTGACTACCCACCCGGCCACCCCGCTGCCAACGCTCATTCTGCTGGATCTGAACATGCCTTTGCTCAATGGGTTCGAAACGCTGCGGATGCTCAAAGCCAATGCTGAATGGGCAAAAATTCCGGTCGTGGTGCTGACCACCTCCGACCATCCCGACGACCGGGCCCGGTGCTACGCCCTCGGTGCCGATGCGTTTCTGACCAAACCAGCCGACTACCGATCGCTCAATGAGGTGCTGGCGTCAGTCAGCAGCTGCTGGCGCAGCGTCCTGGAGCAATCCCACAACGTCTGACGTTCCCGTTTCTGAACTGCTTGTGTCATCGCGGGCGGCTGGTGGTACTGACTAGTGCCCCGGCCGCCCGCTTTATGAATCGACGTGGCTTTGCAGACGCTGAATGAGCAAGGCCAGCAGCCGGCGCGTCAGTTCGGCTTCGTTGGCCTTAAAAGTTGACCACTCTGCCGGCGTAAACTGTCCCAGCACCATACCGACCAGGGTCAGCCGCAGCTTGGTATCTTCGCGTATGGCCCGTTCAATGTGCGCCAGTTTTTCCGGTCGGCTGAACCGGTCGAAAGGCGTTTTTCGTTTGGGCAGGTGATGCAGCCAGTACGTCATCAGACTCGCATCCAGCAGTTTAAGAACAGGCCGCAGGGTCTGGTTCTGGAATTGTTCGGCTACGCTGACGGCGGTTGGCTGGGTATCGACGACGGGCCGCTCCGGCATCTGACGCTCTTCGTTATTCATGGGCTTTCTCGTATAGAAACATAACCCGAAACTACGACGCATCGGTTTGATCTGTCCGCACATTCTCCTGGTCTGTTTGCGTTTTGTACGTTACCCCATACCGGTCGGCGTTCTCTAATCGTCATTTAATTACGTCCCCTGCCTTTTTCTTTATTTTTGGCAATGGCTATTCCCACCATTCGCCAACAATTTACGTTCTGGCCCCAACTGGTAATTGGTTGTTTATCGGTATCTTTACTGACCTGCCGCCCTACTGACGCTGTTCGCCCCGCTGATGAGTCTGCGTATTTTCCGCTCACGGAGGGGCACTACGTAGTTTACGACGTCAGTGAACAGCAGTTTAGCCTGACCAGCGCCCCTGTGCAGCGGACGTATCAGGTGAAAGAACGGATTGAGCAACGCTATACCGATGCGACCGGTCAGCCCGCGTTCCGGCTGCTGCGCTTCCGGCGGAGCGCAACCCAGGAACCCTGGCAACCCGACTCGGTCTGGTCGGCCCGTCTGGTCAATAATGAAGCCATTCGTACCGAAAACGGACTGGATTTTGTTAAACTCGTGTTTCCGCTGAGCGACCGGCTGCGCTGGGATGGTAACCGGCATAATGCGGCCGGGTCCGACGAGTACGAATTGCGCAATAGCCGCCAGCCTTACCGCGTTCACACAATGACCTTTGGTGAAACGGTGACGGTGGTGGCACAGAACGATTCAACGCTCGTGTCGCAGGATAAGCGAGTGGAGGTATATGCACGACAGGTGGGGCTGATTTACCGGGAACGGATTCAGTTGCGCTATTGCTCGTCGTCGCCCGGCTGTATCGGCCGTAATCAGATAGACTATGGGATTCGACAATTTTACCGCATTCGAACGTATGGTACGGAATAAAACCGGCTGGTTCTTTTTCTTTCTGCTGCTGACGAACCTGTCGGGCTACGGTCAGCCAACCACGGCGCGTAAATACCTCGTGCTGTTCCGCGACAAGACAGGCACCCCCTACTCCACGGCCCGGCCCGAGCAGTTCCTGTCGCCGAGGGCCATTCAGCGCCGGCAGCGGCAGAACATCGCCGTGCAGGAACGCGACCTGCCCGTAACTCCGGCCTACGTCGAGCAGATCCGGCAAACCGGCGCTACGGTCTGGTTTACCTCCCGCTGGCTGAATGCGGTACTGATCGAAGCCACAGAACCAACGATTGCCGCCATTCAGCGGCTGCCCTTCGTGAAAGGGCTCGAATTTGATCGCCCTTTAAACAACGCCCGGATAGCGGCCGGCCGCAGCCGAACCGTTGCGGTACGTAGCAAACGCACCACCAAACTGGGCGAACTCGACACCCTGAACTACGGGAGTTCCCGGGCGCAGATCGCCCAGATTGGGGTTGATGTCATGCACCAGCGCGGCTACCACGGCGAAGGTATGCTGATTGCGGTGCTGGACGGTGGCTTCCTGAACGCCAACCGCGTTTCGTTCCTGCGGCCCCTGTTCGAGGAAAACCGCGTTGTGGCAACCTACGATTTTGTGGATCGCGAAGCAAGCGTGTACGAAGACGATTACCACGGTATGTCGGTGCTGTCGGCCATTGCCGCCACGGCCGACAACCGGCTCTACGGCACCGCTTATAAAGCCTCTTTCATCCTGCTGCGGACGGAGGATGTGTTCAGCGAAAGCCGCGTCGAGGAAGCCAACTGGCTATTCGGGGCCGAGTACGCCGACAGCGCCGGCGTTGACGTCATTAACTCGTCGCTCGGATATACGCAGTTCGATGACCCCGAAACCAACTACAGCTACGAGGACCTGAACGGCCGGACGGCGCTCAGTACGCGGGCGGCTCAATGGGCCTCCGAAGCGGGCATCGTGGTGGTCGTATCGGCCGGTAACGAAGGCAGCGATGCCTGGCGGTACATCTCGGCCCCGGCCGATGCCGCCGGTGCTCTGGCGATCGCGGCCGTTAACCCCACCGGGCAACGGGCCGGCTTCAGTTCCTTCGGTCCGTCGGCCGACGGCCGGATCAAACCTGACCTGGCGGCTCAGGGCCTCGGAACGGTGATCGGCAGTCCGGGCGGGCAGGTCGTCACGGGTAATGGCACGTCGTATGCAGCTCCACTGGTGGCCGGGTTAGCGGCCGGTTTCTGGCAGGCCCACCCCCGCCTGACAGCCGCGCAGGTAACCGAAAGCCTGCGCCGGTCGGGTAACCAATCCCTCAATCCTGATGACCAGCTAGGCTACGGCATTCCCAATTTTGCGCGGGCGTCGATGCTGAGCGATACGTCCTTTGCGTTTCTGCTTTACCCGAATCCCTTCAGCGATGCCGAGCGACTGACCGTTCAACTGTCCGGTATCGACTTTAATTCGGCCGTTGAGGCAACCCTGGCCGACGCCAGTGGACGGGTCGTCTGGAGCAACCGCTACCTTCCCAACGGACCATCCGGTTTTGTGCTGCCCCGATTGAGTCTATCGGCTGGCATGTATTTCATCACGCTCGTGGCTGGTGAGCAGAAACGTACGCTGAAGGTCATAAAACTGTGAGTATGGCAACCATCCGGCTCGAACGCGGGGACATCACGAAACTGGCCGTCGACGCCATTGTCAACGCAGCCAATACCAGTCTGCTGGGTGGCGGGGGCGTCGATGGGGCCATTCACCGGGCGGCTGGCCCCGAACTACTGACCGAATGCCGCACCCTGAACGGCTGCGCCACCGGCGATGCGAAACTGACCCGGGGGTATCGCCTTCCGGCCCGCTACGTGATTCATGCCGTGGGCCCCATCTGGCGGGGTGGCACAGCGGGCGAACCGGAGTTGCTGGCCAGTTGCTACCGGCGTTCGCTGGAGATTGCAACGGCCTACGAACTGACCAGCCTGGCCTTTCCCAACATCAGCACCGGCGTTTACGGTTACCCCAAAGACCTGGCGGCCGACGTAGCGACACAAACGGCCCGGCAGTTTCTGGAACAGCCCACATCGCTGACCGACATTCTCTTCGTTTGCTTCGACGACGAAAATTTCCAGCTCTACACCGAGCGAATCTGAGTTTGGCAGCTTCTCAGACTAAGCGTTTACGGTTCTGACTTCTTCGCTGACGACTGTTTCAGCACCTGATCAATGGCTTTGCTTCCCTGTTGGTAAACTGGATAATGATAGGTATGCAGCTTATTAAGCAAGTGCATTAATTGCAGTTGTTCAGCTTCGGTCAGGTCACCCACAACCACCGAAGCTACCTGTTTCATTAATACCCGGGTTTTTGCCAGCAGTTGATGCCCCTGCGACGTCACAGTCAGTAATTTACTGCGCTTGTCGATTGTGTGCTCTGCCTGCTCAACCAGTCCTGTGCTGACCAGTCGACGGATGATTTCCATACCGGTTGTTTTACCGTGAATGTTCCGCTCAATCAACTCAATTTTCGTCAAACCCGGGTTCGATGCCAAGGTAGCCAGGTAGGCGAAATCATCGAAGGTAGTCAGGGGCGTATCGGCCAGTACCTGCCGAACATACATCAGGGCGTAGCGCTGAAGAAAAAAAACGAATCGGCTGATGATGCTTTCCGGCGGTTCTCTATGCAACGTCTGAGTCGCGTCCCGAGGCAGATTTACCTGCCGATTGACTAGCCAGCCGGTGAAAGCAGCCAGCGATAAATCTCCGTTTTGTTCTGGTTCGTTTTCAAACGATTCAACTTCGTTCAGTAACTCCCAGATGAGGGTATATTTCATTAGTGGTTTGTAGTAACTTTTTAGAACTATGAAACACGAACTAAACGCTGTTCCAACGGGAATAGTTGACTACTGTTTGGTCGCCTATATAATTGACAAATCGGATCTTCTAGGGTTTTTTCAGGCCCATTTAGTCCAAGATTGTCTCAAAACGAATAAAACATCAGTGTATAATTTATCCAAATTTAAACAAAAACATTCTATTAGAAAAAATTTATAGTAATTATAAAACAATATTGTACTTGTTGGTGTTAGTATTGGCAAAACACCGTCACTATGCTTTTCAGAGTATTACCTACCGCAATTCTCACTATTGCATTATGCACTGCCTTTGGACAAGGCAATCAGTCTCCCACCGGCGTTATCGTAGGGACTGTACGAGACAAAAACACGCAGGAACCACTGGTTGGAGTGACCATCCAGCCTGAAGGTTCGACTACTGTGGGTACACTCACGGATATAGAAGGGCGTTTCAGATTGACCCTTCCCGTGGGCAGCGTTAACCTTAAGGCCTCTTTTGTGGGCTACCAGCCACTGGTAAAGTACAACATCATCGTTACGTCGGGGAACGCCAGCGAACAAGTTTTCGAACTGGCGGAAGAAAACAAAAATCTATCCGAAGTGGTCGTTCGGGCCAATCGGGCTGTAGCAGCCGTAACAACCATCGAAACCCCCAACTCGATCCAGCGGCTCTCTACCGACGAGATCAAAACCAATCCGGGCGGCAACTTCGACGTATCCCGGGTGATTCAGACGCTGCCGGGCGTGGGTGGCTCCGTGGGCGGCCTGCGCAACGACATTGTTATTCGGGGCGGAGCACCCAACGAAAACGTCTTCTTCCTGGATGGCATTGAGATTCCGGTTATTAATCATTTTCAAACCCAGGGCGGCACCGGTGGTCCACAGGGCATTCTGAACGTATCGTTTCTGGAAGACGTCACGCTTTCGTCGAGCAGCTTCGATGCCCGCTACGACAACGCTCTGGCGTCGGTATTTCAGTTTAAACAACGCGAAGGCAATCCCGATCGGCTGCAGAGCAACATTCGGCTCAGCGCTACAGAACTGGCCGGGACGCTTGAAGGGCCACTCGCCCCCAAAACTACCTTTCTGGCATCGGTTCGCCGGTCTTACCTACAATTTTTCTTTCAACTCATCGACCTGCCTATCCGGCCCGACTACTGGGATTTTCAGTATAAGATCACCCACAAGCTAACCCCTAAAACGACGCTGACAACCCTCGGTATTGGGGCCATTGACCGGTTTCGCTTTGCTGTGCCCCGCGAAATAACTCCTGAAAAAGAATACACCATCCGGCAAAACCCGCTGATTCGGCAATGGAACTATACGGTGGGCGTTTCCCTTCGGCAGCTCATCGAGCGCGGGTACATCAACCTGGCCCTGAGCCGGAACACGTTTGATAACTCACTGGACCGGTTTGAGGATGCCCGGGAAGACGACCCAACGGCCCAGACCCTGCGGCTGCGTTCCAACGAAACCGAAACCAAGCTGCGGGCCGACATCAGCCAGCGGATTAATGGGTGGCAGCTATCGGCCGGGGGCGTTGTCCAGTACGTTCAGTTTGCCAACAACATTGCCGCCCGCATTCGGAACGAGGTGCGCAATACGGATGGATCGATCCTGTCGCCTGCCGTTCAGATCATTTCGCTTTCCGACATCGGCTTTACCCGGTTTGGCGGGTTTATTCAGGCCAACCGAAGCTTTATAGGCAGTCGGTTGGGCGTATCGGCCGGGCTGCGTACGGATATGAATACCTTTACCAGCAACGGGTTGGATCCACTACGGACGCTTTCACCGCGACTGGCGCTGTCGTACGCCCTCACCGACCGGTGGAACATCAACGCGTCGGTTGGGCGGTATACCAAGATTCCAATCTACACAGTGCTGGGCTTTCGGAATGAAGCGGGCGAGTTGGTCAACAAAACCAATGAGTACATCAAATCAAACCACTACGTAGCGGGCTTAGAATATGTACCCAGTCCGACGACACGCTTTACTGTTGAAGGTTTCTATAAACGCTATTCCGACTACCCCGTTTCCATCCGCGATGGCATTTCGCTGGCCAATCAGGGAACGGATTTTACCGCCCTGGGCAACGAAGCCGTTTCCAGTACCGGGCGAGGTCGCACCTACGGCGTGGAGTTATTCTTTCAGCAGAAGCTGGTAAAAAACATTTTTGCCGTGGCTTCCCTCACGTTTGTCCGAAGCCTGTTTTCAGGCCAGGACGGCGAACTGATTCCCTCCGCCTGGGACAACCGGCTCCTGTTTTCTGGTTTACTGGGCCGTAAATTTCCCCGGGGCTGGGAGATGGGGTTAAAATACCGCTTTGCTGGTGGAGCCCCATTCACGCCTTTCGATCTGGAGCAGTCGCAACGAAATTACCTCGCCCTCGGCAACGGTGTCCTGGCCGACGATCAGCTCAACACGGGTCGCCTGAAGGCGTTGAACCAGTTTGACTTCCGGCTGGACAAAAAATGGAATTTCCGACGCACCACCATTGATGTGTTCCTGGATGTTCAGAACGCCTTTGTGCTCCCCACGCCCGCCTATCCGGAGTTCGTGCTGGCCCGCAAACCTGGCAACGGTGGCTTCCAGACAACCGATGGGGCCACAATTCGCCCCGACGGTAGCAACGGCATCCCGACCGTATTGACCAACAACGACCCGTTTGTCACACCGACGCTGGGCTTCATTGTCGAGTTCTAGTACCACCATTCAGTCTCTCAATGCCCAGCCATGGACACGATTTATCTCGACATCATCGACCTGATGCAGACACAAGGTGTAGATCCGGCCATCATCACTCCCGAAACCCATTTTAGCCGCGACATCGGCTACGATTCACTGGATATGACCGAACTGCTCATTCTACTTGAGCGCCGGTTTAATCTGGCCATACCGGATAGAGAATATGATCAGTTACGCACCGTGGGCGACGTTGCTCACTACCTCGCGAAGCGTCTTGAATCCTCCGCGGCTCACCAGCCATTGACCTATCTTCTTTTGTAATGCCTGTAGTCCACCATTTATTCAATTAGTCATGAAAATACGATCACTGTTATTACTGGAAGTTCTGCTCACCGCCTTACTGGCTTCCCTTTCATTCGTACACCATCCATCCGGCGACATTGTCGATGTTGCAATCAGTTCTTCCGACCACACTACCCTGGTAGCGGCTGTCAAATCGGCCGGCCTCGTACAGACGCTCAAAGGTAAAGGCCCATTCACCGTGTTCGCGCCAACCAATGCCGCTTTTGAGAGACTACCCGCTGGTACGGTTGAAACGTTTCTTAAACCAGAGAGCAAGCCCCAGTTGACCAGGCTACTGACCTACCACGTCGTTCCGGGCAAACTGGATGCTACATCAATTCTGAAAGCCATTCGAAAAGGGAACGGCCAGACTACTCTGACAACGGTCAGCGGGGGCAAGCTAACGGCGGGCCTGTCGGGCAATCAGGTTCTATTAACCGATGAATCGGGAAACCTGGCAACGGTAACAACAACAGATTTAAAAGCCTCTAATGGTATTATCCATGTCATCGACCGCGTTGTCCTCCCCAACTAATCAGCCGTCATCCTCTCCCGTGTTAACCGGTACGGGAGAGGTATCGTCCTGTGTCTGGTCTTCATCGATGGTCCCCTGCGGCCACTGCTTACCGGAGAACTGTTCTGCTCAGCAAAATCGTGGTTTGGTGCATCGGCTGGCAAGCATATTCGAAGACATGGGCATTCCTGCGTCAAAATTAACGGACGACGCCGACCTGACCAGTCAACTGGAACTGGATGAACTCGATTTGGTTAACCTCCAGCTTCAGATTGAGCTTGTATTCAGCCTGTACCTGACCAACCAGCAATGGAGCACCATTCGAACCGTGGGTCAGCTCAGACAGACCCTGACGCACCGAACTCGCAAGGGAATGAAAATAAAGGCTTTGTAACCATCACGGCTATGCCCTCCTTCCAGTCTGTAGCAACTCATACCCATGTATCGACCAACGATACGTTTGAAACAGTGTTAAACCAATCCATCAACTGCTTTACCGGTGTTCGGCAGAATGCGTTAGGCGTCCTGTATCGGTACGCCCGGTATCCACATCGCATTCATCAGCGATACTCAGCTCCTTTGGCGCTCCCGGTTCTGCGACAGTTTCGAGCCGATACCTACTGGGCAATGGGGGGCGGGGTCAGAACGAACCCATTGCTGCATTCATTTAGTCAGGTCTGCGCCCGGTTTGCCATCACTCTGCTGGAAGTAGATACCTTTCTGGCCGCCAAGGAGGGCTATCTGCTGGCTCTAGCCAAAGCGCAGCCTGATTCGCTCCCACCCCTTGACAGTTCGCACCGACCGCTGATCCGAATGCTGCTGAGAATCATTCTGTCGCCGACCGCCTTAAACGATTCACTGGTTGCAACATGCCAGCGACTGGCCGATTGCCTCCAGGCGATTAACTGGCTCAGCAGCGTATTGAATGCCCGGTCTATCCTGGCAGAACCCTTGGGCCGCCGACAACTGGAGTTGGTATTAGACAGCATACGCACCGAACTGGAAACGCTCGACCTACCGGTCGAATCCCTGCCCGCGGAAGTCCGGTCGGCAATTGGAGTCATTGGCCGTCATTTTGTCGATAAACTGGACGAATTGGAGCAGCTTATGGCCTGTTCAGCATGCCAGATCGCCAGGCGCAGTTGCTGCCGGAACGGTCTGACCACCAGTAAATCTGCTTAATTCGAAAAATTCACCTTTTCATCAGTAATGTCTCTTGATCTGTTTCACTCGACGGCAATAGGCTGTAGTCGGCTGATAACCCAAGCCTACAGTACATCGTTTTCCATTGGCGTCCGGCTGCTCAATTCACAGTACCGGGGAGCGATTTACGCCATTTATGGGTACGTCCGGCTGGCCGATGAACTTGTCGATACGTTTCATCAATTTGATAAAGCAGAGCTATTCCGGCAACTCAGTCAGGAGACCGCTCAGGCTTTGCAGGATGGGCTCAGTCTCAATCCCGTAATTCACGCGTTCGTTCAGGCCGTACGCCGGTACCGAATCGATCCCGCTTTACTTGATGCATTTCTCAATTCGATGGAAATGGACCTCACGGTTCAGACCTATCAGGTATCCCAATACCAGCAGTACGTGTATGGCTCGGCTGAAGTTGTTGGGCTAATGTGTTTACGAGTGTTCTGTGATGGCGATGACACGTTGTATTTTCAGCTTCGGGAGCCAGCCCGTAGATTGGGGGCAGCTTTCCAAAAGGTTAACTTCCTACGCGACATCGCGTCTGATCTGCACGACCGGGGCCGTCTGTATTTCCCGGGCGTTGATTTTATCCAATTTAAAGCAGCGGACAAACAACGCATTGAAGCCGAAATAACCCAGGATTTTGCGGCTGCGCTCCCTGGTATCGTCCGGTTGCCCAGAGGTGTGCGATTAGGGGTGTACGTGGCCTATCGATACTACCTTGATCTGTTTGCTCAGCTTCGGCGTCATGCACCGACAGCCATCCTGACGCAACGGGTCCGTGTGTCGAACCAACGTAAAGTGTGGATTCTGATCCGTAGCTCATTCAGACACCTCCTCCTACCCGTATTGGGCGGATAACCTGGCTGTTATTTTGCGATCACATCGCTATCTGTTACCGCCTTTGGCGAGTCGCTGGTAGCTGTAGGTCGCTATTGTCTATAACCGGAGTTCGTCAATGAAATTTTTTTTCGGTCCTGCGTAGGGGGACGTTCTCCCTTCGCTGTCATACGATCAGAATGCAGTAATCAAACACACAAATCGTATGAACCGTATTATAAACCTTGTAAAGAAATCGCTGTTGTTGTCAACCATTCTCCTGTCTGCTTCCAGTTGTTACATCAATACCATATCGCCGGAGCCGGGCCGGATCACGACGGAAGTACGCAACACGTCCAGCTTCACGGGTCTTGACATCGAAAGTGGCATCCGCGTAACGGTTACGGCCGGCACTTCTGAAACGGTGGAGATTGAAGCCCGCGAAGGGTACCAGCCCTACATCCTGACGGAGGTTCGGAACAACACCCTGCGCGTGTACATCGACCGGCGGCTGAGTAACCGGCGCGGTAGCGACATCCAGGCGTATATCACGATGCGCACCCTGAACTACGTATCCGCTTCGGGTGGGTCGCGGGTAACTACGGGCGATATGTTCCGCCCCGACCGGTTCGATGCGTCGCTGAGCGGGGGCAGCTACCTGCGCGTACCGGTCACAACCAACGCCATTACGGTCGATGCGAGCGGTGGTTCTGAAGCCAGCATCTCGGGCTCAGCGCAACGTATCAATGCCGATGAGCTCTCCGGCGGCAGTCGGCTGCTGGCGGCTGATCTGCGGGTAAGCAGTTGCACCATCGACGCGTCGGGGGGCAGCACCGCCGACGTCAATGTCAGCGATGAACTGAACGTCCGGGCATCGGGCGGCAGCATTGTCCGCTACAAAGGGTCGCCCCGCATCACGCAGAGCGTCAGTGGCGGGTCGCGGGTTACGCCACTGTAAGGTTTACAAAACGGGCCGGCGCAAGTCCGGCCCGTTTTGGGATCGATCAGACCGTCTGCCCGCCGTCGACGGTGAACTGCCCTCCGGTGAGATACGACGATTCATCACTGGCCAGAAACAATACCAGATTCGCTACATCGATTTCCTGGGCGTAGCGCTTCAGCGGAATGGCCTCGGCAAACTGCTTCTGCGCCTGCGTTCCCGCTCCCGGCGCGAAACCCTCCTCCAGCGACCGCATCATCCGGTTATCGACCGGTGCCGGGTGCACGGTGTTTACCCGGATATTGGCGGGTGCCCCCTCCAGGGCAGCGACCTTCATCAGCCCAACGACAGCGTGTTTGCTGGTAACGTACGCCGAGACATTCGGCGTACCGCGCAGCCCCGCTACCGACGACGTAATGATGATGCTCCCTCCTCCGCCCGACTGCATGAGCGGCATTACGTATTTCAGCCCCAGCCAGACGCCAAATACGTTGACGTCCATCACCTTGCGAAACATCTCTTCCGGGTATTCCTGAATGGGTTTTACTACCCCTTCGATACCCGCGTTGTTGAAGAACACATCCACCCCACCCAGCTTTTCGACCGCAGCCTCCGCGTAGACCTTCACCTGATCGGGCTGGGTTACGTCGGCCTGTACGTAGTAAACCCGGTCCGAACCCAGCGTTTCAGTAACTTCCCTAAGTTTGTTCTCGTCCAGATCGACCAGCAGTACACTGGCCCCTTCGTCGAGAAAAAGTTTAGCCGTGGCGGCACCGATGCCCCCTGAACCACCCGTAATAATGGCTCGTTTCCCCTGTAATCGATTCATAATCATAGCATGAGGTTCATAAGACTAACCGCCCCGTACCCCTAATGTTCGGTCGTCGTCAGGCTTTTATTGCCTTCAGACCATGCGCCTGAACTGGTTAACGATCAACGCTGTATTTACGCCCTCTGACAATCGTCAGGCCACGAACTAAGGCCGGTCATAGCACAGGGCGGGTGAATTATCTATCTTTATAGTAGAAAATCGTACCGCTATGATCGTTACGCTCACGCTCAACCCAGCCGTGGATATCAGCATGACCCTGGATCGGCTGATTCCCGAACACAAGCTGCCTTGCTCGCAGCCGCGCTACGATGCCGGTGGTGGTGGCATTAATGTTTCCAAAGCCATTCACCGACTGGGTGGTCAGTCGCTCGCGCTGTTTACGGCCGGCGGCACCACTGGCCTGAACCTGGAAGGACTCGTTGAAGCCGAGGGGATTACGTACCAGATTATCGGTATCGAATCCATCACCCGTGAATCGTACGTCGTTACGGAAACCAGCACCAACAACCAGTACCGGTTCGGAACGCCCGGCCCGGTGCTGACGCCCGCCGAAGCGGCCTGCTGTCTGGCCCGCGTGGAAACCCTGCCGGCTATGGTCGACTACCTCGTTGCCAGCGGGAGTCTGCCGCCCGGCCTGCCGACTGATTTTTACGCGGAGATTGCTCACTACGCTAAATCCCACAACATCCGGCTGGTACTCGATACGGCCGGTGAACCACTGCGGGCGGCTCTGGAGACAGGCGTTTTTCTGATCAAACCTAACGTCGGCGAACTGGCTGCTCTGCTTGGTGTGGACCAACTCGAACCGGATCAGATCGGGGAAGCCGCTACGGCCCTGATTCAGGCTGGTAAGTGCGAACTGGTGGCGGTGTCGCTCGGTCCGCGGGGGGCTATGCTCGTGAGCGCCGATGGGCAGGAATACGTTCAGGCACCGCCCGTTCGAAAGATGAGTACCGTGGGGGCCGGCGACAGCCTCGTGGGCGGCCTTGTGTATGCGTTGTCGCAGGGACGCTCATCGGCCGACGCCATTCGCCTGGGCGTTGCCTGCGGCACGGCGGCCACCATGAACGCCGGCACCGAACTGTTCCATGCTGAGGACGCCGAGCGGCTGCTGGCCTGGATCAACCGACAACAGACTGTTGAACCGGTCTAAAACAGGGGCTATTTCATGGGTATAACAACAGGCAAACCAGCGGTTGATTTGCACAAATCAACCGCTGGTTTGCCTGTTGTGTAATTAGCAGTGACCGCAGCAGGTCGCAGCACCCCTGGTTTTTTCAAAACTCTCCTGCCCTTCTCTGAATGAAAACCAGGCCAGGCCAATCATACCAGCCGCATCAATGTAGGGTACATGAACTAGTTCGTAGAGGACACTTGACGCCAGCAGCACCAGCGACATATACACGCATACCATCGTGCATTTGCCATCGGCGATGATGGCAGCCGAGGCAAGGCGCTGGCCGGTTCGAATTTTCCATCTGGCCAGCACCCGCATGATGGCAATTGAAAGCACCGACACCAGAATTCCGGCTACGGTTGTGTCGGGTTGCCGGCCTTCGCTGATGCTTACTACGGCCCCAGACAGCAGCCCCGCTACCAGCAGGTAAAAACAGGTGCCGGTACTCTGCAGGGCCAGTTTCTCAAAGCGCCCCCGGCCGGCGTTGCCGTACCGGCGCAACCGGGCGATCATGGCCAGGATACCCACCCCGGAAATGACTTCAATGAAGCTATCGACACCAAACCCCGCCAGCGTCAGGGCTTCGTCCTGAACGCCGAAGTAAAGCGAGACGAACCCTTCGCCGAGGTTATACAGTACGGTAAAGACAGCCAGGCCAATCGCTACGTTCCACCCGTTCTGCACGGGCATCATACGGGTCGTTTCCATAGTACGGAAACATTGACAGGTCAGAAATGATTTTTTTGGGAATGATATACTTATGTAACCCAAAATTAATGCTTATCTTTGTCTTACAAAGGCAAAGAGCCATGTGTAAGAAGAAAAGTGTCACCGATTTAAGAGATTTTGATAGCTTCTTTGAACTTGTCAATTACTTTGATACTGAGGAAAAGTGCGTACAATATTTTGCACAATTACGCTGGAACGGCATTCCTCAATGCCCTTATTGTGAACATGAACACGTTTACGAACTAAAGGGTAAAACCAAACGCTGGAAATGCGCTAATTGCCGCCAACAGTTCAGTGTTCGCGTAGGTACTATCTTTGAAGATAGTAAGATTTCGCTCCGTAAGTGGCTCTTTGCCATATACTTAGCTACAGCCCATAAGAAAGGCATATCATCGCACCAGCTTTCTCGTGATATTAAGGTTACGCAAAAAACGGCATGGTTCATGCTCCAGCGTATTCGCCTTGCGTTTGCACCAGAGGACGTACAATTAACGGATGTTGTTGAGGTTGACGAAACGTTTGTTGGTGGTAAGGAAGCCAATAAGCACAAGTCAAAACGTACGCCCGGCACACAAGGCCGTAGCACCAAAACAAAGACTCCTGTTTTGGGGGTTATTCAACGAGACGGTAAAGTTTACGCGGTTCCTGTAGAAAACACGAAGGGAGCCACAATTTTGCCTATAATTGTTTCAAAAGTTGAAGCAGGTGCACGAGTATATACCGACGAATACTATCCTTATAGGGCTTTAGGTAAGCGGTATGAACATTCATACGTGCAACACAGTGCCGATCAATACGTGGACGGTGTAGTACACTCTAACAGTATGGAATCGTTTTGGGCGTTCTTTAAAAGAGGGATTATTGGTATTTACCATCATGCTAGTAAAAAGCATTTAGGTTTGTACGTAAATGAGTTTACCTTCCGTTATAACAACCGTAAAATGAGTGAAGGCTCGCGGTTTGATGTATTTTTAGCCAATAAAACAATAAGTGTATTACTTACAAGAAATTGATTGGAAAAACGAATTAAATGTCGTAATATAAGTCAAATCTGTATTTCATTACAGCTATGAAAACTACGGCAGAAATGATTGGATTAAGGTTCGTTGGTGAAGGTATTAATCCAAAAAACTTAACGGTAAAAGAATTAGCTAAACTATCTTCAAGTTTAGAAGACACGATATTGTCTATTGTTCAAGAAGAACATCCAGACGTAAATAAGGATGAAGTTTACATTAGCTTAGTTGATGTAGTTGATGCCAGTGCTGGGTATAAATACGTGCCTAGTTTAGCTGAGGTTATGATTGGTGCATACTTGACTATGACAACACTAATAAATAACAGAAACTTCGACAAGCTTTCCCCTCAAAGTATAGCTTCACTTCAACCTATTGTTGATTTTACGAATCAACGCCAATGTAAAGCCCAATTAAGGTTAGGCAATAATTTATTGGCAACTGTCGAACCTTCAAATCGAATTAAAGATAGCGAATTAGAGGAAGTAGGAAGCCGATACATTTATGGTAAAACAACTATCTATGCAACTGTTCAGCGAGTAGGTGGCATAAAGAAGCCAAAAGCTATGTTAACCATACCACAATCTGAAACGGCCCTTTATATTGAGACAACGCAAGAGGAAGCAAAAAAATTAGCAGGTCGTCTATATAGTACCGTAGCATTAGCGGGCACGGCAATGTATGAAAGTGATGGTTTCAGAATGGTCAATTTCAAAATTGATGAGATTCTCGATTACGAAGAAGTAAGTATAAAAGAAGCGTTTAATGAGGTGAGCGAAGTTATAGGCAAGTATTGGGATAATATTGAAGATATAGATGAATTTCTATATCATGAAAAATCTGTTGACGAATAGGTATGCGTAAATTTGTCGCTATTGATACCCACACTTTCATTTGGGGCGTAAAAAAAGAGTCCTCTGTCGGTCAGGAATTTATGATTCCAAAGACACTTAGATTCTTTGACTATTTATGGGAAGATGGTTATAATATAATAATACCCACACCAGTACTAGGGGAAGCGCTTGTGCCTATTCCACTAGACGAACACTATAAGGTGTTAAGCAAAATAAATCGTAGAATGATGTTAGCGTCTTACGACCCACAGTCGGCTGCCATTTTTGCTGATATGTATAACTCATTTAAGAAAAACGATGAATTGAATGAATATAAGAAGCTACATGCGGTTCCACGAGAACGAGTAAAAATAGATTATATGATAGCAGCTATAGCCAAAACATACAAAGCAGAATGTATTTATAGTCAAGACCCTCATATTACAAAATTTGCCGGTTCCTTTATAGACGTTAAGTGCATACCTGATATTCCCTATCAAACAGAAATTATTTTTTAGTTGTGGAAAAGCCGAAAGTTAAAAAGTTAGCACACAAGAAAGATGACCTTAAACCCGAAAAAGACGTAAAACGGGAAGAAGGTCAAATCTCGTTTAAAGACGCTTTGAAGAAAGCTATTGTACCACGCAAAAAGAAGAACTAAAATGGCGCGGTGTGGGGGATTTGCACCCCCGGTCCCACTCTGACTTCTTGCGCCTAAGAATGCTGTTCATCGTAATCTGTAGCGTTTTACCACCACGTAAGGACCACCATCACCACAGCACTAATTACTACGTTGCCCATATTTTTACAGCGTTTATTTAATTCATAAATCAACGTGGCAAGTAAACTTGCAAACACAGATTCAACGAAGCCAGCACTCCAAATAACGCTCGAAGTCAAAATCTTTATTGTAAACACAACCACAAAAAGCGAACGTTAGTTCAAACATTTTGGGTTATATAAATATATCATTCCCATTTTTTCACCCGGAATCTTGGTCCTCAAAACGGCTGTTTGTCTGACCAGGCTGCCAATGAAACAACCTGCCCACCGATCATCAGCGGGCGGTTCCAGGGTATTGTGTTCTCTTCAAAACGTAGGCTGGGCGATCAGGTAGCGACGGATTCCGGCCCGGAATAGGCGAAAGTCGGCGGAAAAGCTGGCCATCGCCATCCGCAGGTACTGATGATCAAGCCGGTTCTCCCGATTTAGTACCGAGTCGGCCCGAACGCCATCGGCTACTTCCGCATTGACAAGCCGAATCTCATCGAGCAAACGCCCGGCCAGCCGGCGAAAGTGGTGTAGCTGGTTCAACTTGTTTCGCCAGCTATTCTCATCCGTTATTGTTGGATCGAGACTTTCGTTGAGGGTGCCAAGCAGCTTCTCCCAGAAATCGATTTCCTGAAGCGCCAATTGTAGCTCGCTGGTCCAGATCTGATGCAGCACGTGCACGTCGATCAACTGGTGGTATTTTTGGTTTTTCATCGATACGGGTGTGTTCAGAAATACGCGGTAAACGGAATCGTACTGGTATTCTCTACCGGCTGAGTACGAACCGGCGCATCGGTCGGCTTGTCGAACAGCGTCAGTAGCGGCACCCGGGGCCGGTAGGCAATCGACCGGCTGACACTGCGGCCACTCAGGGCGTCGAAGAGGCTGAGGTGATGCGGCAGCGTAATCAGTAGATCGACTGTATGCGTGTCGGTATACGCCTGAATACCCCGTACCACATCCTCGTCGTGAATGACGTACTGATCGACCGTCAAATCGCTGAGCGCCCGAAGCACATACTGCTCACTTACCTCCGACACCGGCGTTTCTGCTGACTCCGCGTCAGTGATGGTCAGCAGGGTCACTGTCGCCCTCCGGCGGGAAGCCAGATCGTTCAGCAAGGCAAACGACCCGGCATCGTTGACCGACCGGTAATCCGTAGCCAGCACAATACGCTCCAGCGGCCGGATCGGTGCTGATACGGGCACCACCAGTACGTTCGTTTCGGCCAGTCGGACAACCCCCGTTGCCACGCTACCCAGCCATTCACTATAGCCGGTACCGGTGGCTCCCAGTACAATCAGATCAAAGTGCTCCTGCCGCATCAGGCTCTCGATAACGCCCACCGGCCCGCCGGGTGCCACCAGCGTGCGGTACGTATGATAAGGCGGCTCCGGCGACTGGGCAACTTCCTGCCTGAAGCGCTGCAGGTTTTTCCCTGCCATCTGTATTTCGTCGGCCAGCAAAAACGCGGCCCCGGGGGCCATGGCGGTTTCGATGGGGTACGCATGAAGCAGACAAATGTCGGCGGCCGTATCGGCCAGCAGGGCCTGAGCAAAAGCGAGCGCATGGCGCGAAGCCGCGGAAAAGTCGGTTGGCAACAGAATCTTATACATGGTCTGGCAGGTAGTTAACGTGTTCTGATTAATTCACCGTAATCTGTTTCTCGTCGTGATACTGCTGTCGGCCATCCGACCAGTTCAGCCGGGCCAGCCAGATGCCTTTGGTCAGCTGCGCCGTTGACACCACATGACGGGGCTTGCCAGTGGGCAGAATCGGTATCCGGACATCCGATCCGTTCGGCATTGAGCAGAACGTAATATCGCCTTTCTGAAACGACATCGGCAAAACGATTGCCATCCGCTGGGTGGTAGGTTCGAAGGTCATAGCTGCGCTGAATCAGGATTGAACGACCGAACAAAAATGGTGGGTTTTCGCCCCGCTGCCCATGATACGGGTCAGTCAGAAAACTGAATTCAATCACGTAATAACCTGAAGCCCATCACCGACAAAGCCGTTGACACCCGCCAATTTTACCCCACTCAAACCCGCTACTTCCCCTTCCCATGCGCCCCTATCTGCTCTCTTTTCTATTCGTACTGACCCATACAGCGGGCTACGCCCAGTCGACCGACGACTGGAACCGGCTCCGGCAGTACGCCTACAGCATTGGCATCGATCAGCTGTGTGACCAGCCGGACAAAACCTGCCTGACCCGCTACGTTACGGAGATCGTGTACGGGCATTCGCCCCGGCGAATCGGCTACCAGGGCGTAGCCGAGCGGCTGGACACCACCCGCATCAACCGCCTGACGGCGCAGTTGCTGGCCGGGGCCGACTGGTGCCCGCTGCTGGATTCGCTTGAATCGCATGACCGGGCCTATCAGCAGCTCAAAGCGTACTGCCTGCGGTGTCTGGTGGATGATTACATGGCCGATTCGCTAACGCTCGAACAGGTGCGGGAGACCCTCAATACGTACCGGTGGCTCAACCGGTTCGGCTACGAGCAGCGGGTTGTCGTCAACATTCCATCGGCCACCCTGCGTCTGATTGACCAGCGGGGCCGTACCCTGCTACGCAGCCGGGTGATTGTTGGGCAGCCCCGAACTCCCACGCCGGTGTTTACGGCTATGCTTCCGAGCCTAGTTATGTATCCGTTCTGGAACGTACCCCGCTCCATTACGGTTGGAGAACTACTGCCTAAAATCAGGAAAAATCCGGTGGTTGTGCTGGAGCAGCTCAACATGCAGATCGTCAGCGGGAGTGGTCGCATAATCGACCCTGCCACGGTGGACTGGACGGTTCCGGCTACGTCGTTTCCGTATCGGCTGCGGCAGTCGACGGGCTGCGACAATGCGCTGGGGTTGCTGAAGTTCAACGTAGCCAGTCCGTACGACATCTACCTGCATGACACCAACGCCCGGGCTCTCTTCGGCCGGGACAACCGGTTTTTGAGCCACGGCTGCATCCGGGTCGAAAAACCGGCGGAACTGGCGAATCGGCTGCTGGGGTACACCCGCTTTCAGACCGGCTACCTGACAAGCTGCCCCGCCAACGCCCAGCCCAAACCGATCAACCTCCCCCGGGCCGTACCGTTGCTGATTACGTACAATGTACTAGATATCGACGAAGCGGGTGCCATACAGGTGTATCCAGACGCGTATCACTGGTGGCGCGTTTCGTTGTGAAGCGCGACGCCGGCTGAAGAACCGTTTACCAGTTGGCCCGGCGCAGCTTATCCGGCTGAAGCACCCGGATACCACCCGTTGCCGTGATTTCGACCAGGCCGTCCTGTTTAAACTCGCTCAGCGTCCGGATCAGCGATTCGGTGGCCGTACCGATCATGGCAGCCAGGTCGTCGCGCGACAGTTGAATGGTGGCATTCGGCTGTTGTTCATGCAGGCGCAGGAGCGTATCGGCCACCCGGCGCCGGAGCGAGCTGTAGGCCATGCCGAGCAACTGCTGCTCGCGCTCCCCTACCCGCCCGGCCAGTAATTTGATAAACTGCTGGCTTACGTCCGGATTAGCGAGCAGCAGTTGCCGAAAATCCGCTTCCGGAATGTACAGCAGTTCGGTGTCGTCCAGCGTGACGGCCGAGTCGGTATAATCGGTGTTTTCCAGCAGGGCCATGTACCCGAAAAAATCGCCGGTATGGTACAGCCCGGTGATAAACTCCTTGCCGTCGGCATTGGTACGGATCGTCTTGACTTTCCCGGATTTGATAAAAAAAAGCCGCGTCGGTTCGTCGCCCTCCGTGTAAACAAACTGCTTTTTCCGGACGGCATGCACCTTCCGGTCGGCCGAGAGGCTCTGCAGGTTCCCGACCTTCCTGGCCTCGTCGAGGAACTGATCCAAGCCTTCCTGCGGCAGGGGGTAATCGGCGCGAACATCGGCGGGCCCGATGTTCTGAAAGCGATTCAGCCGGCCTTCGATGGCACTGAGCAGTTCGGATTCGTCGAAGGGTTTGGTCAGGTAATCGTCGGCCCCCAGCTCCATACCTTTCCGGAAATCGGCCCGCTCTGTTTTCGCCGTCAGAAAGATGAACGGCACCCCGGCCAGCTGCGGGTTCTTATTGAATATATGCAGCACACCGTAGCCATCCAGCACCGGCATCATGATGTCGCAGATAACCAGGTCAGGCTTGTGAGCCAGGGCTTTTTCCACGCCGATCTTACCGTTTTCGGCCGTATGGACCGTGTAGCCGGTCAGTTCAAGGATTTCGGCCGTGTTTTCGCGGATGGCGTCGTTGTCTTCAATCAGGAGAATGGTTTTCATAAGGAAGGGTAATGGTAATGGTTGTGCCCTGGTTCAATTCACTCTGGAGGTCAATCCGCCCTCCCATCAGTTCGACGTATCGGCCGACGATGTGCAGCCCCAGACCGGTTCCCGCGATGTTCATTACGTTGCGGGCCCGGAAAAACCGTTCGAACAGGTGTTCCTGATCCTCTCTGGAAATACCGATGCCCTGGTCCTCAACGCTGAGTGTTAGCTGTCCATCGACACCGGTTACCCGCACCCACACGACCGACTCCGGGCCGGAATACTTGATCGCATTGGACAGCAGGTTGACCAGAATCTTACGGAACAGCGACGGATCGAGCCAGACCCGTTCATCGCCCGACAGATCCGTCCGGATGGTCTGCCCGGGCTTGAGCATACCGCGCATGCTGGCGATGGTTTCGTCGACCAGCTGCGCGATGTTGACCATACCGGGCCGGGCTTCGATCCGGCCTTCTTCCAGCTTGCCGACGGACAGAAACTCCTCCAGTATATCGTTGAGATGATTCACCGACGTCCGGATGCGGTCCAGGTGCTTCTGGCGCTTGTCCTGCTGATCGCCCCCGGGGTATTTTTCAATCAGGGTGGCCGAAGTCAGCACGGCCGTCAGCGGAGTGCGGAACTCGTGCGACGCCAGCGAAACGAACCGCGACTTCAGTTCGCCCAGTTCCCGTTCGGCAGCCAGGGCTTTGGCCAGTTCATTTTTCGACTGCTCCAGTTGCTCCAGCGTATTCATCAGCGCGTGGGTTCGGTCGGCCACTTTCTGTTCCAGGTTGGCGTTCAGCCGCTCGATATGGTCGCGATGGGCCAGGAGCTGCCGTTCGGCTTCTTTCTTGAAGGTGATATCAACGATGTAGGCCACTACGTACAGTTCGTTGTCGAGCCGGAAATAGCTCAGGCTGATCTCAACCGGAAACACCGACCCGTCCTTACGCTGGGCGTGCAGGTCGCGGTTGTGCCCCATGGCCCGCACCTGCGGATCGGCATTGAACGAGTGCCGCAGGCGTTCGTGGTAGCGGCTCACGCTTGCGGGCACCAGTTGTTCGATGGTCTGGTGGAGCAATTCGCCGGGGTCGTAGCCAAACAGCCGGTCAGCCAGCTGGTTCGCAGAAACGATACGTCCGGCCGAGTCGCAGACGATGATACCGATGGTGGCGTAGGAAAAAATGGCTTCGTTGCGCCGGATGCTATGGGCCAGTTCGCGTTCGGCCCGGTGGAGCCGCCCCTGATCGATGAGCCGAATCAGCGCATACGAGCGATCGTTGGCCGTAAAGGCATTGATAATGAGTTTCCCCCAGAACGCGGTCCCATCCTGACGGCTGATGGCGGCTTCTTCTTCATAATGACCGGTCTGAACAATGCGCTCCACCACTTCCATGCGCAATTCGTCGGCGAGGGGCTGGGCCCGCAGCGACCGCGACCGAACCGGGTCGTTCAGCAGGGCCTCTTCCGACGCAAAGCCCAACAGCCGCACCCCCGCCTGATTCACGCGGAGAAACCGTTCGTTGGTCAAATCATAAATACCGATGAAATCGTCGCTTTTCTCAAACAACAGGTCGGCTACGGCGCTTGAATAGTGGTCCGTGAGCATACAATGGCTGGTCCGGCACTGGTTTTTGCCGGTTGAATTCCCATCAAATTTCGCGATTTTACAAATATCCGTCGATAATCAGCGCCCGAACTGACAAAGATCAGTGTCCCTGCGGGCAGAATCCCTGAGTTTTACGGAGTAATGAATCAGAACCCGGCCAGTGACGTAACGGCGTTCGAAGATTTTTGATTTATGCAGTCCAGCGACACATCTCCCGTTTTCGTTCCGGCCAAAGCAGCGGTGCTGCTTGTGTTTATGCCACCGGAGGGGGCCGACCGACAGCAACGGCAGTCGCTGGCAGCGCTGGCCGACACCCTGCAACGCCACCTCGATGGCTCGGTACGGGTGCTGAAACTCGATGAAACAACGCATCCCGACGTTGTGCGCAGCTTTGACATTGCCCGCCTGCCGGCCTTCGTCCTGATCCGGCGGGGGGTTGAACTGTGGCGACACGAAGGACTGGCCGACGAACAGACGCTGACGCAGGCATCCCGGCAGATGCTGGCCGTCGGGCGGAATGGCCTGAGCGCTCCTTGAAGCGCTTCGGCTGATCGGGATCACTTCCCTGCCTGATGGGGCTCATCGTGACCTGTTCGCCCATCGGCCATTTTTACGACCATAACCAACAGCTCGTACCGTATCAACTTTATGCCTGCACTACCCTATTCTTCCGTCGATCAATGCCAGTCGGCCAATCAGGCCTGGAACGTAACCCTTTCGCTGTACGAACAGGAGATCGATCTGCTGCTGGTTCAGGTGGCCGAACTGCTGAGCCGGTCGACCTACCGCAGCGTACAGCATTATCCGGAGCAGTATTATCATGACCTGAATCAGTTGCGGGCGCTGGTGCAGCAGGTACGCCACGAACGCCTGTGCGAACACCCAATCTGTACGCTGGCCCGGCAACAGACCTGCCCGGCCCCGCAGTTCGGTAAGCACACCAGCCTGCCCGGCCTCTGGACTGCGCTGGCCGATGAGTTTACCCGGCTGAAAAACGGCTGCTGCCAGCTGTTCACTCACCTGGTCAATCTGAATCTGCTTTAACCTTCCTCGTTTTTAACTAGTTATCTGCTTATGAAACGCATTCTGGTTCCAACCGATCTTAGTGAACTGGCAAACCGGGCCCTGCCGGTAGCCGTACGTCTGGCCCGCCAGTACGACGCTGACATCTTCCTCGTTCATTACCTCCCCTTTGCTATCGTCGACCCGGGCCTGACCGAAGCGCCAACGGCCATTACGACTTACCTCAACGATCGCGAAGAGGAAGTGGAAGCGGAGCTGACCCAACTCGCCCGGCATCCGGATTTTCAGGGCGTTACGATCCACCCCGTGGTGAAACGTAGTGACCGGGGACTGTTCGGGATGCTGATCGACCAGCCCGCCGACCTGATCGTGATGGCGTCACACGGCTCGTCCGGGCTGGAAGAATGGCTGTTTGGCTCCAACGCCGAACACATCGTGCAGCAGGCGCATTGCCCGGTGCTGATTATTAAAGAACAGTCCGGCCCGTTCGATCCGACGAACGCGATCTGCGCCATTGATGCCGACGACCGGCTTAAATCACACCCGACCTGGCCTTTTCACCTCAGCGACGGCGTTCGGCAGTTCGTATACGTCATGACCCCGACCGACGGCCGCGTTACCGATGGCATCCGGCAGTGGATGGCCGAATTTGCCGCGACTAAACAGATC
The DNA here is from genome assembly GCF_003583365.1 of Fibrisoma montanum. Classification (GTDB taxonomy): domain Bacteria; phylum Bacteroidota; class Bacteroidia; order Cytophagales; family Spirosomataceae; genus Fibrisoma; species Fibrisoma montanum. The sequence goes on from NZ_QXED01000016.1 coordinate 72,974, forward strand.
ACCGATTACGACCTGACGATTTTTGCCGACAGCAACGTACCGGATGGCATCATCCACTTTGCCGAAAGCCGGGGCGCCGACCTCATTCTGCTGTTTACACACCAGAAAAGCGGGCTGCTGCACCTCGTCAGCGGCAGCGTAGCCGAAGATGTCGTCAATCACGCAACGATACCGGTGTTGGTCATGCCGGTGGCGTAGTTGTCGCGAACCGGCAACGTACTACCCTGATCCGGGCTCCAGCGCTGCCACTCGCCCAGCCGGTCGAGCCGGTAAGCCCGGTTTTCCAGCGGGTCAATCGCAACCAGGGTTACCCAGCCATTCAGAAACAGCGTCTGCAGCGTTTTCTGAGCCTGTATAATCCTGTCAATGCTATGCCGGGGGGCATGCACGACCGTTAGCAGCCGCTGGGGTACGTGGTACGGCGTGTCGTCGGTCCGGTACACCGATTGCAGCGGCAACCCATGCATCAGGTCACTGGCATTGCCCTGCATGACCCCCAGCTTGCCCGCTACGTTGTGGGTAATCTTGCTGCCACTGCCGTACGCTACGGGATCGAGGGTCGAGAACAGGTACTGACTGTTGATCCACTGGGCCACAACCATCGGGGCGGTCAGGATGGTTTGCAGCGACGACAGGTCCGTGTCCTGCTGCCAGTCATACGAGTGCAGAAAGCAGCGCCCTTCCAGATCGAGCCCTTCGGTGAGCCGGCGCGGTCCGACAATAAAGGCCGCATTGCGGGCCAGCCCCCACTCCGGACGTACCTCGGCCCAGTCGCTGCTTCGGCGCAGGGTCTGTTTCACCGGATCGCACCCATCGGCATCCGGTCCGAATGCCTGGCACCGGGTTGACGCATTAGCCGCCTGCGCAGCCGTCAGATCCCGTTTCAGTCGGAGCAGAACCGGCAGGTGATGGCGGTTTGCATCGGCGGTTTCGTAGAGTGTTACGGCGTCGGTCGTGGTGTTGTGCTCAGCGGCCAGAAACACCGTACTGGTCGGGATGCGGATGCCCTTTTCCGCCAGACGAGCCCTGACCAGGGGCGTATTCAACAGGGTAGCCAGTATTCTGGCGTTCGGACCGCCGTGGTTACCACCGCAGGCACCACACTCTAGAGCCGACGCATACGGATTGTTCTGGGTAGCCGCGCCATGCCCACAGAAAACGACCAGCTTGCCGAAGTTACTGGTCAGGCCCATCAGCCGCAGGGCCGTTTCGGCATAGGTTACCTGCTGGTCGGGTGCGATGCCGTGTTCCGGGTAAGCGCCCACCACATCCGGCTCCGTCAGCAATGGCGGCCGCACCGTTTCTTTGAGCATGCGCCGACCGTTCACACTGATCACCGGCGCCAGCGTACGCCCCAGCATCAGTACCCCACAGGCCGCACCGAGCGTCTCGACGAGCGCAAATGGCGTAGCGAAATTGTATTTCAGGTCCTCGTAGAAGCTTTTCAACAGGGTGAGGATGCGCTTGCCACGCTGAAAACGGGTTACCTGCCCGGGATTTTCGGTGAGTGGTTTTTCGTAAATATCATGCCGGGGTCTGAGCAATACCGGGCAGGCATCGTGCGCTTTGTCCTGAACGAAATCATGCAGCCGAACCGGCAAGCCGAAAAATCCGGCGAACCCAAGGGTTTCGTAAGCCCCTAACGCTTCCAGCCGACGCCGAAACGGCTCCGACCGCACGTCAATGCAGAACACCAGTTGCGCATCCGGACGCGCTGCCGGCTTCGTGAGCTGATGCGTTGAAGCCAGTACGTTTTCCAGCAGCGCGTTCCGATACGTCGTTTCGGCTTTTTCGAGCCGGGCAACGGTTTGCGAAAGGATACCCGGAGCCGGTGTCGATTCCGGCTGCTGCCGACCCGCTTCCGGCCAGATAACGCAAGTGATGGCCAGCCGAACCGCCAGAAAATCGACCAGCGTAGCCGGGCAAGCTGCATACGAAGCCGGCTGTTCCTGCGACCGCCATTTGATGTACCCCGCCCAACCGGGCAGATACGTCAGGGTTTGTTTGAGGAATGGTTCGTGGTTCGTTTTAGGTACGTTCAGGCGATCAAGACTCAGCAACAGGGCGTCCTCAGCCTTCTCGGGCAGGGCCTTCAGCCAGTTTTTTACGGTCCGGTTGTGCTGGTGCAGCTGGTCGTCAAACCGGGCCAGGTCTTTCCACGCCCGGTAGAAGCCTTTATGCCGGTTCGGCATGGTGATCGTGGCCTGGCCGTCGTCCGTGAACGCCAGGCACCATTTGATCACCTGCAGGTTCACGGCTTCTAGTTCCGGCGATACCTGGGGGTGTTGAAACAGACGCGCACCATCGGCCAGCGCTTCCTCAAACGGAAGGGCTTCCAGCCCCTGCAAGGGATTACAGGCAATAAACGTCCGCAGGGGCCATACGGGCGACAACAGGGTAGCGGCATTGGCAACTTTAGTTCGTATTTCGGCCCGGCCGGTGGCTACGGATAACGGGATGATGGACTGAAACGTGGTCTGTACCTGCATGAGTAATGGGATATATTCAGGTGTCGGTTATACTTGATAGGTTGTGCGAACCGGGGTGGTGGTTGCGGGGTCGGGTTGGCTGCCGTTCAGCGCTGCAACGTACAGATAGGCCCAGAAGCGGGTAGCCTGCAGCGCAGCCAGCGGCTTCAGGTTCATGCTCAGCCAGATCAGTCCCATCAGCCCGAGGGCCGTCAGGTGCAGGCTGTTCAACGGCTGGGGCTCCGAAATTCCAAGCGGCCGGAACAGCGTTTCTACACCATGCACACTGACTCCGTACAGACAACCCGCCACAAAAGCCAGCCCTACCGCCGGAACAAACCGGCTACGCAGGCGGCCACCGGCCAGGAGGGTTTGCGCCACCTGGGTTGTCGCAATGAAGGCGAATCCGATCAGAACGGCGGTAGTGTCGGCGGCCAAAAAGGGCTTCTCACTGACCAGCGCGAATCCATAGGCTCCGGCCACGCCACCCAGACAAGCCGGCAGAAAGACGGCCAGGTTACCGGTCCGCTCGTCGATGGGCCGGCGTTTTTCCTGCAGTACGGCCCCTCCGCTCAGGAACAGAAAGGCTTTGAACAGGCCGTGCCAGCACAGGTGCGCTACGGCCGCCGGAAACAGGCCCAGCCCGCACTGCATCACCATGAACCCCATCTGCCCCATGGTAGAGCAGGCCAGCATTCGTTTTACATCGCTCTGGATTAGCTTCCAGAACGTCCCGACCACCGCCGTAATCACCCCTACGGTGAACAGCACGTGCAGCAGACCATGCTGAGCCAGAAACAACGGGGCAAACCGAATGAGCAGAAATCCACCCCCATTGACCAATCCGGCGTGCATCAGGGCCGATACGGGCGTCGGGGAGTTGAGCGAACTGGTCAGCCAGCGGTGGAAAGGCAGCAGGGCCGACTGCGTCATGGCCGCAAGACTGATGATGAGCAGAGCCGAAGTCAGCGCATTCGGGTTCACCGTACTCAGATCCGCCTGCAACAGGGCGTGGATCGACGCCGTACCGAAGGTAGCCGTCAGGATGGCGAACGCCACCGCCAGGAAGAAAAAGCCCGCGAAGAGCACCTGCAACGCCAGCAGGCCGGATTGGTAAGCGGCCCGCCAGCCGGTTTTGTGCATCATCAGCCGGACCAGCAGCAGGTTGCTGATGCCCCATCCCGCCAGCAGCAGGCCCAGGTGATCGGCCAGCACCATCAGCAGCGCCGAACTGGTTATGGTCGACAGCAGCATGAAGTACAGCCGGTAGTTCCGGTCACCGACCAGGTAGCGAAGCGAAAACTGGTGAACAATACCACTGACGAACAGAATGAGCGTGGCCATTACCCACGATAAAGCATCGCCCCGAAGTCCGGCTACCGGCTCCCCCGCCGGATTTTGGGCTGTCCAGAGTAAGCCCGCTACGGCCACCCCCCATCCCAGCCAGATCAACCGCGTCGTTAAAAGCGCCCCTTTGTCCGGCTGTCGGCGAAAAAAGAGTCCATTGCCGATCGCTCCCAGCAGGGGCAGCCCAATGAGCAGACTATAGTGGATTAACGGCTGAAACAGGGTACTAAACAGGTAGTTCATTCGCTTTTCTGATATTGACGCTCAAAACTACATGGGCCGTTGATCGCAGAAAAACGAATCTTTTTTATAAGATCTATAAGGAAAATTTATACAACTGCTTTAGTACCATAAATTATTGTTTATACCACACGCTGCACGTTCCAGACACAGTTAATCGCCCATCCACGAACGGAACTCCCCGGCCCTTTCGCGGCTGATAAAAACTTCATCGGCGATGATGGGCTTCAGATCCAGCTTCAGTCGGCCATTGAAATGCACATGAACCCGGTCAACCGCTTTGGCATGGATGATGAACTGGCGGTTAGCCCGAAAAAATTGCTTTGGATTCAGTTTTTGCACCAGTTCGTCCAGGGTATAATCAACCACCAGCGAACGGCCATCCCAGGTCCGGACAAACGTCAGCCGGTCTTCGGTGTAGAAATACGCCATGTCTCCTACTTCGACCGGAATCAGTCGCGATCCCTGTTTGAGCAGAAACCGCTCGGTATAGACTGGCAGGGCACTGTCGCTGGGTGTGGGCGTACGGAAAGCCGCCACCAGGGCCCGCAGATCAACGGCCGGGCTGGGTTGCCCGTACAACCGGCGCAGATCGCTGAACTTGGTCAGACTCCGGCGCAGCGAGGCTTCATCAATGGGTTTGAGCAGGTAATCGACGCTGTTGACCCGGAAGGCCCGCAGTGCGTACTCGTCGTAGGCGGTCGTAAAAATCACCGGGCAACGTACGTCGACCCGCTCGAAGACCTCGAAACTCTGCCCATCCACGAGTTCGATGTCCGCGAGGATCAGATCCGGCGGCTCGTTTTGCCTGAACCAGGCCGTAGCTGCCTCAACGCTGTCGAGGGTTGCCAGAATAGTGGCCGTGGGGTCGTAGTCCCGGATCATGGTCTGCAATTGCCGGGCGGCCAGGGTCTCGTCTTCAATAATCAGGATCGTCATGGGGCAATCAGGGGGACTTCGACGGTAAAAAAATCAGGGGTTTCTTCAATCAGGACCGTATCATGGCCCAGCAGCCGGTATTTCTGCGTAATCGTAAGCAATCCTTTTTTATCCGATGCTACGTCGGCCCGCGCTTTCCGCTGCAGGTTATTCCGTACGACCAGCGCCGGATGACCGTTGCTGCGGATGGAGATGGTCAGCGGCCGGCTAGCCGATACGATGTTGTGCTTGACGGCGTTCTCGACCAGCAGTTGCAGGGTCAACGGTGGGAGCCGGTACGCCCGGTAAGCCGGATTGATACCTACGTCAACCCGTAGTCCCTCGTCGAATCGGGTTTTCAGCAGGTTCAGGTAAGCATGGGTGAAGGCCAGTTCGTCTTCGAGCAGAATCAGGGGCTGTTCGTTGCTTTGGAGCAGGTACCGATACACCTGCGCGAGGTCGCCGATAAACTGCACGGCTTTGCTGTTTTCGTTGGTTTTTACCAGCGCCTGCAGGGTGTTCAGGCTGTTGAACAGGAAATGGGGCTGCACCTGGGTCCGGAGGAGACTCAACTGAATTTCGAGCTGCGTCCGCTGGAGTTCTTCGGCTTGCCGCTTGGTACGCAGCCACTGGCGGAAAAAATACCGGGCTTCGTAGATGGATACAATAATGGTAAAGTAAAACAGCCCTACGCCGTACATAAACGGAATATCGCCCGGCTCCCAGTGAGCCGCGTCGGTGAATACGTAATAGCGCGTCAGCAGAATCCGGGCGCCAACCAGCAGAGCCGTTACGGGTATACCCAGGCCCCCCAGCCAGACAAGCCGCTGATTCGTACGTTCCAGCCCCGCAAACCGACGCTGCGCCTGCAGGATCAACCACCGGATCACGAACCACGACAGGTACAGCGTAAAGATGCCGTACGTAATGAAGCGCCACCGGTTAATATCGGCGTCGAGCAGGGTGGACAGGTTAAAAAAGAGCGTAGCCACCACCCACAGAACCAGCGGCCCCACGATGCGTAGTGTTCGATCGTTCAACGAATGCATACGGCGTCGGATCATGAAAGAAACCGTTTCCGGGACAGGCTCAGTACGTTGAGGTGCCCTTGGAAACGTTTGCTCATCAAAGCTACGCAACCCCTGTCGGATCTGGTGCCCGGCGCGTTTGAAGCGTCGGAAATCCTGCGCGAATAGTACGAAAGAAAGATTGATTAGCGCAGAGACTGGTTTATGCCATAAAAAAAGCGGCAACCCTACTGGATTGCCGCGTGTGAATGGTGGAATTCGGATGGCTTAGTTCAGACTGATCAGGCGTGTGGCCGGTACCGGCTGGGCAATCACAAAGTCATGTTTGATTTCACCAGCTTTGTTCTGAACCACTATCCGGAATTTACCGGCGGGCAACTGCGCTACGTTGAATTTAACGTGGTAGGCACCCGCCTTCCGGTTCGTCACCTGCGTAGCCAGTACGTTGCCAGCTTCGTCGAGCACCTGAACGTATGAACGCTCACCGGCGGGCTGATCAACCATAACGTTTAGCACGGCGGCCGATTTTGACGGGAAGATCATCGACCGGACAGCCGCCGGGGCCGTTGGGTTGGTCAGCGCAGGATCATTCAACGGCCGGGCGGTAGCCGCTTCGGCAGTCAGAAACAGAATGGCACCAAATGCACCTAACAGGGTGAGGGCCAGTAACGCAGTTTTCAGGAAGGTTTTCATTGTATTTGTTGTTTGGTTGTGTGTGTTGTTTGCTGTTTGCGATTCAAAGGTAGCACAGCTTAAAGCACTCATTCACAGACATAATGTTGAGTCGGTTATAATACTGTACGAAGTGCGACAAAGACAGGTTGAATGGTAAATTACCCGGCTCTGCACGCCGGTTATTCTACACCCCTACGCCCAGCTCCACCGCCAGACCGAAGCCGACATGCCAGAGGGCGTAGTGCCCCAGCCGGATCGAAAGCCCGGCCAGGAAGCCATAGCGCCGGAAGAAAACGGCCTGCAGAAAATTCATGGCGTAGCCCGTACCGAAGCTGTAGATGATCAGCCCCTGCGAATCGGTGATCAGCTGCTCCAGGGGTTCAACGAGCGAGGTTAGCCCGGCCAGCACCCAGAACAGCCGTTCGTTTTTTTGATCGTGGAGCAGAAACCGCCCGATCAGCCACATCAGCAGCGGAATTGGAATGAGCCGGTACAGGCAATCGGTGTAAAGCGCCCCTGAGCCGTAGAGCAGCATCGAGTAGGGAAACGGCTGCATAAACGGCGTCAGCGACGTAACCGGCTGCGGGTGAATCACCAGTTTGTAGAGCAGCAGATCGGCGAGTCCGAAAGCCAGCCCGATCAGCAGCGGGCGACCGAAGCGGTACCAGCCACTCACACGGGCATCCAGCAGGTCGGCAAAACCGGTGCGGGGTGCCAGCCAGATACCTAGTCCGCCCAGGGCAACCAGGAGTACGCCCTCTACCCCAAACAGGCGAATGGCCGGCGCTGTCAGGGTGGAACCGACCAGGGCCGTAACGACCGTCAGCAGGATCAGGGCGGCATAGAGCCACAGGGAAGCAGACGATGTTTTCATGGCATCAGGCGATCCATCAGGCTCTTGTCGGAGCCGTTTCCATTGTTTTTGTAGAGAACAAATATTCCTTTGTTTTTCGGAAAAAACAGCAGATTGGCTTCAATGCCGACCGAGCCGCCGTTGTGTCCGTAGGCCGTTCCAAGCCCTGTTTTCCAGTGTTCTACGCCCAGGCCATACTCACAGTCACCGCTGGGGCAGGTCGGCAGCAGCGTCGGCTTGACCATCTCCGACAGGGAGCCTTCGGCCAGAAGGTTGCCGTTGAACAGTGCGTCGGCGAACGTAGCCAGGTCAGCGGCTGTGGAGATGATACCGCCGTCGGCTCCCCCATCGGTGTCGGCCCGATCCCAGTGACTCACGTCGTACAGCCGGCCATTGCCGTAAAGATCAGCATACCCCCGGACTACGTTTCGATCATCGCGGACGTCCAGATACGTATCGTTCATGCCCAGGGGCCTGAAAATCCAGCCATCCAGTACCTCATGCAGCCGCTGTCCGGTTTTCTGCTCAATGATCTGTCCCAGCAGCCAGTAGTTGGCATTGCTGTAGCTCCAGGCAGTGCCGGGTGTGAAATGAAGGGGCTTGCCGTACACGTACGTTGTCAGTAACTGCTCGGTCGTCAGCTTGAAACGCGCCTGGTAATCGTCGACAATAGACAACTGGTAGGCGATGCTTTCGTTGGGCGGATCAACGATGCCGCTGGTATGCGACAGCAGGTGGCGGACGGTGATCTGATCGGCCTGCGGAATTCGGCCCTTCAGACCGGGAAGCAACGTAGCCAGCCGATCGTCGAGCCGCAGCTTACCCTGTTCCTGCAATTTCAGTGTAGCCACCGCCACGAACATCTTGGTGATGCTGCCCACCCGAAACTGATCGCAGACCCGGAGGTCGGTCTGGTACGCCAGATTCGATTTGCCGACGGCACCAATCCAGCGCGGTTCGCCGGGTTTCTGAATCAGGAGAAGGCTGCCGGGTGCGTTCGCTTTCCGCCGGTACTGCTGCAATTCGGCCAGATAGGTCTGGTGGCGGGGGTGGTTCACATACGAAACCGGCGAACAGGGCTCCGCTGGGCTCTGCGGTACGTCCAGCGATTCACAGCCGGCGAGCAGAACAGGTAGTAGCGTAAGGATGTATCTTGTTTTCATCAGGTTGATCAGGATTTGGGGTGAAGAAAGAAACGGGTGCCGATGTGGAAGGCCGAGTGCGGCAGCACCGGGATGCCGCGGTTGCTGAAGGGCGTTTCGCCAAACAGTTCATACCGGGCGTAAACGCTGATCGGGGTGGGCGTAAATGGCCGGAACCGGTAGCCAACGCCTGCGCTGACAGACGGCATCACCCGAATCAGAAAGCGGGATGCGGGCTGGTAGTCGCCGGTTTCGGTCTGCCGGTAGCTGCGTAGCTGCTGCGACAGGCCAAGTCCCCCTACGCCGATAAAACCTTCCGCGTACAGGTTGCCGAGGAATTTCCGGTAGCCGAATTCGGTGTTCAGGTACAACCCGCTGTGGACAGTCCGGTGGTGGTAAAAGCCGAGGTTCAGGGTTTGAATCAGTTGGGAGCCGGTACGATTTCGGTAGTAGAACTCGGTACCTATGCGCACACCAACATTGAGTGTACGCAGAAAGCCACGGAACGTTGGGAGGCTGACCGACTCAGAGAAGACGGAAACCGTCAGTGGTCGCGATGCGGGTGGTGATGGCCGGTCCTGGGCCATACTTATCTGGGGAGCCAGGAGAATCAGCAGTACGTGTTTAATCAGGGTGTTCATGGTAGTTATTGGTTGTTTGGCCAAAACTAAGCCCCGGCCTGCCGAAGCGGACCGGGGCTCGTTTGAACCGGCGGAAAACAAACGCGAACCGACCGGCTTTTCGCCTGAACTGTTTACCGGCTCACCGGTAGCTGTCAGCGAATTTATTAGCGCAACCAACCACTATGCTCATCTACCCGTGACAAAGGGGAATGGCTTTCATATCATCGACCGGCCCCAAAGGCATAGCCGGGTAAATCCCCAGCCCTCTGATGAGCAGCCACGTTCCCAGCAGAAGTGTAACAATCGGCAGCGCCCGGCTGAATTGCCGACGTAGCGGCTGCGACAGATACCCGGTCAAAACCCGAACGCCGAGCAGCGCAGGTAACGTACCCAGGCCAAAACTGACCATGTAGCTCATTCCCGCCAGTATAGTATCACTGACCAGCGTACTGGCCAGCGCTACGTATACAAACCCACAGGGCAGCAGCCCATTCAGGAACCCCATACCCAGCCAGGCCGGGAGAGAGGGGCGATGCAGGAGCCGTCCTAGTGCCGACGATAAACCGGTACGCTGTGGTAACCACCGGCTCAGCGGGCTACCGCTGGTGCCGGTCAGTCCCCAGACGACCAACAGTAATCCGGCCCCGATGGACACGGGACGTTGCAAACTGATCAGCAGCAAACCCTGCCCCAGCAGGCCAAAAACAGCACCCAGGCCGGCATAAGCCGCAATCCGCCCGACGTGGTAGGTCAAAATCCCCCACGGTCGCTGCCAGCGCGGCAACCGCCCCAGCGGTAAGGCCATGGCCAGCGGCCCACACATACCGACACAATGCAGGCTACCGGCCAGTCCGGTCATGAAAGCGGCTGTCCACCAGAGAGTATTCATAAATACAGTTCCTTTTCGGCGTAGTATTCCTGCTCCCCGTCCGACCAAGTCAGCTGGACGCGCCAGTACCCTTTGGCCAACGGCGCCGTTGAGACCGTCTGCCGACTCATAGCGTTCGCGGCAATCGGGACGGTGAAATCCAGCCGTCGGTCGGCTGGTCGGTAGAACGTTACGTTCCCCTGGCGGACAGACGCCGGAAGCGTAAAGACGACCTGCTGCAACGCCCGCTGGTACGTCATCGACGCAGCGCCCGACAACCGGGCCGTGTTGCTGATCCGGTTGATCTGCCGTTGAAAGTTCAGTTCATCCTGGTAGTAATCGTCACGGACCAGATCGACCCGCTGCCGGCTCATCAGAAACACCAGGCTGCCGATGAATCCGGCAAACAGGATGAAGGTTAACACGATGCTTTTTCCCCAGTTCATAGGTTTAAAGAGTGAAAGAGCGAATGAGCGAGAGAGTGAAAGAGTGAAAGAGCGAAAGAGTGAAAGATTGGCAGAGTACGTATTCGCTGCGCTCGGCGGTCCAATTCGCTCATTCACTCATTCACTCTTTCGCTCATTGATACAGGTCCCAGAAAACTTGTTTTTACGTTATCAAGCACCTCGTCGCCCGACAGCACCTCAAGCTCAATCGGTGTGCTGTTTTGCCGGATGGTTTTCTCGGGCAACAGGATGAAAAACGTGCCTTTTGTCAGCTCATTAGCCGGTACCTCCCTGATTGGCTGCACGAAACGTATGGTAGCTTCAGGATGGCTGAGCCGGAACCGAATCGGCTGCGTCTGGTTCGTTTTGTTGACCAGCTCAATGAGGTACAAATTGGACACCTGGTGGTTCGCTTCGCGTTGAAACAACTGCCCCGGCGCCCGCAATACCGTAACTTCGACCGCGGCCCGGCTGACGAGCAGGAACACGAGCACGCCAACCAACCCCGCCAGCACCGCACTGTAAGCCGCCATCCGACCGTTGAACCGCACGGGTTGGCGGTGCTCAATGCCCGCCAGTGAGTCAATACGAATCAAACCGCGCGGCCGGTTGAGCTTGATCATCACGTCGTCGCAGGCGTCCATACAGGCCGTACAGTTGATGCACTCCAGCTGGCTGCCGTTCCGGATATCAATACCCATGGGGCAGACCTGCACGCAGAGTTTGCAGTCCACACAGTCTCCGTGCGGGGCAGGGGTGCTTCGCGCAGGGGGCAGGGGGCGCAGGGTTTGGGGCGTGAAGCGTGGGGCATGGGGCAAGGGGCTGAGGGCGTGGGGTACAAGGTTGACCTCACAAGTCTTACCCCGCGCCCCCTGCCCCACGCCCCTTGCGCAAAGCACCCCTGCCCCTTGCCCCACGCCCCTTACCCCCTGCCTTTTCCCCCGCGGTTCGCCCCGAACGTAGTCGTACGCGACGATCAGGGAGTTTTTGTCGAGCAGAACGCCCTGCAACCGACCGTACGGGCAGATGGTGGTGCAGACGATTTCCCGGAGTCTGGCGAATACCAGGTAAAACACCCCCGTAAATACCAGGATTGCCGCCAGACCGCCGAGATGCCGGGCCGGGTCGTCGGTAACCAGCGTCAGCCACTGATCCCGCCCGATGAGGTACGCCAGAAACGTATTGCTGATGACGAACGACAACAGAAAAAACACACTGTGCTTCGCAGTCTTTTTGACAACCTTTTCGGTTGTCCACGGGCCGGCATCCAGGCGTCGGCGGGCGTTGTGGTCGCCTTCGATCAGCCGTTCGACTCTACGGAAAATCATTTCCATGAAGATCGTTTGCGGACACGCCCAGCCGCACCAGACCCGCCCGTAGACGACCGTAAACAAGGCAACGAACGTAATGAACGTCAGCAGACCAATGGCGACCAGGTGGAAATCCTGCGGCCAGAACGTAACCCCAAAGAAGATGAACCGGCGTTCCAGTACGTTGAACAGAAACAACGGATGCCCATCGACCCACACGAACGGACCGGCAAACAAAGCCGCCAGCAATACCCACGCCAGGCCAGTACGCCAGCGATAGAGCCGCCCCGCCACCAGGCGGGGATACAGCCACCGTCGGCCGCCGTTGGCATCGGCATTGGGCACACGGTCGCGGAAGGTGGTCGGGGCGGTAGCTACGTTGCTTTCCATACGTTGTTCAGGGCTGGTTTATAAAGTCAATGGCTTACCGCATCGCAACGGGTGTATCGCCCGATCCGGCCACTTTTTCACCCTGGGGTTCTTTGGCACCGGCCGGGTTGGTACCCTGCAGCGACAGCACGTAGCTGGTCACCTGCTGGATCTGAAGCGGGTTCAGTTGCTTTTTCCAGGCAATCATCCCCTTCTCGGGCACTCCCTCCGTAACGGTGTGAAAGACCGCCTTCACGTTGCCACCGTGCAGCCAGTATTCGTCGGTCAGGTTCGGGCCGACTTTCCCCTCGGCGTTGGTGCCGTGGCAGGCCGTACAATACTGCGTGTACAGTACTTTGCCCGATTCGACGCTCTTGCTGTCCTTCAGCAACGTCACCGTGTTCTCATTGATGGAACCAGCTACTTTTCGGATATACTCTTCGCGCTGTTTCTCCGCGATGGCCACCTCCTGGGTATATTCCTGCTCCATGATGTTGCCCGTACCGATCACGTGGAAGACCAGCAGATAGATGGCCGCAAAACCCATGGTGCTGTAAAACAGATACATGAACCAGGGCGGAGTCGGGTTGTCCAGCTCGTTGATGCCGTCGTAAGCGTGTTCCATCACCAGATCACGCTCCTGGCTCAGCGGCTTCAGTCCGGACACCCGCTGCCAGAACGTTTGTTTCTCCCCGACGGTCTCAGCGGGTTCAATCAGCGGCCGGACACTCAGGTACAGATGCAGGGTAGCGACGGCCAGCACGGCGCAGCCCGCCAGAATAAGAAGCAGCAGGACCACCAGCAGTAAGTCTTCGCCGGTCTGTAGGTTCCAGATTGAGGACGAGGCTGGGTCGGGGGCCATCAGGAGTAAGGTAGGTAACGTGTCCATAGAAAGCTAAGCGTCAGTAGTATCATCTAAAGGCAGGCGGCTGACCTGATCAATGTGCCTGCGATCGACCAGCACCAGATAAAGCCCAACCAGGCAGAAGAAAACCAGAAAGGTCATAAACGAGGTAACCATGTACACGTCGGCTCCGGGGAGTTTGGCTATGAATTGCTTGAACATAGTGTTTTTGGTTTGGGGCAAGGGGCGAAGGGCGTGGGGCTGGGGGCATAGGGTAACATCACCCTTAGCCCTATGCCCCCAGCCCCACGCATTATTTTTCCAGTTTCTTAATGTCCGTTCCCAGCCGCTGGAGGTAAGCGATCAGAGCAACGATCTCACGGTCCGATTCCACGTTGATACCGTCTTTGGCCAGCCGGTCGCTGATCCCCTGGGCCTGCGTCTTCAGGTCGTCATTGGCGTAGGTAATCGTCTGGTCGTCGTATGGCACCCCCACTTTTTGGAGCGCCCGCAGCTTATCCGACGTATTGGACAGGTCCAGTTCCTGCGACAGCAGCCACGGATAGGCCGGCATGATCGACCCCGGCGACATCGACTCCGGTTCGCGCATGTGGTGGTAGTGCCAGGAATCCGGGTACTTGCCTCCCTCGCGGTGCAGGTCCGGGCCCGTCCGTTTCGACCCCCACAGAAACGGGTGATCGTAGACGAACTCACCGGCTTTTGAGTAGTCGCCGTAGCGCTCCGTTTCGCTGCGGAACGGCCGGACCAGCTGGCTGTGGCAGTTGACACAACCCTCGCGGATGTAGAGGTCGCGGCCCTGCACTTCCAGCGCGGTGTAGGGTTGTACGGAAGCAATCGTCGGGATGTTCGACGCCACCATGAACGTTGGCACCAGTTCGACCAGCGACCCGATCAGAATCACAACCAGCGACCCCAGCAGCAGTGGCATCGGCTTGCGCTCGAACCAGCGGTGCCAGTACGTATCCTGACCGATCGGGGTGTAGGCCCGTTCGAGCGCAGGCGCTTCGACCGGCTCATTAGTCGTCAGCGTTCCTGCGGCCATGGTCTTGAACAGATTGTAAGCCATCAGGATCGCCCCCAGCAGGTAGAGCGTTCCGCCCAGGGCCCGCATCATGTGCATGGGCAGAATCTGCAGCGTCGTTTCGAGGAAACTCGGGTACTTCAGGACCCCATCGGGCGTAAATTCTTTCCACATCATGCCCTGCGTAAAGCCGGAGATGTACATCGGTACGGCGTAGAAGAGGATACCGAGCGTGCCGATCCAGAAGTGCGCATTCAGCAGCTTTTTCGAATGCAACGGTGTGTGGTACATCCGCGGAATCAGCCAGTACAGCATGGCAAAGGTCAGGAAGCCGTTCCAGCCCAGCGCGCCGACGTGTACGTGCGACACCACCCAGTCGGTGAAGTGCGCGATGGCGTTTACGTTCTTCAGCGACAGCATCGGTCCTTCAAACGTCGCCATACCGTAGGCCGTCAGGCCCACCACCATGAATTTCAGGATGGCATCCTCACGCACTTTGTCCCAGGCCCCGCGGAGCGTCAGCAGCCCGTTGATCATTCCGCCCCACGAGGGAGCAATGAGCATAATCGAGAACACAACCCCCAGCGACTGCGCCCAGTCGGGCAACGAGCTATACAGCAGGTGGTGCGGACCGGCCCAGATGTAGATAAAAATCAGGGCCCAGAAGTGCAGAATCGAGAGCTTGTACGAATACACCGGGCGCCCCGCCATCTTCGGCAGAAAGTAGTACATCATACCCAGATACGGCGTCGTCAGGAAGAACGCCACCGCGTTGTGTCCGTACCACCATTGCACCAGCGCATCCTGCACCCCGGCGTAGAGGTAATAGCTTTTGAACAGGCTCACCGGCATCTCAAACGAGTTGACAATGTGCAGCACGGCCACCGTCACGAACGTAGCGATGTAGAACCAGATGGCGACGTACATATGTCGTTCGCGCCGTTTGATAATCGTACCGAACATGTTGATGCCGAATACGACCCAGATCAGCGTAATGGCGATGTCGATGGGCCACTCGAGTTCGGCGTATTCGTGAGAGGTGGTCAGGCCAAGCGGCAGCGTAACAGCCGCCGACACGATGATGGCCTGCCAGCCCCAGAAGTGAAGCTTACTCAGCCCATTGCTGAACATCCGGGCTTTGCAGAGCCGTTGCAGCGAGTAGTACACGCCCATGAAAATGGCGTTGCCGACGAAGGCGAAAATCACCGCGTTGGTGTGGAGCGGACGAATCCGGCCGAACGTGGTGTACTGGTTGCCCAGGTTAGCAGCCGGGGCAAACAACTGACTGGCGATCAACACCCCGACCAGCATCCCGACCAGCCCCCAGATGATGGTGGCTATACCAAAATCGCGGACGATGCGGTTGTCGTACTCAAAGTACTCCACATGGGGAGCGGCTTTACGTCCCGGTAGTGGCTGGTCGGCCGCGTCTGGCCGGGCCGCGTTCGGCCGGGCCGCGTCAGGCGGCATAATCGAAGGTGGTTTCTGCGAAACGTTCATAGCAATTACGGACTGGTTATTCGGGGCTATTGGTGGCAGCGGTTGGTTCAGTATCCTCCAGCAGAATGCGGATCGAAGGTGTATACAGATCGTCGTGCTGACCGGTACGCATCGACCAGAGAAAGGCTCCCAGGAACCCCAGCGCCATCAGCAGACTAATACCGATCATGAAAAAGATGATGTACATACCCTGAGCATTTAGTACCTCAAAAGTCAGGGGAATTGGCCGGGCGATGTATGATGCCCGTCAGCCCGGCGACTGATAAACTTCAGGCGCGGAAGTAACCGAAGCCGGGCGGCTGTTTTCGGGCCGGTCATCGTTGAAACAGAACTTCAGGCAGCTCATCCCGATTATTTGTCAGTTTGACCAAAAGGACGGGGTGTAGCCGGAGGGCGGTTCTATATTAGCCCAACTGCGCGATGTCGGGCTGCTTCCGTAAGACAATCGTCTGGCTGGCGAGTCGCGTATCTGATCGATACCCTGAATGAAATACCGTCTAGTTACGATTGCCTTATTGTTCTTCGCCGGGCGTTTGCTGGCCCAGCAGTCTCCCTCCGGTGCAGTTACCGGAACCGTACAGGATTCAACGGGAAAACCACTGGAATTTGTCACTCTTGTACTGGTACAGGCGGCTGATTCTACCCCGACCCCAAACAAGGAAACCACCGATCGGTTTGTGAAAGGGGCGATCAGCGACAACCGGGGGACGTACGTCTTCGAGCGCCTTCAGCCCGGTACGTACCGGGTGTCGGCCTCGTTAATGGGGTATCAGACCGTCTCCTCTCCGCCGTTCACAATTGAAACCGGACCGCAGCCGCAGCTTCTGGCTCCGCTGGTCATCCGTGAGCAGGCCCGGCAACTAACCAACGTGACGGTCAGGGCGCAGAAACCATTCATCGAGCAACGTATCGACAAGACTATACTGAACGTCGAAAACAGCCTTGTCGCCAGTGGCGGCACTGCGCTGGAGGTGCTCGAAAAAGCGCCGGGTATCGTGGTAGACCTGCAATCAGAACGGATCAGCATGAAAGGGCGTGAGAACGTACTGGTCATGCTCGACGGCAAACCGACGTACCTATCGACCGCCGACGTACTGGAACTGCTGCGAAATACGCCCAGCAACACCGTCGAAACCATCGAACTCATTACGAACCCATCGGCCCGCTACGACGCAGCCGGCACCGCCGGTATCATCAACATTCGGCTCAAACGCAACAAATCCGCCCAGCCGCTGAACGGCAACCTGAACGTTGGCGCGGGCTACGGCCGCTTCGCCAAATACAACGCGGCCCTCACGCTGAACGCCCGGCCGGGGAAGTGGAGCCTGTTCAGCAACTACGCCTTCGATCAGCGAAACTACTGGTCGGTGGCCACCATTGACCGGCGACTGACCACCACCGAACAACCTACCCTGATCCAGCAGGACAATTATCGGCCGATCCAGAACTCCAATCATACGTACCGGCTCGGCGCCGACTACGCCTTCAGCAAACGGACCACGCTCGGGGTGCTGCTGACCGGCTTACGTACCGATGGTCGGGCGCAGGGTGGTACAACCAGTGCGATTTATCAGGCAAACGTACTGACGTCAATCCAGCGGACGGAGAATGACAACAAGCGGTTCATCGGTCGGCTGGCCGGAAACGTCAATTTCCGCCACCAATTCGATTCCACGCGCCGGGGCGGACAGGGCCGCGAATTATTGGTGGATGTGGATTACTCCAACGCGACGTTCCGACCCGCCGAGCAGTTCGAAACCCGCTACCTGACGCCCCAACAGATCGAAACGGGTCCGCGGTCGTTGCAGCGCCTGAACACAAGCTCGACGGCGCTTATCCGGGCCGCCAAGGCGGATTACACCCACCCCCTCGACAAGCGGACGACCCTGGAAACGGGCTGGAAAAGCAGCTACGTAACGCTCAGCAACGATCTGCTGGTCGAAACCAAACTGGCCGAGCGCGGCCAAACCGTGCCCTGGCAAGTAGACAGCAGCCGGACCAATCAGTTCGAATACCGCGAATGGATTCACGCGGGCTACGTCACCGGACGGCGAACCTGGCCCGGCTGGACCCTACAGGTAGGCCTGCGGGCGGAACAAACCCGTACGGAAGCGCGATCGCTTACGACGAACAGCACCGTGGAGCGCACGTACCTCAACCTGTTTCCCAGCGTGTTTCTGACCCGAACGGTGGGTGATCAGCACGAATTTCAGTACGCATTCAGCCGCCGGATCGACCGGCCGAACTACCAGTACCTGAATCCGTTCATCCGGGTGTTCGACCCGTATGCGTACCAGCAGGGCAACCCCTACCTGAAACCGCAGTACACCGATGCGTTTCAGCTAGCCTACAGCTACAAACAGGAAACGACCGTTAGCTTCGGCTACAACCGGACGCACGACGTAATCGTCGACATCAACGAGCAAAACGACCAGACGGGCGTGACGCGGATTACGTTCATCAACCTGTCGAAGCAAACCAACATCAGTATCAACCTGAGCGCTCCTCTGCGGTTTACGCGCTGGTGGTCGTCGCGCAGCTCGGCCAGTGTCTTTCACAACGCCTACCGCGCTCAGGTCGCCGGTACCCCATTGAACTACAGCCGATTGTCGGCGAACCTGACGAGCAACCATACGTTTGTGTTCGGGTCTGGGCTTAGTGCCGAACTCAACGCAACGTATAACTCACCCTACGTCTACAGCCAGAACCAGATGCGGGCGTTTGGGCAGTTGAGCGTTGGTTTACAGAAGAACCTCTGGCAGAAGCGGGCCACGCTGCGTTTCAATTGGAACGACCTGTTGCAGACGCAGCGGTTTTACGGAAAAGTACAGTTTCAGAACATGGACTTCCGCTTTGCTACGTACAGCGAAACCCGCGTCGCCCGGCTGACGTTCATCTACAACTTCGGAAACCGCGACCTAAAAGGCGCGGGCAACCGCCGAACCGTGTCGGACGATGAACAGCGTCGGATGAACTGAGGTGAGATCAGCAAAATCGCAAAACCAGTCCACAACATCACCGCCGACATTTCTTATTTCCACGGCCGACAATTACCTTGGCGACTTTTAAAACAACCGGCCGTTACGTCTGGTCCGGCCTGCCTGCATCGAATGTATACCTTATACGCCATTCCGAATTGTGATACCGTGAAGAAAGCCCGTACGTGGCTGGCTGAGCGGGGTATCGAGTACCAATTTCATGACTACAAAAAACAGGGTGTTGATCGGCCGCTGCTGGAACGCTGGCTGGCGCAGAAACCCTGGGAAGAGCTGGTGAACCGGGCGGGAACCACCTGGAAAAAACTGCCCGATGCCGAAAAGCCAACCGACACCGAAGGGGCCATCGCCCTCATGCTCGACAGGCCGTCCGTAATTCGTCGGCCGCTGATCGAAACCAACGGGCAGATTGTCGCCCTGGGCTTCAAGGCAGACGAGTACATGAACGCCTTCAGGGGTTAGGCGGCTGATTTTACCGTTTGCCGAACGGTAAGCCCGGCCAGCCGGCTCCTTTACCCGATAGAACGGTCAACCACTCCGCCATGAATAACGCATTGAATAGACGCCGGTTTATAACCAGCCTGACCCAGGTGCTGGGCACGTCTGTGCTCATGAATACCCCGCTGCTCAGCCAGGCGCAGGTGCCGGCCACCAGCCACGCACCGCTCACGGTTGGGCAGGTGATGGCGCTGATTCTGAAATCGATTTCGGGTGCGCCCTTTCCGAAAACCGTCGATACGTTGAAATCGGGGAGTGAGTCGCAGCGCGTCACCGGCATTGTGTCCACGATGTTTGCTACGGCGGAGGTTATTGAAAAAACCGCTGCGGCCGGGGCTAACTTCATCATTGCCCACGAACCTACGTTCTATAACCACCTCGACGAGACCGACTGGCTGAAAGGCAATGAGGTCCTGCGCTACAAGCAGGACCTGCTGAACAAGCATGGTATTGCCGTCTGGCGGTTCCACGACTACTGGCATTCGCACCGGCCGGATGGCATTGCCAAAGGCATGCTGTCGAGGTTGCAGTGGGAGAGCTACTCAGACGCCGGCAACCCGCTGCTGCTCACGATGCCATCGACACCGCTCCAGCAACTCATCGGTCATGTCAAACAGAAGCTGGACATCAAACTGGTTCGCGTCATCGGGGATACGAATCAGGCTTGTCGGCGGGTGTTGCTATTGCCGGGGGCATCGGGTGGCCGTAACCAGATCCGGGCCATTGCAGACGCCAACCCGGACGTTGTCCTGTGTGGAGAGTCCAGCGAGTGGGAAACGCCCGAATACGTTCGAGACGCGCGTCGGCAAGGGCAGAAGTTGTCGTTAGTAGTACTGGGTCATATCATGAGCGAAGCCGCGGGCATGGAATGGCTCGTTACGTGGCTACAACCCCAGGTACCCGGTATCAGGGTTTCTTATGTACCCTCCGGCAATCCGTTTACGTACGTCTAGCCCCTTGCTGAATCTTATGGCCGTCCAACGGTGTTAAACCGGCAGAAGGCCACCCACACCGGCTGGTGTGGCGCGGCCCGGTCAAATTGCGTAAGCCATGCACAAACAAACCCTGGATTCGCCGGAGGCTATACGGCTGCTGGTCAATTCATTTTACGATAAAGTTCGGGTCGATCCGCTGATTGGGCCCGTATTTACGGACGTAGCGGAGGTCGACTGGGCGAGTCATCTACCCAAGATGTACGCGTTCTGGGAGAACATCATCCTCGGCAACAACGCCTACAACGGGCACCCGTTCCGGCCACATCTGCTGATCAATCAGAAACACACCCTGCATACCGAACACTTCGAGCGGTGGCTCCAGTTGTTTTCGGCAACCCTGGCCGAGCATTTCACCGGCGAAACCGCCGAGCTGGTCCGGCAACGCGCGACCCAGATTGCCATGGTGTGGAATCAGAAGCTGCTGTACCTGAACAGCGACTGATATTTAACCGCAAAGTCGCTTAACAAACAAGGGTACATGTGGCGGGAAGACTACATTTTGGGCGCTGCTCTACACGTTGCCGTCTTTTGTGTACGGACAGCGACCGATGGCCAAGCCCGCGCAGCTGTTTAGTTTCCTGGTGTAAACTCGTTGCGCCTTTGCGGTCAAAAACACCGCATTTCGTGTTAAATTGCTTTTTTCTTACGTATTGTTAAATACCCCCGCCAATGAAAGGAGATAAGCTGGATATGTGGCTCGACCTGGGCTATTTTCGAATGCATCAGGACGTATTCACCTGCCGCTACCTGATGATCGACGATATGATCTGCCCCATTCACTGGCTACGCATTGTCCTTCCCAACGTTGACTACAAAGCCAAACAACGCAGCCTGCTCCGTAGCAACGCCCGGTTTCAGGTCACCATCAAGCCCTTCATTCTGACCGACGAAGCCGAAGCACTGTACGCCCGCTACAAAATCGCCGTTGATTTCGACGCGCCCGAATCCGTGGAGTTCTGGCTCATGAACGGTTCGGATACCAACATCTTCGATACGTATGCGGTAGAAGTGCGGGACGAGAACCGGCTCATTGCCGTTGGGATCTTCGACAAAGGCGAAAAATCCATTGCGGGCATCATGAACTTCTACGATCCGGCTTACCGGAAGCATAGCCTGGGTAAGTACCTGATGCTGCAAAAAATTGACTACGCCCGGCAGCAGCAGATGCTCTATTACTATCCCGGCTACGTGGTCAGTTACTACGCCAAATTTGACTACAAACTATTCCCCTGCGAAGCGGCAACCGAGGTCTTTGATGATATGACCGCCGATTGGCTGCCTTTCTCGCGGGAAACGGTCAACGCCCTGGCAATCGGTATGCTGAACGATATGTGAGCCGGCCGCTGAGCCATGCCGCCCCCTACGTACATACCCACGTTAGGCACTGACAGCTAAGCAGGGGTATTTCCCGGCCGGCTACGATGAAACCTCAGCGATAATTTAATAGCCTTACCGACCAGTTAAGGTAAATTTGCTTAGTTTTGACTTTTCATTCCCGTTCACAATTGTCCTTATGCTCTCAACGTCTACGCGCAGTCAAACCACCGACAGATTAGTGTATTTGGTCGATGATGATGAGGACGATGCGCTGCTGGTTCAAACTGCCATTCATGAGGCCATCCCCTACTGCAAGGTGCGCATATTCCAGAACGGACTGGTCATGCTCGAAATCATGGCTGAACCTGGCGCCAAGCCAAACCTGATCTTTCTGGACATGAATATGCCAATCGCTCATGGCCTTGAAGTGCTCACTAATCTGAAAATGAACCGGCAATGGGCCGATATTCCCGTTATCATTCTCACCGGCAGTGATGACCCGGAACAGATAAAACTGGCGTATCAGCTGGGCGCCCAGACCGTTATCAATAAACCCAATAAATACACTGAACTGGTTGACATCGTGATGATCATCCGTCAATACTGGTTCAGCGTTGCCCGACTCCCCCAGGCAGATGCCTGATTATCTACGGTTAGCCCTCCCCTGTTGCTTTGGGCAGATACAGCGTAAACGTAGCTCCTTGATTTGGCTCTCCCGTGGCTGTCAGAAACCCGCCATGATTCTCCGCCACCTGCTTACAGATGGCCAGGCCTAGTCCCGTTCCAACCGTTCGGCCCGGCAACCGCTCAAACGACTGAAAAATACGCTCCGCGTGCCGGGGCTCAAACCCGATACCATTATCGGTCATGACAATCCGCCAGAATCCGTCCGAAACCGGTTCGGTGGGTTGCGGTAGTAACTGCGGCAGTTCATCGGCCGTAACCCGATCGGCGCGAACCTGCAGACGCAGTGACACATCCGGCCGGCGGTATTTCAGTGCGTTGTTGACCAGGTTCTGAAACAACTGTCCCAGTTGGATCCGGTCGCCCATAACGGTCGGCAATGGCCCAACATCAATCGCAGCCCCCTGTACATTCAGCGACAGATCCCCGATTACCTGACCTACCAGTTCTTGTAAGTCAACCGGCTTTGCATCGGCCAGACCCGCGTCCAGCCGGGCGTAAAACAGCAGATTATCGATCAGCCGCTGCATGCGTTCAGCGGCTTCGCGCATCGTTTTCAGTAAGATGACCCCTTCCTCCGTCAAAGTCGGGGCGTACTCATGCAGCAGCATGTCGCCGTAAAACTTGACTTTCCGCAGCGGCTCCTGCAAATCATGACTGGCCACGGCCGAAAACCGCTGTAATTTTTCGTTCAGTCGATTCAGGGCTGCGTTGGCATCTTCAAGGCGCTGCTGATACAGGTGGCTTTCCGTAATATCGACCGACGCGACCACCACACCGTCGTCGGCTTTGGCCACCAGCACCTTGTGCCAGCGTCCGTCTACCGGCGACCGGGTCTCCCAGGTCTCAGGCCGACCGGTTTCAACCACCCGAACAAAGCGATCCAGCACCGACGATGGGTCCGGTTCGTCAGGCTGTGTGCCCAGGGCAGTCAGGTTACCAGACTGCTCAGCCGGCAGTCCCCAGTTTTGCTGGGCTTGCTGGTTGCTCAATACCACCTGAAAATCCTGAATTGAGCCGACCTCCTCGCCGGGCAGCGACTCCCGAACAGCGCGGTACAGCGAGATCCCCGTCTGCGATACGTCCACCACCGTCTGAAGCAAGCGGGCCTGCAGTTCCTGCTGCTGCTCGGAATCTTTCAGGGCCGTTATGTCCAGAAACGTAAACAGCACCCCATCGGCCTGGCGAACAAAGGTCGATTCAAACCAGCCCCGAATGCCCTCGCCCTCGAAGGGAAACGTAAACTGCCGGGGAACGCCCGTCTCCGTAACGCTTACCAGCACCTGCAAAAAATCGCCATAAAAGGCAGTTGGAGAAACTACCGATAAGAGCTGACCGGTCATTTCGGCAACGCTTTGGTTGGTTACCCGGGCGTTGGTGGGGTTAGTCAGTACGTACCGAAAATCAACAATCTGTCCCTCGTCATTACGTATGGCTTCGTACAGAACAATCCCCGCCGGCGACGTATCCAGCATCGTCTGCAGCAGGTCGCGCTGGTGCTGCATCAGCCGTAATGCCCGGTTCGCCTGCGTCACGTCATGGAACGTAATCATGAGCTGATCCCCCACCCGGGCGGCCGTCAGCTCGTACCATTCGTCTTCGTCGGGTTGGTAATCGGAGAAGTGGATAGACTGGCCGGTTTGAAACACCGCCACGTACTGATCGAAAAGACCGACACGGCCTTTCCCGGCGTACCAGTCGAGAAGCGTCGTGCCGGCCTGCCAGCCTTTGAGCAGACCAGATTTCGAAAAAGCACGGTCGTTGATAAACGTAAAGGCAAAATCAACCACCGTTCCATCGACATGCCAGATGGGCTGGAGTAAAATAACACCGTTGGGGGACGCATTAAATACATCCGCCAGCGGTAGTGTTGGTGACGAAAAAACTGGAGTCATTCCGAAGAAACTAACCTGCTTGTGGAAGAGGTTAGAACTCGGAATAGACGGTAACGGTTTCAAACCAGTATTGACGGGTAATCTGCACCAGTTCAAGCAAGCGGTCATAGCTGGCCGGCTTGGTAACGAACGAACTGGAGCCTGACTGGTAGCTCAGGGATATATCTTCGGGCCGGCTCGATGTGGTCATGATCACCACCGGTATAACTCGGAGACGCGGATGCGCTTTCAGCCGCTTCAGGACTTCAAAGCCACTCATCCGGGGCATATTCAGATCGAGAATAATCAGCCGGGGCAGTTCATGAGGGGGGGTGTTGGTAAGCGCTGACAACAGTTCGTCGCCGTCGGCGAAGAAAACTAACTGGCAACCCGGCGACTGCTGCTGAAACGCCTGTTGCAATAACAGCCGATCATCTTCGTCGTCATCCGCCGTAAATATTAGATTGTTGTAAGCCATTGGCATAGGACTAGGTGAACAAAACTAATCTCTTTTTCCTATTTTCTTACTTAAGTAAACAATAAAATCTACGTGAGTAAACCCTGTGTTGTCTGAGTTGTTGCTGCGGTTCGCTCACCGCCTGTTCAAACTGACCGGGTTAGTCGTGTATCGCTTGCTTCCGGCTTGTCCTGGCAGATTAGCTAACCGTCTATAGGTCAACATATAGCCCCAAATCAGGCCATATAGGGCGTCCGGGCGGCTGTATTCCAGTACGTCTGCACCACGCCCATCAATTGATCCATCGCTTCCTGCGACTCGGGTTTGGCAATCCAGGACTGCGCTCCCAACTGGTAGCATAACTTCAATTCCTGAGGCTCCCGGCTGACCGTCAGCATGATGACGGGGACCGCTGACCATCGCCGATCAGCTTTCAGACTCAGTAAGGTTTCAAACCCGTCCATCAAGGGCATTTTCACGTCCAGAAAGATCAACATGGGCAAACGGTCGGCCTGACTGGTAGCGGCCATCATCTCAAACCCACTCGAAAAAAGTTCGACGTCATGGTTGTGAAAAGTACGCTGAAAGGCCTTGTAATATAACTGCCGGTCTATCGGGTCGTCGTCGACAAAGTAAATCAACGGGCGCGGAGCCGGAATCAAAGCTGGATAAGGGGAGTTACGCATACGTTTAATACGAGACAAAAGCTTGTACCAAAGTAACTCATAAAGCAGATGCAATGGTGCGATTAGCCCATTAATAATCGATTAAACTAATAGAGTATCCCTTTTGCCTTAATCCCCACCATACTGATGCAGGCTCAGTCCAGCCACCGATCAGACCATCGACACGAGCAGGATGCAAAGTGGCAGCAGGAACTGAACTTGTACTCACAAGGTAAAGGACTGGTTGTAGCGCAGCCAATAAATTAGTCCCGGCAATGACACCGGTGGCAAAAACAGGAATCGGCTGGCCCTGCAACACCGTATCTGGACGCTTTAATCCATAGCCAGATCCCTGCTCAACACAAAAACGCGTCTGGCCCGGAGTCGGTTAACTACCTCCAGGCGCAGACGCGTTTGTATACTCTGTAGACTACGTTACGTCAACCCGTTACGCGCCCCCGGCCCGGCGTTTTTCGTCCTCGGCTCCGGTGGTACGTCGGCGAGTCGGAGTCACTTTGTCGTTGCCAAACCGGTAGGAGAACGACAGGGTAGCCGTGCGGGAATCCCGGCGTTGATAGAACCGCTCGATGTAGTTGTCGTAGGCCGACACCGCCCGTACTTTCTGCGTGAAGAAGATATCCGCTACGTTCAGGCGCAGTGTTCCCTTTCGCTCCCAGAGGGCTTTCTGAAATCCGGCCGTCACCTGACCGTTGGGCCGTACGCGCAGGAAACCGTACTGCTCCCCCGACTGGAAGCTGCCGTTCAGCTCGGCCGACCAGCCTTTACTGAGCGTGAACGTATGGTTGCTGCTCAGATTAAACGCCGGACGCCCTTTATTCAGCGCCGTACCGGCCAGATTACCCACAAAATGGCTGTAGTAGAACACGGCGTTGTTGTACATCTGCCACCATTTGGCCGGCTGCACCGGGGCCGTGATGGTCAGGGCAAAATAATCCTGCCGGTTCAGGTTTACGGCCGTGGACAATACGGTTGAATCCGTTTCGGGCTGCACTACGCCTATGATGGGCAAGTTCGTGCGGCTGTAGCTCAGCCCGGTACTGAACGTCCCTTTAAACGTATGCGTCAATTCGAGGTTGTAGCTGGTTTCGGGCCGCAGGTTGGGATTACCCGAGCCGGCTGTAGTGGGGTCGATAATAATCCGGAACGGATTCAGCTGTCCGTACGACGGGCGGTTAATCCGGCGGCTCAACGTCAGGTTCAGTTCATGATTTTTGCTCAGCGTTCGTTTAATGGCCGCGCTGGGAAATAACTGCGCATACCGGCGCGTAAAGCTGCTGTCACCTACCGCCTGCCGCCCCTCCGCCAGTGTTTGCTCGGCCCGTACGCCAAACTGAAGCGTGGTTTTGGCGAGGGTCCGGCTCCAGTTCCCGTAAGCCGCCAGGATAGTCTCGTCGTAGCGGAAGCGGTTGGTACGGCTCAGGTCGACGATCGTCAGCGCTCCTTCGGTCAGGCGAAACACGACGTCGTTGTCCGACGACACCCGGCTGGCTTTCACGCCAGCCTCCAACCGGCTGCGTCTGGCGAGCGGGCGGGTGAAATCAGCCTTGGCCGACATGATGGTCAGATCGCCCTGCTGGTCGCCAACGAGGAGCGTGTTGATCCGGTCAGACAACGCATAGTTTGTAACCAGCTCCTGCAGGCGGTCCGTGCGGTAGCGGGCGTAGTCGACATCGGCCGTCAGCTCGGGGCTATTGGTAGAGTCGGCGAAGTTGTGTTTAACGTTAAAATTAATCGATCCGTTCGGCGACAGGAAGTTGCGCGTGTTGCGGGCGTTGTAAACATCCGTCGGCCGACCGGCTGCGTCGTACAGGGTCGTCTGGTTCTGCGCAATCTGACCGGGCGATCGGCTCTGCTGGTAGCTGCCGACCAGGCCCAGCACCGTCCGCTTGGAGAGGGTATAATCCAGCCCCGCCCGGGCGGAGTGCGACAGGAAATACATCCGGCTCCGGTTAATCTGGTCGCTGCTGCCGGTCAGCGTCTGCTGCCGGTTCGGCCCAACACTATAAAAATCGCGGTGAATATCGAGCATGGCCAGTCCATCGCGGTTGGCGTAATTGTACGAGCCGAACAGATTCAGCCCTTTCTTCCGATTGTTGAGTGTAAGGCCCGCCGTGTATTTATCGTACTGGCTCCGGCCGTAGCTGCCCTGTACAGTTCCGTTGGTCCCCAGCCGCTGGTCTTTGCGGAGGTTGATGGCAATGATCCCCGCGGTGCCCTGGGCGTCGTACTTGGCCGGCGGGTTTGTAATCAGTTCAATGCTTTTCAACTGATCGGCGGGTAAGGCCCGCAGGTAGTCGGCCAGTTCGGAGCCGGTCATGGGCTGGCGTTTGCCGTCGATGAGGACCAGGACGTTCTGCCGCCCGCGCAGGGCCAGGTTGTCGTTGTTGTCAACAGTCACCCCCGGTGCCCGGGCCAGCACATCCAGCGACGTATTGCCGGCCGCCAGTGAGCTACCCTCTACGTTCACGACGGTGCGGTCGGCCTGCCGTTCATAGAGCGGTTTCTGAGCCACCACCTTTACTTCGTTCAGGGTCGTGCTCTGGCTGGCCCGAAGGACCAGCGCCGGCAGGGTCTGGCTGTCTGTGGCTACGTCGACTACGGTGGTTTTCGCTTTCGTAAAGCCCACCTGCGAAGCGGCTACGTAGTACCGCCCCGGCGCCGACAGGCCGAACAGGTAAGCCCCGTCGGCATCGGTAAACTCCGCCTTGACCACCACCGAATCGCCGGCGCGGTGGAGCGTGACGGTGGCAAATTCGACCGGCAAGCCAGACTCGGTCCGAACAGTTCCCTTCAACTGACCCGTTGATTGAGCCTGACTCTTACCACTGTACACGGCTATGGTAAGCAGCATCAGTAGCATTGATACGTATTTTGGGTAAAGCGCTGTTTTCATACATGCGTAATTAGACGACCAGACAAATCTATGATATATCATTTAGATAAAGAGACGGATTTGAACTGAATTGTGCGAAAAGCAGGACGAATGAACTATTTTGCGGATGAACGGTCGATTTACGGCGAGTTTGGATATACTTGCAGCCAAAATCCCTTCCGTAGCGGTTCTATGCTGAATGACGTCATTTTTTACGTGCTCGACAAAACAATCAAACGCTACCGGCAATACGCCCAGAGCAACATTGATCGGGCAGGCATCCCAATCACTGTCGACCAGTGGTTGGTGTTAAGTGTCATTCAGGAATCGCCCGAGCTGGGGCAGACGGAGATTGCCGAGCGGGTGTTTAAGGATCAGGCGTCGGTGGCCCGCATCATCGACCTGCTGGTTAAAAAAGAGCTGCTCGTGCAGAGCGCCAGCCAGCAGGACCGTCGGCGCGTAGACCGGGCCATTACGCCCCAGGGGCAGGCGCTTCTGCAGGCCGTTGCGCCCATTATTGCCCGGAACCGTAGCGTGGCTCTGCAGGGGCTTTCAGAACCGGCCATTGAGCAACTGCGGCAAACGCTGGAGACGATCTACGGCAACTGCCACACCACGACCGCCGAGGATTGACAACCGCCCACAGCGGCCCCTGCGCCTGCCGCAATTTCTCAGTCGCTGTATGAAATGGGTTCTCTTCGCGGGCATCGCCCTGCTGTTCGCAGCAATTCTCTTCCCGAAACAAACCCTCGTTATTGCTTTCATTACCGGCGGCAGGTTCATGGCTCCGGAAGGGTCTGCCATCCTGACGCAGTACTGGTTCGGGAAGGGCGATACGCTACAGCTGAACCCGGAGTACATCAGCCGGTCGCCGGTGGTGCGGAACGCACTTAAAGGTCTGCAACCCGGAGCGGTTCGGCGGGTTACGATCACCGTACGCGATAACCTCGTGCATGCATTCGACTGTACACCGTTTGCCGGTTCAAACCATCAGTTAGTTGACGGTCTTGACGAGTACGTCCCCCGGGCGGGTTTTCTGACTTTCTACATGTACTTCAGGTCGTTGTTGGTTTTCAGCCGGATAATTCCCAGTCGGTTCAGCAGGCGGATAAGGGGGTAGGTCGGGTCAAACTCGTGCCAGCGAAAACCGCCGAAGTTGGCCCGGCCGCCAAACTTATGGTGGTTGTTGTGGTACGACTCGCCCATCATCAGAAAATCGAACGGCAGCAGATTCCGGGCCGTATCGTCGACGGCGAAGTTGACGTAGCCATAGCGGTGCGCGTACCAGTTGATGATGGCGCCGTGAATGGGTCCCATCAGGTAATGCACCGGCAGCAAGGCAAACCACCACAGCGACGGCGCATAGGCGATGTACACCAGCGTATAGGCCGTACCCCAGGCAATACGTACCGGCCAGCGGTCGCCGAGCCACTCCATAAATGCCCAGTACGGCACCCCTTTCTTGAACTTGAGGGCGACCGTGTCGCGGTTATTCAGGATGTCGTTGTAGACCAGGCGCGTCTTCCACATCATATCAAACAGCCCCGTTGAGTACGACGGTGAGTGCGGGTCGTTTTCCGTGTCGGCATGGGCGTGGTGCAGCCGGTGCATAATGCCGTAGGCCCGCGGGCTCAGAAACGACGATCCCTGCCCGATGAACGTCAGTACGTAAAAGAACTTCTCCCAGCCGGGACTCATGGTAAACATCCCGTGGGCGGCATAGCGGTGGAGAAAAAAGGTCTGGGTGAAAATGGACAGATACCAGTGGCAGGCAAAAAACGTAAGGATGATAAGCATAGTGAAACCGAAACGTGGCGGTGCAAAATTGCCCCGGCAGCCATCCCGGCTCCATGATCTTTATCAGCCCCGGCGCTGATTCAGGCCAGTCCGCGAAAACAACGTTTCTGCTATTGACGCGTATCGCCTTGATCAGCCAGCAGCCGACCAGCCCAGCCCCGCATGCCGATGGTAGCGATCAGGAGCATGGTGGCGGAACTGAGCGGCATCAGAATGGCGGCTACTACCGGCGACAGATTACCCGCCACGGCGAACCACAAACCGACCCCGTTGTACAGCAACGAAATGCAGAAGCTGAACCGAATCAGTCGCATGGCAAATCGGCTGTAGCGCAAAAAACCGGGCAACCGGGTGAGCGACGACGCGTCCAGAATGGCATCGCTCGACGGCGTAAACTGAACCGTATCCTCCGACACGGCAATGCCGACATCCGCCTGTTTCAGCGCCCCTGCGTCGTTGAGACCGTCGCCGATCATAACGACCCGACGGCCTTTCGCCTGAAGTTGCTGAATGAAAGCCAGCTTTTCCGGCGGCCGACACTGAAAGACCAGGTGATCGTCGGTCGCGAACCACTCGGTTAATTCCGCCCGCGCCGTATCGGTATCGCCCGAGAGCAGGTACAGCTCGTACGTCTGCCTGAGTTCGTTCAGCAGCGAGGCTACCCCCGGCCGGTACTGGTTCGGGAAGTGGAAAGAGCCCATCGGAATTCCGTCGATGCTGATGTACACGGCCGCTCCCGCCGAGGTCTGGTCTGACAGGCTGCCGGCCGGATCGACAAACGAGCGCGCGCCCAGCCTGACCCGGATACCACTGACGTACGCGTCAATGCCCTGCCCCGGCGTTTCCACAAACCGGCTGACGGGCCTGGGGGCAGCCTCCGCCAGATACGCCACCAGCCGACGGCTGAGGGGGTGGGCCGACTGTTGCGCGACCGATGCAATCAGCGACCGTTCGAACGAATCCAGACCGAACGAGAAGGATTCCGTCGGTTCCGTACGCGCCGTAGCCGTCAGGGTGCCGGTTTTGTCAAAAACAAGGGTATCGCAGGCAGCCATCTGCTCGATTACGTCCGCATTTTTCAGGTAGAACCGCAGCTTACCCAACAGCCGCATGCCGGTTCCGAGCGCGAACGGATACGACAGCGACAGTACACACGGGCAGGCAACAATCAGCACGGCGGTGCTGGCATTCAGGGCTTTTTCCGGATCGACTACGTACCAGTACGCCCCAACCAGAACGGCCAGGATAAGTACCGTACGGGTAAAGTACTTTCCCACGGCATCGGCAAAGGTTTGCATACGGCTGGGCGCTTCCTTCCGAAACACGTCGTTGTTCCAGAGCTGGGTCAGGTAGCTCTGCGATACGTCCCGCACC
This sequence comes from Fibrisoma montanum, assembly GCF_003583365.1. Taxonomy (GTDB): domain Bacteria; phylum Bacteroidota; class Bacteroidia; order Cytophagales; family Spirosomataceae; genus Fibrisoma; species Fibrisoma montanum. Next base: position 104,197 of record NZ_QXED01000016.1, read on the forward strand.
ACTTCCAGCTCAATGGCCTCGCCGACCTGTTTGCCCCCGGCGTACAGCAACGTACCGGGCTCTTTATGTTCCGGCGTCGATTCGCCCGTCACGAAACTGTAGTCAATCGAGCCCGTACCTGTATACAGGATACCATCGGCCGGAATCAGTTCGCCGTGCCGAATCCGAATCCGGTCGCCTTTGCGCAGCTCCGTAACCGGAACGATTTCCTCGCGGGGGGTAATGGGCGTGGGGCAGGGGGCGAAGGGCAGGGGGTGCGGGGCTGAGGTAGCGGGGGGCGAAGGGC
>NZ_QXED01000017.1 GCF_003583365.1 Fibrisoma montanum
TGGGGGCGTGGGGGTAAGGGCATGGGGCTGGGGCGTGGGGTTAGGGGTTGGGTGGATTACGATCTTACCCCATGCCCCCGGCCCTTAGTCCCCTGCCCTTACCCCACGCCAATCAATCATTCACCCAGGTAAATCCGTCTTTTTCAATCAGGGCCGTAGCGTCGTCCGGTCCCCAGGTGGCAGGCGCGTAGGTCGGCAGTTCCGACGACGAATCGGCTTCCCAGGCATCCAGAATCGGCTGAACAACCTCCCAGGCCGCATCGACCTGATCGGCCCGCATGAACAGCGTCGCATCGCCGGCCATTACGTCGAGCAGCAGGGTTTCATACGCTTCGGGCTGCTGGCCTTTAAAGGCAGTCTGGTAGCTGAACACCATCTCGACCGGATCGATGTGGAGGGTCTGCCCCGGACGTTTTGCCTGGAACCGCAGCCGAATGTCCATATCCGGCTGAATACTGATCATCAGCCGGTTAGGCTGGAACGCCTGTTTCGTTTCGGCCGGGAACATGTAGTGCGGAGCCGGCCGGAACTGAATCGTGATAACGGTCGTCTTCTCGGGCAGGAATTTTCCGGTGCGCAGGTAGAACGGTACGTTTTCCCACCGCCAGTTGTCGACGTACAGCTTCACGGCCGCAAATGTTTCCGTCCGCGAGTCAGGCTTTACCCCTTCCTCCTGCCGGTAACCGACAGCCTGCTTGCCTTTCACCTCACCGGAGCCATACTGCGCCCGAACCGTTACGTCTTTCACCTGATCGGGAGTAATCCGCCGAATGGCGTTCAGCACATCCACGTTTTTGTTCCGCACCTCGTTGGCATCGAAGGACACCGGCGCTTCGGTAGCGACCATGCAGAGCATCTGGAGCAGGTGGTTCTGGATCATATCCCGCAGCGCCCCCGACTGTTCATAATACCCGCCCCGGCCTTCCAGCCCGACCGTTTCGGCGGCCGTAATCTGCACGTGTTCAACGTACTGCCGGTTCCAGATCGGCTCAAACAGGGCATTGGCAAACCGCAGCGCCAGCAGGTTCTGCACGGTTTCTTTACCGAGGTAGTGGTCGATCCGATAAATCTGCTCTTCGGCAAACAGACCGCCCAGCAGTTCATTGAGTTCGTGCGCACTCTTGAGGTCGTGCCCAAACGGCTTTTCGACCACAATCCGGACGTGACTCTTGTCGTGGCACAGATCCAGCTTACCCAGGTTGGTAGCGATACCGGGCACGAGCTGTGGCGCTACAGCCAGGTAGAACACGATGTTCGGCTGGCTGCCCCATTCGCTGGTTTTCTGGTCGACCAGATCCTTGATTTTTACGTAAGCGGCTTCGTCACTCCCATCCATCTGGAGGTAGGTGATGCAGGGCGCAAACTCGGTCCAGTAGTCCTCGGGACCATTTTTACGACGCGAAAATTCCTGTACGCCCTCCAGCAGCCGCTCCCGAAACGACTCGTCGGTATACTGGCTACGGCCAATACCGGCCACGGCAAAACGCTCAGGTAAATACTTGTCAATGAACAGGTTGTACAGCGCGGGGGTCAGTTTGCGGAGGTTCAGATCTCCGCTTCCCCCAAAAATGAACAGGACAGTGGCCGCTGGCCGTTGGTTGGTAGACGTCATGGAGCGAAACGTTGGCAGTTGCCGTTCAGGTACGGTCACCAGCTACGGTGACAGGGCGGTGCAAGATACTCCCGCCTGCTATGCGGTACAAATTTGGCTATGTTATGGTTTCGTGTTGCCCGACTTTCCGTTACTTTTGGCCTGTAATTTTTGCCTGTAATCGTCTCATGAAAATCGCTATTGGCTCCGACCACGCCGGCTTTCGGTACAAAGAACGTATCAAACAATTCCTCATCGACCTTGGCCACGAGGTTACCGACATGGGCACCTATTCGGACGAACCCGTTGATTATCCCCTGTTTATCCGGCCGGTAGCGGAAGCCGTAGCGCGGGGTGAAGTTGAGCGGGGGGTCGTTCTGGGCGGCTCCGGTAATGGCGAAGCGATAGCGTCCAACCGGGTAAAAGGCGTACGGGCGGCTCTCTGCTGGAACGAAGAATCAGCCCGGCTGGGTCGCCAGCACAACGACGCCAACGTAATCTCGATCGGCGAGCGGATGATGGACGAAGAAACGGCGCTCAAACTCGTCCGGATCTGGCTCGATACGCCGTTTGAAGGAGGCCGCCACCTGAAACGGATTCAGGAACTGGATACGTATTAACCTCTATCAGCGAGCCATAAGCGGCTATCAACCCGGCAATCCGTTCGTTTAACCAGAAAGTGATAGTCCCGGCAGCGGCTACGGCTTTGATCTTTCTGGCTGCTTACGAACAGGACGGCACGTTTTTCTGGTCCATGACGCCCGAAATCGCTGCGGGTTGGTTGCCGGCCTGAATCGGACAACGTGCTTTTTGCCGGTTGGGCATACAAAGCTGAAGTTCACTCCTGCGCGTAACGTTCGGACAGAACGCTCAGGCCAGGTGGCTGTTCCGGCAGCCCGTGGTTCGCTATGGCTAGTTGCGAATCAGGGGATATTTTTCTGAAACGAGTTAATTTCATACTCAACCCGATGCACCTTATTATCCCGAAGAAGTACACTGATTAGCATGGTGGCTGCAATCGGCATATCATCCAGCACGGCCGGCTGCCAGGTAGGCATGTAGTTCAGTGCGTCGACAAACCGCTGAATTAGTTCCTGTTCGGGCTTTGGACGGAAGGCAGCTTCCAGTGTTGGCGTAAGTTTCGACACCGTGCCATCTTCCTCGACGGTCGCCAGCAGTGAAATGAAGGCGGGCGAATTGGCAAGATCGACATTCAGATGAAGGAGCTGTTTGCGCAGATAATCAACCAGCTTTTCTTTTCCTCCGTTAAACTCGGCCTTTCGTATCAATGGTAAGCACGGTGTTACGCTGCCATCCGGAGCGAAGCACTGACCATTTTTTAATTGACCCTGGCGGTAATACTCCCTGCGTTTTAAGGTTCCATCCGGATAATATACGGCCAATGGTCCGTTGACCGTCGCTTTCTTGTAGTCACACGCCAGGCGCAGCTGCCCATTTTCGTACCAGTACCGGGTTTGTCCCTGTTTGATCCCTGCAGTAAAATTGAGATAATGTTCTTCGGACAGCCGCTGGCCGGTTCTGGAAAAACTTCGCAGCGTAGCCAGCCGCCTACGATTATCGTGAAAAATAACCTCGTACACACGGGTTCCATTCTCAAATTGAAAGATACGTTGTTTGGCTGCCTTCTTCGATGTATCATCAATGCAAATTCCACTCAACGAAAAGAGCCAACAAAGTGCTGCAATACCGCTCATACGCTCATCCTGTAAGCCTACGAGTTACAAATAATCTTCCGGTCCGACAAACCCGCCGGCTTTCATACCGACTTGTCTGATCTGATCGAATACACCGGCCAACTGAGCGCTCGGGGCCGTTTGTATCATCCAGCGACAGGGCGCTTCGGTCCGGCACTGGCGCTCTTCCATCTGGTAGGAGAAGCTACCGATCCGAACCAGCAACGCATTGGTATCCGACCTGAAATCGAAAAACACATCCCGCCACTGGTCATTCGCGTCCTCGCTGCTGACATCCCCCCAGAACAGGACTCGTCCGTCTTCGAATAACGTCAGGTTGCCCCGGTGCAGCAGACAATCCGAACCGGGGGGCTTCCACGGCGTGAACGTCCAGTTTTTAGTTGCCAAAACCGCCAGATTCGAACTATGGGTAGTACTTAATGTCTCTATTTCCTGATCCGATAACGCCGACGGTACGCCTTCGTCAAACGGGTTCAGAGGGTTATGCATCGGTAAATGCATCGGATGACTATCCATACATTCGCGAAGTTTTATAAAAATAAGCCAGGATATAGCAAAAATGGCATACAGTTAACAAGTCTACAATAACCATATATGTAATTAATTATTCGGTACACTACAAGGTTATAAAATACCCACCTACCGTTTCGTTATCTCGCTAAACACTTTAGTGCTTCGATTACAATGCCGCCAATCCGTCTCAAATTATCATCTGCGACGTCTCAAAATCGTATTGAGTCGAAGCCGGGTCGCTGATCCGCCACTTTTGAGCCATCAATCACGAACGAATGGCTCACAACATGGCACGTTTATTTACCCTCGTCTGTCTGCTCCTGCTGAGCAGTTCCCTGTCAGCCCAGAGCATCCGGGGCACCGTTACCGAATCCAACGCGCAGCCAGTCCCTTTCGCAGCGGTCAAACTCCTTGCGGCCGCCGACTCGTCGCTGGTCACGGGCACCGTTACGGACGAAGCCGGCCGCTTCTCGTTCAGCAACGTAGCGGCCGGCCGTTATTTCACGCAAGTTTCATTTGTCGGACGGGCCAACGCCACCAGTCCGCTGTTTGCAGTAGCCACCGACCAGCCGCTGACCCTCTCCCCGATCCGGCTCGCTGCGGAGGCCAAAACCCTGAACGCCGTAGTGGTGAAAGCGCGCCAGCAGGTTGTGGAGCAGCAGGTCGATAAAACGGTGCTGAATGTACAGGCCGACGCAACGGCTGCGGGCAAAACGGCTTACGAGCTTTTGCAGCAGGCACCCGGCGTCGTGATCGATCCGAACGACAACATTCAGATGGCCGGGAAACAGGGGGTCAACGTTTATATCGACGGCAAGCCCGCCAACCTCTCCCCGACCGACCTGGCCAACTTGCTTAAATCGACACCTGCTTCGACCATCGACAAGGTAGAACTGATTACCAATCCATCGGCCCGGTTCGATGCGCAGGGCAATGCCGGTATTATCAACATCCGGTTCAGGCGCGACAAGTCCCTGGGGTTGAATGGCAGCGTTACGGGCGGCTACTCGCAGAGCACACACAGCCGGCGCAATGCGGCTACGGATCTGAACTACCGCAGTAAAAACCTGAACCTGTTCGGCAATGTCGGTTGGGTGGGCGGCTACCAGCGCACCCAGATCGCAATCAACCGAAACATTGCGGCCAGTCAGGTATTCCGACGCTTTGAGCAGCGGGGCTACGATGCCGATGGCTGGGACAACGTCGCGTATAAAATTGGCGCGGATTATTTTGTCGACAGCCGCCAGACCGTCGGGGTCGTGGTAACCGGCAACGGAGCCGACAATCGGTATGTTACGTACAGCCTCACTCAGATCAAAAACGCAGCCGGCCGTATTGATTCGAGCCTCGTAAACCGCAACGACAATCCCAATCAGAACAGCCGCATCAACGCGGCCCTGAATTACCGCTACGCCGACACGCTGGGTTTGGAACTAACCCTCGACGCCGATTATACGCGGTTCACCAACGACAACCCCAGCCGCATCACCAACGACTATCGCAATGCCGACCAGCAGCTAATTCGCCGAACCGGCAACGTCTTCGATGCGGCCACGACGATTGCCATCCAGACCCTGAAAGGCGATCTGACCAAAGTCTGGAAGACAAGCCGGACTAAACTGGAAGCTGGCTTCAAGAGTACGTACGTCCGCACCAATAACAACCTGCTGGCCTTTCTGCTACAGGAAGGCGGTCTGACGACGCCCGACGTGACGACGCCCGACGTTAGCCGAACCAACCAGTTTCAGTACCGCGAGAACGTCAACGCCCTGTACGTTTCGGTTAATAAAGAGCTGAAAAAATGGACGCTTCAGGCGGGACTCCGGGCCGAGCATTCCGACGTAACCGGCATCTCCAGAGACCTGCGTGACCGAACCATCAACCGACCGGACGCGGCCCGACCGAACGCGGCCCGACCGGACACAACGTACCTGAACCTGTTCCCAACGGCTTTTGTCCAGTACCAGGCCACGCAGCACAGTCTGTTTCAGGTGAACTACGGCCGGCGGATCGGGCGGCCCAGCTACCAGGACATGAACCCGTTTGTGTACCAGATCGATCCGTATACCAGCCAGCGCGGCAATCCGTTTCTGCGCCCACAGTACACCCACAACGTCGAGTTTGGCTATACGTACAAATGGGCCACTACGCTGAAACTGGGATTCAGCCGCTCCGAGGATTTCTTCACCGACATTACCCATCAGGAGGGTATTATCACGTACCAGACCGTCGAGAACGTAGGGCGGGCCGACGTCATCAGCCTGTCGGTCAGTACGCCTATTTCCCTGACCAAGTGGTGGAACAGCTACGTGTACGCCGGGGCTACCTGGAACCGATACGTGGCTACGCTGGACGAGGGGCCGCTGGATGCCAGCGCCCTGGGATTCAACGCCTACATGCAGCACACGTTTACCCTGCCCAAAACCATCACGATTCAGGTATCAGGTTTTTACAACGCACCTACGCAGCAGACCATCTTTTACACCCGCGGGCTCGGCAGTCTGAATCTGAGCGTTCAGAAAAAGGTGCTCAATCAACGGGGCACGCTCACGCTCGGCGCCGAAGACCTGCTCAACACCATGCGCTGGGCGCAGTCGGTCAACTTCGGACCGCAGCAATTTGACCTGTACCGCAAGTGGGAAAGTCGCCGGGCCAAGGTGCAGTTCAGCTACCGCTTTGGCAGCCAGAAAATCAAGGCCGCCCGCGAACGTACCGGCAGCGAAGACGCCGATCGGATCAAAGTCAAAAGTGCTAACTAACCCCCAATCAATACAATGACACGACGAACGTATCTCTCCGTCTGCCTGCTTCTCGGCGTATCGGTCAGCCTGTTTGCACAAACCAGTCCGCAGCGCGTAGCGTTTGTGCTCAAAAATACGCTGGGTTACCACCGGATGTTTCGGGTTGCCGGTCCCGGTATCGCCTATGGGTTCACCATGAACCGCAACGAACGTACCCCGCAGAACTGGCCTATCGGTTCAAAACTCTATTTCAGCGATGACGGCGAAACCAATGGGCCGCTGATCCTGACCGTTACGGCCGACGACGCCGGCAAAACCCTCACCACCGATGTTGCAGTGCCACCCGCCGGCGTTAAACGAAAGTTCGTACGTAACGCCGACGAGATTACCGTCCGGTTCCGGAACAACAGCATCGGCTTCCGGAAAGTAGCGCTCATTACGTACAAACCTGGTGAGGAAGGCAATGGCACCAGCATCTTCACGATGAGTCCCTATGCGGTTACGAAGCGAACATTCCCCGTAGGCACGAAAGTGTATTTCGCCGACGACCAGCAGGTGAGTACCGTCATGAACGGCGACCGGATCGATACCAGCAAACCCTTTCTGGTTGTGAAGCGGTCGGACGCCGGTTTCACGTATAATATTTTTAACTAAAGCACCTCTAAAAATAGAAGGCCATGAAATCAGTATTCATTTCATTCGTTTGGCTGATGTGGCTGAGCGATTCAACGACGTTGATCGACCCGGGTAAGCAGTTTGTTGTGGGCGGCAATAACAACGGTGCCTTTACCATCAGCCTGCGAAACGTAGGGAATGTACCGGTCGAACTGGCAGAGCGTCAAAGCGACGGGAAAGTGATCGCCCTGGATACGCTTCGGCCCGCCGGGCAGCGGACGCTGACCTATAAACCCGGCTCAGCGGCCCTCTTCACCAATTCCGGCAAGGAGATGGCCGTTCTGAAGCTGACGTTGTCGGGCGACATCATGCTCAACATGCGGTATACCAACTGATTTACTTCCGAGCCGCCCCTATTCCAATAGCTGAAAAAGGCTGAAATCCGTATATTACAGCACTCAACCCGCCTACTCACTGGATGAACTTTTATTTCAATAGTTACTCCACCCCGCTGCTCTTCGGCTTTATGCAGGGCTGGGTGTATGCCATCCTCCTTTGGGTACGGGGCCGGCGCGAGGAACGACTGTCCGACGTACTGCTGGGGTGGGTGCTGGTCGGCATGTGTTTCAACATCTGGGAATACATGCTCGGCTTTGGTGGCCTGGAATTCCTCTGGCGCGAACTGGAGTTTTTTCCGCGCACACTCGGGTTTCTGTTTCCTCCGCTGTGTTATTTCTACCTGAAAAGCCAGTTTAACGCCGATTTCCGGTTCAGTCGGCGCGACCTGTGGCACGCCGTTCCGTTTCTGCTCGACGCCGGGTACCACGTCCTTGTTTTCCTGCAGGGGCCCGCGTTCGTCGAACGGTGGAAAGAAACAGTACACTACCCCTTTCACATCGAAGACATCACCTACGTTCTTTCCACCGGTCAGGATATTGGTTACCTGTATCTTTCGTTACGGCTGTACCGGGAATACCGGGCCTGGATCAAAACGCAGTTCTCCGACACCGAAACGATCAGTTTCCGCTGGTTTCGCAATTTCCTGCTGGCACTCACCATCAGTTCGGTGGTCAGTTTTACGGTTACCCTGCTCGACATCTGGCTGGACTTAACGTACTGGCAGGACTGGTGGGACGAATTGTTCGGTGCCGTCCTGATCTACTACGTCAGCATTGCGGGCTACAGCCAGCCCCAGCCCGCCCGGCGACTTGTTTTTTCCGACACCCCACCCATCCGGCCTGACGACACGTCTGACCGAATAGCCGCCCAGTCAGCGACGGATCCATTACCTGTTCCCGCCAATAACGAGGTCACGATCGAACCAAATCCCGACATTCAGGAATGGAAAGAAAAGCTACTGGTACTGATGGCCCAGGAAAAACCGTACCTCGAACCTGAGTTATCCCTGTCGGATCTCGCCCGCCGGATGCATACCAATTCGTCGGTGCTGTCGCAGGTGATCAACGCAGGAACGGGCCGGAACTTCAATGATTTTGTGAACGAATACCGCGTTGAAGAGTTTAAACAGCAGGTCAGCAAGCCGGCGAATAGTCACCTGAGTCTGCTGGGTATTGCCCTTGAGTGTGGTTTCAACTCAAAAGCGACGTTTAACCGGGCGTTCAAGAAATTCACCGGTGTATCGCCGAAGACGTTTGCGGATGATCCCACAAAGCCCGACAACCTGACGGTAGCTTCCCCGGAAAGCCCCCTGCTAAACCAGTAAGTCCAGGTACTTTTGCGGTCATTTAGAAATTTTTTTAGGATAATTTTTCAGAAAATTTTCAAAAAAACAATCCGTTTACTTTCTGAGCAAAACGTAACATTTTACATATGCCATTTTTAGTACTTGATCTCGAAATGACCGGTCCGGAACCGGACTACAATGAGATTATTCAGGTTGGTGCGGTACTGTTCGACGACAACTGGATTGAGAAAGGCCAATACCTTACCAACGTTTATCCGGAGAACGAAGATGCCTTTTCGTCGCACTCCGAAAAAATCCATAATCTATCGCTGGCCGATCTTCAGGACGCGCCAATGATCTATGATGTGCTGCCCGAGCTGGAGGAATGGATCATCAAGCAGTTAGGTATTCGCAAAACGCAGCAAACGACCGACAATGAGTTTTACCTGCGCAATGTGATCATCTGCGGACAGAGCGTTATCAACGACATAAATTTTCTGAAAGAAGCCTACCGCTACGAAAAACTGAAGTGGCCCTACTCCCGGACACTGGTCGATCTGCACACGCTGAGCTATTTTGTGTTCCGGATTCTGCGCAAAAACGGCCGACCCGTGCCGCGCGGCCTCAGTCTGCGCGATATTGCCGGGCATTTTGGTCTGGAGCGGGAAGGCGATTTTCACAATGCCCTCGAAGACGCCATCCTGACGGCGCAGTGCCTGAAAGAAGTGTTCAGGCTGGGCGATGGCATGACACTACCCTAGCGGCCGTCGGCCCCGGGCCCATAGGCTGGACACCCAGCTCCCTCCGGCAACAAGGATCAGTCCGGCCGCCCAGCGCCACGGACTGGCCCGTTCGAGGGGGCGGGTATCGCCAATCAGGATCAGGCCCGCCCACTGGTTCGGCAATTGTTCGAAGCGACTGGCTGTTCTTAGCCAATCCTGCTTAGCCTTTTGCAGAGCAACGTCTTTAGGCAGCCCTTCCCCTAAATACTTGAATAGTAATCTGGATAATTCGTAAGTGGCTTTGCTGTCGACACCCCACAGGGTTGTCACAACGCTGGGCACTCCTAGTGAGGCTAGCCCCCGGGCCAGACTGAACACCCCCTCTCCCCGTTGATTTACTCCTACCCCCGTCTTGCAGGCCGTCAACACCGCCAACTGGGTGTGAGGCAGCGTACCGTCGCCCAGTTCCGACAACCGTAGGGTGGAGTCGGCGAAGTAGATCACCGGTTCACGGTCAGCACTGTCGGCGTCGGCATGGGTAAACAACTGCAGGATGCGGCAAGCCGGGGCCTGCGTCAGAAAAGCACCACGAGTAGCTTCCTGATGGGTTAATAAAGTAGAGGCACCAAACTGTCGGGCGATTGAACGTAGCGCTTCATCTGACCCCAGCAACGTTGCCTGGTGCAAAGCGGGAGCAAATCGCACAGGTGCCATTCCCAGAAAATTGTTGCCCGACCAGCCAAACACGGGCGAATCAAGCCTTTCTTTCAGGAGCAGGCGGGCCGAATAGATGTAGCTAAAAGCGTAGTCGTTTACCAGATAACGCGGTTCGGCCAGTGAGCCACCACGGTTCAGAACGTCGAACGGAATAACTTCTCCATCCGACGATACAATGACCCGCCCGTTGGGTAAGGTAAGTGGGGCAAGTACTTGCTGGTATAAACGGTAGCCTAATGTCAGAAACCGTCCTAATTCGGATCGGCGGTTCAATGCTTCAGTGGACGCCAATAGCCGCTTAAATTCCCTTACCTCCCGGCTATGTGCGGTGATTGGCTTTTGTGTGAGCGAAGCTCCGTCGGCTGTTACACCCAGAACGTAAAACGCGTTATCGCCTTCAAAGTAGCTTACAAACGACGCCTTCTCTGCTTTCAGATAACGTTGCAGATCATCGAGAGACGTAGTGGTCGTATCGTACCTGTAGCGAAAATAAGACGGACTGGTTTGCTCCAACCGCTTCAGGAAGTTATCAAATTGTTCCTGAGCATTGGTCAACGCTGTCTGCAGACTATCATAGGTCATCGTCCCGGCTTGTTGATTCGACAAGCGCTTTTGCAACGAGGCCTTTGTTGTCCGTAGGCTTTCTTCCTGCTGCGCCTGCTGGGGGGATAGTTGCTGACGAGCACCTAGCTCATTTAGTTTATCAACCAGCATCACCGCCCGACTTTTTTCAATGAACCGAAACGCCTGTTCAGCATTACCCAACCGCCAGCAGGTCTCGATCGCCCGTTCGTAAATACCCCGCGTTTTCTTCCGCCAGTATAACTTCGATTGCTGGCCGGTGTGCTCCCAGCGCATGTAATCAATCATTTGATCCACCTTCTGATACGTATTGAGAGCGTGGATGAGTCGCTGGCGACTATTAGTAGCAATACCGTAATCAAGCCACGTATCAGCTTTGTCCTGCATTAGCGTGAGCAACGCTTCCTTACGAAGCGCCAGCCGAACCGTTTCTGCCGGTGGATTTTCGGTTGGATCTGTTTGAGTAAAGTCACTCAGCAGGCTATTGAGTCCTTGTTGATACAGCGTCAGCGCTTTATCAAACTGACCTGTTTTCCAATAACAGGCAGCGAGATTATCCAGAATTCGGGCCCGAATCAACCTGTTCTTCTGCAGCGCGAGTGCCCGCTCATTGCATTGGATTGCCAGCCCGTACAACTTTTGTTGGTAATACAGAAACCCAAGATTTATCTGCACGGTAGCCTGCAATTCCTCGTCATTGGCCTTCAGTATCATAGAAGCGGCCCGCTTATATGATTCAACTGCCAGGGCGAAACTACCCCGTTTACTCTCAATATCGCCCAGCAAGAGGTAGTAAGCCCCCAGGTTAGTTTGCCCTACGGTATGCGCCAACTGAATCGCCTGCTGAGCATAGGTGGTTGCCTCGTCATAGCGCCTGAGCCAGTAAAGGCCATACGCTTTTTCACGTAGCAACAAGGCTCTTGATGCGTTATCACGGATTAACAACGCCCATTGCTGTCCTTCTTCAGCATGGACAATCGTTTGCTCATAATCCCCTTCCGACGAAGACAAATACGCCAGATTAACCCGGGCCTGAATCCCCCATGATCGGCTTTGAGGCCATTTCATGGCTTTTTTTAAAGCCTGGCCGAACGCTTTTTTGGCCCAATCGACCTTACCTTCTACCGAATACAGGTAGCCCGACAGACAAAAAGCCTGAGCTAGCAACGGATCGGCCTTCGGGTTACGTTGCCCTAAGTGCAAGGCCCGGTTAATGGTTGTTCGTGCCGAATCATTCTGTTCTATGAGCACGAATTGATTCCCCCTGAATACCAGCAGCCAGACATATGCAGAATCCGTCGGGTACCCACAGGCAAGCCATCGTTTTTGCAAGTCACTGGCCTTTTTTAGAGCTGCTTCGGGCTTCAATGTAGTCTGGTGACCGAGTGCCAGCACATCCTCCCGGATGCGTACGCATTGGGCATAGGAATCTCTTCCGGCCGCCAGCCAGCTAGTCAGTATAACTCCTATCAGCCAACCATACCGCATACGGAACACACTTTTGCAGCCTTATTCAACAGGTACCAATAGCCCGTCTGCAATAAAAGCGTTGAGCGAACTAATCAGTCCCTGGTTGGGCATTGCCCTCAACAGCGCCTTCCGCGTTGAATTCTTATTCGGCAAGCGTGCCTGTAAAGCGGCAAACGCGCTGGCGTAAGGTGTTGCATATGAAGACCCCTTTACGGGTGGTAATCCAGGCAAATCAACGAGCGGCTCCTGGAACATCGCATCCTGACCGCTACCAATGCCGACATTCACGAATGTCGGCGAAAAATTCTCTGCGACCGCAAAGCCGTTATTCATCGAATTAACCGTCGTCACCGTAACTACGTTAGCAAACTGACTACTGTAGCAGGCTGGGTAGCGCTTGTCAATATCGAGATTAACCGTCTGTCCCGGATCAAGATCACCCCGGTTTCCGGCTGCATTTATGAGCCATATTTTAGCACGCTGCAACCGGGTTACGTATTGAGTCATCAAGTCATTTTCGACACTATCGTAAAAGCCCCAACTTGCATTGATTATAGTTGGCCGCTCACGCAGATGACTGGACAACAGGTACTCGAATCCGCAAAAGATATTAAACAGCAAGCCAATCCCTTCGCGGTCTATCACTTTCAGGGGCAGTATACGCACCGGACGGTTCAGCGCCTGGCTCACCCGGCTGATAATGGCCGCAATCCGGCTGCCGTGCTTACTTCGCTCGTCGTCATCATACGGGTTATTCTGATCGTGCACAAAGTCCCAGCCGATGTAGTCTGGTTCAATCGACCCACACATGGGATGGCCGCCATTATGCAGAATTGGTATAGATTCTACGTTAGGATATGCAAAGTCGATGCCGGTGTCCATCACGGCCACGATTGGGTAGCCGGACCAACGCGCTGATCTTGCCAGAATACGTCGGAGTTGCTGATCGAAGGAAGCCGGTCTGATGGGTACGACAGAATCACTTCCATCCGACGATTTTTTGACCCTTGGTGGTGGCGGAGGAGGCTGCTCTGTATCCGGACTAAATTGCACATCGTTGGCACTGCTCTTCGTTACCTTCGGCGGTGGTGGAGGTGGCTGCTCTGTATCTGGACTGTATTGAATCGCAATGTCCCCGGTCAGCAGGTGTGCTTCCGAATCCTGTTCGCCCTCCAAAAGCACCAGGTTTGGATTACAACGGCATACAGCAATCACCTTTGCCTTTGCTTTCAGTTTAGATCGGTCCGTCCGAGCATCATCGCCTTCTATGAACACCGTACGGGCCTGATCGAACAAAGGTCTATCAAGCCGGGTAACCAATTGATTCCGAACAACCAAACGGGTCGGGTTTCCGGGATAAGGCACTACGTCAGGAATGTCGCGGCCTTTATTCCTTAACTCAATTATACGATCATGAAAATTTACTCGGTCTCGTGTCAACTGATTGGACTCGTGAGGCTTGCTCATACATAGGGTCAGTAAATAGTGGATTAATCAGTTCAGTCCAGGAGCAATCTATGGTAAACGAAGGCGGCACTTCTCTTGCCTAGATTGACCAATGGCTTAGTCGCAATACTTCCCTTAAACGGTAACAAGCCCAACGAATCAAGTGCATTGAGCTCGACAATGACTATAATGTCACAAATTATGCACTGGCAGAAACAGAAGAGGTTACTTACTTTTTCTGATATAAGTCAAAGTTGCTCTATCAATAGTTCAGCCGCTCCTTTCTCATCCAAGTTCTCATCAATTACCCGTTGAAGCAATATTTTAGCTTCCCGTTTATCTTCCGGTCGACCACGCTTCAAGTAAGCGAGAGCCTGGTAAAATAAACCAGGATTGGCGCTGAGATCCAGTTGGCTTAACCGGCGAAACTGAGTAATCGCTTGGTCGTAGTTTCCCAGCCGGAGGGAAACAACGCCCGCGTATTTCAACGCCGTGTCGTTGTCAGGCTGTCGCTGAAGTATACCCTCGAACACCCGGCCGGCGTCGGCCAGTCGATCCGTATTGAAATACTCTACCCCGGTCTGCAGGCTGTCAGCTTCGCCACCCATTGACGGCGACAGGGTTGAAAAATTGTCGGTGATGTATTGGTCGACCCGGGTGTTCAGGTCGGTGGTTTGCGCTATCTCCGTCTGCCCGTCCAGCCCCGATGAGAAACGCACAAAGTACCAGCCAAAACCCAGCAACAAGACAAGGCTGGCCGCTGCCGCAATCCACCGGCCAGACGTACCGCCCCAGAGCGGACGCACGGGGGTTTCTTCCTCAAAGGCGGTGTCGGGCAGCTGGTGCCGGAGCGTTTCAAACTCGGCCCGGCGCTGCTGGCGGGCTTCCTCCCGCGCGGCCTGCTTTGTCAGCAGATAAAACGCCAGGGCGTCGGCCAGAGCCGGATCCGTCCGGAGCGCATCGTCAAACGCGGCTTTCTCCACCGGCGACAGCTGGCCGTTTACATACTTTTCGATTGTTACAAAATCATCCATACAAATACGTCAATTAAACCGGTGGTCGATCACAAGCCGGGGTATCAGGGTATGTGTCCTGGCCCAGCCGCTAGTCAACTCCCTGCGTCCAGACCGCCCGCAGGCGCTCCAGGCATCTGAGCCGGCTGGTCTTCGCTACAGCAGCGGTGTTATAACCGATCTGCTGAGCGATCTCTTCATCGGAGTATCCTTCGCCCCAGGCCATCAGCATGGCGTAACACTTATCGCCCAGCTCTTTCAGGTGGCGCTGCAGACGCTCCACACTCCCCTGCGCAATCAGGTTCTGCAGCACCGACCGTGCTTCGTCGGGCAGTTGCGCGTAGGAATCATCGAGCGAAAGGGCATCATGAACACTACTCCGATTAGTCGTCTTTTTCCGGATTAAGTCAACACATTTATTCGTAAATATTTGATAGATATACGTTTTGAGTTCAGAACGACCTTCAAAGCGTCCAGTGGTGACGTGTTCTATTACGGAGAGGACCGTATCGGAGTAGGCGCTGGCGGTGTCGTCTTCGCTCAGCCGGTGTTTGTGGGTGCCGGATCGGATCAGGTAGGCGTACTTTTCGTACAGCTTATTTTCAAAATACCGTCGCTGCGTACCTCCGGTCCGGATACCAGCGATCAAGTCTCCATCGGAAGGATGTTTCGGAAATTTCCGCATAGAGGAAGGGGTTGGACACCGGTAAGGTACTGAATTTTAGCAAAAAGTCGGGCACAAACGGGTATTGACTTAACGAAACGGGTCAATCGCCAGGTCATCGGAACCTACCAGACTTCCAGTTCTTCGACCGACAGCGGGCAGCGAAACGACACGATGGTACCGGCCCCCGGTGCCGACTCAACCCTAAGCTGACCGTTCAGAGCAGCCGCTCGTTGCTGCAGGCTCCGGAGGCCGTTGCCGTAGCGGGGCGCATCCGGACCGGGTGAAAATCCGTCGCCGTCGTCGCGAACGGTTAGCCATAAGGTTCGTTCCTCCACCCCCACCGTCACGTAAACGTTATGAGCGTGTGCGTGCCGGATTACGTTGTGCAGCATTTCCTTCACCATCAGGAACAGGTCGCGCCGACCATCCGGCGGCAGCACCCAGGCCGGATCGTTGGCGGGGAGTGTCAGATGCAGTTGCGTGGGCTGGTGTTCGAACAGACCGAGGGCGGTTTCGCGCAGCCGGAACGTAAAGCTCTCCAGCGATGTCTGGCTCGAATTCAGACTCCAGACAATCTCCCGCATGGACGCCACTACCCGTTTGGCCGTCTGCCCGATCTGCTTCAGGGTAGCTTTGGCCTGCTCGGACTGCTGATCCACCTGACGGGCGGCTACCTGGCTGAGCAGGCTGATGCTGCTCAGGTCAGAACCAACATCGTCGTGAATATCGCGGGCAATGTCATCGCGGATACGTTGCAGTTTTTCCTGTTTCCGTTCGTTTTCGCGGAGCTGTTCGATAAGCTCCTCCTGATAGCGAATTTTTTCTAGTTCATTTTCCCGGTGCCGCAGCGACATTCCCAGCGTGAAGCACAGCACTTCGCCAACCACACCCAGTTGCAGGGGCGTGATGGGAAACGTTAAGGCGTTTTCGCCCTGCAGCAGCCACGAATCAGGCAGGTAGTTCATGAACAGCGCTATAATCGAGCCGATCAGCAACCACAACGTACCGGCAATGAAGTACGACACGACGGGCTTACGCAGCCGGAAAATCTGCGGAACAATGTACAGGGCAATCGCGCTGATCGTCAGCCGATTGGCCATATACACCGCACTACGAACGCTGGCCGACACATCGAGCAGCCAGAGTAGCGTGTCGAGGATCAGAGCCCCGACGAACACGCCGGTCAGGCTCCGCATCAGCCGGTACGTCCGCGGGGCCTGCTCGCTTAAATCGATGAGCAGTATCGCAAACCGGATATACAGGATGTAGGCAATTGACTCAGCCAGGGTTTCGGGGTAATAGGCCCCGGGCTGATAATCGGGCAGCGCATACCCAATGTCGCTCAACCGAAAGTCGAGCACCATGCAGGCAATGTACAGGGCGTACTGCCAGTAAATTGGTTTCTGCTGCTGAAAGTAGCTCAGCAGGGAATAGAGCGCCATCATGATGAGCATGCCATCAATCATCAGGCGCGTATCAGCGGATGTGGGCATACGGATAAAGCATCAGCACTATTGCCTGTCGGCTTTTTTAGAACCAGAATTCCGGCTACACCTGGCCGTTTCTACGTACTACTCCGGATTGCTATAAGTAAAAATACGCATTTAACTGCCCGTTGTATCGGCTCTCTGCTATTTTTTCGCAGATTTGTCCGTAGTGGCTGAACGCAATTGCGCCAGTTACTATACGACACTGTCAGCAACGCTTTTCGATTCTACCTACGCCGTACTCCAACTCGTTTACGCCTTCCCTTTTTAACTGCCTCCTGACACGCACCGACCAGTCGGTGCGTGTCGTTTTTAGCGGAGCCGCAACCCCGCCATCACCTGCGCCTTTGTCAGCAGCCGTACATCACCGGGCTGCATGCCTTCCGCGGTCAACTCTTCAATGGCCCAGCGAACCAGCCGGAGCGTGGGAAACCCAACGGCCGCCGTCATTTTTCGCACCTGCCGGTTCTTGCCTTCGTGCAGGGTAATGGCCACCCAAGAGGTCGGGATGTTAGCCCGAAACCGGATCGGTGGGTTCCTGTCCGGCAGGATGGGTTCCGGCACCAAACGGGCGTCGGCCGGGAGCGTATGATACGGTTTGCCATCCACTGAAATCGTCACGCCTGTTGCTAGTTGCTGCAACGCTTCGTCCGTAATTTGCCCGTCCACCTGAACGTAGTACGTCCGGTTGTGCCGAAACTTTGGATTGAGGAGCCGGTGGTTAAGCGCCTTATCGCTCGTCAGCAGGAGTAAACCCTCGCTGTCGGCATCGAGCCGCCCTACGGGGTATACGTCCTTCGCGAAGTCGAACGCCAGATCCGCCAGGGTCGATTTATCCCCTTCCCGACTGAATTGCGACAGCATCAGGTAGGGTTTGTAAATGAGAAAATACACGGTGTCAATGAGCCAAAGAGTGAATGAGTGAATGAGTGAATCAATGCCTGCGATCTACTCACTGCCCGGCGGCCCGGTCTTTCGCCCTTTCACTCATTGACAAATGCACCGGGCAATGATCGGCATGTACCGCATCGGGCAATTGCCGACAGTCTTCCACTTGGTCGCGGAGATTGTCGGTGACGGAAACATAATCGATACGCCAGCCTTTATTATTCGTGCGGGCACCGGCGCGGTAGCTCCACCAACTGTAGGCCACCTCGCCGGGGTGTTTGAACCGATACGCATCGGTCATGCCGCTGCCGAACCATTTGTCCATCCAGGCCCGCTCCTCGGGCAGAAAACCGGTTGTGTTCTTGTTACGAACCGGGTCGTGGATGTCGATGGCCTTGTGAGCGATGTTATAATCGCCGACCACGATAAGCTTCGGCCGCTCCTCGCGCAGCCGCTGTATGTAGTCGTAAAAATCATCCAGGAACTGCATTTTCACGCCCTGCCGTACGTCGCCGGTTGTGCCGGAAGGAAAGTAGCAGTTGAGGAGCGTGAGGTCGCCAAAATCGGTGCGCAGGATACGGCCCTCGCAGTCGTAGGCCGGTATGCCACAACCGGGCATCACGTTGTCAGGGGCGATTCTGGAAAACGTAGCGACGCCGGAGTAGCCTTTCTTTTCGGCTGCGTGCCAATGGTAGCGGTAACCGAGTGCGTCAAACACGGACAGATCCACGACATCGGCGGTCGCTTTTACTTCCTGAAAGCAGAGGATGTCGAAATTGTGTTGCGTCAACCAGTCGGCAAGGCCGTTGCGGAGAGCCGCCCGGATGCCGTTGATGTTGTAGGAAATGAGTTGCATAGGTTTATTTACTATGCTTGTTAGATTCTTCGTTAAGCTTCCGCTGCTCTTCCAGCAAATCGTCAATCATCAGCACGTCGCTTAGGTCCTTTGGTCTGCGTGCTAACACTTTCAGTTCTCGTAAATCATTAATGTGTAGAAAATATATCTTATGCCCCCGCGTAGTCGTAAACAGTCGTGCCCTTTTACGGCAAGTATCATAATCAAATTTTTGATGGGCACTGGTCATCACATCAAGCGGTACGTCGTGAATCCTGACAAACTGCACTTGAGTGAAATCAGCCTCCCGCATGGCCGACACATCTTCCTCGTCATACCCAAAATCAAGCAGTGCTTTATCTCGGTTTGTATTATCAGGCCTTTACCAGACATCGGCGTCTTGCGTGAAGCGTACTATTCCATTTAACACGAGAGCTAATCCACCAGTCAAGATATACTCCAGCTCATATCGATCAGCAACTTCAACAAAGTCAAGGAATTCGCTGCCCTCTACGTCCATGCTGTTTTACTGATTGTGATTTGTTTTCGCAATTTTTCGGGTGGCGTTGTCAACCCATAATACAATCTCCTAAGTTTAATAAAGGCATTCCAGCACTCTTCAGGAGTCATTCTGGCATTTTCCCGAATGATCTCCTTGTTCAGATCGACAACATTGTCATAAAACGATATGCGTTTTTTGACTTTCATAAATTAGTAGCTTAAAAACAGAGGACGCGATTGGCTTGCGTCCTCTGCGTTTCCTTTGCGAACTCTGCGTTTAAGACAATTACAGCGGCCCCGTTACCAGTTCGCCTTCGTTGGGAACGATCTTTTTCCGATCAGTAAACATCAGGGCAAATACCACCAGCACCACGGCCGCAATCCCCGCCGGAACGAGCCAGACCGAGGTCCAGTCTTTCGTACCATCGGGGCGGGTATACATATCCAGCACAATCCCCGACAGCTTCGAGCCGATGCCCATACCCAGCCCGTAGGTGGCCAGCGTAATGAGCCCCTGCGCCGACGATTTGATTTTGGCCCCGGCTTTGTTGTCGGTATAAATCTGGCCCGTCACGAAAAAGAAGTCGTAGCAGACGCCGTGCAGCACAATGGCAATGTACAGCATCCACTCCGTCGATACGGTGCCATAGCCGAAGCAGATGAACCGCACAATCCACGCAACCAGGCCGACAATCAGCATTTTCTTCACGCCCAGGCGGGTGTAGGCCAACGGAATCAGCAGCATGAAAACCACTTCCGACGCCTGCCCCAGCGACATTTTGTTCTCTACGTTCTGCATTCCGCCATCCGTCAGCGAGGGGTTTGCCATGGCGTAGTAGAACGACAGGGGAATACAGATCAGCACCGACGACAGGAAGAAAATAGCGAACGAGCGGTCTTTGAACAGCTTGAATGCATCCAGCCCGATGATCTGCGCAAACGATGCACTGCCGGTCTGCCTCGGTGGGGTATTGGGCAGCAGAAACGAGAAAATACCAAACACAACCGCCGTATACATCGACAACTGGAAGATAGTCACCTTGTCGCCGAAGCCGTAGAAACCCACGATGTTCGTCACCACGATCCAGGCGATGGTACCCAGCACCCGGATACCCGGAAACTCCTTCTCGGGGCTGGTCATCTGCTGCATGGCAATGGACGTAGTCAGGGCCAGCGTCGGTGCAAAAGTGAGGCAGTAGGTCAGAATCAGCCAGAAAAATTGGTCGGGGTTCTGCTCCTGAATCAGGAAGTACAGCACGACGGCCCCGGCTAAGTTCAGGACGCCGAGCACTTTCTGGGCGGCAAAGTAGCGGTCGGCGATCATACCGACAAAAAACGGAGCGACGATCATAGCGAGCGAAAACGCGGTGTACGCATTGCCAACCTGATCGCCCGACGCGTTGAGCTGCGTCAGCAAATATTTACTCATCTGGCCGTACCAGGCTCCCCACATGAAGAATTGCAGAAACATCATGGCGGAGAGTTGAAAACGGGTCGAAACGGTCATTGTGGGTTCGGTTAATTGTTTGAACGGATGAAGATAGACAACCGGCGCTGAAGTGACAAGTGGCAGCCCGCAAAGTTGCCGGTTACGAAATTGATGGTGACAAACACAACGAATGTTCCTACGTTTGTTATTTCTCAATACACCATCGTATCTATGCTTTTTTTTACCTGTTCACGTAAGGCGCTGTCCGCTCTGACTGCGCTTCTTTTATTCACTACGGTTGGTTTCGGCCAGAAAGTTGACCTCGACCGTTTCTATTTCGAAGTCAGTTACCTGAGCCTGCCCCGGGAGTTTGTCGAGCCGGATCAGCGTTCCTACGGCGTTCGCGTCGAAACGGCCGCCACTGTCGGGTCGGCCTATCCCGAAGCCGAGATCTACGAAAAAATTCGCCTGTTCGGGTACCAGAAAACCGAATCGAACCCGACGGTGGGCGTTCAGGTACGGTTTGATAACGTTCGGTTCGAGAAAACCGAGATGCGCTCCCGGACGGTCGAGAATAAAGACCGGGAAGGCAAGGTAACCAGCCGGACAACGTACTACACCCTCACGGCAACGTACAGCGCCGGTGGCGTGTACCGGATCTACGGCCCCCGCGCCGATGCGCCCGCCAGGAAGCGCACCGAAGAGCCGGTCAAAGATGCAAAGCCCAACCGGTTTTTGCAGGCCGTAACGGTCTCTACCGAGTCAACTCCCGCCAGTCAGCCGCTGGCATCGAGCGGACTGTTTCCCAGTCAGATTACGTACAGCACCAAAGAGTTCACCTCGGCCGTTGACGCATCACGCTATTTTGAACAGAACCAGGCCTCGATCAAAACCGAGCTGATCAACAAGTACGTAAACGATGCCATTCAGGACGTGAACGGCAGCCTGAACGGCTGGTATGGCTACGTACCGGTGCAGAGCCGGGAACACCTCTGGATTCTGGATTCGAAGAAACACCCCGAATACGAGGTGCAGCAAGAAGCTATCAAAGCCGTTAAAGACCTGATGAAGACGATGTCGGCCACCCAGCCGGTCGCATTGCTTACGGAGAACCTACAGCCGGTGATGGCGTATTTTCAGGCGCTGAAAACCAAATACGCCGGGGATGACAAGCAGGAGCGGAAAATGCGGTATTCGGCTTACTACAACCTGGCCAAGCTGTACTACTTCCTCGATCAGCCCGACAAAGCCATTGAAGAAGCCAACGGTCTTATCAAAAACGACTACGATCCCTCCGACGGCAAGAAATACGCCGAACTGGCCGAGGACCTGAAAAAAGAGCTGGCCAGACACCGGCTGGAATCCCGCCACATGCCACTGTAACCTACAGTTCAGACCCGGCAGCGCCCGCCCGTGATTTTCGCTTGTCGCGGCAGAAACTGAGTACCGGATGCCGTTCTTTTTTCGTTAAATAGGTATCTTTGATTCTGCTTACAATCAACTATTCATGAAAAAACAACTGATTGCTTTGTTTGCCTTTGTGGCGATTCCAGCGGCTACGTTTGCTCAGACAGCCGACGACGTGCTCACCAAGCACATTGCCGCACTGGGCGGACAGGACAAAATCAACGCGGTGAAAACAGCTCAGTACGAGCAGACTATGTCGGTGATGGGTCAGGAGCTGACCGCCAAAACCGCTGTGGTAGTCGGTAAATCGTCGCGGAGCGATCTGTCGATCATGGGCCAGCAGATTACCAACGTAGTCGACGGCGACAAAGGCTGGGCCGTGAACCCGATGATGGGCGGCACCACCCCGAAGGAAATGACCCCGGAGGAAGTGAAGTTGTCGAAAGCCAACAGCCAGATTCTTGGTACGCAACTGGCTTACCTCAAACAGAACAAGTATCCGTACGAACTGGTCGGCAAGGAAAAGCGCAACGACAAGGATGTCTTCAACATCAAGGTATCGCAGCCCGAAGGGACCTACAACTACTACATCGACGCCAACACCTACCAGTTGCTCGGCTCAAAAGCCCTGATCAATGCGCAGGGGCAGCAGGCCGAAGCCATCGCTACGTATTCGGACTTCAAGCAGGTCGACGGCCTGACGGTGCCGTTCACGGCTGAAATATCGAGCGCGAATCTGCCGGCTCCCGTCGTTGCCAAAATGACGAAGCTGACCCTGAACGCGCCCATCGATCCGGCAATCTTCGCGTTGCCGAAGTAAGCCGCAGCGGTACTCCATGCCCGCGGGCTACGAACCCGACACCGTATGCAAAAAGGCCGGTTCCTGCGCAGGAACCGGCCTTTTTGCGTATCCGGCTACATCTACTCGCTTATTTTCAGTATCTTCCTACCCTCGTTAACCTGAACAACCTGTATTCATGCAACACCATTCCTTACGTATCACCCGCTTCGGGATCCTGGCGCTCAGCCTCAGTATGAGCGCAGCACAGGCACAAACCCTGACTGGCTTCTCCCCGGCCCGCCAGGAAACCCAGCGCAAACTGGAGGCCGAGTTCAAGCAGCACCAGTCGTCCGCAGCGTTTAAGAACCACCTGGAATCGCTCAGCAGCGTGCCGCACGTAGCCGGCTCGCCCGAGAACGAGCGGGTTCGGGACTACATCGCCGAAACCATGCGGAAGGCCGGCTGGCAGGTCGACATTTACCCGCACGACATTTACCTCCCCAAAGGCCCCGGTGAGATTGCCGTAGAACTGGTCGAACCGGTTCGCCAGCCGCTGAACATCCGGGAGTACGTGTTCGGCGAGGACAAATACAGCAAAGATCCGCGTATAATGCCCGGCTGGAACGCTTATTCCGGCTCCGGCGACGTAACGGCGGAGGTCGTCTACGCCAATTACGGTACCAAAGAAGATTTCGAGCGGTTGAAAGCGATGGGCATTTCGGTGCAGGGTAAGATCGTGATGGCGCGCTACGGAGCCAATTTCCGGGGCTACAAAGCCCAGCACGCCCAGGCCGCCGGTGCCGCAGGCGTTATCATCTACACCGACCCGGCCGACAGCGGCTACATGAAAGGGCTTACCTTTCCGGAAGGCCCACAGCCCAGCGAAAGCATCATCCAGCGCGGCTCCCTGCTGACGGTACCCTACACCGGCGACCCGCTGACGCCGTTCGAGCCGGCCCTGCCGATGGATGGGAAAACCAAAATCAAACGACTCGACCCGAAGGACGTAGCGCTGCACAAAATTCCGGTGACGCCCCTGCCCTATGGTTCAGCCGTTGAAATCCTGAAACGTATGACCGGTACCAAAGCCGTACCGGCTGGCTGGCAGGGTGGGCTGCCGTTTACGTACCGGCTGGAAGGTGGCTCAAGCCTGAAAGTGCGCTTAAAGGTGCAGCAGGAGAAAGCCATCACGCGGGTGTATGAAGTGGTCGGTACGCTGACCGGCTCCGAGTTTCCGGACGAGTGGATCATTGCCGGCTGCCACTACGATGCCTGGTCGTATGGCGCAACCGACCCCAACAGCGGCACAGCCATGTTGCTGAGCCTGACGGAATCGCTCGGCAAGCTGGCCAAAGCCGGACAACGGCCCCGCCGGACCATTAAAGTAGCGCACTGGGATGCCGAAGAGTTTGGCGTCATCGGCTCAGCGGAGTGGTCGGAGCAGTTCCGCGACGAACTGACGCAGAAAGCCGTCGCCTACATGAACTACGATGCGGCCGTATCAGGCCGGATTTTTGGGGCCAGCGCGTCGCCTTCGATGAAGAAACTTCTAATCGAAGCGACGCAGGCCATTCAGTATCCCGACTCCAACAAGACCGTTTACCAGCACTGGCTGGCTCAGAGCGCGGGCAAACCCGGCTCAACCCGCGTTACGGGCTCGTCGGCACCGGCCGTGGGCGACAACGAACCGGTTATCGGTAATCTGGGTGGCGGCTCCGACCACATCGGGCCGTACATGCACGTCGGGATTCCATCGCTCAACGCCGGAACGGGTGGTCCAACCCTGTATCATTCGGCCAATGACGACCTGTTTTTCTACAATAAATTTGCCGATCCGACTTACAAAATGGGGCCGATGGTCGAACAGGTGGTTGGCACGATGTCGCTGCGCCTGGCCAACGCCGACCTGCTGCCCTACGACCTCGCCCGCTACCCGACTGATCTGGTAACGCACCTGAAAGCCGCCGAAAAAGCAATCAAAGCCTACGCCCCGACGTATTCCATCGAACCGCTGCTGGCAGCCGTAGCTGAGTTGAAAAAGAACGCCGATGCCTGTGAAAATGCCCGGCAGACGTACCTGCAAAGCGGCCGGACCGACAAACTGGCCGACCTGAATAAAGGGCTGCGGCAACTGGAGCAATCGTTCATCGATCCAAAGGGCATGGCGTTTGGTGCGTGGTACCGGTCGCTCTACGCATCCTCGGACCCGTACAGCGGGTATGCGTCGTGGATGCTGCCGGGACTCCTGTATGAAGCGTCGCTGAAATCGACGGCCAACCTCCCCGACCTCGAAGCGCGGTACAAAAAAGCCATCAATACGTTAAGTGAACGGTTGCAGGCACTAAGTCAGGGTATGGGCGCTCCGGCGATGCTCGGCGGGGGTAGTCGGTAGTCAGTTGTTATCAGCTTGCTTTTGCAGAATTTTGAATCTGTTTTCTACAAAACTTACTACAGGATATACCTCAAACGCATAGCCATCAGTATCGACAAAGTCTGCTTCAGCAAAGCTTTGACTGCGTACATTCCCCGAAATGGATGTACGCAGTCAAAGAAACTCGTATCAATCGCTTATGAATGGATAACCCAACTGACTTATTGCTGTACTTCCGCCAGTTTTACGATATTAAGGCTGATGAATTTGACAAACTGAAAGCCTGCTTACGCCCTAAAGTTTATAATAAAGGCGATTGTATTGTTTGTCCGGGAGACATTCAGCACGAATTGTTTTTTGTACGAAAGGGCATACAAATGTCCTACGCCATTATCGGCGACAAGCAGCACATCATTGCCTTCACTCACTCGCCGAATCTGTCAGCCATTCCCGACTCTTTTTCGTTTCAGAAGCCCTCAGAACACTACCTGCAATGTTTAACGGATAGTGAGTTTCTCGCCATCACCTACCATGAACTGCTCCGTATCTTTGATCAGACGCCCGCGCTGGAAAGGCTGTTCCGCAAATTAACCGAGGCTACGCTGGCAGGTGTTATCCATCGGCATCTTGAGCTGCATGCGTTGTCAATCGAAGAGCGGTTCAAAAGCTTTGCAGCCCGTAGTCCGCAACTGCTACTGACGATTCCTCACAAATACATTGCCTCTTATCTTCATATTGATCCGACTAATTTTAGCAAACTGTTCAACTCCGTGCGTCTGGATTAGCTTGGTTTACACCAACATTTGTTTGGGTTGGGTCAGCTTGTTTTGTCTTACCAATCATAACAGATCATGGAAGACACAACACCAAGCTGGGTGGATCGGCATGAGTATCCGTTTCAATCACGGTATCTGACAATCAATGGTAACCGACAGCATTATATCGACGTAGGCACGGGAGAGACGCTGGTCTTCGTACACGGGACTCCTTCCTGGAGTTTTGATTTCAGGAACGTAATTAAGACCCTTCAGCAGCGGTTTCGCTGTGTCGCTTTTGACCACATTGGGTTTGGCTTATCGGACAAGCCGGTTACCTATGCTTATTCTACGCTGAATCACAGCTTGACCCTGGAAAAAGCGATAGATCAGCTTCAGTTGACCAATATTACGTTGATCATGCATGACTTTGGAGGCCCGATTGGCTTCCGTTATGCGTTAGAGCACCAACAACAAATACGTAAGCTTGTAGTTCTAAACTCCTGGCTTTGGAGTAATCAAGACGATGCAGCTTTTCGACAAATTCAAGCCGTGCTTCGCAGTCCACTGTTGCCATTTTTATACCGGTACCTGAACTTCTCCCCTCGTTTTTTACTACCTGCATCATTTGGTCAGCGAAAGCTTACGAGGAAGCTTAGAGATCAGTACATACATCCCTTTCGTAAGCTTGCAGATCGTAGTGGTCCTTTGGCTTTCGCCCGTTCTTTAGCCAATGATCAGGCTTGGTTTGACCAGTTATGGCAACAGCGTGGTCGACTTGAAAACACACCTATGCTTCTGATATGGGGATTAATGGATAAGCTAATCAAGGCCACTCAATTGCTTAAGTTTCAAAGCGGTTTCCCACAGGCTCAAGTCTACGAACTGCCCTTAAGCGGCCATTTTCCGCAGGAAGAATACCCTAACGAGGTGGCCGAAGCCATTTCTTCGTTCATGAATGGCTAAGGTTGGTGCACAGTAAATTAAAATAAATCGTTGCTGAAAAGTACCTGGATGTGGTCAGTGCATAAAAAGCCGCGGTATCCGCACTGGGTTGCTGTGAGGTAATCAGGCTAATGGATCGGCAATCCTGTACCTTCCCTCCCTAATTCTGTACTAATTCGTGCACTGTAACGGCTACAAATGTAAACGAAAGCATGAGCAGCGGGGAGCCGGTACCGGTTGAGAAAAGCCGGTGAGTGGGTCTTTGCCGGAACGCTCAACCAGAAAGGCAGCTTTCAGTTCACGGCCGAGCAGGTTGGCGGCAACACCATCCTGGCGCAGATCATCCGCATGGTGCAGGAAGCGCACGGCCAACACAAAATAGAGTAAGTCCACACATTCTCTAGGCCAGAAAGCCTTATTTATCGCAAAAAGGGTAGCTTTGTTAGGGACTTTCTTTTCGCCTATCCACTTAACAAGCAGATAGTGCTCATCTGTTTACACTCTTCGTGAAAAGTAAATACAAGCGAGCCGTTTCAGTATGAGCAAATACATGATTCCTAGTGCGCGTGTATTATTTTTTCTGCTCATCACGCTGGCCTTAACCCCTTGGGTAGGAGCTCAGTCGGTTCCTTTACCCCAGCCCCAGGTCATCACCGACCGCCAGGGGCTACCCCAGGCCTTTGTGCCGTCTATTCTTCAGGACAAACAGGGCTTTATCTGGGTCGCCACCCGCGATGGCCTTTGTCGCTACGACGGCCATAAGTTTAAAGTCTTTCAACCCGACCCCGACGGGCGGCCCTCGCTTTCCTTTGCCGGGCTAGACCAGATTGAGATGGACCGACACGGGCGCATCTGGGTTGTTTCCGAGCGGAAGGATATTGATATTTTCGACCCACGGACCGAAACGTTTACCAATTTTTCTCGGCTGGCTGCTTTTCGCCGTCTGATCAAACCCGGTGTAGGATTTTCGTTATTCATAGACCGAAAGGATCGACTCTGGCTCAGGACCAATAAAGGCGTCCTTTGCTGGGACGTCAACAAAAAACAGGGACGCTGGTTTCGGCACCAGGATCAGCAAGCAGCATCGATCAGCAGCGATGCCGTGTACGACGTGTCGGAAGGAGCCGATGGGACGATCTGGCTGGCCACCGCGAACGGCCTGGATCGCTTTGAGGAAGCCACGCTTAGTTTTACGCACCTGCGGCACCAGCCGGGCAATACTCAGTCAGTACCTGAGAACGCGTTTTCCGCTGTACGTTTACGGCCAACCGGAGAACTCGTGCTCTTTTCCCAGCATTATCTCACCCTGCTAAAGCCACGTACTGGTCAGACACGTTCTTACCGCTTGCCGGTTAAGGGAACCGAACTGGTTGTTGTTCACGTCGCCATCAATCAGCAGGGAATGGTTTATTTCCAGCAGAATAATACCCTGTATCGCTTTACGGACCAGCAGGGCATCCAGATCATTACCCACTGGGAACAGGGAAACGATGCCTGTCGTGCGTTGATCATCGATCGAACAAATGTATTATGGGTAGGTACGGCTGGAGCTGGTATCCGCACTTACGACCTACAGCCGCCCCCCTTTCGGAAACGCCCATACCGGCAGAGCTTTTATCAGGATCTGCTTACCAACGATTCGCTGGGACTGCCCCCTATTTCCCAGTCGGCGAGGGCTAGGTTAAGCAAGTTGAGTAGCTATAACTTTCGCTCGACCTTCGATACGGCAGGTCGCTTCTGGTTTAACGTAGGCACTTCGGATCTATACCGGCTGGATCGGAAAACAGGGCAGACTGAGCATTTTCCGCTGCCGATTACCTTCCGCTGGGAAACGACGGTATCCATACCCTGTCCGATGACGACCGATTCGGAGGGACGCGTTTGGGCAATTAATGGTTCATCCGCGTTCTGGTTTGATGAAAAAAAGAGGCAATGGATTCCATTACATTATTCGATAGCTATCCAGCCCCACTATCTAATCACTGAAGTAGTGGTCGATAGAGAAGCTTTTTGGCTAGCCAGTCAGACCAACGGGCTCTGGCGGGTCGACCGCCACAATGGCGAGGTCCGGCAATTTGTCAACCGCCCCGGCGATACCACCTCCCTGAGCAGCAATTCGCTCTACTGCCTGTCGGCCGATCCCGACGACGCCAACCGGTTGTGGATCGGCACCTTTGGCAGTGGGTTGTGTCTGTTCGATAAACGAACGGGACGGTTTCGCCGGTTTACCCAGGCTACTGGTTTGCCCAACAATGTCATCTACTCGGTAAAACCAGACCAATCTGGGTATTTGTGGGTGGGAACCAACAAAGGCCTGTGCCGGATGAACCGCCAGACGTTTACCACCCAGACCTTTACGCGGGATGACGGCATCATGGCCGATGAGTTCAACCGCAACCACTACGTCCGGTTCCCCGAAGGAAACATCCTGATGGGCGGTCTGGAAGGGTTTACCCTGTTCAATCCCCGGCAGATTGGCCAGGACACCTTTGAACCCCGGGTTGAGCTGACTGAACTCCAGGTGAATAACCAACTCATTCAGCCCGATCGGCCAGCACCCGACGGCCGGGACAACACTACATCGGTCAACCGCTCCGCTGAGGGAACCTCTGTTCTGGGCCGGTTACCCATCCAGGCGACCGATCAGCTCACCCTAACTCATGACCAGAACTACCTGACCATCCGCTTTACGGCCCTGCAATTCAACCAACCCGTCAAGAATCGGTACCGCTACCGGTTGGCAGGCTTGGAAGAAGCCTGGAAAGAAACCGACCGGCCCGAGGCCGCTTACACCAGCCTGCCGCCGGGCCACTACGGGCTGATTATCAATGCGGCCAATACGTCCGGAAAATGGAGTCCGTACGTGCGCAAGCTGGCTATCACCATCCAGCCCCCCTTCTGGGCCACCTGGTGGGCCATTGTGCTTTATTGCCTGATCGGTTTGAGCATGGCCTGGGCTTTACTCCAGGTTTACCTGAATCGAATCCGACTCAACCAGACCATTCAGCTCCGTCAGCAGGAAGCCGACCAATTGCGGGCTGTCAATACGATCAAGACCAACTTCTTTACGAACATTACCCACGAGTTTCGCACTCCCTTGACGCTGATTCTGGGGCCCGCCGAACAGCTGATGAGTCAGGAAATCGAACCCAAAAACCGCCGGCGTTTAGTTCAAACGATTGAACAGAATGCGCATCAGCTGCTGAGCCTGATCAATCAACTGCTGGATCTGTCCAAGCTGGAAGCCAGCGTCATGCCCATTCATGAGTCGAGAGGAAACCTTACCGAATTCATCCGGTACTGGCTGAACCCCTTAACCGACCAGGCCACCGCTCAGGGACTTAGCCTAACGTTTACGTCTGAGGTCACGGGCGACTACTGGTTCGATGCCGAGAAGCTGGAACGGATTGTGTACAACCTGACGGCCAATGCGCTGAAATTTACCAAAGCGGGCACCATTACCGTTGCCTTGACGGAAGCCCCGGAACGTATCCGGCTCACGGTTACCGATACCGGTGTCGGCATACCGGCTCAGCACCTGGCTCACATCTTCGACCGCTTTTATCAGGTCGGTGATACGGCATTCCAGCCGCGGTCGGCTGATGATACAACGAGTACACCCGGCACGGGTATCGGTCTGGCCTTGGTTCAGGAACTGGTTCAATTGCAGGGAGGGGAAATTTCTGTTAAGAGTCAGATAAAGCAGGGCACTACGTTCGTCGTCGAGTTGCCGT
The DNA here is from genome assembly GCF_003583365.1 of Fibrisoma montanum. GTDB lineage: Bacteria > Bacteroidota > Bacteroidia > Cytophagales > Spirosomataceae > Fibrisoma > Fibrisoma montanum. Next base: position 30,610 of record NZ_QXED01000017.1, read on the forward strand.
ACAAACGGGCAGAGGGTACGGGGCTGGGGGCGGCTGGGAGCATGGGGCATGAGGTGACGAATGGTACAGAAACAGCCAATGCCAACTCGTCGGAACACCCCAACCTTGCACCCCATGCTGAATTACTGGTTGTAGAAGACAATGATGAACTGGCCCAGTTTATCATCGACAGTTTGCCTTCACACTACCGCATTCGCCGGGCCGTCAACGGACAGGATGGACTCAAAAAAGCGCTGGAGCAGGAGCCCGATCTGATCCTCTCGGATGTGATGATGCCCCTGATGGATGGCTTTACCCTCTGCAACCAGTTGAAAACGGATCTCCGTACCAGCCATATACCCATCATCCTGCTGACGGCCAAGTCGTCGGTCGAGAATAGGCTGGCAGGGCTCTCGCTGGGAGCCGATGATTACCTGACCAAGCCCTTTCAACTCGCCGAACTGCAACTACGAGTGCGCAATCAACTGGTTAGCAAACAGCGGCAGCGGGAGTGGGTGCAGGTTAGTCTGCGTAACCCCGATTCGGCCGCGCCATCGGCCGAACCGACAGACCCGTTTCTCCTCCGCATGTATACTCTGTTTGAAGCCAACCTGAGCGATGCCGGTTTTGGCCTTGAGCAGATGATGAGTGAACTGGGTATGAGCCGCACCAGCCTATTCCGCAAAGTGAAAGCCCTGACTGGCCTGACCGCTCATGAACTCTTGCGCAACTACCGCCTGAAACAAGCCGCCCGGCTCCTGCGGACCGGCATATCGGTGAGTGAAACAGCCTTTCAGGTGGGTTTCGAGAGTCCGGCCTACTTCAGCAAGTGTTTTCGGGAGCTGTATCAGGTGAGTCCCAGCGACTTTATCACCCAAGGCTGAGTGGGTAACCTTCCCCCGTATTTTTTATAGAATCCTCATTTTAGCCAAAATGGACCATTTGTTATTGCATTTGGACCATTTGTTATCGTTCCTGGGGCTACCTGCCGCCTACTTTTGAGCCAGTCTTTCGGTAAGGAAAACCAATGCGTTTCCACGTAATCAGTTGCCATCACTATGTTGAAAAAAAGCCTTAAATGGACCGGTATTGTACTCGGTAGCCTGGTTCTCATGCTTCTTGTCTTTTATGGTATCGTATACGTCCAGACTGAAGCGAGCATTAACAAGGTCTACCAGGTACAACTCCAGCATCTAACCATTCCCGACGACTCAGCCTCGTACATTGCTGGTCGCCACATTGCCGAAATCCGGGGGTGTGTGGGTTGTCATGGTGCCGACCTGGCTACGGGTGAAGTATTTGCCGACGAAAGTTCACCCATTGGCTACATCCAGGCGTCGAATATCACGTCTGGCAAGGGTGGCATTCAATACACCGATGAGGACTGGATTCGGGCGTTGCGACACGGCCTGGGAAAAGACAACAAACCGCTTTGGTTCATGCCCTCACACGAGATCTATGGCTTGTCGAACCAGGATATGGCAGCCCTGATCTGTTACGTCAAACAGCAGCCGCCGGTCGATAAAGCGACTCCGCCAAAGTCGATCAGGCCACTGGGACGGATTCTTACATATCTGGGTGAGTTTCCGTTGCTGCCCGCCGAAGAAATCGACCATAACGCCACCTATGTAGACGACGTCAAACTGGCCATCAATGCCGATTACGGAAAATACCTGGCCGTTACGTGTACTGGTTGTCACTCGGCCAGTTTCAAAGGGGGGCCTTCCCGTTCGCCTGAACAGCCACCCATTCCCGACATTTCATCGACCGGCCACCCGGGCAAATGGACCCAGCAGGAATTTGTTCAGGTGTTTCGTACCGGCAAAACGCCCGAAGGACGGATACTGAGCAAGTATATGCCGATTAAATCCTTTCCGTATTCCGACGATGAATTGAAATCGATTTACCTGTTTCTGCATGATTTGAAGTGAACGAGAGGCCTGGCGGCCAGTCCGCTGGGCTATTCAGTAGCGTATGACTGACAGGTTATAGTGAACTCTGTATAAAGCTCAATGTATGCATCCTCTTCTCCTTTACCCTCAACGCTTTACGTATTCTGATGATACTTATCCAGCAACAGAAACGGCCCTGACACCCGCTGTTCAGAAAAAGTTTGAACGGCTCTGGCACCTGGTCGGCAACACGCCCATGCTGGAAGTTTGCTACACCGACCAGGGACAGCCCCGTTCGCTCTACGTAAAATGTGAGCAATACAACCTGACCGGCAGCATGAAAGACCGAATGGCGCTTCATGTTCTGCATCAGGCGTATCGGGAAGGCAGGATCAGACCGGGTGACCGTATTGTTGAAGCCACCAGCGGCAGTACGGGGATTGCCTTTTCGGCCATTGGGCAGGCGCTGGGCCACCCCGTTACCATTATCATGCCCGCCGGCGTCAGCCAGGAACGGATTGACATCATTCGGAGCCTGGGGGCCGATATCGTGCTGTTCACCAAAGAAGAAGGCGGTTTTATGAGCGCTATTCAACGGACGGAAGACATGGCGGCCTGCGACCCATGCGTGTTTTTACCCCGCCAGTTCGCTAATACCGATAACATTGACGCCCACCGCCTGACTACGGGCCGGGAAATCTGGCTTCAGCTCGAGCGCGTTGACATCATACCGGATGCCTTCGTGGCCGGTGTCGGTACGGGGGGGACGGTGATGGGCGTAGGCCGTTACTTAAAATGCCGAAACGTCGACATTCGTATTCATCCGCTCGAACCCGCCGAATCGCCCACACTATCCGTAGGATATAAAACCGGAGCCCACCGGATTCAGGGCTTCTTTGACGAATTCGTACCCGATATTCTGCAATTAAACGAACTGGATCATGTCGTACAGGCCAACGATGGCGACGCTATCCTGATGGCCCAGAAACTGGCCCGGCAACTGGGTGTCGCGGTGGGCATTTCGTCGGGCGCGAACCTGGTCGGAGCCATTAAGCTACAACGGGAAATGGGCCCCGAAGCCCGCGTGGTGACGGTTCTGTGCGATTGCAACAAAAAATACCTGAGCACCGACCTGGTTCGTAAAGAACCGGTCAGACCAACGTATATCGCTCCCAACATCGAGTGCACGGATTATCGCCCCATCAGCCGCTTGTCAGTTGACCGGCCGGGTATGTTGTAACACTTAACGTTAACGTACTTAGTATGAAAGCATTACTTATTGGAGCTTCGGGCACCATCGGCAAAGCCGTCGATTATCTCCTTACCAAGCAGGGGTTTACGCTTATCGGCGCATCCCGTTCTACACAGCCCAGCGTTGATTTCACCAGCCTGGCCAGCATCGATGCCTTTTACGAGCAAATTGGTGAACTGGATGCTATTTTGCTCATTGGCGGTGATGCGGCCTTTGCCCCACTGGATCAATTGACCGATTCGCAGATTGAGCTGACGTTAGCGAGCAAGCTGATGGGCCAGATTAACATGGCCCGCCGGGGCATCGCCAGGCTACGGCCAAATGGCGTGTTGGTAATGACGGGAGGAATGCTGGCCTACGCGCCCTGGCCGGCAACGTCGATGGTGGCGATGGTCAATGCCGGTCTGGAAGGCTTTGTCCGGGCGGCTGCCCTGGATATGACTCTGGGGCGCAGGCTGGTGATTGTTCACCCCCCGCTGGTGGCAGAAACCGCTGGTTTGTTCGGACTGGATGGCACCAGCTACCCAACAGCGGCCACCGTAGCCCAATCCTATCTGGAAGCCGTGGAGAGCGGCCGGAATGGAACGGCAGTTTTTGTGAGCGGGTACGCTCCTGCCAGCGACTCCGGCTTATCAAACAAGAACGCCGATGATCAGGACAGTCGTGATTTCAGTCTGACCAACTACACTATCTAAATCAACTGCCCACCACCTGAAACAGCCTTTGAAGACGGTCACGAGAGCCGTCAACGTATCGTTTTGGTTCAAAATAGACCATTTGTTATCGCATTTGGATCATTTGTTATCGTCGGAGGGCAGCCTTGCCACCTACTTTTGACTCAGCTTCAGGCGCGGATTAAGGCCTTGTTTACCGGAGCAAACCAAGTCCGGTCCGACAACCCCATTCGCTTTTATCAATCAGTATGCTTAAAACAACTCAGGTTATGCACTGTAAACTACCCATTCTCTCTTTTTTTCTGGTGGGCGGCCTACTCTCCGGTTGCCAGGATCACCGGGTTACGGCCCCCGATGTTCAGCTCACCACCACTACGCTGGCTACCGGCTTAGTGGGACTCATTGGTGTAGAGACTGATGCCAGCGGACGGGTCTTTGTAACCGAACAAGGTACTGGTAAAGACGATGGTCGCGTATCGGAAATCACGCCGGATGGAAAAGTGCACCCCGTCATTACTGGTCTGTATTCCTTTGTACGTCCCGACAATGAATTGGACGCAACGGACCACCTGCTGGTCGTTGATGGTGTGCTCTACATACTGAATGCCAAAGGCCTCTATACGTTCAATCTCAGCTCGTACAAAACCGGCAATGCCCCCATTCCTGCTGCCAGCCTGACTCCGGAGACTATTCAGCAGTTTGTGATCAATTACAACTTTACCGAAGACACCGGCGAATCGCACCCCTACAACATGATTCAGGGACCCGACGGGGCGCTCTATTTCACCGATGCAGCCGCCAACGCCATTGTTCGGCGGTCAGGACCCAATCAATTCGCGGTAGTGACGGCTGTTCCGGGTATTCCTAACCCAAATCCGGCCGGTCCCCCGCCAGGCCCACCTTTTGTTCAATCGGTACCAACGGGCATCACCTACGATGGCAGGCAGTTCGCCATCAGTACGTTGCTGGGCTTTCCGTTCCCGGCCGGTAAAGCGCTCATCTATCGGATGGATCTGACGGGCAAGCTCACGGTTTTCCAGCAGACGTTCAATAGCCTGGTCGACATCGAGAACGATGGCAATGGCAACTACCTGGCCCTTGAATTTGCCGCCTTTGGAGCAATGGGGTGGACGCCGAACACGGGTCGGTTGCTACGGGCCAAAGGGACCAGCAGCGACGTACTGCTCGACAAGCTGAATATGCCAACGGACCTGAAAGTGGTGGATGCGCACACGGCCTACCTAACCAGCATGGGTGACGGGACGGTATCAAAAATTACGTTCTAGACATTTCACCCGTTGGTACTCGCCGGCCTGGCAGGTAGTGCCAACGGGTATATGCATACCAATCGCCTAACCTGGTTCAACGCTATGACTCTTTATTTCACCCTGGGTACTTCGGATGGCTCTACACAGGGCCCCTGTGTGTGTCGTGCGGAACTGGACACGCAACTGGAAGTACTCAACAGCTTTGTCGCTCTTGGCAATGTGCTCGTATCGGCTTATCTGCTCGATGATGAAGGTGTGCGTATTGACTTACCCATTGAAGCCTTTGATGGGTCACCCGTAGCCGCTCCCTTGCGGAGTTTAACAAAGGAATATCAACAACTGCTCGGCGTTTGCCATGGTTCCAGATAACTGGCAACCAACTTACTACCTATCCCAATCTCATCTGCTCATGACCAACTTTTTCGGAAATTACGGTTTTCGAAACGTGGGCACCTTCTCCAACAGGGCGAGTGGCATCATCACCATACCCTACCAGGGTGCTGTGAGGTAATCAGACTAACAGATCGGCAATCCTGTACCTTCCCTCCTTAATTCTGTACTAACTCGTGCACTGCAACGGCCGTACCTTTGTTATGTACAGGCAGGGCTGCTCTGAGCGCTCAGAACGGCCCCAAATAACGAAGAGTATGGAAGCAGGAACTGCCGTTCGGTTGGGTAAGAAAACCGCCGACCGGCCTATCATAAAAAAGACATTTCCGGTGCTGGAGATGAGTTGTGCGGCCTGCGCCGTCAGTGTGGAGTCCATGCTGAAAACCGCTCCCGGGGTGTACGACGCCGGCGTAAACTACGCCAATCAATCCGCCTGGGTGGAATACGACAATACCGCAACAAGCCCCGAGGCTCTGCGCCAGACGGTGCAATCCATCGGCTACGACCTGGTCATTGAAGACGAAGAAGAAGCCCGTCGGCAGCAGGAAGAAGCCCAGCAACGGCGCTACGTAGCCCTGAAGCGGCAAACCATTGGCGCTTCGGTGCTGGCTGCGTTGGTGGTGATTCTGGGGATGTTCGTTATGGAGTTGTCTGGCCGGTTCGCCGTTGCGATTGACCACACGCTGATTCGCTGGGGCTCTCTGATTCTGACGGCCCCGGTCGTCTTCGGTTTCGGCGGACAGTTCTTCGTTAACGCGTTCAGGCAGGCTCGCCACGGTAAAGCCAATATGGATACGCTGGTGGCCCTGTCGACCGGCATTGCGTTTCTTTTCAGCACGTTCAATACAGTTTACCCGGAATACTGGACCAGTCAGGGTTTAGGCTCGACCGTACACGGCCCGACCGAACGCGGCCCGACCGAACGCGGTCCGCACGTTTACTTCGAAGCTGCGGCCGTAATCATCGCCTTTATTTCGCTCGGCAAGCTCCTGGAAGAACGCGCCAAATCGAACACGTCTTCGGCCATTAAAAAGCTGATGGGTCTGCAACCCAAAACGGTACGCGTCCTGGTTGATGGTGCTGAGCAGGACATCCACATAGCCCAGGTAACCGTTGGGCAAACGATCATCGTCCGGCCGGGTGAACGCATTCCGGTCGACGGCCGCGTGACCAATGGCCAGTCGTTTGTAGACGAAAGCATGATTAGCGGGGAGCCGGTACCGGTTGAGAAAAAAGCCGGTGAGCGGGTCTTTGCCGGAACGGTCAATCAGAAAGGCAGCTTTCAGTTCACGGCCGAGCAGGTGGGCGGCAACACCATCCTGGCGCAGATCATCCGCATGGTGCAGGAAGCGCAGGGCAGCAAAGCGCCGGTGCAGAAATTGGTCGACAAAATTGCGGGCATTTTCGTACCCATTGTTATTGGCATTGCGCTTTTGAGCTTAGTTGCCTGGCTCATCTTCGGCCAGAACGCCGGAGCGGGAGACAATGCCTTCGCCCAGGGTCTACTTGCCGCCGTCACAGTCCTTGTCATTGCCTGTCCGTGTGCGCTGGGCCTGGCAACCCCCACGGCCATTATGGTCGGCGTTGGGAAAGGGGCCGAAAACAACATCCTGATCAAAGACGCCGAAAGTCTGGAACTGGGTCAGCAGGTCACGGCCGTTGTGCTCGATAAAACCGGCACGATCACCGAAGGCAAACCCGACGTAACGGATTGGGCCTGGGCCGTAGACCCAACGCAACAGAAACGGTATCAATCCATCCTGTTATCGATGGAAGCCCAATCGGAACACCCACTGGCCGAAGCCGTCGTTCGGGCATTGTCGGAGCGGGCTGTCGAACGCGTTGCCATGAGCAGCTTCGACAGCCTGACCGGTCAGGGCATCACGGCCGAGCGGGATGGCGACCGGTTCTGGGTTGGTAACCGGAGCCTGGTTGAACAACGCGGCCTGCCATTACCGGAGGTTCTAAACGACCTCGCTGATCAATGGCAGCGGCAAGCTAAAACGGTTATCTACTTCGCCAGTCAAACGAACGTACTGGCGGCTCTGGCCATCGCCGACCGGATCAAGGAAACCTCCCGACAAGCCGTAGCCGACCTGCAACAGCAGGGGATTACGGTGTATATGCTCACCGGCGACAATGCGGCAACGGCCCAGGCCGTAGCTCAGCAGGTTGGGATCGACCATGTACGAGCGAACGTGCTGCCCGCCGATAAAGCCGCCTTCGTGAAGGATTTACAAGCCAACGGGCAGACTGTGGCGATGGTCGGCGACGGCATCAACGACTCGCAGGCACTGGCTCAGGCCGACGTAAGCATCGCGATGGGCAAAGGCTCCGACATCGCCATCGACGTAGCAAAAATCACGCTCATTACGTCGGACCTGAATCTGGTTCCCAAAGCGCTGAAACTCTCGCGCCAGACCGTACGGACCGTTCGGCAGAACCTGTTCTGGGCGTTTATCTACAACCTGATCGGCATACCGATTGCGGCCGGGGTGCTGTATCCCGCGTTCGGTTTTCAGCTAAACCCCATGCTCGCCGGTGCGGCCATGGCGCTGAGTTCGGTATCGGTCGTGAGTAATAGTCTACGATTGAAAACCTCAAAACTGTAACATAATATACCTCCAACGCCCTGAAGAGGCTAAAACCATTCGGGTCCATTAGCCCACATCAGGGGTTGAGGGTGTGCATAAAAACTGTCTCAAACGTATAACCAAGTCAAAACTATGGCAACACTAACATTCAAAACCAACATAAAATGCGGTAACTGTGTCGCAGCCGTTACGCCCCACCTCAACGCCCTCGACGGGGTAGAAACCTGGGAAGTTGATTTGAAAGACCCCAACCGGACCCTGACCGTCGAAACCGACGGGGCCGATGCGGGTGCCGTGAAGAAAGCGGTAGAAACGGCCGGCTACAAAGCTGAACCTGTGGCCTGAGGGCTACCCGTATTACGTAAGCGATCTGGTTCCGGAACCAGATCGCTTTTTTTTGGCCTGAAGGCGCGGCTTTATCCAACTGCCGAACAAACATCAGGCGATCCGGTTAATTCAGGCAGTGTTTGTACAAGAACGAATCATCCATGACTGTTATCGGCGAATTAATTAAGAAAGCGATTGATGTATACGGCTCCATAACATCGGAACCTGATCCGGCAAAGGCCCAGCGCGAGGTATTGCGACAACTGCTGGAAAAAGCCCGACTTACCGCTTTTGGTAAAAAACATAATTTCGCCAGCATTCTCGGCAGCGACGATATTGTAACCGCTTTTCAGCAGGAAGTCCCCGTGCATGATTATGATAAGATGTACGACGATTGGTGGCACTACCTGCTGGAAGGGCATCAGAACGTAACCTGGCCGGGTGGTCAGCGGTATTTTGCGCTGAGCAGCGGTACCACCAGCAACAGCAAATACATTCCCGTGACCGACGATATGCTCGATTCAATTCGTAAATCGGGCATTCAGCAGGTGATGAGTTTAAAAAACTTCGACCTGCCCGGCGATTTCTTCGAGAAGCAGATCATGATGTTGGGGAGCAGCGTCAGCCTGATCGAAAAAGATGACCACGAGGAAGGCGAAATCAGCGGGATCAGCGCGGCTAATATTCCGGCCTGGTTCCGGGGGTACTACAAGCCGGGTGTTGAGATCGCGTCGATTAAAGACTGGGACGAGCGCGTGCATCGCATTGCGCAGGAAGCCCCGAAGTGGGACATCGGCAGCCTGAGCGGCATTCCGTCGTGGATCGAGATGATGCTGAAAGAGGTTATTTCACACAATCGCCTGACTACCATCCATGACATCTGGCCTAACCTGCAAGTCTATACGACGGGGGGCGTAGCGTTCGACCCGTACCGGAAAAGCTTCGAAACGTTACTGGCCAGGCCGCTCATCTACATTGATACGTATCTGGCATCAGAGGGTTATCTGGCCACCCAGAAACGGCCCGATACGTCGTCGATGGCCCTGATTCTCGACAACGGCATCTTTTTCGAGTTTGTCCCGTTCACCAGTGAAAACATGGACGAAGACGGGCGGGTGAAACAGGACGCTACCATTCTGTCGCTGGCCGAAGCGCAGGAGAACGTCGACTACGTCCTGCTGATTTCGACGGTGTCGGGTACGTGGCGGTACATGATCGGTGATACGGTCATGATTACCGACAAGGAACGGTCAGAGATCCGCATCACCGGCCGAACGAAGCACTTCCTGAATGTGGTGGGCGAACAGTTATCTGTTCATCAGATGAACCAGGCCATGCAGAAGCTACAGGAACAATACGACATTGAGATTGAGGAGTTTGTCGTAGCGGCTGTGCGCAAAAACGGTGAGTATATCAACAAATGGTTTATCGGCTCCAACCGCCCCATTGACGATCAGAACGTGGCCGAGTCGCTAGACAGTGAGTTGTGCGAACTGAACAAGAACTACAAAGTGGCCCGCACCAAATCGCTGAAAGGCGTGGAAGCCGAAGTGATTCCGGTCGAGAGGTTTCACCGCTGGAGTGAGGAGTACAAAAAGCTCGGTGGCCAGACCAAGATTCCGCGGGTGATGAAAGAAGAGGATTTCCTGGAATTTGAGCAGTACATCCACAGCCTTGCCTAGGAGTCACGGTAATTAAACCCTGCATAGGTAACAAAAAGCCCCACCAGCACTGGTGGGGCTTTTTGTTAAACGGCTCTGGCAGCCGGCTTGGCGTGTTCAGGTTTAAGCACTACTACATCGCGCACGGTGCCGCCCGCGTTGATTTTTTCCACCATCTTGTCCAGCAGCGGTACCGCCCAATCAGGTATGTATCTGTCGGTGGTCTGCACGAAAACCCGCGGAAAATCGTACAGTGTCCGTCCGAGACCAAACTGCACTGCGCAGCGCTTCATGGCGTCGCTGATACCGCCTTTGACCGGCTCGATATCCGTTCGGCTGGCGCCGTCCGTCTTGCGGACCACCATGCCGCCGGGCATCACGACCGAGATCGTGCAGAGAAACCCGCCTTCGATTTCCTTGATTTCATTCTGCCAGTTCGACCAGCCGAATTGCTCATCGAATCGCTGCATAACGCAACGGTTGGTGATATACGGCACGACGATAATCTTCTGACCGTCTTTGGTCTGGCTTTGCACCCGCCATTCAACTTCCTGTGGTGTCAGTGGGGCGGTGAGTATGGTTAACTCCATTGGTTTGTTGTTTACTGTTTGTTCCAATTTACTTGTCGATTAAGATGTATTACTCCACCAGCTTCGCGAGCTCGTTCAGCTTCAGCAAGGCTTCAATCGGCGTCAGGCGGTTGACGTCGATGGCGCGGAGTTTTTCTTTCAATGCTTCGGCTTTCGGATCGCCGGCTTCGAAGATTTTAAGGGCAATCTCCTGCTCCTGACTGGGGCCTGCCTGGCTGATCTTTTCCTTGTTGGCTTCACGGATGTGCGAGGCTTCCAGCTGCTTCAAAATCTGGCCCGCGCGGTTGACCACTGAACTCGGCATACCGGCCATTTGCGCCACATGGATACCGAAACTGTGTTCGCTGCCGCCTTCCTGCAACTTCCGCAGGAAGATGACTTTGTTGCCTACTTCCTTCACGGCCACGTTGTAATTCCTGATCCGCGGGTTATCGTTGGCCAGGTCGTTCAGTTCGTGGTAGTGCGTGGCAAACAGGGTTTTCGGGCGGCAGTCGGAGTGATTGTGCAGGTATTCGGTAATCGCCCAGGCAATCGACACACCGTCGTACGTGCTCGTTCCCCGGCCGATTTCGTCCATCAGCACCAGGCTCCGCTCGCTGAGGTTGTTCAGGATGCTGGCCGTTTCGGTCATCTCGACCATGAACGTCGACTCGCCCCGCGAGAGGTTGTCCGACGCCCCTACCCGCGTAAAAATCTTGTCGACCAGCCCGATTTCCGCCGACGATGCCGGCACAAAGCTCCCCGACTGCGCCATCAGCACGATCAGGGCCGTTTGCCGCAACAGGGCCGATTTACCCGCCATATTCGGGCCGGTAATGATCACGATCTGCTGCGTTTCATCGTCCAGGTAAACGTCGTTCGGAATATACGGTTCGCCGGGCGGCAACTGCTGTTCGATTACCGGGTGGCGACCGTCCTTAATGTTCAGCACCTTGCTCTCGGTAATCTCGGGCCGAACGTACCGATTCTTCAGCGCGATGTGGGCAAACGACGCCAGTACGTCCAGCACCGACAGCACCCGGGCGTTCTGCTGAATGGCCGCGACGTATTCACCGGCCGCGACGATCATTTCGTTGAACATCCGCGACTCAATGCTGAAAATCTGCTCTTCGGCGTTCAGAATCTTGTCTTCGTACTCTTTCAGTTCCGGCGTAATGTAGCGCTCGGCATTGACCAGCGTCTGCTTCCGAATCCAGTCGTCGGGCACGCGGTTCTTGTGCGCGTTCGTTACTTCGAGGTAGTACCCAAAAACTTTGTTGTACGCAATTTTCAGTGAGGAGATACCTGTTCGCTGAATCTCGCGATCCTGCAGTTGCAGCAGGTAATCCTTACCTGAATAGGCAATCTTGTGCAGTTCGTCAAGTTCCGGATTCACCCCCGACCGGATCATGTTCCCCTGGTTCGACAGCGTCGGCGGGTCGTCGCGCAGTTCGGAATCAATCCGGTCGATCAGGAAGCTAACCGGATTAAGCTGGTCGGCGTATTTCTTTAAGCTCGGCGATTCGGGCTTCTGCGACAAAGCCGTTATCAGCAGTTCTTTAATCGGCAGGACGTGTTGTAGCGACCGCTTCAGTTGCAGCAACTCGCGGGGATTGATGCGCCGAACGGCCACCTTCGACACCAGCCGTTCCAGATCGCCGATCTGTTTCAGGTGCCCAACCAGGATTTCCAGCAGTTCGTCGTCCTGATGCAGCAGATCAACCATGTTCAGGCGCTCTTCGATCAGAGCTTTTTCCTTCAGGGGCAGGTTGAGCCATTTCCGCAACAGACGTGCCCCCATCGGCGTAACGGTCTGATCCAGAATCTGAATCAGCGGAACGCCCCCCTCCTGCTGAGCCGCAACGAGTTCGAGGTTACGAATCGTGAACCGATCCAGCCAGACGTAACGGTCCTCTTCCAGCCGCGTGATACGCTGAATGTGCTGGAGGTCCCTGTGCTCGGTTTCGTTGAGGTAGTGTAAAATCACCCCGGCCGCAATGATACCGTCGGGAAGGCCTTCAATGCCAAAGCCTTTCAGCGAGGTCGTCTGAAAATGCTGCTTGAGGAAGTTGTAGCCGAAGTCGTAGGTAAACGCCCAGTCTTCGAGCGTATAGGTATGAAACTTGTCGCCGAACAGGCTGCCAAACTCCGCCCGGTTGCGCTTGCAGTACAGCACCTCCGACGGATTGAAGCTTTGCAGCAGTTTATCGATATACGCCGAGTTGCCCTGCGACGCCAGGAACTCGCCCGTTGAAATATCCAGGAAAGCAATGCCAAACTGATCGTCGGATTTCCCAAAGTGAACAGCCGCGAGGTAGTTGTTCCGGCGCGTATCCAGTACGTTATCGTTGAAGGAAACGCCGGGCGTCACCAGTTCCGTCACCCCCCGCCGAACGATCCCTTTGGCCTGGGCGGGGTCTTCAAGCTGGTCGCAGATGGCCACGCGCTCGCCTGCCCGGACGAGTTTGGGTAAGTGGGTATCCAGCGCGTGATGCGGAAAACCAGCCAGTTCCTCGTTGGCTCCGCCGTTGTTCCGCTTGGTGAGCGTAATGCCCAGAATCTTGCTGGCTTTGACGGCGTCCTCGCCGAAGGTTTCGTAGAAATCACCGACGCGGAAGAGCAGCAAAGCGCCGGGGTACTTGGCTTTAACCTGGTTATATTGCCGATTTAAGGGGGTTTCTTTAGCGGGTTTGGTAGGTTTCGTCGCAGTGGCTGTCTTCACCGAATGAGTAGTATTAGTTTAAACAAATTTAGCGAATTTTAGCGAGGAATTGGCAATGAGTACTAAGTTGCCGTTCCTTACATAATGCTACCTAAGAGTGCCTTGTTAATAGCCATTGATACCGCGTACGATCGCCATAGTAGCGTAGGCACGCCTGAGGGATTGGTCGATTAGTTCAGGTTGCCCCTACGGCGCTGCGAAACAGTTTCGCTTCTTTGCTCTATTGACAGGCCACTCCTACGGAGGTAATAATTAACTTAGAAAGCTAAATCTATAGTCTATGCAATCCTTCCAACACATAACCGCTGATCCTGATATTCTCGGTGGCAAGCCCTGTCTCAAAGGCACCCGCATCAGCGTGGAGCTTGTTATGGAGTGGGTAGCTTCCGGTGCAACGCCTGATGTTATTGTAGCAAAGTACCCACATTTGTCAAAGGAAGCCGTTCAGGAAGCGATTCGAAATGCCACCGATTTGTAACAGAGCCAAGGAACCACAAATTTTTGGGGTCCGTACAACTAATTAACAACAAATCTGGTCCACAAGTTACAACCAGTTAACTTTGTTGAATTGGTATATTTCCTACGTCAACGCTCATGAAAATCTTTCGCTTGTTCTGTCTGTTTATTTTCCTCTCGTTCATTTTCTCGGCCTGTAGCCTCAATAATTTACTTGATCCAATCGATTACCCTCCTTCCAGCTCTAAACTCAAAGGGCCTAAACAAGCGGATCTGGCAACTCAACCCTTTACACTCACAAAAATCGTGGACTTTCCATTTAGAAGTTCAGTTCGCCAGTTTGGATCACGTTATTTGCTTAGTGGATACGCTGGGCAGGAGGCCCGTTATGCGCTTGTCGAAGCTGGGAGTATAACCGAGATAGCCTCCAAGCCACTGAGAGAACTATTTCTCAATCAGGCCGGTGGCATTTGGGGCATAACAGTCAATGGTACTCAGGAAACCGTAAGTCAATTTGTCAATGGACGCTGGCAGGACTATGCCGTACTTTTAGACGACGGTTATTTCTATGGTGTTGTTGATATTAAACCTACTGAGTTTCGTTTCGCTACATCAAAGGGAACAATGGTATGGGACGTTCCGCAAAAAACCGTCAAACAGATTATTACTGCCGAACGAGCCCGCTTTTTGACCAAAAACTATTCAATTGGATTGGATGGCGAAAACATAACCGTATTTGACAACCAGGCCCAGAATCTGCTTGCCTCCTGGGAGTTGAGGGACTACGTTTCTATTAAAAAAGGCATTAGTAATGATATATGGGGGGCTTTTGAGGACGATCAGCGTAACCTATGGATGGTGGTCAAAGACGGCAACTGGGACGGTGTTTTGCTTAAATATGATGGTAGCACGTTGCGAAAACTGTCTCTGATTCCTGTGGGCTATTATGACTCCGGGCGATACGTCTCGAACTTCAACACGGATAACAAAGGCAATCTCTGGCTGAACGTTGATGGTACCAACTACATTTATACAAAAGCCGGACAGTGGATTCTGCCGCAGTTCGGTTCCATCAAGAATAACTATCAGCCTCGTGTTTTCTCAGACGGACAAGGCAATCTGACACTTACCGAAAGCTCGGCGTTGTACTCAATTGATCAGTAGAACTTGGTCATGCCTCCTCAACGTATCATCTCCGTCGTTCCTTCGCAAACCGAACTGCTCTTTGACCTTGGACTGGACGAGGAGATCGTCGGTATCACCAAATTCTGCATTCACCCGGCGGATAAAGTAAAAAGCAAACCCAGCGTCGGCGGCACCAAAACGCTGCATATCGACCGCATTCACGAACTGAAGCCGGATCTGATTATTGCCAACAAAGAGGAAAACATCCGCGACCAGATTGACGAATTGCAACGGCATTACCCGGTTCACGTAACGAACATGGTAACGCTGGCCGACGCGCTGGCGATGATTCGGGACGTAGGCAAGCTGGTCGGGAGAGAGCCGGAAGCGGAGACGATAGTTACGCAGATTGTTCATTCCTTCGGCGGGCAAACTAATTTTTCCGCCGAAGGAATGAACAATCTGCGCTGGTCGGGATGTCAAATCCCGACCAGTTCTGTTTTGGGTTCGAAATCCAAAACAGCAACCGTCGCTTACTTCATCTGGCGGAAGCCCTACATGGTGGCCGGGCGCGATACGTTCATCAACTCGATGCTTGAAGCGGCCGGGTTTCAGAACGCCTTCGGTCACCTGACCCGTTATCCTGAAATTACCGAAAGTGATTTGCAGGCGGCCCGGCCGGACCTGCTTTTTCTTTCCTCCGAACCGTACCCGTTTAAGGACAAACACCTGGCCGAGCTGCAAGCCCTCTGTCCATCGGCGCAGGTGATGCTGGTTGATGGTGAGCTATTCAGCTGGTACGGCAGTCGCTTGCTGAAAACGGCTGATTACCTCAAAATACTGCGGCAACAGATCAGGCTACCAAAGCACTGATCGCCAATCAGAAGCAATTTGAACAAATTTGAACGATGGCTGAATAGGTAGTTTGGCGGCAGTTTTCGACTTTTGATTCGTCAACAGGTTTATTTCCAACCAAACAACACAAACCGCCATGAAAAAAGTAGCCTTTATCGCTGTGTTCCTGCTCGCAGCCGTTCAGTTGTTCGCTCAGGATGACAAGTCAAAACGGCCAAGTCCCCCCGCGCAGGAAAAAGAAACCATCAACGGCAAAACCGTCATGATCGACTACAGCCAGCCGTCGGTGAAAGGTCGCAACGTTTGGGACCCGAACGGGAAAGTAGCGCCCTATGGCAAAGTGTGGCGGACGGGTGCCAACGAGTCGACGACGATTGAGTTCTCCGACGACGTGAAAATTGAGGGCAAATCACTGCCCAAGGGGAAGTATGCGCTCTTTACCATTCCGGGCGAAAAAGAATGGACGATCATCTTCAACAAAACCCCGAAGTGGGGAGCGTTCAGCTACAAGGAAGACGAGGACGTACTGCGCGTAACGGCACCGGCTAAGAAAGCCAGGTCATTCACCGAAAAGTTCACCATCGATGTTAACCCACAGGGTACTGTGGCCATGATGTGGGCTGATACCGAGGTCGATTTCAAGGTTCAATAGGTACTGCTGTAGCGAACCAAATTCCGAAAGGGTGTCGTATCTTCGTCCATCATGACGACGAACGATACCCTTTCTGCTGGTTCTGTAAACCTGGTTCTCTTTGCTGCCAAGCTGAAAGGCGCTGATGCGGATGCCATAGCCCGGTCCGTTGGCATCACTCCTGAACAACTCCGCGATCCCGACGGCCGCATCCTGATCCGGCAGATGCAATCGCTCTGGCGGGAGATTATCCAGGCCACCGGCGACCCGCACCTGCCGCTGCATCTGGGCGACCTGATCAATCCGGTTTCGGTTGGGGTGCTGGCCTACGTCATGATGCACTGCCCAACACTCGGCAAGGCGTTTGAAAAACTCTGCCAGTATCAGGACATTGCCTGCGAAGGGCTAGTCACGACTGGCCAACAAGTCGGTGATCAATATGAGATGACCCTGCGTATCAGCAGTGCCGATATCATCTATCCCGATCACGTCTTTAATTCTGAATTATCCATCTATCTGTCTGCCATTCGGGCGATGACCGGCCAGCCGGTTACGGCTCAGGAGGTTCGGTTTGCGTACCCCCGGCCGCTCGACACCCGCGAGCACGAACGCGTCTTCGCTCCGGCCCGGCTGGTGTTCGACGTGACCGAAACCGTGCTGGTACTCGACGCGGCTCTGCTCGACACGCCCATCCTGAACGCCAACCCGAGTTTGTTTACGATGTTTTCGCAACACGCCGACGAACTGCTCCGCAAACTTCAGCAACCGTCCTTAACGGCCCGGGTCAAGCAGGAAATCGTGACGCTGCTCAAAGGCGAAGAACCCACCCTGGCCACCGTAGCCGACCGACTGGCGATGGGCGTACGGACGCTGCAGCTGCACTTGAAAGACGAAGGCGTTACGTACCAGCAGATACTGGATGATGTACGACGTGACCTGGCCGTTAAGCACCTCCGCGAGCCGCACCTCAGCACGACCGATGTGGCGTATTTGCTGGGCTACTCCGAACCCAGCGTCTTCTTCCGGTCATTCAAGAAATGGACCGGCTCAACCCCGGGCGCGTTTCGGTCTGCGAATCTGCCGACGTACGGTTGGGGGCAGACACTCCGCCAGTCGGCGTAAAATCCGTTTTCAGCTGATGGTTGGCGAACCAGGTTAAGGTTTCGGTCAATGCCTGTTTCAGCGGTGTTTCCTGAAAATCCGGAAAGAGCTGGCGGACCTTCGTATCGTCAAGCACGACGGTGGTCTGGTAGAGGTACCCCATTTCCTTCACCTCGCGCAGAATCGGCATAAACAACCCCATAACCGACACAAACAGTGGGCTGTACACCTGGGTTTTGAGCGGCTTGCCGGTCAGCCCGGCAATCTGGCCGAAGAACGAACGCATGGATGTGTGAACCTGACCGCCATAGTTAAAGACCTGGTAGGGTGCATCCTCGTCTGACGGCACGTCTGACGCGTTTGTTGATGATCTTCCAGCGTCGGCCGTCAGCGATTTTCCAGCGTCTGACGGTACGTCTGACGCGTTTCCCGTCCCCACCGAGCGTAGCATCAACCGCACAATGATCTCAGCCGCATCGTTCGTGTACACCGACTGGTGCGGAATGTCGATGTTGTACAGCCACGGTATGGCTTTGCCCTGCAGGGCGTTTTCGAAAACAGGCCGAACGCCGTCGTTTAGCACGTTTGGTCCCCAGAAGTCGGGCAGCCGCACATTCAGCACCCGACAGCGACCGGCATTAGCCGCCGTTTCCAGCGTGGCTTCAATCGCAACGCGCAACTGTCCTTTTCTGGCAATAGGATTCAGTGGACTATTTTCCCGGATGGGCTCTTTTATAGCACCGAAGCCATAGACATTACCGGGGAAGATAATCGTAGCCTGACTTAGTTCAGCGGCATCTATCACCTTCTGCGTAACCACGTCCATGTTCCCGAACCACTGATTGTAGGGATAATTGATACCGTGGAAAATGAATGACTTGTTAGCTGCTACGCGCTTCAGCAACTCAGCGTCCTGCGCGTCGCCCTCCATGATAGAGAGCGTCGGCTGATTCGGGAACAAGGCTTCGGCTTTGGACCGGTTACGTACCAGAATGGTCACGGCAAACTGGCGGGCCAGCAGATTTTCGGTGACGGCGTAGCCAATGCTGCCCGTAGCACCCAGGACGAGGATTGTCGGTTGTGCGTTCATGTTTATTTCGCGTGGTTACCGACAACGCCCAGGTGGGTGTGCTTGAAACTATCACTGTATTTCAGACCGTAGCCCATCATCCGGTCCATACTGGCGTGACCGAACAGGATGATTCCGGCCAGCATCAGAACGGGCTGCTGCGTCAGTAAGCCAATGGTTCCGACCAGCAGGGCGATGCCTTTGTGGTGACCCAGGTTGTAGCCGATAGCGCCGATACGCGGGTTGATGAAGTAGCCGACCATGCTGATATCCGGCAGCAGGATCAACGCCGGGAACCACCACCAGGCGTAGGGCAGTTGGCTGAACAGAACGATGGACAGGGCGAATTGCGCGAATTCTTCGAGTTTCAATACCGTTTTCATGACTTTCGTTTGCGTTTTTGTTTAAGACAAAGGTCAGCCACAAACGTCGATCAGGAGGTGACAGAACATGAAAACCGAATGACGGATTACGAAAAACTCACCTCAACTACCTTTTTCATATCGTCCCAGAACGACGGATACGACTTGGCCACAACGCCCGGCTCTTCAATAACAATCTCCTGACGCATCGCAACAGGTGCGAACGCCATCGCCATCCGGTGGTCGTCGTAGGTGTGGATTTGAGGGGTAGGTTGTGCGGGGTAAGGGGTAAGTTGGCGAACTTCGTAGCTGTGGTTAGTTTCCACTTCAACCAACTCAGCCTTAATCTTTTGCAGCTCGGCCTGGAGAGCCGCCACGCGATCAGTCTCCTTGATTTTCAGGCTTTCGATGCCAGTCAGCGTTAACGTAACCCCTTTCACGGCCGCACAGACCGCAACAGTCTGGGCCAGGTCGGGGCAATCAGTAAAATCCCAGGTCAGCGACGTTTCGGCCGGGCGTTTGGTCAGTCGAACGCCGGTTTCGGTAAACGTACTGTCGACGCCCAGCGACCGCATGATGTCGACAATGGCGCTGTCGCCCTGCAGCGATTTTTCCTTCAGGCCCAGGAGTTCAATCTCCGACGTTTCGTCTTCAGCCAGAGCCGCAACACTGTACCAGTAACTCGCCCCCGACCAGTCGGACTCCACCGCGAACGTCGTGGGCACGTAGGGTTTTGGAGCAATCGTAATGGTGTTAGTCGTCCAGTCGGCGATTACGTTGGCCCCGAAGTGGCGCATCTGCTCCAGCGTCATCTCGATGTACGGCCGCGAGCCGACAGCCCCCGTCAGTTCAATCGTGAGACCAGTCGGCAGCATCGGCGCAATCATGGCCAGGGCCGAAATGTACTGGCTGCTCACATCCCCCCGGATACTCAATCGATCCACACCCGACGCGTCGAAACCGTGTAATTGAAGCGGTGGATACCCGTCGTTTTTCAGGTACGTAATCTCGGCGCCAAGCGTCCGCAGCGCATCAACCAGAATACCGATGGGTCGCTCACACATGCGCGGGGTGCCGGTCATGATTTTCTGCTGACCCGTCACGGCAAAGTAAGCCGTCAGGAAGCGCATGGTCGTACCCGCATCCAGTACGTCGGCGGTTGACGGCCCGGCGCTCTGGTCCTCAGAGGATAACAGCCGAATCATGGTCTGCGTATCGCGGGCGGTCGACAGGTTCTGGAGCTGGCAGCGGAAGCCAGTCAGCGCGTCGATGATCAGGGCGCGGTTGCTTTCACTTTTGGAAGAAGCTAACGGAATCGTAGCCCGAACAGGGCCGGCAGGAGGAGTTAAACGAACGGCGTTCAAAATAAGCGGGGTTATTGGCAGTCAAAACTGCTGCAAAACAACAAAAATTAGCCCGTATTTTGAACGCCGTTCGCGTTAATGCAAGGTCACGGCCAGCGTTGTGGTCTGATCCGGCGCTTTTAACCGAAGCTGGTACTGTCCCGCGGGGGCGTCGAACGTCAGGCGCTGGGCACCGGCTGGCATCGATTTACCGGACACGATGCGCTTGGCTACCGTCCCGTCTGGTTTCAGCAGATCAAGGTTAACCGGTCCGGCCTGATTGAGGTATACATGAATCGGGTACTGATCCAGATGTGGGTGTTTCAGTACGTCGTACTGCCCGGTTTTCACATTCGGAATAGCCAGATGGAAACCCGTCGGGTAGTTGACCTGATCGAGCCGCATCTTTGACAGAGCGGTTTTTACAACCGGCAGTTTCATGAACAGATCCCAGCACAGGCCCGTCCGGTAGTTCTCCATCATGATCACAATGGGGCCCTGATCGATAGCCAGGTACTGCGGTGAAAACCAGTTCTTTTTCAGGCTGAACGCGTCGGTAAAGCCGTACTCCTTCCAGAGCCGGTCGCCCAGTTCGTTGTAAAAAAACCGCATGGCCTGCATGGAGTAGTAGGGCGTGTAAGGAAAAGCCGACAAAGCCGCCGTTGGGCTGATCGTGCTGTTATCCTCGGTCGGTTGGTGAGCGCCGTAGAAGTTGAAATCATCGCTGGCGGTCAGGCCCCAGTTCTCGGCCGAATACTGATGATCTTTCGGGGCTTCATACACGCAATAGGCCCGGTTAATGAGCGTGTGTTTTACGTTCAGGTTCCAGTAGTTGGTAACATTATCCTGCACCTGCCGCGGGTCAAGCCCCAGGTATGAATAATGCGTGAAGAACAGCGGCCCGCCATACGGGAAGCCCAGCGGGAGTGTATACCCCAGATACGCCTTGCCATTCAGGTAGTTCGGGCTGTTTTTCCAGGTCTTCTGGTACACATCCGGATTAATACCATGCGTCGGCGACGCTACGGCCAGCACGTACGTAATTAGGCACTCGTTATAACCGCGGATCGGCATGTTCATGGCCCATTCGTAGTTGGGCGACCAATGCCAGTGCAACAAGCCATCGTGCACGTACCAATCCCACTCGACCGTTTCCCAGAGCTTCTGGATGCGGTCACGCAGTTCGGTTTCGGCCGGATTGTTTTGAGTAAAGTACTGCTGCGCAATCAGCAGCCCATTAACCAGATACGACGTTTCGACCAGATCACCGCCGTTGTCTTTCTGACTAAACGGAATCGCCTTACCCGTTTTGCCATCGAGCCAGTGCGACCACGCTCCATGAAAACGGTCGGCTTTTTCCAGAAATTTCGCCATGGTCAGCAGCCGGGCCACGGCTTCGTCACGCTTGATCCAGCCTCGTTCCGTTGCCACCACAATCGCCGAAATGCCGAATCCCGACCCGCCACTGGTCACGACCTCGGGCGTTTTGGTTCGCTCGGGTACCAGCCCGGATACCGGATGGCCGAAATCCCAGAAATACCGAAAAGCCGCTTCCTGCACCTTGTCAAACAGTTGCCTGTCGGAGAGTTTTGGGGGCGTTTCGACAGACAGGGATTGCGGTTCAGGGCGACAGAAAGCCAGTAGCAGGCTCGTATTGACGAGTATGAAGAGTATGCTTCGCTTGGTCATGATGAATATTGTGTACAAAATGCTACGTGTCGGTAAGCCGTGCGGCCGCTCAGGGAGAACCGCGTCAGACGTACCGTCAGACGAGTAGCCGAGTACTCATCGTCTGACGGCACGTCTGACGCAGCGCTCACGAGCCGGCAAGCAACCCAGCGTCTGACGGTACGTCAGACGCAACCCTACCCATTACCTCAATAGCCCGGATTCTGCGTCAGCACGCCACCGCTGGCATCGATCTGCGTCTGCGGAATCGGCATGACCTCGTTCACACCCGGCGTAAAATTCTTGCCAACAGCCCGCAGCACCTGAGCCGCCCGGCCCTGACGTACCAGATCCCAGAAACGGTCGTGTTCCATGGCCAGTTCCACCCGACGTT
Organism: Fibrisoma montanum; assembly: GCF_003583365.1. Lineage (GTDB taxonomy): Bacteria > Bacteroidota > Bacteroidia > Cytophagales > Spirosomataceae > Fibrisoma > Fibrisoma montanum. The sequence continues at coordinate 52,942 of NZ_QXED01000017.1, forward strand.
CGCGCCAGATGACCGGCCGCATCTGCGCCTGATCCGTAAACGCTACGTCCGGCAGTACACCCGTCCGGCTCCCGCGCGCCCGGGCCCGAACGGCATTGAGCCGCTGAGCGGCCTGTGCGCCGTTACCCAGTTCGTTGGCGGCTTCGGCGTTCATCAGCATGACGTCGGCATAGCGCAGAATCCGGATGTTTTTGTTTGAGTCGCCAATGCCACAGGCCGAGCGGGTTTCGCTCTGCGCTACGTAGGCTTTCTGATTATACGCCGGATTGGGCGTAGTCCGATTGATGATTACCCCATCGAACAGCGTTTCTCCGGGAAAGATAATGGTAGCCTCCCGACGCGGATCACCCGGCTCATAGGCACTGTTAATCAGGTCGTTGGACGGTACGTTGAACCCCCATCCCAACTGCCCCCGAACGGATTGCACTTCGGCGTACTGCGAACCGCCCCCGCACTGCGGCAGGGCTGCGTTCTGCACTTCAAACAGGGATTCCGAGCTGTTTTCTCCCGCTTCGGTGAAAATGCGCTCATACGGCGTATTGAGATTGTATTCGTTCGACGCGATAATCTCATCCGTAAGTCGCAGGACATCCGCCCAGCGTTTCTGGTACATGGCTACCTTCGCCAGCAGGCCTTTAGCGGCTCCTTTCGTAGCCCGGCCCAGATCGGCCACCGGATACCCCGATTTCTCGGGCAGCACCCCAATGGCTGCGTTCAGGTCCTGCTCGATGAGCTGGTAGATCTCCTCCCGCGACGCCCGCGGCTGCGGTGGATCGCCGGCCTGCACGATATTCGTTACGCGGGGAACGCCCCCGAACGTCCGGACGAGGTTGAAGTAAAAGTACGCCCGCATGAATCGGGCCTCCCCTACCAGCCGGTCGCGCAGGGTAGTGTTGATGGCCGTAATCTCCGGCACGCGCTGAATCACCTCGTTGCATCGGTTAATTCCCTGATACTGTCCCGTCCAGTAATCGTTCAGGATGAAGTTCGTCGGCGTCATTGTGAACTGATCGAACTCCCCCATAAACGGCGCATCCGTCGGGTCGCTGCCCTTCTCGGCGTCGTCGGAGGTCAGGCTCGACACGGCGATGAACGCGAATACGTGCGTTTGCCAGGCCCGCAGGTGCGCGTAGATGGCGTTGGTGGCTTTGATGGCCCCGTCTTCACTCTGGAAAAAATCCTGTACAATCTCCTCCCCCTGCGGATTCCGCTCCAGGAAAGACTCGCTGCAGCTCTGGCCTCCCAGCAGCAGGGCACCGGTCAGCGCGGTAGTCAGAAATCGATTCGTTATGCTTTTCATTTGTTGTTATCGCTATACCCCACCCCCCGAAAGGAACTCTGACGCGGTCGCCGGGGCCACTTTCAGGGATTGGGAATGAAGTTTAAAACGTTACATTCAACCCGGCTGTGTACGTAGCATAGACCGGAATCAGGCTCACATCCACGCCCCGGCTCAGGTCCGCCTGGTTGGCATCGTTGCTGCCCACTTCGGGCGAGAAGCCGGTGTACTTCGTGAAGGTCAGCGGGTTCAGGGCATTCAGGTAGACACGCGCCCGCTGAATTTTAGCCTTATTGATCAGCTTGGCCGGTAGGTTATACCCCAGCTGCGCGGTACGTATCCGGACGAACGAGCCACTTTCCAGAAAATAATCGGACACCTCAAAGTTGTTGCCACCGGTCGAAACCCGAGGCTCCGTCGTCGACGGGTTGGTGGCCGTCCAGCGGTCGATGACGGAGGCTTCGAAGTTCTCGTTACCGAAACGAACGGCCTTCTTCCCGTTGTAGATGCTGTTGCCGTGCGATCCCTGCAGGTCAAGTATCAGATCAAAGCTTTTGTAGCTCAACCGGCTGTTGAAGCCCCAGAACGCCTTGGGCAGCGGAGTACCGAGATACACCCGGTCGTTGCCGTCAATTCTACCGTCGTTGTTCTGGTCGCGGAACCGCAAATCGCCCGGCCGGACGTTGGCCTGCGTGGGGCTGTTGGCAATGTCGGCCTCCGACTGGAAAATACCGGCCACCTCATAGCCGTAGAAGGCCCCGATGGGCTGGCCTACGTTGGTCAGCGTTACGGTACGACCGTTACCCAGCCCACCACCGATGATCGGGATACCGCCGTTCCCCAGGCTCGTCAGCTTGTTGTCCAGCGTCGTCAGGTTCGCGCCGATTTCGTAGTTGAAATCCCCAGCCTGATCGCGCCAGTTAGCCGACAGTTCAAAGCCCCGGTTCTGTACGCTCCCCGCGTTAGTCTGGATGCTCTGGCCGTTGCCAATGTCGGCCGTCAGTACCACATCGTTCGTTTTCCGGTTGTAATAATCCGTTTCGATCGACAGCCGGTTGTTGAAGAAACCCCACTCCAGACCGATGTCAGTCTGGGTGACCACCTCCCACGTCAGGCTCGACGTAACCGGGTTCAGTTCGGTGGCACCGGGATACAGGTTCTGATCCGGGCCGAAAACGGCGTTCAGATTGGGCGTCACACGGGCGTAGTACAGGTAGTTCGGGATGTTGGTGTTACCCAGCTTACCGTAGCTGACGCGCAGTTTCAGGTTGTCGATCTTGCCCCGCAGGAACGGCTCTTCGCTGATCCGCCAGCCCAGGCCCACGGCCGGGAACGTAGCGTATCGGTTGCTGGGCGGAAACCGCGACGACCCATCGCGCCGGACGCTGACCGTCAGCAGGTACTTATCGAGGAGCGAGTAGTTGACCCGGCCCAGATACGAGGCATAGGAGAATACGTAAGGCACCTGTCCGCCAACCCGATCGTTGGCCGTCCGACCGATCTCGTTGCCCAGGTTGATGTACTTCACGTCCTCATTGTAGCCCGGTACGTCCAGCGCCGAGCCGGTCAGAATGTCGAAGCGACTCTGCTGAGCAGTAGCACCGGCCAGTACCGTCACGTTATGAATCTTGTTGAACGTTTTGGTATAGGTCAGCGTGTTCTCCCACAACCAGGTATTCGTCAGATCGTTGGTACGGGTCAACTGGCTGCGTTCGCGGAACTGCGACGCCGATACGCGGTAACGCGGCAGGAAAACCCGACCCCGGTTGTAGCCGACATCCACCCCAAAGCTCGACCGGAAGGTGAAATCCTTCAGGAACGTCACCTCTCCGAATATGTTGCCCACCAGCCGTTCGCCCTGGCTGCGGTCGTCGTTGTAGGCCAGCTGCGCCGTTGGGTTAGCCACCAGGTTCACGTTCGAGAAACCGTACGTACCGTCGGCGTTGATGGGCGTAACGGTCGGGTCGGCCCCGTAGGCGGTCTGTACAACCCCGTTTGGTACGTTGTCTGACGTGTAGTGTGTCAGCGCAATGTTATTGCCCAGCCGCAACACCGGCAGGACCTGGTACGTGTTGTTGACCCGCAGCGAGAACCGTTCGTAGGCCGACCCTTTCACCACGCCTTCCTGCCGGAAATACCCGCCACTGACGTTGAAGGTCGATTTGTCGGAACCGCCCGCGACCGTTACCTGGTGGTTCTGGATGGCTCCCCGCTGCAACACCTGATCGAACCAGTTCGTACCCCCACCCAGCGACTGCGGATTCGGGAAACGGGGGGTAGCGTTGGGGTCTTCGTACGCAAGGGCTTCGTTGACCAGCGTAGCAAATTGGGTGGCGTTGGCCAGTCTGATCCGGTTGGTCACCTGCGTAAAGCCACCGTAGCCATCGTACGTGACCGTTGCCTTACCGGGCTTACCGGTTTTGGTCGTAATCAACACCACGCCGTTTGCCCCCCGGACGCCGTAAATCGCCAGCGATGATGCATCCTTCAGCACATCAATGCTTGCGATGTCGTTCGGAGCCAGATACCGGATGTCGTCCACAAACATACCGTCTACCACGTAGAGCGGATTACTGTTGCCCGTTGTGCCGACCCCCCGAATCCGCACCGACGGGGCCGCACCGGGCGCCCCCTGTCCCGTGGTGATCAACACCCCGGCCGCTTTTCCCTGCAGGGCCTGCTCAGCCGACAGTACCGGCCGGTTGGCAATATCCTGCGCCTTCACCGACGAGATGGCGCCCGTAACATCGGCTTTGCGCTGCGTACCGTAACCGACGACCACAACCTCGTTCAGCGAACGGGCATCTTCCTGGAGCGTGACGTTGAGCGTTGGTCCCTGCACGGGCCGATCAACGGACGTGAAGCCAATGGCAGAAAAGCGCAGTACCTCGCCATCGCTGGCCTGTAATGAGTAGTTTCCGTTAACATCTGTGGTCGTTCCGCGGGTTGTTCCCGTGATGCTGATGCTGACCCCCGGCAGGGGCGAATTGTCTGGAGCGCTTGTGACTGTGCCGGTTACACGCTGCTGCGCCATAACCAACGGCAAGCCAACCCACAACCAAACGTTGAGTAGTATTGCTATTTTTTTCATACTTTGTATTGGATAAATTAAACAAATATACTACTACTGTTTCGCTATATAGTTTATCGAACCAAAGAAAATTTTGTCTATAAATAATCAAAAAACGCGACCCGGGTGCCCGAATCGCGTTTTTTGATTGAATTTCAGCTATTAATTAGTCAACTAAATTTAGTTGAGAATCAGGCGTCGCGCCATTTTATTCCGCAACCGATGGCCCGGGCGGTCGGGGTAGTAACGGGCTTACCCGCCAGCAGTTCCGCGACGGCCTGCTCTACGTATTTCTTATCAGCGGCCGACGCGTCGCGCTGGTTGTTGTCGATGGCGCCAATGTAGGCCACTTTGTAGGCATTGCCTTCTTTTTTCACGACGAACATGTGCGGGGTGTTGGTCGCCCCAAACGCTTTGGCAACGGCCTGCGATTCGTCGTGCAGATACGGAAAGGGGTACGATTTAGCCCTGGCCCGCTGCTGCATGGCACTGTACGAATCGCCGGGGGAGCGTTGCGAATCATTGGATTGTATCGCCAGGACGGGATACCCCTTAGGCGCAAACTGTTCGTTCAGCGCCACGATCCGGCTTTCGTAGGCTTTAGCCACCGGACACGTATTGCAGGTAAAGGCGATGATATAACCTTTTACGTCCTTCCGGCCGGCGAGCGAGATGGACGTACCATCCACGTTCTTCAGCTTAAAATCCGCTACTGTATCCCCGACTTTGTAGCCATCCGACACAAACCGCGTGCTCATCAGCAGTACTGCCAGCAGCATCGCCATTCCCGAAGAAAGCCTCGTTTTTCTCATGGTTATTCTGGTTTATACGCGTTGATTATGGTTTCTAATTCGCCTTCCTTAAACGCCTTGCCAATAAATTTACGAATATGCTTCGACCGATTGACTACCAGCGTCATCGGCAGCGCCCCAGACCATTCCGGCGCTATTTTCTCAATCCACGCGTTCTGATCGGGTTCATCGAGCAGCACCACCCGCGAGCGCAGGTTACGTTTCTTTACGAACGGCTTCACCTTGGTAGTAAGGTCGCTGGGGTCGTCCAGATTAACCAGCAGAACGCTCAGCTTCCGGTTCGCGTATTTCTGGCGGACGGCTTCAAATTGAGGCAGTTCTTTCACGCAGGGCGCGCACCAGGTCGCCCAGAAGTTGACTACGCGCAGGGTATCGTCGGTTTTGTTCAACAGCGACTCCAGCTGGGCCAGCCTGACCACGGACACGGACTGGCTCCAGGCAGGGTGACAACCGCTGCCCACCAGCCACATACCAAAGAATGCCAGACAGGTTTTCATCCCGAAAAGTAAACAGACACTGGTTTAAAGCAAAGTTTTGGGCTCCCCCGCCGGACCGGTGGGGGAACGCTACGAAGATAACGAGCCAGTTAGATTATTCGCTTATCACAGCGTAGAATTGACTAAGGCCGTGTGGCTGTGCGGCTCAGCGACGGGGGGGCATCTTCCAGACGGCTCCCCCAGTTTTTATTCGGCTGCGGCCCCATGTTCAGCACCAGTTCGCCACCGTTCAGGATGTCATCATGGCTCAGGTACGTGCGCGTAAACGGCTCACCATTCAGCGTAGCCGACTGAATGTACACGTTTTGCTCCGAATTATCTCTGGCCTGAATCCGGAACGGCTTGCCCCGGGGTGGGTTGATCGTCACGGCATCGAGCGCTGGGCTGCCCAGCACGTAGTAGGGCGTGCCGGGACAGACCGGATAGAGCCCGGCCATGCTGAAGGCCAGCCAGGCCGACATCTGTCCGCCGTCTTCGTTGCCGCTCAGACCTCCCGGCCCGGTGCTGTACTCTTCCCGAACGATCTGCCGAACTCGAGCCTGCGTTTGCCAGGGCGCTCCGGCGTAGGCGTAGAGGTAGACAATCTGGTTGTTTGGTTCGTTACCGTGCCAGTAGTAGCCACCATCGAACAACGTATCGAGTTTAGCCACAAATCGTTCGCGACCACCGACGCCCTCGATCAGGCCGGCAACGTCCTGCGGCACAAAGTACGTGTACTGCGCCGGCGAACCTTCTGTGATGAAGGAAGAGCGCAGCGCAAACGGATTGAATTGGGCAGTCCAGTTGCCATTGGCGTACCGCCCGCGTACATAGCCGGTTTTGGGGTCCAGTACGTTCCGGTAGTTCATGGCCCGCTTCGTCAGCGCCCGGTGGTCGTCGGTATGACCCAGGGCGTTGGCTAACTGACTCAGGCAAAAGTCATCGTAGGCATATTCGAGCGTTCGCGACACCTGTTCGCGCTTATGAAACGCCTGCCAGACCGAGTCCTCCAGCGGGATGTAGCTGAACTGCAGATACGAGGCCAGGGCCCGGCGACCTTTGCCTGATTCATAGCTTTTGGGGTCCGTATTGACCGTAAAGGCATTCCGACGCAAGTAGGTGTAGGCCGTTTTTACGTCAAAATTCCGAATCCCTTTTACGTACGCATCGGCGATTACCGACTGGGCATGATCGCCAATCATGGCCGCTGTGTAACTGTTCCAGCAGGGAAAAATAGGCATCCAGCCGCCCTGTTCGGCTTTCTTCACCAACGACTGCATCATGTCGCCGGCCCGTTGCGGCTGGAGCAGATTCTGAAGTGGCTGACAGGCACGAAACGTGTCCCACAAACTGAAGTCGCAGTAATACGTAAAGCCCTCGGCCCGCCGAACGGTCGTGTCGTCGGCAAAACCTGGGTAGCGGCCGTCGACGTCGGACACGATGCGGGGGGTCAGGTTGGCGTGGTAGAGTGCGGTGTAGAACAGCGTTTTATCGGTATCGCTGCCCGTGGCCTGCATACGGTTCAGCTCAGCGTTCCAGGCCGCTTCGGTCGGCTGGCGAACCCGGGCCATATCCCAATGGTTAATTTCCGACTGCAGGTTTTTCCGGGCACCGGCTTCGTCGACGAACGACGTACCGACCCGGACCCGGACCACCTCACCAGGTTTAAGGTTCCAGCGAACGTACGCCCCAACGGATTCTCTACGTCCTCCTCCTTTGGCCTGCTTTGCGCCATCGTTCGCTTCGTAGTTGGTCCACGTACCGAACTGCGTCAACGTCCGGTCAAACTGCACCACGAAATAGCCGCTGAATCCGGCCGGCTGTCCGGCGCCCTGATAGATCCGATGAACCGGATTATACCCGACGATCTCGTTGCGCTCGGGGTGGATGGCAACGTATCCCTCGCCTTCATCGCTGTTCGGCTCAATCAGTATTGCGCTTTCGCCCCCCTTACCGAACGTGAACTGAAGCAGCCCCGCCCGCGTGTGCGCCGACACCTCCGCCCGAATATCCGAATCGGTCAGGCGAACGTCGTAGTAAGCGGGCGTCACGGTTTCTGTCGAGTGGTCGAAGCGGGACCCTCGCTCGGTGGGCTGCAACACCAGTTTCCCGGCCAGCGGCATGATGGTCAGTGATCCGTAGTCCTGCACGCAACTACCATTCAGCCAGTGCGTTCCGCGAAAACCGTTGATCCGGGTGTCGTTGTAATAATACGGCGCCCGGCATTTGATTTCGGTAGCCTGCGTTTGCGGAGTCCAGGTAGTCATGGCATGCGGCCGGCCGATGGCGGGGACAATCTGCCCTTTCAGTTCACTCCCTGCTTCGCTGTGCTTTTTAGCCGTAGGGGTCTGGCTCGGGGCCGATCCAATGAGCGGATTGACATAAGCGACCGGTTCTTTCTGCGCATACCCAACCGGGTTTATGAGCAGCACGAAGAGAACCAGAACCGGAAACTTTGTCTTCAGCAAGTAGAGAGTCAAAAGCTGCATAATGGTGATGTTGGTACGTAATTCATCAAAAACTTTTCCTGAAGCGTATTTTAACGATCTGTGCGTCAGAATTTATTAGAAAAAACTTAAAATCTGTTCCGGGCAGCCAACCTGACCAACTTCGAAAAACTCTTTGCTGTTAGCTTCCTGACTACCCATTGTACATGTCTTTAGCTAGCCGGACACTCACGCATGAATACGTTATCGAATGCATCGAATAATCCATTAATCAGGCCCTTCGCCGAATTCTTCAGAACAGAGTCGGCCAGCGGGCTGATTCTACTCGGTAGCAGCGTAACGGCGTTGCTGCTCGCGAACCTGGACGCCGGTGTTGCCCGCCACTTCCCGGCCATCTGGGACAGCACCCTGAGCCTGTCGGTGAATGATTTTCGGCTGGAGAAAACGGTCGCCCACTGGATCAATGATGGTTTGATGGCCTTATTTTTTCTGGTAGTTGGGCTGGAAATCAAGCGGGAGGTGCTGGAAGGCGAATTATCGTCCATGCAGCAGGCGGCCCTGCCCCTGGTCAGCGCCGTGGGCGGTATGCTGGTTCCGGCGCTGCTTTTCACTATCCTTAACTGGCAGGTGCCTACGAGTTCCGGCTGGGGGATTCCGATGGCTACCGACATTGCCTTTGCGCTGGCAATCCTGTATCTGCTCGGCGACCGGGCACCGCTTTCGCTGAAAATCTTCCTGACGGCCCTGGCCATTGCCGATGACCTGGGGGCCGTAGTGGTCATTGCCCTGTTCTACACCCACGAGATTCACCTCGACTACCTGGCCTGGGCGGGTGGCATCTGGGTCTTTCTGCTGGTCCTGAATTGGCTGGGCGTCCGGATCCTGACCATTTACCTGCTCCTTGGCCTGGTGTTGTGGTACTGTACGCTTAAATCCGGGGTTCATGCCACCATTGCCGGGGTGTTGCTCGCCAGCACGATCCCGTTCCGGATTCGGTACAACCAACGAGAGCTGATGCAGTTTCTTGACCACCGCATGGCCGTCATCAGGGACGCCATCCGGACGAACAACGTTCAGCCCCGCGACATCACGGAGGAACTGGAAGACATCAATGAACACACCAGTTCGCCGGCTCAGCGGCTCGAAGCCCAGCTTCACGGGCCCGTGTCGTTTATCATTATTCCCTTGTTTGCTTTCTGCAATACCAGCCTCCTCATTGACGTAGGACTGATTAATCAGCTGCTTTCGCCATTGCCGCTGGGTATCATGGTCGGCCTGTTTATCGGCAAACCGTTGGGTATCAGTTTGCTGTCCTGGCTTGCCGTCCGGCTTGGCTTTGCCAGTTTACCGGCGGGTGTCAGTTGGATGCAGCTAATTGGGGTGGCCTGTCTGGCGGGCGTTGGTTTTACCATGTCCATCTTCGTTACCCTGCTGGCCTTTGCCGGCCAATCGGACTTGCAAAGCATTGCCAAGCTGGCCATTCTGATTGCGTCCCTGCTGTCGGGGGTCGTAGGCTACGTGCTGCTCACCAGCGCTTCGCCCCAGGCTAACCGTACCGACCTGGCCCCCGAAGCGCTTCAGAAACAGGTCTGATGAGGGTGTTGTAAACCGCACCCTCCGGATACCGGAGCACTGATTTGGTCAGGTTACGGAACCGGTACCAACCGCACCGGCCCCAGCAGTCCCGACGGCATCGGCTCCCAGCGCGACGCGTCGAATGGGCGGTACCGAATGTCCACGATGTTGATGTCGTAGAATCGCTTCCACTCGGGATGCTGCCGGTCGTACAGCCGCATGTAGTTGGCCGACAAGTTGGTTACGTCTACCTCCAGCCGGTTCCCCTGCTTTTGTAGCTGACTGGCCGGAATGGTCAGCTGGTACGGCAGGCACCAGGCCGTACCGAGCGGCTGGCCGTTGAGCCGAACTTCAGCTACGTCGCGGACATCACCCAAGTCGAGCGTAAACGACCGGCTTAGGTCCGTGGTGGTCGGCAGGTCAAACGTGGTGGTGTAGCGGGCCGTCCCCCAGAAGTAAACCGCCGAGTCACTGAGGGTTGTCCAGGAAGTCAGCCTGGGCAAGGTGGCGGTTGTGGTCAGATTCGGTCGCCCCTTGCCGAACTGCATCTGCCAGGGATTGGACAACGCAATGGCACTGACTTCGGCTTGTGGACGGCCGCCCGATGGCTGGGCTAACGGTGCCCCTCCTGAGGCAGGCCGGGGTACTACGTTCAGAAAACACGACTGCCCCGGCAGCAACCGCAGCCACACATCCAGTTGGCCAGCCTTGCCTTTACGGACGGCCATAGGCGTCGTTACGCCGGTCAGCGGATTGTAGCTCGTTATAGATTGGCCCGCCGTCGCTAGAGAAATCCAGTCCTCCGTAAACTGATTATTCAGGTTGGCGACAAAATACTGGGTGGTGTCGCCGTGCTTTTTGCGGATAAACGACAGACCACGGTCGGCCCAGGATTCGCGTCGGGCCCCGAACTGATCCAGCGCTGCGGCCACGTTTGCAGTGACCGAAACAGTTTTCAGCCGTTCCAGCGACCGCCCGAGTTGTCGGATTTGCACCGTCCGCTGCTGCCAATTCTGATAACCAGGCACTTGCTGCGGCATCGCGCTCTCAAAAACGATACGTACCCCCTGCTTTGCCAGTGTCGACAAGGCCTGGAGCGTCGTTTCGGGCATGAACGTACTGGCCGGAACGACAATCACGCGGTACGTCGCGTTGCCGGACTGCACCAGGCCGTTCGGTCCGGCAGTCAGGCGCTTGAGCAGGGCGTCCGACACAAAATCAAGCGCGTAGCCTTGTTGCTGAAGCTGCTCACCTAAACGTCCGAACGGCAGTTGCAGCAGCCAGCGGTCAACGTGGTGTACCTCCAGCTGGTGCGTCCCTCCCGACGATTTCGCCGGTTTGGCCCACAGATCGTGCATGGGGAAATAAACGAGTACATCGTTGTCCGGTTCGCTGGTCTGCAACCGCGACTGGCAGCGTTCTACGTACTGATTCAGGAAAGGCAAATGCGGCCAGACAGGCGACGATGGGCCGTAATTGGTAGATGCGTAAAATAGCCAGCCCGGCCACGCTGCCGTCTGCGGAGAATACGTTGTGCCGTGGTAGAACACGTGATTGATACCCGACGTAAACAGTTCGTCGATCTGCGGTTTGATCTGCGACAGCGACACCTTGAAGTGGTCGGCCAGCCACGTACCGGTTTCGGAACTGACCAGTTTTTTACCCGTCAGGTGCGCGGCCGACGACGCGAACTTCATGGCCAGCGGGTTGGGCGTCCCGAAGCGGTCCACTTCGTAGTTTTCGTCGACGCGCAGGCCGGGAATGGGAAACCGGCTGCTGCCGAAGGATTCCGTTTCGGGGATATCGGCCAGAGCGTAGAGATCGAGCAGATTACCCGGCGAACCGTGGGCCTGGTTGCGGCTTTGGTAACCGCGTTGCCGCGCCCAGTTCGTCCAGGTAACCGTGAACCCATCATGCAGCAGGTCGGACAAGGTCTGGTGATAATCCTGATGCACCCGTACGCTGCTGTCGGAGCCGGTCGTATCCAGCAGAGCCGGCAACTGACTGTTCAGATCATAGCCCCGCCGTTTCTGGAACTCCGCCAGAAAGTTGGTTGTCCAATTGGCTCCGTAGGCTTCATACGAGTCATTGTAAACGGCCCGTGGTTTGTCCGGCAACCGGTTTAGGGTCGAATCGAAACGCTGCAAATACTGCAGCATGGCCTCGCGGCTGAAATAATCGACAACCAGCCCCGCTCCCCCCGGCGCGGCCCGCTTCACCTGCTGTTTGGTTAAGGTCGCGGTCAGCTTACCCCCATCCAGTTTCCATTGCTTGGCCGCTATCTCGGGCGTTACGTTCGGGCCGCCAAACGGCCAGCCGGTGCCGGTTGTCAGGTCGACGCCAAGCCCCAGCCGCTTTCCTTCGCGCACGGTGTGGCTGAACACCGCCAGCCACCGCTCGCTCAGAAAGGGAATAAACTGCTGCTCGTAACCTTTTGCGCCGTAGATCGGAATGATATGCACACCCCCCAGCCCGGCCCGGGCAAACTGCTCCAGTTGGTGCGTGATGTCTTTTTCGTTGACGGCGCTGCCCATCCACCACCAGTACGTCCAGGGCCTGGCGGTATTATACGACTGAGCCGACGCCTGAGAACCCAGTACGCCGATGAGCAGCAGACCGCCGATCAGCCGACCAAACCATAAACCAAGTAGTCGCATCGATTCCGGATTACAAGCTCTTCAGATACGCCAGGCTCTGCGGCACCTGCTCCCAGGAAGTCGGACTTTCATCTTCGATGTAGTAGTGCTTAATGCCGGTTTTGCGGGCCGCTTTCAGGATTTCCGGCAGATTGAGCTGACCCGTACCGAGTGCTACGTCGTTCTCCGGCGGGGTACCTCCCGACATGTTGCCCTGAACGCCTTTTTTGAGGTCCTTGAGGTGCATCAGGGCGAAGCGGTTGGGGTACTTCTTCAGCAATTCGGCCGGCGATTGACCCGGAAAGAACGTCCACAGAATATCGATCTCGAAGAAGACCTGTTTCGGGTCGGTGTTCTCCATGATGTAGTCGAACAACGTACCGTCGCCGTAGCGCTCAAATTCGTAGCCGTGGTTGTGGTAGCAGAATTTTAAGCCGCTGTCGCTCAGCTGCTTGCCAAACCGATTAAAGTCCGTTACGGTCTTTTTGGCTTCTTCCAGATCATACGCGTCTTTGTGGGGTATCCAGGCCACCCGTACAAACTCGGCGCCTAGAGTTTTGGCGTTTTGAATCACCGTTTCAGGTTTGTTGAGCAGGTCATCGTAGCTCACCCCGAAACTGGTACAGCGCATTCCCCGCCGATCCAGTTCAGCGCGGAGTTCGGCGGCCGTTTTTCCGAACAGATTAGAAAATTCGATATTCGTGACACCCAGCGCTTTAACGCGGTCGAGCGTACCGGGCACATCCTTCTTAAAGTCTTCGCGGAAGGTATACGACACAATGCCCGGAGGTTGGGGCAGCAACTTGCCAAATTTTTGCGCCAGGGCCGGTATGGCAACAAAGGCGCTCAGGAGCGCGGTGTACAGCAGGCTTCTTTTCATAGATCGGTAGCTACAGTGCTGGAATGGGTCCACCAGCCGTTTTGACGATACGTTTATCTGTAAAGACGAAAAGCCCTAAAATCACATGAGTACCTGACTATAATTTCACAAAAAACACTGCCCCCTTCCGGAAAGCAGTGTGTTCTGTCGGTACCTGATTAATCAATACCCCGGATTCTGGGTGATTTTTTGCCGGTTAATATCGACCTGGCTCTGCGGAACGGGGAAAACGAGGTTGTTTTCCGTCAGGTTGCCTTTCACCCCGATCACCTGCGCTTTGGCCTGAAGCACCGGCAGTGCCCGGCCTGTCCGGACCAGATCAAACCAGCGATGCCCTTCAAACGCCAGCTCGACCCGGCGTTCCTGCTCCAGGGCCACCCGCATCTCAGCCTGCGTCGTAACGGTTTTGTTCGACAGCCTGGCCCGCTGCCGAACCCGGTTCAGGAGCGGCAATGCCTCGGCGGTCCGGCCGGTTTCGTTCAGGGCCTCGGCGTAGAGCAGCAAAATATCGGCGTAGCGGAGCACGTACCAGTTGTCCTCCGAATCGCCGTTGACAACCGGTGGGTCCAGGTACTTGCGGATGTAGTTATAGTCAACCGTCCGGCCGGCGGCATTGACGTAGCTGGTTGCCAGCGATACGTCCTTGCGCACATCGCCCGCTTCGTAGCTGTTGATCAGATCGGGCGTAGGCTGGTTATTGCCGCCCCCACCAAACTGAATCACGGCGTTGCCGGAGTTTTCGGGCGCGTAGGTATTCCCGAAGTTGCTGCCCTCGCCCAGGTTGCCTTTTTTGTACTGTACCTCAAAGATCGACTCTTTGCTGTTTTTGTTGGCCGCCTTAAACAGATCGGCGTAGTTCGGCAGCAGGTCGTAGGTGTTGGCGTCGATTACCTCTTTCAGCTTGGCAGCGGCTTCTGGGTACTTGCGCTGGGTCATGTACACTTTACCCAACAGCGACCTGGCCGCGCCCCGCGTAGCCCGGCCGACTTCCGCTCCGGTGTAGCTCGCGGGCAGTACGGCCTCCGCATCAGTCAGGTCTTTGACGATCTGCGCATAGACTTCGGCCACCGGTGCCCGGCTGTACTCATACCCCTGCAAGGGGTCCGTAATTTCGGTTACGACCAGCGGTACGTCGCCAAACACCCGCACCAGATTGAAGTACATCAGCGCCCGCAGGAATTTGGCTTCGGCGACGTACCGTTTCTTCAGATCCTCGTTCATCGAAACGCCCGCGATCCGGTCGATAACGGCATTGGCCCGGTAAATACCCCGGTAGCCATCCGACCAGCGGGTGTTCAGGAACGGGTTCGTCGTGCGGAGATAGAACTTATCAAATTCGTCCTGGTCAGTCACCGACCCCGACAAAACGGGCCGGGTATCGTCGGACGGAATTTCGGCCACGACGTAGTACTGACCGTATTGACCAGCCAGTTGCAGCGCGCTGTACGTACCGTTGAGCGCGATCAGCATATCCGACTGGGTCCGGTAAAAACTGGCCGTATTAGCCTGCGAAACGGGCGCCAGGTCCAGAAATTTCTCCTGACAAGCCGTTAGACCAAGCGTGAGCAGACTGGCGAAAATATAGGGTGCTTTCATGATGTCTGTGCGATTTACCGATTAAAAACCCAGATTTAAACCAACCGTAATGGTTCGCGCCAGCGGATACGAGCCGTAGTCGACGCCCCCCGTCAGCGGTCCTTCGTAGCCACTTACTTCCGGGTTATAGCCCAGGTAATCGGAAATGGTGAGGGCGTTCTGCACCCCGGCGTACACCCGCAGCGACTGCACCTTGACGCGCTGAAGCACGGTGCGCGGTACGTTGTAGCCGAGCGTAATGTTCCGGATCCGGAAGTAGCTGGCGCTTTCGACCCAGCGCGTCGACACCTGGTTGTTGTTGCCGGTGCTGCGGCTGTTGGCGCGGGGCGTTACGCCGTTGCCAGGCTGCTGGGGCGATTGCCACCGGTCGAGTACCGTTGTCAGCGCGTTGGCATTTCCTTCCAGGTTCTCGAAGAACCGGCGCGACAGGTTCAGAATCTGCCCGCCCTGTACGCCCTGGATCACAACGCTCAGGTCGAAGCCTTTGAAGGAGACGCTGTTGGTGATGCCATACACGAAATTGGGCTGGTTGTTGCCGATCAGCGTCCGGTCGTCGGCGTTGATGCGGCCGTCGTTGTTGATGTCCTCAAACTTGACATCACCCGGCCGGCTGTCGGCGAAGTGCGGGTAGCTGTCGAGGTCAGCCTGGTCGCGGAAAACGCCGACCTGCCGGTAGCCGTAGAAACTGCCCAGCGGTTCGCCGATTACCGTGATGTTGGTTTCGCCAACCCCCGTACCGCTCCGGATGGGGTCGCCGGTTGGCCCGAGGGCCAGCACTTTGTTCCGGTTAAACGACAGGTTCAGATCGGTCGTCCAGGTGAATGCCCCGGTCAGGTTGCGGGTACTGACGGCGAACTCCATGCCCTTGTTTTCGACCTGGCCGATGTTCCGGATGGCCGAGGAGAAGCCCGTCAGCGTCGGCACCTGCACCGACAGCAGCAGGTCGGTAGTGATGCGGTTGTAGTAGTCGACGGTCAGGAAAATCCGGTTCTGCAAGATGCCCAGATCGAGTCCAATGTCCGTCTGGCGGCTCTTCTCCCACGTCAGGTTGCTGTTGCTGATCGTACTGGCCGTCAAGCCATTAACCAGTGCATTACCGAATACGTAGTTGTCTTTACCCAGGACACCAATGGCCGGGTAGTTGTTGGTCGACCCATCAGCATTCTGGAACGCGTTGTTGCCGGACAAGCCATAACTCGCCCGCAGTTTCAGCTCGGAAATAACGGGAATGGCCTTCATGAACGGCTCTTCCGTGACGCGCCAGCCGACCGATGCCGATGGGAACGTACCGTACCGGCGGCTCTGCCCGAACCGCGACGACCCATCGCGCCGGATCGACGCATTGAACAGGTAGCGATCCCTGAAGGCGTAGTTGACCCGCGCAAAATACGACGCCAGCGACCACTGATCCTGAAACGATCCGCCCCCGGTGATTACTCCGGCGTTGACCGTACGGATGTTGTCGTTGGGAAAGTTGTTGGCCGTAACCCGGTTCTCCTGGTAGTCGTTCCGCTGCGCTTCCAAACCAACGAGGGCTTCAAGATGGTGGGTTGTCCCTAAATCCCAGGTGTAGTTGAGCGTATGGTTAGTTACCCAGTTGACGTTCTGCGACGAAATGGCCGCGCCGGTGTTGAGGTTCGGGGGCAGCAACTGGTTCAGGGGCAAGGCCGACGTCTGGAACTGGTTCTGGCGGATGTAGTTCAGATCGCCACCGATCGTGCCGCGATATCGCAGGGTTTTCCAGATAGACAGCTCGGCATAGGCATTACCCAGCAGCCGGAGCGTGTTGAATCGGTTACTGATTTCGGTAATATTAGCCACGGGGTTCGTGATACCGGGATAATCGTAAAGGCCGGCGATAGAGGCCTGGGAGTTATAGGTCACGCCATCGGCCTGGTAGACCGGCAGGAACGGCATGATCGACAGGGCCGCGTTGATGACCCCGTTGCTGGCCCAGTGCCCGTCTGAATTGGCCCGCCTTTCTGTGGTGTAAACGGGTGTAAAACTCACCCCAACTTTCAGTTTAGACGAAAGCTGCGCGTCCAGATTTGACCGTACCGAATAGCGGTCAATCCCCGATTGTTTGATGATCCCGTCCTGCTTCAGGTAATTGCCCGACACATAGAACTGAACGCGATCCGTCCCACCAGCCGCCGACACCTGGTAGCTGCTGATCGGTGCCTGCTGAAAAATCAGGTCCTGGTAATCGTAGTACGCCAGATTCGTGGGGTCGTCGAAGTTGATGCCGGTAAATTCGCCACGGGGGTACCGGTAGCGCTGTCCGGCCGCCCGCTGGGTATTCGGATCATTGATCGACGAGCCCGGCACCCGCTCCAGATACGCATTGTTGGCCGCTTCTTTGGCGAATTCGGCAAACTGCTGCGAATTGAGCAGATCCATTTTCTTACTCACCTGCTGCACACCGGTGTAGTAGTCGACGTTAATGCGGCTCTGGCCCGATTTACCGCGCTTGGTCGTGACGAGTACGACCCCGTTGGCCCCGCGCGATCCGAAAATGGCCGTGGCCGATGCATCCTTCAGGACGTCGATCTTTTCAATATCATTGGGATTGAGCTGGTTAAGACCACCGGCATTGGTTAAGCCACCGGAATTGACCGGCTGACCATCAATCACTACCAGCGGACCATTTCCGGCGCTGATCGACCCCAACCCCCGTACTTTGATGGATGGGCTGTTGCCGGGGGCTCCCGTATTCTGCTGCACCAGTACGCCCGGCAGACGGCCGGTCAGCCCTTCTACTACGTTCGAAATCGGCTGATCTTTCAGCGCCCGGGTTTCGAGGGAGGCAATGGCTCCGGTCAGTTCGCGCCGGTTCTGCGTACCATACCCGACAACGACTACTTCGCTGAGGGTCTTGTCATCGACGGCCAGCGTTACGTCGACGGTGCTCCGGTTGCCGACCGCAACTTCCTGCGTCAGGTAGCCGATAAACGAAAAGATCAGCGTCGCGTTGCCATCCGGTACGCTCAGGCGGTAGGCGCCCTCGCTGTCGGTGGTTGTGCCGCGACCGGTGCCTTTCACCACGATGCTGACGCCGGGCAGGCCGTTGCCGGTTGAGCCGTCGGTGACGCGCCCCGAAATGGTCTGATCGGCCGGCACCGCAGCGTAGCGGGTTTCGGTGTCAGCAGGCTCCGTTTCGTTCTGCGACGTACCGGGCTGCCGGTTCAGAATGATCACCTTTCCCGTCAGTTCGTAGTTCAGCCGCAGGGGTTTGAGCAGGTGGTCGAGTACGTCGGCCAGCGGCTGGTTGTCCATCTGTAAGGAGACTTTTCGATCCGGCTGAATGAGCGTTGAACTGAACACGAACCGCACCTTTACTTTTTGTTCAATATCATTCAGCACCGTTCGCACAGGCTGGTTATCCATCCGCACCGAGATGCGCCGGGTAAGCAGTTCCTGTGCTTTGCCATCATGCCCGAGGGCGACGCCCATAAACAGGCCAAGCAGTACTAATTGTGTCAGCGTGAGCCGCATAGCTGTACGTACTAACTCCGGAAGTGGAGGTTTCTTCATACGTTTGATCGGTTTTGTGGGATTTAAGAAGTCAACGTAACGCCCGGTATGCTTCCGGCCGCCAATCAGGTTTGCTGTTTTGCCGGCGTCACGCTGGTGCGTGACGCCGGTTTTTAGGGCACTCATCAATCTATCATTGGCTAATGGGTTAATTGCTCCTTTCTACTGGCACCCTTTCCCCGACACGACGATCTGGGCATCGAGGACTTCGTACCGGGCTTCAATTGCCTTGCACACAATGGTCAGTTTGTCGTATAGCGACTCGTCGGTGAGCGAGATCGTCAGCAGGCACTGCCGCATCACTTCCCGGTCGTAGATGATGTCGACGCCGTAGGCTTTTTCCAGTGCCTGAAACACCTCCGTCACGGGCGCATCCGTAAACGCAAACGCCACTTCGGCCGGTTTGTCGATCAGCATTGCCGGTTCCTCCACCAGCATCTTGGTCAGGCGGGCTTCCGGTCGCGAAAACACCACCTTCTCGTTGGGAGTCAGCACTACCCCCTGCCAGGCCTGCTCCTGCGACCCGGCCGTTTTCCCGGCCGTAACAACTCCCGGCCGCACCGAAACCGAAACCTGGCCCGTTCGGACTTCGACCATCGTTTCTCTGGCCTGTTCATACGCCCGGATGCGAAAACTGGTCCCCAGCACCTTCGTCACCAGTTCGTTGGCGTGGACCAGAAACGGCTGGCCCGGATTACGGACTACGTTGAAAAATGCATCGCCGGTGAGGTAAACCGTCCGACTGTCGAGGGCAAATCGGGCGGGATAACTAAGCCGGCTGCCGGGCTGAAGCGTTACGCGACTGCCATCGGGTAGGGTCAGTTGCTGTGGTTGGCTGGTAGCGTTATGTTGCTCGGTCAGTTGCTGATCGGCCTGTCGGGTCAGTTGCTGATACGAAACGGTTCGCTCGTCGGGCTGGACTGTCGGCCACAACGCCCACCCCAGACCCAGTATGACGACCAGCACGGCGGCTACCCGAACGGCCGGATGCTGATCCCAGCGCCGAACGGGCAACGAACGCACGGGAACGTCGGGCTGAACATCACCCATGCGTTCAACCGTTCGCCGAATGGTGGCCGTCACCTCCGCGTGGCTTAACTCAGGTTCGGCGGCTTGCAGCGCCAGCACCACCTGGCGGGCCTGCGCCAGCATAGCCGCCTGTTCAGGATGGTCGATACCGTACGTTTCCCAGAACATCTGCTCGGCCGGCGTAGCTGATCCGCGCACCCATCGGCGGAAGGCGTCATCGAATACAAAGTCGTCGGCTGTGTACGTAGAATAGTCAGTCATAGGCTGCTTGATGCCTGTCTACTGACGATTAGTCACGGAACCGGAGCGGATACCAATTTTCCGGGAAAAATTTTTACTTTTTTTAAACGAAGAGCAAACCGAGGGTTTTGAGAACACGCAGAAGTACGTACAACAGGGTGTTTGAGAAAGGCAATTTTTGTCATGCTGACGAGGGAAGCATCCTCAGGTGCAACTCTTTTTTAGCTACCGAAGATGCTTCCTTCGTCAGCATGACAAAATAACCTGACTTATTTTCAGCGATTTAGGTGTTCGTTCCGTAAGATGTTGCGTTTTAGGAGAGCAGGGGAAGCAGAAGGGACAGCAGGGGCAGTTCGGACGCGTACTGGCGGAGTTTCTGCAGGGCCAGCTGCAGCAGGTTGGAGACCGTCTGCGGAGCCACGCCCATTACCCCGGCAATGTGTTCCCGGTCGAGATCATGAAAGAATTTCAGGTAGATAACCTCCTGCTGGCGTTTGGGCAGCAGGTCGAGTAACTGCTTCAGGCGGTAAGCCGTCTGGCGGGTAGCTTCGTCACTGATGATGGCGTCCTGCACCGTGAAATCGGCCTGGAAGCGCAGTTCGTCAGCCTCGCCGAAGGGTTGAAAATACCCCTGTTTGATGGACTTGCGGTGAATTTTACGCCGGAGCGACGCCATCAGGTACGCCTTCGCCGGTATGTGCGCATCCACCGCCGACCGATGCAGCCAAACGTCGACGAAGACATCCTGGATGCAGTCTTTCACTAACTCGTGATCGGTGGTAAACTTGGTGCCGTAGTGGAACAGCGACCGGAACACCGCCTGCATGAGGGATTCCATAACGCCCCCTTCTCCCTGCAGCAATCGCTGCCAGAGACCTTGCAAGGTATTCTCATCAAGGCGGGTAGATGGACGCATACGTTTGGCGGGACTGAGTACTTTTCGCTAGTTCAGACGATCAAAGCTATAACATTGCCAACAATTAATTGCATTATACAAGCGGCAAATTTATCGCTTTGCTAGTTCCTGCTCCCAGATCGGTCGGAGGTCCAGCAGGTATAACTGCCGCCCATTGCCGCCGTGGGTTGAGTCGACGCAGACGAAGTTCCCGTCGTTGCTGGTGCGCGGATGGAGGTCGCAGCGCCATTCGCCGACGTAGCGCTCACCCGCCGGGAAACTCCCCAGATCAATACGTCGGTCGGTTGGCAGATGATAGAGATAGGGCGTCTGGTTCCGGTCGCTGGCCCCGGCGTAGTTGTCGTTCAGAAGCCATTGGTTATTGCGACCCGGTACGTAGGTCTGATGCCCGTTAACGGGCATTTTATCGGTCGGAATACGGTCGATTCGGCCGGTCTTATCTTCCAGGATGTAGAACGACTGCGGTTGCCCTTCGGGCCGGGTAAATGCGCAGATGTGCGTGGGATCACGCCAGACGAAGTGTGACGTAAAGCCCGACGGGTCGATGATAAAACGGTCGGAACCGTCGGGGTTCATGGTAAACATGCGCGTAACGAAGTTGGTCCGGGCCATGATCTGCCGGTCTTCGCGCCGGGCCCGCCAGCGGTGCAGAAACGTCAGGCGGCTACCGTCCGTATTCACCAGCAGGTGATTGAACCAGTGAAAGTTGTCGGCTACGGACTGCCCCTTGTGCAGCATCCCGGCAGCCTCGGCCAGCGACATAAGCAGCTTGGTGTCGCCCGTCTGTACGTCGATGCGGTACAGCCCGATCGCCTTCGGTGCTTTTTCGTCGTAGAACGGATCGCGGATACCGGCGTAGCCGTACCCCGGCCGCAGGTCCTGAATCCGGCTGAACTCCGTGCCGATGCCCCATTTCCCATCGGGACTGAGCGCATAGATCGCTTTGGGCAGCGTCCGACGTTTGCCGGTGGCGACGTCGACAACATGGCTGACGTACTGGTCTCCGACCCGATCGTTCCAGATCACCTCCGACCGTGAACCAGGAATCCATTGCAGCATGCACCCCTGCTGCCAGCCCCAGGCCCGGCTTTCGCCCAGCTCGATCCATTTGTCGTTCCGCTGCCGGTCAACCATGCCGATTTTTATAACGTCGTCAGCCGTCGGCGAACGGCCTTCGAAGTTGACCCGCATCCCGAGCACGTAGCGATTCGTGGGGTCGAATTGCAGCTTGTCGTAGTAACCGAACCAGTGAAAATCCGGTCCGGTCGTCAGCGGCCGGACCGGCACCGCCAGCGGCTTTCCAGTACGGCCGGCGGCCCAGATCTGTCCGGAAGAAGCCCACAGGCCCAGGCCGGCTAAGGCGGTCTGTTTCAGAAAGTCCTGGCGATTCATAAGGCAGCAGGTAGATGACACTACCAAAGGAAGGCACCAGGGTACTTTCTACTTATGCCAGCCATCGTTCGTGGCTGGTTTGGGCCAAAACTACCACCGCACCGACTGGAATCGCCAGCCGGGCTGTACTTTCTGCATCTCAATCTCATCGTCGCGCCTGGTCAGGCCGCAGGTCAGGTAATTCTGGTGCAGCCGGGCCAACGCGTCCCGATCGAGTTCGACTCCTAGTCCCGGGCTTTGTGGCACCGCAACGGCTCCCTCCTCGAACGTAAACCGTCCGGTCGTGACGATTTCGTCCGACTGCCAGGGGTAATGCGTATCCAGTGCGTACGGCAGTTGAGGCAAAGCCGCCCCGAGATGCACCATAGCTGCGAGCGAAATGCCGACGTGGCTGTTTGAGTGCATGGACAAACCCCGCCCGAACGTCTGACAAATGCCCGCAAGGGTAATGGACGACCGCAAACCACCCCAGAAGTGGTGATCACTCAGAATGATATCCTCCGAGCCGAGCACGATACTGGAGACAATCTCCTCAAACGAGGTTGTACACATATTGGTAGCCAGCGGAGTTTTTATGGCTTGCCGGACTTTTGCCATGTTCTCCTGCCCCCTGACCGGATCTTCCAGGTATTCGAGTATGGGCTCCATTTCCCGGCCGTACTGAATCGCCGTTTCGACGTTCCAGAGCGCGTTGGGATCAATTCGTAACGGTACGTCCGGACCGAAGGCTTCCCGTAAGGCGAACATGGCCTCGACTTCCTGACGGGGTTCAAATACCCCCCCTTTCAGCTTGATGGATTGAAAGCCGAACTCTGCACACATGGCTTTGGCCTGGGCTACAACGCCGGCCGGATCGAGGGCGGCTGCCTGCCGGGCGGCTGCCCAACCCGTTGCAGTGGGGTCAGTACCAAAGCCGAGTTCGCCACCGGCGCCTTCGTATTTGTAGAAGAGATAAGCCGAAAACGGCACCCGATCCCGCATCTTTCCTCCGAGCAGATCAACCACCGGCCGCCCAATGACCTTACCGATGATGTCCATGCAGGCGACTTCAACAGCGCTGAAAATGTGAACCAGTTTTCGCTGATCCCAGGGCGCTTCGCCCCGTTGCGCTGAGGTCTCGGTACCGAAACGATTGATCAGTTCCTGTCGGATTTCGTTCAGCTGAAACACATCTTTCCCGATGAGCAAGTCGCTGGATAACGCCAGGGCCGCGTCGATACTGCTGTTGCCCGGAATTTCGCTGATGCCCGAGATACCGTCATCGGTCACTAGCTCGACGATTGTCCGGAGCGCATACGGTGCGTGCAGACCAGCCGCGTTCAATAGGGGCGGATCCACGATCGCAATGGGCGTAATGTGCATCTGGTTAATGCGGGGTCCAGTCTTACCGAAGTGCCCGTTTTCCGTCAACACGCTATGCGGCTTCATCGGCTACGGTCTGGAGCAGTCCTTTGATATACCCATAACAGAAGGCAAATGCCTGAAAACCACTATTGCTGTCCGGGTGGGTCGGTACGTGGTCCGGCATGACCATCCCATTGAATCCAACATCCCGCAGGGCTCTGACAACGTGCAGAAAATTCATATCCCCGTTGTCGGGGTATACCTCCTGGAAATTGTTCCAGCCCCCCTTGATGTTACGTAGGTGAACGTTAAAAATCTGGTTCCGCTCGCCAACCCATTTGATGATGGGCATGATTTCGGTTTTGGGATCTTTCAATCCTTCGGCGATGGAGCCAATGCAGAAATTAAAGCCGTGGTACTCACTGTCGTAGAGCTTAGCAAAGCGCTTGATGCCGTCAAACACATCCGGGCTGTTCCAGCGCGTTATGCCGCGGTAGCCAACGGGCGCCGGAGGATCAGCAATGTGGTTGGCTAATTTGACTTTGTATTCTTTCGCGACGGGCAGGATTCGGTCGAGCAGGTAGGTAATGCGCTCAAACATCTGCTCAATCGATACGTCGCCCGCAACGGTTTTCGGATCGTTCCGCTTGAGCGCTTCTTCGTAGTTCCAGGTGCTGTACATGGCGTTTCCGCGCTTGGGATCGACGGTTTTTCCCGTGCGCAGAACCGGCAGAATTGTGGTGTTGTAATTCAGCACTTTAATGCCGGTTTTTCCGGCCACCTGTATCATTTGCTGCAATATCTCGATTTCACGATCCCGCTCCGGGCTTTTGCCAAGCATGATGTTCGGGTATTCTACCCTATCGATCCCGGCCGAGGTCAACGGGAAGTGATAGGCATCCAGACTAATGCCGTACTTTTCGCAGGCTTCTTTCTTCGCCAGCGAGTCGTCGAGGTCCCAGCCTTTACCGGGAATCGTTTTGGGCGCTCCACCGTCCAGATTGTATACGCCATGCCGAGCTTTGAACTCCAGGTTCTCCTTCGACGTACCGCCCGTCTGACAACCCACCTTCATGAGCACCTTCTTCGGCTTGGCCTTGTTCAGTTCGGCTTTAGCCTCAGCCGACTCCGTTCCAAACGCAGCAGCCCCTGCGGAGCCGGCTGCAACAACGCGGATAAAATTTTTACGATTCATGGTCTTTAGGGTTTAGTGCTTGGTTCTTCTTCCAGTAGCAATACAAGGGCGCTGTGGTCTAGCTCACCGTTTCCCTGAGCCAGCGCTTTCTCCATCTGAGACGCGACCTGGGCGGTGCCGTTGAGCGGAACGGAAAATGTCTGTCCGGTCTGTAACGCAATACCCATGTCTTTGCTATGCAGTCTGATCTTAAAACCGGGCGTAAAATTTCGCTCGATAATCCGTTTGCCATGCAGATCGAGGATGCGGCTCTGGGCAAACCCACCCAGCAGCACCTCCCGCATTTTCTCCAGGTTCACCCCGGCTCTGGCAGCCAGCGTAAAGGCTTCAGCCACGGCCTGAATCGTCATACCGACAATCATCTGATTGCAGGCTTTGGTAATTTGTCCGGCTCCCGGTTCGCCAATGTGCACAATATTTTTGCCCATCGCCTGGAACAGCGGCAGGGCTCGTTGAAAAGCCGATTCGCTGCCCCCGGCCATAATCGACAACGTAGCTCCCTCCGCGCCTACCTGTCCGCCCGATACCGGGGCATCCAGCGCTTCTACGCGCTTTGCCTGCATCAACGCATGGATGTTGCGGGCGGTAGCCGGCGCAATGGTCGACATATCAATGAACAGCGAACCCGGTCGTATACCGGCCAGCACCCCGTCCGGACCCGACACAACCTGCTCAACGTCGGGCGAGTCCGGCAGCATGGTAATCACTACGTCGCATTGCTCAGCCAGCGCCCTGGCAGATGGAAACGACTGAGCACCAGCCGCAACCAAATCTCCGGCCGCTTTGCTCCGACTCAATACCGATACCGGATAGCCGGCTTTGATCAGGTTCAGGGCCATGGGTCTGCCCATGATGCCGAGGCCAATAAATCCTATTTTTTCCATATCTGTCCGGGCCAGGCCGCACGGCGGACCGCTCCCACCTGGCCTCTGTATCTCGAAGTAAGGAGCCAATCCAGTGCCTGGCCCGGATAATTAAACCAGTGGAAACAACTGAGCCGCAATCATGATGACGATAAGCCCCGTGAGTCCCATCACAACCAGCAGGGGCGAAATGGTTTTCAACGCTTCCCGTTCGGTCAGGTTGCTCAGCTTGCAGATAATCCAGAATCCGGCGTCGTTCATCCAGGGTACCAGTTTTGAGCCGCACCCGATTGCCAGGCCCAAGTACAGCGGGTGAAAACCAAGATTGGCGTTCGTTGCCATTCCCGATAGAATACCCGATGCCGTAATCAGGGCTACTGTCGCAGACCCTTGGGCAGTTCGGACGATAGCCGCAATCAGAAACGCCAGCGGAATCAGGGCCATCTGGTAGTCTCTGGTCAGGTCAGCAATGCGTTCGCTGATGCCGGTTTGCTGGAGCATTCCCCCAAACGCTCCGCCTGCCGCGGTAATCAGAATGATACCTCCTCCGCTCATCAACGCTGCCTGAACAAAGGCAGTCATACCTTCTTTGCTGTCTTTCTTCTGATTAGCCAATATGACCAGTGCCGCAATACCACCCGTGACGATGGCAATGTTCTTGTCCCCGAAGAATTGTATAAGTCCAAATAGCTGGCTGCCGATAGACGCCTGCTTGACAGCTACGTTCGGGGTTGACAGCGCATCGAGGGCCGTGTCTGCGCAGATGAAGACCAGAGGAATGAGAACCGGCAGCAGGGAAACCCCCAACGGAGGCAGGTGCGCATCCTCTTTGGCCGCAATGGCCTTAATGTCCTCCAGCCGCGCATCGAGCGAATCCCGTAAAGCAATCGGCCATTTCTGATTAGCCCACTGCGCGAAGAAATACCCGGCCGTGATGGTGAAAAGGCCCACGATCGTCCCCCCGATCATCATCATCCCGATTGGAATGTTCATCTCGCCGATCAGGAACAGAGGCCCCGGCGCGGGGGGTACCAATGAGTTTGCCATAGCCGCTCCGGCCATGATGCAAAGAACCAGCAGCAGGTAGTTTTTGCCGATTCGCAGGGTCATGGCTTTTGCGAGCGGCATCATCAGAAAAATAACCGTGTCGAAAAACACGGGAATACCCAGAAAGAAGCTGCTCACCAAAAAAGCGACGGGTGCCTTTTCGATGCCCGTTAGCTTCAGCATCGACCGGATGATCCGTTCGGCAGCCCCGCTTTCGAGCATACATTTACCGATGATGGCGGCCATGGCAATCAGAATCCCGATTTTGGCGCAGGTGTTCCCAAACTCGGTCGCAATGCGTTCGCCAATGCCTTTTTTAGACAGCGCCACGGCGGCTGCCGGCGCACTTCCTTTGGCGAGCGCGTACTGTTCAACCGTGGTGGCTGGTGTCAGCAGAGCTACCACAAACGCACCGAGCAATAAGGCCAGGAACGGATGCAGTTTCAGCCCGATGATGCCACCAACCACGATCAGTACCCCGACGGCTAAGATTAAGAGAGGATCAGTCATTCAGGAACAGGGTTTAGGAATGGGGAGTGGGTTATGGTTAGTAGTTTGTGGTTTGTGGTTGATGGGTTATGGTTGGTAGTTTGTGGTTTATGGTTTGTGGTTGCTCCGCTCGCTTTAACCACAAACCACGAACTACAAACCACCAACTACAAACCACAAACCACAAACTATTTATACACGGCTCTGAAACCGTCCAGCTTTTTGGCCAGGTTGCGGGCACCATCGGCAACGAACGTAGCGTCGGCTCCGCAGGCAATCATCCGAATGCCGAGGTCATGGTACATCTGGTAGTCGTCCGGATTAAAGAAAAGGATGCCGGTCGCTTTCCCCGCCTTCTGAGCAGCACTGACCGTTTCCCGAACAGCTTCTTTAAAGCGCGGATGATCAAACTGCCCGAAAATACCCAGCTCCATCGACAGATCGGCGGGGCCGATGAACAACACGTCGACACCGTCGATGGCTGCCACTTCATCCAGGTGATTCAGTACGTCGACGGTTTCGATCTGCACCACGCCCAGAATCGTTTCCCTTGCCTCCTGATAATACTGATTGAAATTCTGAGCGAATCCACTGGCCCGCACCATCTTGGCTACCCCCCGGCTACCGTGGGGCGGATAATGCAGGCCGTTGACCACCTTCCGGGCATCGGCCGGATCGGTGATTTTAGGGCACATGATGCCCTCTGCTCCCATGTCGAGTACTCGATGGATTCGTTGGCTTTCGGAGCTTTCCACGCGCACAATGGCACCCGCGGCCGTGTGTTCCAGCGCCTGTAGTTGAAACAACACATCTTTTTCAGTGCCCGCTCCGTGTTCGAGATCAATCAATACCCAGTCAAACCCAGCCTGACCAACGATCTCGGCGGTCAGTGAACTACCCAGGTTTAACCAACACCCATTCAGGGTTTCGCCTTGCTTTAATCGTTGCTTCAGATTCTTCATGTAGCAGGAAGACAGAAAAGGGTACGCTCTACTTTTTATCCCACCAGATTCTGGTATCCAGTAGGTTAGGCCCCTGGCGGGCAATCGCCTGCTCGACGTTGGTTTTGTTCACGTTCAACTCGGCGTCGGTATACGTCAGCCGCCGGATAAAAGGCTCCGTTTTGAGATCGCTGCCGGGATACGGGTTAGGTGTGAGAACCGGGAAACCGCTTCGCCGGAAGTTCGCCCACGTTTCCGGGCCGATCAGAAATGAAGCGACCCAATATTGGGTGTTGATCTGCTCCAGTTCCTTACCAGCCGCCAGCGGATTAGCCTGAACGTAGGCGGTTATCGCCGGTTCGGCAATGGCGGTGCTGGCCCCGTACAGCGCCAACTGCCGCATGTGGGCTCGTATGCCGTTGGCGTACAGAGTCGCGGCATCGCCCGTTGTCCATTTTCGCACGACAGCCTCAGCCAGTAACAGCTGCGTTTGAGCGTAGGTGACCAGAAAGCTCGGAGCCAGCAGGGCGGCCATTCGCGTACGGTCGAGTTGGCTGTAATCCCACAAACTGGCCAGTTTACTGGCTGTCACCGCAGCGCCAATCGTTGTATTATCGTAGCCCAATGGTGCGCCAATCTGCACACCCGGGCTGCGGTTCGCCCGCGATTCTACCTGCTGTGCACCGCTCGTTGCCCCAACGTACCGGACGGCGATGGAAGCCAGCCGCGGGTCGTTCGTCCGGCTGAGGAAACTGACAAAATCGTCGGCCAGATAGAAAAATGCCGATTGCCCCCCGTTCAGCTGCGACCCGACGGGATTGGAGAAGTTGGCGGTATGACGAATAACGGCATTGTCATCATTGGACTGCATAACACCCCCCGCAACAGCCTTGGCTACGTATTCGCCGGCTTTGGTTGGATTCACTTTAGACAGTCGCATGGCGGCTCGCAACAGCAGCGAATAGCCGAGCCGCTTCCATTTCACGACGTCACCGTCGTATAGAACGTCGTTAGCAACTTTAGGTCTGGCTGCGTTCAAAGCCGCCGATGCGGTTTCCAGTTCGGTCAGTATATCGGTGTAAATTGATTCCTGCGTGTCATAAACAGGGGCAATTACTCCTTCCAGATAGCTTTTTCCGGCCTGCGCGTACGGAATGTCACCGTACGTATCCGTCAACACCATGAAGGAATACGCTTTCCAGATGCGCGTCATGTTGTACAGGTTCGAGCGGTCAGGATTATCCTTCGTTTTGGTAATCACGTCGGTTAGTTCCCGGATGATGTTGGGGTAGTACGCATTCCAGTTTCCGGCCGCTACGCTGCGATTGTCCTGGTTGAAATTAGCCGCCGACCCCTGCCCGCTGAACGGCGTAATCATCTGCTTTACGATGGTCGTTTCGTAACTCAGATTTCCGTAGCCGGGTGTACTGGCTACAATGGCGGTGTTTAGCTGATAGCTGGGTTCTACGGCTGTCAGAGCAATCGGGTTTATGTTCATTTCATCAAACCCGCTATCGCACGATGCCAGCCAGAACAAGGCAATGAGCCAGCTTAACTGGCGTATAGTCATCTTTTTCATGGTCGTCCTGATGGTTTGGGAATCAGCAACTGTGAGATCGTTAAAACCGAACATTAAGGTTGAAGCCTACGCTGCGGGTAATCGGCAAACCGGTGGCTTCCAGGCCGATGAGGTTGTCGGAGGGAAAGCCGAACTGCTCGGGGTGAATGTTGGGCACCCACTTCTTCAGCACGGCGACGTTGTTGGCCACGGCATTCAGCCGAACCCCTTTGATAAACAGGGTCGGGGGCAGGAACCGGCTGAAATCATAGCCGAGGGTTACTTGCCGGAGTTGCCAGAGACCGGCGTTGTAGACAAACTCTTCGGCAATGTTCTGCGAACGTACCGTTTCATAGTACGCCTGTACCCCGGATTTGGTCTGATTCGTCTCGCCGTTCGGATTGACCCCGTTGCCGATGACAAAATTTTCGGCCCGTCCGACCAGCGTGGCTTTATGCAGACCATGCCGCCAGGCGTTGTGGTTGGTACCCGAAATCATTTTATGCCCCAGCTTGAAATCAATCAGGAACGACAGGTTTATGCCTTTGTAGGTAAAACTGTTTGTGATACCGCCTACCCACAACGGCAGCGCACTACCAAAGCTGATCTGAGTGGGCGTCCGCAAGGGTCGTCCGTTTCCCGCGTCGAACACCTGCCGCCCCTGAGCATCCCGCAGGTAGCCAAATCCATACAACTGACCTATCGGCAAACCCACCACCTGCCGGAGTTCGCCGGTAAAATCGCCGGTGCCGACGGTAATCATGTTGTCGCTGACGCCACTTCCCAGATTAAGCACTTTCGTGACGTTGTAAGCTGCGTTGACGGTGGTATTCCAGTTGAAGGCAGGTAGTCTGATCGGCGAAAAATTGACCAGCATTTCAACGCCCTGATTCCGGCTTTCGCCCACGTTGATCAATTGGTTAGCGTATCCGCCTGCATTGGATATCTGCGCCCGCAGGATCTGATCCGACGATAGTTTATCGTAATACGTCAGGTCCAGCCCCAGCAGGTTGTTGAACAACTTCAACTCCAGCCCAACTTCTTTTTCAGACACCCGCATAGGGCGCAGATTCGCATTGGGAACCGTGGCACCACTGATGCTGGCCAGGGGCTGCGGGGTGCCGCCAGCCGACGGAAATTGCTGAGAGTTAATGCTGTAGAACAGGTTGTTGGCATAGGGCGACACGTCGGTATCGCTGCCCACTTCGGCATAAGCCGCTCTGATTTTTCCGAACGTCAGCCAGCTCGGGAGCACCGATGCGAAGGCCTGCGAGAAGACAAAACTAGCCGTTATGGAGGGATACAGAATGCTGCGGTTGGCAGGCGACAAGGTAGAAAACCAGTCGTTCCGGACGGTTCCATTCAGAAACAGTACGTCTTTGTAAGACACTTCGGCCGAGCCATACAGCGAGTTCACCTGCCGCTCCGACAGTTCGTAAACGGGGTCGCGGAGTCGGCCATTGCCCAGGGTATAAAGCCCCCTCGTGAAAAAATCCTGAACGAAATCATTGTGGCGGCTGATTTTCCGGTACATCTGATTACCGCCTACATTGACGTTGACGCCGATGCTGCCAAACGTACGGTTCGCACCCAATAGAAAATCGGCGTTGATTTCACGCACGTTTCGGACATCCTGTACGTACTGCCCATTGACAAAACCAGCCGGTGCCGGTGGCTGCCGCTGGCTACCGGTAGGCAGGTTATAATCCTGTTCGCGCGAATAATAATCCTGGCCGACCCGCGCCTGCAGGAACAGCCAGTCCGTAAAATTGTACCGCGCGGTCAGGTTGCCAAAGACGCGATCCGTATTGATATTATCAAAGCGCTGAAGGGCAAAATACGGATTCGTGCGGTTTGTAAATCTCGACCAGACCACCTCATTGCCGTTGGCATCCGTGGCGTATTTTTCCAGCAGGTCCAGCGGCATGGAGTTCGCCATGTTGTAGAGCACCACCGGACTGTAGTCCTGCTCAGCAATGTTGGGCGGGTTTTTCCGGGTTTCGTTCGAGTAATTGATGTTTCCCGACACCGTCAGCTTCTTAGCCAGCGTTTGGGTAAACCCCAGGTTGATCGTTTTTCGGTTATAGCCTGAACCCGGTAAGATCGTTTTATTGTCCAGATTGGATACAGACAGGCTGAAACCCCCAAAATCATTACCCGACGAAAGCGTCAGCGTGTTGGTCCAGGTGTTACCGACCCGGTAATAGTCCGTGATTTGGTTGCGTTGCGGCACGTACGGCACCTCCACGCCATCGAACAGAATCTGCGTCATGCCGGGCTGAAACCTCTCCCCGAAACTCCACTGCCCGGAGGTCGGAAAAGGAGCCGTCGGACGAACGCCATTCTCGCCCTGCCCGTATTCATACTGATAGTCCGTGTAATCGAGGGGTGTATCGGTTGTGAAGTTGGTATTGTACTCTAATCCAATGCCATTCCCGGAGCCTCGGGTCTTGGTCGTAATCATGATTACCCCATCTTTGGCGCGTGACCCGTACAAAGCCGACGCTGCGGCTCCTTTCAGGACCGTCATCGTTTCGATGTTGTCGGGGTTGATGCTGCTCAGGCCGTCCCCGCCGTCGGAAGTCCGGTTGCTGCCCCGCTCAGATACGTCTCCCCTGGCCCCGTAGGTAGTGTTGTCAATCGGCACACCATTGACCACGATCAGCGGTGAGTTGTTGCCCCCGAAGGAGGACTGCCCCCGTATCCGGATTTTACTGGTTCCGGCCGGACCAGACCCCAGCGAGGTAATGTTTACCCCAGCGATCTTGCCCTGTAAGGCGTTCATGAAGTTGGTCGTGCGGTTTACCGTTATCTGCTCCGAGGCCACGGTAGCCGTTGCATACCCAATGCTTTTCGCCTGCTTTTTGATACCCAGCGCCGTTACGACCACTTCACCAAGCGCCTTGCTTTCCGGGGTCATTGACACGTCTATTCTGGATTGATTACCGACGACCACCTCCTTACTTTCGTACCCCACAAAGCTGAATACCAATACCGTAGCGCCGTCGCGGGCGTCGGGCACATCCAGTTGAAAGTCTCCCTGAGCGTTCGTACTCGTACCGCGCTGCCGGTCCGCCGTAGCGGTTCCTTTTATCAGGACACTTACGCCCGGCAGACCCATGCCTTTTTCGTCGGTCACCCTCCCCGCCACCAGGCGCCTGGGTGATGCGGATTCATCGGCCGCTTTGTTCAGATCAACGGCCCCTGTCGCGTCGGAGGCCGGTGGGCCGGCTGACAGAACGATCTTTCTGCCCACCAGTTCATAACTGACTTTGAGCGGCTTTAAGAATTTGATCAGCACTTCCTCCAGCGTGGAGTTCGTTGCCTGAACACTAACCTTTTGCCGGGCGTCGATCACTTCCGAGCTGTACACAAACTGCACGCCCGTTGCCTTTTCGATGTCGGTCAGTACCTTCTTGATCTCCTGGTTTTCGGCGCGTAACGTCAGGCGTTTACTCAGGTACTCCTGCGCATTGGTGGTGTACGCATAGGATACGCCTGCCAGTAAAAACATAACTAAACCTTGCGTCAGCGAAAACCTTGTGAGCTTCAGCCAGCGCTGCCTGTAAAGGTGTTTTCTCATTGTTTTGACGGTTTAAGGGGTTAGGATTGAGAGCCCTCCGTAGAGCAGCCTCTGGGCAAGTAACTCGTTAATGAATAGTCTGCCGGCTGATCACAATCTGACCATCCGTTATCTGGTAGGTTGCCGAAGCTGCCTTGCACAGCAGATCCAGCTTTTCGTAGAGCGATTCGTTCGAAAGCGTAGCCGTAATCCGGCATTCCAGAAAACTCTGCTCATCGAACTGAATCGGAATTCCGTAACTCTTTTCCAATTGGCGCAAAATCACCGACAGCGCTACCGCATCGTATACAAACTGCGTTTCCTGACTGCTTTGGGTAACTATGGCCGGGTTAGCGACCAGCGTCTTGGTCAGATTCCCATCGCTCTTCTCAAAAATGGCGGCCTGGTTCGCGTACAGTATCAGACCGCTTACCTCTTTGTTACCGGCGTTCTGATTAACCCGGGCTCTGTATACCGATACTTTTCCCGAGCGTACCTGAACAGTGATTTTTTTATCCGAGTCGAAGGCCCGCACAACAAAACGGGTACCGAGCACTTTCGTGACCGTTTCGCCGGAGTAGACCATAAACGGCTGGTTACGTCGCGTCACCGAAAAGCTGGCTTCTCCCGTCAGGTACACGGTTCGGGAATCGGCCGCAAAATGAGCGGGATAACGAAGCCGGCTTTTGGGGCTCAGCACCACTTCCGAGCCGTCGGTCAGCGCGACCCGAAGCAGATGCGGGGTATTATTGACCGTCTCAACTAACTGGTTTATTGGCCCTTCCGGTAAGTGAGCCGGTACCTGGCGGGGCTGATCAAAAGACCCGTACCACCGCAGGCCGATAACAACCGCTACAACGGCGGCCACGGCCAGGCCCCACCGAAACGGGTATCTGATCGGAGTCGATGCTTCCTCGTCATTAAGGTCCGATGAAACCAGTTGCCGATAGGGACTGTACGAACCCGCGCTTTCAATCAGCTTTTCCGTTTCGCGTCGGATTTCGGCTTCGCTAATGCGCTCCGGAGCCACGGTTGCCGCCCGCACGAACTGTTCGGCCTGCCGAAACGCTTCCAGTTTGTCGGGATAACGCTCGGGAAACGACAGCCAGAATGACTGCCGGTTACCCCGCCCCTGCACCCACTCCTGAAAGCTCTCGTCCTCGATAAAATCCGCTACCGTATAGGCTTCGTAGTTTTTCATTACGTTGGCTTTGTTTAGAATACGAGGCTCGACAGGGTCTCCGGCAGGTAAAACAGCAGCCCTACGGTGCAGATGGTCCAGTTTTTACGCAGACTGTTCAGGGATTTCTGCAGCAGATTATACACCGATTGCCGACCGAGGTGCATAACCTCCGCAATCTGTTCGAAACTCAGATTCTGGTAGAACCGCAGGTAGATAAGTTCTTTCTGACGCTGTGGTAAGTGATTCAGTACGCGCTCCAGCCGGCGAATCTGGTATACTTCGTGTTCCTCTTCAATCAGTCGGATGTCGGCCGCAAACTCCACCGAAAATGAGTAGTCATCGGAAAGATCGGCCTGATGGGCCCCGTGCGTTTTTGACAACTCGCGCAGGATGCGGGTTTTGAGCACGACCAGCAGATATGATCGTACATTCTCGACCGAACTAATGGTATCCTGTATCTTCCAGAGGTTGACAAACACCTCCTGGATGCAGTCTTTTACGAACTCACGGTCGGCATGCAGACGCATCCCCCAGTGAAAGAGATCGGCGTAGTAAGTCTGCATCAGCTTCGCGAGGGCGTAAATGTCGCCCGCCCGGTATTCCTGCCAGAGTTGTTGTGCTTCGTCTGAGGGTAAGCGTCTGATCATAACCGGGAGTGCCTTTGGTAGGATGATCAATTTTTCAGCAGAAGTTACCCTCTTTTTTAAAACTATTTTTTTAAAAAATTAGAAAATACCTACATATACATAAATAAGCGCTCTTTTACCAGCCGATTTGCCGACCGAAAAAAGAGCGCCGTTGGTAGCAGCCTCAGCAATGGAATTGACGTCAATACGTTCGCAGGACGCGCAGCCGGTGGTTTTTGTTGATCCGGTACCGTGGATTACTCAGTTGCTGAAAAATTCCCCCGCTCATGGCGAGTATACCCGTGACGGGCAGCAACGTGGGGTCAATCTGTCCGGAGTTGATTACGCCGGCGGCAAAATAGACGACCCCCGCAATCGGCAGCATGGTACCGGCGGCCGTGACGAACGGAATCCGGCGGTGAATGTAGATACGCTGCACTTCATCGAGCCGGAACGTAACGGGTTCGTCGCGGTTCATAACCTCATTGGCAACCAGAATACTGAATGTACTGTCTGAAACGTCGTATAACTGCTCGCGGTATTTTTCGCCCCGCGCTTTGAAGTGAATTTCAGTGCCCTGAAAAAACCGATGGCGCCGGAAACCTCCGAGCGCATGGTTCACATCGAGCGCCAGGTACCGCGATGGTCTGATCAGGGCCGTGTAGGAAGCGCCTTTGCGTTGCAGAAGCTGTTCGGTCGTCAAGGTATCGGTCGGCTGGGCCATCAGGCCGGTAGCCGTCAGGGCCAGACAGCCGGTTAAAAGCAGGGGAAGCAGGAAGCGAACAGGAACCAATTGCATAGAATGAATGACGGTAGTTGTTTCCAATAACGCCAAAACCGACCATTCGGCCCGATTTTTTTGGAAAGTTTAACCCTTTCGGCGGGCGTTGGCTAATTTGCGGGCATGATTGACGCCAACCGACTCCGTACCTTCACCGAACAGATTTTTGTGGCCATTGGCTGCTCCGAGGCCGACGCCCGACTCTCCGCCGACGTACTGATCAGCGCCGATCTGCGGGGCGTTGACTCGCACGGCGTAGCCCGCCTACCGGGCTACATCCGGCTGTACGACCACGGCCGATTGAATCCGCAGCCCCGCATTCGGGTGGTGCACGAAACCCCATCGACGGCCGTAGTCGACGGCGACCGGGGTCTTGGGCTGGTGGTCGGGCCGGCCGCCATGCAGATCGCCATCGAAAAAGCCCGCGTGGCCGGCACCGGCTGGGTAGCCGTTCGGAACTCCAACCACTTCGGCATCGCGGGGTACCACGCCCTGCTGGCTACCGAACACGACATGATCGGCCAGGCCATGACCCATGCCGCCCCACTCGTCGCTCCCACGTTTTCGCTGGAGAAAATGCTCGGCACGAACCCCATCGCCGTGGCGGTTCCGGCCCTCACCGAACCGCCGTTTCTGGCCGATTTTGCTTCAACGGCCGTTGCCTACGGCAAACTCGAAATTCTGCAGCGCAAAGGCCAGCCCGCGCCCATCGGCTGGGCACAGGCCGCCGACGGCGGCCCCACCACCGACAGCAACGCGGTAAAAAACGGCGGGGCGCTGCTCCCCCTCGGCTCTGACCGCGAACACGGCAGCCATAAAGGGTACGGTCTGGGTGCCATTGTCGACATCTTTTCGGGGGTATTGTCCGGTGCCAACTACGGCCCGTGGGTACCGCCCTTTGCCACGGCCGGCTTCATGCAGGCCGACGAGGGCGTAGGCATTGGAACGGGCCATTTTTTCGGAGCGATGCGGATTGACGCCTTCCGCCCAGCCGACGATTTCAAAGCGCACATGGACACCTGGATTCAGCGGTTCCGGTCGGCGAAGGCCGTGGAAGGCCAGCGCGTGCTCGTCCCCGGCGATCCCGAGCGGGCTATGGAAGCCGAACGGCTGGTCACGGGCATACCCGTACTGGAACCGGTCATTAAAAGCCTGGACGAACTGGGCGAGCGGTTCGGAGTGAGGTTGTAAGCTAGACACTTTTCCAAAGCAATAAGGTTAAACTGAGCCCTTTGTGTCTGATGGTAGTAAGCAAAATTTCGACAAAGTCAGTCAAAAAGAAACCAGCATAAACTAAGACAACCTATCAAAAAAATCCCTAATCCTTACAAGCTTACAAGAGCCTATTTTGCCTTCTGGCCGTTTTGCCATATATTGTTCCATAAAAACGCTCACCGACTATGTTAGCACAAACTCAGACGCTAAACGGAATGACCCAATCGCAAGGACAGACAGCTGCCGTTAACTTTTCGTTCAGCGATTATCAGATCGAAAACTTTTTCGATGAGATGTTCGCGGGCGATAGTCAGGTAAGGCCCGGCTACACTCCTTTCCGGCAGCGTGTTGAGCAACTGACTCGTGAGGAACTGATCAGCCGGCAGCATGCCGCCGAACGGGCGCTGATGAGCATGGGCATTACGTTCAATGTATACTCCGAAGGCGAAGGTACTGAGCGGATCATGCCCATCGACATCATCCCGCGCATCATCGAATCGGCCGAGTGGAATCAGCTGGAACTGGGTCTGATTCAGCGAATTAAGGCGATCAATATGTTCATTGACGATGTATACAATGAACAGCGCATTTTGAACGACGGCGTCGTACCGCGCGACCTGATCGAATCCAGCAAATGTTTCCTGCCGCCCTGCATTGGGCTGAAACCGCCCAAAGACATCTGGTGCCACATCACTGGTACGGACCTGATCCGGGGCGACGATGGCCAGTTCATGGTGCTGGAAGACAACCTACGGTGCCCGTCGGGGGTGTCCTACATGCTCGAAAACCGGGAACTGACCAAGCAGACTTTTCCGGAAGTACTGGCCCAGACGGGTGTCCGGCCCGTTTCTGACTATCCGACGCGACTGCTTCAGTTGCTTCAGTACATTGCTGATCGACCCAAACCGACCGTGGTGGTTCTGACGCCGGGCATTTACAATTCAGCGTATTTCGAACACTCCTACCTCGCGCAGCAGATGGGCGTTGAACTGGTCGAAGCCCGCGATCTGGTGGTGTCGGGTGGTTACGTAAAGATGCGGACCACCAAAGGTTTCCAGATTGTTGACGTGATCTACCGGCGCATCGACGATACGTTCCTCGATCCAAAAACCTTTAATCCCGACTCGCTGATCGGCGTACCCGGCATTTTCGAAGTCTATAAAAAAGGCCGCGTAGCCCTGGCCAATGCCCCCGGCACGGGCGTCGCCGACGACAAGGTAATTTACGCGTACGTACCGCGCATCATCAAGTACTACCTCAACGAGGAGCCGATTATTCAGAACGTTAAAACCTACATTTGCCGCGAACCGGACGATTGTGAATACGTACTGGAGAACATTGCCGAGCTCGTCGTGAAGGAAGCCAATGAAGCCGGTGGGTACGGTATGCTCATCGGCCCTAAAGCGACCAAGGAAGAACACGATACGTTCCGGGAGAAAATCCGGGCCAATCCGCGCAACTACATCGCTCAGCCAACCATCTCGCTCTCGCGGGTGCCATGCATCGTGGGCGATCATGCCGAAGGTCGGCACGTTGACCTCCGTCCGTACATCCTCTACGGCGACGGTGTGAACGTGATCCCGGGCGGTCTGACGCGCGTAGCGCTCCGGAAAGGATCACTCGTCGTGAACTCGTCGCAGGGCGGGGGCGGTAAGGATACGTGGGTTCTTTACTAAGCGGAGTCTTATTTACTGGCCGGTGTTTATAGCGCAGCAGGGTTATCTTTGCCCTCTCACTATCAATACGCTGTCTTGCCCGATCTCAGCATTATTATTGTCAATTACAAAACTCCTCAGTTGATTCTGAATTGCCTGGCGTCCGTCTACGCGCATACATCAGGCATCGATTTTGAGATCATTATTGTTGACAACCAGTCGAATGACAACAGCCAGGCCCTCATTCAGCAGGCGTATCCGGCCGTTCGCTGGTTCGACATGGGCTATAACGCCGGTTTTGCCCGGGCCAACAACCTGGGCATTAAACACGCGCAGGGCCGGAACGTACTGCTGCTCAATTCCGATACGCTGCTGCTCGACAACCTGCTGGCCCGCTGCGTTCGGGTACTCGACGAAAACCCCGACGTAGCGGCCGTTGGTGCTCATCAACTGAGCCGCGACCGGCAACTCCGGCCTAACCTGTACACTACCTTCGGGCAGATGCGCCGGGCGTTTTACATCATTCCCATTACGCCGTTTTTTCAGAAGCTGCTCTACCGCTTCGTTCCCGACACGCAGTATGCCGACCCGAGTCAGGTTGACTGGCTATCCGGCGCGTTTCTGATGACCCGTCCGTCGACGATTGCCAGGGCGGGCGGGCTGGACGAACGCTTTTTCATGTACGGCGAAGATGTAGAATGGGGGCATCGGCTTGGCCGGCAGGGGCGGATGCTGTTGTTGCCCAATGCCGCTTTCGTGCATCTCGAATACGGCAGCAGTACGGACTATCAGCAGCATGAGGTTACCTACATCAACCGCTTCAAGCCCCAGGTACAGGTGTCGCAGCTGCTCTGGATCCGGAAACAATACGGAGCCGGCGCTTACCTGGTTCTGATCCTGCATTACATAACGATGATTCCCATCGTTTTTCTGTGGAAAATGGCCGTGAACCTCCGTAATCGCCAGCCGCTTTTCAGCGAACTGGATAACCAGCGGGCGTTTGCCGGTCAGGTCCGGATTTTCCTTCGTTTTTTCTGGCAAACCCTGTTTAACCGACCCGGTTTCTACAAAGTCTGACCCGCAGAAAATGTTCGTATTGACAGTATCCTAGAATATATACCGCAGACGTACCGGTTTGCTGGTTTCTGGCGTTAAACGAGAAATCATCAACGTATGAGATTTTTCTATACTCTCGGACTGGGCATACTCGGGTTATGTCTGCTCAGCCCCGGCTATACCTATGCGACGCACGTGCGGGCAGGGGAAATCACGACCCGCCGGCTTTCGCCTAACTCGCTCACTTATGAGATTACCCTGACGGCTTATTTTGACGAACAAAATGGTCGTTTAGCCAGTGATGGTCAGGGTGTTGTCCCGTTTTGTTTCGGCGATGGAACCACCCAGGACGTATCCCGTAGCGTTCGTCAACCCATTGGTTTTGGCTCATCCCTGAACATATACCGGGTTACGCACACATTTCCCGGCCCGGGCACTTACACCATTGGTATACAGATCATTAACCGGAACGCAAACACGAGAAACCTGCCGCCGGCCTCGTTAAACATAAGTTTCTACGTCTCGACAACGATCGTGATCAACCCGGCCCTGCAGATCAACTCTACGCCGGTGATGCTCAACCCGCCCCTGGACTCGGCCCGCGTGGGCCAGCGCTTCTGCCACAACCCGGCCGCCTTCGACGTCGACGGCGACAGCCTGGCCTACCGCCTGAGCGTACCTAAAGATGCTCCGGGCTCGCCGTGCATCAGCCGGAATTACCCTGGTTATCAGAATCCTACGCAATACAGCCGCAACAGCGAATCGGGGGGCCCGGCCTCGTTCTCGATCAACGCCAGCACGGGCGAACTCTGCTGGGACGCCCCCGGCGAGGAGGGCCAGTACAACTTCGCCTTCATCGTCGAGGAGTGGCGTAACGGCGTGCTCATCGGCGAGATCACCCGCGACATGCAGATCATCGTCCTCGACCAGCCCA
>NZ_QXED01000018.1 GCF_003583365.1 Fibrisoma montanum
TTCCCGGCGAATGTCACCCATCTTTTTAGCTGCCTTGATAAACTCGAAAGCGGATAGTACGTCGGAGTCGCCAAGGCGAATTGGGACAAGGATACTGTCACAAAAGGTGAGCGCCATCACCGCTTCGTCGGGGCCAGTCATCCGGGGTAAGTCCAGAAAGATGACATCAAAATCTTCGTAGCGTTCATCCAGTACCGTTGCTACGTCGTCGGTAGCCATCACCTCGCAGGCATTTTCCGGTTCCCCAAGCCGGTCAACTTCCCGGCTTCGTAGCTTGGCAATGGTCCGCTGTCCGTCAGCATCCAGCACCAGTACCCGTTTTCCCTCCCGGCGAAGGCTGTTAGCCAGCCAGGCTGTAATTGCTGATTTCCCGCTGCCCCCCTTCTGTGAGCAGACCGATATGATTCGTATGTCTTCCATTGAAAAAGGTTTATTCGGCTGCAAGTAAAGCAATATACTGATATAATGGTAATGTGATTTATCAATATAATTAAACAGTACCCTCGTGCTGTTTGATTATATTTTATTCAATTACTTCATAGACAGGCTTTTAAAAAAGTAGAATAGAAGGGAAGAAAAAGTTAGGCTTACGCATTATGGCCTACAAGTCATTATATCAATATTTTATTATCACAATATAATGACGTATATTTATAGAGTCAAACAACGATACCAGCAGCACGTATGAAACTCTATTTGAAACACAGCATTGCTAATTTCTTCTACGCTGTCGATGTACAGAACCAGCAGGTAGAACTATGTAGCACAGTAGGAGGGAGGGAGCGCATAGAACGCTACGAGGGCATCAGTGGTGCGCTGCAAACGGGTAACGTCCTGATTACAGAGCAGGAGTTTAACAACGCTAAAGGTTTCGCCCTTCGTCAGTTGGGATTAGCTACGCAGCAGGAAAAAGCAAACCCTATGAGCTACATAACGGACTTCCTTTTCTCTCCCCTCAACTAACGCCAATACCTGCCCCGGTGGATTAGGCCGGGGCAGGAAACAAAATTTACCTCATCAACAACGATGCAATCTAACATCCTCAAACTTATGGAAACCGCCCGCGTCCTCGACCCCCAAACAATGGAGCCAATAACTGGCATCAAATCATGGCAAACTGTCAACCAGCAAACCGGTGATGTCGTCAGCAAATACAAGTATCTGGAAGGCCATCCAAGAAACTACCGTTTTGATGCCAAAGAAGGTGTTTTCTCCATCAATGGCACAGAGAAGATAGGCCGGTCGCTAACCTTCCAGCCGATTGCATGGCGCATCTTTACCGACAGCATATTAGGCCAACCGTCGAAGCAATGGGCCGAATTGTTCTTTATTGACGAGCAGAAATGCGTTGCTACTGTCCTGTTTCACGGGTATTCAGTTAATAACATCTTTCGCTTGATCGAGCCACTTTATTACGACGATTATTCATTGGCTAATATAGTGCTGACCGCTACCGCCGAGCGGAAGGAAAACACGAAAATTCAACCCAAAGGGGTGTATTACATTGCTCAATTCCGCTATGAATTGGCCGATACTGACCTAACTAAGCAGCGGCAGGAGTTCGCGCAGGAGAACCCGATTTTCCGGCAGGACACCTTAACCGACCCTGCCCGGTTCAAGACCTCTCACCTGTACGGCTTTCTAACTATTGACCAGCAAATAACCCCTGCCCCGGTAGCTTAACTGTCCAATCATAGACCGGGGCAACCCGTCCCGGTCTATTTTTTTCCTCAGCCATGTACGCATTCACCAAAAACGACGGAACCGCTTACCGTACCGCTTTCAGCCCCCGCGAGATTGCCCGAATGTATTGCTATGATGCTTGGGACGATGCCGGAAACCGCTGCATTATCCTAACCGACGAGACCGATTTTAAAACCTTCGAGTACCAGCAGTAAACAACATAACCGACAGTAAACGACCATGAGCAAGTTAATTAAAGCCATCAGTATTGACCCCACTAAACGAACTATCGAAGAAGTTGAAATTGAAGCCAGAAACTTGGGCGTTTTATACAATCATATTGGCTGTAGAACCATCGACTTTGTGTGTCGGATGCCGAACGGCGACGCGCTGATCGTGGACGACGAAGCCTTATTGTCCGACCCGCAGCCGCCAGCTTTCAAGTTTGCGTATTTTCTTCACCGTATTCATGGTATTGCTCTCGTCGTTGGCTCTAACAAAAATGGTCATACCATCGAACCAAAATTGACATTTCAACAAGTGCGGAATTTGACCAAGTTCTTAGGTGAGGTTCGGACGGAGCCGTTTATGAATGTGCTGTCGTGGGAGTGATGTTGCTGTAGCCGGGTAGTAACTCCGCTGCCCGGCTTTTTCTTCCCTTCTATTCTTTTGTCTAATGAACGATTACCGCAGCTTACCCCGAATTGCCAACAGCGACCTTACCGAACTCAAAAATCATTTGTTTGGCAAGCCGGATTTTCAATCAGGCCCGGCGCAGGAGTTCGGCACCCGGTTTCATGATTTACTGCTACTCGAAACCGGCGTAGTGCCGACTGGTAAGGGGGCCACCGCACAGAAACGTATGCTCGATGTGCTACGAGCCAACTCCTTGTTCTGTCGGCTGATGGATTCAGCGCAGGTCGAAACGCCCCACTTTGGGAGGATAAATTGACCGGCCTACCCTGCAAAGCCCGGATTGATATGCGCGTACCTGACGAACGATTAATTGTTGACGTGAAAACGACCTCAGCCCGTAGTCAGAATGAGTTTATAAGCAACTGTTATGGGTATGACTATGATCGACAGGCCGCTTTCTACCTTGATGGATGCCGACAGGCCGGGGAGTGTACTGACCAGTTCATTATCTTAGGTATTCAAAAGCAAAAACCTCATAACCTGTACATTATAGAGGTTGACGCCGACAGCATTTTTCTGGATTATGGCCGACGTAAATATCAACGCCTATTACGCTCATGGCAGGAGGTAGGTTATAAGCCGAGGTCTTGGAATAAATAGACTCAGTTAGGTTTGCTTATTGAGTAAAAAGCTCAGGAAATAACAGCCTGAAAACGTCATCGTAGCTTTGGTCTGGCTCGACGTTTTTCTGCCGAAAGGCTTCTATCTTCTTAGCCAGTTTTCCCCCTGAACGATCATCCTGTTTTTGTAGATTTGGGCTGGGATAGCGTTCTATGGCCTTTAAAAATAAGTGGGCGAAAGATTCTTTGCCCGGAAATACAGTGTGCGCCACTTGCACCACTTTCTGAAAACTTTGCCCAACCACACAGTCTAATTTGACCGATAAGAGAACAAACACGGTTCCGTACACTTTCTTTAATCGGTGAGCTTTTTGAGGGCTTTTAACTTTAATCAGGCAGGTTACCAGACACAAACACGTTAACAAATCAGTCCGATCCAGGTGAGAACGATTCAGGCGTTCGCGCTCAAAAGTTATTCTTAAAAAAGATTTGTCTTCCTCTGTAGGCTGATACCCTTGATCTTGTCCAAACAGGGTAAACAAATTTCCATACGTATCCAGCGAAAAGGCGGCAAACTCATTCAGTAAAGGGCTTCGTCGTTCGGGATAAGCATGAACTTCGCTAAGTGTTTGATGAACCGACGAGCGGGCGCGGGATAAGCCAACTTCAAGTTCTTCTTCGTAAGCCTGTCGGCGTTGCTCAAATACCTGTTGCCGTTGCTCAATTTCGCGTTGCCGCTCCCATTCGGCCCGTTGCTCGTCGTCAATTTCTTGCCTGATCGAGTTGGTAGCTCCTTCTACATCGAATAGGAACACTTTGTAATTCTTATCATCGAACGTTAAGTCGTGCAGGCCAACTGACCGTTCCTGCCAACGGTAAGCTATCTGCTGACCAGATCGGTAAGGTTCACGGTACAGGCATTTGAGGATAAGGTCTTGTTGGCGTTTGGACTCGCTGATAGCTTCGCCATCAAAAATAAATGCATTCTGATTATTGCCGTAGAAAACGTCTTTCTCGGTGAATCGTTGTTTGTCGAACTCATCGGAAAAGAATTTGAAAATCCAGATTATGAATGTCTGGTTTTGTTGATAAAAGTATTCTCGATCTGCAATGACACTCAAAAACGTAGTTGAAAGCTGTATCTCAAACACGACTTGACGTGAGTGGTAAACCGCGCTGACATCGGGCTTACGCCAGGTCAATAGTCCAGAGGTATCCCGCCTAACCGTTTCCGTCGCCACCTCAGTTATACCTTTGTTTGTCAACCGATTCGACTCTAAGGAGGCTGCTACCAACTCCTTTGTTCGTTCGTGCAGCTTGCTTTCTTTCTGCCCGTTGTATTTGATAGCCCGAATCTGTTGTTGGGTTAACTTATGGCTGGTCTTTATAGGGCAATCGTCGCTGTCCCACTGATGGGCAAAGTGCATCCGCTTTAGCTTTGTCT
The DNA here is from genome assembly GCF_003583365.1 of Fibrisoma montanum. Taxonomy (GTDB): domain Bacteria; phylum Bacteroidota; class Bacteroidia; order Cytophagales; family Spirosomataceae; genus Fibrisoma; species Fibrisoma montanum. The sequence continues at coordinate 4,384 of NZ_QXED01000018.1, forward strand.
CGTTTTCGGCTTTACCCCGAATCTTGATAAGCTGATTGCAGTAGTAGCATTTGTATTTAGGGTCGCGTCGGTTACGGATAGCATCTTCTAACTGTCTGCGTATCTCGAAAATGGCCGATTCGTCTTGGTTGAAAAATGACCCTGCGAAAACCTCCTCGCCTGTTTCACAGTCTAACACGGAATGAATGGTGTATTGAAATCCTTTCATTTAAACGTCGGATCAAAAGAAAATGCTACATTCTTATACCGAAGGGAAACAGTTATCTTCACAGCCCAATTAATAAAATAAATGCTTTACGACCGCGAAACTACATTCAAACTCCTTCAGCAGCGTAATTGGATGGCTCTCATCGAGTTGTTTAAAAACAATAAGACTTATGACCAGCTTCGGCAGGACGATATTACAAGGAGTATTCTTGAATCGCAGTTCATCCGGGAACTAATTGACGGAAGTAGCTTCGATAAAGACCCTGATTATCTCTTTTATTTAGAGCAGTTTCATATGCTTCACACAGGGCCTAATTTTCACTTTGCCCTGCCGACTGTAGATGTGGAACGCCTTGCAGAAAAAATTATACTTGGATATCGCTCGACTCAAGTTCAGTCAGCTTTAATCTATGCCAAGAAATATCAGCATCTGCCTGTCAGTATTGAATTGCTTCAAGAGTTTGAACGAACACAACCTAAAGTAGTCGAACACAGTCAGCAACGGACGATCCACGTAACTGTAAACCGTGAAGTTGAAGCTGTAAACAATACAATTAGCTTGTTCAAATCGAAGCAAGAGTATGAGTTTTACCGGGCCGTTCGGGAGGTGTACAGCACGTACCTCGTCTTCCCAAATGTAGCTGTTTCGGCACTGGTAGATTTTGAGCAGATCAAACACCTTTTAGAGCCGCATGAGCGAAATTACTTTTTCAAAGCCTTAGTAGATTGCGTTGTCTTTGATGCAGAAAATGCGTTTAAGCCATTCAAGATGCTGGAGATTGACAGCGAGTATCATGATAGTGAAAAGCAGCAAGCTAAGGATCAAATAAAGGACAAAATAATGGCTAAGGCGGGCCAACGTTTGCTTCGCATTCGTGTGAGAGCAAGAATGTCAGAGCAAGACCTAACCCGCTTAGTTCGGGAAGTTACTCGTGAACAATCCTGACATTTGAAGCTATTACGTCTCTCAAACTAAAGTGCTTTCTCGTTCTTTAAACGTAACGAGTTGGTCAGTTCTAAAACACGATCTTGGTGTTCCAGTTGCTGAGTTGAATCGTTCAGTTTCCAATCGAACCGCCAATCGTGTAAATCATAGACCCCTAAAGGCTCGGCTCCTTGTTTGGCTACGTCTTCTAAATCCTCTACGGCGTTGAGGTAATTGCTGGCGGAACGGGTGCAATATTCCCCGTTGAAGATGTATAGGCTGTAATAACGAGTAGCAGATTTCGTCCGGCTCATAAAAGCTTTACATTATTAATTAACATTTAAACAGACCGCGCTATCCTCTCCAAAACCCGGTGACTATCCCCAAACCGGCAAAGAGCATCACAGTGAGTGCGTAAATCTGACATCAAAATGTAGCGGATTGGGGTATTCGTTTGCCGGATAGAAGGGCGGGTTAATTGCATTTCGACTTCTTTTCGGCGGCTGTCGGGAACGACCAGATACAGCGTCGTGGCATGGTCGGGCAACGAGCAGGTTAAATCGGTTAGTCGTAGGATACCAGAGTAGATCGACGTACTTTTCTCCACCTCGAAGGCGCAAATGATGCGTCCTGTGCCTTTCTCCAGCCATACAATATCAATCAGGCCAATGGTTTGAGCCGTTTCGGGCGCAACGGGTAGCGCGGGTAGGCTGGGCAGGCTCAAAAACGAAAAGGAATGGCCATTATACTGCCGGGAAATATCATTTCGGGCAGCCGCTACATCGTAGCCTAATGCCCGCCCAATGGTTAGCAGATGATACTGCATCTCGCTGTGCGTTTGTTCCTCCTGCTGTTCACTGACAACTTCCTTATGACGCTTAGATAATTGCTTTTCGAGTTTTTCGCGCTCGACAAGGGGTTGATCGGCCAGGCCCGGCACCAGTAGATTACCTGCCCCAATCTCGAACAACAAACCCGCCAACGCCCCTAAGTCATTCGATAAAACGTGTCGGTATTCAGTATTCACTGCCAGCATCTTATCCCGAATGGCTAAGTATTCCGACCACGAACCCAACTTACGTTTTTCATTAAAAAGTCGGTTGTAACCATTAATAATGGCCGTATTGAAGGGTGGCACCCAGGTCGGATGCAGGAAGTAGAGGATACTGGCTACGGCAGGCCCTAAGCCCTTAATCTTGTACGCATCAAGCCGATTTATTTCACTCACAACCGTTTCGGGCTTCGTGGCTTTTAGGCAGCATTCCAAGAACTGACCGAAATAACGCTTATGGTCCAGATTCTCGTAAATATCCGGGATACGTAGCTTCGGTTTCCAGTAAAATGGGTGGGATGCTCCCTCAAAAACCTGCTTCTGCTCGGTTATACAACTCAGCACAAATTCAAGTGAACTGCCCTTGAAGTCGTTGGGAAAAGAACCTTCTTTGATGTCGCTGATAACCTGCAAAACCCCGCGCCGGATAGACCGGAATGCCTTCAGGCGGTCTTCGTTGTGCAGAAACCAGCTTTGATACGTAAGGTCCGGGTTTCGTTTATAGTCGTCAATCAGGTCAATTAAAGAAGTAGCGGGCATAGGTATTGTCAATGAATACACCAATAAATAGCTAAGTTGAGGAATATACAGTGATTTGCCAAGCAATGAAAGTACTTATATGACCCCGGAAATTCTGTAATCTACAGGGGCAATCTTGTAATAACCCTCTTGGGCAACCGCCTGTTAACCATAGACGCAATAAGCGCACTCAACTATATGAAAAATTCACTTCAACGGGCAACTTCTGTCTTATTCATGGCAGGGATTATGCTGGCTTGCGACAGCAAAGAGGGCTTACAGCCGCAGGCCCATGATGCCAATGTGTATCAACAAATTAACCATCGTATGATGACAGAGATGGACAAAATGAAGGATACTAATGACCCTGATAACGATTTCTCGATGATGATGCGGATGCACCATCAGGGGGCCATTGATATGTCGAACGAAGAACTTAAATCAGGCGATAACCAGGCTATGAAAGCGATGGCACAGCAGGTGATCACCGCTCAAACTTCGGAAATCAGCCAGTTCAATCAATTTCTTCAAAATCATACGCCTGTTCCAATCACGGCTGGTTCAACTTACAATGCAGAAGAAATGGAGTCGATGATGAAAATGATGCGGGCGCAGGATGTCCGTATCCTGACAGGTGACTCGGATGTAGATTACGCCCAGCTTTTGATCGATCATCATCAAAGTGCCTTGGAAATGGCTATGTCGGAGCTTAAACATGGTGACGATGCCCAAATCCGTCAGATGGCCACGAAGATCATTGAGGATCAAAAAAAGGAAATTGGAATGCTACAGGACTGGCTAAAAACCAACAAAAATTATTAATCGCTAACCTGCCAGTACGAATACTGGCTTAATTGATGTTCCCCTTTATGAAAATTAATCCGTTTTATGGGCTGGCACTCAGTGTAGCCCTGTATATAGCGCAACCGGCTGTTGCACAAACCGGGCAGACATCGGCCAGCAACGCGATGATGAAGTCTATGCAATCGGGCATGAATCAAATGATGAGCATGAAAATGACCGGCGACCCCGATCATGATTTCGCTATGATGCTTAAAATGCACCACCAATCGGCGGTCGATATGGCCGACCTGGAGATCAAGCAGGGTGCTAACGCACAGACAAAAGCACTGGCTACCCGCATCAAAGCCACCAATCAAAAAGAAATCAGGGAACTAACGCAGTTTATCAGTAGCCATAAACCGCAGTCATCGTCTTCTAAACTGAGTCAGGATGCCATGAAGATTATGCACAGCGGCAGCCATTCGATGAACGGCAAAACTGACTATGATTTTGCCAGTATGATGGCCCAGCACCATCAGCAGGGCGTGGACATGGCTAAAGCATTTCTGAAAGAAGGAAAAACAGAGAAGATGAGGATGATGGCTAAAAACGTCATCAAGCAGCAAACCAAAGAGATTACCGAGTTGAAGAAACTGGAAACCAGCCTGAAAGGATAAGCCAGTTATCCGTTTGCCAATAACAAGGCCCACCCTATCATAAAAAAGGGTGGGCCTTAGTGTTAAGATTGCCTGTTGACATGGAGGTGTTTCCTCTATTTCATGTTGTGATGCATACCACCCATGTTCTTCATTCCCCGCATCATATTCATAACCATCACGGAAGGCGTGATTCGGAGATAAACCTCACCGGAAAGAGGAAACTTACCATAATAAGGCTGCAAGGCTTGTTCTGGCATATTACCCGTTAGCTGTGCTCCCAACACGAGATCGGTGCTGGCGTATTGAAGGAGCCGATAATTCATGCCCAACGTAAACGCATTATTCGTCAATATGCGCTGATTCGGTATCTCCGCTTCTAAACCAATTTCTTCGGGGGATTTACCGACGTTTTCGTAGCGGCCGTAGAAAGCAGTCCGGCCCAGTTGCAGACTACTTTCGGCTAAGAAGGCTTGTTCATTCGTTCCGTGGGAATTATTCAGCCCCCATACAAAGGCCGAGGTGACGTAATGATCGGCCTGCCCACCCAGCGGCACACTATGCAGCACCGAAGCGGTTGTACGGGTAGTATTATCTTCAGGGTGCAGATCTTCCGGGCTTTTGATATACCCTTGTGAGAATTGGAGAGCCAGCGAGGGAGAGGGATTGACCGATATACGGTACGAATAACTGTCGAAACGGGGCTGGTCGAAATTCAGGCGTTGTTCATCCGGCTCCCGGCCTGTAAACCGGGATGCTTCCAGTTTAACCCACTTGTAGCGGAAGCCAGCCGTGGCCACCCCAAACAGAATATGGGTAGCGTCTTCCCAATGGTGTCCCAGTGGGGCATCGGGATTGTTAAACGTGGAAATGCGGTGCATAAAAGCCGGTGGACCCAGGGCCGGTTCGCCGGGATAGCCGACGTAGCCATACAGGTCGATGTCCCGACTGAAGGAGTGCGTATAGCCGACGGATAATTCTGAAAATAAGTCGTGTGGGTGTTGTCGGTCAATCAGGGGTTGCCCTTTGTACGATTCGCCGGATTGAAACAGGAGCGGATAACCGCCATTGCCTACGGTTATGGCATCGAGCGACACCATTGCCCGTAACAACAGCAGCCCCCGCTGGCCGATTTGCCGTTGCGCCATGCCCATAAACCAGTTTGGCGCGTCGAACTGCCGGTCACTGCCCCGTTTGTCCCGGTTGTTGGTGTTCTGGCTATTATAGCGCAGAAAAACGCTGTAATGAACCATATAGCTCCATTTTTTTCCGTGGGTCATGTAGGCGTACATCGGCGTGTTGTCGGGGTGCCAGGACGTACCCGACCCATTGCGGTTCATCGGCAGATTGCGCGAAAACGAATGCGTCATCATCATGCCGGATGAATCGCCCATTGCATGGTTCATTCCAGCCATATTGTCCATCGAACCGTGATTCATCTGGCCAGGCCGTCGCTCCGGCGTACCGGTTCGGCTATGGTCCATCTGCCCATGCTCCATACCGTCGTGCTTCTGCCCGGTTGCGGAAGGTGCTCGTTTACGCCCTGGAGAGACGGTATCCGAAGGGGCAATTGTTGCCTTATCGGACATCGTGTGATGTTGAGCAAGGGTATTAAAAGCCCAAAAGCTGTTCAGAAAAATAGTGAATAAGATTGCTTTCATATCGTTGAGGTATTGTTACTAAATTAAAAAAGCGGGCTACCCGACCCGCTTCTGTGCTGAATGGACCCCCTTTCTATTAACTGTCCGAAAGGGATAATCCTCTTTTACAATGCTTTGTAATTTCATTCGCCAATGATTACAAAATTGTCAGCCGATGTGCGGTCTTATCAACCCCTATGGGTTTCAAAGCGCGTGGCCTTAGCCGGGTACTGCTCGAAGTGCCGATTGAGACTGCGTTCAATGTCGGAAACCGATACAGTAATATTTTCTGACAAGCTATTCCGCTTAATCCAGACTGAGGTGTATTGTTTAGCTCCTTGACAATAAGCCGAATATGTCAATCCCATGAGTTGGGATAAATACAAAAAATGGTCAGGCGCATAGTTAGGGGAGAATAGTTCAAACAAATGGGTACCCGGTTCGCACCAGATGATATTAGAGAACGATGCACCGTGAGGGCCAACAATAAGCGAGGCTCGGTTGTATAGCGAAAGCTGTTCCGATAAACTACGGGGTTTGTCTTCCACTATCGTAAAATCGTACTGCTGGAGGAGCTTCACCAAAGCATCTTCGTTGGCAATTCGGCGACGACCAGCCCGGCTAATGTATAGTCGTTCTCGTTTGCTGGTTGGGTTTTGTATTAAGGGAAAGAGCCGTTGTCGGATCGCTTGTACATTGGCTTCGTTGGGGTAGAACCAATGCCCGTTGTTGCCCATCAGACACGTATCAAACTGAACATTGACCGAGCGGCTATCAAGAATTTGCTCCGGGGAAAAGCCTACATAGGTCAAAAATTCCCGCTCATAGGTGGTACTGAATAACGGATAAGACACAGCGGCATCGGCAAATGAGCCGCTGGGTAGATTCTGCTCCATCCGACAAAGCTTTGCGGCTACAAGAAAGATGTAGTCGTAATAACCTCCGAATGCAACCCCATCCTGATAATGACCAAACGGAGCCACCAGCGTGTGAACTTTGCGGGTTTGTCGCCTATCGGGTTTTAAGCTGTCTTTCAGCAAATGTTGACTTCCGTAATCAGGGCAAAGTACCAATCCATCCGTCAATATATTGCCGCACCGAAGCTGAGACGTTTCGCGGTCGCCAGGTCTGTAAACCCACGTATAGCTCGGTTCACTAACCGCCGTTTTATTCCCGAAAATAACCTTTGCAGCATCCGTAGTATCCGTTACTTCGGGGAGGGGTAACAGATTTGCTGCATGAAATCCCTTCTGATAGGGCCGCAGGTAAACGATAGTTTCGTCCTTAGTTAGAAACGTTACTCCAAACCGTTTAGCAATCCAGGTGAAAAACTGTTTGGCGAACGTTTTGACGGTCGAAAGGTGCATGGTATCGGACTGTGAGAAAATAGCTAAAACCTGCTATTTAGACCGCCAAGCTAAAATCCCGTTACCGAAAAAGCCCTGCCAACTACTTGTAAGATTATCGGGTAAGACTTACAAAATTCAGGCGGGTTAAACACGATTAACAGCGTTACTTTCGATCTAACTCCTCCAGTTTGGCTTTCATCTGACTAATTTCAGCTTCTTGTGATTTGATAATTTCCTCACTCAATTTCCTGAGTTCGGGGTCATTCAGCTTTGCTTCTTTGGCCATCAGAATAGCACCGGCATGGTGAGGTATCATGGACTTAACGAATTGCCGGTCCGACACCGCCGTTTGTTGCCGGATGAGCCAGAAGAACCCCGTAAGGGCTAACGCACTCACAGCGATGATGATAGCGTTTCGTCGTTTGTCTGAATACATAGCCGACATCAACAAAACTTCAATGATAATCATAGGCATCGTCATCAGGCCCGCCATATAAAACTGATTGACGTTGGGAACGACGTTGGCAAAGGTATCCACCATCGCGTACATCAATACGTACATGGAAATGAACGATAAAACAGCCATAATTGCCAGCTTGCCGTAATGCTGTCCATGAGTCATTGAGTGGTCGTCCTGCCTGTGCTGCACTTGGTCAGTGTGTTGTTTGTGTGCTTCCATAAATTCTTCAGATCGTTGAGTACCTCTATAAACAAGTAAGCTGCCCAACCGGATGGCCGTGCAGCTTATAAGATTCGGCCCACTACGTTGCAAAACTTTTGGAAATCAGGGCCGTGGCATTGGTTCCGCCTTATAGCCTGCTCGCTCAACGGCTTTTCGGACTTCTGCGCCGATTCGGTTATCTGTGGTTTGCACCGTTAGAATTTTGTCAGGACTGTCAGTGTCCACATTCCAACCGTCAACCTGTTCGATGTCATTGAGAAAAGGCGTGACAGCCGCTACGCAACCGCTGCATTTGATATTCGTCTTGAAATTCAGGGTTTCCATGATTAATCGTCCGTTTTTTGTTGTTACCTATTGGTAACGTATTCCTTTCGTTAGAGTTTGGCGGCTCTCAATCGCAGACTGTTACTGACCACCGACACCGAGCTAAGGGCCATTGCTGCCCCGGCAATCATCGGATTGAGTAAAAAACCATTGACGGGATACAGTAGCCCGGCCGCAATTGGAATGCCGATCAGGTTGTAGATGAACGCCCAGAACAGGTTCTGCCGAATAGTCTGTACAGTCTTTTTCGAGAGTTGGAGGGCTTTAGGTACGCTGTTGAGGTCGGAGGTGATGAGCGTCATCTTAGCTACATCCATCGCAATGTCGGAACCTCGGCCCATCGCGATACTCACGTCGGCTTGGGCCAGCGCCTGCGAGTCGTTGATACCATCGCCAATCATGGCTACGACCTTACCTTGCGCCTGTAGCTCTTTTACGAATTCGGCTTTATCGGCGGGCAGGGCTTCGGCTCGGTAGTCACTGAGACCAACGGCTTTAGCCACCGCACTGGCTGTTTGTGTGTTGTCACCGGTCATCATGTACACGGCGATTCCCCGCTTCCTCAACGTATGAATGGCTTCGCGGGAGGTCTGCTTCACCGGATCGGCGATGGCTATTACGGCCAATATGCGCTGCTTATCTGCGAAATAGACAACGGTCTTCGCTTCATCCTGCCAGCGACTCACGATACCGGTTACAGTTGTCAACTTATCAGCTAATCCGCTCTCTGCGATTAATCGCCGATTGCCCACGACATACGTGGCGTTTTCGTAGCGGCCCGTTATACCTCGACCCGTCAGGCTCTCGAAGCCATCAAGAGCGGGGCCGGTGATACCAGTAGCCCGCAGTCGCTCGACTACTGCATCGGCCAGCGGATGTTCAGATTTGGCCTCCAGTGCATACAACACCGGCATTAACTTGGCTACTTCATTCTCGCCCACCTGCCAGGCCATGTCCGTTACAGTCGGTTTGCCTTCGGTAATGGTACCTGTTTTGTCCAGCACGACGGCGTTGACTTTGTAGCCGAGTTCCAGACTTTCCGCATCTTTGATGAGGATGTTGTTATCGGCTCCTTTCCCTACGCCAACCATGATCGCCGTAGGCGTTGCCAACCCTAATGCACAGGGACAGGCGATGACCAGCACCGTTACGGAGGTCAATAGGGCATGAGTAAAAGCGTTGTCTCCCCCTAACAGCATCCAGGCCGCGAACGTCAGCAGGGCGATACCGATGACCACTGGCACGAATATACCGGCAATCTTGTCCACTAATTTCTGAACCGGAGCCTTGCTACCCTGTGCTTCCTGCACCATGCGGATGATTTGCGCCAGCACGGTTTCTCCGCCTACTTTTTGTGCCACGAAGCGGAACGAGCCTTTCTGATTGATTGTCCCCGCAAAAACTGATTCTCCGGTTCGTTTGGCCACTGGAATGGCTTCTCCCGAAATCATACTCTCATCTACAAACGATTCGCCGGATTCAACGACACCATCAACCGGGATTTTCTCACCCGGCCGCACGACGATAATCTGACCGACACGTACCAGAGCAATGGGTAATTCACGCTCGGTCCCGTCCTCGACGATACGTACCGTTTTGGGTTGCAGGCCCATCAACTTCTTGATAGCCGAGGATGTATTTGATTTTGCCCTTTCTTCGAGCAACTTACCCAGCGAGATGAAGGCAATCACAACCGCAGCCGCTTCAAAATAAACATGCGGGTGCAGCCCCCGGCTGTGCCAGAAATCAGGATAGAGCGTGTTGAAAGCACTGAAAAGGAAAGCAATGCCCGTTGACAGTGCCACCAGTGTGTCCATATTGGCCTTACCGTGCCGGGCTTGTTTCCAGGCATTCACAAAGTAGGACCGGCCCAGCCAGAACACCACCGGTGCCGAAAGAGCCATCATAATCCAGTTGACGTAGGGCGCGTCCATGAAGAACATACCCAACACGACCACTGGAACGGATAGAATGCCTGCCCATAAGGTTCGCTTTTTCAGTGAATCGTAGTGCCGCTGCTGTGCTTCCTGCTGTACCTGTTGCGGATCTTCAACATCAACTACCAAATCGTAGCCAATTGATTGCAACACCTGCTGCATTCCAGCCGGGGTAATGGCTTTGGTATCATACTCGACCGTAGCTGACTGGTTAGCATAGTTCACGGCGGCTTTCGCAACGCCGGGCGTGTTGTTCAACATCGACTCGACACTAACAGCGCAGGCCGCGCAGGTCATTTCCAGCACCGGAAACGTTTGACGGGTTAGCCTTGCCGGGGCCGGGGATTTTATAGGTTCGGTCGTCGTCATCGTATTGTCAATTTATACGACAAAGGTCGCCATACCTATTACTCCCTCCGTTACACAATTACCCCGATGGCTTGTGAGATTTCAGGCAACCCGCTCTACATAGTACGCCAACAGTCACCCGCTACTGTTCGATACCGATTGGCACGGCTAATTTCTCTGCCCCATGCTGCAACGACTTTTTCTCCTGACGTACCTGACGGAAATAAGAAGGGGTCAGGCCGGTCTGCTGCCGAAATTGATTGGAGAGGTGTTGAACGCTGCTATAACCCGTGCGATGGGCAATCTCGGTAAGTGTCAAATCAGAATAGACTAACCACTCCTTGACCTTGTCGATGCGCCGGAGGATGATATATTTCTCTAAAGTAATACCCTCCGCTTTGGTGAACTGACCACTGATTGTATCGTAATCCAAATCAAGCGTTTCCTGGAGCTGTGTAGATAGACGTGACTTATTTTCACTAAGATCATCTTGGGCGAAATAGGTATCTATAAGTACTTTAACTCGCTGATGAATGCTCTGCTTAGTCTCTTCAATCAGGCTAAACCCCTGTTTGGTCAGCAGAGCTTTTATCTTTTCTGTATCAACGGCCGATAGAGGCCCACGTAGCGTAAGCTGACCTAACTGAATATTGAGCACATGGAAGCCAGCTTGTGCTAATTCACTATGGACGACCCCAATACACCGGTCGCACACCATGCCTTTTATACGCAGGGGCACTATCGTGCGACCGTCCGATTGCGTCATTGCTGTTTCTGGCTCCATTACTGATTCCATCATTTTTATGTTGTAGGCTCACCGCTACTATAAAGGGCTATCTATAATCAATACGGCCTTGGTTGATAGCATAACAAACAAAGCTACTATTCTGAGCCAGAAAAGGGCTTGCAAAATTCGGGATTGTCCTTGCAGAATTTTTGTAGTACGCTCCATTTGAACTCGCTACGTGTTAACTAAGACAGCATGGCCTATTAATCGTTTCAGTTTACTCTGTATTTCTAACTAAATCAGCCCTATGACACATCAACACCGATTTACGGTACACGGCCTTACGACCAATGAGCAGGCCGAAGATATCCGAAATATCTTGATTGGGCAGTCGGGCATTAAGGACGCTGAGGTAACGATCAATCCACCCCAGGCCGTACTAACGGTTGAGCATCATCTTTCCTTAACAGACATACAGCGGTTGGTTTCGACGGTTGGATCATTTCATGTCATGGAGGCCCGTGATGAATCGGTATCCCCATACGCTCATCATCGTGCCACTGAGCCGCCTATACCTCCCGCGCACAACCACGTAGCGCACATGAACCAAACAGCATCGACTGACGAGTCGCCTGCCGGACAACAGGCTCTGCAACACATTGGCCACGATGGACACAGCGGACCGGATAATCCCCAGCCCCATCAGGGCGGTACGGGAATGAAACACAAGCACATGAACCACGGCGACATGGAGCATGGAGCCGGACACGGTGGCCACGATCACGGCGCGATGATTGCCGACTTTTTGCGCCGATTCTGGATATGCTTGATTCTATCGGTGCCGGTGGTGGCTTTCTCGATGATGTTTCAGGAATTGGTTGGTTATCAGTTGGACTTTCCGTTCCGTGAACCGCTTGTCGTCGTGCTGGCCTCGTTCATTTACATTTATGGGGGCTGGCCCTTTCTGACCGGTATGGTCGGCGAACTACGAACCCGTCAACCCGGCATGATGACGCTGGTTGCCGTTGCCATCACAGCCGCTTACACTTACAGTGTGGCCGTTTCGTTCGGTTGGCTGCGTGGCATGGACTTCTTTTGGGAACTGGCTACGCTAATCGACATCATGCTGCTGGGTCATTACTTAGAAATGAAATCAGTAGCCGGGGCATCGCGGTCACTCGAACTGATCGTACAGATGCTGCCCGCCGATGCTCATAAGGTCGAAGGGGACAAAATCAATGATGTGAAAGTCGATACGCTCAACGAAAGCGACGTAGTGCTGATCAGGCCCGGCGAACGTGTTCCGACCGACGGTGAGGTAGTTGAGGGAGATAGCTCAGTCAATGAAAGTATGCTGACGGGCGAAAGCATACCGGTACAAAAAGGGCCACGCGACAGCGTAATTGCCGGGGCTGTCAACGGAGAAGGCGCACTTCGCGTTCGCGTTACCCACAAGGGTGAAGACAGCTATCTTAATAAGGTTGTCCGTATGGTAGAGGAGGCTCAGAACGCCAAGTCCCAAACGCAAACATTGGCGGATCGGGCCGCTGGCTGGCTGACACTGATCTCTTTGTCGGTTGGTCTGCTAACCCTTTTGGCCTGGCTGATTTCGGGAAAGGAGGTGTCGTTTGCTGTGGAACGTATGGTTACGGTCATGGTGACAGCCTGTCCTCACGCGCTCGGTGTCGCCATTCCACTGGTAGTGGCTATCTCTACGGCCATTTCCGCACAGAAGGGACTGCTGATTCGTAACCGCACGGCCTTCGAGGAGGCCCGCAAAATCACAGCGATGGTTTTTGATAAGACAGGTACGTTAACCGAAGGCGAATTCGGTGTGAACAGAATCAAGGTGCTGGTTCCCGATATGGACGAAGCAACATTTTTAAGCATGGTAGCCGCTCTGGAGCAACCTTCACAGCACCCTATCGCGCAGGGCATCGTCCGGGAAGCCAAAAAACGCGACCTCGACCTGCCCGGTATCAGCGATTTTCAATCCATTACGGGCAAAGGTGTATCGGCAATGGTTGCCGGTCAGCGGGTGCTCGTCGTTAGTCCGGGTTTCCTGAAAGAAGCAGGTATCGAACAGCCACATGATGCCTTCGGTAGCGGAGCCGAAACGGTCGTGTTCGTGCTGATTGATGACCAGATAGCGGGTTACGTAGCACTGGCCGACAAAATTCGTGAAGACTCCAAAGAAGCCATTCAGCGGTTGCAAGAGTCGGGTATCAAGGTGTATATGGCCACCGGCGATAATCAGAAAGTAGCCGACGCTGTTGCAAAAGAATTAGGTTTGGACGGGGTTTACGCAGAGGTTTTGCCCGACCAGAAAGTAAACGTCGTGAAGGACTTGCAGAAGCAAGGCCAGTTCGTGGCCATGACCGGCGACGGGGTCAACGATGCTCCGGCCTTAGCGCAGGCCAACGTAGGCATTGCGGTGGGTTCCGGCACCGACGTTGCCGCCGAAACCGCCGACATCATTTTGGTCAATAGCCGCCCCACCGACATTACCAACTTAGTTGAGTTCGGTAGAGCCACGTACCGCAAGATGATTCAGAACCTCTTCTGGGCGACGGGCTATAACGTCGTCGCGATTCCGCTGGCAGCCGGGGTATTATACCCCAATTTTGTCCTTAGCCCCGCCATCGGTGCTGTGCTAATGAGTGCCAGCACAGTGATCGTGGCTCTGAACGCGCAGTTGCTGAAACGTGAGATGAAATAAGTGCCGATTTTGTTGCATTGATTGAAACAATCTCTTTTCGATGGAGCAAAATCCTTTACGTTGTCCGCAATGCGGAACATATCGATTTATAAGACACCGTTTAATTCGTTTCGGCAAAGAACCTCGCGCCTACACGATGCGGATGCCGGTGTATGAATGTGACACTTGCGACATCAAGTATGAATCTATTGTCCCTTTTGATGGTCAGCGGCTTATCCACTTCCGGGATTATATTCTTGACGGGATTACCGAAGATGGGCCAACAGTGGAAATTTCATTCAAATATCTCTTTGCTGAAGTCGATGTCTCGGCCAAATTTGGTCGTTTTGATGACTTGGGCTTCGATTATGATCCCCTTGATTATTATTTTATACCCGGTCTATACCGGGATTTTGATACAGGTTATTTAACCCCTGCATTCTTTGATAGAGAGGTTTTGTTACACTACAATAACCATCCTGATTACACGGTGAAATTGACTTCGTTTTCATCAGGTAACATCTATCAAAAAGGTGAACGAATGTTTAGTTGGGGATTTGGAATAAACCGTGGTGGGCTAATTTTCATGTGGCTTGGAGATTTGAAGAAGGACTTTAATGAGGAAAATGAACGGGATAGGAAACGCTTCTTAGCCAGTAATGTGGCTTCTGACCATGACATCGTTTCCAAATTTTACTTCAGCCAAATTCCATTCACTATTCAGGACGCATTTCAGGAGTCGGATAATGAATTGAAGGTGTTCTCACTCAAAAACCAGTTTGATGAACGTATCAAGAAAGAATTTGGGTTCGACATTGCCAAGATTGATATAGAACGTTTAGCTGAGTATTATCGACCGCCTATCTTGGAGGATAGGGAACAAATCTTGAATGCATATCTGAGCTTAACTAAGTACCTCATCGAGTCGCTACAGGTTGAAGACTTAAAACGGCTCCTGATCGAACGGGGGGTGTCGCCGAAGGATTTAAAGGGCTTAGGTAGTCTAAAAGTATTTGAGCGGTTTATAAGTATTGTTCTCAAACTACCTGATGAACGTGGTATTATGACACCGTTGTACGTGCTATATGACCTCAGATTGTTACAGGGCCATTTGGCTATCGACAGTTTTGATGGAAATTACGAAAGTTGTAAGAAGCGACTCAATGCTGAAAGTACCACAACGGACCTTGAGTTTTTCAGGATCGTTATAATGAGCCTGATTAGCATGTATGAAACGCTTCTGACTTACCCAAATCCCTAATTCGTTTAGAATAGCTATTTACAATTTTACTGCCCTCAATTACAGAATTTTCTGTACCGTGTGACCAACGCCGATTAAGCGGTCATCTTTACATGATGATCGCCTATTCTTACCGATGCAAATTTAGTTTAGTGTGGTTCTTAACTGGTTGGCTGGTTACCTTGAGCAGTTGCCAGGACACGCAGCAAAAGCGGCCTGTTACGACCAATACAAACGCACCAACATCTATCCGCTTTAATGGTACTTCTTATGAACTCCTGCGGTATGGAAAGCCTTATTTCATTAAAGGGGCAGGCGGGGTAAGCCATTTTGAGGAGTTGAAAGCTTGTGGAGGAAATTCCATCCGCGTATGGGACGATATTGATGCCGGCCGCATTTTGGACGAAGCCCACGCATTGGGACTGACGGTCATGTTTGGCTTGTGGGTCGAGCGGGAAATGGAAGGTTTTGACTACGATGACCATGCCGCCGTTGAGAGGCAGTACGAACGTATCCGAAAAACTGTGATCAAATACCGGGACCACCCAGCCTTGCTGCTTTGGTGCGTCGGTAACGAATGGGCGCAGGAAGCTAAAAACTTCAAGGTATACGATGAAGTAAACCGACTTTCTAAGCTTGTTCACCAACTTGACTCCAATCATCCCGTCAGTACAGTCATTTCGCCTGATAGCAAACGCGCTATATGGTTAGCCAGTAAGCGGTGTACCGACGTGGACATCTTAGGCGTAAATTCCTATGCGCTAACCGAAAAATTAGACGAGTTTTTCCATAAAGGCGGTTGGACGAAACCTTACCTTATCTCTGAATATGGCGTACAGGCGTATTGGGAAACGCCTATAGCTCCGTGGGGCGCACCCGATGAACCCAATAGCCGAAGCAAGGTGGAATTCGTCCGGTCTTTCTATCAACGCTACATCGGCTCGCAACCACCCAATTGTTTTGGTTCGTACTTATTCTACTGGGGCACAAAGCAGGAAGAGACGCATACCTGGTTCAGTGTTTTTGACGAGCAAGGCCGACATACTCCCCTTGTAGGGTTGATGCAAGAACTTTGGTCAGGCAAGATACCAGCAAATCAGGCTCCGGTCGTTCAGTCTCTATTGATTGACGGGCAACTTGTCAACAATCGCTCTTACGCATCGGTTTCGGCTCCCCATCAAGCCGAAATACGCGTTTCTGATCCGGAGGGCGATTCCCTTATGTATGCCTGGGAGATTAAGCTTCGTGCCCAGCCCGGTGGCGATTACGTAGGGGTTCCGCGTCCCGCTATTCAGGGCTTGTTAGAACGGACCGATACCCGAACCGTTCGCTTCCGCTTACCAAACGAACCGGGGGCGTACCGGCTGTTTGTTAACGTATACGATACGCATCAGCATGTTGCAACAGCAAACTTTTCCTTCGAGGTAGCCGGTTCACAGACTGATGATTAGTTATCGCTGAACGGTTTGTTGCTGCGTCAGGTAGGTAACAGGTACCGCTTGTAAATCAGCATCATTGCTAAAAACAATTCCCCGAACAGTAGGGTAACGTTCCTGCATCAACTCCAACGCTTCGATTGTCCACTGGCGGTGGGGTGTGTGGTCCGTAACAGATTCCAAACGAGTAATTAGGACGGGCTTCTGCCGGATGCTGTAGGCCGGGTGCATGCGAACCGCCGTATGCGGAAGCTGAAAGAGAGCGGCAAACGAATGGTCTTTACCATCAATCGCCAACGTTGGATCGTTGACTACGGCAATGCCTATCCAATCGATATAATGCTCACCGGGATAGTAGGACACTACAGTTGATGGTTGGGTGGGGCACCAGACCCAGGTGACGTCAGGCTCGTCCCCTTGTTGGCGGCAGAACCGGACAATGTACTGCCAGGCTCGTCGGTATAAGTCTAAACTGGTTGCCTGCTTTAAGGTATTCTGTTGGGTAGGATTATCAAATTCCGGCATGAAGCTGGCCAGCACCGGACGATTCTGTTTACGAATTTTTTGGGTCCATTCCCGCAGGGCTGCGTCGCGTTCCCCACGCAGAATACTTTTCAAAAACTCTGCTATTTGCGTTTCGGTCGTGTAGATCGTTTCATCGAGTTCAATGTATAGCAGGGGTAACTGATCAGCTTTTGGTCGAAGGGGAAAAGAAATGGCCGAGTTCGGGGTCATCGACCAAGTCAGATGGTAGGGCGAAATAGGCGTAATTGAGGAAGGTAGGGCAAGTTGGCGAGGCAATGAATCACTCAAGCCAATGTAAAAAGGTTGGGTATTGGCAAAGCGCAGGTCGGTTGGCAGGACATCGGTTCGGATGCGGTAGGTGAAAATGAAGAAGCCCAAAGCTGCCACTACCATGCCCACAAACAGGGCGACCGCTCGTCGCTGGAGCCAGTTGTATAAGCCGTAACGAATTATCCAGGCCACCCGGCGTAGGCTACCGATTTGTTCCGAATGATCCGACGGTTTGGTAAGCCAATCGGCTATTTGCGCCAATGTTTGCTGCTGCCCAGTTAGTATATTCAGGGTTAGAATCAGGATGTTCAGCACCCCGAAGCCAAGCATCATCTGGAAGTAGATGTTGTAGAGCGCGAATCGGCCATACCAATAGATACTATAGCTGATTGCCCCGAGGGTGGCCAGCACAACCAGTAGATTTGGCAGGATAAGCCAGAAATGGTTGCGCGGACGGTCGTCTTTCGGCGTGGGAATATAGGGCACCCTGACTCGGAAAATTGTGTAAAGTAGCCCCAGCACATATACCCACCAGGTGCCGCTGGCCAGAATACCGCCAACCAAATGAAAACCGGCTTCGTGCCGTTCAATAAGCCATCGTTGGGCGTACTGACGAATCAAAAAGCCCGTTAGGAGCAGGGGCACGTAAACCGTCGCAAATTTGAGCAGATCAAGTTGCAGCGGCAGCAGCATAGTCGTTAGCGACAGAATGGGGATCAATAGATCAATCAATTGCACGGTACCCAACAAATAGTAGAGGGGCAGCGTCGTGTAATGAATCTTTTGCCGCCACGTTAGGCCACTAAACACTTTTGGGAGCGTTGTGACCAATAACTCAAACGTACCGCGCGACCACTTGAGTTGTTGTTTATAGTAGGCCGATAGTGTGGCCGGCACTAAACCGTAGGAGAGAGGCAAGGGGACATATACCGACTGCCAGCCCTTAGCGTGGAGCTTCATGGCCGTGTGCATATCCTCGGATAGTCCATTAGCGTGGCCACCAATCGAATCCAATGCGGACCGCCGAAACGTGCAGTTAGCCCCAATGGCCTGTGCGGTGCCGTACCCACCCATGCAGGTCATCATTGGCCCGTAGAAACTATACGTCTGCTCAGCGGCTCCAAACGCGACGACGCTTTCTTTTCGGTTGTAATACCCCTGTACACATTGCACAAAGCCAACTTCCGAATTTTCAAAATGGGGCAAGACGTGATCCAGAAAATCCGTTACGGGTACGTGGTCAGGGTCAATCACCAAACAAATCTCGCCGGTAGCCTGTCGGAGTGCATTGTTGATGTTGCCTGCTTTGGCATCGGTTTTATCCGTTCGCGTGACGTGGATTACGCCCAGATCGGCGCAAACTTGCTTTAGGTACGGGTCATTGGCCTCGTCGCAGAGGTACGTCGTGTGTGGGTACGTAATGCGCCCGATAGCTTCGAGGGTATTGACGACCATCTCGTGAGGCTCACCGGGGCAGTAAGTCGTCAGTATGTCCACGGTCCAGCTTCGGGTTGCAGCCGGTCGCATAGGCGGCACTACGTTCCAGTAGTGATACCACTCGTGCAGAAGGCGAAGAATACGGAACAGAACCGATACTGCCAGCAGACCAAACAACCAGGAATATCCCCGGTTTTCGGGTTGAAAAAACACCCACAGAAAAGCTGCCATGAAGAGCAGACCAATCACGATCAGGACGCGTACAGGCCGCACATCGCCCGCTCGGTAGGTGAAGTTATAGTCTTTGTTTGGTGAGGGTTGGGTAAATTTAGGCCATTGCATATCGTTTGGACTCACCTATAAAATAGGGGTTACAGAAAAGGTTTTTAATCCAAAAATTTTACAAATGCTGATAGGTGTTTTACCATGCCCATCTACCAGCATTTGTTACGTGAGCGCAGGGCGTCGCTACTTGATTACCTCCTTCGTTTCTCCGCAAGTCAACATCTGATCCCCGAAGTAGGGATTACGGATCGGTTCCTTATCACTGAGCCAGTAGCTGCCTTTGTTGTTCAGGGCCATCGGGCAGTACTGCCTGTAAATGGGTTTGTCGGTTACGCCAAATGCTTTTACGCTTCGATACAAACCATCTTCAAACTGCGCGTAGGCCGTTCGTTGTTTTTCTAGATCGCCCGTGCCACGAATCGCTTTCAAGGCCGCATTCATCGCGTTGAGGTACTTCATCCAATCTGTATGCGCCTGACCGGAAAGAAGCATCATGTCCGCGCCAGACAGAGCCTTTTCTACCCCGCCCGCAGCGGCCTTGCTCCGATTAACATCGGAGCCGACGAGCGATTCAGTTAGTTTTAGTGAAGCTTCATAAACCTCCGTTAGCTGCTTTTTAAACCCATCCGGTACCGTATGGACGTTGGGTGTTCGGGAAGCTGACGCGGCTTGGTTAGTAGCTACCGGTACCGGCGTGGGATTTGTCTCGCCGTTAGGAGTCGATTTCACCCCCTCCTCGTCAGCCTTTTGGGTAAACGGGTTTACGCCTTTTTTGAGAATCAGTTCACTGTAGAGCAGATACGCCCCTGACATGGCAATGGTCTCGTCGCCGTTCAGCCCTTTCGTGATGGCTACGCGCTGATCGGTCTCGGTGCCGGTTTGTACCAGGCGTGGCTGAAAGGCCGACCCATCGGGGGTGCGGCCTTCCGACTGTCCCTGGCCCGTCTGTACAAATACTACCGCCCCCTGCCCGGCCCGCACGACTGCATCAACCGGCAAGGTTAGCCCGCGCTGTACGCCATGCCGCAGCAGCACCCGCGCCTGCTGACCCGGCTGATAGCGTCCCCCCGGATTGGAAATCACGGCCCGCATCACCAGTACCTGGCTCCCTGCCCGGTATTCAGGGTCAATAAATGCCACTCGTGCGGTTTGCGGTTGCTGACCTT
Source organism: Fibrisoma montanum (assembly GCF_003583365.1). Lineage (GTDB taxonomy): Bacteria > Bacteroidota > Bacteroidia > Cytophagales > Spirosomataceae > Fibrisoma > Fibrisoma montanum. The sequence continues at coordinate 24,589 of NZ_QXED01000018.1, forward strand.
CGTAGCCAACTACCTGCACGGGTAGCCTATCGCCAACCTTCACATACCTGGATTCCCCGGCGTAAAGTTCGGCTTCGACCCAAAGCTGACCCAGGTTAGCCAATCGGTAGAGCAACGCCCCTTCGCTCACGTACTGTCCCTCACTGGCCGCAATTTCCGTCACGGTACCGCCTGATGGAGCTACAAATGGGATGCGGGGCAGCACCTTTTTAGTGCGGGCTAATCCGGCAATCTGTTCGGCAGTCATGCCGTAAAGCCGAAGTTTTTGCTCGGCGGCTTGCCGAAACTGGCTATATCGTTTTTCAGTCGTTCCCAATTCGGCTTCCTGTTGCAAGGCGATCAGGTATTCCTGCTGTTGGGTAAGCAGGGATTCACTGTATATCTCGTAGAGTACCTGCCCTTTGCGGATCGGCTGGCCCGTCTCTTTCACGTAGAGTCGTTCAATGCGCCCGGCTACGCGGCTGCTGATAACATCGGTCTGCTGCTGATCGGCGGCTAACCGGGCGTTCAGGACCGTGTTGTTGCCTATACTGCCAGACGACACGGGTTGTACTATTACATTGGCTAGTTGCATCTGGCTGGCACTAAGCACAATCTCAGCCGCCTTCTCTCCAGTCTTCACCACTGGCACCAGGTCCATGCTACAAATAGGGCAAGTTCCCGGCGACGACTGCACAATTTGCGGGTGCATCGGGCAGGTATAGGTCGTGCCACCTTCTTCATTAGGACTGTGATTATGACCGCTGTGATCGTCGCTGCTGGCAATCTGCGTCGAGTCGGTTCCTTTGGTTGAGGTCGATCCGCCCGATTTGCACCCGGCATTGAGCAGCATCAAGAGTGCCGCCGATCCGTATATCCATCGTCGTATCATATCATGGGGTAGCCGAGCGCGGCCCGGCCTGCGTTACGTTGACAAAGCTTTCACTATCAATTAAAAACTGAGCATTTTGGGCCACCGTTTGTTCTTCGGTTAGACCGCTCCGTATGGCAACGGAGTCGCCCGACCGAACACCCGCCTGAACCCGCACGGGGCGGTAGGTGTTCTTTGTCTCACCCTGAACAAACACGACCTGTTCGTTGCCTAAATCCAGCACGGCAGTTGCTGGTACCCAAAGCCCCTCTGTTGCTTTCCGGCGAATCTGAGCGCGGGCCAGTTGGCCAACGCGCACCGAATTACGGCCTGATAGATAGGCGCGTATGGTCACAAATGGATTGCCATTCTCTACGAAAGGCACTACGAAACTTACCCGCGCCGGACGCGAAGGCCCACCCGTCTGATCAAACGAGATGGTCAGGGCATCACCGGGTTTGATGCCGACAGCATCACGGGCGTACAGTCGAAATTCGGCCCACAACCGGCTTGAATTTGCTACCCGGAACAGGGTTTGACCGGTTTGTACGTACTGCCCTTCACGCAACAGCAGCGAACCGCCGATGGTCCCGCCCCCGGTTGAGGGAGACGGTTGAGCAAATGTGATTTCGTCAGTGCCGGTCGAAGTCATTCCGCCACCACCCATACCTGCCTCTCCGCCACTGCTCATACCACCCGCAGCGGGCGTTGGCGCGGCAGGCGTAGCCGCGTTTTCCTCCACTACGTAACCATCGTAGGGGCTGAACATGGCCAGCGAGTAGCTGGGTTTGCGGGTGCGAACGAGGTCGGTAATCTGCCCGTCCGTTACGCCAAGCAATCGAAGCTTTTGTTTGGCTGCTGCAACAAGGGGACCGTTGTCCGCATCCGCATCAAGCAGGTAGAATAGTTCCCGTTGTGCCGTAACGATGTCGGCGCTATAGAGTTCCAGCAACTTCTGTCCCTTGCGAATGGGCTGATAATTGAAACGCACGTACAGCTTTTCCACCCTCCCCCCGAACCGAGCCGGAATCGTGTAGAGTTGCCGGGTGTCGTAGGTTACAATACCGTTGGCTTCTACCGTCACGGCTTCGCTACGTCGTTCAGGATGAACCGTCGCAATGTTGGCTACCACAACCGAGTTGGTTGGTTGCAGCAGGGCCTTTAGGTCAGCATCAACCACTACGCTATCCCCGCTCATACCCGCTTTCTTCACCAAGTCCATACCGCAAATGGGACAAGAACCGGGTTTATCCTGCACAATTTGCGGATGCATCGGGCAGGTATAGACTTCCTCTTCATTCGCGTGTCCATGCCCTTCATGACTTGCTACGTTGGGGCGGTCCGTCGCACGGTTAGCGGGGGTGGTTGACTCCTTGTTCTCATTGCCTGTTTTACAACCAGCAACAAATACCAGAATCAGTACCATTAGCCAAGCCACGGACTGCAACCACCGTTTATTTCTCCAGTTCTCGTTCATAGCTGACAATCATGCGGTAATAGTCTCCAAGCCGCGTCAGGTAGTCCATCTGCGTCATGTTTAATGTCTCCCAGGCATCAATCACCACCGGCAATTCGCCCTTGTTTTGCTCGTAGGCGATTACCTGCGTATCGTAATTCTTGCGAAGTGTTGGGATCACCCGCTGTTCGTAGTTGTCCAACTGCGTCCGCATAGTCCGAATATCGGTCAGCATCTGTGCCACCATGCCCTGCGTTTCGTTGAGCATCCCTTCCCGCTCGTAGCGCATGGCTTCGATGTCCTGCTGCATTCCTTTAATTTCAGCCTTGTACATCCGGGAGGCCCAGGGGACAATCGGTATCGAAATCATGCCCATCAGCGTAAACTGTGTGGGCATCATGCTCTTTACCCCGGCGAATGGCTGCATATGGTCGAAGCGGATGCGGAAGTCGGGCCGGGCCTGCACCTTTTGCGCTTCAATACCTGCCTGCATACTCAAGATTTGCCGGTCCATCCGCCGAATGTCTGAACGTACCTGACCAATTTCTTCCGTTGTTGGTAAGGCGGGTTGCGGTTCGACAGGCCGGAGGGTGGTGTCAATGCGGAACGGCTCGGTTCGGGGCCGGTTCATCAGCGTATTCAGGCCGATGCGTTTGCGCTCGATGTCGGCTTCAGTCATCGTGACCATGTTGTCCAACTCGTAGAGCCGACCTTCCGCTTTATAGACGTTGCCCAGACTACCCTGCTGGTAGGGGTAGCGGATGTCGGCTAATTTCTTCATCAGTTGCAGAATGCGCCGGTTTTCGGCCAGCACCACCCGCCGTTTTTCCAGTACCAGCCAGTCGAAATAGAGTTGTTTGGCATCAGAGCGGAGTCGGTTGAGTGTCACCCCCCGCCCGGCTTCCTCAACAGCCGCTTTCGACTGCTGAAAGACCCGCGTAGCCCGTTGTTTTACCGGATTGGGAATGTCCTGTTCGACCGAAACCATACCGAAACCTTTATCGCGCTCGTCCATAATCATTTGTGCTGGATAGGGAGCCATGAATGTACCCACACCAACCATTGGGGCCATCCAGCTACGCGCACCCTCAGCGTAGGCACGGGCGGCAGCGGCCCGGCTTCCAAAGGGTTTAAGCAGTGGGTTATTCAGGTCGATACGGACCAACACACTATCTAAGGGCAGTACGGGGGCGGTCCCGCTCCGGCGTTCCGGTCGCACGGGTATCTGCCCGTAGCTGCGTATCGTCAGCAGGAAAAGAATAAGTATGAGATTAATGCGAAGCATCTAATACGTCGAGTTTACCAAACTTGCGTAATTCGTACTCCTTGGTCATCAGGAAGATGAGCGGAGTCACTAACAGAATATGCGTGGAGGAGGTCAACACCCCCCCGATCATTGGCAGCACGATAGGCAACATGACGTCGCTCCCCACGCCAGCCGCCCACAATACCGGCACTAAGCCGAACAGGGCCACCGATACGGTCATGATTTTGGGCCGAAGCCGTTTAGCCGCCCCGTTGATGACGTATTCGCGTAGTTCGTCACGGCTGATAGACTCGCGGGAGTTGCCCCGCTTGGCGACCAGTTGCTTCATGGCATCGTTGAGGTAGATTACCATCACCACACCTGTTTCAACTGCAATACCGAATAAGGCGATAAAACCCACTGCCACGGCTACTGATAGGTTTACTCCATAGAAATAGACCATGTACGCCCCGCCGATCAGCGCAAAGGGAATCGTAATCAAACTCAGAAACGCTTCCCGTGCCGAGCCGAAGGCCAGATACAGGGAGAGGAAAATGACCACCAGCACGATGGGTGCGATCAGCAGCAGCGTTCGTTGCCCCCGGATGAGGTTTTCGTACTGTCCGCTCCATTCCAGAAAGTAGCCGTTGGGTAGGGTCAATTCCCGGTTCACTTTGGCGATAGCTTCCTGCACCGTTCCTCCCAAATCGCGGTCACGCACGTTGAACATCACCGCCCCACGCAAAAGGGCATTGTCCGACGTAATCATCGGTGGACCATCTTCAAAGCGTACCGTCGCCACCGCCGAGAGCGGAACCGTACCGAAAGCGGCCGTAGCGATGGGAATGCGCCGGATGCGTTCGATGCTGTTGCGGTAGTCTTGCGCCAGCCGCACGTTGATCGAGAACCGCCGTCGCCCCTCGATGGTCTGCCCGATGGGTGAACCACCAATGGCTGATTCGACTACGCCGTTCACATCGTCCACACTTAGCCCGTAGCGACCCAGCGCGTCGCGGTTCACGTCGATGGTTAAATACTTACCACCCGTAACAGGTTCAACGTAGAGGTCTTTCACGCCCGGCACCCCGTTCAAAGCCGCTTTTACCTGTTCCGATACGGCGTAAATGCTGTCGAGTGACTGTCCGTGTACCTTAATGCCCACGTCGGTACGGATGCCTGTGGAGAGCATATTGATTCGGTTGATGATGGGCTGCGTCCAGCCGTTGACCACGCCCGGAATCTGAAGTTTGGCATCCAGTTCGTTAATCAGGTCTTTCTTAGTGAGGCCGTCCCGCCACTCGGACTTGGGTTTGAGCATAATGATGGTCTCAATCATGCTGATCGGCGAGTTATCCGTAGCCGTCGAAGCCCGTCCCGCTTTCCCCAACACTTTATCGACTTCCGGTACCGACTTAATCAACTTGTCCTGTACCTGCAAAATCCGTTTAGCTTCTGCGTTCGATACGTCGGGCAACGTCACGGGCATGAACAGAATACTTTGTTCATCCAACGGCGGCATAAACTCCGAACCGAGACTCATCAGCATCGGTACGCTCACGGCAAGAGCCAGCAGGTTGATACCAATGGTTGTTTTGCGCCAGCGCATTACCCACCGGATGATGGGTTCATAGACCCGCTCTAAGAAGCGATTAATCGGATTAGCGTGGTCATCCTTGAAGCGGCCCTTCATGAATAGGGACAGCATCACCGGGGCCAGCGTAACCACTAATAGCGCATCAACCAGCAGGATAAAGGTTTTGGTCCAGGCCAGTGGGTGAAACAACTTTCCTTCCTGCCCGGTTAGCAGAAACACTGGTAGAAATGACGTAATAATGATGATGGTCGAGTAGAACACTCCCCGCGACACCTGAATACTTGACCGCTCGATGATCGCCAGCCGCTCGTCTTCGGGTATCTCTGCGTAGTTTTTTGGCCCGTAGCCCAGCCATCTTTTTATCTTCTTCCACATGATGTTAGCGCGTTTGCCGGGTTGGTTTAGCCGAGCGCGGTCCGGGGTCCGATTGCCCGTTGACATAACCCCCTTGTCCGTTGTTGTTCGTGGCCGATGCCGTGCCATTGACCTGCCCTGGTGGTGAATCAGGCTTTATCCCGTCGCCGGTCCGCTGGTGCGGTTCAGCGGTCAGTTCTGCCTGCCGAATCGCTAAGTTCTTATAAGCGTTTTCGGCCATGATGATGCCGTTATCGACGATTACCCCGATAGCCAGCGCGATGCCCGTTAGGGACATAATGTTTGAGGAAATATCAAAGGCGTTGAGCAGAATAAAGCTCGTGGCGATGGTGATCGGTATCTGAATGATGATGCTGATGGCCGACCGCCAGTGAAGGAGGAACAGAATTACCACAAGCGACACCACAATCATTTCTTCGATCAACGTGTGCTGAATCGACGCGACCGATTCCTGAATCAGCCCACTACGGTCATAGACGATATTGAACGTTACGCCTTTGGGAAGACCCTTGGCGACTTCTTCCATTTTCTTCTTGACGTTGCCAATCACCTCGTCGGCGTTCTCGCCGTAGCGCATCACCACGATGCCGCCCACAGCCTCACCCTGCCCGTTCAAGTCGAAGATGCCCAGCCGGGTTTCACCCGTCATCTGCACCGTCGCTACGTCGGCTACGCGCACGGGAACGCTGCTGATCGTCTTCAGCGGAATGTTCTGAATCTGCTCGACCGATTGCAGATAGCCCGTCGTTTTAATGATGTAGCCGATACCGCTGAGTTCAAACTTGCGGCCCCCGGCTTCGTTGTTGTTGGCGCGGATAGCCCCGATGACCTGCGGTACGGACAAACCATAGTAGGTCAGTTTGTTGGGGTCAAGCGTAACCTGGTATTGCTTTTGAAAGCCACCAAACGACGCGATTTCGGCTACGCCCGGCACGTTCTGCAACCCAAACTTGACGTACCAATCCTGTACGGCCCTCTGTTCGCCGAGGTCCATACCGGGCGCGTCCAACGTGTACCACAGAATATGTCCCACACCTGTTCCGTCGGGACCAAGCGTCGGCGAAACGCCCCCCGGTAGCAGCCGGGCCGCGTAGTTGAGCCGTTCCAGCACCCGCTCCCTGGCCCAATACACCTCCGTGTCGTCGTTGAAAATGACATAGACGAAACTCATGCCGAACATAGACGTACCGCGCACGTACTTCACCTGCGGTAACCCCTGGAGGTTCGTCACTAATGGGTAGGTAATCTGGTCTTCGATGAGCTGCGGAGAGCGCCCCATCCATTCGGTAAAAACGATGACCTGATTCTCCGACAGATCGGGAATCGCGTCGATCTTACTCGTCTTCACCGAATATACCCCCCAGCCGAATAGTCCCGCTGCAATTAGCAGGACGACGAATCGGTTACGGAGCGAAAATTTTATCAAGCCTTCAATCATACCGATTGGCCGGTGTATCGGTCTGCGCGACCCGGCCTGTTTAAGTGTCTTATCTGAATAGACAGCTAATGAAAAAAGCCGCCTGTGAGTGGCGGCTTTGCAAAAGCGAGGGCTTACCGTATCTGTTACGATAGCAACTCGGCTTTGTAGCCTGCCTGCTGAACGGCAGCTTTGACTGTATCGGCTGTAACCGCTTCCGTCTGCACCGTCAGTATTTTATCGGGGTTCTGCGTATCAACCTGCCAGTTACCCGCTCCAACAGATTCGTTTAAAAAAGGCGTTACCGTGGCAATGCAGCCCCCACACTTGATATTGGTTTTTAGTTTAATCGTTTCCATGACCGTTTACAGGTTTGTCTAAATTACTCTGCAAAGGTCGCTACTAAACGGGGCGGGTCCGTTATACAATTCCCGCACCCGCTTGCAAGATTTTACCTAATAAAGCTACCAACCTCCCTTTCAATTAGCGTTTTGATGGCTCTACTCGCTTCGGCCTGACAAGGCGATTGATGAGCGTTCTGCTGCGCCGAGCTACTGAATGCCGCCAAGCTCAGACAGAAGGGAAGAAAAGCCTGCTAATGAAAGGTTCATACTCCAGTGAGTTAGTGATTGATAGTCAATTAAATGGATGAACCTTAAATCCAATCTAATGGATTACGGTCCGCCGTGTTTTGGTTCCGGTAGGTGGCTGGTGTAAGCCCCGTTATCTGCTTAAATTGGTTGGTCAGGTAGGCCACGCTGCTATAGCCCAACTGCTTGGCAATATCGCTGATGGGCATTTCGTCGTAGCTCAACAGTTCTTTAGCCCGTTCCACCCGTTGCATAATCCAGAATTTCTCGATGGTTAAATTCTCCGTCGAGGAAAACAGATGACTTAGATGTGCGTAATCCAACCCGACGTTTTCCGACAAATAATCGGAGAGCGTTGTCCGAAGTTCGGCAATCCGGCCACTCTGAATTAAGTCGATAATGAGTGTTTTGACCTGATTGACTACGCGAGTAGTTTTATCGGTCAACAGGGCGAAACCATGCCCTTCCAGCATCGGACGGACGAGGGTGATGTCAACGGCGGGGCTGCTGATAACCACCCGTCCCAATTCTACCTGAGCCACTGAATAGCCGAGCCGTTCCAGTTCGGTTCGCACGACCCAGATGCAGCGGTCGCACACCATGTTCTTGATAAATAATTCCTGTTGGGCCATCGTCTATAGGTGGCCCCGGAAATCGCCTATTCATCGGTTCGACCAAAGAAATGAACCATCTCCGGGGCGTTTACTGCCGCTTCGGCGGTTCGATTAAATTTCTTCTTTTACCGATCCACACTTCAGCATTTTGTCGCCGTAGTAAGGGTTGCGTACTTCGCGCTTGTCGCTGAGCCATGATGCACCTTTGCCCTCAGCGGCCATCGGGCAGAACTGCACGTAGGTTTTAGCGGGTTTAGTGGCTTTTGCCAGCGCGATCATGCCCATCGAGAGACCCTCAAAGGCTTCGCGCTGCGCGTCCACGTCGGTGCTCTTGCTAATGGCAGTTGCCTTCGTTTTTGCTGTATTCAGGGCGTTCTTGTCAGTGGCCGAAAGTTTGGCCGCATCCACTTTACCGAGGGCAGCTACCAAAGCCGTTGCTCCGGCTTTAGCTTTGGCTCCATCGGTGGCCACTAAAGCATCTTTCACGTTGTAGTAGGCCGTGAGTGCGGGGGTGGTTGTCTGTGCCGAAGCGACGAGCGAGAAAAGCGACAGGCCCAGGGTGGCTACAGTCAATCGAATCGTTTTCATTGGTTGTACAGAATTGATTGGTTGAAAATTTGATTAAGAAGTTAATCGAACGGGTTTTCCACCCGACTTCGCGCGTCGGCGCAAACCGGGTGATGAACCAAAGTAGAGCGTAAACCCTGATGAAATGGTGAGCAATCCCAGCACCGAAAAGGCCCGAAGCAACCCATTGTTGATGTCGTCGCGGCCTTCGTAATCCATTGTATGCAGCATCCAGAGTACATCGAATACGCGCCAGGGGTCTGTGCGAATGCTTTGCACGGTGCCCAACTGAGCCGCTACATACACGGTCGCGTGAGCCGGTTGCCGGAACGTAACCGCATAGGCAGGCAGAGGTTTTTCACGGTATTCGTGGTGACCGTTGGTACTTGTCAGATACTCGACTTGTTCAACGGTAGATGGCCCGGCAAAGCGTTGTTTGGCTAACGCGGTAGCTTCTGCCTGCGTCAGTTCACCCCTGAGTTGTCCCGTCGTTGCGTCGGCCAACTGCACGTGCGCCATTGCGTGGCCGTTACTGTGCTGCATCCGGTAGTTTAGTTGGTAAAGAGGCTGATTCAATACGTCGATAAGGGCTATGTTCTGGATAGAATCGACACCTTTTTGCTGCAAAGCCCGTAAGGGAGCCGAGGGTGAAACCAGCGACAGCGAAGCCGGAAATGTGGCAGCCGGGCGTTTGAGGTGGTCGCCGTGAATGTCGTCCAGATTCGACCAACTAAAATACAGCCCGCCCAGCGTCCAGAGCAGAAACTGAATACCGATAAATAGTCCCAAATACCGGTGGGTTTTGCGAATGCGAAGATGCCAGGCTCGGTTCATCTGACCTTAGTGTTTGTCGTTCGGATGTTTGTGTTCATGCCTGTTACCATCGGCGGACCCTTCCTCATGCTGTTCGAGGTAAGCTCCGCGTGGTCCAATACCGTACAGGTACGTCAATGCTCCCCCCTGATGCCCGGCCAGCCCCACCGCAATACCCGCGCCGACGAGGGCGATAGCTGTAAACCCCTCCAGCCACTTTAAGGGTCGCCAGAGTGTTATTCCTTTCAGCAGTGTACCAGCGAGGCCCAACCAAACCGTATAGTCAGCGTAGGTTTCGTGGGTTTCCAAAGCCGCCTGTGCTGCATTGCTCAGACCGTCCGTGTGCGGATGTACATACGTACCAGCTACGTAGGCCCCTACCGTTCCACCGAGTGCAACCACTAAGGTTAGCCAGTTCAGTGGTCCCGATGGCCGGAAGACTGCGACGAGTTGCAGCAGTGCAGCGAGCAGAAGCAAAACAATTGGAATGTGTACGACCATAGGGTGGTACGTCGGATAGTCATCCAACGGGGCAGGCATAGTTGCCGTGGTCTGAACTTCTACCTTGTTAAGGCTATCGGTCACTATGCCGGCATGATTTATTGAGTTTGGTTGTACCAAAGCCGAATCGTGCCGAGCGGAAGGCCGCCCCGTCGAGTCCAAACGCCCCTTTTTTTTGTGACCACCGTGTCCCAATCCAAGTTGTGCCGTAACTAATAGCATCAATAGCACCCATACTGTACGGACGAGCTTCATGATTTCGCGTAATAAATGGCCAGTGTGCCAAAGAGTGTATTCACCTGGCCGGTTTGCGTAATTTGTTTAAAGCCCTCATCGTAGAGCATATTCGGAATGAGTCCTTCCACATTAGCTTTCGTGGTATCGAACCCATCGAAAAGCTGAAGACCGAAAAAGAGCAGCCGCATAAATTCATTAGCGGGTTTGCCCCAATCGGCCAGCATCAGCGTACCACCTGATGTGAGTACCCGGCGCATTTCTCCAATGGACTGCTTCTTATCGGTATCCGACAAGTGATGGAGCAATAAGCTACAGGTCACAATATCCATGCTTTCATCAGGATAGGGGAGGGCTGTAGAAAGACCTTGATCCAGAACGATGGGCCAGCCTACCACAGCGTGTTTCTGTTGGGCAATTGCTAAGGCGGTCTTGTCGCCATCAAGCCCAAACACACTGGCCTCCGTAAATTGACGATGCAACAGCAAAGCCTGCGTACCGGTGCCGCATCCCACATCCAGCACATACCGGGGTTTGTGGTTTCGGATCGGTTCGAGCAGTAGCGTCCGAAACCGATCTTCGCGCATGGTCAGTGCCATGACCTGGTCGTAGAACCGGGTCAGACCATTCCAGCGCAACGCCGGTTTGTAGGGGGCAGCAGCAGTTTTCATAACCTACAACTTCTTTTCCCACTCGGCAATGAGCCGATTATTGATGGTCACGTAGTCAGTAAACTTTTCCTGTTGAGCAGCCTGAGCTGATTTTTGAGCAGCAGCGATGGCCCCTTTGTAATCGCCCGCACGGGCCAGTAGCTTCGCTTGCAGATGCAGGTAATTGAAAGCGGGCTTCAACTCGACTGACTTTGTTGCCCAGCTAAGAGCCTGCTTTGTATCCTTCTCTTGATCGAAATAATATAGAGCTGCCTGGTAATACAGTCCGGGCTTGTCCTCTTTCTTGACGTTGATGCGGTCCATGATTTCAGCCGTAATACGTTCGTCGGCGTTACTCACGATAGGAAAATGCACCGATGTATTCGCCCAATTCAGGTAGATGGTAGCCTGATTCCTGACCAAATCCTGTATTTCGATAGTGAATGATTCATAGAATCGGGCCGATGAATCAGCTTTGACGGTGAACCGCATCACATCACTCTTCTCGTCGTAGCCATCCAATCCATGCCCCCCCACGTGCTTGTTCAGGATGACTGTCCAATCAGCCCGGTTAGGGATTGTGAACAGGGAATAACTACCAGCGGCCAGAGGTTTACCAGCCAGTGTAACCGGGTCCGTTAGCGTCAGGATGGTAGCATCCGACGCGCCAGTACGCCAGATTTTTCCGTAAGGGACCAATCCACCGAAAATAGTGCGCCCTTTTACTGCCGGGCGTGAGTAATCAATGGTTAGGTCCGTAAAGCCTATTTTCTGCCTGATCGTCGTTGGGGGCGACGGTTCGGGCAAACTAAGCTGTGCCCGAACGGGCTGCGTTATCAGCCCCGCCAGCAGCGTGAGCGATGCGATTGATTTGAACAATGCATTCATGCCGGAAAGGATTTAGTATTTCAGTACGATGCCATTCGGTTTCTTGCCCACCGCGATGTCCTTGATTTTGGTGCGTTTTGCTACGTCCACTACTGATACGGTTGCCGCTCCCTGATTGGTAACATAGGCCGTTGCCCCATCTTTAGTGAAGGTGATGGCATGAGCATCGAGACCCGTTTGTACCTCGCCCATCTTCATCCATGCTCCGTTCATACGCTCGAAGATGACTACCTTCGTGCCGGTACCGGCCTGGCTAACCCAGAGTTCATTGCGGGTAGGATGGTAAGCCGCGTAGCCGGGCGTAAAGCCCAGCTTGACCGTTTCTACTACAGCCAGCGTGTTTACATCAATGACACTGATGCTTTGCCCCTTCTCGTTATCCACGTACATTCGGCCATCGGCTCCAGGCCACGCACCGACCGGATCATCGCCTACAGGAATTGTCTTCACAACAGATTTATCAGATACCCGAATGACCGAGACCGTGTTGCTCATACCGTTGGCCACGAACGCATATTGACCATTAGCCGACATCGTTACCTCGGCGGGTTCCATGCCAACTGTAATCGTATTCTTTAGGGCCATTGTACTGGCATTGTACACCAGTATCTTACCAGCTTCGTCCATCTGTGAGGTCCAGATTTCAGAACCATCAGGCGAGAACACCGCGTTATGATTCATCACCGGTGTTTGCTGATTGACAGAGGTTGCTCCCGTCTTCGGGTCCACGACCAGTACCCGGCCCTTCATGCCCGATGTGCCACCGGCGTGGCCCGCGCTGAGGTCCATGCCCGGAACGCCTATCCCCAGTTTACTTCCATCGGGTGAGAGGTAAATATGGTGCGGCCACATGACCATATCGGCCGTGTTCATACTGCCGTGTCCGCCTGACGTTTCGCCAAACGAGATGGTTTCCTTCACCTGTTGGCTCGACAAGTCAATGACAGATAGACTATTACCCTCAGCATTCACCACGTAAGCAGCCGGGTAATTGATGTTTAGTTCAGGCTGCATGGACGACATATCGTGCGAGTTGCAGCCCCACAGGGTTAGAAGCGGAAGTACCGTGGCAAGTGACCACACTGAACGCGGCCCGGCGGTAATACGGTTATTCATAGAAATATATAGTTTGGTGAAAAATGTACGTAGGGGCGACCTTCCGCTATGCGATATGTGGTCTCTTGTGGAGAGACTAAACGGATCAGGCCGAAACAGAACCGTTGAGGCAAATCCGTGCGACAAGATGAAACCGCATCGGCGGAACGTACAGAAAGCTCGCCAACCGGGACGTTTGAATCCGTCCGTCAGCGAGTGGCGGTCATACAGTCGGACCGCCGAAGCGTTTGGCTCAAATCAGCCAGGTACAGAGGGAGGTAAGCCGGAAACGCCCCGTTCGATGAAGTGGGGTGTCGGCAGTCGGTAGACTATGTTGGGCCGAAGCGGGCGGAAAGAGAGCCGCCAGCAGGAACTGAAATTGCGGATTAGGCAGAAATGCCGCTGGGCTGGGTGTTGGCAGCGGGTGATAATCGGCCACAAAGCTGCTCACATCGAGGTGTTCGTAAGTGAGCGTGGTTTTGCAGCAGGGTTGTTTTTTCAGGACCGGGCCACCTGAAACGGGGGCCTCTGGTTCATCTACCTGGCAGGGTTTGGGACACTCTTTCTGAGCTGCCAGCAGGGTTTTCGTATGTCCACGCATCTGACACCAATGTTCCACCATACCAAAGCCCGTACTACTCAGCAAGACCAGGATGGCCAGCCAGCAGCAGAAGAGTCGGGTATGAAGGGGTGTTCGCATCAGGATACACGTTTACATCAACAAAGGTAAAGGCTTTGAAACAGGAATGTTTTACAGGATTCAGAGGGGCAATTACAAAATTTATGGAAGTACGGCAAAATGATAGCAACTGACAAAGTCTATTCAACCTATCTACTGATTATCAGTTGAACTAAAGGTAAACCAAACCAAAACTCTTTATGGCAACTGCCTTAATGCCCCAACAGTATCAGGATTGTATCGAAGCCTGTCAGGATTGCGCCATTAGTTGCGATGCCTGCGCCGAAGCCTGCCTGGGCGAACAGGACGTAATGATGATGGTTGACTGCATCCGGCTCGACCGTGATTGTGCCAAAATGTGCTACATGTCCGTAACGTTTATGGCCAGTGGTAGCCAGTTTGCCAGGCAGGTTTGTGAATTGTGCGCTAAAATGTGCGATGCCTGCGCCGAGGAGTGCGAAAAACACGCGGCTCACATGGACCACTGTAGGCAGTGCGCCGAAGCCTGCCGTCGTTGTGCCGAGGCTTGTCGGAACATGATGAGTATGGCGGCTTAATAACAACTGTTTATCACAAGCCCATGTAGTGTTATTCATGGGTTTGTGATTTACTACAAGTGGACCGTGGTAGTCATTACCTGTCCGTCCATTTCCCATACACATACCGCCGATTGATTGGTCAGCGCGACGCTCGGTAGCTGGCCTTTGCCAAGGTTGATCGGATCATTGCTGTTACGCTTTAGCCAAACCATACCATCATCATCCCAAACTACAGCAGTATCTGATGGGCTGGTTGAGGCCGTTACATTCCGACCTGTTCCAATAGCTTGTTCGGATTGACCCGGTCGGCAGGTAAACAAGGTACGCTCTCGTCGCCAGACAGTCAGTGGCTGACCTGATGACGACAGCGTCACCGCACCGCCATCCATTGGACATGCGTTCAGTTGCCAAGTGCCTGAACCAAGTTTTTGCGCTGGAGCGAAGGTTGCTCCGCCATCGGCTGAATGAGAAAGATAAAGGTCACGGGAGCTATTAAGCCAGTTTCGGAATTGAATGTACACATTGTTGTCCTTCGCGGCAATTGAGACTTTGCAGCATTCACAAACGGTTCCGCTGGGTGAACGATACACCACCCGGTTGGCCGACCAGGTGCGCCCTCCATCGCGGGAAGTGGCCATTACGATTTTGTTCCGTTTGTCCGCACGTAGGTCGAGCCAAGTAGCTTGAAATACGTTAGGCGACGCACTGGCTATCGCCTGGAACCCTTCTTTGGCGACTTCCGGTACATCATTGATTCGCACCGCAGACGACCATCTGCCACTTTTCCGATCAAGCGAATAGGCGAACAGATTACCCGCTCGATTGACGGCGGTGATGACAACGTATTTTTCAGTCGATGCTATCTGTGGCCCTCGTTTGGCCCCTGCTACCAATTGCGATAAGGTCGTAATTGCAACCGGTTGACTAAATTGAGCGCGTTTTTTAGTGGCTACAGCATAGAAAATAGTCGAATCCTGACCATAGACCAAATGTACCATTCCTGTTTCATCAGAAACGACGACTGGTAGGTGACAAGAAGCTACCCGTTCACTGACCTCAAAAGGCAGATGTTGGGTAGTTAAAAAGCTGACAATTGAAACAACAAACGAGATTAACCACATCATACAAGAAGGTTATCGGCCTTTAGTTTTCCTTATCTGATTATGCACCACCGAGTCATTATATTTTGGTATTTCTTGCCCGGTTCCTTTTGCGTTGTTTGATTCTTACCCTGACTTAAGTCCGATCAATTTCGTAAGCAGCAGTTATAATTGCTGATAAAACATTGGCAACAACGGGAGATAGGGCCGAATCAGACCGGACTAAATTAATGATTTGTCCCTGAGAGTAATACTGGCCTATCTGTTGGACAGTTTGTGTTGGATCGGAATAGCTAAAGAATTGTTCAGGTTTCACGTTAAGCCAGTTACATATACGCAAGAAAACAGCCATATCTGGACACTTGCCTACCTCCAGGCGGTGTAGAGTCGAAGCACTCACATCACCAATTTCATCGGCCACCTCCCGGAGCGGGCGATTCGCTCGTTGCCCCCGTACCATTGTAGCCAACTTTTTGGTATCTAACTCGTAGCTCATGCGGATAAATTTTCTAAAGGTGAGTTGGTAGTAGGATATACAGTTGCATAGCTGAAGAATTTTTGCTGACCAGCGTACCGGGGGTTTCGGCCCTGTTGGACAGGCGAAAAGTCAATAGGGTATGGAAACACCGACTCAATCGCATCTGCCATCATCTTGACTTCTTCGGCTGTTTCGCCTTCTAATCGTAACCTGACCATGCTGCTATGAACTAAATGCTGATGTGATGAGGAGTGAGTCTACCGAAATACGTTCATAAATACACCCCGTCGCCAGTCGGCATATAAATAACTGACCGACCTAAATGAATAAGTAAAGCCATCGGCATGATACAGGAATTGCAGGTAGCTATCCTGATCCTCTATGCTAAAGCCGCCTAAGTCATCACCCGCTTCTGTGATAATACTGATACCGCCCCCTTCGTAACATTCGTACACCACTGCCCGACTACCGGCCGGACTATCCAAAAAGGCGGCTGTCGTTTGCACGACATCACCTATTTGGTATTGGCTGGTTGGCTTTGGCTGAAGGGGTCGAACTACACTTGGAGACCTAAACTCAACTGGAGGAATCAGGACGTTATGAGCTTCCTCGACCAATTCCCAGCTTTTCCATTCGTCTTCCTCTGTTTCCCGAATCAGAGCCTGCTGAAGCGTTATCCGGTTGTCTATTAAGAAGTCTGCAACGTCGATGGTTACTGTAAAGGGTCTTTTTTGGGGTTCCCACCCGGCGACGAAGGCCCTCTTAAACTGTTGATATAGGGCTTCAGCAACGTGAGAATTTTGGAAGATATGCAGGCAGATAGCCAACGCACTCTGTGCCGGACCTGATCCGCCGTAACCCCAGTTAAAGCCGCACGGCGAGTGATTGCGAATGGATAAGCTATCAGCCAGCGACAGCTCCTGTCCATCTACAAACAGACGACATTGCTCATCAATATCGTGGTCGTAATCACCAGGTTGGTAAGTCCCTTCAATTACGAAAGAGGTTTTAGCTAAGTTGAAGCGAGCGAATTCCATACCTAAAAATACACCACAAGTTAGATTAAGCAAAGTTTTATAATCATTATTTTGTAATTGTGTTTTTCTAATTACAAAATAATGATTATAAAACTTTAACGTAATTCGACAAACGCCTAATTAGTTTTCAGTTAATGCTAAGGTTGCCAAATCATGGAAAATCGCTTCGTCTTGGCGATAACGGTCGTTGATCGACAGTGAAGCCTGTGCGCCGAACAGGATGAAGTTAGCCGCATTATAAAGCAGCCATAAGTTTGATTCGCTCGATAGGAGCCGTTCTTCCTCAGCCATCCGCGCCATTGCTTGACGGGCTAACATCTTGGGCAGTTTGGCTTCAACAAGCAGTTTCTCAGCCCGTTCATTAGTGATCGGCTGTTTAGCCATCTGCTCATACACCTTTAAGGTCAATCCATTTTTCTGGCTTAAAAACTGTCCGATAACTTTCTCCAAATATTGCTCGAAATGAGCCACGTTCAGTCCCTTATGGTGGAACTTGCGGGATAGGGCCAAGTCAGATTCCTCCCCGATGCGTTCCTGATAGGTGTAAGCCTCCTGGAATGAAGTCTTCACTTCTTTAGCGTTTTTATACTTCTTAGGCTTGCCCTTCAATAACCAATTCAGGTAATCGTCCAGATTCATGAACTCATCCGACCAGCCCATTAGCCCATTGGAACAAACTTGGCGATAATAACTGATCCGCATCCGCGCTTCCTGATGTTTCTCGACGGTGGTTGTATTGACAACTGTACCCTGTACCTTGAAGGGCATTTTACCGTTGTACGAATTGTTGAAGACAAGGGAGCGGCTTAACGTATCAGTCTGCTTACCAATCTTAAAGGTCTCTCCTGGCACAATGACATTGATGGCGAATTCACCGTTAGGGGTATAGCGTATATCCAACTTGTAGTCGGTAACCAATTTGTCCACCACTCCCCGCAGCATCGAATTGTCAATAATGCTGTACTCATTGCTTTGAACGGCGAAGATGACGGGTTTTCGGCCAGCCGGCTCGCCGACAACCAGTTGTTGGCGGTCAGTAGCTACCAACTCGTAATCAGGGACAAGATTGGTAAAAGGAGTCGTATAAATGGGGTAACATACGTCCTCCCAGGCGGAGGTAATTATAGGGCGATTGCTAACAGAAGCCATAGTAGCTGTAATTATGGATTTGCAATTACGTAAAGGTAATTACATTTTTCTAATTAGAAAAATGTAATTACAGATTAAATCAATAATTGTGCACTGATTTTGGAGTGACCACGAGAAGTGAATTTAGACTGGTTGGAGAGATTACGGCTTATTTATCTCTATCCAGAAACTGTAGTCCTCGTTGCTTAAATTCATCCGCATGAATTCATCCATACCGAAATCATTACGCTCCAATACGTAGCGACGAAACGGCCAGCTTCGTTTAGCCGCTTCGAGTCCCCCGGCTCGTTCGCCTTCCCGAAACCCTTCGTTCGGTAGGCCGTCCAAGTATTCCTTGAAGTAAATCTGCAACAATTCGTTGGCTGATCTATTCTCCTGTTTGGTCGTTAAGCGTTCTTCGAGCCATTCGATTAAATCTTCTGGTACGTTGGCAGATTCATTACTCGTCAAGCCCGCCACGTCGTTGAATTGATGCTGGTAACAGTAAGCAGCATTGCCGATCCGAAACTGACGTGCCCAGAACTCACGCTCTTCTGGAGCAAAGTTGGCCAACTGCTCGGCCTGTATCTGATTGTATTTTTCAATAGGATGCCGCATCGTGTAACAAGTTCTCTACTCATTCATTAAAAAAGAGGTATGCCGAAATCGTATCCGGCTTCATCTTCATGCTTAATAAGCTGTCGTAGTAGGAGTTCAGGATCAATCAGTGATAAGATATAATCCCCCCAATTAGCCGAATTACCAAATCGCTTATCCTCAGCGGGTAGCTCATCCAACTTTATGTGGTTGGAAGGTTGTGCGTTGATGCCGTAATTCTCAAAGAATTTAAGCAACTGATGCAGTTGCAGCGCTTTGGCGGGAGGGCGACCTGCTAGCCTAAAGACAGGATTCCGTAATGCCGTACCCACGTACTCTTCATCCTGCCAGTCACGAATGCCCCAAAAATGGAGCAGGTTAATTTGACGATAATGAGGCAGGTTCAGGTAAAACAAGCCGAAGTGACGCTCTTTACTGTACCATTGGTTGCGAAAGTGCTGACGAAGGTCCTTCATGGCATTTTCATCCTCACCCAACACAACGGGCGATATAGCTCGTAAATGAGCAAAACCATCTTCTAAAGGCATTTGCTCCAGAGTCCGGTAGGCGCGGATGAAATGCAGAATCTCATCCACAGGTATAGGTTTAATGGGCTGTTTGATCATAGCAATCTATTAAGATACTAGTTAATTTACTGTATGATTATCCGTCGTTGAGGGGCGGCATTTTTAGTTTTGACGAATCGTTGTAAAGAATCCAGTCGTCGGCAAACTTTGGCTTTTCCTCATGATGAAACCGCTTCAATGACCAGATTTGAGCATACTCGATTCGGATGCGTTCGTGTTCAGCCGGTAGTTTATTTTTCAAAATGACATCAATTAGCATCGCGTTATCCTCGAAAACGGGATTCCATAGCGCATCGTAATCAATATACAAAGGTGCTTGCCACCAACGGGTTAGGTTACGGTCAGTAGGTGGCAAAACATCGAAATAATTCGAGTACAGCCAATAACCGCATTGTGGATCTTTGATATCCTCAATCATTTGCTTCAATAAACCCGGCAGTGCTGATTCGTCGGTGGTTGTCATTCGGTAAAAGCGGTGATCGTTATAGTCCTAACTTCATAGCGGCATTATGCTTGACGACCTGCTGCACTCTTGTATAACGGTCGATCATCGTTCGGGTTCGGTGTTTGGTCTGCTGCATGATCTGCGAGTCATCGGCCCCGTTGAGTTTGGCGATGGTCACGAACGAGGCCCGATGCGAGTGCGCCGAATACTCATCGCCGATATATTCTTTAGTTGTTCTGGCTACCTGTTTGTCCGACAGCCGGACGGTCGTCACCCGCTCCCCTTTTCGGATTCGGACGAATAACGGCCCTATCTGACGATCCAGTAGATTGATATAATCCTGCAACGCTCTAACCGGACACGTATCCGGGTCAGGGCTAAAGAATAAGGCTTTTTGCTCCGTTTTACCGTACTGGTTGGTTTTGCTGCCCTGGTAGGTTAGCACGGCACCATCACGGGTAAACTGTACGCCCTCTACGTTAAGAGCGACTAACTCGGATCGGCGAAAGGCACCGGCAAAGCAGACCAGCAACAACGCCCGGTCACGTATTCCTGATGGTGTCGCTGGAATGTGCCGAATTCTATCTTTATACGCTGTAATGTCGAAAGCCGCAGCCTGATTCGGTTCAGTCCCGATACTCCGCTTAATCCCTTCCAATACGACTTTGACGGCCTCCTCCCCGCCCGGATCAGGATGCTGGTGCAGCCGGTGCCACTTGCGGATGGTGGCCAGTCGGCGGGATACGGTTGCCCATTTATGACGGGTGGCCAGGTCCGACAGATAAGTAGCTAATGTCGCTGGTGTTAGCGGCAGCATTGGCAGACTATGTTGGGTCAACCAACTTTCCAAGTGTTCAATATCGGAGACATAAGCGGTTTGGGAATTGGTCGCACCTTCAATCCCTTTTTTAAAGAAGGCGGCCGTTTGCCCAGCTAATTCCTCCTTTGTGCGTAGAATAGTCAGTTCTTTCGGGCTACGTCCACGAGTGAAAATACGAGTATCGCTCATCTTGGGTCAAAGATAATGATAAACTATTACGTCCGATAATGTTTAATTATTGGACGTAATAATCTGATTGTGGGTAAGCGCGTTCCTTTTTCTTCCCTTCTATTCTTCCCGAGTCTGTTCAGTTCTTTGTGATGATTGGTTAGCTTTCTCTATTCCTTTCTTCTTGTAATTAAAAACGCTTTGCGCTACATAGGCTTCAGGGTCTTTGTCGGCAAAACCATATTCTGCATACAAGTTAGCCCGAAGAAACGCTTTCAATAGTTCGCCATTTTGGAGAACTGATTTTTTCTGTTGGTGCGTGAACGAGGGGTAGTACTGACTCAACTGATTGCCGGCATAGGATATGACTTCGGCAATATCCAACTGCATCAACTCATCTAAGCGTTGTTTCATCTCTGCCTTCTTGGTCTCTTTCTCTAACTCGTCAGGTGGGGTTTTCGTCTGAATTCTAAATTCGATACCAGCCACGGCCCTGCCCTGCATTACTGGTTCATACGTTACTGTCAGATTTGTGTGTTCGTTGATCTGCCGTAATGACAAATCGATCACGCGCGTTCGGAACGCTGAGTAATTCGCATAGGATTTCTCATGAGCACCAATAAGCTGCCGGAGTTCGACCAAACCGATGCGCCAGATGCCCGTATTCCGAAAACGAGCCAGGTTGGTAAATAACAACTGTGCATATTCACTACTGAGGATTAACGCATCTTCATATCCATATTGCGCGTATCCGCTGCCCAGATACAGAAAGACAGGTATGACAGCATGGTACATCGTTAGTTCAATCACGCCTTTCTTTGGCCAGTACTCAGCCATCGGAAATACGACTACGTTCGTGTATTTGCCACTCTCATCCTCCCAATTAATTTTTCGCTTCTGGATCAGTTCAACTACCTTTTTTATGGATGAGTTGGGATGGCCCTTGATAACCTCGGAGTAATGAAACCTGAATTTGAGTTCCTCATAAGGCTTGATCTTCACTTTATCGACAGCCTGAATGTTGCGAATTTCACGCAGGACAAGCCAGTAGAGACGACGCTCGAAGAAACCAAACTCGGTCGTGCTGGTTAAAAGTTTCAGCGGTTCCCGGATCAGAATTGTCTTGTTGTTCGGTGTCCGAAGCACAATAGTTTCGGGATTCACCTCAACAGGAGCCGTTATGGTAGTACTCTCGAAAACTAACGAGAGCTGGTTATTAGAGAGTTGGAGCGACTGGGCGGCATTCCGCTGATTGGGATTTGATTGCTTACGCATTGCCTAACAAATTATAGCTGATACAAGGTAAAGGGTTTTATGTTCCTAACAAACACTTTTTCAGTTGTTATAGATAAATGACTGATTTACAGCATATTTATCCTAAAGTATTCTTGAAAACATAGGTTAAATCACTCACTTTCAGTTCGTTTTCGACTATTATCTGTTAGGGTAAATGTGTTATTTGACGTCAGTACCAATACTTACGCACAGAGTTTGTAGGTTATTTCTGTGTTTTGTCTAATTTTTTAGAGTCTTGGTAATATATAAAGACAAAGACCAGTATGAAGTAGGTACGCTGTTTTTCGACTATCATCTGTTAGGCTCAAGACTATTATCTGTTAGGGTGATGACTATAATCTGTTAGGTTCGGGACTACTATTTGTTAGGCTACGACTATTGTTTGTTAGGCTTCTGCTATTATCTGTTAGGCTACGACTATTATCTGTTAGGGATAGCCAAGTTATCCACATACAATACATTAATTTACAGATAGTTACGACAGATTTCCACAATCTATAATATCTTATTATCTAATCTATCATTCTAAAATGATTTTTATAATTTAAATATAAGTAAGATTATAAGGTCATGTAGGGGTAAAAACAGAACTGCCATTACTGAAATAAGGCTGGAAATTGAAAAATCATAAAAATAATTAGTGGAGAAAAGATTTAAGTTTCCCTTAAAGGGAAATATATTTGCATTAAACCTTTTGCTAAACTAACATGGAAGAACAACCCTCACATACCAAACGGAAGCATTACGATCCGCAGACCTACGCTCGTTTGCTGGCAGAGTTCACACAACTAATGGAAGAAGTCCCGAAGCTAAGGCCAGACCGTGATGCCTGGGATATTGAAGGTGACTGGGCGGCCACCGGTACTATCTTCTTTGTCGATGCCATTCATCAGCCTTTATTTGAGACGATTCGCAGATTTGATTGTCGGACGATCAAGTTAGTCAACTTTGGCCAACCGGCTGTGCGTATCACATTTTACCGTAAGCATCGGTATTGGTTGTTAAAGGACAAAGATTTACCAACAGACAAAAAGATAGAGCAGATTCAGGCTCATATCAATGACCTTACTGTCAAGGCTGAGGTTTTAAAGTCGAAGCTTGACAAAATGCCAGCCCCTAAACGAGCCGAATCGAAAGGGCAGATAGGACTGTATTGGGAGCAGGTTAGTACGTGGCGTAACATCCTGGCCAGCCCGGAACAATATGAGGTCGCCGTATCCAACTATAGTCGGCAACACTTCTACGTCACGGTCAATTATAAATACCGACTACCATCGGGTGATTATACAAATGAACAGGAACATTTGCTCAACACGCAACGAGACCGATTAGGCAATATCACGCAGGTCCGTTACAATATTCTGTTTGTTGATCCAGTCGAGATTTTTCGTGAACACCCCTACCAGAACCGGGAGGTTGAAGGTTATTTGAACAATTTTTCAATTAAATCGGAAGGTGGTAGGCATACTATTTATGCTCGGCTACGGCCTGAAACTGATGCAATAAATACATTTTTGTAAATTATTTTTCTGTGATAATAATTAATTACTATCACAGTAAAATAATTTATCAATGTTTTGTGATAACATTATCATTTCAATGTATGGTGTTTTCAGCGGAATTACCCTATTTACTGGTATGGCCCTCCCATCAAAACAGGGTAAAATCTTAGCCAGATAACTCATCGTCGGGGCCTTCTTCCTTACGCAACCGCTCCTCGATTTCCTCGATAGATGGTAGTGTGCTTTTGAGATTGTCGGGTAGGGACTCCATTAACCGATACTCGGTGATACCAATTGGTTTGTGAAAATCCCGTAACGCATATTCGGCAATCAACTTGTCGTGTCGGCGGCAGATAAGCAGGCCGATAGTCGGATTGTCGAACTCACCCCGAAGCTGATCGTCCACCGCCGACAGATAGAAGTTCAATTTACCGACGAATTCTGGCTCGAACTCGACCACTTTCAGGTCGATGACTAAGTAGGAGCGCAGTTTGAGGTGATAGAACAACAAGTCGATGGCAAATTCCCGATCTGAAACTTCGATTGGGTATTGCCGACCAACGAAAGAAAATCCTTTGCCAAGTTCCAGTAGAAAACTCGTGATGTGGTTGACCAATCCTTCCTCCAGATCGCGTTCCTTGTATTTTTCAGTCAAGGTGAGAAAATCGAACAGGTACGGGTTTTTCAGCGATTGTTGCGCCAGATCTGACAGCGGTTCGGGCAGGGTGCGGTCAAAGTTTGTAATTGCTTTCCGCGACCGTTGCCGGTAGCCTGACTCAATTTGCTGTACCATCACGTCCCTCGACCAGCCGTTTTCGACGGTTGCCTGTATGTAAAATTGCCGTTCTGCGGGGTCTTTTACCTTGTCCAGTAAGGTGAGGTGATGATACCAAGTCAATTTTGCAAGCGGCACTTGCAAAATTGGCTTTTCACCAAACGGATCGTCAGGATAGGCAGCCGCGAACGATTTCATATACCGCAGATTCCGGGGCGACATACCCTTCATGTTCGGAAATTCTGCTTTGAGATCGGCTACTAAGCGGACGACGACCTTCTGCCCCCACCCCTGCTGTTTTTCCTGCTCCAGTATGATTTTACCGATTCGCCAGTACAGGGCATAACCAAACAAAAAGGGTAAATCTTTCACTTGTGCCCAATAATCAAAAATGGCACACTTAATTCATCACCATAGCAAATAAAACGAATGTTATAGAGCGCTATTTCGTCTCACAAACTCAGCTAAAATGAGAGATTTTTGGTTTGATTAGTGATATGACATTTTGAGACTTAATCTAGTATGGATTGTCTTGGCCAAGACAATCAAACTCCATGTCTCTTTAAATGGGCGTTTAAAGAGACACATAGAGATTAATTGATCTGTTAAAAGACTATCAAATTTTTAGTTTTGTTGTAGCTGGTCGAAAAATACTTATCGCTTCAACGCTCAGATTCAAACTGCTACGATCGGTGCACTTGGTTAGGGCTATGGAAAGTTATGGTTGGGTTTCTTTCCGTAAACAGGTAAGATATAGTCGAACGAGCGATTCCTATTGAATTTCACACGAATACTAAATTAATCGTAACTTTACGATGAAAACCAATTTTGTGTTTGTAAGTGATAATTTATAAGACTGTGCTATGAAGCTTTTCAGCCTACTTCCAATAAGCTTACTATTTATAACCGCCATTTTGTTGGGTAATGCTCCCGACAAAAAGACGGAATTGAATGGTCCTTTAGTGACCTATATCAATGGCATCAAACAAGATTTTTCAAAAATCCCGCAAGACCGCAAAGCTGAATTGGACAAAATAGTGGAGTTTATTCAACTCAAAGTAAACGCCAAAGAGCCTGTCCAATTAACCTACATCTGTACGCACAATTCCCGACGCAGCCATTTTGGCCAATTGTGGGCAGCCACAGCCGCTGCTTACTATGGCGTGCCCAGGGTGAAAACCTTCTCAGGCGGAACCGAAGTCAGTGCCTTTAATGAACGAGCGATTGCGGCTTGCAAACGAGCGGGATTCGACATTGCCAAAGTGTCGGAAGGGCCAAACCCGACCTATGCCGTCAATTACGCGTCTGGCATAGAACCCATCAAAGCATTCTCAAAAAAATACGATGACGCTAGCAATCCCCAAAGCAATTTCCTGGCGATTATGACTTGCTCACAGGCCGACAAGGCATGTCCCATCGTGAAAGGCGCAGCGGTACGGGTAGCGACGCCCTACGACGATCCCAAAGCCTTCGATGGTACTCCCCAGGAAACCGCCAAATATGACGAGCGGTGCAAGCAAATTGCCACGGAAACTTTTTACGTTTTCTCCAAAGTGAAGGTGGCGATCTAATCGACAAAAAATTTATTCATCGTAATATTGCAATGAATAAAAACCTGCTACCTTTGGGGCATGGGACTGACCAAAACCGAAATATTCACTGAAGAGCAAAACCGCATCGCGGATCTGGCGAAAGCATTTGCGCATCCTGCACGGGTGGCCATTCTGCAATTGCTGATTGCCAAGAAAGCCTGCGTTTGTGGTGATCTGGTGGACGAGCTGAATTTGGCCCAAGCGACCGTATCCCAGCATTTGAAAGAACTGAAACGCATCGGCATCATTCAGGGCGAAATCAATCCACCCCGCGTATGCTACTGCATCAATCCCCCCGTATGGGAGGAAGCCCAACGCGCATTCGGGGCCTTGTTTGACACGTTTGTGCCTGTGACCTGCTGCTAGTCAACGGCAGGTATTTTTTTGCCTGAATCAATCGTAATATTACAATATACCAATAGGAAAGCATATGGAAACCGCCGAGCAAATCAAAGAAGTCGTGCGCCAGAAATACGGTGCGATTGCTGAACAACCGACCGACGGCCCGGCCGATGCCAATGGCTGCTGTGGCCCCACCTCTTGCTGTGGGCCTGAAACCGTCGCCAGCGTGCCCATTGATATGACCGTGGGCTATGACGAGCTGAAAGGTTACGTCGCCGAAGCCGATTTGGGATTGGGTTGCGGCTTGCCCACGCAATTCGCGCAAATCAAGCCAGGTGACACCGTGGTGGATCTGGGATCGGGCGCAGGCAATGACTGCTTTGTGGCCCGTGCCGAAACCGGCGAAACGGGCCGCGTGATCGGCCTGGACATGACCCCGGCCATGATCGACCGTGCCCGCAAAAACACCAAGACGCTCGGATTTACCAACGTCGAGTTCGTCTATGGCGACATCGAGGACATGCCATTGCCGAGCAATCTGGCTGACGTGGTGGTGAGCAATTGCGTGATGAACCTAGTTCCCGACAAACAAAAAGCCGTGGCCGAAACCTTCCGCATTTTAAAGCCCGGTGGTCATTTCAGCATCTCCGATATCGTGCTGAAAGGGGAGCTGCCCGCAGGCTTGCAACAGGACGCCGAACTCTATGTGGGTTGCGTCTCGGGTGCCATCCAGAAGAGCGAGTATTTGCAGCTCATCCAGGAGAACGGTTTTACCAACATCACCGTGCAGAAAGAGCGGGAAATCGCCTTGCCGGATGATGTGCTGAAAAACTATCTGTCGGCCGACGAAATCGCCGATTACCGCCAACAGGACAAAGGTATCTACAGCGTCACGGTGTTTGCTCAAAAGCCCGAAGAAGCGGCCAAAGCGGCTTGCTGCCCTCCCGGTTGCTGCAACTAAATCCAATCAATCAGCCATGAAAAAAATCCTAGTGCTTTGCACGGGCAATTCCGCCCGCTCTCAATTGGCCCAAGGTTACCTGCAATATTTTGCCGGTGATCGGGCGGAAGTTCTCAGTGCCGGAGTGAACCCCAAAGGGGTGAATCCGCTGGCCGTTCAAGTGATGGCCGAAGACGGCATCGACATTTCGCATCACACATCGAATCATGCCGACGAGTACGTGCATATTCCCTTCGATTACGTCATCACCGTTTGCGACAATGCCCGCGAGCAATGCCCGTTTTTCCCCACAGTGGGCGAACGCATTCACCAGAGCTTTCTCGATCCTGGCCACACCGCGCCGGCGGACCGGCCAGGCGAAGACGCATTGACCTCCTTCCGCCGGGTGCGGGATCTGATCAAAACCTACAGTCAGGAATTCATCGCCAGCCGTTTGGGCGAAGCCGTCCCGCAATAAATGATGGCCATGCAGATCGAACCCGCGCAACTGGCCGATACTGAGGCCGTCATTGCCCTGCTAGAGCAAGGGCACCTATTGACCGAGGATTTGCCAACCGGCCTTCCTGGTTTTGTCATTGCGAAATACGAGCAAACCCCCGTTGGGGTGG
Organism: Fibrisoma montanum; assembly: GCF_003583365.1. Taxonomy (GTDB): domain Bacteria; phylum Bacteroidota; class Bacteroidia; order Cytophagales; family Spirosomataceae; genus Fibrisoma; species Fibrisoma montanum. The sequence continues at coordinate 52,133 of NZ_QXED01000018.1, forward strand.
CTGGTCTGGAACGCTTCGGCCCGGTGGGCCTGCTGCGTTCGGTGGCGGTCGATCCGCATCACCAGGGCAAGCAGATAGCCGCCCAACTGGTCGGCCGTTTGCTGGAATCCGCCCAGGCATCCAGCCTGCAAGAAGTGTATCTCATCACTAATACGGCCGACCACTATTTCGAGCGGCATGGTTTCCAAACCGTCAACCGCCAGGAAGTGCCTGCGGCCATCCAACAGACGCAGCAATTCAGCGAACTATGTCCGTCATCGGCCATCGTCATGAAGCGCAGCTTAAACTAAATCCGCCATGAAATGCACATTGATTGCCCTTCTTCTTCTCGGTGGCATTGGCCTGTTGGCCTTCCGTCTGCCTTTGAATTCCAGGCCCCAAGCCAAGCTTTACCCCGCTTTGGCGGAGTACCTGAAGAGTGCCAAAAAGGATCTGGAAACGATACCCGCGTCACGGCGTGCCGAGCTGGATAAAATTGCGCTGTTCATTCAGAACAAACGCATCATGGATAAGAATGCGAACCTGCTTTTCGTGAGTGGGGACAATGCCCGCCGTAGCCTGCTGGCCCAGGTATGGGCGCAGGTTGCCGCCGATTATTTGGGCGTCGAAAACGTACATGCATTTTCGGGTGGCAACATCGCTTCCACGGTTGCCCCGACGATTCAAAAAACACTGGAAAAAATTGGTTTCCAGGTCAACCCGGTGACCTTGAGCGGGCAACCAGCTTATGAATTGCGATTCGATGAAAAGCAGCCTGCTTTGACGCTGTTCTCGAAAGTCTATACCGACCAGGCCAACCCCAAAAATAACTTCGGGCTGATTCTCACCTGCGATCATACGGAATGCCCTGGCCCGGATGGGCCAACCGACCGCATCGCCAAATCCACGGTGCAAGGCCCCGCTTTTAAAATCACCCTGCCCTACACGCCCCCACGCACGGCGGAAGGGCAAGCCAACGAAGCCGCTGTCTATGATGCCCTGAACCGGCAGATAGCCACCGAAATGCTGTATTTGTTTAGCAACGTTCATTAACCCACGGAGCCAGGTCGGTGCATAGCCGACCTTTTTTTATATGAATCCAACTATTGTTCCCCCAGTTAACCGGCCAAAGCTTTCCTTTCTGGATAGCTACCTGACGCTGTGGATTTTCCTGGCCATGCTGATCGGTGTGGGCATCGGGTATTTCTTCCCGCAGTCGCAGAGCTTCATCAACCAATTCAATTCGGGATCGACCAATGTGCCTCTCGCCGTTGGCCTGGTGCTAATGATGTATCCACCTTTGGCAAAGGTGCGTTATGACGAGCTGCCCAAGGTATTTGCCAACACCAAAATATTGGGCCTTTCACTCGTACAAAACTGGATCGTCGGCCCTTTGCTCATGTTCGGTCTAGCGGTCATTTTCCTACCCGACAAGCCCGAATACATGACCGGCCTTATCATGATCGGCATTGCCCGATGCATTGCGATGGTGATTGTCTGGAACGACCTGGCGGGCGGTGATGGGCTGTACGCGGCTGGGCTGGTTGCCTTCAACAGCATTTTCCAAGTGCTGTTCTATTCGGTCTATGCCTGGCTGTTCATCACGGTGCTACCGCCCCTGTTCGGACTGCACGGATACGAGGTGAATATCACCATCGGCGAAGTGGCCAAAAGCGTGTTCATTTATTTGGGTGTACCCTTCCTGGCAGGCATGTTTTCGCGGATCATTCTCACCCGTTTGAAAAGCCTTCACTGGTACGAGCAGACGTTTTTGCCTGCCATCAGTCCCATCACCCTTATCGCACTTCTGTTTACGATCGTGGTCATGTTCAGCCTGAAAGGCCAACTGATCGTGTCCATTCCGCTCGATGTGCTGCGCATCGCCATTCCCCTGACGATCTATTTTGCCATCATGTTCTTTTCGGCCTTCTATCTCTCGAAGCGAGCCGGTGCGGATTACGCGAAATCTACCTCGCTCGCTTTCACCGCAGCCGGGAATAATTTCGAGCTGGGCATTGCCGTTGCCATCGCCGTTTTTGGCATCAATTCGGGTGCTGCCTTTGCCGCTGTGGTGGGGCCACTGATCGAAGTGCCGGTGCTAATTCTGATGGTCAATTTTGCCCTGAAACAACAACACAAATTCGATCTCCACTACAAAAAGACGTTTCAAAAACACGCATGAAAATTGCCCTGTTTTCCGACATTCACGCCAACTTGCCCGCACTGGAAGCGGTGTTGGCCGACATTGACAGCCGCCAGCCTGACGCGGTGTATTGTTTAGGTGATCTGGTCGGCTACAACATTTGGCCGAACGAAGTCATCGCCACCATTCGCCAACGTGGGATTCCCACCATCGCCGGGAATTACGATTACGGCATCGGCCGCAGCAGTGACGATTGCGGATGTGCCTACCGTGAAGAAGACGAAAAGGCGATGGGCAAAGTCTCTATTGCCTACACCAACAAAACCGTGGGTGATTCTGAACGGCAGTATCTACGCACCTTGCCGACCCATATTCGGGTCGAATTCGAGTTGGGCAACGATCCGGCCCACCTCTGGCAACAACAAACCCCGGTGACTTTGTTGCTGGTACATGGAAGCCCCCGACGCGTGAATGAATATCTGTTCGAGGATCGGGGCGACCGGAGTTTGGGGCGTGTGCTGGAAGGAGCCAGTGCCGACATTCTATGCTTCGGACATACGCACAAACCCTTTCACAAAGTGGTCAGTGCCGAAGCTACAGGCGCAGAAACTTATTGGCGTCATGCCATCAATATCGGATCGGTAGGCAAGCCAAAGGACGGCGACCCCCGCGCCTGCTATGTCATCCTGACGATTGACGAAACCGCCCGCCCTGGTTCAGCGGATGGAGTTCAAGTGGAATTCGTGCGGGTTGCCTACGATGTGGAGAAAGCCGCCCGTGCGGTCGAGGAAAGTGAATTGCCCGATCCTTACGCGGACATGCTGCGCCGTGGTTAATTACCCGAAAATACATGAGTCATCCCGAAGTTTGGGTGATGGTTTGGTAAGTAGTTAGTAGAGCCGCCAAGGCGGCTCGTAGTCGATAAAGCGGTGTCAGTGCAGACTGGCACCGCTTTCCGGTTCGATGGCACCAACTTCGTAGCAAAGCCAGGCGATAAGCATGCTGGTCGATCACCAGCAAGGACAGCAGGAAGGCATACACCAGAGCCACCATCATCATCAGCTTGAGCCGGTTTTCCCAGAACCAGAGCCGGGGCGACTGAAGGGCCAGTTCACTCTTGGAAAAGCGCCAGCAGGCCTCAATCTGCCACCGACGTGCGTAGGCCAGCACAACTGACCATACTACATCCGCCTGATCACAGGCTTGATTGGTCAGCAGATACCAAGGCTCCCGGCCCTTGCCCAGTCGGGAGACGACTAGCCACAAGGCTTGGTCGGGGTAGTCAGCATGAGTAACGGCCAGCGCCAGCGCTGAGCCTTGCCGCCACTGCTGTTGATGGGCATCCCACACCCGGCGACGAACCTGTGTGGCCCGCCCCCGGGCGATCTGCCAGGCCGCCCGCCGACCCTTTTCGTCGACTAACTGATAGCGTTTGGGCCAGCGGAGGACAAAGCCCACCCGCTGGGTAAGTAACTCCCCCAGCCAGCGTTTACCGGCATAGCCCCGGTCGAATACATGCCAGAGTTGCCTGCCAAAAGCAGTTATGGACTGCATTAACAAGGCCGACTGTAGACTGAAGCGGTCCTGAGCGTACTCACCCCGGGTGGTATACCAGCGAAAGAAAGCAATCATGGGATGGGTCTTCAAGCCCGCCAGTAACAGCCCCATCCACTCGAAGCCGGGTACGTGCACGGGGCGTCCGCCGGGTGGATTGAAAAACCCCGGCTTGAGCCGCTTGAGCCGTTTGGCTTTGCTACTACGGACGGCACATAGCCCTTGGGCTTTAAGACTTTCAGGCTTTTCAAGCACACTTTCATCCCAGAGTATGATACAGGTCTGTTGCTGATCCTGGAGTTGTTGGGCCCGTTGCTGAGCCTTTTCCAGCAGGAAGGTCTCGATCAGGGTGTGCTCCCAGGTCTTGGATCTGAGCAGGTTACTGATTCGTTTGGTGCCCGCCGGGGCGTGTTGTTCACCGAGCAGTTTTCCTCCTAACTCGCTCAGCAACAACCCCATACTGTTATGGCGAAAGCGCATCAGGCAACCTAGTAGCCCCCAAAAGATGTTGACCAGTCGTCGGTCTGCCTGCTGATCAAGCCGATCCAGTAGGGGTTGGACAAAATCGGGTAGTTTTGCCGTTTCGTACAAAATCCGTCACTTGGACGGCCTTAACTATACAACATATTGATTGTCAACTAATTTAGGTAAGAAAGTCGGTTTCATAAAACAAAATTCAAAATGGTTAATGAACCTACTTTTTGGCCCTATTTTTTGGCTTAATCCGAATAGTCAAGTTGCTAATTAACTGTGGTTCAGAAAGGTGTGACTTTTTGAACCTTGACTTTTAAAAGCCGTTTAGTCAATCAAATCAGTCAAGTGACGGATTTTGTACGAAACGGCAAAACTACCCAAAATCATGGAGCAGGTCATAAAAATAGCCTGCCTGTTGCTTGACATCGTCGGAGGTAGGTCCGACTTTTACAGCGTCTTTGGACATAAGAAAACCTTCCGGTTAGTAGTTCGCACCACTAAACTCGGAAGGTTTTTGCTTTTAAGCCAGCTCCCATCAAACTCCGGGATGACTCATGTGTAGGATTGTCCCGAACTTTCGCCGAAAGATTCTCTAGTTTTACGAACGATGCTGATCCCCGTTTTAAAATCCATTTTAGTGTTTATCCTGGCGGGACTTTGCGAGATCGGAGGTGGTTACCTGGTCTGGCAATGGATGAAGGAAGGGAAACCAATCTGGTACGGTATTGTCGGCGGGATTATCCTGGCAGGCTATGGTATCGTGGCCACATTCCAACCCGCCGGATTTGGGCGCGTGTACGCCACCTACGGTGGATTCTTTATTGTCATGGCCCTGCTTTGGGCTTGGAAGGTAGATGGATTCCGCCCAGACAGATACGATATTATCGGCGCGCTCATTGCGTTAATTGGGGTATGCATCATCTATTACGCACCCCGGAATTAATTTCAAAGGCCAGCCTAACGAACGGTGCGCTTATCGAGTTTGTCGAGTTCCATCACCAGATAGACCATTTCCTTGGTTTCGACTGAATCGCCCATCTCCAGAGAAATCGGCCCTTCTTCAGGCTGAAAGGTCAGGTGCAACACTAGCCACGGGCAGCAGAGCCGCTCGAATTTGATGAATTCGGCTAGGTCGCCAATGATGGCACTATCTGTTCCCTGAAATACTAGCTCGTAGCTCTTGGTATGCTCCACGGCACGCGACACCTTTTTAAAAAGCGTCTGGTGTAATTCATTCATTCGCTTGATCTGGTCTTTGTCCGTGAGCTTGCAGGCCAGGGCGATTTTCTTTTTTAAAGCAGTTTCGGTTTCCATCGACTTAGTTGTTTTTGCTTGAGCCAAGCAGACCAGCGCGAGTAACCAGGCGAACCCAGTAAGCAGGAGTGATTTCATGGTTTTTCTGGTAAATTTAAACGGTGGAGTATAGTCCACTGTCAAGCGTTTCACCGAAAAATAATTATGCTCATCGGAATCATTGCCCATGAATCGGGCTTTTCCCGCGACACGATCCGGTATTACGAAAAAATCGGTTTGCTACGCTTGCCCAAACGAGCTAGACGAGAAAACAACTACAAGGAATATTCACCGGCTATTTTATCCCGGCTTCGGGCGATCAAGGAATTAAAGAATATTGGCTACACGCTGGCAGAAATTCAGCAGGTCATTATGTCCTATGAAACCGGTGGTCTGGACTGCCTCGCCGGTAAAGCCCAAGTGCTAGAAAAAGTCCGGCTGATCGACCAGCAAATCACTCAACTGTTAGCGATTAAACAACAGTTGTTGGAAGCCGTTGTCGATTGTCCCAATCATTGCAAAATCACCGCTATTCTGGATAATACCCTAATAGGTATTTAAGAATTTGCTTAAATAAGCAAATTGCTTAGCTTTGTTTCGAAATGGAAAATTCGTCAAACTGTGTCCGCGTTTTTGCCGATCAAGAACAGATTCGCCAATGCACCGAGAAAATAAAACAGGCCGAGCCGGTCTTTGACCGATTGGCTCAGGTGCTGAATTTGGCAGGCAATGCCAACCGGCTCAAAATTATTTACCTGCTGCAGGAAGAAAGCAATTTGTGCGTTTGCGATTTGAGCGACATTTTGGGCATGAGCATTCCCGCTGTTTCCCAGCATTTGCGCAAGCTCAAAGATGCGCAGTTGATCCAGGCTCGCAAAGTCGGCCAAACCGTTTTTTATTCCTTACGGGAAGAATCAACCGGCATCTTACATTCTCTGTTAGAACACCTCGAAACGATGCAAACCACCCCTTTGTTGGCTGCTTAGTCCAGGGCAATAACGATCATAAGCTATGAAACTCGCCGGATTGACCGGGCTACTCACTGCCTTTGTTTCTTCTCTCTGTTGTACCGTCCCTTTGCTCACTTTGCTGGTGGGTGCCACTGGATCGGCTGGTGGATGGGCCTGGTTGGAACCTTTGCGGCCTTACAGTATCGCGCTCACGGTGGGCGCGTTGGGTTGGGCCTGGTACGAACAACTAAAACCCCAAAAAACGATGGCATGTCATTGCGAAACGAAGAAAACCGCCTTTTGGCAAACCAAAACCTTTTTGGGGGTAGTAACAGGTATGGCATTGCTGCTGCTGGCTTTCCCGTCCTACTCGAACTTCCTATATCAGGATAAGAATCAAGCGACCGTGCAGCCCGCGCAGGCAGGCCCGCAACAAGTGGCGTATGTGACCATCAAGGGCATGTCCTGCGAAGGTTGTGAGCATCACATCAAGCAGGAAGTTACCAAGATCAAGGGAGTTTCGGCGGTGGATGTGTCGTACCAGAAAGGCGCGGCAACCGTGAAATACGACAGCAAAAAAACTTCCCTCGCCGACATCAAAAAAGCGGTGGATGCCACTGGCTACAAAGTCACCAGCACCAAAACGCTCTAAGGCATGACCGTCACACTCGAATCCGTGATTACCTGCCCAAATTGTGGCCACCAGGCAACGGAGATCATGCCGACTGATGCTTGCACCTATTTTTATGAATGCACCTCCTGCCACACCCTTCTAAAGCCGCTGGCGGGGGATTGTTGCGTATTCTGCTCCTACGGGTCAGCGAAGTGCCCCCCGATCCAAGAGCAAAAGAGCTGTTGCGCCTGAATGAGAAAACCCGCGAAAGCGGGTTTTCTCATTCCTCAAGTGTTCAACTATAAACGGGCGTTTATAGTTGAACACTTCTTTTAAAGGATATTGACCTTGTCTCAAGAAAGGCTCGTGGCTGTTGCACAACTCACTAAAAGTCGGAAATGCCGTTCAAACAGTGGACTTCATGGACTTAATGATAAAGTTTTCAAGGCTTTAGCTGTGCTTATTAGCCATCGAAGTCAGCGGTTTGAGAGTTGTGCAACAGCCACGCTCCTCCTTGAGACGAGGAAATGTTCATGAATCGGCTCCCGCATGAGACGAAGAAGTATTCAAATATCTACTCATTAATTCGGGCATTTTAAGCGATGGACATTCAATAAATCAAATACCTACTTAAAGCCGCAGGCGAATATGCTTGACCTGATGCTTAGAATTTCATGTTTTGAATTCGTACAGCGTTTAAAATAGCTAACATGGCTACACCCACATCGGCAAACACGGCTTCCCACATAGTTGCTAGCCCACCAGCGCCTAGCAGGAGCACAATGGCTTTGACAACCATTGACAAGGTGATGTTTTGCCAGACAATCCGGCGGGTAGCCCGGCCAATCTCGACTGCCGTGGCGATTTTGGCCGGTTCGTCGTTCTGAATTATCACGTCGGCAGTTTCGATGGTGGCATCCGAGCCGAGTCCGCCCATCGCCATTCCGACATCGGCCAGCGCGACCACCGGCGCGTCGTTCACACCATCACCGACAAAAGCTAACTTTGCTTTTGGGTTAGTGCCTTGTTCACCTTTTAACCGCTCGACCTCACGAACCTTGTCTTCAGGTAACAAATCGCCGTGCCATTCGTCTACGCCTACCTGTTTGGCGACGGCTTCCACAACTGCCGCTTTATCGCCCGACAGCATCACAGTGCGAATTCCATCGGCTTTCAGGCGTTTGACGGCATCAGTGGCATCGGCTTTTACTTCGTCGGCGATTGTGAAATAGCCCGCAAACGTTCCATTTATTGCCGTCATGACGATTGTAAACGGAATTTGTGTGAGGGCTTCATTAAATGATACATTAAATTTGCGAAGTAGTTTAGCATTACCGGCTAATACCTCTTTCCCTTCGACGGTTCCTTTCAGTCCATGTCCGGAAATTTCCTCTACGTTTTCAACGGTCGCGGTTTCGTACCCTTTTCCAGCATAGTCAATGATGGCAGTGGCAACCGGGTGGGTCGATTTGCTTTCCAGCGCGGCTGTTAACCGGGCCAGTTCTGCTGCGTCCATGCCAACGGGTTTGACTTCCTGAACCTTAAAAACGCCTTTAGTTAGCGTACCCGTCTTATCTATGACGACGGTTTTGACTTGTGTCATCAAGTCCAGAAACACAGAACCTTTGAACAGAATACCCTGCTTTGATCCGGCACCAATACCGCCGAAGTAACCCAGTGGAATAGAGATCACCAGCGCACACGGACAACCGATGACCAAAAAGACCAAACCCCGATACAACCAGTCGCGGAATTGATAGTCGGCGACGAAGAAATACGGTACAATGGTAACTAGTAAAGCCAGTGCACAGATAGCTGGGGTATAGACTTTGGCGAAGCGGGCAATAAACTCCTGGGTCTGCGCTTTCCGGCCTGTGGCCTGTTGCACCAGCTTCAGAATCCGAGACAGCTTTGAATCCTGATAGGGCGTAGTCACATCCATCTCGACTAATGACTGCCGGTTAATCATACCTGCCAGTACCGCTTCGCCTTTCTCAATGGTGCGGGGCACGCTTTCCCCCGTCAGGGCTGCCGTATCGAACGTACCTGAGGGAGAACGCATGGTGCCATCTAGCCCTACTTTTTCGCCTGCTTTGATCTGAATCACATCGCCAACGGCCACTGTTGCGGCTTTTACGGTTTGCGCCTGCCCGTTTTTGAGTACCGTCACCTCGTCGGGACGTACATCCAGCAGGGCTTTGATACTGCGACGTGCCCGCAGTACGGCGGCATCCTGAAACAACTCGCCGATGGTATAAAACAGCATGACAGCCACGCCTTCAGGATATTCGCGGATACCAAACGCGCCGAGCGTGGCCACGCCCATCAGGAAAAATTCGGTAAATACATCACCGTTCAGAATGCTACTCCAAGCCCGTTTTAGCACCGGCCAGCCAACGGGCAGGTAGGCCGCCACGTACCAGATAAGCCGGATAGGATCTTTAAACCAGCTTAATTTGACAGAATCCAGCGCAATGCCGCCCAGCAACAGTACCAGACTGATAGCAGCCGGGGCGTAGGTACGCCAGGTTTGTTCAGGGCCTTTTTTAGTCGGAGCTGCGTCGGCTGCGGGCGTGGTGCCTTTCTCGATCAGTTCCACATCATCATGGTTGTGACCGTCTTCGTCGTGGGTATGATCGTGTGCCATAGTATGTTTAGAATTCAATAAAAAAGTTAAGTACTGCCAGCCCAAAAAGCGTCAGACCGGTAATCAGGTTTTCGTTATGTTCAAACCAATGTGGGTTAATCTGTTGTAAACTCCGTCGTCCTAGGGTCACCATCAGAAGCATCCCCGTTAAGGTAACCACGTTATAGATCAGCGCGACCAACAAGACTACCTCCCAGCCTTTTGCTCCCGCACTAAGAAAATAGGCTTCAATTTCCAGACAGGGCGATAGAAACATGGCTAGCCCCAGCGACAAAAGCAGTGCTGAAAATGAACGTGCCTTGCGTACCAATCCGGCGTCGATGTGGTCATGTACATGACGATGGCGCAGATGTTGCATCAAATACCATACACCCAACGCGAGCAGGAGCAAAGGAATGGCCTTTTCCGAAAGGTCGTGGTAATTCTCCGCCAACTGCCATCCCGCCAAACTTACCAATACGCCCAGCAGCGTTGTGCTGACGGTATGCGCCAGTCCCGCAATAGCCGTTATGATCAACGTTTGCTGAAGACTCCACCGTTCCGTTTGGCCGATGGTTACAAATGGAAGCCAATGGCTGGGAATCAATGCATGAAGCAGGCTAAGCGTCAAACTGCCCATAACAAGTGCTTCCATGATTAGATTGAGCTTTAATGGAGAAATAATTTAAGCCCACCATTGGCCACGAATCCTTCTAAAGGGGCCCATACCTCCCGGAAGGAAGGTCGGTTGAGGGGAGGGAGAATGACAGCCTGGTAACGATCCTGACGGATATCAAGCATGTTTTCAAAGTTGACAAACACGCTAAAGTGCTTCCATCGGCGTTCACCCATGAGGCCCATCAGCCAGTAAGAACGCGAAGTCTCCCCGGTCGAAAGCGGTTTGGGACCAATGTAGTAGGCTTCCAGGCCTAACCGAAATTTACCTTCCAATTCGTACACCGCAACCAGATTCACCCGGTGTTTGGCCGTTAGCGGAATGGCACTATTAAATTCGGCCCCGCTGTAACGTCTACGCGTATCCACCAAACTATAGCCAGCATAAAGCTTAAAGGCTTCATAGCTCAGGCGCAGATTGGTTTCCAGCCCCCGACTGTCGATTGGCCCGTTGGCGTTGGTGAATTGATACCCGGCCGTACTTGGTCCAGGTGTAATAATGGCCGGAATATCCAGCACTAGGGCATGATTCAGCTTGGTATAAAAGAAAAGCTGATTGATCGACACATCGATGATATCGAACAAGGTCGTGCGATAATTTACATCAAAATTACCCCCAATGGACGTTTCTGCCTGAGCAGTAGCTTGATCAATCGGGCGTACGTTGCGAAAGGCGACGCTTTCGGCATCTTCGGTAAAGATGGTCGGTGCTTTATAACCCAACCCCCCACCAAGCCGGGAGGTCAAACGGTCGGACAGTTTGAACAGGGCTGACACCCTTGGCAGCGCAAAGAAGCCGAATCGGTTATGATAGTCTCCCCGCAATCCCGTTTCTAATGTAAGCCAGGGACGCACCGTGTAATCATTTTGGGCGAAGGCTCCCATCGTCACGTATTGGTAATTGCGTCCCAGGCTGGATGCCCCCTGCCCGGCCCCATCTTCGGTAAACTGTTCGGTCCAGAGATTGCCCCCTCCGATCCATTCCGCCCGCGTACCGGTATGGGTGTAACTGGCTTCCGTGAAGCTGGCCACCTGGTGACCGGCAAAGCGATAATCGGGTTGCGAAATAACCCGGTTGAAGTAACTCACGCTGTTTTTTAGCGTCAGAATAGAACGCTCAAAACGCTTATCGAATTGGAGCTGTGAGGCCAGCCGATCCGAACGGTTACGCTCGAAATATTGATGGGTGTTATCGGTTCGGCCATCAAGCACTTGCATATCTCCGCCGATGCGGTTTTCCCAATTACCCATTGCCCCCACCGTCAGCGTAGCCGTAGGATTGAGGTAGACGTAAAGCCGGGGATTGACCGTATAGCGCTCGTAGTTAGGCAAAGCGGAAAATCCGGTTTTGCCGGGATCGTACTCGCGTTGGGTGTTGCGGGCCGTGAACATGGTTACGCCAATCTTTTCCCACTTCTGACCCCAAAAACCGCTCAGGTCGAGGCCCCGCGCCGTGGTGCCATTGAGCATAAAACTAAGCTCCCGTTCGGCGGTTGGTCGTTTGGTAATCAGGTTGACCAGGCCCGCAATGGCCCCGCCCCCGTAGAGCGTCGATGCCGAGCCTTTGATGACTTCGACCTGCCGCAGATTTAGCGGAGGAATTTGTAAAATGCTCAAGCCAGCGGCAAAGCCAGAATAGAGTGGCAAACCATCCTGTAAAATCTGGGTGTACCGCCCATCCAAGCCCTGAATGCGAATGTTCGCGTTCGCTGATACGGGCGAAGTTTGCTGTACCTGAATGCCAGTGCTTTCGTTGAGCTGCATCCGAATGTCACCCGGTCGCATATTAGCCTTTTCTTCCAGTTCTTCGCCGGTAATGGCTTCGATCCGGGTGGGAATGTCATTAATGCTGCGATTGCTGCGCGTCGAAGTCACCACCACTTCTTCGAGTTCTTCCCCTTCGACTTGCCGGAGTTTCACGACCAGGGAATCATTACCGGGAAGCGTCAGGCTATCGGTTTGGCTTTCATAGCCGACAAAGGAACAGGTGAGCGCATAGCGCCCCGCTGTTGGGACGGCCAGCACCAGCCGCCCGGAGGTATCCGCAGCGGCCCCGATCCGGCCAGGATTTAGCAGGGCGGTTGCCCCGATCAAGGGTTTGTGGGTTTCGGCATCCTGAATCAAAACGCGCAGGGAGCTTTGCCCCCAGGCTATGGGTATTGTGGAGAGTGTCAACCAGAGTGACACAATGAGCGATTTCATGAAAGAGATGTTTTTTAGTTAGCAATAGTCGCCCGGCCAGTCAGAGGCCGACCAGAACGAACAAAAAGAGAGCTAACCCAAACGGGGAGGTTGCCAGATCCGCCCCGGTACATCGAGCGTATGCGGAGCCTGGTAAGAAGTCAGCACTGCCAGAATGAAGGGTGAAACGGCCATGATTGCACCGATTAATTGCGGAGCTTGCGGCAGGGTGCAGCCTGGACAGGTAGCACAGAGGCAGAAGGGCGAACAACCGGCATCATGGCGATGATCGTCTGCGGGTAAAGTTTGTTCAGTGGTGGGCTCATCGGAGCAAAAAGCTTCGCAGGGTAGCCCTGAAAGCACCAGCACATATATTGCCCATATAATCCGCCACAATTTCAAGGCGCAAAGATACGAACGATAGCCGGAAAGGAACAGTCTTTTGTTCACATGTATACGCTCGTATACATGTGAACAAAAGACGAGATTACGCTTTCTTAAGCAAGTAACCATCTACTTACTTATTCTCAAATTACGCTCGTTTGTATAAACTATTTAAAGACAACGCGTCCAAGCTAATTAAGTAGTCGATTCTTGTTTTTTAGGTACAAGTGAAAAATTTGCCCTTTTTGTTTGGTTATGCCCAGTACAGGCCCAGAAATTCGGCGTTGGCTGCTATAGTTGCCCGTAGTTGGGTTGTACGAATCTCGCTTTTCAGCTTTTCAAGTAGCTCGATGTAATCGCCTGGCTGGTTTGTGGCTGGAAGCATTAGGGTTCTAAACGGTCGTATTTAAGTTTAAATATACCAGTTAACTGGTAAACTGGTATACCAGTATCATAAAATTTTGCGGACGGTGTGAAGTGTACCGTCGCCCCGGAAAGGGGCCACGGCGAGAAATAGGACGCGCCAGGCCGAAAAGGCCCCGCGCGGATGTTCGTTTTTGTTATAGAATTGAAGGGAAGAAAAAGACCAGCTTTATCGTTATACTGCTATTTCAATATATTATTATAATGATATAATGCGTAAATTAGTCCTGTAGTCAACGCAGAAACAACAGCATTATGAGCGCACAGAAAGAAGCCAAATTTGACATTTATGAATTCATCAATGAACAGGTAGTTAAGCAATTAGAGAAAGGCGTTTTGCCCTGGCGCAAGCCGTGGAAAGTGGCTATTGTAGAAGGACAGCAATACACCGTACCCCACAACTACGCAACGAAACGCCCTTATACCGGCGTTAACGCTTTCCTATTGGCTCTTACCCCCTACCGTACACCGATGTTTCTGACCTTCAATCAAGTAAAGGAGTTGGGCGGCATGGTAAAAACAGGGGCAGCCAGTTTACCCATTGTTTTCTGGAAACCAATCAGGGTGAAAGGGGAAAAGGGCAAGGAAGAGGATAAATTGGTACTACGGTACTACCGAGTGTTCAATATTGAGGATACCACGCTACCCGTAGAGATTAAAGACCCGGAACAGAAGCCGGAGCCGGTTGTCATTGATGCGTGTCAGCGAATTGTTGACCAGATGCCAAACTGCCCCCATGTGGTGAGTAATGACCCGGCGCGGTGCTACTACACGCCGTTTTTAGATGTGGTGAACATGGCCCCCGCGCAGAACTTCAAGAAAGCAGAGGATTATTACAGTGTCCTATTTCATGAACTGGTACACGCAACCGGCCACAGCAGCCGATTAAACCGGGCCGAGATTTCCGAAATGGCTTCATTCGGTTCGCAGACGTACAGCAAAGAAGAGTTAACCGCCGAGTTAGGCGCGGCTTACCTCTGTGGCGTTACCGGCATCAGTGCCATTACCATCGACAACAGTAGTGCCTATATTAGTGGCTGGCTGAACAAGCTACGGGGAGACAAACGGTTTTTCTTTGAAGCCGCCCAGAAAGCACAGAAGGCCGCTAACTACATTCAGAACCTCAACCCGCAATACGAAGCCTAAACCTCTCCCCTACTGCCTGCCTTTTCAGAGGTGGGCAGTAGGACAAATTTTTAGAACAATGGAACAGTACAACATGAAATTCATTGCCCCAAATCGGTATCCGAGCGAATGCCAGATTACCATTTATCGGCAATCGGGCATTGTGATCGCAACAGACATCGACAAAGGCATGAGCGTTACGAACGCCTGTGCCGAGATTGCTAACGAGGTGGTCAGGCAATACGGAATCAATCCGCAACGGATGATTTTTATCGAGCAATACCGTCCCGGTCGGCCAGATCAGACGACTGATTTGGTTAGGTTCGACTTTGCCGATGGCAAGGCTTTTCGGCATCCCGATTGGACGCATATACCCCCGGACGACTTTAAAAAAATGATTCAGATTGCTGAAGAAACTGAGGAGACGTAGCCGTTTTATGCTAAGATAGTATAATATTGTTATCATACTATCTTAGCATACTATTATATTTTTTAATCATTTTACTCCGTTTAGGTAACGTTATAACAAGAAAAATACCGTTTAAACGATTTAAACAAAGGGTTTACGTGATTTTGTCTGTTCTTTACAGTTCCAAATCACTAATCTTTGCTGTTCATGCTAACGGCTGTTTCCCCCGTCAAGCGTAAATTAATTGATATTGTCAGAACCTATCAGGGTTTATTGAAGCGGGTTGATGGCTATTTGAAACAGGATTTGGAACACCCAGAAATAGCCGCTTATTTAGGATTGAGCCTAACCAACTACTACACAAAACGGCGGGGTGAGCGGAGGTTTTCGTATCAGGATGTTCGCTTACTTCTTGAGCGATTCGGTACCCAAGAGGAAATGACACAGTACAGAGAATTCATTGAGGTGCGGGATAACATTTATAACTGCCTACAGGATTCACACGTACCGTTAGTTCAATACCGCCGACTACTAAATCTGCAACATTACCGGGATTTGGCCCGACGACGAGACCACCCGGATACCTGGCGGATAGAAGACCTGGAGTTAGTTGGGCAGTTCATGGAGTCAATAGCGTATTGCATCGACTAAACACGGGTGTTTACTTTCACGCGCTACCCGTTTCAGTAAATCATCAAATTCATGTAATTTCGTTAGCCTATTGAGTCAATAGGAGCAGTAGCTATTTTGCTTTTTTGTCGATAGCAAGATAGAAACTCATAACCCATTGATTGCCAAATCAATAGACGACTCAATATTTTAAAATAGTGTACAGATAATATATTAAGCTGCTGTCATACAGTTAGTTATCTTATCGAAGTTGTACACTTTACACCGTAAGTGCCTGATTTTTAGATGGAGCGAGAAACTGTGAAGATTGACGCGGAAGTGGCTCAACGCGCCCGCGATCAGGTCAAGAAATTAAACCAGAAGTTGGCCCGAAAAAAAGGGCCAGGCAAACCTCAAAAAATTACGCTCAACGAGTATCTAAGCAAGGCCGTTGACCATTACATCGAGTTAGGATACGACCCCAGCCGGGAGGACGACAAGAACCCGTTGAAGGAAACCGTCGTCCGCACCACCGACCGGATCATTACGTATCTGCAAAGCCACGAAAAGTGGTACATGGAACCGGTCAGGCAGCATCTTGAAAAAGTAGATGCTCGCTTGGAGCAGTCGGAATTGCCCGGTGCAGCAGAGCCACCGACCGATCTAAAATTTATCAAAGAGATGAGTTTGTTCAGTTACCTGACGAGTGATTTGGTGCTGAATCTTCTGTTTCATCAGTACCGCGATGCCCCCGACGATTTAGCCGAAATCCAGACGTGGGCGGCTAAACGGTATCAGGAGCGGTACGACGAATTGATGCAGAAATATTGATACACTATGATACTGTACTGTTGAATTATTAAAATATTGGTATCACAGTAAAATGATATACTAATTGCATGGTGATTCGTGTACTGCCAGCCAGTAAGGGAGGCATCTACTCAAATGCTGGCTCGTCCCATTTTTTAGTCAACTATCTCGAACACGAAACGCGGGAAGAAAAGCAGTCGGATAAGGCTATCTTTTTCGACCAGCAACGCGAGGGTATCCGAGCCGAGGAAGTTCAGGAACGCATCGACGCAAACGTAAAAGGAGTGCAGAAAGGCAAACCCCTGTTTCATTCCTTAGTCATTTCGCCAAGCCAGGATGAGATAAGGCATCTGAACGATGATCCCGACAAGTTGCAGGTGTACACCCGTCAGGTGATGGAAAACTACGCGGCCAACTTTACCCGGAAGCGTAGAGAGCCGTTGACGAGTGACAACCTTGTCTGGTACGCGACTATTCATAGGAGCCGCCATTATTCAGGGTTGGACGATGCCGTACAGACAGGGCAAGCGCAATCCCGGCAGCGAAAGGAGGGGGAGCAAACGCACATTCATGTCATCGTATCGGCGCGGGATAAAACCATGAGCAGATCACTACATCCTGATGCCGGCAGTAGCCAGTTTAATTACAAAGCCTGGCTTCAAAAGAATCACAGGGACTTTGAGCAAACGTTTGGCTACAAGACAACGGTAACAGAGAAACAACATCAGGAGCGGTTAGAAAAGCAGATCGCCCGGCTGGATCGAGCGGGCTTGTCTCTTGACCGCGAACGAATGATGGCCATTGGCCGACACCATGCGTATTCAACTGATTTCTGGAAAGGCATGAGTCAGGTAGAGCGGGGGATAAAGCAGGGGAGCATCTTTACGGCTAACCAGGCATATGACCGGCTGAATTCAGCGACTGAGCCGAAATCAAAAAACGCCCGGCATCAGGCAGGAGATAGACAGGCTATTCAATCGTATATCCCAACCATTGGAACTCAATCTGAACGAGCTACGAACCGTCAGTCAGTATCGACAAAACTAATTGCCCCAGTTGAAGAAAAAACCAGACGGGTTAACACTGCTTCAGCCGAACCGAAGCCGTTGGCCAGTAATTCAGCCAAAACAGAACTAACGAAATCAACCAACAAACAGGAAGTTAAACCAAGCCGTACCGACCTAAGCCCGCTGATCAGTGCGCTCCGATTCGAGGGTGTACCGGAAACAGGGGAACACGCCCGCACTCAGGACGACGATTACCGTCGGCGATTGAAACGTCGGCGATAAAGTCTCGTTTTGCCAAGTGCTACCTACACTGATACGCTTGACCCAACAAATGATTCGATGAACCAGAACCGTAACGCCGTACTATTATTGGTCTCCCTCGTCGCCCTGCTGATAGGAGGGGAATACTTTTTACTCTTGCACGTTGCGCCGAGTGATGCAGCCTGGTACACCAAATTGTTGAATCTATACATGAAAGGCGGTTGGCTCTTTCGGATGCTGTTTGCCTTGGTGATCCCGATGGCCTTCGCCTTACCCGACGACACTAAAAGCTACCGAGAATTACGAAAGGACAAACGCCCGTCGATGAAAGTACAGCTCGTGGCACTGTTAGGCTACCTTGTCGGTGTAGCCCTGTTGGGTATGGCACACCGGTTTCCGTACCAATTCGCTTACATTGTGCCGGTAGGGGCGGGGGTAAGCACCCTGTTTGGCATCGGTGTCGGGTTCTGGCTATTGCGCCCACAGCCCAAGCGACCGATTACTGAAGACCGGAAAGCCGGTGTATCAAAAAAAGGGTTCCAGTTTCGCACGATGTCGGGCGGCTGGATCAAAATACCTAACCCATTTCGGGGAGTGTTCATTACGGGTGGTCCCGGTTCCGGGAAATCGGAGTCGTTGGCCAAGCCGTTTATCCGGCAGGCCCTCGCGCAGAACTATTGCGGTATCCTTTACGATGTCAAGTTTCCTGAGCTGACAAAGTATGCCTACCACTACCGCAAGCTGAACCCTACTGCAACGACGCGCTTCTGTATCCTCAATTTTCAGGATATGAACCGGACGCACCGGCTCAACCCGATTGCGCCGGATAACTTGCCGACTATCACCTACGCAGAAGAATACGCTCTCGCATTGCTCAAAAATCTGCAACAAGAAATCATAGAGAAGCAAGACTTTTGGTCGCGTTCCTGCACGGCGGTCTTAACGGGTCTGATTTGGTACTTACGAAAGCACCATCCGGCCCAATGTACTTTACCGCATGTGGTAACGCTAATCACAAAAATGCCCTATGACAAACTGATGACTCTTCTCGGAAGCGACTCAGAATGTTTGAGCTATGTAATGAGTGTTATTACAGCTATCGGTAACAAGTCCGCCGATCAGCTATCAGGAGTTGTAGGTACGTTGCAGAACACACTGGCAAAGCTGGCCACGCCCGAAGTGTTCTGGGTCATGTCGGCTACTGACGAGGGATTCAGCATGGACCTCAACAACCCCGATAAGCCAATTTTCCTGTGTTTGGGTGGCGACCGCGAAGTGATGGATTCACTACGGCCATTATTGGGGCTATACAGTACGGTCGCCCTGAAGCGCATGAACCGGCAGGGCAAGCACCATTCTATTCTGTTGCTGGACGAGGCCCCTACCATCTACATACCCAACTTCGAGCAGATCCCCGCTACGGGCCGTAGTTCGCAGATTGCGACGGTATATATGTGTCAGGATTTATCGCAGGTTCGCAAGTACTACGGCGAGAAGGAAAGCCAGATGATTTTGGGAACCCTCAGCAACCAGTTCTATGGAGCTGTGTCGAGCGCAGAAACCGCCAAATACGTCAGTCAGTTGATCGGCAAACATGAGGTTATCACGCCGGAAGAATCCCGTGACAATAGCCCTGCGTTTGACCTCGGCAGCCTGTTCGACGGGCGACACCAGCCGCAACGGGGCCGCAGCACCATCAGTTACCGCAAACAAGAACGCCCGATTGTCAACCCCGAAGACTTGCATGAATTTGACAAAGGCGAATTTATCGGCTTCACCGTCGAGTCGAAGCAGGGCCGTTTTTGGGGACGGATCGCACTCGAACCAGATGAGCAGCCTATCAAAAACCTACCCAATTTCTCCGGGCAGCACGATTTACAGTTGAACATGGATAGCATTGTGCTGGATTGCGCGACGATTTTAGGTCTTGATGATGTTGCAGTCGCCAACCTGCTTTCTGTTGAAAAAACCATTAGCTAAAACCTAAAAATGTCTCTATTTAGGTGTAATTTTGGGTTTTAAATCAATCGACTTTATGGAGAATATACAAGGAGATAAGTTAGGACCGCACGTCACGGTAACGCCCGAAGCCCTTGTAGTGGACTTCGATGCCATTCGGGAGGAAACCATTGAGCGGTACGGCTTCGCCGAGAAACCTGCTGAAGAGCCGTGGATTATAGGCAAGTTGAGCCGCGAAGATTTTGCCATTATGAAGGAAGAAGAGGAGAGAGAAGAAGGCAATTAGCAACAGCACCGAATTAATCAATGACCCGCGATCAGGAGGAGTTTTTGCAGGTGCTCAATAGGCACCAAGTGGAGTATGTTGTCATCGGGGGAAAAGCAGTCCAATCCTACGGTAGTACCCGCAAGGCCGATGACATTGATGTTTGGATAAATCCATCGGCTGACAACGCCAATAAGATGGTATCGTCGGTTAAAGAGTTCTTGGGGGCCAATATGCACCCCCGCGATTTTACCGATGATAAAATTGTGTATTTCGGGCGAAACCCGTATCGGATCGACATTCACAAGGACGTACCGGGTCTGGGTCAGTTTCCCGACCATCACCCAAACCGTGTTCCGGCCCGCACTAAAGACGGCACCGACTACACGGTTGTTTCGCCCCACGATCTGGTTGCCAGTAAGAAAGCTGCCGGGCGACCGAAAGACTTACAGGACATTGCGTATATAGAGGAGCGTGTATTGGGAATCGCTCGTCAGCCAGAGCGGTCGAAGACAGACCAGACAACTTATGAACCGCGCAAGGTTGACTTTGAGGAGTTTAAGCAGCGTATCAACTTAGTCGAATACGCAATGGATCAGGGCTATATCAAAGACCGGCAACGTAGTGGGGGCAATTCAGTATCTCTGTATAAAGACGACGCTGGTGGACGTGAGCGGATTGTGGTCAACAAAAATCAGCGGGGTGGAGTGGATCTCTATTTTAACCCCAATGATGGCTATGATAAAGGGTCGGTCGTGCAGTTTCAGCATCGGCGCGGTACAGGAGAGTGGAAAGACACCATCGAAACCCTGCAACGTTACTTGGGCGAGATGCCTCAGCAGCAACGCCCGGCGCGTGGCAGCGGTCAACCGTCCACCCCACCGCCTGCCGATCAACCGGCACCTACCCGCGAACAGGCCGTTGTGCGTAGTTTCGACCTGAAGCCGCTAACTGACGACACATACCTGAGAGGACGGGGGCTGTCACCGGCGACGGTTAACGCACCGGAGTTTGAGAACGCAGTATTCAACCGATCATACTTCGACCGCAGCCGGGGCAAGCAGTACACTAATACTGTATTCCCAATCAAGAATGAGCAGGGAACGGTGGCCATCATCGTGCGGAACGATGGGTTGAAAATGGTTGAAGGGCCGCGCGGTGACGGTATCTGGATTTCTAATCCGAAGGTCATCGAACCCGGTGGCCGCGCGGACCGGATGGTCATCGCTGAAAACCCTATTGACGCAATGAGCTTTCACCAGCTAAAACCATCGGTAGAAGGGGAAAAAAGGTTGTACATTGGTACAGCAGGTCAACTGTCAACGGGCGCACCCGATACAGTGCAGAAGCTAATCGACCGTTACCAGCCCAAACAGATTGTGATGGCCAACGACAACGATAACGGCGGTTTTCGCAACAACATCAACCTCGTTGGCCGGTTGCGGTATCCGGGTGTTGAAGAGAGCAACAATATTCAGGCGCAATTGTCCATGCCGACACCGAGCCAGTTACGGTTAACGGTGTCAGTCAGCTACCCCGATCAGGCGACGGGTAAACAGCAGGTGCAGCAACTTACCGAGCGGTTTTCGACGGCCCTCAACAAAAATACTCCAGACGATGAGCCGGAGGCCCGCATCAGCGTAAAGGGGTGGCAGGGGAACCGTACCGAGTTTGAAGTTTCGATGCCCAATACCCGACAGAACCTGATCCGGACACAAAACGAATTAGTAGCGGCCAAAGGCTTGAACGAGGTGATTGCCATAAAGCTACCCGTCCATAAGGACTTCACGGAGGACGTACAACGGAATGAAAAACTGACACTACCCGCCCTGCCCGGCGAAGCCAAACAGCAGGTGGCGCAGAACCAACCCGCCGAAAGCCCGAAGATGATGCCCAAATTCGATATGCCTGTTTTGTCGAACGGCCATAATACTCCAACCGGAATGAAGCGATGATGAACCTGTCGATTCTCCTGCAAATGAACGTAGCAGAACGCATTGAGAAGGCCGCAATGCCTTATCTGTTAGGATTTTTACTGCTCGTGCTATTGTGGTTTGGTGGACGGATTTTGCTCGATTTTTTGTTAAGAAAGAGAGGATAATCCGCTATGACCTACTTAATCATCGACACCGAAACCAACGGCCTGCCGCAGTCGTATCACCTACCTGTAACTGACCTGACCAACTGGCCCCGGCTTATTTCCGTAGCCTGGGGATTGTATGAGGAGGATGGTAAGGAACTATGCCGGCACTATGCGTTGGTGAAACCTGATGGCTACCGCTGGAATAAAGTAGCGCAGCAGATTCACCGCATAACGCCGGAGCAGGCCGAAACGAAAGGGCAGCCATTGACCGACGTGCTGAATCAGCTACGCCCGGCTATGGAACGAGCCGATGCCTGGGTAGGACACAATATAGATTTGGACTACGGCGTAATTGGAGCCGAGTTTATACGGGCTGAACGATTGCAACCCGGACTGGATAGTCCGGGTCGGGTAGGAGAGTTCCCCACCAGGCCGGTGCTCTGCACGATGGATGCCAGTGCGAAGGTAACGCCCAACCGGGAGCCAGTACGGTTAGACGAACTGTACCAGTTGCTGACGGGCAAAAAAATGAAAGGAATGCACGACGCTTCAGCCGATATGCTGGCTACAGTTCGCTGCTTTTTTGGACTTAAACAACGAGGATACTTTGAAACATCATAGATTGACTGGCCTGATCGTGGCCAGCTCAATTACATTAGCTGTGGCTGGATGCAACCAGGACGGTCCCACGCCCGATTTCCCGACGACGCGGGCCTACTACTCATTCCGTGTCTTTCGGCCTACTGATCCGCGCCAGCCCCGCAACGAAATTGGCTTCGATACGCTGACCTACCGTGCCGAGGATGGCAGCACCCGCACCCTGACGAACCGGACAGTCTATTTCACGAACGAGTACGACACGACCATCTACGCCAACGTACCCGCCGACCGGGTACTGGAGGGCTATTTGTCGGCCCGCAAAGCGCAGAACGTCACTATCGAGGTGGGCCTAATCGACAAGTCAGGAGCGAAGCAGAAGCAAGATTACCGCTTAGTGGGCACCAACAATCAGGACCCGGCTGCGCTGGTGCCTGTTCGGGTGAGGGTGCGGAAGGAGGTTCCGTTAACGGATATAAATACTTTGAATCAGTGAGATAGGTCTTACATGAAAAACTTGAATTCATAAGGGCGATTTCCCAGCTTAGGTAGACTTTTTAGTGTACTGGCTAATGTAGTTGCATACCCCAATGTTACTGGTAGGCGATCATAGATCGCATCGTGGTTCCAGTTCATTTTAGTTAAGCCCATAATAATATTACAGTGTTCATACCAACTGTCAGAGCCTGCAAACTGGACGATATGTAATGGGCTGGGAATACCTTTAGCTTCTTTATAAAAACTCCAGTTATCTGATTGAATAAGCCCCTGTGTCCACAGAAGAATTTCGTTCGGCTCAACTTGGAGGAAAGTTCCTCGATTGACAGGGTAATTTGAGACTTGTTTTGGATAATCTAACTTAATCGCTCTCCAAGGTGTACTCTGTTTAATCTGTAATAACTCTATTTGAGTGTTAGGAAACGCATCAAAACAGCCTTCAATCTCATCTGCTTTAAATGGGGTGGTCTTATGAACAATGATTCGCTTTAGCGTCCTACCCGGATGCCGACTCAAATAAAGTTCTAAACTACGCTGCATTACTCGACGCATCTCGTACCTGCTTAAAAAAGGATTTTCACCTTGCGTTGAATATTCATCTGCTTGATACGCTATAAATTCTAATCCAGTGCCATCTGAATCGAATACTTGGCTACAACACGTCAAAAACTGGGGTTTATCCGTAACGGCATCCATTCTCATGGCATAACTTAAGCCGATAACAGCGGTATCTTCGTCGTAAGTATTTAATCGCCAAGGTATTCCACCTGATTTTACATAGGTAGCGATGGACAAACGCCAAGCAACACTACACCGGCACCTGTACTTTATCGCGCTGTTTTCACGTATTATCTGAGTGGGAATCCGAAAACTGGCTGTAATGGCTTTCAAGTAATCATGCAAGTCAAAACCTTCTTCCGAATTTTGAAAGCCAGAATTCCACAACTCTGGGAGGTATATGTAAAGCACATCAAATTCAAGTATGAACTTACTCATTTGACGGATCGCCTTTACTAATTCTTGGCTTAAAACGATATGTGGAAGGGGTACGTTTTTTATAAGGTTAACGGGTAAGCTGAGACAGTTTTGTTCATCCAACAGATCTAAAGACTTTTTAAAAACAGATTTGAAGCCAGGATACTGTTTCAGGTAACCTTTTCGCTCAACCGGTTGGTGGTTATTATTTAACTCTGAGATTAAGTTTCTGATAGTCTGATAACAACCTTCGGGATAAATAGCTGCTATACGTATCGTCTCCAAAAATTCATGACCGCCCAAGTTTTGGCTGAATGGCCCGAAACTTAATAACCCTTCCAAAGGATGAATACTGACGGCTCCTGGGTTTTGAGCACTAAATAGAAGTTTAGGCTCTGTGATTCTACTGTTGCCTGAAAACTCTCTCATAGATAACGGCTGAACGATGTTACGTTACTGATTGTAAATGAAGCGTCAATGCCGGATAGTTCGCCAAAAGAATAAAACGATTTTTCTTGAATGGTTTTACTCCCAAATAGAATTTCGATCCAAGCTTGAAGAATTAAGTTGTAAGGGCCATTCAGCCGTTTTGCCATTGCTTCTTTAACAAAAGCTGCACTTTTAAACCGGAGTTCAGTATCTAAAACTCTTGCTACCCGGATTGTAGGTTCAAGTACTAAGTAGAT
Organism: Fibrisoma montanum; assembly: GCF_003583365.1. Taxonomy (GTDB): domain Bacteria; phylum Bacteroidota; class Bacteroidia; order Cytophagales; family Spirosomataceae; genus Fibrisoma; species Fibrisoma montanum. The sequence goes on from NZ_QXED01000018.1 coordinate 76,712, forward strand.
AGATTTCTGTTTTCGAGTAATTGTTATATGTAAAGCATCTACCCATTGTAACCGGGTGTCAGGTATATAACCATTAGTGGCATGCTTGACGGGTTTATTATATGAGCTATAAGTAAGATTATTCAGCGAATCTAACTCTTTGTGTTTCAGTTGACGTGGGTCTAATACAATGTAATAGTTGCTTCGCTTCCTTATCCATCGTAGCGGACGATTCCTTGTTAGCGCATTAAGAAGAGCCTCGGTTACCAAATTCTTAATGGATGAATCATCAAAAGAAAAATGTTTTTCTTCAATTGGATAAATGCTTTTGCGGTTTTTAGGAAAAACTCTGTCGAACTCCCTATCATCTCCAAATCCTACAACCCCCTGCTGTTTTCGGATGCACAATATGTTGGCTTTTGCTTGCTTGACGGCTTCCAGGATTTCTTTAGTGTTACCACATTCGCATTCAATAAGTCGCGCAATACTTGGGTAATCTTTTATTTCAAGAGCGTTCAGCCGGAGGATAGGGTTATGTTTGCCTTTATTGGCTATAGGCTGATGTATTAATCTTCGATTACTGTTCTCTAAAAGTTTTTTAGAGTCCTCAGGTACGTTTTGTAAAAATTTAATAATAGAGGAGAAACACTCCTCAAATGATTCGATCTCAACTAAATACGTTGATACACCTTTTGTTGAAGCTGCTTCCAGAAATGAGGCTACTCTTTCGATTACTTTGTTTCCAGTTCTGACAAACCAGAATATACCAGCGGGAAAGGGAGATGTCGTTTTTAAAGCTTCTTCAAGTACCTCCATAATGGAATTGTCTCGGCCACTATATCCTATGAAAGCAAATCCATAATTCTCACAGGTATTTTTAAAGGCTAATCGAAGCTTCTCATCTTGTTGTTGTAATTCTTCTACGGTATTTTTCATGAAAAGTGAATGAAAATCCCCGTGAAGTTTTAATAAAGCCGGTGTCCTCTGACCTTGTATATATGGCAATCCTTGGTAGTTATTGTCAATCGAGGCAACATGTAATTTTGAAGTACTTTCGTAGGCGAGAGCCGCAGCGTCTTCAATTAAACGGTCAAAATTTGTGGTTAATACAAACCGTAACATTGACATTCTCATTAAAACAGCCATCACCTTATAGCCATAAGTGGGCTTGGCATTTGCTAACTTTCGCTCAATGTATTCGCTCCGAAGTGCGATATCAGGATATGCCCGCTGAAAATAATAGGAGTACTCATCCAAACTATCCTCTAAGGGTGGATCATTGGGGTTATTACTTGTTCGTTGACTATTAAAGTAACTCTGAATTTTGCTTTTTATACCAGGAGTTAAATTACTGTACTGAGAAATGGGTGTGTTTTGCTCTGTGCAGAATATGCTTCGTTTGAAGTCCCAAGTCATATCATAAGCAGAAGGAAGACCTGCTGCAACGGAAGCCCCTGCCCCAGTAAACCAAGCTATATTTTGTCCTCTTAGGCTGAAAATTCTAATAAATTCAGCAGTCTGTAAAGTTGTAACAGCCAATGGGTGTTTTGTTAGAGTCTACGAAAGTTGATCAGAAGGTTGGACGATTAGCAATTGATCACTAAACATCTGATAATTATACAAAAATAGCCGACAAATTAGTTTGTCGGCCATTTTTTACCTCGAATAAGTCAACCCTAATCGCCATTGCTCTTTCTCGTACACCAGCGGCTGATAGCGTTTTTCTTCCCTTCCATTCTCGTAGCGCAAGGCTACCTCAATGACGACTGAATCGGGGGTGACTTCGCGCAGGCCCACTGATTCGGCACCGGTAATGGTGCCACCGTATGTGGCGGTTTGCATCGAGAGGGGCAGCAGGCCCGGCAACTGACGAACTTCTTTACGGAACGCCCGAGAAAGATAAGGGTGGAGGTTAGTGCCGTTGTTCCGGGCGTACTGGTTGGCCACGAAGAAGGCTTCCTCAGCCATGCGCTTTGCTTTCCAATTCTTGCCCTGGTAAAATGTCTTGAACAGCACGACGACCAGCAGCACCGCCAGCAGCCCACCGATGGTCTGGAATGGATATTTGGCGATATAAGCCGAAACCTTTGCAGATAGAATCTGAGCTGGTTTCAGGTCCTCTTTCTGTTCAGGTATTGCAGCCGGTCGAGTGCGTTCGTCGGTGCTACGTTGGTTGGTGTTCCCGGTCGGTCGTGATTGTTTCGGACGCTCTGCTTCTTGCGTTGTCCCCTCAGCCGGGCGCGTCGAGCCGTTCCGTTTTGTCCGGTTCGTTGGTCCGGTTCCATTTGGGCTGACAGGCGGAAACTGATCGTTGTTATTGTCTTTCATCTTACAGCGAGAGGTCTAAGTACCGGTACGATTCCTGCATATATGAGCGTGCTCGTTTCATCTCCAGCACCTGTTGTAGCGGTGTTTTCTCTAATGCTTCTTCCATCAGTTTATCGCCCTTCTGCCGGTATTCGACCGATTGCGAGGCCATGTCCATCGCGGATTTTTGCAGCGATGCCCGTTCTCCAGTACTCAGGCGCAGACCGCGAGGGGCAGCCTGATCGGCGAAATAGCCCATATCAGGTGAGTTTGGGTTGAACATCGGTGTACTTTGAAACGCACCGTCCATGCTTGACAGGAAACTTTGCGCGTCGTTGTTCACCTGTTCGATCATGCTCTGAAGCTGACTCTGCATTTCAGCGGGGAAACTGCTCAGATCACCGAGTGACATCAGATCAAAGCCGGAGCCGATGTTGGGCGGGTCGGCGATCAACTGCTGAATGCTGGATTCGGTCATACGCTGTAACACCGTTTGCCGTAGTCGGCGGGCGATGTCGATGGCTGTGCCGTTCTGCTCATCGTTCAGGGCGTTATTCAACGTAACCGATTGCGCGTAGAGTTCGTCGGCCAGTTTGTAATACAGTAACGATTGGACGATTTTCTTTTTCTGCGCGGCCGTCTGGAATTGCAGCAGGTGTTGGGCTTCCTCACCCCGCGCCGTGCCGAGGTCGGTCAGGTTGGCGGGTTGCCGGGCATCGAGGCCCGACTTACCGAAGAACATATCGTAAATCTGACCGCCGTTGTCCTGAGCTAACGGATAGTTACGGGCTGCACCGTCGGCGATCTGCTTTTCCAACTGTTGCAGAAACAGGGCGGGTACGTAGCCGCTCAGATACTGATTCACTTCCTGCTGAATCTGGTTGAAGACAACCAGGTCGTTGAATTTGATTTGCCCGTCTCGCGACCGGATTGCTTTCAGTTCCGATACCGAGCGCATCAGGTCTTCGACACTCCGGGCAATCTCCAACTGTGCCTGTGTGTAGAGTTCGGTGCCCTGGCTGCTTTCATCAATCCGAGCCAGTTTGCCGAGTTGCTTTTTGTTCTTGTCCAGAATCTTTTTCAATTCCAGTAAACGCGCTTTGGCATAAGGGTCTTTACCGCCTTTGAGACCCAGCAGTGATAGCCCCAGATTGATGATGGTTTCGACCTGGCTATTGCCCGGCACCGGCACGATCAGCAGAATGGCCAGCAGGGTTAGAAGAATTGTCTTTTTCATTTGACTGGGACAAAAAACACTTTAAAACCATCCTGTAAATTCAGTTTCTGACGCACCTCCCTTCGTCGGCCCGTCGTTGCCGCCGAAGCCAGACCCGCGCCAAGCGATGCCAGTGCATTGCCGGCCACTGGTACACGGGTTGCCTGATTGATCGAGTAGCCCGCAGACCAGGCGGCTTGACTCGCTGCCTGACTCATGGCACTACCGGTAGCCTGATCGACTTGCTGCCGAGAGGGTTTATCTGATTGTAGGGCTAATCCCTCGTTCATATCCGGGTCTAACGCCCGCAGCCGCACCGGTACGGCTTCACCCGTACTGAGTCGTAGGGTGGTGATGTTGAATATGGCCCGGTTGCTGCCGACCTGCGCGAAACCCACCAAAATTGAGCCTTTAGGAGCGAAGCGGTCACGGATTTTGGCATCGGCCAGCGTTCGGAACATTACCCGCGTTCCATTCATGATGGTTTGGTCTCCACTGACCACGCCCGGTATCGGCTCGTTATCCTCTAACTCAACGGTGGCCAGCGACGGGGGCGGCAATGTCTGCTGCCCGGCATATGAGTTGTTGTTATTACCTTCTGCCTTTACGGTGTTGAAGCCCGCCCGTAGTAGCAAGTCCTCCCGCGTAGGGTTGGCATGATACGGATCGCCATAAGCCGATGAACGGCCCGAGTAGTCAGAGCCATACGAATCGGTTTGGTAGCGACGCTTTGGCGCAGCACCGTAAGAACTACCCGATGTGTTTCGCCGATTGCCTGACTGCCGCGTTAATTGCTGAGAGCGGTTCAACTCACGCTGAACGGATGGATTCTGATGAACCGAATCTTTCGACATCCGATTGGCTTGCTGTTGTTTGAGAGCGAGGCCATATATATTGTTTACACCATCGTAGTTCATCGTCCGCATCTGTTCTTCATCGGCGTAATCGGTGGGCTGGTTTTTCCGGTTGCTTTCCCGTTCGGCTACGTCGATTGGCTCGGTAGGTACTGGAGCCTTAAAACCATTAGTCGAGATCGTCATTTTCCAGAGGAGACCGACGATGCCCAATACGGCTATTAGCCCTACCAACACTCCGATAACGAACCGCTTGCGCTTCGATAAGTCAGCTTTGCCCGATGCCGAATCCTGTTGTGTCGATGCTAATTCATCTGAATCATCATCGCCTAATTCGTCGTATTCTTCATCGACCTCATCAATTTCTTCGGCAGGTTCATTGCCTGTCAATGCCGCAGGATGTTCATTGCCAAACTGATCGGCCGGAGCGTCGGCCTGGCCGAAAGCGCCGAAAGCATCGTCGTCTAAGCGGGCTTCTGGTTTCTTCTTTTTGCTCATTTTCGTAGCAGGGTCAGGATGGATTCTGTCTCAAAAAAACGTCCCTTAAAAAGTGGATTTCGGTGCGGAGTGGCTTTGCGCCGGGCGTACAATACCTCGCGCATTGGTAGGCTCAGTGTGACATTTCGGGTGCCGGTTTTCTCGCGGACATTGATAACGAACCGGCTGCGGCTCTGTGGGGCAAATTGGGGCAGTAAGAACCGTAGTCGTGTTTCCTGACCCGCTTCGATTCGTTCCGGTATCGTCTCGAATACAGGTTCCATCGGGTAGGTTTCCCCGTCGAGGTAAGCCCCCTTGCGCTTTTTGGCCTGGTGCTGATACCAGAAACTAACCTGATCGAGCAGGAACGGCATGGCCGTTTTGTTGTTCACTGTTAGTTGAATGTACGTGTTCGTCGAGTCGTGCATCAGGTGGGTCAATTTGACCGAAATCCCGCTGTTTCGCTCCCGGTCATGATGCGTAGCGGAGCCACTCAGTAGCGAGTCCATTCGCACCTGCAACGCATTTTTGACAGTGCTTACAGGTACATTTACCACAGTTGGGCGGTCCTCAACGGGTGAAGTCACGCCCGTTAGCGGGTTCAGAGATGCGAGTAACGGCCCATTGTAAGGAAAGGCTATTTGAGTAGCGGGCGCAGTACGCTGAATGGACTGCCCGGCTATGGCTGTACCACCACTACCCGGTTTAGGGGTCGGCGGGTTAAGCAACTTAGCGACTTCGACAAAGGCCGGAGGTGTTTTACCTGATACGCTCAGATAGCCGAGGTATGTGCCGTTATCCGTCCGAACAAAGAATGGCGACTTACGGGCCGACGTTAATCGGGGCCGGATAAACACGATGTTGCCAGATTCGATCTTTACCAGATACTCCGGGCTGATGTCCACCAAAGCGACTTTCGAGGGGAAAATAAGATAGGTCGTCGTCAGGCGGTTTACCCGGATCGTATCAGGCAGGTAAGTTTGTGCATGGCTGAGTCGGGAAAGCCCGAACGCCAATAGTAGGGGAATGAAGTGCTTTTTCATCGTAAATGTTGCTAAGGATATGCTACTTATTTGAGCGGGAGCCATCGGGAGCCGGACGACGGTATTCGATAAAGTTGAACCCGTCGATCAGCAGACCGTAAGGGTTAATGTCTGATCGGAGTTGGCGCGATAGTGTGAACCGGGCAGCAACGGGCTGTACAGCAATCTGGTTGTCATAAACCACTTCCTGCGCTCCCCACACGATGCCCCGGTACGGCTCGACGCTCATATCGACCGATACTGAATCGCACGTCCAGTTGGTGTGCGAATTATACCGGTGGTAGTTTTCGAGCACCTGCCCACGCTTGAATGTTTCGTAGATAGCGCGTCCATCGTTGTGATCAACCAGCTTCATACCGTGATTGACCCGTTCGCGGAAGGTGCTGGCATCGTGCTGAAACATCAGGTCCATGAACGACCGCACTAAGTTCCGGGCCTCGTATTGAGTAGGTTGTACCTGACCGGCTGCAATAGCCGAGGTGGTTCCGTTATCGGTGGTCACATAGACCCGTTCAGCGTTCTGGCTTGTTTCCCGCACGTAGGCGTACAGCCAGGCGACGTTGCTCAGAGCCAGTGCCATAATCAGTCCTAAGCAAATGAATTTTAAGGATTTGATTAGGGTTGTAACGTTGTTTGCTTGCTGCATCATGGTTTAAACAAAAGAATAGTCATCGTAACGGTCATCATCGGCTCTCCGCTGGCCTTCATTCAGGGCCGGTGCATCGTAGCTTGGTTCTGGTTCTGCCTGACGGCCGACGCGGGCTTCGTAGCTTTCTTCCCGTTCGGCCCGAGATGTGTTCTTCGCCGTTTTTTCAGTACTGGCCTTGCTGGTATTATTGGTCGAGTTGCCAGAACGTGAATTGTTGCCGCTCGAACTGTTCCGGCTCATAGATTGTCCCGTCCGCATGGCTTCGCCCGGCAGATTGGCCCCTTTGTTAGCTGCCCAGCCTGCCAGACCACCCGCCGAGGTAATGCCCCCGATAAACGTATTGGTCAAGAAGGGCGTGGCTAAATAGGCACCCATGACGCAGTAATGCACGACGACTAAATTGAAGATGGCTCCGAATCGCTGTTCGAGCGTGGCGTTGTTCATCATGTTGTCGATGTGCGAATCCACGAGATTATCCACGTAGAAATTGACGATATTGTCAAGTACACCGATGGTCATCGCCCAGAACTTGGCATGGAGCAGGTTACGAAACCAATAGGCCATTGCACCCTGAAAGCCGGGAATCATCGAGATTAGGATGGCAATTGGGCCGGTGATCGCCAGAAAGACGACGACCAAAACCTGCATCTTAGCCACGAATGCCCGAACCAGCAGCGTCAGTCCCTCAGCCACTAACCGTACCAGCTTTAGAATGACCATCTCCATTGAATTGCTCATTACGCCCAACACAATGTCGATGTCTTTCTTCATCTGATCGGTGTCCCATTTCAGGTCGAAATCTTTCCAGAGGTTGGAATTAGCCGTTGTGAAGGCCCCATCCACTTTAGCGGTCATCGCTTTGAGCGAAGCCAGCACCTCTTGTGGGTCTTTCGGCGAAAACAAACTCGCCACATAATCAATCATGCCGGTGGCAATAGACAGGAGGTCGCTGTAAAGCGTCAGTACAATGGTCAGGATGATTGCCCGAATGACCGGCGTGTAATCAGTCGTCAAATCTGACGATACCAGAAACGTTCGGCCCAATGCCCAAAGGAAATTGATGAGCATGAGCGCAGCCGCCAGCCCCAATACTTTGGTACGGATCAGGTCGCCGTTATTGGCCATCAGGAAGCCAAACGAGGTTTCATTCATACGTAAAAGGGTTTAGATGATGCCAGCCGCCCTGTCTTCGTTGAACTGCCTAACCGCGTACACAATGTTGCCCCGATATTCCTGGGTGAGGTCGCGCAGGTATTCGCGTTCGGCGGGCTTCGAGGTCAGCAGTGGGTAGATGTTCGGAGCTGCTTCGAGCCGATAGACCTTACCATATTCGCCCTGCCGGATGAATATTTCCCGCCAGGTCTTCGACACCCGGATCGAGCGCATCTTGTCCAACTCATGCTTGGTGAAGCCCAGCACTGCCGATACACGGTCAAGCTGTTTGGTGTCCTGATGGTTAAGGATGATTTTGGTATCCGCGTTGGCCACAATCACCGGACCGACTGCCGAATCTTCGATTTCCTTAACCCCCTGCGTAATGATGCACATCGACCCATTGTTCTTCCGAATCGTCCGGTACATCATTTCCACGAAGTCGCCCATCCCTTCCGAAAGCATTGACCAGGCTTCATCCATATAGAGGTACTTCACATCTTTCGGATAGCGACGAATCACATCTAACGACAGTTCGGTAATCAGCATCGTGACCACCGATTTCAGTAATTCATTGTCTTTGATTCGGGCCATATCGAAGCAGACGAGCCGGTAGCCGCTGATGTCTTCATTCTCCCCAGCATCCAGCACGTCGCGATAATGACCCACTACGAACGGTTCCAGACAGGTGAAGAATTCGGCAAAATCAAACGCTTTGTTCCAACGAACCAACTCTTCAGTGCTTTCATTTTCTTTCAGGTATTGGTACAAAAAGTCATAGAAACCGACCAGACTCGGCACCGGTGTCGGCGGGTTGCCGGGGTCGCGTTCAATCCGGGTGTTATACCACTCGTAGTACATCGGAATCAACCGAACCAGCACCGACCGTTCAGCCTGACGCACCGGACGTTTGTAGCCTTTCCAGATGATAGCCAGCAGCGTGGACAGAAAGTTGATCTTGTCACCATCCGGCACGTACTGGCCAGCACTGTTCACTAAAATCCCGAACGGGTTGAACTTGATTGGGTTCTGGGGGTCGTATTGGTAGTAGCGACCACCGAGGGCTGTCATGAGTGAGTAGTACGTACCGCCCACGTCGATGATGATCTGCCTGCGCCCGGCTTCATACCGTTGCAGCATAAAATAGCCCATCGTGAACGACTTACCCGAACCCGTTGGCCCTACCACGACGCTATTCTGATTGTTTAAATCAGTATTGAACAGGTTGACCAATATTGGATTCCCATAGCGGTCAGATAAAAGTTCGCCCTGATTGGCCGTGCGGTAGTTCGTCGCGCAGTTGAGGTAACAGGCCGCGTTATCGCCCGACATTAACAGCCAGCGATAATTCTGATAGCCATTGCCTGGAGCCAGCGCAAAGAACAGGTTCGTCGTGTCCATCGTCTCGACAAATACGTCGGCCCCACCCATCGCCCGGAAAGAAGCAATACCCCGCTGCACCAGTCCTTCTCGTAATTTGTTATCAGTGCTCCAGACCACGAGCGACAGATTGACGCTGATCAGGCTTTTGTTGTCCGTCCGCAATCCGTCGATGTAGTCCTCCAGTTCGAGCATCTTGATCTTGTTCTCGTGGGTCATCAGGAAATCAAGGTTGCGGTTGATTTTCTGCTCGAACTCCAAAGAGCCAATTACCTTTTCGGTATCCTCGATTAGGAAGCTCGTTATCAGCAGATGCGGTACTTGCAGGTCCAATGCCAGATTCGACACGAACGGAGCATCGACACCTGTCCGGGCTGGTTGGGTGTTGTAGATGACCGAAGGCTGACCCGTCATGGTCAGAATGTTAATCTTCTTTTCGCCCAAGCCCACGAAGGTTGCGTCAGGCTGTACGGAACGATTCAGGGTCGTTGGTTGCCGGTTGAATTCCAGATTGAAGTACTGGAAATACAGATTTTCCAATCCTTCGCTATCCAGGCGGGTAAGGCGAAGCCGCCCCAGTGAAATACTCTGTGTAAATTCCTCAGCCGCCCGTTCAGCACGCTCGACCAGTGCGTCTATACCCTCGAACGGGTCTTTGAGCATCGGCAGGCCCAGCCGTGCCCAGAGTGTGTTGGCCGCATTCGTGCGCGGTTGCCGCTCATTGCCAAACGAAATGAACAGATAGGCCGCGTGGTGCAGTACTGACCGCTCCTGCAAATGCCCATGTTGCTGTTGTGTAAACGGCGCGTTTGTTTGCTCCTTTACACCCTTCGGCATCCGGTGACGTTCGGTATAGTACGCATCCATCCGCTGAATGACTGTACCAATCGGTAACGTCCGGGTAGCTCGGTAGAAGGCCGACCCCAGCGCATCATACTCCCCGCTCGTAATGCTTTCAGCTTCGACCCCCTCGAACCGATAGCCAATAGCTATCCGTCCATCTTTCAGCACAGCGACCGCCCCGCCATCGCGGTTATCTTCGATGCTGAAGACGGGAAATATTGCGTCGTAATTGACCGTCTTTGCCACGAAATTTGATGGTTACGTGATTGACCCGCTTTGGTTGAAGCCAGGCCCAAGAAATCATTGAAATCAGAAAGGAGGGGTGCTTATGTCGTTCACCCCATCGAAGCACCAGCCAAGACAGTACCAGCAGAATGAGAATGACCGCATACACAGCGCGGGGAACCGGGACGATAGTCCGTGCCAGCGAAGCCAACGTAATCAGCCCGATAAGCAGACAGACGTACAGCCCCAGTTCCTGCATCCGCATTCCTAGAATCCGCGTCGGCTTCTCCAAGGATTTTTGCACTTTCATACCTATCGCGTCAAGGTATAGCCGCCCGTCGAACCGCCCGACGTTGTTTGTACGTCGTTGACGATCAGGTTGAACCCGAACCAGATGATAGCTCCAACGACGAGGTACAGCAGATTTCTAACCGAGTTCGGCGAGTTACTGATGAAGGCCGAAACCACCTTCACTACACCAATGACCATCAGGATACCAAAGATGACGTTACCAATGGTAACGATAGTGTTGTAATAGCCCGTCAGGGCCTGCGAAACTTGCCCGCTGCTACCCGGCTGGGCCAGCAGATTCATTGATACAAGGCACAATAGTGCCGTAGTCGTAAAGATTACCGACTTTTTCATCGTAAGCGATTTGTTTTAGGTTATGTAATTGGTTGTTTGATGCTGTTCTAAAAGCCTCATTTTGAGGCATGGCTTTCCCTTACGTATAGGTATATACGTCTAACTCGTTGGTAGTGCGGCTGATGGCAACCACACCCAAGTTTTAGGAATTGGAATTGTCCGTTAAGACAAGGGCGGACGGGAGAGGTACTTTTTCATCATAGCTGACTGTTACGGTTGTATATATCCTTAAACTGGTCGGCCGCATCCTGCAAGGCTGCAAACCTCGATTGACCGGCACTCCGGCTACGCTTTACTGTCTCAGTAGTTGTCGAATTTTTGTCCAGCGTCAACGCTGAACCTAAGTCTTCACCAAAGCCACTTTCGATTGGCTCTTCAGAAGCCGGAGCGGGCCGGGTTTCTTCAGGTGGTTTCACCCGTTCGGGCGGTTTGGACTCCGGTTCGCTTTTTAGTCGGTTTCGTCGGTCAGCTACTGCCTTCCGTTGACCTTCTAACAATGACGTTCGGTCTGTCCGTAGTGGCACCGTTATTGGCTTTTGTATTGGCTGGTTAGATTTCTTATAGTTCCGATAGGAAAACAAGACTAATAGGCCAAAAAAAAGACTTGTACCCAAGTATGCGGCTGTTTCGAGCATCATCTTGAGTACAAATCTAAAACACAAAACCTAAAAACGTCCCTATTCAGAGACAAATTATAGTTTATTTTTTTCGAGTAAAGCGACCATATTCTGAACTCGCGGATCAGCGGCAAGAGCTTCGGAAGCTATCTCCCTGATTTCTATGCCATAATGCACCGAAGCCATTTTCAGTAGCCGATGTACCGACCGACGGATGGTAATGACCTGGTAGCCTTCTTCATCCCTTTCTTTTTTTACCTCGGCTACCGGTTGAGGAGCAGTTTCAACGGCAGGTGGCTCCGGTGCAGCTTCCTGGCCTGGTAACTGAGCAGGGGCGTGTAGGGCTTCCTGTACCGCTTTGTTGGTATCTGGATTCTCCAAAAACGAGGAGAAGGGGCGTTTATTTTTTGCCATGACTTACGTGATTTGGTATCGCTGTTTAAATTCCTGATAGAACGCTTTGTATACCTCGGCAATGCTCGAATAATCGGATGGGCAGTCGATGGTTCCTACGCGCATGAAGTCGGCCCGGTTAGGTAGAGCATTGTCAAAGATGGTAATGTCGAGCATTTCGGCATACCGGTTTATGTCGTTGTTTTCGCGCAGGTTGGGTTGCCGGAAGTTCTGAACCCCGAAGATGTTAAAGTCGAACCCCCGTTCCCGGCGAATGTCACCCATCTTTTTAGCTGCCTTGATAAACTCGAAAGCGGATAGTACGTCGGAGTCGCCAAGGCGAATTGGGACAAGGATACTGTCACAAAAGGTGAGCGCCATCACCGCTTCG
>NZ_QXED01000019.1 GCF_003583365.1 Fibrisoma montanum
CTGCCCCACGCCCCACCCCACCAAACTTTTACATTTCCTTTACAATCTTTTACCCGTGTTTTTCAAGGTCCCCACAAGGAGCCGATACATTTGTCTGGTCTTTATTTTAATCGGACTTAGACATGAAAAAAGCACATTGGCTCACGTTTGCAGTTGCGCTCAGCGCGGTATCGACCGTTAGTTTCGGGCAGAACGCCTTCCAGCACTGCACGGCTGCGTTCGTCGGGAACAAGATGGTAGTGGACCAGTACACCACAACCGGCAAAAGCGTATTGCCCTCAACGACCACCGGCGAACTTAGCGTCCAGACCGTCGACTTATCACCGACCTCCACCAAAGCCCTTGACAAGATTGCGTTTAAGGTGGCTATTCGCGATAAGGATACAAAAACGCTGGTGATGTTTTCGAGGGACGAGTACAAGCAGGTTAGCGTTCAGAACGTGCTGGCTAAATGCCGGAAAGGCGATCACATCGTCCTGCTGACGATCGATAATCAGTATGCACTCCCTCACAACGAAATCCTGGTCCAATGAACCGTCGATCTATTCACTACCCGGGGATTGTGCTGGGAGCACTGGTCCTCGGCTGTCTGGGTACGTTCGCCCGCAGTGGCGCTGCCGACGCCGACCACAGTCTGATTCTGCTGAATGGCAAACCGATGGAGTACAGTACGTTCACCATCGGCAGCCGGGGGAAGCTGGCCCTTATAACGATCAGCCCCGATGCAACGCAGCTTCCGTTCAGAATCTACCTGAAGCGGGGCGGCACCGTCATTAATAGCACGGAGTCAAACCCGAACCGGGCGGTTACGGAGGTGGAAATTGCGAACGTACTGGCAGTAGCCAGGCACGGCGATAACCTGATTATTGAACCCGTTCATCAAAGCGAAGCCAAAAGCAAGCGCACATTTCGGGTGGTCAACTACATCACCATGCCCATCTTCAACTGGCTCTACCGGCCAAAGAACGCAACGGATGGCTGCTGATAGTAAGGCTTTTGTATCTTTGTTAAAAGCCTTTGGGGAAACATGGGAAAAGCTGCGGCCATTATCGGACTTTTGCTGGCAGGATTGCTGTTCACGCAGTTTACGGGACTAGCGCCCGCGGTAGACCAAACCGACAACCGTTCGTTTGCGCGGAAAGTCAACCTCGCCCTGCGTCGGACGGCCCACCACCTCCTGGTCGAACAGGGCGACTCTACCTCCCGGATTCCACCGGTAGAGCAAATGAGTGCCACTACGTTCACCATCCGGCTCGAACGACCGTTTGAGTATGGTCACCTGCCGGCTATTCTCCAGCAGTCGCTGGCCCTTCATCAGATCGGCACCAACTACGATGTTGCCGTGCTGGACTGCACGAACGGCGAACTCCAGCTGGGCTATAACTTCCTGGATTATACCGACCATCACGAAGTCCCCTGCGGTGGGCGGGACCAGAAGCGCGGCTGCTACACACTTCAGGTCACGTTCGCAGCTGCCGAAACCGCATCCCGGCCAATCAGCCTCTGGTGGGCCGGGATGCTGGGTTTTGTACTCGCCGGGCTGGGTGGTTTTGTCTGGTACCGGGTTACTAAACCCGAAAAGCTGGACCCTGCCTCTCCCGCCCTACACCCTTCGCCCCCTGGCCCCCAGCCCCAAGCCCCCCGCGACCAAATCCGGTTTGGGCAAACGGTGTTCAACCCCGCCGATCTATCGCTGGATGTAGCCGGTAGCCACCACACGTTAACGTACCGGGAAGCCAAACTACTCCGTCTTTTTGCAGACCATCAAAACCAGGTGCTCGAACGCGACTTCATTCTCAAGTCTGTCTGGGAAGACGAAGGCATCATCGTTGGCCGGAGCGCCGACGTGTTCGTGTCCCGGCTGCGTAAGCTACTCCAGCATGACCCAACGGTACGTATCACTTCGGTGCACGGTGTAGGGTATCGATTCGTGGTAGAGCAGGCGCCTGCAGACTAGCCGATTACTCCCCTTCTTTCTGTCCGCAACTGAACGTAAAGGCGTCCGTTTGCGGACATTTTCATTTGTAGAATAACCGTAAATATTTAACTATCAACCAATTGTCTTTTGTGGTACGCCATTTGGGTAGATAGTGGTACACCTTGTTCAACCTTTCTTAACGCTAAACGACCATGCTGCTGAATTACCTCAAAATTGCCGTTCGAAGTCTTTGGAAAAACCGGGTCTTCAGTGCGCTGAATTTAGTCGGCATGGGCATTGGCATTGCGGCTGTTGGCCTGATGACGCTTTATATTGCTCATGAGCTGAGCTACGACCGGTTTCATGCCAACGCCGACCGAATCGTTCGCGTTGTGCATTATGCAAGCTGGCCCACTGGAAATCTGCAGATCGCCCCAACGTCGGCGCCCTACGCGAAAGCCCTCCAGACCGATTATCCCGATATTGAAAAAACCGTCCGGATTCACCCCGAGGGTGGTGGCATGATTACGTACCGGGATAAAACCCTTGAAGCGAACGACATCTATTTTGCCGACAAGACCCTGTTCGACATATTTTCGTTTCCGTTCCTGTATGGCAATCCCGCCACCGCCCTGGAACAGCCGCAGAGTATCGTCCTGACGAAGCGGTTAGCCGAGAATCTGTTCGGCGATGCGGCAAAGGCCGTTGGTAAGCCGATCGCGTTCAGCAACAACTTCATCAATACCGTAACGGGGGTTATCGACGACGTACCGAACAATTCGCACTTACGCTTCAGCGCCATACGCTCGTTCCCGGCCGACTATACAAGCGACTGGCAGAACTTTGAACTCTACACGTACCTGTTGCTGACAAAAGGCACCGACCATAAGGCACTGGAAGCGAAACTCGCCGGGTTCTATCCCAAGCATCTTAAAAAGGAAGTAGGCGAACTCACCTACCGGATGGAGCTTCAGCCGCTGCCGTCTATCCACCTCCACTCCCACCTTGACTACGAAATCAGTCCAAATGGTAATGCCAAAACGATTTCTGTGTTTGTCATTATAGCCGCTCTGGTCCTATTTATCGCGGGTATTAACTACGTAAATCTGTACACCGCCCGGGCCATTACCCGGACCCGCGAGGTTGGCGTTCGCAAAGCCATCGGTTCGCGTCGGGATCAGCTTGTGGGGCAGTTTTTAACGGAGTCAATCCTGATGGCTTTTCTGGCAAGTATAATCGGCGTTATCCTGATGGAAACGGCGTTGCCCTGGTTTAACCAACTGGCCGATCGGTCGCTTTCCGTTGCGCAGTACGGTCTGTTCACCCCAGTAGTCATCGTGTTGGTATTCACGGTACTGCTTGGATTTGGCAGCGGTCTTTACCCGGCCCTGTTCCTGTCTGGCTTCCGGCCCGTTATTGCCCTGAAGGGCCAGGTTGGCAGCCTGACCGGAAAAGTCCGGTTACGCCAGTCGCTGGTTGTGTTCCAGTTCATCATAGCCATTGGTCTGATTGCGGGCTCCGGTGTCATTTTCCGGCAGCTGAACTTCATGCTTACGAAAGAACTGGGTTTCAACAAAACGCAGGTGTTGACCTTTCACCTGGAGAATGAGGCATCGCGCCAGCAGGTACGGGCGTTGAAAGAAGAACTCCGCAAAAGCCCATTTATTGAACAGGTAGCGGCCGCCAGCAACCCAATTGGGGGCAACAACATCGGCACCAACGGCATGTTTTTCGAACAAAACGGCACCATGCCTACGGCCACGCAAATTGTTCAGAAGTTCTCCGTCGATCCAGATTATTTAAGCACCCTGGAAATTAAGCTCCTGAAGGGCCGTAACTTCTCCGAATCGTTTCCCAGTGATGCCTTAGGGGCGGTATTGGTGAATGAAGCGCTGGTGAAAAAAATGGGCTGGCAGCAACCCATCGGCAAACGAGTCCGGTACTTTCTGGGTAAAGATCAGGTTGAAGAAGCCCGGGTGGTGGGCGTAGTCAACGATTTTCATATCTACTCGCTTCAGCACAAGATTGAGCCGCTGGTGCTCCAAATGCCCGCGCCATCCGAAAAGGATAATCTCTACGTCCGCATCCGGCCCGAGAAAACCAAAGAAGCCCTCGCTGCCATCAGTCAGGTGTATCGAAAGTTTGATCAGGCCAGTACGCCGACCTTTCATTTCCTGGACGAAAACTTTGCCCAGCAATACAAAACGGAAGAGAAACAGAGCCAGGTGCTGCTTGCCTTTACCGTCCTTGCGATCTTCATTGCCAGCCTGGGTCTGTTTGGGTTAGCCGCCTTCACGGCTGAGCAACGCACCAAGGAAATTGGGGTGCGGAAGGTGCTGGGTGCGTCCGTCACCAGCATTGTTGCGCTGCTTTCTGAAGACTTTTTGAAACTGGTGCTGATTGCAATCCTCATTGCCTCACCCCTTGCCTGGTACGCTATGCATCAATGGTTAAATGAATTTGCTTATAAGATCGACCTCGAATGGTGGATGTTTGCCCTGGCGGGCATTCAGGCCGTTGCGATCGCCCTGCTGACCGTCGGCTTCCAAAGCCTGAAGGCCGCCCTGATGAACCCGGTAAAATCACTTAGAACGGAATGAAAAAAGGAGGAAAGGGAGGAAGGAGGAAAGGGAGAATAGGGATGAGCTTACATAATTCCTCTCCTCCTTCCTCCT
Source organism: Fibrisoma montanum (assembly GCF_003583365.1). Lineage (GTDB taxonomy): Bacteria > Bacteroidota > Bacteroidia > Cytophagales > Spirosomataceae > Fibrisoma > Fibrisoma montanum. Next base: position 4,594 of record NZ_QXED01000019.1, read on the forward strand.
TCCTCCTCTCCTCCCTTTCCTCCCTTTCCTCCCTCAAATCCTATGCTGAAAAATTACCTGAAAATCGCCATTCGAAATCTGTGGAAGAACCGCCTGTTCACCATCATTAATTGCATGGGCCTTTCGGTGGGTCTGGCGTGCGTTGTCGTGTTGATTCTGTTCGCGCAGAAGTGCCTGACCTGGGATCGCTTCCATACCCAGATTGACCGCATCTACTACGTTAAGACGCAAACCAACGAGCAAACCTACAACCAGACGGTCTATCCCATTCTGGATCAGCTGCTCAGGAACTATCCGGAAATCGAGGCCGGCACACACATACAGACCTGGAGCAACCCCTGGATTCACTACGGCACTAAAAACGTACAGGAGCGAACGGCCTACGTCGACCCGGCATTCTTCAGGATTTTTAGCTTCGCGTTTAAGTATGGCGACCGCAGCACCGCTCTGCGCGACAAGCAGTCGATTATCCTGAGTGAGAAAATTGCGCTGAATCTGTTCGGCGACACAAACCCCGTTGGGAAGATTGTTACGATCAACGATACGTCTCAATGTACCGTCACGGGCGTACTGGACAAAATTCCGGCTAATTCGTCCCAGCAGTTTGACGTAATCCTGCCAACGGCTATCCTCCTGGACAGTCCGGGTTTTAAGGAGAATGCCGACTGGTATAACAGCTTTGCTTCGGTGTTTGTACTGCTCAGGCCCGGTGCCGACAAAGCCCGGCTGGAAGCTAAATTTCCGCAGCTGGTAAACGCCCATTTTTCTCCCGAAGCCAAAGACCGTACGGTTCTGCTGGGCGCTTACCGCGAATACATTCACGATGAGAACCCTACGTTCTCCGGGCTGATTTACGGCGCTATTGTTATTGCGCTGTTTCTGCTGCTCATCATCAGCATCAATCTCATAAACCTCAACATGGCTTCTGCTTTGCCAAGGGCCAAAGAGATAGCGATGCGACAGGTCGTAGGAGCCACGCGCAAACTCGTAGTAGGGCAGTTCTGGGTCGAATCGGGCCTGGTCGTTATGGTCTCGGTTGTGTTATCGGTCCTTTTTGCGATCCATTACCTCATTCCCGGCTTCAACCAACTCCGCGACGGGAACATGCAGCTGGACATCACCTGGGCCAATGATTACCCAACCATACTGACAATTCTCGGCGTTGCCCTCCTGGTTGCGGGGGTGGCGGGTACCTATCCCGCGCTATATTTGCTTGGCCTCAAAACGACGGAGGCTGTCAAGGGCAAAATCTCGGCCGATCCGCACCGGGGGCAGCTCCGTCAGAATGCCCTTATTATCGTGCAGTTTGCCCTGTCCATCATCTTTATCATTGGCACCATCGGCATGCGTCAGCAGATTCAGTACATGAAACAGGCGGACCTGGGTTTCAACAAACAGAATGTCCTCGTGTTCCGAACCGATCTGGCGTATAAAGACGAACAAACGGCTATTTCGCAGGGTCGAGACATTCTGGACGGTCTGCGCCGGGATGCTTCCGTAGCCGCGTTCACCTCGTCGGAGGTGACGCCGGTGCAATATTGGAGCAACTATAATTCATATTTTCCGGAAGGCAACGAAGCCAGACAAGTCAAATTCCGGCATGTAACGGGAGCGATCAACTATTTTGAAACGTACGGGATCCCGCTGGTTGAAGGGCGATCGTTTTCCGACATTCCCACCGCCGATTCAGTTATCAATGCCGTAGTGATCAACGAAACGGCCATGAAGGCGCTTGGGTGGACCACGGCGGTCGGTAAAAAACTACGTCAGCTAAACGACGACAAAAGCTATACCGTCATTGGTGTCACCAAAGATTTTCACTACCAGAGCCTCAAAGAGCACATTGAGCCGCTGCTCCACTGGGCCGGTGGGCCGCAAACGCTTAACAGTTACCTCAGCGTTCGGCTCACCGACGAGTCCAAAGCGTCAGCGTTGGTACAGAAGCTGGAAGCGCAGTTCAAAAAAATTCCGGCCCGGCGTGCCCTTAGCTACTTTTACCTGAGCGATGAAGTTGATAAGGCCTACCGCCCCATCGACAACATCTGGCGCATGATTGGCTTCGTGGCCATGATCGCCATCCTGACGGCCTGCGCCGGAATCTTCGGACTCATCTCGCTCGTAACGAAGCGACGGACCAAGGAAATCGGCGTCCGTAAGGTTCTTGGGGCCAGCGTTCTGAACATCACAGCGTTGCTCTCCAGAGATTTTCTGAAGCTGGTCTTGCTGGCCTTCCTGATCGGCTCGCCGATAGCCTGGTGGCTGGGGAATACGCTACTGAGTTATTTCGCGTATCGGGCCGAGGCCCAGTGGTGGTACGTTGCTCTGGCGGGCGTTCTGACCGTAAGTATTGCCCTGCTGACGGTCAGTTACCAGAGTGTGAAAGCCGCCCTGATGAACCCGGTGAAATCACTTAGAACGGAATGAAAAAAGGAGGAAAGGGAGGAAGGAGGAAAGGGAGAAAAGGGATGAGCGTATATAATTCCTCTCCTCCTCCCTTTCCTCCCTTTCCTCCCCTTCCTCCTTTCCTCCCTTAAAATCCTATGCTGCTCAACTACCTGAAAATCGCCTGGCGGAACCTGATTCGCAACAGAACTTACAGCATACTGACCCTGCTGGGATTGGCCAGTGGCATGACCTGTGCCATTCTGCTGGGACTTTATGTCGGAGACGAGTTAAGTTTCGACCGGTATCATGCAAACGCGGAGCGAATAGTTCGCGTCAATCTGCACATCAAATGGTCGGACAATGAATACAAGCTCGGCATCGCGTCTGCCCCCATGGGACCTGCCTTACAACAGGACTATCCTGAGGTTAGGCACGTACTGCGAGTGAAGACCGGCAGCGAAACGCTGTTCCGGGTAGGTGATAAAGCGCTGTATGCGAAAGACGTTATCTACGCCGACTCGACACTGTTTACCTTCTTTGATTATGACTTCGTCTCCGGCAGTCCGCATACAGCGCTTGCCAGTCCAAACAGCATCATATTAACGCAACAGTTAGCCCTGAACCTGTTCGGGAAAACCGATGGCGTAGTGGGCCGCATCGTTACGGTGGGAGACGATCAGCCGCTTACAGTAGCTGGCGTCATTAGCCATGTTCCTGCCAATCATCATCTGAAATTTGAGGCCATTTTACCGTATTCCAATCAGAAAATCAGCGGGGTCAATCTGAGTAAATGGGATAGCTTCAACTCGATGGTTTACCTCCTGTTGAATAAGGCCAGCGACCGCGGGAAGCTGGAAGGAAAAATGGCTGCCTTCTACCAAAAATACATAGCCCAGGCCATCGGGGATGATAACGGAAAGGAGGTTACGTTTACTATTACTTTCCAGCCGCTGGTAGACATGCACCTGCGCTCAACGCACCTGATGGGTGAAGAGAACGGCGGCAATATGGCCTACGTCTACACGTTCTCGGCCATAGGCTTGTTTATTCTTCTGATCGCCATTGTCAATTACGTCAACCTCGCCACAGCCCGTTCGGCAGGACGAGCCAAGGAAATCGGCATTCGGAAAGCCATCGGTTCGTTACGTTTTCAGCTAGTAAAACAATTCCTGGCCGAATCGACCTTGTTATCGGTCGTAGCCCTTTCGGTGAGTTTACTCCTCCTGTATGCCCTGTTGCCGTTCTTCAACGACGTTTCGGCTAAGACGCTGACCATCGACGTAACGGATACGCAGACAGCCATGGTGTTGATCGCGTTTACGTTGTTGGTTGGCCTGATCAGCGGCTTATATCCCGCCCTTATCCTATCCCGTCTGAAACCGATTGTCATCCTTAAGGGCGCGTTCACAGCCGGCAAAAAAGGTGCTTTGCTCCGACAATCATTGGTGGTCCTGCAGTTTACGATCTCGATAATCATGATGGTTGGTACGATCATCGTGTATCAGCAGCTGCAGTATATGCGGCATACGCAATTAGGCTTCAATCAGGAACAGGTGCTTACCGTTCCGCTCAAATCGCCTTCCGTTCAGCAAGCCGCCAGGGTGCTGAAAACCAAGCTTCTGCAAAACCCGATCATCAACGGGGTAAGTCTGACGAACGGCTCGGTAGGCGGTGAAATGAACAACAAAACAACGTTCAGCTTTTACGCAGGCGGCCGGGAGCATCCAGTTAGTACCGAGTACTTCTCGGTTGATCACGACTTCCTGGATGTCTTACAAATCAAGTTGAAAGCGGGGCGTAACTTTTCGCCTGACTTTGCCAGTGATTCGGCGGGTGCCGTACTCGTTAACGAAGCGATGCTCAGGCGATTAGGCTGGAAAAACCGTACCGCTGGTCTGATCGAGCTCGATACCCGAAAAATACCGATTGCCGGCGTTATCAGCGATTTCCACCTGCGCTCGCTACACAACCAGATCGAACCGTTGGTACTGGTTCTCCACCCGGATCGGGGCGATAACTTACTGATTCGGGTAGCGCCCCGGAACGTACCGGCGGCATTGGATTACGTAAGAGAAACGTACGAAGCGGTGAATCCCGGTCAGCCGTTCGAATACGCTTTCCTGGACCAGATCTTTGCCGAACAGTACCGCTCCGACGAGCGAAAGGGCGGCTTATTTCTGGGCTTCTCCGGCATAGCCATTTTCATTGCCTACCTGGGTTTGTTTGGTCTGGCTACGTTCACCGCTGAGCAGCGCACTAAAGAGATCGGTGTGCGGAAAGTGCTGGGGGCATCGGTTACCAGCATTGTAACCCTGTTATCCAAAGACTTTATGAAGCTGGTTTTCATCGCCATCGTACTGGCGACGCCCCTTGCCTGGTACGCCATGCATCAGTGGCTGCAAAACTTTGCCTACAAGATTGCCATTGACTGGTGGATGTTTGTGCTGGCGGGCGTTACGGCGGTTGCGGTCGCTGTCTTAACGATCAGCGTTCAAAGCATCAAAGCAGCCATAACAAACCCCGTGAACTCATTACGTACCGAATAGCGTAGGGCCAGGGGCTAAGGGCGTGGGGTAACAAACCCTCCCCCAGCCCAGCGCCCTTAGCCCAAACCTGTGAAAATTAACCGTTTAAAACCGCTGGTGCCAGGTAGTGGCGGTCAGACGTACCGTCAGACCATAGACCCAGCGTCCAACCCCCAAACTCAATACTCATGAAGAAAGCAATCGCATCCGTTCTGCTGACCGTTTCGACAGTCAGCGCATTGGCCCAAACCACTCCGACCGACGACGTAGCGGGCGTCAAACAGGCGTGTTTCAACTACATCGATACGTTCTACAAAGCCGATACAACGCTGGCCTACCAGAGCATTCATCCCAGTCTGCAAAAGCGTGGCTTCTCCTACAGCGAGAAAACGAGTTCCTATTCAAAGCAACTGGAAATGCCTTTCCCGGCCCTGATCCGGCTGGCCAGCACCTGGAACAAAGACGGCAAACGAGCCAACGCTGATTCGCCCAGAGTTGTAGACGTATTCGAAGTCGCCGACAAAACCGCAACGGCCAAAGTGACGGCCGTCTGGGGCATTGACTACATTCACCTGATGAAGGACAACGGTCGCTGGATGATTGTCAACGTACTGTGGCAGTCTCCGCCGAAATCGTTGCAGGCAATGAAGTAGCAGACCTATACCACAAACCTAAATTCCAAACCACTATGAGACTTCTCCCTATTCTCATACTTCTGCTCACATCGAATTTAATCAACGCACAAACCGTCAAACTGACCGGTACAGGCCTGCCTGATTTAGATGGTGATTACCAGTTAGCGGGCACACTCAACGACCGCCCCCGTTACACCAAAACGGTTGGCCAAACGACTTACACAATCTTCTGCCGACGCGACGGCAAGGCCAGCGTGTGGATGATTGAGGATGACAAGCAAAACAACTATTTCGGCACGAACGCGGCTACTGCCGAACCACCGTTGCAGGGCTGGGACGTTGGCCGGGCCGGTAAGGATCTGAACGCTAACTTTTCGTTGCTGGTCGATAAGTCGCCCGTTGCGGCTTCTGCCTCCGAGCCGCAAACCATTACCATCCGGTTAGCCAACAATCGAAATACAACCCAGCGAATCATCGTCAGAACCTTGCTGGGTGGCAAGGAAACGGTACGGGCGCGGACGTATCAGCCAGCCGAAGTTTACGAATATCAGGTGGCTAACGGCACACAGTTGTACCTACTGACCGAACAGGAAGGTGACCTATTGATGAGCGGTAAGGGCAACCAGGTATCGGGGCGCTTATTGTTGACTGCCGATAAAGAAATCGCCAACAAAACGTATCAGGCTTACCAAAACTAACACCAACCATGCTCCGGAACTACGTTAAAATCGCGCTCCGTACCCTGTGGAAGAGCCGCGTCTACACGACCATCAATCTGGCAGGTCTGGCCATTGCGATGGCGTTCTGTCTGCTGATCTACCTGTACATCCGGCACGAGTACAGTTTCGACCGTTTCCACGCCAAAGCGGACCGCATCTACCGCCTTGACTACATCGACAATGTCAATGCGTCCATGAACTGGTCAACGGGGTTCCTCAGCTCACTCAGTCCGAAGGATAACAAGCGGCTGGTACGTTTGCCCTACCCCATTGCCCCAGCCATCAAACAACAGTTACCAGACGTCCAGAACGCCGTACGCTTCACCGAAAGTCAGGCGCTGATGCGCGTTGGTGAGCAGATGGCCAGCGAAAAACTGTATTTCGTCGACCAGGCCTTTCTGGATATGTTCTCGTTTGCGCTCGTACACGGCGACCGCCCATCGGCGCTCCGCGAGCCAAACGACGTAGTGCTGTCGAAGAAACTGGCCGAGAAATATTTTGGCACCAGCAATCCGGTCGGTAGAGCGATCAAGCTGGACATTGATGGGATGCAGCCGTTTACGGTGCGGGGCGTCATGGATGAAATTCCGTCGAACTCCAGTCTGAAACCCGATATGCTGGTGCGCATCGAGCGTAATCCGGCGTACAACGAATACGCCAACACAGTGGATAACTGCTTCTGCACAACCACAATGGTTGAGGTGAAAGCCGGCGTTGATCCGGTAGCTTTTCGCCGAAAGCTGAACGTCTTTGCCAACAACTACTTCAAAGGCATGATCAGCGACTGGAAGAAAAACAACCGGTTGCCGAAAGACAAACCGGGTTTGGAGCTAAAAGCCAAAGCTCTGGCCGATTTGCATTTCGACAGCGCCGTATACTTCCCCGAAGTCACCAATCCGCTGTATGCCTCTATTTTAGTGAGCATTGCCGTTCTGATGCTGTTTGTAGCCTGCGTCAATTACGTATCGCTGACGTTGGCCAATGCCGCCACACGCACGCAGGAAGTTGGCGTTCGGAAGGTGGTTGGTGCCGGCAAAGGTCAGGTCTGGCTCCAGTTGTGGACTGAAACGCAGCTCCTGACGCTCGGTGCCTTCGGTTTAACCTACGTACTAACAGCCGCTTTTCTGCCGACCTTTAACCAGTTCACCGGCCGCGACCTGCAGCTTGACTGGTCGGATTGGTGGCTTGTTGGGGGCAGTGCTGCGCTGGTCGTCATCATTGGCTTACTGGCCGGCGGTTATCCGGCTCTCGTACTGTCTGGCTACCGACCCATCAAATTACTGCGGGGCAATCAGACGTATCGGGTAAATCCTGTTCTGTCGCGGTCACTGGTCGTTGTGCAGTATGGCATTTGCCTGTTTCTGATGACGGCCGCCCTGGTGATGAATCGGCAGATGCGGTTTGTGGCACAGAAAGACCTCGGCTTTGACAAAGAACACGTACTGGTGGTCAACAACTACGAAAAAAGCCCTGAGAAGGTGCAGCTATTGCGTGAGCGACTGACCAATCTCAAGCTGACCAATCCTGACCTGGTAGCCGTGAGCGGCACGTCCAGTTCACTGGGTCGTGGCACGAACATGTATTTTTATACGATCAACGACGAGGATACGTGGGTATACACGTTCGGGGTTGATTACGATTACCTGTCCTTGCTCAATCTCAAACTGACTCAGGGGCGCAATTTCTCTACCAGGTTCCCCAGCGACACCGTCGAAGGTGGCCGAAAGGCAATCATCATCAATGAAACATTGGCCAAACGAATTGGTAAACAGTTTGCCCTTAATCGCCCAATCAAAGCCCTGGGCGACGCAGTCGTTATCGGCGTTGTGAAAGACTACCACTTCTCAACGCTCGAATCGAAGATTGAGCCAATGATGTTACGCGTCGATCCAAAAAGCGCCGGGCAGTTTCTGCTCAAACTCCGTGCGGGAGCCACACCAGAAACCGTCGCCCGTTTGGGAAGTGACTGGAAGCGTGTCTCGGACGGCCAGCCCTTCAACTATACGTTTATGGATCAGGACATTGCCAAACAGTACGAGTCATACAGCCGCTGGATGAACATCATGGCATCGGCTACGTTGTTCGCTATTCTGGTAGCTTGCCTGGGCCTGTTCGGTTTGTCAGGTTTGAACGCGGCCAACCGCACCAAAGAGATTGGTATTCGCAAGGTATTGGGCGCCACCGTCTCGCAGTTGTTCATGCTGCTCAACCGCGAGACATTCCGGCTCGCAGCGCTGGCTTTTGTACTGGGTGTACCGGCCGCCTGGTGGCTGATGTCGAAGTGGTTACAGGACTTCGCCTACAAAGTCGACATTGGCTGGGACATCTTCGCCCTATCCGGTGTCGCGGGTCTGCTGACAGCGGCATTAGCCGTTAGTTTCCATACCGTGAAAACCGCTCTGATGAATCCTGTGAAGAGTTTGCGTACTGAGTAGCGTTGGGCAAGGGGCCGGGGGAATGGGGTTGACTACCTTACGCCCCTTGCCCTTATCTCCATGCCCTAAAACCCTTATTCATGAAGATCACCCCGCCCATTTGCCTACTCTTCGTTGCTATTTCGACCATGACCTGCAGGCAACAAACCGGACCTTATATGGGTCAGGAGTCACCCGGCAGGGAGGCCAAGTTATTTGCGCCGGGAGTCGTTTCCAAGGAGGGTCGCTACGAATATGGCTCCTACTTTTCCAACGATGGCAAGGAGTTTTACTACGCCGTCATCATCAATGGAAAGCCCCAGATTTGGGTTTCGCGCCTGGAAGATACTAGGTGGACTGATCCGGAAGTCGTGCTGGCCAGCGACAAGTACGAGTACAATGACCCGTTTCTGTCGCCCGACGGTAAGCGGCTGTTTTTCATCTCGGACCGAGCCCTGGACGGACAAGGCGACAAGAAGGATTTTGACATCTGGTACGTAGAGCGGAAGGACAACGGCTGGTCTGAACCGATCAGCTCAGGACCCGCCATCAACACCGACAAGAACGAATACTACATGTCGTTCACAACCGATGGCACGATGTACTTCTCATCCAACGGCGAAGGCGAGTCGCCTGCCAACAAAAACTATAATATCCGCTTTGCGAAGTTTTCGGGCGGTCAGTTTCAACCGTCGCAGAAGTTAGGCGACTCGGTGAATTCGGAGTATTACGAAGCGGATGTCTTCGTTTCGCCCGACGAGCAATACGTTATCTTCTGCGCAGAACGGCCTGACGGTATGGGCCAGGGCGACTTGTACATCAGTTTCAAAGACGAGCAAGGCCAGTGGCAGAAGGCCAAAAACATGGGCAAAGCCATCAATACGGATAAATACGAGTTCTGCCCGTTTGTTTCCAGCGATGGCAAATACTTGTTCTTTAGCCGCGATGGAGATATTTTCTGGATAAGTGCTGAGCTGATTCATACGCTTAACTAATTTTTTTGCAAAGGACGCGGGATTGGTAGTGCCCTCCATGCCCCACGCCCTTTGCCCCAAGCCCTTAAAAAAACCATGTTAACCAACTATATCAAAACCACCTGGCGCACGCTGCTCCGTGACCGAAGCTACGCGCTGATCAACCTGACCGGCCTGACGCTCGGTCTTGGTGTGGCTATCGTGCTCTTCTGGATTGTGCGGTTTGAGTATAGTTTCGACCGCTACCATCGGAACGCCGACCGGCTCTACCGGCTCATTTATAAAGCTCCGTACGGCGATAAAGGCTCGCACGTTCCACAGGGCGTTATCAAGGCGTTGAAAGAACAAGTTCCTGGCGTTGAGCAAGCGGCAAACACGCGCGCTATCGACTCAGATGGCTTAAAGGTTGGCCAGGCGGTCTACAACATAAAGCATGTGTTCTTTGCGCCACCCGAGTTCTTCGACATGATTGATGCCGAGTGGATCAGCGGCTCCCCTGGACAGTCGCTTAGCCAGCCGTATCAGGTGGTGCTCGATGAACCGACCGCCCAACGGCTTTTCAAGAATGGCGATGCGGTCGGTAAGACCCTTCGCGTTCGGGGTAACATCGACCTGACCGTATCGGGCATCATCCATCAAATGCCGGTTAACTCGGAGTTTCAGTTTCAGGTGCTGGCCTCCCGCGAAACGTTGAAACGGATTGAGCCAGAGTATGCCAATGAAAACTATTGGGGCGGGGGTGATTCGATGCACCACGGCTACGTATTACTGAAACCGGGAGCATCCAAATCGGCCGTAGAAGCCACGCTGGCAAAGCTGGCGGCTCAGCACCAGAACGAATCAAAACGCAGCGGCTACGAACTGCTCCCGCTGGTCGACGTACACCGCGACACACAGAGTGATGCGGATCCATATAACTACGTCATACCGCAGTGGATGCTGTATACCCTGACCAGCATCGGCTTGTTCCTGATCGTCATTGCGGGCATTAATTTCGTAAACCTGGCCACGGTGCAGGCCGTACGGCGTAGCCGCGAAATCGCTGTTCGGAAAGTGCTGGGCAGCAGCCGGACCCAGTTGATTACGCAGTTTTTTGGCGAGACCGCTTTTCTGGTTTTCCTGTCCATCAGTTCAGGCGGGATGCTGGCTATGCAGTTGCTCCCCTACGCCGATCGCTTACTGACGACGCAGGTAGCGCAATCAACCGTCTGGGACCAGAACACCCTGCTATTCCTGGTACTGCTTGGTAGTATCGTAACCCTGCTGGCGGGTAGTTATCCGGCTCTGGTGTTATCGGGCTTCCAGCCGGTACGGGTATTTCGGAGCCGGTTAAGTACGCCGGATCGCGGCCGGATTTCGCTACGTCAGGTGCTGGTCGTTACGCAGTTTGTTATTGCTCAGGTACTGGTCATTTGCACGCTGATCGGCACAAAACAAATTCGCTACTTCTACCAGACCGATCTGGGGTTCAGTAAAGAAGCCGTCGTGACCGTCCGCATGCCGGACAAAGGGAACGCGGTTCTGCGGGAGCGGCTCCGCCGGCAACTGCAGCAGCATCCGGCAATCAAAGACGTAGCTTTTGCCTTAACGACGCCGTCGAGCAACCGTAACTGGTGGTGGGGTACGGTACGTCACCGGAACCTGCCCAACGGCGAGTACGAGTTCCGGACTCAGTACGTCGATACAAACTACTTCCGCTTTTTCGGGATACCGCTGGTGGCGGGTCGGTCCTGGACACGCGCCGATACGAACACCGTAGCAATTATCAATGAAAAAGCCGCGCGTGATCTGGGGTTTAGAACGCCCGAAAACGCAATCGGTGAACGTATTAATCTCTACTACGACAAACCCTTTACCATCATGGGTGTCGTGAAAGATTATCATTCGCAGAGCCTGAAGTCGAGTATTGTGCCGCACGTGTTTCTGTACGCTGACTGGAATTTCCAGGAAGCCAGTATCCGCATTGATCCAAAGCAGAAAACGGCCGCTCTTGCGCATATCGGTCAGCACTGGAAAGCACTGTTTCCGAACCACTACTACGATCCAAAATTCCTGGACGATACCCTCCGAACGTTTTACGAAGACGAACGAAAACTCATCAACTTCCTGACACTGCTCGCCATTGTCGGCATCTTCATCGGCTGCCTGGGCCTGTTCGGTCTGGTATCGTTCGTAGTAACGCAGCGTACCAAGGAGATTGGCGTGCGGAAAGTGCTGGGCGCTACGGTTGTCAATATTATAACGCTGTTATCAACGGACCTCCTTCGGCTTATTCTTCTTGCCTTTATCCTTGCTGTACCCATTGGTTATTACGCGATGAGCCGGTTTCTGGAAGCATATACGTACAAGATTGATATCGAGTGGTCAGTATTTGCCCTGGCGGGGCTTCTGGCTATATTGGTTGCCTTGATAACGGTGAGCGTTCAGAGTATCAAGGCCGCGCTGATGAATCCCGTGAAGAGTTTGCGAACGGAGTAAAAGAGCCCCCATTTTGTCATTATACTCTATATCCCTGCAACTCAGGGCCCAAATATTCTTTGCCTTTTCGATATACTTGCAATACTTAACGAAGGCCTTATTTTTACGTACTATTGGCTTTTACTTTATTCTTAATCTTTACTAATCAACATGAAAAACTTATTACGAGTCTGTATGGCTATTGCCTTTTCTCTCTGTTTTCTGGAGGTCATGGCGCAGCCGATCGACGTAAGCGGTATTGTGACGGCCGAAGGGGATAACGCTCCCCTGCCCGGCGTAAACGTATCCGTAAAAGGTACGTCTACGGGTACGCAAACCAACGCGAGTGGCCAGTACCGGCTGCGGGTCAATTCGACCGATGCCGTACTGGTCTTCAGCTACATCGGCTTTCAAACTCAGGAGATTACCGTCGGGAACCGGACCAGCATCAATCTTGTGCTGAAGCAGGACAATCAGCAACTCAACGAAGTGGTAGTTACGGCCCTGGGCATCAGCCGCCAGAAAAAAGATTTGGGCTACGCTACTCAAAGCGTCGATGCGGCCGAAATCAGCCAAAACAGGCAGACCAACGTCGTTAGTGCGCTCCAGGGAAAAGTCGCCGGCGTGACCATTACCAACACGGGTGGCGCACCCGGACAAGGTGCCCGTATCCTCATTCGGGGCATCAACTCGCTCGATGCCAGCCGCGATAACCAGCCTTTGTTTGTGGTCGACGGGATTCTGCTGGACAATACTACGTCGACTTTTGGCTCAGGTGCCGAACTGCGGGGCGCTACCAACCGGGCGGCCGATATTAACCCGGATGACATTGAAACGATTAACATTCTGAAAGGCGGGGCAGCAACGGCGCTGTACGGTCTGCGGGGAGCGAACGGGGTGGTGGTGATCACCACCAAATCAGGAAAAGCCGGTGCGTTCCGGGCGAATCTGAACAGCACGTTCGGCATCGAGAACGTTAACAAATACCCGGAAGTACAGGATCAGTACACGATTGGCTACGCGGGTGTATATAATCCACAAGACTTCTTTCCTTCCTGGGGACCAACCGTGGAAGAAGCCATCCGGATTGATCCGACGCACCCGCAGCGGCTGTACAATCACTTCCGGGACGCTTATCAGACGGGGAAACAATACCAGAACAACCTGTCGTTTACCGGTGGCACGGACAAGATCACGTTTTTGTCGTCCATCGGCCATCTGCGCCACGAAGGCGTAATTCCGTTTACGAACTTCAATAAATTGTCGGTTCGGCTAAACACGAACGTCAAACTGAGCGAAAAATTCGGGGTCAACACCTCCTTGAACTACATCAACTCGGGTGGCGACCGCTACAACGCCGACCGGTTCAACGAGAGCCTGAGCTACTGGTCTCCGCGCTACGACGTACGGGATTATATCAAGCCGGACGGCACGCAGAACAGCTACGGTAATGGTAACCCGATCTACGGCGCTTACACCAACAAACTCCGCGACAACGTAAACCGGCTCGTAGGTGGTCTGAACTTCCTCTACAGTCCCTTTAAGTGGCTTTCGCTGAACTACCGGGTCGGTCTGGATACGTATTCAGAAGATCGTCTTCGTACAGCCCCGGGGCCGACTGGCCTGGCGGGTGAGCGGGTCTTTGAGGACAATGGTCTGGGCTTTGTGTATCAATACAATACTAACTTTCGGGCCATTACGTCGACGTTCACGGCCAGCGCCAGCACCAAACTGGGCCAGTATGTCAACACTACCTTTCGTCTGGGTCATGACCTGTACGACCGGCGCATCCGGAGTTTCGGTGCGGAAGGGAATGAGCTGACCGTGTACGACTATTTCGACCTGCGCAATGCCAAGACAGTCCGGACGGTTCAGAACGACGAGGATTACCGCCTGATGGGTGTATTTGGCGAACTGACCCTGGATTACCGTGATTACCTGTTTCTGACCCTGACCGGCCGGAACGACATCACCTCGTCGCTGCTGGCCCCCAATAATTCGTTCTTCTACCCGTCGGCCAGCCTTTCCTACCTTTTCTCGCAGCAGTTCAAAATGCCTGAATTCATCAGTCTGGGAAAGCTGCGGGCCTCATACGCACAGATCGGCAAGGACGCGGCCCCCTACTCGACCGTTACGGGGTATGCGGCTTACACCACACTGCCTTCCGGCCTGACCGGTTTCACGCGGGGTTCGCTGCTGGGCGATCCGAATCTGCGCCCTGAGTTCACTGATACGTTCGAAGCCGGGCTGGAAATGGGCTTTTTCAACAACCGGCTTGGGCTGGATCTGACGTATTACAACTCCCTCAGCCGGGACCAGATCATCCGGGTAGACGTATCGTCGGGGACGGGCTACGTGCAGGCCGCAATCAACTCCGGCTCCATGCGGAACCGGGGTATTGAACTGATTCTGCGGGCAACGCCGGTTCAGACGGGTAAGTTGAGCTGGGACGTTAACCTGAATTTTTCGGCCAACCGGAACAAAATCCTGAGCCTTCGCGAAGGCCTGACCGAGATCAATTACGCCAACCAATTCGGCTATCTGAGTTCAAGCGTCACCATGCGGCTCGTACCGGGCTATCCGTACGGCAACCTCTACGGTCGCAGCTACCAGCGCTACTACCCCAACGCAGCCGAAGCCAATGCCTCGCCCGAACTGGATCGCGGCCGCCCGATCGTGATTGGTGCGAATGGTTTTCCGGTGATCAACACGACCCAGAAGATTCTGGGCAACTCGCAGCCCGACTGGATCGGTGGGTTGAACAACACCCTGCGCTACGGCAATTTCACGCTGACAGCTCTCTTCGACGCCCGCGTGGGTCAGGATCGCTACAACCAGCTGGGCAACTTCTTCTCCGCGTTCGGCATCGCCGAATACACCGAAGACCGCAACACGACCAAGGTGTTTGAGGGCGTTCTGGCCGACGGAACACCGAACACCAAGGCCGTCTGGCTCGGTCAGGGCAGAGGCCCGGACGGCGTCGATTATACGAACGGTTTCTACCGGAACATCCACCGGGGGGTATCCGAAAACTTCATCGAAGACGCATCGTGGGTACGGCTGCGCTCGGCAGGAATTACGTATGCGCTCCCTACGTCCCTATTCCGAAACTCGTTCGTCAAAAATGTGACGCTGAGCGTAACAGGCAACAATCTCGCCTTGTGGACCAAATACAGCGGCTACGACCCCGAAACCAGTTCGTTCAACAGCGGCAGCAACGTCGACGGCTTCACCGGGTTCACTTACCCGGCTGTCCGGAGCGTCCTGTTCACCCTGAATGCCGGTTTTTAATCACTTCTTTCACAACGCAACTCATGAAATTTCATACTCGATATACAACGTTCGCGCTGGCGGTTCTGCTGCTTGGCGGAACAAGCGGCTGTCAGAATTATTTTAAACTGGACACCAACCCAAGTCTGATTTCTAACCCACCCCTGAGCGCGTTGCTGTCGACCACAACGCAGAAAACCGCGTTCAGTTCGCAGCGGGTGGCAAACTTCACGTCTTATTTTGTCCAGCATCTGGCAAATCCGACTGCCGGCGGGTCAACTGACACGTACCAGGTTACGGATTACACCGCCACCTGGGATTACATTTATTTTGCCCTCGCCGATCTGCGCGACATGAAGTTACAGGCCCGGGAACAGGGCGCTTCGGAATACGTGGGTGTGGCGGATGTCATGCTGGCGTATCACCTTAATCTGATCGCTGATACGTTCGGGGCAGCCCCCTTTTCGAATGCCTTCGATGGCACAACGCTCACACCGACGTACGATTCGGAAGAGATGCTGTACACGACCGCGCTGAACCTGCTCAACGAGAGCCTTACGGAACTGGCAAAAACTGATTCGCGGATCAAGCTGGTGGCGGCTAATGATCTGATCCACAAAGGCAACACGGCCGCCTGGATTAAAACGGCCCACGCGCTCAGAGCCAGGATGCTGAATAAGATTTCAAAGAAGAGCAGCTACGATCCGGCGGCTGTTCTCGACGCGGTTTCCAAATCGTATACATCGAATGCAGATGACGCCCAGATGGCTTCTTTCCAGCTGCGGAATCCGTGGGCGCAGGTAGCCCGCAACAATGCAAACCTGTTGCTGGACGGCTGGTTGTCGACGCAGTTGGTTAACCACCTGAACGGCACGACCTACGGCATTGTTGACCCCCGCATCGAGAAGATTACGGACAGAACGGTTAATAACACCTACGTCGGCACCCGAAACGGTCAGGGCAACGTGGGCGGCAACAACACGACTAAAGATGAAGTCTATATTTCGCTGAATTCGCCCCTGAGCGGTGATGCCTCCCCGCTGCTGATTGTGACTTACTCGGAGATGAAGTTTGTGGAGGCAGAAGCTGCTCTCCGGGCGGGCGACCGGGCACGGGCCTATGCTGCTTATCTGGCGGGCATTCGGGCCAATATGGATAAACTTGGCGTAGCGGCAGCCGCCCGTGATGCGTACCTGGCCAATCCGGCGGTTGGGGTTGGCGCGAATGGACTCACACTCGATTTGATTTTCAAGGAGAAATACGTCACCACGTACCTGAATCCAGAAGCGTGGAATGACGCCCGCCGGTACGATTACCGCTATAAAGGGTTTACGCTGCCTCTCAACGCAGCCCTGCCTACGTTCATTCGTCGGGTGGCCTACCCGAATGGCGAAACGTCGAAAAATGGCGTAAACGTCCCGGACGATGTCCCACTGTCGACACCCCTCTGGTGGGATAAACCGTAGGCTAGCTGCTTAGCTGGAGTATACCCTCTGAAGCTGTCCGCAACTGAACGTATATGATGTCCAGTTGCGGACATTTTTTAGTTTACATATCAGCTATTATCTTGATTTTGAGCGACTTGTCCATTATGGTATGCGATTTGAGCGATACGGTTATCCGCTCAGCCATCCCCCAGGTATCCCATGCTTCAGAACTACCTCAAAATCGCCATCCGTAACCTGTGGAAACACAAGCTGTTTTCGTTTATCAACGTCTTCGGTCTGGCGTCGGGGCTGACGGTGTGTCTGCTGGCCATTGCGCACATCAAAGGCACGTTTGACTACGATAACTTTCACCCAAACCGCGCCCGCATCTACCGCATCCTGACCGATGTGGTGTATAAGGACAACAACCGGGTGGCGTTTGCTACGTCGCCCATGCCGTTGGGAATCGCCCTCAAACGGGACTACGATTTCGTGGAGGCCACCTCCCGGATTGTGCGTACCTATGGCGAATTCAGCGGCAACCATAAGCGGTTCAGCGACATCCTTTCGTTTGCGGTTGATCCCGACTTCTTCACCATCTTTAATTACCAGCTGGCCGAAGGACGCCCGGCTACCGAACCCGGCACCGCCGTAGTGACCCGCAAGACCGCCGAGCGCTTCTTCGGCACGGCCAATCCCGTCGGACAGGTTGTCGAGCAGGAAGGCATAGGACCGCTGACCATCACCGGCGTCCTGGCCGATACCCCCGCTAATTCACATCTGAAGTTCGATTTGCTGTTCTCGCTGGCTACGTCGGGCAAGACGATGTTGCCGGGTGTCTTTCAGGACTGGAAACAGTACCAGAATGGGTACACGTATGTTCTGCTCAAGCCGGGAATAGCTGCCGACCAACTCAGGAACGTATTGCCCGCCCTTACGAAACGAGCAACGGATAAACTGTCTTTCAGGCAGGAGAAAAGCTACAGCCTTCGTGTGCAGGCCCTGACGCAGTTGTCGCCTTCGCGCGAAGAGCTTATGCACTCGACGTACGAGAAGCAAGTCGGCGGGCTGCTGGTCGAGATGGGCGTGGGCCTGATTACCCTGCTGATGGCCGCTTTCAACTACATCAACCTGACGCTGGCTCGCTCACTGAGCCGCGCCCGCGAGGTGGGCATCCGGAAAGTAGCCGGCGCCGTTCGCTGGCAGGTTGTGGGCCAATTCATGGCGGAATCGGTCGTGCTATCCCTGCTGGCGCTGGGCTTGTCGGTGCTGATGCTGGAGCTGGTGAAACCAATGGCCTTTGTGCAGCAATGGCTTATCGGGGGCGTTACATGGGACTGGCCTTTATGGACGGCTTTTGTGCTGTTCAGCATCGTGGCGGGACTGCTGGCCGGGGTTGTCCCAGCCCGGGTTTTATCCGGTTTTGAACCAGCCCAGGTGTTACGCAGTCAGACCGGGCTGCGGATCATTCGCGGGCTGTCGCTTCGCAAATCGCTTATTGTGATCCAGTTCACCATTTCGATGATCTGCATGATTAGCCTGCTTACAATGACGCGTCAGCAGCAATACATGGCAACGGGCGATTACGGCTTCCGACGCGAGCGGGTCCTTACGCTTCCGCTCAACGACGTACCACCGCAACGGTTAGCCAATGAACTGAACCGGCTGGCCGGGGTTGAACGGGTCGCGGCCACGTCAGAGCTGTTCGGCTCATTCGGTGATACACAAATGATAAAGCGCCAAAGATCCGGACAGGACTCGTCCATGGCGTTTAGCTGGTCAATCAATGACCAGTTTGTGCCTACAATGGGCCTGACCCTATTAGCCGGCCAGAACGTACCAGTCGCCACCGCCGATACGTCCGGCCGCCTGGTGCTTATCAATGAAGAAGCCGTGAAAGCGTTTCGGCTCGGCAGTCCGCAGCAAGCCGTTGGGCAGTCGCTCTGGCTGAATGACAGCACCGAAGTGTCGATAGCGGGTGTTCTGAAAGACTTTCGGTTTACCACGTTTGCGTGGTCCATCAAACCGTTGGTGCTTCGTAGCCAACCGAGCCAGTTCCGCTATCTGACCGTTAGCGTAGCGGCCGGTTCAGAAGACGCCGTACTGGCCGATGTGAAACGTATCTGGAAGCAACTTGCTCCTTATGAGCCGTTTATGGGGTGGTGGTACGACGATTTTTTACGCCAGCGACATTCCCACGCAGAAGATATTGAATTCATGGGCCTGCTCATTGCACTCGCCTTCTCCATCGCCTGTTTAGGGCTGCTGGGCATGGTCACCTACAACACCCAGACCCGCGTCAAGGAGGTGGGTGTGCGTAAGGTGATGGGGGCTGAGGTTCGCCAGATCGTCTGGCTGTTGTCCCGCGATTTTGTGAAGCTCTTACTCATTGCGGCCACTATTGCTATGCCGTTGGGGTATCTGGCTGGTTATGCGTTCCTTATCAATTTTGCCTACCACGTTGCCATCGGTGCAGAAACTTTAGGATTGTGCGTAGGGGTACTGCTCGTGTTAGGTGTCTTAACCATCGGAATCCGGACGTACCGCGCTGCCCTGGCCAACCCAGCCGACAGCCTGCGGGCGGAGTAGATTCCGGTCACGATCAACCAAATCAGAATACTATCTATGAACGCTTTACTGAAAACAATTGCCCTCGTTTGCGTCATCGCAACAACAGCCCTGGCGCAAACGCCAGCCGTCAAGTCACTGCCCTCGTTCGACAAAGTCATTGTCAGCCCTATGGTTCGTCTGGTTCTGGTGGCCGGTGACGCAGAAAGCGCCCGGCTGGAGTACGAAAACATTGCACCCGACAAGGTAAACTGCTACGTTGACGGCAACACCCTGCGTATCTTCCTCGACGATGCCAAGATTACCGTCAAACAGCGCAGGTACGACGACGGCCATAGCTCGTATAAAGAACCGATCTACGACAAGAGCGTGAAAGTAACCGCTTACGTTACGTACCGGCAACTGAACGAACTGGAAATTCGGGGGGAGGAAGAGGCTACCTGCCAGAGCGAAATCAAGGCCGATGTGTTCCGGCTGCGCGTTTACGGCCAGGCCAACGTTACGTTATCGTCGCTGAAAACCGACCGGCTGATCGCTTCGGTATACGGCGAAAACCGGATTACCATCCAGTCCGGGCAGGCTACTGAACAGACGTATCGCGTGTACGGCGAAAGCGAGATAGACGCCGAAAACCTGATCGGGCAGAACGTTTCGACCAGCCTCTACGGCGATAGTAAACTGAGGCTGTACGCATCGAACCGGATCGGCGTCACGGCTTTCGGCGAATCGGACGTAAAATACACTGGTGACGCGCATGTCGATAAAGGCCTGGTCATCGGCGACGTAACCATTCGGAAAGTACGGCCGGAGTAGTGTTTCGACCGTATATTGCTCAATTCAACCTGAACCACCCACTCCATGCTACGGTCGTACTGCCTTGTTGCGTTGCGCAACCTGTGGAAACACAAGCTGTTTTCGGCAATCAATGTGTTCGGCCTGGCATCGGGGTTGGTCGTGTGTTTTCTGGCCGTCGCGCACATCAAGGGTGTATTCGACTACGACAATTTTCACCCAAACCGCGACCGCACGTACCGCGTCATCACCGACGTAACGAACCGAACCAGCGGCCGGGCGGTGTATGCCACCTCACCATTGGCGCTGGCTCCGGCTCTGAAGCGCGATTACAGCTTCGTCGACGAGGCTGTCCGCGTCATGGAAGTGCCGGATGAAGAGATGACGGGGAACAACAAACGACTCAACGTTGATAACTTTGCCGTTGACCCCGGCTTTTTCAGGCTTTTCAATTTCCCGCTGGAAAAAGGTCGCCCGGCCACCGAACCCCGTACGATTGTACTTACTCACAAAACCGCCGTACGCTTCTTTGGCTCATCAGATGTTGTCGGCAACGTACTTACTCACAGAAGTTTAGGCCCATTAACCATCACGGGCGTCTTAGCCGATTTGCCGTTGAATACCCATTTCAGGTTTGACGCGCTCATCTCCCTCACGATTTATCAAAACCCTGATCCACAAGATCCATTCTGGGGCTGGCAACAGTACGACAATGGCTATACGTATGTCTTGCTGAACCCTTCAGCTTCGGCCAACAACCTGGAAAGGGTGCTATCTTCTATTTCGGGACGGGCAAACCGAGACCTGCGTTCGCCCAACGGATCCCGCTACAGCCTAAGGACCCAGGCACTTACCCGGATCTCGCCCTCGCGTGAGCGGCTAAGCCGGTCATTGATCAACGAATGCACGTACGAAGATTTAGTGGGCGAGTTCTTCATAGGTTTGATTACGTTGCTTCTGGCGGGTTTTAATTACGTTAACCTGACCCTGGCCCGCTCCATTGGTCGGGCCCGTGAAGTCGGCATCCGAAAAGTGGTCGGGGCTTTGCGCTGGCAGGTGATGGGGCAGTTCATGGCCGAATCCGTTATACTGGCGCTGTTGGCGCTGGGGTTAGCGTACGGCATGGCTGAAGTTATCCGCACCATGCCGCTGCCGCAGTATCAGTTTATGATCAGACTGAAGTGGGACTTCCACCTGTGGCTGCTCTTAATCGGCTTTACGCTGATCGTCGGTTTACTGGCCGGCTTGGCTCCGGCGCGGATACTCTCCGGCTTCGAGCCGGCCCAGGTGTTCAGGAGCTATACCGGCCTGCGCGTGATACGAGGCCTGTCGTTTCGCAAAACGCTGATTGTCGTTCAATTTACCATCTCACTCGTCGCTATGATCGTCTTAGTGAGTATAGTCCGACAGTTCCACTTCTTCTCCACGGCCGACTATGGCTTTCGGCGCGACCGACTCCTGACCATTCGCATCGACGACCAGTCCGCGCAGCGGATGATCAGTGCGTTGAATCAGTTAGCGGGCGTAGAGCGGGTAACGGCCACCTCAGACCTGCTGAGCGAACTGAACGACTCGCAGTACATACGTCGCGAACGTAACGGTCGTGATTCCGCACAAGCCGCTCTGGTGGCCGTTGATTCCAACTTTCTCCAGACCATGGACCTGACGCTCCTGGCCGGCCGGAATCTACCTACCCCTGATGGAGCGGCATTACGCGGACAGCCATCTCGGTTCGCGTTACTTAACGAAGAAGCCGTACGAACGTTTCGATTGGGCAATCCAGTCGAGGCTGTCGGTCGTTCCTTGTGGTTGAACGACAGCACCGAGGTACAGATTACGGGTGTACTGAAAAGTTTCAGATTTGGCTGGCTAACTCAACCGATCAAGCCGCTCCTATTGGTTCATCAACCGCGCCAGTTTCGCTACGTTAGCGTTGCCGTAGCGCAGGGTGCCGAACAAACGGTACTGGCCGAAACAAAGCGCATCTGGAAGCGTCTGCTGCCCTACGAACCCTTCACGGGCGAATGGTACGACGACCAGCTGTCCCGAAAATACGACAACAGAGAAACCCTAAACCTGCTGTCATTACTCATCGGGATGGCGCTGTCCATTGCTTGCCTTGGCTTGTTGGGCATTGTGACGTATAACACCCAGATGCGGATCAAGGAGGTAGGGATCCGGAAGGTGATGGGGGCTACGGTGGCGCAGATTGTTGCGCTCCTATCGTGGAGTTTCGTGAAATTGCTGCTCATTGCCGGACTCGTTTCTTACCCGCTGGGTTATTTAGCCGGTACAGCGCTGCTGTCTTATTTCCCTTATCGGGTTACGGTCGGTTTCGAAACGTTTGGACTGTGCGTGGGCGTATTGCTGGTAATAGGCGGCCTGACGATTGGCCTCCGAACGTACCGGGCTGCGCAGGCCAATCCAACGGACAGCCTGCGAACGGAGTAATCAGGCGAAGACAGCCGCCAGCGGCAGTTCAATACCCGTATTTGGATCGGTCAACGTATCCTCATGGTGAAAGAAAACATAACGATCCGGTTCGGTGTACACCATAATGGCTTTGATACTTGGCAGCACAATCCAGCAGGATTTGACGCCAAAGTCGAAGTAAACATTAGTTTTATCAACCATATGTTCAAGACTCTGCGAAGGTGATTGAATTTCGATACAGATAAGAGGATCATTGCGTTTAGCAGAACGATTTGCGTAATCTAACTCAAAGCCAGGGTAAACAGCAACATCGGGCGTAGACCCATCTGGTTGTGTCGCCAACGACACCTCACTCATTATACGATATGTCTGACGGTAACGCAGTTTTAGTTCAAAGGACAAATTAGCTTTAATAGCTGCATGAATAGTATCAGGCTTGGGCTTACCCACGGTCCGCCGGTGCGGCTCGCGTTCGTAATCGGATAACTGTTCAACGGCTGCTTCCATAACACGATCAGTTTTTCCAGGGATGAAGTTCATCATGCTTCGCTCTGCCTCAAAATCGCCCTGCGCAGCAGAATTAGATCACCTTACACTAAGTACATTTCTTAACACAACCGGTATACTAAGTTTTGCTTACCGCCGTTCTCCAGAAAACTCGGAAGTATGATCCGGCTCCTGGTACTTGGTTGGGTATACCTGTTCGCTGGCGTAGTCGGTTATAGCCAGCCCGTTGACTGTAGCAATATTGGCTTTGAAGAAGGTACCTTCAGAGGCTGGGAGCGGTGGATAGGCTATCCTGCAGATTCAGCCCAAAAAGTATTTTTCATCAGTTTACGATCAGGCAGCGAACATCTGGGCACCGGCCTTTTCGGGCATACGATTACCAAAATTACCGATGGCTATGATCCATTTATCAATGAGCAGATACCGGTAGTAGCCCCAGGAAGCCAGCATTCTGTTCGACTTGGAACGTCAGCAATTGGTAGTACCGCTGATCAACTCCGCTCAACGCTGCGAGTAAGTGCCGATGCACCTTTATTACTTTATCGGTTTGCGGTGGTATTACAAAACCCTAATCATAAACCTTACCAACAGCCAGCCTTTCGTTTACTGATACGTACACCACAGGGTGATACAATTCCATGCGGCTATTACCAAGCTTCTGCAAGCAATCAGACTGCTGGGTTTACTA
The DNA here is from genome assembly GCF_003583365.1 of Fibrisoma montanum. Lineage (GTDB taxonomy): Bacteria > Bacteroidota > Bacteroidia > Cytophagales > Spirosomataceae > Fibrisoma > Fibrisoma montanum. The sequence goes on from NZ_QXED01000019.1 coordinate 28,388, forward strand.
AGCAAGGCGGTTTGATATATCTGAACTGGACCAACTGCATAGTTGATCTGCGTCCTTACATCGGCCAACAACTAACGATTGAGGTGACTGCTCATGGTTGTACAGACGGCGCACATTTCGGATATGCTTATTTTGACGCCCGGTGTCTCGAAGCCGCTGTAACGGCCGCTTCATTTTGTTCGCAACAAGACACTACTACAACCTTGTCGGCTCCAACAGGCTTCGATCAGTATCAATGGAGTACAGGAGACACCACGGCAACTATTACAGTCGTTCCACGGATAGGTGATCGTTATTGGGTGAAAGTCCGGTCTCAGTCTACGCTCAGATCGGATTGCTCTGTTGAGCTTATGCTCCCCTACGAAGTTAAAGAGGAACTCGTACCTACCAGCCAAACCATTAGCCTATGCGCCGGAGAATCGTACCAAGTTGGTGACTCTGTATATACACGTTCGGGTACATACCGAACCGTCATCAAACGACCAGCACCCCTTTGTGACAGCGTGATCGTAACAAAACTGACGGTGCTGCCTCCGGTGAATTCCACTCAAAGTAAAACCATCTGCATCGGCAATACCTTAGTTGTAGGCGACAGCACCTACACAACCACTGGCACGTACCAGACCCGCTTTCGTCGGGCGGCTCCCCTCTGCGACAGCGTAGTGACCACCCATCTCGTGGTTCAGCAGGTTGATCTGGGCTCCTTTCAGGACACACTGGTTGTACAGGGCGATAGTATTCAGTTAAAAGCTCTTGTTCCGGGCGGAGCCAATTATGCGTACAGTTGGTCGCCTACCGATGGCCTATCCTGCCCCACTTGTGCTGTCACCTGGGCAAAGCCCGGCCAAACAACTCAATACCGGCTGACTGCCCGAATAGCTGACTCAGGCTGCGAAGCGTCTCAAACCATGCGTGTTCAGGTAGTTCCGTGCACTATTAATGTCCCCAATTCTTTTTCACCGAACGGCGATGGTATCAATGACCAGTTTACCATCTTATCAAGCCCCTGCGTAAAGCAAGTCAGGCTGTTGATCGTATACAACCGATGGGGTCAGGTTATCTTTTACGGAACTAACGAGTCAAACCAGAACTCCTCGGTAAGCTGGGACGGAACCTTTCGGGGCGAAGCGGCCGACGTTGGCGTCTATCCATATCAAATCCTTTTCGAATCGCCGGTGGGCGGTGTTCGTAAACATAGTGGAGCGTTGTTACTGCTTCGGTGATGCACACCCTTGATTTCTTTAATCATATACTTCGCGCCAAGGATACTTCCCGCAGAAGGCAACACAACTTAGCCACCGGGAAGGAGTTCAGCATCAGGATCGTTACCTTTCAGGTATCACGTAAACAGCCTTGCTATGTGTCGCGCTTGTGGTTTTCTGGTTGTGCTTTGGGTTGTGGTTTCGGGAAGTAGTTCAGCACAGTCGCCATCCAACCGACAGGCGGCTACGCACGGCCTGAAAGGTGAGTATTTCAACGGACCAAACTTTGAGCGAAAAGTGCTCACCCGAATTGATCCGCAGGTAAGTTTTGACTGGAACTGGCAGATGCCCGGCCCGGGCGTGCCACGCGAGTATTTTTCGGTGCGCTGGACCGGTAAGCTCTACGCCCCGCGGTCGGGCAAATACCAGTTCAGCGCGACGGTCGACGATGGCGTACGGGTCTGGGTTGGCGGCAAAAAGGTAATCGATGAGTGGCGCAAGCAGGATGACACTCAATTCGTGGGTGAAATCATCCTCAAAGCCGGCAACTACTATGATCTGAAAGTTGAGTACTACAATGACTGGAAAGGCAGCATCATCAACCTGTTCTGGAAATTACCTGTAGACAAGCGAATTGCATCGACGGCGTTTCCGGATATTATTCCAGCCAATTTTCTTGTTCCGTCATTACCGGCTAAACCTAAAGCCAGTCCGGCGGTAGCGGCACCTAAACCCGTTGCGGCCAAAAACAACGTAGCGGCCAAGACCAGCAAATCCGTGGCGACGGCTACGCGGTCGCTGCGCCCCACTCCCCCCAAAACAGCCGGTGTTGGTCAACCGGTGGCAGCCAAAACGCTCAACACACCTACGGCCGAAAGCAGCAACCCCATCAATACGTTCGAAACGCTGACCGCCGGTACGACGGTGGTGTTGCAGCAGGTCCTGTTTGAGCAGAGCAGCTACGTACTGCGACCCGAATCCTACGCGGAATTGAACCGGCTGCTGAAGGCGCTTCAAAAACACCCGGCAGCCCGGCTTGACATCAGCGGCCATACCGACAACGTAGGCGACCCGCGGCTCAATCTCGCCCTGTCGGAGAACCGGGCCAAAGTTGTAGCGAACTACCTGATCCGTCGCGGCATTGCCGAAGACCGGCTCGACGCGAAAGGCTTCGGCGGTACCCGTCCGGTGGCCGGCAACAACACCGAATCGGACCGGGCCAGAAACCGACGGGTCGAAATTCAGGTCCGGTAGACCGTCGGGCCGTTAACCGACCGGACACCCGTCAGGCAGCTCAGGGTGGCACTTTTACCACCGGTGTAAATCCAGCCGGCCGCGTCGTTTTTCTGCCTACCTTCTTCTGGTCAAATGCTTCCTCCTGTTATGAAAACCTTTACCCTGATGGCGCTGCTGGCCCTGCTGGTTCACGGCGTCAACGCCCAGCAGCAGGGGCTGCGGGGTGAATACTACGACGGCCCGAACTTTAACCGGAAGGTGTTTATCCGCAACGACCGGCAGATCAACTTCAACTGGCGGGGCACGAGTCCCGGTCGGGGCATCGGCACGGAATTTTACTCGATTCGCTGGACGGGTCTGCTTCGCCCCCCCACCGACGCGACGTATCAGTTTACAGCCGAAGTCGACGACGGCATCCGGCTGTGGGTAGGCAACCGGACCATCATCGATGCCTGGGGGCTGCACGACAACGTGACGTTTACGGGTAAGGTGAAGCTGAGAGGGGGTGGTCTGTACGACCTGCGCATTGACTATTACAACGATATTCTGGAGGGTGAAATCAAACTGTACTGGCAAATGATCGGAGCCGACAATACACCCATCGGCCCCAAACAACTGATTGCTACCCAATATCTGATCATGCCGCCCCGACCCAAGCCGGCCGTAGCCGCCAGACCGACCCCCAAACCGCAGCCAGTGACCACTACGCCGACGGTGACCGCTACCACGCCCCGGCCTACCACGAAGAAGCTAACCCCGACTAAACCAGCCGTATCGGCAGCCGGCAAGACGACGCCCCCAACGCCCAAACCCAACGTATCGCCGGCGAGTACACCAGCGGTAGTTACCAGTAAACCAATCCCGACGACCACCGCTCAGGCAGATCCGCCCGCCGTAGCCGAACAACCGCCCGTTACGTTCACCCGGCTGGAGTCGGGGCAGACGCTCGTTCTTCAGAACGTCATGTTCCAGCAGAGCAGCTACATCCTGCTGCCCGAATCGTACCTCGAACTGAACAAACTGGTGCAGGCCCTGCGCAGCCATCCAGCGGTGCAGCTTGTGATCAGTGGGCATACCGACAACGTAGGCGATCCGCGGCTCAACCAGTCGCTGTCGGAGTACCGGGCCAAAGTGGTGATGAGCTACCTGGTTCGGCACGGCATCGAGGAGAGTCGGCTGAGTGCCAAAGGCTACGGCTGCACCCGACCGGTAGCGGGCAACGACACCGAATCTGATCGGTCGAAAAACCGGCGCGTGGAAATTCATGTGCATTGATACGTAGGTCGAAAAAAGCCGTATTTTCACCTGCCTAAAACCTAAACCTCCTTTACTCAATGTTTTTATGTCGATGCGCCTGCCTGCTGCTGTTATGGCCGCTGGTAAGCACCGCTCAGACCACCCCAACGGCCAATCAGGCGTATCAGTACCTTCAGAACGAACGGGCCCGGGTTCGCCAGATCATCGGTACCAGTACCACACCCCTAACCGACAGCCTCAAAAAGGGGGCTCAGGTGTTGCAGGAAGCCCTGGCTTACTACCAACGCCCCGATATTCTGGCGCTGACCAAAACTAACAAATCGTTGTATTACCGTAAGACCGACATCCTGTACGACTTATCACGCATACAGAGTCGGCTCAACGATCAACCGGCGGCAGTGGCTTCACTCCAGCAGTTGCTGACACCGGAGTTTGCCGATGTGTACGCCCCCTGGATTCTCGACGACTCTTACCTAACTTCAGTTCGGCAGGACCCAGCCCTTAAACCAATTCTGGACAAGGCCGCTGCTGGGATCAACACGTTCCGGTCGAAAGCGCTGACAACACCCTATCAACCCAACCTCAGCGACGACGAGAAGGTAGCCGGGCTGTCAAAGATGTGGGCGGAAGCCAAGTACAACTTCGCGTATTTCGATCATATCCCCGATGTTGACTGGGACAGGCTATATCTGGAATACCTGCCCAAAGTGCGCGCCACGCCTAATACGGTGGCCTACTACCGGGTGCTGAAGCAGTTCTACGCCCAACTCCGCGACGGCCATACGGATGTCTGGGCGCCAAGCGGTCCACTGGCCGACTCGGTGGCGTTCCGGCCACCCGTAGTGGCTCAGTTGGTCGAAGGCCGGGTATTTGTGCAGCAGGTCCGGCACGACAGCCTGATGCGTTCCGGCATTATTCCGGGTCTGGAGATTGTGCAGATCGACGGCTTACCGGTTCGTGACTATGCCGACCGCTACGTTCGGCCGTATCAGAGCGGCTCAACACCCCAGAACATCGATGTACAGACGTACGGCTATCAGCTGCTGCGAGGTCCTAAAGATCGGCCGGTGACGGTAATGTTCCGCGACGCCAGGGGAAAGACGTTCAGTCGCGCGTTACCCCGTAGTGGCTATTCAACACTAACCCCGGTCGAATCGGTGATCATTAAGTACCTGCCGGGGAACGTCGCCTACGTCCAGCTCAACGAGTTTGAAAGTAACAGGGGATTTAAACGCTTCGTGGCGGCTTTCGACACGATTGCGGCTGCCAACGCGCTGATTCTGGACGTTCGGCAAAATGGCGGTGGTGATTCGGGCAACGGCTGGAATATCCTCAGCTACCTGACGGATAAACCCTTCGCTACGGGTAGCTACCGTTCGCGTGTGTACAGCCCGGTTCGGCGGGCCCGGGGCGAAAACGTCCTGTTCGAACCGGTCGACACGGGCAATACGTGGGCGGCCAATCGCGAAAAGCTGTTCAGCAAACCGGTGGCGGTCCTCATCGGCGGCATGACCTTCTCGGCCGCCGAAGACTTCACAGTGGCGTTTGCCGCTATGAAACGCGGTAAGCTGATTGGCGAACCAACCGGTGGCAGTACCGGTCAGCCGCTGGGCTTTTCGCTGCCGGGCGGCATCATGGCCCGGGTCTGCACTAAACGAGACGCCTTCCCCGACGGCACCGAGTGGGTCGGCAAAGGCATTCAGCCCGACATCCTGATCCGCCCGACCGCAGCCGACGTACTGGCCGGTCGCGACCCGGCGCTTGACGCGGCTCTCCGCGAGCTGGCTCCTCCGGTGGCCACCAAACCGGCCAGAAAAACAAAATCATCGCGATAACGGCTGTTCGAAAGCGTACACAACATGTCCATTTTTGAACAACAGGGGTTGACAGATAGCGCCATGCTGTTCAATAACAGGGTTTTCGGGAGCTGGCATGCCCCTTGTACCAAAATAATGCAGGACGCATAGGGGTAAGGACGCAACGAACTGTCCTGCTTTTGCATCTTTCAACCAAACCAAGTCGTGTACTTACTAAATACGCCATGAAACGCAACCAGTTTATCCTTTCCCTCCTCGGCGCCGGCGCCATTACGTTCAGCGCTTTTACTACTGACCCCAGCCTGACGCTACGCCTGGACGACGATACGAAGCCCTACGACACCAAAACATTCACGGGTACCATCAGCGCCGTACGCGCCGAAACCTCGGGAGGTAGCCTGACGGTCGAAGGCACCTCCGGCAGTGGTGCCAAAGTCGAACTGTACGTCCGGCCCAACAACTGGAACGGCCGCAACGAACTGGATAAAGCCGAGATTGAAGAGCGCCTGAAAGAGTACGATGTCAACATCCGTCAGGAAGGCAGCACGATCATCGCCACGGCCAAACGCCGGTCAAACGACAACAACTGGAAACGCTCGCTCAGCATCGGTTTTAAAATCTACACGCCCCGTACCGTATCGACGACCCTGCGCACGTCGGGCGGCAGCATCCGGCTCAGCGACATCGCCGGCAACCAGGATTTCCGGACCAGCGGGGGCAGCCTGCACCTGACCAAAGTCGAGGGCGACATCAGCGGCCAGACATCGGGCGGCAGCATCCACCTCGACCGCTGCAGGAACGACCGGGATGGGCGCATCGACCTGCAAACGTCCGGGGGCTCCATCCACGCCCAGGCGTCGGAAGGAAAAATGCGGCTGCACACCTCGGGCGGCAGCATCGAACTGAATGACCTGCAGGGCACCATCGACGCCCGGACGAGCGGAGGCAGTGTTCGCGGCAGCGACATCGCCGGTACGCTCAAGGCCGGTACGTCGGGCGGGTCGGTTCGGCTGGCCAACGTATCGGGCAGTCTCGACGCCAGCACCAGCGCCGGCAGCATCGAGGTAAGCCTGACCAAACTGGGCGACTACGTCCGGCTGAGCACCACGGCCGGAAGTGTGCGCGTCAAAATGCCGATGAACAAAGGGCTCGACCTCGATCTGAGCGGCAACCGCGTTGAAGTGGGTACGTTGACTAACTTCAGCGGATCGCACGAGAAAGACCGTGTGCGCGGCAAGATTAACGGAGGTGGGGTTCCGGTCGAGATTGCAGCCAGCAGTGGCAGCGTCTATCTGAATCGCTGACTTAAAAGCATTTACTGAATTCTACGTATCAGACGGGTGAACAGGTGTGAGGCCGGCCAGTGTACACTGGCCGGCCTTCTTTGTTCGATTCCTTTCCCTCACCAACCGGTACGTAAATGCTCTGTTACCCGGGAATTGCATTGATAATCCGTCAAAAGACTACGCTTACTAACAAAATTCGAAATTTTAATTATTCAAGTATTTATTTGACTAGAAGACATAAAACGGGTGATGCTTTTCACCAGGTAATCGATCTGTATTTTCACTAAAAAACCATTACCCTGCTTTGCCATACTCAGCGCATTATTGACGGTTTACTTGCATTGATTTACCCATAGACCCACTATTTCAACCCCATGTCTGCGCGCACTACATCATCAATTTCCCCGGACGAGTCTGGTTCACCACAGGTAGGGCCCGAACTAAGCACTTCGTCTGAGGCCAAAGTTTATTCCCTTGCCGACCCGTTGCTGACTGGCCAGCCGTCCGCATTACTTTACCAAGAGCCCGCTTCTACCCACATTCCCGCCATTCCGTTTGCGCCACCGATAGTCGTTCAGAAAAAAACCGGCAAACGGCCCTCCTCTCCGGGCCATCAGGGAGAAGCCATTCTGCAGAAAGGCGATTACATTTTCATTAAGCAGAATTACCAGTTTGTCCGAATTTATCTGAGCGACGTTATCTACGTGGAGGCTGACGACAAGTATTCGACGGTAGTTACGTCCGGTCGCAAATTCGTGCTGCGGCTTCCCCTCAGCACGCTGCTCGAACGCCTGACGGGCCTGACGCTCATTCGGGTACATCGCTCGTTTGCGGTCAATCTGGCCTGGGTAGAATCATTCAGTGATTATCAGGTGCAGGTCCAGGGCCAGGCGGTACCATTGGGCCGAACCTACAGAACCAGTTTCTTTGAGCATTTCCACAACTGCTGATTAGCCGACCAGCGATTCGTTCACCCCGCTTGCCAGGACCAGTACACCACTGGTCTTTTTCTTTTACCTAACCTTCTGCCCGCTCTGCGGTTATACAGGCAAGTAACTCAACGGGGATGAAACATAGAACCTTCAGCGTCCTGTTCGGCAACGAGCAGGAACCACCGCATACGGCCCGACGCGATTTTCTGAAGCAGTCGTCGCTGTTAACCGCCCTGGCCCTCGCGCCCTCATCGGTCGTACAAGCCGCCGAAACCGTATTCGGCGGTCGTGCTTCGTCGGCCGCCGAACCGATTCCGGTGGTCATCGAGATCAACGGAACGTCGCGTTCGTTGTCCGTCGAACCCCGCGTTACGCTGCTGGATCTGCTCCGGGAGCAACTGGACATGACGGGCACTAAAAAGGGCTGCGATTACGGCCAGTGCGGAGCCTGCACGGTCCACGTAGACGGGCAGCGGGTGCTGGCCTGCCTGAGTCTGGCGGTGATGATGCAGGGAAGGCAGGTAACGACCATCGAAGGGCTGGCCGAAAACCCTGAGCAGCTCCACCCCATGCAGGAAGCATTTATCAGGCACGACGGGTTTCAGTGCGGCTACTGCACACCCGGTCAGATCATGTCGGCGGTGGGTTGCATTCGCGAAGGACACGCCGACTCCGCAGCGGAAATCCGCGAATACATGAGCGGTAACCTCTGCCGGTGCGGGGCCTATTCCAATATCATCGCGGCCATTGAGGAGGTCAAAAAAGGCGGGGCGAAGGTATGATCAATTTTCAGTACGTCCGCCCGACCACCCAGCAGGCCAGCGTAGCGGCCTTAACTGGCAACCCGACTGCCCAGTTCATCGCCGGTGGTACGAACCTCATCGACCTGATGAAGCGGGGCGTAACGGCTCCCGAAACGGTAGTCGACATCAACGCCCTGCCGCTCCGAAGCATTGACAGGCAGGGTAACGGTATCCGCATCGGGGCGCTGGCCCTGAACAGCGCCGTAGCCGACCATCCGCTCATCCGCCGGCAACAGCCGTTGCTGACGCAGGCGCTCAACGCGGGGGCATCGGCGCAGATCCGGAACATGGCGACCATGGGCGGCAACATGCTGCAACGGACCCGCTGTCATTACTTCTACGACACGGCGCTGCCCTGCAACAAACGCGAACCCGGCTCGGGCTGCGGGGCGTTGGCGGGCTTCAACCGCATCCACGCCATTTTCGGCACCAACGACCGCGATCCGAAGCAGGCCTGCATTGCCGTACATCCCAGTGATATGTGCGTGGCACTGGTAGCTCTGGATGCCACGGTGCTGGTAACGGGCCCAACCGGCGAACGCCGGATCCCGTTCATCGATTTTCACCGGCTGCCGGGCAACACGCCCGAGCGGGATACCAACCTCGAACGCGGTGAGCTTATCCTGGCCCTCGACATTCCTGACAATGGCTTCGCCCGGCATGTGCACTACCTGAAGGTACGCGACCGGAATTCGTATGCGTTTGCGCTGGTGTCGGTGGCGGCTGCGCTGGACCTCAGCAACGGCACCATTCGCAACGCACGACTGGCCATGGGGGGCGTGGCTCACAAGCCCTGGCGGTTGCTGGACGCCGAGAAAGCACTGATTGGCAAACCCGCTACCGAGACTACGTTCCGGCAGGCCGCCGACCTGGCCATGCAGGGTGCCAAAGCCTATGAGCACAATGCCTTCAAACTCAGAATGTCTCCCGGTGCCATCGTAGAGGCTCTTAAAACCGCGGCTCGCCCAGCCTGAAACAACCCATGGAAGAATCAGCAGTAAAAACCGGCCAGATTGGCGACCCCCTCAACCGGGTCGACGGCCGACTGAAGGTAACGGGGGGTGCCCGCTACGCGGCCGAGTATAACCTGCCCGGCATTACGTTTGGCGTTCTGACCACCAGCACCATCACGAAAGGCCGCATCCGGGCTATCGATACCAAAGCCGCCGAAAAAGCGCCCGGCGTACTGGCCGTGGTGACGCATAAAAACTCACCCAAAGTTCCGGGCTACGAAGCGGGGACGGACAATGCGCAGTCGCGGGTGCATGGGCAGGAGTTCCGCGTGTTCTACGACGACCGGATCTACTACAACAACCAGCCGGTGGCGCTCGTCATCGCCGATACGCTGGAACGGGCCACGTACGCGGCTTCGCTCGTATCCGTGACTTACAACGAGGACAAGCACCAGACCAACATCAAAACGCAGACCGAAAAAGCGTTCAAACCTGAACGGCCGGAGGACTACGCCCGGGGCGAAGCAGACGCCTACAAAACAGCGCCGGTTCGGATCGAGCGGGAATACCACACCCCCATTCACGTCCACAACCCGATGGAACCCCACGCAGCCACGGCGGTCTGGGAGGCCGACGACAAGGTGATCATCTACAACAAGGCGCAGGGGGTGAAACTGGCGCAGAAAGACATTATGAAGTCGTTCGATCTCAAGGAAGAAAACGTCCGGGTTCATTCGCCCTTCGTGGGGGGCGCCTTTGGGAGTTCGTCGCGCATCTGGCCGCAGGAAATGGCCGCCATTCTGGGGGCTAAAAAAGTAGGTCGGCCGGTAAAGGTTGTGCTGAAACGCGATCAGGTCTTCAACATGGTCGGCTACCGCCCCCGGTCGATCCAGAAAGTGGGGCTGGGCGCTACGGCCGACGGCAAACTGATCGGCGTCACCCACGAAGCGATGGGCCTGACCTCGACCTACGAGCAGTTTACCGAACGGATCGTTCACCCAACCAAGTCGCTGTACAGATCACCGAACCTCAACGCGGTGTACAAGCTCGTTCCGCTGGATCTGAGTACCCCCTGCTGGACCCGCGGTCCCGGCGAAAGCAGCGGTTCGTTTGCGCTGGAATCGGCCATGGATGAACTGGCCTATGCTCTGAACATGGATCCGCTGGCGCTACGGCTCAAAAACTTCGCCGACAAGGACCCGGAAAACGACAAACCCTGGTCGAGCAACTACCTCCGGGCCTGCTACGAACGCGGTGCCGAGCGATTCGGCTGGTCGAAACGGAATCCCAAACCCCGCTCGATGCGGTCCGGCGACATGCTGGTCGGTATGGGCATGAGCGCCGGCATTTATAAAGCCGAACGTACCACAGCCTCAGCCCGCGCCAAACTCCGGTCCGACGGGTTGCTGGTGGTGCAGAGCGCAGCCGCCGACGTTGGTCCCGGTACGTACACGATCATGACGCAGATTGCCGCCGATACGATGGGCCTTGACGTCAGCAAGGTCCGGTTCGAGCTGGGCGACTCGTCTTTTCCGCAGGCTCCCCCGCAATACGGCTCCCACACCACGGCGTCGGTCGGCTCGGCGGTGCATGATGTGTGCGTCGCCCTGAAACAGCGGTTGCAGGAACTGGCCGTCAATAAACAGGGGTCGGCCCTTTACCAGGCCAGCGCCGACGATCTGGTGTTTGCCGACAACGCCATCCGGCTCAAGGGCCGGTCGAACGGGCTGTCGTACACCGAGATTCTGAAGCTGAACAACCTGCCGGAGCTGGAAGTAACGAAGGAATCGAAGAGCGGCCCGGAAAAAGAGAAATTTTCGACCAAATCGTTCTGCGCTACGTTCATCGAAGTGCACGTCCATCCGGTAACGGGCATGGTGCAGGTCAGGCGGGTGGTCTCGGCCGTCGATGCGGGCAGGATTATGAACCTCAAAACGGCCCGCAGCCAGATACTCAGTTCAACGATCTGGGGCATTGGCATGGCCCTGATGGAAGAAGGCGTAATCGACCACCGGTTTGGCCGCTACATGAATAAAGACCTGGCCGAATACCACGTACCGGTTTGCGCCGACACGCCCGACATGGACGTAATTCTGATCGACAAACCCGATCCGATTGTCAGCCCGACCGGTGCGAAAGGCATTGGTGAGATCGGTATGGTGGGCTTTGCCGCGGCCGTGGCCAATGCCGTATTCCATGCCACGGGCAAACGCATCCGCGAGCTGCCCATTACGCCCGATAAGCTGGTGTAGACATCGCGAATGGCTGTTTTGTTGTATCTTTAGGGTATGTTCCGAATAGCACCTACCCGATTTGCTGACCTGCGCTCGTCGTTCGAGGGCGAACTGTACTTTGACGAATCCCCCGAACATACTGCCCAGCGTATTCTCTACGCGACCGATGCCTCCGTGTATCAGGAGATGCCGGTTGCCGTGGCCATTCCAAAATCCGTTGCCGATATTAAACAACTGATTCGGTTTGCGCAGCAGGGTCACAACGGTGCCTCAATCGGGCTGATTCCCCGTGCAGCCGGTACGTCGCTGGCGGGTCAGGTCGTGGGCAACGGCATTGTGGTGGATATTTCAAAGTATTTCGGCAACATTCTGGAGGTAAACGCTGAACAGCGCTGGGTACGAGTACAGCCGGGCGTCATCCGCGACGATCTCAATGCGTATCTGAAACCCTACGGACTGATGTTCGGGCCGGAGACCTCCACCGCCAGCCGGGCCATGATCGGCGGGATGATCGGCAACAACTCCTGCGGTCTGCACTCCATCGTCTGGGGCACGACCCGCGACCATCTGCTCGAAGTCAAAGCCCTGCTGAGCGACGGGGCCGAGGTGACGTTCGGCCCGTTGACTGACGCGCAGTTTGACGCCAAATGCCGAGGTGAGTCCACACCGGGTGAATCCACACCGGGTGAATCTACAGTGAGCCCGCTGGAACAGCAGTTGTACCAGCAAGTCAATACGTGGCTGTCGAACCCGGCCACCCGGCAGCACATCCACGAAGGCTACCCAAAACCGACCGTTTCCCGCCGGAACACGGGCTACGCGGTCGATGCGCTGGTGCCGTTTTTTGAGGGACGCAATACACTCTTCGACCCGTCCGCGCCAACCTCTACGTTCAACTTTGCCCATCTTATCGCCGGCTCGGAGGGGACGCTCTGCTTCATCACCGAAGCAAAGCTGAACCTGCTCCCTCTGCCGCCTAAAGAAGTGGCGTTGGTCTGCGGGCATTTCCTGAGCATCCGGCAATCGCTCGAAGCCAACCTCGTGGCCCTCGACCACCACTGTGCCGCTTCCGAACTGGTTGATGACTACATTCTGGAGCTGACCAAAACCAACATCGACCAAACCCGCAACCGTACGTTCGTGGAACCCCACCCCGCAGAAGGCGATCCAAAAGCCATTCTGATGGTTGAGTTTTTTGACGACACGGCGGAGGGCGTTGCCCAGAAAGCTACCGACTTTATAGCTGAACTACAGGCAAAAGGACTGGGGTACGCCTACCCCGTTCTCTTCGGCGACGACACCAAAAAACCGTGGGCGCTCCGCAAAGCCGGGCTGAGCATTATGTACAACATTCCCGGCGACGATAAACCGGCGAACGTGATCGAGGACACGGCCGTGGACGTCCGCGACCTGCCCGACTACATCGACGAACTGGACCGGATGGCCTGGGAGCATCACGGCCTGAAGCTGGAGTATTCGGCCCATGCCGGCGCCGGTGAGCTGCACGTATTGCCCCTGATCAACCTCAAATCGTCGGAAGGGCGGCAGAAATTCCGGTCGCTGCTGATGGACACGGCCCAGCTCGTTAAACGCTATGGTGGATCGCTCTCGGGCGAACACGGCGACGGGCGGCTGCGGGGCGAATGCATTGCTTTCATGCTCGGGCCCGAAAACTACCAGTTGTGCAAGGACATTAAGGCGCTCTGGGACCCGCACCGGCTCTTCAACCCCGGCAAGGTGGTCGATACGCCCCCGATGAATGAGTTTCTGCGCTACGAAGCCGACAAGCCCGTTCCGCAGCCAACAACTATTTTTGATTTCTCGAAAGACGGTGGCCTGCTCGAACTGGCCGAAAAATGTTCCGGCTCCGGCGACTGCCGCAAAACCCACATCTCGGGCGGAACGATGTGCCCGAGCTACATGGCCACCCGCAGCGAACACGACACCACCCGCGCCCGGGCCAACATCCTGCGGCATTTTTATACCAGTCAGGACAAACCGGCCCAGCACGACTACGAAGCCGTGAAGGACGTACTGGACCTGTGCCTGTCGTGTAAAGCCTGCAAAGCCGAGTGCCCGTCGAGCGTGGACATGACCCGCATGAAAGCCGAGTTTACGCAGCAGTATTACGCCGAAAAAGGCGTGCCGATGCGGGCCCGACTGGTGGGCAATTTCACCCGGCTCATGTCGCTGGCGAGCCTGGCTCCCTGGGCCTACAACGCCATCTACGACAGCCCGGCCCTGCGCCGGATTGCCAACCGCACCGTCGGCTTTCACCCCGAGCGTACCATGCCCCGGCTGGCGGGAACGACGCTACGTCAGTGGGCGAAGAGCAGGGGGCTTGGGGCAGGGGGCTTAGGGCAGGGAGCGGATGCTGGTATCCATGCTCCACGCCCCTCGCCCCAGGCCCCCCGCCCCCTTCTCTTCGCCGACGAGTTTACGAACTACAACGACGTTGAAGTAGGCCAGAAAGCCATTCAGTTGCTGCAACGTTTAGGGTATGACGTAAGCATTCCCGAGCATGTCGAAAGCGGCCGGACGTACCTATCGAAAGGTCTGGTGGACGACGCCCGGGCGATTGCCATCCGCAACGTTACGCTGCTGAAAGACAAGGTCAAGGAAAACAGCCCGCTGGTTGGGCTGGAACCCTCGGCCATCCTGACGTTCCGCGACGAATACCCGGATCTGGTGCCGGCCGATCTGAAAGCCGACGCCCAGCGCATCGCCCGGCATACATTTCTGTTTGAAGAGTGGCTCGCCCGGGAGGCCGATGCCAAACGTATCGACCGAAGCCAGTTTACGACGGAAGCCCGACAGGTGAAAATCCACGGCCATTGTCATCAGAAGGCCCTGTCGTCGATGGTACCGGTCAAAAAGATTCTGTCCCTGCCGCCAAATTACAGCGTGCAGCTTATTCCGTCGGGATGCTGTGGGATGGCGGGCTCGTTTGGCTACGAAACCGAACACTACGACATCTCGATGCAGATTGGCGAACTGGTGCTATTCCCGGCTATCCGACAGACGACCAGTGACGTTATCATCTCAGCAGCCGGCACCAGCTGCCGCCATCAGATCAAAGACGGTACCGGTCGCCACGCCCAGCACCCGGCCGAGATTCTGTTCGACGCCCTCAGGTAGCCCGGGACCGGGCCGGTGTTCCAGCGTTTGCATCCAGGCTACGTAAAACCTTTTGCGCGGCCGGTGGTTGTTTATAGACCATTAACACGAACAACCATGGCACAATCAGCAAATCTTTCTGATGGCGCACGAGAAGCCAATCAGGTATCCAGCGATGACGCGGAAACGATGTTTGGGGTTGATCAAGCCGAAACAAATATGGTCAAACTGGTAGACGGCAAGCTCGAACCAACCGCGAAGACCACCGGTGATGTCTCCGAAGATATGCCGCGTATTCGCCTGGGAAGCGACGAAGAGCGGGCACTAACCGGTGATGACAAGAAAAAATACGAAACGTCGGAAGCGGCTCTGCGGGCGGGCGGTTTTGTTACGGACAGCAATGCTGTGCCTGATGATCCGATTGCCACGGCCGAAATTACGGGTAATCCGGATGCAGGTTCGTCGGTGAACGCTGGTCTGCCTTCGGAAAACGAAGCGGCCAACGACCGGACGGAAACAGACCCGAACGCGACGCCCACCAGTTCATTCGGTGGCTGGGCGGTTCCGACAGGCGATATGATTCCGCCAACCCCAGGAACGCCCGATCCTAATAACCCGGTGCCTCCCGCGCCCGATACCCCGCAGCCCCCAACGCCGAACGGCCCGGTACCGGAGTATCCGCCGTTGCCGGAAGTACCGCCCGTAAACCCGCCCATTCAGGAGCCGGGTACGGAACCGCTGCCGGACATCAACGCAACTAATTTTGTTACGTTCACGTCCTCGTTTTCGGCCGATCCGACCGCTGGTACGGATATGCCGGGCAAAATTGCGGCCGACGGGGTCGAACGGAACGACGTAGTACCGGATGGAGTAACGCCTGCGGGTGTAACCCCGGGTGAGATCGTGCCGGGCAACCAGTACGAAGGGATGTCGGCCGGGCCGGAAGAAGGCATGAAAGACGAACCCGACACCGGTGAATCGGCGCGTCCGTACGACGTTGACGCGAAGGACACGGATACGTACAAGCCCGGCGAACGGCCTCAGGAAGCTGAGGAGATGCGCGAGCAACCCCGCGCATCGATGGACGAGAGCAGCGTCAAGGCTGACGATATGATTACGGGTTCTGATCGGTCTGATCAGAAATCGACCGAGGGTCTGGACCTGAAATACAACGATCCGGAAGCCGCACGGCAGGACGTTATCTAATTACCTTACCAACCATCAACAGACTGTTCGCAGCCGGGGACAAAAGTCCCCGGCTTTTTTGCGTTCGTGCCACTTCAGAATAGCGTTGGCGTATCAGTCAAACCGGTACGCCGGACCGCCCTGAGGGGGCTTAGCGCTGCTAATTTCAAGAGTCCATGGTAAGCGGAGCTAAGCCCCTTCAGGGGTTTGGGGTAATAATGAAATTGATACTATTCAGTAGCTACGGCGGTTCCGACCCTTTTACGAATACAATCCTCAACGTCAACGAGCGTTCGGGTTATAGTAAATCGAACAACCTATGCAGCATGACAATTCTTCGCGCCGATCGTTTCTGAAAACCCTCGGCCTGGCCGGTACGGCGGCTGCGGCAGCCCCTGAAACGCTGGCCGCTTCGACGGGTTCATCGGCCCAGTATCTCAACCTCATCAAAAGTCACAACAGCACGGCCGCCAACAGCAAGGTACGTATTGCGCTGATCGGTACGGGCGGCATGGGCATCGGCGATACGCAGACCGCCCTGATGGTCGACGGTGTCGAGATGGTAGCCGCCTGCGACCTCTACGACGGCCGTCTGCGCCGGGCCAAGGAACTCTGGGGAGACCAGTTGACAACCACCCGCGATTACCGCGAACTGCTGGACCGCTCCGATATCGACGCGGTGATCAACGCCACCACCGACCACTGGCACGAGAAAATATCCTCCGACGCCATGCGGAAAGGCAAGCACGTGTACTGCGAAAAACCGATGGTTCAGAAAGTCGAGGATGGCCACACGCTGATCAAGGTTTCGAAAGACACAGGCAAGGTGTTTCAGGTCGGTAGTCAGTTTGCCAGTTCGATCATTATCTCCAAAGCCAAAGAACTGCTGAAAGCCGGCGACATCGGCGAGCTGGTGTTTGCCGAAGCGCAGTATGACCGCCACAGCGCCATGGGTGCCTGGCAATATTCGATTCCGCCCGATGCCTCTCCGCAGACCGTCGACTGGGATACGTACCTGGGCAGTGCGCCCAAACGCCCCTGGGACCCGCTCCGTTTCTTCCGCTGGCGGAACTACCGGGACTACGGTACCGGGATCGCGGGCGACCTCTACGTTCACCTGCTGACGACGCTGCATACCATCACCGGCTCCAAGGGACCTAACCGGGTGTATTCGAGCGGTGGGCTGCGCTACTGGAAAGACGGCCGCGACGTACCCGACATTCAGTTGAGTATCTACGATTACCCCAAAACCGCCGAGCACCCCGAGTTTAACCTGACAACCCGCTCAAACTTCGTCGACGGGGGCGGGGGCGGTTACCTGGTACGGCTGGTTGGCACGGAGGGCGATCTGTCCATCGGCTGGGATAGCCTGACGGTCCGGCGGAACAAGTTTCCAAAAGCCCCGGGCATGTCGATCGACAATTTTCCTAAGGATCAGAAAGAACTGTTTGTTGCCGAGTACACTAAACTGTACCCGCAGCGGCCCGAGATGGAAGGTCCGAAAGAGTTCAAGTACATGGTGCCGAAAGACTACAAAGGCGACCGCTACGAGCACTTTGTGAACTTCTTCAACTCGATCCGCGACAAAACACCGAACATCGAGGACGCTACGTTCGGCCTGCGCGCCTGCGGACCGACTCAGTGCGGCAACATGAGTTATTTTGAGAAGAAGCTTGTCGGCTGGGATCCGAACGCAATGAAGATTATGAACGCAACGTAGGAAGTACATATTTGTAAACGACGACAAAACCAACGCAAACCATTCTGTACCATGAAAAAGACAACCCTTATTCTGGTCGGCTTACTGGCCGGGGCCGTTGCCCTGCCCGGTTTCCGAACCACCTACGACGCCCCCGGTAAGTGGGTCACGCTGTTCAACGGCAAAGAAGTAAAAGGCTGGCACAGCTACCTGAAAGACCGCGCCATCGGCTGGAACGTGGAAGACGGTACGTTGACGCCCGACGGGACGGGTGGCGACCTGGTAACCGACAAGGACTACGAGAATTTTGACCTGGAGTTTGAGTTCAAGATTCCGAAAGGCAGCAACAGCGGAGTTGTGTACAAAATCATCGAAAGCCCCGACAATAAAACGACGTATATGTCGGGGCCGGAATACCAGGTGATCGACGACGAGTTCTACCGGATCAAAGACGCCCAGGGCAACAGCACCAAGCTAAAAGGCAGCCAGTTGACGGGTGCTAATTACGACATGATAGCTCCCAACGACCCGACCGCCGTGAAACCCGCCGGCGAGTGGAACAAAGGCCGGATTGTGGTCAACAACAACCACGTCGAACACTACCTGAACGGCAAAAAAGTGGTCGATTACCAGTATGGCACCGACGAGTGGAAAGCGATGGTGGCTAAGAGCAAGTTTGCCAACTGGGCCTACGCGACGCCCCACGCCAAAGGTAAGATTGCCTTGCAGAACCACAGCCCGGACGAGAAAGTCTGGTACCGGAACATCCGGATTCGGGAGTTGTAGAAAGTTCTTTTCTGTTTTGACCCAGCTTGTGAAGAGCTGGGTTATTTGTTTTAAAGCAGTTGAGCCATGGTACTCATTCTCCCGGCTGACTTTTTCTTTTTATTTGACGACGTCGTAGAATACATCAATGACTGCTTGTTCTTGGGCACTGGCTGAATGCCGTATACGCCTTTATTTTACTGTCAGCTAACCGAAATGCACTTGTACAACAACCCATCCCATTTATAAGAGTATGCTGCTTAAAGCGGTTCTGACGATTTCTGTCACATTGCTATTGACCCAGTTTAACTGGGCTCAAACGACGATTCGAGGGCAGGTTCAAAATGGTAACAATCAGGAAGCATTACCATTCGCCAACGTTTTTCTTTCCGGCACGACCAAAGGGACAATGACCGATCAAAACGGTTCATTCACGTTACTTAACGTTCCTTCCGGCAAATTTGACTTGATCGTCTCCTACGTTGGTTTCGCTACCCTTAAAACAACGATTCAGACGCAGGAACAAAAGCAGTATCGATTTATACTCAAACCGCTGGCTAATCAATTGGATGGCATTACCATTACAGCCCGCCGTCGAAGAGATGCCAACTGGGCTAAACAGCTCAGTCTGTTTACCGAACTATTCATTGGAAGGAGTCAAAACGCGCGATACTGCCAATTACTCAATCCACAGGTACTGTCGTTCTCTCAGCGAGGTGACACGCTCAGAGCTTCCGCTCAGGAACCTTTATTGGTTGAAAATCGAGCGTTGGGGTACCGGATTAAATTTCAGCTGGAGCACTTCGCCTATACGGATTCATCCGCTCTTCTTTCCTACCAGGGCGATCCCGTTTTTGAGCCCTTGACCCCTGCTACTGAGCCAGAAGCTAAACGTTGGCAGGCGAACCGACAAAAAGCTTACTTTGGATCATTGATGCATTTTGGCCGGGCTTTGTATCGACGCCAGTTAGCTCAGGAAGGATTTACGATTCAAAAAGTTATTGAACGAACGAGCAGGCAAGGGGAGATAGGACTACTTGGGGTAGCCGGTGATACAACCGTATCTGTCAAATCGTTGACGAACCCGAAGCGATGGGTTTCTTTACCAATGGCCGCCTACAGGCACTTGTTAGACACGGTTCGGTCAACGGCTCTTCAGTCCGTTGTGGCCTTCAGTGATTTGATTCAAGTGATCTATACCAAAGAGAAAGAACCCTATGAGTATCAGCGAACGCACCGTTCAACGCTATATGACAATCCTGACGCTTTTCAAAAGACCTTGATGCGAATGCTGGCGTCCAACGTCACTGTGGAAGCGAATGGACAGTTCTGGCCTCCTCGCGGTATTCGTAATCAGGGATATTGGGCTTGGGAATTAATGGCGGATGAGTTACCGTTCGATTACGACCCTAAAGAAGGCATTACTCGGTTAAAGTAGCTTGCCTTCGTGAGTGTAGTGGCTTCACGGGGCACACCACAAATTCTATGATGCCGTCGTACAATCAACCCTTAATCGACTTCCTCCGCTGAACCCAAACTACGTTGGACATTACATATTACCGGTTGTTTTCTCTCTACGGGATCATCAAAACGGGGAGTTATTAGTGCCGCCTGATACCGATTATCATGGCGACCAAGCGAATCGTGTCGTTTTACAAACGGTTAACGTTTTAGGAGATAAGCACTACAGAACACAAAATTAGTTCTTTGCTATAATGCGTCAGCCGGTTGATACGTAGTCGCTTAACGCTATTCAGCACCATGAACCATACGGTCAATAGATACACGGGCCTGAGTAAAAGAATACCCCTTAGACGTCGTTATCCAGATACGTTTACCCCGAACCTCACGACCAATGAACTCCTCACCGGTCAAGCCCTTACTCGTATACGGATTTACGTTGATTTACCTGCTTCACGCAGAAAGCCTCTATGCTCAAATCCATTCGCTGAAGCTCTGTTCTGAAACGTTTCAGAAAGCTAGGCAGGCAGTATCCGATAGCAGACGGGCCAATCAATCCGCATCGTTTACACTCTTCAGCCCCGCTGCTCAGACGCTTCAACAAAGCTATCAGGATTGGTCAGACTGTATGAAAGGCCAAAAAGCGCCTTTGTCATCATTTAAAACGCTGACTGGAGAAACCTACGATACCACTTCGTTAGCTGGAAAGATTCTCGTAATAAACTTCTGGTTCATGGGCTGCGCACCCTGTGTGGCTGAAATGCCCGCTCTCAATAAGCTGGTAGAGAAGTATAAGGGAAAAAACGTTCTTTTTCTTGGTTTCTCAACGGACAAAGCAGACCGGCTAACACCCGCTTTTTTTGAGAAATCTCCCTTCAACTTTAAAATTGTCGCCGACGCTCGTGGCCTCGCCCGCTCGTTTTATGTCATGGGCTATCCCACTACCTACGTTGTCGACCAGCAAGGGATTATTCGCCAGGCGTGGATGGGCTTTTCAGACACGGGAGTGAGCAAGTTGGACCCTTATTATAAAGCCAAAGTGACCATTGATAACTTGCTGGGAGCCGATGGTAAGTGAGCCCACAATTACCCAGCGGGGTGTTCCAGTGATCGATTGCTTATGAACAAACAAAGTCAACCAGCCGATCACGACTTTGCTCGTTGACGGGCTAATACTCGACTTTCTTCCTGCCTGCCTTCACCTCGCCTTTGCGCTGTTTCTCGGCCCGGCGCTCCGCTACGGATGCCTTCGTGGGCCTGGTAGCCTTGCGGGGTTTCTGCTGCTCGAACGCCTTTTCGATGAGCCGGTAAAACTTCTTGGTCACCTTCTCTTTGTTGGCCAGCTGTGTCCGTTCGGTCTGATGGCTCAGCACCAGTTCGCCCTCGGTGGTCAGCTTGGCAGCCAGCTTTTCCAGCAGTATAGCCCGCTCCTCTTCCGTCAGCAGGGCCGACTCCCGAACGCTGAACCGCAGCTCGGCCTTCGTCGCCACTTTGTTGACGTTCTGCCCGCCTTTGCCGCCACTGCGGGCAAACTGGTACTGCAATTCGGGTTGTAAACGAGTCGCATCCATTACTCTCTAGTCATTCAATAGGTTTTCAGGAAAAACAGATTCTCTATGCGAACAATCGCTGAATGGTCAAGTTTGTTCCCTACAAACATTACCATTCAACGTTATGGCACACGCGCATCCAATTAACATGCTGGACGACACCCTGCAGACCCTGCAGCAACGCGATCTCGAACCCAGCACCGGCGCAGACTTGATCAAAGACTGGCTCTCCGTACTGAATCATACGGAAGGTGCCCAACCTGCTGCCCAGAGTTTGCAGGCACTTTACGACGAACTGAGTAACCCGCAGCCCGACACAGCCCGCACCCGCGACCTGCTCAATCAGGTGGCTCAGCAAACCGAATCCCTGTCGCGCACCGTCGGCTCGTCTTACGCGGACTCGCTTAATCAACTCGCGGGATCGCTCCGTTCGTTCGCCCTCGACCTTAACCGACTTTAGTTCCGGTTTTCTCTATTCGGCGTACGGCGATTGGCGCTCCGGTAAACTGACGCCAAAGGCCGGCGTAACCTAAAAACTAGTACTCAACAAACGTCAAACTCAACTAGAAACATGGCACATCACGATCAGAAAATAGCCACCATGATTGACGACACCCTGCACACCCTCGGCGGGGGCGCTCCGGCTACCTCGCCCGAACACGGCGTCAATCTGGTAGAAGACTGGATTGCGATCGTCCGCACGAACGTCAATACGCAGTGGGTGGCCGAGCCGCTGGCGAAGCTACGCGATGCGCTCGACTCCAACAACATGCGCGAAGTGGAACGGGTGATGCGCGATCTGGCCGGCCAGACCGAAGACCTGGCCAACAATGCGGCCGAAGGACAAAACAAACAGGAACTGCGCAACCTCGCTACGGCCCTCCGGGACTTCGCGCAGGGAATGGCTAAATAGTTTGTAGTTCGTGGTTTGTAGTTGGTTCGTGGTTAGTGGTTCGTGGTTTGTAGTTCGTAGTTCGACAGTTTAAGAACAAACCACAAACCACAAACCACGAACCACTAACCACGAACCATCAACCAAAGACATTTCACAACAACATGGCACTTACATCAAAAAATCCGGAAACGGTAGCCCTGATCGAACGCATGGACGATGTGCTCGACAGCGACATTCACGAAACCACGCCCAAGGAGGGCGTCCAACTCATTGACGAGTGGCTCAACGTACTGGAAAACAACGGACTCGACAGCACCGACGCGATCGTTGATATTCTGGAAGAACTGCGGGCGCAGCTTGATCCGCAGGCCGTTGAACAACCCAATACCGGCCGCATCACGTCGCTGCTGCAGGACCTGATCGACCAGACGCAGCAGGTAGCCCGTTCGGCCGAAGCCAGCGCTGAAGAAGTAGAGCTCCAGCAGCTTATTGCCACGCTGGAAAGCCTGCACCGGCAGCTTGCCGATACCTCGGCCAATGAGCAGTAAACGGGCGGCTCTGTTTCGCCCTATTTCAATACGATAGTCTAAACCAACAAACCCATGGCATTCGAACAACAAGCATCTGGTCTGATTGACCAAACCATTCAGGCATTCAACGGCAACGTAACGGCGGTCTCTCCGCAGGATGGCATTACGCTGATCGACAGTTGGATTAGTGCATTCCGGTCGACGGACGAACAGGCGAATCCGATTTCGGACAGCCTCAGCGCCCTGAAAACGGAGTTGCAGAAAGGCAATCCGAGCACATCCGAGATTTCGACAATTCTGAAGGCGCTTACGGATCAGGCCCGCGACGCTGCCAATTCTGCCGATACGGGCGTGCAAACCCGGGTAAACGCCCTGGTCGACGCTCTGGGCAGTTTCCAGCAGCAACTCACGGGCCAGGCCGGTCCGGCCAATACGGGTGGACAGGCCCCTATGTCCAGCACCGTTGGCGGCAACTCGTCGACCAGTGGCGCCGGCACTACGACCTCGGGATCAACTCAATCCTACATGGATGATCCGACCGGCAGCGACGGTGGAATGGAACCCCGCAACACCACCAATGACGCTACCAGCGCCCGCCAGACCGGGTCGGAGAGCGTTGGGGGCGACAACTACGGTCAGTCGGGAGTGCCCGACGCCGGCAACACCCAGGGGGGTGGCTCCTATGGCTCCGGCTACGGAACCGGTTCGACGGCCGAAAAGGGTACTTCCAACTCAGGTACCGACCGCGACATGCACAGCGGCTCAGTAGGCGGCAGTTCCATCAGCGGTGGTCAGAGCGATTCGGAGACCGGTTCCTCAGGCGGCCGTTCGAGCTAGGCCCCACACAAACCTGTTAACGAGATGCTTCCATCCAGTGGAAGCATCTCTTTTTTTACGGCCAAAACAAACCGGCGATGGTCGGGTTTTAGAAGAACGATTAATGACTCAACTTATGGCAAATCAACATTCTCAAACGGAAGGATCGAAAGCAACAACGCTTATTGACGAAACCGTTCGCGCCTTCGACCAGGGCCAGGCCGTTTCACTTCAGGAAGGCATCTCACTCATTACCGACTGGTTCTCGTCCGTCAAAAACAACCACGAAGCCGGCAAAATCATGCAGCCGCTCACCGAACTGCGCGACGAGCTGCAAACCGGCTCACCGAATGCTGGGCGGATGAAGCAGTTACTCAACCAGCTGGCCGACCAAACCGAGCGCCTGGCTGCCGAAACGGAGGGCGATGTCCCGTCCCGCCTGAATACCCTGGCAACGGCACTTCGTAACTTTGCGGGTCAATTTTCAACGGCCGTTTAGACGGTTTACGGTTAACTGACACCCCCAAACCCCTGACAAAAACATGGCTTCACACGCATTGGATCAGCGTTTATTCGAGCAAATGCAAACGATGTTCGGCGAAGGTAGTTCGGCTACGGCCTCGCCCACGGATGGCGTCCAGCTCATCAATAAATGGTTGACGGTTCTAGAAGCCGACAACTCCCGCAAGACGGTCAACATTGAAGAGAAGTTGAAAGAATTGCGCGGTCAGCTGCAGTTTACTAACCCAGATGCTGACCGCGTCCGGGAACTGCTGATGTCGCTGGCCGAGCATACGAATCAGATCGCGCAGGGTTCCGATTTGCAGGAGCCAACGATCAACAAACTCGCTGACCTGGCTCTGCGCTTGCAGAACTTCAGCAGTCAGTTTTAAATCGGTTTTCGGGTTACGGTTTGTGGTTTGTAGTATTCAGTTTACGGTTTTTGGGCTTGGCCGCGAAGCACTCCGGTACCAACTCCGAAAACCGTAAACCACAAACTGAAAACCGAAACCCGAAAACTGTCAAACCACAAACCTCATGTTAGGATCAAATATTCTGGAAGAGCGGATGCTCGAAGATACGCTCGGCCTTTTCCGCGACGGCAACCAGGCAGGCGTATCGCCGGCGCAGGGTGTCATGCTTATCGATGGCTGGCTGCAGGCACTGCACGGCGACCCGAATCTGGACCAGCTCCAGAGTCACCTCAACGAACTCCGTACGGAGCTTCAGGCAGCCCAGCCCAACGGTGGTCATATCCGGCAGCTGCTGTCCGGCCTTGCCGACCAGGCGGAGCAGGCCGCCCAGGCTCCTACGTCTGAAGGCACCTGGACGGGTAAACTGATCAGTCTGTCGAAAGTATTACGGAACTTCAGTGAAAAGCTTTAATACAATGGAAACGTACCCACTGGAAAAACGAATGCTGGCCGATACGCTGGGGCTGTTTGGCTCAGGTCGTGATGCCAGCGCCCTTACCCAATCGCCCGACCAGGGCCTGTTGCTGATCGAAGGCTGGCTGAACGCCCTGCGTGGCGATGGGCCAACGAGTGCCATCAGTGCCGAACTCGCCGAACTCCGGACGCACCTTCGGTCGGAGCGTCCCGATCAGGATCGCATCCGTCAGTTGCTGATGAACCTGGCGGGCCATACGGACCGGATCACCAAAGATCCGGCAGTTGATCCGCAAACGGGTAGTCAGCTCAAGCAACTGGTCGATTCCCTACGTAATCTCGGTAGCCAATTTTAACCAATTATGACCTCACACGAACGTTCAACCGACCTGCTCGACGCTACGATGAGCACCCTCGAAGGGGATATTGCCAACGCGACACCCCAGAGTGGCACGGGCATCATCGACGAATGGCTGGAGCAGCTTCGCCAGGCTGATAACACCGTCGACATTGTGGATCTGCTCGAACAGGTGAAGAACCAACTGAAAAGCGGACAGATTGACACCGGAAAACTGGCGCAGCTGCTGACGGATCTGTCCACAAAAACGCAGAATCTAAGCACCCGCCTGGGACCGGAAGGCGACGTAGTGACCCGACTTGTGGCGCTGTCTTCGGCCCTGCAAACGGCTGCCGGCCAACTCAGAAATCACTGAGACTGACTGGCTTCACTGTACCGCCTTGCCCTGGCGCTGGTACGCCCGGATTGGCTGCTGATTAATGCCGAACAATAGCGTATTGCCGACCGGCAGCACAGTCCGTACATCGCCCGTCAGCCGAAAGCCGGACTGTGCCTGTGGTACGGGTGCAAAACCGCCTTTTCCGTCGCCCCGCAGCAGAACGCCATAGTTGGCATCGGCCCGCCCGAACCGCAGCCGGGCGTGTGTCGTATTGCCGCACAGCAACAGGTCTTTGTGGCCGTCCTGGTCGAAGTCGAGGGGCGTCAGCGTGAACACCGGCGCTACCTGAGCCGCCAGGGGAAGGGCTTTTTCGGCCAGTTTACCCGATGGGCTGCTCAGCAGACAGGTCGTCTGTAACTGATTCGCCGTCAGTCGCTGAGCACCGTCAAGTTCATCGGCGGTGAATACGTCCGACAACGTAGCATTGGCGTATTTGTCGTAGGTTGTAAACCGCGGGCGCAGCATCGCCAGCTGATCAAGCAGTTCGTCGCGGGTGGCGTGGGGGTAGCTCCGGCCCTGTACGTACAGACACAGCACCGGATCAATTTTTCCGTTGTTGTCAAAATCTTTGTACACCAGTTCGGCCGGCTCCTTGTCACTGGCGCGGCATTGGGTGTTCAATCCCTGATTACCCACCACCAGATCCGGCCGACCATCGCCGTTGAGGTCATCGACCAGCAGTTTATTCCACCAGCCCCGGTACTCTTTTTCCAGAAAGTCTTTTGTCCGATCCATCAACTGGTTCGATTGCCAGCCCAGCACCGTAATGGGCATCCACTCCCCTACTACCACCAGTTCCGGTTTGCGGTCGCCGTTGAGGTCAGTCCAGGCCGCGTCGGTCACCATACCGATCCGTTCGAGATTTGGCGCCAGCTTCGCCGTCTGGTCAGTAAACGTACCATTGCCCGCGTTGATAAGCAGGTAGCTGCGGGGCGTTTCGGGGTATCGACCAGGAATCACACGCCCGCCCACGAACAGATCGGGCCGACCGTCGCCGTTCAGGTCCCCTACCCGCGCGCAGCTCGTACTCGTCAGCATGACCGGCAGGGCATTCGGGCTCCTGGTAAACTGCCCCTGGCCGTTGTTCAGATACAGGCGGTCCTGCAGCTCCGGGGATTTGTCCGCGTCAAAATTATGATACCCCCCGCTGCAAACGTACAGATCGGGGAAGCCATCGCCGTTGGCATCGAAAAAGACCGCGTCGGTATCCTCACTGGCTTTGTCGCCCTCAAACCCCGGCTGCGGCTGCCGGCTGAACTGCCCATCGGCCTGTTGCACGTATACCGTTCCGGGCTGTCCACTGGTGCCCCCTACAAACACATCCTCACGGCCGTCGCCGTTCACATCGGCTTTGGCCATACACGGACCACTGTGCGAGACGGCATTAACCAGCAGTGGCTGCCGTTTGAAATCATTGATCGGCGCGGCAGGAAACGTATGCACAACCGGCGATTTCACCTCGCGGAAAACCGTGGGGTCCGCAACCACCGGCCGGTACGTTGACCGGGCGTCGGCGGCTTTCAGGGTCAGCACCTGATCGGCCTTTACGTTCGTCAGCACCTGCTGTTTACCGCCCGGCCAGACCACCCGCAGCGAATCAATGACCGGATCCGTACCCAGCCCGAAGTGCAGCCGGGGCGATACGCTCGATTGATAGCCCTGCGTCGGCATCTGCTCCCGAAACTGCTGCCGACCGGCCCGGTACAGCGTCACTTTGGCACCCAGCCCCTGCGTGTTGGCACCAGCGCCTGCCAGACTCACGGTCAGGTAGTGATGTTTCAGGCGGTTTTCGACGTCGTTGCGGTAAATGAACGCGGGTTGATTCGTGTTGTTGGTCACCAGATCCAGGTCGCCGTCGTTGTCGAGGTCCGCGTAGACCGCGCCGGTACTGTTCGACGCCTGCGCTAGTCCCCAGGCCGCGCCTACATTGTCGAAGCGCACTTCGTCAGCCCGGCCACCCCGGTTCCTGAACATGTAGTTGATCACGTTCGACGCCGGCATCTGATGCACCAGTTGCAGCACCTCCTCCCGACTCGGGTTCGTCGGGCGATTCTGCATGAAGTCGTTCATGTACTTCAGGAAGTCCTGATTCGTGTAATCCCGGACGTAGCCGTTCGTGATGAACAGATCTTTCCAGCCATCGTTGTCATAATCGGCCGCGAGGGGTGCCCAGCTCCAGTCGGTATTGGAAATGCCCGCCAGCTGGCCAATTTCCCGGAATGACGGTACGCCATCCCGGTCCGCGCCGTTGCTGATCTGCAGCATATTGCGCATGTTCTGGTGGTGAAATCCCGATGCTACTGCCAACTCGTATTTTTCGTAGTTGTCGGGAGCCAGCAGCAGTTTCTGCCGCCGGTTGTCTTCCGGCAGCATATCGAGCGTCAGGATATCGGGCCGGGCGTCGTTATTCAGGTCGGCCACGGTGTTGCCCATCGAAAAGTTCGACGTATGCCCAACGCTGCGTTTGAGGGCGTCCGTAAACGTACCGTTGTGGTTGTTGAGGTACAGGTAATCGGGTACGCCGTAGTCGTTCGATACGTAGAGGTCGGGCCAGCCGTCGTTGTTCAGGTCCGATACGCCCACGCCCAGACCATACGTCAGTACGGAGCTGCTCAGGCCCGAGCGGTCGGTTACGTCTTCGAAGCGGTTGCGGGTGTTTCTGAACAGCCGGACGCCAATTTCGGGGCTGGTCTGCTTCAGCAGAGCGGCCGTAGCGGCTGGTTCGAGCACGGGCAGCAGGCGCGGATTGTGGTTGAGCTGAAACAGGTCCAGGTCCCCATCGAGGTCGTAGTCAAAAAAGACGGTCTGTGTGCTCTGCGCCGGGCGATCAAGGCCGTACTCAGCCGTGCGGTTCGTAAAGTGCGGCACCCCATTGGCATCGGGGCCGTCGTTGATAAAGAGTTCGGGAATGCGGTTCTCGGCCCGAATCGTGCCGGAGTAACTTACATAGATATCGAGTCGTCCGTCGCCGTTCACGTCGGCCATAGTTACCCCAGTTTTCCAGGGGCTTTCGCGGCCGGCTACCCCGGCGGCAGCCGTCACGTCGGCAAACTGCATATTCCCTTTGTTCAGGTACAGGCGGTTCGGCGTCATGTTGGCCGTAAAATACAGGTCTTCCAGCCCATCGCCGTTGACGTCGCCCACGGCTACGCCCCCGCCGTTGTAGAAGTACTCGTACATCAGAACGTTCGTATTCGGGCCTTCGGTCAGATTATTGGAGAAATCGATGTGGGTCTGGTCGGGAGAAAGCAGCGTAAACAGCGGGGGAATGGTATCCGAAGCGGCCGTTTGCCCGGTCGATGACGACGCATTGCCGCAGCCGGACAGCGCCCAGAGCATGGCTAAAAGGAAGCAGGAAAAGACAGCGAAAACGAAAAATTTCATGAGAAATACGAACGGAAACTACAGCAAGTTACTACAATATTTCAGAAGTTTTTTCAGATCGGCTTCCTGTTTAAAATCAATCGGTTCAGATTCCAGATAGGTTTTTACGGCCTCGCGCTGTTTGCGGAATACGTTCAGGATACTGGCTTTGTTGACCGGTACCGCGCGGCCGTTCTGATCGATGAGGTAATACGTTTTGTCCTTGATCAGCAGCAGATCCCCTTTCGCGTCGAGCGCCCGCACGGACGTGTTGCCGGACGAATAAAACTGGTAATTCGTAATGGCCGACGTACCGGACGATTGCCCGTAGCCGCCCCGTTTTTCGCTTCTCACCGTTTTCAACCCCTGCTTCAGCGCCAGCTTCACCGGGTTGTCGTCTTCGATTACCTCCAGGTACCCCAGCGACCGGTCGAACCAGAACACATCCGGACCGACCCCGACCATCCGAACCACCGGCTCACTCGCTACGGCCAGCGTATCCCCGCGCTGGTCGATGAACTGCATCTCGCCCAGCACGATGTTGTAGTTAAACCGGGCATTGGCCGACGCCCCGGTCTGATACAGAATCTTCCCGTCGCGGAACTGGTCGTACCGATAGCGGTCAGCGAACGGGATGGACTTTTCGCCGGCGGACCCGCTTTTGAGCCGCAGTACGTCCGATTGGGCAAACGCTGCGGTTGTCAGGCCTCCCAGCAGTAAGGTAAACAGAAGCGCTTTCATGAGGTAAGGGGGTTGATTTGTCGCGACAGACTGATGCTATAAGGGGCAAATGCAGGGAAATTACCCAAGTATTCGCTTAAATCACCGGGCCTTAAATAGCCGGTGCCAGCGTAGTGATACGCTGGCACCGGTATAATCTGGCAGAAATGAGCGAATTAGTAGCCGGGGTTCTGCACCAGCTTGTTGTTCCGGTTCATTTCGTCGCGGCTAATCGGTCGGAAATACATTTTGTCGAGCCAGGCACGGTTTTCCTTACCGGGGTCTCCTTCGACTACCCGATACGTGTAATCGTAGCTGGTTGGATCGTATTTGTAAATCGTCACCGTTTTGCCCGGTTTCAACGTACCCGTAATGGCAATCCACTGCACCTTACGGCCAAGCGTGGTCGGCGCAATCATCCAGCGCCGGGCATCATGGTAGCGGTGCTCTTCGAAGACCAGTTCGACACGTCGTTCGTTCCGGTACTGCTGGCGTAGCGCATCACCCGACGCGGTTATAGCAGGCATACCAGCCCGGAAACGTATCTTATTCAGCCAGGTACGGGCTTCGGCATCCTCGCCCAGTTCGATGCAGGCTTCGGCGTAGTTCAGCACAGCTTCCGTATAGCGCAGGAACGGCCAGGGAATCTGCTGCCAGGTGTTCTGGTCAACAATAGCCGGGTTCGGATCAATGAACTTCCGCATGTAGTAGCCGGTATAGCTGCCGTTCCAGTCTTCAACCGTGCTTTTGCGTGTGTCCAGTCCGGCAACCGATACTTTACCGCTGCCGCTGGTCACTTCGTACTGGCCGGTCTGAATCTGATTGGCAGGGTCTTTAGCCGCTACGTCGGCCGTACGGGGTTTCCAGGGAGCACCATCGTACAGAATTGACGCGTAGAAACGAGGATCACGATTAACGTAGGGCGCCGACGCGTGCGCTGGGTTGCTCCAGCTAAATTTGGTGCCATCCATCATCTCGTAATCATCAACCAGTTGCTGAACGGGTGTGTTACCTGCCCAGTTATGATAGCCGTTCGGCCCATTAAACAGACCCTGGCGACCACCGTCCTCCTGCTTGATATTGTTGAACAAGCGTGAGAAAAGAATATCCTTTTCACCACCATTCCGCGCCAGGGCTATGTTCATGTAATTCTCCGAACCTGCTGCTGATGTAGCCGGAGCTGACAAATTCAGCTGCGAACCGTAGGCCGTCAGATCCAGCACGGCTTTTGCAGCCGCTTTGGCCTTCTGCCAGCGCTCCATGCGGCTACCGCTTACGTAGCCGAGCAGTTCTGGCTTGGCAAAGGAAGCATGAGCGGTTGATTTCTGCTTGGCGGTTGTTGCATCATACAGATCGCTGGCTGCATAGGTTAACATACGGGCTTTCAGCGCGAGCGCAGCTGCTTCGTTAGCCCGGCCCAGCGCCATAGCTCTTCCCTTCAGCAGCGCAGCGGCATCGTCGCAATCTTTCACGATGAAATTAATGCATTCTTCCATCGTATTGCGGGGCACTGTATAATCGGTTGCACCCAGTCCATACGTCTTATCCACAATGGGCACACCGCCATAAAACCGGACCAGTTGATGGTAGTAGTACGCCCGCAAAAACTTAGCTTCGCCGGTTAGCCGTTCCACGATGTTGTTCGTGTTTGTAAAACCGGGTTTGGCCAGATTTTCCAGGGCCAGATTACAGGCCCGAATCCGCAGGTACATAGCGTTCCATTCGTGCGGGTTGTTCGCCCAACCCTGATCGGCGGGGTTTGCCCGCCCTTCCGTAATGGTTGTTATACCGCGACCGGGGTGGGTGAACTGCGTTTCGTCGGTGGTCGAAGCGAGTTGCTCCTCATTAAAACCACCGTTGCCTAAGCCGGCATAAATACCGGTGACAAAGGCTTCAGCCAGGGGTGCATCCGACCATACGGCCTGACCTGACACCTGATCCAGCGGCAATGTATTGACAAAATTGTCGTTACAGCTCGTCACGGTCATCGCACCGATGGCCAGGACTAAACTTATCGTTTTAACGTTACGTATCATGTTGACAATTTGGTTAGAATCGTACTGATGCACCGAAGTTCATAATACGGGCCTGCGGGTAATACTGCCCCGTCGCGTTTGACGATTCGGGATCGAACGAACCTAATCTATTAATGATGTTGAATAGGTTCAGCCCATTGGCATACAGCCGCAGGTTGCTGATGCCTACTTTACTCCCGATATTCTCCGGAATGGTGTAACCCAGTTCGAAGTTTTTCAACCGGATGTAGTCAGCCGAACGCAGCCAGTACGTATTTCCATTCGAGTAGTACTGATCGCTTCGGTTGGCAATCCGCGGGTGAACGCTGCTCGGGTTATCGATTGTCCAGCGATTGGTGTAAAACTCCTGCAGGTAGTTACCAATATTCCCCGATTCGCCCAGGCTGATGTACTGACGAGCACCGGCTGATCCCTGGAACAGGATCGTCAGATCGAAGTTTTTGTACGACGCCGTAATGTTCATACCACCCTGGAATAGCGGCAGGTTCGTACGTTCGAGACGATACTGGTCATCGGGAGTGATTTTACCGTCGCCGTTGTAATCCTTGTACTTCATGTCGCCGGGGCGGATGGTTTTTACGATGGCCGAATAGTCGATCTTATTGGCATCGATATCCGCCTGATCTTTAAATACACCGTCGTATTCGTACACCAGGTATGAGTTCAGCGCCCGGCCGGTCGTACGCTGCCACTCGGGAGCACCGGGTGCTTCGTCCCAGAACAGAATTTTGTTCTGAGCGTAGCCGCCGTTCACGCTCACCGAATACCGCAGTGATCCTGCCTGACCATTGTAGCCAATTTGCCCGTCGAAGCCCCGGTTCCGTAGCTTTCCGATGTTTTCAGGAGGCAGCGTCAGACCCGTTGACCGGGGAATCGACGCGTTTCGTGGATACAGGATTGATGTCCGCAGGTTATTGAAGAAATCGAACTCAAAGTTGATTTTACCGTTGAACAACTGCCCTTCCAGACCAATATTAGTGTTGTTAGCCACCTCCCACGTGATGGTCGGGTTGGGAATACGAGCTTCCGACAGCGTTGTGCGGGGAGCGTTGTCAATGATATACGTATTGAATCCGTACGTAGCCAGGTATTGGTAGGTAGCCAGAGTTTCGGTACCCGGGAAATAAATCTGGTCGTTACCCAACTGCCCCCATGAGCCACGCAGTTTCAGGTAGTTAACTGCCGGTACCGAGTTTTTCCAGAAATTTTCTTCCGAGATTACCCAGCCTCCCAGGAAACCAGGGAAGAAGCCGTAGCGGGTTACTTCGGGGAAAATATCGGAACCGTCGTACCGCCACAGGAATTCGGCCAGGTACTTCTCTTTGTAGTTGTAGGCAACCCGGCCGAAGTAGTTGATACGAGCGCGGTTATACGCACCACCCGTACCGTTCCGTTCGAGGTCTCCCCCGGCAAACAACTGGTCGATAGCGGTTGAAATGAAATACCGCCGGAAAGCTTCTACGTTATCCCCCTGAATGGTTTCACGGTTTACACCCGCCAGGAATGTCAGCGCATGGTCGCCAAATTTCTTATCATAGGTAGCAAGTCCCCCCAACAAAATGTTCAGTTGAGTTTCGCCGTATACGTTTAAGCGAGGTTCGGCCGGTCCACGTACGCTGGCAATTAAGTTCGGGTTCCCGTTCGCATCCGTGCCCGTTCCACGTTCGTAGAGCGTCCAGGGCGTTTGCCAGAGCCGGCGGTTACGCAGGCGTTTATCGACAGCCGCTGTACCGCTGATTTTTAGCCCTTCAACACCCGGAATTTTGAAATCAACCTGACCGTTCGACTGGAAATAATCCTGCCTATCGCGGTCATATCCCGTTGCGTTAGTGGTAATGACCACCGGGTTTTCGCCATTCTCGATATCAGGACCGGGACGACCGTCGGGCCAGAAAGCCGGCTGATTGGGCTTACCACGCATCTGCATCCGGAAGATAGCACCGGCTCCGCGCGTCGGGTAATAACGGAATTCTTCACGGGCCAACAAGCCGACGGCCAGGTGAACGTACTTATTGATGTTGGCGTCCAGGTTCACCCGCGCATCATACTGCTTATAACCCGTTGCCGAGTTTTTATAGTACGCATCCTGATTCTGATAGCCGAGTGAAGCCAGATACTTGAAGTCTTCTGTTCCGCCCGTTACCTGCAGGTTATGCTGCTGCTGGGGCGACCAGGTTTTCAGCGTCGACCGGTACCAGTCCGTATTTGGGTGTCCCCACGGATCGGAGCCATCATTGTATTTGGCAATATCCGTTGGTGAATATGGAGCAGTCCGAACGGTACCATTGGGACGGGTGAACGTACCCGTCGTTTTATAGGCCTGGTTAGCAGCCGACCATTCTGAAACCGGAAGCTCGTAGATATTCAGGTCGTTCAGCATTTCGGCGTACTGACCTGCATTAGCCAGCTTCGGAATTACCGTTGGTTGCGCAAAACCCTGGTTGAATGAGTAAGACAGTTGCGGTTTACCGGTTTTACCGCGTTTGGTCGTAATCAGGATAACCCCGTTGGCAGCCCGTGATCCATAAATCGCGGCCGACGCATCTTTCAAGATGGAGATGTTCTCGATGTCGTTCGGGTTGATCCGTTCCAGACCACCCGCCCGAGCCGGGATACCATCCACAACGATCAGTGCATTGTTGTTACCAATGGTATTGGTGCCCCGAATCCGGATAGCCGAACCATCGTAACCAGGCTCACCACTGCGGTTTACGGCCACAACACCCGGCAGACGGCCGGCAATGGAGTTGGACAGGTTCGTTGTCGGCGATTTAATTAAGTCGGAACCTTTCACCGACACAACCGAACCTGTAACGGTTTCTTTCTTCTGCGTACCGTACCCCACGACGACTACTTCGTTCAGGGATTTAGTGTCAGTCGCCAGTTTAATACTGATCGAGCTTTTACCGTTGACGGGGACTTCCTGCGTAATGTAGCCGATGTAGGAGAACACCAGCGTCGGATTGCTGCCCGTTACGTTCAGCTGGTAATTACCGTCAGCGTCCGTGACGGTACCCGTTGTAGTGCCTTTGAGCACTACGCTCACACCCGGCAAGGCGGAACTTTGGTCATCCGTAATCCGACCGCTTACCCGGGTCTGCGCCCAGGCAGCCATTGCCACGAATTGCAGCAGAAACAGCATACAGAGCGACCGTTGAAAAGGCCGACTTCTTGTAGAATGCCTCCCCGCCACCGCAAAAAGAGACGTTCTGGTAAAGGATTTAGCCATAGGTATATTTATGTTTTTTCTTCAAAGATGGAAAAGGATACTACGTTAGGCTTCTACTATACTTTCTTGATGTAAATCTTAAAAAATTTAAAAATTCGACTATTTATTAACCGTATAAATGGTCGCTCATCTATAATTTGGTTAAAAATTGACAATATCTACCTTTATTTTGACCTTGTCTTCTAGTTCATATTAGTCTCTGACCGGATCTGTATACAATGGATTTTACTTCCGCTGATTCCAGTAGATCAGCACGTTCAGGGTAGCGCGGCCGGAGGCAATCAGGTCGAGGTCGCCATCCCCATCGAGGTCGGCGGCCTGAAGGTCTTCGCACGCCATCCGAACGCTGTCGTCGACGGGGTATTCCTGCCATTGCCCGGCCGCACCGGGTACAAACATCCGGATGCCCACCTGCTTGTCGGCGTTGGGATTGCGCCAGCCGGCCACCACCTGATCGCTGCCCAGCCCGAGGAGGTCGCCACAAACCAGCGCATGGCCCTGGTTAAACTTGTCGGTCAGTGTCTGCGTAACGCCATACATCAGCCGGTCGGGGGCGTCGGCGACGGGACCGTTGCGGTACACGGCCACCTTATTGCCATGCATGGGTTCAACCGATGCGACAAACGGAACCTTTCCTTTATCGAATCCCCGCCGGACTTCGCCCATACTGTTGCCCTGACCAATCCAGCGGCCCAGCGGCTCCCAGCGGCCTTTCCGGTATGCCAGTCGTTTGCCGCCTTCCTTACTGCCGATCAGGAGCTGGGTTTCGGCGGCATCCTCCCAGATGTCGACGTTATGGGTCATGTGCATGGTCGAATCAACGAGCTGCGTCGTCCAGGCATCCCGCGGATTTTTCGGCATTTGGTAGGCCAGTACCTTAACGCCCCGTCCGGCACCGTTGCGGTTGTAGCGCCCATGCAGCGGCACCACAATCAATTGAAAGGTGTTGCGCCCAACGCTGGCCCAGCGCATCCGGTGGGTCGTGACTTCATGATGCAACCGGACCGGCTCCCAGGTCTGCGTCGGATCTTTGGGCCGAATGAGGTAGAAAACCGCCCCAGATTTCGTGCTGTCGTCGGTTTCGGCGGGGTTCCAGCCGGCACCAACGGCCACCTCCACCCGCCCGTCACCGTCGATGTCGCGGGCGGCAATGCACACGTTATCCTGCGGGGTCAGGTTGGCCGCCATGACGTACCGCTGCCACGTACCGGTCTTATCGCCCGGATTTTTGTACCACACAAATTCCTTCTGATCGGCCAGCAAAATATCCGGCCGACGGTCGCCGTTCACATCGCCAATGGCCAGGCCATAACCAATGTCAATCTGGTTATCAACGACCTGAACCGTAAATGCAGGGGTTGACTGTGCCTGGGCAACCAGCGTCAGGCTATGGATTGATAGTACGAGAAGCAGGACGTTTTTCATGGCGGTTGGGGTCATAGCTGTCCAAAAAAGCCGCCATCCGGCTCATTCTACCGCCTGACCAAGGGTAAGCCGCTCGCCGAGCCGCAGCACGTGGTGAGGTGTTCCGTGCTGGTTGCAGGCCTGAATAAACTCGGCGGGGTCGGCGGTGTTGAATTCGAACAGGTCGTAATGGTGCGGAATGGTCAGTTTCGCGTCAATGGCCCGACCCAGCCGGGCGGCTTCGTCGGGGTCGAGGTTGCCGGCCACCCGTCGTTCGGGTTTGTTGCCGTTAATGGGCAGAAACGCTACGTCTACGCCAAACGGCTGCAGCTGATGCTCCAGGCCATCGAACCAGAGCGTATCGCCGGAATGATACACTTTATACGGCCCCAGCTCGACGATAAAGCCCATGTACAGATTGTGCCCCTGCGCATCGACGGCCAGGTCGTTATGTGCCGCCGGTACGCCGTGAATCGCAAACCCGCCGACCGTGGTGGTTTGTCCGCCCGTCAGGCCAATGGGCCAGTCCGGATCACAGCCCAACCGGTCGGCCACGAACGCCCGGTTGGCTTCGGGAATGACAAACTGCACGTTGGGATTGGCATCAAACAAGGGTCGGAGCGTTTCGGCGTCCAGGTGATCCGTATGGTTGTGGCTGGACGTAATGACCGCCAGGCCGGTCAGTTTCGCCGGGTCGATGACCTGCTCCGACAGCCGGACGTGGGGCTTGTCAGTAGCCGCGTACTTGCGCGTCAGCGAGTTCGACAGGTACGGATCGAACAACAGACGTCTACCAACGTATTGCAGCAGAAACCCACTCTGCCCCAGCCACCAGATGTGGAGCTGGTCGGGGTGGTCGGCGGCAGCCTTGAGATCGGCCAGCAGGGCGTCGTCTTTCTGAAAAGCGGGTTTGAGCATGGTGGTGAGTGGTTTGTAGTTTGTAGTGTGTGGTTTGTAGTGTGTGGTTATTGGTTTGTGGTTATTGGTGGAACCAGAGCCCGGTACCCTTGCAGCGCAACCACAAACTACAAACCACAAACTACAAACTACAAACCACAAACCACCAACCCATCTACCCTTTAGCCGGCCGCAATCCCGTCAAACGGCCCAGAATCCGATCCAGCACCCGGTCGGGCAGCAGCCGGGGCAACACCCAGCGCTCCAGTCGCTTCGGCACCAGGGCGTAGCGGGTTTTCGGATCAGGCGTTTCGTAGATCCGTACGATCTGACGGCCAAGATACTCCGGCGTAAAGCCCACGCGCCCTTCGGCAATGAAATTTTTCACAAACCGGGTGATGGCGGGCCCGTAAGCCGTTTGCTCGTAGGGGCCGGCGTCAACGCCCTTGTCCCAGATGGGAGTATTCACCGCGCCGGGTCCGATCACGATCACGTCGATGCCGTAGAGCTGCAGTTCCCGGCGCAGGCTGTGCGACAGCCCCTCGACGGCAAACTTCGTTCCGGCATAGGCGCCAATAAACGGGGCCGCAATCTTCCCGCCCACCGAACTGATGTTCAGTATCCGGCCCGGCTGCACCGGATGGTTCGCCCGCGCACCGAGCAGGGGCAGAAACGCCTGCGTCACCTGCAGCAACCCGAATACGTTCACCTCAAACTGCTGCCGGATTTCGGCCATCGGCTGGTGCTGGAGCGGTCCGCCGATGGCAATGCCGGCGTTGTTCACCAGCCCACCCAGGCCACTGCCGGCCAGTCGGTCCGAGAGCGACTGAGCGGCTTGGGCTACCGCTTCGGCATCCGTTACGTCGAAGACCAGCGGTACGAACCGGTCGCCCCACTCGCCCCGCAGCCGGTCGGCGTCCGATGCCTTGCGCACACTGCCGAATACGGTATACCCTTGGTCAATAAACTGGTGGGCGGCTCCCCAACCGATGCCGGTCGATACGCCCGTGATCAGGATGTTTTTGCTCGTTGGTTTCATAGCTGATGTACTGCTTCAGGGGCGTAACAATCTGGAGTTAACTCCAGAGTTCGTAACTTACCAAAAAATAATCAGCTATGCACATCGGCGAACTGGCGGAACGGACCGGCTTTACGCACGACACCATCCGATTCTACGGAAAACTTGGTCTGCTGCCGGTTAATCGAACGGGGAATGGCTTCAAGCAGTACACCGACTGGCACGTGGTCCGGCTGCTGCAAATCAAGTACGCCAAAGCGATGGGCTTTAGTTTGCAGCAGATTCGGGCGACAATCGATAGCTGGGAAACGGGTGACTTATCCGTCGCGGACAAACTGAGTGTGCTCCACGAGCAACTGAACCACCTCGACCGGGCCATCGCCGAGATTGACCAGGTAAAAGCCTACGTACGTTATAAGATCGACCTGATTCAGACGGGTCAGCCGGATGATGACCTGATCAACCGTTTTTTAACAGACGGTCTGCCAGTCCTGGTGCCAGCCGGTGAATCAGCCGAAACAGCTTGACCTTACCGACGTTCACCACCGATTGCCCCCGTTCTACGCCCGCTATGAGTTCACGGGCGACCTGCTCCGGCTGAATCTTGCCGCTCCCCCGCCCGGCCGTCATGGGCGTATCGACCAGCGGCAGCACTACGTCCACGACCTGCACCCGCGTGCCCTCCAGTTGATAGCGCAGCGCCTTCGAAAACACCTGTAATCCCGCTTTGGTCCCACTGTAGACGGGTGCCGATCGCTTTGGCGAGATACCCAGCCCCGACGTTACGTTGATAACCGCGGCTTCGGGCTGCTGGTGCAGGGCAGGCAGCAGCGCATCCGTTAGCTGAATGGGGGCCGTCAGGTTTATCTGGATTTCGCTCATGATGCGCGACTGCCCTTCCGGATCATCCCCCACGGTGTAGGTATACTGAACACCGGCATTGTTGATCAGTACTGAACAGTCGGCAGCATCGCGCTGGATGGTCAGCACCAGATCCGCTACGTCGGCGACCGATGCCAGGTTGGCACAAACAAATGTTACGTCGTGATACGTCTCCCTGAGTTCGGCGATCCGGGCTTCGTTACGTCCTACCACGATCAGCTCGTTGCCGCGTTGGTACAGGGCCTTGAGCAACGCCAGGCCAATGCCCGACGTACCGCCCGTCAATACGATTCGCTGTCCGCTGAGTTTCATGACCAGCGGCTATTTTGTCGCGATACTCTCTACCTCAATCAGGCATCCGGGAGTCGTAGCCAGCACAGGAACGGGAACGATCGTGCTGGCGTGAAAGACTTCGGCACCCCATTCCGCTGCGGCAACCTTCCCGAGTATGGCTTTCTTCTCCGGCGTAAAATCGGCGATGAAAATAGTTTGCTTTATGATGTGGCGAGTCGAAACCCCAGCCGCCTGCAACGCAATCTTCAGATTTTGGATTGTCTTCCTGACCTGCTGTTCAAAGTCCGTCGAAGTCAGTTTCCCCGTCTCATCAGACGCCCACTGGCCCGAGATAAAGACGAGTTCGGCGCCCGCCGAAACGCTGCCGATGTGCGAGAACCCATTGTACGTCGGGTTGAACAATGCCTTCGGATTGATAAACGTGTTTTTCTCCTGATGCTGCGCCGTAGAGTTTTGGGCATTGGCTACGTTCGTTGTCATGATTGCGATTGCAAGTAGTTGAACCAGTTGATTTTGCATGATTGAACCAGATTGTGCGTTTAACCTGATACAAAGGAAAAGGGCCCTCAGGCCCCATCCATTTACATAGGTAAAGAAACACAGCGAGCGTTACGGCTATTCAGGCAACTGCGCACGGATCCGGCTCAGTTGGGTGGGGGTGATGCCCAGGTGAGAAGCGATATGATACTGCGGAATGCGTTGTTCGAGCCCCGGATACTCCTGCTGTAGTTTCTCGTAGCGGGCTCTGGCATCGAGCATCACCAGATCGATTTCCCGCTGTTCCTTGATAAGAAACAGGTGTTCGGCCTGCACGCGGGCCAGCCGTTCAATGGCCGGGTGGTCGTCGTACAGCGTTTCGATCCGCGAAAAACTGGCTACCTGGAGCGTACAGGGCGTCAGGGCCTGCACCGACAGATGACTGGGCCGCTTGCGTAATAAAGCGTAGTAAATGCCCATCAGGTCGCCTTCCGTAAAAAACGTTTTGTTATATTCCACGCCGTCGGCCGAGGTCCAGAACGCACGCAGGACCCCGTTCTGAATGAAGGCGATGTCGTCGGTACGCTCGCCGGCTTTGACGAAGTAGGCATGTCGGGGCAGGTGAAGCGGCCGGAACAGGTCGTTGAGAATCTGCCGGGTCGCAACCGGCAACGTAGTGAGGGTTTCCAGGTGGCGGAACAGGTCTTCCATTGACCCACAAGCTACAAAAAAGGGGTTACCGTTCGTTTAACAAACGCCCACAATTGACGTTATCTTTTCGATTGCCTGCTCCGCAACCGGCAGGCCGTTTTCAGGAAGCTTTATGCAGGACATTGAACCATTCTACGGCTGGGAAAAATATTACGTAGCGTCGGAAGACGAACGATCCCCGTTTCACGAGCGGGAGTACAACATGCAGCAGTACGAGAACAACATCTACGGCTACTACATTCATCCGCTCTGGGACGACATCGGCTCGGAGACGCTGTATTGCAAGATTCTGTTCGCCAACTACGACCGGCAATTCGTCGTCATCGAGCTGTTCGGCGAGTGGAACGATACGCTCCACAACGACATCATGTACCTGAAACGGCAGGTGGTGGACCCGCTCGTGAACGAAGGCATCAAGTACTTTATGCTGATTAGCGAAAACTTGTTTAACTTCCACGGCTCCGACGACTCCTACTACGAAGAATGGTTCGAGGACGTAGAAGACGGCTGGATCGCGGCTATTCACTCCCCGGAGTTCATCGAACGCGAATGGAAGAAATACCACCTCGATTATTACATCAACTTCGGCGGTACGCTGGACATTGCCAACTGGCGGACCCTGAAACCGGCGTCTCTTTTCGAGCTGGTCAACGGCCTGATCGTCCGGCGGCTGGGGTAAGCCGCTGTTTTTCCAGCCGTTCGTACAGTCAATAGTACCCGTACCTATTTATACCAACCGGACGGAAGTCCGGGCTACACAATGGAAAACAAACCCAACTCCCCCACCAGCGCATCCGCCGACAAACTGCAGGAAGCCAGAACCGTTATCACCGAAAAGTTTGAACATTTCAAAACGGAAGCGGGGCAGCACCTCAGCGCGGCCGCGGCCCACCTCGACGAACTGAAGGATCAGCTCGTGGCCAGAGCGACCGAAGCGACTAGCGACATCGACGTTGAGGGGCTCAAAGCACAGGCCACCCAGCAGTTTGAGGCCGCCAAAGCAACGGCCGCCGAAAAGCTCAGTGCCCTGCAGGCCCAGGCCGAAACCGTAGTGGCAGCGGCCTCGGTGAAAGTAGACGAGCTGGTCGATCAGGCCGACGACAAATTTGACGATATGAAAGCTGAAGCGGCCGTGCAGCTACAGGTGGCTCAGCAGAAACTGGACGAACTCCGCGCCGAAGCGGCCGTGCAGATCGAAGAAGCGAAAGAGCGCGCCAAAGCCGTCTGGGGGCAACTGTTCGGCGACAAAGACGAAAAGTAAACAATCGCGGTGGTTTGGTGTCATGTGTTCTACCTGACACCAAACCACCGCGATCCTTTATAAGTTGCTTATCTGCTCGCCAGTTGCGACAGGCGATTCAGGAGTGTCCTGTATTCCAGCCGGTTCCGTTGCGTAAACCGCTGGTGTTTTTTCAGCGCCTGACGATAATGATCCAGGAGCCGTTTTTTTCGTTCGCCTTCCGAAAACTTCTCTTCAGTCTCCTCAATCAGCCGCTCGAACATGCGACTGGTCCGATCAAGCTGGTTCAGTTTGTATTCGTACTGCCGAATCCGCTGGCGGGTCAATGTCAGCAGCAAACTCGGCTCTGCATCGTCCGGCTGAACCCGTA
Organism: Fibrisoma montanum; assembly: GCF_003583365.1. Classification (GTDB taxonomy): domain Bacteria; phylum Bacteroidota; class Bacteroidia; order Cytophagales; family Spirosomataceae; genus Fibrisoma; species Fibrisoma montanum. The sequence continues at coordinate 70,892 of NZ_QXED01000019.1, forward strand.
CAGGCGGTGCGTCCAGTATCGCTTTCCATTCCTGCTCAAGCTGCTGAATGGGTACCGACATCGACTCCCCATCGAATGCTTCGCACGGAAGCTTTGTGATTAAATCATCCTCTGCAATCTGCGCATCAAGAATGGTATCGCCGAACGAAGTTATCGTCGTCAATACGTCCAGCGCCACTTCCAGTTCATCCAGTACACAGGAAAACTTTCTCAGCTTCGCCTGTTTATCAAGAGCGGTAAATGAAAGAATCATATCGAGTTTCGTCGGTTATATTCAAGGATGCGTATCAATGTATCAGTATCGGGGCTGGAGTGTAGTCTACAAAAAATATATACTAATGTACAACGGGCTGACCAGAAAGTCTACCGGCACAGGCTAATCCTTATTGTATGGTACAACGGCTGTGGGGCTTTTGGTGGGTGCGGCCCCGGTTTCCGAAGCCCGCAGCCGTGGGCAAATCCACCGATCGGCTTACCTTTGCACCATGAGGCTTCAACTCCGCAAACCCACCCAATCCTTAAACAAAGCCTACGCCAAACAGTCAATTACGCAGGCGCGTATGGATACGTTCCGGCGGGCGCTGGGCCGGCTTTTTTCCCGACTCGACGAAGATGAAACCGAAGAACACCAGAAAAACATCGTTGCGGGCTTTCTGAACGAAGCGTTCTATGCCGATCGCTTCGAGATCAATACCCGCGAGCGGATCGACCTCGTGATTCACCGCGGACCAACCAGCCAGGACGAACCGGCGGTTATCATCGAAGCCAAGCGGGTGTTTGCGGGCGAGATGATTACGCCCATCAAAAACAACGTCAAGGCGCTGCACGAACTGATTCTGTACTACTTCGAGGAGCGCGAACGCCACCAGAATATTGCCATCAGTCAGTTGATCATTACCGACGTATACAACTGGTTTTTCTTCGACGAGAACGATTTCCGGCATTATTTCTACGACAACGCCAAACTCCGGAAGCTGTACCAGATCAAACAGCAGCAGAAAAAAGACAACACGTTTTTCTACGCCGAAACGGCCCGCATTCTGCGCGAACTGGACGACGAGCTGCCCGTTACGTACCTCAACCTCCGCGAAGCCGCTGACCTCTCCGACGGCGACCCGAACCGGCTCATTCCGGTCTTCAAGCTGTTTTCGCCGGAACACCTGCTGAAGCTGCCCTTTGCCAACGACGCCAACCAGCTTAACCGGAGTTTTTATAACGAACTGCTTCACATCATCGGGCTGCACGAAACCGTTCAGGCCGGACGGAAGCTTATCCAGCGGCTCCCCGAGGGCGAACGGCTCGAAGGCTCGCTGCTCGAAAATACGATCAACATCCTGCGGGTCGACAACGCCCTCCGCGAACTCGACGCCCCCGAGCAGTATGGCCCAACGGAGGACGAGCAACTGTTCAGCGTGGGGCTGGGGCTTTGCATTACGTGGCTGAACCGAATCCTGTTCCTGAAACTCCTGGAAGGCCAGCTGGTACGTTACCACCACAATGACCGGAGTGTGCAGTTCCTCACCTCGCGACACCTGCGTGAATTCGACGAGCTGCACGAGCTGTTTTTTGAGGTGCTGGCCGTACCGGAAAACCAGCGGCCCGCCAGTATTCAGACGCGCTTCGGACCGGTTCCGTATCTCAACAGTTCGCTGTTCGAGCTGACCGATCTGGAGCGAAAAGCCCTCAAAATAAAAGGGCTGAAGGACCGGCTCGAACTGCCGCTCTACGCCCAGACGGCCCTGCGCGATACCCACGGCAAACGACAGACCGGCCAGCTGCCGACGCTCAATTACCTGCTGGCGTTTCTGGATGCCTACGATTTTTCGTCGGAGGGGCCGGCCGAAATTCAGTCGGAGAACAAACCGCTTATCAACGCGGCCGTGCTGGGGCTGATCTTCGAAAAGCTGAACGGCTACCGCGACGGTTCGTTTTTTACGCCCGGCTTCGTGACGATGTACATGGTCCGCGACGCCATCCGCCGGGCCGTGGTCAGCCGGTTCAACGAACAGTTTGGCTGGACGGCCCGCGACCCGACCGACGTGTACAACCAGCTCGACCGGATCAGCATTGCCGACGCCAACGCGGTCATCAACAGCCTGCGTATCTGCGATCCGGCCGTGGGGAGCGGTCACTTTCTGGTGTCGGCGCTGAACGAACTCATCGCCATTAAGGCCGAACTCGGCATCCTGGCCGACCGCGACGGCCGCCGGTTGCGCGGCTACGACATCGCTATCGTCAACGACGAGCTGGTTATCACCGACGAAGACGGTCTGCCGTTTCAGTATTTTGCGCCGGGGGGGTTGGGGCGTGGGGCTGGGGGCGTAGGGCGCGGAGCATGGGGCGTCGGGGG
>NZ_QXED01000001.1 GCF_003583365.1 Fibrisoma montanum
GGGAAAACGCCACGCTCGCTAGGAACAGTAAGTAGTTCCCCGGCGAGCGTGGCGTTTTCCCGGCGCCCGTTGCGTTTAGATGTAGTTTCCCACCAGTTCCCGCCACTCCTCCTCCAGCGAACCGCTGAAGACCGGAGCCTTGGCCCGCCGGTACCAATACCCCGCGTTCCACTGATCGCCTTCTTTTCGGTGGAGGTAAGCGTGCAGCCGGTCATACTCGGCCACCCCCTCGCGGCTTTGTGCAATATCATGAGCTTTAGCCCACTGATCACCGGCGTCATACCAGAGCGCTTCAAGGATTGGATGGAGGCCCGCAGGAGGCTGAGGTTGGCCGAGTGTGGTGGTAAATTCGTCGACAGTCATGGCAGTGCTTGTTTGAGATACGTTTCGTAAGCCGGGGTTACGTAGATCGTGTATGTATTTAACCGAACGGCGCGGTAGGGTTGTTTCATCACCCGGGGCAGCCGGTCGCCCAACCTCTGGAAATCGTCGTTTGGAATAATAGCCAGATCCGCCTTTTCCCATTGTTTGTCCGTCGGCCAGATGTTGTAGTGTTTGTGAAAAAATGGAATCAGGAAATCAAACACGTACACGCTGGAACGGGCCGGAATAGCTTTCGCCAGCCGCTCAACCACGGCCACATCCGAATCGGGCAGCAAGGGCATCTTCTGCGGATCGAAGCGATACATAAAGGTATCGTGCAGAATGGTACCAAGCCGAAAATCAGACCGGGCAACGTGAACAATCGGCAGTTGAATTATAAATAAGCCGGCTGCCAGCGCTACAGGCTGCCAGGTCGGTGCCGGAGTCACCTCATCTTCGAACACCAGCCACACCATAGCTACATAGCACACCGAGAACGCATACATCAGCACGAACCGCGGTGGCCACGTCAGCGAGACCAGATCGAAGGCGGGGTTGGTGCCGTAATAGTGCGACCCCTGTACCCAGTTCGATGCCAGCAGTGCCCCCTGTGCTACGGCATAAATCAGCAGCAGACTACCCACCTGCCGAAACCCGGTGCGGTAGAGCACATACAACAGCAAGAGGAATGAAGGCAGCAACAGCAACAGGTTATTCAGGAGCAGGCGCAGGTTCCGGGCCACGAAATCTGCCTGGTAAATACCCTCCCTAATGATCTGTAAGGCCTGCTGCAGGCGAGGCTCCGGCTCGGCCGCGTTGTTTTTGTACGACAGAAACAGCATACCCGCCACAAACACCAATGCCCAACCACCCACAATGAACCAAAAGCGACGGCGGGTCAGAATACCAAAAACGGATTGTGTGGTTCGGTGTACGTACTGTACGCATACGTACGCCAGGTGAATACCGCCGGCCAGCAACGCGCCATCTTCCTTTACCAGCACGATCAGAGCCGCGGTCAGCAGGAACCACCCCGTCCAGCCATCGAAGAGTGCCAGCACGAACAGAATAGCCAGCGGATAGTACGTCAGCTCCGGGTGCCAGCCAAAGCCGGGGTGATCGTTGAACCAGAACCAGACCGGCCCGAACAGCATGACTGCCAGGGCCACCCAGGCGAACCAGCCGGTGTTACGTCGGCTCACCTCCCGCAGGAGCAACGTATAACTGAGGAGATACAGCCCAATCAGGACTATGAACGCCCCATAGGCCCCCAGTACGTAGATCAGCGGCCCCCAGAGCAGCATGGCGTAATTGTTATGAATCCGGTCGTCGTACCCCCAAACGTTCTCGTACAGTACCGGACGGCCATCGATCCAGCTACACGACAGTTGCAGAAAGGCGTACATGTCGTTGTAGGTGTAGTAAAGCGACTGAAACCGAATGACTTTAAAGGTCAGAAAAAGTAATAGCAGCACGCTGCTCACGATGGTCAAACCAATCCATCTCCGCGTCATAGGCAATGGGAATTCCGTCAAATTAATGTAGTGAACACTAAGAGAACTATTTTTTGGGGCAACTGGCCGTTTTGTCAACGAATGCACTGTTTTACGGCACGTTTGTAGGGAGCCGACACGTACAGGTTATACGCCTTAAGCCGAATGACCTCATAAGGCTCCCGCATCGGCAATACCTTCCGTAACCCCTGCGGATCGTCGATGGGCAGCAGCGCCACATCAGCCGGGCAGTACTGATTGCCCGTCGGCCAGATGCCGTAATGCCGGTGAAAAAACGGCACCAGAAAATCGAATGCAAACACATTGGAGCGGGGTGGCAACTGATCGGCCAGGCAACGTATTATGGCCAGATCACCGGGCTGGAGATACGCCGGATTCTTTTCGGCATAATACCGCCCCCGCACCGTAGCGGCCCATTCGCGGGGCGTCGGAAAGTCCGGCCGGGCCAGGTATAGCAATGGCAGCTGCAACACGAACAACCCTCCCCCAACCAAACCCACCGGCCACTTTACAACGGACTGAAAGCCTCCCCCCAGTTCGTAGAGAAGAGTGGTCAGGAAGGCGGCCGAAAACGCCCAAAGCAACACGAATCGGGGAGGCCAGGTCAGCGAAACCATCGAAAACAACGGCTGGCCATAGTAAAGCGAACTCTGCACAAAATTCAGCCCAGTCAGCACAGCGACGCCCGCCAGCCACATTACCAGCGCTTTGCTACCGATGCCTCTTCCCAAGGCTTTGCCAAACCAGAGCAGCAGCCCCAGCACCGGCAGCAGCAACAGCACCGACTGCCCGACCAGGATGAGCATCTGCCGCCAAAACGCCAGTTCCCCGCTACCACTACCAATCAGGTTCAGAGCCTGTTGCAACCGGGGCTCTGCAAAGTTGTTTTTGAACCCCAGCCAGACCATACCCAATACGAATACGCAGCCCCAGCCCAGGCCGATCAGCCAGAACCGCGGCTGCGTGAGCCATTGCCACAGTGGTCGCTTCGGCTGGTCGCGCATGAACCTGACTCCGTCGTAGGCGAGGTGGATCAGCGCACCCAGTATAGCCCCGTCTTCTTTGATCAGCACGACACCCAAGCCTGCTGCGATCGCAGCGGGGCGGCTTGCTCCGCTGAGGGCCAAAGCAAACAGAAGAGCTGCAGGCAGGTACGTCAGTTCGGTATGCCAGCCAATGTTCGGGTGATCGTTGAGCCAGAACGAGACCGGGCCCAGCAGCATCGTACCGAGCAGGGCGTACCGGGCCCAGGGTGGTACGGACCGACGGGCCAATCGTTCATTAACGAGCCCGTAGCTGATCAGCAACAGCGCCGTCTGGACCGCAAACAGGCCATACACACCGAAGAACCGGCAGAGCGGCCCCCACAATAAAACCGTGTAGTAATTATGAATTTTGTGATGATAGCCCCAGATATTCTCGTACATAAACGGGCGACCGTCCATCCAGCTGCACGACATCTGCAAAAACGCATACATGTCGTTGTACGTATAGGCGAGCGTCTGGAAGCGTAGTACTTTAAAAGCAAAAAAAGCGAGCAGAAACAGCCCGATCCAGTAAGTTGAGCGTTGCATGGGCGGTATTAATGCTAGGCGCAAACATAATAGTTTCGGATTGTATCTACCGAATTCTAAAACAACAACAACTGAATGGTCCTTTTTTTTATACTTGCGTAAGTATCGACCGACCTTTTCATTACTCAATACTTTAACATCACCCACCATGAACGGCCCGGAACGCGATCGCTGGATACGGCGTAATCGCTTTTATTACAAGAGCCTGCTTGAGTTCTTACGGTACAATATTCCCGAAAACCGTTCAGTCCTGGAAATTGGCTGTGGAACCGGCTATGTCCTCGACCAGCTTCGTCCTGGCCACGGCGTTGGCATTGACCTGAATCCGGCCTTTATCGAACACGCCCGCCAGCAGTACCCACAGTATACGTTTCTCGTTGGTGACGCCAAGCACCTGGATGTTCTGGATGAGCAGTTCGATTATATCGTCCTCAGCGATACCATTGGCGCCTTCGACGACGTACAGCAGGTTTTCGCGCAGTTGCACCGGGTTTGCCGACCCGATACACGTATCCTTATTACGTATAAAAACTTTCTGTGGACGCCGATTCTGAACCTGGCCGAAGCCCTGCGTCTGAAGATGCCTGAAGATCGGCAAAACTGGCTCGACCGGCAGGATATTACCAATCTGCTGGAAGTGGCCGACCTGGACGTTGTCCGGACGGGTCGGAAAATTCTGATGCCGCGCTACATCCCCATCCTGTCCTGGCTGCTCAATCGCTACGTAGTTAATCTACCGCTGATCAACCGGCTGGGCCTGCTCACCTTTCTGGTAGCCCGAAGCGTACGTGGACTTAAACCTGCGTCAGACTACTCCGTCAGTGTGATTGTGCCCGCCCGCAACGAACTCGGGAATATAGAAGCCATTGTTAACCGAACCCCCCAGATGGGCCGGCGTACCGAACTGATTTTTGTGGAAGGTAACTCGACCGACAACACCTGGGGCGAAATCAACCGGGTTTGCCAGCAATACGGTCACCTGCGCGACATGAAGTGTGTTCAGCAGGATGGCCGAGGCAAAGGGGATGCAGTACGCAAGGGTTTTGCCATGGCAACCGGCGACATTCTGATGATTCTGGATGCCGACATGACCGTGCCGCCCGAGGACCTGCCCAAGTTTTTCGACGCCATTGCATCGGGTAAAGGCGAATACATCAACGGAACCCGGCTGGTTTATCCGATGGAGAAGGAAGCCATGCGAACCCTGAACCTGATCGGCAACAAGTTTTTCTCCATGGCGTTTTCGTGGCTGCTCAATCAGCGTATCAAAGATACCCTCTGCGGCACCAAGGTGCTGTCGAAGGCCAACTACGAACGGCTGATTGCCAACCGCTCCTATTTCGGCGACTTTGACCCGTTCGGCGACTTCGACCTGATTTTCGGCGCGGCTAAACTCAACCTGAAGTTTGTTGAAATTCCGATCCGGTACCGCGCCCGTACCTACGGCGAGACGAACATTTCGCGATTCAAACACGGGTGGCTTCTGCTGAAGATGACCTTCTTTGCCCTGAACAAGATAAAATTCGTCTGATGAAAAACGAGAACAGTTACCGCCAGAATACCGTAGTCGGTGCAACGCCAAATCCGCTGATGCCCGAACCCGATGCCATCGACGAGGAATTTGCGGAGTCAGCTAACCAGATTCTCAGCAACGCGGTCGAACTGGTACGCACCCTGATCGGGGCGCATCAGGCTGCCATTGCCATTGTCATTGATAAAGACTGGCATTACGTCCGGAAGTACTTCTCTTTATCTGAAAAGTACAGCGCCTGGGCCGACTATAAGACACCGGCCGTCGGGTTTGGCACCCACGCCTGGTTACTGGAATACAATCAACTGGTGCGGTATACCCAGGCAGAGCTGGAAGCCCATCCGCACTGGCATAATTTCGGCACCGAAAGCGCTAAGCATCCGCCCATGCGGGGCTGGATGGCTGTTCCCCTCGTTGACAGGCAGCAGAAGAACTGGGGACTGATTCAGGTATCGGATAAATATGAGATGGGTCCGGCAGAAACGAACTTCGACGAAGAGGATGAAGTTCGTTTTCAGCAATTTGCTACGTTAACCTCACAGGCGCTGGATGCCATCTGGGAAGTTCGTAACCTGAAAAAAGCGAGGTAATCAATCGGCCTGCCAGTCGTCGTTCAGGACAGTCTGTAACTGGCTGTAGGGTACCGTCACTTCGATGGGGCCCACCGCATAGGCGGCAATTTCATACGGATTGTAGTAAAACAGCAGGCCATCACGAGCCAATGCTACGTTAGCGGGCAGGAAAAATTTGCCGTCGCGCAGAAAGTAGCCGCGTTCTTCCAGGTTGTACTGGGGGAGCAGATCCTGGTGTTTCCGGAACGCCTTCTCCACGATGCCAAGCAGCGCCGTTGTGTCGGTGACGAGATCCGTCAGAGACAGCGGCTTACCCGTCGTCCGGTCGAAGGTATACAGACTGGTGCTGGAATTTGGGTGAGCCCCACCCGTATAGGCATAGGCACTTAGCTTGACACTCAGAATTTTCGAGTTGGCATGGAGCGTATCACCTTTTGTCTGCAACTCCCAGCAGCCACCCAGTGCGCCAATGTCATTGGCCATGCTGTCGTAGCTGGCAGCCAGCAGGGTAGCGGCTTTGTTCAGATCGGTCTGGGCATCGGGGTGTTGAGCAACCGTTGCACTGTCGAGCCAGCTTGTTATGCTTTTGGCAGCCAGGTCGCGCAGGGCCGCATTGATAACACGGCCCGCATCCGACTCGTCACGCAGCTGGAAGTACGATACGGATACCGTTATACCCCGGCGGGTGGCCGTATCGCACTTACTTTCACCGGTAAAATTGTACCGCTGGGGCTCCAGAACGGGTGGATTTGGATTCGTAACAGAGTGGCAGGCCGTCCAGTAGATAGACGAGCAAAGAAAAAAAGCCCATAGAAAATACCTCATGCAACGACACCGGCCCCCTAAAAAGACCGCTTTTAGGGCTATAAAAACAATTTGTCTGGTAATATGACAATTTCTGTAACCGGTTTCGTCCGATTGTTACAAACTTAGTAAATCTTTGAACCGAATTGCCTGCCTCCGACTAATTTCGATTTTATCACCACCGCGTAACGTAACCAGCAACCCACCACTAAACCAGGGCTCGATTTTCTCGATCCACTGCAAATTGATGATGTGCTTGCGGTTAGCGCGGAAGAACGTAGCGGGGTCCAGTCGATCTTCCAGCGCATTCAGCGACTTAAGTACCAACGGCTTCTGATCGTCAAAGTAGAGCCGGACGTAGTTACCCATCGATTCGAACAGTCGTACTTTACCTAGTTTGACAAACCAGCACTTTTCGCCGTCTTTGACAAAGACCTGATCATTTTCGCCGAGGATCTTGGTGGCCGTATCCCGGGGAGCGCCGGCCGGCTCATGCACGTGCTGCTCTTCTTCTACCCGGTGGATAGCCTCCGACAGCCGGGCCAGTTCGACGGGTTTGAGAAGGTAATCCAGTGCATTGAATTCAAACGCCTTGATCGCGTACTCATCGTAGGCAGTCGTGAAGATAACTTCAGGGGTTTTGCCTTCGATGGACTGAAGCAGTTCAAAGCCATTTTTACCCGGCATCTGAATGTCGAGAAAAAGCAGTTCGGGCTGCATGTCTTCAATCATGGGCAGGGCCTCGTCGGCGTTGGCAGCCTCACCAATGATCTCAATTTTAGGGAAGTTATCCAGCAAGCGACGCAATTCATTACGAGCCAGGCGCTCGTCATCAACGATAAGTGTTTTCATACTTTAGTTTTACAAGTTGCTGATCAGTGAACCGCCCCCCCACCCCGACAGGCTCAATACGTGGCTGTCGACGATGCAGGAACTATCCACTGCTTCACTGGCTTAGGGACTGATCAACCGATTTTCGGAATATACTATCTGACTGGATTGGAATAATGATGTCGGCCCGAACGACGTTATCGTCTTCCTGCACAATGTCAAAACTGGCTTCAGGTCCATAAAGCAGATCGAGCCGCTGCGACGTATTTTTCAGCCCGAATCCGCCCGATGCTTCCTTATCGCCCAGCATGCCGGTATTGCGGATGATGATGTGCAACTGATCGGTCATGTTGGTGCGCGATCCGGAGCCAGACGACGCTTCATCGCGGGAGATAACCGATGAACGTACTTCCACGAACCCGCCACCCACCGCTTTCGATACGCCATGCTTGATGGCATTTTCGACTAGGGTCTGGAGCATCATGGGCGGCACCTGCCAGTAGAGCGTGCGCCCGTCGAGATCGATGCGCGATTTGAGCCGGTCTTCATACCGGACCTGCTCGAGCGCCAGGTAATCCTCGACGGTTTTGATTTCTTCGCGAAGTTCAACGGTTTTGCGCCGATCGGCCAGCAGTGAATTTCGAAGCAGGTTCGAGAGCTGCGTAATACCCTGCTGGGCTTTGTCAGGGTTTTCGTACACCAGGGCCCGAATGCTGTTCAGCGCATTGAATACAAAGTGCGGATTCAACTGCGATCGGAGTACTTTAGCTTCGGTTTCGCGAATCGATGTTTTAAGCAGGATTCGCTCAATTTCGGCGTTGCGGCTTTGTTCGAAGTAATGATACGTCGTGTAACTCAGTACCCAGGTCAGCATGGACTTCCCGAAGCTCAGTAAATAACCCAGCACAACGGCGGGTTCGTTCGTGAACATTTCGGGCATCAGTTGTCGATCGGCGGGCAGATTTACTACCGTCATAATCATCGACAGCACAAACACCGATACCAGCACCCGGGGGGCTAGCCGGAAAAACGGCAACCGTACCCAATTCCAGCGTTTGATCATCAGCCGGTAGAGGTGCGTCAGGGTAATGCCGAGCAGAATATTGGCAATGCCCAGATAAAACATATCCGGGTCAAACCCAAAATCCAGCAGATAGGTGAGGTACTCCACACCAATGAGGAGCGTCCACCCAAAAACTTGGCAAAACCAATATATTTTTTGCTTTGATATATCCATTCCTTACTTAACCCTTTTTCGGTTAATAAGCGAATGTACAATTTTTCACCCTAAACCGTCTGATAAATACACCAGCGGGCAAATAACTCAATAACGTTACGTATCGAATGATGAGAGAAATAAATAAACGTATGCTAATGCAATCAATCGACGATCAGGCGAGGGCCAGCGTCAGCAGGTGCGTACTGTCGTTAGCCAGTTCAATAACGCACGCCTTCGTATCGTACTCATAGCGGAGCTTGTAGAGGCAGAGGTTACTGTGTTCAAACTGGTCCATGTTAGCCAGCGACCGTCCCGTCAGCCACGACAGCAGAATACGCATGGCCCGGCCGTGCATCGCTACGAGCACCGGCTCTTCGTCGGGCCGCGAGAGAATGGTATCGATGGCGGGCTTCTGGCGGGTAGCCACCTCCTCAGGACTTTCCCCGCCGTCGGTTGTCAGGCTGGTTTGGCCGGCCGCCCAGCTTTCGATCAGGTTCCGGTAGTATTCGTTGTCGATGCTGTTGGGCACCTTACCTTCCATTACCCCCCAGCTGATTTCGTTCAACCCAGGCAGGATCTCGTAGGACAACCCGAGTTCAATGAATGGCTCTACCGTCTGATACGTCCGCTTGAGCGATGAGATATAGATCTTACTGAACGGGACGTGCTGATACGCCTGAAAAAACGCCATAGCCTGAGCGCGGCCCATGTCATTCAGATCCGAATCTACTCCGCTGCCCTGTACGATTCCCCGCCGATTATAATCCGTCTCGCCATGGCGAATCAGATATATAGTTTTTTGTCGCAAGCCGTTAGCTTTGTCTTCCATAGAAATTGGGTGCAAAAATACGTAAAACCTCCTCATTATGAAAGCAGGCTTCGAATTAGCTAACCTTCAGTTCATTCACAACGACTCCATCGTCAAGCATTTGGGCATCGAGTTTACCGAAGCCGGTGAAGGCTATCTCATTGCCCGGATGCCGGTCGATAGCCGCACTCACCAGCCCTTTGGCATTCTGCACGGCGGGGCGTCGGTCGTGCTGGCCGAATCGCTGGGCAGCGTGGCTTCTTACATGATGCTGCCCGACCCGACCAAACAACAGGCCGTTGGGCTGGAGATCAACGCCAACCACATCCGGGCCGTCCGCGAGGGCTGGGTCTACGGCCGCGTCACGCCGATTCATGTTGGTCGTACAACACACGTCTGGGACATCCGTATCACCGACGAACAAGCGCGTCTGGTCTGCGTCAGCCGGCTGACCATCGCCATCATTACGTCCTGATTTACCAGCTTTTCGCCTGCTTTCCTGCCTTTATTCAGGACGTATCGCCTGCCGGTATAGCTGCGTTGGCCCGGCAATACGTAAGGTTTTTCCATTGCTGCGAATACGTTATATTTGTTAAATAATGGTACCTGCCGGGTAAGCTAACAGGAGAGATTGGGCTGGGTTTGGATGTATTCGGCACAGTAGGCAACCACGTTTCTTGCCATGGTCGCAGGTATCTGCGTTCTAGCAATGACAGTATGGCGTTTTTTTACCGATTCTATATTTTTTTAGTTTTTTTCACAGCATTCGTCACGACTGCGTTCACCCAGCCGGCAAATGAGTCGTTCAGGCATCTGTCGGCGAAGGATGGACTATCGCACAATTCCATCAATTGCATTCTCCAGGACCGTGATGGGTTTCTCTGGTTTGGTACCAACGACGGTCTGGATAAGTACGATGGGCATACCTTTACGGTTTTCCAGCCGAACCCGGCCCAGCCGACGCACAGCTTTCAGGGCAATCAGGTAATGGGCCTGTGTGAGGACCGCAACGGACACATCTGGGCGGTCACCATGAATGGCGGTCTGCATGAACTCATCAAAGAAACCGGTCAGGTTATCCCTCACCCGATTCATGTTGCCACCCATGCCAGCTGGTGGAATGCTCAGTGGTCGATCTGCATGGATCACGAGGGTCTTTTGTGGATCAGCACCTATGGAGGTTTAGCCCGCTACAACCCCACTACCCATCATTTCAGCTTGTTTCCATCACCCGAGACCGAGCTTCCGCTACGGTCGGTGTTTGAAGATCGGCAGCACCGGCTCTGGGTGGGTTCGCTCAGAGGCCTGTACGTATTTGACCGGAAAACGGCCCGCTATTCTCTTGTTCCTCTGAATCAACCCACTGATCATCAACCTTTTTTTGTTGCATTCTTCGCCGATCGGAACGATACGTTATGGCTGGGAACGGTCGGCGATGGCCTGTTCCGAATCAATTTGCGCGATCCGGCCCTCCGGCTGACTCCGTATAACCCGGGCGGGCAGATCAACCGGTATATTTTTCTGAACGGAATTCAACAAGACCGAAACGGCTACGTGCTGGTGGGCACAAACAACGGTCTGCAACGCATCAACCCGAAAACCGATCAGGTAACTACGTGCCGGGCTGATCCGGAAAAGCAGGGCTGCCTCAGCAGTAACAACGCCCAGGCGGTCTTTCTGGATCGCAGTGGTACGCTGTGGGTCGGCACCGACAACGGCATCGACTGGCAATCGGCCACCCCAAAACAGTTTAATGCATTCCGGGTAACGCCGAATTCGGGCGAGGTGCATATGCTTGAGAACCGGGTCAATACCGTAATTCAGGATGATCAGGCCACTGTCTGGTTTTCGAATTTCAACAAGGTTCACCAGCTCGACCTCCGCCAGAATCGGCTCACCAGCCTTGATCCTAGTCGACTAGGAACGCGGGGAACGTATACAAACTACGTTTGCTCGCTGCTTCCCGATGGTCCATCGGGCGTATGGCTGGGTACCTGGGACGCCCTTTACCGGTACGACAACCGCTCGGGCCGGCTTACAACCTACCCCTCGGAAATACCGGCTCAGTTCATTAGCCGCAGCCCGACGGGTCAGATCTGGTTCGGGGGCGAAGGCGGACTGGCTTCCTTTGATCCGCGTACCGAGCAGTTCACATTCTTTAAGTACCGGCCGGGCGACGTTCGGCTCCTCGACAAGTATGTGTATGGGATACTGGCCAGTCGGACGGGCGATGTGTGGGTCTCCATCAATGGGAAAGGCGTCAGTCGGCTTTCGCCCAAAACCGGCCGCTATCAGCACTACCTGGCCAGCCGCCGTCCCGGGCAGTTAAACGACAACGTCGTGCTGACCTTCTACGAAGATGCCAATCATATCATCTGGCTCGGCACCAACCAGGGGGGACTTAACCGATTTGATCCCAAAACCAACACGTTTTCCCAGTTTACAACCCAGGACGGCCTCCCCAGCAATAATATTGTCGGCATCGTCGGCGACAACGCCGGTCGGTTGTGGCTTAGCACAAACCGGGGTCTTTGCCGATTTGACCCACGTACGAAAGTCATTCGGAACTACGATGTCAACGACGGCCTGCCGAGCAACGATTTTTTACCCGGTGCCGTCTTCCGGAAAGGCAACGTACTGTATTTCGGCAGCCTGAATGGATTTGTTCATTTTGATCCGGCTGCCATACGGGATAATACCCAGCCGTTTCCCGTGCACATCACGGGTTTTAAGGTGCTGGATAAAACTGTGCCGGTTACCAGCCGACACATTGACCTGAATCACGACGAAAATTTCCTTTCCTTCGAGTTTGTCGCCTTGACGTACGGGATGCCGGAACGCAATCAGTACACGTTCCGGCTGGAGAATGTTGATAAAAACTGGGTCAAAAGTGGTAATCGTCGATTCGCCAGCTACACAGACCTGCCCCCCGGCAATTATACCTTTCGGGTCAAAGCCGCGAACAGCGATGGCATCTGGAACCAGGAGGGCACCGCCCTGCAACTTACCATTCATCCGCCCTGGTGGGCCAGCTGGTGGGCATACGGCCTCTACGCGCTGCTGTTTGCAGGCGGTATCTTCGGGCTTGTTCGGGCGTATACCAATCGGCTGAAAGAGCGGCAGGAAATGGAACTGCAACGCCGGGAATCGGAGCAGCTGAAACAGATCGACGAACTGAAAACGCGCTTTTTTTCCAACATCACGCACGAACTGCGCACACCACTTTCACTGATCATAAGCCCGGTTGAGCAACTGGCCCAGAACACCACCGTACCCGAGCCGGTACGTCGGCAGTTGACTGTTGTCGAACGCAACGCGCAGAAACTGCTACGGCTGATCAATCAGTTACTGGACTTATCCAAGCTGGAAGCCGGTCGTATGGACCTTGATGAAGCCCGGGGCGACGTAGCGGGTTTTGTGGAGCAACTGATCGACTCGTTCCGCCCGGCGGTGGAACGGAAAGGCATTACGCTCACATTCATCAACCGGTACCCCAATCGGAACGAAGCCCTGTTTGATGCCGATAAGTGGGAAAAAATCCTGTACAACCTGCTGTCGAACGCCTTTAAATTCACCTCAGCTCCCGGATTGATTCAGGTCGAACTCTGGGAATCGGCCGATCAGCAGGTAAGCATACGCGTGTCTGATACAGGCATTGGTATTCCAGCCCAGGCTCAGCCGCGCATCTTTGAGCGCTTTTATCAGGTCGACGATTCCCGGACCCGCTCGTACGAGGGCACTGGTATTGGTTTGTCGCTGGTGAAGGAACTGATCGACATACTCGGAGGTACCATTCAGATGACGAGTCAGGACTCCCCAACCGCCGTCGACCGGGGAACAACGTTTACGCTGACGTTGCCCATCCGTCAGACCGAAGCAGAAACGATTGACGCAACCTCCGTGAAAGCTGCCACCGACTTCATTAAGCCCGTTTCCTCCGACGCGCCGGTGCTCACTACGGCTGGTCTCGCCGACGAAACCGCTCCCCTGATTTTGATCGTTGAAGATAGCGACGATTTGCGCGAGTTCGTCGCCAACGAGCTAAGCCGTGATTACCGCGTGCTGACGGCCGCCAATGGCCGGGCAGGTTGGGAAATAGCCCGGCAGGAACTCCCCGATGTGATCATTACTGATCAGATGATGCCGGAGATGGACGGTCTGGCGCTGACCCGACAGTTAAAAACTGATCCGACTACCAATCACATTGCGGTGGTGATGCTCACGGCCCGGGCTTCGCAGCAGAGCCGCCTTGACGGGCTGGAGCAGGGTGCCGATGATTATATGTCGAAACCGTTCAACCTCGACGAACTCCGACTCCGGCTGCGTAACCTCCTCGACCGGCAACGGAAACTACAGGAGCGCTACCAGCAGCAGCTCACCTCCGTCGACACTCCGCTGAAAGTGGACCAGATTGAGGATTCGTTCCTGAAAGAAATCTACCAGCACATTGAGGAACGGCTGGACGACTCTCAGCTAACCGTAGAAAACCTGGCGTTGATGAGTAGCATGAGCCGCCGGACGTTACACCGTAAGCTGACCGCCCTCACCAACCTATCCGCAAACGACATTATTCGCAATTACCGTCTGCGCCGGGCTACCGATTTTTTGCGGGCCGGACACAGTGTTTCCGATACCGCCTACCGGGTTGGTTTCGATAACCCAGCGTATTTCACGACCGTCTTCAAACAAGTCTACCAACGTACCCCGAGCGATTTTATAGGCAAGTAGTCGACTAAAAACAAGATTCGGTGACCTTCTACTCAATAATGTCCCTTTTTTTCGGCACCCTGTCCCAAATTCAAAAGCCGCTGTCCCAAAATTGAAAGGCTGGGTCGGGCAATCCTCGTATGTTTGATGCACTTCCACACCAGGGTTCAACCTGTCCTCTAAACTTTGGGAAAGTTAGCCCAGTCCGTTACGAATCGTGCTGACTGGGCTTACCACCCAACCACACAGACCCCGGTCTGTTCGTGCGCTCTTCTGACCAATTCTATCCAGCACCCAACCTCGGTTCCGACTCTGCTGCTTACGGTCGTAGGCAGCAGAGCTTCGGAGCTGACAAGCGTGAGCGCATCCTGAACAGACGTTCCGATTGGATTTCATCCTTATCTTTCGCACAAATTTTCCAGACAAATTGTTATCCTCATAGCCGACCTTCACCGGGCCGGTCGTTGGCTATGCAATCTGACTTATCAACGATAACCGTAACCGCTCCGCATACCGTCGCTGAACCCACGGCGACCCACTTCTGGGAATCAGCCCGGCAACTGGGCTGCCCGGCGGCTTTGTGGCGGCTGCCGAATCAGCAGGACAAGCACCTGATCATTCACCTGACCGACGTACTGCCCCGGGTTTCGGCCGACCTTGAAGAACTGCCGGCCGGTTTTGCCGTCAGTCCGTTTGACAACCTCGACAATGGTCCCGATAATCCGGCCCGAACGCTCTTTCTGCGGGCCGACGTTCACGTAGTATTCTCGGAGGGTACGATAACACACCTCAATTACGCAGCCGGAAACAAGGCTGAAGCGCTGCGGCAGTCGGTCGCTGAGCAGGCCAACCGTCCGCGCAAACCGCGACCCACACGGATAGCCGGTAAGACTATTGCCGATGGCGACGCGCAGCAGCTGTACGAACAGAACGTAGCTGAAGCAGTGGCCGAGATGCAGCAGGAGCACTTTCGAAAAGTCGTACTGTCGCGGACCAAGCGGGTTGAGTTTGATCATACTCCGGATGTGGTTGCCCTATTCGACAAACTGTGCCTGGCTTATCCGACGGCTTTCGTATCGGCGGTCTTTTTGCCCGAGCGGGGGCAGGTCTGGATCAGCGCTACTCCTGAGCGGCTGGTCAGTGTCGACGACAAGGGCGTATTCCGAACCGTATCGCTGGCCGGAACCCAGTCGGCGTTCGATGCAGCCGGGCAGCCCAAGCGCCCGTCGGAAGCGATGTGGTCGCAGAAAGAAATTGAAGAACAGGCGCTTGTTAGCCGTTACATCATTGAATGCTTTAAGAAGATTCGGCTACGTGAATACCTGGAAGAAGGCCCCAAGACGATTGTGGCCGGGAACCTCATGCACCTGGGCACCCGGTTTACGGTGGATACGCAGGCCGTTCGGTACCCACAGCTTGGTACCGTAATGCTCCGGCTGCTTCACCCCACGTCGGCGGTGTGTGGTATGCCCCGCGACGTGGCCTATGACTTCATCCGGACCCATGAGCCGCATGACCGCGAACTTTACAGCGGTTTTCTGGGGCCGGTTAACGTAACCACTGAACATAGCGGCCCGGAGAGTCACCTGTTTGTTCACATCCGCTGCCTTAAGCTGGAGGGTAACGTAGCAACCTTATACGCCGGTGCCGGCCTGACCGAGGATTCGGTTCCTGAACGGGAATGGCAGGAAACCGAAATGAAATGCCAGACTCTCCTGAACGTGCTGGCTACCCAAAAAGACTCGTAATATTGACTCCGAGCAGCCTTTGCGTATGATCCCAATCCGGCCTGGCGCACCGCTCCGAATGGGGCTTTCGTTGCTACGGTCCGAAGACAGCTTAAGCAGCATCGCCCCCCTTCATCAAGTTTAAATAAGCAGTATCAGAACAAAATAACAGCCGGTCGGCCCGCACTATCGCTGGATAGTGCGGGCCGACCGGCTGTGCAGCGTTTACTGGTTGTCAAAATCGGCTCCTTCGGCCGGGTTTTCGGTTGCCCGTGAACCTTCTTCGGTTGTCCGATCGCCCTGGGCACTGGCGGCCGACGACTGTGTTTCGCTATCGGGCGCGGTGCCTGCGTTATCACCTTTCGATGAATAAGACTCTTCCTGTTCCTGCGTTGTTTCAGCTGGCGTCATTTCGTAAGGGGTTGAAGTGATTAATAGTACGAACGGAGCGTTGTACCATCGTCGTCCAGATCATCATCTACGTCATCGTCGAGATCTTCGTCCAGATCGTCATCATCGAGATCGTCTTCGTCCAGATCATCTTCACTGATGTCGTCTAAATCATCTTCGCCGTAGCCGCTGGTTGCGCCGGAGCCGGTATCGTCATAATCGGCCCCTTCCCGATCCGGGGTTAACATCAACACATCGTCAAGTACATCCACGTCGTGGTTTAGATTCGCTGGGTGCAACATAACTGAGAAAAATTTGATGGTTCGCCTAGAAAATTACAACACTTAACCCAACCTACCGACGAAGGTTTGAGCCCTTGAAAAAATATTTGATTGAATGGCCCGGACGGAGTTGGCCGTTGTCGGTTTACTGAATACCGCTTTCAGAAATGTTAGTACGGTGCATAAACCGTAAGCCAATCCGTATGAAGAAGTATTCGCTCCGGCGTCTCTCTGATCAACCCATTTTGCAAACCAGCGACGTAAAACCTTCCATCGATGGATTCTCCGTACTGGGAGCCTTCAACCCGGCGGCCTGCCGGGTTGGCGATGAAATTATCCTTTTGTTACGCGTAGCAGAAGCCCCCATTGCCGAAAAGGGCTGGTTGTCTATTCCTATCATCGAAGAATCCGACGGGGTTCCGCAGCTGGTTGTTAAAACGTTTCGAGCCCCAACAGACGACCACGACCCGCGGGTCATTACCCTCGACGGCCATGTGTACCTATCGTCGCTCAGCCACCTCCGGCTAGCCCGCAGCCGCGACGGCATTCATTTCGAGATAGACGATAAACCGTTTATGTTTCCGACCCGGATGGACGAATCGTTCGGTATTGAAGACGCCCGGGTTACGTTCCTGGAGGGCAAGTACTGGATTACCTACACGTCCGTGTCGACACATGGACCAGGTGTTGGCCTGGCTGTTACGTCCGATTTCAGGACCGTCGAACGCATGGGTATGATTCTCCCTCCACCCAACAAGGACGTAGCCCTTTTTCCGGAGCGTATCAACGACAAATACATGCTGCTGCACCGGCCCATGGTGTCAGACATCGGAAAGCCTTCTATCTGGCTGGCCGAGTCGGTCGATGGCGTTCACTGGGGAAATCACCAGTTTCTGTTCGGTGCATCGGGGGCCGACTGGGAGTTTCAGAAAATCGGCGCTGGACCGGAGCCAATCCTGACCGACGAAGGCTGGCTTGTTCTCTACCACGGCACCAGCCGGTCAACGGAATACTCACTGGCCCTGGCCCTTCTCGACCGCGATAATCCGGCCCGCGTGATTGACCGCTCCACTACACCGCTGCTCAGCCCGGAACTCCCCTGGGAACGCGAGGGCTTCTTCCCGAATGTCGTTTTTTCAAATGGCTGGGTGCAGGCCCCGCCCGCCAGCAACCGGCCTGACTCAATCTGGGTGTATTACGGTGCTGCTGATTCTGGCGTCGGATTAGCCGAATTAGTACAGGAATAACGCTAAGATTTTGTATCTTCGCTTTTCCTCAGTAGAAAATATGGCCTATCGTACATTTTTTACAATCTTTTGCACTTTAGCAACCCACTTACTGTTTGCGCAAACTGCCAAACGCCCACTTGTTCATGCGGATTATGACCGTTGGCAAAGTGTTCGTTTCGAAAAACTTTCGGACAACGGCCAATGGATTGCTTACCAGATCGACCCTCAGGAGGGCGACGGCATGCTGCACGTTACCCGCGCAGCCCAAACGCAGCCGACCGGCGGTATGGTTCGCCCTACGTATTCATTCCCACGCGGCTATCAGGCTCAGTTTACACCCGACAGTAAATTTCTGGTAGCAAAACTGAAAGCACCGATTGCTGACACCCGCAAGGCGAAACTCAAAAAGAAGAAGGCAGACGATATGCCTAAAGACAGCCTGCTGGTGCTGAACCTGGCTACGGGAGAAGCCACGAAGCTGCCAAACCTGAAATCCTTTACGTTTGGAAAGGAAGGCGGTAGCTGGCTGGCTGTTCTGCAGGATGCCAACGCACCCAAACTGTTGACAGAAGCCAAAGCAACCTCTAAAAAAGACACGCTGACGCCTACTCAACCGACCTCGGCAACGTCGGCCACCGCTTCGTCGGCCCGAAGAGGTAAGAAGCTGAAAGGCGATGACCTGACACTCCTGAACCTGGCCGATGGTACCCGCAAATCGTTCCGCAACGTATCGAACGTAGTCATTTCCGACAACGGCCGCACGATCTTCTACAGCAAGGAAATCTCGGATTCGCTCCGGAAGTCAGCCACGGTGGTGCCGGGTGTGTACCGGTTTGATACCGACAAACAAGCCGAAGTGCTGGTTGACACAAACTCGCGGATGAAACAATACAAAGGGCTGGTCGTCGATAAGGCCGGGCAACAACTGGCGTGGATGGCGTCAGCCGATTCAACCGGGGCCGACGTACGGGTCTTTTCACTGTATTACAAACCATTGCAGGCACCGGTCGTCGCTAAAGGCAAACGCGCCCGGCCGGTTAGTAACGAAACGCGGGTGCTGGTCGATACCGTATCCAAAACTCTGCCGAGAGGCTGGTCGGCCAACGAATTCCGCGAGCCCAGATTCAGCGACGATGGTACGCGTCTGTATTTCTCTACGGCCCCTATTCCGCCCCGCGCCCGGAAAGACACGTTGACGCCCGACGACGAAAAAGTTAAAATGGACGTCTGGAGCTGGACCGATAATCGCCTGCAGCCCATGCAGCAACGGCGGCTTAAAGAAGAAAAAGAACGTGGCTTCCTGACCATGTGCGACCTGGCTCCGGGGAGTCCAACATATGGCAAGGTAACATTACTGGCCAACCGCGAAGTGCCAACCGTTACGTTCGATACCAAAACCAACGCGCGTCACCTCCTTGGCCTGAGCGACCTGCCGTATCAGGTGCAGGCGTCCTGGGACCCGGGCCACACGGATTTGTACCTCATTGACACGCAGACCGGCGAGAAAAAGAAAATTGCCAACGACATTATGGCCTCCGATGTAAAGCTGTCGCCGGGCGGCCAGTATGCCATCTGGTTCGACGAACGCGACTCGCTCTGGCGGGCCTGGTCGGTACAGGCCGGCAAACGGATCGACCTGACCCGAGGCCTGCCGGCTAAGTTTTTCGACGAAGAACACGACACGCCCAATCTGCCCGGCAGCTACGGTGCCGCCGGCTGGACCAAAGGTGAGCGCTACGTCTGGCTTTACGACCGCTACGACATCTGGCAGATTGACCCAACCGGCCAGCAGAAGCCGGTAAACCTGACCAAAGGCTGGGGCCGCCAAAACCGGGTGCGTCTACGGGTAGCTGACCTTGACGATTCACGCGGATCACGCACGCAGGGATTTACCAGCGAGCAGTTCATTGACCCGAATGAGGAGCTGTATCTGACCGGTTTCTGGGAAGATGACAAACATACCGGTATTCTGAAAGGCACTGCCCCCGCTAAAGGAGACGTTGCACTTACGACTGTAGCCAGCAGTAACCACCGGTATTTTGGGCTCAGCAAGGCTAAAAACGGAGCCACGATGACGTATTACCGTGGCAATTTTCAGGAGCCGATCAACCTGTATGTTACAGACACGACCTTCCGGACCCCGGTGCAGCTGACCCGTGTCAATCAGCAGCAGGACAGCATCCGCTGGGGCAGCGTCGAACTGGTGAAATGGATTGGTACCAACGGGGTGCAGCTGGAAGGACTGCTTTACAAACCGGAAGGATTCGACCCGGCCAAAAAATACCCGATGCTGGTGTACTATTACGAACGTAATACGGAAACCCTGAACGACTACCGCGCTCCGGCGCCGAGCCGTTCAACGATCAATATCCCGTACTGCATTTCCAACGGGTACCTGGTCTTTGTACCGGATATTATTTACACAACCGGTCAGCCCGGCCCCAACGCCTACGATTGCATCGTGCCGGGGGTACTGAGCCTGATCAACCGGGGCTTTGTTGACCGCGAGCGCATCGGTCTGCAGGGGCAGAGCTGGGGAGGTTACCAGACGGCCTACATCGTTACGCGTACCAACATGTTCCGGGCCGCCATGGCTGGTGCTCCCGTAGCCAACATGACGAGTGCCTACGGTGGCATCCGTTGGGAAACCGGTGTGGTCCGGCAGTTTCAGTACGAGAAAACGCAGAGCCGCATCGGCGGAACGCTCTGGGACAAGCCGATGAACTACATCGAAAACTCGCCCCTGTTCTTTGCCAATCGGATAGAGACGCCCCTGCTGATGATGCACAACGACGCCGACGGAGCCGTGCCCTGGTATCAGGGCATCGAGATGTTTACGGCGCTGCGCCGACTCAACAAGCCGGTCTGGATGCTGGTCTACAACGGCGAAGGCCACAACCTGACCCAGCGCCATAATGCTAAAGACCTGAGCATCCGGATGTACCAGTTCTTCGACCATTACCTCAAAGACGGCCCGGTGCCCGTCTGGATGAAAGAAGGACGTACCGCCGTTGAAAAGGACCGGGGCGAAATGAAGTACGAAATCGGCGACAATTAACCGTTCTGGCCGGGCAGCGTCACAGTTTCCCACCAGTATTGACGCATTGACCGGAAATAGGCCAGCCACTGGTCAAACGATGAGGGTTTAACAATGTAGGACGTACCGCCGTAGCGATACAGTTCGTTGATATCCTCCTGTAAATTTGAATAGCTGAACACAACGACCGGCATCCGGATGTAGGGCGAGTTGGCCTGCTTGATTTTTCGAAGCAGCACCCACGACTGCTCTGCATCCGGAAGGTACAGATCCAGCAGCATTATTTTAGGCAGACTGGCCTGATTGGTCAGGCAGTGGGCCAGATACGTTTCGGCTTCTCCGGCAGTTGAAACCCGCAACGCCCGCACTTCGGGCAGGCATTGTTCAAGCGCTTCCTGAATTAATGACCAATGGTCGGCATTATCTTCAACGACCAGTATGCTGGCTTTATAAAAATTCTGTTTTACTGTCGATCTTCCCGAAAACTGATCATTCATAACAGAATGGGATAGTTTGTTTAACATTTAGTGAAAAGTAGATCGTGCTGTAAGACCAACTCATCAGACTAACAACTATCTCAAACAAACACAGTTTGTTCTTTTGTGTTTTATCGAACAGACCAGTAAGTCGATACTGATCGATAGAACACAGACAAATACCACTATGACTACCGATTCTGATGAGCCTGCTAAGCCACCAGTTGAACTAGCCACCTATTTGTTTGCCCGCCGGGAAGCGCTGCTGAACCTTTGGCGGACGGCCTGTGAGGCAGACGTAACAATTCCCAATACGGCCAATCTTTCCCGGGAAGAATTTAATGATCAGGTACCGGTCGTTCTTGATTTGTTTGATCAGCAACTGCGAGGACAGCCGCTGGCGCACGACCTGAGCTACCTGGCCTCCGAGCACGGCCTGCACCGCTGGCACAAAGGTTATTCACTTCGCGCGCTGCTTGCCGAATTAAGCCACCTGTATCAATGCCTGGCCGCTGAGGTAACGGCCTACAGCCACCATTACCCCAACGCCGAACCGGCCGTATTACACAAAGCGTATGAATCGATCGTTCGCTTCAGCAGCCTGCTGACCAGCGGCAGCGTAACGCGTTATGCGGAGCTTCAACGTGAACAGGCCGCAGGCCGGGCAGAAGCCTTGCAGTTAACCTTAAACCGGGTACAGGAGCTAACCCGCCAGCGAAGTGCGATCTTACGGACCGCTACGCACGATCTGCGTGGAGGATTTGGCATCATTCAGGGCGCGGCTTCGCTGCTGACCAAACCGAACGCTACGGACGAAGAGCAGGCCGGCCGCCTGAGTATGCTTCAGCGAAACCTGCTTTCCATCAGCGATATGCTAAGCCAACTGACGGATCTGGCTCGCCTGGAAGCCGGGCAGGAAACGGTCCATAGCGATACGTTTAATGCGAGTGAACTGCTCCGAAGTACGGTGCAGAGCATTGAGCCACTGGCGCACGAACGCGGCCTGTTTGTGCAGGCCGATGGTCCCGAGGAACTGATCGTGCAGACTGACCGGATACTGGTGCAGCGAATCATCCAGAATCTGCTGCTGAATGCAATCAAATACACACCCAGCGGATTTGTGTCGGTGTCCTGGTCTGCCATTGATAGTCACCACTGGATTATCGGCATTCAGGATACGGGCCCCGGTTTACCCAAAAGTCTGGCTTCGTCTCTTTTGGAACCGCTGAAACCAACCGTCGAATTTTCCAGCGTATTGCAGAACACCGTCCAGCCGGCCAGTGCGACCAGTGAAGACATAGAGCCGGTTGCCCCGCCCAAAACCCATACAGACCAATCCGCAGGTGAGGGCATTGGTCTGTATGTTGTCAAACGTCTTTGTGAACTGCTCAGAGCCAATCTGGATATTGAAACCCAACCGAACCGCGGCACGCTATTCAGGCTCCGTCTGGCTACTCACCACGAAAACTAACCAGGCCGGCGTTCCCCGTTAGCCGCCGACACCTGACTGTGCCGGCGGCTAATCGTTTTCAGCGGATCACTTCCCCCTTAATGTGGAGCGTGGCGATCCCCCCTTCCGCGTTTGATTCAACCGTGACGGTTTTGTTGAACGCTCCCGGCGAAGCGGCATTGAACGTAGCTTTAATCGTACTTGTCTGGCCAGGCATGACTGCTGCTTTAGGATAGTCGACACCCGTGCAGCCGCAAGACCCTCTGGCGTTGGCGATGACGAGCGGAACCTCACCCTTGTTCGTAAATTCAAACGTAGCCGTCACGGGCTTACTCTGCTGAATGCGGCCAAAATCGTGGCTCGTCTGCATCCACCCGAAAAGAGCAGCCGCCCTGTAGGCCGACGTTGACACCGCTGCGGCCAAGAGCAGCATGACACCAAAAAACAGAATGCGTTTCATGTAAACTGGTTGTTTTGAAGGTTATAACACTGTACTCAATCGAGTACGTCACAAACGTAGACGATGCTGTGCGTCCACCTTGTTAAGCACTTGCTAACGTTTGTTAATGAGTTGTTAACAGATAGCCATTCGCGAAAAAGCCGTTTAGCAGCTACGTATTTAATCCGTATTTTTCCATCGAAATGATTCTGCCGGAACCCGTCTGGCCTGTTCACCCCAACGTAGTATGTCGCGTCGTCTGATCCGCTTGCTGGTTGCCTTATCCGTATTGTCGATTATCGGCATTCTGTGCGTGCAGGCTGTCTGGGTACGTAATGCGTATGCCCTCCGCGAACGGCAGTTCCGGCAGTCGGCTTTTATTGCGCTGCAGGACGTAGCCGACGAGGTCGCCCGCCTGAATCGGTTTACCCTGAATCGGTACGCGGTCACCCAGCTTTCGCCGGATTATTTCATTGTCAACACAGATGCGCCGATCGATCCCGTCACGCTGGAATCGCTCATCCAGAATTCGCTTCAACAGCATAAACTCATCACTGATTTTGAGTACGGCATTTACAATTGCGAGTCGGATCGGATGCTGTACGGCGCCTACGTCAGTACCAGTGCGGCCGGGCAGCCCGCCACGACGCGTAACCGGAGCCTGCCTAAATTTTCGCGGTATACGTATTATTTCGGTATTCGTTTTCCGAATCAGGCGGGGTTTGTTGCCGGGCAGTTAAACGGCTGGCTCTGGTCAACGGCCGCCGTGCTGATCGTCGTTATGTTCTTTGGCTATACCCTGACCGTAGTATTGCGGCAACGGCGACTCACCGAAGTGCAGCGGGACTTCATCAACAACATCACCCACGAGTTGCAAACCCCTGTCTCAACCCTGCGCATTGCCGCTGATGTGCTCCAGTCAGACGCCATCACCCGCCAGCCCGACCGGCTTCGGCAATACGCCCGCATAGTTCAGGAAGAAAGCGCGCGGTTGCAGAAACAAGTCAGCCGTGTGCTGCAGCTAGCCCGCACCGAACGCATTGGCTTTTCGCTAAATCTGACCGAAGTTGATCTGCACGATGTTCTGCGGGCCACCGCCGACACCTTTGGGCCTCATGTACTGCTTGATCTGCAAGCGCCCTTTGCCACCATCCAGGCGGACCGATACCACCTGGAAAATTTCATCAACAACCTGGTTGACAATGCCATCAAATACTGCGACACAACCCCCGAGGTGACGCTCCGGACCCAGCTTGATGCCGGGCAGTTGGTCTGGTCGGTGGAGGACAACGGCATTGGCATTGCCCCCGAGCATCAAAAAGCCGTCTTCCGGCAGTTCTATCGGATTCCGTCGGGTCGGGTACACAATGCCGCCGGCTTTGGCCTGGGGTTGTACTACGTTCAGCAGGTTGTTCGGGCACACCGCTGGCGACTGCGGCTGGTGAGCCAATCGGGCTGTGGCAGTACGTTCTCGATTACCTGCCCTTTGTCTGTTGTTTCACACTATGAACCCGCCTAAGGCCCACATCCTGTTCGTTGAAGACGACGTAAATCTTGGTTTCGTAACGCGCGACAACCTTGAGATGGCCCAATTTGCCGTAACCCACTGCACAACCGGCACGCAGGCCTGGCACACGTTCAAACCCGGCAAATTTGACGTTTGTCTGCTGGATGTGATGCTCCCGCAGTGCGACGGGTTCACTCTGGCTCGCCAGATCCGTACCGTTGACCCCGAAGTTCCCATTCTTTTTCTGAGCGCCTTGTCCGACAAAGACGACCGACTCCAGGGGCTGCGGCTCGGTGCCGACGATTACCTGACCAAGCCCTTCAGCATTGAAGAACTGGTTTTGAAAATTGAGGTTTTTCTGCGCAGAACCCGCTCGAATTCTAAACCCATCCGTGTCGAAAACCGCTCGTCGGTGGTAGCGTTCGATCACCAGAACCTGACGTTGACGGTCAACCACCAGCCGCAACTATTAACCCACCGCGAAGCCGACGTACTGGCTTATTTACTGGATCGGCCCAACACGCTCATTCGCCGGGAAGAACTGTTGCGGGCCATCTGGGGCGACGACGATTATTTCATGGGCCGTAGCCTGGACGTGTTTATTTCGCGCCTGCGCAAACGATTTGCCGATCACCCCGCTGTCCGCATCGAGAATGTACACGGCGTTGGCTTTGTTTTTCGCCAAAATGCCTAGTTTGCGGCATCTTTTCCCGTGTACACACCATGAACCGCCGACTAGCGCTCCTGCTTTTTCTTCCGTGTCTGATTACCGTCAGCTGCCGAACGTCTAAACCATCGGTTTCGGCTAAAGCCCCTACCTCGGCCCGCCTGGTTGACGAAGGTTTCCTGACCTGCTTCGCTCCCGGTACGTCGCTGAGTGGTCAGCTTGTCTGGTGCGAAGTATCGGCGGTTGTGCTCAACGGCCAACAGGCGCTGTTCGCTAACGACAAGGATGTGCCGGCAGGTTTAAGCCCTGTGTTCAGTAAGCCCGTAGCGGCCCTGTCGGATTCCACGCAGTCGCCTGCGTATCTGACGGAGGGTGCGTTTATAGCCACCCGGAAATATGAAGATTTCGCCCAGACACCCGATCAGCAGCTCGTCCTGCTGACGACGGCCTTTGACCGGGTCAAATCAGGCAGCTCCGACTGGGATGGCTACAATACGGTGCTGTACTGGCCAAAGGGCCATGAACATCAACCCCGGGTGCTGGCTCCGTCTGATACGGCCCGGACGTCGATAGCCTACCGGCAGCCCATTGCGCAGGTATTGGCCAACGACGAATTTCCCGGTGCGATGCCCTACTTCAAAATCGAAGGGTTGGCCGCTACTGACAAGCACTTGTTGTTCGGCATTCGGGAAGAAGGCCAGTCGTACGACAATTTCAAGCACCGGGTCAAAGTCATCAGCGTTTCCTACAAACTGGAAGGCACCGGTACGGACCGACGGCTGCGGCTTCAAAACGACTGGAAACTGATTGCAGACTTTAATCCGGCTAGCGTCGAGCCATCGCTGCCGGGTCCCCTGGCGTTATCGAGCCTTGAATATGATCCGGCGCGGGGGCGGTTCTGGCTGCTTACCTCACTCGAAGCGAATGGACAAGTCGATGCGTATCTGTGGACTATTACCCAGGCCGACCTGTTTGCCAATAAACCGTTCACATTGATCCGGGACGAAATGGGCAAGCCGCTGCATTTTGGCCACAAAGCCGAAGACCTCACCCTGCTGGCGCCGAACCGCCTGCTGGTCGTTCATGACGACGATCGGGTTCAAACCACCGTGGGTGGACAAACCCGCCAGCCAAACCAGGCCGCGTACACCGTTGTCGAAATCCGGTAGTTTCAGCGTCGGCCGTACTTTGGTATAAGCAGTATATTCAACTGCGGCCGACCCATGAAGCTTTCTCTGTTGATCGCTCTTTACAATTTAATTCTGATCAGTACGTCTATGGCGCAATCCGTTGTGAGCCGGCTGGAGACTTATGACCTGGCCACGGGAAAGCGACGGACTATCCGAACGGATTCGGCTCGTTTTGAAGCGCCAAACTGGACCCACGACGGCAAGTATCTGCTTATCAACGAGGGTGGCCGAATGTATCAGGTGGCCGTTGCTGATGGCCACCGGGAACAACTGGATATTGGTCCACTCGCCCAGTGCAACAACGACCACGGCCTGACACCCGACGGCCGGACGCTGATTATCAGCAACAACACCAAAGGGGCTACGCGGTCGCCATCGCTTATTTATACCGTACCGCTGAAGGTGGGAACCGGCTCAACCCAGACGCCCCAGCTCATTACGCCCACCGGCCCATCGTACTGGCACGGCGTATCGCCCGATGGCAAGACCCTGGCGTTTGTGGGTGAACGTACCGGACCGGATGGAAAATCCGATTTTGATATTTACACTATTCCGATCACGGGTGGGCAGGAAGCCCGCATGACCAACTCGCCGGGTCTCGACGACGGACCGGAGTATTCGCCCGATGGTCAGTACATCTATTTCAACTCGATGCGGACAGGCCGAATGCAGCTCTGGCGGATGCGGGCTGACGGCTCACAACCCGAGCAGATTACCAATGATGCCTACGCCAACTGGTTCCCACACGTATCGCCCGATGGGCGCTGGATCGTGTTCATCAGCTACTTTCAGGACCAGGGCTCGGCGCACCCCGCCGATAAAGACGTAATGCTCCGGCTGATTGATCTAAAAGCCGGTAAGAACGGTCCAATCCGGGAGTTGGCCCGGTTCCGGGGCGGACAGGGAACGATCAACGTACCGAGTTGGTCGCCCGATAGTAAGTCGTTTGCCTTTGTCAGTTATTGATCGCAAAAAAGGCCAGTCAGTGACTGGCCTTTTTTGCGCGTTATAAGTTGGACGGATTGGTAAAGAACGAATACGTTCCGAGAATGAACTCCACCAGTCCCGTTGCGTGAGTTGCGTTGCGAATTGGATAGAGCTTTACGTTCGTGGCTCCGCGCTTCTGCATGGCATCATACGCGTGCTGCGAATTGAAAAAGAAAACCAGATTGTCAGCCGTTCCATGATAAAGGCGGGTAGGCGTCCGGGGTTTCCAGTCGTACACGTCATTATCCGCGACAGCATCTACAAAAGCCTGATCGGTTCCTTCGTTGGCTGCTTTTTTAAATGAATCCGTAAACGCATCGTTCAGGCTCACACTAATGCTGGCATTACGACCGCTCTGAGCAACCCGGGTTGCATAGGGCTCTTTGAAGTAATACGACGCGGGCCGGTTTAACCCGTAGATACGGTCGTAGGTAAGCAGAACCCAGGTGTACAGCCGATTATAATCCGAATTCGTGGTCGTCCGACTGGTAACCAGGTAGCGCATGGTAGCCGTTTTATCGTAGGCACCAGCCCCCAGGCTCGACGCTACCAGGTTGAACTCGTTGCCGGTTTCTTCTTCGATTTTCTTCTGGAGCGCCATGCTGGCGTACCCGCCTTCAGAATAGCCAGTGATAAACAACCGATTATCCCAATTTACTTTCTGCCCGGCCAGAAACTCGCGGGATGCACGTAACATATCGAGCGACGCCGTTGCCAGTCCCTCACGATGTTCGTAGGTATGAGGCAAATCCTTTGACGCACCGTAGCCAATGTAATCCGGCGCGGCCACAATGTAGCCCTGTGCCGCAAAGAGGGTTCCGAACGTGTAGATTTCGCTCCCCGATTTATAATAGGATGGCGCTTCGGCATCACTGGCAATCGTTCCGTGCTGAGCACTAATCAAGGGCATCGCCCCCTCTTTGTTCGGAACCAGCAATGCGCCGGAAGCTTTTACCGGTTTGCCATCCGTATTTGTCGTTGTGTACTCAATCCGGTATACTTTGATCCCATATCGTACGAACAACTGAACCGGTGCCAAAGCGCCTGAGAACCGGCCACGTAACTCATTCGCCTGATACTCACCAATTAGTTTGCTGCTGACCAACACACGCTCGGGGGCAACCGGCTGGGTTGATTCGGTTTTTGTACAACCGGTTGGCGTCACCAATACCATGTAGCCTACCAACAGTAGAGCAAGAAAAGTTTTTAACGTTAGCATAACGATGAAATAAACCAGTCAAAGACCGTTAATGAGTAGCTGTTTGTATAAATACAACGTTGGCAATAAGGCTTTCGTTTCAGAATCAAGACGTTAAACCCACAAATATAAAATAATAAATCTCTGACAATTAACGCTTTATACAAATAATCACTGTCTCTTATTTGAAAAAAAAGCACTATAGACTGAGTTACTTCTTTCTATACATACTTCCCGGGCGGTCAGTCACAAAAACGGGAAATGTGGAGTCGGTTCCACAGGATTAGGCACTGTACTTCACGCTTTACTCTATCAGGTTAGTCACCTTTCGAGGCCATTTAATCACGTATTGTATTAGTAATCTACAATAACTCATTGCTATACAGCAAGTTCAACAATGCCTGCTCCTACTTTTCAGACGCAGCTTACATTCTGGTATGGCATTTGGCAATTACTGGTTAGTAACATGAGTTCCCCACTATGAACAAACAGAATGTAAATACGAAGATGATTGCGGTGGCACTGGCAATGAGCCTGCTGACTACCGACGTCCTCACCAGTTGTCAATCTGTCAAACGAAATACAAATAAAACCCAGCGTGGTGCCGCTATTGGTGCCGGTGCGGGTGCAGTGGTCGGTGGTGTTGTCGGCCGACGGTCAGGTAATACAGCAGTAGGCGCAATTTTGGGTGCCACAGTAGGTGGTGCAGCCGGTGCTGTTATTGGTCGCCGGATGGACAAACAGGCTGAAGAAATGAAGCGCGACCTGCCCAATGCTCAGGTTGAACGGGTTGGTGAGGGTATCAAAATTACGTTTGGCTCGGATATACTTTTTGATGTTGACTCCTATCAACTCAAGTCTGAGACAAAACGGCAGCTCACTGAGTTTGCGCAAACCCTGAATAAGTACGAAGACACTAACATTCTGGTTGAAGGCCACGCCGACGCTACGGGCTCCGACGACTACAACCTGAAGTTATCGCGGCAACGAGCCGATGCTGTAGCTAATTACTTGCGTGACCAGGGTGTAAAAGCATCCCGGCTCGATGAGAAGGGCTATGGCGAAGAGCAGCCTGTTGCCGATAACAGTTCGGAATCCGGCCGTCAGAAAAACCGCCGGGTTGACATCGCGGTCTATGCCAATAAGGACATGCAGCGGGCCGCCAAGAAGGGTGCGTTAGACAATTAATCAGCTACAGCGAAACCTGAGAACGATGGCAACGGCGAAGAAAGGCGATGAGGTAGAATGGAAGTACGGGAAAGGGAAAGCCTCCGGAACCGTTGCCGAAGTTCATAAAGACGATGTCACAAAGAATACGCAGGGGTCAAAAACCAAGCGTAAAGGGTCTGATAAAGAGCCGGCTTTAGTGATCAAACAGGGCGATAAGCAGATTGTGAAGTCAGCAAGTGAAGTCAAGAAAAAGTAACTGAACGCAGATACGTTATGGCAACCGCAGCAAAAGAAGCTACCGACAAGCAGGAACAGGAAAATCAGCAAACTGAAAAAGAGTTTAAGGAACTGGTTAACATGTCTGCTTCGGAGTTGAAAAAGTGGCTTGACACAGACGAGTCAAAATCTGTGGGTCAGAAGAAAGACGACGCTAAAGAATCAACCGGTCACGAATCCGGTCGCAAAATCATCGAAATCCTCGACAAGAAAAAGAAGGATTATGATGAAGACGACTACGACCAGATGCATCGGACCATCAGCTATATCAAGCGGCATATGGCTCAGAAACCAAAGGAAACGGAGGGCAGCAACTGGGCTTATTCGCTGAAGAACTGGGGACACGACCCCAATAAAAAATGACCATTACAATTGCTTTCTGATTTACTCAACGACCAGTTAATAGTACACTTGAACACAGTAAGATAGACAAATTGATCATGAACGTTAAAGAAACACGGGGAGAGATCCTCGACCAGCTCAACAAACTGCTGACCCGTAATCACGATGCCGAAAAAGGGTATCAGGAGGCAGCCGATAATGTAAAAGACGCCGAACTGAAAAGTCTGTTCCTGGCTCAGTCGCGGCAGCGTAGCGAATTTGGGGGTGAATTAGCCCGCGAAATCCGGACGCTGGGTGGCGACCCTGATAATGGTACGAGCTTTGCCGCCGACCTGCATCGGGCTTGGATTAACGTAAAGTCGACTTTTGCCAACAACGACGATAAAGCAACGGTGGAAGAATGCCGTCGGGGCGACCAGGAGGCCCTCGACGATTACAACACCGTACTGCAAGAAACTGATCTGGTTGCCAGCACGCGTGAAATGTTGCTGCGCCAGAAACAGAGCATCGAGACAGCCCATGCCTCGATGGCTCGCCTGGCCTTGGTAGTGTAGTGAATGGTGGGATCGGAAAGCCTGCGTCCGCTGGATGCAGGCTTTTTTGTTTTAATCTACTTGTCTAATCGGTATGATCTTTTTACTTCGTTAATCCCTCAGCTTCTTTAGCCCTTATTTACTGAGCCGCCACGTAAGAACATCGATGGGTGCATCATGTAATGCATTATATAACTCGTTGTCCGACGAAAAAACCAGTTGAGTCAGTTTGAACGATTCTACGTGAACCTCAAAAGTATCTGTTTCAAATGGCCAGGGGTCTATTTGCAGCATACCATCCTTCCGCTGCAGGATGAAATACGGAACGCCCTCAGGCCCCAGACTAATTTCCAGCCGGCGCTGCTCCGGTGGGACCTGATCCTGACACAGAATCAATGACAACGCATCGCACCACTGTACAAACGCATAAGCGTATTCAGCTTCCGCTTTAGTAGCGTTACACTGCTTTCGCCATTTTGGTTGGTTATCCTTCCGCTGCTGATCCAGGAACGCATCTAATTCTTTATTCTCGCCCCGCATGGATTCATATAAAAAGGACGTATGCATGGAGAGCATCAATGCATTCCATCGACTTTTTTCAAGTCCAATCTGGATCATTTTCTGAACCTGGTCGACGGAGTATTCTAGTACCTGAAAATCCATGGGAGCCCCGGCCGAGGTCAGATGGTTCCTCCCCTCCCAGGCATCCTGGCCATCGTCGTGTTCAGTCAGAGCTACTAATGTTTCTACCCAATGGCTCGGACGTTTATCAATTTGCCATTGCAGGGCAATCTGAAAAGCCAGTAAGCCATGAGCCTGTTGATGAATAATGCGCCAGCCCGTGTCAGTTTGTGTTACAATCATTGCCGAAATCAGTTATACCTAATCTGAAAACCGCAGGAAACTCTGCGTTCAGTTAGTAAACGTCAAAATTCGCTGATTGTCTTTTTGC
The DNA here is from genome assembly GCF_003583365.1 of Fibrisoma montanum. Lineage (GTDB taxonomy): Bacteria > Bacteroidota > Bacteroidia > Cytophagales > Spirosomataceae > Fibrisoma > Fibrisoma montanum. The sequence goes on from NZ_QXED01000001.1 coordinate 31,775, forward strand.
ACTACAAGCGGGTAAAACGTCTTTGTCTACAACGGGCTTTCGGTGGCTGAAAACAGACATTGGCTCATAAGATCACCAATAGCCTGGACCAGTTGCGGATAACTTTTAATCTTACTGACGAACGCAGCAGCCCCTAAGGCGAAGCATTGATGCATGACCGGTTCCTGGTCGGCTCCGCTCAAAACCGCTACAGGGATGGTTTGAAACTGATCATCACAAGCCAATAATTGTAGGGTTTCTTTACCATTGAGAATTGGCAAGTTCAGATCAAGTAGAATAAGATTGGGGAGTCGCCCGTCGAGGAGATGAGTCAGCCGAAGCATCAGATCGGAGCCATTCTCCATAAAACAAACTTTGTACTCTTTGTAATAGTCGTTGAACATGGCAGACAATACATAAGCGTCGTCTGCGTCGTCTTCAACAACGTAGATTAGTGGGCAATTACGGGAAGGCATAAATAGAGTAGTATTGTTTCAAATGCGACTGATGAGTTACTCAAACACTATAATATTTTAAGTCCAGTAAGACGGAGTAGATAGCGGGGTAAATATATTAACAAAATTTATTTGTCAAGTAGGCTCTTAATTGGATCAGGTTGTTATTTATAAAATAAACATATTAATTATATATCAATTGTTTTATTTGTTTGACTTGAAAAAGAAGTAGCATTTACATCCGGCTGTTGGTTATGATTATTTGTCCTTTTTAACAAGTCGTCATTTTGGGGCATGTAGTCCCTGGCTCCTGAACCGGTTTACATAAAAAAAGCCACTCATTGGAGTGGCTCTGAGCAATATACGATTCAAATCAGCTGTTATAAACCTTCTGATTCTCTCCTTCCTTGTAAGTGTCGCCCGTAACTACCGCCCGGGCCATTTCGAGGAACCGCACCATTCGACTCGACGTAGAGTCCCAGTATTCGGCCAGTTCGGTGTGTACTTTCAACAAAGTAAGATCCGGATCATCCTTACCATCCGGAAACCAGGGCTTGGCTGCCGGCGACCAAAGTTCGTCAATTTTAGCCCGGTCATATACTTCATCAGCCGTTCCTGATACAGACACGTAAGAGGCTTCATCCGGATGCGCAAAAGCCAGATTAACCCGGTGTTCATGCTTATCGATCTGATCTACCTTCGGCGCACTTTTCTTTGTGAAAAACCAGAATGTACCGTTTTCATCCATCTGCATGGTAGCCATAGGGCGGCTCACCAGGTTTCCCTGATCATCAATGGTGGTCATCATGGCAATCCGAATGTCTTTGACCAACTCCCGGATTTTTTCGAGCTGTTCGTTGCGCTGCGTTTTTGTTTCCATAACGTGTGTGTTTTACAATCCAACTCCTTAGAAGTCGATTTGTTTACAAACCAACTTCGGATGAAAAACGCCAGCCATTAGTCGTTTAAGAACGAGCTAACGGCTGGCGCTTCTTTGTGAATATATAGTCAGTTGCCGGAAGCAGCGGGCGGTTGTCAGCAGTTCCGCTTTGTTATTCACGCCACATCATCAGCCGGTATGCATTAGCATCATTACTTACCTTCTACTACCGCTTTGGTGCCGTCAACCGCCCAAACTTCCGGATGTCTTTATTATCCTGATTTCTTTAGTTATACAACGTATCGCGCAGGTCAATGCCGTAAAACAGCGACGCAGGCGTAGTGGCCGGGTTTTTCAAATCGGCATCCGACTGGTACGCCATTTCCAGAATGCTCACGCAGCTACGGATTGTCTGCTGACACATTGCATGCACTTGCTGGCAACGATCATGATCGGTAAACTGATTCACTTCCTGTGCACATTTCTCACAAACCTCAATGCAGGCTTTAGCCAGCAGTCGGGTGTTTTCTGAACCGCGCACATAAAGCATTGCCAACTGACGACACATATCCGCGCAGTCGAGATTAAGAAAAATGCACCGGTACCAGTTTTCTATGTCCTCTGACCGTGAACATTCGGTAGCAAACTCGTCGCACAGTGCCGCGCAGCCGGTTAGTGAGTCGTAAATATTTTTCTTCCAGATCATAGCTCTTGATAGCTTTCAAATGAGGTTAAAGGGCTCTCTCACGCCGGGCGTATTGACGTGAATGTACGTTTACCATATCCGGCTCAACCGGAGAACGACGGGCCCAGCGACGAGCCTCATAAATGCTTGTGGCAATTACCTCATTCTTCCCTAATTGCCCCTGCTCCATCAGCAAATTCGCAATTTCAATAGCCTTGGCACGGGTGCTGGGGCTAAGCGAGCGCATGGCAGCAGGAAAGTGAGTTGTTGTCCACATGATTGCGATCGTTGTTATCTCATCTTTTTCAATGCCTATTTCGTGCCAGTCATGTATGGAGTACGTATATAGCTAATTTTACTAAAATAATTTATTCATTATCAGCTTCTTAAAATTCTGTTACGTGAGTAGTTTTCAAGTATTATTCATCAAAGGCCAATTGCTAATGTGGAAATTTTACAAGGTCACTGTGTAAAGTTTTACACACTCGAATTCAACAAAAAAGCCGCTCCTCAGGGAGTCGGCTTGCTGGTTGTAATTGGTTGTTGACGGCGGCTAATCAGCTCGTACGGCGTTAACCTGAGCGTCTGTCTTACTCACTAGATATTCCATACGTGCTTTTACTTCCGGCCAGTTTTCAGCGGATGTAAATTCCAGGTTTTTAAGCTCATCCGCCATCCGCTGCCGATAGGTTTTCAACGTTAGAATAGCCTGCTGCAGGTTTTTTTTCCGACTGGCGTCTACCTCAGGAACGCTACGTTCAAAATAAGCTATCTTATCATCAATATCCTCGATGGTCGCGTTAACATCCTCGCGGGCATTGTCACGCTCTGTCCGCCATTGCCGGGTATACTCTTTCCGCGCACTGTCGACTTCAGCCTGTTGCTCACGAACCTCGTCAACATCGGCTCCGGATTCGGCCGCATCCAGCACATCCTTTTGTTCGTCCCGTATCTGGTCTGCTTTTTTCTCCGTACTGGAATTGCAGCCGGTGGGGAACGTAACAACTGATAGTATGGCCCACAACGCCATAACGAACCGGTTAATGCTGGTTTTCATAGTATCGCTGTTTTGAAAACTAACCGGCGCGCTCGCTGAATGTTTGCCCGTAGCAGAACACTACGGGATTATTTGCCTGCAGATGGGTACAATTTTCCAGACAATGGCTTTTGCCCGCTTACTGCTGCTTTGGGAAATATAACCGGAACGTAGTACCGTGGCCCGGCTGACTTTCTACTTCGATGCTCCCCCGGTGGCTGTTAACAATGTTCTGGGTAGCGGTAAGCCCCAGCCCCATGCCGCCCGATTTGCCCGTAAAGAACGGATCAAAGAGCCGTTGCCGGTCTGCTTCCTTAATTCCGCTGCCATTGTCAGAAACCTGAACGAACACCCGATTATCGTCGGTGCAGTCCGTTTTTACGCGCAGTATGCCCTGACCGGCTTCCATGGCTTCAACGGCATTAATGAGGATGTTGAGCAGGGCCGTCTTTACCTGCTCGCGGTCAAGCGGAGCGCGGCAGTCATCGGTCGAAAACTCGGTTTCCAACCGCATGTTTTTTAACTTGATCCGATCAGCCACCAACTGGATGGTAGTCTTCACAACGGGGTTCAGATCCTGCACCTGCCGGTCGAGCTCGCGGGGCTTCGACGAGTTCAGCATCTCGGTAATGAGCTGCCCGATCCGATCTACGTTCCGACCAATGATGTCGGTGAACATAGTGGTGTATTCATCGTCAGTAGGCAACTCTTCCTTAAGCTGCTCCAGCGCCAGGCTCAGGTTTGTCAGCGGATTACGCACTTCGTGAGCAATACTGCGGGCAATCTTGCCGGTCATGCTTAACTTTTCGGCAATCAATAACTCCTGTTGGGCTTTTTTCTGCTCGGTTATATCCCGCACGATCCCCTGATACCACTGTGGCCGGCCAGACGCATCTTCGACGGCCCAAACTGAAATCAGGCAGATTCGCTTTCGCCCGCCTTTGCTGTTCAGGACCGTTTCGAAGTCTTTTAGCTGACCATGTTCCCGCACGGTGAAGCGCAGTTGGCGGAGGTGGTTAAAGTCAACAAAAAGGCGGGCTGGATTGAGTTGACGCAACTCGTCGCGACTGTAGCCCAGCAGTTTTTCTACCGACGGATTCGCATCCTGAAACCGCATGAGGCTATCAGCTACGAAAATGGCATCGATAGACCGCTCGAACAACGAGCGATACTTGTTTTCCTTCTCCGCAATTTCGGCAAGTACTTCTGCCTGCTTAAGCGCGTACCGGATGCTGCGACCGAGAACCTGCGCATCAATCTGGCCTTTAACCAGATAATCGGCGGCTCCCAGTTCCAGCGCCGACTGGTCGACGGTCAGGTCGTCCTGCCCCGTCAAAAGGATCATCGGCGCCCGGCATCCCATCCGGAACGCCTGCTGAATAAATTCGATACCAGTGCGGCTGCCAAGCCGGTAATCGACCAGATAAATGTCGTAATGTTCGGTTTCTACGGCCGCCAGCGCATTGTCATAATCATCGACCCATTCGAGTCTGATATTGGCATTCTCACGCCCTGAAACCAGCGTCTTGGTTAAAATATAGTCGTCTTCGTCGTCTTCAACCAGAAGAACGCGAATGGCTGTCTGCTTTCTTTGCGAAACGTCGAGTGAAAAATCTACAGCATCCATACGGGCGTAGGTTATTGAGGAAGTTTAACGGTATCCATCCAGTAGGTTTTCAGGGCACCGATCATTTCGACAAGCCGGTTGAAATTGAACGGCTTCGTCACGAACGAGTTAACCCCAAGATTATACGTCTTCACTACATCTTCATCGGCCGATGATGTAGTCATCACTACCACAGGCAATCGACGTAATTTCGGGTCTTCTTTAATCTCTTCCAGAGCCTGAAAGCCATTTTTGCGGGGCATGTTCAAGTCGAGAATGAGCAGGTTTGGCCAGGGAGCGTTCAACTCATTATAGCGGCCAGTATGATGCAGGTATTCCATCAACTCCTCTCCATCTTCTACAAACTGAATTTCCTGGGTATAGCCATTTTGCCGCAACGCCCGTTCGATGAACATCCGGTCATCTACATCGTCATCGGCAATCAGGATTGTCATGGCTGGAAGTTTACGGTGCATACGGTTCGATAAAGTTGGTAAAGCAATACTGGTTCGTTACTAGACGATCTTGAGTGATTATGAATTAGCGCGTATATGCCTCCCAATGCGACGTGCCGGACAACACCGGAAAAGAAGTCTCATTGACAGACAATAATCAGGTTAGTTCAGTCAAATTTACTATAAAACTTTCAGTACACGTTCTCGGTAGGAAACAAAATGACAAACGAGGCTCCCTGCCCGGACCGGCCCTCCGCCCGGATGATTCCATGGTGGTTTTCCACTACTTTCTGGACGATGGATAAACCGATTCCCGTACCGCTGTAATTAGATCGGGTATGCAACCGCTGGAAGAGTTGAAAAATTCGCTCGGCATAGGTCTGCTCAAACCCAATACCGTTGTCGGAAACAGTGACTTCAACAAACTTCTGCCCGACCGGGACAGATAGCTGATCTGTGTTCTGGTCGGATACCAGACGCGAAGCGATGGTGACCGACGGCTGAACGTCTTCCTTTGAAAACTTCAGCGCGTTACTCAACAGGTTCTGAAATAACTGCCTCAGTTGAAGAGCATCGCCATGAATGGTTGGCAGCGGCTCTACGTGCAGTACCGCTTTTTTGCTGTGGATAGTCGCTTCCAGATCCATAATCACCTCATCAAGTACCTGGCTGAGATCAACCTTCTGGAACGCATTCCGTTTGTTAGCAATCCGCGAGTAGGTCAGCAAATCCTGAATAAGCGTCTGCATTCGCTGAGCCGCCGATTGCATTCGCCGAACCATATCGGCACCCGATTCGCTCAACTGATCCGCATATTGATTTTGCAGCACATCGCCGAACGTGATCACCTTCCGTAGCGGCTCCTGCAGGTCGTGCGAAGCTACGTAGGCGAATTGTTCGAGGTTGGCGTTCGAGCGTTTCAGCTCCTGTACCGACAGTTCCAGTCGCTGCTGCAACCGCTTCAGTGGGGTAAAGTCAGCGAACGTAACCAGTACGTCATCGCCGAGTCTGGTGGCGGCAATATCGAGCCAGCTATCAATACCATCGGCCTGGTAATAAAAGTCGAACCGGATACTCTGCCCTGTTTCGTAGGTCTGCAGGTAACGCTCAAACAACCCATTGTTTTTATACGCCGGGAACCATCGGCTGCCCAGTTCACCCCGCAGACCTTCCGGTTTTTGCCCTACGTACTCAGCCAGCATCCGGTTGGCTGTCCTGAACCGGAAGTCGACTATTACCCCGGCTTCATCGCATACCGGACTAAAGAGAAATATTCCGGTTTGCGACGTATCGATTATACCCTGAAGCTGCGCAGCGGCTTCATTGATAGCGAGTGCTGCCTGTTTCGACTGGCTTATGTCCGTGAACGTAACCACACAACCGTCGTCCAGCCTGGCAACCGACAGCAAGTACCATTTATCAATCGTATCAGTGGTATCCTGCACCTCCTGCGTGGCTGACTGGCCCGACGAGATAACCTGGTCGGCGATGGTCAGTATTTCGTTTGACACCACACCGGAATACACCCCAAGCAGTGTGCAACCAATGACGTCATCGGGCAAGTGGGCCATCTGATGAGCGGCCCGGTTGCATTGGACGTACCGGAGATCGATCAGGCGACCGGTGACGTCATGAATGCTTTCGAACGTAATGACGCCGTCGGGCGAACCATCCAGAATGGTCTCAAAACGACGCGTCTGGTCCTGTTCGCGCAACTGCGTTTCCTTTAACGCGCTGATATCCAGAAACGATACGATTACCTGCTCGCTGGTGAAACGCACGACCGATATCTCCAGCCAGCGCTGATTAGGCTCAAAATAGTATTCAATCTGTAGCGGCTCGCCCGTGGCCAGTACGTGCAGGTAGCCTTCGTGCATTCCGCCGGTAGCCCCGGTCGGATCCAGCGCCGACAGCTTCAGACTCGTGACTTGTTCTGCTGTATAGCCGGTGATTGCCAGCGCCGATTCATTGTGAAATATAACCTGAAAATCAACTATTTCTCCGGTTTCATTCGCCACAGCCTGGCACATGAGCATACCGGTTATCGAGCTGTTCAGGACTTTAACTAATTCGTCTTTCCGCCGTTCTGCTTCCAGAGTCGCGGCTTTTTTTGCGTTGATAGCTACGTATACGGCAACTGCCCCCTCCGACCCTGACGGCGCAACCGATACGTTGTACCAGCCGCCAAACGACGAAATCAGTACGTCTGCGTTGATCGTTTGTTTTGTTTCTACTGCCTTGGCTAACTGATCAAATACCGCTCGTTGATCGGGATACAATTGCAGCAGCGTAGATGACAGCATCTGCGCTTCAGTAAGGCCGGAAATGTCAAGGGCCTTCTGGTTCATACTGATCTGTCTGAAATCGACAATCTCGTCGTACTGATCACGCTTAGCCTTATACGACACAATGCAGGCAGGCGACGTATCGAGGAGTTGATTGAGCAAACGAGCCTGGCGCTGTTGCTCCGTTACGTCGCGGATGGTTACGAGAACGCCATCGCTCAGCTTTTTTACCCGCAAGGCAAGGTGCGCATCCAGATTTGGATCATAAAACGAATATTCTGCTATCTCATCCTGCTCAACAACCAGCGCATACTGGTTTACAATTGGCCTTAAAATGTCTTCCTGACCGGAATTATCGGCAATCATTCGAACTCCGATAGCCAATTGGTAGGGCGGTGGAGCGATTGCTCGAAACTGATCGTTGAAGTACGTTAACCTGAAATCGACAATGTCCCCGGCTTTGTTCCGAACAGCATCGTAACAGACAACCCCATCCGGAAGCAGATCGAGTAATTGAGCGAAGAGTACGGCAGTCGGCTGATCGGTTAGCATACTAAGGAACATTGAACAAAATTTCCCCATTTTGTGGAAGCACATCCGCACGGAGAAAGAAACTTCAGACTGGAGGGGCAGCGTAAATAATCAATCAAAAGTATTGAAAACTCCTGATATATAGACAAAGTGCCGTTCAAAGGGTTAGGCCGGTTAAGAATGGCACGAATTTGTCATAGAAGATAGCTGATAAGCAGCCTTTCATCGGGCGCTCATACTCAACAGATTGTTTAATCCTATGAAAAAACCATTCAACATGCTTTTCCTGACCGCAGCTCTGGCGGTCGGTTCATACGCACTCCAGTCAACAAACGCTCAGGCGCAAACTACCCCACGAGTTGGAATTAAGGGAGGCTTCAACGCGAGTACGTTGTACTACGATAATGATGGAGTTAGTGACAAGAACGAACGGTATGGCTTCCATGCCGGTGTCTTTGCCCAAATTCCGGCCGGCGACTTCTTTGCCATTCAGCCGGAACTTTTGTATACGACTAAAGGAGCGTCGGGCAACTACAACATCCTGGGTATTAATGGTACTAATACGTTCCGCCTGAATTATGCCGAACTGCCTGTGCTGGCAACGTTCAAATTAGGTAACGTAGTGGATCTGCAGCTTGGGCCCTACGTAGCTTACCTGCTAAACTCCGACATTAATTCAAATGGCGATTTTGGTACGGGTGTAGCCCGGATCGACCGCGATAATTTTAACAAGGTAGACTACGGCGTAGCGGGTGGTCTGAATCTGTATCTTGGCAAAGCATTGATTGGCGTTCGGTACGGCCAGGGCATCCAGCGTATCGCCGACAGTGGTGTTGCGCGAACCATTCTGGGTAACGCCAAAAACGGCGTCGGTATGATTTCAATCGGATATAGCTTCAACTAATCGATGGGTACCCAAAAGAAAAGGTCGGCACTTCTATGCCGACCTTTTCTTTTGGGTTAGAGTTCTTGTGAACTCTACAGATGAATGTCGTATGCTTTAAGCTTGTTGTAAAGTGTTTTCCGATCAATGTTAAGCACTTCAGCTGCTTTGGTTTTATTGTAACCAGTCTTTTCGAGGACTTTGAGAATAGCCGCCCGTTCGGCGCTTTCAGAAACTGACTTAAGGTTATTGGCTGGCTGCGAAATAACGGGTATTCCCGGCCGGAGCGGATCATAACTCACCTGAGCACCACCTGTATCCTCAGCGGTCAGATACTGTGGCGAAATAATCTCCTGCGGTAACACATCAGCTTCAATATAATCGCTCTGAGTAAGCAGTACCGCCCGCTTGACTACGTTTTGTAACTCACGCAGGTTACCGTGCCAGTAGTACTCTTTCAGTTTCTCACGGGATTCGTCATCGAAGCCAACTATATCCTTATCGAGTTGTTCGTTGGCCAGCTCAAGAAAATGTTCCGCGAAGATCATGATGTCGGCCTTGCGCTCGCGCAGGGGCGACAGGTGAATTTCAAATTCATTGATCCGGTGGTAAATATCCTCCCGGAAACGTCCCTGCCGAACGGCATCCCGCAGGTCTTCGTTGGTCGCGCAGATAATTCGTACATCGACCGCAACGTCCTGATTGCTGCCAATGCGCCGGATTTTACGCTCCTGCAGCACCCGCAACAATTTAATCTGATTGTCGTAAGACAGGTTGCCTACTTCATCGAGGAAGAGCGTTCCTCCATTGGCGTATTCAAAACTACCGGCTTTATCCGACAAAGCCCCCGTAAAGGCACCTTTTACGTGACCGAACAGTTCGCTGCCGGCCAGTTCCTTTGATAAAGCTCCACAGTCAATAGCGACAAACGGTTTATCGGCTCGTTTGCTCTTGAGGTGGATTGCGTTGGCTACAAACTCCTTTCCCGTACCCGTTTCGCCGGTAATAATGACCGACATATTGGTTGGAGCAATGAGTTCGACGTGCTTCTGAAGCTGTTCGGCAGCCCGGCTCTTACCAAAGATAAATCGTTTGCCGTTGGGAGCCAGAGATGTTTTGGAAGCAGCTTTAGGAGCAGTTTTCGGAGCAGCAGTTGCCGGCGAAGCAGTTGCGGCCGACGTAGGCGCGGCTGTGTTCAGCGACTGACTGCGCCGTTCGAGGGCACCTTTGATGGTGTATAAAATCTCGTCGGGGTAAAGTGGCTTTGTAACGTAGTCGTAGGCACCGTGCTTAACCGTTTGTACGGCTACCCGCACATCCGAGTACCCTGTAATGATAATCACGGCCGTTGCCGGATTAAGCACTTTAATCCGGCGGAGCATTTCCAGACCGTCAATATCGGGTAATTTAAAGTCGCAGATTACTAACTCAAACGGCTCCTTTCGCAATAAGACGAGACCATCCTCCCCCCGTTGCGCTGAAGCCGTTTTATAGCCTTGCTTGCTCAGGAAACGCTCTAACAGCAAGCATATATCATTATTATCGTCAACTATCAGAATCTTTTCCATGGGCAGTCGAACCGCAGAAGCGGCAGCTTGTTCGGACAGCCTCCGGTTCAAACAAGCATTGCGTAAGTACCGTCAGTGGGCTGCTTAAACAAAGTTACTCAAACCTGAATGGTTTGCAAAGCCTGTTCAATGGAACGGCGCGTAAAGGGTTTTCCGATAAAATAATCGGCTCCCTGCTCAGTAGCCCGACGACGTTCAGCCTGTCCGTCGAAGGCGCTGATCATAACAACTTTGGCCTCAGACTGCCCTTCTTTGATGTGCGGCAATAAATCGAACCCAATGCCATCCGGCAAATTCAGATCAAGAAAAACAGCATCAAACTGTTGAGTTGTCAGAAACTGACGTCCCTCTTCAATGAAGTGTGCGCAGGTGGGCTGGTATCCCAGGCGACGTAATAAACCGGATAATAATAAACATATATCCGACTCATCGTCGATAATTAACACCCTTTTTACGCTGCTCATCGTGTTTATTACGGCCGGTCTAAACTGTTGCCCCGCGTTCACACCCCTTATATTCCCTACCACGGTGTAAATGAATTAATGTTGTGTACTATTAACTGTATATAAAATTTAATGCCGAATATGTATGATACACTGAAGTTTAAAGTTTTATAATTGATAAAGTGCAATAAAAGAACTACTTACGCTAAAATAGAGCAATTTCCACCTTTATTAATCGCAATTTTCACTTCAATCATTGGTATACCATACCGTGGAAATTCTACACAATTTTCTACACCTGTGGATTTTTGTCTACACATTTATAATGTACCCTAAACCTGACAGGATGATACAACTTTTCACTTTACACTTTATTTAAAGCTCATTTACAAGCGTATACAATGATCTGCCACCAATTTTGGCTTAACCAATTCTGTTTGGCATAACTTTTTCTAATCAGTCTATCAAATGCGAGATAAATTGTTCTGATTTACTCACAACGTTATGGGAAATCTGTTGTACACGATTGCCGTTATCCTGATCATAGTCTGGTTGTTAGGCTTTCTTGGGTTCAACAGTTTCGGACTGGGCAATCTGATTCACGTCCTGCTGGTGATTGCGATCATTGCGATTGTGCTCCGCCTGATTCAGGGACGAGGAGTATAGTACAGTAGATTCTCTCCGGCACATTGATTAACACCCGGCAATTTTATATAACTTGCCGGCCAAAATAAACAGACATCTACATTTAGAGTGGTACGTTTAGGTTTAGGTGGTTTCATTTTAGGTTAAGTACAAGTTACGGTGGGTACGGAATCCCTGCGCCAAGTTGAGCGCAGGGATTTTTTTTACCCATTCGAAACATAACCTCTAACTAGCCTCTCTAATGGTCTCGTTAGTCTCCTGAACATCGTCACCCTCTGGCTGAGGGATGTCAACCGCCCGTGCGGGGTCCGGCGCATAAGTGAGGTCTACCAGAATCGGAAAATGATCGGAACCGCAGTTTGGTAACCGTTTCAGATACCGCAGTCGAAAATGGTGCGATACAAAGACATGGTCCAATGGCCAGCGAAGAAAAAAGTAACGCGCATGGAACGTACTGAACAAACCCCGCCCCACGCGTGGATCAAGCAACCCGCTGATTCGCTGAAACAACCGGGTTGTGTGCGACCACGCTACATCATTCAAATCACCGGCTACTATTACAGGTCCCTTTTGTTGCCGGGCCTCTTTACCAACCAGCAGTAACTCTGCATCACGCTCCGTAGAACGGTAATGTTCGGTTGGGCTGGGAGGCATCGGATGAACTCCGTAAAAATGAATCAATTGCTCTGAAGGGAGTTTGATCTGACCGTATATAGACGGAATGTCGTCCTGAATTAGAAAACGCAGTTCGGCGTTCTGCAACGGCAAACGGGAATAAAATAACATACCGTACGTATTCTCGAGTGGATGCAGCAACCGGAACGGATACTCCTCCTGAACCGATTCCAATGCATCAGCCCAGGCTTTGTTCCCTTCCAGAATCAGAAAAACATCCGGTTTGTATCTCTTGATTAGCTGGCAGACGTCCGGTGTGCGCGTATTATACATATACACATTGGCAATCATCAGACGTATCGTCGCCTTATCATTGGTTTCTTCTCCGGCCTTGCGAAAAATTCGATGCACCTGTTTCGCATGCAGTGGTGTGTAGGGATAAATAAGCCAGGCTTGATACAAAAGAGCCGCCGACAGCCCAACCGGCATGAGCGCATCCGACCATCCGTTGTTTTCACCCAGGAAAATCCATGCAACCAACCCCACTAACGCCAGAACACCTAGCTGCAGGTGGGGAAAATCCCAGATACGTATCCACCAGTAGTCCAGTCGAATCAGGTGAATAAACGATGCCACAATCACGAACCAGATAAACGTCGGCAGAAGCAGAGTGAGAAAATCCATGAAGTAGTGGCTGATTGTATGTATTATAAAATTGGTTTTACAGTCATCTGCCGACGGCAGATTGCTGCTTTTTTAAAGTCAACCCGACTTGTTGAGGAAATGTTGGACATCGTTGTAGAATTTTATCCTCAACTATTGCGAATCAACCACTTAGAAGATATTTAAGTAAAAATCTATCAATCAACACCTTATGGCGTTAAGAAGAAAGTGGTACAAAATTTTCTTGTAAGCAGTCGTACCGAATCACACACTAAAACGATAACGGCATGAAATCGTTACCTGGCATTCTTATAGGACTTGCAGTGGGCGCTGTCGTCGGTGTTATGCTGGCTCCGCAAAGTGGTCGCAAGACTCGCAAGCGGATTACGTCCGAATCAGATTCATTTTTCAAGGACTTGCAGGATCAACTGCAGTCAGGCCTTGAGAATATCAAGAATCAATACAACGATTACGTTGATACGGCCGCGACCCGATCGCAGGAACTAGTGAGCCGGGCCGAACGCCGGACCAAGAAATAATCAATCACCTAAAAACAAACAACAATGAGAAGCACAAGAGATTTTCTGACGGGTATTATAACAGGGATTGCAATTGGTATGTTGACCGCCCCTCGCAGTGGTAAAGAAACCCGCGACAAACTGGTTGACGAAGCAAACAAACGTTCTGGCGACCTGAAAGATCAGTGGAGCAAAGGCGTTGAGCAGGTAAAACAAGGCTATGAGCAGGCGAAAACACAGGTTAACGAGTACGCTCAGCAGGCTAAAGATCAGATCAATCAATACAAGGATAAAGCTCAGTCTGAGACCAATCAGGATCAGGCTAAGCAGCAGTATAATAATCAGGTTGACAACCTGGCAAACAAGGCCGAATCAGGTATTGAGGATGCCCGTGGCGCTGTTCGCGTAAGCTAATGTCGTTTCACTGATTTACTCAACGTTTTGAAAGATTGATAAGCCCCCGGTAGCAGCCGGGGGCTTTTTCTTTACCTGAGTTTAAGAGCCTTTTAATTTGGCTTTAAGAAGCGTTTAATTAGGGTTGGACAACTTTGGGATATGAAAAAGCGCACAATTATTCCTCCCTGTTCCCGGCCTTTGCAGCTGCGAAATCTGTTCGGTAATGATTTGGCCATGCCGGGCGGAACCTCATTTGGTATTATCGTGCGGAAAAACCAGATATCTGGTTATCGACAGGTTATAGCCGCGGTTACCGCGCTGTTATTAGCTAGCAGCCTATCTTCAGCCAGTCCCGAAAATGTAGCTACCAAACAGGCGTATCAAACTGTTGATACCAGATCAACAGTGCAGTAAACATAGCACACCTGAACACAATCCCTAACAAAGTTGATCTAATCAGTAAGATCATGTCCGATCAGGATAGAGCTGTAAAGGACAATCCTGCTGATAGGCAAATCTACTGAGCCGGTATAAATCGACCAGGTTAATTTGTGACGACGTCCCCTCATCGCCTGTTACGCAGCCAGGCCGAGACAAGTTTCAATAGACCTGACTTGCCACGAAAATTCAAGCTAGGCTCAAAAACGCTGATTCCTGGACAAAGCAACAAAGGTGTGCTTCCGTATCCTTGCGAGCCTGTTAAGCTTAAAAAACACCGACCGTTTAATAATATAAGTTGTTTTGTTCTGTAGGTGAACAAGTTCGGCTGAATTTGTGTTTATCTAACATAAGACAGCGTAAATCTTCGGGTAGAAAGTAATTTTTAAGCGAATATTAACGTTATATTGTTAAGTAATCGCCACCTTTGTGTGGTGAACAGTACAAGGTAGTAGATAGTATTATTTTGAACTGTCAAAGATATTGCTCAATTTAGCAAACGATCCTTTACAAAGGGAAGGTTGAACATCAAGATTCGGCGGCCGCCCGGTCGTCGGTCTTGAAATGGTGTGGATAGAAGCGGAAAGCCGCCCCGATTTTCGGAGCGGCTTTTTTGTTGCCTCACAACGGCCGCTTTCCTTTTAACCATCTGTTAATTAGCAACTAACGTTGGTTTAATAGGCTATATAGAGCTTTGTAGGCACTACTATACAATAACCGCTTACCTCCTGCACTGCCATGCCTACTGTTTTTGCAAACCTGGTTCGTTGGCTAAAGATGTCGACAAAGAAGCACGAACCAGCTTTCCAGGGCTCAAACCCTGCCTTTTGGGATTTACCAAGCCATTCTTTCTATACGGCTTTGTTGTCAACGGCTAATGAAGAGATCTTTCTTAGCTCCGCTCACGATTCTTACCTGTCTTTTTTCAAACATGGATCTCTGGCTGTTGTGCCACCGCAACAAGGCGATAAACTCAATGCGTATCTTTTGCTTGCCTTTGAAAAAGAGTGTTTGCGTCTGGGATTACACTCACTTTACATAGGTGTCGGGAGACCAGACCTGGCTTTTTTCAACACGATCAACAAGCAATATCGCCTTATCGGCTACGAGGGATTTGCCAATATACAGCTCAGCGAACTAGACTGGGCCAACGATGCACTTCTTCTGGCTAACGACCGCAACCTGAGTGTCCACGTCTATGAATCACCCCTGTTGGATGGCTTAGTGCAGCAATTGGAGGCAGTAGCAATTGACAGAAACATCACCCGGCAACCAATCGGGTATGCGGCCTCGGTTACATCCCGCCGGGCACTGACGCGTAAATTAAAATTCTGCTCTGTAGCCGTTCTCGAAAACTCTGAAGGGAAGGTGTTCGCATTTTCGAAACTGAACGCTTCTTCCGGCAATGGAACCGGCTCTTTCGGAACCATCTCACAAACCTTTGATGCACCTGCTAACGCCCAGCGTTTACTTATTGCGGGAATCATACGTCATTTTCGCCGACAGGGTCGTCGGCAAATCAGCCTTGGCAGTGTATCGGCAACATCGTCAAAACTATCGTCTGAAAAAAACCTGAATCAGTACGTCCATGAGTGGCATCCACACTATGCAGTGTTCAGTAAGTCGTTGAACCCCAACCAGGTTTTATATGACCTTGCATGGCTTTAACACCCTTTTAATATAGCTTTTATACCCTTTTAATGTAGCAGTATCACTTTCGGGCCACCAGTACTAAACGGATGGCTTTTTCTCTTCCTTTTTCAGTAAAAAGGCGGTCTGTTAATACAATAGCAATTATTGTTCACTAAGAACTTCACAAGACGTTTTTAAAATTAAGTATAGCTATGTATGTTGCAGACATGAAAATCCTGGTGGTGGAAGACGAACCCAAACTGGCATCGTTCGTCAAGAAAGGTTTAGAAGAGCAGTCCTGTGAAGTGGACGTTGCCTTTGACGGTCAGGTTGGCCGTAATATGGCTCTTCATAACACGTACGATGTTATCGTACTGGATGTCAACCTTCCAAAAATGAATGGCTTTGACGTCGTTCAGTCATTACGGGAGGAACACATCCGGACACCAGTGCTGATGCTGACGGCCATGGGATCGGTTGATGATAAGTTAACCGGCTTCGATTCAGGCGCAGATGACTACCTGGTTAAGCCTTTTGAATTCCGCGAGCTAATGGCCCGTTTGCGAGCGCTTAACAAACGGGGAAGCGACCCGGGCACTCAGGCAAATGTGCTGAAAGTAGCTGACCTTGAACTGGACCTGAACGAAAAAGTTGCCCGCCGGGGAGGTAACCGGATTGAATTAACAGCTAAAGAGTTTGGCTTACTCGAATACCTTATGCGGAACCGGGGTCGCGTTGTCTCCCGGGTTGACATTGCCGAAAAGGTTTGGGACATTCACTTCGATACCGGCACAAACGTTATTGACGTTTATGTTAATTTCCTTCGCAAAAAGGTTGATAAAGACTACCCAGCCAAACTCATACACACGGTAATTGGCATGGGCTATATGCTGAAGGAAGAATAAAGTGTAGCCGACGAGTTAGTCAGTATGAGAGGTGTTTAAGGATATTGCATGGCCTACAGGCAATATCCGCGGGGGATTTGTTTTTTACTGACTGATTATGAACATCCGCACCCGTCTGACATTATTGTTTGTGATGCTGGTAGCGTCTATTCTCCTGTTGTTCTCCGTTACGATTTATTATTTATATGATCAGTTCAGGGCGCAGGAATTTGAACAGCGCCTGGAAGAGAAAGCCCTCACCACCGCCAGACTCTGGGAAAACGAAAACCAGGCCCTGTCTAATGATTTGCCGGCTATGGCAAATGAGCAGGTTACAATTTACAATGAACAGGAACGCATTCTCTACAAGAGTAATAAACAATTAGCCCCATTTTCTCTTCCATCCGGCTTTTTGCGTAACGTCCTCCGAAAACATACTCAAACCATTCAATCAGGTACGCTTGAGGCTCTGGGCGTTAGTCATTACAACCGACAGGGTGACAAGTTGATAATTGTCGCTTCGGCCTTTGACCGCTACGGTTTTAGTAAACTCAAACGGCTTCGTGAGATCTTGTTTTTTGGGTGGGTGCTCTGTCTCGCAATTACGGGCATTTCGGGGTACCTGTTCGCTAATGATGCCTTACGCCCTGTCTCAGAAATTGTTGCTCAGGTTAATACCATATCGGCTACAAATATTCACCGGCGGCTTCGGGTCGGTCGCCAGCGGGATGAATTGGCTTACCTGGCCCGAACGTTTAACGACATGCTGACACGACTGGAAGAAGCGTTCATTTCTCAGAAAAGTTTTGTTTCCCACGCTTCTCACGAGCTACGTACCCCCCTGACGGTAATGATGGGGCAAATTGAGGTAACCCTCCTACAAACACGTTCACAGGCCGACTATCAGGCGGCTCTGGATGGCTTGCTTGATGAAGTGAAAAGTATGATTCGGCTGGTCAACGGTTTGCTGGAACTAGCAAGAGCCAGCGCTGATGCTACGACCCTGAATTACCAGCCTGTACGCATTGACGAACTGTTGTGGCAGGCCCAAAGCCATATTATCCAGCGAAAACCACAGTACGAAATAGACATTGATTTTGAAAATCTTCCGGCTCAGGAGGAAGATCTGGTCATAGTCGCTGAAGAATCGCTGTTGCAAACCGCTCTCCAGAATTTAATGGAGAATGGTTGCAAGTACTCCCCCGACGAGCGGGTAACTGTTCGAATTTCGTTTGAGGCAGGTCAGGTTCACCTGATCATCAGTGACAACGGGTATGGCATCCCACGAGCCGATTTGCCTCATATATTTGAACCGTTTTTCCGGTCGTCGAGCACGATGACCGTCAGTGGGCATGGCATCGGCCTGGCCCTCACCCGCCGGATTGTTGAACTACACCACGGGCAGATTATCGTAGAATCAGAGGTTGGACACGGCACGACCTTCCGCATAAGCCTCCCCACTCAACAGCAAACACCCACCACCCGGTCCACTACGTTTTCGTCGGATCGGGAACGTCTGGCAGGTTTGAATCATTGAGCCAGTTACTAAGCACAAACGGTCCAGTGGGCAGTACATGGATGCACCGTCAACTGGACCGTTTGCCAACATTTAGCTGAACTAATACTCTTTTTTAACCTGCTTTTTAGCGTCTTTTGCCGCCTTCTTTGTTACGTCAGCGGCTTCTTCTTTGGCTTTATTGCCCGATTCGACCGCGTCCTTCTTCATTTGTTTGGCTTTATCCTCAGCGATTTTTGTCGTCTTCTTCGCTTCTTTCTTTGTTACGTCCTGAGCGACGACATTCGCCGATAAAAACAGCATTGTGATAGCTGCGGTGATTAAGGTTTTCATGGCTATTTGCTGGTTGTTGATTGTGGCCGTTTGATCCGGTTTCCGTTTTCAGTTTGCCCCTGAATGGGCTGCTTCCCCTTCTGAGAGTTTTGTTGCATCGGTTGGGCCGGTCGTTGTCCATTGAATTTTTCGGCGGCTGCCTTCTGCTTTTCCTTGTCGCTAACCCGGCCTGCGCTTCCGTTGTAAGGCGAACTACTCCTTACGCTTTCGCGGGATTGCGCATAAACAGCTGCCGGAGCCATCAGCAACGTAACGATTCCAATCTTGATCCATCTACTTTGCATAACGCTGACCTGCTTGTTGATAAACATACTACTTAGCTATTAACTCTATAAATCAACAGTAGTTATCTAAACTGAACGACCGGCACCAATTTTCCACAAAAAAAGGTCAGCCCTCGGCTGACCTTTTTTTGTGGAAATCAATCGCACGTTAAACTGCCACTTTGAACTCGGAAGTCTGGTGGAACTGGATATCCGGATTGTTCTGCTGATTCATGCGCAGCATCCACTCCGATTCGGCCAGAAACACCGGGTTCTGGTCTTTGTCGTAGCCAATCTGATTGCCTTTCAGTCGGACAAACTCTGCCAGTTTCTTAGGATCGTCGCTGGTGACCCAGGTCGCCTTCGAATAATTCATTGGTACCCATCGGCATTTTGCTCCGTACTCATGCTCAAGCCGGTACTGGATGACGTCGAACTGGAGGTCGCCCACCGTGCCGACCACCTTGCGGTTACCCGGCTGAAGCGTAAACAATTGAGCCACCCCCTCGTCCGTCAACTGCTCGATACCCTTATCCAGTTGTTTGGATTTCATAGGGTCAAGGTTGATAAGTTCTTTAAAAATCTCCGGAGAAAAGCTCGGGATTCCCTGAAACTGCAAATCCTCGCCTTCGGTCAACGTATCACCTATCTTAAAGGTACCGGTGTCGTATAATCCAACCACATCGCCGGGAAAGCCTTCTTCCAGTACGCTTTTGCTATCGGCCATGAAGCTGAATGGGCTCGAGAAGCGAACATTTTTATCAAGGCGGGTATGATGATAGAACTTACCCCGTTCGAATACGCCGGAGCAAATGCGCAGAAACGCAATGCGGTCGCGGTGGCGGGGATCAAGGTTAGCGTGAATTTTAAAAACAAACCCACTAAACTGCTTTTCTTCCGGTTTCACCTCCCGCTTATCGGTCTGCCGGGCAATTGGCTCAGGTGAGTACTGGCAGAATCCATCCAGGAGTTCTTTGACACCGAAATTATTGACGGCCGACCCGAAAAACACCGGGGCCAGTTTGCCGCTCAGATAAGCGTCCCGATCAAACTGGTCATAAACGCCTTCGATCAGCTCAACATCTTCGCGAAGCTGGGCCGCATCGCGTTCACCTACTTTTTCGTCAAGAACGGCTTCTTCGAGCTTAATCGGCAGCACGTCGTCCTCAACCTTGGTCTTATTGGCCTTGAAAAAATATAATTTTTGCTCGATCAGACTGTAAACACCTTTAAAGTCTGATCCCATGTTAACGGGCCAGGTTAACGGCCGTACGCGAATATTTAGTTTCTCTTCCAGTTCGTCCAGCAGATCGAACGGATTTCGTCCCTCCCGGTCGAGTTTATTGATGAAGATGATCACGGGTGTATCACGCATCCGGCACACTTCCATCAACCGTTCGGTTTGTTCCTCAACGCCTTTTACGCAGTCGATCACGAGAATAACGCTGTCAACAGCCGTCAGGGTCCGGTACGTATCTTCCGCAAAATCTTTGTGACCCGGCGTATCGAGAATGTTGATTTTTAAGTTATTGTACTCAAACGTCATCACCGACGTTGCAACCGAAATACCCCGTTGCTTTTCGATTTCCATAAAATCGGACGTCGCCGATTTTTTGATCTTATTGGACTTCACAGCCCCGGCAGTCTGTATGGCACCGCCAAAAAGCAGTAATTTCTCCGTTAACGTAGTTTTACCGGCGTCGGGGTGGCTAATGATGGCGAACGTCCGACGGCGGGCTGTTTCCTGTGTTATACTCATTTTAACTGGTCCTCCAGTTTTGTATTTTTCTTATAAACAACGGACAAAGGTACAAAATTCCGGTCGCCATTATAGAAACGCCCATAACAACAGCGCCCAGCCGGCAATCATGAATACCCCACCTATCGGGGTGATAGCCCCAAGCCACGTTACGCCGGTGAAGCACAGGATGTAAAGCGAGCCGGAAAATATCAGCACTCCCCCCAGAAACGAATAACCGGCCCAGTTAAGCAACCGCACAGCCGCCGGATTCGCACTCAGTAGCTGCATTAGTATGCCAACAGCTAACAGGGCGAGGGCATGGTAAAACTGGTATTTTACGGCTGTTTCGAACGTATCACTTCGTCCTGACGCTTCGAGCATAGTCCGCAGCGCGTGTGCGCCAAAAGCGCCTAAACCAACGCCCAGCAATCCGAGAACAGCGCCTGCCTGAATGAAAAATTTCATAGTTGTGACCGGATGGTTTGTACCGGTGGTTAAAGTTAATTGTCAATGCTGACTGTACTGGTTGATAACGGATGGTCAAAACTGCCGGTCTGTCAACGAGCTCCGAAGATGGCGCTGCCAACCCGCACCATCGTGCTGCCTTCCTCGATCGCAATGGCATAATCACCGCTCATGCCCATCGACAGTTCGCGGAATACGACATTTGGTCGGCGGATAGCCCCAAGGCGATCATACAACGTCTTCAACTCCCGAAACTCCCGGCGAACCTGCCCGTCGTCATCGGTGTTGGTAGCCAGCCCCATCAGGCCAACGATGCGCACGTTTGCCAATTCGTCAAGTTGGGCATCGTTCAGCAGATGCTCCGCTTCATCGGCCAGCAAACCAAACTTGGTTTCTTCCTGAGCAATGTGAATCTGAAGCAGGCAATCAATAACACGCTGATTTTTCAGAGCCTGCTTATTAATCTCCTGTAACAGCTTAAGACTATCGACGGATTGGATCAACGCAACAAAGGGTGCAATGTACTTAACCTTGTTTGTTTGAAGATGCCCAATCAAATGCCATTCTATGTCGGCCGGAAGCAACGGCTGTTTTTCAACCATCTCCTGCACTTTGTTTTCGCCGAAGCGCCGGCAACCGGCATCGTACGCTTCCTGCAGCAAGGATACTGGCTTTGTTTTTGTGACGGCAATAAGCTTGGCACGGTCATTGATCCTGGCCTTGATACGTTGGATGTTATCGGCAATCATAGAAGTAGATGAGCCCGGCCTGCCTCAGGCCGATTGAAAACAATATGCAAAGATAGGTTTGAGAAATTAGCAGAAACACGTAGTTTTTCGCCGAAAAGCGGCAAAATGGTTTCGTTAACGCAATAACTGCGCGTTTCTTCATCGTTAGTTAACGACCCTAACCACCAATCCGTTTCTTTAAACACTCATGGAAACAAAAACCCAACCGCGTAATAACAGCCGAAGTTATCTCCTGGCTGCGCTGCTGATACTGGCTGCGCTGAACGTACTGCTCCTGTATTTTTATTACCAGGAGCGTCAGGATAACAAGACGAAGGATGCGGCAATTGCTACTAAAACCGAAGAAGTACTGGCCACCAAAACGAAACTGGATTCGATCTCGGCCCAACTCGACGCCAAGATCGCCGAGATTCGACAGCTCGGCGGCAGTGTTGATTCGCTACTGAAAGTCAAAGAGCAACTCGAAATCGATAAGCGCGAACTGCGTAACGTCAATAATTTCAGTGCTGCCAAATACGATCAGAAAATCCGGTCCTATCAGGCCCTGTTGGCTCAGAAAGATCAGGAAATCGTTCGCCTGAAAGAAGAAAACGGAATGCTCGTACAACGGAATGACTCCCTGACGCAGGAGAATACGGTGCTTCGCACGGAACGTCAGAATTTGAGCGATTCGGTGAATTCGGTCGTAGCTAGGAATCAGGAGTTAAACGAGAAGGTGACGGTGGCTTCGGCACTTCGGGCTGAAAACATCCTGGTCAATGCCATCAATTCGCGGGGTAAAGAGCGCGACGGCGGGAGTTACAAAGCCCGGCGTGTTGACAAGATTCGCATCTCGTTCCGGCTGGCCCCTAATCCGGTAGCTCAACAAAACGAAAAAGAAATTTACCTACGTATTCTGGACCCCAGCGGAGCCGTCATTTCCGATATGGCGACGGGGTCCGGCGAGTTCGTACACAACGGACAGGGCATGATTTACACAGCAGCCCAGCGCATTAACTTTGATAACAGCCGTCAGCAGGTCGATTTTGTTTACGGCCGCGGGGGGCAACGCTTTAACGAAGGTCGCCATGCGGTTGAGCTTTATTCAGAAGGGTTCAAGATCGGCGAAGGTGAATTTACGGTAAAATAAGAGAAGGTAGACAAGGTAGAACCAGGGCAGAGAAAAGGCGTTGCAGCTGTAATTTCCTTTTCTATATTCTCTGGTTCTACCTTTTTTCTTTTTACATTTTTCCTTATCTTTGCGCCCTCATTTTAAACCAATTATCATAATGTTCCCAAAGAACTACGAAACGGTGTTCATTTTAACTCCCGTTTTATCTGATGCTCAGATGAAGGACGCCGTTGATAAGTTCCGCAAAGTGCTGACCGACAATGGGGCGGAACTTATTCACGAAGAAAATATGGGCTTGCGAAAACTGGCCTATACCATTCAGCACAAGAATACGGGTTACTACCAACTCTTCGAGTTCAAGGCACCGGGTACTATTGTTGAAAAACTCAACACCGAGTACCTGCGCGATGAGCGCATCATTCGTTTCCTGACAACGGCTCTTGACAAGCACGCAGTTGATTACAACGAGCGGAAGCGCAATGGCTTAGTGGGTAAGAAGAAACAACAAACCGAAAACGCCGGAGAGGCCAAGTAATCATGAGCTTGCAAAACGAATCAGTATCAAAAAACGAGAACCGGAAGAAATATTGCCGTTTCAAGAAGGCCGGTATCAAATACATTGACTACAAAGACGGTCAGTTCCTGCTGCGTCTGCTGAACGAACAGGGCAAAATCCTGCCGCGTCGTCTGACCGGTACGAGCCTGAAGTATCAGCGGAAAGTGGCTCAGGCTGTTAAGCGGGCACGTCACCTGGCGATTTTACCTTACGTTGGCGATTCACTCAAATAGTTTACGGTTTTCGGTTTACGGGATTCTGTTCTGACAGTGCTCTGTAAACCACGAACTGTTAACCGAAAACTTGTTTAAAAATGGAAATCATTCTAAAAACTGATATCGCCGGCCTGGGCTATAAAAATGACATCGTATCCGTGAAGCCCGGTTACGGCCGCAACTACCTCATTCCGCAGGGATATGCCGTAATGGCTACTGACTCGAATAAGCGTGTAGTTGCCGAAAACATTCGTCAGGCTGCTCACAAGGCCGAAAAAATCAAGAACGATGCCCTGGCGCTTGCCGAAGGCATTGGCGATACGTTGCTGACTATCCCTGCGAAAGCCGGTGAAAGCGGTCGTATCTTCGGACGCGTGACCAACACACAGGTTGCTGACGCGCTGCGTGAGAAAGGGTTCGACATTGACCGCAAAAAGATTACGGTTGAAGACGTGAAAAGCCTCGGCACATACGAAGCATCGCTTGACCTCCACAAGGACGTAAAGCACAAAGTGAAATTTGAAGTAGTTGCCGAGTAATCAGGCTGCAATTCTGTGTAAACCGCCCGGCGCTCGTAGTGTCGGGCGGTTTCTTTTTGGTTAGACCCGAAACAGACAGGGACACACTCACCAGCTGGATCCTTCGTGTGGCTTACCGCAGCTTGTAGATCAGTAAAACGGTAACCCGTGTATACCGAATCTGGCCGTTAAAATAGTACGTAAGGCCCGTGGGTACTGTAAATAGGCTGCCAGCAATACGACCAATAGCAGCGTCAAAAACTGGCTTATTAACGCCGGTTCTGAGACCGTTGAACAGTACGTACGGAGCCTAAAGCCGGAAGAATACCACGCAGCTGGTACGTTTATTAGCCGCGATACACTGTCGGCTGATTAGGTCATAGCCTTTCAAGTTGCGTTGCTGGCTCATTTTAACATGCACATTCTTACCGTACTCCAAAGCAGCCTCTTTACCTTAATAATCAGCTGGTTATGCAACAAAAAGTTTAGTAATAAACGGACCTATCCGGCTCAGTTTTTTGTTATGTAAGTATGCTATTCCATACTGAATTAATACCCGAATCACTACCCGTGCCAATCCGGTTGACAGACCGGATTGTGACTATTGGATCGTGCTTTGCCGACGTAATGGGTCGCCAACTGACCGACCATAAATTGTCCGTTCTGAACAACCCGTTTGGTACGGTATTCAATCCTGTTTCTATCGCCAAATTATTGACAATGGCCCTGCGCGGCACAAAGCCCGATGAGTCATTGTACATTGAACGGGACGGCATCTGGTTTCATTACGATTTTCACTCATCGCTCTGGGCACACAGCCAAACCGAGCTGTGTGAGCGCCTGACAGAACGGCTGACGCAAACCGCCGACGCCCTGCGCCAGGCCGACTGGTTGCTGCTCACCCTGGGAACGGCTGTAGTGTATCGCCACATTCAGACGGGGCAGGTTGTCGCTAATTGCCACAAAACCCCCGGCTCTCAATTCGAAAAGTACCTGTATCAGATCGACCATCTGCGCGACGACCTGGTGAAGGTCTTGAAACTGCTACGTCGGGCTAACCCAAACCTTCGGATACTGCTGACCGTTAGCCCTGTTCGGCATACGAGCGATACGTTACCACTTAACCAGGCCAGTAAGTCTGTCTTACGGGTCATTGCGCACGAGTTGACCGTCTGGAATGATTGGGTGCAGTACTTTCCCAGCTACGAAATCATGGTCGATGACCTCCGCGACTACCGTTTCTACGAGGCCGATCTGATCCACCCAAATGCACTGGCACAGAACTATATTTTCGAGAAGTTTGCCCAGAGTGCGTTTGATCACGAACTTCGCGGCTTCGTAACCGAGTGGGCTAGTATTCGCAAAGCCCTGGCTCACCGTCCGCTGTACGGCGATACGCCCGGCCACCGGTCGTTTCTGAACAGTTTATTGAAGCGACTGGACACGCTGCGAGACCTCGTGGACGTAGAGGCTGAGCGGTCTGTTGTTCTTGATCAGTTAGTGTTGTCGGTTCCGGCGCAAAAGGGTGAATCACTACAAACCAATTCAGCCGAATAGCTGTTGTGAACCAAATTGACCTACCGAAATGTCTGAGTATAAATTAAGTAAGGAATCCGTTCTCCAAGCCCTGAGTCATGTAGAAGAGCCGGATCTGAAGCGCGACATTGTATCGCTCAACATGGTGAAAGACATCCAGTTGGGTATCGATCAGGTGCGCTTTACGGTCGTGCTGACTACTCCGGCCTGCCCGCTGAAGGAAGTGATTCGGAAACGGTGTGAAGACGCAATCCACAGCCATATTGGAGCCAACATCGAAGTGACTATCGATATGACATCCGACGTGACATCAACGCGCAACAATGCGCCGGTGCTTCCGGGTGTTAAAAACATCATTGCTGTTTCATCGGGCAAGGGCGGGGTTGGCAAATCGACCGTAACGGCAAATCTGGCAGTAGCTCTGCATAAGTCCGGCGCAAAGGTTGGAATCATCGACGCCGACATCTACGGTCCTTCTATCCCTACCATGTTTGGGGCGGAAGACATGCAGCCTATGATCTCGCAGGTAAATGGCCAGAATCGGCTGCAGCCAATTCAGCAATTCGGTATCAAGTTATTATCGATGGGCTTTCTGGTAGCCCCGGGACAGGCAATTATCTGGCGGGGCACCATGGCCGGCCGCGCCTTGCAGCAATTCTTCTCCGATGCCGACTGGGGGGAACTGGATTACCTTCTGATTGATATGCCTCCGGGCACGGGCGACATTCACCTGACGCTGGTGCAGACCGTACCGGTAACCGGCGCTATCATCGTAACGACGCCCCAGAAAGTAGCGTTGGCCGATGCGACCAAGGGCCTGGCAATGTTCCGGCAGCCGCAAATCAACGTACCGGTTCTGGGTGTCATTGAGAATATGTCCTATTTCACCCCGGCCGAACTTCCGAACAGTCAGTATTTTATCTTCGGCAAAGGTGGTGGCAAACAACTGGCCGATATGTTTAGTGTACCGCTGCTCGGGCAGATTCCGCTCGTACAAAGTATTCGGGAAGCCGGTGATGAGGGTCGCCCGGCCATCAACAGTACGGAACCGCTGGTAAGTGATGCGTTCCGCTCAACGGCCGAAGCCCTGGCACAGCACGTAGCCATCCGGAACGCAACCCTCGACCGTACGCAGCGGGTTGAAGTTGCGTAAGCAGCCGATTAATTGTATATTTACATCAAATCGTAGGGTTCAATGGAGACGGTAACGAACAACGATCAGTTGATAACAAGAATAGAGCGTGCTTTGGACAGTATGCGGCCCTATCTGGAAGCGGATGGCGGTAACGTAAAGGTTCTGGAGATTACTGAAAACAAGACAGTTCGTCTGGAACTGATGGGCTCCTGCGGGTCATGCCCCATGTCTGCCATGACGTTTAAAGGCGGGCTTGAAGAAGCCATCCTGAAAGCGGTGCCCGAAATAGCCAGGGTTGAAGCGGTAAATATCACCCCGGCGTTTTAATCACAGAACAAAGGGACGTAATCATCTACCTGATAAATCTAATGAGCCGCCTGTCTCCAAACAGGCGGCTTTTTCGTTTCTTTGCGAATCTCATTATCTCCTCTGTTTCGTGAAAGTAGGTATTTTCTTTGGTGGGCCGGCGCGGGAGCGCGAGGTGTCGTTTGCCGGGGGCCGTACGGCGCTGGCTAATCTGGACAAAGGGTTATTTCAACCGGTTCTGATCTTCGTAGATGGTCGCGGGCGATTCCGGCGCGTTGAGCCGTCGTTTTTGCAGGCGACTTCTCTGCGGGACGTAATTCCACAGGATACTTCCGGTTTCTCGGTATATGACGAGTCCCTGGAAACCGACGCGCTGGCAGCCGGTTATCCAGAAATTCGTCCTGAAACGTTCAGCACCCATTTCGACATTGCCTTCCTGGCGATGCACGGTCCCGACTGCGAGGATGGTGCCATTCAGGGCTTGCTGGAGTGGTATAAAATGCCGTACACGGGCCCGGGCCTGGTTGGTTCGGCCATCGGCATCAACAAGATTCTGCAAAACGAACTGATTGCGCTGGCGAACGGGCAGCAGAAAAAAACGGCCACCATCGACCGCGATGCGTGGGAACGAGCCGATAAAGCGCAATTCTTTCAGTCGCTGACTGAACATCTGGGTCTGCCAATTGTCGTTAAGGCTCCTCATCAGGGTTCATCCATTGGGGTAGCAATTGTTCGCGAACCCGATCTTGCTACGTTCTGCCGGTCGGTGGAGCAATGCTTTTTTACAATGAGCGTTCAGCCGGATGGGTTCACTAAACTCAGCGAATGGGCGGAGTTATCGGCCGACGAGAAGCGCGACCTGGCTCAGACTATGGTGAGTCTGGATTCGGGGATCAGCTTTCCGGTGGTTATTGAACAAACCGGCGAAGTCATCCGGCACCCGCAGGTTTTGATCGACAAGCTGGATTCAATGAAGGGGCAACCTCTGACACTGGCCTCGGTCAATGCCGAAGATGACGTATTGTTCGAAGAGTTTATCAGCGGCCAGGAGTTTTCGTGTGGCGTCATCCAGGACGACGACGGCCGCGCTATTGCCCTCCCCCCTACTGAGATTTATAACGTAACCAGCTTTGACTTTGAGTCGAAGTACAAGCTCAACACCACCAAGAAGCGGATTCCGGTTGCGACCAGCCTTGAAAACAACCGGAAAATTCAACTGGCCGTGGCAGAGGTTTTTACGAAACTCGGCATCAACGTGTACGCCCGCATTGATGGCTTCCTGACACCGGATGAGCGGGTATTGCTCCACGACCCGAACACCATACCGGGCATGTCGCCCTCGTCACTGATCTTCAAGCAGATGGCTGAGATTGGTCTGAACCTGACGAATGCGCTTACGTACCTGATCCGGCAATCGCTCCGGGAGCGCATCCGTACGGGCAAAAACACGTTCCACCTTAAACGCCTGCTGGCCAACTTAGACGCCAAGTTGGCGAATCGCAAGGCCAATCCCCTGCCAGAACGAGTGGTATCGTTTGGTCCCAGTGACGAAGGATTTGCCGAAGCTAAACAGGAATACAATCGGCTGGCCGCTTCGGGCGACGTCCGGCCCTCGCTGGTGTACCTGAAAAGTAAGGTGGAGAATTACGAGATTCCGGTCAATCTTCTGTTCAAAGAGACCATTGAGGAACTAGAAACGGCGCTGTCTCAGCCCCGGCATCCGCTGCTGGTTGAAACAACCGAGCAGGCGCGCCACATTACGGAGCGGTACGTATAGTTCCAGATTACGCAAATAAGTTTTTTAATTCGAGCGGTAAGCTGGTTAATACGTTGGAGGTAAGCTGACCTTCCTCCAGCGATGCCGCGCTCAGCAGTTGACACTGCCCCTCGACTAATGTAAAAATTTCGACATATTCATCCGCAGGGTCAACCAGCCAATACGCCTGAACGCCGAACCGCTCGTACAACGCTTTCTTCGTTACCCGGTCTCGATAAACAGGCGAAGGAGAAATTACTTCAACAACCAGTGTTGGCACACCGACGATACCGTCGTTGGTTATCAGATCGGCTTTGGTTTTATCTACATAAACCAGATCAGGTTGCGGAGAATTATATTCGTCCAGAAACACATCAACAGGAGCGAAGATAACTTCGTCCAACGGCTGCTGCTTCGCAAACGAATGCATGGCAAATGCCAAATCGCGTACTAATAGTTGATGCTCAGGCGTAGAAGCTTCCTTTTTCACAAGTTCACCGTCAAGGAGTTCGTACAGGTGGGTATCGTTATCGTCGAACTCCATCCGGTGAAATTCGGCAACGGTCAGCTTGCGGGTTTCGACGTGTAGTGCCATGACGGAACGATTTGATCGTGTTCGAAGATAACAGAAAACCAGGGTCCTTAAATCTACTCTCCGGATTTGCCAGGCGGCCTGGCAGTAGTAACTTTGGCGCATTGTCTTTACCAAACAAATTCACCCTTCAGCAATGACAACTGCCATTGATTCCTCAACCCAGCAACGTATTGATCGCTGGCTGAACGGCAACTACGATGCCGATACAAAGAGCGCCATTCGCCAGATGATGGAAGGCGATACAACGGCCGATTTAATTGACTCTTTTTATCGTGATCTTGAATTTGGTACGGGTGGATTACGGGGGGTAATCGGTGTAGGCTCCAACCGCATGAACCGCTACACCGTTGGGGCGGCTACGCAGGGACTCGCCAACTACCTGAATGCGACGTTTCAAGGCGAAGACATCAGCGTGGCCATCGCCCACGACAGCCGACGGATGAGTCCGGAATTTGCCCGTCTGGTCGCCGATATTTTTTCGGCCAACAACATTAAAGTGTATCTGTTCACTTCGCTGCGCCCAACGCCCGAGCTATCGTTCGCTATCCGGCAGCTGGGGTGTCAGAGTGGTATCGTCGTGACCGCTTCGCACAACCCGCCGGAGTACAACGGCTACAAAGTGTACTGGAACGACGGCGGACAGGTCGTCGCTCCGCACGACAAAAACATTATCGAGGAGGTGAACAAGATTACCTCGGTTGACGATATCAAATTCGAGGGCGTGCCGGAAAAGATTCAGATGATCGACGAGGAAATTGATGCCCCCTACGTTGAGCGGATCAAAACCAACGCGGTAAATCCGGACGTCATTGCCCGGCAGTCGGATCTGAACATCGTCTATACGCCTATCCACGGAACGGGTATCACGATGGTGCCGCGAACCCTGGAAGCGCTCGGCTTTACCAACGTACACATCGTTGACGAGCAGGCCACCCCCGACGGCAACTTCCCGACGGTTAAATCGCCGAACCCCGAAGAGCGGGCGGCCATGAAACTGGCCCTCGATCTGGCGCAGTCGCTGAACGCGGATCTGGTAATGGCTACCGACCCCGATTCGGACCGGGTTGGCGCGGGTGCCCGCAACCACCACGGCGAATTTGAGTTGCTGAACGGCAACCAGATGGCCAGCCTGATCATCTACTACCTGCTCAATGCCTGGAAAGAGGCTGGTAAGCTGACCGGTAAAGAGTTTGTGGCGAAAACAATCGTAACGACCGACCTCATCGACCGGATGTGCGAGCGCTACGGCGTAACCTGTTACAATACCCTGACCGGCTTCAAATACATCGCATCGGTCATTCGTGAGCTGGAAGGCCAGGAGCAATTCATCGGTGGTGGCGAAGAAAGCTATGGTTATCTGATCGGTGACTTTGTCCGCGACAAAGATGCGATTGCCTCTTGCGCCATCATTGCTGAACTGACGGCCTCCGCAAAAGACAAGGGCCTGAGTCTGTTCGACATGCTGATGGAAATGTACCAGGAGAACGGTTTCTACTACGAAGCACTGGTGTCGCTGACCAAAAAAGGGAAGTCAGGTGCCGAGGAAATTCAGCAGATGATGGCCGATTTTCGGGCCAATCCGCCGAAGGAAATTGCAGGTTCGCCGGTTATTCGCATCGACGATTACAAACAACTGACCCGCACCGACATCGGCAATGAAGTGACCGTACCGATCGAAGCTGGTAAAATGGGCATCGAATCGTCGAACGTACTGCAGTTCTTCACCGCCGACGGCACAAAGGTATCGGCTCGTCCTTCCGGTACGGAGCCGAAGATAAAGTTCTACGTCAGCGTTCGCGAGCCTCTTGCGAGTAAGGAAGCCTTCGACGAAACCTACGAACAATTGAAAGCGAAAGTGCAGCGGGTGATTGACGATATGAATCTGAAATAGTGGGCAGTGTACCGCGTCGCAACGTACCTTCAGCAAGGCCGCTTAGAGAGCGGCCTTGCTGCATTTATAACGGATTTAAAAGGGAAGAATGGCTCGTGTTGCGCTGCTTTCCCGCGCCAGTTCCATAATCCGGATTACGGCCAGCGCCTGCTCCGGCGCAACCTCCTGGGGAATTTCACCAATGATGGCCCAGTACAGGTTATCGTAAAACGGGTGGTAGTTCCCCGGCAAACTGTCGACAACGTTCTGCCCTTCGGCGGTTGTTAACGTACCATACTGACGTTCAGGCTCATAACCCCAATCAGCCGAATCAGGCAGCTGGTTTTTGCGCAGGGTCTCCTCCTGAATATCGAGCCCGCTTTTAACAAACGAACCCAGCGATCCATGAATGACGTATCGAAGCTGGTTATCGGCCGCGACCATGTTTGATTTCAGCCGAACACGTTTGTTGGGATAATAGAGTACAATGTCAAAGTAATCGTCCTGCGGGCCGTTTGGTCGAATAATCCGTACATCTCCCCATACTGCTTCCGGAGGACCGAACAGCACAACGGCCTGATCGATCAGGTGTGGCCCCAGGTTGTAGAGATTGCCGCCCCCGTCGGGATCGTATTCTTTCCAGCTATCGAGCACCTGCGGCCGGTAGCGGTCAAAGTGAGCTTCAAACTCATTCACCTCGCCGATCCGATTCGCCTGCAACAGTTGCTGAATGGTCAGAAAGTCGGCATCGTAGCGTCGGTTCTGGTACGGCATCGCCACCAGCCCCCGCTGCTGCGCCAGTGCCAGCAGTTCCTGCGCCTGAGCCGACGTATTGGCGAAGGGTTTTTCGATCAATACGTGCTTGCCGGCTTCCAGGGCGGCTTTAGCGTAGGGAAAGTGCGTATCGTTGGGCGTACTGACAATGATCAGATCAATGGCCGGGTCAGCAAACAGCTCATCGTGGCTACGCACGGTGATGAGCGACGGGTCGAACGCCTGAGCCTCGTTGCGGTGTCGCTCAACTACTTTACTGAGCTTGAAATGAGGGTTTGTGGTCAGGAAAGGCGCATGAAAATAACGGCCGGACAGCCCGAAGCCAATCAGGCCGACGTTAACGATTTTGGGCATAGTTTTTCGTAACTTTCCCCAAAATAAATACGTCATGAACGATTCTCTACAACCCTTAGCCAATCGCCGGACATTTCTTAAACAAGCCGCTGGTTTATCCGCCTTTTTTATCGTGCCCCGCCACGTACTGGGCGGTCCGGGTTTCCTGGCTCCGAGCGACCAGATTACGGTCGGATTCATCGGCGTTGGGAAGCAAAGCGGTGGTCTGCGCAACCAGTTTCTCAAGAACGACGCCCGGGTGCTGGCCGCCTGCGATGTCAATCAAACTAAGCTCAACGCGTTTAAGGAAGCCGTAAACGCCCACTACGCCAAACAAACAGACAAAGCCACCTACGACGGCTGCGCAACCTTCAGCGACTTCCGCGAGCTGCTCAATCGCAAGGACATTGATGCGGTCGTGATTGCAACGCCCGACCACTGGCACGCAGCCATGGCGGTTCGGGCCGCCGAAGCCGGGAAAGACATCTACTGCGAAAAACCCCTGTCCCTAACCGTTGCCGAAGGTCGGGCGATGGTAAAAGCGGCTCGTAAAAACAAGCGTGTATTCCAGACCGGCAGTATGCAGCGGTCGTGGGCTGAGTTCCGAAAGGCCGTCGAACTGGTTCGTAATGGCTACATCGGCGAGGTTAAGACTGTAAAAATTAACGTGGGTGGTCCACCGCGTCCGTGGGACCTGGCGGCCGAACCAACCCCCGAAGGACTGAACTGGGCTGCGTGGTTAGGTCCCAATATGATCGAGCGGCCGTTTAACGCCCAGTTATCGCCCAGCCTTACGGATACGTTCTGGGCGCAGTGGCGGGCCATCAACGAGTTTGGCGGGGGCGGCATGACCGACTGGGGGGCTCACATGTTCGACATCGCCCAGTGGGGGCTCGACATGGATAACTCCGGTCCCGTAGAGCTAATTCCCCCCACCGACAACAGCGGCAAAGGGCTAACGTACCGCTACGCCAACGGCGTCACAATGGTACATGAGCCGGTCGAAGGAAAGCAGTTTTGCCAGTTTATCGGCACCGAGGGCGAGGTTAAAGTAGCCCGTGGCGAACTGACCACCACACCCGCCAGCCTGAAAGATAAGGTCATTGGCGAAGGTGAAAAACGGGTGTACTATAGCGATAACCACTACAAGGATTTTCTGGACGCCATCCGGTCGCGCAGGAATCCGATCTGCGACGTAGAGGTTGGCCACCGTACGGCTACGGTCTGCAACATTGGCAACATCGCCTACGAGCTGAAGCGGCCGTTGCGCTGGAATCCTGACAAAGAGAAGTTTGAGGGCGACGCCGAAGCCAATCAGCGGCTGAGTCGTCCGATGCGGAAGGAGTGGAAGGTCTAAAAAAGCGTATCTTTGCGGTTCAAAAGCTCAAAGCCTATGATGCTACACTTCCAGCGACTCGACGAACTCGATACTGTAGCGCATCAGCTCCTGGCCGAAGGACGTCAGCACCGGGTGTGGCTATTCGAGGGCGATATGGGCGCAGGCAAGACCACGCTCATCAAAGCGTTATGCCGGGCGTTGGGCGTGGTCAGTATGGTACAAAGTCCAACTTTTTCCATCGTTAATGAATACACCACCCACGAAGGGCGTCCGGTGTATCACTTCGATTGTTACCGGCTTCGCAATGAAGCCGAAGCATTGGACATTGGGATGGAGGAATACTTTGACTCAGGAAACTATTGCCTGGTGGAGTGGCCACAGCGCGTTGCAGCGCTGTGGCCGGCCACGTACTACCAAATTGACATAATGGCCGATGTTGATGGCCGCCGAACTGTAAAAACTCAATTAGTTGGATAGTTTACGGGTTTCGGTTTATAGTTCTCGGATTTCGGTGGATTTCAGCACGAGCTGGCCTTCCCAAGGACTGTAAACAGTAAACTGAAACCAGTAAGCTGTAAACCTCACAAAAGTGACCGGATTTGAGGAATTGGCCAAACAGACGGCCCTGTATCCAAAGGAAGCCCCGTTGGCAGTTAAAACCAGTAAGAATAGCCTGTTGATTGGCCTTCCCAAGGAAGTCTCGCTCCAGGAAAGCCGCATCGCCCTGACACCCGAAGCAGTGGCTATTCTGGTTCGGAACGGCCACAATGTTATTGTTGAAAAAGGAGCCGGTGAAGGCGCCAAATTTGCCGACAACGAATACAGTGAAGCCGGAGCGCAGATCGCTTACTCCCCCAAAGAAGTCTATGACGCTAACCTTATTCTGAAGATTGAGCCCTTGCTCGACGGTGAATTTGAGCACGTCAAACCCAACAGTACGGTCATCTCCGCCCTCAATCTGCCGGCTCTCGAACGTACCTTCTTCGAAAAGCTCAATGCTAAAAATATTACGGCCATCGGCTACGAATACATTGAGGACCAAGCCGGTGGGTTGCCCGTGATTCGTTCCATGAGCGAGATTGCCGGCAGTACCGTCATGCTCATCGCGGGCGAATACCTGAGCAATGTCGATAATGGCCGGGGCATCATCCTGGGCGGCATTACGGGCATTCCGCCGACAAAAGTAGTCATGCTGGGTGCCGGTACAGTGAATGAATACGCCATCCGGACAGCCCTTGGCATGGGGGCCGACGTGAAGGTATTCGACAAATATCTCTACAAGCTGCAGCGGCTCAAATACGCCGTTGGTATGCACATCTACACGTCCATCATCGATTCGGATACGCTCGCCGAAGCCATTGAACGGGCCGACGTAGTGATCGGTGCCATGCGCGCAGAGGATGGATTAAGTCCCGTGGTAGTGACCGAAGAGATGGTGAGTCGCATGAAACCCGATTCAATCATCATTGACGTAGCCATCGACCAGGGCGGCAACTTTGAAACCTCGCGAATGACCACGCATAAGAACCCCACTTTCCGGCACCACGACGTATTGCACTACTGCGTACCGAACATTGCCGCCCGGGTATCGCGCACGGCCAGTATGGCGTTGAGCAATATCTTCCTGCCTTTCCTGCTGGAAACCGGTACGACCGGGGGCATTGAAGAGATGATGTACGCGAACCGTTGGTTCATGAAAGGTGTTTATGCCCATAAGGGCACACTGACCAACGCCTACATTGCCAGGAAATTCAACATGCGTTTCAAAGACCTGGAACTGTTGTTGGCAGCACGGTTTTGAATTGAAATGTGGCCCTTTGTACCGGCTACCGGCTGTTACGAGGTTGTGCACCTGACAACAAATGATGAACAATAAACAACGATGATTCACCATAGCAACGAAAACACGCTCCTCGACGATGCCAACTCGCCCGATATCAACAAGCAGTTGATGGGGGCAATTTCGTCGGATTTTGTGCTGGTGGCCGACCAGTTGAAGGAGGCTTCCTACCAGATTCGGACCCGTGGCTTTTCGGAGTTTCCAATTTTTGTGGCTTCCCGGCGGGACGTACCCATAGGACAATTGCTGATTGGGGCTGATGAGCTATCCAACCAGTGGAACTACAAGGCCACATTTGTTGATGAATTTGTTCAGCGTAATCTTATTGGACCGGAGTCGGTCGAACTGTTCAAAGAGAATTACAAAAAGCCCGACGAATACTGCTGCCTGTTTGTTGTGCAGGGCGATTTCGCGGGTTTTGTGTATATCCCCTATCCGGAAGACTGACCGTTGTAACGCCTTTCTGTATGACAAGCCGGACAATAGATGTTCGGCTTTCTTTTTGCGTATTTCTGCGCAGGTAAAAGCCACAGATTTTTAGGCTCGTCAATAAGATTTTTTCGGGAAAGCGGCCGTGTCTTCATGTTTGCATCCGGATTTTAAGGTAGTCGGCCTGGCCCGGTAGATTTCAGCTGTTTTTGTTGCACTGGCAGTAGCTAAAAGTGGCCTACGTTAAAAATATGGCATATTCACAGATTTTTCGTATATTGATGCATGCGAGTTGAAAGCAGTAGGAAATGACGATTTTTTTTTGTATTTTTACAATCTACAACGAGTCAGGCAACCCAGGTTGCCAACTTGGTTTCCGAACCCCTTACCAGCATACTTGTTGACATACTTTCATTCCAATATGACAAACGAACTTGTTGAAGCAGACATCCAGCCGGAGGTAGCCGGTACGCCGGACCAGGTCAACGCAAATGGCAACTACAATGCCGATAACATTCAGGTATTAGAGGGTCTGGAAGCCGTTCGTAAGCGCCCTGCCATGTACATCGGCGATGTCGGCGTCAAAGGGTTGCACCACCTCATCTGGGAAGTTGTCGATAACTCCATCGATGAGGCCCTGGCCGGATACTGCGATACCATTACCGTAACGATTAACGAGGATAACTCAATTACCGTCACCGACAACGGCCGGGGTATTCCGACCGGTATCAACACCAAGATGGGAAAGTCAGCCCTGGAGGTGGTCATGACGGTATTGCACGCGGGTGGTAAGTTCGATAAAGACACGTACAAGGTATCTGGCGGTTTGCACGGCGTAGGGGTTTCCTGCGTAAACGCATTGTCGACAGACCTGCGTGTGGAAGTACACCGCGAAGGCAAAATCTTTGAGCAGGAATATAAAATTGGGCATCCTCAGTACGACGTACGGATTATCGGCCAAGCCGAAGATACCGGTACGATCGTGCGCTTTAAGCCTGACGCCAGCATCTTTACCGAAACGGTATTCCGCTATGAAACCGTGGCGGGTCGTCTGCGCGAACTGGCTTTCCTTAACAAAGGCATTCACATTCTGCTGAAGGACATGCGCGACCTCGATGAGAACGGCCAGCCTGTTAACCAGGATGACTTCTTCTCAGAAGGTGGCCTGATCGAGTTTGTGAAGTACCTCGACGAAAGCCGCCCGGCTCTCGACGGTATGCAGCCGATTTACATGGAAAACGAGAAAGGCGTAACGCCCGTTCAGGTAGCGATGGTGTATAACTACGAAGCCGGCGAGAACGTCATGTCGTACGTTAACAACATCAATACCCACGAAGGGGGTACGCACGTTCAGGGTTTCCGTTCGGCTATTACGCGGGTACTGAAGAACTACGCCGACCGCAACAGCAACGTTCTGGGTAAGAACGCCGGTAAAGTAACGTTTACCGGTGAAGATTTCCGCAAGGGGCTGACGGCGGTTATTTCGGTTAAAGTAGCCGAACCCCAGTTTGAAGGCCAGACGAAGACAAAGCTTGGCAACCAGGACGTAGTAAGTGCCGTCAGCCAGACGGTAGCCGAGATGCTTGAAACCTGGCTGGAGGAAAACCCCAAGACCGCCCAGGGTATTATCAAAAAAGTCCTGATTTCGGCGCAGGCACGTATTGCAGCCGATGCCGCTTACCGCAAAATCATGGCTGACCGCAAGGACTTCATGAGTGGTATGGGGCTGCCGGGCAAACTGGCCGACTGTTCGGATACGGATCCCGAGCGTTGTGAGTTGTACTTGGTTGAGGGTGACTCGGCGGGCGGTACAGCCAAGCAGGGTCGTAACCGGGCTTTCCAGGCGATTCTACCGCTGCGGGGTAAAATCCTGAACGTAGAGAAAGCACTGGAGCACAAAATCTACGAGAACGAAGAGATTAAAAATATCTGGACGGCACTTGGCGTTCGGCTGGAAAAGAAAGACGACGAGACCGTGATGAATCTTGAGCGACTGCGTTACCACAAGATCATCATCATGACCGACGCCGACGTGGACGGCAGCCACATTCGGACGCTGATCCTGACGCTGTTCTACCGGAACATGAAAGCGCTCATCGATAACGGCTACGTCTACATTGCCCAGCCTCCGCTTTACCTCGTGAAAAAAGGCAAGGAAGAGCGCTACTGCTGGACCGAGCAGCAACGCGAAGCCGCGGTTAGAGAACTGGCCGGTGAAGGTCGCGAAGAGAATGTAGGCGTACAGCGCTACAAAGGTCTTGGCGAGATGAACGCCGAACAGCTCTGGAGTACAACCATGGACCCGGACCGCCGGAGCCTCAAGCAGGTGACTGTAGAATCGGCCGCCGATGCCGACCACGTGTTCTCCATGCTGATGGGCGACGACGTAGCACCCCGACGCGATTTTATCGAACGGAACGCGAAATACGCCAGAGTCGACGTTTAAGAAAAAAAGAAAAGCGGGCCGAAACGCCCGCTTTTTTGTTGTAGTTTTAATCAGTAAAGTTGAATGCGTTTTGCTATGCCCACCAATCGAACCTTACTCGGGAACCTGGTTTCCCGATTGACACAACGACCACAGAATACCGCCGATAAAGCTTCTGATAAAATGGCAAAAGTTAGCGAAAAGGTAATTAGCGTCATTGAACAAAGTGATTATCTAAGCCGCGATCTGAGTTGGCTGAAATTTAACGAACGGGTACTGGATCAGGCCCGTAGCGCCAATAGGACCTTGATGGAGCGGCTCAAATTCCTGGCCATCTCGGCGTCGAATCTCGATGAATTTTTCATGATTCGCGTCGGCAGTCTCTACAATTATCTCGACTATCACAAGCAGCGCGTCGACTACTCCGGTCTGCGCGAAGTGCCGTTTCGCAAGGCATTGTTCACGGCCGCCCAGCAATTTAGCCGCGACCAGAACCAGGTCTTCGTTGAGGAATTGCTGCCACTCTTTGCCGGCAACCAGCTTCGACTGGTTCATTACGACGAGCTGACCGCCGACGAACAAGCCGAGGCTACCGATTACTTCGACCGGACGATCTACCCGACGCTGACACCGATGCTGTATGACTACACGCATACGTTCCCGGTGCTGCTGGCCAAAGTTTTGATTTTCGGTGTCGTAACGGTCAACCCCGATGATGCACCGCTGCAGAGCCTGCGCTCGGAAGACGAAGACGAACGGCAGCGCCTTTCGTTCGTACAGATTCCGGCCAACCTGCCGCGTTTCCTGCCGTTTGATCGCGACGATGAGGTAATTTTCCTGCCCATCGAGGAAATTGTCCGGCAGAACATTAAGAAGCTGTATCGAAATGTTGAGATTATTTCGGTCAATCTCTTCCGGATCACCCGGAACGGCGACTTCACACTCGACGAAAACGACGACGATGAAGCCGATTTTCTGGATGAAGTCAGACAGAAGATCAAAAACCGCCGGTTGGGGCGCGTGACCCGGGTTGAGCTGGAACCAGTCAGCCCCGATACGCCCGGAGCCACCTGGATGATCAACCTGTTAAAAAAACGCTGGGAGATCGATGAGCTGAATCTGTTTGAAGCGCCCTACATGCTCGATTTTTCGGCGTTGTGGCAGATTATTCGTCATCCGGAGTTCAAGGATGACATGCCTCGTCCGCACGTACCGGTACCGCCACTGGGCCTGAACCGCGAAAAATTCGACGATATTTTCGAAGTCATCCGGCAGCGCGATGTCCTGTTACATCACCCGTACAACAACTTCGAGCCCGTACTACAGCTGCTTGAACAGGCGGCCGAAGACCCCAACGTACTGGCAATTAAAATTACGGTTTATCGGCTGGCCAAGCGGTCGCGGATTACCGAAGCGTTGCTGAAAGCCGCTGAAAACGGGAAGCACGTATCCGTGTTGTTTGAAGTAAAGGCTCGTTTCGACGAGGAAAATAACATTCGTGAAGCCCAGCGTCTGCAGAAAGCCGGCTGTTTCGTCATCTACGGTATCAGCCGTTATAAGACTCACACCAAGCTGCTGCTGGTTGTACGTAATGAAGGCAGCCGCGTGGTGCGCTACGCCCACATGGCCAGTGGAAATTATAACGAAGATACATCAAGGCTGTACACAGACATTGGCCTGCTAACGACTGATGAAGTGTACACCCACGACATTTCCGAGTTTTTCAACGTCATTACCGGCCACTCGCTCCCGAACGAATACCGGTACCTGATTACGGCTCCGCGGGGCATGCGCGAACAGTTGATTCGGTTGATTCA
Source organism: Fibrisoma montanum (assembly GCF_003583365.1). GTDB lineage: Bacteria > Bacteroidota > Bacteroidia > Cytophagales > Spirosomataceae > Fibrisoma > Fibrisoma montanum. The sequence continues at coordinate 71,994 of NZ_QXED01000001.1, forward strand.
GACCGAGGCAGAGAATGCCCAGCACGGACTCCCGAGCGGTATCTGTATCAAACTCAATTCGCTGGAGGACAAGCTGGTCATTGATGAGCTTTACAAAGCCTCGCAGGCGGGCGTTCCTATCCGATTGATCGTGCGGGGCATCTGCTGCCTTCGCCCGCGTCGGCAGGGACTGAGCGAGAACATCACCGTGCGGTCGATTGTGGGCGATTACCTAGAGCATACCCGCGTGTTCTACTTCCACAACAACGGCGACCCTAAAATCTACGGCGGCAGCGCCGACATCATGGTTCGCAGTTTCGACCGTCGAATCGAATCGTTGTTTATTCTGGCCGACCAGCGGGTGAAACAGCAGGCCATTCTGCTGCTCGCCTACAACCTGCTCGATACGGTCAATGCCTACGAATTACAGGAAGATGGAACCTTTAAAAAGTGTGAAGTACCAAAGGGTGAAAAGCCGTTCAATATCCACGAGCGATTCTTCGAAGTAACCGAAAAAGAAGTCATGACCGCCCGGCTGTTCGACCCTGAACTGAAACCGGCCGATCAGGCTATTATCGAAGAAGAATATCAGGAAGGCGCTGAACGGGCCATCGCGGATATTTAATGTAGAAGGAGAAAAGGACGAAGGGGAGGCAGGAAGAAAGGAGGTTACCAGTGTACATCCTTTCCAACTCCTCCCCTTCGTCCTTTTCTCCCTCCTCCTTTCCTCCTTTTTTGTTTGTATCTTCGCAGGCTTAACTTAAAAATTACCACGACACCCCTATTCAATGAGCCGCTTTACCGGCCTAATCGGCATCGTTCTGATTCTCGGCATTGCCTATGCAATGTCAAATAACCGCAAAGCAATTAACTATCGTACCGTCGGAGTTGGCCTGGCATTGCAGTTTGGACTCGCAGTATTCGTCCTGAAAACCCCCATCGGCCAGCAGATCTTCCAGCGACTTGGCTACTACGTCGACCGGCTCCTGCAGAAAGCCAACACCGGTGCTGAGTTTGTGTTCTCTCCGCTCGTCAAAACCGACCTTTTGACCCGCGCTTTTGGTCCGGAAAACAACTTCATCTTTTTTTTTAAAGTGATTCCGACCATCATCTTTGTGGCGGTGCTGGTCAACATTTTCTACCACCTGGGCATCATGCAGCGGGTAGTTGCCGTGATGGCCCGCGTCATGAAATGGCTTATGGGCGTTAGTGGCGCAGAGGCCCTATCGAACGTAGCGAGTACGTTTGTCGGTCAGGTAGAAGCGCAGATCATGGTGAAGCCCTACCTGAAAACCATGACCAACTCCGAGTTGATTGCGTCCATGGCAGGCAGCTTTGCCTGTATTGCAGGGGGCGTTCTGGCTGTTTATATCTCGCTGGGCGTACCAGCCCCCTATTTGCTGGCGGCTAGTATCATGGCAGCCCCGGGCGCGCTCGTAATCAGCAAGATCGTATATCCCGAAACGGAAGTGTCGGAAACGCGCGGAACGGTTAAGATAGACATTAAAAAGACCCATGCCAATTTGCTGGATGCCATCGCTGCCGGAGCCAGCGAAGGATTGAAGGTCGGCTTCAATGTTATCGCCATGCTGATCGGGTTTATCGCGCTCATTGCTCTGATCGACAGCCTGCTGTTCCGGCTAGGTTTCTACGTATTTGGCTTCGATAACCTGAGCCTGAATTTCCTGCTTGGTAAGCTGTTCTCCCTGTTTGCCTGGGCGATGGGTGTACCGGGCAAAGACATTGAAGCCGCCGGTGCGCTGATGGGGACCAAAATGGTCGTTAATGAATTCGTAGCTTACCTCGATCTGGTTAAAATCAAGCAGACGCTCGATCCCAAAACCATAGCCATTACCAGCTTTGCCCTGTGCGGCTTCGCTAATTTCTCGTCAATCGCCATTCAGGTGGGTGGTATTGGCGAACTGGCCCCGTCGCGTCGGAGCGACCTTGCCCGACTGGGTTTCAAGGCTCTCATCTGCGGTACGCTGGCCAGCTATATGTCGGCTACGCTGGCGGGACTTCTCCTGTAACGCGCAACAGGTTTAACCGAACTGGGCCGGTGGCGAAAGAGTGATTCTTTCCTTACCGGCCCAGTACTTTTAGCATCTTGATGTGTGAACTGATGGCCTCCGGAAACGAGGCCTTGTTGTTGTATGGGATACCACACTCTTCGGCCGTACGCTGTACAATCGGCGAAAGAGCCCGGTAATGGATATGCGAAATGGAAGGAAAGAGATGGTGCTCGACCTGAAAATCCAGCCCACCGATGTACCACGAAAGCAGTCTCGGGCACGAAAAATTGGCCGTAGTCTGCATCTGATGAATAGCCCAGGCACTTCCGACAATTCCGTTCGTGTCGGGAGCCGGTTGTTCAGCCCCTTCGACAATGTGTGCCAGCTGGAAGATGGTGCTCAGTACAAGACCCGCCGTGAAATGCATAACCACAAAGCCAAGAAGCCATTGACCAAACGTCAGATCCGTTATTGTCAATGGTAATACGGCAATGAAGAGCAGATAAAAGATTTTACTGATAACCAATACCGCAATATCCCGTCGTGAAAACGGCTTTACCAGTTTCCCCTCCTGCCGGTAATTATACCGGTATGCCTGCCGAAAGTCTTTGACGAAAAACGAAAAGGTCATCAATCCATACAGCAGAAAAGCGTATATGTGCTGATAGCGGTGGATACGCTTCCGCTCGTCGCTGTATGAAAGCCGCAACAGGAATTTTCCTGTAATGTCCTCGTCAACGTCGTGAATATTGGTGTAAGTATGATGAAGCGTATTGTGTTGAATTTTCCAGTTAAGTACATTCCCCCCCAGCAGATACAGGCACGAACTGAACAGATTGTTGATCCAGGGCACACTGGAGAAAGAACCATGGTTGGCATCATGCATTACGGCCATACCGACGCCGGCCGTACCCAAGCCCATAAGGACCGCAAACCCCAGCATGGTCCAGGCGGAAAATTGATTGGAAAGAATCAGCGCATAAGGTATCAGTAGCAAACCCAGCATAAAAATGCCTTTCCATACTAAACGCTGGTCTCCTTGTTTTGACAGGGCTTGTTCGGCAAAATAGTGGTCAACTCGCTCCCGAAGCATCGGAAAGAACACCGATTTGTCTTTATTCTGAAATTTTACGGTTCCTTTCCGCATCTCGTCCTTTTCTACAGCCGGTTGGATATGAAACCTGCCTTATTAAAGAACGCTCAAAACACAATAAATATACCTTCTTCTAAAAAATCATTCTAAAAATGAGGCAAAGGCCCAATTCCTTGGCTTTCTCAGGCTTTTTGCCTTATCTACACCATACCAACTCGTTTAACGATTTACTTATCTTATTAAACAAATCATATGTAAAGGAAATACCGTCCAGAACGTATTGAATACGCTTTTTTCTGGAAATGAAGCCGTAAAATAGTCGTTGCATATTACTTTCGATAGACCGCATTGTTATCTTGTTTAGTTTTTTTCAATAAACTTTAAACAGTTTTTGTAAACGCTCCGTTTCTCAGTAAAGCCAAACGGCTGATAGTTAAACGATCAATTTCATAGTTAACCTTGTCGTAATGGAAACTTTAAACCTACCCACCCTGCTGTTACAAGCTGGTGAACTACGTCCGGGCGACGTAGTTGGCTTTACCTTCTTTACTGGCTATATGGCCATGTTTGCTGCATCGGTTTTTTTCTTTTTTGAACGTTCTCAAGTGGAAGGCCACTGGAAAACGTCGCTGCTGATCTCGGGTCTGATTACTATGATTGCTGCTGTTCACTACTTCTACATGCGCGATCAGTACCTCGAAACGAACTCGTCGCCGACGGAATTCCGCTACATCGACTGGACCCTGACGGTTCCGCTGATGTGTGTTGAATTTTACCTGATCATTAAACCGTATGGTGGCAAAATCGGGACGATGTGGAAACTGATCGGCTACTCCGTTTTCATGCTGGTGTTTGGCTACATTGGCGAAGCCATCGACCGCGACAATAGCCCGATCTGGGGTGCTGTGTCGACCCTGGGCTACATTGGTATTCTTTACGAAATCTACCTGGGCGACGTCAAGAAGATTGCTGATGCGTCGAACGACCGCTCTACCCTGCGGGCTGTATCGCTGCTACGCTGGTTTGTACTGGTTGGCTGGGCAATCTACCCGATTGGCTACATGATGATTCCGGGTGGTTTGTTAGCCGGGCTGAACATCAACATCGATCTGATCTACAACGTCGGCGATGCAATCAACAAAATTGGATTTGGTCTGGTCGTTTATTCAGCGGCCGTAAGTAACTCGGGAGCCCATTTCGAAGCTCCTTATCAGCGTACAGCTGATCGACAATACAACTCCGGCGAGCCTGCCGCGATGAGATAGTAGCTAGTTGAGTGTACACCTACCGTAACGAAACGCCCGGCCAATTGGTCGGGCGTTTGTACGTTGCAGGGTTCGTACCGGTCAGACTGGAACCGGTGCCTGAATCAGAGAGCAATGCCAGCGGGATTCTTTCCACCCACGATCCGTATGTTTCCAGATGATTGTAGTGATGCAGTTGAATTTCAGCTTCTGATCGCCCACTTCCAGAAACTGATCAAAGTTCACCACCGAATAACCCATTTCGGCCGTTTGCAGGGCATCATACGTCCGAATCTCGGTGTAGGTGTGTGCCTTCATCTCATCCAGACGCTTGAATAGCGTACGAAACCAGTTTTCCCACTCGGCCCGGTTGGTAATTGGCACGCTCTTCCCCTCCGGGTCGAGATCAATGATGCCAAAATCGTCGTCGCACAGGTCGGCGAGCGTATCAAAATCATGACGACTCACGCAATCAAACAGCGTAAGCGTTGGCGCATAGAACGGTTTTTCACTCATTATGGCAGGTAGTTGCGTGTACGTGCGCTTACCACCGGCCAGAGACATGGCGTCGCTCCGTTGGTAATCAGCGTACACTAAAATGGTTAGCTGATTAACTCATCAGGACGAGCTAGTGTTTTTATAATACTGCCTTATTTAATTGAAAAACAGCAGCTTACGGGTACATGTATTTTACGGTATTGATATCCGTCGGCGACAAGCCATTACGCTGCCCTACGAACGTCGACCCATCTTTTCTGGTGAGTGTCGGCAGACCATTTTTTGAAAAGTCGTAGGAACTGTACAGCATGATCGACCCGAAATCGAGCCCCCCGGTGTAGTCGAACCCGTCGCGACCCAACTCTACGTAGGTCTGAAAATTGCTTTCATAACCCGGCGTCACGTTGTTCAGGTTAACGGTAACGTAATTGTTGCGATCAGCGCGGGTATGTTCGTGCCATAAGCCGATGGCATGACCAACCTCATGAATGGTATTCCCGGTTGAGCAACCACTGGCCAGATTTATATACTGAACCCCACCGGTGTAACCTACGGACGACGAACAGCCGCTCCCCGGCCTGAACACGACGTAAGCGCTCTGCGTAGTACGCTGCACAAACCGGATTGGCGTATTAGCTTCCCAATGGGCAATGGCACTCGTCACGCGCGTCTGGTTTGGCAACGACGGGTCAATGCTGTAATAAACCACTTTACCCGGCCACCGCGACGAGGCCCGGGTACGACCTGTTCCCTGGGTTTCGGTGTAGGGATCATCGCGCAGATCGGCCGGATTAAGGAGCATGTCGCCTTCGAACACAGCCTCGCCGTTAATAGCCTGATATACCAGTTTCTGGCCGAAAAAGTAAGCGGTCCTGGGCTCTCCGCTTTGTCCCGGATACGCCTGTTCGGCTGTGGTCGATACCGCCAACTCTGGTTTGGTCTGCTGCTCAACTGCGCCGTCCTTTGAACAGCCTGTAAGTCCCAAAACGGCTACAAATACACCCGCTGATACATACTTGTTTGTCATACTGAGATTGGTTGGTTGCTGACGTTAACGTTCGTGATTAACGAATTACTTCCATTAAAATTAAATACAATTCTACAATTAAGTTTATTTTTTTATAATATTATTAATAAAATATTTTTTAAAATTCTATAAAAATAACTATTCATAGTTCAATACATACTCAATTGATTTTGTCAAACCAGGCGGAATGGACGTATGCTTTATACAAAACTTTGTTGGATGCGTTATATAAGGGTATCTTTAATTCTAAATATTCTCGCCGTTTATGACCAAGACCAAGCTGATCCCCCGTACTGACCAGGCTTATGAAACGCCCATGTTGATTAAGCACTTGGTGGCTCAATCCTTGAAATACGAACCCCAACGCGAAATCGTTTATCGCGACCTGTTTCGAATGACGTACGTCGATTTTAACCGTCGGGTTCGTCAGCTTGCAAACGTACTCACCAATCTGGGCGTCGGTCCGGGCGACACCGTGGCTGTATTCGACTGGGACAGCCACCGGTACCTGGAGTGCTTCTTCGGCGTAACCAGTCTGGGGGCTATCCTTCACACCATCAACGTCCGGCTGTCGCCGGCTCAGATTCTTTACACAATGAATCATGCTGAAGACAGGATTGTGCTGATTCATGAAGATTTCCTGCCAATTCTACAAGGCATTAAAGGCCAGTTGACGACAGTAAGCCAGTTTGTTTTGATTAGCGATAAGGTGTATACCGATTCGCCGGAGGTAGCTGTTCCGGATGGTTTTGAGGGTGAATACGAACGCTTGTTAAAAGAAGCCTCCGACCAGTTCGACTTCCCTGATTTTGACGAAAACACCTGGGCCACTACGTTCTATACAACCGGTACCACCGGCCAACCCAAAGGTGTTTACTTCTCTCACCGGCAGTTGTTTATGCATACCATGGGGCTGCTCAGCTACGTGGTTGGTTATGAAGCCGTGCCGTTCCGATCGGCTGCCGATGTCTACATGCCCATTACACCCATGTTCCATGTCCATGCTTGGGGCTTCCCGTTCCTGGCTACCATGCTGTCGGTGAAGCAGGTGTATCCCGGTCGGTACGAACCTGAAATGTTGCTTCGGCTGCTGCTCAAAGAAGGCGTTACGTTGTCGCACTGCGTTCCAACAATCCTGAACATGCTCGTCACGAGTCCGGTAGCAAAACAGGTCGACCTGAGCCGCTGGAAAGTCATCATTGGGGGGTCGGCGCTTACCAAGGGGCTCGCCCGGGCCGCGCTGGAGCTAAACATTTCGGTGTACGCCGGTTATGGCATGTCCGAAACCGCCCCGGTGCTAACCATTACGTACCTGAATGATCAGGAAAAGCCGCTTCCTATCAACGAGCAGGTTGAACTACGGGCCCGTGCCGGCCGGATCGCTCCGTTTGTTGACCTTCGACTGGTCGACGAAAACGGAAACGATGTTCCGCATGATGGGCAGTCGCTGGGCGAGGTTGTTGTCCATGCGCCCTGGCTCACGCAGGGCTACTACAAAGAACCCGAGCGAAGTGCCGAACTCTGGCGCGATGGCTGGCTGCACACTGGCGACGTAGCGACCATTACGCCCGACAACTGGCTTCAGATTGCCGACCGAACCAAAGACGTAATCAAAACCGGTGGCGAATGGATTTCATCGCTTGAAATTGAAGATTTGCTTTCGCAGACGGTCGGAGTGGCCGAAGCGGCCGTCGTTGGCCTTCCTGACGATAAATGGGGGGAGCGTCCGCACGCGCTCATCGTTCGAAAACCCGACGCAGCAGAAGTAACAGCTGATCAGATTAGAACAAGTCTGCTGGAGAAAGTTCAGCGGGGCGAACTGAACAAATGGTACGTACCCGACCGCATTGTGTTTGTACCGGAGATACCCAAGACGAGCGTTGGAAAGATTGATAAGAAGAAGATTCGCTCGGAGATGAAAGATTTAATCTTAGGGATTTCGGCTTAGGATGTAAACGCAGAGATCGCTGAGTTACGCACAGAGAACACAGAGTTTCCGTATTTTGCGTTTCACTCAGCGATCTCTCGTTTGAACCATGACTCGAATTGGCCTTATTTCCGATACGCACAGTTACCTCGACCCTCAGGTATTTACTTATTTCGATACCTGCGACGAAATCTGGCACGCGGGCGATGTAGGATCGTTGGCTGTGCTGGAACAGCTTAAGGGTTTCAAGCCGGTCAGGGCCGTTTGTGGGAATATCGACCAGGAAACCGGTGCCCTGCCTGCTCACCTCCGATTTACGCTGGAAGGGTTCGACATCTGGATGACTCACATCGGCGGGGCACCGCCCAAGTACAATCCAGTTGTCCGGCCCAACTTACAGATCAATACCCCGGACCTGTTCATTTGTGGCCATTCGCACATTCTGAAAATTGTGCGTGACCCGAACCTGCCGGGTCTGTTGTACATGAATCCCGGGGCCGCCGGGAAAACCGGCTTTCACCAGATGCGGACTATTGTTCGGTTTTCGCTCGATGACCGGCAAATCATGGATATGCAGGCAATCGAGCTGGGCAAAAAATAAGGCCGGTGTGAACACCGGCCTTATTTTTTATCTATTAGCAAATGGATTACATGGGTAGCGATTGAGGCTCCGTTTCGGCGGGTTTAGCCTCGCGGCCGATCTCCTCTTTTACCTCTGCTCCTTTGTTTTTGTATGCCTGATAAACCGTTTCGCGTTCGAACGGCCGCTTGCCGATCAACCGTTCCAGGTCATTCTGGTACAGTATTTCTTTTTCGAGCAGCTCCTTAGCAATGATATCCAAGGCTCCGCGCTTCTGGCTCAACATTTCTTTCGTCCGGTTGTAGGCCTGATCAACGATCTTGCGAACTTCTTCGTCGATATGCTTGGCTGTTTCTTCCGAATACGGCTTATTGAACGAATATTCTGACTGCTTTGAATCGTAGAAAGAAACGTTGCCGATCACATCGTTCATACCGTACATCGTCACCATGCTGTACGCCAGCTTTGTGATACGTTCAAGATCGCTCAGCGCCCCCGTCGAAATCTTACCGAACACGAGGTCTTCGGCCGCCCGTCCGCCCAGCGCCATGCACATTTCGTCCATGAGCTGCTCAGTCCGATACAGGTACTGCTCACGCGGAAGGTACTGCGCATAGCCCAGCGCGGCCACACCACGCGGCACAATCGTTACCTTTACGAGTGGGTCGGCGTGTTCAAGATACCAGCCCGCTACCGCGTGACCGGCTTCATGGAAGGCCACAATCTCTTTCTCTTCGGGTGAGATGATCTTGTTCTTCTTTTCCAGACCACCAATTACACGGTCCATCGCGTCCTGGAAGTCCTGCATTTCGATCAGTTCTTTATCACGACGAGCGGCAATCAGGGCGGCTTCGTTACATACGTTTGCAATTTCAGCCCCCGCGAAACCAGGTGTTTGAGCAGCCAGATCTTTCGGCTCCACATCCTGAGACAGTTTCAATGGCTTCAGGTGGACCTTAAAGATGGCTTCACGCCCAACGATGTCCGGCTTATCAATGCTGATCTGGCGGTCGAAACGGCCAGGACGCTGCAACGCCGGGTCCAGTACGTCCGGACGGTTGGTAGCGGCCAGGATGATGATACCGGAGTCGGTAGCAAAACCATCCATCTCCACCAACAGCGAGTTCAGCGTATTTTCCCGTTCGTCGTTGGCGCCCGGCATAGAACCCCGGCCCCGCGAACGACCCACGGCGTCAATTTCGTCGATGAAGATGATACACGGCGCTTTCTCTTTGGCCTGCTTGAACAGGTCACGTACCCGGGCAGCCCCAACGCCCACGAACATCTCGACGAAGTCGGAGCCTGACAGGGAGAAGAACGGTACCCCGGCTTCGCCCGCGACAGCCTTTGCCAGCAGAGTCTTACCGGTACCTGGAGGGCCGATCAGGAGTGCGCCTTTAGGGATCTTGGCTCCCAGCTTCGTAAACTTGGTCGGATTCTTCAGGTAATCGACAATCTCTTTAATCTCCTCTTTGGCTTCGTCAAGGCCAGCTACGTCGTTGAACGTAATTTTCACCTTGTTTTCGGCATCAAACAGGGCAGCCCGCGACTTACCGATGTTGAATATCTGGCCACCAGGTCCACCGGCGCCGGACATCCGGCCCAACAGAAAATACATAGCCAGGATCATGATAATCAGGAAGCCCCAGGTGCCAATCCACTGGCTCCAGTCGCCCCGCTGTTCAAATCGATAATCAATCTTCTCGTTGTCGGGAAGGCCCTGCTGCAACTCATCAAGGTCTTTCTTGAAAGTTTCGCCTGAGGCAATCTGGAACTGGAAGTGCGGCCCATGGTTAGCCCCAAAATACGGCTTATCGGAGAAGTACCCCCGGTATTTCGGACTTTGTGCAGCTTGCTGGGTGAGTGTTACCTCGGCAATTTTGTCATTGACCACCACTACCTCGGCGACTTCACGATCCTTCACCATTCGCTCAAAGCGCTTCTGCGAGATTTCGCGGGTGGCGCTGCTTTTGTTGAAGAATGTAATCCCCAGGATAGCGGCAATCAGTAAAGCGACAATCCACCCCTGGAAGTTAGGTTTACGCGGCCCCCGGGGTGCTAACGGATTTCTATTGTTGTTTTCTGACATTTCCTCAGGTTGTACAAACGGATTTCATTGGGTAACACCGTTTCGAAGGTGAATGTTTCTCTGACGAAACGGTTCGGACAGGCGGTTTATATGTTCAATAAACGGTTGATTGAAACCGACCTGTTCGCATTGGCTCAATCAACCGATAAACTTAGGCAGCCGTTGTTAAAACCGGCTCATCGACGTAGTGAATTTCGGCATCGCCCCAGAGCTGCTCCAGGTCGTAGAAAGACCGGCGGTCTTTCTTGAACACGTGCGCCACAACATCGACATAATCCAGCAGAATCCATTCACGGTTCAGTTTTCCTTCCTTGTGCCAGGGATCCTGATGGCTGGCTTTATACACTTCCTCTTCGATGGAGGTTGAAATTGCGTCAATCTGCGTGTCGGAGTTACCCGAACAAATGACAAAGTAATCACAAATGGCATTCTTTACGTTCCGCAGGTCCATCACAACAACGTCGGTGGCTTTTTTTTCCTGCATTCCTTTCACGACGAGGTCGCGCAATTGTTCGGCGGTAACGTGGTTATTGTTGTTAATTCTCATGCTTTCGGTTTAACATTGCACCATAAGCCAACCAGCGGGTACATTGCCATCCAGACATCTATGTGCTGTTTTTGCACCATTCATTAGCTTCCCTTCACTAAACTAAACAAAAATTTGTACAAAATCTATCCCAAATCCTTTTTTGTTGGACAAAATACCAAATATCTGCCAAGCTGTCAGTCAACCAACGACGAGGCAGCCCAACTCATTGCCCAACATGACCCTATCGAAGGGACTATTGTCATTACTGACCGACAAATAGCCGGTCGCGGGCAGCGGGGGAACCACTGGGAGGCTACGGCTGGTCAAAACCTGACATTTTCGCTGATTCTACGCCCAACCTTCCTGAACGCCAGCGAACAGTTCTGGCTAAACATGGCCGTTTCGCTCGGCATCTTCGATACACTTAGCCCCCTGATCGGCGACGAACTGCGTATTAAGTGGCCCAATGATATATACGTAGAAAAACAGAAGTTGGGTGGTATCCTGATCGAAAATATCTTACAAGGTTATAATCTGGCGTGGTCGGTGGTGGGTATTGGCTTAAATATCAACCAGACGGAGTTCATGTACGCCAACGCTACGTCGCTGCAACAACAGGCCCCTCTCCTGAGTGGTTATGACTTACCTGGTCTGCTGGCTCAACTAAGCGAAAAACTGGAGCAGCGCTACCTCCAGCTCCGGGCGGGCCAGCGCGGTACGCTGCGGGCGGCTTACCTGCAAACTCTGTTCCGGTATCAGGAAGAACACTGGTTCGCGGCCAATCAGATGCGTTTTCGGGGCGTTATCACCGGTATTGATGAAGCCGGACGACTGGCTATTGCGGTTGATGGCCAGATGCGCTATTTCGGCTTTAAGGAAGTGGAGTTTATTTTATAAATGAACGGGGGCGGCATGATGGCAGGTTCAGACCCTGACACTATTCCGCCCCTGTTCGTTCAGAATATGACGTTACTCCATTGCTACTTCAGGGCTTCTTCTACGGGATGACCAATGCTGCCGCTGGGTTCAAGAATGCCCAGTAAGGCCGCAAGCGTCGGGGCAATGTCGGCGATCTGCGTCCGGCGGACAGTCTGGCCCGGCCGAACCCCCCAGCCATACAGCAGGAAGGGTACGTGGGTATCATAGGCGTAGGTTGTGCCGTGCGTGGTTCCTTTCGTCCGGCCCTCAAACCAGCCCGACTGGAACATGACGTAGAAGTCGCCACTGCGTTTGGGGTGGTACACATTCCGCAGCATGTTCAGCTGGATTTCCGGAAACGCTTCGGCGCCCAGATTATTCAGATTCAGTACATTGATCACCCCTTTCTGATTGAGCAGCGTGCTTTTGATGAGCTCATATACTTCCTGAATGGCGATCTTCTTCTCGGCCAGCAACGCGTGGTTGAGATAGACCTGCTGGTTGAAGTAAGTCAGCATCCACTGCCCGGGACCGTAGGCTTTCGCCAGCGCAGCTTTTACGGCATCTCCTACCTCGCCGTAGCTTTTCACGTCGGCCGGAATCCGGTACGTCTTTGCGAACCCCGGTACGTCGGCGACGCCGTGATCGGCCGACAGGAAGGCCGTCCATTCACCTTTCCCGACCGTAGCATCCAGTTGGTTGAACAGATCGGCCAGCTGGCGGTCGAGCCGGATGTAGTTATCTTCCGTTTCGACGGCATGCGTGCCGAACGCGTGGCCGATGTAGTCGGGCGAAGAAAAGCTAACGCAAAGCAGGTCCGTTACGTTGTCCTGACCGAGTTGTTCACCTTTCAGCGCAGCCAGCGCAAACTCTTTGGTGATCTGATCGCCGTACGGGCTGGTCCGTAGAATTTCGTATTTGCTCCCACCCGACGTAGCAACAAATTCGTGCGGAAAAACGGCTTTGGACTCACCCGTCAGAGCGGCTTCAAATGCCTGATCGTCGGTCGTACTTTCGGTGTATTGATTCATGGCCAGCAGCGGTTCCCACTTCTGGCTCAGGAATTTATCGCCCAGTTTGCGGTTGTTGAACGCCTGCACCCAGTCCGGCAACTCGCTCTGGTAGAACGAACTGCTGATGAAGTTACCGTCTTTCGAGTCGAACCAGTAGGCTGCGTTGGCCGCATGGCCGGCAGGCAGGATAGCGCCCCGGTCTTTCAGTGCAATACCGATCACTTTAGCCTGGCCGTCGGTAGCCAGTTTCAACTGATCGCCGATGGTAGTTACCAGCAGGTTGCGGGGCGACATTTTTCCGGCCGTTCCGCTGTTGCCGACGGTACTAACGGTGGTATCTTCGGCGCAGTACACCATCCGCCCCAGCGTACGGTCGTAAAAGTCGTTGCCGACAATCCCGTTCAGCGCCGGGGCCGAACCTGTGTAGATAGCTGCATGACCCGGACCGGTATAGGTGGCAGCGTAATGGTAGTGATTATTACGGCAGTTGAACCCCTCATCCATCAGCCGCCGAAAACCGGCCGTTCCGTATTTAGTGTAGTATCGATATAAATAATCGTACCGCATCTGATCGACCACAATGCCTACGACAAGCTTAGGACGGTCGGGGAAACGGGTGGTGGGGGCTGCTTTTTTCGACTGGGCAAACGTAGTACAGGCCATGGCGAGGAAGGACAACCCACCGGCCAACCGAAGAAGTCTTGCTGACAACATGCGCTATTGAATATCAAAGAGTAATTTGTCCGCAAAGATACGTAAGGTTTCAGCGGAGACCGAACATCACTACGTTTGTTAACGTTCAGGCAACAAGCCCGTAGCTTCAGCTTCGTTGGGATGTCATACTCCGTTAGAAAAGTAAGTATATGGCGGGTATAACATTTTGCCGAAAAGCGCGCTTATACACAGGCCAGCCACTAGCTACCTCTACGTTATCCAGTAGTTATGTTGCATGTTTATGATTGATATTTCGGAACCGATTCGTTTCTGGCTAACAGCCCTGGGGTTCTTTATCGGCATATTTGGGCGCTACGTGCTGTTTTCGGTTACCTTCTGGTGGCTGTTTAACATCACCATGAAAGAGCAGTTTGCTCACCGTGAAGTACAGACCCGTCCCCGACGCCCCTATCAGCACCTTCGGGAAATTGGCTGGTCGGGGCTGACATCCCTGATTTTTACGGCCATGGCGATGGGTATGCTGCTTGCCTGGCAGGCGGGCTACACCCGCATCTACACTAACCTGTCGGATTACCCGTGGTATTGGTACCCGATCAGCATTCTGCTGGTGTTGTTTCTGCACGAAACGTACTACTATTGGCTGCACCGCTGGATGCACCGGCCCGGTGTGTACCGCTGGATTCATAAAACGCATCACGACAGCATCACGACGTCGGCCTGGACCTCGTTTTCGTTTCATCCTATTGAAAGTACGCTACAGGCCATTATCATTCCCGCCCTGATGTTTCTGCTTCCATTGCACATCACGGCCGCAGGTATTGTGCTGCTGATTATGACCATTTCGAGCGCCATTAACCACCTGAATACCGAAATTTACCCACGCGATTTCGACCGGCACTGGCTCGGCCGCTGGCTGATCGGTGCTACGCATCACGGCCTGCACCACTCACAGTTCCGCTACAACTACGGACTTTATTTCACATTCTGGGATAGGTGGATGAAAACGGAAAGCCCGGACTTTCACAAGCTGTTTTCGCAGAAGACAACCAGCCGGAAGAAGTAGTTTAGTGGGTTTGTGGTTTGTAGTTCGTAGTTTAACATTCCAATGACGAACTACAAACCACAAACTTACTAAACTATAAATCCACCCTTATTTACTCCGCTCGATCGTGTACTGAACCAACTGTTCCAGCGACCTGCGGTACGTTGACTCCGGAAAGGTTTCCAGCAGGCCGTGCGCTTCGGCTACGTACTGGTTCATGGCTTTAGTAGCGTATTCGATGCCTCCCGACAACTTAACGAAATCAATTACTTCGGCTACTTTGCGGGGGTTATCGCTTTCGTTCTTGACGATGTTGATCATCCGGCGTTTCTTCCAGTAATCGGCCTGACGCAGTGCGTAGATCAGGGGCAGCGTCATTTTTTTCTCCTTGATGTCAATACCCAGCGGCTTGCCGACTTCGGCCGTACCGTAGTCGAACAGGTCGTCTTTGATCTGAAACGCAATCCCTACTTTTTCGCCGAATAGCCGGGCCTTTTCGGTAACCTCCTTATCAACCAGGGCCGACCGGGCACCAACCGCGCAGCAAGCCGCAATCAGCGAAGCGGTTTTCTGCCGGATGATTTCGTAGTACACATCCTCGGTTATGTCGAGCCGACGGGCTTTTTCGATTTGGAGGAGTTCGCCTTCACTGATTTCCCGCACGGCCGTCGAAACAATCTGGAGCAGGTCAAAATCGTTATTATCGACCGATAGGAGCAGCCCCCGCGAAAGCAGGTAGTCGCCCACCAGCACGGCTACTTTGTTCTTCCAGAGCGCATTGATGGAGAAAAAACCGCGTCGGTAGTTCGAATCGTCGACTACGTCGTCGTGAACGAGTGTGGCGGTATGCAGTAGTTCAATGAGAGCCGCCCCACGGTAGGTCGATTCGGTGATCTGGCCACAGACGCCCGCCGTCAGAAAGACGAACATCGGGCGCAGCTGCTTGCCCTTCCGTTTCACGATGTAATTCATGATCTGGTCGAGCAGCATGACGTCGCTCTTCATCAAGTCCCGGAATTTCTGCTCGAACAACACCATTTCGGCAGCTATCGGGGCTTGTATATCGGCGACGGTTAACGACATTTTCTGGTTAGTAAGTGCATTCGTCAGTACAGAGAAAACCGCAGGGACTTCAGTAAGGTTCTGGCCTCAATCCGGGGGATGCCCCGCCGGTGCCGCCTTTCTGACTTGCGTTCGTACTGACCTAATTTCCGGCAAGTATAGTAAGGAATGAGCAGACCGAAAAAAGCCGCTTAGAAAAGGAATGACCATACCCTAAACCCTTAATCGGTTTCACTTTGTTTATCCAACAAAATGCTACAACTTACTGACTATATACCATCGTTCAATCATTAATGATTAACAATCCAACGCCCCCCGTTCCGCACCCATCCGTTGTTGCAGAACCTACTCAACCACCCACCAAAGCCCTTGTGCTCGGCGGTGGGTCGCTCAAAGGAGCGTTTCAGGCTGGTGCTACGCTCGCTTTGCTCGAAAGCGGGTTCGTTCCCGATCGTATTTATGGCATTTCGGTGGGTAGCCTCAACGCTACCTTTCTCGCTAATGAAGCGGCCCGTCAGTACGCTGAGTCGGGTCAGGTGGATTGGGTTCGGGCGGGTAAATACCTGATTGAATTCTGGATACGTAACATCACCCGTCCGCAGGATGTGGCCGTCATCCGGTCGCGGTTCCGTATGGGCTACAACACGCTGATGAGCCGCTTCGACGGCTTTCTGGATAATTCGCCGATCAAAACCCTCATTCGCAATCACGTTGACCTGGAAACCCTCAAAAATGGTCCGGTGGTACTCAAAGTGGGCGCGGTGGATATTGTTGAGGGCGACATGGTGTATGCCGAAGCCAGTGATCCTAATTTTCTGGATTATCTCTACGCGAGCAGCGCCCTGCCGTTTCTGATGCCGGCCGTACAGATTGGTGGCGATCATCGGAGGGCTTTCCTCGACGGCGGCCTGCGCGAAGTAGCGCCCCTGCGCGTTGCTATCGAAGACGGCGCTACCGAACTTGTTTGTGTGGCCTGCCACGCCCGAAAGATATACAACGAGAAGTTCAACTACCGAAATCTGCTGAACCTGGCCGACCGCATCAAAGATATTACGGTCAACCAGCTGGTTAACAACGACATCGCCTGGGCCGAACGCTTTGCTGAGCGCGAACAGCTCCACGGTCGGCCAATGCACCTGACGGTCGTTCGCCCGCACGAACCGCTGTATCTGAACCTGATGAAGTTTACATCGGACGATATTGGGAGGGTGATCGTAGCCGGCTATCAGGCCGCTACGGATGAGTTGAAGCGAAAAGGAGCCGAATCAATGGCGATCTCTTAATACGTGAAAGTTAGAAAAGGCTGCTTCAGTAAATTACCCCAAACCCCTGAAGGCGGTCGGCCGTTGCCGGCTTAGCGCTGCTATTTACCGTGAATTATAGCCAGGCATTTGAGCCATGGAAGGCGGATTTTGTCATCCCGACGCCAGGAGGGATCTTCGGTAGCTGGAGAGAATGTTAGCCTCATCCGAAGATCCCTCCTGGCGTCGGGATGACAAAAATAAACCAACTTGTTAGCTGTCCTTCAGTGGATCTAGCTGTCACTTATACATAACTCATGTCAGTTAAAGAGCCTGGCTCAGCAGCGCTGAGCCGACAACGGCCGACCGCCTTCAGGGGTTTGGGGTAATATGTAGTATCAAGGCAAAAGTATAACCCACTATCAGTTATGCAGAACCGTCCCGACGCTCAGGCTTCGATTCCGCAACAGGCCGGCCGCATAGATGGTGTAAATCTTCCCGCCGGCCAGCGTTACGTTCGCCGTTGTTGACGCAGGGGTCGTAGGGGCCGACGGAACCGAAGCCTGCGTATACACCTGAACGGTATACGTACCGGCCGGTATGTTTGTATATCGCAGATTGGTTGCAGATACGTTGCTGTACGCCCGATTTGGGAACGTTGCAGCGCCCTGGTTTGTGGTTGGGTTCAGTAAGCGTACCGAAACCGGCGATACATCTGGTGCAAAGTTAAACACCCGTACCCGGGCTGTATTGGCATCCGGGGCGGTCAGTGTATCCGTAACCACGACAAACTGTGGCCCTCCTAAGTTTGTCGCATTGGCGGTTGTCGGACGTGGGCGATTCAGCGTATCCGTCACGAACACGGTATAACTCGTATTCGCATTGGCGCTGAAATTGTTCTGATTGGTTGCCCCGGCCCGAAACACGATGTCGTTGCTGCCCAATACGCCCCCAAGCTGCCCTGAAGCGGCCCGGGCCCGGAGTTGAATTGATCCGGCCTGAGCAGGCGCATAAGCGCTCGCGCTTTGGCCAAATTGCAGCGCCTGCCCCACCTGATTGTTCTCGATGAAGAAGTTCAGCGCCGGTACGCCGGGAGCCGCATTTACGAAGAGGAAACGCGCCTGGTTGGTCGAAGGTCCCGTGGCCGGCTGCGGATCAGGATAATCCGTATCCTGACAGGCCGTAAACAGCGCCGTCGATAGAAAAGCGGCTGCGACTACGGCGCTCAGTTGATTCCATGTATATTTCATGCTGTATCGTATCGTTTGATTGCCCGTTGAACCATTAGAAAATATACCGTAAACCCAGTTGAAGCTGCCAGCGCGAATTCAAGGTGAGGTTGTTGGTGAACGAACTGGTCAGCGCCTGGCCCGGCGAAACTTCCGTAAATGTGTATATGGGCCGTCCGGTTGTAGCTGCCGTGTTGGTGTTCGGCGTTTCGTAGCCTATGAAGTTCAGCAGGTTGGTCCGCTGGGTCGACTGCGCCAGACCCAGGTTAGAGCTAACCAGGTTCAGCAGGTTAACCACCTCGGCCGAGAACTGAAGCGTATGCCGACGCTCACCGGCCCGGACGTAGAAATCCTGTAGCAAACGGAAGTTAACCAGATTCTGCCACGGCAGGAAAGCGCCGTTCCGCTCGGCATATTGTCCACGACGCTTGCTCAGGTACGGGTCCTGCTCGATATAGGCGTTCAACTGGTCCCAGATCTGCTGCGGAGTACGGGTATCCTGCGCGTTGGTCGTTACCAGCACAATCTCGTTCTGATTACGCGGTACGTAGATCAGGTCGTTGTTGCTGATACCGTCGTTGTTCGGGTTACCGCCGTACACGTACGAGAAGTTACCCGTCGACTGCCCAGTGTAGGTCAGCGCGATCGTCGTAGCCAGGTTATTCAGGTACTCAAACCGGTATTGCAGATAACCGACCACGCGATGCGGTACCAGGTTATTCGAGTACGACAGGTTCGGCTGGTTAGGGCTATTTACAACGGCCTGCCCCGTGTACAGGCTACCCGCCGTTGATGCCGACTGAGCGTTTACGTCTTTCGAGTCTGTGAAGGTATACGCCAGTGACGCTTCCAGACCGCGTGTCAGCCGTTTCTGAATCTGTGCGGTTAAACTGATTGAATACCCGCGCTGAATGTTATCCAATACCAGTGCCTGCACGATCCGGTCGTTGATACGACGGTCGAAGGGCGGATTCACATTGGCTACGCCCGCTGCATTTCCAAATACCGGGCGACCATCGCCGGCCAGCGTACCAACCGGATCAGCCAGATTGGCATCGCGGATATACACGGCGTTGATGTCCTTGGAATAAATCGCATCCAACGTCACAATCCAGTTCCCCGGTAACGTCTTGTCAAGACCAATGCTTGACCGCCACACCTGCGGAAATTTGAAGTTAGGCGTTGTGGCGTTGATTGTAAATGTCGATGCCAGTGGTTCACCCGGCTGTCCTGTCAGGCTTGTGGGTGCGTACGGCTCCGGTCGGAAGTTGAAACCGCGGGTGAATACATTCGCCTGCCCTTGGGCCAATTCCGTCCCAAAGAACACCCCGTTATTACTCACCTGATTAGACAGCCATACGAACGGCACCCGACCGGTAAAGACGCCCGTACCACCCCGTAATTGCAACGAGCGATCACCCAGCACATCCCAGTTAAAGCCAACACGTGGAGATAACAGGTAATTCGTTCTTGGCAACTGATTTACCTGAATTCGTTCGTTATTGGCAAACGTCAAAGTCTCAACAACCCTGTTTTGCAACAGATTGTCATCGTTATAGGTTGGAATATCCAGCCGGATTCCTCCCGTCAGGCGAAAATTTTTGGTGACGCTAAAGGCATCCTGAACATAGAATCCCAACTGGGCTGCGTTGAACTCGGCCACCGGAACCGGCGTCCCCGGAACGGCTGAATATTGCAGTGCATACTGCGTTGGGGCGTTCGCCTGCGTTGGATTCGTTGCGTTTGCGATGAAATCCTGAACACTGTTGAATTGGTACACCCCTCTGATCTGCGGAGTAAAGCCGTTGTAGAAGTGGTAAAATTCATTCGCCGTACCGACTGATACGGTGTGCTTACCCAGGAAAATGTCAAACTTGTCGTTTAACTGCACGACATCCTGATTCAGCACGTTGTTCGGCGTAAACGGTTCCGCACCGAACGTAGTCAGCGTGTTGCCGTTCGGGCCAACTATGTCCACCGTCGGGAAGTTGGGCGTTGGTACACCACCACCGCCTTCGCGGAAATCCCGGAAGGCCGAGTAGCCTAGTTGGAGGTTATTGGCGAATTTGTTGCCGAACGTTGAGTTCAACTCACCAATGATCGAGCGCAGGTTCTGGTTGATCCGGTACCACGAAAACGAATACGGCAGGGCGTTGACGTTGTTCTGCCGGCCACCCGGAGGAGCCGACGTAAACCCACCGGAGTTGCTGGGCGGTACGTCGCTGAACGAATCCAACTGGTTATACCGTACGGTCAGCTTATGCTTATCGCTGATGTTCCAGTCAATTTTGACGAGGAACTTCAGGCTCTGATTGAGCTGATCAAAGTTATCGAGCGAACCCGGATCGAACGTCCAGCTTTTGCCGTTGTTTGGCGTAATCAGGAATTCACGCAGTTGCCGTAACTGCTCGGCCTGTTGGGTCTGCTGCGTTGGGCGTCCCTGCGCGTCAGTACTGCCGATTGGAAACAGAACGGCAGGGTTGGCCTGGCGCTGCTGCTCAACGTTGGCAAAGAAAAACAGTTTGTTTTTGATGATCGGACCGCCCAGACGGGCTCCTACATTGTAGAAACTGAAGTTCCCCTGCGGTTGCTCCTGCCCTTCTACCCGACGTCCGACAAAGCTCTGGTTCCGGTAAAAACCGTAGGCCGACCCCTCGAACCGGTTTGTACCGCTCCGGGTCACGGCGTTTACACCGGCACCGGTGAAGGAACCCTGGCTCACATCGTAGGGCGAAATCGATACGTTCAACTGATCAATAGCGTCGATACTCACCGGAGTCGTACCCGACTGGCCACCGGGTAGCGCCGTCAGGCCAAACACGTTGTTGGCCGTTGAGCCGTCGATTGAGAAGTTATTGTACAGGTTTGAACGCCCACCAAACGAAAAGCCGGGACCCGCCTGAGGTGTCAGCGTACTCAAATCGGTGAAGTTCCGGTTAAGCGCCGGCAACCGTTCAAAGTTCTCGCGACGCAGGTTCGTTGATACGCCCGTCCGCTCGGAGTCGATGATCCCTCCTCGCTGCGACGTAATTACCACTTCCGACAGCTGCTGCCCTTCTTCAGCCAGCGTAAAGTTGGCCGATATGGGCGTATTCAATTCGACAAACGCAATTTCCCGTGTCTGCTCCTGATAACCGACATAAGTAACCGTAATCCGGTACGGACCCCCAACGCGAACCGCCGGTAAGTTATAGCGGCCCTGTGCGTTGGTTGTCGTGCCATACCGGGTTCCGGAGGGTACGAGAACGGCCACCACCGTAGCGCCGGGCAGTTCCTCCCCTTTCTGATCAGTTACTACCCCGTTGATTGATGAAGTTGTTACCCCTTGCGCTAATACCGCACTGCTTCCCAGCATGGCTGACAGTATACTGCCAAACAACATCAACGCTGTCCGAAAACGCAGTAATCTTTTGTACATAACCGATACTTTTAGTTGTTAAACTGGTTTGCAGAATCAATTTCAGGCTTGTGAAGATCCAGCTACAGCAAGTGTATATTTATTCCTATAGAACAACATCTTCAAAAACTCAAAACAGCTTCTAACTGCCTTAATACCATTTGGATATATATTGTTTAGAGGGATGTTCCCTATCTTACCGTGAGGATATTAAGAATTTGTTAATAGCAGGAAAGTCGGCGTCTGCTCAACGGTTATCAGCGTGTCTGGCCGGTCAACATCAGGTAGCATAAAAAAAGAACGCCCGGCTGACCTCAGCCGGGCGTTCTCAATAATCAGATTTATTGGTATTAGTTAAACGTGTACCGGATGCCAAGCTGCGCCTGGTAAACACTACCAATACCGGCACTGGTCGTAAACGTCTGCGATGGCAGCACCGGTCGTCCATCAGCACCGGTCTGAGAAACCAGTCGGAATTGTGGTACGCCCTGGGCCGTTACACCAGCGTAACTGATCGGCTGAGTCTGTCTAACTATCTTAAACACACCCCAGTTGTCGTTAAGCAGGTTACCTACGTTCTGGACGTCAACCCGGAACTGAATGGAGTTGCGCTTGCCGCCCACCCGCAAGTAGAACTCCTGCACAAGGCTCAGGTCGGCCTGGAAGATCCACGGCAGCAGACCACCATTCCGCTCAGCGTACTGACCACGGCGGCTGCTCAGGTACTCATCCTGATTGATGTACGCATCCCAGGCTGCCTGCTGCTGAGCCGCAGTGAACGTTACCGAGGTCGGACCCGAGCCGGCCGTCAACGGCAGGAATGTGATTTCGCTGGCATTATTCGGAACATAAATCAGGTCGTTGTTCGTCACACCGTCGCCGTTCATGTCGCCACCGTAGCTGTACGTGTAGCGGCCAATGTTACGAGCTTCCATGAACAGACCGATCTGGGTTGCTCCTCCAAAACGACCACCGTATTCTTTCCGGTACGACAACGAACCGATTGCCCGGTGGCGCTGATCGAAGTCAGAGAAAGCCAGATCCGGATAGTTATTACCACGTATCGAGCGGATACTTGTCCATGAACCCGACGCTACGCTACCCGGGTTAACAATATCCTTTGACTGGCCGTATGTATAAGCCACCATCGCGTTGAAACCGCGTCCGAACGGCCGCTCCAGTTTGGCCGTCAGTGAGTACGCATAGCCTTTGTTGGTGTTACCCAGAACGATGTTCTGCACAACCCGGTCGTTGATCCGGATGGCATTGTTCAGGTTAGCACCCGTCAGGCCAGAACCCGGAAAACGCGGACGCTGATCCGGACCAGTGAACGTACCAGTTGCCGGTTCGCGGTTTGCATCGATATAGTTCGCGTTGTTCAGCGTCTTGGTGAAGAGACCTTCCAGCGTACCGATAATACCGAACGGCAGGCGGGTATCTAGGGCTAAGTTAGACCGCCATACCTGCGGGAACCGGAAGTTCTGAGATGTTGCGGCAATGTCAAACGTAATGGCCGTATTGGAAATCGGGCTCGTTGGGTTAGCCGGGATGAAACGTGACGGATCGGCAACGAACGGATAGTTACGTGAGTTCGATACATCCAGCAGACCGGTCAGTACGCCATTGTTACCCACCTGGTTCGAGATCCACACGAACGGAGGACGACCCGTGAAGATACCCGTTCCACCACGTACCTGAATGGTCTTATCACCCTTCACGTCGAAGTTGAAGCCCAGACGAGGTGAGAAAAGCACCTTGGCATCCGGCAGTTTACCCGTCTGCACACGCAGCGGGCTACCATCCGGATTGCGGAACGTCAGCCCATCGATATACGAGTTTGTATACGCCGTATTCTCGAAGCTCGGCACGTCGCCACGCAGACCCAGGGTTATTTTCAGGCGATCGTTAGCCTGCCATTCGTCCTGCAGGTACGCACCGTAGTACCAGATTTTCAACTGCTGTACCGGCTCAGCACCACCTGGCAGCAGCGAGTAGCGCAGCTGGAAACGGTTGACCGTTACCGGCGACTGAGTCAGGGCCGGGTTATCCAGATACGCGTTGGCAGCCGAATAGAAATCGTTCAGCGAGTTGAAGATGTAAACGCCATTCGTACCTGAGTTGAACACGTTGTTGGTAACGATCCGCTCCAGGTTCACACCAGCCGTCAGCGTATGCTTACCGGCGAAGTACTGGAAGTTATCCTGTAACTGGAACGTGCTGTAGTTCAGCTTGTTGTTCGGCGTAAACGGATCAAAACCGAACGATAGGTAGTTCTGGTTGCCACTCAATACGTCGACCGTCGGGAAGATAGACCCCTTGTAACCCCGGTCTTCATTCTGATACGTGTAACCAACGATCAGGTTATTGGCAAACTTGTTTTTGAAGTTCGAGTTCAGCTGGGCAATGACCGACTGAATGTCTTCATTGATGATGTAGCCTGAGTTTTCGAAAGACATCGAGTTGATGTTCGTCCGACGGTTACCGAAGCCCAGTGAGTTACTGTTACTGATCAGTACATCAGCGTCTGAGTTCAGGTATGAGTACCGAACACTCAACTTGTGGTTATCATTGATGTTCCAGTCGATTTTGGCCAGGAGCTTATCAGCGATAGTCGCATTGTCGAAGTTTTCGTAAGGACCAGTTGTATAGTTGAAGCGTTGCTGCAGGAACTGGCTCACGTTGTCGAGATCAGATGCGAGCGTACGTGATATGTTACCGCTCTGCTGCGTGCCAGGCCGGGTAGCTACCCAGGTTGTGGCAGGCTCGGTACGACGGTCGAACTCACCGTTCACGAAGAAAAACAGTTTGTTCTTAACAATCGGACCACCCAACCGGAAACCTGACTGCGTCTGCTTAAACGACCCGATTACCACCGGTAAATCACTAGCTGTCTTACCGATCAGGCTGGGGCTCTTCTGGAAGTGGAAGGCAGAACCCGAGAATTCGTTGGTTCCCGAGCGGGTTACGGCGTTGATACCAGCACCGGCAAAGCTACCCTGACGAACGTCGTAGGGGGCCAAACTTACCTGAACTTCTTCAATGGCATCGATTGAGATCGGTGCTACGCCCGTACGCGTACCGGGCTGGTTACCCGTACCAAGGCCGAAGCTGCTGTTGAAAACAGAGCCATCTACGGTGATGTTGTTGAAGCGAGAATCCTGGCCACCAAAACTCGAGCCGTTACCCTGAGGAGTCAGACGTGTAAAGTCACTCAACTGACGCGTAACCGTCGGCAGTGTCTGCAACTGCTGCGTGCTGATGCTGGTAGCAGCACCCGTCCGGTCTGAACTGAAGATATCGCTCCGGCTGCCTGTTACCACAACTTCGTTCAACTGGCTGCTTTCGTCGGCCAGTTTAAAATCAACGTTAACAGCCGATCCAAGGTTGGCGTTGAACCCTTCTTTTACCTGCTCACGAAAGCCAACGAAGGTTACTGTAATCCGGTAAGGACCTCCAATCCGAACAGTCGGGAAATTGTACCGACCCTGTTCATTAGTTACGGATCCGTAACGAGTCCCTGACGGTAGGTGAACGGCGACGACTGTTGCGCCGGGCAAAGCGCTCCCCTTATCATCTGTAACGAATCCGTTGATGGTGGAAGTCGTTACCCCCTGACCTACAGCCACACTGTGACCCAGCACGGCTAAAAGCATACTGCAAAACAACACCAGGGCCGCTCGCAAATGCAGTAGATTTTTGTACATAGATTTGGTTGGTTTTATTAAATTTAGTTTGGAGAGTGTTTTTACTAGGTTACGGTCCAAAACGGCCGCAAAGATGATACATTTTTCTTGTCGCTGCAACGTACCCTCTCTTCAAAAAATACCATCATAAAGCCTACATCGGCTAAATATCCCAGAATAAGTAAATTTCAAAGGTTTTAGATGCTATTCCAGAATGTTAAGTTTTTGTTAAGTCATTCAAAGGCCGGTTCATCCTCCTCAGGTCCGGTCGAACCATTCGGACTGTTTGCGCGTAGTTAGAGAGTTTACGGGTGTTCCTTTGTTACTTTTACGCCATTATGATATCAACTGAGACAACGCCTGTCAGGCTCACACAATACAGTCATGGGGCCGGTTGCGGTTGTAAGATCTCCCCCAAGATTCTTGATCAGATCTTGCACTCGAATGCTACGGCTTTTCAGCCGCGCTACGAAAAACTGCTGGTCGGCAACGATTCCCGCGACGATGCGGCCGTGATGGACCTTGGCAACGGCAAAGCCATTATCAGTACCACCGATTTTTTCATGCCTATTGTAGACGATGCGTTCGATTTTGGCCGGATTGCGTCGGCCAATGCCATCAGCGACGTCTACGCGATGGGGGGCGAACCCATCATGGCCATCGCCATTCTGGGCTGGCCAATCGACAAACTGCCGCCCGACGTAGCGGGGCAGGTCCTGGAAGGCAGTCGGGCCATCTGCCTGGAAGCCGGCATTCCGCTGGCCGGTGGTCACAGTATCGACTCGCCGGAACCGATTTTTGGTCTGGCCGTAACGGGCAAAGTCCGGCTCGACCATCTCAAACAGAATAACACCGCCACCGAAGGCTGTCAGCTTTATCTGACCAAGCCGCTCGGTGTTGGTATCCTGACCACCGCGCAGAAAAAAGGGATTCTGAAGCCCGAACACGCTGATCTGGCCCCGGCGCAGATGGCCCGGCTCAACAGCTTCGGCGCGGTACTCGGTCGCCTGCCCTACGTCAGGGCCCTGACCGACGTAACGGGTTTTGGGCTGCTGGGCCACCTGACCGAAATGGCTGAGGGCAGCGGCCTTAGCGCCGTCATCGACTTTGACGCCGTTCCCAAACTGCCGGTCATAGAGGACTATCTGGCACAGAAAAGCTTCCCCGGCGGTACGGTCCGGAATTGGGACAGCTACGGGCATAAAATTGCCGAACTGACCGAAACCCAGCGGTACGTGCTCGCCGACCCGCAGACATCGGGTGGTCTGCTCATCGCTGTCGATCCAGCCAGTACGACCGAATTTGAGCGCGTCGCGGTCGAAAACGACTTATCCCTGCAACCCTTCGGCGAACTGGTCGCAAAACGCGACAGAGTAGTGTATGTAAATTGATAGTCAATACAGAGGGTGCGAAGGGGATGCTGCGAACGCAAAAAAACTCGGCGACCTTTGCGCATTCCCTGCGTCTTTGCGGTTAAACAAAAATGAAACTTTACCACCGTCTGGTCGGCGACACCGGCCCTGCTATTCTTATCCTTCACGGCGTTTTTGGTTCCTCAGACAACTGGCTGACCGTCAGCAAAACCATAGCGGCTCAGGGATACCGTGTTTTCATGCTCGATCAGCGTAACCACGGTCAGTCGCCCCATAGCGATGATTTCAGTTACCTGCACATGGCCGACGATCTGCGCGAATTCATTACGGATCATGCCATTGAGCAGCCCATTCTAATTGGCCATTCCATGGGGGGAAAAACGGTGATGCAGTACGCTATGCTGTATCCCGGTACGTTTCAGAAACTGGTTGTGGTCGATATTGCCCCTAAATTCTATCCGGTCCATCATGCCGAACTCGTCCGGGGCTTGAAAGCCATCGACTTGCTGGGTATCACCAGCCGAAACGATGCCGATGCCGTTCTGAGTCAGTACGAGCCCTCGCTGCCTGTTCGTCAGTTTTTGCTGAAAAACCTGTACCGCAATCAGCAGGGACAATTCGACTGGCGATTGAACCTGCCGGTTATCGAGCGTGAACTGCATGGCATCGGTGAAGAACTGACAAATCCTCAGATCGTTGAAGCGCCGACGCTGTTTATCCGTGGCCGGAAATCGCCGTACATCCTGGATGAGGACATTCCAACCATCCGGCGAATCTTCCCTAACGTTGTTGTGGAAACCATCGAAGACGCCGGACACTGGGTACAGGCCGAAAAGCCGGATGAATTTGTAGATGCACTGATGAAATTCATTTCTTAAACGCAGAGAAGCAGAGATAACGCAGAGCACACAGAGTTACTTTGCGCGCTCTGCGTTATCTCTGCTTCTCTGCGTTTACATCCTATGCCGACGCTCTATCTAATTCCTACTACCCTCGCCGACGACACGGCCGAACAGGTATTACCCGCCCAGGTCAGGGAGGTGATCAGCCAGACCGATGCCTACTTCGTCGAGAACCTCCGAACGGCCCGGCGCTTCATCAGCGGTCTGAAAACCGGCCGCGTAATTGACGAAACGCTCTTTTACGACCTGGATAAGGATACGCCGGAAGCCGAAACCCGGCAGCAGTTGCAGGAACTGGCCAAGCAGCAGCGTAACGCGGGCGTTTTGTCCGAAGCCGGTTGCCCGGGTGTGGCCGATCCGGGAGCCGTAGCGGTGGCTATTGCTCATAAACTGGGGTGGTCAGTGATGCCGCTCGTCGGGCCCTCGTCAATTCTGCTGGCCCTGATGGCGTCGGGGCTGAGTGGTCAGTCGTTCGTGTTTCATGGCTACCTGCCCATCGACCGGCACGACCGGTCGCGGGCGCTCAGGTTCCTCGACAAAGAAGCGCATCAGCGACGGCAAACCCAGATTTTCATGGAAACGCCCTACCGCAACAACGCCCTGTTTGCCGATATACTGGCCAATTGCCAGCCCGACACGCGCCTGTGCGTAGCCTGCAACCTGACGGCCCCCGACGCTTTTGTTCGAACGCTGACGATTCGTGACTGGAAAAGTCAGACGCCCGATCTACACAAAAAACCGACGGTGTTTCTACTTTTGTGACAATGATCCAGGTCTTCGAATTTTCTCCGTTCAGCGAAAACACCTACGTAGTAGCCGACGATACAACCGGTGAAGCCGTTGTGATCGATCCCGGCTGCTACGATCAGTCCGAAAAAGAAACGCTGAGCCGCTTCATCGACGAGCGAAAACTAACGGTCAAATACCTGCTGCTCACCCATGCGCACCTCGACCATGTGTTCGGCTGCGCCTACGTGAAGCGTAAGTACGGTGTCAAGCTTTACCTACACGAGCAGGATATGGTCATTTATAACGACGTACCGACGCGCTGCACGCTCTACGGTCTGCGGGGTTATGAACCGACCGACGTTGACGCGTTCATAAAGGCCGGCGATCAGTTTACGTTCGGGAACATAACCCTGGATGTAGTTTTTGTACCCGGCCACGCGCCCGGCCACGTTGCGTTTATCAACCACGCCGAGCGGTACGTGATTGGTGGCGACACTTTGTTTCAGGGCAGCGTCGGCCGAACGGATTTTCCTTATTCAAATCACACCGACCTGATGAACAGCATCCGGACCCAGTTGTATACCCTTCCCGACGATTACACGGTTTACCCCGGCCATATGGAACCAACTACCATCGGACGCGAGAAACAGACGAACCCGTTTGTGCGGGCATGAGATCACTGCTCAAACACCTGCCCAACGCCATGACCTGCGGCAACCTGCTCTGCGGTTGCATCGGTCTGGTTATGGCCATGCGTGGCTACCTCGACGTAGCAGCCTGGCTGATTCTGCTGGCCGGAGCGCTCGATTTCGGCGATGGGTTCGTAGCCCGTATGCTGAACGTATCGGGGCCGTTCGGCAAAGAACTCGACTCACTGGCCGACGTCGTTACGTTTGGTGTGCTGCCCGCTACAATCGTCTTTCAACTGATGTGGTTCGAAGGGCTGGGCAGCATCTCCTACCTGGCTTTTCTGATCGCTGTGCTGTCGGCGCTTCGGCTGGCTAACTTCAACATCGACACCCGTCAGTCCGACCAGTTTATTGGCGTTCCCACCCCGGCCAACTCGATCTTTATAGCCGCGTTTCCGCTGATGAGCCGCTACCAGCCGACCCTGGATGCCTACTGGAAAAACGACATTATCTTGGGCATGATCGTGGGATTTTCGTTTCTGCTCGTAGCCGAATTACCCCTGCTGGCCTTTAAATTCAAGTCGTTTGGCTGGCGCGACAATCAGGTAAAATACATTTTTTTGATTGTGTCAGTGCTGCTCCTGCTATTTTTGCAGTACGCAGCCATTCCGCTGATCGTAATATTGTACATCATATTTTCTGTCATATTTAATGAACGAAAGAGCGAACGAGTGCGAGAATGATGGTAACGGTTACTATTCGCTCTTTCACCCATTCTCTCTTTCGCTTTTCACCTCATGAAATACATCGCTGAAATTGACATCATGCCCCAGAAAGAGATTCTGGACCCGCAGGGTAAGGCCGTTAAACTTGGCTTGCATAACCTTCACATGGACACGATCGATAACGTTCGGATCGGCAAGCACATCCGGCTGGAGGTAGAAGCCGACAGCGAAGCCCAGGCCCGCGAAACGGTCGATTCGGCCTGCCGTCAGTTGCTGGCGAACCTCATCATGGAGGAATACGCATTTTCACTGCACACGGCCTGATTGTCTTTTTTTATTGTTCGCAGGACAGTCGACGTGAGTTATACAAAACCAGCCGAAAAAAGTGCTATTTTGCCGACTGTTTTGACTTCATCCAATGGAGAAAATCTATTCAGCCATTACTGGGCTGGGCTTCTACGTACCCGAAACCGTCGTCACCAACGACGACCTTACCCAGTATATGGAAACCTCCGACACCTGGATTCGGGAACGGACCGGCATTCAGCAACGGCGCTTTTTTACCTACGGCAAGGATACGAACGCCAGTATGGCCTCCGCAGCATCGCGTATGGCCCTCGAACGGGCGGGTGTAGACGCCGGTCAGGTCGACCTCATTGTTTACGCCACCATCACACCCGATTATTATTTCCCCGGCTCGGCATTTCTGATGCAGCGTGAACTGGGGCTCGAAGGGATCGGTGTTATCGACATCCGCAACCAGTGCTCTGGGTTTGTTTACGCGCTGTCCATCGCCGACCAGTTCATTAAAACCGGCATGTACCGCACCATTCTGGTGGTGGGTTCGGAAGTGCAGTCATCGCTGCTCAACAAAAGTACCGAAGGCCGTAATGTAGCCGTTATTTTCGGCGATGGTGCCGGTGCCGCCGTATTGCAGGCCACTACCGATCCCGAGCACCGTGTGCTGTCGACTCACCTGCACGCCGACGGACGCTACGCCGAAGATCTGTACGTAAAAGACCCCGGCAGCAGCCGCGACGGCCGGTGGATTTCGGAAGATACCCTTGCTCAGGGCGATTACAACGTGACGATGAACGGCAACGCTGTGTTCAAACACGCCGTGGTGCGGTTCATGGAAGTCATCAACGAAAGCCTGAACGCCAATGGCTACCAACCCGACGATCTGGCGCTGCTGGTGCCCCACCAGGCTAACATCCGCATCTCGGAGTACGTACGACAGCAGATGAATCTGCCGGAAGAAAAAGTGTTCAACAACATTCAGTACTACGGCAATACGACCGCGGCTTCCATTCCTATTGCCATGACCGAAGCGTTTGAGCAGGGCCGTATCAAACCCGGCGACTTAGTCTGTCTGGCCGCTTTCGGCAGCGGCTTTACCTGGGCCTCCGCATTGATAAAGTGGTAGGAAAGGAGAAAGGGAGGAGAGCAGAAAATCCTTTCTTTCTCTCCTCCCTTTCTCCTTTCCTCCTCTTTTCCTCAATACGTCCCGATGGACAGCATCACGAGCGTGCAGGCCTCGATGGGTTCGATGCCGGCCTGCTGAAGGTCGTGCTCCAGTTCGGGATTCTCGGTGCCGGGGTTGAAAATAACCCGGCGGGGTTTCAGTTGCTTGAGGTATTCACCCAGACCTTGCTGGTTGCGAGGCCCGACATATAAAGTCACCGTATCAACATCGTTCAGCGGAGGCTGGCCCGTCTGGATGGGTAGTCCCTGAATCTGCCCGGCCCGTAAACCAACCAGCTCTACCTCGTGGCCATACCCAAGCAGACTACGTGCCGCCCGGTTGGCGTAACGATCCGGGTTTTCGCTGGCTCCTATCACTACTGTTTTTTTCATTCCGTATGCGTGCTTTTGTGCGGTCATTCCTGACCACAGCTTCTGTACGTCATCAACGTATAGACGACCAATCTGGTTTAAAACCTATTGAACTTGTCTAATCTTTGATTATTTTTCATCGCTTTTTGAAAAATTAACGTATGAAGCATGCAGGTATATACGTTGCCTGATCTTCAAAAACTACTGACAATCAGTTATTTTTTATTAAAAGTTAATTAACTTTTTTGTTTTACATTTGTTAAACAATAGTTAGACAATCATTCGGTGCTATACTGTACCGGGGCACACAACCACAACCAGTAATGAGCGACAAGAAAAGCCAAAGTTTCTGGAACGAGAAGTGGGTGCCAATCGTCTTCGACGGCGTTGAGAACCCACCTCGCTATGACGTGTCGAATTATGGGCGGGTACGTAGTTTCCAGGCTGGTGCAGAGGGTACGGTCATTAAAGGGTCCGTTATTCAAGGGTATCGGTCGCTGAACATTCGTTCGGGAGGAAAGACATTTAACCGCTACGTGCACAAATTAGTAGCCGAGCATTTCGTTGAACGCGGAGTGCCCGAACAAACGTTCGTGATCCATCTTGATCACGATAAGCAAAATAACCACTATCAGAACCTGCGGTGGGTTACAAAGGACGAAATGATTGATCACAACCGGGAAAATCCGAATTTGAAAAATCGGGCCACTCCCCGGCGCACCCGTAACTACAAGCTTACGGAAAGCAAGGTGAAGATCATCAAGAAACTACTACGTAACGACAAGAATCGGTTAAAGATGATTGCCAAGCAATTTGGCATTACGCACACCCAACTAAACCGCATTCGGTCCGGTGAAAACTGGAAACACGTAACGATCGACGACGATATGGCCTAAAAACCACCTATCGGACCTTTACGACCTTGCCGCTTGGATTCGTTCTGAGCGGCTTTTTTTGTGCATCATCCTGAATCAGGAGCCGGTGCCAACGGTTCGCTGTCCGCTCAGTACCATCGACATATTGGCCAGCGGCATCGACAGAAAGAACGACGTACCTACGCCCTCAGTCGTTTCGAACCAGATGCTTCCGCCGGCATGTTCAACCCCCCGCTTGGCAATGGCCAGACCCAATCCAGACCCTCCGCGCTTCGTGCTGAAATTTGGCAGGAATACTTTGGCCCGGATGGCCTCCGGTATCCCTACGCCATTATCGTGAATCTCGATATGGACGTTGTCGTCGTCGCTGTAAAGCTTCAGATCAATTACGGGCTTGCGGTCGGCGGGAACGGACTGGATAGCGTTGATCAACAGGTTGGTGACAATACGGCCCATCAGCTGCCGGTCGCCCGTAACCATCACCGGCCCCGGCTCAATCTGCCGCCGGAGCGAAATTCGGTTATCGTCGGCGTAAAGATCAGCCGCTTTGTTGAGCACGCCCGTAACTTCAAAGATTTCGCTCTTTGGCATTGGCATCTTGGCGAAATCAGAAAACGACGTCGCAATATCGCTCAGGTTATCGATCTGGTCGAGGAGCGAATCAAAGGTCCGGTGAATAACCCGGCGTGTAGCCGCATCGCCCCCGACGCCATCCGACGAATTAGGCCCCGGGAACGTTCGCTGCAAATGCTGAAGGGTCAGCTTCATAGGCGTCAGCGGGTTCTTGATTTCGTGCGCTACCTGCTTGGCCATCTCGCGCCAGGCCGACTGCTTCTCATTCTGTGCCAGTTCGAGTTTGCTTTCCTCCAGCTTAACCAGCATTCGGTTGTACTCCCGGATCAGCAAGCCAATTTCATCGTCCGACCGCCAGGGCAGCGGCTCGTTTGGCCGGTCGAGGTTCGTCTTGCGAATTTTTTGTGTCAGCAGCTTCAGGGGTTTGGTCAGCACATTCGACGCCAGATACGACAGGATCAGGAAGAACAGAAATAACCCGGTAAAGATGCTGAGTGCCGACGCTATGACTTCAATAATCTGCCGGTCCAGCTCCGGCCGGGCGTAGAAATAAGGTACGCTCAGTACGCCCAGCAGCCGCCCGTCGTAGGATTTTATGCCGGTATAGGCCGTGCGGTACTGCTTATTACCCAGCGATTCGTTCAGCAGTTTCTGATTCTCTTTATCCTCAATAACGTGAATATAAGCTTCCGGATTGATGAATTTTGACAGGTGACCGCTCTCGTACATCAGCGGCCGGGTCGATGCGTACAGCCGACCTTTGGTGTCGAAAAGGTTGATGTCGATGTCGGCATCGCGGGCAATCTTTCGCAGTTCCTCCTCCATGGACGCTTTACTGCGACGCCCTTGCAGGTGTTCATCCAGATACGCCAGAAAATTGGCGGCTACGTTGCGGGTGTTGCTGATGTAGGCGTTTTCCTGGTTGGTAATGTAGTT
Organism: Fibrisoma montanum; assembly: GCF_003583365.1. Lineage (GTDB taxonomy): Bacteria > Bacteroidota > Bacteroidia > Cytophagales > Spirosomataceae > Fibrisoma > Fibrisoma montanum. Next base: position 105,810 of record NZ_QXED01000001.1, read on the forward strand.
GGCGCTGATTACACTGAGAATACTGACAATCACCAGCAGCAACGGCAGAAAGAAAGCCATGTTGAGCAGAATCTGGATACGGGTCGAGTAGTTGATACTGAACTGCGACAGGCCATAGTTAATGGCATAGGCTACAATGACCGTTAGTACGGTCAGCACCAGCAGCAGAAACAGGAACGAGAAGTTGGAGAAAATATTCTTTAACGGGTAGGCCTCCGACGACACTACGACCACTCGCCCGTTGACGCCCCGCTGCCCGACATGCCGGTAGCCGTTGCCGATCAGCCCATCGTTATACAACTCCGGATTAACCAGAAACGAGGCCGGCAGCTTCCGCTCATAATTATAGCTGCCCGTACTGTACAACAGCCGGTGCTGGCTGTTGTAAATGGCGTAACTGTACTCCTGCGTTTCGGGCCGCTGCATAAACTTAGTGTCTACGAGCAGTTCCGGATACACACTTTTAGGCCGTTCGTTGCGGAGTTTCAGATCAAGCACCACGTGACCGATGGTATCGGCCCCCGTGGCGGTTTGCTGGCGAATTGCCACAACCCCCACGTATTGTTTAATGAACTGGTTGCCTACCTCATTGATAAAATAAATACCCGGATAGGCCGTCTTATAACTGGGTTGCTGGTACCGGCTCGTCAGGTTATCAAGCCTGGCCCCGAGCTGGCTGATGTCGAGTGATCGCCCGATGGCATCGTACGACGCTACGTCGATGTCGTATTTATCGAAATACTTGTCGAGGTAGATACTTTTGACCCGTTGCTGAATCCGTTCGCGTACCAGCAGCGTATCGTTACGCAGCGCCCGGGCAATCTCTGCGTCCCGACCAATGGACTCCAGCGCCTTATTGAGCAAAAACTCGCCGAACTCATCGTTCTCCGCCAGAAGTTGCGTACCAAACTCACGCACACCAACCAGCTGCTTGTGCACCTCCTGTTTATAGACGACGTAAGCCGTAGTAAGCGCACACACAAATGCGCCCGAAAACAGATAGACTGAGGTTTTGTAACGGAACGTGTACAATACACGGGGAAACTGCGCGAGGTAGATAACAAGAAAATACAGCCCGTTGACCAGCAGAATTGGCTCCAGTGGCAGATCCAGAATAAACCACCCGACGGCCGCCAGCCCGGTTCCGATCCCAAACCAGGTCAGCCCCGCCGACCGCTTCCGATTGTACCGCAGAAAGAAACTGGCCAGCAGGTGAATGAAAAGAAAATAGATGAACGAGACCGTAATGAACACAATCAGGCAGGCCAGTTTCAGCATCGAAAACCGGATGCTAAGCGTAATGTCGAGGGTAAACTGCGACTTTTCATAGATGTTGTTCAGTTCCGTGTAGCACGCGTAAAAAACAACGTAGCTGAGCACCACCAGAATAATCGACAGGATTGTTTTAATCCCGGCTGGCAACTGGAGCATCAGCGTATAGATCCGGGAGCGGTAGTAGTTATTGACCCAGTAAAAGGCCAGTATGGCCACCACGAGGGCGTTCAGCAACAGGTCGCCCAGCGATGGTACCAGCACCGACGATGCGTAGTATTTTGGGTTGAACAGATCCCATTCTGCAAACAGAAACGGCACCCCGAAATAGAGCATCACGGCCCGCAGAATCAGCAGATAGCCCGCCAGCCAGAGAAAGCCGACTTCGTAGGACCGGCGTCGTTTCAGCCGAACCATCGTCTGCACCACATACAGCCCCAGGAAAATAACGCTTAATGTCGCCAGAATGACCGTATTGACCGGCGTGGAATGATTCCGGTAGGCGTCTACTTTGGGGGGCACCACCGAAAACAGGAAAGCCGAGTTGTTGTCGTAAATCGCCTGGCTTAGCTCCCTTTTATCCGTCGTGACCGTCTGCGGATCGAGTGCAAACAACTCCGGATTGTAGCCCGACTGGAGATACGTGTTTGTATTCCGGTAGTACCGGTACACGTTGATCAGCGAGTAGATATCCAGCGAATCGCGGCCGGACGTTACCCGCTTATGGCTGACAATGTAGTTGCCCTGTTCAAAATTAACCAGTTGCGGCAGCGAAACGGACGCAATTCGCGCGTACTCGGGAATAAATCGGTAGTCAGACCAGAACAACAGTTCCGGTTCTTTCAGCACATCGGCATTATGGTAGAAGATGTAGTACGGATACCGGGTCGGCAGATTAAGCTCGGCAAACGTGGGCGTAACGACTTCCTTAAGCCGGTCGGCAACAGCGTCCAGTTCCTGTTTGCTGACACTGAGCTCCTCCTTCACCCGCTGCTGTACCGACAGGACGTACTGCTCGTCGGTTGCGCCGGGTGCGTGTCGTTCGAGCAGCAGGTAACACAGCACCGACAGGCCCAGAGCCAGGGCGGCCAGCCACAGGAAAATATGTCGTTCGATTCGCTTCACAGTCCCCAGGGTGGGTTTGGTCAAGAGTACACGGACCTAAAATCATGCCAAAACGCTGGTCTGTTGTTTTTTTTGCAGCACAGCCAAAACGTTCTTCAGCCGAAAACGGGTAAACTCAGACGTTATGTACGGGGTAAGTTGCTGTTACTGAGCGGGCACGGGCTTATCAACGGTAAAGCCGCGGGCGTCTTCGCTGGTTTCGTAGCCAATTTCGACACCCAGCACGTAGAGCAGATGCTTTCGATCAATAATGATGCGGACCCCTTCGACGTTATATACCTCGTCGGTGGAACCGGGCAGATCAAAGCCCAGCAACCAGGACGAGCCGCATCCCCCTCCACGAATACCGACCCTCAGGCCGTATTCGGCAGGTATTTTGTTGGCTCGCAACGTGTCGACTACTTGTTGCCGCGCTTCGGGGCGGAGGTATATCGGATTATCAAGTGATGTCATAACTGAACCTCCGGCCTGATCGCAACGAGTGATTAAACCCCTGTTTCGACGCCGGACGCTATTTTCAAAGTTACCTAAATTTTAACAAACCTCGTTGTCACTATCTAATGGAATTACTTGGCGATTTTCTGAAGTTAATTGTGCCGGCTGGTCTGGTGCTCTACGGAATGTATCTGACCGTTAAGCTGCTCCTTGAACGCGATGCCGACCGCCACCGCTTTGAAGTCAAGAATCACTACACTCAAACCGTGGTTCCGATTCGCCTACAGGCCTACGAACGCATGGTCCTGTTTTTAGAACGCATCAGCCCCAACAATTTATTGTTACGGCTGAGCGGCAGCGCTACGTCGGTTCTGGAATTTCAGCAACGGCTGCTCCAGGAAATACGGGATGAATATAACCACAATCTGTCGCAGCAGGTGTATATGAGCCAGGCGGTATGGGACCAGATTCAGGCCGCCATGAACGACGTAATGACACTCATCAATCAGGCATCAGGCGATACCAGACCCGACGCACCTGCGCTGGAGCTCTCCAAACGCGTTTTCGAGCGCATCATCCAGAAAGATAAACAACCCACTGCCGATGCGCTCCGGGCTGTGAAGGAAGAGATTCAGGCCATGTTCATGTAAGGCAAAACCTCGGTACGCTACCGGAAGTCTGTACTACGCAAAGACCGCTGCCGAAAGCGTCATAGCTTCCTGCCAGGCGGCTTTGTTCAACGGAACCGATACCCCTTCGTCGGCGAGCGCCTGTACAATCTCTTCGGTCGGCAGGTTACCCGTCAGCTGATCGGCCGCCATCGGGCAGCCACCGAACCCGCGTAAAGCGCCGTCGATGCGCCGGACACCGGCCCGAACGGCGGCTTTAACTTTTTGGGGTGCCTCGCCGGGCCGGGCGTGCAAATGTGCCCCAAATTCAACCTTGGGAAACTGCCGAAGCAGGTGTCCGAAAAGGGCTTCAATCTGGGCAGGGGTCGAACTGCCAACCGTATCGGACGGAGCAATGATACCAACGCCCAGCCCGACAAGCCGTTCCGTAAACTCGCCCACTACCTCGGGACTATACGGATCACCGTACGGATTTCCAAAGCCCATGGACAGATACACAACCAGTTCCTTACCGGTCCGGGTGCATAGGTCCTGCATAGCCGCTACGTCGTCGAAGGCCGCGGCAATTGACTTGTTGGTGTTCCGCTGCTGAAACGTTTCCGACACCGACAGCGGGAAGCCCAAGTACCGAATGGCCTCGTGGCCGGTGGCCTCTTCAGCTCCCCGCTGGTTGGCAACAATAGCCAGCAGTCTGGTTTGTGTAGTAGCCAGATCAAGCCTGGTCAGTACTTCAGCCGTATCGCGCAGCTGCGGAATCGCTTTCGGCGACACAAAACTGCCGAAATCAAGCGTATCAAACCCGACACGCAGGAGGCTGTTGAGGTACCGGATTTTCAGGTCGGTTGGTACGAAATGGCTCAACCCCTGCATCGCATCGCGGGGGCATTCAACGAGTTTCATAAGTTGGTCGCGTTAAAAAGGCCAGTACCAGCATAACAGCCGCGCAGATACCCAATCCCCCGGCTTCGCGGGCCAGTTCGATGTTAACGGTTTTCATGCCCATCTCATCCAGCAGAAACCCTTCAAACACCGGCGGCCACTGGTAGTACGCAGCAACAAGGTAGATTAGCGTCATCAGTCCGAAAAACCACGGACGCCCTACCCCGGCAAACGCCATGAAACAAGCTACGGCCGCAAATCCGTAGATCGGAACCCATATTTCAGGGTCGGGGTCATTGTATTGAAACGCAGCGAACAGCAGAAACAGCAGAGCGAAAATAAGCGACAGAATTTTACGCATGGTAAGCATGGGCTTAGTCGGTAACAAAACCTTGGTTTCGGAACCGACAGGGTTCATTGACAATAACTTGTAACAGCCGCAACGGCGTCGGCATAGCCTAATGTCTGCGCCTGTTTCAGACTCAGGCATCCCTCATCCCGTCGTTCCTGCAGAATCTGGGCGAGCCCCAGGGCATAAAAAGCCTTCCCAAATTTTGGATCTGCCTTCACCGCCTGTTCGAAGTCAACAGTGGCCCCGGTCAGATCTTTCTGCTGGTAGCGCAGATTACCCCGGTTGTAAAGTGCCTGGGCATTCTGCGGATTCAACGTAATGGCCTGGGAAAAATCATTTAAGGCCGGCTGTATCTGACCTTGGGCGGCAAACAACTGCCCACGGTTCAGGTACACATCAGCCCCGGCCTGCCTGCTGGTGTCGGGCAATAGCCGAATAGCATCCGAATAATCCTTCAAGGCATCAGCGAAGTTATTCTGGGCCACTTTCAACAGCGCCCGGTTGTAGTAGGGCCGGTACGAATTCGGTTGCAGTTTAATGGCCTGATCGTAGTCCTGGGCCGCGTTCGTGTAATCTTTCAGTTCAAAGTAAGCCACTCCGCGGGAGTTAAACGCTTCGGCATTGTCGGCGTCGGCTTCAATAGCCTGGTTCAATACCTGCACAGCCTCCCGGAACTTACCGTCTTTCATCAGGTTGCGGCCCTGCTCCACATACGTATCCGACGACGTGCAGGCCATCGGTAAAACCAGTAGAAACCAACCCAGTACGCACAGTCCGGCTGGGTTTCTGCTTAGCAAGAAAATATTTCCAATCATACTCAGTACATCAATTCTTCACAAAAGTAGCCGTTACCCCTTTACGTTTCGGTAAAATCTGCGTAATATTGCAGTGGCAAATCGGTGCTACCAGCTCCCGCTGAATCCCCCAGGTCTTGACCGAAGCAAGGGTAGGTGGTCGTAGCGGTGAGACATTGATTTGCCTTTTTTTGTATCCTGTCATTTCCGGAGTTTCTATTCCTCGCCCGTATGGAGCTACCTGAGTCGCTCGACGCTACGTTTCAGCAGAAATTTCATTCCAAACCACTTCTCATCTGTTCCCCCGGCCGGGTCAACCTCATTGGTGAGCACACCGACTACAATCAGGGATTCGTACTACCCGCTGCTATCGATAAAGCCATCTACCTGGCCATTGGTTCGCGGGACGACGACGAACTACATTTTGTAGCCCATGACATTAATAAAACATTCCAGGGGTCGCTTCAGTCTCTGGACCGCACGAAAACCTGGGCCGATTACCTGCTGGGTGTGCTGGCACAGTTTCAACGGGCAGGGCATGCACTCCGGGGGGTAAACTGTGTTTTTGCCGGAACCATACCGATGGGCGCCGGACTGTCGTCGTCGGCCGCTCTGGAAAATGCCATTGGCTTTGGCATCAACGAACTGTTCGGCCTGGGACTGGACCGGCTCGATCTCGTCCGGCTGTCGCAGCGGGCTGAGCACGACTTCGTCGGGGTGAAAGTGGGCATCATGGATATGTTTGCCAGCATGATGGGCAAAGCCGACCACGTGATTAAGCTTGACTGCCGGTCGCTGGATTACCAGTACGCCCCGCTGCGGATGGAAGGCTTCCGGGTGGTGCTCTGCGATTCGCAGGTAAAACACTCACTGGCCTCGTCGGAATACAATACGCGCCGGGCCGAATGCGAAAAAGGCGTGCAGATGCTGAAACTGTATTACCCGGCCATCAACAGCCTGCGCGACGTAACGATGGCCATGCTCGACGAGTATGTGAAAGATACCGAGCCGCTGATCTACCGCCGGTGCGCCTATGTAGTGCAGGAGAACCAGCGTTTGCTGGATGGGTACGCCGACCTGCAGGCGGGCGACCTCGACGCGTTCGGTCAGCGCATGTATGGCTCCCACGAAGGACTAAGCCAGTGGTATGAAGTCAGTTGCCCTGAACTCGATACACTGGTCGATATTGCCCGTGAGCAACCGGGTGTGCTGGGCGCACGGATGATGGGGGGCGGCTTCGGCGGCTGCACCATTAACCTGGTGCGGGAAGAGTCGCTGGATAATTTTACGCAGGTTATAACGCAGCAATACAAAGCCAGAACCGGAAAAGACACGCAAATTCACGTCTGCCGATTAATGGACGGGACACATACCATTTAAGTTAGTAAGTTTGCACGTTGGTAAGCCAATACCCCAGCAAACCTGCCAACGTATTAACTTACGACCAAATCACAAGGAATCATCATGAAATTTTTCATTGACACGGCCAACCTGGCCGACATTCGCGAGGCTCAGGACATGGGCATCCTCGATGGCGTAACGACGAACCCGTCGCTGATGGCCAAAGAAGGCATTACGGGCAAAGACAACATCATCGCTCACTACAAGCAAATCTGTGAGATTGTTGAAGGTGACGTAAGCGCCGAAGTAATCAGCACTACCTTCGACGAAATCATTCGGGAAGGCGAAGAACTGGCCGAGCTGAACGAAAATATTGTCGTGAAAGTGCCGATGATCAAAGACGGCGTTAAGGCAATCAAATACTTCACCGAGAAAGGCATCCGCACCAACTGCACGCTGATTTTCTCGGCTGGCCAGGCGCTGCTGGCGGCTAAGGCTGGTGCTACGTATGTATCGCCGTTCGTTGGCCGTCTGGACGACATCTCAACGGACGGTATGGCGCTGATCGAGCAGATCGTTACGATTTTCACTAACTACGGCTACACGACCGAAGTACTGGCGGCTTCTGTTCGTCACCCGATGCACATCATCCAGTGCGCTGAAATGGGTGCCGACGTTATGACGGCTCCCCTGAGCGTTATCAAAGCCCTGCTGAATCACCCGCTGACCGACAGTGGTCTGGCTAAATTCCTGGCCGACCATCAGAAGGCTGGTGTTCCGGCGAAATAAAAATACCCGGCCGGCGCGTTAATAAGCTGGTAGGTCTGTAGTCGACCAAAATCCGGTCTGACTGACTTACCCGCCTATCAACGCGCCGGCCTACTACTTCTTTTTTACTGCATGTTTTCCAGCGAACCCGTACTTACCCTCGATCATGCTGACATCTACCAGGGCCAAAAGCTGGTGCTGGGGGATGTATCGTTCCAGATTGACAAAGGTGATTTTGTGTACCTGATTGGCCGAACGGGCAGCGGCAAATCGTCGCTGCTGAAGACCCTGTACGCCGATTTGTGGCTTCAGAACGGCAAGGGACACATTGCAGGGTTTGCGCTGGACCAGATCAAACCGCGCGATATACCGTTCCTTCGCCGAAAAATCGGCATTGTGTTTCAGGACTTTCAGTTGTTTTTTGATCGCAACGTCGAGGAAAATTTGAAGTTTGTGCTGAAAGCAACGGGCTGGACGGACAAAAACAAAATGAACGCCCGCATGGCCGACGTGCTGATGCAGGTGGGGCTGGGAACGGCTCAGAAGAAGATGCCGCACCAGCTATCGGGGGGTGAACAGCAACGGGTCGTTATTGCCCGGGCCATGCTGAACGAGCCGCTGATTTTGCTCGCCGACGAACCGACCGGGAACCTCGACCCGGCCGTTTCTGACCAAATTATGAAAGTGTTTCAGGCCATCAACAACGCCGGTACCGCCATCCTCATGGCAACTCACAACTACGACCTCCTGAACAAATACCCCGCCCGTGTCCTACGCTGCCAGGACGGGCAGGTAGTGGAACTGAAGGGATAAGATTAAAGGAGAAAAGAGGAAAGGAGAAATGGGTTCTACTCTGTTCCCTTTTCTCCCTCCTCCCCTTACTCCCTCTTTTAAGCCTTCGCCCGCAGGTAGGCGAACGGGATGACCATCTCTTCCAGCGATACGCCCCCGTGCTGAAACGTATTGCGGTAGTGGTTCACGTAGTAGTTATAGTTGTTGGGATAGGCAAAGAAATAATCTTCCAGCGTAAATACATAGGCTGTCGATACGTGCGGCTTCGGCAGGAAAAACCGCTCCGGCTTACGGCCTACGAACAAGTGATTCTCCTCAAAACCCAGGTTTTTCCCCTGCTTATAGCGCAGGTTCGTGTTGGTTTCCCGGTAGCCGACAATCTTGGCCGGTTTCTGCACGCGGATCATACCGTGATCGGTAGTGATGATCAGACGGCCGTTTTTGTCGGCAATCTTACGAAGCAGTTCGAGCAGCGGTGAATGCTGGAACCACGACCGCGTGATGGACCGGTATGCCGACTCATCCGGGGCCAGCTCCTTGATCATGGCCATGTCGGTCCGGGCGTGCGACAGCATGTCGACAAAGTTGTAGACAATGACGTTAAGCTGGTTCTGCAACAGGTTGTTGAAGTTATCGACCAGCGACTTACCCTGATTGATATTCAGGATTTTGTGGTACGAGGACTTGATATTCAGTCGGCTCTGTTCCAGCTGGCGACGCAGGAATTCGTCTTCATGGTTGTTCAGCCCTTCTTCGTCATTATCGTCGTTGACCCACAGATCCGGGTGGCGTTTCTCCATTTCGCTGGGCATCATACCCGAGAAAATGGCGTTTCGGGCAAAACCAGTCGTAGTGGGCAGAATCGAGTAGTACGATGATTCCTCCTCAACCGTAAAGAATTCGGTCAGCAATGGCTCGATCACCTTCCACTGGTCGTAGCGCAGGTTGTCGATCAGAATGAAAAACAGGGGTGAATTCTGATCCAGCAGCGGAAACACCTTCTTGCGCATGAGCTGGTGCGACATGAGCGGGTGGTCGGCCTTTGTATCGTTGAGCCAGTCTTCGTAGTTGTCCATCACGAACTTACAGAAGTTAGCGTTGGCTTCGCTTTTCTGCATATTCAATACTTCCGACATGCTCCGGTCCTGTGCCCCATCGAGTTCCAGCTCCCAGTAGATCAGCTTCTTGTAAATCTCGGCCCACTCTTCAAAATCAATACGGTCATTGTATTGCATGGAAATGTTCCGGAAGTCCTGCTGATAGCCGATGTTCGTACGTTCGGTCACCAGGCGTTTGTTGTCCAGGATCTTCTTAACCGACAGCAGAATCTGGTTGGGATTGAGAGGCTTGATGAGATAATCGGCAATTTTCGAGCCGATGGCCTCTTCCATGATATGCTCCTCTTCGCTTTTGGTGATCATAACAACCGGCAGGTTCGGGCGCATCTGCTTGATCTGCGAGAGCGTTTCGAGCCCCGTCATACCGGGCATCATTTCGTCGAGAAAAACGACGTCGTATTTTTCCTGCTCAACCTTTTCGATCGCATCGGCTCCGCTGTTTACGGGCGTTACGTCGTAGCCTTTTCCTTTCAGAAACAGGATGTGTGGCTTTAGCAGGTCAATCTCGTCGTCGGCCCACAGTATCGCGTAGTTTTGCATAAGTTGTCTAGTTTGAACAGATTATTGAGTCACCCAACCAATCATACCGATCAGATAACTATCTCACTGAGATTAAACTTCAAACGCCCGGTTGTGTTCGGGTGGTTCAGAATTAACAGTTTTTAACAGCGGTGCAGACCGCTAAGCGGCAGCAAACCCGGTATGGCCCGGCGCGTAAAATAAACGAAAAGCCGATAACCGACCGTTTTCTACGAAAAGCCGCCGGATTTTACGTTATTTTTACGTCAAATGCCTGTACACTCGAAAAAGTCGATCTGTTGCTCTACTCCATGAAACGTATCCCCTGCCTTATCGCCCTTGCCCTGTTGTTGAGCGTTGCTGCGCTGCGCGGTGTGGCTGAGCCGGGTCGAGTCTGGTTCAGCGTCCCGGTCAGTACACAGGATTCGATTGGTGTCGAGAAAAAAGACGGCAAACGGTTCATCATGCACCGGGTGAACGAAGGCCAGACGCTCTACGCCATCGCACGTCGGTACCGCAGTTCGGTAGATGCCATCAAAGCGGCCAATCCGAACCTGAACGGAAACGTGCGCTATGGCCAGGTAATCCGTGTCCCGCTGGCGGAGGCTTCGCTCTCCCGCAAAGAGAAGAAGGCTATCGACAAGGCCATAAAGAAGGATGAAAAAGAAAAGGAGCGGAGCGTCAAGGCTGAACCGGCTTCCAAACCGGTAAAAACAGCCCGGAAAAGCGAGGACCCCGCCAAAGCGGGTATTCACGTGGTTGAGCCCGGCCAGACACTTTATAGCCTTGCTGTTCGCTACGGTGTTTCGCAGGCCGAGATCCGGCGCTGGAATGACCTCAGCAACGACAACGTATTGATCGGGCAGGCCCTGATTGTTTCCGAAAAAGCGCACCAGTCCCGGATGCCCAGCCCCTCCAATCCGGCCGCGGCTGCCCGCACCGATACACCTGCCAAGACGACCGTAACGCGTCCGGAGGTTTCCCGCCCGGAGCCCAGGACCGAACCGGAACGCACCGAAACGCCCGTAGCCCGGACCGAACGGCCAGCGCCCAAACGGCCCGAAGAAACCCCGGGCCCGACGACCGAGGAAGTTCGGAACGTACCGCTGCCCCGGCCGGCCGATGCTGAAATTCTGCTGCCCCGGCCCGGTAATGATGCACCCATGCCCACCCGCGGCCGACGGATCTCTGAAAACGGCGTGGCCGAACTCATCGACGGCGCCAGCGATTCGAACAAGTATCTGGCTCTGCACCGGACAGCCCCCGCCGGAACGCTCGTGCAGGTCAGAAATGAGTTCAACAACCAGAGCATCTGGGTAAAAGTGATTGGTAAACTGCCGGATACGGGTATCAATGATAAAATCCTGATTAAGCTTTCGGCCCGGGCTTTTGAGAAACTTTCGCCCCAGGACCGGCGTTTTCGAGCGGAGGTTAGTTACCTGGTTCCCTAACGTTATGAGTCAAGAAACCAAAGCAGAGCGAATTGCCCGGCGGCACCGCGAACGCGAAGAAAAAATGAAAGCGACGCCGGGCTACAAAGTATTCAACGTTATGTTCACGCTGGCGTATCCCTTCATCGCCGTGTTTACCTTCCTGTTTTCAGGCATACTGGCCTTTTTTTCGGGTATCTCCCGTGCCATGGCGTGGCTGGTAAGCGGAGGCCGGGCGAAATAAATTGGTTGTGAGCCGTACATCTATCTCTCCCGCCGTTGTCGAGTTATTGAACCAGAAAGCCGATCAGTACAACCGGCCTTCGTTTATTGACCGCGACCCGATCAGCATTCCTCACCAGTTCAGTCGACGGCAGGATATTGAAATCATGGGGTTCTGGGCGGCCGTGCTGGCGTGGGGACAGCGACCGGTCATTCTCAAAAAGTCCAGTGAACTGATTACCCTGATGGACGGCGCTCCGTACGACTTCGTTCGGAACCACCAGGAAACTGATCTGAAGCGGTTTCTGGCGTTCAGACACCGGACGTTCAACGCGACTGACGCGCTCTACTTTCTCCATTTTTTTCGCAACTACTACCAGCAGTACGACTCGCTCGAAGATGCGTTCCTGGCTACCGGCACCCCGGGGCCCGATCAGTACGCTCCCGTTTACAAACCAGTGGAGGAAGGCCTGATCGCTTTTCATAACCGCTTTTGCTGCGATCCCTACTTTCCTGAGCGGACTCGCAAACACATTGCGACGCCCGCACGCCATTCGTCGTGCAAACGACTGCTGATGTTTCTGCGCTGGATGGTGCGGCAGGACGACCAGGGGGTGGATTTCGGCTTGTGGACGCGCATCCAGCCCGACCAGTTGCTCATTCCCATTGATGTCCATGTCAACCGCGTTGCCCGCAGCCTGGGGTTACTGACTCGCCCGCAAACCGACTGGAAAGCCGTTGTTGCCCTCACCGAAACGTTACGTACGATTGACCCTGACGATCCGGTTCGCTACGATTTCGCCTTGTTTGGCCTTGGCGTCGAAGGCGAAATGTGATTGATAGCCCGGCGTTGAGGCTGTTCCCTAAAGTGGCCAAACAAATCAGCGACTTCCATACTTATACTCGCTGAACCATCGTCCTACAACCGATTCGACGAACTGATCATGCCATTTACGATCACCACGCAGCCCTTTGGCCCCATGGCCGAGGATACGACCCCGATTACGGAGTATTATATCCGGAATACCGAGACAAACGAAGGCTTTTCCGTCCTGCCGGAAATGGGCGGCATGCTCCATCGACTTTTTCTTAGGAAAGGTCAGGAATTGTATTCGGTGCTGAAATCGCCCGACTCGCCCCAGGCGCTGCTGGCCGATGAAAGCTACTCCAGTGCGCTCCTGTTTCCGTTTCCGAGCCGTGTGCGTCATGGAATCTACACGTTCGATGGCGAAGCGTACGCCCTTCGCATGAATGAGTTCAGGCACGAAAACGCCCTGCACGGCTTTGTTTATAATCAGCCGTTTCAGGTTGTCAATCAGGAGGAAGGCCCAACGCACGCCAGTCTGACTGTTCGCTACGATTACGCGGGCGATCAGCCGGGCTACCCCTTTCCTTTTTCGCTGGCGGTTCTCTACGGCCTCGACCGACCGGAAGGCTCGGCTTCGTCGGTTCTTCATGTTACCTTCAGTGCCGTTAATACGGGCTCAACCCGCTGCCCGGTTGCGTTTGGCTGGCACCCGTACTTTACACTCAGCGAAGAGCCGATTGATCACCTGCGCATGACCTTGCCCAGCAGCACAGCGATTACGTTAAATGACAACCTGCTGCCGGTCGGACAGGAACCGTTTACGAACGCAGATGACATTTCGCTGCATGAACGGACGTTTGATACGCCCTTCTTGGTCGACTTCGGTGATCGGGACTATGCAGAAACAAGGATATGGTCGCCACGATTTGATACTACGCTGCGAATCGCTCAGGACAAATCGTTTCCGTACCTCGTTGTGTTCACCCCGCCCCGTCGCGACAGCATTGCTATCGAACCCCTGACGGCCAACGTTAATTCGTTTAATACAGGCGAAGGGCTCCGAATACTCGGTCCCGGCGAATCGGCATCGGGAAAAATCTGGGTGGCGTTGAGCTAAGATGGGTAGCTTACAGCAAAAGACCGCCTGTGCTGACAAACACAGGCGGTCTTGTTTCTACCGGTTCGACGCTACTTCTTACAACTCAAAGGTGATGCCCTGCGCCAGAGGCAGAGTCGTTCCATAATTGAGCGTGTTGGTCTGCCGGCGCATATACGCTTTCCACGCGTCGGAGCCCGACTCACGGCCACCACCGGTTTCCTTCTCGCCCCCAAAAGCGCCCCCTATCTCGGCTCCCGACGTACCGATGTTGACATTGGCAATGCCGCAGTCGGACCCCACCACCGACAGGAACCGTTCGGCTTCGCGCAGGTTCAGCGTGAAAATGGCTGACGATAAGCCCTGGGGTACGCCGTTCTGCAGCTCAATGGCCTCGTCCAGCGTTGCGTACCGAATCAGGTACAGAATGGGGGCAAACGTTTCGCGCTGCACCACCGGCCAATGGTTTTCGGCTTCGGCAACGCATGGCCGGACGTAGCAACCCGACTCGAAGCCGGGGCCATCCAGTACCCCCGGTTCTACAACGAACCGCCCACCGGCCGCCCGAATCTCCTGCACGGCCGCCTGGTAACCCTGCACAGCCTGCCGGTCAATCAGCGGCCCAACGTGGTAAGACTCATCCAGGGGGCTGCCGATCCGGACCTGAGCGTAAGCGTTGGCAAGTCGTTTCTTTACGTCGTCATACACGGTATCCTGCACAATCAGTCGGCGTGTGGTCGTACACCGCTGCCCTGCCGTACCAACGGCTCCGAATAAAATGGCCGGAACCGCCAGATCCAGATCCGCGTGTTCCGTTACGATGATGGCGTTGTTGCCACCCAGTTCGAGCAGGCTCCGGCCCAATCGCCCGGCAACGGCCTCCGCCACAGCCTTACCCATCCGCGTTGATCCCGTAGCCGACACCAGCGCAATCCGGGGGTCGCGGGCCAGCCATTCGCCGGCGTCACGACCGCCCGTGATCAGGCAGGAAACCCCTTCCGGTACGTCGTTGTTACGCAGCACTTCCGTGATGATCTGCTGGCAGGCCAGGGCCGTCAGCGGGGTTTTCTCCGACGGTTTCCAGATGCAGACATCACCGCAAACCCAGGCAATCATGGCGTTCCACGACCAGACCGCCACCGGGAAATTAAACGCGGAGATGATACCCACCAGCCCCAGCGGGTGCCATTGCTCCATCATGCGGTGCGCAGGCCGTTCGGAGTGCATCGCCAGTCCGTACAACTGCCGGGAGAGACCGACGGCAAAATCGCAGATGTCGATAATTTCCTGAACTTCGCCCAGCCCCTCCTGAAGCGATTTACCCATTTCGTAGCTGACCAGCGTACCGAGTTCGCGTTTGTATTGCCGAAACTGGTCGCCCATCTGCCGCACTATGTCCCCCCGGCGGGGTGCGGGCACGAGCCGCCACGTCCGAAAAGCCGCCTGAGCCGTTTCGACGACCTGGTCATAGTCACTACGGGTCGACTGATACACCCGGGCAATGAGCTGACCGTCAGCGGGCGAGAATGAATCAATGATTTTTTCAGAACGATCCGCTGTTGCGGAATGCCAGAATTGCTGGCCTGTGCTGGTGCCGGGCTTGACAGACTGCGTCGGCAGAGGAAGAATAGACTGCATACGATTCACTAACGATTGGATGAAATGTGGACAAATCTACCGGCCTGTGGACAAATAAGCCCTACCCGAGCCTAAACTTTTTGGTGTTTTTCCGGTTAAGACAGGGTGTTATCTAAAGATAAACGCTCAACGTCAACGCTATGAAAATCAATCAAACCATTAGCCTGTTAGCACTCGGAACGGTGCTATCGACTGTAAACGCGACCGCCCAGACGAACACGGGCTCCGGCACGATAAATAATTCATCGTCAACGTATCCACAGGGGGCGGTTGTAACCGACTCGCTCCCCAAAGGACGTACCAACGACCGCAATACGGATCGCCGGCGCAACCGCCGGAATCAAAATTCACGTGATAATACGTACGGTAATGCACCCGGCACCCAGGACGACCGCTATCGCCAGAGTTCGAGCGCCAGCGGAACCAGTGTCAACAGCAGCAACACGCAGAATTATAACACCAATAACGCCACGACTCCGCCGACGGGCGTAGGCAGTACGCCTTCGACCGCCAACAATCCCGCGGTAGTTCCGGGCCAGCAGATCAGCAACGGTCAGAACAACAGCACCAGCCGCGGATCGGTAGGAAACAGCTCACAAAGTGTTCCATCGGGCAGTACAGCCACCAGCGGTTCATCGTCGGGGAGCACAACCCCGCCCGACGAATCGATGTCTGGCACGGGGGTCAGTACCTCCGGCACGACCACGAACCGGCAACTGACCACTACGCCCGGGGCAACCGGTACCGGCATGGCCGTAGCCGGTGGCTCGAATGGCAGTAATCCAACGTCGGCGCCTGGCCGTAGCAACAACGAGAGCGTTGGCGACTACGTATCGTCGGCCCCCGATTATTCGACCTTGCAGAACGCACTGCAATCGACCGATATGGACAAGGCCCTGATGGGATCTGGTACGTTCACGGTGTTTGCGCCATCGAACAGCGCGTTCAAAAAACTACCGGCCAAGATGCAGAACACGCTTCTGGAAGGCCAGAATATGGCATCGTTGAAAACGCTGCTGAGTTACCACGTCGTTGAAGGCACAATGGATGCCAAAGAACTGGCCCGCCAGATCAACGCCGGCAACGGAAAAGCGCAGTTAAAAACAATGTCAGGTGGCATGCTTACGGCCCGGATTGGTTCCAACGGCCGCGTCATGCTCACCGACGAACAGGGCAGCGTAGCCTACGTTGAATCCGCTGACCGATACCAGTCAAATGGAGTTGTACATGGAATTGACAAAGTATTGTTGCCTAAAGGCGTTGCTGCCTCATTCAAGTAAAAGACTGAACTGCCGCCGATAAAAGAAGCAGGGCGATCAGGCTGATTCAAAAAAACAGTCTGGTTGCCCTGCTTCTTTTGTCTTTATGAGCGGCCGGAAACCTTCTGCCGTTCGTAGTATTGTTTTTTTGATATATTTGAGCCACTTAACTCCTACCGTGTGAAACGACAGTCATCAATGGTTTCTGAAAGCGTTCTGATCGAGAAGCTTACGCAACGCGATCAACGAGCTTTCCATTGGCTGTACGATCAATACTCGCCGGCTCTCTACGGCGTGGTTCTTCGCATCGTGCGCGACGAAGAACAGGCCCAGGATCTCCTCCAGGACATCTTCATTAAAATCTGGAAAAATTTAGACGCATACGATGCGCAAAAAGGCCGTTTATTTACCTGGATGTTGAATGTAGCCAGAAACACGGCTATTGATGCACTCCGCTCCCGAAAAACGCAACCAACCAGCGCAATCCGAACCGACGAGGAGAACGTACATATTGTTGACCGTCAGTACAACACTGAACAGCCTAATCCCGAGCACATTGGTGTGAAAGAAGTGGTGAGTCAACTGCGTCCCGAACGTCGAGAACTGATTGACTTGGTTTATTTTAATGGTTATACGCACGAAGAAGCAGCGGAGGCTTTGAATATGCCGCTCGGAACGGTAAAAACCCGGATTCGGGCCGCATTGCAGGAGCTCAAGCAACTATTTAAATCATGAACGTAACGGAGTACATAGCGTCCGGCATTTTAGAATCTTACGTCATGGGTGCAGTAAGCGACCAGGAACGACGTGAGGTCGATTGTCTGTCGTCTATTTACCCAGAAATCAAACAGGAGCTCGATCAACTGTCGGCTTCTCTGGAGAACTATGCCCTGCTGCATAGTATTGAGCCTCCCCCGCAGCTGAAAGCAAGCCTGCTCGAAAAGCTGAACTTCGACGAACAGAAAGATCGCCCGGAAACAATTGTTCGACCCATGCCGGTCGAACCTACGTCGGGACCTACCTTTCAGGTTACCTGGATTGCTGCAGCTGCCGTAGGGCTGGTGCTACTCGCCTTCTCTTTCTTTCTGGTGTCCCGTCTTTATAACGAACAGCAGACATTGAGTTCACTGCGGTCGGCTAATAGTACCCTGCAAACCGAACTCCGGCAGTTGCGCGACCGTCAGCAGCGCGACGAACAGACACTGGCGCTGCTTCGGCAGCCCGGCACCCGTACGCTCGAACTGCGTGGCAACGAAAAAGCGCCCAACGGTGATATTCTGCTTTACTGGAATCCGCAAAGCCGTCAGGTAGCCGTTGAAGTCCGTTCGCTGCCGCCGTTGCAGCCTGACCAGCAGTACCAGCTCTGGTCGCTGGTGAATGGTAAACCCATCGACGCGGGCGTATTCGACGGTGGTAACGCAGCGCCTTTTCTGCAACGACTGAACCGCCCCATTGGTCAGGCCGATGCCTTCGCCGTTACGGTCGAGAAACGCGGTGGCAGCCCTACCCCGACGCTTTCGACGCTCCTGGCCATGACCCCGGTCAAAAGCTGAACTATGAGCCTGCTACGTTTGTTTATTTAAGACAACCACTTGTAAATCATTGCGATTATGTCGAAAAGCATTGCTGTTTTTCTGGTGAGCCTATTGCTCATTGGAACCGGTTTTGTGGTCCTCACCAGATTTAACAAACCAACACCCACTCCGCAACACACTGCCGATGAAAAGCCACCCGGTGGTCGTCGGGTTGTCAAGACGAATGCCGAATGGAAGAAGATTCTGACACCGGATCAGTACGCCGTACTGCGCGAACAGGGCACTGAACGGGCCTTTTCCAGCCCGCTCAACGACGTACACGACAAAGGCACCTTTTACTGCGCAGCCTGTCACAATCCATTGTTCAAGACCGAAACGAAATTTAATTCCGGTACGGGCTGGCCAAGCTTTTACGCCCCAATTGCCAAAAACGCAGTGCGGGAAGATGCTGACAAGAGCTATGGCATGGTACGTACCGAAGTTCTCTGCAATGTTTGTGGCGGTCATCTGGGGCATGTTTTTGACGACGGCCCGAAGCCAACGGGTCTGCGCTACTGCATGAATGGCGTTGCCATGACATTCGAAAAAGGCAAATAAATGAGTCGTATAGCCTGAGACAGGAAACAGTCAGTCTATATACGAACTATTCTAAAATTCAGAGGGTTACTATGAAGCCGGGCTGCCTAGCCCGGCTTCTTTATATTACATCGGCCGAAAATGCGTTATATTTGGCGGCCATTCAGGAAGATTTATCAAGTTGGGAGGGGTAAGCAGGCCGCGATATACAGCGCAACTTTTTGCGTAACCTCGTCCAGTTTTATCGAATAGAAACGCATGAGTGAGTTTAGGGAACGATTCCGCGCCGTCCGACATGCCTATGGGGCGTTTCGGCAGCGAATCAGGCAACGCCAGGCTCATCTTGGCCACGTCAGGCGCGGAGTTGGTCGTCGATTATACAAACAAACCGTCCGGATTGCCGGCGAAGAGCGCACAAATGCCGTGGCCCGGTCCTACCGCCAGGCCCGCGAACAACTGCGTTCGTTTATCCACCGCTTTATCGACCCCGACGCCTGGTATTATCCATACGTCAAGAACACGACCAAAGTCATTTTATGGCTGGCGCTGTTAACGGGTCTTTACGTCTTTACGCTGAACTACAATTTCCTGTACCTGACCGGCGAGATGCCGAGTGTAGAAGAGTTAAGTAATCCCAAACTGAATCAGTCTTCCGAGATTTATTCGCTCGACGGCGTACCCATCGGGAAGTTTTACGCCGAAAACCGAACCCCGATCAAGTACGAGGACATTCCCAAACAGCTTATCAACGCCCTGATCGCTACTGAAGACGTTCGTTTTTATGATCATGGCGGGGTTGACATGCGTTCGGTGGGCCGGGCCGTGGTGGGTGTGTTGACGGGGCGGAGTAATACCGGTGGTGGTAGTACCATTACGCAACAACTTGCCAAAAATCTGTTTAAAACCCGGCGCAAAGCCCAGTCTGGTTTTTTAACGCGTATTCCTGTAGTCCGAACGATTATTTATAAATCGAAGGAGTGGCTGATGGCGCTGAAGCTGGAGCGCAACTTTTCGAAGGAAGAAATCATTACGTATTACTTCAATACGGTCGATTTTGGGAAGAACGCCTTTGGCCTGAAAACAGCGGCACGGACGTATTTTCGCAAGCAGCCCGATAGTCTGAGCATTCAGGAAGGAGCCGTACTGGTTGGCCTGCAAAAGGCGACAACCGCGTATAATCCCGTTAAAAATCCAAAACGCTCGAAGGAACGTCGGAATGTGGTACTGGCGCAGATGGCCAAATACGGGTATCTGACCCGCCAGCAGGCCGACTCGATCAGTAACCTGCCGCTGGTGGTTCGGTATACTCCCGAGAATCCGGCGTCGGGTCCGGCCAGTTACCTTAAGAATGCGGTTGAGGATTTTGTCCAGAAATGGGCGGAACAATACAACGAGGAAAACCCTGGTTCGGAAATCAATCTGTATACGGGTGGCCTCAAAATCTATACGACCATCGACTCCCGTATGCAGGAATACGCCGAAGAAGCCACGCAGGAGAAGATGAAGCAACTCCAGCGCACCTTCGATAATCACTGGGGCAACCGCCCACCGTGGACGGACGAAGACGGGCGCGAAATCCCCGGCTTTATCGACTCCGTGGCCAAGCGTACGGAGCGGTACAAATCGCTGGTTCGCCGGTTTCCCACTCAGCCCGACTCCATCAACTACTACATGAAAGTTAAGAAGTACAAGATGCGGGTCTTCAGCTGGAAAAGCAAAACTGGCTACGATTCCACCCAGATGACGCCTTTCGACTCCATCGAATACTACAAGCATTTTCTGCAGGCCGGTATGGTAGCGATGGACCCGCATACGGGCTACATCCGGGCGTGGGTAGGCGGACTGGACTACGATTTCTTCAAGTACGATCACGTTAAGCAGGGTAAACGCCAGCCTGGATCCACCTTCAAACCGTTTGTATACACGGCCGCTATCGACGACACGCTGATTAATCTCAGCCCCTGCGACCGGATTCAGGACCGGCCGTTCCGCAAGGAATTTATCAACAGTGAAGGCGAAAAGGACGTTTGGGAACCGCGCAATTCGGTCGGCTACTATACCTATTCGAACATGACCCTTCGCCGGGCGCTAGCCCGTTCGGTCAATTCCATTACGGCCCAGTTAACCGACCGTGTAACGCCGGAGCGGGTCGCGCAATACGCCCACCGGATGGGGATTAACAGTCGCCTAGACCCTGTGCCGTCCATCGGTCTGGGCTCATCGGATGTGTCGTTGTATGAGCTGGTGGCTTCGTACTGTACGTTTGTCAACAACGGCCAGTACACCGAACCGCTGATTGTCCAGCGCATTGAAGACAGTGACGGCAAAGAAATTGAAACGTTCACCCCGAAGCGCCGGCAGGCGATCAGCCCGGAAACGGCTTTCCTGATGATTCACATGCTGAAGGGAGGCTTACAGGAATCCGGTGGTACATCGCAGAACCTGTGGTCGTTTAACCTGTTTAAAAACCGCCACGAAATGGGCGGGAAAACTGGTACGACCTCCAACAACTCAGACGGCTGGTTCGTCGGGGTATCGGATAAGCTGGTGGTGGGTGCCTGGGTTGGGGGCGACGATCGAAGTATTCACTTCCGATCCACGGATTTAGGCGAAGGAGCCAAAACGGCTCTGCCTCTGGTTGGGGGCTTTCTTGAAAAAGTGTACGCTGACAATAAGTTCAAGAACTTACAGGGACCTTTCCCCAAGCCAACGGTGCCCATTACCAAAGAATACCTGAACTGCGGGTATGATGCATCGGAGGAAGAGGAAGAATCAGACTCAACCGATACGTCATTGGAAGGCACCGGCGATTCACTCTTTATACCTGCTCCGCCCTCACCCGACCCCAGTGCTTCACCGGATTCGACAAATACATAACGAAGAAAGCGGCCGACTGGCCGCTTTCTTCGTTATGTTGCGCTTACGTTCTGACAATTAATTAGTCGTTGTTACGCCCGTAGCCGCTTTGATGGCCGCAACTTCCTGCGGATCGATGGGCGTACCATCCGTTCGGTATACTTCGTGGAACCAGACAGCCGGCTCCCGACCATTCACATACGGCTTCTGCCAGCTATCCCACGGCAGGTAGGTCTGCGTTTTACCTGCTACAAAGCCCCAGTTGATCATCCCCACTTTGCTGTTTTTGGCAATGGGCAGGTGTGTCTGGAATTTACTGTTGACGCCCCGCGCCATGTACTCCGTGCAGATAACGGGTCGACCGTATTTCTGGAGTACCGGGATGATCTTTTCGAGTTCGGCGGGCGAAGCATACTGGTGAAACGTAATGACATCGGAGTTGTTGAACTGTACGCGCTCCATGGGCGTCCATTTTTGCGGATTACCCCAATCATGGTCACCCGCAAAGATCCAGACGCCCGACGTCAGCGGCTGGCTCGGATTTACCGAACGTACCCACTGAAACACCTGAGGCAGCAGGTTGGTCACGATCTCGATTTTGCGCTGCTTGGGCAACTCCGTTTTAATCGTGTGGTTCTGACCGTAGCTGTTATCGTTGGCATTGTCCGGCTCGTTCCACATATCCCACATCAAAATGCGATCATCGTTCCTGAACGCGCTCACAACTCCCTTTACGTACGCTTCCAGACGCGGGTATTGCGAGACATCCGACAGGGCATCGGCACCGGGGCTTTGCACCCAGCCTGAATTATGAATGCCCGGCATTGGCTCGCGTTGCTTCCCCAACTTAGGCAGCGGGTCCCAGCAGGAATCGAACAACACCAGCATCGGCCGGATTTTATGTTTCTTACAGATGTCCAGAAACTGGTTCAGCCGTTTTTTAAAGCCTTCTGCGTCCTGTTGCCAAAGCAAATCATGCAGAAATACGCGCATGGTATTCATACCGATACGCTCGGCCATGGCCAGTTCATTGTCAATCGTTTTTGGATCAAACGTGTCGGCCTGGAACATTTCCAGCTGATTGATGGCGTTGGCAGGGGCGTAATTGGCGCCGACCAGAAACGGTTGCTTTTTATACCAGTTGCTGGCTTTATCGGCCGACCAGCGGCCGGGCGCATCGGCCGTTCCGGCACTCGGCTGGGCAATGGCTACTGTTGAACACAACAGCAGTATCAAGAACGAAATACGTCTCATAACTTTATGGGTTGGGCTATTTATCAACTATGATAAAAGCAGGGGACGTTGGCTTTTATCCCTACGCAAGCCACTGCTGGCTTTATTTTACCGTCGAGAATCGATAGGTTGTTGTTTGTTTATAGGTCTGTCCTGGCTTTAGAATAGTAGTTGGGTAAGTCGGATGGTTAGGCGAATCGGGGTAATGCTGGGCCTCCAGTGCAAAAGCCTCGCGGTACTTAGTGGCTTTGCCGTACTTACCCGTATCGTTACCCGTGAAGAAATTGCCGCCGTAAAACTGCATGGCGGGCTCGGTGGTCAGCACTTCCATTTTGATACCCGACTTATCACCAATTATTTCAACCGCCTTTTCAACGCCGGCCCCTTTCCGGTTGAGGACGAAGTTATGATCATAGCCACCGCCGAATGTTAACTGCTCGTTTTTCTCGTTTACCCGGGCACCGATGGCGGTTGGCTTGCGGAAGTCAAACGGTGTACCTTCCACCGAAACCGGTTCTCCCTGCGGAATAAGCCCCTTATCCACCACCGAGTAGCGGTCGGCATCGATCATCAGGACGTGGTTATTGATGGTTCCGCTCGCTTCGCCATTCAGGTTAAAAAAGCCGTGACTGGTCGGGTTGTAGGGCGTCGGCTTGTCGGTTGTGGCCGTGTAGTCAATTTGCAGCCCGTTGTTGTCGGTCAGCGTATACGTTACGTTCGTCGTGACGGTACCGGGAAAGCCGCCTTCACCATCCTTTGATACGTAGCTCAGCTGAATCGATTTGTCGTCGGCCTGCTTTACGTCCCAGACCTGGTTGTGGAAGCCCGACGGGCCGCTGTGCAGCGTATTGCCGTTGTTGTTGATTTCGGTGGAGTACGTCTGGCCGTTGAGCGTGAATTTCCCGTTCGCGATTCGGTTGCCGAAACGCCCCACAATCGGTCCGTAGAACGGCTCGTTAGCTTTCTGATACGCCTGGGCCGTCGCAAAACCGGGTACTACGTCGGTGGGTACGCCATTTTTATCCGGCAGGATCAACCCGACGATCCGGGCGCCGTAGTTGGTGATCGCCACCTGCATGTCTTTGTTTCTCAGAATGTGCAGGCTGGCGGCTTTTCCGTTGATCGTATCAGCAAATGCCGACGGATCGGGTAGTTTAGCCGTGGCCATCGCCGTTGTATCGGACGTTGCGGCTGCTTCGGTTGAATCCAGCGCGGCTGATTCGGTTTTGTTGGCTTTCTGGCAACTGTTCAGAGATAGTACGGCCGCTACGGCCATTGAAACGAGGGTTTTGTACATAGGTATAAGCTTACTAATCAGAAATGACTCAATTATCGCCTGCCTGCAAAGCCGGTACGGTAACGGTCCGGACCGGCCGACCGAAGTTGGGGGTTCCGTCGGGGTTCCAGGTGAAGGGTTGTACGTGCGGAGCCCGTTTGTTGCCGCAGCCATCCGTAGCGCTGGGGTTGGCGTGGTAAATCATCCAGTTCTGCCGGCCGTCGGGCGACCGGAAAAAACCGCCGTGACCGGGCGCGTAGATCCCTTCTTCGGGCGATTGGGTAAAGACCGGCTGCGGGTGTTTGCGCCAGTTTCCGGCCTTCAGCAGGCTGCCACCCGTATGCGTCAGCAGCCCGTAGCAGTAGTCGAGCCAGCAGGCATTGGCTGAGTAGACAATGAATCGATGGTTGCCGTTCTGCAAAAATTCCGGCCCTTCGTTGACGTAAATCTTCGGCACCTCACCGTTTTTCTGCCACGCCTGCGGTACGTCGCCGTGTCGTTCCCAGGCCAGTTCAGGCTGCGAAATCAGGACCCGTTTGCCTTTCATGGTCCAGGGGTTTTTAAGCCGGGCAATGTAAATATTCTGCTGGCCGTTGGTAGCTCCCTCCCAGCCCGACCAGATGGCGTACAGCTTCCCCTTGTGCTCAAACGTCGAGAGGTCGATAGCCCAGTGGTCGCCGGGGTCCGCCAGTTTACCTTTCAGCGTCCATTCGCCGTCCATAGGGTCGGCCGACGCGTTTTCCAGCACCCAGATCCGGTGGCCGATGTTGTTGAGGCTGTCGGCCGCGAAGTATACGTACCATTTCCCGCGCAGGTGATGAATTTCAGGTGCCCACAGCTCCCGGGAATAAGCCTTTCCCTTCGGTGGGGTATAAATCACTTTTTGCTGAGCCGTTGCCAGATCAGCCATGTTTCGCGTTTTCCAGAGCCTGAGATGAGTGCCGGTCGTGTTCATGTAATAATACCAGCCATCTTTCTGAAACACCCACGGATCAGGTCCCGACGACTTCACGGGGTTGGTAATGGTTCGTTGTGCCAACACCAGTTGACTAACGCAGATCAGCACAAACAGCGTGAGCAGGCAGGTTCTTTTCATGAGCAAACGGACATTCGGTATGAGACAAAGCGAGTTCAGTACATACCGGGAAACAGTCCCGGCTTATAACGCAATTTGTCTATTAGGGAGAAAAGAACAATCCGGTTGATTTTACCCGTTCGAGGTTGTCAGAAACTGCTGCGGCCACTTCCGCTCAGCACCGGTACGGCTGGTACGGCTGCTCCCGACGATGTGGCTGGCTCGGTGGCGGCATTGTTGGGAACCAGACCGGGAGTCGTGCGGTTGCTGCCGCCGAACAACCGATTGAACGATCGGGTGTACAGAAAGCTCAGCCCGCCACCCGTCGTGATCGAGTTGGAGAGGTTGTACTGATTCAGAATGTTCTGCTGGTTCCGGTTGTATACCTTGGCCCGGAACCGCCCATCGGGGGTGATCCAGTATTCCAGCGTCCACTCACCCAGCAGACTGGCTGCGTTGTATTGACTCTGGCCGTACGTGAACCCACCGTCGCGGCTGATGCGCAGGCGGTCGTTCAGCAACCGGTACGAGAACCGTAGTTGCAGGTTGTTGAGCAGGTTTTCGTTCTGCGTACCACTTGTAAAGCCGCCAAATGACACCCCAACATCCAGGTTTTCATCCAGCGTAGACGCCAGCCGGCTGATCTGATTGGAAAGTAGTTCGCTTACGCTGTTGGCAACGCCGGTGTTTACCTGGTTCTGCTCAAACAGGCTGGCGCCCTCCGGCAACAACTGATTGAACAGCAGGATGCTGCTCACCTGCCGCGTCATTTCCTGCTCGTTGCTTTGTATTCGCGACTCAAACGCCGTTACGGCCTGCCGGAAATCCGACGATGCCGGGTATTCTTTTACGTCCAGATCGTAGCTGATAGCAGGCGACCCCAGCTCACCGTTGAGCTTAATCAGTAAATCTACCGGATACCGGCGGCTCTGATCGGCACTGGCACTTTGTACCGGCAACAACGGTTTCAGGGACGTGTATTGCGTGTAGGCCGCCGTTACGTCCAGCAACGCACCGTAGGGGTCCCCCGTCCACGTAATGCGGCTGTTGGGCTGAATCTGAAACCGCTTGTTGATGATATTCTGGAACGTAAAGGTGTAATCGCCCTCGGTGATCTCGTAATTACCGGTCATCGTGAAATCGCCCTTCGTATCGATCCGCATACCGATCCGGCCACGGCCATACGCCTTGATGATGTCGCCGGTCTGACGATCCAGCTGAATTTCGCAGTACGCGTCGGGCGTGATGTCAAAATTAAAGTCCATCTGAATCCGCGACAGGTCGACGGGCGGCTGATTGGCAGCAACACCCGTACCGGCCGTGTTGGTGACGGATGACGGCCGCGATCCACCCTGGCTCCGATTCACGAACCGGATGGCATTCTCATCGGCCACCGACGTAGCACCATCCAGCGGAATGTAGATGCGGGTTCCTTTGTTACCGGCCAGGTCGGCCTTGATCGTCAGGTTGTCCAGCGGGCCGTACAGCTCCGCCCTACCGGTCACCACCGCCTGACCGTAGAACAGCTCGTTATCCTTTACGCCCGTGTTGAGAATCTTGAAATTCCTGAAATCGGCATCGAAGCCGAGCGTGAAATACCGGAATCCATCGTGATACACACCACCCCGGACCTGGGCCGTATTCCCTTCCGGATCGCGGAGAACCAGGCGACGGGCAATGATTTCATTTTCGCCGAAATACACCTTATCCTCAAACGACAGGTCCGCCTTCAGGTAATCAAACCGGGCGCGGCCCCGCCGTACGTCCACCTCTCCGCTCAAAACAGGGTAGCTGGGCGTACCCGTTATCGCAATTGTTCCTTTGGCCGTTCCGCCGATGTTCGAGAACAGGTCCTGGGTAAAGGGCTCCAGGAGGTTCAGTTCAACATCGTTCATCGCAGCTTTGAGGTCGAATGAATTTTCTTTTTTCTGGGGCGTATAGGTTCCCCGCAGCGTCATCACATCCGCGCCACTCCGGTTGATACCGGCGTCTACGTTCAGCCGCTGCCGGGCCTGGTCCCATTCGCCTTTACCCTGTACATCGCCGATCAGTACGTTGTTGTAGGCCAGGTCCCGCACCGACAGTTCGCTTTCCAGAATGGGCGTCTGGTACACATCACGTACCGACAGGACCCCATTCAGGACCCCGGACATCGACGTATTGAGCAGCGGGTTGAGGGATTCCAGCAGGAAATTACGGGTTTCCAGTTCGAGCCGCTCCACCGAATCGGGGGCTAGCCGCCCCGACGCCAGAATGTACTGGTTCTGGTTCGAGACCATTACGTTCCGGATTGTGTACGTATCGCCAACCTTGCGAATCAGACTTTGCGGGTTAAGCGTCCAGTCAGCATCCAGCACACGCACCTTCGATTGGCGGAACGTCAGGTCAATGGCATCGCCCTTGAACCGCAGTTCGCCGTTCAGATCGGCCCGGTTGGGCAGGCGCTGCCCTTCCGTGTTGATCCCAACCTGTTCCAGACTACTCGTAAAATCAATGTGATCAACATCCCATGATGCCTCAACCTGCAGGTTTTTAGTTGGGGTTTGTCGGGTAAATTCCTGCCGCTGCGACGACAGCACCGCCGACGCCAGTACGTCCTTACCGAACGTAAACTTCGACGTAGTGAGGTCCAGTTCGCTCGGGCCAAACCTGACCGATCCAAATTCGAGCGAATCCGTTTTTACGTTTGCCGTAAAGAACGAGGTATTGTCGACGGTAAATTGTCCTTCGAGCCGCGTATTGGGGGCCACAAATACCGTGGGGCTCAGAAACGCCACCAGCGGAGCTATGTTTCGCGCTACCAGCACATAATCAATGCCGTAGCGGGGTAATGGACGTGCGATTACCGGACGATCCGGGGCTTGGGTAAAGATACTGGTAGCCGGGCTGTTTACCGGCGGAACGTACCCGAACTCGCGCTGTTTACGGTCATAATACGAGGCCAGTCCGGCGGCATCGCCCGCGAAATACAACTGATATTCCTTAGCCAGCCGGGTCAGATCATCCACCACCTGCTGCGGCTGGAAATTACCCTGGAACCGCGCGGTCAGAAAATCGGAAATCAGGTCGTAATACCGGACCGACTGCTGCGACTGGGTCTGACTCACCGACGATACCACCGAAACTGTATCGACGCTCAGACTGCGGCCGTTGAGGCTGAGGGTTGCATTCCGGAAGTTGGCCGTTCCGACCAGGTTATCCACCGTATTCCCTTCCAGTTCAACATCGAGCGCCGTCTGAACCGCCAGCGAATCGCTCAGGTAACCAAGCGCCCGGAAATCCGCTTTTCTGATGTGTCCACGAACGTCGAAGCGGTTCTGAGGGCCACGCAGGTCAAACTCCCCGTCGAGCATAAAAGCCAGATTTGGGTCGTTCAGGCTGAGCTGTCCGTGAAAAAAGGCCTTCTGTAAATTGCCGCGCACGTTTACCTGGCGATAATCGTAGCCCTGCAAACCAATGCGGGACAGGCGGCTATCTACATCTACACTGGCCCGGTCGAGCGACAGCCCCTTCCCGACGATACGTCCCTGTCCATCAACGAGCTGAATCAGTTCGGGCCGGCCGATCAGTTGGCCCACGGCCAGCCGGGTAGCCGTCAGGTTGGCCGTGTAGGCCGTCAGCGCGGGGTTGTCGGCCAGTTTCAATGTCAGATCGCCCGCTACGCTACCGATAGCCGTGCGAAAAACACCTTTTGTGACAAAATCATCGAAAGCACCGGCAAAGGTGGCGTTGAACGCGACTGTCCCCAGTTGCCCGATCGTTTTGTTGAAGCTGGAATCCGGGTAGTACTGCCGGATGTCGGCCATGTTCACCAGCGACGGCGTGAAGTTAAAATCGACCGTAATGTGGTCTACGTCGGGCAAGCCTTTGAAGGCAATATCGCCGGCCAGCTTGCTGCGCCCTCCCTGACCAAAGCGCAGATCAGTACGGCTAAGCCGAAAATCCCTGACCGTACCGAGAAAATTGCCCGACAGCTGCCAGGTTTCTTTCAATCCGCGCAGGTAGCTCGAAAAATACCCGAGGTCTTTCGACTGTACGCGGCTGTTGCGCAAATGCCCCTGCATGACCACCCGGCTGTTAAAATCGCCGAAAGCCGATGGGCCGTCGTACAGAAACGTAACGCCGTCGCGAACGATGGAATTGTTGATGTGCGCGTGCAGATCAGCCATCTCCATCTTGGTAGCGCAGTACAGGAAACGTGTATCTAGCCGACGGATTTTAATGTCCGTATCGCGGTCATAACCGCGCAGCCGCTTCATATTCAGCGCGATGGTATCGCCGAGAATCAACAGATCACGCACGTCGGCGTGGAGATTCAGCAACCGGAAGTGGTTGTAATCGAAGCTTTTGCGGTCGCGCATGTACGGCTCCCGCGGATCATCAAGCGAGAATGCGCCCTCGGCCAGCGTCACGTGACCGACCGTAAAAGGAACGTTCTGGTTAGGAATGCTCGGTTTGGTCGAATCGGCCAGCAGTTCGTTGATGCGGGCAATAAACTCGTCGATATTCAGATCACCCGTCTTCGGATTTTTTATCAGCCGGACGTCGGGTCGGTACAGTACGACTTCGTCCAGGTGGATGTTATGCGCCGACGAATCGATCAGGTTACGCAGGTTATAATCTACCTCAAGTCGCCCAACCTGAATCATGTCCCGTCGCTGCCGATCCTGAATGCGCACCCCTTCGAGCGTCAGCGAATCAAACCATTTGATGGAAACGCCCTTGATGTCGACCGGAAACTGCAGCGTTTTCGACACCCGTATGGCCACTTCCTGCACCAGCCGCGTCTGAACGGCCGGTACCTGCAGCAGCAACATAACCCCCACCAACAACCCTACTACCACGATGGTCAGGTAGAGTAGTGTTTTCAGGAATATGTTGACCAATGAGCGCATTAATTACTGGCTAACAGATGGGTAGAATGGGGTTTGTAAGGGTTAGACAACAGAGCCGGCACTTGGTTTACTCAGGTGGGAACCAATGTCGGCTTTACGCCATTTTGTAAGCATTCCCCACCTGTAACGTAATTTTACCAAATTAATGCCTATTTGCGCATGAACATTTTAGCGATTGAATCATCCTGCGACGAAACATCGGCCGCTGTTTTATCAAACGGCCAATTGCTTTCGAATGTTATTGCCGCGCAGTTGATTCACGAGCAATATGGGGGCGTTGTTCCGGAACTGGCCTCCCGTGCTCACCAACAGCACATTCTGCCGGTTGTAGAACGCGCATTAACTGAGGCAAATATACCGAAAAACGCGTTATCGGCGGTTGCTTTTACCCGGGGCCCCGGCCTGTTGGGTTCGTTGCTTGTAGGCGCTTCGTTTGCCAAAGCACTGGCCCTGGGGCTAAACATCCCGCTGATTGAAGTCAATCACATGCAGGCTCACGTACTGGCCCATTTTATTGAAGACCCCGCTCCGGCATTTCCGTTTTTGTGCCTGACCGTCAGCGGAGGCCACACGCAGATTGTGCTGGTTCGTAATCCGCTCGATATGGAGGTTATTGGCCAGACGCAGGACGACGCCGTTGGGGAAGCCTTCGACAAGTCGGCCAAGCTGCTGAACCTGCCTTATCCCGGTGGGCCCCTAATCGATCGTTATGCGAAAGCCGGTAATCCGCTGGCGTATCGGTTTCCGCTGGGCGAAATGCCCGGCCTCGACTATTCGTTCAGTGGCATTAAAACGGCCATTCTGTATTTCCTGCGCGATCGAACGTCGGATAATCCAGCCTTCATCTCAGAAAATATAGCTGATATTTGCGCCAGCATTCAGTACACGCTGGTTCAGATGCTGCTCATTAAACTAAAGCGGGCGAGCCGCGAAACGGGCATTAAGGAAATTGCCATTGCCGGGGGCGTATCGGCCAACAGCGGTCTGCGGACGGCCCTGACCCAACTCGGCACGGAACTGGGCTGGAACGTGTACATCCCGCGTTTCGAATACTGTACCGACAATGCAGCCATGATTGCCAAAGCGGCTCAGTTCAAGTTTGAGCAGGGCGATTTCACCTCGCAGGCGGTAAGCCCGTTGCCCCGAATGGCCCTGTAAGCAAGTCCGAACCAGCCCCGACAGAACTTATGCTGACTATTCAGAACCTATACCTCTACCCCATCAAATCGCTCGGCGCGGTTTCGGTCACCGAAGCCATTGTCGAAGAAAAAGGCTTCCGGTACGACCGGCGCTATATGCTCGTCGATCCTACGGGCCAGTTTATCACCCAGCGGAGCAACCACCACATGGCGCTGATCGACGTAGCGATAGCTGACACCACCCTACGTGTGTGGCACCGGGCCCGGCCCGAAAACGCACTGGAGCTGCCTGTAACGGCTCCGGAGCCAACCGGCCTGATGCCCGTCAACATCTGGGACAGCCACGGCGTACAGGCCGTTACGGTCAGCGACGCAGCCGACCGCTGGTTTTCCGAAGCGCTCGGTCTGCCCTGCCGGCTGGTGTACATGCCCGAAACCACCCGTCGCCCCATCGACACCGACTACGCCCAAAACGATGAAGCGGTCAGTTTTGCGGACGGCTACCCCTACCTCTTCATAGGCCAGGCCTCCCTCAACCACCTGAATCAGCAACTGGATGAACCTTTGTCAATGGCGCGGTTCAGGCCGAGCATCGTCGTTTCGGGAAGCGGGCCCAATGAGGAAGACACCTGGGCGCACATTCGTATTGGCGACGTGGATTTTTACGGCGTAAAACCCTGCGCCCGCTGCGTGCTCACCACCATCGACCCGGCAACCGGCGAGAAAGGAAAAGAACCCCTGAAAACGCTCGCTACGTACCGGCAGTGGAAACATAAAATCCTGTTTGGGCAGAACGTACTGGTTTCGCCGGGAACCACCGGTACAGTCCGGGTTGGGCAATCGATCAACGTTGTCAGCCGTCAGGAGCCGTGGTTATCTCCGCCCGTACCCGTCCCACCTGTTTTGTAGATCTTTGAACATTTCGCACTTTACCCTTGTCCTGCTCAAAGGGGCCCGGCTATCCGCGGCTATCCATTGGTATGGTGCCAACTTTTGCTGCTTTGCTTACTCCGCTACGTAACGCCTATTACCTGAGCTTCCCGGTTGTGCTGGGGGCCGTCTTATCGAACCGAATGGCCGTCCGGTTGTCCGACGTAGTGCCGGTTCACTGGGCTACGCCCATTGTGCTGGCTTTGGTCGTCTGGATGATTTACACGATTGATCGGCTCCTCGACGTACAGAAAGCAGCACCTGCTTCATCCACCCGCCTGCTGACACCACGCCACGCCTTTCACCGGCAACACGCCACTGACCTATGGCGCGGTATACTGGCGGCTGCATTGCTGGTCTTGGTTCTTTGCTTCTTCCTGCCCGGCTCAGTGATCCGTTTTGGTCTTGTTCTCGGGGCTGTCTGCGTCGGCTACGTCTTCATCGTTTTCCGGCTACCAACCCGGCATTCGGCCCTCCTGCTGAAAGAACCGCTGGTAGCGGTGTTGTTTTCCGCAGGCGTGTGGGGGAGCGTCTGGGTGCAGCGCCCAACCGTAAGCGGTGTGGAACTTACCGAATCCCTTATGTTTATGGCTATTGCTTTCCAGAACCTGGTGCTCTTTTCGGTGATGGAACAGTGGGAGAACCCCGCTCAGCCGCCGTTCTCGCTGGCAACTGCCTGGGGGATTGACCGTTGTATGACCCTGCTTGGCTGGCTGACACTCGGCGTCGTGCTGACCGGTCTGACGCTCTGCTTCATTACCAGCGACCGGTTTGCCCAACGGGCTGCGTTGATGCTGGCTATCATGAGTCTGGTTCTGTACGTTATTCAACGGTTTCCGGCTTACTTTCTGCGCAATGAGCGGTATCGCTGGCTCGGCGATGGCGTATTCTGGCTCCCGGCGCTGGTACTTTGAGTACGGCAATAAGGTAATGGAGTGCGTAACCCGGTTAATCCGGCTTCAGCAACTGTCGGAAACGCCCGTCATCTTTGCGGCATGCGTATTGAACACATAGCCCTGTGGGTCCGCGACCTTGACGCCATGCGGACGTTTTACGAAACGTATTTCGGTGCCCAGTCCGGCGCGCAGTACGTGAACCCCTCCAGGCAGTTTACTTCCTATTTTCTGTCGTTTGCCGATGGGTGTCGGCTGGAGCTGATGGCTATGCCCGGCATTGACGACCGGACTTCCGGCCCGATGACCCAATACCTGGGCCTGACTCACCTGGCGGTATCGGTTGGCAGCCAAAGCGCGGTTGATGAACTGACCGACCAGCTTCGGGCCGATGGGTACGTCGTTGCCGGACAACCCCGCTGGACCGGCGACGGTTACTACGAAAGTGTGGTGCTCGATCCTGAAAACAATCGGATTGAAATTACGATCTGATTCGTTCGGAGACCAGCTTGTGCGTTTCGTCACGTCAAACCAGTCCGGGTAAAAGCTGTACAAAAAGGCAAGGCGTATAAGGCGTTCAGTCGGTATCGAAAAAACGAGGAGACTCCGGTTGGGCGCTCACACGCTGCCCAAAGGAGCCTCCTGCTGCTGTCTGATACGAATAACTTTGCGGTTGACCAATCAGGGCTGTACGGCCAGCGAATTGGTTTTCACCTGTTGTTTTACATCACGCCGGGTTAAAATATCAAGCAAAATCTCGGTCATGTACTCACGTTTATTGAAGACAATATCGTGCCGGTTTTCGGGCAGCAGAAATTGCTTTACCTGGGCATTGATCAGATGCTCCTGGGCGAACGTAACGTTGGTCGGATAGACCAGTTCATCGCGCTGACCGTGCAGCATGGTAATACCGGCTTTGATTTTTGGCCAGTCGGGCAGAATGGCCTCCAGCGCCTTGCGGTGGGATAACTTTTCATCGTTGGCCAACCGCAACAGGGGTGGAATCAGCCAGCGCAGGGGCGGCTTATCGAGGTAATAGCTGATCGGATACGTATACTCAAGCCCCGGCCCCAGCGCCGACGATACGAAGACCACATGGTCGACCAGGTTCGGATTATTCATAGCCAGCCGCGCCGACACCGAGCCGCCGTACGACGAACCCACCAGCATCAGATAAGGCGCGTTCCGGTACCGTTCGATCAGGGGCTGCAAAAACTTGGCCTGCCGAATGATCGAAGTTTCCACCCACCCGAAATCCGAATAGCCGTAGCCCGGCCGATCAACGGCGACCAGCCGCGCCCGATTCAGCAGGGCTGTATCCTTGAAAAATTTATTGAAAAACGACAGGGAGCTGGGTGCACCGTGAATAAAGATAACCACGGGCAGCGAATCGTTGGCCGGCGTTTCGATAAACCGGATGGTGCGCCAGGCCGTTTCTTCGTCATTTGGCCGGGTCGGCACCCGATAGCGGTGAATCGTCGGCTGGATTCGTTGTTTTTCAAACTCCTCCGTCAATTCTTCGTCAGTCTGCCGGAAATTAACCAGCCAGGACGCTCCCACCCCGCCGACCAGCAGTAATACTAAAACCAGTAAAGCCCAGCGAAGGGCACGCTTAAACGCTCTCATAACACAATCGTCTGCTCATATAACCACAAACCATCGGCCAAAGGTTTTCCCGATGGGCTGGAAACGAGCGTAGACCGCAAACATTTTATGGAAGGGGGCGTTTCGAGAGAAACAGATTCAGAACGCTATGAAAGAGAAAGCAGACAGCCCGGCGCAGGTGAGCGAAATTGATGTTGGCCAGCCAAACCGCGAAAATCCGGGCAATACGAGCATTGATTCGTTTGCCACCCGCGACGAAACTAAAGAAGCGCTCCAGGCAAATGATGCCGAGAAAATGACGCCCGACGAAGCGAATGAGCTAAGCTCAAACGAAGAAAACAAGTAAGGAGAAACTGGTTGAGTAGATACGTGCAGTAGTTAACCAACGTACTATACGGGTCTACTCAGCCTTCACTTCACATTCTACCGCCAGGAAATGCGTTAGTTCGCCTTCCCCATTGTAAAGCGGATCAATGGCCACGCGACAGACGTACGCTTCGCCGTCTTTTCGGTAGTTTAGCAGATCGGCCTTAACCGATTCCTCCCGCTTCAACGACTCCCGAACGCGACGTACGGTTCTAAAATCCGTTTCGGGTCCCTGCAACATACGGGGCGTCTGACCCAGCACTTCACCCGGGATATACCCCGTCATACTCAGGAAGTTATTGCTCGTCCAGAGGATGGTCTTGGCCGGATCGGTCAAGACCAGAGTAAACCCAAGCCGCATGCTCTTGAGGTATCCGTTCCGTTGCCGCCGACTCAACTGCCAGTCGAAAATATCACCCAGCTTCCGGAACAGGGCAGCCTCCTTTCGTTTTGCCCGTTCCTGCGCCTGACTCAACAGAAAAACCTCGTATGAAGCCACGGGGTAGGCCCGGCTCCCTTCCTGTCGCGATCGACTGTAAACCCGGTTGATCAGTTCGACATATGATTCTGACGTATTCATACCTGTGCGCCGTTAACGTTGTTATTCTTTTAGAAAGTAAGAACAACTATTGCACAAAAACAAATCCATTTCCCCTGAAATAGGGCGTTTGCTATTATGAAATTATAAATTTTTTAAGATGCATAAGCTCATGACAGTCAGGTAAAAAACGTATAGTGTCGCAAAATCCAGAAAGTTTTTTTCAGAAAAAAGTTGCGCAGAATACCCATTCCGCCTACTTTTGTGCCACGATTTCGGAAACGCAAGTCGCACAGTGGTCCGGTAGTTCAGTTGGTTAGAATACCTGCCTGTCACGCAGGGGGTCGCGGGTTCGAGTCCCGTCCGGACCGCAGTTAAAAGTTCAAAGGGTTACGACATAAAACATCGTGACCCTTTTTTCGTGCCCATCTTCCTACAGATCTGTCGGCTTATGCATAAAACCATCCTTATCACCGGGGGCAGTCGGGGTATTGGCGCTGCTACCGCCCTGTTAGCAGCCGCGAAGGGGTATTCCGTTTGTATAAGCTATCAAACTAATCATAACGCGGCCGCAGAAACAGTTGACCGCATCCGGGCAGACGGAGGTCGGGCCTGGGCTTACCAAGCTGACGTAGCCAGTGAAGCCGACGTAGTGAACCTGTTTCAGGCGGTCGACCGGGAAGTGGGGCCACTGCATGCTTTGGTCAATAACGCCGGTATTCTTGAGCAACAGTGTCGAGTAGAGGACCTGGATACCGCGCGGCTGCATCGCATTCTGCTTACGAACGTAGTCGGCACCATCCTGTGCGCCCGGGAAGCCGTACGGCGCATGTCAACGCAACGTGGAGGAACGGGCGGAGGGATCGTCAACGTATCGTCTATCGCTGCCCGAACCGGATCGCCGGGCGAGTACGTAGATTATGCCGCCAGCAAGGGAGCCATTGATAGCTTCACCCGGGGCTTAGCCCAGGAAGTGGCCGGTGAAGGGATCCGTGTGAATGCCGTTCGCCCTGGGTTTATCTACACTGATATTCATGCCAGCGGAGGAGAGCCCGGTCGGGTTGACCGCATCAAAGCCAACTTACCTCTCCAACGCGGTGGGCAACCCGCCGAAGTGGCTCAGGCCATCCTGTGGCTTTTATCAGAAGAATCATCGTACTCGACCGGTATTTTTATCGACGTAACGGGTGGCCGGTTCTAATGAACGAAGTCGGTTGCGCTGGTACTCCAAACCAAGGCTGAGCCGCCGGATCGTGTCAGCCACAAGGCTCTAAAACCGTTGCTACTCAAGCGGCCCATACGCAAGTCAATTCATTGATAGTCTATATACTAACTCTCATTGCTACTACGATTAACAATTTGCCAAATTAAGAACCGATAATTCTCTCATTATTCGTAAATTATTAAATAACTATTCCTAAAAGTATATATTTTTTTATTATTGTTAATTTAATTATGTTTGTACAACCAGCTTGTACTATTCCACTATTACCAGCCCACGATTAACCTTTACCGTAACTCATGAAGATTGGACAAGTCAGGTTTGCAGATGGCAACTGGGAAGCGGCCTTGCAAGCGGATGAGTTTAACCCGCAAAAAGCACACCTGGTGCTGGCGTTTGGCGGTCGCAACCTCCTGGATTCGCTTAAGCCCTACCCCTACCTTCGCCAATTATACCCCAACGCTCAGATTGTCGTAAATTCAACATCCGGCGAAATCTTTGCCGATCGGGTGTATGATGAAACGGTCGTGGCAACCGCCATTGAGTTCGAGAAAACGACCATCCAGACTAAGCTCGTCGATATTACCACCCATACTGAAAGCTACGAAGCCGGTCAGGCGATCGCCGATGCACTCGACGCTGAAGACCTGGCCGCTATTCTGCTCATCTCCGACGGAGGTATCGTGAACGGCAGTGATCTCACCGAAGCCGTTAATCAGCATTTAAGCCGGCCCGTTCCCGTTACGGGTGGCATGGCAGGCGACGCCGATCGTTTCGAACGTACCCTTGTTGGCCTGAACCAGGACCCGGCACCCGGCCGGATCGTCGGCGTTGGTTTCTACAGCAAGGCTCTGAAAGTGGGGCACGGCTCCAAAGGCGGCTGGGATGTATTCGGGCCGGAACGCGAGGTAACTCAGTCGAATTACAATACACTGTTTCAACTGGACGACCGCCTAGCACTTGACCTGTACAAAGATTACCTGGGCAAATACGCCGATGACCTGCCCGGCTCAGCCCTGCTCTTTCCGCTCTCGATTCGTGCCACGAACGACTCCCCCACGCTGGTACGTACCATCCTGACCATCGACGAAAAACGGAAGAGCATGACCTTTGCGGGCGACATACCACAGGGGGCCTGCGTACGCTTCATGCGGGCCAACCTCGACCGGCTCATCGACGCATCGGCCGTGGCCGCTCAACGAGCCCTGCAGCGTACCGAGTCACCACCGGAACTAGCCCTGCTCATCAGCTGTGTGGGTCGCAAGCTCGTGCTGGGTCAGCGAACCGAAGAAGAAATTGAAGTGGCCCGTGATATCTTCGGAGAGACCCCCGTTATGACCGGCTTTTACTCCTACGGCGAAATTGCTCCGGTCGGGCAGGAACTGCGGGGAGAATTACATAATCAGACCATGACCATCACCACCCTTTCGGAACGCTAAGGCTTCATTATGGATACCCAGCCCCTGCACAAGATCTTAAAGCGGCAGATTAACAAACACCTGACCGAAGACTGTCTTCAGTACGAACGCTTTCAGCAGTTTATCAAGGCTGTTAACGATTCCTACTACAATTTCGACCGCGATAAGGAACTCCTCGAACATTCGGCTACGCTGAACGAGCGGGAATACGCCAAGATTAATCAGCAGCTGAAAGAAGAAATCAAGCAGCGCCGGGAGTCGGTTGAAAAGTTGATGCAGGCCATTCGGGTAATCGAAATCCCGGCGGAAGAAGACATGCCGGAATTTGCTCCCGACAATTCAGTAGCGCTGGTTAGCTTCCTGCAGAAGCAGATCGAATACCGCAAAACGATAGAAACCGAACTGCGCCATGCCAAAGAAGTGGCCGAAAACGCCACCCAGGCCAAATCGGAATTTCTGTCGATGATGAGCCATGAGATCCGGACACCCCTCAACGGCATCGTCGGTATGACGTACCTGATGATGCAGGAAGAGGTACCGGATACGCTGCTCGAAAACCTGAAAACCCTCCAGTTTTCCATCGAACATCTACAGGCCCTGATCAACGACGTACTGGACTTCAGCAAGATTGAAGCCGGTCGGGTAGAACTGGACGAAACACCGTTCAACCTCAAGCACCTCGTTTCGAACATCAAGCGGGCACAGCAGGCTAAAGCTCACGAAAATGGCAACCGGATTCGGGTCATGATCGATGATGACATCCCGGAAGTGCTCATCGGCGACTCCCTCCGCATCGGGCAGGTGCTGACTAACCTGACCTCGAACGCCATCAAGTTTACCCGCGAGGGCACCATCACCATCGAGCTGTCGCTGCAGCACCGAAACGACAAACGAGCTACCATCTACGTATCGGTTCAGGATACGGGCATCGGCATAGCCGCCGACCGCCACGAAGCTATCTTTACCATGTTCACCCAGGCCGACTCGGCCACCACCCGCCAATTTGGGGGAACGGGTCTGGGTCTGGTGATTACCAAAAAACTGCTGCAGCTTCACGGCAGCAAGATTCAGGTCGACAGTGAGCCTGGCAAAGGCGCCCGGTTCTACTTCGAACTTGATCTGGCCATTGGGCACGAGATTACCGAAGCTCCGCTGGCTACCGACACGGTTGACGCTGAAACCCTGAAAGGTGTTCGTATCCTGCTGGTCGAAGATTACCCGGTCAATGTGAAAGTAGCCCTCAAATTTTTGCACAAGTGGGGCATCGAGGTCGATACGGCCGAAAACGGTCAGATCGCGCTGGATAAGTTCGTCGCGGGCCGATACGACATCATTCTGATGGATTTGCAGATGCCGGTCATGGATGGCTACACGGCAACCCAGGAAATCAGGAAAGTCAGCAGCTCGATTCCAATCATTGCCCTGACCGCATCGGCTACGTTCAGCAACAAAGACCGGGCGCTGAGCGTCGGAATGAATGATTATCTCACGAAACCGTTCAATCCTAAGGATCTTTTTAATAAAATTGCCCGCTACAGCCAGCGCCAGTTGCCGGTCTGACACCCCAGCTTTTTTCAGCCATCTTTATGCTCACGACACCCACTACCGTAACGCATACGATTGACCACGAACGCCTGAACCGACTGCACTCGGGCGACCAGCAGCAGATTGTCAACGTACTCACCATCTTTATTGATGAAGTCATGCCGGATTTCGACGATCTTGAGGGAAGTATTCAGCAACAGGTCTGGGCGGATGTGGTTGACAAGGCGCACAAGATTATACCCTGGATGGGCATGGCCGGTTTAACCTCCCTGGAAACCGAACTGCGCTCGCTTGAACAACTGGCCAAAACAAACCCGGCCGCCGACGTACTGACCACCCATTGGAACCGGTTCAGGCAGGGACTTGGCGACACACTACCGCTTGTTATTCAGGAACGTAACCGGCTCAGATAACCACTGCGGCAACCGGCTTCGCCTACCACCAAAAGCCGTTCGGGTCACGATCCGGGCGGCTTTTGTGGTATCGGGTCGTCTGACTACGTACCGACTAACGCGCTAAATCCAGTAGATTCGCGCAGGCTTTACTCTTATTAACTATGGTTCAAGTTCGTTCACTTGCCCGTTACCTGGAAGCGTTTGCGCCCCTTGCCTATCAGGAATCCTACGATAACGCCGGATTGATTGTGGGCGACCCCGACATGGAAGTTACCGGCGTCCTGGTTTCGCTCGATGCCACCGAAACCGTAATCGACGAAGCCATTGCCAAAGGCTGCAACGTTGTGGTGGCCCACCATCCTATCGTTTTCAAAGGCCTTAAAAAACTGAACGGCAGAAACTACGTGGAGCGGACCGTCATCAAAGCCATCCGCAACGACGTGGCCGTCTATGCAGCCCATACCAACCTCGACAACGTAGCGGGCGGGGTTAATTTCAAAATCGCCGAAAAACTGGGCTTACAACAGGTCCGGATTCTGGCTCCTAAAACCCAAATCCTCAGCAAACTGGTCGTTTTCGTGCCGGACAATGACCTCCAGGCCGTACTGTCGGCGATTTACGACGCCGGCGCGGGGCGTATCGGCACCTACGAACACTGCTCGTTCCGGGTGGGCGGTACGGGTTCGTTTAAACCGCTCGATGGCGCCAATCCGACCGTAGGTGAGATTGGCCGGGACGAAACGGTCGGCGAACACCGGCTGGAGGTCATTCTACCCGCTTACCTCGAAAGCAGCGTTGTAGCCGCCATGCAGAAAGCCCATTCGTACGAGGTTCCGGCTTATGACCTATATCCGCTCAATAACGCGAATCAGGAGGTTGGCTCGGGAGCCATTGGCGAACTACCCGAAGCCATGAATCTGCAGGACTGGCTCGGCTATCTGAAAGGGCAGATGCAGCTGAACGTCATCCGTTACACACCGTGGCGCGGTACGCCGATCAAACGCATAGCGGTTTGTGGTGGGGTGGGTAGTTTTTTGCTGAACGACGCCGTTCGGGCCGGGGCCGATGTGTTCGTAACGGCCGATTACAAATACCACGAATTTTTCGATGCCGACGGCCGGATTGTGATCTGCGACATCGGTCATTACGAGAGCGAAGTTTTCACGAAAGACCTGATTGCACAGCATTTGTCAAAACAATTCCGTACTTTTGCGGTAATTTTATCTGATACGGTCACTAATCCCGTTCAGTACTTCACGTAGCACCAAATATACTCCGAATGGAACTAACGATTGCGCAAAAGTTAGAGGCTCTCCTGAAACTGCAATCCCTTGATTCTCAATTAGACGAACTCATAAAAATTCGTGGTGGCCTGCCTGAGGAAGTGCGCGACCTGGAAGATGACATCGCCGGTTTTGAAACACGGATCGGGAAGTTCAACGCCGAAATCAAGACGCTGGAAGAGGAAATTGAGCGCAACCGCATGGTAAAAAAAGACGCTGAAAAGCTGATCACCAAATACAAGGATCAGCAGATGAACGTCCGTAATAACCGTGAGTACGACGCCATTTCAAAAGAGATCGAACTCCAGTCGCTGGAGATCGAGCTGGCCGAAAAACGCATTAACGAAGCCTCGTTCCGCATTCGTGGCAAAGAAGAGGAAATCAAAAGCACGCAGAATGCTCTCAACGAACGGAAGGAAGATCTGAAAGCCAAGAAACAGGAACTGGATCAGATTACGTCCGAAAGTCAGGAAGAGGAAAAGGCCATTAAAGATCAGCGCGAAGAGCAGTCGACCCATATCGAGTCGCGTCTGCTGAATTCGTACAACAAGATTCGTGGCAATGCACTCAACGGTCTGGCCGTTGTAATGGTAAAGCGCGGAGCCTGCGGTGGCTGTTTCAACGTAGTGCCGCCCCAGCGCCAGGCCGATATTAAGGACAAAAAGAAGATCATTGTCTGCGAACACTGCGGCCGGATTTTCGCCGATGTAGAAGGCGTACCCGAGCCGGCACCGGTTGGTCGCGGCCGGTAGGTCTTTTGACGGATCAGCACACGGATGACACAGTTTATAACGGATTGGCGCGGATTGACTTCCGTGGGTTTCCGTTCGATCTGTATCATCCGTGTGCTTTTTTTTTCCTTGTCGGCCACCGCGCAGGACTTTGCCTGGACTCCCGGTTTGCAGCGGGCCTACTCGGATGCGCAGAAGCTCAAAGTGCAGCCGGCCCGTCGGCTGTTGGCGAATGAACCATCTGCTACCAATGGCATCCGGATCTTCGTCGAGGATTTTTCCGACATGGTTACGCTGCTCGTATCCGACGACGACAAAGCCTTTGCGCAGGCCAAAAACCGGGAGGATGACCGGCTCAACGCCCTGCAGAAACTCAGCGATCAGTCACCCTGGCAGCGTTTTGCCCAGGCCGAAGTACGGCTGCACTGGGCCTTTGTCAAGCTCAAATTTGGCAAGGAAGTCAGCGCTTGCTGGGATGTGATTCGGGCGTATCGGCTGCTTGTCGATAACCGGAACCGGTTCCCCAACTTTCTGCCGACGTACAAATCGCTGGGAACGCTGCACATCCTGATTGGCTCCGTACCCGAAAATTATACGTGGGTTACGAAACTGCTCGGGCTCCAGGGCACCATTCGGCAGGGCCAGCAGGAGTTAGCCAAAGCGCAGCAGGACCCACTCATGCGCACCGAGGCCCAACTGATCGATCTGCTCGTGCGGGCCTACATCCTGAAGTTTACGGATGCCGACGGCCGTAGTTTACAACGGCTGGTGAGCAACAACCCAGACAACCTCCTGATTCATTTTCTGGCCGCTACCACCGAACAAAAGAATGGCCACAGTGCCCAGGCGCTGGCTTACCTGGCTAATCGGCCAGCCGGGGGCGACTACCTACCCATGCCCATCATTGACAATATACTGGGCGACGTGTACCTTCAGCAGGGAGAATACAACAGCGCGGGCGAACACCTTCGGCAGTTTCTCCGAACGTACAAAGGCCAGAATTTCTTGAAAGACGCTTACTACAAACTGTTTCTTTGCTACTGGCTCACCAACCAGGACGAACAGGCCCGGCCTTATCTGCAAAAAGCCGCCACGGTCGGACGAGTGGTGGTTGAGGCCGACAAAGCCGCCCAAAAATTTGCCGAAGTCTATTTAAGCAGGGGAACATCGCCCAGCCAG
This sequence comes from Fibrisoma montanum, assembly GCF_003583365.1. Lineage (GTDB taxonomy): Bacteria > Bacteroidota > Bacteroidia > Cytophagales > Spirosomataceae > Fibrisoma > Fibrisoma montanum. The sequence continues at coordinate 148,977 of NZ_QXED01000001.1, forward strand.
AAAGTGCTGATGCGGGCCCGGCTGGCGTCGGATGGTGGTTTTACTGACAGTGCCCTGGCGTATCTGCGTCCTTATTCGGAAGTACGCTTTGCGCTTCCCGCCGAAAAAGCCGAGTACAATTATCGGCTGGGCCGTATCTACCAGCGCCGGAATGATCCGGAAACGGCCATTCCGTATCTTAAACGCGCCGTCTCGCTGAGTGAAACCGGGCAGTTGTCGTTTGGGGCAACGGCTTCGCTCCAACTGGGTTATATCTACCAGCAAAAAAATGACCGGGACACCGCCCGGTCGTATTTTCAAAAAGCCCTCCGCTACAAAAATCACGAGTACAAAAACAGCGTCGACAACAAGGCGCGGGCAGCTTTGAATGGTTTGTAGTTGTAGTTTGTAGTTAGTGGTTAGTAGTTTGTGGTTAGACGGCAACTACAAACCACAAACCACCTTACTCCAACGCGGCTACGCCCGGCAGGGTTTTGCCCTCCATGTATTCCAGCAGGGCACCGCCCCCGGTTGATACGTAGCTGACGCGGTCGCCGTAGCCGGCCTGGTTGACAGCCGACGCCGAGTCGCCACCCCCGATGAGCGAAAAAGCCCCGTTTTCTTCTGTAGCTTTCACAACGGCTTCGGCAATTGCGTTTGTTCCGGTGGCAAAGTTCGGGAACTCAAACACCCCCATTGGACCGTTCCACAGAATGGTTTTCGATTGCAGAACAACATCCGCAAACAGCTTGATCGTTTCCGGTCCGATGTCCAATCCCTCCCAGTTGTCGGGGATGTTGCCGGTTTTTACTACGTCACGGTTCGCGTCGTTCTTGAAATCGTCGGCAATGACGTTATCAACGGGCATGTAAATTTTCACGCCTTTCTCTTCGGCTTTTTTCAGCAGTTCCAGCGCCAGGTCCTGCTTATCAGCTTCCAGCAGAGATTTACCGATGCTGCCGCCCTGCGCCTTAGTGAAAGTGTAGGTCATACCGCCACCAATAATGAGGTTATCTACGGTATCAAGCAGGCGCTCAATGATCAGGATTTTGTCCGAAATTTTCGCCCCACCCATGATGGCGGTGAAAGGTCGCTCGGCTTTGTTGAGAATTTTTTCGGCATTGTCTAGCTCGGCCTGCATCACATAGCCGCAAACGCGATCCTGGAAAAACTGCCCCATAACGGCCGTAGATGCGTGGGCCCGGTGAGCCGTTCCGAAGGCGTCGTTAACCCATACGTCGCCCAGCTTCGACAGCTTTTCGGCAAACGCGACGTCGCCTTTTTCTTCTTCCTTATAGAACCGCAGGTTTTCGAGCAACAGGATTTCGCCCGGCTGCAGGGCTGCCGCCTGGTCAACAGCCGACTGACCAATGCAGTCGTCGGCAAACTTCACCTCCCGTCCGAACGTTTCCGACAGCGTTGGCAGCAGGTGTTTGAGCGAATATTTTTCTTCGGGGCCACCTTTTGGCCGACCGAGGTGCGACATCAGGATAGCCGAGCCGCCGTCGTTCAGAATCTTCTGGATGGTCGGGACAGTGGCTTTGATGCGGGTATCATCGGTGATACGGTACTGGTCATCGAGGGGTACGTTAAAATCGACCCGGACGAGTGCCTTTTTACCGGCGAAATTGTAGGAATCAACCGTTTTCATGCGATGGACGTATCGTCGTTGGTTTGCGGGGCCAAACTTAGCGGTTTTTTGGAAGATGGGACACGAAATCTAGCAGGTGAAACTGTTCTGAATGGTCGGGAACCGTAAAGCGCGGCTTTGTCGGTCGACTGGGGCGCTTCGTCAACCTTTACTGGCCCACGCCTGAACACCAGCGTAGCTTTGACCCATCAAATCAGAACCACGAACTGCCATGAAAACGATACTTACATCAGCGCTGCTGGCTGCCCTGCTCGTCGGCAACACTCCGCTGCTAGCCCAGCAGAGTACGGAACAGAAGGAAATTGCCAAGGCCGCTTACTTTGGCCCGCAGCTTTCGGGTACGCTCTACGAGCAGGGCGCCCGCTGGAACAGTAAAGTCTGGCAGACGCCCTACCGCGAAAACCTGACCGACGATGAAAAACGCACCGGCCTCGCCCTGCTCTGGTCGGAGGTAAAATACAACTTCGCTTATTTCGACCACGTACCAAACCTCGACTGGGACAGCCTGTACGTAGCGTACCAGCCTAAGGTTGTGGCAACCAAATCGACGGCGGAGTACTACTACCTGCTCCGGACGATGGTGGCTCAGTTGCAGGACGGACACACGGCCGTGATGACCCCGATGGAAATTTCGAAAGACTGGATGAAACCCGACTTCAACACGTCGCTGATTGAAAACCGGGTTCTGGTTACTAAAGTCTTCAACCCCGATCTGGTTAAGCAAGGCATTGTGCCGGGTGTGGAAATCACGCAGGTCAACGGTGAGGAAGTCCACGCCTATGCAGACCGCGTTATCCGTCCGACGGTGTGCAGCTCGACCGAGCAGAACCGACTGGTACACATGTACGACTATCACTTTCTGGTAACGCAACGGGGCGAAGCAATCAACTTAGCCTTCCGGGATACCAAGGGCAAACCTTTCAACCGCACCATAACGCCCACCCGGCAGTGGTTTGAAGCCGCCAGCAACGCCCGTACGTTTGAGTACAAACTACTGCCGGGCGGCATTGCCTACGTAGCGCTCAACTACTTCGACCATGAGAGCATTGAAGCCCGGTTCGACTCGATTTATCCGCAGCTCAAAGCCGCAAAAGCCCTGATTCTGGATGTGCGCAACAATGGGGGCGGCAACAGCCAGCACGGCTGGAACATCGTGGCCAAGCTGACCAACAAGGATTTTCCGATGGGAAAATGGCAGACCCGCAACTACAAACCCACGTATCGGGCCTGGGGCAACAAACAGGAATGGTCGGGCGATCAGTACATCTATACCATCACCCGCAAAGACACTGCCGATTATTTCCACGGTCCGGTGGCAGTACTGACCAGCGGCAAAACCAACTCGGCAGCCGAGGACTTTCTGTCGGCTTTCACTCAGGCCAAACGGGGTAAGCTCATCGGCGAACCTTCGTCGGGCAGCACGGGTCAGCCGCTGTTTGTGGCCATGCCGGGCGGTGGCGCAGCCATTATCTGCACCAAACGCGACGCCCTCTACGACGGTACCGAATGGGTAGGTAAAGGTTTCCAGCCCGACGTACTGGTTCGGCCAACGGTAGCGGATATGCAGCAGGGCAAAGACACCGTTCTGCAAAAGGCCGTCGAGGTGTTGAACCAGGCGGGTAAGCCAACCAAACTATGAGCCAGCGTTCGCTTACTCTGGCGCTCCGATTTTGCAGGAATTGTAAGCCCTGGACGCCTTAGGCACCTGTGGCTGGTAGTTTACGGACCTAGCCTGATAACGTTCTGGCCGTCGGCGTTACGCTGTAGGGGCCATTTACTCGGCTCACCGGGGCAGGTAGTCTGAACAGCAGAGCCGCAGCTAACGAAATAGCTGCGGCTCTGCTGTGTTTTAACGCTGGTATGAATTGAACCGCGCATAATGCTGCTTACTCGCTCAGGATTCGCTGCCGATGGATCATCCCCCATTCCCGTATCTCCAGGATGAGCTTCTCCAGTGTCCGGCCATAGGGCGTCAGTTCGTATTCCACCGTGATGGGCGAAGTGTCATAAACCGTCCGGGTGATAATGCCATTCTGTTCGAGGTCTTTCAGGTCGTTAGAAAGCACCTTGCCCGTAATGCCGGGGATGCTCTTCTGCAACTGCTTGAAGCGGGTTTTGCCGCCATACAGCAAACCCAGCACAATCAGCAGCTTCCACTTGCCACCCAGTAGTTCGAGGGTGTCCATGGCCGGCATCAGGTGACGGGCACATTCAGCGGGGCGGTCCAGTTCGGGCATACTTGTGCTGGAAGCTTTCTGATCTATTTTCTTGTTCGAAGCCATCGTCAGTTAGTAGCTGGTTTCCTGTAGGATACTGGTTTCCTTAAGGAAACTGTTATCTTTTGGTAACCAAAGGTAGGTAGTTTTGTCCGGTCATCAACACCGAAAAAAATGAAAATCCGTATGGCGCCCATTGAGGAGTGGGTGCAACAACATACAGCTGCATTTTCCTCATCCGCTTATTCAATTTCAGGTATCTAACCAACGTAAAATTATGGTCAATCAAGTTTCAGTGCCCCCTACCGGGCGCACCCTTCGGGTTACGTACTGGATCGTTACGGTCCTGTTGAGTCTGAATCTGTTCGCGGGTGTTTTCGATATTCTGCTTGTGGATGCCATCCGCCAAAGCTCGCAGAGCATCGGCTTTCCGCTGACAATGCTACCCCTGCTAGGAAGTTTGAAGATCGCCGGGGCGCTGGTGATTTTGTTTGTCAGAAACCCCGTTCTGAAAATAGCGGCCTACGCGGGAGTTATCTTTTACTTCATCGGAGCTACGTACGCACATGTATCGGTGGGGCAACCGGTGAGCGCTGCACTTCCGGCCCTGATCACACTGGCATTGAGCGTAGCCTCCTACGCCTTGTGGCAGCGGGTGTCGGGCGTTCACGTAAAAGCCATTTAAACCGAAAATCAGCGGGTTCCGCACACAGGAACCGTCGAACCCGCTGATAAATAATAACAGTGCCCGACAACGTCAAAGATTGTCGGGCACTGCATTGGTTGTAACCCATAAACATCCGGCGGCTTTCTCAACGGTTTCATCCTTACGCTTGGCCCTGATCCATGCACAAACAGATCGGCCTGCTCAAACGCCTTTTTATGTTAGGGCGTTGCGGGGTTGCCCTGAATGATAATCAACCTGGGGAAGTACCTCTTGATCAGTTCGGTCCCGCCGTTGTCAACGCTCGATGGTCAGCGAATTACGTTGGTATCAGCGGGTAAACAGCCCTTAAACACCTGCACGGCACCGGGGGTATGCTCAATGGCACCAATGTTGACCGTCGGCCACAACGATCGGTTTTAAGTTTGATTTTCTCAATCCATCTGTTTCAAAACCTTCACCAACTGCCGGGTAATCAGCTCATACCCCTTGTCGGACGGGTGCAGGCCGTCGTACGTCATTCGGATGGATTCGACCGGATAAGGATACTCGTCCGTTTCAGGATTAAACGGTACGTCGATAAAGTCGGGGTACCTGTAGTTTCGGTACTGACCCGTTTGCGGATCTTTCAGCCGCTTGAATCTGACCAGTTTATTCAGCCCTAACCCTTTCAGGTGATACAGGTCCACGACGGGTATCTTCTCGTAACGGCCAATGGAATCAATTGCCAGGGCAAAAGACTCAAGTAACTGGCCATTTTTTGGTTTGTACGACCCGTACGCGTTGTTTTTGTAGTTGGTAATGTACACAAAATCGACCCGCTGCAGGGGGGTAATCAAGACAATAGGTGCTTCCGGATTCAGACTTCTAAGTTTATCTATGATCTGCCGAAAGGCCCCGTACACGGTTCCGTTGCCGGTGTTGGTCTGATAGTCCTGAAAACGGCCCAGCGGCCGGCCCGACCACCAGTCGTTGGTTCCGAGAAAGACTGAATACAGATCGGCTTTTGTTAACCCCAGGTTTTCGATTTCCTGCGCGATGCGAACGGCTGTCCAGCCATTGTGACCCTGATTAACGTAGCGCAGATGGGGCAACTTTTCGACCACGCGGGTCATGTAGCCTTTGGTGATTCGGTTGCCGGTTTCATTCGGGTGATCGTTCAGGTACGTGATGGAATCGCCGATGGCCACCCAGGTTAACGCCCGGGGCTCGAACGAACAGAACAGGCAGACGATCGCTACCAGCAGAAGCCCTTGTGTCAGTATCGTTTGTTTCATGATACGATTATTGCCATAAAATGAAAACAACCGGCCGATTCTACTGCATGAGCGATGAACGACGGATTGCGGGCTGCATGTCCGTCGGTATTACGTCGGCTGAACGAACGGGTCGCTGCGGCTTTCTTCCGGAAATTTTACGACTCTTCGGGCCATTCGGCGGTTTCGTCCGGAGTTAGTTGAGCCGGTACGTGTAAAGCTGTAGCTTGCACTAGCTTCGTAAGCAGAAGCGTGCTCAACGTAGTTAACAACTGATCAGCCCTTGATCGTAGCCCCCATGTTTGAAAACAACCCGTTGCCGAACGAGCATTTTCAAGCTCAGTTCGCAGCTCTGAGAGACCAGATCAGCCCGCATTTTCTGTTCAACAGCCTGAGTGTGCTGTCGTCGCTGGTGCGGAAAGACCCTGATTTATCCGAGCGCTTCATTGACCATCTGGCCAGGGTGTATCGCTATTTGCTGGAGCACAAAGACGACGAACGGCTGGCGCTGTCGGCCGAACTGGAATTTGCCCGCTCGTTCGCGTTTCTGCTGGAAGTGCGGTTTGTCCGAAAATTTCGGGTTGAGTTTCCGGCGTCGGATCCGGCAACTACGTACGCGGTTCTGCCTTTCACCCTGCAACTGCTGATCGAAAACGCCATCCGCCACAACCGGATGTCGGCCAGCGCACCACTCGTCATCTCAATCGATCTGGAAGAGAATCAGTACATGCGGGTGTCGAACAACTGCCAGTTGCGTACCCAGCCCGAGAGTTTTCAGCCGGGGTCTACGTACCGAAACCTGGCCGGCATTCAACAGCGCTACGCCATGCTGACGGGTATGCCCGTGCAGGTTGACGACACCGACGAACAGTTTACGGTTCGGATTCCGCTGCTCAAACCAACCCGCTGAGATACGAACGAACGCTGTTAGGCAAATCGGTTTCTATCCGTTTATTTTGAAGCCCTGTTTTGATAGACAACACGATTTTACCGTACACTCACTAAACTAATGCAAGACAATACGTCGGCCATTCACAAACCGGTCGAGGAAGCGTTCACCAGTCAGCTGGCAATCTTTCGGGCGCTCATCGAACACAGTTCGGATGTGATCATTATCTCCGACGAAAACGGGATTGAACGCTACATCAGCCCCTCAATCACCAACGTACTGGGTTATCAGCCGGAAGAGTTGCTCTCGAAAAGCCAGTACCTGCTGCACCACCCCGACGACCGGGATCGGGTGCGCGACATTTTTTTCGGATTCGTGAAAAGCCGGAGTGCTACGCCCATTACGTTCAGCTGGCGGTTTCTGCACAAAGACGGAAGCTGGCGCTGGATTGAAGCCACAGCATCCAACCAGCTCGACAACCCGCTGATCCGGGGGATCATTCTGAATTTCCGGGACATCTCGGAGCGCAAGGCCCTCGAAGCCCGCATCGAACGTGACAGCATCCGGTTCCGGGCCATGATGGACGCCATTCACGACCAGATTGAGATCTATGACACCAACGGCAAGGTGCTGTTTGCCAGCAAAATTCCTGAGTACCTGGTGTCGAGTACCGATGAGCTTAACAAACGCGACGAACTGCTCTGGTGGGTACATCCGGACGATCGGCCGCGCGTTGTGCAGCAGTTTACCGAGCTGGTCAGCGGGCAAACGCATGAGGTCCTGTCGGAATACCGGGTGCTGGCCGACGACGGCTGCCTGCGATACGTAGAGACCTTCGCCACCAACCAGGTTGACAACGAAGCCATTGGCGGTATTCTGGCCAACGTCCGCGACATTACCGAGCGCAAGCAGTTTGAAGAAAGTCTGCGGCTGGCCAAAGAAAAAGCCGAGGCCGACGCCCTCGAAATTGAGCGGAGCAACCTGGAAATCCGCCTGCGCAACCGCGATCTCAAGAAGCTCAACGAAGAAAAAAACGAACTGCTTCAGGTAGTGTCGCACGACCTCAAAAATCCGCTGTATAACATTCAGCACGAAGCCCGTGCCATCCTGACATCGCCGGACGAAGCCGAACGACACGCCGGCGGAGTGCTCCAATGCGCCGATAAGATGCTCCGGCTGATCACGAATTTTCTGAGTATTCACGCCATCGAAGCCGGTCGGATTACTCTGCAGATTGAACCGGTTGACGTCAGCGAAAAACTCAACCGGGTGCTGACGAGCTATCAGGAAACGGTGCGGCACAAGACCATTCGTGTGCAGACTGACCTGCCCGGGCAGCCCGTTTTTACCCTCGCCGACCGGGCCGCTCTTTACCAGATTCTGGATAATCTGATCTCGAACGCCATTAAATATTCTCCTACAGGAGGGCAGGTACACCTCAGCGTATCGGCTTCGGCGGGGGCGGTTATGGTACGTATTCAGGATGAGGGCGTCGGGGTTCCGCTCGACGAGGTAGACCGGCTGTTTCAGAAATTCACCAAACTATCCACCAGGCCGACCGCGGGCGAAAGCTCCAGCGGTCTGGGCCTGGCCATTGCCCGCAAACTCGTCAAGCTGCTCCACGGCGACATCTGGTACGAACACCACCCCGGCCAAGGCGCTACGTTTGTCATTGAATTACCCATTGCTCTTACCCTTGCATCATGAACCTGCTGATCATTGAAGACGAAGACCTGACGGCCGACCGGCTCGAAGAACTGGTTCTCCAGTACGACCCAACCATCAACATACTCGCCAAGCTGCCGTCGGTCCGCGAAACGGTGCAGTGGCTGAAAGAAACCCGCTCGTCGGGTCGCCCGCAGCCCGACCTGATTCTGATGGATATCCACCTCGAAGACGACCTTTGTTTTCGCATCTTCGAGCAGGTCGATTTACCAGTACCCATCATTTTCACGACCGCGTTCGACGAGTACATGATCAAGGCCTTCAAGGTTAACAGCATTGATTACCTGCTCAAACCGGTCAACTACGATAGTCTGGCGGCTGCCCTGCAGAAATACCAGTCCATGAAGCGTCAGTTCTCACAGGCCGACCTCGAATCGCTCCGAGAGGCAATGGGCATCAGGAAAGTAGAGTATAAAACCCGCTTCCTGATTAACGTCGGCACCCGGCTCCGCACCATCGAAACCGCGGACGTGGCGTATTTCTACAGCGAGGAGAAAATCACGTTTCTGGTCACGAAAGACAACCAGCGGCTCCCCATCGACTACAGCCTCGACAAGCTGACACCCATTCTGAACCCAACCGACTTTTTCCGGGCGAACCGGCAGTTCCTGCTGTCGCTGCCGGCCATTAAGAACATCCACACGTACTCGAACAGCAAACTCAAGCTGGAACTTCAGCCAGACCCGAAAACCGAAGTGTTCATCAGCAAGGAGAAGGTGTCGAGCTTCAAGGACTGGCTGGATGCCTGACACCGGACGTTACGGGGTTGTTGCCAGCTAAATCCACATCGGCACGGCGGAAAGCAGCGTCAGGCCGTGCCGTACCGGGAGTTCGGGGTTAGGAATCGGGTGGTTCTTGTCAGCATAGGAAGCGGGATGATCAGAATCATTGGTTATATTGAGCACTAATTGATTCTAAACCCGCGCGATGAATTATAAACTGGTCATTTTCGATTTTGACGGCACGCTGGCTAACTCCTTTCCTTTTTTTGTGAGTAACATCAACGTTCTGGCCGAGACCTACAACTTCAAACGGGTAGAGCCGGACGATATCGATACGTTACGTGGTCTGGATGCCCGGCAAATGATCAGTCTGGCCGGCCTGCCCGCCTGGAAAATTCCGTTTGTCGCCCGGACGTTCATTCGGCTGATGGCCCGGTCGATTGACCAGATTACCCTGTTCGACGGCGTATCCAGGCTGCTGACGCAGTTATCGGCCAACGGTGTTCAGCTGGCAATCGTTAGTTCCAATTCAAAAGACAATGTCCGGCAGGTGCTGGGCCCCGACAATGCGGCCCTGATCCGGCATTACGAATGCGGTACGGCCCTGTTCGGTAAGCAGCGAAAATTCAGGAAGGTCATGGCAAAGAGTGGCGTAGCTCCATCTGAAACCCTCTGCGTGGGCGACGAACTCCGCGACATTGAAGCCGCCCGACTCGTACATTCCGCGTTTGGCGCTGTTTCGTGGGGCTTCACCCGGCCTGATGCGTTACAGGCCCAGCCAAATATTCTGTTCTTTAAAACCGTTGACGACATTACGTCGGCCGTGCTGGGGGATCAGTTTGCCAACAAACCCCAGACTGTGTAAGTCGCGGCCGCTACGTACTCCGATTCAGGAATACCCTCCCCCTGCGCCACCACCGCCGAATTTTCCACCGCCAAATTTTACATCGTCGGGCTGGTCGCGGCCCGTCGTTCCGGCTGCGGTCTGGGCGATTGTACCAACGGCCGAACTGACCAGAAACTCGTCCGGCGAATCCTCATCCGGTACGTCGGTGAACCCGTAGCGGGGCGACCGCAGGTAACGAATCCCCCCAACAGCCATGCTGATCAGTACTAGCCCGCAGAGCGTCAGGTGGACGTTCAGCGGCAGGATACCAACGTAGTACCGGATGGTAGCCACGGCCCCGGCAACCCCCAGTACCCCCAGGATTATCAGCATCCGGTTCTTCCGGACAAATCCCTGCCACAGATACACAAGGGGTAGCCCAACGGTCAGCAACCAGAACAACCAGGGCAGATTGATTTCCGGCGGAGACAAAACCCCCGACCGAATCAGCGTAGAGCGCACGATTAGCCAGTTCGTTTCCCGCACGACGTAGTAGTTACCACAGGCCAGTACCATACCCAGCGCCACCCACTGCGTCAGGCTCACCGCGTCGTCGTAGTACGCCCGTTGCCGGCTTCGTTGGGTAGCCAGAAACAAGCCGCTCGACACGGCCAGCCCCACAAACGGCAGCAGCGTTCGGCCGAAACTGGCTTCCAGCGTCAGATCAAACAGGAACGTGTATAACACGGCCAGTGCGATGAATGTAACGAGCGTATCGCCGTAGTACCACACCACGGCCGCGAGGAGTGGCAACGCAACCAGACACCATAGCCACAAGGAGCTGTCGGCCAGAAACTGGCTGTTAAAGCCACCAACCAGCAACGCCGTCGTAGCCATCACCAGCGCGTTGTCTACCCCGTTGCGGTAAAACTTATGCCGCCGAATCAGGACATTATTCAAGATACCCAGACCAGTACCAAAGATCAGGCAGTACAGGCCGAAAACAGATGAGTCATCGATCGAAAGAAGCTCCACAAACAGCAGAAACACGCCCCCCGTAGCGATGATCGTGAAGATGAACAGACCAATCTCCAGGAAGCCGTTCATGGTCTGAAACCCGACCGGATACGTTTTGCGTACGGTCGCCAGCTGCTCATCGGTCAGCAGACTACGGCTGTGCCAGCGTTCGGCCTGGCCGACCACGTTCTTATTTTCAATCCACGTTTCGTTATATGCTCTCATGCAAAACTGATCGCCGTTGGTACAGCAGATACGCGATTAGGACGATACCAGACACGATGAAATACACGTAGCCGGCCACAGCATTACCACTGGGATGCAGGTATTTGAAATACAGGTACGTCAGGCCAATGTAGCCGTAGACAGCGCTCATCAGCAGAAACAGGAATGATCCGGCGCGGTTCCGCTGTTCCTGCCGTGCGTAGCGATCGGCCAGCCAGCACCCCGCAGCCAGGCCTGCCATGAACCACGGCAACAGGCCTTCAAAATTGAATAGACCTGCCAGCAGCGCTACCAGCAACAGATTACCGGCAAAGGTGAGATGGGTCAGCGTGAAATGCGACTTAATCCGCTGCCGTTCCAGCACCAGCGCCACCGCCCCGATCACCAGCGCGAGCCCGATGGCTGAAAAAACCACTTTCTGATCAAAGAAGTTGGTTTTGAAGTAAAAGTTTAGCGGCCGTACCGTTATGCCAACCCACGAAATAAGCGCCGTCAGGGCCATACTCAACACCCCCTTGTGATCAAATCGATAAGCCAGCGCCAGAAACAGCATGGCAGGCACGAACGTAACCAGTCCGTAGCGCGTCCCGAAAACGTTGTACTGATACTGCGCATACCCTTCGAGCGTCAGGAAAAGCAGACAGGCCAGCAAGAGCGCGTAGGCCCCGAATGCCGACCGGCTGGTGGCCTGTTCGGTTGTCCAGGGCGGTCGATTAAGCCACGCAAACACAAACGAGACGACACAGGCTGCGGCAATGATAAGCAGCAGAATCCCATGTCCAACGTGATCAAAATTGTCGTATACGAGCAGCCCCAGTCCCGAACTCAACAGCAGAATACCGGCGTAGAGCAAGGCCCGCAATTCCCAGTGCAACGAAAACGGCCGGCTACGTTCGGAGGCTGCGATGCGCTGACGCTGCTCGTCGTTCAGAATGGACCGTTGGCGTAAGTCGTTCAGCAGGTCGTCCGGGGACATAATTGTTTGTTTTTTTGTTGTATTTACGGGCCTTCAGCGGTTACTAAACCAATAACGCGCTAATACCCCTTCATACGTATGGTCGGTCGTCAGCAAGTTGTTCTAACCCCTCGCTATTACCTTAACAATTTCCGCTACGTGCTGGATTTTGTAAAACGACTGTACGGCAGCCTGCTCAACGAGGCCGAATGGAACTTCGTCCGTCAATTTGAAGCCTTAAGCGTTGACGCCCAGTGTTTGTTTGTGCGCCTGAGCAACCGGAAAGGAATTTTCTTTAGGGTCAATAAGCTGCAGTACAATGAGATTACGGATTTGCCGGCGGCTTTGGGCGAATTGTTGCAGCAGGGATTCGTTGAGCGTCTGAATCCGCACCACGAAGTCATGGGCGACGATGCCCTTTGTACATTTACCAAACCCGAGTTGCTCGAACTCCTGCCGCTCGAACCGGAAGAACTCAGGCCGTTGTCGAAGCAGAAGAAAGAAGAGGTGATCCGATACGCGCTGCATGAACTCGACTTCGGCGAAATTGTTACGAGCCTGACCACCCGCGAAACGGTCGTCAGAATGAACTTTGAGGCCGAGGTCATGATGGTCAAATACCTGTTCTTCGGCAACCGGTCGTCGGACATGACCGAGTTTGTCATCCGCGACCTCGGCATGGTGAACTTTGAGCGCTACGATGAGTCGAAGCTCACGGCCCGCTTCCGGACCCGTAAGGAGGTAGAAGACAAGCTGCTTATCTCGTTGACTAACGAAGAGTTTTACGAGTTAAAAGAAGCCGAAACACCCGCCGAGGATATATACAACTGGTTTCTGAACTGGAACGAAACCCGCCCCGAACTTACTGAGATCGCTATTCCCGGCTACCAGAAGCTGGTTTGCCGCGTGGGGGCGTATCTGGAGCGCCAGAAACATCCGGACCAGGCAATGGCCGTATACCAGTTGTCGGATCGTGTTCCGGCCCGCGAACGGCGCGTTCGGCTGTTATTTAAAAACGGCCTGATCGACGAAGCCCTGGCCCTATGCGACGAGATTGCCACCAATCCGCAGAACGCTGACGAACGCTATTTTGCGCATGACTTCCGGGAGAAGATTCTGAGTGCGGGCGAGAAAAAACGAAGCAAAAAAACGACCACGCGTTTCCTCTCCGATGCCGAGAGCGTGAACATTCCGGCCGCCTACCGACACCATGTCGAAGCGGGCGTGATGAACCATTACCTCGAACAGGACTACGACGCAGCTTTTACCGAAAACTACCCGTGGCGCGGGCTTTTCGGGCTGGTGTTCTGGGACATCATCTACGACGCCAACGTACAGGCCATTCACCACCCGCTGCAACGCACTCCGTCTGATTTTTACCTGCCCGATTTTTACCTGAAGCGCGAAGACCTGCTCCGGAAGCGGCTGGCCGACCTGGACACGAAAGACGCCTGGCGGCTGCACACCGGCCGGATGTTCAACGCCAAATACGGCATTACGAACGTACTGGTCGACTGGAGCGACGAACTCCTGGGGCTGGTTCATCGGCTTGTCGACCTCATCGACATGGAGCAGTTGCGGCTGATTCTGCTCGAAATGGCCCGCAACGTTCGGGAGCATACCCGCGGTTTTCCGGATCTGCTGATCTGGAACGAGCAGGGACAGTACGAATTCGTAGAAGTTAAATCCCCGACCGATCACCTCGGCCCGCAGCAGTTACACTGGCTGCAATTTTTCCAGACCATCGGTGTGCCGGGCAAAGTGGTTCGGGTCATCTGGGAGGCTTAGAACCAGCGCTATCGGCATCTAAACTCGGCCTGTCCGCAAAAATATCGGAAACTGCACCGCCAGTTCGTCCGGTGTCCATAGTGGCTTGAGCCGTTCGCCCAGCACCGTTACCGGATCCTCCTCGTTTTCGTACAGGTACTGCCGCACCGCTGACCAGGTTCGGAGGTAATTCAGAAACCGGTCCAGCGACCACGACCGCCGGGCGACAAAATTGAACCGCTGCGCCTGTTCAAAGGGAAATGGCAGCGTCGTATACGCTTCGTCAACGTATCGGCGCTGCGGGTCCCAGTACGGCCCAATCAGGTTTCGGTAGAAATCCAGAATGATCGGATCCAGATGCTCCGATACCTGCACCATGCCGTAGCCCCACTCAGCCAGGACGGCTCCCGGCTTCGCCACCCGCCTGACTTCCTGGTGAAACGCATCCACATTGAACCAGTGCAGGGCCTGCGCCACCGTGATCAGATCGAACGTATGGTTAGCAAACGGCGTCTGTTCGGCCGGGCAAACCTGGTAGCGGATGTTCGGGCGCTGCACGGCCTGAGCGAGTTGTTTTTCACTGATATCAGTCGCTTCAACGCGGTCGAACGAATCGGCCAGCGCCCCGGCTACCTGTCCGTTGCCCGTAGCACAATCCCAGGCTGTGCCGCGCTGGGGTACCTGCGCCAGCACAACGTCGTATAAATCAGCGGGGTAATCAATCCGGTACTGGGCGTACAAATCAGCATGACCGGAAAAACGATCGACAGGCATCATTTTTTAAAGAATTGAACTGCTAATTTTAAACGTTTTGCAGTAATTATTGTCATACTGATGATTTAGGTAGTAAAAAGCTAAGCTACAATTGGCTTATGTTGTGAATCAGCCTATTTTTGTAGAATTAGATACAACCTGCTTTACATTGTTTTACCCATTTATTGATTACCCGTTTGTCATGAAAAAAACGTTTGGATTTCTCTTCGCTACGGCTTTGCTGACTGTAGCTTCGTACAATGCCAACGCTCAGGCGTCTACGGCCGAAATTCCGGCTGACATGAACGCTCTGATGCAGAAATATACGTGCATTGCCTGCCACCGTCCTGACCAGCGACTGGTTGGCCCAGCCTACAAAGACGTAGCTAAGAAAAACTACACAAACGAAAAAATCGTCGAACTGATCTATAACCCGGTTCCGAGCAACTGGCCCGGTTATCCGCCGATGGCTCCGATGAAGCAGGTGCCGAAAGAAGACGCGCTGAAACTGGCAGCCTGGATCAACTCGCTGGATGGTACGCCCGGTGGTGGAGCCAAAAAATCAAGCACGGCCAAGAAACCAGCTGCTAAAAAATCATAAATGGGCTGCTGGCCCTGTCAACAAAAAGCCCCTTCGCATGAAGGGGCTTTTTGTTGGTATCGTACCAGATAAACTACCGACCCGTGCTCCGCTGCCGAACCGCTTCGTACAGCACCACACCCGTCGCCACCGAAACGTTCAGCGAACCGACTTCGCCCAGCAGCGGAATCCGGACATGGGTATCCACCATCCGAAGCAGTTCAGGCGAGATGCCGTCTTCTTCCGACCCCATGATCACGGCCAGCGGACCGGTCATATCGGTTGCGTAGAGGTCACGGTACGTCTTTTCCGTACACGCAATCACCCGTATGCCTGAGTCCTGCAAATACTTTATGGTATCGGCGAGGTCGTATTCGCGGCAGACGGAAATATGGTTCAGCGCCCCCGACGAAGTTTTCATCGCGTCGGAGTTAATCGCAGCCGCCCCACGCCCCGGAATCACAATGCACTGCACACCGGAACATTCGGCCGTACGGGCAATGGCCCCAAAATTCCGAACGTCCGTGATGCGGTCAAGAAGCAGCAAAAACGGCGTTTCGCCCCGCTCGTGTACGTCGGCAATGACGTTCGATAGTTTGACGTAGTGAATCGGCGACACCAGGCAGATAACACCCTGGTGGTTTTTGCGCGTCATCCGGTCCAGTTTCTCAATCGGCACCCGCTGGATCGTTACCCGGTTCTGAAAAGCCAGATTCTGGATGTCGGGATTACTGAGCCCTTTCTCCATATACAGCTTATCGATCTGCTGATCGGATTTCAGCGTTTCGATCACCGACTGAATCCCAAACACCATCTCCTCGGGTGCGGGCTTAAACTGAGGCCGCGGGCCGCCGGGCCGCCCCCCACCCGAACGGGTATACGATTTCCGGCCAGACGAGGTCCGGTCCGACGGCTCTCGGTCTGAGAGCCCGTCTGACCGTGTCTCCTCAGATCTATACTCCCGGTCGGATGCACCCCGGTCTGACGGTGCGTCAGACCTAGAGTCGCGGTCGGATTCGTCCGATCGGTTTGACTTGTTGAAACGATTTATTCGCGGATTGCGCCGGTTCTCCATGCTTCGACTATCGGGTACCAAATCGGCTGGTATTCAATATAGCGCACCAGTTCATAATGATCCTCGACAAATTGGTTTGGTTTTTTCGTAAAGGTAAAGGTAATCTCCGACACATTGGCCCGCCGGTTATATACCCATACCTCGCGCTCGCGATTGCGTTGAACGCGGTCGGGCGGACCGAGTACGATGTAGATCATCCCTTTATCGGTTTTCCACCCCTCTTTATAACTCGTGAACAACCGGTTGGCTTCCTCTACGCGGTCAAAGTACGCTTTGATGGTGCGCCGGGCCACGTCTTCGTTACCCGACATCAGGCTCAGCCAATACCGGTCAAAGGCTTTCTTGGTATCCTGCGCCTGGTTCAGTTCGCTGATTTCAGAGCCGGTACTCATGTACAGCACGGGCTTGATGAGCTTATCGGGCCGGGTCATTTTCGGAAAACGCTTGTCCGTCACGACCAAGCCAATACCATACGCGTCGGTGGTATCTTCCATGAAGTAATACAGCCCTTCCCTAGGCAGGGTAAACGGCTGATTGGCGGTGATCGTCAGGGTTGAGTCGACCGACAGGGACCGGGGTGCCGGGCGGGTAGACGTATTCATCGGTGACGAAGCCGCGTCGAAATCATGCTTATAGCGGAAAGCGAACAAGGGCTTACTGCTCCCGTCAACGCTCCGGATGACCACCGTATCGCCAATATTCACGTAGTTACGCAACTGCGGCAACTGGCCATTCTTATCGAAAAGGGCATACCGATCGCTCAGCTTTACGGCTTTGAACCGCACCGGCAGGTCGTTGCGGGCCTTGGCCCCGGTGCTGACTTCGGTCAGTTCGGTCAGCAGTACAGCACTGACCACATCCTTCGGGCGCTTGACGTCAAACGTCAGCGTCAGATGGTCGCCCTCACGCACCAGGGTCTGGTCGTTGAGCGGTACGTTACCATATCCCAGCCGCTCACGGTTGTTGTAGTCGGGATACAGTACGTAAGCAATCTGGAACCGACCCGACAAATCAGAAGGGTTCGTAACCGGGCTGCCATCGGGCTGCCGGGCCGTCAGATTCATGTACACCCGAACCGTTGAGCTGTCAATGATGAGGTATTTCCCCTTTATTGATGTAACGGCCCAATCGCCGGCGGCTCTGGGGGCATTCTGCGCGGCTGCCGGTGAAGACACAGGAGCAACCTGCCGCGAATCCGACGGCGCAGCCTGTCGCGAACTAGCCTGCCGGGAGCCGGAACTCGGCGGATCAGCCTGCCGGCTGCCTCCCTTTTCTTTGACGCGAGCATCGTACTCCTGGGTCGGTTTGGTTGTCGAGCAGGCCGACAGAGCACTAATTAACGCTAAAGCATATAGTAAACGCATAAACAACGATCAAAAACGCTATCCCTAAGTTGTTTATATCTAACGAAAAACCGGCGATAGTTTGGTTAATACCCCCTCCATTTTTCTTTAGCTTTACAAAAGACTAACTTTACTACTTGTTTTGCAAGTTAGGTTTCTATTGGACGTTAGATTCCAGACATTGGCTGATCAGGTTGCCCAATGTCCAGCATTCAGCATCCGACACCCCGAATATGTACAAAACCACCGAAATAACCTCGGCCGAAATTGCGTCTGATAATCCTGTTCACCAGCGGCTGTTGTTCCCCTACGTTGAAGCGGCCAGTATGGTCAGTGGCCAGGTGCTCGAAATTGGCTGCGGCTGGGGTCGTGGGCTACAGTTACTTACGCAGGCTGCCAGCCACTATACCGGCATTGATAAAAATAACGACCTGATTGCGGCTTTGCGTCAGGAATATCCTCAGGCTACGTTCATGGCAGCGAACATTCCCCCGCTTACGGACCTGGCCGACAATACGTTCGACTACATCGTTACGTTCCAGGTCATTGAGCACATCGAGAACGATGACCTGTTTGTCAGGGAAGCGCATCGGGTACTGAAGCCGGGCGGCAAATTGTTGCTGACAACCGTCAACCGGAAATTCTCCCTCACGCGCAATCCGTGGCACGTCCGGGAGTACTACGCCGATGAGCTGAAAAACCTGATGGGCACGTATTTCAGGACCGTCGATACGCGGGGCATTCACGGCAACGACAAGGTGATGACGTATTACGAGCAGAATAAAGAGTCGGTCCGTAAACTGACCCGCTTCGATATTTTTAACTTGCAATACCGCCTGCCACGTCGCCTGCTTCAGGTACCGTATGATCTGATGAACCGCCTGAACCGCAACCGGCTCCTGCAGCAGGATGGTTTGGCAGCCGAAATCCGGCACACCGATTATCTGGTCAGCAACGATCCGGCCGGAAGCCTCGATTTCTTCTACGTAGCAACAAAGTAGCGTGGTCGGCAACCTCGCTACGTAGCGGGAGTAACCGTAACGACAATCGATTTGGAAGTCGGTGTATTGCTTTTTTCCGCTACTGAATCGATAGGCACCAGCACGTTTGTTTCGGGGAAGTAGGCAGCTGCACAGCCGCGGGGTATGCTGTACGGTACGATGATGAACCGATGAGCCGTACGCTGCTGACCATCGTACCGGCTGTGCAGATCGATTACCTGCCCGGCCGCCAGCCCCCGACTGGTAATATCATCCGCATTCAGGAATACGACACGTCGTTCGCCGTAGATACCCCGGTAGCGATCGTCGTTGCCGTACACCGTCGTGTTGAACTGATCGTGGCTGCGCACCGTCATCAACAGCAGTTCGCCGGGTTTCAGGTCGTGGCTGGTCGGCGTATTGATGGAAAAGTGAGCCTTCCCGTCTGGGGTCGTAAACGTGCGCTTCCGCGGACCGTTGGGAAGATAGAAACCGCCCGGTTGCCGTACCCGCTCGTTGTAGCGATCAAACCCCTCGACGGTTTGCTCAATCAGGTCGCGGATGTGGTCGTAGTTGCTGATCAGGGCATCCCAGTCTACCGTCGTTCTGCCGGCCAGCGTCGCTTTGGCCACTCCGGCTACGATAGCCGGCTCGCTCAGCAGATGCGAAGACACCGGCTCTACTACCCCCTTCGACAGATGAACAACGCCGGTGGTATTTTCCATGCTGACAAACTGCTCGCCGGTTGCCTGCCGGTCGATATCGGAATGGCCAAGACAAGGTAAAATCAGGGCCGTTTCGCCGTGTATCAGGTGGCTGCGATTCAGCTTGGTCGATACGTGTACGGTCAGTTTACACCGGCGCAAAGCCTCTGCGTTGTAATTAGTATCCGAAGTCGCCATCGCAAAGTTGCCGCCCATGCCGAAGAAAACGGTAGCCCGCCCTTCGTGCATCGCTTTCACGGCCGCCACCGTATCGTAGCCATGTTCGCGGGGCGGCTCAAACTTGAATACCGCGGCCAGTTTATCCAGAAACGCCGGTTTCGGCTTTTCATAAATGCCCATTGTCCGGTCGCCCTGTACGTTGCTGTGCCCCCGAATGGGCGCGGCTCCCCCACCCTCAATGCCAATACTCCCCTTCAGCAAAAGGACATTGATTACTTCCCGGATCGTCTCAACAGCGTTGCGGTGCTGGGTGAGGCCCATCGCCCAGCAAATAATGATCTTCTTTTTGAACTTCAGCGCATCCACTACAGCCTGCACGTCTTCGCGTACGAGGCCTGTCTGACTAATCAGTTCATCGACGTCATATCGGGCGAGATCGGCCAGAAAAGCCTCGTAGCCGGCTGTTTGACCCTCAATAAACGGTTTGTCCAGCACCTGCCCCGGCGCTTTCTGCTCTTCCTCCAGCAGCAGTTTCGCGATGGCTTTGAGCAGGGCCAAATCGGTGTTGATCCGTATCTGCAGGTAGATATCGGTCAGTTTCTGCCCACCCAGCAGCATATCGCGCGGACTCTGCGGGTACTTAAACGCCAGCAGCCCTGTCTCGACCAGCGGGTTTACGGCAATGATCGTTGCGCCGTTCCGTTTGGCCTCCTCCAGCGGGGTCAGCATCCGCGGGGCATTGGTGCCAGGGTTCTGGCCCATGATTATAATGACGTCGGCCCTGGCAAAATCATCGTATACGATCGAAGCCTTGCCCAAACCAATGGTTTCGCCCAGGGCCACACCGGTCGATTCGTGGCACATGTTGGAGCAATCGGGCAGGTTGTTCGTGCCGTATTGCCGAACGAATAACTGGTACAGAAAGGCCGTTTCATTGGCCGTTCGGCCGGAAGTATAGAAAATCGCTTCGTCCGGCGACGCCAGCCCGTTCAGCGTATCGCCGATGAGTTGAAAGGCCTCGTTCCAGTCGATAGGAACGTAATGCGTATCACCGGGCCGGATGATCATCGGCTGCGTTAACCGCCCCTGCTGCCCAAGCCAGAAATCTGTTTTTTGCCGCAGTTCCGCTACCGAATACCGCTGGAATAGCACCGGTGAGGCCGTGTGCTTGGTCATAATTTCGTCGGCCACGGCCTTAGCGCCATTTTCGCAGTACTCAGCAACAGCCGACCGGTGGCCGTCCGGATCAGGCCAGGCACAGGACGGGCAGTCGTAGCCGTCTTTCTGGTTCAGGTTGACCAGCGCTTTCCAGCCCCGTCCGATATCAGTGCCACGCAGTACGTGTTCAAATGATTTGACCACCGCCGTCAGGCCGGCGGCTTCGGTTTTGGGCTGACCAACGTTCAGGTTTCCGGTCAGTTCTTCGGGGGGCGTGTTTTGCTGCATAACAGGTTACGGTTTGGGACCTCAGACAATGGCCACGGGCCGGTTGATACGTTCCGGGGATGTATAAAGATTAAATCGTTCGTCGCGCAGAAAGCCAATGAGCGTCATACCGGCTTCCTGGGCCATCTCGACCGCCAGGCTTGACGGTGCCCCCACGGCCGCGAGCAGCGGCACACCCACCATCCAGCTTTTCTGCACCAGCTCGACGCCAATCCGGCCGCTTAGCAGTATGCCATACTGGGTAAGTGGCAACCAACGGCTCCAGAAAGCCGCGCCGATTACTTTGTCCAGCGCGTTGTGTCGACCAATGTCTTCACGTACCAGCAGGAGCCGGCCCGCTTCGTCGAACAAGGCAGCCGCGTGGAGTCCGCCCGTATAGGCAAACGCCCGCTGCGCATCGCGTACCTGATCCGGCAAAGCCAGCAGTTGATCCGTCGAAAGGTGAAACGAAGAGACAATGGGGCCGGGCGTGAGCGCCTGCACCGCTTCGATGGTCGCTTTGCCGCACAGGCCACAGCTCGACGAAGTAAACGTATGCCGTTCCAGCCGCTGCCAGTCCACCACTACGCCGGGGTTCAGCTCCACCCGCAGGACGTTCCCTTGCTTGGTTGCATCCTGAACGCAGTGTCGGCAGGACACGATGTCGGCCGGTTGTTGAATGATGCCTTCGGTTACTAAAAAGCCAAACGCCAGTTCTTCGTCATGGCCGGGCGTCCGCATGGTTACGGCCAGGCTCCGCTGCTGTCGGTCGTCGACCGGACCAAAGCCGAGTCGAATCTCCAGCGGCTCTTCCACCGCCAGCAGGTCGGGCGTTTCGGCAACGGTATCACGCTGAATCTTATGAACGGTGACGGGAGCGACCAGAGCCATACGTACGCGGGGTTTGTGTGTATGATAACGATCTGTGCAGGCAAAAAGATTGATACACACCCAAAGTCTGGCTACCCAACCAGCCAGATCCGATCCGCTTCGGCCCCCTGCTCAGTCCATTCGACCAGGACCCGCTGCGATTCCAGGGTATTGACGCGTTTGCCGGTATAGTCTGGCTTGATGGGCAGATCGCGGTTGTAGCGCCGGTCGACCAGAACGAGTAACTCCACCTGACGCGGCCGGCCGAAGGCCGTCATCGCATCCAGCGCGGCCCTGACCATCCGGCCCGTTGCCAGTACATCGTCGATCAGAATAACGCGTTTATCTTCAATCAAAAACGGTACATGAGTCGTATTGGGCCGCAGTGGAGAATCGCGCCGGCGAAAGTCGTCGCGGTAGAACGTAGCATCCAGATAGCCCAGCGGCACCTCGCGCCCCAGCGTACGGTTCAACTCCCGGCTTACCCGCTCGGCAAAATAAATACCGCGGGGCTGCATACCCAGCAGCACGGAATGGGCGAAATCCTGGTGTTTTTCGATCAGTTCCTGCGTGAGCCGACTGATAACAATCTCCAGCAGCGGACTGGAAAGGATAAGGCGTTGTTGATTCATGAGGTAAAAATAGTCAATCAGTTAGTCAATTAGTTCGTTCTTGTGGGCGAAGACAAGTAGTAAGGTATGACGGCCCGCGTTGAAAATAGTACGAAGTTTGCGGCTGATTAGGTCTTGATTAACGCATCCACTGATCTGGATTATGACTAAATTCCTGCTTGTGGGCCTCGGAAACATCGGCCCGGAATACGCACTCACCCGCCATAACGCGGGCTTTATGGTACTTGACCGCCTGGCGGCTCAGCATGACTTTGCCTTCTCGATGACCCGTCTGGCCTATACCGCCAAATGGCAGCACAAAGGCAAGCAGTTGTTTTTTGTGAAACCCACTACGTACATGAATCTCAGCGGCCGGGCGGTTCAGTACTACCTGAAGCAGGAAAACATCCCGGTCGACAACCTGCTGGTTATCACCGACGACAAAGATTTGCCCTTTGGCAAGCTGCGCCTGAAGCCCAAAGGATCGCCGGGGGGACACAACGGGTTGCGCCACATCGACGAGGTGCTGGGCACCCAAGAGTACGCCCGGCTTCGGGTCGGAATCGGCAATAATTTTTCGAAAGGCCGTCAGGTAGATTTCGTATTGGGGCAGTTTCCTGAGGATGAACTGATCCAATTACCGGACTATCTGGACCGGGCAGGCAATGCAGCCCTCGCGTTTTGCACTATGGGAATACAATTTGCTATGAACAATTTTAACCAATAATATAATTTAATAAAGAACTTTTAAAAATATCAATTAAATTTTTTATACAAATCAATAGTTATTGGTATAAAATATTATTCTGTATAAATGATATTTACGTCGAATTTTTTCGATATAATAACTAAACACAATCTATTATTCAAAATAAAATTCTATACCGTCCTATACGAACCTTTGTATTCAAAGAATTTATTAAGATATTTGTGCGTTCAATAACTGAAACCAAAATAGAACAAATCAATGAAATCGCGTGTTATCTTTGTGTCGCTGGTTCTTGCATTAGGACTGGCGGTCGAACAGGCAACCGCGGCTACCACCTTCACCGATGATAGCCCGGCAGCAAACAAGCCGGCAACCGCCTTGCTGGTCAATGGAACTGAGAAGCAATTTGCTTCCTACATTGAACAGCGTGTAAGTCGATTCGCTCGTAAATCAGATTGGCAAAACTACATAAGTGTAGTTACGTTGTATAACCAGAATCCAGTAGCGGTGCTAAGCCTCGATAAGGCCACCCGGGATTCATTCAACGAAGCCGCTGATCGGTTGAACGAGCAACTGGCTAAACGTAGTGATTCCGGAGCCAGCCGCTGGTTGACTCAGGCTAATTACACGACCCGGATGATCAATTTCCTTTGGGATACTGATCGGAGAGCCAGCGAACCACTTGAGCTAGAGTAGTTGAAAATTATACCAAATTGCTCAGGTTTTTTGGAACAGAAATGGGTAAAAGTTAGTTTTTCATGTAGAAAAGGTTAAGGGTTTAGGAATAGTCAGTATAGGGTCCTCTGCTTCGATCAGGGGACCTTATCTTTTTTATGGGTATTTTGGCCCCATGACTATCCAGGAACTGCGCGAACGTAACCTTATTCTGTTTGAGTGCATCAGTGGCAGCAAGGCCTACGGCACCGATCTTCCTACGTCCGATACCGATATCCGGGGCGTTTTTGTGATGCCCCAGGATGAGTTGTACGGCCTGCATTACGTTGAGCAGATCAACGACGACCGCAACGATGTGGTCTTTTACGAACTTCGCCGGTTTGTCGAGCTCCTCGCTAAAAATAATCCGAACATCCTGGAATTACTCTGCACTCCGGCCGACTGTGTGCTGTACCGCCACCCACTCATGGATCGGCTTCGGCCGGACGTTTTTCTGTCACGTTTGTGTAAGGTTACGTTCGCGGGCTATGCGGTAAGCCAGATCAAAAAAGCCCGTGGTCTCAATAAGAAGATTCTGAATCCGATTCCGAAAGAACGTAAGTCGCTGCTTCACTTCTGCTACGTTCTGGCCGAACAGAACAACTTGTCATCAGCTTCCCGGCCGCTCCTCGATTTTTTGGCCGAACGCCACTGGCAGCAGGCGCAGTGCGGCCTGGTCAGCATTCCGCACGCCCGCGATCTATACGCCCTCTATTATGATCCCACCGGCACCCTGAGGTTCAAGGGCGTTATAAAATACCCCGAAGCCGACGAGGTGACGCTCAGCAGCGTTCCGAAGGACATGGCTCCTTCTGCCTTTCTCTCCGTTAATCACGACGGATATTCGAGTTACTGTAAAGACTACCGGGAATACTGGGAATGGGTGGAAAAGCGAAACGAAGTCCGTTTCCAGAATACCCTCGAACACGGCAAACAATACGATGCCAAAAACATGATGCATACGTTCCGGCTGCTCGATATGGCCGCCGAAATTCTGCGGGCCGGCCAGGTAATCGTGCGTCGACCCAACCGCGATGAACTGCTCCGCATCCGGGCCGGTGCCTACGACTACGACGACCTGATTGCTCGGGCCGAGCAGAAAGTAGCGGCAGTTGAAGCGGCTGCCAACACCAGCCCCCTACCCGACCACCCGGACCTGGAACGTATTGAGCGCCTGTTGATTGAGATGCGGAAAGCGTGGTACGCCAGCGTAGCCTGATTCTGACATTACGGCTTACTTCCCTAACAATCAAAGCAAAGCTACGTAACAGCTAGTTTGAAGGTCTGACCGCGACCACTTGTACCAGACTATCAACCAACAAAAAAGCCAGCCCTCAATGCGGGACTGGCTTTCACGTTTTCTTAACCTAAACTAAACTCTATGCTCTTTAGTATCTGTGTCCGTCTGTTCCAGCAGGCTTAGTTGCTGCCACCACCGGCCCGGTTGCGTTCGGCTTCCGTACTGGTGCTGCGCTGGCGGGCAGCTTTTACGTTCTGGTTACCGAAACGGTAGGTGAACGTAACACGGGCGACCCGGCTCTCCCAGCGGGAGGTGATTCGGAAATCAATATCCTGGTATTTGGCGTATCCTTTGAACTGGTTCAGCCAGAAAGGATCGTTTACGTTCAGTTTCAGCGTACCCTTCTTGTTCAGGACCGTCTTCTGCAAGCCGACACTGAAGGCGCCCTGTGGCTGGTAGCGGTAGAAACCATACAGCCCCTTCGAGTTGTACCAGCCCGCCAGTTCGGCCGAGAACCCTTTGCCCAGCGTGAACGTGTTCGATGAGTACAGGTTGTAGGCGACAAAGTCTACGTTGTACTGCGCACCGAGGTAGGGCGAATCAAACTTGTTGTAGAACACCGTAATGTTGTTCTGCATGTTCCACCACTTCCGGATCGGCAGCGGGAAACTCATCGTCAGGCTCACATTATCCTGCGTCGCCAGGTTGTCGGACGTAACGTAGGTAATGTTCTGCTCCGGAATCTGGCCCGGCACCTCGTTTACGATTACGTCCGTAGTGCGGCTGTACGACAGCGAGGTTGAGAACGATCCCTTATACACGTGCGTCAACTGGTACGAGTTCGTGAACTGTGGTTTCAGGTACGGGTTGCCCTGCTGGTACGTGTACGGATCGAGGTAGAACCGGAACGGATTCAGGTTCTGATAGTTCGGGCGGTCGATCCGGCGGCTGTACGAAAAGTTCAGTACGTTGCTGGTATCGAGCTGCCGCGACAGGAACAGCGTCGGGAACAGGTTGGTATAGTTCCGGTCCACAACGCGGTTCAGCGTTACCGAATTACCTTTTGAGTGCGTCTGCTCAACCCGCAGGCCAAACTGCAAACTCGTTTTCTTATCCAGCTTACCTGAGTAATTGGCATACACTGCGTTGATATTTTCCTGGTATTTAAACCGGTTACTCTGGTTTTCATTCAATACCCAGCGGTTATCGAGCAGATTCTCGAACACCAGGTTGTTGTCTGACTGTACGTAGCTGCTCTTGATACCAGTTTCCCATTTTCCTTTCTTCGTCGGGTGCACGTAGTCTGACTTGAATGCCCAGATGTCGATCACCGACGGCATATCATTGCGAACCGTTTCGGTTGGCTGCTCAATTTCGTCCTGCGCGTTCCGGTACGTCGTCACCAGATTATTGTACGAATCGCCGTTATAGCGCGAGTAATCCATGTCGGCGGTCAGCTCACGGCCTTTGCCGTTGAATTCGTATTTATAGTTCAGATTCCCGGTCAGGTTCGTCCACTTGTTCTGAACCGTTACGGCAGTGGTCGGCTTCAACGTAATCTCACCGGCCGCGTTCCGAATGATGGTGTTGTTGACGGCATTGTACTGATTCCAGTCGTTGATAAATCCTGTAGCCAGTACCCCGATCGTGCTTTTCTTACTGACGAAATAGTCCAACCCGGCCCGGTAGGTATGTCCGTCGAAGCGGTTCGGGCGGTACGATTTCTGGTCGAAGTACGTAACCGTACCGTTGAACGGAATAAGCCGGTTCAGTTCATTCTCCTGAAAACGCCGGTTGTGGAAGTAGCTGTAATTACCGAATACGTTGATCTTTCCTTCGCGGTGGTTCAGGTTCAGGCTCGTGTTGTATTTTTCGAAGCGGCCCATTCCCAATCCGGCGACCCACGTACCATTCGTGCCGAAGTTCTTGTTTTTCTTCATCTTGATGTTGATGATCCCCGAGTTACCGGCCGCGTCGTATTTAGAACCGGGGTTCGTGATGATCTCAATTTTCTCGATGTTATCACTCGGCGTGTTTTTCAGCAGATTGGCCACCTCCTGCCCCGACAGATACGTCTGCTTGCCGTCGATATAAACAATTACCCCTGATTTACCTTTCAGCTGAATCTGATCGTTCTGGCGGTCAATAGTTACGCCCGGTGCTTTTTCGAGCACTTCCAGGGCGGTATTGCCGCTGGCAACGATGCTGTTTTCAACATTTACGACCGTACGGTCTACCTGCTGTTCAATGAACGGTTTTTTGGCTACCACCTTTACTTCCGACAGGTTTTGGGTCTCATCGGTCATGGCCAGCGCCGGTACTTCAACGGCTGGCCGGGCCTCATCCAATGCAAACCGCTGACTGTACGCCTTGCGGTATCCTATCTGCTGCGCAGCCACCAGGTATTCGCCGGCGCCTACGTTTTCAAATTCATAATGACCAACGGCATCACTGACAGCCCCTTTTACCAGGGTCGAGTCTTTTGCCTTAAGTAACATCATGGTCGTAAACTCAAGCGGTTTACCGGCCACTGTTCCAACCTGCCCGTATACTTTACCGCGGGTTGGAATCTGCCCGAATGCGGTGGTTACCGTTACCAGAACAACCGCTAAAAAAGTACATATCGATTTCATACCAGCTGCTTTAAAAAGGAAAGGTTTCATTAGACTTGCTGCGTAAGTACATGGCAAAAGTAGGTAGTATGCATCACCGGGTACCTGTTCTTACACAAGCGGTCTATTGAGCTGTATGAACGGATTATGCAACGGGCTTACTGATTGATGAAGGGAATTTGGGTAAAGAGTGAAGTCAGTTACCCAACGTTGCATCCGGGTGCAATTATTTTTCAGGAAAATTTAAGACCGCTTATTATTGGTACCGGGTGATGCGGATAAGTGCCTTGATGGCTGACCCCTAAGTGGCGTATCGGAAACTTTTGGATGCCCGCACGATCCAATCGTACGTCGTGCGGGCCATCCAGTCTGGGTTCTTTTAAGAGCCTACTGCCAGATCACAGCTTAATTCCTGCCGACCAGACGTTCATGTCCGGCCCCTCACCTGCTTTGAATAGACTGCCCGGCTCGTAGCGAACGAACAATCGGGTTTGGCGGCAGAAGCCCAACTCGGTAGTCAGGCCCCAGCGTAGCGGGTTCAGGTTAAAGGAGCCGTGTGTCCGGACGGCCGACCCACCAACCGGCTTCACTTTGGTGTAGCTGTCGAGCCGAAGTCCGGCATACGCCCCGACGCCCAGCGACAGGCCCGACCGGAACGTTACGTTCAGAATAACCGGCAGGTTGAGCTGCGCCGTGGTTAACTTGGACTTTTTCAGTTCTTCGGCAGCCGGTTCCACAACGAGCTGGTTGTTGCGCTCGACCAGGGTGTTCTGCCCGTCGAACATAAAGTTGTTCCAGGCTACTTCGGGTCCGGTGAAGAGCCGGAGTTTCGTGCTGCCCTTGACGGCCAGCGGAACCCGATATTGCCACGACAGGGCTACGAAGCGGGACCCAACCGGCCGAAACTCGTAGCTCGTTGGAACAGCGCCCCCGACATTGTTGAAACCAACGTAGATGTGCAGATCGTCGGCGATACGTTCAACGGTTCGCGAAGGACTTGCTTTAGTTTTGATTTCGGTCCTGATAGTGTCGCTTTGCTGAGCGAACGCGAAGGTTGAAGCAAAGAGGAAGGATGCGGTCAGGATGTGTTTAGCGGTTTTCATGGTTCAGTTGTATTTGTTGTCTACTGTTGTCTGGGTGAATACGAAAAGTAAGGGTTTAGGAAACGGGTCTCACTGCGTATTCTGACCAGTAGATGATAAGCAGGCCGGGGCTGGTTGCATGCGTTGCCTGATTTTTTTTGATGGCCTAAAAAAACTGGGGCGGGTAAGCATTTAATGCCTACCCGCCCCAGTTTACAACTTGCCACTTAAACCCTTGACAGCATGCTCGTTCGTCGCGAATCGAGTTTCAGGAAGATGAACAGCAGAATGGAGAATGACCAGAGCGACGAACCGCCGTAACTGAAAAATGGCAGCGGAATACCGATTACGGGCATCAGACCGATGGTCATACCGACGTTTACCAGCACGTGGAAGAAAATAATCCCTACGACGCAATAGCCGTAGACACGGGCGAATTTGTTCCGCTGCTTTTCGGCCAGAATTACAATCCGGCACAGCAGGCCAATGAATAGCCCAATCACGATGGCACTGCCGATGAAGCCGTGCTCTTCGCCGATGGTGCAGAAGATAAAGTCGGTGCTTTGCTCCGGCACGAAGTCAAACTTAGTCTGCGTCCCTTCCAGAAATCCTTTCCCCTGGAGCCGCCCTGAACCAATGGCAATTTTGGCCTGCGTTACGTTCCAGCCTACTCCCAGCGGATCGATGGTCGGATCGAGCAGCACTTTGATCCGGTTCCG
The DNA here is from genome assembly GCF_003583365.1 of Fibrisoma montanum. Classification (GTDB taxonomy): domain Bacteria; phylum Bacteroidota; class Bacteroidia; order Cytophagales; family Spirosomataceae; genus Fibrisoma; species Fibrisoma montanum. Next base: position 178,466 of record NZ_QXED01000001.1, read on the forward strand.
CTGGTGTTTTTCCAGTACGTTCTCCACCAGGAATTCGGTACTGGTAGCGTAGGCCATGGCCAGCAAACCAATACCGGCAATGATCAGCATGTTGCGGGGCGTCCGGTTGTAGCGCGGCAGCAGCAGGATAACCAAACCGCACACCGCTACCAGTCCGATGAATAACACCAGATTGGGAAGCGCCAGTCCCAGAATCAGCAGAGCAGCCGCGGCAATCACCGTCATTGGAATCCAGCCGGGCAGCCCTTCACGGTACAGCACCACCAGAAACGAGGCAAAAACGAGCATCTGCCCGGCCTCGTGCGACGCCAGAATCAGCACACAGGGCAGCAGAATGATCCCGCCGATGTAAAGTAAATCTTTCTGTTTTGCCAGGTTGATCGTCGGACTGTCGAGATACCTGGCAATGGCCAGCGACGTAGCCACCTTGGCAAACTCAGCCGGCTGGATGGTGAATGAACCTAGTTTGAACCACGACCGCGACCCGTTGATGTTGCTACCGGCCACAAGCACCAGCAGCAGCATTAGAATCACAAAACCGTAGATGATATACGCAAACGAGTCATAAAACCGGTGGTGGATAACCAGCACACAAATGACCAGGATCACCGTGGTGCCAATCCACATAAGCTGCTTGCCGGCGTTCGTTGTCAAATCGAACAAACTGGTATGATCTTCGGGACTGTATACGGCCGCGTAGACATTGAGCCAGCCGATCATAACGCAACCCAGGTACAGAATCAGCGTCAGCCAGTCAATATTGCGGGTAAAAGGATCGGTCCGATTCATATTAATTACCACTCGCGACTGCGGGCGCGGTAACCGATTTCGGTTTGGTTGTGGTCATCAGCGGCTTTGACGAAGCCGAATCCGCCGATTTACGGCCTGAATCTTTTTTCGGAGCAGGCAGTTTCGGTTTTGGGGCCTGCGTGATAGGCGGCAAACTGGCAGTAGCCATTACCTTCTCCTCCAGCTTTTTAGCTTCGGTCCGGCGTTTCAGATACCGTTCAGCCACCAGAGCCGCCACGGATGCCGCTGCGCCCCCACCCCAGCCGGCCCGCTCAACGAACACGGCAATCGCAATCTTCGGGTTATTCATCGGGGCGAACCCAACGAAGATGGAGTGGTCATATTTATGACCGTATTTAGCATTCTGCGACGTACCGGTTTTGCCGCACAGGTCAATGTTGGTTGTATTAACGAGGGGGGTTACCGTACCGGCCACCACCGCCCGGCGCATACCGTCGATGACGGGCAGGTAGTATTCCCGGTTAATTCCCATGTCGTGGTGCTTGACGTATTCGGCCGGCACACCAACCCCCGCTTTCCCAAAGCCTTTGATGTAATGAGGGGTGATGTAGTAGCCACGATTGGCAATAATGGCGGCCAGGTTAGCCAGCTTCAGCGGACTGATGAGCAGTTCGCCTTCGCCGATACTGAGCGAGTAGACGTTAGAGAATTTCCAGCGGTTCTGCCCTCCGTACACCTTGTTGTAGTAGTTGACCGTGGGCAGGTTCCCTTTCAGTTCGCTCGGCAGGTCGACGCCCAGCCGCTCCCCAATGCCGAACTTTTCAACCCAGTCGTGCCACTCCTGCAGACCGATGGCCGAAGCCCGGAACGTGTTCTGTTCGCCGTTGTTGTAGATCATCCGGCGGAATACGTTATAGAAATACGGATTGCAGGAATACTGCACGGCTCCGCGCAGGTCCTGCCCACCGCGGCAGTGGCAGCGCATGGGTGAGCCGCCGTGCCCGTATACCGTATGCGTCGTCAGGGTTCCCTGCTGCTGCGCCACCAGGGCCTGAATCAACTTGAACGTTGACCCCGGCCGGTAGCTCGCCATGATCGGTCGGTTAATCAGCGGCTTATACGGATTTTTCATCAACGCCCGGTAGTTCTTCGAAAAGAACCGGCTCGACAGCATATTGGGGTCGTAGGTCGGGGCGGACACCGACACCAGAATTTCGCCCGTCGATGGTTCGATGGCGATTACGCTGCCTACTTTATTGTGCATCAGGCTGTCGGCGTATCGCTGAGCTTCCAGATCGATACCGGTAATAAGGTTCTGCCCAGCCACAGCCAGCGTATCAAATGCGCCGTCCTTCCAGGAGCCCTTGTTCACCCCCCGCACGTTCTGCATAATAAACTTTACGCCCCGCCGGCCACGGAGCTGTTCTTCATACTGCTCTTCGAGCCCGTTGTGCCCAATGTAATCACCCTGCCGGTAATAGGGGGTTTCCTGATCGTCCAGTTGCTTCTTGGTAACCTCGCTGACGTAGCCGAGCGCATTGGCCAGCGTCCGGGCGGGATACGTTCGCATGGAACTGATGACCGGTTCAAAACCCCGGTAGTCGACCAGGGCATCCTGAATACGGGCGAAATCTTCTTTGGACAACTGCCGCAAGAACAGCGACGGCTTAACGGGCGAGTAGTTTTTGGCCAGCCCCATAATGCTGTCGAACTCCGATACGGAGATGTCCATCATCCGGCAGAACGCTAGCGTATCCGGAATCCTCACTTTCTTGGGCGTAACATACAAGTCGTAAACGGGGGTGTTATACACAATTAATTGCCCGCTACGATCATATATCTGCCCCCGGTACGGTATTTCGATGACCCGTTTGATTGAGTTCTTCGACGAACCCAGCGAATAACTATCATCCAATACCTGCAGGTAAAATAAACGAGTTAAATACGTCAGTCCGACGAGGCAGAAAACGCCGATTATGACATACTTCCGATTCTCCAACATGAGAATATAGTTCCTAAATCCAAGCTACGCAGCTCAATCCCTTACAAAGATAACAAAAGCAAAGACGAATGTTTCCTGCTGTTTGGTAATGTTAGGGTAATCCAGTAATTCATTCAATACTTGCAATTTACCGGTCTTAGCTAAGCTCCCGCCTGACCGGAACTGGGCAGCCCGGATGTTACCAGCCTTTCGCTGTGGTCCTGACCCGACAGAGGTACATGTCGGCGGTGATGTACAGCGTTGAGCCATCGTCGCCCCAGGCGCAGTTGGCCGTTGCGCCCCCGATGTTGATGTGCCCCAGAAACTCGCCTTTCGGCGACAGCACCAGCACCCCGCCCGGTCCCGTGGTCCAGATGTTACCGTCGCGGTCCAATTTCATGCCATCGAAACCGCCCCGAAGGCCCTGTTTCTGCAGTCCGTCGGGGCCAAAGATCATTGTCCCCTTGCCGATGGTTCCGTCGGCCTGAATGGGATACGCCATAATGACGGGCTTCTCAGGGTCTGACTGAGCTACGTACAGCGTCTTTTCATCGGGCGACAGGGCGATGCCGTTCGGCCGGGTCAGGTCATCGACCAGCATCGATACGGTGCCGTTGGGCGCGATGCGATAAACGCCAAACTTGTCGATCTCCCGCGACGGATCTTTTTCTTTTTTAGGTAAGCCGTAGGGCGGATCGGTGAAATAGTAACTGCCGTTGGAATGAGCCACTACGTCGTTGGGGCTGTTGAACCGCTTGCCTCCGAAGGTATCAGCCAGCGTTTTTTTGCCTCCACTCCCGCTCAGAGGCATAGCCGTTACACGCCGGTCGCCGTGTTCGCAGGCGATGAGCTGTCCCTGCGCATCAATGGTCAGGCCGTTGGAACCCGGTTCGTCACCGTAGGGCAGCAGGCCGGTGTAGCCCGAAGGCTTCAGGAACGGCTGGCAGCCTTCTTTTTCGGTCCATTTGTAAATGGTGTTGGCCGGTACATCGGAGAACAGCAGGTAGCTGCCGTTTTTAACCCAGACCGGCCCTTCCGACCACTCGAATCCGGTGGCCAGCACCTCAATTTTCGCGTCTTTGGGGATAAGTTTATCAATTCGGGGGTCAGTACGTACAATATGACCAATCGTAGGGTAATTTGGCGCCTGGGCCAGTGTACCTGCCGCAGCCAGGAGGAAAGCCGGAATCAGTAGGTTTGCGTTCATAAGGTTAACCGTAGGAATGTACAACAACATTACAAACGTTTGACCGGCCGCGCAAGCCACAAAAAGTTCTGGCACCGCCAACGCTCAGGAAGGGGCAGTGCCAGATACTGCATTATTAGCTATAAAGTCTATTCGCGCCGGATTAGCCGTCCGGCGTGGATAGCACGCTTTACCGCCAGTACGGCATTTCTGCCTGAGAAAGTGCCTGCGTCCGGTTACCGCCGGTGATGTCCAGCACGAACACGTTCCGCTGACCGGTGCCGGTATTATCGGTATTAGTAAAAATTACGCGCGAACCATTCGGTGAGAAACGCGGGTCAAGATCATTGGTGCCGGTGGGTTTCACGTTGACATTCTGGTTGTTGACCCGCAGCGTCGACAGATCCACTAGTTCACCCGTCGCCAGCGTCAATAGGGTAAGTCGTGCATCGAGCTGCCGGCCCTGCTCATTCGAAAAATCACTTACGTCGTACGAGAACAGCACTTGCCGGCCATCAACGGAAAACACGGGATTGCTCACCCGACTGTTCGGCCGACTGAAGACCAGGTCGGGTTGCCCGCCATCCGGCGAAAAGAGCAGCAGATTATTATTGTACAGATTACCGTTTGTTATCCGGGCGATGATGCGATTCCCTACGCCGGTCCAGTCGCAGCCGGCAAACGTCTGTCCCGGAGCCGCCTGCCCCACCAGCCGCAGCCCGGTTCCGTCAGTCCGGACGGCATACAGCTTATCGTTGCTCGGATAGAGCAGTTGTGTTCCGTCCGGCGACCAGCAGAATGACAGATCCGTGGCCGACAGACCCGCCACCGGTACGTTCGTTACCCGGCGCAGGCCACTGCCGTCGCGGTTCATTATGTACAGATGCAGGTCAGTTTCGGCGTTGGAAATAAACGCAATCTGCTCCCGATTCGGGCTCACAATAGGCCGCCAGTTGCTGCCCACGCTGGTCAGCTGAATGGCATCGCGGTCTGTGTTCGCCGTAAAAATCTGGTAACGCCCGTCGATGCGCCGGGCAAACACGTAGGCAAAATCCGGGAACGGGATCGTCCGGAACGACCATACGTCGCTGTTGACGGTGTTGACGCCGTCTTTAACGATCACCTGCCAGTAGTACGTCGCGTTGTAGGCCAGGTTGTCGACCACCAGCGTATCCTGCCGGACGCCCGTGTACGACCGGGTTGGGGTCGTGCTGCCTTCGCGGAACAGCAATACGTCGTACGTCAGCGTATCGCGGTTGGGGTCAGTTGCTTTCCAGCGCAATATTGGCCGGATCGGTACCTGCGTAGCACCGGGTGCCGGACTGGGCTGCGATGCGGCCGTGGGCGGACGGTTCTGCGCCCGGTCGTTCACGAGCAACACCGTCACAACGGCAATCAGCGACTGGTCCGATTCGACCGTTACGACCTCCGACCGGAAGCCTTCTTTCGTTACCTGGATGGTGTATTTACCGGCCAGTACGCTGTCAAATCGAAAATTACCCGTTGAGTCGGTTTCGGTAATCCGGCCGGCCGGACTGAGCCTCACCAGCGCATCCCTGACCGGCTGACGATCAGTGTTAAGCAGCACCTGGCCCCGAACGGAGCCTACCTGCCGCGGTTCAACAAACGTGTCTTCTTCGCACCCCCACAGGAGCACCAGATTGGCAAGAATGCCAAGCACTACGATCAAATATCTCATTTATAGCTAAGTAAATCGGCCAAAGCCGGAATGATTGTGGATGACGTAATCTGGCCCTACTTCTTCGCCACATTTTTCGGTGTGGGGGGTGTAAAACGGCCCAGGTTCAATACCAGCCCCAGCGACGCCCGGAGGTAATAGTCGTTGAAGCGACCAGCCGTGATGCCGTCGAGGTCGTCGGTGAGGGGCTGGGCGTACTCCAGCGTGGTCCGGAAGCTGATGGCCTTAGCGGGGGTGTACTGAAGCCCGATACCGCTGTTGATCTTATAATAACGACTTCCCTCCAGCTCGAAAGCCGTATTGCCGCGCCGGGAGATCATTCCCGCCCCGACGTAGAAGAACGGCGTTGTGCGCTGGAACGGCAGCATCCGGAAAAACAGGTTGGCATCCAGCGTACTGACGTTTGACCGGAAGGTTTCGCGGCTGGCCAGCGTCCCCACTCCGCCGTTAAGCTGAAGGGCGAACACCGGTGTGATGTGGAAATCGAACGAGGCACCGTAGCCCGTTTCGAGCACCCGCCGACCGTAGTCGCCCGAGTAGCGCCAGACCGCTCCGTAGGGTTGCAGACACCAGAACGGGGCATTCATGGGATATTTCCGGACCCCATATACGTCCGTCTCGCTCATCTCGGTCTTTTCCTTGTCGTAGGCGTCGAGCAGCGGTTTGGTCTGCGCGACCGCTTTGTCGTTTACGGCCCACAGCCCATCGCGGATCCCCTCGATCACCAGTGAGTGAACCGCCTTTTCAATAGCCTCCGTTACGGCCATCTGCGCCGGTTCGTTGGTGGTAAAACCCGTTTCAGCTTCCAGCAGCCGCTTGAACCGGACGTAACGGAAAATTCCGGCATCGACCGACTGCGACAGGATGGTTTTCGACGTGTACACCGTTTTGAGAATCTTGCCCGACCGGGTTGCTACGGCCCGCAGATACACCGTTACGCGGTCCTGCCGGTACTGCGTGGAACCACCCGTGGCGAAATACTTCAGACCCGCCCCGCCCGTGATGATGTTGGCGTCGTAGGAAACCACGCCCCCTTCCAGAATAACACCCGCGAACAGCAGCGGGGGCAGGTTTTCGCCGTCTTTGTACTGTGCTACGCTGGACCGTACGATCTTCCGTTCGTTCAGAAGGTTACCAACGTTTTCGCGCTCGATGGGCGTAAACCAGCCGCTTTCTTCGAGGGCCTTCAGCAGAATGTTGGTCGTACCCTGCGATACGGCCGTCGAGAACGTAGAGCCGACCTCCGACTGCTTGTACTGACCGGTCTGATCACGGAATTTGTAGACGGCCGCTACCACCTTTTCCTTGGCGGGGGGCAGTCGACGCAGTTCAGTTGTGATGGCCGTTTCTTCGCCCAGCCGGGCGGCCCGGGGACGGGTTGGCTGATGAAAATAGGGGCTACACCCGGTTAGTACCCAGCCCAATGCCGAGACGATTACCCAGGGTAATGCTCTTCCCTGTAGGAATGACATGATATACTAAGAAAAGAAGTGGATAGAAAGACCCCGATCAGAAATATGGAACCGTAACGGTGGTTTCGCCCCCGCGGCCATCCGTGATGCGGATAATGATGCCGTCGGTTCCGTTGGTAATATCGACCTGAAAATCGCCGAACCGGTACGTACCCTCCTTAATATCCTCTTCGCCGAACTGCTGGTTAACGAGGTTGTTGGTGATCCGGCTTAACAACTGCCGCTGTAAACTTTCGGCAAAGCTGTTGAGGGTATTCTGGCTCGTGTTGGTCGACGTTGTCGTACGCTGAATGCTGGGGTCTTTGAGCTTATCCTGCGCCTGGGCAGAGCTGAGCATCCAGGCGTAATTGAAGGTGTTGCCGCCGAACGATGGGTTCACCGGGCGGTAGATCAACTGCTGACCGTGGGCCATAGGCAGACCCAGCAGAAGCCAGCAGCTCCACTGTAGAACTCGTTTCATGGAAAGGAATTTTTAAAACTTTATAGCTTGCTATTGGCACTAACTCAAAAAATACCGGACCCTCGCTGGTCCTCATCACCCAGTTGCTGCTGAGTGTCCCGGTAACTGATAATGTACTGACGGATCGTTTCGACCGCATTCAGCGCGTACTCTTCGATCACATCCTGCCGGGCCTGCACGAACTGCTGCCAGAGGAGCTGATCATTGACCGACACCGATACGATGTTGCCGATTCCCGATGTAGAAGGCAGTTCCTCGATGGTGACCAGAAACACATCCAGTTCAAAATCCAGGGGTTTGCGGGCCAGTTGACTCGTGTCGGCCGGGGCCGAGGGCGGAGCGTTGACGTAGGCTTTATAGAACGTTTCGTAGAAATCGCGACCAATCTTGCTGCGGGTATTGTCGAGCAGCAGACTCTCGGCGCCTTCTTCGGTGAGCGTTTCTTCCTTCAGCACTTCATTCAGATCGCCCATACCTTCTACTTCCGGGTCCTGCGCCAGGCAGAAACTGCTGACGAATACGCCCAGCAGAAAGGCCACAAACCGGACGTAGCGGTGATTCATCGGACGTTGGTGATTTGTAACTGCATCCCACCCGACTGCTCTACCTTGATGGGCACGCCCGTCGCGAACGGATAGCCGTCGCTGGTCAGGCGGTTGCCGTCGCCCCGCTGGGTGATCTCAAGCTGCTCGTTGCTGGCCCGTACGTTGCGCAGGTCCAGCGTGTTGCTGTTGCCGAGCTGCCCAAACGTGAAGGTGTTCTGATCGCCGAGCAACTCCAGACCCAGCTGATTGCCATTCCCGTTCTGCGTAAAACTCAGGCGATTGCCGGTTCCTCCTCCCGACAGGTTCACGCCGTTGCCCGCGCCGGTCTGGCTGATGGCAATCTCCGGTGAGCCGCCCGTGGTGGTCTGCCCCGGCGTAAACTGCGACAGCACGGCCTGCGTCTCATCGGAGAACTGCACGCCCGGCCGCCATAAGGCTTCTGACTGGACCTGCGACTGTGCGCAAACCCCAAACGGCAGGAACGCGATCAACCAAACTAGATTACGTATCATGATTCTCTGGAAGTTAGGGTTAAAAACGGCCACCGGGTCAACATTCTGCAACACGAACCCGATGAACCGTTTTAACCATCCACACTGGTTACCTGTTTGCGATTAGGGGTTGACCTGCTGCGAAATGACCAGGTTACCGGCTCCGGTCTGGTTCAGCAGCATGCTGTTGCTTGAAGTACCAACACCCGTCTGCGTAATGTTGGCCTCATTGTTCCCACCGTTCTGCGTAGCAAACGTATCGACACCGCCAAGGCCACCGACTTTGTTCCCGTCCCCGTTTTGGGTGATGGTTGCAATCTGGTTACCGGTTCCCTGATCGATCAATACGCGGTTAGCTGTGCTGGTAGCGCCGTTCTGCTGCTTTACGGTAAGCTGATCGCCACCGTTCTGCTTGGCTTTCGTTTCGTCGCCACCATCCTGCGTGATATTCACTTTGTTCGAGTTGCCCGAAACATAAAGACCACGTGCCGAGGTAAGATCAACGATTGTGCCACCACCGCCACTGGTACCAACTTTGTTACCGTCACCATTCTGGGTGATTTTAACCTCATTTTTGTTACCAACGCCAGTTGCATTACTTTCAATGGCCATGTTTACCTGATTGGCACTGGTAGCTCCATTAGAGCCACCACCCGTCTGAGATATAGTAACCTCGTTATAGTCACCACTAATAAACAGGCCACGCCGGGAGTTGGAAATTCCAGTACCTGTTTCAGCACCACTGTTGTCTCTACCAATCCAGTTCCCAGCGCTTCCGCCTTGTGAATCCTGATTGACTGTTACAGTGTTGTTATCACCGTTGATTTCGGCGTTTACACGGTTACGAGTAAACGCTTGACCATTTTGACCAATCTGAGTTATGAACACTTTATTATCCATACCAGGCGTTCCAGTTGGAGACCCGTTGTCTCCGTAGACCCGTACACTTGCAAAGTGGCGATTGCCTGTTTGATCAATCAGGAAGTTAGGGCTATTTTGGGCCGAATTGTTTGCTGACCGTAAGATAAAAAAAGCATCGTGTCGCCCATTACCAGCCTGTTTAATTTCAATATTATTGTAGTCGTTACCCGTTCCACGAAGGGGTGTCATTCGAACAGTAGCCTCATTGACACTCCCCGTCTGAGTAATTTTTGTTTTGTTGTAATCACCAAATGCTTCTACTTCGTTTGCCATATTATTCGAGCCACTTTGAGTGATTGTCGTCTCATTACCTGTTCCTACCTGAATAACCCCTAATACTTCTGCCGTTGAGGTATTAGGATCAGTAGCCAGACTAGACGGAGCGGCTGAGTTAGTGTTGCCAGTTTGTGAAACAGTAATCTGGTTCAGTGTTCCCTGCTGAGTAGCAACCGCTTTGTTGTTATTTTTGGCGTCTCCATCGGCACCCTGCGTAACCGAAATCGTGTTGTTCTTCGTTTCAATACCGGTGGCACCGTTTTGATACGTAATTACCGTATTGACGTTGCTACCCGAACCATACTGAGTTACTGTCGACGTATTGCCTGAACTATTGTTATTCTGGTTAACAGTCGCCGTATTAAGATTACCCCGCTGCGTAGTGGTAGCCGTATTACCCGAGCTTACGCCAAGTGCACCAGCGTTCTGATTGGTAGTGGCCGTCTGGCTGGTACCGGTCTGATCGATGGTCAACGTATTGCCCGAGCTGGCGTTACCCCCGAAAACCCCATTTTGATTGGCTGTTGCGGTGTTGCCGGTTCCTCCCTGCGTAACCGTTGCCTTGTTGGTCGAACTGTTGTCCTGTTGCTTAACCGTAGCGGTATGTGAACCACCACCCGTTTGATCGACCTGCGTCGTGTTATCAACCGAGTTATTATTCTGATCTACGGTTGCAGTAGAACCGGCGGTCCCAGACTGCGTAACCGTTGCCCCATTCCCCAGCGTACCGGCACCACCGCTGCCGTTGTTCTGGTTAACCGTTGCGGTGTTTGTGTTGCTGCTTTGCGTAATGGATGCTTCGTTACCCTGGCTGGCTCCGGCAGCACCTCCCTGCTGGTTGACCGTAGCGGTATTCTTGTTAACAGCCGTTCCAGGCGTGTTCCCCGAGAACCCCTGGAAAATATCAGCCGTGTTGCCCGACGAGTTATTCGATTGGTTGATGGTACCGGTATTGACATTGGCCGAACCACCGCTGCCATTCTGGCGTACCTCGGCGTTGTTGCTTGTGCTACCACCCAGCGCACCACCGTTCTGATTGATAGTGGCAGTGCTGTACGTGCCTTGCTGCTGCGTTCCGGCAAAGTTCCCTAGTCCGGCTGCGCTTCCCTGATTGGCGCCGGTCCCCGTTGTCAGACCGCCACTTAAACCGGTAGCCGTACCGTTCTGGTTGATCTCCGACGTATTGTTGGCTCCATTTTGAGTAGCACCCGCCCGGTTACCCTGCGAACCGTCCTTTTGATTTACAGTAGCCGTATTAGGTCCCGTCGTATTTCCGTTCTGGAACGTACCAGCATAATTACCGTAGTTTGTCTGGGCACCCTGCATCTGCTGGATGTTAGACGTCTGATTGTTGCTTCCAATCTGCTGGGCCGCGGCCTGCTGGCTGGAACCATTCTGGTTAACCGTTGATGTATTTTGCGCATAAGCCGCAGCCGCCATCAGCAACAGCGCCGACCCAGTTAGTATGATTTTCTTCATGAATAGCGTGATTTACAAGTATGAAAACCAAGACAAGCCGCCTGCTGATGCAGGCGGCTTGTACTAATCAGCCTTATTACGGATTGGCTACGCCAGTCTGCATAATGGTAGCGGAGTTACCAGTGCCTTCCTGCGACACGTTAGCAAAGTTTGGGGCATAAGGCGCTGAACCACCAGAGTTCTGATCAACTTTTAGATAGTTATCAGTTCCCTTCTGGGTAGCAAATGACCCTTCTGCACCATTTGCATTACGCACCTGGTTAAAGTCACCAGTTTGAGTAATGAATCCCTGGTTTCCCGTACCTACCTGCTCCAGCCGGGCCTGGTTGTCACTGTACTCCTGCTTGATGGACGCTACGTTGTTGTCAGAAGGAGCTGCGCTGCTGCTTCCCTGCTTAATGAAAGCGACATTACCCGAACCAGCGAATGTACCGCCAATGTTCTGCTCAATCGTAGCGGTGTTACCCGTTGCAACCCCTGGTGTTATAGGTGAGCTACCACCAGCATTGTAAGCATTAATCTGCTCAATAGTTGCCTCGTTAGGTCCAAAAGCGGTAGTACCATTTTGTTTGATCGTAGCCAGGTTGTCGGCTGAAGCATCGATTTGCTTAATCGTTGCGATGCTTCCAAATCCAACCTGTTGAACAACTGCCTGGTTGTGATGGCTATTGTTGTTCTGGTCAACAAACGCGTCGTTGCTCGATCCGGCTTGGGTTACCTTTACATCATTATTGTAGCTGCTGCCCATACCGCCACCCAACTGATTGACGGTAGCATCGTTGCCAGAACCAGACTGATCAACATCAGTCACGTTGCTGTAGCTGCTGACGCCGTTACCTTCCTGCTTCACGATAGCCTTATGGCCACCACTACCTGCCTGATCAACGAAGCTTTTGTTGTTGCTTGAATTGTTGTTCTGGAAAACTTCAGCCGTTGATCCTGTTGCTGAACCGGATTGATTAACGATTGCCTCGTTGTCCGTACTCAAGTTGTTCTGCAATACTGTAGCCGTGTTGCCATTGCTTGTTTGCGAGATGGTAGCGTCATTGCTCGTGCTGGCTCCGGCTTCACCACCGTTTTGCTCAACAGTGGCTTTGTTGCCTTTAACTGGCGTCAGCGCAGTCGAAGCGTCACTTCCTTGATAAATATCAGCAAGGTTGCCAGACGAATTGTTTGACTGGCTGATCGCACCATTGTTTTTTTCAGCATCACTAGAACCAGTACCGCTACCATTCTGTCTGATCTCACCATTATTAGTGGTACTATTGTTATTCTGATTAATCGTAGCCGTTCCGTATGTTCCTACCTGCTGCGTTCCAGCAAAGTTACCGCTACCAGCTGCGTTTCCCAGCGTTGCTTTCTCAGAAGCGCCACCGCTTGCTCCCTGAACTCCTCCATTTTGATTAATCGTAGATGAGTTGTTTGCGCCCGCCTGGTCAGCAGCCGCCCGGTTTCCCTGCGACCCATCCTTTTGGTTAATCTCTGCCGTATTGGGGCCGCTTGTCGGTGTACTCAACGTTCCCTGAAAGGTAGCCGCGTAGTTACCATAGTTTGAAGAGCTTCCCTGCGTCTGCTGGATGTTGGAAGTTTGACTGTTTCCCTGCTGGCCTACTTCTGCTGTTTGAGCCGTACCGTTCTGGTTAACAGTTGACTGATTAGACTGGGCGAAGCCCGCTGCTGCGAAGGCCATCAGGGCCACGCCGGTAAGAATAACTTTTTTCACTGTGAATAGAATTTTAGAGATTACACAAAAATGGGTTGCAATAAACGTGAGTGCACTACGGCCTGTTACGCCGTCTGGTGGGGCGGGTCTTTCGGGTCGGCTGCGCCTTGGTTGGCTCCGTCTTGCGCAGTTCGATCGTGTTTTCGTTCGTGCCCGACGACTGATTGATCGTCGCCGTTGAGTTACCTTCCTGCTGCAACTCGACCGAGTTAGGGCCACTGTTGTGCTGGTTGATCGTCGTTTGGGTGTTGGCTCCCACCCGTAGGCTTACCTGATTTCCTTCGCCGGTGCGGCTTTTTGAGTCGTTGGTTTTGCTGCTGCTATCAGTATCGTCGCTGTTCTGATTGATCACAATGGAGTTGCCCGAACCGGATTGCGAAACCACCGCCCGGTTGCCCGACGGTCCGCCGGACTGGTTAATTGATACCGAGTTCTGCCCGAAGGCGGCCGACACGGAGAGCATGGCGAGTCCCGCCAGTAATGGCTTTTTCATGGATTCGACTGATTAATGGTTATGGTATTGTTGATGCCATTCTGGTACACCTGGACCGTGTGGCCACCCGCCTGGTTCAGGAAAAGCTGATTGCCGGTCCCGATCTGCCGGGCCGAGGCATCGCCGTTAATTCCCATCAAGACGTTATTCCCGCCGGTCTGCATAATATTGGCCATGTTGCCATTGCCGTCCTGAATCAGGCTGAGCTTGTTTTCGGCCGCTTCCTGAATGGCCATGACCTGATTGCCGTTACCCATCTGGCTGATGGTCATGTAATTACCAGCCCCGGTCTGGCTGGCCTGCACGTCGTTCAGATCACCTTTCTGGTTAATGAAAGCTTCTGGACCAGTGCCCGAATGATTGTGTTGATGAAGCGTAATCGTATTGGTTTCTCCGTCCTGTATTGCCTGCACCTTGCTGAATGTGCCGTTCTGCGTCAGCCTCGTCCCATTATTTTCTCCCTTCTGGCTCAGTGACACCTCATTCTGTTGAGCGTACAGTACACCCATAGAGAAAGTCATCAAAAGAGAGATTAGAAAACGTTTCATCGATAGAGTGAGTGTTCACAGAGTCGGTTACGGCGACTCAACTTTAAAAAATGTATGGAAATAGTATTTTATGTTCACCTTTTAACGCATAGAGACACAAGATTTCAGAACCGGCAGATACGCTCGTTCGAAATGACGTCAGGCTATGGTAAACCAGGGAAGAAAGTCGCACTACTGCAAAACGCAGTAAGGACTACACGTACGACCGAAGCAGCAAAGACTGGCTACGTACAGGATAAAGATGGAACTGGAAAAAGGAATTTAAGCGTGCGATACGAGTCGCAGGGGGTGGTGTCGCAGTGAAGCGAAATAGCTTGTGACCAGTAGTCGGCCGGCAGGCCCGGAGCCAGGGGCGATGTAATCCGGCGGGTAACGGGTTGAGTAAGCATTATAAAAAGTTTGTCAGTGTGGATGTTTTCTTCAGATCAAGAGTTTTCGATTAAGCTTTGAGAGCGTCATCGGCCTGCTGACTGAATTACGTTTCAAATATAGTAGTGTAATTTCACTTGGCAAGTCACTCACCTATTATCATTTTAACCTTAGTACCAACAAATGACAATTGTATCAAGGCAAAATACAGTGAATTGTATTGTATATACAAATAAAACTATACCACATTAACTTTATGCTTTCCAAATAATGAAAACTATATCTCTTATATAGTATTCATTATTTTGTATTTTTCTAATCAGCTACTCTTTATTTTATGGTCCTGTGGACCAACCTTCTGCGTTAACTTTTTCTCTAAAGTGATTAAGCGGTAGAAAAATTTTTACAATTTTTCTCTCTATAATTCAATATATACAAAAGTATTTATTCATGTATTAACTTTATCGACGTACTTACCAGACGGGCTTCTTGTCTGTTTCAGTTATGTACAATAGGATTAATGGGGTCAAACGTTTAGTATGCAGCGCGCCGACTAACTTAGAGCGAAAACCACTGCCAGCGTATGACACCAATTAACAGTAAAACGGCTCTTGTACTCGGTGCCACCGGCCTGATCGGCGATCGGCTAACCCATCAGCTTGTTGATTCCATGGTTTACGAGAAGGTGAAGGTTTTTGTTCGTAAATCGTTACCGTGGCAGCATCCTCGCCTGCAGGAGATTGCATTTGATTATGATCATCCCAACGGGTTGCTTACTCAGGCTGATGATATTTTCTGCTGCCTCGGCACAACGATGAAAAAAGCCGGTTCGAAAGAAGCGTTTCGGAAAGTAGATTACCAGTACCCGCTTACCATTGCCCGTCTGGGGCTGGAACACGGTGCCCGACAGTTCGCTATCGTTACGGCAATGGGAGCCGATACGAACTCCCTATTCTTTTACAACCGGGTTAAGGGCGAAGTTGAACGCGACCTGGCCGCGCTGAATTACCCTACGTTGCTTATCTTCCGACCGTCGCTCCTGCTGGGCGATCGCTCCGAAAGTCGCCTTGGAGAACGAGTGGCTGAAGGAGCTATGCGGCTGTTCAACTCATTCATTCCGGCGAAATATAAAGGGGTTAAAGCCGATAAGGTAGCCAATGCGATGCTGGCCACCACGCAGCAGAGCCTAAGCGGCAAGCATGTGTTTGAATCGGATGCCATACAGACCTACTAGTTTCCTATACAAAAAAGCAGGCACGAGGTGAATCACCCGTCGTGCCTGCTTTTTTATGAATGCACTATAATACTACTTCAGGATCTTTTTTGCGTGTTCGTATGTCACCCCAAACCCCTGAGAGGTTGTTTGGGGCAAAGCGAAGTACCAACTTGAAACTGGTACAGTACGCTGTTTATTTTCGCAGCCTTCCGGCAAGCATCTTTATAAAATAACCGCCAACCACCGAACGAGCCCGGAAATCAATCTGCCGGCCATCCGTCGTTTCGTGCCAGTCGCCGAGCGGAATGCGCTCAGGTCCCTGATTCACAAATCGGACGATTGGCTCAATCAGCGCCCGGAACTCATCGGGGTCGTCGGTCATGGTTGCCGTCCAGACAATCCAGTCCGACTTAGTGTACGTTCGGCGGCTATCCAATGGCAAACCAAATCGCTGTTGTTTGGTCAGGTAGAAGGCTATTTCCCTGTCGATAACCTCAGTCGGAAAAACTCCTAAGCCCAGCAGCTTATCCCAGACCAGATTATACTTCTGACTCCAGGTACCCGGATTCTCAAACGTCAGTGCATAATGGTCGCCATCGTCGGCCAGCTTCATCCACCGGCGGGCCAGCGCACGGGCTAACTCCATGTATTCGGCCTCCCGCCAGCTATCGCCCAGGCGACCAGCCAGGTACCCATAGCAGGCAATTCCGAGAATAGCTTTTGCCGACAGATTGGCATTCCGGGCGATGTGTCCGGCAAAATCGTCGGTGCAAAGCTGATTGGCGGGATCGAAACCGTCGCGGGTCAGGTAATCGACCCAGGTACTCAACACCGTCCAATGCTTGCGGGCGTAGCTGGCGTTACCTTCTACGGCGGTAATAGCAGCCGTCAGAATCAGCATATTGCCGCACTCCTCAACCGGCATATCCTCGCCGTAGGTTTGCCCATTCGCAATGGGGTACGTACCCACGTCATGAGCCGCGAAGGGTTTCGTCCACCGGCCGCTTTCGGAATAATAGAAAATCGGCTCCATCATGCCTTTCAGCAGCACGGGGTTATAAAGCAGAAACAACGGAGCAGACGGATACGTAACATCGACCGTACCGATGGACCCATTACTGAAATTTTCTTTTGAGAAGAACAACGGCGTCCCATCGGGTCCGGCCACTAGTTTATGAGCGGCAATAGCCTGCCGGTAGCCCAGCACACATAGGTTAGCATAAGCAACCCCACCCGATTGTACCGCATCGTTGTACAACCGCTGATCGAAGGCGTCGCATTGCACACGGAGCCGGGTATAATCAGCCTCCGCATCCTGAAGTACCTGCTCGATCGTAGCGGTTTCAGTATCGGGCTGGCTGTAGCGTCGCCACCAGGCGTTGAGTGGCTGGCCAAAATATTCGATTGATTTTATGTCATCGTAACCAATCAGCAAATGGCGTTCGGCAGCCTGGGCATTTACCAGTCCCAGATCCATAGTCGTAGCCAGCACCGGCAGCGTATCGCTCGCCAGTCGGGGCATCTGTTCGTGCAGGTCCGTGACGCGGCCATCGCGCTCAAACTGATTCAGAGCACTGGCCAGCGACCCAATGCGTCGGCTGGTTTTTGCTTCAGCCGGCGACGCTACGTACAGGTACCCCCAGTCAATACGTACATCATCGCCTTTGCGGCCCAGTACGTTTTGCTCAACTGTTCCAACCCGCATGAAATCGAGTTTCCCGGCGCGTCCACGGCGCCACGTAACCAGCTGGTCGGGGGTATTAACGGCCACCTCGGCCGACACGTCGGTGTACACCTGTACATCGTGGTGGGTGCCATCGGTTGACTGAACGCGGTACGTAACATACTGCACCGGTCTCGACAGAACGTCGAGATTATCCATCAGCAATGGAGCCGTAAAGGTTACCGTCAGCTCAACGCCTTCAGCAACAAACGTATAGATGGACTGAGTGGCCGTAATTCGATGACTGGTCTGCTGAGCGGGTGGGTAGTTGAACAGCCGCTCCTCCATCAGCCCTACGTCGACAAAAGCGGGACCGGACTGCTGCCGACCGTGAAAAGCAATCAGATTCTGGCCCTTCCGAAGCACTTCCGACGCTTTCAGGTTAGTGGGCGTAACCCGATACGTAGGCGAGGCCTCGCCTACTTCAGCTACCGGGACCCCGTTGATGTATAATTTGTAGGCATCATTCTGAATGGCATTCACCAACAGGCGCCCTTCCGGTACGTCGTGGAGCGTGACGGTACGCCGAACGTATATATCCGACGACTCCCAGCGTGTAAGATCCTTATCCCGGCTACCAAACGCTCCCTGACCGGTTGGCCAGTGGGTATCGTCGAAATCAGGATGAGCCCAGGTGTCATTGGGTTGCCGGCTTGTCTCGTAACGGGCCTCGTAAGGATTTCGCTGGGCCGACGGAATAATGGTTTCACCCGCAAAAGACGGGTTTCCCATGAAGCGGTACACACGGCCATCAATACGAATCAGGCCATTCAGTTGATGCGGTCGTCCCGTCCAGTGGCGGGTTGTATCACCATTGAGCTGATCGCCAAAAGACCAGATGCTGGTACAAGGATCGATGGTGATTAATGGCGTTGCGGGTGGGTTTAAGGCCTCTGATGAAACAGTTGGCCCATCAGGTGTTGTCATAATTGCGTTATCAGTTACGGTTTTACAAATATAATTTTAAGTAAAACTCATTTGCATCTATATAACATATTTTTTTACTATTTTAATATACGCTTAAGAAACCTTATATAAGGATGACCTTACCGATGCTGTCGTGATGGGCTTGTCGTGCAACCATAAAAATGATTTCTTCTTTACAAGGCAGAGCTACAACCGGAATTTGCCGAAATTGAAGGCAGAATGTCAATCATTCCGAACCTAACGCTTATAGAAACGCATGCAAACCTCAGCTGAAACCCTAACGGCGGTTGTCATACGACCGGCAACCCAGCAGGACGGAAATGCGATTTATAATTTCCTGTGCGACCTGGAAGATACAACCCTGAACCCCACAGCGTTTCGGGCCATTTTTCGGCATAATCTGACGAATTCGCTGATTCATTATCTGGTGGCTGAGCTCAACAACGACGTAATTGGCTTCATTAGCTGTCATGTCCAGTATTTACTGCATCACACGGGTAAAGTAGGCGAAATTCAGGAGCTATACGTAAGACCGGCGTACCGCGGTCGCCGAATTGGTAAACAGCTAATGGCCGCGGTCGATAACCTCGCTCTCGAACATGGATTCATAAATCTGGAAGTCACAACCAATCAACACCGCACGGCAACCGTTCAGTTTTATGAACAGCTCGCCTTTCATCCTACTCACTATAAGCTGGTTAAATCGCTTGGCGCCTGATGCGTAGTCTGTACGTCCTTCTTCTCATAATTGGGTATTTATCCCCATCCGTACCTGCTCAGTCTACCCAACCCCGACGTAGCGACGCCCGACGTAACGACCCGAAGCTTGAACGTAAATTGACCGACCTGCTGGCTGGCTTTCGGGGTGATGTAGGCCTGTATGTTCGCCATCTGAAGACCGGTCGGACCGTATCACTGAATGCCGATACGCTTTTCCCAACGGCCAGCACGATCAAGATTCCGATTCAATGTGGCTTGTTTGCCAGGCTAGCCACTGGTGAACTGGCTTATCAGCAGGAACTTATCTATCGTGATTCCCTTCACTACGATGATGGCATTGTAGGCTCACTTAAAGACGGTGCCAGGATTCCACTTAGTCAGGTCGTGATGCTCATGGAAAGCGTCAGCGATAACACCGGCAGTCTCTGGTGCCAGGCGCTGGCTGGTGGAGGGCAGGCTATTAACAGCTGGCTCGACGCAAACGGCTTTCGGCAGACCCGTGTAAACTCCCGAACACCCAGCCGGGAGGCCAATCGAAAACAGTATGGCTGGGGTCAGACAACGCCCCGCGAACTAGCCGAACTACTCGTCTACATCCGCGAAGGTCGTGCTGTTAGCCCGGATGCGAGTGAACGCATGTATCGCAACCTTGGCCGACAGTACTGGGATGGCGATGCGCTGTCGCAGATCCCACCGGATGTGCAAGTGGCTACTAAAAACGGGGCAGTCAATCAGTCCCGTTCGGAGGTAGTGCTGGTTCACGCGCCCCACGGCGAGTACGTTTTTTGTCTGATGACTAAAAACCAGCAAGATGAACGCTGGACACGTACCAATGAAGGGGCTATGTTGCTGCGTCAGGTATCGGCTTTGCTCTGGCAGTATTTCGAACCCCGTTCTACCTGGAAACCGGCTGTCGGCTACGAAAAGTGGTGGTAACAAAAAAGCCCTTCCGGATCGCGGAAGGGCTTCATATAGGAGATTTTACTTTTAATTCATGAATTGAAGCCGGAGTTCGGTTAACCGGCTGCGAAGCGAACCGTCGAGTTCCTGATCACCAACGCGGAGGACGTATCCACCAATCAATTTCGAATCTATTTTTTCGTGCAGTTCAACCAGTTTACGGCCCGTCATCTGGGATACGGTTGCCTTAAAGCGCTCACGTAGTTCGTCGGTCAGCGGAACCGTCGTCACAACCGTCGCCTGCTCAATACCTCTCAGTTCGTTATACAACCGAATGTATTCATCAGCAATGGCATCCATGATGGCTTCCCGGTTTTTGCGGGTTATAATCTGGAAGAACGACATCGTTACCGGATTGACACGGCTCGAAAAAACGGCGTTCATCACGGCATGTTTCTTTTCTGTGCGGACAATCGGGTTTTTCAGCATGACCATCAACGGGCGGCTCTCTTCAACCGTTCCCTTGAACAGCATCATGTCCTTATAAATTACGTCCGTCAGGTTCATTTCCTCTGACAGGTCCAGCAGCGATTTGGCATACCGGAAAGCAACTGTAGATACAGCCATGGCTTAGTTCAGATGTGAATTGGTTACCAGGTCTTTAATCAGTTGCTCCTGCGAAGCCTTATCGTTCAGCTCTCTCCGCAGCACTTTCTCGGCAATATCCAGCGAAAGCGTGACCACCTCTTTCTTTACCTGAGCCACCAGTGCCTGACGCTCGTTCTGCATACTCTCGCGAGCCAGTTCCAGCATACGCTGCCCTTCAGCTGCTGCTTTATCGCGGGCGTCGGCTACCATTTTATCGGCGGTTTCTTTAGCACCACGCAGAATAACATCACGCTCGACCCGGGCTTGTGCCAGTAGTTTTTCGTTGTCGGCCTTTAAAGCCGCCATTTCGGCGCGGGTTTTTTCGGCCAGATCCAGCGCACTCTGAATGTTGTCTTCGCGCTCTTTCAGACTAGCCGTAATGGGTTTCCAGGCAAAGGCGCGGAGAATCAGGAAAATACCAAGGAAAATTACTACTTGCCAGAACAACAGGCCAATGTCGGGGGTAAGCAGATCCATACTGTTTTACTGTTTTTTATGATTCGCTTTAATCAATCTTTTGTTTGGGGCGGCCCGTTCGCCGGCTATTCCTGACGAACGGGCGTACCACCGATACTTTTGGGTCTTGTGCCATCGCCTAATGCAGACGGCGACCCGGTTACTGATTCGTTCGCCGACTTACAGGTTGAACGAGATCAGCAGACAAATTACCGCTGCGAACAGGGCCACGGCCTCGATCAGGGCTGCGATGATCAGCATGGCAGTCTGAATACGACCGGCTGCTTCCGGCTGGCGGGCAATACCCTCCATCGCGCTGCCACCGATCCGACCGATACCCATACCAGCACCGATAGCGGCTAAACCAGCACCGATACCAGCACCCATTACTGCCAGACCTACGCCGTTACCGCTCTCGGCTGCCTGCAACAAAATTGATAGCAACATTGCTAACATATTAATAAACGATTATATAGTGAAACAAAAGATTGCATTGTCAAGACATTAGAAGTCGGCGATCAGGCATTGACCTTTGCGCCCAAAAACTAACGTCGGCTGGTGTTCAGCATCTTAATGATGCGGGTCTGCACCCTCGTAGCCGATTCCATGATCAGCTTCGTGATGTTCTTCAACGGCGCTGCCGATATACATAGACGTCAGCAGCGTGAAAATAAAGGCCTGCAGGAACGCCACCAGCAATTCGATCCCGTTCATGAACAAAGCAAACACCGTTACCAGCGGGCTAACAGCCAGACCGGTGCCGGTTCCACCCAGGTTGCGGGCGATGAAAATCAGACCAAGCAAGCTCAGGATGATAATGTGCCCTGCCGTAATGTTGGCAAATAACCGGACCATGAGCGAGAACGGCTTCATGAACACCCCCACGATCTCGACCGGAATCATGATCGGCAGTAGCGCAACAGGTACACCCGTTGGCTTTATGATGTGCGCCCAGTAATGTTTGTTACCGCTGAAGTTGGTAATCAGGAATGAAATGACCGCCAGTACAAGCGTCACGGCAATGTTACCCGTCAGGTTAGCCCCCCCCGGTAACAGACCCAGCAGGTTGTTGATCAGAATAAAGAAAAACAACGTCAGCAGATAAGGCAGGTAACGCTCGTATTTCGGACCAATGTTCGGCTTGGCAATCTCGTCGCGCACGAACAGAATAATTGGCTCAAGGAACGACTGAATACCTTTTGGGGCCCGACCTTTGTTTTTTTCGTATCCGTTACGAACCGAGAAGAAAACAACCAGCAGAATGATGGCGCTCAGAAGCAGTGAAGCAACGTTCTTGGTGATGGAGAAGTCCCAGACTTTTACGCTTTCGTCGATTTCGCCGGTAGCCGTTACGCGGTGAATATCGCCTTCATGCTCTTTGTAGCCATTGTACACTTCATCGTGCATGATATGCGACGATGAAAATACTTCCAGACCACGGTCCTGAGTATACAGAATAACCGGCAGCGGAATCGTCAGGCCATGGGCCAGTTCCCAGCCGTGTTCATCCTTAATGTGGTGCATAATCATGTCGCCCACATTGAATTCACCGTGCTCAGCGCTTTCGTGCGTTTCCTGCGCCATAACAGCAGGTAACGTACTGACTAACAGGGCGAGGCAAAGACTTATTTTAAAGATTAACGAGCGCATCATATATGAAGTACTTTTCGTTTCTACGAATCGCGTCGCAAGTTACGACTAAGGCCGTAGATTTCAAAACAGGTATATAAGATATACAACATCAGAAAATCCACAACGAATACCCGTCGGTCATCGACCCCGCGGTATAGAAATACGCCCACAAATCCCGCGCACAGCAGCAACCGGGCTACCGTAAAAATCAGGTAAAACTGTACAAAACCCTGACTGCCACGCTGATTGCCAATATCCATCAGTCGGGACAGCAGATACGACAGGCTGAGAAAAAACAAAAGCATGTAGGGCCAGGCCATATGCAGCCAGGGAGTGGACATTGTCCGTTCGGCTACAAAAAATACAATTGCCAGCCCTGCGGTAAAAACAAGGGAACGCAGCATCAATATTTGGGCAACTGGCGGATGAACAGATACAAGGAAGCCCCGATAGCGGTCAGCGACAGAACGATGGTCCAGATTGGCCGTTCGTTACCCTGCCATTCGTCGAGCTTCATACCGCCCCATACGCCCAGTCCAATGGTGCCGAGCATCTGAAAAGCAATGCTGCTGTACTGAGCGTACGATGTTGTTTTTTCGGTTGCCTTTTTCAGGAGGTTCCGTTGAGCCTCATCGTCTGGCTGTTCGGGGTTATTTTCGGTAGTTTCCGCCATGTTCGTCAATCAAGAATCCAAAATTCGTTAATTTGGCATTACGTTCCATACGGCCGGACCGGTCGCGGTCGTTTGAGTATTAAGTGCGTACGTGTATCCGTTTAAATGCCACGTTATTTTACTAACCGTCCCATCCTGCTTCTGACGGCAGTTATCACACTGGCCGGGGCGCTGACTTCTTGTTCTCAATATAGCAATCGACCAGTCAGCAAAGGGTATCACAACCTGACGGCTCACTACAATGCGTATATCATTGCCCGTGATGAGATAGCCGCCATTGAGCAGCAATTGTTTAAAACCCGGCAGGAAAATTATAACCAGCTATTGCCAATTCTGTTACCGGTAGATTCTACGCTGGTTATGCCCATGAAGGCACAGCTCGATGATGCGATCAAGAAAGCCTCTATCATTGCTGAGCGGCACCAGAATAGTAAATGGCTTGATGACGGATATAATCTGATTGGCAAAGCCCGGCTGATAAAGCAGGACCTGCCCAACGCGATTGAGGTATTCAAGTACGTGAACACCAAAGGCCGTGACGATAATGACAAGCACACCGCCCTCGTGGGCCTGATGCGGGCTTATGTCGAAGCCGCCGATTATACCAATGCTCTGAATGTGGCCGAGTACCTGCGCACTCAGCCGCTCAACAAAGACAACACCCGTGATTTCTACCTGACCAAAGCGTATCTGCACGAACGGAAAGGCGAATACGCAACGGCGGCCGGTATTCTGGAGGCTACGTTTCCGCTCCTGAAAAAAGGCGAAGCAACGGCCCGGCTGTATCTGATTGCCGGGCAGCTGTACGACCTGATTGGGCAGCCGGCCAAAGCCGCAGAAAACTACCGGAGAGTGCTACGTTCCAGACCCTCGTATGACCAGTCGTTCTACGCCAACCTGTACGCCATTCAGAGCAATGGCCTGATGGGCGATAAAAGCCGGGTAACTGAGGCCATGGGTTCGTTCGACCGCATGCTGAATGACCGGAAAAATACCGATCTGAAAGACAAAATTTACTATACCATGGGTCTGCTCGAATCCCGTAACGGACGGATCGATCAGGCCATTACGTACTACAGCCGGTCTATCCAGGCCGCTGGTGGCAATTCCACTCAGGTGCCTTACACGTATCTGGAGATGGGCCGGTTATATTTCGACAAGAAGTCTGACTACAACAAAGCCAAAATGTACTACGACAGTGCATTGGCGCTTCTGCCCCAGCAATCGCCGGACTACGCGGCCGTGCTGACCCGCAAACGAACCCTCGACGAATTTGTCCGGTACCAGAACACCATTCAGACGCAGGACAGTCTGCTCCGGTTGTCAAAGATGAATCCGGCCGCACTTGATAAGCTGCTGGACGACATACTTACCCGCCAGGAGCGTGAAGAGCAGCAGCAGGTTGAACTGGCCCGCCAGATTGTAGAGCGGGCATCGGCGGGTAACCTTAACTCGGTACCGGGTGCAACGAACTCTAATCTGGATCCTGCTCAGCGCTGGATTCTGTACAACGTAGTAGCCCTGAGCCAGGGTCGCCAGGAGTTTGGCTCCCGCTGGGGAAACCGCCCCCTGGAAGACAACTGGCGTCGGAGTAACAAAGAGGCTTCGGATGCCGTAGCGGGAGTAAACAGTCCAATCAACGGCGCAACGCCCGCTAACGCTATCAATCCAAATGCGCCCCTGACGCAGGATACCGGCACTACGACGGCGACTGGTCCGGCCGCCGGACGTAAGGCCCGGAAAGACGCCATGCTGGCTCAGATTCCGTTCGCTCCGGAAGCACAGAACCGGGCCAATCAGCAGGTTGAAAATTCGCTGTACAATCTTGGCAAGCTATACAAGTTTCAGTTGAATCAGCCCGCTGATGCGATCACTACGTTTGAGCAGTTGCTGAGCCGGTTTCCCAATACGCTCCAGAAGCCGGAAGTGTATTATCTGCTGCACTTGTCAACGGAACAACTAGCCCGCCAGTCGGGTTGGAAGGATAAATTGCTGGCTGAATTTCCCAATACGTCCTACGCGCGACTGGTGGGCAAATCGGCCAGTCAGGGAAGCAACGCCGAGTCGCAGGCTCAGCGGGCGTACTCTGAAATTTATGAACTGTATAAAGCTAACAACGTAACGGAAGCACTGGCTCGGGCCGAGAATGCGCTGAGCAGCTTTTCGGGTACGCAGATTGAAGACAAACTGGCGCTGCTGCGCGTTATTCTGATTGGCCGCGTTCAGGGGGCTGATCCTTATCGGCAGGCTTTGTCGGAGTTTATCCGGGACTACCCGTCCAGTTCGCTCCTGCCCCGCGTCAAAGAGCTTCAGGCCGCGGCTGATCAGCCAACGGCCAAACGTAAATAAATTTTCGCGGCCTCAATGGCCCCGAACCGTAACTTGAACCTATCAACAAGAGTTACGAATAACTTTAACTTGTAACAATGTTCGAACTTGCCCCCGGTGCATTCCGGAAGATTATTCGAAACCTCTGGCGTTTTTCACTGCTTGGCCTGGTACTCCTGGTGGTGTACATTCTGGCCGTGCAGTTCAATTTTCTTTGGCTTTTCGGAGGGATGCCCAGTTTGAAGGCCCTCGAAAATCCGAAAAGCGAACTGGCCTCTGAAGTTTATACAGCCGACAATCAGTTGCTGGGTAAATACTACCTTGAAAACCGTACGCCCATCGAAATCACGCAGGTGTCGCCCAACGTGGTTTCTGCCCTGCTGGCAACCGAAGACGCCCGCTTCGTCAAACACTCCGGCATCGACCCCCGCTCGTTCTTCCGGGTGATCAAGGGCCTGCTGACCGGCGACAGTGGTTCCGGCGGTGGTAGTACGCTGACGCAGCAGGTAGCCAAGAACCTGTTTGATACGCGTGGGGAGGAACTGAAAGGAACGCTCGGTGATATCCCAATCATTAAAACCGTTATTGCCAAGACCAAAGAATGGATCTTGTCTGTCCGGCTCGAACGCAACTATACGAAGCAGGAGATCATGATGATGTACCTGAATACGGTGTCGTTCGGCAACAACACGTACGGTATAAAAACGGCCGCCAAGACGTATTTCAACAAAGAGCCCTGGAGCCTGAGTATTGAGGAGTCAGCGTTGCTGGTCGGGATGCTTCAGAACCCATCGCGCTATGACCCGCGAATTTTCGAAGACCGGGCTCTCCAACGCCGGAACGTCGTACTCAGCCAGATGAACAAATACGGTTTCCTTTCGGCAGACCAGTACTACACCCATAAGCTTAAGCCGCTCAAACTGGATTTCAGCATCGAAAACCAGAATACAGGCATGGGCGCTTATTTCCGATCGGTGATCAAAGATGATATCAAGAGGTGGCTGCATCAATACAACGAAGAGAATCCGGGTGCCGAACTCGACCTCTACACCAGCGGCCTGAAAATTTACACGACGATTGATTCGCGCATGCAGACCTATGCCGAAGAAGCCGTCATGCAGAACATGCGCGACCAGCAGCGCAAATTTTACGAACACTGGCGGGGCCGCAATCCGTGGGTTCGGAAAGATGACCGAACGAACAAATACGTAGAAATCCCGGGCTTCATCGAAACGGTAGCACGACGTACTGGCCGATATAAGCAACTCAAGGCCGCTTACGGTGACGATGAGCAGGCCATCTGGCGCGAAATGCGCAAACCGGTTAAAATGAAGGTATTTGTGTATGGCGGCCGACGTAACGAAAAAGATACGACAATGAGTCCGCTGGATTCGATCAAGTATTACAAACGGCTGCTAAATACTGGGTTTATGTCGATGGACCCGCGTTATGGCTACGTCAAAGCCTGGGTGGGCGGCATCAACTTTAAACACATGAAGTTTGATCACGTCCGGCAGAGCCGTCGGCAGCCGGGGTCTACGTTTAAGCCGTTTGTGTACCTGACCGCCCTCGACCAGAGTTTTGTGACGCCCTGTACGCACATCACCGACCAGCCTACTACGTTTGCGCCCTACGAAGACGGCGGAGGTCCCCGCTCCTGGACGCCCAAGAACTCGACCGGCCGATACAGCTACCGGTCTTTGTCGCTGCGAGAAGCCCTGGGCCAGTCCATCAACACGGTCAGTGCGCAGCTAATTAAAAAAACCCGGGCTAAAGAAGTCATCAAATACGCCCACGATCTGGGTATCACGAGCAAGCTGTACGAAAACCCAACCCTGTGTCTGGGCACCAGCGATGTGTCCGTGTTCGAAATGGTGGGGGCTTATTGTACGTTCGCAAACGGAGGCATCCGGGTGAAACCGATGATGATTACGCACATTACCGACAAAAACGGGAACGTACTGAAGCGATTCCACCCCGAAGCCAATCAGGTGATCAGTGCGAACCGGGCCTACGAAATGCTGCACCTCATGCGCGGGGCTGTCGAAGAACCTAATGGAACGGCCCAGCGGCTTCGAACGCAGTACAAACTTACTGAAGGTGGTAATGAGATTGCGGCTAAAACCGGAACAACATCCAACTACTCCGATGCGTGGTTTATGGGTATGACGCAACACCTCGTATCGGGCCTGTGGGTGGGTGGCGACGACCGCTCCATTCACTTCCGAAACATCGAACTTGGCCAGGGTGGTCGTATGGCAATGCCGGCCTGGGCCATCTACATGCAGAAGGTCTACGCTGACCCAACCCTGACGCAGTACCGGCCGGAGCCGTTCCGGAAACCCAATAAATTCAAAATTGATTGTGGTGGCTACTACATCGATTCGTCGCAACGCTATATACCCCCTAAAGTTGTAGCGGAAGAAGACGAAGAAATCTTACAATAAAGTCTGGGCCGGGCTCCAGCCCGGCCATGTCAACCTTTATTATGGCCAGGCTGGAGCCCGGCCCGGACGTAATGCGTGTCGTTCTAGCTCCTGATAAGTTTCGCGGTTCACTTACGGCCCGGCAAGTTGCCGACGCCATGGCTGAGGGGGTACGGCTGGCGTATCCGGATGCGGAGGTAGTCACGCTACCTTTGGCCGACGGGGGCGAAGGTACAGCCGAAGTACTGGCCGAAGCGACCCATGGCACGTGGCATACCGTACCGGTTCGCGATCCTCTTGGTCGTCCCATTACCGCTGGGTACGGCATGTCGGGCGATGGCCTGGCCACCGCGTTTATTGAAATGGCACAGGCATCAGGACTGCGGTTACTGGCTTCGGCGGAGCGAAATCCACTGAAAACCAGTAGCGTTGGAACGGGCGACCTGATTCAGGCGGCTATTGAGCACGGCGCCCGGAGCATTGTTCTGGGCATCGGCGGAAGCGCCACCAACGATGCCGGAACCGGTATGGCTTCGGCGCTAGGCTGGCGTTTTCAGGATGAGAAGGGACAAGATCTCATACCTACCGGAGCCACCCTGCGCCAGATCACCCGCATCCATCCACCGTTCCGGCCGATCTCGGCCAGTGTGTCAATTTCCGTTGCCTGCGACGTGACCAATCCGCTCACCGGCTCTAATGGAGCCGCCGTTGTGTATGGCCCTCAGAAAGGAGCAACGCCTTCAATGGTTGATGAGCTGGATGCTGGTCTGGTTCACGTAGCGCAGCTGATCAAACAGCAGTTCGGCGTTGATCTGGCGAGCGTACCGGGTGCGGGGGCGGCTGGTGGATTAGGAGCCGGGGCACTGTTTTTCCTCAAGGCTACGTTAAAGCCGGGCGTTGACGTCGTGCTGGATACCGTTGCTTTTGATCAGCACGTAGCCGATGCAGACCTGGTGATTACCGGAGAAGGCAAAATGGATGAGCAAACCTTGCAGGGGAAGCTGCTCATGGGCGTTGCTAAGCGAACGCAAAAAGCCAACGTACCAATCGTGGCGCTTTGTGGTACGCTTGATCTCAGTCCGGCCGATCTGAATGCGCTGGGGCTGGTTGCCGCCTTCTCCATTCTGAACCGTCCTCAGACGCTCGACGAAGCGGTAAAGCATGCCTACGCCGATGTTCGTCAGGCAACCTTTGCCGCCGTTCGATTGTTTTTTAAGGGGGCAAACTGAGTACAATCAGTTCTTCACCAACGCCGAAGACCAAGGTCTTCGGCAAACCTGTACATATCCAGAACGACAGCAGACCATCTGCATAAATCCGTGAAATCTGTGGCCGAATTTGACTATAAAAAGGAGTTGGCAAAAATTCCGCACGAACCCGGTGTTTACCGCTACTTTGATGCATCCGGGGAGGTAATCTACGTGGGTAAAGCCAAGGACCTGAAAAACCGCGTCAGCAGCTACTTTGTCAAATCGAATCAGCATGACCGCAAAACAACCCGGCTCGTCAGCCAGATTCGCAAGATTGAGTTTACCATCGTGCACACGGAGTTTGACGCGCTTCTGCTCGAAAATCAGCTCATTAAACGCTATCAGCCCAAATTTAATATTCTGTTGCGCGACGACAAGACGTATCCGTTCGTTTGCGTCACGAACGAACACTTTCCGCGTGTCATCACAACCCGTCGCATTGACCGGAATCTAGGTACGTTCTACGGTCCTTTTGCCAACCTGAAACCGATGTACACCGTGCTGGACATGTTCAGCCAGTTGTTTACCATCCGAACCTGCAACTACAACCTGTCACCGGAGAATATTGAAGCGGGTAAGTTTAAGGTGTGTCTGGAGTATCACATCGGCAATTGCAAAGGTCCCTGCGAAGGCAAACAACCGGAAGCCGATTACAACAAAGACATTGAGCAGGTCCATCATATTATGAAGGGTCACTTAAAACCTGCCCAGGACTATTTCAAAAGCCGGATGATCGAATCGGCTCAGGACCTGGCCTTTGAGCAGGCGCAGCAGTACAAGGAGAAAATGGACCTTTTGCAGCGGTTCCAGAGCAAATCAACGGTTGTGAACCCGAAAATCGCCGACGCCGACGTATTCACGATTGCCTCCGATGAAGCCTGCGCTTACATCAATTTCATGAAAGTGGCCAATGGTACCATCATTCAGACGCACACCGTTGAGGTCAAGAAAAAGCTGGACGAAACCGATGCCGATCTGCTCACGATGATGATCATCGAGTTTCGGAGCCAGTACGGTAGCCAGGCGAAGGAGATAATTTCGAATATTCCGCTCGATGTAGACCTGAAAGCCGAGGTGACTGTTCCGCAGATTGGCGACAAAAAGAAGCTGCTGGATATGTCGCTGAAAAACGTATTGTATTTCCGGCGCGAACGCCAGGAACGCGCGGCTGCTGAAGCCACTGCCAATGCCAGCAAGAAAGACCGCGTATTGATTCGGCTGAAGCAGGATTTACAGTTGAAAAACATTCCCAACCGCATTGAGTGTTTCGATAACTCGAATATTCAGGGCACAAATCCGGTGTCGGCCATGGTGTGCTTTATCGGCGGAAAACCGGCTAATAAGGAGTATCGGCACTTTTCAATAAAAACAGTGATCGGTCCCAATGACTTCGCCAGCATGCACGAAGTCGTGACCCGACGGTATACACGGGTTCTGGAAGAAGGTACCGACCTGCCCGACCTTATCGTGATTGACGGAGGTAAAGGCCAGCTCAGTGCCGCCTGCGATGCGTTGAAGGATCTGAATTTGTACGGAAAAATCCCTATCATCGGTATTGCGAAACGGCTGGAAGAAATCTACTTTCCGGAAGACAGCCTGCCTTTATACATTGACAAAAAATCGGAATCCCTCAAACTGATCCAGCGGATACGTGACGAAGCGCACCGGTTCGCCATCACGTATCACCGCGATAAACGGAGCCGTAACAGCCTGATCAGTGAGTTGGAAAACGTGGAGGGTATTGGCAAGAAAACGGCTGCTAAGCTGTTGAAATACTTCAAAGGCGTCAAGAAAATCCGGGAAGCGCCAATTGACCAGATCGCTGAGGTAGTAGGAAAAGATAAAGCCAGCAAACTGAAACAGTATTTTGAAGCTTTGGAGCAATAACGTTTCACTAACCTCAGCCCTACAACAACGAAAAAGGCGGCCCATTTGGCCGCCTTTTTCATACCGTTATTTTTTAGTATTCCCAGAGGCTATGCTCGGTTTCCATCAGTTCCTGTTCCAGTTGGTACGACTTCAGCAAGCCTTCCCGCTCACCACCGTACATACCGATCAGGTCTTTATCTTCCGGATTGGCTACTTTATAGATCCGTCCGTAGAACAAACGCAGGTCGAAAGCATCAGCCAGGTTTTTGTGCTGAGCCTGGTTCTGCGGGTTGTACCAGATAAACTTCTTCGGGTCGCTGCGGAAGAGCTTGTCCAGATCTTTCCACTTGAAGTAGGCGATGGGCACCTCGAATCCGGCCGGGTTTTTATCGGCGGGCAGAATCAGGCCAACTGATTGGATGTCGTAATACAGGCGCGAACGCTTCCGATCGAAAACCCAATCTTCCTTAATTTCCAGCAAGTTGATTTCTTTAGCAAAGAACTCATCGCCGGAAAGTGCCGTAGCAGAAGCCAGTGCTGATGAATCAACCTTAGGCTCTTCAACAACCGGCTGAGTTGGCTTTGCTTTTCCCTTGCCTTTGCTGTTTTTAGCCGTTGCAGTCGACTTCTTCTTTACCGGCGCTCCCCAGCCATCATCAGCAGGCTCAGGCGCAGCGGCTTTCTTTGGAGCCGGAGCACCCCAGCCGTCATCAGCGGTTTTCTTGGCATCTTTCTTCGGCGCACCCCAACCATCGTCTTTACCGGCTGCACCCTCTTCCTTAAAACCGGCCGCGATCTCTTCCGCCGACAAACCACCGCCTGAATTAGGTACCAGCAGTTTCTCGTGTATTTTCTCGAGCGGAATTTTCGTCGTCAGGGAGTCGGTTGTATACGCATCGATCAGGCCGGCTTTCACCGCTTCGATAAGGTACTTCGAGATCTCATTATTTTTCGAGAACATGGACTGATTCTGCTTCTCCTTCAGGTCAACCCGACGCCAAAGGGTCTTCTTCATCATAATGTCATTCTCGTTGATGGGCCGAACCGATAAGTCGTTGGTGCCATTGCTGGCCTTTTCCTGCGCCACCGCATCTACACTACCCAAGGCCAGCGTAGCGAACGCCAGCACACCGGCAAACCGAATCGTTCCTGTTTGTTTCATGGCCACTGTCTGTGTTATCAATCTTCTTTTTAACGGATTAGTATCCGCTTTAGTACCTTAATACAACGAAACTTGCTGAAGCGGGCTACCCATGGGTACGTCACTAACATCGCCCCGGAAATTTTGACGCTGCACCCCTTCTACTTGAATTACCAGACGATCGCCCGGTTGAGCTTCAGCCGCTAGCGCCGAAATTGAACCACCCCCTGCACCAAGCTGCATCGCCTGTACTCGTCGGGTTCCACGCACAAGACTCACCGTCATGCCTGATACCCGGAACCGAGCATCGTTCGGTGCATAGTTGGCAAAGCTCGGATCAGCTACTGCTCTTACGTTAACACTACGAGCCGCTGTGACTGGTACCCCACGTGGGTCATTAGCCGGACGGCCACCGACAACGTATTCCAAGGTCGGACGCGGCACTTTGTTTACACGGAAAGGTTCAGTACCAAGCAGATTACCACCGTTGCTGATATTCAACCGAAGCGATGCTGCCGAAGGGACAATCGTAATCTTTCCTTTCTCACCAGACTGAATGACCGATCCACCATCAGCCGAAAACGAAGGGTTCCACAAGGCGCCCAGCTGCGGGCTCTGAATGCTCAATTTGTTCTCGCAACCCAGATACAGCGGAGGCATAGTACCTGTTTCAATCTGATAAGACGGCTTAGCAACGAAGTATTCCTGATTAAACGTAACCGTCTTGCTTTCACCATTTGGTTGCTGATACGAGATGTTACCCGACAGCACCCGGCGAGCCAGACCATTTTTATCGTAGGCACCACCCTGAGCCGTAAACTCAATGATACCGCGGCCATCCTGTACACGTACCGGGCCACCGTTCAGGCTCATCCGGGGTTGGATACCCGATGATGAAGCCGCCAGGAACATCTCCCCTTTGAATTTCGTACCGGCTACAACGACCTTTGACTCCATGCTGAGCATGGCCAGAATCTTGTCGAACTTAACGTCCTGCGCACCAACTTTTGTGGCCAGGTAGTTCAGCGTTTCGCCTTCGATCCGGCGAATGTCTGACTGCCGCTGGGTCAAAACGGCCAGAGCCGCCGGAACCGGCGTCTGGGCAAAGTTCAGTTCCGCAAAATCCTTACGACGCTGCTCCGGCGAACGAACCGCGATTGGGTCTTCCTTTCCGTCGAGAGCCAGTGAGCCGTATTTGGTCGGCGTGTATTTTGTCAGGCTCTGAACGTACTGATCCAGTTGCTGCTTCAGTTTATACGCTTCCCCGTTACGGTTAGGACCAACCATGATACCGGCTACGCCTTCTTCTTCGCTCGGATTCTTAATATTGCCGGATTCGTCGAGACCGCCACCGGCTTCGTTAATGATCCGTTCCTTTAATGCGTCAAGATCAGCAATGATAGTTGCCGTCATCTTGCGGACCTCTTCGGCCTGGCGCACAACGGCCAGGTCGGCCGCACGATTACCGGATTTCTCTACCGTTTGCTGAATACTCGCAAATGTGTTTTGATTGACTTTATTAGCCGCCCCAGTCGATTGCTCCAAACTGTTGTTGAGCAGGATGAACTTCTCCAGCAGCGCCGAGCTGACTTGTAAGGCCAGCATAGCGGTCAATACCAGATACATCATCCCGATCATTTTCTGACGGGGTGTCTCTTTTGCGCCTGCCATAAATTATGGTAGAATACTGTAAGTGAAGTTGTTAGATTTACAGTCTACGTTACACTGCTTTTGTAAGCCTTCCGTAGCGGATTGCCACTGAAAACAGCCAAACGTAGCTCTATACCGGATGATTATTGACCGCGCATGGCTGTCAACATGCTACCATATACGTTGTTCAACGACGCTAGGTTACCGGTCAGCTTGGCTAGTTCGTTTTTGAACTGCTGCGTATCACGGCTCGCATCGGCCATATTCTCCATAGCAGCGGTTAAGCTACCATAGAATGCATTCATGGCTTTGAGGTGCTTGTTTGTATCCTGAAGTTCAAGCTCATAAACAGCATTCAGGGCACCCATGTTCTTCGTTACTTTCTGGAACTGGTCGCGGTAATCTTTTGCATCAGTCGTTGCATCGGCCATCGAGTTCATCGCTGAAATAGCCGTACCATACGACTTATTCATTTCATTGATTGACTGAGAAGCCGATTTTACGTTGCGAGCGTAGTCGTTGGTAGCTACCGTAGCCTCAGTCAGGTCAGACAGTTTGGATACCGTATCGTTCAGACTGCGGAAACCAGTTCCCAGCTTTTCGAATACGTCGGGCGTAACTTTTGCCTGAGCCAGCATCTGATCCATATTGGCCGTCAGACCGTTAGCCTGCGGAGTAGCCTTACGCTGGGGCAGTTCACCTTTGTAGTCATCGGCTAATTCCGGATAAACCCGTGTCCAGTCGTAATCATCAGAAACGGATGGACGAACGAAGCTTTGAATAGCGTAGATGGCAAAAATAACGGCTTCTACAATCAGACCGACTGTCAGCAGCCAGCTCAATGAATTGATATGCTGAATTTTTGCCATTGCGCCCAGGACGACAACAGCGGCACCTGCACTGTAAATAGTTGGTATTAAACGATCCCAAAGGAAATTAGCTTTTCCTGCTGCCATGATAAGCGATTGTTGTTGTTAAACGGGTAATTGATTTTCGTGTATAGTCAGGGTATTGTATTAGCGACGGCGGCTCCGGCTACCACCACGTGCGGATGCCGTACGGCCTTCGAGGTTATCCATTACACAACGGAAACCGATGTATGACCGCTTCTGGTCCTCATACTCGTAGTAGCGAGTACCCGTTTCCAGATAATAGGCAATGTCTTTCCATGAACCACCTCGTACTACCTTGCGCGGCTCATCCGAGTTCTGGTTATCCGGGTTCATGTCCCACACAATGGCGTTCGAGTTATCAGCGTAGGCATCACGGCACCATTCGGCTACGTTACCGGCCATGTTGT
The DNA here is from genome assembly GCF_003583365.1 of Fibrisoma montanum. Taxonomy (GTDB): domain Bacteria; phylum Bacteroidota; class Bacteroidia; order Cytophagales; family Spirosomataceae; genus Fibrisoma; species Fibrisoma montanum. Next base: position 213,718 of record NZ_QXED01000001.1, read on the forward strand.
AGAGACCATAATCATTCGGGCTGTACGCATTGCCGGGCGCAGTGTATGGATATCCATCGGCATCGAAGTTACCACGCTGCGGCTTGAAGTTTGCCAGATAGCAACCCTTGCCATTGGCTACGTAAGGGTTACCCCATGGGTACTTAGCCCCTTGCTTGCCACCACGAGCGGCCCATTCCCACTCGGCTTCAGAAGGCAACCGGAAACCAAATGATTTGTAACCACCTTCTTTTGTGCGCTGGTCGTCGAGGATGTTTGTCCGCCACTTACAGAAATGCTTGGCAGCCAACCAGCTAACCCCAACTACCGGATAAGTGTCAAAGGCGGGGTGTCCGAAATAATGCTCCAGCATCGGGTCCCCATTGTGGTACGTAAAGTCGTTTTTCCAAACGGTTGTATCCGGGTAAAACTTAGCCATGATTTCCTCTTCACCCAGCACAGAGACTGAGTCGGCCATCAGGGCGTTAACATACTGCCGGTATTCATGATTCGTAATCTCCGTATCGTCCATGTAGAACGAACTGATCGTTACCTGCCGGTTCATGTTGATCTGCGTCGCGGCCACGTCTTCATCGGCCTGACCCATAATGAACGACCCAGACGGCACCAGTACCATTCCGTACGGCGTCGGCTGCTTCCAGCCCTTACGGCCCGTAGCCGTAATTTCACCGTTCGTAACACCTACTTCACCATTGCCTTTGCCGCCTTTACCGCCAAATTTGGACTTAACAAATCCGCAGCCTTGCATTACTAATATCACTGCCGCGACCATCCCCACCCGGGCTGCATTGACTGTAAACCAGTTGTACTTCATCATTGTATGGCTTTTAAACCTTCTTCTTGTGCGAGACCAGACTAAAAACGAAAATCCGTTTGGATATTGTATGCGCTGTTTTTTTTCCTTACAAATTCTTTGGCTTATTCATCAAACGGTTGATTGATACACCGTTTACGATGGTATAAGACCACTATTTTCAAAATTACGGTGCCCGATGCAAACTGCCTAACAATAAACAGGCCAAAATGTTGGTCTTTATTAAACGTATATCGAAAGACTCCTGTTTCTTAGCGAATTAATACCGAAAACGAGGTGTCCGAATAATTGGCCGCTTACGGGCATCGGGTGCGGGCAACGAATACGCCAGTTGTACTTCATGCGATGTTGGGCTTTTTGCGGGCTGTGAACCAACAATAAAATCAAACGCATAGCCAAACCGGAGTGCATTGTTCGGCAGCAGATGTATGCCAAGCATGGCAGTCAGCGCATCCTGCAACCGGTACGAGAACCCACCGAAAAAGCGATTGTCGTACGTAGCCAGCAGGTTCACGTTAACCGTTGTCCCCCCAGCTACGGGGGTTGCATACTGCACCAGCACGGACGGCTGCACATCAAGGTTATACCCTACGCCCAACCGGTAGCCGGCCGTCAGAAAAAAAGAGCGATAGGCTGGCTCAATTGATTGGTCGGTTACCAGAGAATACCTTGGCTGATTCAGGTGCTTTGCACTCACACCCAGCCAGTAATCGGTCGTGTTGTAATAAACGCCGGCTCCAACATCCGGTCTGGCCTGATTGATACGTGCCGTTGGAATGCTTGGGTCACCGGGTTCACCGGGCCGATACTGGCTATTATCGAAGCCAAGATTCAGCAATCCTCCCTGCACCCCAAGCGAAAGGGTTCCATTTTTCAACGCCAGCCGATAAGCATACGAAACCTGAACGGCCTGACTCGTGGTTGGACCAAACCGGTCATTAAACGCGTATATACCTACTCCCCCTTTAATCTTAGCCAGCGGCACATTAAACGAGAACAGTTGCGTACTCTGCGATCCGCCTTCATCAATAAATGTCGGCTGGTAGCCGGCATACTGCGTGCGGTGCGTTAACTGAAAGCGGGATACGCCTTCTGATCCGGCAGCCCCCGGGTTATAGTACACCGGATTGAACATAAACAGACTTAACTGAGGGTCAGTTGTCTGTGCTGAAGTTGTCAGCGCCGAAACCGTTAGAACAAAAGCAAAAACGTAGACTGTGCGAATCATACAACGGAAGCAAAAATGCTGGGACCTTCACCAGCTCTCCTATTCCGAAGTCTGGCGGGCTACGCAGTTTACAAGTAAACGCCGAACGGCACAAATTATTGAACCAAAATAACAAAGGTTGGACGGGCAAAACAGACTTTTAAACCTGCGTTTGCCCGTCCAACCTTTGTATAACGGCCTTCGTTTATTGATTGTTAGCCTTTTTGATGTACAACTCCAATGCACCGGTCATCGACGGTGCGTTCGGGAGTGGCGCTTCGATATCGAGTGTTAGGCCTGCATCCCTGATCGCTTTGGCCGTTGTAGGCCCGAACGCAGCCAGTCTTGTCCCGTTTTGCTTGAATTCAGGAAAGTTTGCCATCAGCGACGTAACCCCCGACGGACTGAAAAACGCGATAATATCGTAGCTCTGAATGTCCAGGTCCGACAGATCCGTTGAGACCGTTTCATACATTACTGCCTCCGTGAAATGCAGCCCGCTGGTATCCATGAATTCGGGAATATCGTTCCGACGGATGTTTGAGCACGGAAACAGGAACTTCTCGTTTTTGTGCTTTTTGATCAGGTCGAACAACTCGGCGGCCGCTTTCGTACCGGCGAAGATTTTCCGTTTCCGAATCACGATGTATTTCTGCAAATAATTGGCCGTTTGCTCAGAAATACAGAAATACTTCATGTCGGCCGGCACTTCAACTCGTCCCTCCTGGCAAATCCGGAAGAAATGATCGATTGCATTACGGCTGGTAAAGATGATCGCCGTATGATCAAGAATATTGATCTTCTGACGACGGAAATCTTTATACGAAACGCCTTCGATTTGAATAAACGGCCGGAAATCGATCTGAATGCTGTACTTACTGGCTAATTCGAAGTAAGGGGATTTGTCGTCGGCAGGTCTGGATTGCGTTACCAGAAGCCGGTTTACCTTGGTGAGCCGGTCCTGGACGGATTGCATGCTGGTCTCGTTCATTGAATCTACCTCAATTTCGGTTTTTTGCTTTCAGTTTTCAGGAACCAACCCGCCACTAACCACAGCAAACAGGCGCGCAGAAAACTTAATAACTTTCATCATAGTGCGAAGCGAACACCAATGATGAGTGGAATCAATTCAACGATACAAAGGTACGAAAATAAATATAGATTCTTGATAGGCACGATGCCCCGAATCACAAAGAAGAGAAAGGTCAGCCGGGCGGTGTAGAAGGCCATCAGGGGAAATAAGACAACCCGCTCAGACCACGATGTATCGGTAGTGTTAAACGCTACAACAGCCAGTAGAATAGCGAAGCCGGTGAAGAACAACAAAGATGATTGTAACAGCTTGAAATAGTGAACGTTCACTATATCGCGCAGCTTATACAATCCGCCTACAATTTCCAGCGCTACGTACTTACCCACTAAGGCGACAAAAGCCGCCCCGGAGAGTAAGGCAAACTGCCCCAGCAACGCATTCAGGCGCTGCGTACCGAACAGCAGCGACCGGGATGCAAATACGTCGAGATTGCGGCTTTGCACAAACAGAATCAGGTAAGCCAGCAGAAAACTGAGGTTGAGCGTGAAGAGGAGATTGGTGCCACTCAGCGGCCGGTTGATCAGAAACGACTCTTCCTGGGCGCGTAATGAGAGCAAATCGCGAAGGTTGTAGAAGCGCAGAAATGCCCGCCGGTAGAACGTGTACAGAAACGCATGCGTGGCCAGCAGAAACAACAGACCCAGGCCCGCGAAATCATCGTAAACGGAAAAGGAACGGGGGCGAAGACTCAGGTTATCGTCACGGAGTACAACCGGTTTCTGCGTGGCCGATTTAGGATAGCCAATAAATAGTGACTTATCATCAACGCCAGGAGCGCCGTAGAGCGTAATGAATATTTCGGAACGGGCTGCGTTGGAACGACGGTAGGCGCGGTACAAACTATCGATGTCGAGCACCTGCCACTGTCCGGCGGTCAGCTTTCGTTTCAGGGCCGCGTTGATGAATAAGTAGCCGTCCTGCCGGGTAGAAATCAGAAGCTTGTAATGGCGGTTGCTTTCAAGATCGACATAGGCGCTGACGGCCGTCATGTCGCGGTGCTGCTCGTCGATATAGGGTACGTAAGCTTTAGCCCCTTCGTCGTACACCTGAAAATCGTCGCGGTAATCATGGACGCGATAATACCGGCCGCCTGGCCCGACGCCCTCCCGGTTCTGGGCAAAAGCAGTCAGGCAAAGGATCGAAAGGACGAACGAGTGAAAGAGTGTTAACCAGGTCCCCATCAGGCCGGCACGGCCATACTTTCTTTCTCCTTTCACTCCCCACAATGGCCTGATTCGCTCTTTCACTCGTTCGTTCCTTCACTATTATTTACCCAGCGCCTTCAGCATCGTATCACCGATGAGCGCCGGCGATTCGACAACGTGAATGCCGCACTCGCGCATGATCGCCATCTTGGCAGCTGCCGTGTCGTCAGCACCACCTACAATGGCCCCGGCGTGACCCATCCGGCGACCTTTCGGGGCCGTCTGACCGGCAATAAAGCCAACGACGGGTTTGCGGTTTCCGTCGGCTTTGATCCAGCGGGCTGCTTCGGCCTCCATACCGCCACCAATCTCACCGATCATGACGATGGCTTCCGTTTCGGGGTCGTTCATCAACAGCTCGACCGCTTCTTTGGTCGTTGTGCCGATGATGGGGTCGCCACCGATACCGATAGCCGTTGACTGGCCCAGACCGGCTTTGGTCAACTGATCAACTGCTTCGTAGGTCAGCGTACCAGACTTCGATACAATGCCAACGGTGCCTTTCTTGAAGATAAAGCCCGGCATGATGCCTACTTTACATTCTTCAGCGGTCATAACGCCGGGGCAGTTCGGCCCGATCAGGCGAACCTCTTTGTCGGCAATGTAATTTTTCACGGCCACCATATCCTCGGTCGGAATACCTTCGGTGATGCAGATAATAACTTTAATGCCTGCATCGGCGGCCTCCATGATCGCATCGGCAGCAAACGCCGGCGGCACAAAAATAATCGACACATCAGCGCCTGCTTCGTCGACAGCTTGCTGAACAGTGTTGAACACGGGCCGGTCGAGGTGAGTCTGTCCTCCCTTACCGGGCGTTACGCCCCCAACCACGTTGGTTCCGTATTCAATCATTTGCTGGGCGTGAAAACTACCTTCTGAACCGGTAAAACCCTGGACGATAACTTTGGAGTCTTTGTTGACTAAAACACTCATGATGGTTGTTATGTAGAAGAAGATGCTGGATACTGGGCGTTCAACATGCCATGAACCCGTAGTATAAAGTAGTTCGGGGCCAGTGTCTAACGTCCGGCATCAAGCGTCCATCACCCTGTTAAAAGTTGGGCAAAAGTAGCCGAAACTTCGTAAATTACGAGATGATTTTTTCGCACATTCTCTCTGGTTCAGTACTTGCCGGAACAAGCGTAGGTGTATTCTGGCATTTTTTTCAGCGGATGAATTTATACAACCGACTGCTCTGGGGTTTCTTTTTGTTGACTATTGCCCTGGCAGCCCTTGTCGGTATTACCATTTTCTGGGGTAACGAAGTCATGCAGCAACTGCATCATTCCACGCTGGTTCTATCCGATACGCTTGGCGTCGTTTGTGCGGTCATGGGGGCCTGGGCCTTGCTGAATCGACAGACCATCAACACCGCAACGTTTATGGCTACCGTTGTGCTTGGCCTGTCGCTGTTTATCGTATTGCTTCTGCCGGAAGTCAGCGCGTTTACCCCCATTGTTCCATCGCTGGGTATTTTGATCCTGATGCTCCTGGCTGTTTTTGCGCTGCTCCGACGCGACCGACATGCCGTCTGGATTGTCTTGGCGGCTATGGCGATGGGGCTGGCTACCAAAGCAAACGCCTTTGGCAACTACATCCACCCGACGGATTTTGATCACTACGCCAGCGCGCTGGCGCTATGGTTTTTTGGCAAGGCTACGGAACAGTAAAACCGCCGTACCGAATTTGGTGTTTTAGATCAGCGTCGACTGTGGCCACATGACCAGCCGGCGCCGATCAACAAACAGCTATGGATTTATTAGCGTTAGCACACGACCCAGTCAAAGCCGCCAGGGCCGCCCGACTGGTGTACGTAAGTGATACCATGCCGGGCCTGAGCCGTCGGCCAGCCGGCGACCATTTTATTTACCTGAATGCTGACGGCGACGAAGTAAACGACGAAGCCACGCTGGCCCGCATTCGGAGCATGGCACTCCCACCGGCCTGGGAAAACGTCTGGATCTGCGCTAAACCGAATGGCCATTTGCAGGCCACCGGCATTGACACGAAAGGCCGCAAGCAGTACCGATACCATGCTAAATGGAACGCCGTACGTAGCGAAACCAAATTTTTCAGGATGATCTCGTTCGGCGAAAAACTACCGCAGTTACGGGCACGGATCGCTAAAGACCTCAAAACCCGCGAACTCTCCCGCGACAAGGTGATTGCCATTGCGCTCAGCGTCATGGAACAGACGCTGATTCGGGTGGGCAACGCAGCGTATGAAAAAGAATATGGTTCCTATGGCCTGACTACCCTCAAGGACCGGCACGTGAAAGCCCAGGGCGATCAGGTTCGGTTTAGTTTTAAAGGGAAGAAGGGTATCTATCACGACATAACCCTGCACGACCGGCGACTGGCCCGACTGGTGAAAGCCTGCCGCGACATTCCGGGTAAGGAGCTGTTTCAGTACTACGACGACCAGGGCAACCGCCATCCGATTGATTCCGGGATGGTCAACGAATACCTGCACACAATTATGGGGGAGGACTTTTCGGCCAAGGATTTTCGCACCTGGGCCGGTACGGTCAATGCCCTTCGGCTGCTGGTTGAGCTGGAACCCTGCCATACCCAGAAAGAACTCAAAAAGAATATCAATACCGTACTGGACGAAGTATCACAGCGGCTGGGCAATACCCGAACGGTTTGCCGCAAACACTACGTGCATCCGCAAATTCTGGAAGCGTACGAGTGCCAGGATCTCAACCAATACATTGAACACAAAAACCGCTTCCGCCAAACCAGTACGTATGGACTCGACAGCGTTGAGAAGCTGCTGATGAAGTTTCTGAAGGATCAGGTCAAACAGGTGGTCAAATCCTAGCTATTCGTAGCCCGGTTTTCCGCCTGAGCCGTAGACTTCTGTTCGACGTTTCCAGCAGGGCGGCCGACTGATTGAATAGGCCTTCATTCAATCAGTCGACTGCTTACGCAATGGTTAGCGTAACTCCTGCGAGATGGTGCTACTCAATCGCAGGAGTTCAATTTCAGCGGCTTTGGCGTTAAACTCCGCATCGATCAGACGTGTCTGAGCATTGATGGCATTTCGCTGAACGTCCCGAAATTCGACAAAGGTTGAGTTTCCGATGCGGTAACGATCGTAGGCGATATCAACGTTCTGATTGGCCAGTTGATTGTTCTGCGCTTCGAGGTTAACCAGCGTCAGGCTATTCTGATACGTCTGGAAGGTCTGGCTGAGCGTCGATTGGAGTTGCAGCCGCTGATCGCTCTCCTGCGTTCGGGCAATTTGCGTATTGATTTTAGCATTCTGAATCTGCCGCCTGAGGTTGTACCCATTGAAGATTGGGATCGACGCCTGTAGGTTGTACGTCATACCGTTGTTCCGGCCGGTACGAATACCGAAGCCACCCTGGTTATCAATTCGCTGGTAGTTATACCCGGCCGTAGCCGTAACGAGCGGGAGTTGCAAGGCATTAACCTGCCGGATGTTAATATCGGCCAGTGTCCGGTTTATAACAGCCGCGGCTAGCTGTGGGTTGTTTGCCGTCAGAGATTGCTGCAATGGAGCCAGTTGCAGGTCATTCCGCACAAGAATGGTATCCCGAATCGCAAATTCGGTCAGAGGATCACGGATCAGCAACGTATTGAGGAAGATTTTGGCATTCCGGAGGGCCTGCTGCTGCGAGACGAGGGCTGCGCTGTCGGTATTGTAGTCGACCTGGGCGCTCAGAAAATCAACTTTTGACCGGGTTCCTACCTCGAACGTTGCCCGGGCCAGCTCTAATCGCTCGCGGGAAATATCGAGTGCCTGACTAAAGGCAATCAGTCGTTGCAGCTGCCGGATTACGTCGTAATATCCCGTTGCGACGTCCGCCATCGTGGCTTCAATATTGGCCCGGGTATTAACCGTACTAATCTGCAATAGCTGGCGAAGTTGTTCGTACGTAGCGGATCGATTGAAGCCGTTAAAAATGGTGTAGTTGGCGTTAATACCAAAATTATTGGTTCGGTTGAAGATGCCTCGAATCTCCTGCGGAGGCCGGAGAGCATCCAGAAACGTTTGCCGGATCGATTGAATGCTTCCCTGTGAGTTAATATTGCCCGTTACGGTAGGCAGGTATCCTGCATTGCCACGCGTGTAGTTATTGCGGGCAATTTCTTCCTGCGATCGGGTGATCTGGACCTGATAGTTTCGCTCAACGGCAATGCTTATGGCCTGAGGTAACGTCAGCTGCTCACCGGTTTGCGGGATGGTAGCAATCGTGAACGCGCGTTCCTGCGCACGTTGAATTGGGTTTTTTGGCTGCTGCGCAAACGCAGTGACGGCGAGAGAAAAGAAAAGAATCCAGCAACTGTAGGACTTCATCGAATTAATATTAGCGGAATAATCGATCAAAATTACAAGAATCTGGTATTGAACCGTCGACTTACTGACTTTCCTTATATTGCGTACTTTACCCGTTATCCATGAAACGCACACTGCCTGCTATTTTAACTATGCTAATCGGCCTGGCCGGTTGTTCTTCTAAAGAAAAAGCTGATCTACTCGTCACCAATGCGCTGGTTTACACAGCCGACTCGGCGTTTTCGACGGCCGACGCGTTTGTAGTCAGAGATGGTAAGTTTGTTGCCGTTGGATCGGCGAATGAACTTACCGGGAAATATGACGCCGACAGTACCGTCGATCTGGGCGGCAAGCCTGTCTACCCGGGTTTTTATGACCCCCACGCCCATTTTATGGGTCTTGGCCAGGTTCTCGACCAGGCCGATCTGGTCGGTGCAGCTTCCTACGACGAAGTGATTGATCGCCTGAAAGCGTACGCGCAGAAACACCCCGACGCCCTGTGGATTACCGGTCGTGGGTGGGATCAGAACGATTGGCCTGATAAGCAATTTCCTACCAAAGAGAAGTTAGACGCTGCTTTTCCAAACATTCCGGTTGCTTTGACGCGGGTTGACGGCCACGCCCTGCTGGTTAATACCAAGGCTTTGCGACTGGCTCAGGTGACGGCGGGTTCACGCCTGAACGGGGGTGAGGTACTGCTGGCCAACAACGAACCTACGGGTGTGCTGGTCGATAATGCCATGAACCTCGTCAAACGAGTGATCCCAAAACCTACTGAAGAAGACCGGGAGCGGATGTTGCTGGCAGCTCAAAAGGTATGCTTATCCCAGGGGCTGACCTCGGTGTCGGATGCCGGCCTGAACCGCCCGGACATTGAACTGATCGAACGGCTCCAGAAAGAAGGTAAGCTTAAAATCCGTGACTACGTCATGATCAGCCTCGGTGAGCCAAACCTGGAATACTACCTCAAACGCGGCCCTTTCCAGACGGACCGGCTGACGGTGCAGTCCTTTAAACTCTACGCGGATGGCGCGTTGGGATCGCGGGGGGCCTGCTTGCGCCGTCCTTACAGCGACCGCCCCGAAACCGCCGGTTTTCTGCTGTTAAGCCCGAAAGAACTGGAACGTATTCTGACGCTGTTGGCCAATAGCAAATTTCAGGCGAATACCCACTGCATCGGCGATTCGGCCAACCATCTGATTCTGGACTTGTACGGTACGTTATTGAAAACGAAGAACGACCGACGCTGGCGCATCGAACACGCGCAGGTAGTGTCGCCGGACGATATTGTCAAGTTTGGTCAGTATTCGGTGATTCCGTCGATCCAACCCACGCACGCTACGTCGGATATGTACTGGGCGGGTGACCGTCTGGGGCCAGTGCGCGTGAAAGGAGCCTATGCGTTCAACGACCTGATGAAACAAAACGGGTATCTTATTGCCGGCAGCGATTTCCCGGTGGAGGCCGTAAACCCGCTGTTTGGGTTCCACTCGGCTGTTGCCCGGCAGGACGATAAGGGTTTCCCGGCCGGCGGGTATCAGATGGAAAACGCCCTGGACCGGCGGTCGGCGCTACTGTCGATGACCCGTTGGGCAGCCTACGCCAATTTTGAGGACAAGCTGCGGGGGAGCATCGAACCGGGCAAACAGGCCGACTTTGTGGTACTGGAGCAGGACATCATGAAAGCACCGAATCCGCAGTTACGTACGGTAAAAGTACAACAGACCTGGATTGGCGGGGAGCGGCTTTTCTGATCAAGTCCAAGACTATAGATAATCCGCACGACAAATTTTTCAAGGAAACGTTCTCGCGGCCGACAATTCTGACTGATTTTCTGCAAGCCTACCTGCCAATTGAAATAAGCGAAGCCATCAATACGAGTTCGTTACGGCGTGAAGCTGATTCCCACACGGATGAAGCGTTAAGTGAGCATTTTGCCAACCTGGTCTTTTCGGCTACGTATTGTACTGTTCCCATAAAAACAACTCTGCTGTTTGAGCATAAAAGTTACCCTGAGTCTTACGTTCACTTTCAATTGAACCAGTATCTGCTGAACATCTGGCAGCACTAGCTTAAGCAGAAACAGTCGCTTACGCCGGTGTTACCCATACTCGTTTATCACGGTAACAGGTGATGGCAGAAGAAACCGTTCGCTGCTTATTTTGAGGATGTCAGTCAGAACCTGCTGCCGTTCACACCCGTTTTTGACTACGTGGTGGTTGATCTGTCGAACATCGACGAGCAGTTGCCAGAACTAAAACAAATTACGCCCGTTTAACCATCCTGTTGTTACAGTACAGTCGTCGTTTAAATGGTAAAAAAACAGGCACCTAATAGACTGATAAACTGATCTTCTCAAGCAGGAAGTGCATATGCCTCATTAACTCAGGGGGGTCTGATAATGAGACTTTGATTTATGAGACGACATGTTGAGAGCGCTTATTCAAGATTTAACTCAGCCTGTGAGTCGTCAACCTGCTTCTTTTGAAATGGGGTTTAGTGAAACGCTTAAGATACCAATTTTCTACTTGAAGCTTTTCGTACTTTGGCCAGCTTACAATAGAAGCGGAACTACTCAATTGCCAAGAAACAACGATGATTATGCAACCTTCTATCGACTCATGCGTCATTGAGGAAATTAGTTGAATCTTTTTCAGGTTTCCCGCCATGCTACTTCGACTATTCTTGCTTTGGGGGTCTTTTTTGCTGGCGACTGTTCCCAGCTTCTCCCAAAGCAGCCAGCTGCCTTATCGTCAGGTTTGCGATTCAATCATTGCCCGCTTTAACCGGGATGAGTTTAAAGCCATCTATCAACTAGCGGATACCTCATTTTCCAGGACTATTTCCGAAAACAAACTAGTTACCTACCTGAAAAGTAATCGAAATAGTGGTAACATTATCCGGGTGGTTTCTCAGCAAGAAGCCAGGGGGGGCGTTTTGTATCACCTTGAGTTTGAGGTTAGAGATATGAATATGTTTCTAAAAGTAACACTGGAGGGAAAGTTTAGCAGCTTTGGTCTGTCTAGTGTTCCTGTTTCGTTATTCACGACCCCTCCCTCCATTGCCAGTAGCAACGCGCTCAAGACAGATCTGGATCAGGCGATTGATAGTTTAGTCCGCGACTACTTTCGTGATCCCAGAGCGGTTGGGCTTTCTATTGGCCTCATTAAAGACGGAAGACCCTTTATGTACCATTATGGAGAAATCAAAAAAGAAAGCGGTAAGCTCCCCACTCCATTAACTGGTTATGAAATCGGTTCTGTGACCAAGACGTTTACAGCTCTCTTGTTAGCCCAGGCTGTGACCGAAAAGAAGGTTACTCTAGCTGACGACATTCGACGTTATCTGCCGAGTGATTATCCTAATTTACAGTTTGGCAACCAGCCAGTTACCTTGCAGGATTTAGCTAACCATACCGCCCGCCTACCACCCATGCCACCCAATATTGGTGATCAACCAGGCTACAATCCTTCCACTCCAGAGGCCAACTATGATTCCAGCTTGTTTTATGGAGCTCTTCACGCTGTAACGCTTGATACGTTGCCGGGCTACAAATTTGACTATTCTAACTGGGGTATGGCCATCCTAGGGCATATTGTGGAGCGGGTCTATCACCGGCCGTATGATCAATTACTGAAGCAATACATTACCTTACCATTAGGCATGAATCAAACGAGCTACCACCAAGTTGATGAAGACAAAAAACGAATGGCCTTACCCTACACCGAGAATGGGAAAGAGTTTTCATTTCAGGCTGAAAGTTTCCTGGGGCCCGCTGGCGATATTCACTCCAATTTAGCCGATATGATGCGCTACCTCCAAGCCCAGATTTCGGAAAAAGACCCGGCTATACGCTTAACGCATCAGCCCACGCGTAACAACATCGGTCTTGGCTGGGGTGTACGCAATACGGGCTCCTACTGGGATATTCAGCATAATGGCAGTACACCTGGGTTTACGACCCATATTTCGGCTTTTCCCGAGTTGGGTAATGGCTGCGTGATCTTAGCTAACAGTAAAGCAAACATGGGTAAATTAATTCTGGGTACGCAGGCTATTCTCAAACAAAAAAAATAATATATGTGTCGCTTAAAACGCTCATACTTGAGACGAAGATGTCCTTAACGAACTTGTATACCATTCATGGCAGGCTAGTGTATTCATGCTGAGCGTGTTCTGTTTGGGGCGGCAACTTGCTTGAACGTATCAAGTTTTACTTAGTCTTATAGCAGGCTGATAATCGTTACCTTTCGGAATGGAAGTGTTTAAGCAATACCCAGAACTACTTCGTCTGGTTAAACAGCAGATTCAGCAAGCTCAAGTTAAAATAGCTACCTCCGCGAACCAACAACTCTTACTGTCTTACTGGCAAGTGGGGAGTTTAATCCTGTTTTTTCAACAGAAACAGGGATGGGGGGCCAAAATAATTGATCGCCTTTCGGCTGATATTCGCCAAGCTTACCCAGGAATTGAGGGTTTTTCGACTCGTAACCTTGGCTACATGAAGAAATTTGTGGTGGCTAATCTGCCCTTAATTTTGCAACATCCTGTTGCAAAATTACCTGAAGCCTCTCAGGAGGACGTTGATATAGCTCCCATTGTAGAAAATGCAGAAAACGTCGAGCAGTTATTTATGCACTCGGTAGTGTCAAAAATCACATGGTCACACCATATTATTTTGCTCGATAAAGTTAAAGATGCAGGGCAGCGCCTTTGGTACATCGAACAGACGTTGAGGGGGAGTTGGGGCCGAAACGTACTTCGCCATCAAATTGAGATGGATTTGTATGAGCGCCAAGTAAAGACGCCTAAACTGACTAATTTTGAGTATACTCTGGCCAAGCCTCATTCTGATCTGGCCACGCAGCTATTGAAAGACCCCTATATCTTCGACTTTGTGGTGGCCACAGCCAAGGCCAACGAGCGCGATGTAGAACGTCAGTTAGTTCAGCAGGTGAGTAGGTTTCTGCTGGAGTTAGGCCAAGGCTTTGCATTCGTAGGCCGCCAATATCCCTTAAAAGTAGGAGATGGAGAGTACTACATTGATTTACTTTTCTATCATATTCGGTTACGTTGTTACGTGGTCATCGAATTAAAAGCCAGAGACTTTGAGCCAGGGGATGCTGGTCAGATTAACTTTTACGTGAATGTGGTCAATGACTATCTGCGTACCAAAGATGATAATCCAACGATTGGTTTACTGTTATGTAAAGGCAAAGACCAGGCCTTGGCCGAATATGCGTTAGCTGGTATTACCAATCCCTTAAGTGTCGCCGATTATCAGTTAACCAAAGCGGTACCTGACGAATTGAAATCGCAGCTCCCTTCCATTGAAGATTTGGAGCAGGAGTTAAAAAATGAAGGAGAGGGCTTAGAGTAACTGCCTCCGTAGGTTACAGATAAAGTTGAATAAGTACTAAAATCAGTGTCTCCTTAAACGATCTACCTGCTGATGAACTAGTTATTATTAGCTCTCCTCTCTATTTCAAAGCATACGCATGCAACCAGCTGATTATTAAGTGCATCTTCTCAGAAATACTCTTTATCTGTAAGCATTTTTGCGACCGTTTCGCCTACCTTTATGTTATTTGGCTATGCACGTGTATCCACGCAAGATCAAAATTTGGCCCTGCAATTGGATGACCTGAAAAAAGCAGGTTGTCAAAAAATATTTCAGGAAAAGGTATCTTCAGCTAAGGTACGACCACAACTTCAGAAGATGCTGGAGGTTCTACGAGAAGGCGACACGATCATCGTTTGGAAGCTGGATCGGTTAGGCCGGTCACTAAAAGAGCTTTTCACGTTGATCAATGACTTTCAAGCCAGAGACATTGGTTTTCGAAGTTTGAATGATGCCATCGACACTACTACCGCGCAAGGTCGATTAGTATTTAATCTTTTTGCCTCATTAGCCGAATTTGAACGAGATCTCATCCGCGAGCGCACTAAAGCGGGCTTGGCCGCAGCACGCGCTCGGGGCCGTGTGGGAGGCCGTCCCAAGGGTCTTACTCCGGAAGCGCAGGTAAAAGCACGAGCGGTCAAGACGATGTATACTAATAAACTGAACACGATTGCTGAGATTGGTCAGCTGTTTCATATAAGCCGAGCAACAGTGTATCGGTATCTAGCTTGGAAAGAAGAAAGTAAAGATTTAGTAGTGAGGGACATTGCTTCATAAAACGGGTGATAAAAGAGACGCTTTCCTAACAGTTAGTCTGCTACTATTGGCATAACCAAACAAAAAGGACGGGCCGCCACTGCGGCAAAATGCCAACCACAGCGGTGGACCGCCCGTATCTAAAAGGTGAACGATATTAGTTGATACAGGAAAGGTTGGCTGAAATATCACTACTTTTCACTGGCTCCCTTCAACGGGTTTAGGACGGTCTGCTTTCACGTATCTGCCTCCACTCGGTGCCAGTACCGCGTTTTGTATTGCAGAAACTGTGTTTCGTTTAGCTGCCAGGCAGGGCCTTACCCTGACCTTTGTAGCATAATAAATCGATAAAACCACAATGCGGTATGAACAAGTTAGAAAAAGTAGCGCTCGGTAGTCAGGGTTTACAGGTCTCCGTACAGGGCTTGGGCTGTATGGGCATGTCTGACTTCCCCGGCGGCACTATATATGGTACACCCGACGAACTCGAAAGTATTGCCACGATTCACCGGGCGCTTGAACTCGGGGTAACCATGCTCGACACGGCAGATGTATACGGCCCCTTTACCAACGAGCAACTGGTCGGCAATGCCTTGGCGGGTAAACGTGACCAGGTCACGATCGCTACTAAGTTTGGTTTCGAGGTTGACGATGCGGGTAGCATTACCTACGCCTTTAATGGCCAGCCTGCTTACGTCCGAAAGTCCATTGAGCGATCATTGAGGAACCTCAAAACGGATTACATCGATCTGTACTACCTGCACCGGCTAGACCCCAACACGCCCATCGAAGATACCGTGGGCGCCATGGCTGAGCTGGTTCAGGAAGGAAAGGTCCGATACCTGGGCTTATCCGAAGTGCCTTCGGACATTATTCGTCGGGCACATGCCGTACATCCCATCACGGCCATCGAGAGCGAGTATTCGCTGTTTGATCGAGGAGTAGAGATAACGGGTGTGCTGGAAACAACGCGAGAACTGGGAATCGGCTTTGTGGGCTACTCGCCCCTGGGACGGGGTTTTCTGTCGGGGGCGATCAAATCGCCGGATGATTTCGAGCCGAACGATTCACGCCGGATGTTTCCCCGCTACCAGGGCGACAACTTTTACAAGAACCTGGAGTTAGTGACTAAGCTGGAATCAATGGCCCAAACCAAGGGGGTTTCCGCTTCGCAACTGGCCCTGGCCTGGGTACTCGCTCAACATGTAGTGGCCATCCCTGGAACCAAAAGACGGACCAACCTGGAAGCCAATGTAGCCGCTGCCGCTATCACGTTGAGCCCCTCGGAACTCGATGAACTCGATGCCATTCTGCCGGTGGGCAGCGTAGTGGGTTCCGCTTACCCCGTTTTCAGCTAAACGATCAACGCCCGTTTCGGGCTGTCAGTGAAACCAGTTAGGAAATCTGACAACCCGAAACAGGCTTTGACCACAGGTATCAGGTACCGATGAAACAAACGACCAACGACATTCAGACGCTACACACCGTCACTGAGTATACCCGGTTCTACGGCCTGCCCGCCCCCGCCCATCCGTTGCTGACCCTGATTGATTTGAAAGCGGCTAACCAACAGGCGGTGGCCCGTGGCGATAAGAGTGTACTCAAACCGGTAGTTCTACAGCTTTACACCATTTTTTTAAAGCGAAACCTGAACGGATTATTATATTACGGTCATCGCCCCTACGATTTTAGGGAGGGGGTCATGGGTTTTTCAGCACCCGGCCAGGTATTCGCGGTCGATCCGTCCCTGGACACCACCCAAGTGACGGGCTGGATGCTGGTGTTTCACCCGGACCTGCTGCGGAAATATCCGGTAGGCAAACGAATAGGCAGTTACGGCTTTTTCTCCTATGCCGTGCATGAAGCGCTTCACTTATCAGAACAGGAAGAAGTTCAGCTTGGCCGATTGCTCGACAACCTGCGGGCGGAGTGCCAACGACCGATTGATGCTTTCAGTCAGGATGTACTGGTAGGCCAGGTTGAGTTGCTGTTGACCTACGCCGACCGGTTTTATACCCGGCAGTTTGTTACCCGGCGTTCCCTCGAACACGACCGTGACGAAGGATCGGTATTGAGCCGCTTCGAGACCGCGCTGAGGGACTATTTCGCGCAGGAGGCTGACCAGCCTTTACCAACCGTTCAGTTCTTCGCCGATCAACTGAACGTATCTCCCGCCTATTTGAGCGATCTGCTTCGCGTACTGACCGGGATGAACACGCAGCAGCATATTCACCACGCCCTAATCGAAAAAGCCAAACGATTGCTGCTGACAACGTCTCTGTCGGTCAACGAAACGGCCTTTCAGCTGGGCTTTGAATACCCGCAGTATTTCAGCCGCCTGTTCAAAAGCAAAACGGGTCTCAGCCCAGTGGCCTTTCGCTTCTCGGCCCAATAGCGACTCCGTCCAACTTTTTAGGCCATACCCCCCCCTACAATGACACTGACTGATTATCGGACACTGGGCCGCTCCGGCCTTGCGGTGAGTCCCTTATCCCTGGGCACCATGACCTTTGGTAACCCGGCCTGGGGATCGCCTGACGACACCTCCCAACGGATCTTTAATGAGTACATCGATGCCGGGGGTAACTTGATCGACACTGCCGACGTCTATTCGGGTGGCCGCAGTGAAGAACTCGTTGGTAGGTTTATCGCCGACCGAAACTTACGTGACCGGGTAGTGTTGGCTACCAAATTTGGCTTCAACACGCAACCGGGCAACCCCCACGCGGGGGGCAACGGGCGCAAGCATGTTCACCAGGCTCTCGAAAGCTCCCTGCGTCGGCTGAAGACGGACTACGTGGACCTCTACTGGCTGCACGTCTGGGATATGGTAACGCCCGTGGAAGAGGTTTTGCAAACGCTGGGTGCGCTGGTACAGGCGGGTAAGATCCGTTACTTCGGCTTCTCGGACATGCCCGCCTGGTACACGACCAAAGCGGCTACGTTGGCCGCCCTTCATCAGGTACCCGGCCCCATTGCTATGCAGATGGAGTACTCACTGGTGGAGCGCATGGTGGAGCAGGAGCACATTGCCGCCGGTCGCGAATGTGGCCTGAGCCTGTTGCCCTGGAGTCCGCTGGCCGCTGGCTTTCTGGCGGGCAAGTACCAGCGGACCGATGCCGGTGCCAGTGGGCAGGGACGACTAAGCGGCACGAATCCGTTCGGTACGTCAAAATTCACCGACCGAAACTGGCAAATTCTGGATGGGCTTCGTACCGTGGCCGGGCAACTTGACGCCCCCCTGGCTTCTGTGGCGCTGGCCTGGCTGCTAGCGCAACCGGGGGTTACCGCGCCGATCATAGGTGCCCGCCAAATTGAGCAGCTTCGGGACAATCTGTCTGCACTCACAATCCAGTTCACGGTGGACCAATTGGCGGTCTTGGAGTCCGTTTCCAAACCAAACCTGTTTTTTACGCCAGGTCTAAAAAAGATGATCTTCGGAGGAGAATCAGTTCAGGCCTGGCCGTGACGCAGAAGGTAGTGTAGCCAACCATTCGATCAGGGTGCAGCGTATACGCTTTTTTCGGCATTTCTTCGCGATTCCAGGTACCTATCCAGCAACCCCGACATCTGGTGGCACAACCCGGCTGTAAGCAACGCTGGTCCGAACGGACAGAACACCCGCGCAGCGGCGGGTGGAACGAAGGCCGGGGCCGCTCGGCAATGCCCGGTAAAAATGCGTTTAATCAACTAAAAATCTATGGATCCGATTGTTCAAATTACCGATTCTGAGGAAGTAATCGTCCTGCTTACCCTTCAATTCAGACCCGGTACTGCCGAAAAGGTATTGGCCAGTGTGGTGCCGAGTATCCGGCCTACGCGGGCGGAAGCGGGCAACAATGCGTTTCACGTATTCAACGTCAAGGGCAGCGCCGACAAGGTGGTCATTTTTGAGCGCTGGAAAAGCCAGTCTGCCTTAGAGGAGCACTGGAAGCAGCCGTACACGGAAGAAGCAATGGCACTATTTAGAGAGTATTTGGTCGAGCCGCTCTCTGATACTAGAGACGTACTGTACCTCACGGATGTGATGAAACCGGGCGAATAACTAACCAGCCATTGGCCTTGGCTAAATGACTATAACCGAATGCCAGCCGACGCTACCATTTCCTCCGCTTCCGTAAAAGGGCTACTCTACGCCGTCACGCAGTGCGGGGCCGATGCCAAGGCGTTGAGCCAGGCTGCGGGCTTGGATAGTACCCTGTTGAAAGACCCTGATGGCCGGGTGCCGATGGCGACCATGCAGCGCCTGTGGGCGTTGGCTGTCCAGGCCACAAATGATCCGCACCTCGACCTACACCTGGCTGGGCATGTTCACCATAGCAGCTATGGGGTGCTGGCGTACGTACTCATGAATTGTCCTACAGTGGGCGCGGCTATTCACAAGTTGTGCCTGTATGGAGACATCGTTTGCAACGGCACGCGCATCAGCCTGCGCCACCGGGGAAACAGCGTGGAACTGGTCGTCGACATAACCAGTCCCACAATTGTGTACCCCCACTTTGTGCTCAACTCCGAGCTATCCATTTACCTGCATATGCTACGGGGGCTGAGTGGGCAATGGTTCGACCTCGAAGCGGTATACTTAGCCTACCCCGCTCCGGCTAATACCCGCGAGCACGAACGCGTTTTCTCACCGGCCCCCGTGCAGTTTGACTCCCCCTACTCGGCGCTGCGCCTGCCAGCTACTGTGTTAGCGCTCCCCATTCCTACTGCCGACCCGCAGCTACTGGCGATGCTCGAGCCACATGCCGCTGCCCTGCTGGAGCGTCTACACGAACGGCCCGCTCTTGCCGACCGCGTACGACACGAGTTGTTGCGCCTGTTAGTCCAGTCGGCACCCACCCTCGAAGCCGTGGCCAGGGCTCTGAGCCTGAGCCCCCGCACGCTTCAATTGCAACTGCGTCAGGACGGCCACAGCTATCAGCAACTGCTCGACGAGGTACGCCGTGAGTTAGCTGAAGACCACCTGCGCGCCCACATCCTGAGCATCAAAGACATTGCTTTCCTGCTGGGTTTCGCCGAGCCGGGTGTGTTTATCCGGGCGTTTCGTCGCTGGACGGGCCAGACACCCGGTATGTTCCGCCGGGGAACGGGATAGCCGTGCCAGGCACATGGGCAAAGGGCTGACCGCAACGTGGCCATGTGTGGCGCAACCAACTAACGCAGCAGATTCATTGAAGTGCTTTTTTGATGCCTTGCGCGAAAAGTCAATCCGATTTTCGGAATCGGTTTATACGCCAGCCACTAGCGCACATTAATTTTGCAACATATTAACGCCCGCTGGGTAACTACCACCATGTTTTTAGGTCATTTCGGAGTCGGTCTGGGGACCAAGCCCCTCCAACCACGCGTATCGCTGGGCACCTTGTTTCTGGCGACCCAGCTGGCTGATTTACTGTGGCCTACCCTGTTGCTACTGGGCGTAGAGCGCGTCGAAATTCGTCCCGGTTTGCTGGCAGCTTCGCCCCTTGACTTCGTGTATTATCCCTTTTCGCACAGTCTGCTGGCGGAAGTGGTATTAGGGATAGCATTGGGCCTGGCCTATGGCCTGATTCGGCGTAACTGGCTGGAAGCCCTGCTGGTGGGCCTGCTAGTGCCCAGTCACTGGCTGCTCGACCTGATCATGCACCGGCCCGATCTGCCCCTTTACTTTGGCCAATCCCCTAAAGCCGGACTCGGTCTGTGGGGAAATCTGCCCGCTACGCTACTACTCGAACTGGGCTCGCTGGCAGTCGGCCTATGGGTATACCTGCGCCACACCCGGGCGCGTAACCGCACCGGTCGATTCGCACTCTGGGGAATGATCGCCTTTTTAGTGCTCGTTTATGTGGGCGGTGCTCTGGGCCCGGCCCCGGCTAGTGTAGCGGCCCTAGCCTGGAGCGCTCAAATATTATGGCTGGTCGTGGCCCTTGGCTACTGGGTCGATGCGAATCGAGAGTCTGTATAGGAAACTGTAGGCGGAGCACGTCCGATCCTACTTCAGGGAGGATGGTAGCCAAGTGGACTTGCCATCTTTCACTGGGCAGAAAAGCTAAGAAACATGATCGTGGAGATAAGTCCTGAAAAGCTAGTTCAATCAGAGACTTGTTAATCCTATGTCTGTAAGAATCTCTTAATACGCTCCTTTTCGCGAGACTACCTCCTGATTGATTGTAGGTTTTTGTTGCTATGTTAATGTCGGGAACAACGCTTACTCCGCGTCATCAAGGAATTTGAACAAGCTATCAGGCAACTGGTCGACTCCATTGATAGACAAACGTTTATCCAGACAGCCGTGGTCTATTTAAGTTGGTCCAGCGACTTGATAACGCACGAACTAGTAGCTATTTTTCGTAATGTTTCGACTAAATCAGGAGAGTTAG
Source organism: Fibrisoma montanum (assembly GCF_003583365.1). Taxonomy (GTDB): domain Bacteria; phylum Bacteroidota; class Bacteroidia; order Cytophagales; family Spirosomataceae; genus Fibrisoma; species Fibrisoma montanum. Next base: position 234,865 of record NZ_QXED01000001.1, read on the forward strand.
CCATGTCAGCTGCAGAAGCCTGAATTAATGAAGGTGTTAAAAAAAGGCCTCGAAAAAGCCGTTAAAAGAATGCTCAAGCTTGGCATGAGTCCGGAACCCATTGCTCCTGCGCTTGAGCTGTCACTGCCGGACGTTCACCGGCTTATGAAGCAACTTCAGACGAATAAACAATACGAGTAGCTGGGTACTCGTATTGGGCATCGGCCAACTGACTGTGCTTTTCAGTTGGCCGATGCCGTTAATGTACGTCCACAATTCGGTAGCTTACCGAATTAAATGTAAACTCATCGCCGGTTGTTTTGCCTATCAGTTTACTCCCGATGGGTGAGGCTGGGGAAATCGCAAAGTAATCAACGCCGTCTAGGGTTAGCTTTCCGGCACTAATGCTCAGGAAGAATGAACCTCGACTAGTCGTTACCAGGCTGCCCGACTGAACGGTTGCATACGTTTTGTCGACCGAAAGCTGCTCCAGTTCTTTCTTCACCTTCATTGCCTCGGCCAGTTGCTGGGCATGGCGGTCGCGTTCGATCTGGGCCATCGCCCGGCCGGTTTCATACTTATCGCCGGCGCTGCTTTTCGATTCGGAATTGGCTGACTCCTGTGCCGCTTCCATGGCTTTCCGGGCCGTATCAACGCGTTGCTGAACGTATGCCCGGCACTGATCAACTAAGCGTACTTTAATCGCGTGCGCGTCGGTCATGCTACAAATTCTTCTTTTTTAACTCCGATACGGCATAGTCGGCCGCCCGGGCGGTCAGCGCCATGAACGTAATCGACGGGTTCTGCGTCCCGGTCGAGGTCATTGCCGCGCCATCCGTCACAAATACGTTCTTGACCAGATGAAGCTGGTTGTGACCATTCAGCAACGATGTTTTCGGATCACGACCCATTCGAACGCCCCCCATTTCATGAATATCAAGGCCGGGATTCCGATGATCGTCGTACGGGCTAATGGTTTTGCACCCCGCTTTTTCCAGCATGTCGGCGCCCTGCTCCAGAAAATCCTTCATAGATTTCACGTCGTTGTCGTCGTAACCAACCGACGTAACCAGTTGCGGAATGCCCCACGAGTCTTTTTGATCCTTGCTGAGCCGAACGTGATTATCGTACTTCGGAATGGTTTCGCCCTGCATCATCATGTAGACGTGCCAGCCACCCGGATCGCTTAACTTATCCTTGAATTCGGCCCCGAATCCTTCCGTACCCGCGCCCCGCTGCCAACCCGACCGCGATGCGCTGAACGCCACCATATAGCCACGCTGGAAGTCCATTTCCTGCTTCTGCACGTTCCGGAAATTCGGCATGAACGCCGTCGTTGGCCGACGACCATAGAAGTAACCATCCGGGAATCCGTCATACGTAGCGTTCAGGCTTCCCCGGTAGTTGTGAAAGGCAACATAATGGCCCAGTAAGCCGCTATCGTTACCAAGGCCGTTGGGAAAGCGTTTTGAGGTCGAATTCAGTAAAATCAGATTTGTGTTGAGACAGGCAGCATTGACAAAAATAACGCGGGCGTAGTATTCGGTCATCTGCTTTGTGTTAGTATCAACAACCCGGACGCCCGTCGCTTTCCCCTTGGCATCGTCGTAAATGATGGAATGCACCACCGAGAACGGACGTAAGGTCAGGTTGCCGGTCTTTGCCGCCCAGGGCAACGTCGACGAATTCGAACTGAAATAGCCACCATACGGGCAACCCCGGTAGCAGAGATGCCGGGCCTGACACTGAGCCCGGCCCTGATCGTAGTGAATCTGCTGCGGCTCCGTCAGGTGCGCGCACCGGCCAATAATGACATGTCGATCCCTGTAGCTTTCGGCCACCCGTTTCTGAATGTGCTTCTCCAGACAGTTCAGTTCCCACGGCTTCAGAAACTCGCCGTCGGGTAGGGTTTCAAGTCCGTCTTTATTGCCACTGATGCCGACAAATTTCTCAACGTGGCTGTACCAGGGCGCAATATCCTCGTAGCGAATCGGCCAGTCGACCGCAATGCCGTCGCGGGCGTTGGCTTCAAAATCGAACCGACTCCACCGCTGGGTTTGCCGGGCCCAGATCAGCGATTTACCACCAACCTGATAGCCCCGAATCCAGTCGAATGGCTTCTCCTGCACGTAGGGATGTTCGGCATCCTTCACAAAATACTGCTTCGTTCCTTCGTCCAGGGCATAACACTTAGTGGCAATGGGGTTCTCCTGATCGAAGGCATCGGGCATTCGGTTGCGGTGCGGAAAATCCCAGGGATTGAGCGTAGCCGATGGGTAATCAACGATGTGCCGCACATCCCGCCCGCGCTCCAGCACCAGGGTTTTCAAGCCTTTTTCGCAGAGCTCTTTGGCCGCCCATCCCCCACTGATGCCCGATCCGATCACAATGGCGTCGTAGGATCGAACTGCTTTTGCGTCGCCGATGATGTTCATAATCAAAAAAACAGGATGCCGTTGAAACAGGAACAATCGACAAGTTACGACGAAACCGGCACAAAATAATTCACTACCAAATCAATAGATTTCTGCAAACAACCGCCCTCGCTTTTGGCTTAACCAAGGGAATAATTCAAAGTGACGTTATGGAAACCCAAATTCCACCTCAGCATCAGGACGTTCAGCCGGGTATACAGGCCGAACTGGTGCCTCAGCCCAAAATAATCCGTCCCAACTACCGAGGAACCGGTAAACTTAAAGGGAAAGTGGCGCTCATCACCGGGGGCGACAGTGGCATTGGCCAGGCTGTAGCCGTACATTTTGCCCGCGAAGGGGCCGACATAGCCATCGTTTATACGGAGCGCGAAGAAGTAGACGCCCAGCAGACCAAAGAACTGATTGAAGCCGAGGGCCGTCAGATTCTGCTGATTCCGGGCGACCTCCGCAGCCAGGCGTTCTGCGAAGAAGCCGTGGAACGAACCGTTGGAAAGTTCGGGAAGCTAAACATTCTGGTCAATAACGCAGCGCTGCAGCTTCAGCACAAGTACTTTGAAGAGATGCAGGACGAGGACCTGGTCAAAACGTTCGAAACCAACATCTACTCGATTTTTCGGGTAACGAAGGCGGCCCTCAACCATCTCCACGAAGGGGATAGTATCATCAATACGACGTCTGTTACGGCCTATCAGGGTCGGGCTGACCTGCCGGAGTACTCATCGACAAAAGGTGCTATTATGGCCTTCACCCGGGCACTGGCCGGCAATCTGGCGCAGAAAAAAATCCGGGTTAACGGCGTGGCACCCGGCCCGATCTGGACACCCCTGAATCCAGCTTCGGTGTCGGCCAAAGAGGTGGCTATGTTCGGAAAGGACGTACCCATGAAGCGCCCCGGTCAGCCGGCCGAAGTAGCTCCGGCTTACGTGTATCTGGCCTCAGATGACGCTTCGTACGTGACCGGTCAGGTTGTTCACCCCAACGGCGGCACGGTTGTAAACGGATAACCCAGTCAGGTTTCGACATAGCGTTTTAGCCTACCGGCTAGCCGTTTGACCGAAACCCGTAAACAGAAAACTTTATACGTTATGGAACAGATGGAAATGGAGATTCCGGCGCAGAAACAGGACGCCCAGCCCGGAATCGAATCGCAGATGGACCCGCAGCCGATCTACATCCGCGACGATTATCAGGGATCAGGTAAGCTGCAGGGCAAACTGGCCTTGATTACCGGGGGCGACAGCGGTATTGGCCGGGCTGTGGCCGTGCATTTTGCCCGCGAAGGAGCCGATATAGCCATCATTTACCACCCTCGGGAGGAAGAAGACGCGCAGAAAACCAGACAGCTGATTGAAGCGGAAGGGCGTAAGAGCATGCTGCTTCCGGGCGATCTGCGCAGCCTGTCGTTCATCAAAGAGTCCGTCGGTAAAGTCATCAGCGAGTTCAGACGAATCAATATCCTGGTCAACAACGCAGCCGTTCAGTACCCGCAGAAAGAACTGACCGACATTAAGGACGAGGACATGGTTGCTACGTTCGAAACAAACATCCTGGCGATGTTCCGGCTGACAAAAACGGCGCTGCACCACATGAGCGAAGGTGATTGCATTATCAACACGACATCCATTACGTCGTACCGGGGCAGCGAAACCCTGCTCGACTACTCCTCTACAAAAGGAGCGATCACGGCCTTCACGCGGTCGTTGTCGCAGCATCTGGTCGACCGGGGTATCCGGGTGAATGCAGTAGCCCCCGGCCCCATCTGGACTCCGCTGATTGTAGCGTCTTTTGACCCGGAACGCGTAGCTAATTTCGGCAAAAACACGCCTATGGAACGGCCCGGCCAACCAGCCGAAGTCGCCCCGGCATACGTTTTCCTGGCCTCGGAGGATGCCTCCTACGTAACAGGGCAGGTAATGCACGTAAACGGTGGGGAGATCATCAACTCCTGAGGTCAATACAGTGTCGCCGATACGTGCACTTATGACAGCTGTTGCGTAGCATTAAACAGGCGAACCTGTTTATCTTTACAACCGTCCGGTCCTGTTTGACCGGGCGGTTTTTTTATGGAAACGATCACCTCCCCTACTCCCCCCATTCCGGTTCATCCCGGCCTGCCGTTCGTGGGTAATACGCTCGAATACCTACGCGGCCCGCTGCCGTTTCTAAACCGGCTTCAGGAGCAGTACGGAACGAACCGAATTGTACGGATCGCCCTCGGCGGCCTGACAACCATCCTGCTTTTAAAACCGGAAGAGACCCGGTACGTTTTGCAGGAAAACAACCGTAACTACGGCCGTGGGCGATCATTTGCCGTGCTGCGTCAGTTTCTGGGTAATGGCCTGCTTACCAGCGAAGGAGACTTCTGGCGACGGCAACGGCGACTGGCTCAACCGGCCTTTCACAGACAGAAACTGGCTATACTGGCGGAAACCATGATCGACGAGGCTGTTGCCTGGGGCGACCGACTGCAACAGACAAACCGCAAGGACCCTGTCAACGTTACCAGTGCTACCATTGACGCTACACTTCGGATCGTCTCGCGCAGCCTTTTCGGCAGCGTATTGACCGACCGCGTCGATGACTTGTCGAATGCACTCGCTTCGCTGAATCACCTGGCGAATAACACCCTCATCAATCCCATACGGTTACCCAAGTGGGTACCTACCCCAACCCAGCGGGCCTTTCGCCAGGCCACCGGAACGGTTGATAGTCTGATTCACCGAATCATTCAGACCCGCCGGGCGTCGACTGAAAGCCGCGACGACCTGCTGGATATGCTGCTTCGAGCCGAAGATGAAGAAACCGGCGAACGGATGTCGGACCAGCAGCTTCGCGACGAAGTAGTCACGCTTTTCATCGCCGGCCACGAAACTACCGCTACGTCGATGGCCTGGACCCTGCATCTGCTGGCAAACCATCCCGACGTGCAGGCCCGGGCCAAAGCTGAAGTAGACGCCGTGCTGGCCGGACGTGACCGCCTTACGCCGGAGGACCTGCGTTCGCTGACGTATCTGATGCAGGTCATTCAGGAATCGCTCCGATTGTATCCACCCGCCTGGGCCATGAGCCGCCTGTCGCTCGGTCTAGACCGCTTGGGCGAGTATGCCATCAACTCCGGTGAAGGCATCCTGGTCAGCCCGTACGTGCTGCACCACGACCCCGCATCTTGGCCGGACCCCGAACGGTTCGATCCTGATCGGTTCCAGCCCGAACGGGTTAAAGAACGGCATCCCTACGCGTTTTTACCCTTTGGCGGAGGACCACGTCTGTGCATCGGCAATCAGTTCGCCCTGATGGAAATGCAGGTGCTGCTGGCCGTTCTTTTGCAGCGGTTTACCAGTAAGCCAACCGGCCGGCGCATTGATGTCCAACCTCTGATTACGCTGCGATCCAAACAGGCAGTTACCGTTTTTTTGAGTTAGTCAACAAGGCAAATTATACTTTACCAGGATTTTTCGTAGTGGACCGTTCCACGGTTTGGATTAAACTACAGTTTATGAATCAGGTTCTGCCTTACGAAATCACAAAGCGTGAAACACAATTGCACCTTTCGTAGCTGCTCTTGACATTGTCAGTCATATAGCCAAACTTAGATAGTCCATTGATGTTCTGATATTTCTCACTTAACAAGCGACACAATGAGACTACAGATTAACGCCGTGCACTTTACGGCCGACCGGAGTTTGCTGGATTTCATCCAGGCCAAGTTCAACAAATTAGATACGTTCCACGACCGAATCATCGGTGGGGAGGTATTTCTCCGACTAGATGGTGCTGACACGAATAAAGTCAAGCAGAAAATCGTCGAAATCCGCTTAACCATTCCTGGCAAAGAGTTATTTGTGAAGGAAAGCGACAAAACCTTCGAAAGCGCCACCGACCGGGTGCTGGACGTACTGAAAGATAAACTGGTTCGCTGCAAGCAGAAACGTAACGATTTTTCAAGCCAGGCTATCGTCGAAGCCAAATCACGAATGAAAGAAGATGAGGTTTTTGAACCTGATGAGTTATAAGATCATTTAACAACAAAAAACCACCTCGCGCGAGGTGGTTTTTTGTTTCAGACCGATTGTATTACAACCCAAAGGCGTCCTTGATTTTGTCGACGTAATCAAGTTTTTCCCAGGTAAACAATTCGACTTCAATCTCTTTGGCGCTGCCGTTCGAACCAAATACTTTCTTTACGATTTCATTCCGGCGGCCCATGTGCCCGTATGCAGCCGTTTCGGAGTAGATCGGGTTGCGGAGTTTCAACCGCTGTTCAATCGCGTACGGACGCATATCGAACAACTCCTCGATCTTGTTCGCAATCTCGCCATCGGTCATGTCCACTTTAGCTGAGCCGTAGGTGTTGACATACAGGCCGCACGGCTTGGCTACTCCAATCGCGTACGACACCTGCACCAGCACCTGATCGCACAGACCAGCCGCCACCATGTTCTTGGCAATGTGCCGGGTAGCGTAAGCAGCCGAGCGGTCCACTTTCGAGGGGTCTTTCCCCGAGAAAGCACCACCTCCATGCGCTCCCTTACCGCCGTAGGTATCCACAATGATTTTGCGGCCGGTCAGGCCCGTATCGCCGTGCGGACCACCGATCACGAACTTACCGGTTGGGTTGATGTAGTACGTAATATCGTCTGTGAACAGGCTGTGCAACTCTGGCTTCTGAGCTGATTTCACCCGTGGGATAACGATATTGATAACGTCTGATTTAATTTTCGCGAGCATCGTTTCATCATCAGCGAACTCATCGTGCTGCGTTGAAACAACGATTGTATCGATCCGAATAGGCTGATGATCGTCAGAATACTCAATTGTCACCTGCGACTTTGCATCCGGCCGTAAATAAGGCATTAGATGACTCTCATTATTCCGGATATACGACATCTCGCGCAGAATAGCGTGAGCTAAATCCAGCGGCAACGGCATGTAGTTATCCGTTTCGTTGGTCGCGTAACCGAACATCATACCTTGGTCACCAGCACCCTGTGCATTGGCTCGCGTCTCGAAATCATCGCTGTCAACAGCCCGATCGACGCCTTGGTTGATGTCGGCCGACTGATCGTGCAATGCTGAGAAGATACCGCACGAGTTAGCCTCGAACATGTACTCACTCTTGGTATAGCCAATCCGGCGAATTACGTCGCGGGTAATCTTCTGAACGTCGAGGTACGTATCAGTTTTGATTTCCCCGGCCAGTACCACCTGCCCGGTCGTTACAAGGGTCTCGCAGGCTACCTTGCTGGATGGGTCAAACGCCAGGAAGTTATCAATCAAAGCGTCGGAGATCTGATCGGCGACTTTGTCGGGATGTCCTTCAGAGACAGACTCGGAAGTGAATAAATACGGCATCGATACTCGGTTGACTTAGTTTTACCTGCAAAGCTAACGGATTATCGCCACAGGGCAAATAGCTGTTTGGCGTCACTGCTTTTCCGAGGTTCATTATCAGCCTTTTCCCGGCAACCGGTCTCCAGCCGTGCTCGGGCTTTTACTAACCGGTCTGCCCGGTAGTTCAGTTTCTTCAACAATCGCCCGGGTGTGCTTATTAATGCCGTATGCGAAAACTCAACATTCTGGTCTGGCACATTCACGGGGCGTATCTGACGGCCCTCGCGCAGGCTGAACACAACTGGTACGTACCCATCAAACCTGATCAGTCCGAAGGTTACATTGGCCGGGGCGTCGGTTCGTCGATGCCCGACTACGTTCGGGAGGTACCCGCCGATCAGGTCAGGAACCTTGATCTGGATCTGATCATTTTCCAGACCCCCAAAAATTACCAGGAAGATCAGTACGAGATTCTGTCGGCTGAGCAGCGGCAACGGCCCCGTATCTATCTCCAGCATAACAGTCCCGAACCACACCCGACCGATTCGCGCCACTGGGCCGCCGATGATCCAGACACACTGCTCGTTCACGTAACGCATTACAACCGGCTGATGTGGGATACCGGCACCACGCCTACAACCGTGGTTGAACACAGCGTAGCGATCGACCCATCAATACGGTACGATGGCAGCCGTCCGGAGGGTATTTTTGTGGTAAATGAGATGCAGCGCCGGGGCCGGATGGCGGGCTATGACCTGTACGAAACATTACGGCAGGACCTGCCCCTCACTACCGTCGGTATGGGCTCGGCCGCGATCGGCGGCATTGGCGAAATTCATTATACGCAGCTTCACCGGCGCGTAGCCGAATACCGATTCCTGTATAGCCTGATGCGCTACAGCAGCTTGCCCCTGGCCGTGATCGAAGCCCTGACGATTGGTATGCCCGTGGTAGCTTTGGCCACCACTGAACTGCCAACAGTCATAGAAAACGGCGTTCACGGATTCATTTCCTGCAATCCTGATGAACTGCGGCAGCACATGCAGTTTCTGCTCGACAACCCCGCCGAAGCCCGGCGCATGGGCAACAACGCCCGTAAGCTGGCGCAGGAACGGTTCAGCATCGAACGATTTGTGCGGGACTGGAACCGCGTTTTTGCCGAAGTAGTGGGCCGGCCGGTAACTGCGTGACGTATCTGGGGCAGGGTGCACCGATGTCCTTACCACCGCACCTGTCCGTCACCCACGACGACCCACTTTTCGGTCACCAGCTTTTCGAGTGCAAACGGTCCGCGGGCGTGTAATTTTTGGGTTGAGATACCAATTTCGGCTCCGAGTCCAAAAACGGCACCGTCGGTGAAGCGAGTAGATGCATTCGCATACACGGCGGCTGCGTCTACCTCATTCAGAAAGCGCTCGATGATGGAGGAGCTCTGCGAAACAATAGCCTCGGAGTGCCGCGACGAGTACGTTTGAATGTGCGACAGGGCATCGTCCGGGCCAGAAACGACCTTGACAGCACATTTGTAGTCGAGAAACTCCCGTCCGAAATCCTCGGGCTGGGCGGCCTTCAGGTGAGGATAGCCGGCCTTGACAAGAATAGCATAAGCGGTGGTATCAGCAAACACCTCGACGTTCCAGTTCATGAACTCGGCCGTCAGGCTGGGCAGGAATGAGTCGGCAATGGTTTCGTCGACCAGGATGCAGTCGAGGGCGTTGCACACCGACGGCCGCGAGACTTTGGCGTTGACCACAATAGCCCGTGCTTTTTCCAGATCAGCCGATGCTTCGACGTAGGTATGACACACGCCCGCGCCCGTTTCGATAGTCGGCACGAGCGAATTTTTACGCACGAACTGAATCAGCGATTCCGAGCCGCGGGGAATGATAATATCTACGTATCGCGTGGCTGTCAGCAGTTCGTTGACCACCGCCCGGTCGGGCGGCAGCAGCGATACGGCCGCTTTCGGTACGTCAAATTCCACCAGCACCTGCTGGATCAATTCCACCAGCTTCCGGTTTGAATAATCCGCTTCCTTACCTCCTTTCAACACGCAGGCATTACCCGAGCGGAGGCACAACGACGCCACATCGACCGTTACGTTCGGCCGCGACTCGTAAATTACCCCCACAACCCCCAGCGGCACCGCAATTTTACGGAGTTGCAGCCCCTGCTCAATGGTCTGTTCCAGCAACACGACTCCCGCCGGATCGGGCAACGTAGCAACTGTACGAAGACTCGCGGCCAAATCGGCAACCCGGCTTTCGGTTAGTTTCAGGCGGTCTTTCTTGGGGTCGCTATCCGGCATCCGGTCGAGGTCTTTCTGGTTTTCCGCCAGAATATCGGCTGAATGGGCCGTCAGGACATCGGCCAGGCGGTTTAGTAAAGCCGTTTTCTGCTCACTGTCCAATCGCCGAACGGCAGCCGCGGCTTGTTGCGTAGCCTGCAGGAGAGGGGTTATGGTGTTCATACATGTAAAAAGGAGAAAGGAAGAAAGGAGGAGAGGAAGGGAAAACCTACTACCTTTCGTCCCCTTCCTCCCTCTCCTCCTTTCTTCCTACAAAAGTACAATATCATTCGCATTTGCCACTTCAACATTTTGAAGTTGACCCTGTTGCGCCAGGCTGTCAGACGAAAGCCGCGCCCGGGCAATCGCTACGGTAGCCTGCTGTTCGTCCAGCACTTCGATCATCTCGCCGGCCGCAAACTCGCCCAACACGGCCCGCACACCCACCGCCAGCAGACTACGTCGCTGCTGAAGCGCCCGGACAGCGCCCGCATCGACCTGCAACCGGCCGACCACCAGACTACCACTCGCCAGCCAGCGGTTTCGGGCCGATAGAGACGTTGGCTGGGGAACAAAATTCGTTCCGGTTTCGCTTTGTAACGCTTTCCGGATGCTATCCGGCTCGTTCAACCCAAAAATGACCACGCGAATACCCATGCGGGTCGCCAGTTTGGCAAACGTCAGTTTGGAGGCCATGCCGCCCAGTCCCAGCGCCGATTTATCCGTTCGCACCACGCTGAAAACCGCTTCATCAAAAGCCGTTACGTGCCGGATGATCTGACTATTTGCATCGAGCAACCCGCCAACTGACGTGCAGAGCATCAAGACCTCGGCACCAAAACCGACTGCAATGAGGGTAGCCAGTTCGTCGTTGTCCGAGAACTTCAGCTCCCGGTTGCTCACTACGTCGTTTTCGTTCGCGATCGGGATGATGCCATTGGCCCAGAGTTCTTCGTAGGTCTGCTTAAGTTGCAGAAACTGATCGCGGTTGGCAAAGTGGTGTCGTTCGCACAGGCTCTGGGCAATGGAAATGCCATAAATGGAAAAAAAGCGGGAATACTGATTCAGTAGCAACAGGTTTCCGATGGCCGCGGCTGCTTTGCGCTGGGTAATATCGCCCCGATAATCGCGGATAAACGCCTTGCCGGCCCCCACTGCCCCCGACGATACCAGCACAATACGGTACTGATCGTGCAGGGCCGCTACCTGCCGGGCAATGTCGACCATAACCGGCTCGTTGGGTTCGCCGGTAGCTTTTGTAATGGACGCGGTACCAAATTTTAGAACAAGAACAGGCTTTGCCATGCGGCAAAGATAGGCAGCGCGGCTGCGTCGATGAACACGGTTGAGTGTGCTGCCACAAATTTTGGCTTAATCGCCGGCGTGATTCTTAAACAGGTGTTCGAGAATGGGTTCGGTAAAGCGGGCTTTTTTACGCAGCGCCGACTTGAGCAGCTTGAGGTATTCAGCCTTCGGAATTTCGACCGCACCGAATCGCCGAACGTTATCATTTATAAACTGAGTATCAAGCAATTCAAATTGCTGCTCCTGCAACATCATCATCAGGTAGTGGAACGCCACCTTGGAGGCATTACTGACTTGATGAAACATAGACTCCCCAAAAAAAGCGGAGCCAAGTGCCACGCCATAGAGCCCGCCAACTAAACGTCCATCTATATACGTTTCCACACTATGAGCTAAACCCATCCGGTGTAGTTCAGTGTAAGCATCTATAATTTCGTCGGAAATCCAGGTACTGTCGAAGGCCGAACGGGGTACGGCGCAGTTACGCATTACCTGCTCAAAATCGGTGTTTATACGTACTTCAAACAGCTTTTTGTTCAGAACAGGCCGGAGCGAATGCGATGGTTTGTAGGAGTTGATTGGAATAACAGCCCGGGGGTCCGGCGCATACCAATAGAGCGTACCGTCCGCGTCGGCCATCGGAAAGATACCGTTGATGTACCCGTAGATGAGGTCGTCGGCGGTCAGTTTGCTCATGAAAGTGCTGGATGGATCTGTACAACAAAGGTATAGAAAAAAATCGGCTAATTTGCAAACTTCATAAATGCATAAAGATCATAGACAAGCGAGCCTGTCCAGTCAGGCTTTAAACGTACCAGCTAATCAATTAAATCCCTCATACGCAGATCACTAAATCGGCCTGTTTGTCGCCTGTTGACGCTTTCGCCTGAACCTGGCGACCCGTATTTGGCGGTTTGATCCGTGCGATGGCCGTCTCCGCCATCTGCATTGACAACAACCTACTTCAAACGATTTTTTACCTATAAAACGGCCTCACGCCTACTATATACGTTACCGCGTCGACGTAAACCTGCGACTATTATCCTGCCAATCCAGACCTGTCTGTCAACTCATATACCGTAGCCTAAATGGCTCGAAAAGCATTCGTACCAATACGTTACCTTGTTATCCCGCAACCGAACCTTCTTCTGCTATGAATACGCCCCAACGCCTGGCTGAACTCGACTTCACGAGCCTGACCAATCAACCGTTCCATCCGTCTCCTGCCGCCTGGGAAGATCAGGCCCTGTACTTTCTGATGCTCGACCGCTTTTCCGATGGTCAGGAGCAGGGCTACGTCGACAACGACGGCCACATAGCTCCCGGCGGCACCACGCCCCCGTTTCAGCCTTCGGATGCGGGTAATGCTACGCAAACGGAACTCCAGGCGAACCAATGGCGGGAAGCCGGCACCCGGTTCGTGGGTGGTACGCTCAAAGGCTTGCAAAGTAAAATCGGGTATTTGAAGCGGCTGGGCATCACAGCCATCTGGATCAGCCCGATCTTTAAGCAGGTAGCATCGCAGGCAACGTACCACGGCTACGGCATCCAGAATTTCCTGGACGTTGATCCGCGTTTCGGCACCCGCGAAGACCTGCGGGCTGTGGTCGATACGGCCCATGCGAACGGCATCTACGTTATCCTCGACATCATTTTCAACCACGCGGGCGATGTTTTTGCCTACGCCACGAACGGCCAGCCGGTGTTCAACGGCTCAACCTTTCCAGTAGCCGGTTACCGCGACGCAACCGGTACGCCATCACTGCCGTTTCGGGAACTTGACCTCGCCGTTGACGGTAGAGCCTGGCCGGATGGAGCAATCTGGCCACGCGAGTTTCAGCGCCCGGACACGTTTACCCAGAAAGGTAAAATTCAATTCTGGGACAATGACCCCGAGTTTCTGGAAGGGGACTTTGAATCCCTGAAAGATATTCAGCACGGTACCGGTACGCTGGATACGTATCAGCCCTCCCCCGCTCTGAAAGCCATCGCTGAGGTGTATAAATACTGGATTGCCTATGCCGACCTTGACGGCTTCCGTATCGATACGGTCAAGCACATGGACCTGGGGGCAACCCGCTATTTTACGGCGGTTATCCGGGAGTTTACCATGGCCATCGGCAAGGAAAACTTTTACCAGATCGGCGAGATTACCGGGGGACGCAGCCGGGCTTTCACAACCCTTGAACTAACCGGCCTGAACGCGGCCCTGGGAATCGACGATATACCCGACAAGCTGGAATATCTGGTCAAGGGGTTTCGTAATCCGACCGAGTATTTTGATCTGTTCCGGAATTCGGAGCTGGTCAACAAAGGCTCGCATACGTGGTTCCGCAACCGGGTCGTCACGCTCTTTGATGACCACGATCAGGTTCGGAAAGGCACCAGCAAGGCGCGGTTCTGCGCCGATCCGGGTGCAGACCGGCAGATTGCGGCCGTCATTGCGCTGAACGTTCTGACGCTGGGCATTCCGTGTTTATACTACGGTACCGAACAGGCGTTCGACGGCGCCGGGGGCAACGACCGCTACATTCGGGAGTCGATGTTCGGGGGTGATTTTGGGGCGTTCCGGTCGGCAAACCGGCATTTCTTCAACGAAACCAATCCGGCCTATAAAGTCATGGCCCAACTGCTTGCCCTCCGGCGACAGCATATTGCTCTTCGGCGGGGTCGTCAGTACTTGCGACCCATTTCCGGCAACGGCACGCAGTTTGGCCTGCCGGTGATGCTGGGCGCTCAGATCCGTTCGGTGGTTCCCTGGTCGCGGCTGTTCAACAAGGAGGAAGTCGTCTGCGCCATCAATACCGATCCGCAGAACGCCCGGACCGCCTGGGTTACCATCGATAACGATCTGCACACCACCGGCAGCGAACTGACCTGCCTGTTTTCGACCGAGCCAACACAACGCAACACATCAGTCGTGGTTGAAGCCCGGAACGGAAAAGCCGTGAAGCTGACCGTACCGGCCGGCGGAGTTGTGGTGTACCGATAACCGTAGGCCTGACTGTTACCGTAAAATGAATTTGTGGGTGATATGATGAAATTTTAGCTACGAAATCGAGTAATGTATTACGTTTGTCTCATAGTATACTTAGTACATAATTGATCTGTTTGTTACGTTAGCTTTACTGGAACTACCACATCATTATTCACTTCATGCAACCCACTCTTCCAGGCCGACTGCTGGTCTTGGCTGTCGTATGTATGCTGCTCCAAGTCAGTACAGCCATTGCCCAGAAAACCATTGATGCGGCTCCCTCAATCAAATTTGGCAAGATTACCGTCGATCAATTCACCAGCCCATCCGTGGATTCAACCGCCGAAGCTGTTGTTCTCTATGACTTGGGCGAGGTAAACATCGATGTAGTGTCGAACGAGTTGTGGCTGGAGTTTACACGCCATACCCGATTACTCATTCGCCGGAAGTCAGCTTACCCCAGAGCTACCGTTCAGGTTTCTACTCGGCGGGGCCGGAATGGGCAGCATGAATTTCTGGGATCAGTTGAAGGCTATACCTACAATTTAGTCAATGGCGATCTGGCGATTACTAAACTTACCAAAGACGGCCAGTTCAGTGAAAAGGCATCCGAGGACGTATGGCTTGAAAAATTCACGTTACCGAACGTCCGCGAAGGGTCCATTATCGAGTACAAGTACACCATTCGTACGCCTTTCAGTGTCAACTACAACCCTCGTACATGGCGTTTCCAGCAGGATATTCCCGTAAACTGGAGCGAATACCGGATCGTAATTCCCAACTACTTCTATTACAAAATGATTTTGGGCGGTTATTTGCCCCTTGCTGTCAATGAAAAGAAGAATCAAACGGTGGCGTTGTTTACCGGCCAGCCCAGCGCCAACGCCATTGCCTATCGTTTTGCGGTAAAAGATGCCCCTGCTTTTCAGGATGAATCGTACATAACAACCGACGATGACTACTTGTCGAAGATTGATTTCGAGTTAGCCAGTTATCTTCTTCCGGGACGAGGTTTGCACGACCTCTCGATCAGTTGGGAAGCCCTTGACCAAACCCTTGTCGATCATCCTAAGTTTGGCGGCCAGTATAAACGAGCCGGGTTTCTGCAAGAAACGGCTCAACGGCTTCTTTCCCAGCACACCGACACGTTATCTCGCGTAACGGCGGCTTACGATTTTGTTCGTCAGTCGATCAAATGGGACGAGCAACCGGGGGTATTATCGGAGAACATCAAGAGAGTTTTCGATGCCAAAAAAGGCGATGCCGCCGATATCAATCTGCTTCTGGTGGCCCTGTTGCGGGAAATGAACATTGAGGCAAATCCAGTTGTTCTGAGCACCCGTTCGCACGGCCGGGTTCACGAAGCGTTCGCCCTGCTGCGTATGTTTAATTATGTCGTCGCCCACGTAACCGTCGGGGGTAAAGACCTCCTGCTGGATGCGACCGATCCGTACTTGAAACCAGGTATGCTTCCTCTGCATTGCCTGAACGGAATTGGTCGGCTGGTTCGCCCTAAACTTGGGCGATTAGTGTCTCTGGCTCCCATCCATTCGGACATTGAATCAAAGTCGGCAACGTTAACAATCAACGCAGATGGCGATATGACCGGCACCATCACGCACTCACACAGTGGATATAGTGCCTGGAGCGCCCAGAAAAAGTTTGCCACTGAGGGGCGGACTAAGTATCTGGATGCCGAACAGAAAAAGCGGCCGGCCTGGCAGGTTAACCAGGTTGAGGTTGCTGGTGCCGAACGTCAGTCCACAATATTTAATGTTACGTATACCGTTGCCATTCCCGAAGCCTGTTCGCGGGTCGGCGACCGGCTCTATTTCAAACCGATGATAACGGAAAGCCGCCTTGAAAATCCCTTTAAAGATCCGAAACGATTATTTCCGGTGGATTTTGGGGTTATGATTGACGAGACGTTTTCCGCTACGTATACTTTACCCGATGGTTACGAAGTAGACGAGCTACCCAAGATGATCAACGTCAAACTGCCCAACAATGAAGGTCGATTCCTTTATTCGGTGGGCCTCAATGGCCGACAGCTTCAGCTAGTTAGCCGCGTTTCATTACGTAAGCCCCTGTACTTTGCCGAAGAATACCCTTACCTGCGCGAATTATTCAGCCAAATCGTAGTTAAGCACGCCGAGCAGGTCGTGCTGAAACGGGTATCACTCGCCGAGAAAAAAGAGCCGTAACACCTCCATGAAAACTATTTTAGTGATTCTGGCCTTCCTGGCAGCTCACAGCGCCAGGACGCAGGATATGTACCTGGCCAGTACCATTCCGGCGGCCTTGACAGAAAATGCACACACCGTTGTTCGCTGGCACGAAACTACGTTCAGTGTCCGGTCGGCAGGTGAAGCTACCCAACGTATTCATAGCGTTGTTACTATCCTCGACGAGCTGGGCGATGAGCATGCCAGGACGATAGTGGGCTACGACAAGCTCTCCAAAGTGACCGAACTGACAGGAGTCCTCTACGATGGCAATGGCAACGTAATCAAGAAGCTCAAAAAAAGCGACATCGACGATTTCAGTACGTACGCCGATTATAACCTCTTTGACGACCAGCGGTATAAATCGGCAAAGTTTCCCAAACAGCCTTCCTATCCCTACACGGTTGAGTTTGTGATTGAGACAACTGAACGCAATCTGATGTTTTATCCAACCTGGGTTCCTCAATCTTCAGAGCATCAATCTGTTGAGCAGGCAGTGTTTAAAGTCACCATGCCCAAAGGACTAACTCTGCGATACAAGGAGCTGAATATGCCCGGAACGGTGGCCCTGAGCGCTGCCGAGGATGGAGGCCAGCACTACGTCTGGAAACTGCTTAACCGCCCGGCTGTTGAAGCTGAGCCATTTGCCCCCCCTGGTCGTGAGCGGCAACCAGCGGTATACACAGCTCCAACCGAATTTGAGGTACAGGGCTACCGTGGCAATCTGAAAAACTGGGCTGACATCAGTCGCTTTTATTACACGCTCAACCAGGGCCGCGACCAAATTCCCGACGACCTGCGCCAGCGAGTGGCGGCTCTGACGGCTGACGAGAAAACAACGATCGGTAAAGTGCAGCGCATCTATCGATTCTTGCAGGAGCAAACTCGTTATGTGAGTGTTCAGCTAGGCATTGGCGGCTGGCAGACCATCGAAGCCCAAAAAGTTGCGATAAGCAAATACGGCGATTGTAAAGCGTTAACCAATTATACAAAAGCGCTGCTTAATGCCGTGGGCGTAACCGCCTACCCGGCCCTCGTCAGGGCCGGCAACGGCCAGCCCGACGTACTCGTAGATTTTCCCTCCTTCCATTTTAACCATGTCCTTTTGTGCGTACCTACCGAACAGGACACCTTGTTTCTGGAATGCACCAGCGGCCATGATCCAGCGGGTTATGTTGGCGATTTCACCGGAAACCGGCACGTACTGCTTATTATGCCCGAAGGTGGTCGACTGGTTCGGACCCCGACGTACCGGGCTACCGACAACGTGCAGCAACGGCGGATCAGTATAAAGCTGACCGAGCAGGGCGATGCAACCGCCGACGTACGAACCTATTGTACTAACCTCCAGCGCGATAACTACGTGCAGCCGCTCTACGGCCTTAGCCGTGATGAGCAGCGTAGCTGGCTACTGAAACGGATCACTATTCCCGCGTTTGACTTAGATAGCTATTCCATCCGGGAAGAACCAGGACGTATTCCAGCCGTTACGGAAACGCTGAGCCTGACTGTTCGAAAGTGGGCAACACCGAGCGGAACACGCTTGTTCGTACCACTAAACTTACTGTCGATACTAGGCCCTGTGGCTCCAGCTACTCAACCGCGACAATCGGCTGTTCACCTCGGTGCCAGCTATAACTTTGAAGACAGCGATACTATTACGTATCAGATACCCAAAGAGTTTACGCCGGAATTCCGGCTAGAACCGCTCACTATCGAATCAAAATTCGGTAAGTACTCGGCCCACGCCACCATTGAGGGAGACAAACTGGTATACATCCGTCGGGTATCCATGCACAGCGGCCGTTTTCCGGCAACCGATTATTCAGAATGGGTCGCTTTCCGAAGACAGGTAGCCAAGGCAGACCGAGCCCAGATGGTGTTCATAAAGCGTTGATTAAACCAAACCCTTTACCGGTTGTCGAACGTTTATAGACAAACGATAGAGAATCAGCCATGAAAAAAGGATTTGTTTTACTGTTGACGCTGGCAGCGCTGCCGTTGTTGTTCAGCCAATGCAGCGTCAATAAACAACTGGCCCAGGCAAAAGCGCTGGGTGACTGCCGGTATACCATTGCTTCGGCCGACAGCGTTTATCTGGCCGGCGTCGATATTCGGCAGTTCCGCAAAATTGAAGACCTCAACCCAGCCCGATTTCCGCGCCTGGCGGCCGGTTTGCTGACCCGCAACGTACCGCTCGACGCCCGGATCAACCTTGATATCACCAACCCTACTAACCGGCTGGCGGGCATCGACCAGTTGGAATACAAAATTCTGCTTGCCGGGCAGGAGCTGTTCAGCGGCTTTCTGAACCAGCGCATTGAAGTTCAGCCCGGCGGTGGCCGCGTCCGCGTGCCGGTACGTATCAACGCCAACGCCTACCAGCTGTTTACTGATCCGAAAACGCGCGATGCCTTTGGCCAGTTGGTGCAGAACCTGTCGGGTGCGCAGGATACCAAACCGTCGAAGCTGACGATCAAGATCAAACCGACGCTGGCCCTGGGCAATAAACAGATCAACTACCCTGGTTACATTACAATCGATCAGGAAGTAACGAACAAAATCCTGCTCGGACAGTAAATTCCGGTTTCACGTTTCTTTATCAAATTGCCCGGTAAATGTATCGGGCAATTTGCTTTTACCAGCGTTGCCGAAACGTATTCCCTTAAACGCCAACCGACAATGAACCGGCTGATTGTTCCGTTCCTTTGCATTGCCCAGCTTACGTTTGCCCAGAGCAAGCAACGTATTCAGCTTACCCACGACGAAGCGCAGAAACGCGTATCGGTGACGGTAGATGGTAAACCGTTTACTGCCTATATCTACCCTGGCCCCTCGGTGCTGAAAAAGGCAGTGCTGTATCCGATTTTATCGGCCGGTGGCAATCCCGTTACCCGCGGCTGGCCGATGGACCCGCGTCCGGGCGAACGCGTTGACCACCCGCACCACGTAGGGATGTGGTTCAACTACGGCGACGTAAACGGCCACGATTTCTGGAACAACTCAACCGCCATCGGGCCGGAACACAAGGGTCCCTTCGGTACGATCGTCCACACGGGCGTGAAAAGCATGAAAAGCGGCAAAGACCAGGGCGAACTGGTGGTTACGGCCGACTGGCTCGATAAAGACGGCAAACCGATGTTGCAGGAAACGACTACGTTCATGTTTCGGGCCGGCGCTACCGACCGTACCATCGATCACGTTACGACGCTGAAAGCACTGGATAAGGACGTTGTTTTCAAAGACAACAAGGAGGGTATGATCGCCATCCGTGTGGCTCGGGAACTTGAGCATCCGTCAAATAAGCCCGAAGTCTTTACCGATGCCCAGGGCGTGGCTACCAAAGTCCCGGCCCTGAACAACGCGGGCGTAACGGGCAAGTACGTCAGCAGCGAAGGCGTTGAGGGCGATGCGGTCTGGGGAACGCGCGGCAAGTGGGTCAACCTGACCGGAACCATCAACGGCGAGCCGGTGTCGGTGGTGCTCTTCGACCACCCGCAGAACGTAGGGTATCCAACGTACTGGCACGCCCGGGGGTATGGTTTGTTTGCCGCTAATCCGCTGGCGCCGTCGGTGATGTCAGGCGGCAAAGCCCCTGCCATGAACTACACCCTGCCGGCTGGCCAGTCAGTAACGTTCCGCCACCGGGTGCTGATCACATCGGGCAACACTACCAACCAGACGGTAAGTGAACAGGCCATGAAATTTGGACGCTGATCCGGTTGATCAGCCCGCCATACAAACAAAAGACGCCCGAAAAGGCGTCTTTTGTTTGTAAAATGTATGGACAGAATCAGTTAGTTCAGATGCACAAGGGCCGACCGGTACACGCGCCCTTCGAGCGATTCGACCCAGGCGCGGAGCGTTTCATTTTCGGTAGCAGCCCGACTCAGTTCGGTGTCAATCTGCCGCAACAGAAAGAAAAGCTGGTGAACATGCAGCCACTGTTGCTGCAGCCCGTCAACGTCGTCGACTTCCTTCGCCATGCGACGGGCTTCCTGGGTCATCTGCCGTAAACTCATACGCAGATGGTAACGTAGGATCATCAGGCGGCTCGCCATCGGCAATTCGGAAGGTGTACGTTCGAGATGCGATATACCTTTCGACAGCATGTTGTTGCGCTGCTGCAACTGATCGGAGACAACCATCCAGGCATGTTCGGCCCGAAGCGATGCGTATGTTATGGTCTTCATTCGATTTTAGTACAATACGGTTTATAAACAAATATACGTAAGCCGCCAATTATTCCTAATGCCATTTCTTAGATTATGCAAATTTTAATCTGCTAAACGGCACTTAAACCAACTCTTTGACAAGCATAATACAATTTAGTTTAAACAGGTTCTCAAAAATCTTTACGGGTTCCAATCCCGTATCTTTCCTATATTCGTCTGAGTTCGGGATTGTTAATCATCATACATTATGCTGGCACTTCGTCAACTGGGTTTAGCGCTGTTTTTTCTGGGATTTGGGGTTTGGATCTTTACACTTAGCCTGGGTCAGTTTCGTCTCACTGACGACCTCATTACGTCAGTCGTTAAACCTGAACACCAGGCTATCATCCGTGAGCGAACGGCGTTTATGAGCGGTCGGCTTTATACCAGCAACCTGGCCTTTGTAAACGATTTCCGGTCGGCTATCCAGGCCTACAACGAAGACGTTCGTTCCCGACAGCAATGGGATAAGGTCATCTACGACAACTACACCTTCAACGTAACCCAACAGGCTGCTCAGGGTATGTTTACGACCGGGTCGGCCTGGTTGTGGTTCTGGCTGAGCATTGGCGTAGCGAGCCTGGGCGGAGTACTCTACGGACTCGCGGGCCTGAAACAACTGCCGGGTATCAAGAATGATTACCTCTACCGACATCCCGCCACCGACCGGGGCTGGATCGGCATCGGTGTGGGCGCATTTCTGATTGGTTTCTACATCGTTCTTTACTTTTACCCCGAATACCTTGTCAACTGGGTCCTGCTGGTCGATCCTGTCAGCCGGTTCGTGACCGGTGGCCCGGCCAGCCAGTGGTTTCTCTACGGCACTCTGTATACCATCGTTATTCTGGTTATGGGCGTTCGGATGCTGGTCAACTACCGACACAGCCGCTACCAGCAGCTTCGGACGGTATCGGTCATGTTTTTTCAATTGTCATTCGCCTTTCTGATCCCGAATGTGCTGCAATTGCTGAACTACCCGTATCAGGATCTGAAGAACATCTGGCCGCTCGACTACAACTTCTTCTTCGACTACGAGATCAGGGAAAAAATCCAGGCTGGTACGTTCGGTATTTTTATGCTGGTCTGGGGCATCGTGCTGGCCCTGGTCGGCGTACCGGTGCTGACGTACTTTCTGGGCAAACGCTGGTACTGTTCGTGGGTCTGCGGCTGTGGCGGACTGGCCGAAACCCTCGGCGATCCGTATCGGCACCTCTCCGACAAACGGCTGGTGGCCTGGAAAGTCGAACGTGTGGTTGTTCATAGCGTACTGGTTTTTGCCGTTGTGATGACGCTGCTGGTGTTTTACACGTATTTCACCGGCCAGTCGACCCTGCTTGGCTTCCTGGATAGCTACAGTGTCCGGGGCGCTTATGGTTTTTACATCGGTTCTATCTTCGCGGGAGTAGTCGGAACGGGCTTTTATCCGCTGATGGGGAATCGCGTGTGGTGCCGGTTTGGTTGCCCGCTGGCGGCCTATATCGGGATTGTACAGCGTTTCAAATCCCGCTTCCGCATCACAACCAACGGCGGGCAGTGCATTTCGTGCGGGAACTGTTCGGCCTATTGTGAAATGGGCATCGATGTGCGCTGGTACGCCCAGCGGGGTCAGGACGTCGTACGGGCCTCCTGCGTGGGTTGCGGAATCTGCTCCGCCGTTTGCCCACGGGGCGTATTGAATCTGGAAACGGGTCCGGTCGTATCCCGGAACATTTAGTTTCTGTTCCGGCGTTTGATTTATAACCTGAATGTCTGAACTTCAACCATCGAACGTTATACCTGCCTATGGACCCTACCTACAAAGCGCTCATTGTCTGTACAAACCACACCGACTACCCCACTAAGTCGCACAAAACGGGGCTGTGGTTAAGCGAGGCTACTCATTTTTACGACGAACTGGCCGACCGTACTATTCCGTATGACATAGCGAGTCCGAACGGCGGGCCGATTCCCATTGACGAAAAGAGCTTTGACCGGCGCGACAACGTCAACGAAAAATGGTACAACGACCCTACGTTCCGCCACAAGCTGGAGCATTCGCTTAAACTGGAGGATGTCAATCCCGCCGATTACCAGATCATTTACTTCACGGGTGGGCACGGGACGATGTGGGATTTCCCGAACAATCAGAAGCTCCAGGAGATCACCCGGCAGATTTACGAAAACGGCGGTATGGTAGCGGCTGTTTGCCACGGCGTCAGCGGGTTGCTGAACGTTCAGCTATCCGACGGCTCTCCACTGATCGACAATCGGCAGATTACCGGTTTTTCAAACATGGAGGAAAAACTGGTGCGGCTTGACGAAGAAGTACCGTTTTTGCTGGAAGATGCTCTGAAGCAGAAAAACGCGCTTTACAGCAAAAGCTTAATTCCATTTCTGCCGTACATTGAAGTTGACGAGCGGCTGGTAACAGGCCAGAATCCGCTGTCGGCCCGAAAAGTTGGCCGAAAGGTAATTGAGGAGATGTACGAGAAGTGAGGACTGGTTAACGTTCCAGGTTTCAGGTTTACTTTGACAGCACTTTGGAACAACCTGAAACCTGGAACGTCGAATGTTTACATTACCAGATGCGGGAATACGTCGCGCAACGGCTTCAGTTGCAGGTCTTTTTCTGATACGATGGGGTCTTTGATGCCCCAGTTGATATTCAGGTCCGGATCGTTCCAGACAATCCCTGATTCAGCGGCCTTGTTATATACGTTGGTGCACTTGTAGCTGAAGATGCTGTCTTCCAGCGCTACGAAACCATGTGCGAACCCTTCCGGAATATACGCCATGTTAGCCAGCTTCGCATCCAGCAGAAACGTCTCATACTGCCCAAAGGTTGGGGAGTCTTCACGAAGGTCGACGGCGATGTCGAGCACCTGCCCCGTAATGACACGCACTAATTTCCCCTGCGCAAAGGGCTCGTTCTGAAGATGCAGACCGCGCAGAACGCCTTTCACCGAGAACGACTGATTGTCCTGCACGAAATCCATTGGTAAGCCCAGCGATGCGAACAGCGGTTTATTATACGATTCAAAGAAGTAGCCGCGCTCGTCCTCAAACACTCGCGGAATCAATTCAATCAGGCCCTCAATAGCCGTTTGCCGGACTTGCATGCCGTAGTTTGGTTAATTGTAGTTGGACTCCGTACGCAAATTTATGAAACCGAACCACTAGTTCGTAATTTTGACCCGGTTCTATTTATTATGTGGGTGTAACCGGGCCGTATGACACACAACGAATTAACACAGCAAATTTTTAGTAAACAATCGTATTTATGCGTTGGGCTGGACACAGACCCTCGTAAAATCCCTCACTCACTGCAAAACGAGCCCGATCCGGTTTTCGCTTTTAACCGACAAATTATTGATGCTACGGCCGATCTTGCCGTCGCCTACAAGCCTAACATTGCTTTTTATGAAGCTCAGGGGCCACGCGGGTGGGAAAGCCTGCAAAAAACCCTCGACTACATTCCCGCCAACTGTTTCACAATTGCCGATGCCAAACGGGGCGATATCGGCAACACCTCCGGCCTGTATGCCCGCACATTTTTTGACCCCTCGGCAGCCGGGCTTGACTTTGATTCGGTGACGGTAGCGCCTTACATGGGGCACGATTCCGTGACGCCGTTTCTGGAATACGCCGGTAAATGGGTGATCCTGCTCGCCCTGACCTCGAATCCGGGTAGCGCCGATTTTCAGCGGCAGCCGATCAACGAACAGGAGTTATTTGAGGTTGTGATCGAGACCGCAAAAACCTGGGCGGGCCCGGACCAACTTATGTTTGTTGTCGGGGCGACGCAGGCCGACGAGTTAAGTCGTATTCGGGAGCTGGCACCGGATCACTTTCTGCTCGTTCCGGGGGTGGGTGCGCAGGGCGGTAGTCTCGCAGACGTATCCAAACGGGGACTGACACCCAACGGCGGTTTGCTGGTCAATGCCTCACGTAGCATTCTCTACGCGTCTGGCGGCACTGATTTTGCGGAAAAAGCAAGAGCTGAAGCGCAGGCATTGCAACAGGAAATGGCGTCGTATTTGTAAAAGTTTTTGGTCAGACAGTACACTTCTGCAACAAGGAACGTATATTTCAGCACTCGCGGCATGAAAAACTCCAACCGTACACTGATCACCAAAAACCGTTTGCTGCCCCGTGCCCGAAGCGTTTCTGTATTTCCTCTGGCAATATCAATACTTTGACAGAACCTATCTAACCACAACCACCGGCGAAACGGTACAGGTCTTACAGCCGGGGTTTCGCAATCACAATGCCGGTCCGGATTTCATTAATGCCCGTTTACTCATCAATGGCGTTGAATGGATAGGCACGGTCGAGGCCCATTCCCGGACGTCGGATTGGCTGGCTCACCGCCATCAGCACGACCGGGCCTACGACAACGTTATTCTGCACATCGTCTGGGAAAACGATACGGTTGTTGACCGGGCCAACGGCGCGCCCCTTCCAACGCTGGAACTTGGCCGACGTACCGACTCGGCCGTGTTGACCCGCTATCATCAGTTGTGTAACTCACCGGATGCTATTCCCTGCGCCGGTCAGTTCCGATCTGTGCAACCCCTCCGGCTGACCGCCATGCTTGATAAGGCCATGCTGCAACGGCTGGAACGAAAAGCTGCCGGTGTCAGGACGTTGTTTGAACAGGCCGATCAAAACTGGGAAGAAACGGCGTATCGGCTATTGGCGGCTAATTTTGGGTTTAAAGTGAATGCCGACCCTATGGCGCAACTGAGTCGCGCCGTACCGCTGAAAGCCCTTCAGAAACACCGCGATACGCTGCTCCAGGCGGAAGCCATGCTATTCGGTACGGCCGGTCTGCTCGCCAACGTAGAAGAACCGGATGCCTACACGCAGTCGCTTCAGCGCGAATACCGCTTTCTGGCCGCGAAATACGGACTGGCCGACAAGCAAATGCAGGCTCACGAATGGAAGTGGGGCCGGTTGCGGCCCGCTAATTTTCCGACCCTCCGGGTAGCGCAGTTTGCGCGCATCGTTACGTACCATGCGAGCCTGTTTTCGCTTTTTGTCGGCACCGACAACGTAGCAGGGCTGCTTCGTTCGCTGCAACTCGCCCCCGCCGATTACTGGCAGACCCACTACCGGTTCGGAAAAGCAACCGACAAAGCGGCAGCCGTACCCGGGCAAACCTCCGCCGAAAACATCATCATCAATACAGTAGTACCGTTGCTGGCAGCCTATGCCCATCACCGGGGTCAGTCGGCCTACGTAGACCGTGCCATTGCGTTGCTGGAGCAGCTACCCGCCGAACAAAATCACCTGATGGACGAATGGGACGCCCTGGGTTTAGGAATCCGAACAGCGTTCGACTCCCAGGCAGCCATCGAACTGTACAACGAGTTCTGCACGGTTAAGAAATGCCTGAGCTGTCAGATTGGGGCCGCTCTTTTGCAGAATAAGACGTTGGCCTGAAGTAACCTGTTTTAACCAACAAAGCCCCACCTGCCAGGTGGGGCTTTGTTGGTTAAAACAGGTTATGCAATTAGCTGACTACTACGTCCTGCTTGGTTGAATCCCAGGTTACGCGCTTGCCCGTATGGAGCGCCATAGTCGCCATGATGTTGGCAATGGAGTGGTTAAAGCCTGCTTTGGCGGGTGCGTTGGGCTCCTTCCGGCTCCGAACACACTCCATCCAGTTGCGCATGTGCAGCGACGTCATCGGGTCAGCACCGGTATTGGCCGATGTTTCTACCCGGGCGGCTTCGCCCAGCTTCATAGCCGGCAACAGGTTGGCCTCCATCCCCATTTCTTTGGCAGCATTCGCCTTGAGTCCACCTTCGGGCGAGATCGTGTTCGTATCGAGGTTGATCATACCGCCGTTTGAGTAGTAATATTCTTTCGTACCGCCGGCTTCGTTGTGCATCCGCGACGAATACAGTACCTGAAACCCTTTGGCTTTATCGTTGTCCGGGCCATAGTCAAACACGGCGGTGAACGTATCCGGATTCACGCGGCCATCTTTCCAGACGTACACGCCCCCGTTGGCCACTACGCTACGTGGGTGTTCTAGTCCGCTGAACCAGTGTACGGTATCGATCTGGTGCGACATCCACTGGCCCGGAATACCCGATGAGTACGGATAAAACAGACGATACTCTAAGTACTTGCGCGGATCCCACTCCACTTTGGGGCGGTTCAGCAGGTAGCGGGTCCAGTCAGTGTCTTCTTTCCGGATTTCGGCTACCAGTTTCGGCCGACGCCAGCGCCCGGGCTGGTTAACGTTCCAGGTCATTTCTACCATGGAGATATCGCCGAACTTACCCGAACGGATGAAATCATTTGCCTGGTGATAGTTTGGTGCACTACGTCGCTGCGAACCAACCTGTACAATCTTCTTCGTCTTTTCAACGGCCTTCAGCGCTTTGCGGGCATCTTCGAGCGATTCGGCGAAGGGTTTTTCGACGTAGACATCCCGGCCCGATTCGACGGCATCTACGCAGTGCAGCGCGTGCTGGAAGTCCGCGGTACTGATGATAACCGCGTCAACATCCTTTCGGTCGAGCAGTTCGTCGTTGTTGCGAGCCTTGAAGAAACTGCTGTCGATCAGCCCTTTTCCTTTTAAATATTGCTCAGCTTCGTCGCGACGGCGGTTCCAGATGTCGGATACGCCCACGAACGCGAAGTTCATTTCTTTGTTATGGTTGGCGAAACTCGGTGCGAGCGAGGCCCGGAAGCGATCGGAAAAGCCAATAATACCAACCCGAACGCGGTCGTTTGATCCCAGAATGCGGGCGTAGCTGCCGGCGGAAAAGCTCATGCCGAGACCGGCCAGCGCTGATTTTTTTATAAATTCTCTGCGGGTATCCATCTGCGAACAGGATTTAGACAGTTAGATTCACTTCGTTAGTTGGTTAGAAAAGGCGTTACCTTCAAAAGCTTACTGCTTCGTATCCAGTGTCTTTATTTTGAGGTTACGAAACGAAACCTGATCGCCATGATCCTGAAGCAGGATGTGGCCTTTGGGCGCTTCGCCGAAACGTCCGTTGGCATTGTACGACGGAGCGGCATACTTACTCATACCTACCAGCTTCCGAAACTCTTCGCTGCCCCGCTCGTATTCCACCACTTTTTTACCGTTGAGCCAGTGTTCTACGTGACTCCCACGCACCAGTACGCGGCCCGTATTCCACTCACCAATAGGATTCACCTGCTTATCTTTGGCCGGAATCAGGTCGTAGAGCGAACCAACCGTGCGGTTTCCATTGCGGCCCATTTTTGCGTCGGGGTGTTTTGCGTCATCGAGTACCTGATACTCCAGCCCGAATGCTGATCCTTTGGGCTTTGGCTGCTGCTCTACCACAAAATACTTCAACCCGCTGTTTGCACCATCGCTGAGTTTGAAATCGAACATCAGATCGAAGTTACCGTACTCATCATCCGTAACGATGTCGCCGAAGCTCTGCGATTCGGACCCATCCGATTTCTGAATGGTTAATGTACCATTCTCGACGTTCCAGCCTTTGTCGGGAAATTTTTCTTTGTAGGCGCCCCGCCAGCCTTTTGTGGTTTTGCCATCAAACAAGAGCTTCCAGCCTTCTTTCTTTTCCCGGGCGGTAAGCGTATTGGGCATTTGCGGGTTCTCGGCCGCTACGAACATCAGCAGCAGTCCGGACAGGATCAATCCTTTCATGGGCAGAATATGTGGAATGACTGAATTGTTGAATTGTTGAGTGATTGAATTACGCAACTGCGAACTATTATATATTCAGGCATTCAACAAATCAATCATTCTATCCAGTTAAATTGGGTGATTGAGCGTTTTTGTGATGTACTCCTTGTTGATGGCTGCGCATTGGGCGGCCGTTTTATCCCGTTCCGGTACGCCGTCCAGCTCCACGATAGCCCAGCCATTGAACTTGATGTCATTCAATGCCTTAAATACGGCCGGTACGTTCACGTTACCTCGACCCAGCTCAACAAACTTGTATGCTTTCGGATTGTCAGGCTTATCGGGCAGCGGACTCATGGTGTCTTTCAGATGCAGAGCATACAGCATGTCTTTGTACTGCTTCACCGCTTTTTCGGGCTCTCCTCCTCCCTGCTTGTAGTGGGCAATATCCAGCAGCAGCTTCACGTACTTTGGATTCATACCCTGCACAATCACATCAACCTCTTCGGGCGTTTCGCCTAATTGGTTCATGTGGTTATGGTACGCAGCCTGAATGCCCATGGCGGCCGTTTGCTTACCAATTTCGTTCATGACGGCCGCCAGCCGTTTCAGTTCGTCGGAAGTTGGCAGCCGATCTTTAGGCCGGGCGCTGTTGGTCAACTGAATGGCCGTGCCACCGAGCGCTTTCACGAAACTTGCGTGAGCGACGTGCATGTCGATGGTGCTCTGTTCCTTGGCGGGATCAATCTCTACGTTACCACTCGAAAACATAGCTAATGTGAGCTTATGCTGATCGAGCAGGGCTTTGAGTTCGGAGGGCTTGCCGCGGTAGGGGCCGAAGGTGTTGGCCCGCAACTGAATGCCATGATACCCCAGACTAGCCAGGTCTTCAATCGCTTTCGCATCGTTGCCGCCCCAGGTAATGGCCGAGTAGGCGATGCGGACTCCCGATTTCAGTGGTGAAGAAAGCGAACCGGCCAGCAGGTCAGCTCCGGCACCAAACGCCAGAGCCGACAGGCCAGCCGCGGTCAGAAACTGTCTTCTGCTTACAGTCTCTTCTGAAGAGGGTTCGGGAATAGTCAGTGGCGAATACGTTGCCGATAACTGCGTGTTAAAGTTATTATTTTTCACGGTAAAATGATACTGTTCTGGCTAAAAAATTAACGTTTGTTATTGAACGGGCTGATTGATACGCCGTTTACAGACACGTTACCGGATAAAGACAGTTGGTCAGCATTTTTTACCTATAGCGCTAAAAAATGCTGACCAACACGTATTTAGTAACCTGGATTTTGCGGATACGATTGAGTTCCTCCGGCAGTCCGGTCAATCTGATCCTGCGGAATCGGCCGCAGATTGTGGAATTCTTTTACGTTCGGGGCGCCGTCGGGGTTGTATTTCTTTACCCGGTCAACCAGAATGCCCCAACGTTTGAGGTCAAACCAGCGGTGCATCTCGCCCGCCAGTTCCCGCTCACGTTCCTCATAAATAAACTCCATCGTTGCCTGTGCGGCCGTAATTTCCATGTCCTTTTCCTTACCCGGCCAGGCAGCCCGGCGCCGAACGGCATTGATAAACGGAACGGCTTCGGCGGCTTTACCCTGCTTGATGAGCGCTTCGGCCGCAATCAGGTGCGTTTCGGCCAGGCGGAACATGATGAAGTCGCGGCTACCGGCTTCGTACGTACGGTCAGGACGGAGCGGATCCAGGAATTTTTGCAGAACCGGGAACAGGTTAGGCCGGTACAGACTCGGCACGAGCACCTGGTACTTTTTGGCAGCCCGCTGCTCCATGGTCCATTCAACGCCGGGAATGAAAATAGTCGTATCGCCCGAAGCAAACGTCACCGACTTTTTCGACGTATCGAACAGATTGGTGAACGTACCGGGACGATTGCTCAGCCAGGTGTCTTTGAACGTCTTCTTGTAGCGCGAATCAATCGACCGTTTCGCCGGATCGAACACCGTGTTCAGCATGTAGGTAGTCGGCATAAACCGCTTGAACGGACGACCATTCAGTACGTCGCGCTGCATACCGGCCTGCACGTCGTATTCCATGCCAAAGTACAGGTGCGTCTGGTTTCCGTTGATCGTTACACCACTGGTAGTTGTGCTGTTAAAGCCCGAACCAATGTTCGTAATCGGATCCGACGTGTACTGCGTTGCAAAAATTACCTCGTCGTTGATTTCTCCGCCCCCTTGCGCAAAAACACTCGAAAAATCAGGCAGCAGCTTGTACGTGTAATTTTTGATTACGTTCTGAGCATACGTAGCGGCTTTGTTAAAGTCGTCGGCAGCAGCGGCATCTTTGTCGGTTCCTTTGGTCAGGTAGACCTTAGCCAGCAGATGTTCGGCGGCCCCTTTCGTTACCCGGCCGTACTCAGAGGTCGGTGTTCCGAGGTCGGTCAGCGACGATTCCAGATCCGTGATGATCTGCGCATAAATGTCCTTCACCGGCGCTCTGGTGAACTCTTTGGTCGGCACCAGATTACCCTTGGTCAGAAGCGACACCGGTCCAAACATCTGCACCAGAATAAAATAGTGATGAGCCCGCAGGAACTTCAGTTCGGCTACCCGGCGCTTCTTGATCGTTGCATCAAGTCCGCCGATCCCGTCCGCTGCATCGAGTGCTACGTTAATGGTGTTGATACCTTTGTAAAACGCATTCCAGATGTTGTTGGTTAGGGCCAGACGTCCGTCAATCTGTGATGTATACTGATTCACAAACTTGAAGCTGCCGTCAGCTCCCATGGTGTAGGTATCGGTTCCAAAAACCGTCAGCGTCATGGCGTCTTCGCGGCCGTAATATTCTCGCAGCGACGAATAGGCAGCCTTAACAACGGCTTCAAAGCCAGAGGGTGTGCTGGCGTACTGGCTACCTACCTGCGACACCGGCACTTCTTCCAGCAGGTCCTTACAACCGGTTGTGCTGAGCAGCAACGCGCCCATCACCAAGAGTGACTGAGTGACTGAGCGAATGAGTGAATTATGTTGATTCATAGTTAGTTTATGTTTGTCATCGACGCGATAGAACCTGGCTTGGTTTACCGCCCGACTGTTTAGAATTTCAGGTTAATACCGAAGGTAGTCTGACGAACGGCCGGCGACTGATCGGCGTTGACATCGCCGTCGGTTTCGCTGTCGATCCCTTTGTATTTCGTGCGATATTCTGAGAAAATGAACGGCTGCTGAATACTCGCAAACACCCGCAGCGATGAAACGCCAAGCTTCTGCGTAAACTTGGACGGTACGTTATAGCCGAAGTTGATATTCCGGATTTTGACGAACGTACCATCAAAATAAAGCAGCGTTGAGCGGAACGGCGGGAATTCCTGGTTCTGGTTTGGCCGCGGGAATTCGTTGGTCGGGTTGTTGGGCGACCAATAGTCTACGTCCAGGCTGTTATACCGGCCGGCCAGCGTCAGGAAGTCCTGATGGAACAAGCTCCGGAACATGTAGCCAATTCGGGCAAACACAAAGAACGACAGATCGAACCCTTTGTATTCAAAGCGGTTGGTGATACCGGCGCTCCACTTCGGCACCTGTGAGCCCAGAATTACCCGGTCGAACGGATCAATCCTACCATCGCCGTTGGTATCCTGAATCTTGATTTGGCCTGGTACACTCTGGTACCGCTTAGCTTCTTCGGCTTCTGAAGTCTGCCAGATGCCAATTTTCTTGTAGTCGAAATAAGCAGTCAGCGGCTGGCCAATGAAGCGGGAGTTACCCACGTCGTCTACCTTACCGTTGAACAGTTCCAGAATCGACTCGCGGTTGCGGGTAAACTGGAGGTCGGTTGTCCAGCGGAAACCACCGGTGGCGTCCACGTTCACCGAAGATAACGTCAGTTCGATACCCTGGTTACGGGTCTTACCAACGTTACGCAGTACCCGGTCGAAGCCACTCGTCAAGGGCAACTGGTCGAACAGCAGCAGGTCGCGGGTATCGGCGCGGTAGTATTCCAGCGAACCGGCCAGCCGTCCTTTGAAGAAGCTGTAGTCCAGACCGATGTTTCCGGTCGTGGTAGTTTCCCACTTCAAGTCGGGGTTGCTGATCGTGAACGGACGGTACCCGAATGCGCCCACCGTACCGAAGGCGTAGGCCGTACGAGCCAACTGAGCCTGCGTCTGATACGGGTCGATGGCCGTACTACCGATCGTACCGTAGCTGGCCCGCAGCTTCAGGTTGTCTACCCAGGTAACCGTTTTCATGAACGACTCATTGCTGATGTTCCAGCCGACAGCCGCTGAGGGGAAGAAACCGTATTTGGTGTTCTCACCAAACCGTGACGAACCATCGTAACGGGCGGTCAGCGTTAACAAATACTTGTTGTTGTAGTCGTAGTTGACCCGGCCCATGTACGAGTTCAGAGTCCATCGACGTACGTTGCTGCCTACGCTGTTAATCAGTGAAGCCTGCCCCAGGTTGTAGAATAATTGGGTTTCTGCCGGTACACCCGTTACGCTGATCTCGTTCGTTTCGTAATCATCCTTCTGTACGGATTGCAGGGCCGTAAAATTCAGGTTATGCACCTGGTTAAACGTTTTAGAGTACGTCAGGATGTTTTCGAGCGTCCAGTTGAACTGATACTCGTTGAACGAAAAGGCCGTTGGGTCGGCTCCCCGGCGAGCGTTGGTTTGACTGCCCACAAAACGACCGACACGGCGATTAGTAAGGTCAGGACCAAAATTCACGCGGTAGCGCAGGCCGTCGATGATGTTCCACTCACCGTAGATACTGTTGAAAAGCCGCATCCGCTTGGTCAGGTCCACCTGAGCACCCGGAATGATTTCGGCAATCGGGTTCGTCCGAAGCCCATCCGACGTAGGCAGGAAGATCAGGTTACCATTGTCGTCGTAGGGCTTACCCAGCGGGTTCTCGGCGTAGGCACCGCCCAGTGGGTTGAAGTTTTCGCCGTTTCGCAGACTATATACACCAAGCGTAGAGATACCTACTTTGATCTTGTTGCTGATCTGGTGGTCGATGTTGACGCGGAAGGTGTAGCGGGTGAAGTCCTGGTTCTTGACAATACCGACGTCTTTGAAATAGTTGCCCGAAATGGCAAACTGTGTTTTTTCGTTACCCCCCTGTATGCCAACCTGGTGGCTTTGAATATTACCCTGCCGGAGCAGAAAAGACTGGTAGTCGGTAGACCGTCCGGTGGCAATACCATCCAGCTCGATCGGTTCAAAAATCTTGACATCGGCCTCATTCGTGGTAGGGCCGGCCGGATAGTTACCTACCGCCCGGCGGGATTCACGCTTGTATTCGGCAAATTCGGGTCCGTTGAATACGTCGATCTGCCCCAATCGATCCGACAAACCGTAGTAGCCGTCGTAGCTCACTACCGTTTTACCGGTCTTACCGCGTTTAGTCGTAATCAGGACAACCCCGTTTGAGCCGCGTGACCCGTAGATTGCCGTGGCCGATGCGTCTTTCAGCACTTCCATTGACGCAATATCATACGGGTTAATGTCGTCAATACCGCCGGCGAGTGGAATGCCGTCCACTACGTACAGCGGATCGTTACTGGCATTTATTGACCGGCGACCTCTGATTCGGACTGTAGGTCCGGCACCTGGCTTGCTGCTGTTTTGAACCACGTCAACCCCCGCAGCCCGACCCTGAAGGGCCTGTCGGGCGTTCGTAATAGGTAGCTCGGCAATTTCTTTTGAGCCCACCGACGATATAGCGCCCGTCAACTGGCTTTTTTTCTGCGTACCGTAACCAACGACCACGACTTCGCTCAGTGTTTTATCATCGGCGGCCAGCGTAATGTCCACCGTTGCGCGGGTACCAATCGTTAGTTCCTGGCTGATAAAACCGACGGACGAAAACACCAGCACCGCGTTGTTGTCCGGAACGCTGATCCGGTACGTACCATTTGCATCGGTTGTTGTTCCGCGGGTTGAGCCTTTAACGGCGACGTTTACGCCAGGCAGTGGTGTGTTGTCTTCGCCGGATAAAACCCGGCCCGATACTGTGCGGTCCTGAACGGCTTGGGTAGGCGCACCCGCCGATGAAATGGCCAGACCAGGCGCTCCAATCAGTGTGAGGGCAATCAGTGCCACCCGCAGATGACCATTGCAGATTGCCCTGCAAGGAGTAAACGTAAGAAACATAGGTATAGAAAGGATTAAGGGTAAAAAACCAGTAAAATCTGCGCTGAGTGCAATAAAAAGTGACGGGCCTTTGATTTTTACTTAAAAAATTTGGTCAAAACCCATAAAGTTAATCTACGACCTGCCTGGTTATGCAATCGATACAGATTACTTGAGCGAGCTAAAAGTGGGTTTATCGTCAGTTCGGCTGACCCAGATAGCCTGGCCGGGATGTAGGGGGACGGGATGTACCTGATCGCCTAAAAGAAGCCGCAAACGGCCTTGCGACAGTTTCACATGGGTGCCATCCGTATTTTGGGTAACCCGAAAATCGGTCCCGAGCGATTCGGCCGTCAGGTCGTTGGTATGCACGCGGAACAGGTGAGCCGATGACGTATCGTTGCGGTGTATAACCGAAAAATCAGCTTCTCCCTGGAGCCACACAGCATGGGGGGTTTCGTCGGACCACTGCCGGGCATACCGGATCTGGCTGTTGGCATGCAGTCGTACGGTGGTGCCGTCGGGCAATTTAAGCGTACGGGCCTGACCATCCGTAGTCCGCACGGTCTGGATGGCCGATCCGTTACCATATTGCATCCATAAGGCCCAGCCGATGAACACCACCACCCCGATGGCAGCCGCAACCGTCCGGAAGAAATACCACCACCCGACAAAAGAGCGTACGTCGGGTTGAAGCGGCCGGACATCCTCCATGGTTTGCAGCGATTCGCGGATGCGCCCCCATACGGAAGAGACCTCGTCGGAGGTAAGCGACGGCAACGTGGGTTGGCTCCCTGTCAGAATCAGTTCACGGGCTATATCAACCGTGTCGGCGCACTCAGGATGCTGAGCCAGCCATACCTGCCAGAACGCCACAACCTCTTCGTCGTCGGGGTGTTGCACCCAACGTACAAACAGGTCATCGAGCGCAAATTCCTCAGCGCTATAACTGGCGTACGGTTTCATTAGGTATATAGAAAGCTGATTCTCGTGTTGAGGGAAAAGTGACTGGTCGACTACTTCTACTTGTTTACTCTAAGAGGCTCAACACTGGAGACTGAAGCTAGCGACGAAGACAATCTATTGACTATTAACACCTTACAACACTGACCAAACCAATTCAACGATGAAACTTAGTTGTTAACCGGATACAATTACTGATCAACGGTATGCGGTTTTTATGGTAAACAGCCCGAACGGGGGTATGTTCACGAATTTTAGACGCATTTATTGACGATGGGTCTCGGTACATAAGGAGAATTGTACCCGCGGGAATGAGCGAATGCCCACAGCGTAGGGACGCGCCGTGGGCACTTCGTTTAGCGCTCCAGCTTAAAACCGCTCACTACATCAGGCCGGTCGGGACGGTTGGCAACGGTCCAGCCGGTCAGGTACATCCAGCGGGTCATGTTCGTTAACTTCTGGATGTTGATTCGTTCCGGCTCGTCTTTCGGCGTATGGTAGTCGGGGTGCAGCAGCGACGTAAAACAAATGGCCGGGATATTGAGCCGGGCGTAGGGCAGGTGATCGCTTCGAAAATACCAGCCTTCCGGGTGCTCGGCCTTATCCCAGAGGGTATCGAGTTTAAATTTGGTCAGGCTCTGGTTTGCCGCCAGCGCACTGTTAACCAGCGCGACCGAGTTCAGGTGCGGAGGCTGGGACCCCAGCAGCGCGGCACTGTCGGGGGCGTTGCGGCCCATCATCTCCCCATTAAGCACGGCCACAATCGATTCGCGGGGCACCGTTGGCTTGGCCGAATAATAGCGCGACCCTAACAGGCCGCGCTCCTCAGCCCCGTGGAAAACTATCAGCGCCGACCGTTTTGCCGGTTTCTGCACGAATGCCCGGCCAATGGCCAGCACGGCTGCGCAACCGGTGCCGTTGTCATCGGCTCCGTTCCAGATTGAATCGCCCGCCACGGCTCGTCGCACGCCGTCGTGGTCCTGGTGCGTACTGAACAGAACGTATTCGTTTTTCAATGTAGGGTCCGTACCGGGAATTTTCCCGACGATATTGACCGACGGATAATTAAAGCTTTCGACGTTGACGACGTTGGTAAACTGCTGGCCGGGTTGTTTGATCCAGTCCATCGCGCTGGCTGGTAACCAGACGGTGGGTGCTTGCGTAAAGACCCGTGTATTCGGTCCGCCGGGCAGGTCATAGCGGCCCCGCTCCAGTCCGGTTGTCCACCGCTCGAAGTAGAATTGTGCATCTTTGTTCGACACCCAGAGTACGGCCAGCGCACCGGCTTTAATAAGCTCGTTGGCCCGGCGCGTCATGGTGCCAAACAGGAAGCGCCGATAGCTCAACTCGGCCGGGGCCGTTCCGGAAAACTCCAGCGCCACAGCTTTGCCTTTTATATCCACTTTGGCCAGGTCTTCGGGAGTACCCTGGCCAACAAACACCAACGGCGCATCGACCGAGGCAATGGCCGGCGCCAGAATAAACGCATCCTGACCGTGCGTTAAATTATGATTGCCAATGCTGAGCCGGCTGGTTTCGGTAATGCGGGTGCGCTGAATATGAAAGAACTGGAAATACGTACCGTCGTCACCGGCGGGTTCGATGCCCATCGCCCGCATTTGTTCGGCGATCCAGACCGAGGCTTTTAACTCATCGAGTGTTCCGGCTTCGCGACCCCGAAAGTGATCGCCCGCAATGGCAAACAGGTCCCGTTTGATGTCGGCTTCGCGAATGGCCGCGCGGTTATCGGCAGGGACGCTGC
Organism: Fibrisoma montanum; assembly: GCF_003583365.1. Taxonomy (GTDB): domain Bacteria; phylum Bacteroidota; class Bacteroidia; order Cytophagales; family Spirosomataceae; genus Fibrisoma; species Fibrisoma montanum. Next base: position 272,064 of record NZ_QXED01000001.1, read on the forward strand.
TACGTTGCCCGTAGGTCAGACCGTTCAGCAACGGAAAAAGAAATAGCAGTTGTAATAGGCGTACTGAGTGAGCTGAGGTAAATTTCATAAAACAGAAAGGGTACAACAGCACAATATAATGCTTTCAGCGCTATTTCGGGCTACGCGATAGTGATTCTTACTGTTACTGAATAGGCCGATACTGCGTAATACGTATTCCGTCATTCAGCTCCAACAGGGAGTTGCTTAGCTTTGTGATGGTTGCGCTATTTGGCTGAGCACAAAGGACGTAATTACAAGGAGTCCATTCCGAATATTGTAAGAGATTATCTGTCTTCAGAAACTTGCTAGGGAAGCAGCATGGATTAATTACCTGTCCATTCCGACGATAAACCAGTGTGCCATCCGGGCGGTACTCTGTGTCATAGGAAGCATCTACGTTATACATCATCCAGGCATTATCATCAATTCGCTTCGTTTGGTAAATACTCCAGCGCTGATACAGTAAGTTATCCGGTCCGACAGCCTGGTCTTTCTGACATGCCGAAAGCAGAAAAGCTACGGTTGATAACAAGTAAAATAGTTTCATCTTAAGGGTAAGGTTTATAGACGTAGTTACCCAGATAAGGGGTTTTCAGTACCAGGCTATCTTCAGTTAATGTTACAATTTCCCAGGAGTCTCCATGCCATCGACAATCAACCAAAGTACATTTCTCTCTATTATCAACCTCCGGCACCGGAATTGGTTTTACGTCGACGAAGTCCAGTACGTTACCCTTGCGTTTGAATCGATTCGGCGAGCAACAGGCCGCATACCGGCCGTTCGCTCCGTAGAGTATCATCCCATTTGGTCGAAATGTAACGATAGCCCATTCGGAGTTTGATACAGCTACTGTCCGGCCATCTGTATTGTCAATTTGCGTCAGTCGCCAGGTACGATACAGCAAATCGTTTGGCAACGCCGGTTCAGACGGTTGTCGGCAACTAACCACGACGGCTATCATCCATAGTCCGATAAACCAACGTTTCATAACTTTCGAGCGATTTTGAGTAGAAGACCCGCGATTAACTCATTTCGTTGGAATACGTACCATAAACTCCTATGCCTACTTCGCTTCGTGTTGCCCTCATCGGCCCCGGTAAAGTTGCTCACCTTCACGCCAAAGCAGTCCTGCAAACGACCGATACCGAACTCGTCGCCGTCTACGGCCGGACGTACCAGAAAGCAGAAGACTTTGCCAATCAGTACAACATCCGGGCTTACAGCGACATTTACGACATGGTGGACCGCGAGAACGTAGACGTCTGCATCGTCTGTACGCCACACCCGGCCCACCGCGAGCCGACCGTTGCGGCCTTTGACGCGGGTGCGCATGTACTGGTGGAGAAGCCGCTGGCTTCCTCGCTGGCCGATTGCGATGCGATGCTGGAAGCCGCCCGACGTAACGGACGTCAACTCGGCACAATCAGCCAACGGCGGTTCTACGCGCCTTCGCTGCGGGTTCGGGAAGCGATTGATACGGGCAAGATCGGTAAACCTGTTCTCGGCACCGTCCAGATGCTTGGCTGGCGGGATGAAGCGTATTACAAGAGCGATCCATGGCGCGGCAGTTGGGCGGGCGAAGGCGGTGGCGTTCTGGTTAATCAGGCTCCGCATCAACTGGATTTACTGCTATGGTACATGGGTGAAGCCGAAGAGGTCTACGGCATCTGGCGCAATCTGAACCACCCTTACATCGAGGTAGACGATACCGCGCTGGCTATCGTCAAGTTCAAAAATGGCGCGCTGGGTAACATTCTGGTCAGCAACAGCCAGAAGCCGGGTATTTATGGGAAAGTGCATATCCACGGTGAAAACGGCGCTACGGTGGGGGTTCAGCCCGACGGGGGAGCTATGTTCATTGCCGGCATGTCGTCCATTCTGGAGCCGCCTATCAATGATCTCTGGACCGTACCGGGTGAAGAAAACCTGCTGGAACAGTTCAAAACGGAGGATACGGAATCGTTCAAACAGGTCGACGCGTCGACGTACTTCTTTTCGCTGCAACTCGCCGATTTCTGCGACGCCATACGTACCAACCGCCCCTCGCTGGTAACCGGCGAAGACGGTCGGCGCGTGGTCGAACTGTTCTCCGCCATTTACGAATCGACGCGGACGGGCTTACCGGTCAAACTCGGACAGACGACCTGATGGACGTTGAGGCAAGACTCTACGCCGGCCGGGTATCGCAGGCGCATACGGCCCTTGTCCGGCGTACGGACCAGCTCATCACCATTCGCTACACCGACGAAACTGGAACCGAGCGACTGGTCGACTGGCCGGTCAGCGCCACCCGGCTGGCCGACTGGAGTCCGGCCGGACACACCCGACTGCAGTTTGGGCCGTTTCCGCATCAATACCTCGACATCCCGACATCGACTTACGGGGTATTCATGCAGCAGGGCGCTTTGCAACCAAAACCAGTACGCCCCGGGTTTGGCTTGTACGCGTTTATGATGAGCCGGGTCTTTATGTGGCTGCTCGTTGTGGGCGGGGGTCTGGCCGTAGCGGGCTGGCTGCTGTACGCTTATGCCCCCCCCTTCCTATCGCTCCGGGCGGCCCGGCTGGTACCGATTGAGCAGGAAGTGTCGTTGGGTAAGATCATGAGCGAGAACCTGTTCCGAACCAACGATTTTGCCGTTGATTCCACCCGCACCGAAGCCATCAATCAGTATTGGCGGACAACGGGTATCCCGACGCGGTTTCCGGTTCGGATTGCGGTCGTTCGGAACAGGGAGATCAACGCGTTTGCCGTACCGGGGGGCCAGGTTGTGGTGTACTCGGGTATCCTCAACCGGATGCAGCGCCACGAAGAGCTGGCAGCGCTGCTGGCCCACGAAGCCGCCCATATCGAGCAGCGGCATACGTTGCAGCAGCTGATCCGCAGCGTACTGACCTGGGGTAGTGTGTCCCTGTTGTTCGGCGATGTGGGTGGGATTTCGGCGGTACTGATCGACAACGCCGATAAACTCCTGTCCCTCTCCTACTCGCGTCAGCACGAAACGGAGGCCGATGCTTTTGCAGTCGCCGAACTGGCCCGGTCGGGTATCGACCCGCGGGGAACGACGTGGCTAATGGCCCATTTGCCGACCGAAGGCGATGTGGTTCCGTCGATGCTCCGGTCTCACCCACAAACGGCGGCACGTGTCGAAGCAACAAAAACGCTGGTCGAGCAAACACCCTACCAGCGCGTTGATAAGCCGGAATTAAACCGGCTGTGGCAGTCGATCAAGTGAGTTCATCCTACCTCAGATCGCCGAATCCGGTATGGCCGGCGCAGGCTGCTGAGTCGGATTTTCGGGTTGCTGCTGCGGATTCCCCTGGGGTTGTGGTTGCTGCTGCGGGTACCCCTGCTGATAGCCCGGTACTCCGGTAGCGTCGCCATACGGCCGTTGCGCCGGTCCCACAATGTCGACGTCGGTGATGTAATATTTCGTATCGCCGTTCCACGGAAGCCGGAACAACTTCTCTTCGTAATGCAGCGTAACGCGCTGGCCGGTCCGGACGGCTTCGGTAATCTCCTTGGCCACGGCCTCGTCCTTGACCGAAAAGTCGAAGTACTGCGGAGTCAGGGAGCCGGTTTCGCCCGAAAAGCCGCCTACGTTCAATACGCCTTCGTAGGTTTTAAAAACATAACCACGTCGACTGAATTTAGAGACCGTACCGGCGCGTTCGCCGTCGCTGTAACTCCAGCCGGTCATTACGTATAAAACCCCAAAAACGACAAGCAGGAACAGCAGGAAATATAATAACCCTCGCATGGAATCAGTTGGTTTGATTGCGGAATGGAACGCACAAATGAACAAAAAATGCGTTGATATTCGCCAAACTAAACTGCCCAGGGGCCGATTTGTTGGCTAAGCAGATCTCCGGAGTGTTCCTGTTGGTGCTTCACTTTGCCCGAATGGCAATCACCGGGTCCAGCCGGGCGGCCGTGAACGCAGGCAGTATTCCGGAGATTACGCCGATGATGCTTGATACGCCCAGACCGAGCATGATGTTTCCGATCGACAACTGAATATCCAGACTGCCAAGCTGCACAAACGACAGCAGATACACCAGCAGGATACCGACCAGACCGCCAACCAGACTCAGCAGCACAGCTTCGAACAGGAACTGAAACAGGATAAAATAATTCTTGGCGCCGAGCGATTTCTGGATACCGATGATGTTGGTACGCTCCTTTACGGACACGAACATGATGTTGGCGATACCAAAGCCACCGACCAGAATAGAGAAGCTGCCAATAACCCACCCGGCTACCGACAGCACCGCGAAAATGCCGCCGATGGCCTTGGCGATGGCCTCGGGTCGGTTGATTGCAAAGTTATCGTCCTGGGCCGGCTTCAGGCTCCGCCGTGACCGCATCAGGCCCCGTATTTCACCTTCCAGATCCTGCAACCCTTCGTCCTGCTCGTAGCCCTTGATAACGATGGTGATGCTGGGATTGAATGACTGGAACAGTTTGGCATACGTACCGTAAGGAATCATACACCGGCGGTCGGGTGGCGTCCGGCTGAATTCGACCAGACCCGTGCCGCGTTTTTCCTGCACACCGATGACCACAAAGTTTAGGCCGCCTATCTTAACCGCCTGCCCAATCGGGTCCTGGCCCGGAAATAAGGTTTCCCCAATCTCGTAGCCAATAATGACTACATTGCGGGCACCTTCCTGCTCCTGCGGGGTGAAGTAACGGCCCTGCTCAATGGCTACTTCGCTGGTCTGGTTGTACTCGTAGGTTACACCGAGAATCCGGCCCGCAATGCTGCTGTTAGCCCGTTTGATCGTGACACCGTCCCGGCCGCTCATGGCCGCCACCGCCCGGGCGTTTTCCAGCCGTTCGGCCAGCGCCCGGTAATCTTTGTAGGTAGGCTCAGGCCACTGGAAATACTTCCACCAGCGGTATTCGCCACTGAATTCGAACGGCCACTTCTGGACGTAGAGTACATTGCTGCCCAGAAAATTCAGACTGCCCCGGATGTTCCGTTCCAGCGAATCGACCAGCGTGAATACGGCGATGATGGCAAAGATCCCGACCGTTACGCCCAGCAGGGAGAGCGTCGTGCGGAGCAGGTTGGATCGGAGCGCCTGCCAGGCAAACCGAAAACTTTCCAGAATTTGTCGGAGCAGTCTCATCTGAACTTTTTACTGGCTGAACAACGCGTAGTACAGCCACATGACAAAAAAAATGCTTTATTCGTTTCAGTCCATATTCTTTCGGACAGACAGCCCGTCTGGAAGGATGGATGGCAGGTATCTTGTCCTTTGCCGTACATTCTTTCGCTAAATAGTTAACCGGTTAGTTAAAAAGTAAGTACGTATGGCAGAATCATGTAGATTAGTGGGTTCAAAGCCTAACCAGTTGCCGGTTTTAACGTAGGCCATGATCCGATCTTATCTTCCTTCATTTTACCGCCGACAGCTCTTAAGTCGTCCAACATAGTATGCAACGTATTATTGTTTACTGCTTCTCTTTTCTGGTACTGTTCGGGTGCCGCACCAACACGCCGACCCGCTCGACAACCATTCGCGAAAGCCAGGGCGTTTATCAGTACCGCGACGAAGACCCGCTCGTTAAACCGTTTTACTCGGATCGTCAGGGCGTTATCGGCCGGAACGGTATGGTGGCCTCGGCCCATCCGGAAGCCTCGCAGGTGGGGTTAAACATCCTGCAAGCTGGGGGCAACGCCGTTGATGCGGCCGTAGCGGTGCAGTTTGCGCTGGCTGTCGTGTATCCGGGAGCGGGTAACATCGGTGGCGGTGGCTTTATGGTCTACCGCGATCAGGCCGGGCAGACGTTCACCCTCGATTACCGCGAAAAAGCGCCGGGCCGGGCCAGCAAAGACATGTACCTCGATTCGGCCAAAAACGTTATTCCGAACCTGAGCATACTAGGGCATCTGGCCAGTGGCGTGCCCGGTTCGGTTGACGGGATGGTACAGGCGCATCAGCGTTTCGGCAAACTTTCGTGGGCACAGGTACTGCAACCCGCCATCGATCTGGCCGAGAAAGGTTTTGCCCTCACCGAGCGCGACGCCACCGGGCTCAACCGTATCAAAACCGATCTGTTGCGTATTAATCCCGGCAAAACCTATTTTTTGAAAAGTGCAACTCCTACAGACACTACGAGTTGGCGGAAAGGGGACTTGCTGATTCAGGCAGATCTCGCGGCTACCTTAAAACGCATTCAGGCGCAGGGTCGGGCTGGCTTCTACGAAGGAGAAACGGCACGGCTGCTGGCTGAGGAGATGAAGCGGGGGGGTGGGCTGATTTCGGAGGAGGATCTGAAAAATTACCACGCTGCCTGGCGCGACCCCATTCGGGCGACGTATAAGAACTACACGGTACTGACCATGCCGCCCACCTCCAGTGGGGGCGTGGCGCTTGTTCAACTCATGCGCCTGACGGAGCCGTATCCGCTCCGGCGCTGGGGCTGGAACCGAGACTCAACCGTACAGGTGATGATCGAAGCCGAACGGCGCGTGTATGCCGACCGGGCCAAATTCCTCGGCGACCCCGATTTTGTAAAAGTGCCCGTCGAACAGTTGATCAGCCCTGAGTACCTGCGCAGCCGCTGGACTGACTTTACCTTTGCGCACGCGACAGACAGCAGGGCCATTAAAGGGGGCGCTATTCCCGGCTACGAAAGTTTGGAAACGACCCATTTTTCCATCGTTGATAAAGACGGCAACGCCGTATCGATCACCACCACCCTCAATGGCGGCTACGGCAGCCGCGTGGTCATCGGTGGCGCCGGCTTTTTCATGAACAACGAGATGGACGATTTCAGCATCAAGCCGGGCGTACCCAATATGTTCGGGTTGATCGGCAACCAGGCCAACGCCATCGCTCCCAACAAACGGATGCTCTCGTCGATGACCCCGACTATTCTGGAGAAGGACGGGAAATTGTTCATGGTGGTTGGGACGCCGGGCGGGTCAACCATCATTACGTCGGTGTACCAGACGGTTCTGAACGTAATTGAACACGGTATGACGATGCAGCAGGCCGTCAACGCCCTGAAGTTTCATCACCAGTGGCTGCCCGATAAGACTACATTTGAGAACGGTGCTTTTTCTGAAGCGACCATCCAGGCGTTGCAGAACCGCGGCTACGTTCTCGAAAAACTAACCAATACGCTCGGCCGCATGGACTGCATCCTGATCCGTCCGGATGGGTCGTATGAAGGAGCCTCCGACCCGCGGGCCGACAACACGGCAAGGGGATATTGAAGGGATGAAAGGGAGGAGGGGGACGAAGGGGAGGAAAGGGTTTTCTGTTGCATCAGCTCCCTTTTCTCCCTTTCGTCCCCCTCCTCCCTTTCATCCCTTAATCCAATACATTCCGCAACTGCTTGGCCTGATCGCGGTGCGAACGGTCGTCGATCAGGAGTTTTTCGGCCAGTTTTTTTACCGCGTCGTTGGGAGCGTTATCTTCCAGGTCTTCGGCAATGTCGACCGCCTGATCGTTTACATCGGCCATTTCCTTCAGATACTCCAGGTCAAACGCCGTACCAGTCTGTTTTTTAAGGTCCTCCAGCCGATCTTTCCCATCGTCCGACAGGCCGGCGGGTAGCGTCAGCGTCAGTTGGGAAGCCAGGTTGCGGAGTTCCCGTTCGTCCTGCTGGTGCTTCGTCATAACCTGCAGCGCATACCCTTTTACCTGAGGGTTAGTTGCGTTCTGCACCGCCAGTCGGCTCATTTCCAGTTCAGTCATACCCATGCTGGTCAGTTCCACCATGGACTTGGCCACTTCTTTAGCGTCCGATTTTGCGTCGTCGCTGATAGCCCCCGACTGGCTGTCGATCTTCTTCTCGTTTGCCTTTTCGGCCGCGGTTTTGGTGTCGCTCGAACAACCGTACGACGCCAGCAGACCGGCCAGGGCAACGTATATCATTGTCTTTTTCATGCCAATACGTTTGAACCTATAACCCTAGTCGTCGGGCGGTTGTTTGGAAGCGGCAGCACGGGCCAGTCTAAAACTTCCCGTGAATCTTAGCGGCTTGCAGAAGCGTTCTGACGGCGGGGTTATCTACCTGATCAGCCGCGTCGAACTTGATATGCCGCAGCAGTCGGCCCGTGCCCCGCAACAGGCCGTTCGGGTCGGGGAGCTGAGTGCCGTACTGGAAACCCAGATTTACGCTTGAGGACAGCGGGGCGATGTAGCAGATTTCGTCCGACATACGCGGACCGGTACCGTACGTAATGGTTCGGTAACCGGGCTGAACGGATTCGTGGGCATCGGGCAGCACGTTACGTACTAACTCGCGGATTTTCAGGGCTACGTCGCGTACTTCGGGTTTGTAGGTGTCTAAAAAAGCTTCGGGGGTAGTCATACTCAGGTCAGGTTTAGGCAGGAGCGATGCAATCTATCTGCCCAAAAGCTACAAAAGTTGACCCACTACGTCAACCCTCCGATCGTATTTTCTACCGAACCGAATTTGACAAACCGACTTCAGATTGCAGCAGCACCAGCCAGGCTTCGGGCGTTTTTCCGGCTTTCAGCAGGTCTTTCGCCCGCAGATGCAGCAGATCGGGCAGGTATTGGCAACCGTAGCGGGCTTCGTCGAACAGCTCGTTCAGGACCCCGGACTCGCGGTAGGCGGCTACTTCATCCGCCGTCGGCAGGGTTTCGAGGCTTCCCAGTTTGCCCAGATCATTCCCGCTCAGAATGGTACTGTTACGTATGGCGGGCGGAATCTGATCAACGCCAACGCCCGGACGCGGACGTCCTACTTCGAACAGCGCGTCACCATTGGCCCGGGCGTACCAGTCGGCCCCCATCCGACCGATCAGGTCAATTTTATGCGGATCGATCAAGCCCTTCTCGTTAAAAATATCGTCGTGGAAGTGCCCCATCACCACCTCGCAGACGATCAGATGAGCCGCGCCGGGTCCTGTGCCGGTTTCAATGATCTGCTTCACTACGCATTCGAACGATGCGGGCGATTCGGCTACCCTCGGCGGACGTACCTTCTCCGACGGGAGGGCTGTGAAGCCGGCTTTCCCGAACTCGTTGATTCCTCGTTCATACTCGGCACTGGCCAGCGACATCTGCTCGACCATAGCGTAATTCACGACGTTGATCACCACCTCGTTTACTTCCTCCAGGTTCAGCAGCGTATGCTTTTTTTGCCCGTGCCGGTTGATGTTGGGCGCAAAAACAAGGGTTGGCGGATTTGAGCCGAATACGTTGAAAAAGCTAAATGGGCTGAGATTCACCTGACCCCCGGCATCGATGGTACTGGCAAACGCGATTGGACGCGGACCAATGGCCCCGATGAGATACCGGTAAAACTCTACCTGCGACAAATCCTGTGGGTTGATGCTTTTCATGTTTTTTGAACCGCAAAGACCGCAAATAATCTTAGCGTACTTGGCGAAAGCTTGGCGTCTTTGCGGTTAAGAAAAAATTGTACCTTGTACTTCGCCTAATTCGACCGTGTGCCCGTGTTTCGTGGAGATGCCACGCAGTACGACCGTATCGCCATCCTGCAGGAACGTCCGCTTTCCGTTGGCCGATGCATCGGTGCCGGGCAGAACAAGCGGACGCTCGCCATTCCACGACAGTTCTAACAACGACCCGTATGAACCTGGTTCGGTTCCTGAAATGGTACCCGTTGCCAGCACATCGCCCACGTTCAGGTTGCAGCCGCCGACGGTGTGGTGAGCAATCATCTGGGCAAAACTCCAGTAGAGGTACTGGGCGTTCGTCCGGCTGATGACTACGTCGTTCAGTGCCACTTCAAGCGTCAGGTCAAAATGCCCCGGCGACGATGCCTGCAGATAAGGCAACGGTGCGGGCTCCTGAATCGGTCCACGTACCCGAAACGGCTCCAGGTCGTCGAAAGGAATTACCCAGGCCGAGATTGACGATCCAAAATTCTTGCCCAGAAACGGTCCCAGCGGCTGGTACTCCCATCGCTGTATATCCCGCGCCGACCAGTCGTTGAACAGAGTCACACCAAAAATGTATTCTTCGGCTTCCTCTACCAGTACCGGCTCACCCAGCCGGGAATTTCGCCCGATCACCAGCCCGAGTTCCAGTTCGAAATCCAGTGCCTGCGACGGCCCGAATGCAGGCTTCCCATCCTGCAGAAACTGGCCTTTGGGGCGTCGGATGGGTGTACCCGATACCACAATCGAGGACGCCCGACCGTGGTAGCCTACAGGCAAATGACGATAATTCGGCAGCAGCGGGTCACCATCCGGCCGGAACATACGCCCGACGTTTTCGGCATGGTGTATGCCCGCGTAAAAGTCGGTATAATCGCCAATCCGGAGGGGCAGGTGCATTGTGGCCCGCGACTCATGAATAAGCACCTGATCATGAACCCCCTCAAACGCAGTCTGTTCGTTGCTGAGCAGTTCCCTGACGCGCCGACTCACGGCCTGCCAGACCGGTTTACCTAGTTCGATGAAGTCGTTGAGGACCGGTTTGGCAAAAACAGCCGGGTCGAAGTCAAGTTCGTTGAAGTAGCCAAGCAGCCCAACCAGTTCGAGGTCAAGAATGTACTCGCGGTGTTTTACGCCTACGCGTGGGCTGGCGATGTCGTAGCTGAAAATTCCAAACATGAGGGAGAAAAGGGAGGCAGGGGAGGAAAGGAGGAGGGAGGAAAAGAAACTCAACGGCATCCCTTTCCTCCCTCCTCCCCTTTCTCCTCTTTAATTTAATCGCTGACGTTCGTATATATTGAATCCATAATCCGCACAAAATGTTGGTAGTCCTCTTCGCTGAGGTCGCCCCAGCCTTTCCGACGCATGGCCGAAACGATCGGCAGCGCTTCTCCGTACTTCATTTCACCGGCGGTGGTGAGATACAGCAGAAATTTCCGGCGGTCGTTGTCGGCCATCCGGCGTTCAGCCAGGCCTTTCTGACTCAACAAATCAATGATACGGGTAACCGTGGGCGCATCTTTTGTCGTCATCTCGGCCAGTGTATTCTGGCTTATTCCGGGGTTTCGAAACAGATGATCGATCACTACCCACTGGTCGACAGTCAGGTCAAAGCCGGCATCGTTGAACTGCTTCTGAAGCGCATTACGAATTTTCTTGATCGTTGTGTCGATCTTGAAAAAGTAAGCACGCTGGTCGGAAGGGTGTGTCATGTCTAGAGTTATGTTAGGTTAGGTACTGCTTAACCCCAAAAGTAACAGTTAACTCACTAACAGGCCCTCTAATCGCTCCTCAATTTCGGAAACGGAATAAAAAAGTTGCTCGTATGACTCGATCACAAAATATTGTTCTTGAAAGCGATCAATGACATACGGCGTTTTCAGCAGCGTTTCGACATCGTACGGAATGCGTTTTGGTACGTCGCTTTCGAGTGCATACACCGTTTCGCCCGGCGACGACAGGATCCCCCCGCCGTAGATACGCAGCCCGTCGGCTCCGGGGGCGGCATCCTCCTGAATCAGGCCAAACTCGACTGTGTACCAGTACAGTCGCGAAATCATCTCGATCGCTTCTTCGTGATCCACAAATTTGAGCGCGATTCGGCTCAAAGCCGCCATAAAGTCGCAGAACGACTGATTGGTCAGCACCGGTACGTGCCCGAACGTATCGTGAAACATATCGGGCTCGGGCAGGTAATCCAGCTGGTCGCGTCGACGCAGCCAGGTCGTTGCCGGAAACTGCCGATCCGCCATGAGTTCAAAAAACTCGCGGTTGCCAATCAAACCCGGTACCGCCACCACGCGCCAGCCCGTCAGGGGCAGCAGCCGTGGGTTCAGATCGAGTTCAAAATTGGGAATCTTGTCGTTCGGAAAACCCGTAGCCAGAATCCCGTCCATGTACGCCTGACTGGCCCGACCGGGCAAACGCTCCATCTGCCGCTCGAACAGCAGTTTCCAGACAGCCTGGTCGTCGGGGGTGTATTTTGAATAATCCTGGATCATAAAGGGAAGGGAGGAAAGGAGGAGGGAGAAGGAAAGGAAACTCAATTAGCCCCCTTTCTCCGTTCCTCCCTTCTCCCCTTCCTCCTTTTTACAACGTTCCTCTCAGTTCCTGCTCGCGCTCGATGGCTTCGAACAGGGCTTTAAAATTGCCCTTTCCAAACGACTTCGCGCCTTTCCGCTGAATGATTTCGAAAAACAGAGTCGGACGCGGACAAACCGGCTTGCTGAACAGTTGGAGCAGATACCCTTCGTCGTCGCGGTCGACCAGGATGCCCAGCGGACGCAGCGTTTCGATCGCTTCGTCAATCTCGCCCACGCGCTCCTTCAGATCGTCGTAGTACGCATCCGGCACTTTCAGAAACTCCACCCCGCGGTCACGCAGCATGATCACCGTTTCCACGATGTTGTCGGTTGCCACGGCGATGTGCTGAATGCCCGAACCACCGTAGAAATCCAGGTATTCCTCTACCTGCGACTTCTTCTTACCCTCGGCGGGCTCGTTGATCGGGAATTTGATGCGGCCGTTGCCGTTGCTCATGACTTTACTCATCAGCGCCGTGTAATCGGTAGAGATATCATTATCGTCGAAGGACACAAGCTGTTTGAAGCCCATCACGTCGGCGTAGAAGTTCACCCACTGGTTCATCTCGTTCCAGCCGACGTTTCCTACCATATGGTCGACGTACTTCAGGCCCACTTCCGACGGCCGGTAGTGCGGATTCCAGGCTTTGAACCCGGGCATGAATACGCCATTATATCCGCTCCGCTCAACGAAGATATGGACCGTATCACCGTACGTGTGAATGCCCGACCGGACTACGTATCCGTTCTCATCTTCCTCGCGGGTTGGCTGCATGAAGGGCTTCGCGCCCCGGCCGGTTGTTTCGTCAAACGCTTTGGTAGCATCGTCGACCCAGAGGGCTACCACCCGAACGCCGTCGCCGTGCTGATCGATGTGCCGGCCGATGTCGGTCCCGCCCACCAGTGGAGAGGTCAGCACAAGCCGAATTTTGTCCTGCACCACTACGTACGATTCGCGGTCGCGCAGACCCGTTTCCAAACCGGCATGGGCCAGCGGCTGAAACCCGAAGGCGGTCTGGTAGTAATGAGCCGCCTGCCTGGCGTTGCTCACGTACAGTTCAATGTAGTCGGTGCCGTTCAGCGGGAGGAAGTCCGCTACCTGAGGCTCTAAGGTTTCTACTGCTTCCATGTTATTTGTTGATGTATTGGGTAGCCTGGCCATTCAGGTTTTCGTCCAGCCAGGATTTATAGTACTTTCCGTCATCGATCCGTAATGCCTGTTCCGTCACCATCAGCGGGCGGAACGTATCCACCATCACGGCGTACTCCTGGGTTTCTTTCTTGCCGATGCTTCGCTCCATAGCCCCCGGTGCCGGACCGTGCGGAATACCGCCGGGATGCAGCGTGATGTGGCCCTGTGCGATGTCGTTCCGCGACATAAAATCTCCGTCGACGTAGTAGATCACCTCGTCGGAGTCGATATTGGAGTGGTTGTACGGTGCCGGAATGGCCTTCGGATGGTAATCGAACAGCCGCGGCACGAACGAACACACCACAAACGTATCCGTCTGGAACGTCTGGTGAACCGGGGGCGGCTGGTGAACGCGGCCCGTTATCGGCTCAAAATTGAAAATCGAGAAGCCGTACGGGAAGTTGTAGCCGTCCCAGCCCACCACGTCGAACGGGTGGCTGGCATACACCAGCGAATGCAGCGAACCCTGCTTCTTGATTTTCATCAGAAAATCGCCGGTTTCGTCGTGCGTTTCGAGGTCCTGCGGGCGCTTAATATCCCGTTCGCAGAAGGGCGCGTGTTCCAGCAACTGCCCGAAGTGGTTCCGGTAGCGTTTGGGCGTATAGATCGGCGAATGCGACTCGACATATAACAGCCGGTTATCAGTTGTATCGAATTCGATCTGATAAATCATGCCGCGGGGAATGACGAGGTAGTCGCCGTATTCAAACGGAACCGTACCGAGCAGCGTCCGGAGCCGTCCCGAGCCTTTGTGGATGAACAGCATCTCATCCGCATCGGCGTTCTTGTAGAAATAGCTGGTCAGCGACTGCCGGGGAGCGGCCAGCCCGAAAACCAGGTCGTTGTTGACCAGCAGCGGTACCCGGCTTTCCAGGTAGTCGTCGGCAGGCTCAATACTGAACCCCACCAGTTTCCGGGCGAGCATGTTTTTCTCCACCGCGAGCTTCGGTGTCATATCGACGCTTTCCAGCACCTCACGGACCATCGTGGGCCGGTGAACGTGGTACATCAGCGACGACATACCGTCGAAGCCGATGGTGCCGAACAACTGCTCGTAATAAAACGGTCCGTCGTTACGACCGCCCCCGGGCTTTTCGAACTGCGTGTGCCGCTTGGGCGGTATCTGGCCGAGTGAGTGATAGAAGGGCATGGCGTATCAATAATAACTGGCCTTGTCAAAGCCGCGACTCTGACAAGGCTATCGATCCATTGATGAAGTGTAATTAGTTGTTTTAACAACTATTGTTTTACGCACAATTATACTGACAATTTTTATTTATTGAACATTTATCAGAAATTTTTTACTAATAAAGTGATTCAATGGGCAATTGGGCGATCTGGTAGCTTTCCGTAGGTGGGTGTTAAGATTTATCTAATTTTGGGTACTTAATTGACTTACTGACCGAATTCATGCAACCTACGCTTCTGATTTTAGCCGCCGGCATGGGCAGCCGCTACGGGGGTATCAAGCAGCTCGACCAGTTCGGGCCGAACGGCGAAACCATCATCGATTATTCACTCTTCGACGCCATCCGGGCGGGCTTCGGCAAAGTTGTATTCATCATCCGCGAGGAACTCCGGGCCGACTTTGAAGAAATTTTCCTGCCCAAACTGAGCGGAAAGATGGAGGTGGATTTTGCCATTCAGGCGCTGACTTCCTACGTGCCGGCCGAACTGGGCGAAGTGAACCGTACCAAACCCTGGGGAACCGGCCACGCCATGCTGTGCGCCAAAGAGCACGTCAGCACGCCCTTTGCCGTTATCAACGCCGACGATTTTTACGGTTTTGAAGCCTTTGAACTGATCAGCAATTTTCTCCGGAACGATACGGACAACCAGTTGCACGCCATGGTTGCCTACGAAGTGCAGCGGACCCTGTCGGAAAACGGCTCGGTATCGCGGGGCGTTTGTGCCGTCGGCGACAACGGCAACCTGGCGTCGGTGATCGAACGTACCAAGATTTACGAAAAAGACGGCCGGATCGTGTACGAAGAAGCCGAGGGACTAACGCCAATCTCGCCCGAAACGCCCGTATCGATGAATTTCTGGGGTTTCAAGCCGTCGGTGTTTCCGCTGGTCCAGCGCCAGTTCGAGAGCTACGCCATTGCCAATATCGATTCGCCAAAGGCCGAGTTTTACATCCCGACCGTCATGACCAACCTGATCCAGACCAACACGGGCCACTGCAAGGTATTCCGTAGCCGGTCGGCGTGGTTCGGCGTTACGTACCCCGACGATAAGCCTGCTGTTCAGGCCGAACTGAAGCGCCTGCACGACGACGGGAAATACCCGAATCAGCTGTGGTAATCGCCCCCTGAAAAATACCGTCTATCCTAAAAACACGCCCCTCTACGGTTCGGCGTGTTTTTTTATGCCTATATTTCATCAGCCAGCTTTAAACTGGTCCTTATGCTCACCAATTTTTTTACGCCTATGATGTACAGTACTTTACTCAAACGACCCACCATCCGGGCTGTCTGGATGCTGTGTCTGGCTCTGCTGATTCACGCCGAAGGGATGGCCCAGAGCCAGCGTTTTACCCTACGGGGGCGCGTAACTGACGCGAACGGTCAAAGCGTGCCCGGCGTGACGGTGCAATTGCAGGGCACCTCGCTCGGCACCACCACCGACGCCGACGGCAACTATCAGTTCACGCCCAGCGTTGCGCCCGGCAACTACACGCTCAGCTTCAGTTCCATCGGTTTTGGAGCCACCACGCAGCCGGTTTCCCTGGGTTCGCAGGAGACCGTAACGACAAACGTAACCCTGCGCGAAGACGTTGCCAACCTCGACGAAGTGGTGGTAACCGGCTCTACCATCACCACGACCCGACGCGAACTCGGCAACGCCATCAGCACCATTCGCGGCAATGACCTGGTCCAATCGGGTTCGGGCGGACTGCTCAACTCCCTCCAGGGTAAAGTACCGGGGGCACAGATCACCCAGAACTCCGGCGACCCATCGGGCGGCATCACGGTTCGGCTTCGGGGGATAAAATCCCTGTCCGGCGCTTCAGACCCGTTGTACGTCATTGATGGGGTTATTGCCAGCAACAACAGCCTAAATGTCTCGCAGTTAGCCGTTTCGGATCAGGTCGGTATTGCAAACCCCGGCACCAACCGCCTTGCCGACATTAACCCGGCCGACATTGCCAGCATCAACGTCATCAACGGCGCGGCTGCTGCGGCTATCTACGGCTCACGGGCCATCAACGGCGTCGTGCTCATCACGACCAAGCGCGGCCAAACCGGAGCACCCCGCGTTACGTTCACGGCCAGCGCCAACATCAACGAACTCCGCAAGAGTGTGCCGCTTGGTACGTACAACAAGCAGTTTGGGTTTGCCGGCCTACGGCTTCACCCTATTGCGGGCATCTCACCCACGCAGATTACTGCCAACCCAGGCGTAACGACAGTAGGCATCCTTCGCGATGGGGTGACTACGCAGTTAGCAACCAACCTCGTTGACGTAACGCGGTACAACTACTTCGACCAGATTTTCCGCACGGGGTACGGTACCGACAACACACTGTCGGTTTCGGGCGGACGCGAAAACACGACGTACTACGTTTCATTCGGTTATCTCAAAAACCAGGGTATCATTCGCAACACCGATTTCACCCGCTATAACCTTCGGGCGCGTATCGACCAGCGATTGACCAACTGGGCCAAACTGTCGGTGGGATTGAGCTATGTGAACAGCCTGGCCAACGAGAAAGCCAACGGCAACGTATTCTACAGCCCAATCAACTCCGTCAACATCACCAACAACATTTACGACATTACCCAGCGCGACGCAGCGGGTAATCTGCAGGCCGTAGAGTCGACCCGGGTAAATCCGCTCTCGACCATCGAGGACATGAACTTTACGCAGGCGGTCAGCCGGACGATCAATGACGTACAGTTGAACCTGACCCCGTTGAAGGGACTCAGTGTCGACGCCATTTTAGGGATTGATACGTATGGCCAGGTGGGGCGCAGCTACATTCGGCCCTACCCGTATCAGGCCCAGGCGCAGCTGCCGCTCGAACGATATCCGTTTGGATATGCCGCGACGGCTAACAACACAGTGCTGCAGCTCAACGCCGACGTAAACGCTACGTATCAGCGCGACCTGACCGAAGCACTCAATCTGAAACTCATTGCGGGTTTCAGCTACCAGTACAGTCAGCAGGACCTGAGTACGTCGAATGGACAGAATCTGGCACCGTTCATTGAAACCGTTAGTGGTGCCGCCAGTACAACCGTTCGGGCCTTGTACAACCTTAGCCGCTTTAACCTGAGCGGGCAGTTCATCCAGGCCACGGTAGGTTACCGCAATCTGGCCTTCCTGACGGGTGCCATCCGGCAGGACCGCTCAACGGTATTCTCACCGTCGGAGACGAACCAGCTATACCCAAAAGTGAGCGGTTCGTTCGTTGTATCCGATCTTGGTTTCTGGAAAAATGCTTCGTTTAACGGCGTTTTCAACAGCCTTAAGCTGCGCGGATCATACGGCGATGCGGGAGGGCTGACGGCGCTGACGCCCAACGACCGGTTCTACCAATTTCTGCCCATTGCCTACCTCGGCCGCAACACCATTACTCCAAGCCAGACGCTGGCCAACCCAGCCGTACGTCCCGAGCGCATGACCGAACTGGAAGGCGGTGTTGATCTGTCGTTTTTTCAGGATAAAATCAACCTGGGTGTTTCGCTCTACCGCCAGCGGATTCAGGATCTGACGGTGAACCGGGTACTGGCTCCCACAACGGGGGGTACGGGTATTGTCAACAACGTGGGTGAAATGGAGAACCGCGGGGTCGAAATCCTGTTAGGCATTACGCCCGTCAAAACAAAGGACTTCACGTGGGACCTGACGTTTATCTACAACCGGAACCGCAACAAGGTGCTGTCGCTGGCCTCTCCCCGCATCGAACTGGCGAACGTAGCAGGGGCTCCGGTGTTCCAGCTGGTTGGTCAACCAGCCAGCCAGTTCTTCGGTACGTTCTACGCCCGGAACTACGAGACAGGAGCTTTGTTACTGTCGAGTAACCAGAACTTACCGCAGCAGGAGCGGGGGGATACCTACATCGCCACGGCCACCAAACCCATTGAACAGGTACTGAGCGACGCTGGCCTCAACATCAACAGCCTGCCGGCGGGCTCCTACGAAGTGGCTGGCACATACTACGTGCCTCGTCGCAACGCTCAGGGTCAGCCGGATTTGAGCAAACCCGTATTGCGCAAAGTGATCGGCAACCCCAACCCGAAATGGACCGGGTCTATCAGCAGCGAGCTGACGTACAAACGCGCCACGCTTCGTTTCCTGTTTGATGCCGTATATGGCAACCAGGTGTTCAATGCCGACAAGCGCACGCGTGAAAACGTGGGCATCGGCACGTTGACGGAGCAGGAAATGCGGGGTACGCTCACCCGTGGGTACATCTTCGCCATTGGACCCATTGAGGAATTCCGGATCGACGACGGCTCGTTTGTCAAACTGCGCGAAGTAGCCCTCAGCTACCAGCTTCCCAGCTTTGTCAAAGGGCTGAGCGGGCTCAACCTCTCGCTCATCGGCCGCAACCTGATTTCGTGGGACAACTACAATGGATTCGACCCCGAAACCAACGCAGGCGGCAACTCTGATCTGCTCCGGGGTATTGACTTCGGTAACGTACCCATACCGCGTACCTATCGTTTGCAACTAACAGCGACATTCTAACATGAAACGATACATCCTTACTACGGCACTTCTGACGGTATTACTCACCCAGAATGCCTGCCGCGAAGAGTACCTGAACCCCAGTATTGCCACGGAACAACAGGTAGTTAACTCGACTGATGGCCTCATTACGCTGGCCAACGGACTCGCCTACCGCTACACCTTCGGCCGATTGGGTGTTATTTACAATGCCGTAGCCGCCGGCGGATTGACTACCCGCGAGTTCCGCGTTCTGAATGCCGGGAACACCGATGAACTGAATCTGGAGCTTGGGTTTCAGAACGTAACCGGCGGCAACGCCGTGGTGCGGAACCTGTGGGCCACGAGTCAGATCGTTCGGGCGAATGCCGATGTCATTCTGGCCAATGCAAGCCGGGTCATTCAGGACCCCGGTACGCGCAGTGGGGTTGTTGCCTACGCATCAATCTATAAAGCCCTGGCCTTGGGAACGCTGGCGCAGTTCTTCGAGCAAACCCCTATTGTGACCGGCACGAACGCTCCGTTTGTGCCCCGGGCGCAGGCCTTGCAGCAGGCAATCAGTCAGCTGGAAGCGGCTGCTACGCTGGTGGCCACAACAGCCCCGTCGGCGGCATTCAATCAGGCTATTGCGCCCGGTATTGACATTCCCAATACCCTTCAGGCGCTCATTGCCCGCTACGCCCTCTTTGCCGGCGACTACGACAAAGCCATTGCCGCGGCCGGTCGGGTGGACCTGACCAGACGGTCGTTTTTCTCGTTCGACGACAATACCCGCAATCCGGTGTTCGAAACGGCGTTCAGCAACGTCAACGTATTTGCCCCCCAGAATGCGACGCTCGGACTAACGGGCGAACTGGCCCCGAATCCGGCCGACAGACGCCTGGCGTTTTACCTGCGCAGTAATCCAACGGGATCACAGAACCTCGGTACCGGCTTTTACACGGCCAACAACGCGCCGATTCCGGTGTATCTGCCGGGCGAAATGCTCCTGATCCGCGCCGAAGCGTACGCTCGAAAAGGGGACCTGGCCAACGCGGTTACCGAGTTGAACAAGGTACTGACCAAAACGACGGATGCGTGGGGACTAGGCGCGGGGCTGCCGGCTTACAGCGGTCCGCAAACAGCCCAGGCCATCCTGACCGAGATTTATCGTAACCGTCTGATCGAACTGGCGTTTCAGGGCTTCCGGCTGGAAGACAGCCGCCGATTTGGGCGACCGGGGCCGGGCACTACGCCGGCGACAAACGCAGAACGGACGCGTAATTTCCTGCCGTATCCGTTCACGGAGCGCGATAACAACACCAGTACCCCGCCAGACCCGGCCAACTAACCAGCGGTGGTTTTACGGAATGCCTGAATATATTTGCCATGCCGGCCCAGCGTCGCTTTATCCGACCGGGCCGGCATGACTTTTTTCCCCGTATCAACCTTCACCCTGGCGCTATGAAAAGGCTGTCGTTCCTGGCCGACCGACTTCCGAACGGGTACCCGTACCGCACGCAACTGCTGCTGGTGTCGGTGGGTATAGCCATATTGATTGGCGTCATTCAACAGTATCTGGGCGAGCCATCGATGCACGATCTGGCCACGGCCTACGCCCGTACCGGAACCGATGTGAGCCGCCTTATCAACGGCTGGCAGCAAACGGATAATCGGCTGTTCTGGGCCTGGCTGGAGGTCTTGGTCGATCTGGTGCTGTTCATTCCGGCATACACGGCCACGGTGATGATCTGGTGCTGGTTCTGCGCCCACGAAACGCTCTACGTCCGCAACCCGGCCCATCCGCGGCTTGGTCGGCTCATGAACGTAACCGGCCGGGTGCTGGCCGTCAGCATCTGGATTACGGGGCTGGCTGATCTGCTCGAAAACACGGTCATGCTGCAATGGCTGCTCGGCCACGAAGGCTTCCTGTCGCCTGCTGCCATGCGCCTTGTCTGGTGGCTGAAAATGGGGCCTATCGCTGCGGCCTTGTGGTACATCGCCCTTCACCCAATCGCCATCGCCTTTTCGGTTTGGGATACCATCCGGCGCTGGTTGTTTGGCCGACGAGGGTTTTATGCCACTACGCTGAACCGGCTCGTCAGGCACATGATCCGGCGCCGGCAGCAACGGAAGCGGGTAGTCGACACCGTCAATGAACGATGTGAGCGCGTCCCACCCAGAAAAGCGACCCTCCGCGACCGATTGAATGGCCTCTGGAAAGGATTCCTGAACGTTCAGCTTATCGTGTATCTGCTGGCTGCATCGGCGCTGGTGTTTCAACTCGGACAATTCGATGAAATCTTTTATCTCCTGCTGACTCAAAAGCAGGGCATTGCGATGGTTCTGTTCAGTACGGGCCTGTCGCTGGGGTGGTGGAGCCAGACGGTCTACATCTGCAGCAAGGTAATGCTCTACATTCAGCCCAGCTACTACGGTGCCTTGAACCCCGCCCGTCCCGAAGCAGCGGCCCGGCAGATCGTCCGGTTCCGGAACGAACTCCAGGTCTTACGACTGATGCCCCTGTTGCTGGCCGGTTTGCCGTTTGCCATCGCCATCGTAACGGTGCTGGTCAATTACTACCGACTCCATTTCCCCTGGACGTTCGAACCCATATCGCCGGATGGATTCAGGCCTGCCGTACGTTTCTACAGCGTGCTCTTTACGCTGATTCTGATCGCCGGAAGCTTGTTATGGCTGCTACGCCGGTTTGATCGTCGGCTGCAATACACCGACATTGTCCTGTTCGGCTCCGAATCGCCGGTACGGGATTATGCCATGCTGGTGGATCTGGCGCCACGGAGCATTCTATTCGGCCAGGGAACGGTAGTCGGCTTGCTGCTGGTGTTTCTGCCCGGCACGGGTCTTATGCTGGCTCAGGGCATCGGCTTATACGCCGTGGTGCTGCTCTGGCTCTGCGGCTTTGCCTTCCTGATCACCATCCTCTACCAGCTCAACCAGCTACCCAGGTATCCGGTTCTGGTCATCACGGGGTTGTTGCTGCTGATCTTCTCCCGTTGTAACGACAACAGTGGCATTCAGGAGAGCTCATTACCGGCACCACTGCCCCGGCAATCGCTGGAATCGTACTACCGGCGCTGGCTCGACGACCGGCCGGGAAACGACAATACGCCATTGCCCGTAGTGGTGGTTGCTACGGCCGGAGGTGGCATCCGGGCCACCAACTGGACCACCGAATGCCTGGCAACGCTACGCGATAACATCCGTGGTTTTGACCGCTACGTATTTGGCATCAGTGGCGTGTCGGGTGGGGGTGTCGGAGCCGCTACGTACGTTGCTTCGCTCAAGGGTTTTGTCGCACCGGATTCAGCATTCCGGCTCAGGCTGCGTTCAATAGTTACGCAGGATCTGATTTCGCCGGCGGTGGCCTCGGCGCTGTTTCGCGGGGGCGTCAACAATTTCTCCCCCGTTCCCATTGCCGCTCTGGACCGTAACCGCTGGATTGAAGACGCCTGGCAGAATGCGCTGTTCAGTCAGCCACTGGATACGGCCGTGCAGCAAACCCTGCGGCAGTCGTTTCTCCGGCTCTGGACACCGGGCAGTACCAACCTCCCCTGTCTGTTTCTGAACACGACCATCGCCGAGACCGGCCAGAAAGGCATTTTGACCAACGTATCACTTGGGAATACGTCTGACTCACTGAACGCTTTTTTTGACGTAGCTGACTTGTTTAGCTCCTTCCAGCACGATATTCCATATAAAACCGCTACGTTTCTCTGCGCCCGCTTTCCGTTCGTGACCAGTGGCGGCAAAGCAACCGGTCCGCTGCCCAACATTGAGTCCGGTTCGGCCATTACGTACCACATGCTGGATGGTGGCTACGTTGAAAACACGGGGATCGTTACGGCCGTTCAGGTTATTCGGGCGTTGCAACGGGTAACCCCTGGAGGGCGCTGGCGCAGTCGGCCTGTGCAGTACTACCTGCTCTTTCTGCGCAACGGGTCGGTGTCGGAGCAGGCGGCCAATGTCAGCCTGTTCAAATTCGCGAACGAACCGCTAAAAGGGTTTCTGCAAAGCTGGGAACGGGCGGGCGTCGGTCTCGATCAGCTCGTGCGTTCGACGCTCAATGGAGAGGCCGCGCAGCTGGATTTTCAGTACACGAGTCTGGGGCTGGAAAGTGGCAATCACAACTACCCGCTGGGCTGGTACATCTCGCCAACAGCCGCCGATACGATGGGCATTCAGGCCCGCTCGGCGGTAGGTAACGCCCTAAAAGCGAACACCTCTGTTCTGACCCGGTTACGACGACAGATCGGTCAATAATTTAAGTCAACTTTAATGGGTTTATACGTCAGCCCGGAAGCGCCTTCTTAAATCATTAAAATTCTCAAAATCAACTCTTTATATTCGCTAAAAATCCAACCTCTCCTCCCTTCCTCCTCTCCTCCCTTCATACCTCTTCCCACCCCCAAGTATTTTCAAAACCTACTTGGTATTTTGGCCGAAAATCGCTAATTTTATCTGCTTAAACAACCACTAAACATGGCCAAATCTGACATGGCACAAGCTACGGCAAATGCTAATGACAACAAATTGAAAGCCCTTCAAACCACGATTGAGAAGCTGGACAAAGCCTTCGGGAAAGGCACCGTTATGCGGCTGAGCGAAAGCAAAGTTGTTGACGTTCCGGTGATCTCAACCGGCTCGCTGGGCCTTGACCTGGCATTGGGTATCGGCGGGGTGCCGCGTGGACGGGTCGTTGAAATCTACGGACCGGAATCGTCGGGTAAAACAACGCTGACGATGCACTGCATCGCCGAAGCACAGAAAGCAGGCGGTATGGCGGCCTTCATCGACGCCGAGCACGCTTTCGACCGCGTCTATGCCGAGAAACTGGGTATTGACACCAACAACCTTCTGATTGCACAGCCGGACAACGGCGAACAGGCACTCGAAATCACCGAGCACCTCATCAGCTCCGGCGCTATTGATATCATCGTTATTGACTCGGTTGCCGCTCTCGTTCCGAAAGCCGAAATTGAAGGCGAAATGGGCGAAAGCAAGATGGGTCTGCAAGCCCGGCTGATGTCGCAGGCGCTGCGGAAGCTGACCGGTGTGATCAACAAGACCCAGTGCTGCTGCATTTTTATCAACCAGTTGCGCGAGAAGATCGGCGTGATGTTCGGTAACCCCGAAACCACGACCGGTGGTAACGCCCTGAAGTTCTACGCATCCGTTCGTCTGGACATCCGCCGGATTGGCCAGATTAAAGAAGGTGCCGACAACGTAGTGGGTAACCGCGTCAAGGTGAAAGTTGTGAAGAACAAGCTGGCAGCGCCGTTCAAAGTTGTCGAATTCGACATCATGTACGGTCAGGGTATCTCCAAAGTTGGTGAAGTACTTGACCTGGCCGTTGAGATGGAAATTGTGAAGAAGTCTGGTTCGTGGTTCTCGTACGACGGCAACCGCCTGGCCCAGGGCCGCGATGCCGTGAAGGACCTGCTGCTCGATAATCCTGAGCTGATGGCCGACATCGAAAACAAGATCCGCGCTAAGATCAACGAAGACGAAAACGCGCTGCTTGATCCAATCGGCGGTACTGAAGACGATGACGAAGGAACCGTCGAGGATTAATATCCTGACAACCTGTCGACATTGTGCTTATACCAAACAGCCCCGGCCATCTGGCCGGGGCTGTTTGGTTTTACCTGGTTGCTATCACGTCAGTTCTGAGTAGAAACGACGGTGCAATAGCCTATCGATTCTCCATCGGAACAAACTCACGCAGGGTTGAACCCGTGTAGATCTGACGCGGCCGGCCGATCGGCTCCTTCTGCGCCCGCATCTCCAGCCACTGAGCAATCCAGCCCGGCAGACGGCCAATCGCAAACATCACCGTGAACATATTGGTTGGGATACCCAGAGCCCGGTAGATGATACCCGAATAGAAATCAACGTTCGGGTACAGTTTCCGCTGA
Organism: Fibrisoma montanum; assembly: GCF_003583365.1. GTDB lineage: Bacteria > Bacteroidota > Bacteroidia > Cytophagales > Spirosomataceae > Fibrisoma > Fibrisoma montanum. Next base: position 296,849 of record NZ_QXED01000001.1, read on the forward strand.
ATGAAATACTCGTCGTTCAGAGCGGCTTCTTCCAGGCCTTTGGCAATCTCCAGCACCGGGTCATTTACGCCCAGCTTGCTCAACACATCGTCGGCGGCTTTCTTGATGATCCGGGCGCGCGGGTCGAAATTCTTATACACCCGGTGACCGAAACCGAACAGCCGGAAACCGGTTTGCTTGGCATTCTTGGCCATCTCAACGTATTTGGCTACGTCGCCCCCATCGTTGCGGATGTCCTCCAGCATCTCAATCACTTCCTGGTTGGCCCCGCCGTGCAGCGGTCCCCAGAGCGCATTGATCCCCGCCGATACCGACGAGTAGATGTTGGCCCGCGACGAACCCACCAGCCGTACCGTTGAGGTAGAGCAGTTCTGTTCGTGATCGGCGTGCAGGATCAGAAGTACGTTCAGCGCATCGGCAACGACCGGGTCAACTTTATACTCTTCAACCGGCAGCGCGAACATCATGTGCAGGAAGTTGGAGATATAGTCGAGCGTGTTTTTTGGGTAATTGACCGGATGTCCCTGCGATTTCTTGTATGACCAGGTGGCGATCGTCGGCAGTTTGGCCAGCAGACGAATGATATGCAGGTCGGTTTTGTCCTCGGCCTTATCGTCGTATGAATCGGGATAGAACGCGCTCATAGCGCTCACCAACGACGACAAAACGCCCATTGGGTGGGCGTTGACGGGAAATCCTTCAAAAATTTTACGCATGTCTTCGTTCACCATCGTATGGCGACGAATTGCGTTTTCAAATGTGGAAAACTCTTCATTGGTGGGCAGTTCACCGTAGATAAGCAGGTACGCTACTTCCAGAAACGAAGCCTTCGCGGCCAGTTCTTCAATGGAGTAGCCCCGGTACCGCAGGATTCCCTGTTCGCCGTCGAGGAACGTGATGGCGCTCTGCGTGGCACCGGTGTTTTTATAGCCTTTATCGAGGGTAACGTAGCCCGTGTGGTCACGGAGGTTCGAGATGTCGATGGCTTTTTCGTGTTCGCTTCCCTCTACCATAGGGAATTGAAACGATTTACCATCAACGGTTAGCTCAGCAGTGTTTGCCATACAGAAAATCAGGGTAGAGTATTCAGAAATAACGGATTATCCGTTGGTTAAAAACCATGAAACGAATCCAGTGTACCGGTCAACCGGCCCGGCGAATCACGCCGGGCGAAATTAAACCAAAAACATAAACGACGGATAAAACCATCGTAAAAAAGCCATAGTAAACAGGCATTTATTCTGTAACCCGACAGCTACGCAATTAGTTTGCGGTCAGCGCTGGTATATAGTTCCGCCCTTCATAACCAGCCTGATACGCCGAACGTCCGAAATAGCCGTTGCCGGATTACCCGTAACAGCCACCAGATCGGCCAGCAGGCCCGCCCGGACCCGCCCGCGATCGGTCAGGTGAAACACATCGGCATTGACCGACGTAGCCGACCGTAACACATCCAGCGGCTTCATACCGTATTGAACCATCATCTCCAGTTCACGCGCGTTATCGCCGTGGCTAAACACGCCTACATCGCCCCCGGCGCAGATGGTCACGCCCGCATCCAGCGCTTGCCGGAACGTGACCCGCTTTTGCCGAATGCGCTCGGGCTCGGGTTCCTGGCCTTTCTTCCAGCCCCGGTATTGGCTGACGGCATCGCCTGCGGCCAGGGTAGGACAAAGCGCCGTTCCGTGTTCCTTCATCAATTTGAATATCTCGGGCGTCCCGACGTCGCCGTGTTCAACCGTTTCGCAACCAGCCAGAATGGCCCGGCGCATGCCTTCGGCGGTTGCCGCGTGGGCCACAACACCCCGACCGCTGCTTTTGGCTACCTCTACGATTAGTTTCAACTCATCAAGCGTGTACGTCGGGCGAGCATCTGCCATAAGCCCCCACCGGTAATCGGCATAGACCTTGACGACATCGGCCCCTTTACCAATCTGCCGCCGGACAGCCTGGATGAGCGCATCGTGCCCATCGGCCTCTTCGGCCCCCTGCGGTACGTTGATGTCGGAACTAAACCCTTTCGGGGCGTAACTGCCGGTAGCAATCAATGCCCGTGTCGCCACAATCATCCGTGGCCCGACAATAATCCCCTGGTTGATGGCCTGCTTCAGTCCCACGTCATCGTAATCCGCTCCTTCGGTGCCCAGGTCCCGTACCGTCGTGAAGCCGGCCAGCAGTGTTTTCTGGGCGTGTACCGTAGCCCGGGCTACGCGCAGGGACCGGGCTTCTTTCAGCACCTGATCGTCCCAGGGCGTTTCGTTGTAGGGATGCAGCAGCAGATGCGAATGACCTTCAATCAGGCCCGGCATCAACGTAGTGCCTTTCAGATCGATCACCTCAGCACCGGTCGCGCTGACAGAACCAGCCGGTCCGGCCGCTTCAATCTTGTCACCTTGCACACGAACCACCCAATTGTCATGAATGGTTTCGCCATCGAAGACGCGATCCGGACGTAGCAGATACGTCTGGGCCAAGCTCCCGCTTGGCCATAGCAACTGAATAAACAGGCCAAGCAAGGGCTTGGCCCATACAGTTAACCTCTTACTCGAAATCATTATAGCTCGGTTTCATATAGGTCCACTTCCAATCCTGCCAGCGCTTACACAAGCCAGCTTTTACAGGGTTGTTCAACACGTATTGCACGATACGATGTTGCTCTTCTTGATTACGCACCAGCCGATCATAGTTCCGGTCCGACCAGAACATACCTTCCCGGCTTAACAAGCGATTACATCTTTTGGCGGAAAAACTTTTCACGCTTTGAACAACCTGCTGTAACGAACGTACTTGGTTGCCGGATTCATCATTGAACAATGTGAACACAATATGAATATGGTTCGACATAATGGTGTAGGCGATTAACTCATAAGCTCTGTCATCCCAGTATTGAAAACTTTCGGCCACGACCTTTGCCAATGCATCATCCGCCAGCCATCGCGGTCCAAAATCAGCTTTATCCAATAGCGCTTCATATTCAGCAAAGAAGATTCGCTCTAATCGGTCAAGATCCGCGGATGGATTTGATGATTTAGCCAGTACTTGACGCCTTTTCAATGCATAGTCTTCCGCCAGCCGCTTCTTCTCAATTTGAGACATAGAGCCAGCCAATCGGGTTGTCAGAAAAAAGGTACCGCCCAATGGTTGTAAATGAGGAAGTCCTTTGTAAATGTAAACGTCCCGGTGCATAGAAGTCCTGGCCAAGCTCCCGCTTGGCCTTTGTTAAAATCTTTCACAATAGGGCCAAGCGGGAGCTTGGCCAGGACATTAACGGCGCTTGGTACCTACTGAGTCAAACAAACCCTTTCCGAAAACCAGCACCACCAATCCCGGCAGCAGGACAGCACCCGCCCGAAAACCCGCCCCGGTCAGTTTATAAATGCCGGTATTGTATTGCGTGAAGCTTTGAAAGAGGTAAAACACCGACGCAGCCAACAGAACGGCCATCAATATGATATTGAGCGGACGGCCAACCCGGCTGACAATCCAGCTTAGCAACAGAGCCGCACCGACGACGATAGACACGGTTCCGAGCGCGCGCGGGAATGTTTCGAGATACGTGTAATCAAAGAAAAACACCCCAGCCTGACCAATCAGATTGGGGTGTGATAAGAGCCAGCCATCAAGGACGACCAGCACCAGCAGAAGAATGTAAAAAAAGGGGTTACGCATAAACCTTAGCAGACAGTACTGACCGGCTAAGGTAGCGAATTTTGCGGCTGAGCCGCGTCCAATTCCATTTTAAGGAACTTTCCGGTATAACTGCTCTTCACCTCGGCTACCTTTTCCGGCGTTCCTTCGGCGATGATTTTCCCACCTTTGTTGCCGCCTTCCGGACCAAGGTCGATCAGGTGATCGGACACTTTGATTACGTCCAGATTGTGCTCGATGATCAGGACCGTGTTGCCCTTATCGGCCAGCTTATTCAGGACGTCGAGCAGGTGCGAAATATCCTGGAAGTGGAGCCCCGTTGTCGGCTCGTCCAGAATGTAAAGCGTTTTGCCGGTATCTTTTTTCGACAGTTCTTCGGCCAGCTTGACGCGCTGCGCTTCCCCACCCGACAACGTAGTAGCGTGCTGACCCAGCGTAATGTAGCCCAGCCCGACGTCGTTCAGTGTGGTTACCTTACGCAGAATCTTCGGCTGGCTGGCGAAGAACTCTAATGCCTGCTCAACGGTCATGTCCAGTACGTCGGCGATGGATTTACCTTTAAACCGTACTTCGAGCGTTTCGCGGTTGAAGCGTTTGCCTTTGCAGGTCTCGCAAACGACATGGACATCGGGCAGGAACTCCATCTCGATCTTTTTCATCCCCGCGCCTTCGCAGTCTTCGCAGCGGCCTCCTTTCACGTTGAACGAGAAACGGCCGGGTTTGTACCCCCGAATCTTGGCTTCGGGCAGTTCGGCAAACAGCGTCCGGATCTCCGAAAACATGCCCGTATACGTAGCGGGGTTCGAGCGGGGCGTCCGACCAATCGGCGACTGATCGACTTCAATCACCTTATCCAGGTGCTCCAGACCCTCCACCGACTTGAACGCCAGCGGCTCCCGCTTCGACTTGTAGAAATGCCGGTTCAGAATCGGAAACAGCGTTTCGTGAATCAGCGACGACTTGCCGCTACCCGATACGCCCGTAATCGTCACCATTTTCCCCAGCGGCAATTTCAACGTAACGTTCTTGAGGTTATGCCCGGTTGCGCCTTTAATAATCAGGAACTTGCCGCTGCCTTTCCGTCGTTCGGCGGGGATTTCGATGGCCCGCCGGCCGCTGAGGTAATCGGCGGTCGTGCTGCCGTTCTGCAGAAACTCGTCCGGAGTACCGATTCCGACAACCTGACCACCGTGCCGACCAGCACCCGGTCCAATGTCCAGAATGTAGTCCGATTCGAGCATCATGTCCTTGTCGTGTTCCACCACCAGGACCGTATTGCCCAGATCGCGCAGGTTCTTCAGCGAGTCGATCAGTTTTACGTTGTCGCGCTGGTGCAGCCCGATACTTGGCTCGTCCATGATGTACAGTACACCAACCAATTGCGTACCGATCTGGGTGGCCAGCCGAATGCGTTGCGCTTCTCCACCCGACAGCGTACGTAGCGGTCGGTCGAGGGTGAGGTAATCCAGACCAATGTCGAGCAGGAACCCGATCCGTTTCCGAATTTCCTTGAGTACCTCCTTGCCAATTACGTTCTGCCGTTCCGACAGCCGGCTTTCCAGTCCGTCGAACCAGGCCGACAGCTCCGAAATGTCCATCTGCGCGAGTTCGGAGATGTTCTTGCCGTCGATGCGGAAATACAGCGACTCCTTTTTCAGCCGGGCTCCATTACACTCCGGGCAGGTTTTTACCACCATGAAGTCTTTGAGCCAATCCTGAATTTTGTCGGTACCGTTTTCCTGCTGGCGCTTCAGAAAGTTGACGATTCCCTCGAATTTAAAGCTGTAGTAGTCCTCACCGGGGTATTTCTTCGACGGTACGGCCGCTTCCTCGTCGGTTCCGTACATCAGGGCGTGGAGCAGATCAGCCGGGTACTTTTCGACCGGTGTGGTCAGGCTGAGCTTGTATTTTTTCAGAATGACTTCGATCTCCTTAAAGAACCAAAGTTCCCGGTATTCGCCCAGCGGAGCGATAGCCCCCCGGCTGACGCTCAGCTTTTTGTCCGGGATAACCGATTCTTCCGTGATTTCTTCGATGGAACCGAGCCCGTTACAAACCGGGCAGGCACCGTAGGGCGAGTTAAACGAGAACGTGTTTGGCGACGGCTCATCGTAGCTGATGCCCGACTCCGGGTCCATCAGGTTCTGCGAGAAGTAAATCAGCTGGCCCTCCTGGTCGAGTGCCTGCATCGCTCCTTTACCCTGCTTCAGGGCCGTTTGCACCGACTGGCTCAGCCGATAGCGATCGTCGGGTTTCGGTACGATCCGGTCGATCACGATCTCGATGTCGTGAATTTTGTAGCGGTCGAGTTGCATTTTCGGCACGATGTCCTGCACCACGCCGTCCACGCGAACTTTGGTGTAGCCGGTTTTGGCAATCTGCACGAACAACTCCCGGTAGTGGCCTTTGCGTCCTTTGACAACCGGAGCCAGCAGGGTCATTTTCTGCCCGGCGTATTGCTGCAGGATGGTGTCGATGATCTGGTCCTGCGACTGCCGTTCCATCTTCCGGCCCGTTACGTACGAAAACGCTTCGCCGGCGCGGGCGTAGAGCAGCCGCAGAAAGTCGTAGATTTCCGTTGTGGTGCCGACCGTTGAGCGGGGGTTTTTAGAAGTCGTTTTCTGCTCGATGGAAATCACCGGACTCAGACCGTTGATTTTATCCACATCAGGGCGCTCCATGTCGCCGATGAACGAACGGGCGTAGGCCGAGAAGCTCTCCATATAGCGCCGTTGGCCTTCGGCGTAGATAGTATCGAACGCCAGCGACGATTTGCCGCTGCCGCTAATTCCTGTCACGACCACCAGCTTGTTGCGGGGAATCGTTACGTCAATGTTTTTCAGGTTATGTTCGCGGGCACCGAGCACTTCAATCTGCTCATAGCCGGTAAGTTCTACATCCGTGAGACCCGTAGGGGACACGGCAGGCTGATGATCAACGGGCTTGTTTTCTGTCACGTTGCAATACACCGCCGAAGCGGTTGGCTTATTCTTTAGGCTAACAGCAAAACAGCCGGGGTAGTTTCCTGAAAACGGGGCAACTTGATGACGCGCCGATTAATTCGTAGGCCGTTCGGGTACGGGGGCCGATGCGTGGAATTCTGTGTAAATCCGCTGCATATAGTCATCCAGCAAGTGCAGCACCCGCGCCTGCTCCGCCGATTGCACGATAAGCCCTACGTGGTACTCCTTGTTGATACGCCACCAGATTTCCGGATCAGCAAACAGGCTCTGGTCGGGCCACTGCTGCCGCGCCAGCGACACGATCAGGCCGGCGTAGTTGTGCTGTTCTTCGGGCAACTGATACGGCTGGTCTAAAGCGAGGGCCGTTTCGAGCCGCGCCCATTCCCGCCATAGGTTTATTCCCGAAGCCGCTTCGACCATCTCGGCAATGTGCGCCCCCCCGACTCGCGAGGCCGTTTCGAGGAAATACAATTCACCATCGTGATCGCAGCGGATGTATTCGGAATGCGACGCGCTGTGACGCATGCCAAAGGCAGCCATCACCTGATCGTTGATGCTACGCAGCGCCGTGGTTTCAGGGCTATCAAAGGGCAATACCATGGTTCGGAAGATACCGCCCCCGTGTGCCACCTCCATCGGCGTCGCCAGGTACTGACTGGCCCGCGTGAACACCGATTTGCTATCGACCGACAGCGCATCGACGTGGTAAACCCGGCCCGGCTTGAATTCTTCAATCAGGTAGTTGTGCCGTAGATCGCCCAGCGAGTGAATAACCTGCCAGGCCTCCTCCAGCGAATGAACTTTGCGAATGCCCGTAGCCGAGGCCTCCGTGCGGGGCTTGATTACCCAGGGCGAATCGGTCGTGCGCAGGTAGTCCGTAATGCTTTCGTCGTGGAACAGGGGGCTGAACCGCGGAATCCGAATCCCGGCTTTCTGCGCCCGGAGCCGCATGGCTAATTTATCGCGAAAGTAGCGCGATGTAGTCTGACCCATGCCCGGCACCCGGAACACCTCCCGGATCAGCGCGCCTTTCTCTACGTCAAAATCATCCAGCGCAATAACCCGGTCGATTTTCCGCGATCGCATTACGTGCGCCAAACCCTGAATCATGCGGTCCAGGTTCTCACTCGAATTGCTTTGCGCCGGCAGGTAGAAGGTTTCATCAATGGACTCGAACGGCCACGGGCTATCGCGCAGTTTTTCGTACGTCAGCAGATAAACCGTATTGCCGAGTTCTTTGCAGGTTCTTAGGAACGCTTCGCCTTTGAAATACGTCGCAATGCACAGGAATGACAGTTGGCTCATGAACAATCGGGGTTAAGGTTGGGAATATACAAATTAACTCCGCAGGTAGTCAATCAGCAGGCGGATTCCATATCCTGTGGCATTTTTCTGCGAACCAAACTCGGTGTCGGCAAAGGCCGTCCCGGCAATATCGAGGTGTGCCCAGGCTGGATGCTCATCCGTAAACACTTCCAGAAACTTGGCCGCGGTGATCGCCCCGGCCAGCGGTTTGCCGCTGTAATTTTTGACATCGGCTACGTCCGACTTAATATCTTCCCTGTACATATCCCAGATTGGAAGACGCCAGAGCCGTTCGCCGGTCTTATCGGCGGAGGTCAGCAGGTCAGCGGCCAGGTCGTCGTTCTGCGTGAACAGGCCGGCCGCGTGGTATCCCAGCGTAGCAATGACACTACCGGTCAGCGTAGCCAGATCGATCAGAACGTCGGGCTGGTAGTTCCGCACCATGTAGCTTAACCCATCGGCCAGAATAACCCGCCCTTCGGCGTCGGTGTCGATGATTTCGATGGTTTTTCCGCTGTACGACCCCACTACGTCGCCCGGTTTGGTGGCCCGCCCATCAACCATGTTTTCGGTGGTGGGTACAATCCCGATCAGATGCACAGGCAGTTGCAGCTTCGCAGCGACTTCGAGCGTTCCCAGTACGGCCGCGGCCCCGCCCATGTCACTCTTCATGAGGTGCATATTGGCCGACTGCTTGATGGAAATACCGCCCGTGTCGAACGTAATGCCCTTACCGACAAGTCCTACTTTTCTGAGTCCTTCGCCGACCGGTTTGTATTCGGCGATGATGAACCGGGGCGGCAGGTCGCTGCCCCGATTTACACTCAGTACGGCCTGCAAGCCCTGCCGCTCCATCTCGTCCTTGTCAAATACGGTAACCGAATAACCATACCGCTCACCCGATGCGACGGCCCACTCCGCCAGGGTTTGCGGATTGACGTAGTTCGACGGCGCATTCATCAGGTTGAGGATTTCGCGCTGGGTTTCGGCCATGGCCTCCGCCCGACGCAGGGCCTCTTCGGCCGCTGCCTGTTGATCGTCTGCAACCAGTACGGTAAGTTCGCCGGTTTCGGCATAAAAAACCGGGCCCTCAGCTTTGTCGGTCTGGTACAACCGCAGGTCGTAGCCACCCCCGCGAATACCAAGCAGTACGTCTTCGACTACCGCGGCCCCAAAACGGGTCAGATCCACACTGACCGACGGCGGCAGCCGGTCTTTCTGCCGGAAGCTGAACTCACGGAATGTTTTCAGCCAGTCTATCGAACCCGGCGCTTTACCAAGTCCGAGCAGGTACGTTTTCCGGCCATCAGGGTGATACAGCGGAAGGACATCTTTGGCATTGGCCTTGAAATCGGTTTGCAAAACCGCAGCCGGAACGCCGGTTGTCTCGGCCAGTGTCGCTAACGTATCTGCTAATGTATCGGACTGAACGATGGGCACAATATGGGCCTCTGACCGACTTTGCCGGGAAACTACAGTGATTTTCATAATTGATTATAACCCTGACGGAACAGACATCCGGCCGAATAACGCTGTTGACGCGGCATAATCGCACCGGTAACCGGACGCTGTTCCGCTGCGTTGACTAAGCCAAATTGTTTAATAATACAACCACTCCAGCGCTTTGGGAAATTCTTTCCCCCAGGTTTCTTCGTTGTGCTCGCCGAGCGGATCGACCGACACCTGTAACTCGATGGGATGGCCGCCGTATTTCTGTTTGACCAGGGCGTTTTCGAACCGCTTGATGTTAGGCACCATAAAGGCCGATTCAGCCTCGCCCCCGTAGGCGTAGATTTTCATCGGTACGGTGGTTTCAAACTTAATCGCGTCGAAGTAGATCTTTGGAGTTGTCCAGAGCGCCGGCGAAAAAACCATAAGCCGTCCGAACACATCAGGGAAAATCAGACCGGCATAAATGCTGATCAGTCCTCCCAGCGAACTGCCGCCGATGCCCGTGCAGCCCGGTTCGGGCAGCGTTCGAAAGGTATCGTCGATGAAGGGTTTGAGCGTCTGCGTAATGAATTGCAGGTAGCGGTGCCCACGGCCATCCCCAACTTTCGTTCGCCCCAGCGTGTATTCGCGAATACGCTCTTCGGCACCATGATCGATGGTCACCAGAATGACCTCGTGGTGACCGCGGGCGGCCAGTACAGCCATTTTCTCGTCTACGTTCCAGCTTCCGAATCCGGTTCCCTCGCCAATCAGGTTCTGACCATCGTGCATATACAACACAGGATACCGCTTTTCAGGATTAGCCTCGTAGTCGTGCGGAAGCAGCACATTCACCCGGCGGGTAGTGTTGAGCTGCGGAAGTTGGAAATCGTCGCTTATTAATTTGGGCTTGTGCTCAGGATTAAACGGCTGACCATACCAGCGCCAGTGAGGTACGTGATTGCGCTCAATGTGCTGATCACGAATGCTGATGCGATTGGGAACACCCCCGCCGGACGCTCCCAGCTCGACGTGCGACCAATCGCCTTTGTTGTATTTGTATTCCAGTTCCTCGGGCAATGGCACCTCGGCAGGCCAGTCGAGAACGTACTCACCCGGTCCAATCGATTGCATCTGAAATAACTCAGGAGTAGGTGCCCAGTCGCAGAAATTACCGGACACAAAAACCGGACGGTCATCAATTACAGGTGTATTTAATTCAAATCGAAACGCTTTAGGCATAAAGTAATATTCTCAATATTCATTGGGCAAGACTGCTGCCCGCTCCAGTATCATAAACGCAAACGGACCGTTCACCGTTTCAAAAAACGGCAAACGGTCCGGTAATGCACTTAAATTCTTCTACTTAGCTTTGTCGCCTTCCTGAGCCAGCGCCAGTTTTACGGCTTCGTACAGGTTCACGACCCCGCCCGTCTTCGACAGCGTTGAAAAGTCGACAGTTTCGTTGCTTTCCGGCTTTTTCACCTGCGTTTTGTACGGAACCGCCGACTGCACGATGATTCGCTTCAAATCCGCGTAGGTTAACTTGGGAAAGTACGACTTCAGTACTGCCGCAACGCCGGCTACCACGGGTGCAGCCATGCTCGTGCCGTCGCTGTTCTGATACTGGCTACCGGGAACGGTCGAGTAGATGGTCTTACCCGGAGCAAACACATCAACTGAGCCTTTGCCGTAGTTGGAAAAACTGGCGGCCAGTTCGTCGCCGGTCGAGCTGCTGCTGGCGCCAACCGTAATCATGTTCGGAATCTCTTTACCATCGATGAATTTATCGGCCGGGTAACTCGCAGTAGTATCGAGGTTTTTGCCGTCGTTACCAGCTGCGTGGACCAGCAGCACCCCTTTTGACAGTGCATATCGCTCGGCCTCCTCAACGGCCTGGCGCTGGGGCGAGTAATCCTTGCCGAAGCTCATGTTGATGATCTGGGCTCCGTTGTCGACGGCGTACCGGATGGCGTTGGCCACGTCCTTATCGCGCTCATCACCGTCGGGTACGGCCCGTACGCCCATGATCTGAACGGCATCCGACACCCCCTGAATACCCAGCGAGTTCGTACGATCAGCGCCGATGATTCCGGCTACGTGCGTACCGTGAAAAGGATCAGGGCCCATGATGTCGGCGTTTCCGTAATTCCGCTCGTTCACGTTCTCAGGCTGGTCGCCAACGACGGCCCGGCCGTCGAAATCCGGATTGTAGGCGTATTCGGCGCGGGCTTTCAGTTCATCCAGAATCTTGTCCAGTTGCCCTTTCATGGCGTCGGTATCGGCTACATCCTGCTGTTTCAGCACCCGGTAGATCGCGCCCGCCTGCCGCGACGATGAAGCCGCCTGCCGCAGATCGGTGGTGTCGAGATTCTTTTTCTGGACGGAAGTTTTCAGTTCATCAACAATCGTCGTGTACTGATCGTAAAACTGCTTGATACCCTGGTACTGGGTCTGGTATTCGAGCCGTTTCGATTCGACTTCGCCTTTAGTTTTGACGTACAGATCGTATTCTTTCTGCTGATCCGGCTTAAGCGAAGCCCGGTTCTTGCCTTCGTACTGAGGACGTAGCTTTTTGTACAGCCGGGTTACTTCCGCCGTTTCGTGGTGGACATTCCGACCGTCTTTGCCACCAATAAAATTCCAGCCGTGAATATCATCCACGTAGCCGTTCTTATCGTCGTCTTTGCCGTTGCCCGGGATTTCTTTTGGATTGACCCACAGCACCCGGCGCAGATCTTCATGAGTGGAATCGATCCCGCCGTCGATCACGGCAACCACAACAGGCGTTGGCTTACGGTCTTTGAGGAGTTCGCGGTATGTCCGTTCAGTAGCGATACCCGGTATATTATCCGTTTTTGGATCGCGGTGATACCACTGTTGGGTATCCTGCGCCGAAGCCGCCAGCGACAGCAGGCAGACCGACGCACATAAAAGGAGTTTCTTCATATAAAGAGTAAAACAGGCCGGCCTCGGAGATGGAAGCATGACGTTGATTTGATAACCGCGCCGGTCCGTCGGTGTTTATTCTGACAAGATACAAAGAAACAGCTAATCGAGTGACTTAAAAAAACTTAAAACTACGCAGCGCCTTGTTCGCGGCTCACTTTGTCTTGTGCTGACTCTCGTAGTGTTCGCGGAGCAGGTCTTCTCCAAAATCGTTGGTCAGATCACGCACGACCGTATGGATGTGGTTAGCATTGGTTTGCGTGTTATCGTACTCGATCAGGATCGTAGGGCCGTGGATGCGGTAGTACCAGCCTTTGCCTTCGCCCAGTTCCGGCGTCAGGTCGCCCGCCCAGGCGAAGCGCAGCTTATCCAGACCGGCTTTTTCCAGGCGGGTAAACTGCTGTCGGGCCAGCGTAATGCGGTAGTTGTTGAGGTACACCTGCAGGAGCTCCAGAAAGAGCTTCCGCTGCTCGGCGCTCATTTCGTTTAGCGTCAGGCCTTCCATTTTTTCGAGCGACGCCTTGCGCTTGTTGCTGGTAATGATTTCAGGGTACGCTACGGTGCCGATGACCGCCTGTTTGCGCTGGCTGTCCGTGAGTGTTTTCAGCAATGCGAAAGCCAGATCGGTTTCCTGTTTCAGCACCCGTTTCCCTTTCTGGGGCACATCGGCCCGCACTTCACCCGGATTACTGCCGAAGAAGGTAGGCGTTTGTGCCAGCACCCGCCCGGTCAGCGACAGAAATTGCAGCGAAATATGATGCCCTTCAATACGCCAGCTCCACGGATCACGACTGCCGGGTTCGCCAAAAACAGTGAACGAATAATTCTCCGGGTCGCGGTATGTATCATTCGGCGGGCGATTTTCCACCACCCGCAGTACGTTCTCCAGGTCCATAATGGCAGTCGCTTTGTCGTATCCCTGATCGCTCAGACCGGTTTTCAGCAACGTCATAGCGGCTTTACGCTGCTCCTCATTCATCTGTTTGAGGGGCAGTCCTTTGCGGTTGCGCGGTACAAAATGCCAGTTGAACCGCTCCTCGTTATCGAACGGATAGGTGGCCTGCGCCCGCTGCTCCGGTGTGAGCAGCTGGAGGAATCGCTGCGTTACTACCGCCATCTCATCCTTAACCTGTTGCTGAGCAGGTTTGGACGGTGCAACTGTCTGGGCAGCAACCTGTGTGGCCAGCAAACACCCAACAACAAAACGAAATGCGCCCATAGTTTTCGGAGTTTTCAATGACTAAAGTAGCTCGCGAAAGGGATTTACTATGTACGTCGGGCTGATCGGCCGGGTGGTCGTGCTATCGTATGAAATTACTAACAAGAACCCCCTTTTTTTAGTTGTGGAGATAGTTCCACTGTCTCTGCCAGCTATGTCAACCCTGCCTCCGAATGAAAACCGTGGCCCGCTCGACCATCTGGCGTTACGTTATCTGCGGCAGGCCCTCAACAACCCTCATCCGCACGACGAACCCTACGTACTGAGTGAAGCCGAACTTCGCGTTATCCGGCACGTCCGACGGCAAACGCTGATCATTGCCGCGCTTGTTGGCGTACTGGGCGTAGTTCTGATGTATGTGCCTCAGTATGGCTGGCCCGAACTGTTTGTGGAGATTCCGTTGTCTTTTTTTGGGCAAAGCTACGCTCTTCCTATCACGGCGCTGCTCTACGGACTGATACTGGTTTATCTGGAAGTCAGCATATTGCTCGCCGTAAATCTTCGGGCTACAAAACTCATCATGGCCGCCTGTCAGTTTCCCCGCGCTCATGATGCCCGCTACGATCACCACCTTAAAGACATCGCTCTGGCGTCGCACCGCCGTCGGCGCACCACCCGGGTAGTGCCAAGGATGGGCATTGACCCCTATCTGAATCTGCCCCGCTGGGGACTGGCAACGTTCTTTCTGCTGAATATTCTGAAAGCGGTGCTCAGTACTCAGGCACTGCGCTATGCCGTGAGCCGCCTGTTCAGCCGGGTTGTTCAGCCAGTTATCGACCTGATTGGCCTGCCTATCTACGCGTTCTGGAATGCCTATGCTTCCTGGCAGGTTGTACACGAAGCCCAGATTCGGATTATGGCCCCCAGCACGATCCGCGAATTTGTGGGCGAACTCTACGATGAACTGGGGAAGAACGAGCAGTTCAGGTCCATGATTCTGGATGCGCTGCAGTACATCGCCGTATTGAAACGACAGTACAATTACGCCCATTTTCTGCTTACGGAAACCCTGCTCGACCGGTTCAATCTCCGCGCCGGTACCCCCCACCCCGGCGAATTTACCGACCGCCTGAAACAGGCCCCCCCCGAAGTACGTCGCGGACTGGAACGCCTGCTTGTTTTTGGAGCCGTGGTGGACGGACGCCTGTCACTACTTGAAAAATGGCGGTTTCGGCAGCTCAGGAAGAAAGGATTGCTCACCCATTCACGGACGGCAATCGGCCGCGTGAGCGCCGACTACAACCACGGCCGGGGGCTCTGGGTGTGATATCGACTCGTTACTCGGCTGTTTTGACGGGAAAGTAACGCGCCATGGCCAGCATAAACAACGCCATCAGCACCAGCCCTACAGCCGTGACCAGTTGTAGCCACGAACCACCCGGAACGGCCCGAAGCGCCATAATGAGGTCATCCATGTTTTTTACCCAATCCGGGTCCTCAATCCACGCTCCTTTGATCAGATACCAGCCTACACCGCCCAAGATCCCGCCCACGGTCAGGAAGCCGGCCAGGCTGCTTACTCGCAGCACCACCTTCCAGAACCCAGACAGGTGATCAATTTTCAGGGCTTTGTATACGTTACCGGCCACGGCTTTGTACACCTGCATACCGGCCCAGATCAGTATAACCCCACCGACCAGCATCACCAGCCAGTCGCCCCCCTGGAATTGCAGCAGTTTGGCCACCCATATTTTTTTCCCGTCTTCCTCACCCTTCTCGTTCGTTACTAACAGCTTAAAAGCCGTAACCCCAAGCGATGCGTAGGTTATGGCGCTCATCAGGTAGTTGAGTCGGTATAACCAGCCCCCTATTCCTTTGCCTTTTTTATACGGGTCGTTCCAGATTTCGTACAGCCGCCACAGCGTATGACCGGCCAGCGCGACAATGATCAATGCGATAAGAATCTTACCAAATGGGTTATCCGTCAATTGTTTCAGCACCTCATCCCGGTTCGGCTCAGGCGCGCTTAGCCCTGTCCTGTAGCGGAATATAAACGTGGCAATACTGCCGTAGAAGAGGGCTTTGGCGACATAGCTTACCCTGGCCAACAGCTCTACCGTCCTGTTCGGCTGCCCCGCAATCTGTTTGTTAACTACCATTTGATGAATTCTTTAACGGCTTAACTGCCGGGAAAGCGTTACCTTTGGGGCTGGTTGGTTCTGTAATTTGATAATGTCCTGTCTGTTTAAACCGTTACTCTTCGTTTGTTGTTGCTTTCTTTTCATAAGACCGGCGTCTGGACAACTCACCATTTCGTATCCTGTTCCGCAGATGGTCGTTCAGCGCAACCAGCAAAATTCGGCTCCGCTTTTCATTGCCGGTACGTTTACTGTCCCTGTTGACCGGGTTGAGGCCCGACTTGTTCCGATCACTTCGTCAACGTCTCGCCCAACCGACTGGATTGAAGTTCAAAACGCTCCCCGGAACGGTCTGTACCAGGGTAGTATTACAGCCCCCGCAGGCTTGTTTCGGCTGGAGGTACGGGGCGTTCGGGCCAACAGCCCCGTAAGCCAGGCAACGGTATCACGCGTGGGAATCGGCGAAGTGTTTCTGATTGCCGGCCAGTCGAATGCAATGGGGCTGCCCAACCTTGGGGCTAAGGGAGCATCCGACCGGGTAGTATCATTCAATGCGTGGAACCGGTTCTGGAATAAAAACGACGTATTGGAATCGTCGGACAAGCCGTTTCCGGCCCCTGTTTTCTCTCAGCTTGACGCAACTAACCTGATCTTTCCGACCGGCGAGACGGCCTGGTGCTGGGGCGAACTTGGCGACCGGATTGCCGACCGCTTCCACATACCGGTAGCTTTTTTCAACGTGGCTATCCCGGCTACAGTGGCTGATAACTGGAGCGCCACAGCCAGGGGCATGCCCGCCAAAAATATCTTTAACAGTACGTACTGGCCGTTTCTACAGCCTTATACCAACCTGCGAAATGCGCTGCAGTACTACCATAGTACGTTTGGCATCCGGGCGGTGCTGTGGCATCATGGTGAGTCTGATGCGGTGCCGCTGCATACAACCAAAGATAACTACTGCCGGTCGGTGCAGGAGCTGATCGATTATAGCCGGGCCGACTTTGCAACCGGCCTGACCTGGGTTATTTCCCGCTGCTCCATTACGCCGGCCGGGCCGTCCCCTGATCAGGCCATCCGGGCTGCACAGGATTCGTTGATAAACAAACCCAACAACAATGTGTGGGCTGGCCCCGACACCGACACCATCCAGTCGCCCCGTCCTGCGCACGGTCATTTCGAAAACGTACCGAATGGTGTTCAGGGCCTGTCCATATTTGCTGGCGCCTGGAACAACAGCCTGAGCGATACGTTCTTCAGCCGATCACAGCCTCAGCAACCCCATCAGTTTATCCAGACGGGTCTGGTGCCGACTGAGATTACCGCCGGACAAACCCTGCGTGTTCCCTTTACCTCGACCGCTTTCGAAACCTCCCCTACTGTATCTGTTCAGTTGCTCAACGAACGGGGCTGGTACGTAACGGACGTTGGACACGGTCAGGGATTCAATCCTGTCGAAGTTAAGCTACCCGATACGTTAAGCGCGGGCACGTACCGGCTTCGTGTCGTGGCAACCAGTCCGGCCATACTTGCCGGAAATCCATCGGCTCCGTTTCGCGTTTCAGGGGCGGGAAAATCAATGCGGTATTTCGTTGATCAGCAAATGGAACAGGATAGCGCTTTGTCACGTGTCCACTGGCTTACTACCCACGAACCCGCCGGCAGTCGTTTTTTTGTTGAGCGACAGGAACAGTCGGGGTCGTTCCAAACCATCGGGCGCGTAGAGGCTACCATCGACGGGCAGTTATCACATTTGTATTCATTTGCGGAGCCGCTTGCGGAGTCCGGCAGCCGTATCTACCGGATTCGGCTGGAACTACCCGATGGTTCGGTGCAGTACAGCACTCCGCTCGTATTGGCTACACCTGACGAATTGTTACCAAAACCCCTGGTATTTCCCAACCCCAGCGACGGTACGTCGTTAACCGTTCAGTTACCCCGAAGCGGCACCTGGACCTTAATGTTAACCGACGCTAACGGCCGTACAGTCTGGCAGCAGGCTCCCGAAGTACGGGCTGATCAGCCACAAACCGTAAGCTTACCGCCGGGTCTGGCTGATGGGTTATACATACTGTACTGTCAATGGAATAACCAGCGCTACAGCCAGCGGCTATTGATTCGGCACTGAATCGACGATTTTCGTGACCCGCACTTCGTTGATTCGCTTATCATCGGCCGATAGCACAAGGAACGTAAAGCCGGCGCTGGTTACCTCCTCACCGGCTTTGGGTAACCGGCTGAACAACTCGAGCAGCAGCCCGCCCAGCGATTCGCTGTCGCCCCGAATCTCCTCGAACGTACTGGCGTCTACATTCAGGATTCGGCACACGTCGGTCAGGGAAACTTTACCTTCAAACACCACCGTACGTTCATCTTCGCGTCGATACCCTTCCGGATCTTCTTCATCAAACTCATCGTTGATGTCGCCGAAAATTTCTTCAATGATATCCTCCAGCGTTACGAGTCCGCGTGTGCCACCGTATTCGTCCACCACAATGGCCATGTGGACCCGCCGTTTCTGAAAATCCTGGAGCAGGTCGTCTACTTTTTTGGTTTCCGGAATGAAAAACACGGGGCGCAGCAACGTTTGCCAGCGGAATGCATCATCGTCGTGCAGATGCGGCAGGAGGTCTTTAATGTACAGAATCCCCTCCACCTGGTCCAGCGATTCATGGTAAACCGGCACCCGCGAGTAACCCGACGCATTGATTTGCGCCATCAGTTCCGAAAACGACAGATCATCCGCTACGGCCGAAATATCGAGCCGGGCCCGCATAACCTGACGGGCGGTCAGGTTACTGAAGTTAACGATGCCTTTGAGGATTTCACGCTCTTCGGAGGTGGCGTCAGTACCCGTTAATTCGACGGCCTGGCTCAGTTCTTCGGCCGAAAGCCGGTACCCACGGCGTTGTATGCGCTTATCGACCTGATTACTGAGCGTTACGAGCAGCTTGGACAACGGCAGAAATACGAACAAACCTATCTGAGCGAGCGGTGCCGTTCGACGGGCCACGGTCAGGTTGTTCTGGCTGGCATACACTTTAGGAATTATTTCGCCGAACAGGACAATGGCAATCGTCGTCAGCAGCGTAACGCCCACCAGCAACCCAACTGATGCGTGCGTAGCCTGAGAAAACTCCCAGGTCAGATACGTTACCATAACGACGATGGCAATGTTCAGCAGGTTGTTAAAGATAACCAGCGAAGCCAGTAACCGTTTCGGACGGTCGAGCAAGGTGGATATGCGCTGGTAGTCTACCCGGTCACTATCCCGGCAACGGCCCCGCTCTTCGGGCGAGAGCGAAAAGAAAGCAGCTTCCGATGCCGACACTAACCCGGCCAGCGTCATCAGCAAGAGAATCAATGCCACGTAGGGGGCATATAAATCAAAATAGGTGCCCCAGCCGTCGCCAGCCAGGAGCACCTTTCGAGGAAGAGGATCACTAAGGTCCATGCAACTTAAATCAGGTTCAACAATTGCCCCAGCGGCTTAGAATGGTAAATCATCATCGCCACTGTTGCTTTCGAACGACACCGGATCGGGCTCCCGCTTGGCTGGTTGCTGGCGGGTTGCCGTTTGCTGACGAGGTGCCGGCTGAGGCTGGGGTTGTGGAGCAGGAGCGGGCGCAGCCTGCTGACGCGGGCGTTCAGGCTGAGCGGCCGCAGCCGGAGCCTGCTGATACGACTCCTCCTGGCCATCCGGACGGCCACTACTCAGAAACTGGAAGGTAGTAGCCCGAACACCCAGCGAAAAGCGTTCTTTACCATCACGGTCGGTATACGTTTCAGTACGCAGACGTCCCTCAACGTAGATTTGCTGACCCTTACGCAGATATTTTTCAACGGTTTTGGCTTGTTCATTCCAAACCTCCACGCGAAACCACTCCGTCTGCTCAACCTGCTCGCCGGTGCGTGTGGTATAACGTTCGTTGGTGGCAACGCTGAAACGGGCAACTACACCTCCTCCATCAAAATAACGGACTTCCGGATCGTTACCTACGTTACCAATTAAAATCACTTTGTTAAGGCTTGCCATGCTAAAATTGTGTTTAAATCGTCTAAAATGTACGGTGGCTTAAGGAGGATAAAGTTACTGAAATGAAACTACTTATCCAAGTGATCGCTGCAAATAGTTAGTGATCAAAACCGGCTTCGGCAGCCCCCCTATTTCGGCGGCAGAATACCATTGTAAGCCTGTTGGTAAGGGGCTATTTAGATGGTCAGGCACCTCAATCTCGTAAAACCAGGCACGCACCCGCTGGTGCGAAAGCAACTGCATCAATTCTACGGGAGGCCCGGTTGGAACACCGTTTTGCAAGAGTTCCGCTGCCGACTCGGGCAGCACCAATCTGGCTAACGGCACCGCCGGTTCTTCATCTTCAATCAGCAGGAATTCGTATAAATTCTGCCAGATATCCTGGGCTGTTCGTTCCCGCATGGCTAGCTTTTCGTCCTGCCTGAATACTATATACGTAAAGTACCGCTCCCGGACGGGTGCCTTCTTACGTTTGACCGGCAATAGCTGCTGCCGTCCGGTCAGATAAGCGTTGCACTGCTGCTGAAGCGGACAAAGTAAACAATCGGGCGCAACCGGTGTGCATTGGATAGCACCGAACTCCATAATGGCCTGATTGTACGTAGCCGGATTATCGGCCGACTGAATAAGCTCCGCTGCCAGGCCCGCAAAGGTTTTTTTGGCCTTAGTGGTTGTAATATCCTCAGTGATACCAAAGACCCGGGCCAGTACCCGGTACACGTTTCCATCCACAACCGGCACCCGCTCCCCAAAGGCAAACGAAGCGACAGCGGCAGCCGTATACGAGCCTATCCCTTTCATTTTCAGCAAGTCATCATACGTTTCGGGAAACTTTCCATTCAGTTGGGTGGTTACATAACGAGCGGTCTGGTGCAGATTCCGGGCTCTGGAGTAATAGCCTAAGCCCTGCCACAGCCGAAGCACATCACGCTCATCGGCCCGGGCCATGTCCGACACGGTTGGGTAGGCGGCCAAAAATCGTTCGTAATACGGTCGTCCCTGCACAACGCGAGTCTGTTGCAGAATAATTTCTGAAAGCCAGATTCGGTACGGGTCAGTGGTGTGTCGCCAGGGAAGGTCGCGCTTGTGGTGTTCGTACCAACGTTCAAGCGTATAGGCGAAACCAGGTTTTACTGAAGGGTTAGAGTCTGATAGCCAATCCAAAGTAAAAGTAGAATTTGTATTGTCCGGTAGGAAAACTGAGCAAGATGACTTTTAAAGTTTAACGGAAAGCTCTACCTTTGTGCTCCCATTTTGGACACCTGATTTTTCAACATTATAGTAAACGTTAAAGTTTTAAAAGTCGTGACGAAAGCAGACGTAATTGCAGAGATTGCCGATAAGACCGGGATCGATAAGGCGGAAGTAACGCATACTCTGGAAACATTCTTTTCGGTAGTTAAGGACTCGTTGGCCGAGGGGGAGAACATCTATGTGCGAGGGTTCGGTAGCTTTATCAACAAGAAAAGAGCCAAGAAAGTAGCCCGCAATATCTCGAAGAATACCGCCATGGTAATCGACGAGCATTATATTCCCAGCTTTAAGCCCGCTAAGATTTTCGTTGAGCAGGTAAAGACCAGCGATAAGGCGAAAGTCTCTGCTGAGTAATCTGCCGTAGCCCTGTAACGTTTGCGACGCATTTTCATCATGAATAAATCCATTCTTCTTGTTGTTGTTCTGGCTTCGGCCCTTACTGCAGGTTTGTATTCCCTGCCTAAGGTTGTCGTGCGCGATGAAAACAAGCAGTTGAGTGCGACGGAAGCGGGTGGCCATATGTCGCAAACGCCAGGGTCACGTCAGACAGACGGCGCTAAATCCCAATCTACGGATGCAGCGACGCCGAACTCAACGATGAACCATGAACAGTCGCTGTCACCTGAGCAACAAAAGCAGGTGGCGGGACTACGGGCCAGATTTCAGGCCTCAGAAGCCGCTGCCAAACAGGCAGCCGGTGAGCAGTTAATCACTTTTTTCCGTGAAGCCAGTCGTTTCGATAGTGCCGCTTATTACGCTGGCCTGCTGGCCTCCGCTCAGCCCGACGAACGCAACCTGCTGCGGGCCGGCGACCAGTACTTTGAAGCGTATACGTACGCAGTAGACGAAGCCAAGACGGTACGTCTCGGCGAAAAAACACGGGAGTTTTATCAGAAAGCGCTCGAAAAAAATTCTAACTTGCTGGCTGCTAAGGCGAACATGGCTATGACGTACGTCAACACCCAGACGCCGATGCAGGGAATCATGTTGCTGCGCGAAGTGTTGCAGCAGGATCCGACCAACGAACTGGCCTTGTTCAATCTGGGATTGTTGTCGATGCGTTCGGGACAATACCAGAAAGCTATTGAACGATTCCGCCAGATTCTGGTGGTTAACCCCTCAAGCCGGAAAGCTCAGTTCTATCTCGGCGTCAGCCTGGCTGAGGCTGGTCAGAAAGTAGAAGCGTTACGGGTGCTTGGGCAGGTAAAAGAACAGGAAAAAGATCCGCAGATACTAGCGGCTATCCGCGAGTACGAGGAGCGCTTACAGTAGTTTTCGGTATACCAGTTATGGTTTGCGGCTGCTCTGGCTGGTTTAGGCCAGTTTCAGCCTAAAATCATGACTGGTATAACCAACAAAAAAGGGCCTGCCGAGTGGCTGGCCGTCACTTATTAAACCACTTAAATACGTTTACACAATGCCTTGCGGTAAGAAACGGAAGCGGCATAAAATTGCCACCCACAAGCGGAAAAAGCGGCTCAGAAAGAACCGGCATAAAAAGAAATAGTTTACAGTTCTGTAGTTTACAGTTTTCAGTTATAGAGTTCTGACCGATAACTTCAAACTGAAAACTATAAACTGAAAACTCATCTTGCGGAAGCCTCGTGCCGGTCTGAATGGTCCGAACGTGGCTTCTTTCTTTTTATACAGTCATCTTAACCGTAGATTCATCTTGTGAGTAATGAATTAGTTATCAGTTCTACTCAGAAAGGTGATCGGATTGCACTCTTGCAAAACAAGAGATTGCTGGAGTATCACGAAGAAGAGTTAGACAGCAGCTTCACCGTTGGCGATCTGTACTTAGGAACAGTCAAAAAACTTTCGTCGGGCCTGAATGCGGCTTTCGTAGACGTTGGTCACGAAAAAGACGGTTTTTTGCACTATCAGGACTTGGGACCGAATGTTAATTCGCTCAACAAGTTTATTAAAGACGTAATCGCCAAGCGCGTCACTACCGGCCGGCTCAACGGCATGAAACTTGAGCCGGAGATCGAAAAAATCGGAAAAATCGATAAGGTACTGACGAAAAATGCTCCGATTCTGGTTCAGGTGGTCAAAGAACCCATCTCAACCAAAGGCCCACGCCTTTCCTGCGATATTTCGATCGCTGGTCGCTATTTGGTTCTCGTTCCGTTCTCGGACGGCGTTAACCTGTCTAAAAAAATTACCGATCGTGCCGAACGATCGCGCCTGATCCGGCTGATGTCGTCGATCAAGCCGCAAAATTTCGGCATCATTGTCCGGACGGTCGCTCAGGGCAAAGACGTTGAGGAACTCGACCGGGATTTGCAGAACTCCCTCGACAAATGGGAGCAGGCTGTTAAAGCTTTGACGGAAGCGAAACCCCGGGACCGGGTATTGGGTGAGATGAATCGGGCATCATCCATCCTGCGCGATATGCTAAACGAGTCGTTCGACAGCATCACGGTCGATACTCGGGAGTCATTCGACGAAATCAGAAATTTTATTCATACGATTGCGCCGGAAAAAGAGAAAATTGTAAAACTCTACAGCGGCAAAGCAAAAGTGTTTGAAGCCCTTGGGCTTGAAAAACAGCTCAAATCACTCTTTGGGCGTTCGGTTAGCCTACCCGGTGGGGGTTATCTGATTATTGAACACACCGAAGCGCTGCACGTCATCGATGTCAACAGCGGGAACAAATCAAATTCAGAAGAAGACCAGGAGGCAACCGCGATTAGTGTAAACCGCGAAGCGGCCAAAGAAATTGCCCGCCAGCTCCGGCTGCGCGATATGGGCGGTATAATCGTAGTCGATTTCATCGATATGAAGAGGCAGGAAAATAAAAAGCTCCTGCAGGATATCATGCGCGATGAAATGAAATCGGATCGCTCCAAATTTACGATTCTTCCTCTGACCAAGTTTGGGCTGATGCAGATTACGCGTCAGCGGGTTCGGCCCGAAATGAACATTGTCACCCGCGAGGTTTGCCCAACCTGCGGAGGTACCGGTACTATTCAGGCTAGTGTGCTGGTAACAGATGTGATCGAGAACAATCTCGATTATATTCTGACCAAGCAAAATGAGCGGGGCGTCTCCATCGCGGTCCACCCTTTTCTGCATGCCTACTTCACTAAGGGCTTTTATTCCCGGCAAATCCAGTGGTACGTCAAATACAGAAACTGGGTTAAACTCGTGAAAGACAGCTCACTTGGCATCGTGAACTTCAAGTTCTACAACAAGTCAGGTGACGAGATTGAAGTAGGCAGCGGAGCTTGAGCAAGCTACCAACATTTTGTTATTTCATAGAACGTAAAAGCACCTCGTTGATACATCTATGCATCGACGAGGTGCTTTTACGTTAAAGCGATTAGCAAAGAACTCCCATCTCAACCAATTCGCCGAACATTTCTTCGCCAACAAGGCCTTCAACCGAGTCTACTTCATTCAGATTTAAGAGTAGATCCCGGAGATCCTCGGAGATTTCATACGTTTGATAGAGTCGTCGATCAAACAGAACCGGTGCCTGCTCCAGATCGCAGAGGGTGTAGCGATCCTCATTGAAAGTCGGATGTTCAGGCCGTTTTCCAGACGACGTTTGTTTGGGTGCTTCCGGCTCAAGGAATGACTGAATATAGTTCCATCCTTCCCACTGGCCTGGATTCTGGTTTAACTGCGACCAGAGTGCATCGTAGAGCTGTTGCATGGCTTCCTGGCAATACATTTCCCGGTCGCTGTTTCGGATGGGACGTATTGGATCGAGGAAGTGTAAGACATTTGAAAGATCGGGTTGCCGATACGTTACCACCGGTACGATCGGTACACCAGCTGCGTGGGATAGGTAACCAACTCCTTTACGAGTCCACACGCGCCGGCTCCCCAGTTTGACTGATAAAAATTTATCAGTTTCGTTTGCTTCCGGCGCCGTTTCGGGGCTGCCATCCACAAATACGATCAGCGATTTTCCTGCTTTCAGCTCACGCAGGACCGACAGTCCGGCCGACGGATGACCCGCTTCAATAATCCGGAACGAGTTCTTGCAGTTACGCTGTCGACGCAATTCGTCGATGTGCGCCAGTATATCGTCGCCCTGATGACGATTTGTATTATTACCAACCAGCAGCACACAATCCAGACCGCGCCGGAACAATAAGCTGGTTAGAATTCGGTATGACCCGAAATGATACGTGCAATAGATGCGGGGGTTATCCTTCCGCAAGGCCCATTCATGCGCACCCCGGAGTTTGATCAGGTCGCCGGCTGAAAAGCATCGATGATCAAACATGGTAAACACCTGTTGTAGCAGAAGCTCATGGAATAGCTCCTCGTGACGGCCGCGGGGGATGGAAGGCATGATGTTTTCCATATTGGCTGAGAAAGTGGTAAACTTCATCAGATACCCCCGCTCCTTCTGCAGATCAATCTGCTCGAAGTTTTCCCGGCACCGAGTCAATTCCTGCTTATACAGACGTAATGCGGATGACATGGTCGTATGTAAATGAGGTTAATTAAAGAGAGAAAACGGTTTCGCGGTTCAGGCCATGGAAGTAGGGCATGGTCTCGCAGCACTCGCCAGGCTTGAGGAACTTCAGCAGGTTGTGGGCTTCTTTCTTGGCAGCAGAAGCAACAGTGTTCTTTTGGTTTTGGACCGGCTTGATAGAGAATTGCTTTTTCATGAGACTTTGTAGCTTTACGATTTGATAAGTTTGACCTGTGACATAATGGCTATCGCGCCGTCAGAACATAAACCGGCCTTGGCGATACCCAGGGTGAAATGGATTAGAGAGAGAAAACGGTTTCGCGATTCAGGCCATGGAAGTAGGGCATCACTTCGCAGCACTCGCCAGGCTTGAGGAACTTCAGCAGGTTGTGGGCTTCTTTCTTGGCAGCAGATACGTTGTTCTTTTGAACCGGCTTGATAGAGAATTGCTTTTTCATGAGACTTTGTAGCTTTACGATTTGATAAATTTGACCTGTGACATAATGGCTATCGCGCCGTCAGAACATAAACCGGCCTTGGCGATACCCAGGGTGAAATGGATTAGAGAGAGAAAACGGTTTCGCGATTCAGACCGTGGAAGTAGGGCATCACTTCGCAGCACTCGCCAGGCTTAAGGAACTTCAGCAGGTTGTGGGCTTCTTTCTTGGCAGCAGATACGTTGTTCTTTTGAACCGGCTTGATGGAGAATTGCTTTTTCATGAGACTTTGTAGCTTTACGATTGATGTTAGTTTCCTTTGTGAAGGCGCATCCGTTGCGCCGTTTGAACAATACAAAGGTCTTTGTTTAATGAAGGGGCATCAATCGCAAAAAAGTCTCAATATGAGGTGGCGAAATAGTCAAATATTACCACTATCTTAGTACTGATTTATGCTAAGGGATAATGAAGGAGTTGAAACTACACTTAACGTATTTACGGAAGCCTATT
This sequence comes from Fibrisoma montanum, assembly GCF_003583365.1. Classification (GTDB taxonomy): domain Bacteria; phylum Bacteroidota; class Bacteroidia; order Cytophagales; family Spirosomataceae; genus Fibrisoma; species Fibrisoma montanum. The sequence continues at coordinate 323,114 of NZ_QXED01000001.1, forward strand.
AAGAGTATAGCTATCCTTATGATAGTGTTACTCCTGGTAGAGACCATGGCCTGGTCCCTTGCTTATCCCGTAAAAATGAAAATGGTAAGTGAAGCAGGGGGTCTATGGCAGTATATAGCTCTCTTTCTTCGAAGCTTACTCATTCCAGAAATTTGCACTTTGTATGTACTTTTGACTTTACTTAGTAAATATCATTCTGTACTAAAGATAAAATCAGTAGAGGCTAATTGGCCTGCTATTGGTCGTTACGAATTGCGGTTACTACCTGTTATTCTCCTGGCATTCTTCGTATTTAATCCTGTTACACAAACGATCCGGTTTTTACTGGAGCGATTTCCGGATTATTCATTTTCAAATTACTGGTATAAATACATAGCCAACACGTTTACTTTTAGCGTTTACTTCAAGTATTTAATACCAGTTCTTCTTATCGGTTACACAGCAACCAATCTTTCTTTATTCTCAGACTACTTGCGTCGTCGGCAGGAAGACGAGGATAGAGAAAAAGCAGCTGGTACCATTACTCCTCAGGTTCAGTTATCTCCCCCAGAACCTGCACCTGCGGTATCCCGTACGTATACGGCTCACCTTAAAGGGCGAAACGCTCATGGTGAATTAGACTTCCCGGTTACGGATGTTTACTTCTTCACCGTTGAGGAACGTTATTACTACGCCGAATTGTCGAAAGGGCGTTACTTAATTAACAAAACGCTCAATGAGTTAGAGACCGAGCTGGATCCCTTTAATTTCTTCCGCATTAAGCGCGATTATATCGTTAACAGACGGTCCGTTTTGAACTACGCTTACTGGGAAAACGGCAAATATATTGTAAGGCTTGACACTCCCGACAGGCACGAGATTGTTGTTCCCCGCGCCAGAATGCAGGAATTCCGAGAGTGGTTACAAGGAAGCCAGCGCTCCACATCCGCAGATGAGTCGACTGGCTCACTTGTCTTTGCCTAAAGGTAATTTTTCACCGATATTCCGTAGCGTGGTAATTGCCTACAGCTTTTTAACTCAAGCTTTTGGGCGATTCTAGCTTTATGATTCACGGCGGTTCGGTAACTTATTCCTAATTGATCAGCTATTTCGTTGGCAGTATGGCCGTTAGCGACCATGCGCAGTACTTCCCGTTCGCGATCGGATAGCCGGTTTAATTCATTTCGGGTGCTTTCAGCCATTACTTCTACACCATAATTTTTAAGCAGCGCCATAAATCCGCTACTATAGTAACATCCTCCGTTACTTACTGTCTGAAAGCACTTATAAAGCTCCTCCAGGCCATCGCTGGCGTATAAAAAGCCAAAGAACCCCATCTGCATGGCATTGGCAACCAGCCGTAAATCAGGTTTGCTGGTGTACAAGATGAATTTAGTGCGCTGATTTGACTCTCGCATCTGCTCCACAATATCGAAACTTCGACGTCCTGAAATTTCTGATTCAAGGATTACACATTCGGGTCGTTTTACCCGAATCTGCTGTAATGTATCTTCCATCTCAACAGCCCGGCCTACTACATTGTATCCCTGCTCTTTCAGCAACTGACTCAGTACTTCACAGTTGAATAACTCAGACTGAGCAACCAGAATTGAGAAATCTTTACGTCGAATCGAAAAGTTTTTGCCGGTTGTATTACGTTCGGCATCCTGGCCGTTGGTCGGTTGATTCATGACAAGTTTTCGGTATAGAGGATGAATCTAATTACATAACTGATTCTTTTGCAACCCCGTTCGTATGAAATCACCATAGCCTTGGGTGAAATCACCCAAATACGGTTCGCCTAAATTAGGTGATTTCGTCTGGCTAAATGGTGATTTCACACAAAATGGGTTGTTTTTAACGATTTGGGGCTACTATTTTGGTTCATCGATCAGCAAGTACCATTTGCGAACTTTTGTATGATGAAGCAAGATGAAACGCCGACGTTTGGCTATGAAGCTACACCGGCAGAGATGCAAAACGTGATCCTGGATTGGGTGAAAGCGACTGAGGAGTTCCACCGGCGCTATTCTCAGCTGACCGAAGTGATCAACACCTTGCAGGCCTCGGCCCGGCGGCAGCCTACGGCAAACCGGACACGTCTCCGTAATCTTACGGCTCTACGTCAGCACATGAGTGACGTACTCATGACGCTGTTACTTGATATGACCGGTCAGAAACCCGGTCGATCTGCTCAACCATCCAAGCCTGGCCAACTGCAGTCGCATGCCCGCTTGCTGGAAGAGCTGAATCGCAAAATCGACAATGAGTTGATGCGGTTCACAGCAGCACAAGCTTAGTGTTCACCTTCCCCCATGATAAAGGAAGCCCCACACCTATGGGTTGGGGCTTTTTCTTTTTAGCCTGAGATGACCGTTCCCAGTAGACTGGATATTTCCATATCAATACGTTTAAAGTGCATATATTCAATCAGGAGCTGATCGGTTTCCTCGGAAGTTTTACCGGCTGATTCCCGCAGTTGCTGCTGAAGCGAAGCCATCCGTTGTTCTGCCAGCATTTTTTTAATACGTAGTATGTTGCGGTACGCAGCATCGGCTAAAATACCTATTTCTTCTTCAGTTGGTACATAGATTTCATGTTTTACCCACCCCTCACTGATCTCATACCGGGGCGTTGTTAAAGTAATAGCATGATGCTGTATGTCTGACTCCCGCTCTACAGAGAAAAAATCAGTTGCCGTCAGGATATTTCCCTGACTATATGCCTCCCGAAACAAGGTCAGCATCAAGTCGTAGGGCGGGGTTTGAAAGTCGACCTCATGTAATTCACTCAGCACGTATTGACAGAGCGTAACCCCCGGCTCCAGCTCCCGGTTACCATGGTTGATCAGCAGCCGGATGCATTCTTCCTCCTGGTACGAAATAGGGGTTCGAACAGCTTTACTGCGTTCGGCTGCCGGCCGTTGATCCGGCATTGGCACCTCTTCACGAAACGAAGGCTCAACACCGGCTTCGTTTAGTAAGGCATTGATATCGTCGAGCGACGGTTCGGCTGATGTGCCGGGCGGTATTTGCTGCCGGCTTTGTCGATCTTTCTGCCGGTCATATTCTTTCTGCGTCTGATCTTGCTGCTTTCTAACCAGCCGGTTGCTTTCAGAAATCAGCGTTTGCTCGTCAACGTGCAGCTGCTGGGCAGTCGTCCTGAAGAAAACCTGCCGCTGAAGAGGGTCAGGAATGCGCGTGATGCTGCTTACAATCTCCGAAATGACTTCGGCGCGTTTGAAAGGGTTGTCGCCGGCATCGCGTAGTAACATGTCCGTTTTAAAACGGATGAAATCGTGGGTATTCTCGCGGATGTAGGTTTTGAACGATTCGGCACCTACCTGACGGACGTAACTATCCGGGTCTTCGCCGTTGGGGAACGTAACAATACTGACGTTCAGGCCTTCTTCCAGCACCATGTCCAGGCCACGAAGAGCGGCCTTGATCCCGGCCGCATCCCCGTCGTATAATATCGTGACGTTAGGCGTAAAGCGGCTGATCAGTCGGATCTGTTCAATGGTGAGCGACGTACCCGACGAGGCCACAACGTTCTTGATACCCGCCTGGTGCAGCGAAATTACATCGGTATACCCTTCGGTAAGAAAGCAAACGTTTTCCTGCCTGATGGCCTGTTTGGCCTGAAAAATACCGTACAGGACCTGGCTTTTATGGTAAACCTCGGTTTCAGGCGAATTAAGGTACTTGGGCTGATTTTTATCGGCTTTCAGGATACGGGCTCCGAACGCAATCACACGCCCCGAGACATTGTGGATCGGGAACATGACCCGCCCTCGAAAGCGGTCGAACAGTTTCTGAGCACCTCCGTCGGTTCCTTCCTTACTGATTACGAGTCCTGCTTTTTCGAGTAATTCCCGATTATACCCCCGTTGTGTGGCCTCTTTCAGCAGCGCGTCCCACTGGTCGAAGCTATAGCCTAAGTCAAACGCTTCGATGGTAGGGTTGGAAAACCCGCGCTCACGAAAATAGCTGAGTCCAATACTTTGCCCTTCTTCGGATGTCAGCAAAGTGTCCTGAAAAAACGTTTTGGCAAAATTGAGGACAATAAAGAGGCTTTCGCGTTCATTCTGCCGGATAACCTCTTCAGGAGTCTGCTCCTGCTCCTCAATTTCGATGCCGTATTTTTTGGCCAGGTATCGCAGGGCTTCACCGTACCCAATATTTTCGACATCCATCACGAATTTTACGGCATCGCCGGCCTTACCACAGCCAAAACACTTGTAGATCTGACGACTCGGATTAACGTTGAAAGAGGGTGTTTTTTCGTTGTGAAATGGACAACACGCGATCCAGTTACTGCCTCGCTTCTTCAGTGAAATAAAGTCATTTACAACTTCAATGATGTCGGCCGCCTGACGAATTCGTTCAACAGTTTCTTCAGGTATGCGCATAGGCTGGGCTTTATACTAGACTTAAATTATCGTGTTACCAGAGATGATTTGCTACAATTCCAGCCGAACAATGCTCAAGTTTACACTGATGCACTGGCAACGTTTTTGCTTAAACGATTTATTATAAATGATTTAGCAAGCGTGTTGTCGGCAGCTTCCTCAGACACCAGCAACTATGAAGCACAATTTACTTGATTTTTATTCTTCTCCAACATTGCCCGGCTCACGGAACCGCTTCGGGCAACTTGTCATCTGCCTGGCCCTGGTCGTTTTGCAGGCCTGTCGGACCCCGACAGACGAACCCCTTGCTCCTGATGCAACCGGCAAACCAGCCGACCAGTACAATGCCGAGGTAGCTTTAAAGTGGAGTTCTTTGCACTTACAGCTAGTGCGGTCTGCCGGCGGTTTCAGCCCTCCCGTTGCAGCCCGTACCTTTGGGTATGCAGGTCTGACTCTGTATGAATCGGTAGTACCCGGCATACCCACCCATCGGTCGCTGGCTGGTCAGCTTCAGCAGTTTACGTCGCTTCCTCAACCCGAAGCCAACCAACGGTACAACTGGGCACTTAGTGCCAATGCGGCACAGGCCAGTATCCTGAAAAGTCTTTTTGGCAATCTTAACGATGCCGGCAAAGCCCGGGTTGATTCGTTGGAAAACGCCTTGTTTGCGCAACTCAGGGAAACCGACGAAGCCATTAACGAACGCTCTATTGCATTCGGGCGGGCCATTGCCACGGCTATATTTGACTATTCAAAGACCGACGGCGGTCATGAAGGGTATAACCGGAACTTCCCGGCCGATTACGTAGTCCCCACTGGACCTGGCCTCTGGCAACCAACAGAAAACGGCCGTAAGATTCCTATGCAACCGTATTGGGGTAAGAATCGGACGTTCCTGAGCGCGGTTACAACCCTGACGATTCCGAGCCCGCTGCCGGTTTCGACCGACATCAAATCGCAGTATTTCGCGCAGTATCTGGAGGTCTATACCAAACACAAAACGTTAACCCAGGAGGAAAAAGAAATTGCAATCTGGTGGGCCGATGATCCCAGTGAAACCTTCACCCCACCGGGTCACTCCTACAACATTGCCCGTATTGTGGCTCAAAAAGCGAATGCTGATCTGGCTAAAACAGCCGAAACCCTCGCCCGCACAGGGCTTGCCGTTTCCGATGCCTTTGTAATGTGCTGGAAATGCAAGTTCAAGTTTAACAATGAGCGGCCTTATACGTACGTACGACGAGCGATTGATCCCAACTGGATGCCGTTCTGGCCGGCCCCGCCATTTCCGGGTTATTCGTCCGGACACGCTACCCAGTCAGCAGCAGCAGCGACTGTGATGACAGACCTTTATGGCGATCAGTTTTCGTTTACCGACGACTCACACGTAGGCCGCGTGCGCGACAACCTCCGCCAGGTTGACTTCAAGGCCAGATCGTATAAATCGTTCTGGGAAACGGCTGAAGAGTCGGCCTGGTCCCGCTTCCTGGGGGGTATTCATACCCGGCAGGACAACGATACGGGACTGAGGGAAGGCCGCAAAATTGGTCAGTTTATCAATGCCCTTCAGTGGAAGAAATAACGTAACAAAGTAGAAAAGGAAACGGCCGGAAAGGAGAAGATGAAGCGTTTAAGCTACCTCGATCTCCTTTCCGGCCGTTTCCTTTTCTATGTCAAATCTAATAAGCCCTTACCAGCTTACCTTCCATGAAGTTGACGAACGATTTGTTGACAACCAGATTTCCCCCCTGGGTCGGATAGTTACCCGTAAAATACCAGTCGCCACTGTGGTTAGGACAGGCACGGTGCAGGTTTTCAACGGTCTGATACACGACGGCCACATCGGCGTTCAGGTCGGCCGGTGTAATGATCTGGGCTACTTTCCGCGACAGTTCCTCGTGCGTAAACGGCTCGAATAGGGCTTTGACGTAGTTCTGCTGGGCCGCGTTTCCGGACTCAATAGCCGCTACGCATTGGGCATATACTTCGTCCATAATGTACTCCTGACCCCGCTCGCGGAGCAGTTCAAGAGCCGCCCGGAACGCTACAAACTCCTTTACCTTCGACATATCGATACCGTAGCAGTCGGGGAAGCGGATTTGCGGGGCTGATGAAACGATAATAATCTTCTTCGGTCCCAGGCGATCGAGCATCCGCAGGATACTCTTTTCGAGTGTAGTACCCCGCACGATAGAATCGTCGACTACCACAACGTTATCTTTACCTTTCTTGATGACCTCAAACGTAGTATCGTACACATGCGACACCATATCGTCGCGTTGGGCGTCGTCGGTGATAAACGTACGCAGCTTTACGTCTTTCGACACCAGCTTTTCAATACGTGGCCGGAAGGACAGCACACGGTCGAGATCCTGCTCGAACAGGATGCCTTCCATTATGGCTTTTTTCCGTTGTTTATAAAGGTACTCCTCCAGGCCCTCAACCATACCGAAGAATGCCGTTTCGGCGGTGTTGGGAATATATGAGAATACCGTATTCTCCAGGTCGTAGTTGATTTCCTCCAGAATCTGCGGCACCAGCAGGCGGCCCAGTTCTTTCCGTTCGTTGTAAATATCAGGATCCGTCGCCCGGGAGAAGTAAATGCGCTCGAAGCTGCACGACCGCTTTTCGATCGGCTGAATAAATTGATATTCGCCAAACTCACCGTATTTATCGATGATCAGTGCATGCCCGGGCTTCACCTCCTGAATTGCGCTGTAATCGGCGTTGAAAGCGGCTTTGATAGCCGGCTTTTCGGAAGCAACAACAACAATTTCGTCGTCGGCGTAATAATAGGCCGGACGAATACCGGCCGGGTCGCGGGCCACAAACGAGGCTCCGTAACCAGTCAGGCCAACCATGGCGTAGCCACCGTCGAAATCGCGGCACGAGCGGTGTAACACCCGCTGCAGGTCAATGTTGTCTTCAATAATATCGGACAGGTCCGGGTTCTCATAGATGCCTTTGAACCGGTCAAACACCCGCTGGTTCTCCTCGTCGAGGAAGTGGCCGATTTTTTCCATTACGGTTACGGTGTCCACTTTCTCTTTGGGGTGCTGGCCCAGCGAAACCAGTTTATCGAACAGCCCATCCACATTGGTCATATTGAAGTTGCCCGCCATGACCAGGTTACGACTCCGCCAGTTGCTCTGCCGCAGCATGGGGTGGCAGTTCTCGATCTCATTGGCGCCGTGGGTACCGTAACGCAGGTGACCCAGCCAGACTTCGCCCGTGAAGGCTACGTTCTCCTGGAGCCAGCGGGCGTCGCGGGCCTTGTCTTTGTTTCCCTTGATGGATTTGCGGAATTTTTTGTTGACCTTCTCGAAGATGTCCGTCACAGGACGTTGGTCAACGGAACGGTAGCGGCTGATGTAGCGGTGGCCGGGCGGAACGTCGATCTTGATGTTAGCAATACCAGCGCCATCCTGACCTCGGTTAACCTGCTTTTCCATGAGCAGGTACAGTTTGTTGGCCGCGTAGAGGGGCGTGCCATACTTGTCAATGTAATACTGAAACGGTTTTCGGAGCCGAATCAGGGCAATTCCGCATTCATGTTTGATGGCGTCGCTCATACCGCAGGCCGTTCGGAGACAGTGAGAACCGCTGCTGACGTACCAAACGCTGGTTCGCCGAAGCGGTTTGGTTTTAATTTGTTAACAAAATGGTAACGACGCCCGGGACTGTTTCGTTCAGCGGGGCGTTGAACAAAAGTAAGAAAAGATAGAGACAAGCACCGGCCGGCTTTACATTTTAATCCAACCCAAATTAACCCGACCGACCTGATCGGGTGCGTCTTCTCACGGTCTATCCGACCGGCTGTACTCATTTACAGTACGATCCGACCTGCCAGCCGGATTTCATATAAAGCCACCTGCTACGGCCTGAACACGGAGCCAGCCAGCCCTCAAAACTGATTGGCAACCCTTCTGCACCAGCAAAACACGGGTTTGCTTTGTAAGTTGATACGGGCGTTATATTTTCGCGAATATATCGCTTCCCAAAGCCCACCTTTCCCATATGACTGTACCATTCCGTGTCCTGCTTATCAGTTTGTTAGCACTCCCTCACGCTTTACTGGGTCAGCTGGTAGCTACGGACACCAGCCGGTTAACCAACCGCGTTTTTCAGTTAGGCGAGGTCACGGTCAGTGGCCAACGAAGCAGCGACTCGGTCAGCCGGGCAACGATCCGGCAGATCGAAGCCTTCAACCGGCCCGACGCAGCCCGGGCCCTCAGTCTGCTGCCCGGCGTAACGTTAGCGAGCGTAGGTGCCCGGAACGAATCGGTGGTGTTCATCCGGGGGTTCGATCTGCGGCAGGTGCCGGTATTCATCGATGGTGTTCCGGTATATGTGCCTTATGATGGTTACGTAGATCTGGCCCGCTTCACTACGTTCGATTTATCCGAAATTAACGTTTCCAAAGGGTTTACCTCTGTCGTCTATGGTCCTAATACGCTGGGCGGAGCCATCAACCTGGTTTCCCGCCGACCCCAGCAGCGACTGGAATTTGACGGCCGGGCGGGGTTGCTCAGCGGACGTGGTCATCGATTGAATCTGAACATCGGCTCCAATCTGGGCAAATTCTACGTTCAGGGTTCGGCTTCGCGGCTCAAGCAGGCGACCTTTCCTTTGTCGACTGATTTTACCCCCAGGCCCCTGGAAGACGGTGGCGATCGGGACAACGCCTTTCGGGACGATGTGAAATACACGCTGAAGGCTGGGTTTACGCCCAACGGTACGGATGAGTACGCCCTCAGCTACGTGAACCAGCAGGGTGCTAAAGGTACCCCGCCCTACGTGGGCAGTGATCCGCTGCAACGGGCCCGTTTCTGGCAGTGGCCGTACTGGGACAAGGAAAGCTGGTATTTCATTTCGCGGACGGCGTTGAGCGCCACGAGTTACGTGAAAGCGCGGTTGTACTACGACCGGTTCAAAAACCGCCTGGATGCCTACGACGATGCTACGTACACGACCCAACGGCGGCCTTCTTCCTTCCAGAGTTTTTACAACGACGACACGTACGGCGGTTCCGTCGAGTATGGCAACCGACTCAGCCGGTACCATACTCTGCGGGCATCGGTTCATTACAAACAGGATCGGCACCGCGAAAACAACGCCGGCGAACCCATCCGGACGTTTATCGACAACACCATGTCGATTGGGCTGGACGATGTGTTTACGCTGGGCAAAGGCTGGTCGCTGGTGCCGGGCATCAGCCTGAACACGCGGAATAACCTGCGGGCCGAAAACTATGACAGCAATACGAAGCGCGTTTCCGACTTTGCGGATAACGACAGCCAGGCCATCAACGGGCAGTTGGGCCTGTTCTACGCCCCAACCCAGTTCCGGCAGCTCAGTCTGACGGCCGCCCGCCAGACCCGCTTTGCTACCATCAAAGACCGGTATTCGTATCGACTGGGCGCGGCCATTCCCAATCCGGATCTGAGCGCCGAATCGGCCCTGCACTACGAACTGGCCTACAGCGACCGGATCGCCCGGCTTCTTCAGGTGCAGGTCAGTGTGTTCTACAGCCGGCTTACGGACGTTATTCAGCAGGTCAACAATGTACAGCCGGCTATTTTTCAGTTGCAGAATACCGGCGAAGCGGAGTTCTACGGGGCTGAGTTGTCGGTGAACGTACCGATTTCCACCGCTTTTCAAACCGGGGTTCAGTACAGCTACCTGAAGCGGCAGAACCTGAGCAACCCGACCATCCGGTTCATCGACGTACCCAACCACAAACTGTTTCTCTACGCTCAGGCGCAGCCCATTCGCCGGTTATCGCTGGTGGGCAGTCTCGACTACAACTCGGCCCGCTATAGCACCAGCTACGGCATTCGGGCTGCGGCTTATGCCCTCGTCAATTTGCGGGCTTCGGTGCAATTGATCCGATACGTAGCCATCGAAGGGGGCGTCAATAACCTGTTCGACCGAAACTACGCTCTGGTAGAAGGTTTTCCGGAAGCCGGTCGAAACTACTTCGTCAACCTGATCATCACTAAACGGTAACTCACTTTTACCCCACGTCCAATCCATCCATGACTAACCACCGCTTATTTACCCGCCTTTTTACCCTGCTTGTTCTGACCGGCGCAGCCGTTACGGTACGTGCGCAGGCCACGCTGACCGTTCAGGGCGAAGTTGACAAGCCCCTGACCTTACAGGCCACCGATCTGGCGGCCATGCCCCACGTCGACGTAACGGCCAAAGACCACGATGAAAAAAAGCACCGGTTTTCGGGCGTTCCGCTGGTCGAGGTACTGCGGCAGGCCGGGGTTACCCTTGGGGGCAAACTGCGGGGACCAAACCTGGGCAAGTACGTGCTGCTGACGGCGGCCGATGGCTACCAGGTTGTGTTTGCGCTGCCCGAACTGGACCCCGAGTTTACGGACCGTCAGATTCTGCTGGTCGATAAAATGGACGGCAAACCGCTCCCCACCGATGCAGGCCCGTTACGTGTGGTGGTTCCCGACGAGAAAAAACACGCCCGCTGGATTCGGCAGGTAACCGCAATTCGGGTGAACAAGGCCAACTAATTGACTTTACCGGAGATAAAACAGGATTGCCTTCTCCACTCCCTAAAAACAACTGCCTTCCAGTAAATTACCGAACCGTATCTATTGAGTTAGCCGATTGGCGGACGCAACTTTAGTTGGTGTTGCCGTTCTATCCAATTAGCTAATTATGAAGATATTATCGATTCTTAGTCTTGGTGTCATCCTCGTTCTGGTGGCCTGGTCGACAGCTGACGCGCAATCGGGTAGTCCTCGTTTCAGTTGCAAAACGGATGATACGCAGCTGACGCCGGCGATGATCCAACTCATGAAGGGATTGACGGTGGATACATCGTCGGCTCGTCGGCCGGCCGGACCACGTCAGGAAGTGTTTGTGGCAATTGACGTCGACAATGAATTATACCGACTGTTTGCCGGTGATGTTCCGGAAATCAAACGGTACGTTTACCAGACCATTGAGGCAGCGTCCGCCGTTTTTGAACGCGAATTAAATATCAGGCTAACGGTCAGCTATTTCCGCATCTGGGACACGGCCGACCCTTACACCAGGCGCGATGACCTGGGTCTGCACCTCGCCGATATGACCAAATGGTGGAAGCAGAATCTGGCCTCCGTACCCCGCAATTTTATTCTGGGCTACTCCGCCAAAGAGGATCCGCAGGCATCGGGCATTGCCTACCTCAACGGCACCAGTTTTTCGGAAGCGGCCGTGGTTGGGTACCACCAACCGGGCGTAACGGACCGGATCGTAACCATCATCCATGAGATCGGCCACGTAATGGGGTCGCCCCACACCAACAACTGCAACTGGCCGGGCGGTCCGATTGATTTCTGCGGTTCTGTTGAAGGGTCCTGCTACGCCGGGCCGGTCACTCCGCGTATCGGCACCGTGATGAGCACCTGCCAGACGGTCGGCAATGGCAAGCAGGAAGCAACGTTTAATCCCTTCTGCGTTGCGCTGATTCGGAAAAACTCGGATGTCGCCTTAGCCAGCCAGACCATCGGCCAGGCACCGGCCGTACCAACGGGTATTGCTGCCGTTGCGGCCCAGCGACCCGACCCATACCTCGAATGGGCCGTTACGCCGAAGGCGGAGCGGTATCGCTTTCAACTGGCTACATCGTCGTCGTTCGCAGACGGCGTCGTGACGGATACGCTGCTATCATTTCCGCTCGTTCAAATCAGCGACGTACCGAATCAGACCTATTTCTGGCGCGTCAAATCGATTAATTCGCTGGGCGAAAGTGCGTGGTCGGCCACGGCTCAACTGACCGTAACGGCTTCGCCAACGCTCCGGCCGCCCAGCCAACGGCTCCCCGTTGCCAACGCCCGCATGGTCCGGAACGCTACCGTGAACTGGTTTCCGGCCGAGGGCGCTGCCGGCTACGTAGTTCAGGCCAACTACAGCCCGACGTTTACAACGCCGGTTTACTCGAAAACGCTGGCAGCATCGGCAACCGGTCAGGATTTCGCGCAGGATAATTTTGCCACCTGCGCCAACTGTCAGATCTTCTGGCGGATCAAGAGCATCAACGCAGGCACGGAAAGCGCCTGGTCACCCGTTCGGTCGTTTGTAAAGGCCCCGCAGATAACGTCGGTCTGGCCCGCGGCCAACCGGGCAACGGCCGTGAAACACCAGTTGAGCATTCCTATTTCCTGGTTTGAAACCAGCGAAGAAGCCAGTACATCGACCGTGCAATTAGCTACCAGCCCTGATTTTACCAATCCGATTTTTACAAAAAACCTGACGTATAATCAACTGAACGAACCTTCGGTCCGAACGCATCTGGTCGTTATGGCCGACTCGCTGCAGCCGAATAAAATCTACTACGTCCGGATCAAGGTCAAAAACCTCAGTACGGGTTACGAAAGTACGTGGACAAACAGTTCGTTTCAGACCGGCCCCGACAACCGGCGGTGGGCGTACGTCAATCCGGCCAACACGGCGCTACCGATGACCGGACTGAACGATCTGGCGTTCGACGCTTCCGGCACGGCCTACCTTGCGTCGGAGCAGGGTCTGTACCGCAGCCCGAACGGACGACAATGGACCGCCGTACCCACAGACAACGTACCGCCAAACGTAGCGGCTATTGCAGTAAATCCTAAAAATCAGGCGTATCTGTTAGCCAATTCAAGTGTATACCGGCAGACGGGCAGCACCTGGGAACGAATCCCCAACCCCGCCGGCGCACCAACCTTGACGGGCAGATTACTGGTTGATGGCAACGGGGTTGTGTATGTCATAGCCAGCCGGGCGGTATACCGCTACAACGGTACCCAATGGGCCGCTTTCACCCAGCCAACCCTGCCAAATTCATCGATTGGGGATGCCGCGCTGGATGGCAACAACCACCTGTGGCTAACCTTCGGCCCCAAAATCGGCCTCGGCCATTTCGATGGAACGAAATGGGAAATCCTGACTACGCTGCCGATCGAAACACCCTACTGCGTCGCCGTCGACCGAACGGGCCAGAACGTAGTCGTTGGCGGGGTCAACGGACTAGCCCGGCTGAACCTGACCGACCAGAGCTGGACCCGGATTTTATCCAAAGAAATAACCGGCTTCGATAACCGCACATTTACCCAGGTCCGTTTCGATGTTAAAAACAATCCGGTCGTATTGTCGTCGGAGACTTTTTACTGGTTTGATGGGCAAAACTGGCTGACCGACAATTTCCTGAGCGCTGGTACCCAAAGCACCACCATGCGTGTCGGCCTCGATAACCGAATCTGGCTTCTGAACAACAGCCACGGCCTGAGCCAGTACGACACCCGTACAATCGTGCCGATAGTAGCCAAAACGAACTACTGTCCCGGCGATGCCATGCAGGTTACGTTCACCACTAATTTTACCCCTTCTACCGGTGTAAAATACCGGGCCGAGCTGTCGGACCCAACCGGCGTGCAGTTCGTTCCGGTGGTCAGCTCCGTCGAAAGCGGAACGGCCACCGTACGGATTCCGGCGTCTCAACCGAACGGCCCCCGCTATAAAGTCCGACTCGTTGCGGAGCAGGACGGTCTTAACATTTACGGCGATGAAAGCCTGAACTTTATCATTTACCCCATTCCGCGGGCGGGCGTTACGCCGGGACCAACGGCAGCCGTTTGCGCCGGGTCGTTGCTGACGCTCCAGGCCGATGCCGACATCGCGGCAACATTGCAATGGAGTAAGGATGGGACGGCAATTACCGGCGCCACAACGCAGAGCCTGACGGTCAATCAGGCGGGTAGTTATGCCGTTGCGGTGCTGCTGGACGGGTGCCGGGCTACCTCGCCCCCGGTGGCCGTTACGGTGAAAGAAGGGATCACGGCTACCATTACCCCGCAGGGACCAACGCGTGTGTACGTTCCCAATACGGTTGGTCTGGTGGCAAACGGCACCACCGGGTATGCGTACCAATGGTTCAGGGATGGGACGGCCGTGGCGGGGGCCACAAGTGTCAGTTTTGCCGCGCCACAATCGGGACAGTACAGTGTGCTGGTAACGGCTCCCAACGGTTGTACGGCCCTCGCTTCGGCCGTGCCGGTCACCATCGATATCGTGCTGGCGGTTGACCCGTCTGTGAGTAACCTCGGTAGCTGGTCGATAAGCCCCAATCCGGTAGACCGCACCTGTACCGTTACGTTTCCATCCGGTGTGACGGGTCCGGTTGTCCTGACGCTGGTGGATGCGACCGGCCGGGCTGTACACCAAAAGACGATACCGCCTGGCCAGCGAAAAGCAGACCTTAACGTAAGCGGGCTTCCGCCGGGAACGTACCTGCTGCGCGTCACGACCGATCAGACCGAAGTCCGGCAACGGCTGCTGAAGCAATAAACGAGAGGAAGTCTACCAGCCACTGATCAGTTGCAGCAGGTAGTCCGGCTTGAGAAAAAGAAGTATGATCGGAACGACGAGCCCCAGCGACAGCCAGACGGCAAGGCGGGGTAATGGCTGAACGGTGGCCGTCGATTCGGCGGCTCGCGGCCGGAAAAAAAGCAGGAACGGAATCTTCAGGTAGTAGACCAGGGAGATGATGGCGTTCAGGAGCCCCAGCACGAACAGGGCCAGCAGCCAGCTATTGCCTGACTGCTGCCAGGCGTCGTATAGAGCCGAAAAAGACAGGAGCTTAGCTGTAAACCCGACCGTTGGGGGCAGCCCCGTCAGGGCCAGCATGACCACCGTGAGCGCGACGGAAAGCAGCGGTTGAGAAGCTCCTAGGCCCGCATACTGGCTGATCGTCAGACTACCGCCGTTTTGCCGCGCCAGCAGGTCGATCAGAAAAAAGGCCGCCAGCGAAATGAACAGATACGTTCCGACGTAGAACGTAGCGGCTTCAAACCCGGTTTCGTTCAAGGCCACAACACCAACGAGCACGAACCCGGCCTGCGCGATGGTTGAGTACGCCAGCAGGCGTTTGGCATCGGTCTGCCAGAGCGCCGACAGGTTGCCCAGCACAATGCCGGCCAGCGCCAGGACAGCCAGGGGCGTCTGTAAGGCCAGCAGCGAGGCTCCACCGTCGGCCGGATCGATGGGTAAGGTCGTGGCAATACGCATGATTACCAGCAGCGCAGCGGCTTTCGGCCCGACCGAGAAGAACGCGGCCACGGGCACCGGCGCAGCCTGGTAGGCATCGGGCGTCCAGATATGAAACGGCACTCCCGACAGCTTGAACAGTAGCCCTGCCAGCGTCAGTAAACCCGCTACGGCAACTACGGCCGATTCGTTCTGGGACAACCCGACACCAAACGCGTCCGCGGTGATGTCGAGCGTACCGGTCATGCCGTACAGCAGAGACATGCCGTACAGCATCACGGCCGAGCTAACGGCTCCGAACAGCAGGTATTTAATGCCCCCCTCCGACGCGCTCCGGTCGGCGGTCAGGGCCGTCAGCAGATACGAGCAGATAGAGACCAGTTCAATGCTGAGGTAGATAGAGAGCAGGTTCACCGACATGGTCATCAGGAACAGGCCCAGCACCATAGCAACCAGGAGCGAATACCATTCGATAGGTAACCGTGTGGCCCTCACCTCCACCCCCTTCGTCTGCGTCAGAGGAGAGGTTGGGGGTGAAGTAAAGCCCTGTGACATCGACCATTCAAACCCCACCACCAGGGCGGCTCCCAGCGCTATCAGCACCTGAAAAAAAATGGCCTGGCTGTCGACAAAGAGCAACCGGAGAAACAGAAAACCACGCGTCGGCAGCAGCACTGCCCACCAACCGGCTACAACAATGGCCACAAGGCTCAGACCCGCCAGCCATTGACGCGCCCGACCGGCCGAATTATTACGAACCAGCAGTTCGGCAACTAATAGCCCGCAGAACGCAAAGGACAACCAAATGATTGGCCCAAAGCCCTTAAGGCTGCTTACTATATCCTGAAGTTGTTCGCTTAACGACAAAATGATAAGAATTATTCAAAGGGTCTGCCGGCAAAGATACAATCTGCCGGCAGACCCTTTACTAGCCAACGACCCGTTGCGGCCGATTATAAAATGCCGTCCTGCTGCGGCTGCCCTTCGTAGCCACGTAGCTGAACGGGCTCCTGCGTCTTGCGCAGTCGAATGTTCAGGAATTCGACGAGCAGCGAGAACGCAATGGCAAAATACAGATACCCTTTTGGTACGGATCCGATAGCCTGCTCAAAGAAAACCACTTCGGAGAGGTGCGCGCCTTCGGCAACCAGCATGAAGCCAATCATGATCAGGAAAGCCAGCCCCAGCATCTGAATGGTCGGGTGCTCGTTAACAAACCGCCCGACGGGACCGGCAAAGAACATCATAATCAGGACCGACAGGATCACGGCAATCATCATGACCGTAACGTTCTGCGTCAGGCCAATGGCCGTCAGGATGGAGTCAATCGAAAAAACGATGTTGGTGAGCGCGATCTGAGTCACTACGCTGGAAATCGTCGCTTTTCCTTTCGTGGCCGCTCCGGCTTCTTCGTCGGATACCCCTTCCAGTTTGTGGTGAATTTCGGACGTGGCCTTATAGAGCAGAAACAGCCCCCCGGCAAACAGAATCAGACTCTGGCCGGTGAAGGCCGCCTGAAACCAGCCGGCGTCGATGTGGGTGAAAGGCTTGCTGAGCGAAATAACGAAGGAGATAGCCAGCAGAAGCGCTAACCGGAACGCCATGGCCAGAATCAACCCGATGTTCCGGGCTTTTGCCTGATCCTGTCGCGCCAGTTTGTTGGCAGCAATGGAAATGAAGATGATGTTGTCGATACCCAGAACAATCTCCAGAAAGGTCAGGGTAAGAAGGCTGATAATGGATTGGGCAGTAAAAAGCTCGCTCATAGTTGCTTAAATGATGGGCCGAAATTACCGGCTTCGGGAGATGTCTGCAACTGATTGTGCAAGAAAGAACCCACGAATGGACGAAAGGTTCGCCTGTGGCCTGAATGGTGAGTATGCGGAAAGGAACCGCTTTCCAGTAACATATTGCCGGCAAACTGCGTTATGATGGGAGATTTACCTCAACACTCGACGCATTTCCGGTTCATTGCCGGCCGGAGTACTACACGAACGTGAACAAGACGCTTGTCCGCATCCTGATTGGTCTGCTCGCCCTCATCCTGCTGGTTGTGGGCTTTGTGGCGTTGGTGGCCACAACCCCCTGGGGGCAGCGCTTCGTAACCAATCAGGTCAATAATTACCTGGCTAAGAAGATTCAGTCGCCTTTCCGGATTGGGCGGATAACGTACCACATCCCCGATTGGATTGAGCTTCAGGACGTCTATTTCCAGACCCCCAAAGGCGATACGCTCCTGTCGGGCGGCAGCATGCGGATAGACCTGGATATGTGGGGACTGCTGAACAACCGCATCGAACTGAACCAGATAGCCCTCGAACGTATTCGCCTGAACGTATACCGGACTCTGCCCGATACCACCTTCAATTTTCAATACATCATTGATGCGTTTGATACCGGCCCGACCGATTCGACAACGGTACGCGATACGGCCGCGGCTCCGCTGGCCATCAACGTATCGGACATTCTGCTCAAAGATGTCCGGATCCGGTATCGCGACGATGTGGTCGGGGCCGACGTAAACGCATACGTCGACAGCCTCATGGCCTCGTTCAACGAAACGGACGTCAGCCGCTCACGGTATCATCTGGCCAGCGTAGCCGTCGACGGCCTCAATGCGTACACACGGCTTTATGAGGGACTACCGACACCCGACACGCCCGATTCCGACCCGTCTGATACGCTCGATATTGGTCTTGGCAAATGGCAGGTCAGCCGGGCCAAGTGGGATGTGCGCGTCGAAACCGCCGATTTCCGGACGAAGGGCAGTATTGGCCGGCTGTCAATGGAATCGGATTATTTTTACCTGAACGGCGCCAAAGTCGGCATCCGGTCCCTGGATCTGGCCGACGCTGATATTGCGGCCGTTCTGACCAAAACAACCCGCAAGCCCGCTTCCACTACGTCGGCCACCAACGCATCCACGCCGGGCGAATCCACGCCGGGCTGGCAGGCGAAGCTGGGAACCGTTCGCTTTGCCAACAACCGGCTGCGTTTCGACGACGAAAATGCGCCCCGGCAACCAACGGGTCTTGATTATGGCCACCTGGACCTGCAAAACCTGGGAATTAACGGTCGTTTTCTGGTGTACCAGGACCTCGGTGCGGCCGGCCAGCGGATCAGCGGGCAAATCCGCAACGGTCGCTTCCGGTCGTCGAGCGGGTTTGTACTGCAAAACCTGGGTGCCGATGTATCCTATACCGATAAAACCACTTCGCTCACCCGGCTGATCGTTGAGACGCCCCAAACGGTGCTGCGCGATCAACTCGTGCTGCGCTATGATTCGCTGGCTCAGTTGAGCGATCCGCGGTTCGCCAGTCGCGTCAGTGTCCGGCTCAACCTCCAGCAAAGTCAACTGGCCGTAAGTGACATTTTGCAACTGGCACCGTTTCTGGCCGATACGCCCCCTTTCGCGGGCAATCGTGGTGCGATCATCCGGGCCAATGCCCAGGCAACCGGTACGCTGGCGTCGCTGTACATTCCGCGCTTTGACCTGAGCATGCTGGCCGGAACGCGGATTCGTGCCCGTGGCCGGCTTACCAACGTCACCGACCCGAACCGGCTGGGACTCGATATTGAGATTGTGGAAGCCACCACCCGCACGACCGACATCAACCAGCTTGCGCCCAAAGGGGCTATTCCATCCTCTGTTTCGCTGCCGCCCCAACTGCTGCTGACCGGTCGGCTGAACGGCGAACTGAATAATCTGACGCTGGATGCCAGTCTGCAAACGCCCTGGGGCCAGGCGGGTTTTGACGGCAGACTAGCGGGTTTTGTCACCGGCACCAATCAGTCGTATGCCGGTACGCTGGATCTGCAAAACTTTGAGGTAGGCCGCTGGACAAACCAGACCGCTACGGTAGGATCGGTAACGGGCCGCGCAACCGTCGACGGCACGGGAATCGACGTCAATACGCTCACCACCAATTTCAACCTGAACATTCAGTCGGCCGAACTAAACGGATACCGCTACCAGAACCTCGACGCAGTCGGTCGGTTAACCAACGGTAACCTGACGGTAGAGGGTGGCCTGAATGATCCGAACGCCAAAGTCCGGCTCAATACGCAGGTCGGCCTGAAGGGCGAATATCCCAGTGTAGCCGGCGAAGTAGCCATTCAGGAACTGAATTTACAGCAGCTCAAGCTTTACGACGATCCATTATCCCTACAGGGGCGGTTACTCCTGAATTTAAGTTCAACCAATCCGACCAAACCCGTTGGTACAGTATCGGCCGGCGATGCCGTCGTTACACTGCAGGGGAAAAGTTATCCGGTCGATTCCCTCTACGCCCGGTTCACGGCCGATAGCCTGACCAAAGGGGTAGTGGCCACGATACCCGGGGCCCGAATCCGGCTGAACGGCCAGTTTGAATACGCGCAATTGTACGACATCATTGCGGGCGAAATCAGCCAGTACATCGCCGTACCGGCCCTGACCTACACCCGGATTCCGCCCCCGCATGACCTTACCATTGGCCTGACTGCCTATCAGAATCCGTTGCTGCGTGCGTTTGTGCCGGCTCTGACCCGGCTGGACACCGTCCGGTTGACCGCCTATCTGGACAGCAATCAGGATACTACGTTTTCGGCCACACTCCGAACCGGCGTCATTGAATACGACACGACCGTCGTGAATGGCGTAAACCTGGCACTTCGGGGCAGCGGCAATCAACTTCGGGTGAACGGCCAGATCAATAGCATACAGGTGAGCGGCTTAAATCTTCGGGAAACCGACCTGACCGGTACGGCCGCCAACAACCAGCTGCGGTTTGCGGTCGTCAACAAAGATTCGGCCGGCCGGGATCGGCATGGCCTCGCCGGAGAGCTAAGTATTATTGACAGCACCAACTACCGGCTGCAACTCGCCCGACGGGGGCTGCTTACGAACTATCAGCAGTGGACCATCGATACCAGCGGCTACCTCCAGTACGGCGACGATGGCCTACGAATCAGCAATTTCCGGATTGAGGACGGTGAGCAGTTTCTGGAATTGAGCAATACCGAGTCCTACGGCAATGCCCCCATCCGGGTAACGGCCCACCGCATCGAACTGGCCAACCTGGCCCGGCTTGCCGAACAGGACACGACCCTGGCCAGTGGTGAACTCAACGGGACCGTGGTGGTGCGGGATTATATTGGCGAAGACAACAACCTCGCCTTTATCGGGTCGATCTACGTCGACAGTCTGCAGGCCGTTGGGCAACCCATCGGTAACCTGACCGCCCGGTTCCGCAACACCAGCGAAGGCCGGATCGACGTGAATACCGTCCTGGCGGGTCCGTATAACGATGCTACTATAACGGGCTACTACAACCCGGAAAACGCTCGTGAAGCGCTGAATCTGGCGATTAATCTACAGCGGCTGGACGCCCGAACCATTGAAGCCTTCAGCTTTGGCGAGCTGCGACAGGCCCGGGGTAAGCTGACTGGCCAGTTCACCGTAGCGGGGGCTACCGACAATCCGCAACTTGACGGCAGCGTGGCCTTCGACTCGGTGGCGTTCAACATCAAGCAATTGAACGCGACCTACCGCATCGATCAGGAAAAACTGACGTTCAGCGGCCAGACCATCACGCTGAACGACTTCAACATACGCGATACGCTTGGCCGGACCCTGACAACGGATGGTACGGTCACGCTCAAAAACCTGCCCGACGTCGCTTATAACCTGCGCGTTCGGGCCGACCGATTCCAGGTACTGAATGCGTCCCGCAAAGACAACGATTACGCCTACGGCAATGCGTCCGTCAGCGCGGATGTGCGCATCCGGGGTTCGGGTACGACGCCCGCCATTACGGGTACGATCCGGCTCGAAGATGGCAGTGAGGTATCGGTTGTACTGCCCGACGAAAGTATGGACGTGAGCGAATCCCGTCAGATCGTTACGTTCATTGATCATAGTGATTCGCTCACGCTGAGTAAATACCTGATTCGCGCCAAGCAGGATACCATCTCGCCCCGACTGACATTCGAGCAGTTGAGCAACGCCAACATTTCGCTCAACCTGGAAGCCACCGATAAGTCGGAACTGACCATTGTCATCGATGAACTGAACGGCGATAACCTGCGGGCACGGGGCAACGCCCGGCTCAACGTAGGGATCAATGCCGCCGGGCAGATTACCGTATTGGGCCGCTACGACGTAACGGAGGGTGAATATTCACTGACGTATGAAGTGCTGAAACGCCAGTTCGAGATTCAGAAAGGGAGCTACATCCAGTTTACGGGCGATCCGCTCAAGGCCGACGTTAACATTACGGCTATCTATCAGGTGTCAACGGCTCCTTCCGATCTCATTGGCAGCGAATCGACCACTACGGGGACCAATACCCAGCGGAAACTGCCGTTCAATGTAGTGCTGACCATCAGCGACAACATCACCACGCCGAAGCTGAACTTCGACATCCGGCTGGCGGGCAACAACACCAGCAGCGACGCCAGCGCAAACAGTCCGTTGGGCACGGCCATCGAAAACAAGTTGAAAACACTACGGCAGGACGAGTCACAGATTAACAAACAGGTTTTTGCCTTGCTGATTCTGAGCCGGTTCCTGCCTGAAAACGTATCGGACTTTTTCTCTGGTTCCGGCACCGGCGGTGGCCTGGGTACGCAGGCCGAAGGCCTGGCCCGCAATAGCGTCAGCAAGCTCCTGTCCGATCAGTTGGGGCGCTTTGCCTCGGGTATTCTCAAGGGGTTTGACGTCGACTTCAACCTGCTATCGCAGACCGGAGCCGCTAATACCGGCGGCAGAACCAACGGCGCTCGTACGGATCTGAATGTCGGGCTGTCACGGAGCTTCCTGGAAGGGCGCCTGACCGTTACGGTTGGCCGGAATTTTGTGTTGGAAAACCAGGCCGGCAGCGCCACCCGCAATCCCAACGAGGTATTCGACAACGTATCGGTGAACTATAACCTCAGCCGCGACGGGCGATACGTACTCCGGGGTTACCGGCGCAATGATTACCAGGCCGTATTGGATGGATATGTGATCGAGACGGGCGTCGGTTTCGTCATTACGGTCGATTACGACGTCCTGAGCGACATTTTTAAACGGTCGCCCGGCGCAACGACACTCAACAATGTAAACTGATGCATACTGAGCTTCTTTACAAAATACAGTATGGCACCACACGGTCGCTGCTAAAAGCAGCCTTTGGATTGCTGCTGGGTATGTACTGCCTGTCCGGCTGTAACGTTGCCAAACGCCTGCCCGCCAACGAACGGCTGTATATGGGCACCGATTTCAAGATCAATGCCGATTCCACCGTATCGGGCGATGAGGTCAGCACGATTGAAGATCAGTTGGCTACGCTGGCGCGGCCAAAACCCAACGCTCAATTATTCGGGTTTCCCTACAAGGTTGCGCTCTATTACTGGATTGGTGAACCTAAAAAAGAAAACGGTTTCCGGGCGTGGTTCCGGCGTAAACTTGGAGCCCCTCCTGTTTTTGCCAGTTCAAAAGCGCTCGGTTCCAACTCGACTATTTTTGCTGCTACGCTCGAAAACCAGGGCTACTTCGGCTCAACGGCCAGCGGTACCTTGCAGGAAGAGGGCTACAAAGCCCGGGCTCTGTACCAGGTCAATGTAGCGCCCCGGTATTACATCGATTCGGTTGGGTTTCTGGTCGACTCAACACCTGTTCGGAAAGCGTTGCGGGCGTCCTCAAACCGGACTGTCATAAAAAAAGGGCAACCCTACAATTTTGATAATATCAAGCTCGAACGCGAACGCATTAGCCAGGCCCTTAAGCAACGGGGATACTACTACTTTCAGCCGGACTTTATTGCCGTGCTGGCCGACAACGACACGGCCCGGCACCAGACTGATCTGTATTTTGCTGTGAAGCCCGAAATTCCAGAGGCCGCCCAGCAACCCTACTACATCCGGAATGTGTACATCTACCCAAACTATAGCCTGAGTACATTACGGGCCGACACAAACCGCGCGGAAGCCTACCAGACCAACGAGCGCTTCAACGTTGTAGATTCATCGCGAAACTATGATCCGCGATTATTCCGTAGCGTGGTGGCTGTGCGGCCAGGACGCCTGTATAACAGTCGGGCGCAGGACCTGACCCTTTCACGGTTTATCAACCTCGGTACGTTTAAATTTGTCCGCAACCGCTTCGCACCGGTGCAGCAGGGCGATACGTCGATGCTTGACGTTCACTATTACCTGACACCCGCCCCGGAAAAATCCATACGACTGGAGTTAGCCGCAACATCGCGTTCCAACAACTTCAACGGTACTGGCTTAACGGGTACCTGGCAGCATCGAAATTTCTTTAAACGTGCTGAACAGCTTACAATCAATGCCAACGCTGGTATTGAATTTCAGGTTAATTCAGGTGGACGTGGTTTAACTAACTACCGCTATGGAGCTGATGCCATCTTAAGCTTTCCGCGACTTGTTAATCCCTTAATTCGATTCCGATATGACCGACGTCAGATTCTTCCCAAAACAAATCTGACCCTCGGGTATGAGAAGGTAATTCGGGGTAATCTCTACAACCTGAGTTCTTTCCGTACTTCTTTTGGCTATGCGTGGCGTCAGAACCAGCAGGTTGAGCACTCCTTCTCGCCATTCAATGTCACTTATACAAGGCCATCTAATATTAGCCTGGCCTTTATTGACTCAGCCATTAACAATTCGCTTGTATTCAGCCAGTTAGTAAATATCAGGCGTTCGGAGCAATTAATTCTGAGCACACTATACACGTTCAACTTCAACTCACCGGTACGTACCAATCGACCAACTACGTTCCGGTTGACTACCAACGCCGAAATTTCGGGTAATGTCGCCAATCTACTGTTCAATCGCCGAAACGAGGAAGGCGATAAGGTCATTTTTGATGTTCCGTTCGCACAATACGCCCGGCTTGACGCTGATGCCCGCGTTTATCGTCGGCTTGGCTCGAATCTGACCTGGGCCAATCGCATTTTTGCCGGGCTCGGCATTACCTACGGTAACTCAGAAGCCCTGCCGCTCCCCCTGGTCAGGCAGTATTTTGTAGGCGGCAGCAACAGCATACGTGCGTTCAGACCAAGAGCCATCGGACCGGGTCTCTACACGCGCGATACCATTCGCAACATTCCATTATATCAGGATGGCGGGGGCGACATCCGGCTGGAAGCCAACACGGAACTACGGCTCAAACTCAATCAATACATTGAGCTGGCTACGTTCGTCGATGCCGGTAATGTATGGTCGTATTCCGACATTGGAACCTTCGGTCCGGAAGCAAAATTTCCCGGCTGGAATTTTGCTGACCAACTCGCCGTAGGTACCGGAGTTGGCCTGCGCATCGACCTGTCCTACTTCCTGCTGCGTTTCGACCTGGCAACCCCTCTGCGCAAACCGTATGAAGTGGACGGCAGCAAGTGGGTCATTGACCAGATCAACTTCCGCGACCGCAACTGGCGTCAGGAAAATCTGGTGTTCAACATTGGTGTGGGCTATCCATTCTGACGGGATTCCAGCACCGGGCGCAGTACTTGCCAGACCGTATTGGCGACAATCTTGTGGCCGGTGGGCGTCGGGTGGATACCGTCGGGCAGGTTCAGTTTCGGGATGCCGCCTACGCCTTCGAGCAGAAACGGAATCAGAATGGCATCGTTCTTCGTCGCTAATTCCTTGAACAGATCGCGAAACTCGCGGGTGTAGTCGGTGCCCATATTCGGCGGAATCTGCATCCCGGCCAGCACGATCGTAGCCTCAGGGCTTTTTCGGCGGACCGTATCCATAATGGCCTGTAGGTTCTTACGGGTCGAAGCCAGGGGCAAACCACGCAGGCCGTCGTTGCCGCCCAGTTCCAGCACAAACACATCGACCGGCTGACGCAGTACCCAACTGATCCGGCTGAGGCCACCGGCCGTCGTTTCGCCACTAAGGCCGGCATTGACGACGTCGTAGTCCAGACCGGCCGAGTCGATTTTCTGCTCTACCAGAGCCGGAAACGCCTGCGATGGCTCAACGCCGTAGCCGGCCGTGAGGCTATTGCCATAGAAAATAATCGTCTTTTTCTTACCGGCCGTTGCACCCGGCTTTTCGGCGGTTGAACTGGTGGTGCCTGTGCCTTTCTGCGATTGATTCGACTGGTCGGATGAGCCACAGGCCCAAACCGTTAGGAGCAGCATCCAGCCGCTTATCACAGAATACAGCGTTTGTGACGTTAGCGAGAACTTCATTGGTTATCTGTCAGTTTGTTCTTAAACGCGGAGTAAACCGGGATCATACAGAGGCCGCTGAGAAAATTCTGTTTTACGCTGCGTAATCTCTGTATCTCTGCGTTTAAACGTAAAGTAGTATCTACTGAATTTTGTTCCATGAGCATCCTGCGCGTCGAAAATCTGAGCAAGACCTACCAAAGCCGAGGCCGTAGCCTCACTGTGTTGGATAACGTGAGTTTTACACTGCAACCGGGCGATACGTTCGCCATCGTTGGCCCGTCGGGAAGCGGCAAAACAACCCTGCTGGGCCTGTGCGCCGGGCTGGACCGGGCCTCGTCGGGTAGCGTCTACCTGAACGAAATCCAGCTGGACAACCTGAGCGAAGACCAGCGGGCGGCTGTCCGTAACCAGTACGTCGGTTTTATTTTTCAGAACTTCCAGTTGCTGCCGACACTGACGGCCCTCGAAAACGTAATGGTGCCGCTCGAACTGCGGGGCGAAAAAGGCGCGGCCCGCACGGCACAGGAACTGCTGGAACGGGTTGGCCTGGGGCAGCGTGGCCACCACTACCCGACTCAGCTCTCGGGCGGTGAACAGCAGCGGGTATCGCTGGCGCGGGCCTTTGCCAACCGACCTAAACTCCTTTTCGCCGACGAACCCACCGGAAACCTCGATACCGATACCAGTGCGACCGTAGTGGACCTGCTGTTCGAACTCAACCGCGAAGCCGGTACTACACTCGTGCTTGTTACGCACGACCTCGAACTGGCGTCGCGTACGCAGCGCGTCATCCGCATCAAAGGCGGTACGGTCATTTCGGACTCCAGGCCGGAGCAGGTAACGGTTGGCTGATAACACGAACTACAAATACCATGACTTCATACACCACCAGTACTCAGGACAGGCCATTGGTCAAAGCGCCTAAAACCGACCCGAACTGGCTTTGGCGGATGGCCTGGCGCGACAGTCGCCGGAGTCGGCAGCGGCTGTTTCTGTTCATGTCCGCTATCGTGCTGGGCATTGCAGCCCTCGTGGCGATCAATTCGTTCGGCGATAACCTTGCCCGGAGCATCGACGAGCAGTCGCGCGAATTGCTCGGTGCCGACCTGACGCTTTCATGGAACCGCCCTCCTTCAAAAAAAACGCAGCAGTTTCTCCGAACCATCGGACAGGACCGCACCTATGAAGTATCGTTTCCGTCGCTCGTATCGATCCCGCGCACGGGTGGCATTCGGCTGGCGCAGGTCAAAGGGCTGACGGGCAACTTCCCCTATTACGGCGACTGGGAGGTAACGCCCGCTGCCGGCATTCAGGCCTTCCGCAAATCCGGCGAGCGCGTGGCCCTGGTCGATGATGCCCTGCTGGTGCAGCTCGGCGCACAGCCCGGCGACTCCGTGAAGGTTGGTAACCTGTCGTTCCGCATTGCGGGTCGGGTTATGAAAACTCCGGGACAGGCCGCCATTGCGTCGACCGTAGCCCCGACGGTTTTTATCCCCAATACGTTCATGAACCAGACCGGTCTGCTGCAGCGCGGCAGCCGGGTCAACTACCGATATTATTACCAGTTTTCGCCCGGCACCGACGTTAGCGCCTACGTCAAAACCATCACGGCCCGGCTGGATAAAGAAGGCATTAACTACGACACCATTGCCGAACGCAAACGCCAGACCGGGCGCGCCTTTGCCGACCTCACCCAATACCTTAGTCTAGTGGCTTTTGTAGCGCTGCTGCTGGGTTGCGTAGGCGTAGCCAGCGCGGTACAGTTGTACGTTAAGGAAAAAATTGCGTCGGTGGCTATTCTGCGTACCCTGGGAGCCAGCGGGCGGCAGGGGTTACAGATCTACCTGATTCAAACGGCGCTGATGGGTCTGATCGGGGCCGTTATCGGAGCCGTGGTTGGGTCGGTGGTTCAGCTGGTGCTGCCCCAGGTATTCGGTAATTTTCTGCCGGTCGCGGTCGATACGGTTGTGTCGTGGTCGGCGGTACTGGCGGGCGTCGGTACGGGTCTGCTGATTTCGGTGCTGTTTGCACTGCTCCCCCTGCTGGCTATCCGCAACGTATCGCCCCTGCGTACGCTGCGTACCTCCTACGAAGATGACCTGAGTGGCCGCGATCCGCTGCGCTGGCTGGTGTACGGACTGATTCTGCTGTTCATCGCTGGTTTTTCGTATCTGCAAACCCAGGAATGGAAGCTCGCCATTGGGTTTACGGTCGGCCTGGCGGTTGCGTTCGGCGTCCTGACCGCGCTCGGCCTGGCCCTGATCTGGCTGGTCCGGCGTTTCTTCCCCGCATCGTGGAGCTACGTCTGGCGGCAGAGTCTGGCGAATCTGTACCGGCCTAACAACCAAACCATCATCCTGGTCACGGCTATCGGTCTGGGGGCTTTCCTGATCGCTACGTTGTCGTTAACGCAGGGACTTTTGCTCAGCCGCGTTGAGCTATCGGCCAGCGGCAACCAGCCCAACATGGTCCTGTTCGATATTCAGAATGAGCAGCTGGCCGGCGTCAAGTCGCTGGTGAAGCAGCAAAAACTACCGGTGCTGCAACAGGTGCCGGTCGTGACCATGCGCCTGAATGACATTAATGGCCGTACGGCCGAAACGGTACGAAAAGACACGTCGATCAAAATTCCGGACTGGGCGTTCAGCCGCGAGTACCGGGTCACGTACCGCGATACGCTCATCAGTTCGGAGAAGCTTGGTTCAGGCAAAGCGCCTTCTCAGAGCAACGGTGCCGTGTACATTTCGCTTGAAAAACCTTACTTCGACCGTCTGAAACTGAAACTGGGCGATACGCTCAACTTCAACGTTCAGGGCGCTCCGATTCAAACGATTGTAGGCGGTACCCGCGAGGTAGACTGGAACCGTGTTCAGCCCAACTTCCTGGTGGTTTTCCCGGCGGGAGTTCTGGAGCAGGCTCCTCAGTTCCACGTGGTTATGACCCGCGTCCCGAACAACGAAACGTCGGCCGCGCTGCAACGGGGGCTGGTCGCTCAGTTTCCGAACGTATCGGCCATCGACCTCGGTCTGGTGTTGAAAACAATCGACGAGATTCTGGACCAGATTTCGTTTGTGATCCGGTTCATGGCCCTGTTCAGCATCCTGACCGGCCTGCTGGTGCTGGGCAGTTCGGTGGTAATCAGCAAGTACCAGCGGTTGCGTGAGAGTGTGCTGCTCCGTACGCTGGGCGCCAACCGCAACCAGATTCTGCTCATTACGGCCCTCGAATATGGCCTGCTGGGTCTGCTGGCCGCACTTTCCGGCATCCTGCTGTCGCTGTTCGGTACCTGGGCGCTGGCGCAGTACGTTTTTGAGGTTCCCTTCCGCCCGACCGCCCTGCCGCTCGTTCTTGTTGCCGGGGTCGTTACGTTGCTGACGGTTGCGATCGGCGTATTCAACAGCCGCGATGTGCTGGTTCGCCCACCGCTGGACGTACTGCGCAGCGAGGGGTAAACCGTTACGAATTCGCCGTGCGCAGGTCATGCAAATGCTGAAAGGCAATTGTGTGGCCTGCGCACGGCGTTTTTAGTGGTATTGTCCGGTAACGTGATCATGGCTATATTGAGGTTTATACAGTTGAATCTGAATACCTTTGGCTACAACAGGCCACCATCTTCATGATCTTCTCCCTCGACAAAGCCATCGAACTTCTTGAACGAACGCCGGACGTTCTTAACACTATGCTGCTGGGCCTGTCGGCCGACTGGACATCGGCGAACGAAGGGGGCGACACCTGGAGTCCATATGACGTGATTGGCCATCTGATCCACGGCGAACAGACCGACTGGCTGCCAAGAGCCGAAATTATTCTTTCCGAAAGCGTCGATAAGACCTTCAGGCCGTTCGACCGGTTCGCGCAGTTTGAGGACAGTAAAAGCAAGTCTCTGGCACAATTGCTGGATGAGTTTGCCGATGTACGCAGCCGGAACCTTGAACGGCTCCGCGCCTTCAACCTCACCGACAGTGATCTGGGCAAGAAAGGCATACATCCGGTTTTCGGCGAAGTGACGCTGTCTCAACTGCTGGCAACGTGGGCAGTACACGACCTGAACCACATCGCCCAGATTTCCCGGGTTATGGCGAAACAGTACAAAAACGAAGTAGGCCCCTGGATCGAGTACCTGCGTATCCTCAAGGCATAAGGGAATGACAACTAAATTCACGAGTAAAACAGGCAATCGTCAATGGACACACTCACATTAAGTCAGGTCCACAGACCAGGTGAGTTTTTTGAAAGACGTAACCGACGAGACGGTAATCTGGAAAGAATTCGGTTTTGAAACGGATTACTCCGAGCCCGAGTTGGCTCTCTATCAAACAATTGGCCCCTTTGTGTTTAACAAAGCCGATTACGTCAAAACGCTGGAAGAGCTTAAGGGTAGATTAGAGGAATAGTACGACTTTAACGTATATGATGACGTCTAAACCCAACACCATCGACGAATACATTGCTGCGTTTCCTACCGACGTACAGACGGTTTTGCAGCAGGTTCGGGCCACCATCCGGAAAGCCGCACCGGACGCCCAGGAAACCATCAAATACGCCATGCCAACCTACGTTCTCGACGGCAACCTGGTGTACTTCGCGGCTTTTCAGTACCACATCGGGTTTTACGCTACGCCCACCGGCAACGAAGCGTTTACAGAGGATCTGTCGGGGTATAAAACCGGCAAAGGCTCCATTCAATTTCCACTGAGCCAGCCTATGCCGCTCGACCTGATCACTCGAATCGTGAGGTTCAGGGTCGCGGAGAATCAAAAGCGGGCCCGTCTGAAGACGAAAACAAAAGCGTAGATCGCTTAAGTTGACGTCGGCAGTTTAACCTTTTTTAGCCATGGAAACGGAAGGTACCAAAGAAACCCCCTGGAAGTTGAAGACTCCGGCGCAAACGGCTGACTACGAGATGTACAGAGCCGAACGAGATGGTAAGGACGTATTGGTCTGCGTAGTAGGCAAAACCACCTTGATGTATGATTACCAATGTCTTCAGGATCTTCACGCTATGCTGAAAGAGCACGGAGACTGGATGGAACTGGGCAGCGCCGACGAACAAAAACCGGCCAAGGACGGGACCGTTGAAGCCTGGGGCCGGTCAGCCACGAACCCAATGGGTGGCTGGTACGGCCTCAAGCCAGGATTTCGCGGGCGATTTGGCATGTACATACCACCGCTGATGGAAAAATTAGGATTGGCCGAGGTTACGCACGATCCGAAAAACAACAAGATGAGAGCCCGATAAAGTCTGAATCTGACTGGCCATTTGCCTTTACTCAAGCACTCCGTCTGCGCTCAACGCCCTATGCATCGATCCCGGCAACTTACGATCTGGCTATTTCTGATACTATCCGGCTTCCGCCCGGTAAGTGCCCAGTCGACTACCGGACGTACCCAGAAAACGAGCCGGGTTGAGATTCAGATTCTGGATGCAACCACCAAACGGCCAACACCAGCCCGCATCCGGATCACGCAGCACAATCGGGTTGTACCGCTTTTGCCGACCGAAGCGGTAGCGGTCATGTATGGCCTCTGGGATCACGAAGATGGATATGCCTACCAGCCCGACAGTTCCTTTTACGTAGCGGGTACCTTCTCGCTCGACCTGCCACCCGGTACGTACCAGCTGGCGCTATCACGAGGGAACGAATACCTGCGGCAACAGCATGAACTCGTTATCAAACCGGGCAATCCGGTTCGGAAAACCTACACCCTTCAGCGGTGGATCAACATGGCAGCTCGCCACTGGTACTCCACCGACGGCCACATTCACATCCGCCGGTCGCCCCGCGAGAATCCGCTCATCATGACCTGGCTTCAGGCCGAAGATGTCAACGTTGGGGCGCTGCTCCGGATGGGCGATTTCTGGGAAACGTACTACCCGCAATACGCCTACGGCGAAAAAGGCAACTACCAGCAAGGAAACTACCTGCTCACCACCGGCCAGGAAGACCCCCGGACTCCCGAACTTGGTCACGCGTTTGCCATAGGTGCCGGCAACCGGGTCCGCCAACGCGACCGGTATTACTTCTTCGACGAGGTATTTGACAAGATCCACCAGCTGGGTGGCCTCACGGGTTACGCTCATCAGGCCGAAACCTTCCACGGCTACCGGGGCCTCGTACTCGACGGCCTGCGCGGTAAAGTCGACGCCCTTGAGCTGCTCCAGTTCTGCGTCGACGAGCAGCCGCTGCATACCGAGCATTACTACCACATGCTCGACCTCGGCATTCCCCTGACCGCTACAGCCGGCTCCGACTTTCCGTGGTGCGGCCAGGATCACGGCCACGGCCCACCCGAACGGACCTCGCGCATTGGTAACGCCCGGTTCTATACGCTGATCAATGGCCCACTGACGTACCAGACCTGGCGGAAGGCCGTGCAGGCCGGTCATACGTTTGTGTCGAGTGGTCCCATCCTCGACCTCAGCGCAACAACCACCGATCACCGCAGAGCAATTCCGGGCGACCGGCTGGATCTGAAACGTACCGATAAGATTACCGTCACCGTTCATGCCTACGGTCATGCCGGTCAGGTGCCGTTGAGCGCCCTGGAACTAGTCAGCCACGGCAGCGTAATTGGGCGCGTTACCTCCAGCGACACCGGGCAGTCGGCGGCTCATCTCTCGCTTGAAGTACCGTTCGGCGCCATCCAGCGGGGGCAGTGGCTTGCCGCCCGCTGTTACGCAGGGCCCGGTCAGGCGGCTCATACAACGCCGATTTACGTCACGGTTGAGGGAGGCAGCTTCCATAACCCAGAAACCGCCCCCCGGTACGTTGACCTCTGCGAAAAATACCTGAAAGAGATCGAACAGGAATTGACCGGTCCCCGCCCCGAAACCGAACTACAAGCCTGGAAATACCGGGATGGATTGCAGGCCCGGATAGCCGAAGCACGCCGGGTGCTCGACGACCTCAGAAAGAAGTTCAAAAATCCGTAGTTACCGCGCCAGATACCCGCCGTCGACGGGGTAGTACGAGCCCGTCACGAACGACGCCTTATCCGACGAGAGCCAGAGCACCAGCTCCGCTACCTCCCCGGCCCGACCGAGCCGGCCAAGCGGATGCAACGCAACCAGCATCTGCTTCTGATCGTCGGGCAGCGCACTCAGCAACGGGGTTTCAATGTAGCCCGGTCCGACTGCATTAATACGGATACCCTGCGGAGCATATTCGAGTGCCGCCGTTTGCGTTAATCCGATCACCGCGTGCTTAGCCGCTACGTAGCCCGGTGAATTAGGCGTACCAACCGCCCCCAGAATGGATGCCATGTTGACAATAACCCCGTTTCCCTGCCGCTGCATGGCCTGAAGCTCATATTTCATGCAGTAGAAAACACTGTTGAGGTTAATATTGATAATCTTTTGCCAGCCCTCCAGCGAGTAATCGGCCGTTGTATTCAGCTCACCACCAATGCCTGCGTTATTACAGGCAATATCCAACCGGCCGAACTGCGTAGTAGCTTCCGTAACGAGTTGTTCGCACTGCGCCGGATCACCTACGTCGGCCCGAACGAAATGCCCTTTCACACCCATACTGCTGATCTGCTCAGCCACCGCCTGCCCCTGTTCTACGTCGATATCAGAGATAAGTACGTTGGCGCCCTCCTGCGCGTACAGCAAAGCGATGGCTTTGCCTATTCCCGACGCCCCGCCTGTCACGAGCGCCGTCTTTCCGGCTATTGTAGGTTCCATACCAGTTCGTTTTGGGTAGAACAAGCCCAACCCTGAAATGTTGGTAGTTCCTGTCCCAATCACGTAGTTTCCCGTAGGTGCCTCCCCGCAAAATTCCCTGTTTTACAAAACCCGTAGGACTGCGCTAAAACCAGTCGGCCGACTGTGTGATTTTTGCATCACCAAAAACTCGTAATCGACCTCTTTTTATCATGGAAAAACAATTCTGGTTCAAATCGTGGGAGTTAGAAGGCCACTACACCAGTTTTCACCGCAAAGACATCCATCCCTACGCCCTCAGACATTTGCCCCCGCACATGCTCGAAGGCCGATCCGTATTTGTACCACTCTGCGGCAAAACCCTCGATATGTTGTATTTCAGCAAGTTTGCCCGCTGCGTAATTGGTGTGGAAATCGTTGAGAAAGCAATCATTCAGTTTTTCGAGGAAAACAACCTGACTTACCAGCGGTTTGGCGACCGGTTTGTTTCCGGCAACATCACGATCTTCTGCCGGGATATGTTCTCACTCACAGCCGAACACCTGGGTCCTATCGACATCGTGTACGACCGGGCCTCGCTGGTAGCGCTGCCCTACGACATGCGGATGCGATACCTGCAAACGCTCGAGTCACTCACATCGGTCGGTACTCTCCTGTTCCTGAACACACTCGAATACGAACCGACGCTGCCCTCACCACCATTCAGCATCAACCCCGACGAGGTAGCTTCGTATTTTCCCAACTACCTGATCCAGCATGTTGAGCAGCCGGTGTTGCCCAACCACAGTATGGTGCGCAAATTCAACCTGTCGTTCCTGATTGAACACGGGTTCACCATGCATAAACTGTACGACGCCCCAACCGAGCTGTATACACAAACCATCAGCGATTCAGCTCTGGTTTAGCCGGACATCTTGCCTTAGTGCGCTTCCTGATACGGCGTAACCAGACGTTTACTAACAAAAAAGACAGCTTTCTTGCGGGAGCTGTCTTTTTTGTTAGCTTTCATCCGTTCGCCCCTTCAGGACATGGAGCGGAGCGGGGTTACCAGTCGAATTAACGTTAACATAAAGCGAATTTGCAAACAATCTGTTATCGAATAAGTTACTCTTTTACTACCCAAAAACGCCATTTACTAACAATGAAGGCACATAATTAACACATTTTGCAATAAACCATAAGTTACTTATTGGTAGATAACTGATAATGAGTTATCTTGCAGCGCCTTCACTTTTAACCTAGACGTAACGATGAGCCAATCAACTTCTGACACTTCGTCCATGCAAACTGGTTGCAACGATCCGGCTTCTGTTTTTGACTCGCTGATGGAACAGTATGTGATGGCAGTTTCTGAACGGATAACGCCCACCCGAAAAGCAGAACGGGATGGTCTGACCAAGCTGATGTCGCTCGTACGGCAATCCGGCCGACGCCCCAGCTAATTGATTTTTTCCCAGGGCAGTCCTTTATCTACGCGACTCGCAGCCAGCCGTATCTGATCAGATCAGATACAAAATGATCCGGCGTGTCTACGCGAAGGGTTAATCCTCCACTCGCCCGCTCAAACCGACTTGCGACCTGTCTCATGTAAGCATGGATAGACAACGTAGCCGGCATATTGCTTAACATCCGGAATTGCTCTATAACTTCTACAGACGATCTTGCCTGGATTTGATTCGCTTCATGTAGTGACTGAGCCTGCATATCAAGTTTCTTCTCGCCAAACGTTTTCACTCCTCCTGCCACCCTAAGCTGACTTAGGCTACAAGCCACCACATATGTTCAGCAGCTGTAAATCTAACTGAGTGTAAATAACTAATTATCAGGCAATATTAGGGGTTATTTACGGTCTAAAAAAATAAAACGCCAATCTGCACCATATTTGCAGGTTTAATTATACAAAAACTTCTTGTTACTAAATAGACTAATAGTAAAATTTGTTTCAATCATAAATCACCAGATAGCTTTATTTCGCCTGTATGTTAGTCGCTTGCTTCGGTAGAGAGGTATATTCAGTTATACGGAAAACTTCCTGCCGCACAACGTCGAAGGTGCGGGTCAGCTGATCCTGAATTTTTGCCGTTTCGGCGGTTAATCCGGTCGTTCCTGCGCTGCTCAGCACGTTTAATCCGGCTACGCTCCTGGCCACGAGTAAGCCGTATCCTTTCTCACTGCCATTGGGCACGACAAGCCGCGAAAAATTCCAGCCGTTCAGGGCCGATTCTTTCATACGTTCCTGCACTAATCGCTTCATGGGTGCCACCAGCCCCGACCAGTTTGCGCCGGGGTCGCGCAGCCGCATCAGGTCAAGTACAACCAACGGGGTTTTATCAGGCGCGAAATCCGCGTTGAAAACAGCATCGACCGTTTCCCAGATCTCCATCTTGACAACCGGTGCGGCCGCCCGGTCGCGCTTTTGCAGATCGGCCATGCGGGTCTTTACGCTGTCGCCGTATAGCCGTGCCATGGCGACCGGCGACGCGCCTTTGAGGCTCATCTCGCGGGAAACAATAACCGTTACGTAGTCGTACTCGGTAGGGTTGGTGTTGGAACTCATCTGCTTCACGAGCATGTACCAGCCGATCAGGTTGCCTTCGTCTACGGCTGCCTGATTGATGGCCCGCCATTCGCGCTCGACCGGCAGGGCATCCTGGATAGTCAGGCCAGGCGACAACTTATGAAAAATCAGGTACGTATAGGCTTTTGGCGATGACTTGACTGCCTGTCCAAAGCCGGTCTGGGTCATGAGGGCTGTCAGCAGAACAACAGACAGTCGGGCAAAGAAGGTGAGCATGGTGCTGATCGAACTAGGTTTCTGTGTAAAGCCTGCGTCGGGGGCTACTTTACCCATCCGTACGGACGAAGGGAGTGCATTTCGTTCAGATAACGTATATACAACACAGTTCAACTGAACCGCACGGCAAACGAACGCTGAACCGCCTTGGGTTTCAACCGCGTAAAGTCGGTGTGCGAAAGGATCTTAGTCAGAGTGAAAAGTTACGCGGCTGTAGACCGGAAAAATCATTATCCGTCGAAAACCAAGTACGGTGATCATCAGTTGTGTCCCATATAGTGATGAATATAACGCGAACCAGTAGGTACCAACACCCACTTTTTGTAGTTTAGAAGTCCGTTAGGGTCGACTACTCAACCGTATTCTGGTCAGGCTGAACTAGCCTTTCTCCATACGTAGCCCTAACCTAAGGTATTGTCTTTGTTCCATGCTGACAACGTTATTGAATGACTCCTCCGCGGAAGAACTGCTTCCGCTGGCCGACGACCTACCGGTGATCATCTGGATGACCCGGC
Source organism: Fibrisoma montanum (assembly GCF_003583365.1). GTDB lineage: Bacteria > Bacteroidota > Bacteroidia > Cytophagales > Spirosomataceae > Fibrisoma > Fibrisoma montanum. The sequence continues at coordinate 359,682 of NZ_QXED01000001.1, forward strand.
CAGATGCCTACTGCTTTTACCTGAATCAGCGCTGGTACGATTACACCGGACAAAGCCCCGAGACCGCCCTGGGCCTGGGCTGGCTGACAGTTGTTCATCCCGACGATGCTCAGCGTTCCGGCGACATCTTTCTGGAGGCTAATCAGAATCAAAAACCGTTTTCGCTCGACTACCGACTCCGGGCCGCCGATGGGTCATACCGCTGGATGAAAGACACGGGGCGTCCGCGGTTCGATCAGCAGGGGACGTTTCTGGGCTATGCGGGCTCGGTGGTCGACATCCACGAACTGAAGATGACGCAGGAACGCCTGCGACTGGCGATCGAGTCGACGGACCTCGGAACCTGGGATTTCTACCCGCATACGGGCGAATTAATCTGGTCGGAGCGCTGCAAGGAACTGTTTGGCCTGCCCCCCGACGCATACGTCGATTATGCCGTTTTTCTGCAGGGCATTCACCCCGACGATCGGGACAAGACGGATGCCGTTGTACAATCGGTATTGCAACCCGGCAACGAAGGTTTTTATGACATTGAATACCGCACCGTGGGCCTAACGGATGGAAAACTGCGCTGGTTACGGGCCATTGGGCAGGCGTATTTCGGCGACGACGGCACAGCCAGCCGGTTTATTGGGGCCGTGCTCGACATCACCCAGAGCAAACTGGCCAACGAACTGCTGGAGCAGCGGGTGGCCGATCAGACCCACCAGCTACAGGTAGCCAACGCGGAGTTAAAGCGCTCGAACAGTAGTCTGCAATCGTTCGCTTACATCGCCAGCCACGATCTGCAGGAGCCGCTTCGTAAGATCCAGTCGTTCGGCGACATGCTCAAGAGTCAGTATGCCGACCAACTGAACGACGGGGTCGTTTACCTGGAGCGGATGCAATCGGCGGCCGGCCGGATGTCGGCGCTCATTCGCGATCTGCTTACCTTGTCGCGCATCTCCGTGCGGCAGGACGATACAACGCCAGTTTCCCTCAACGAAGTCGTCGGGGCTGTGCTGTCGGATCTGGATCTGGCTATACAGGAGTCGAAGGCGACCGTAACGGTTTCTCCTTTGCCGACGCTCGAGGGCGACCGATCGCAGTTAGGCCAGCTGTTTCAGAACCTGCTCAGCAACGCCCTGAAATTTCACCGGCCCGGAGAGTCTCCGGCCATTCACATCAGTGCCAGACAGATTCGGGACGCTGACTTGCCTTCGTCCGTTCAGCCCACCCGGCCCAGCAGTACGTATTACCGCATCGACGTGGCCGACAATGGCATCGGGTTCGACGCTAAATACATCGATCGGATCTTTGAAGTCTTTCAGCGGCTCCACACCCGGAATCAGTACGAGGGCACCGGTATTGGCCTGGCTATCTGCGAAAAGGTGGTCGCTAACCACGGCGGGGCCATCACGGCCGCGAGTGAACCCAACCAGGGCGCTACGTTCAGCGTGTATCTGCCCGCCTGACAGGGCTTTCGTACCAAACCGGTGAGCGGTCAGCTAACCCTCAGAATATCCTTCCAGCGGGTTGTGTAGCACGGCGACAGCCACTGCTGTTTCATTTTCCAGGCGGGACTGTAGCCCTGGGCCGCCAGCCGCACTTTGTCGCGGCCGTGCCGGTAATTGAGCTGATCGACGATCTGCGCCAGCCGGCCCAGCTTTGGGTCAGGTTCGCTCGTAAACAGGCACTCCTGCCGAAAAGTATCGTCGACCAGGTCGTTGAGAATAACCCCGACTTTCTGGTACCGATAGCCGGGTTTGTAGATGCAGTCAAGAGCTGCCAGGGCGTAGCGGGTCAGTTCGACCGGGCTGGTGGTCGGATGGGGTAGCAACACCGACCGGCTGTTGGCGTAATACCTGGCCGGTTCGCCATTGGCCGATTTGGCGTGCCGGTTCGTGTGCAGAAATACCGTAATGACGCCTGCTGCGGAGCCCTGCCGCCGGAGCTTCTCCGACGCCCGGGCAAGGTGCGTAGCCAGAGCCTCCCGGATCAGTTTCAGATCGGGTATCATATCCCCAAACGAAGGAGCCGTACAGATGCTCTTTTTGGGACCAGGGTCGGTTTCCAGCAGGTTGCAGCGTTGCCCCCGCAGTTCGTAGGCCAGCCGCAGCCCGTTGACGGTCATTATGTCCCGAATCCAGTCGTCGGGAGCCTGCCGCAGGTCCCAGGCGGTTTTAATATCCAGCCGTCTCAGCTTCGATGCGTAGCGGGACCCTACGCCCCAGAGTTCACCTACGTCAAAATCCGCCAGGGCCTCCCGGATCTGCGCTTCTGATTCCAGCAGCACAACACCCCGGCTGGCCGTTACGCGCTTGGCATACCAGTTCGCTACTTTGCTCAGCGTCTTGGTAGGCCCAATGCCAATGCTGACCGGAATGCGGAGCCACTGCGCAATTTTGGCCCGCATGTGCCGGGCCAGTCCCTCCAGGTCGGGATAGACGGAGCCGTAGCCATCCAGGTCCAGAAATGCCTCGTCGATGCTGTTTACTTCCACGGTCTCGACAAAGCGCCCCAGCAGACTCATCAGCCGCGCCGACGTATCGCCGTAGAGGGTATAGTTGGACGAAAACACCCTGACATCCGCAGCCTGAATCAGTTCGGCCTGCTGAAAGAACGGGTTCGCCATTTTAATACCCAGCGCCTTGGCTTCCTGCGAACGGGCCACAATGGCCCCGTCATTGTTGCTGAGCACGATCACCGGTTTTCCGTTCAGGGCCGGGTTAAAACTCCGCTCCACCGAGCAGTAGAAGTTGTTGGCATCAACGAGGGCAATCATAGTTTGAGCAGTTTACCAATGCGGAACGTAGCGACCCCGAAGATCTGGAAAGCGTCGCCGGGCTGTACGTAAATCGGTGCATAAGCCGGATTCGACGGTTCCAGAATCTTGAGTTCTCCCCGAAACCGGATGCGTTTGAGGGTATGCCCGTCTTCTACCCAGGCGACCACAATCCGGCCGTCCGTGGGCTCAATCGACGAGTCGACCACAATCCAGTCGCCTTCGCAGATAAAGTCGCCGGCCATGCTGTCGTTGATGGCGTGGACGAAATAGGTGGTATCCGGATTGTACACGCAGAGATCATTGAGGTCGCAGACCCGTTCGGTGTAGGCATCCGCCGGGCTGGGAAAGCCGCAGGGTATGTACGCGTCAAAAAACGGTAGCTGATACCGGCGCACTACGGTTCCCTTAATGATATTCTCTGGTTTCAGACGATCGTTATTCTCAAGCATACAGCACACAACAGGCTAAATCAATACATGACCGCTATATTATATTTTTGTATTGTATAACACAACTATATTATAGTAATTGTGTTCGGCGCGAACCAACCCGGCCTTATCGCCACGAGCCACCGGACAGGCGATTCAATGGTGATAAGGCCGGGCAGACTTTTGCGTATTGCTCTCCTAAACCCTCTAGGGGCTTAGGGTACTAATGAACCTGATATCAGTTCGCTACGATCAGGCGTTTAACCAGTTTCTTCGTGGCCGTCTGCCACGTTACCAGATACGCACCGGGCGCAAGTCGGCCGACATCAAGCAGGTATTCGTTCCGGCCGATCCGGGTTTGTACCGACTGCCGATAAGCCACCAAACCGACCGGGTTCAGCACCGTCAGCGTACCTGCTTCTGCCTCAGTCGTCAGAATCTGTACTCGCACGGGACCGGTTGCCGGGTTTGGACTTACGGTCATTTCGCCTTCGGGCGGCACTTCCGACGACGCCGAAAGCCGGGCGGCTCCATTTGGGGTTTCGATGCGGACGTTATCCACGTAAATCAGGTTAGCTCCCGACGCCTGCGACTGAACGGTCAGCCGCTTGATTTTAGCCGGATTGCCTAACTGCGCCATGGTGATTACGACCTCCTGCCAGACGTTCGGCGTCGGCTGGAAGCTAACCGTCCGGCTGGCTCCACTTTCGTTCTCGGCATTGGTCGTTACGGCGATGGTTTTGTTCGTCGTCGCGTAGAGCCAGAACCGGATGGTTGTCTGGGGCGTTGGAATCAGGTGCGTACTGCGGAACAGCGACCAGCCGCCCCAGCCATCGGTATAGGTCAACGACGCCGACTTCTGCCCTACCTTCACTGGGTTCGGGTTCGCATAATTGGTTTTGAGCGACCACGACCACTCCTGCCAGCCGGGGTTCAGCGCTTCGTCGTAAATCATGTCGACGGTCGACGAGCCCGGGCAGAACGTAGTCGTTGCGCTCGTCGGTACGCTGTTGGCCACTACGTTTCCGGCCGCATCTTTGGCCGTCACCGCAAAGGCATACGCGGTACCGCACGTCAGGCCGGTTACGTCGAGCGACGTAGCCGTTACGTTGCCGTTCAGCAGGTTACCGTCCTGATACACTTCGTAAGCGCTTGCATTCCCCGACGGTGTGGTCCAGCTCAGCCGCAGGCTGGTCGTCGCTACGTTGCTGACTGACAGGCTGAAAGACGGCTCCAGGCGGATGTTGTCGAGGTAAATCAGGTTCGTGCCCGGTGCCTGCGACTGAATGGTCAGGCGTTTGATCTTGACCGGATTGCCCAGCTGCGCCATAGTCAGCACCACTTCCTGCCAGGCGTTGGCGGTAGGCTGGAACGACACGTACGGGCTCTGACCGGTTTCGTTCTCCGTGTTGATACTCACGCCAACAGTCTTGTTCGTTGTCGCGTAGATCCAGAACCGAACGGTCGTCTGGGGCGTAGTAATGAAGTGATTATCCCGAATAACGGACCAACCACCCCAGCCATCGTTGTACGTCACCGCCAGCCCATACTGACCCGCTTTCACTGGATTCGGGCTTGCGTAGTTGCGACCAATCGACCACGACCACTCCTTCCAACCCGCGTTCAGGGACTCGTCGTACACGACATCGCTACCGGACGGCGGGCAGGCCGAAGTCGTTGCACTGGCGGCTGCACTCTGCCCCGATTTGTTGCCGGAAGCATCCTTCGCCCGCACGGTAAACGCATAGACGGTACCGCACACCAGATTACCCACGGCCAGCGACGTATTGGTTACGTTACTGGTCAGCAGCGTCCCGTTCTGATACACCTCGTACGCGGTTACGCCCACGTTGTCGGTCGACGCCGTCCAGGTCAGCATCAGGCCCGTAGCGGTTACGTTGTTTGCCGCGAGATTGGTCGGTACGGTCGGTGCTTCACCGTCGGCGCAGGCCGAAGTCGTAACGCTCAGCGGACTGCTCTGGGCCGATTTGTTGCCTGAACCGTCTTTGGCCAGCACCGTGAACGTATAAGCCGTGTTGCAGGTCAAATCCGTTACGTTCAGCGACGTGCCCGCTACAGTGCCGGTCAGCAGCGTCCCGTTCTGGTACACCTCATAGCCCGAAACACCCTGGTCGTCGGTAGCGGCTGTCCAGGTCAGGGTCATACCCGTAGCCGATACGTTGCTGCCGGCCAGGTTTGTAGGTACGGTCGGGGCCTGCGTGTCGGTACAGGTTGCCGACATTACGTAAATCGTGCTGCTGTTGGGCGATACGTTCCCGGCAGCATCCTTCGCCCGCACCGTAAAATTGTACGAGGTGTTGCAGGTCAGCCCCGTTACGTCGAACGAGGTGGTCGTTACATTGCCGTTGATCACGGTGCCGCCCTGCAGGACTTCGTAGGCCGTCACGCCGACGTTATCCGTTGAAGCTCCCCAGTTCAGGCGCAGGCTGGTTGCCGTTACGTTGCTGGTGGTCAGGCTCGACGGAGCGGTTGGTGCCTGGGTGTCGGGCGTTACGTCACCGGCTACGAGCCGCACATCGTCGATGATGAAGCTTTGGGTTCCGCCCGAACCGTCGGCAAACGAAATCCGCTGAAACTGCGCCGGATTGCCCCATTCGCTCCACGGAATCCGGACGAGCGTCCAGGTGTTGGGCTCGGCTGAGATGCGGTAAAAATCGGCGGTTGGGCCGGTATCTACCTGGCTCATCGTTACGCGCACGGGTTTGTCGGTACCATAGAACCAGAACTGTACGCCACCGGGGTAACTGGCCGTATTCAGCACCTCGCTGTTGCGTAAACTCAGTGCTCCCCAGGCCACCGTTACGTTCACCTTCAGCGACTTCTCGCCGAGCTTCACGGGGCTGGTATTCGCAAAATCCTGCATGCTGTTCCACGACCAGTTGGAGAACGTATTCTTCAGCGCATCGCCGTAGATCACGTAGTCGTTTGCGCTGGGTGCGGGGGTGTTCACCGTCACGGCGTTGCTCGGATTCGAGCGGTTGGCCGAAAAATCGATGGCTTTTACGGTAAACACGTAGCTATTGCCCGGCGCCAGCGTCTCGATGCTGATGAACGTCTGGGGTGTTTCGGCGATTTTGGTCCCGTTCTGGTAAATTTCATAGGCCGTCACCGCCCGATTGTCCACTGATCCGGTCCACGCGAGTTTTACCGAATACGGCGACAGGTCCGACGCGACCAGGTTAGTAGGCGCCGTGGGTGGTTCCGTATCGGTCGGGTCCGACGTAGGCGTCATCAGTCGGCTCAGCAGGGCTACGTAGGGTGCCTGGTTGTAAATGGCCACTTCCGTAAAAATCCACGAGTTCTCCGGGAACCCCGTGTTCCAGTCGCGGTAGCGCTTCTGCAACGGTTCGTTCCGGATATCACCCTGAGTACCGTCGTACTGATCCATGTTGTTGGGACCGCCGGTCAGGTAGCCCGGTGCCGGACCTTTGGGCGACGTCAGGGCATTGTCCCAGGCCGTACCGTCGGCGAACCAGGTGTGGTAAATTTCGTTCTGTGAGTTTTCGGCCCCGTAGGCGTACATGTTCGACAGCATTACCTTGCCCTGGGCGTTCACCCCGTGGAACCAGTGCAGGTATTCGGCCGCCACCTCGCGGTACAGCGCCTTGCTGCCGGGGTTGATGTTGAAATCAACGAAGTCCATGTTGGCTACCCCAGCATTGCCGCGTACCTGATTGCTGCCCCAATGATACTGCGCGTCGGCCATGTGAGCGCGGTAGAGGTCGGTGCGGGCGTTGTAGTCGTTGATCGACAGTACACTGTTCTGCTGGCTTTTCAGGCTCCGGATTGCCGACGCCACCGAGGGCGTAGCGGCCGGATTGGCGGCATATCGCAGCAAGGCCGTATGCACGTGCATACTGTACGGTCCCCACCACTCGTTGGCAATCGGCTGAATCTGGGCGTAGTATCGGTCGACAATCGCCTTGTATTCGGCTTTACCGGTGGCTTCGAACAGGTAAATAGCCGCCACCACCGCCGACTGCAACTGAAGATCAGGGCGACGGTCGGAGTCACCGGACTTGATGTTCCCATCGTCGCAGTCGGTCTGGAACACGGTAAACGCCTGGGTCGTCTGCCGGGCCCGCGCAAACGCCCGTTCCGCCCGGGCAATCAGGTCCTGCGCGTAGGTGTTCAGGGCCGGAATGGTTCGAAATACGGCTCCACCCACGGCAAACATAGCCGCCCCCGACAAGGTCGACGACGTACATTCGGGCAGGTAGTAGCGGGGTCGCGTATCAGCGCTGGGCGGGTTGGTTTCGTTGTAGTTGTCTACGCCGACCTTCAGCAGCAAGCCGTCCGTACCGGTAGCGTCCTGCATCCGCTTCATAAAGTCCAGTTCCCACTTCACCTCGTCCAGAATATCCGGAATGCCGTTGCCAGACTCCGGAATGTTGAAGTTATCGCCGAACACCGACGGATTCAGCCGGTACGACTCCAGCAGAATAGCCACCGGTTCCTCGGCGAAGGTCACGTACTTGTTCATGTCGCCGGCATCCATCCAGCCACCTGATACGTCGCGGGCGGTGAGCGGGTCCGTTTTGGCGTGGCGGCTCCGGGCCTCCCGATCCTGGCCGGGTCCTTGGTGCGTAGCGCCGTCGGCCCATTTCAGATCGGTGTAGGGCGGTTGCTTGGCGAAGTTGATCCGCTGGTAGAAGTACGTCCGGACGGCCGCTTTCAGCACCTCATTGTAAACATTGTCGCCGATCTCGAAGCGGTACGAGCCCACGTTGTTGCCTACATCGAAAACGTAGTACGAGCCCGGCGTGTTGACCTGCGAGAAGTCGAACCACCAGCCTTTATCGCCGGATGAAGCCTGCGTAACACCGTCTTTCCAGGCCTGGATGGTACCGCTGAACACAACGGCATCGTCCGTCCATCGGCGCACCTGATACTGGTTGACTCCCGTGCTGGCGTTGAACGGTTGGCTGGCATTGGAACCGGCCTGCGGGTTTACGATGACCGCCACTTTGCGGGCATTCTGCAGGTAGCCAAACTGATCGATCCGAATGGCTCCGGTTGTGGTGGGTGGTGCGGCCAGGCTACAGTTTATGGTCAGCAGCCAGACCAGAATCCATACAATTTGCTGTTTCATAATAGTTACTCCCGCGCCCTCTCGGGTAATTTTAGCGTTACATAATTGCTCTTTCAGGGCATAAAAGCGCGAGCAAACATAGAGGGCGGAGGAGCCGGGCGCAGACGTGTTCGGTGCCAACCGTCAGAAACAGCGATTGAGTTGACGGAATCACCTTCTAAAATCGCCCGCGTTATGGCGTACGGAACTTCTGTGAATGGGGTAAGCTTTTCGGTTTGTTGTGAGTACCACCCGACCGGTACCCCCAGGGGTTTGCGAGCATTCACTCCAGGGTACCAACTGAAATCCTTTACAAAGCAGACGGGCTCCGGCGCGTCAATTGCTTGCTGGCCCGGACAAAATGCGAGAAATCGGTGTAGCCAATCGTGTCGAAGGCAAAGGTGCTGCCGTGTTCGCGGTAACACTTTAAAGCGTGTTTGAAGCGGATCAATTGCTGGCAATACTTCGGCGAATAGCCGACAACGGTGGTAAAATGGCGGTGGAGCGAACTGTACGATACGCCCAGGTGCCGACAGAGCGTGTAGAGGTGGTCGTCGCCGAGGGTATCGACCGTATCGAAGCGATTGATCACCCGCTGGACCAGTTCATACCGCCAGTTGTCGTGGGCGGTTCCGACCAGCGGCAGCAGCGCAGCTTCGGCCACCTGCACCCGCTGGCTGAAGGTCCGGGCGCGTTGAATCTGTTCGGTAAAACCGGGTAATCGGAGCAGGTCGCTCAACGTAGTAAACTGATTGGCCAGTTCAGTCCCCGGCAGTTTCGTCAGCTGTCCCACCGCGCCCGGCTTCAGCTTGATGCAAAAATCGTGGACACCGGCCGGGTACGTATTTACCAAGGCATCGCTTACCGCCCCGAACAGATTCGTTCCGCTGACGGCCGTCTGTTTTCCCGTCGACGTATTGCACGATAGCCAGCCGACCTCACTCAGATTGACGTTGATGACACTCGTTACGTTCGGCAGGGTATTCAGCAGGAGCGGCTGGGCGTTCTGGCCGGTGAGGTTAATCTCGAAATAGTAGGCAGCCAACGACTGCAGCGGCCGGCTGGGATACGCAATCCGGAAGTACGAAGCGGTTTCTTCCTCGAAAAGTACGCGACTCTGCTGCATGGTAAACCTAACCCTGGTGCTTTCTGCCCAAAGTTAGAAACCAATCAGCCGATATAGCAACTCAATGCCGAATCCTGTGGTCAGGAGCCGTTCTTTTTTGTTCTGCAACAACTGCTGCGTCCAGTCGACGTAGCCGCCGTCGCCAATCTCGATCACCTGGCCGTTTATCTCAATATCAATCTTGTATTGCAGCCCTTTGTAGTAATTATTTTCCCCAATGGCGTCGGTATGGGCTTCCACAACCACATCGGGACGCTGTTCGGCAACGTAGGCCCGAAGCTGCTCCACAAACGCAATCGGGTCGGGATACCCTTTGCGGGGAGTGAGCCGGAACCGCAGCCGGTCGATACGTAGCTGCTCGCGGAAAAACGCCGTCATCACTACGATGTGCTCGGTCAGGGCTTCTTTTTCAAACTGAAAACTACCCGTGTCGCGCCCGGACGTAACCAGACAGGCCACTTTGAAATGGGGACGGAAACCGGGAATCTTCGGTACGGGGGGCGTCCGCAGGTGCCGGTGAATGGTGCCAAAGTGAAGCCGGTCGGTGGGCTGATCGGGCTGCCAGCCGCCCCTGTGTTTCAGATCGGCAATGTGCAGGGCCAGGGCGTTGGTGGCGTCGGCCATTACTTCCGTCTGCCGACCGGCCGACAGCACCTTCTTCTGATCGGCCGTTGCCACGACGGAGCAGCTACCCAGTGCCGACACCGGCGAAAGCTCGATGGGCGTAAACCCGAACTGGCTGAACGTTTCATACGCGGTGGTTTCCAGCCTGCGCAAGGCCAGCACGTCGACATCGGCCGGCTGCACGAACCGGTTGCCCCGGTAGCTTTTCAGCAGATCGGGCGCCGACAGTTGGGCGGCTTTCCGGCTGAACAGGTCCAGCAGCACCGAGTTCAGCTCCGAACTGCTTAATTCATCCGCCAGCACATCGATCAGATCGGGCTGATCGACGCGGGCCAGAATCTTCTCAACAATTGATGCGTCCATAGCTCAGGGTGTGCGTAGCAGACCGTAGCGGTGCTCGTCGAGCAACACGCCGTTTTTAAAAATTGCGTTCGGCGAAATCCCCTCCGGCTGAAAGCCGTTTTTGGCCAGCACCCGCATGGACGCCGGGTTCGACGAAAAGATACCGGCCTGGATACGTACCAGCTCGGGCTGCTCGCTAAACCCCACCGCGACGATCTGCCGAACGGCCTCCGTAGCGATGCCCCTCCCCCAATACGGCTCCCCCAGCCAGTAGCCAATCTCAGCGGTACGTCGGTATACATCCGGCTGCGGCACGAGTCCGACCGTTCCGGCAAACTCCGGCCCATACCAGATGCCGAGCACCAGCCCGAACTGCCTCGCCAGAGCGCCTTCTATAAACGCGGTTGCATCGTCCAGTGAGTACGGGTGCGGAAACACATCCCGTAGCTGCTGCCAGACCCTGATGTTATTTGCCAGCTCGGCCATTTGGGGCGCTACGCTCCTGTCCAGCGGCTGTAGTCGTATCTCGTCGTTCATCGCCATTCGTAATGAGGAATAACAAAGATGCACAGCCGGTTAGAAACGACAGGTGTAAAAATCTACCAATTTCTGGAAACTGTCAGAAGCTTTCTGTCATTCCGAGGAACGATGAATCTTCGAGTGAGGCTAAGAATACCTCCGGCTACAGAAGATTCCTCGTTCCTCGGAATGACAAAAAAATCTACCAACTTTTTTGCACAAATAACAAGCCCCGCCTTTCGTAGAAGGGCGGGGCCTGCGAAACTAAAGGTATGCCTGCGAGCTACTGCTTCTCAACCGACACCTGTACGGTATACTCCTCCAGCTTAATTTCCTTACCCGCTTCGGGGTAGGGCAAAACCTCGTTGAGGGTCAACCGATACGTCTGGTTGTTGATCGTGAACGAAGTCTCGACGGGTTTTTCGGGATAAGCCGGCAGCGTTACGTCAACGGCTTGCGTAGTGCCCTGGGCACTGGCCTCAAACTGCACCTTCACGGCACCGGCCGTAATGCAACGGGCGTTGATGGGGCACCGGCTGTCGGCAATCTGGGCTACTTTCAAACCGAGTGAATTACCGGCCAGGCGAACACTCTTCTGGTAGGCCACTTTCTGTTCAGTTGGTTGAGTAGGGGCCACGGCGGTTTGCTGGCTGCAGGATGCCATCAAACCCAGAAAGGCCAGACTTAAAAACGCATTTTTCATAAATGTAGGAATTGTAATGGTTACACCCGTATGATTCTTCAACCCAGCAAACCGTTGTAACGGTACAGCCGCTACGTCGTTAATCAGGGGGCTTTTTCTCCGTAACCGCTTGTCCATCAAGCTACCCGTCAGCTTATTTTTTGCGATAATTTTTAACGTATGCCTGTTTGTTTAATGTGAGTTACGCCTGTTTTTTTGTCATCCCGACGCAGCCGGGCGGCCGGTGCCGAGGGATGACAAAAAAGCTCATTAGCCTTTAATGGGCTATCCACAAATCACGTTAAACCAGTGTCAGCACGATACAGCCGGCGGCTGGGTTCTGGTTGTTTAAATGATTCGGCAGGGGTAGTCACTATCTGCCGGTAAACCGTTATCATTGATAAACCAAAGCCCTGTTGAGGCCGTTTCGCTCTAAACGCGACAGAGTCGAGCCTACATGAACGATACCGTTTTACCTATCCTGCACATCGATGACTTCGAAGAAGCCCCCCGGCACCACCCCGACGTGTACGTTCAGCTATTTCAGGAGCACGTAGCGCAGTACCAGTTCATCCGTACGCCCCACCGCCACGACTTTTACCTGCTGGCTCTGTTCACCCGGGGCGAGGGCACCCACACCATTGACTTTGTTGAGTACCGGATTCAGCCGGGCAGCGTGTTTTTCATGTCGCCCGCGCAGGTGCATACCTGGACCTACTCCGATGATACGGAAGGCTACCTCATCTTTTTCAACCCGGCGTTTTACCTGGTCGACTACCCCGCCCGGAAGCTGTTTGATTTTCCGCTCTTTCACGCGCTGGCTACGCCCCCCGTCGACTACCTGTCGGCCGAGAACGCGGCCGACATCAGCGAGCTGTTTGTACGGGTTTATCAGGAAACGCTTGGCAGTAACTATCGCCGGGAGGATATCATCCGGTCGTATCTGAACATCCTGCTGGTGAAACTGAGCGGTTTTCTGCTTACCCACCCGTCGAATCGACTCACGGCGCACACCCAAAGCCAGATCCAGCAACTGGAGCGGCTCGTCGAAGCGCATTACCTCGATCACAGGTCCGTGCGGGACTACGCCGACCTGATGGCTCTGTCGGAAAAACAACTGTACACCGTTTGCCAGACGGCCCTGGGCAAATCCCTGCAAAAGATCATTCAGGAACGACTGCTGCTGGAAGCCAAACGGCTGCTCGTCCACACCGACCTTTCCGTGGCCCAGGTGTCCGACCGGCTGAACTTCCAGGATCATTCCTACTTCAACCGCTTTTTCCGCAAGGCAGCTGGCGTTACCCCCGAGCAGTTCCGGCGGGATTATCAATAGTAACGGCCGACGTCAGTACGTCAGCCGCGTTCAGACCTGTTCGTTCGGCAGACTGACGCGGTGCCGCTCGGGCCGCACAAAAATGGTCAGCCACGTCCGGCGGGCCATCCGGAAAAAGTAAGGCGTCAACAGAACCAGCGTAGGGAGCAGCCCCATCAGGTAATACTCCAGTTCGATATTGAGCCAGAGCACCGCTACGAAAAAGGTAGCCAGCGTCCAGATCGTGAAGAAAGCGTAGCTGACAAACATGGAGGCCCAGTAGAAGCCCGGCTCAGGGGTAAAGTTCAGGCCACAGTGCGGGCAGTGGTCATGCATCTTGTCAAAGTGCCGGCTGAAGGCCGTGTTGGTCACGAAGAAATCGCCCTGGTGGCAACGCGGACACTTATTAAAGACAATGCTATATAATCGGCTGTTGGTAAACATGGCTTTTGCGTGTTCAGGACGGCCACAACCCACACCCAACGCTATCGGGCCCGGGTTAACCGCCATCACAAAGATAGCCCAGCGCCCGGCCTATTCTCAGGACAAATCAGCCAATGTATGGCACAAATCGGAAGGGAAAGATAGTTAAGTTTGTCCTATTGTAATGTTTGTTTTGGCAACTATCACACTTTGAGAGTCTAGTTCCACACTGCCATAATTTTAGGGGCTCTTACACGAGCTATTGAATAAAGCCCTCACTAAGCTGGATTGATAGGATGATCAATAGCAACCGCGCCCGCAAACTTTATGCTTTAAAGCGGCTCTTAGAAGGCGATGAGCGAGCCGCCAGCGCCCTGATGCCTAAGCTAACATTAGACCTAAATTAGTTCACCGCTAATGAGCTTGACACCCTACGACGCTTTCAGAAATCTTGCCCAAATGGGTTAATTTATCTGGCAGAGGTAGAAAGGTTGTTTGGGCGAGCGCTTAAGGTAGTTCCTCAACTTAAACCAGCCACGTTTTAAGCCGTGCCACGAGCCGAAAAGCTAAAGATGATGTGATCAGGTCGTTTTTTTGCCGTTTCATAAATGAATTTGCAAAACACAACAGATTGTTAAGTTTTGCAAAAGTCTTATTGAGTAATTTATGAAATGATTCCTCTTCAAATTTGACCCAGTTGATAGTTTTTGTAAAAAGGACACCGTATAACTAACGCCCTACGGTGTTATTACTTTTCGGCTTAAAGTTTTTGCATTCGTCAAGCTCAACAAGTAATTCGACAATAGTTAACCCTGCATCTACATGAAAGCGATACGTATATTGTTTGACATGGTAAGCTTAGCCGCTGGACGCCCATCTACTTGCTTTGCTCGTTATAACAACTTAGCTGGAACTAGATTTTTAACGGCTGGCTAATGATAGTAATTTTATGTGGTGGTGACTTTACTCAGCTTCTATACTATTGTACCGTTAATAAAACGCTCGATTATATCCTTGAGTTGGTAGGTGCAGCTTTGTATTGTTAAATAGCTTATGCGGCTTTTCATTCAGGTGAACATGAACGATCAATTTTGTCTACGAATATAATATTATATGTGCATAATTATGAATTTAAAGACTACATCACTACTGCTACTCTTATTTAATACTTTGGTTTATACATTAGATATAAAAGCGCAAGCACCGTCGTTAGATGAATCAATTGACGAACTGAGTAACACAGACACTTTAAAACGTCTTTCTGCGATTCGGGCCTTAAGTATATTAGGGCCTGCTGCTGCAAAAGCTGTCGATCCGTTAATAAAAGTTATTAACACGGATCGAAACAGAACAATTCGTATAGAAGCCGTTGATGCATTGGGTAAGATAGGGCCTGACGCTGCAAAAGCTGTTGATCCATTGATAAGATTTTTAAGGGGCACTGACGGTTACCTGCAAATGAAGGCTGCTATTGCTTTGGGTGAAATAGGGCCTGACGCTGCAAAAGCTGTTGATCCGTTGATAGAAAATTTAAATAGCAAAACCGATCTAGTCAAAACATCTGCTGTTTATGCTTTGGGTGAAATAGGGCCTAGTGCTGTCAAAGCCGTTGATCCATTAATTAATTTACTTGAAAATAGAGAGTTTACTGTACAAAGTGCTGTTGCTCTTGGTGAAATAGGGCCTGGTGCTGCCAAAGCCGTTGATTCACTGATTAAGCTTTTGAAAGACCCTAATTTCAGTGTACGAACCAGTGCCGCCGAAGCGCTTGGGAAGATAGGGCTGGTAGCTTTCCGTTCGCTAATAAATATCTTGAAAGAGGCTAGTTGTGATTCAACAGAGCATACTGCAGAGTTAGCTGCTGAAGCCTTAGGAGCTATGGGGCCTCAAGCCGTCGATTCACTAGTAAATATACTTAATACAGCAAATTCTGTCCGATGCGTACGCAAATATGCTGCTTATGCTTTAGGCAAGATGGGGCCCGGTGCTGCTAAAGCTGTCGATCCACTGATTAAGCTTTTGAAAGACCCTGATTCCGGTGTACGAACCAGTGCCGCCGAAGCGCTTGGGAAGATAGGGCCTAATGCAGCTAAAGCACTTAATTCTTTACTAAAGCTACTGAATGATCCATATACTGCGCCTTACCCAAGATTGGCTGCAGAGACTGCTATAATATCTATATCTGATAATTCAGCAAAAAGGGCTGATAAGATTCGGCTTGATAGCTTACAATTTATCATAACACAGTTCGAATCTTTTCTATCTAGTTTTAAAGATCAAATTTTAACACAGGCGGATAAAGACTTAGTATCAAAAATCAATAGTGATATTAATTCTATGAAATATACAATAGATCAGAGAAAAGGCTTAATCGTTAATAAAATAATCTCCCTCGCCAAACAGTTTCCGGTGCCCGCTGCTGTTGTCTTGTTGGCAATCGGTTTGTTGTTGCTTTGGTCAACTCTGCTGTGGCTTTCTCCACTTAGTTTATTAACTATTAATAACGCTATACGAAATTTCTCACCGGATATTCCCAAAGTGGGTAAAGTACCACTTCGAACACTTACGATGGCCAGTCTCTTTAATTATCATCCTCGTGTGCTCGATGCTTGGGTTGAAAAATACGCTCCGGAAGCCAGACAGCGGTTTAACCGGCGCAAGACCGTTCTTGATCGTCGAGTACATGTTTCGGTTCCAACAGTACTTGATGATGCTACGATCCCTGAACTTAAACCTGATAATCTTAAACCTGTTTTTGCTAATACCCAATCGTGCCTGTTAATCTGGGGAGAGGGTGGGTCAGGAAAAACCAGTCTGGCTTGTCAAATTGCTAATTGGGCCAGTTCAGACGATGTGGCCCAACGCCTTAAGCCGCATCGGATGCTACCTGTATTGATAGAGCATGAGTTAGTGGACGGCGAAAAAGGGAAACGGTTATTAGTGGCTATTACCGGTCAATTATGGAGCCTAATTGATACCGAGAGTACTGTGCCTGATGAACTTTTGGAGCAGTTGCTTCGACAAGGACGTATCCTAGTATTAATTGACCATTTTTCAGAGTGCAGTGAAGAAACGAGAGCTGAGATTCGGCCTGCTACGCCTAATTTTTTTGTTAACACCTTGGTTATTACCTCGCGGATTGATGAGCCACTCGGTCATATCAATCGTCATACTCTTAAGCCCTTGCGCATTGAAGGCAATCGGCTTTCTAGGTTTATCGACGTTTATTTGGTTCAGCGGAATAAGCGCGATCTTTTTTCTGATCCAGAATATTTTGATGCCTGCCGTCAACTTTCGCTGATGGTAATGGGTGACCGAAATATAACTGTTTTGTTGGCCAAGCTTTTCGCCGATCAGATGATAGTTGTGAAAGAGAGTTCAGATGAGACTGATTTACCCAAAACCGTCCCGGACCTCATGCAACGTTATGTAAAAGAATTAAACCGGGGCATCAGCGAAGCCAGGATAGAGGATTCGGAGGTACTGAGATGCGCGCGTATTGTCGCCTGGGAGTGTCTGAAACAAACGTTTTTGCCGAGTTCTGCTGCCCGAACACGTGTATTGGAAGCTCTAAACGGGGAAAATGGTAATAAAAAGCTCCATTATTTAGAAGAACGACTACGGTTGATACGGAGCATTGGCGAGGAAGGGGACTGGGTTCGCATATCGCTAGATCCTCTGGCTGAATATTTGGCCGCTCTACACGTACTCAGGGCAAATGGAGCCAATCTGGATAACTGGCGGAAGTTTTTGCAGTATCTTGACTCAAAAAGTATCGAGCTAAAAAAGATATCCGGTTTTCTGTTGGCTCTCAGCGACTGCTGTCAATCCTACAAAGATAGCTTGGGAGTACCAAATGAAATATGTCTTGAGTTAAATTTTCGAGCAAGTAAGAGCGGGGGTTCAGACTAAGTAGCCATAGCCTTAAAAGAGAACTACCAGCATTACCAGAATCTTGCATATTTCTAAACAATCGTACACTTTTCGTCACGGGTAAGCTATAGATAAACTTTTTTGCCTAAGGTCATGAATACGCGATTCTGAGCACGATTGGTGTGTGCATTGTTAGCCTTCGAACAAATAACCATTTTTTGATTAAAGGAATACAATGCTGGCAGACCCCTTTGAGCTGCTTTTACGGCTCATGATAATTTTCGTACAATTCATTATAATGAGAAGCTACTATGATATTGTACCTAAAATAAAAAAGCCAGTTAACATTGCTGCTAACTGGCTGATTTTCAATCGTGGGAGTTGAGGGATTCGAACCCCCGACCCTCTGCTTGTAAGGCATGAAGCCTTATATTTCAGCTACTTTCTATTTACTTTTATTGCCCTTGTTATCAAGCGTTTATAATTAATATAGTGCTGATTAGTATTGGTCATTTACGGTTATTTATGTATTTTTATGTACACCAAAATGTACACCGTCCCGAATGGCTAATAGCTCCCTGCCTACAGATCGACTACCCCAGATTAAAGTTATGCTCTACACCAGCAAGACGCTGGCTGGCGGCTCTCATCCTCTTCGCCTTCGTATCACAAAAGACAGTAATCGTAAATACATATCGATTGGCGAAAGTAGCCCGGCCACATTGTGGGATTTCGATAAAGAGTTACCCCGCCGTAGCCATCCTGAACAAAAACGGCTACTGGCTTTAATTAAAAAATGGGAAACTACCTACGCCGAAGCTGCCAAGTATCTTCAGGAAACAGGGCATCCCTTTACCATTGATATGATTGTTGACGCCGTTACCGAGGCTAGCAAAAAGCCACGACGGGAGCGCAAAGGGGTCATGCTGCTATCCTATTTACAGGAAATTTATGAACAGCTTCTAGCTGCCCAGCGTGTGGGCAATGCCAATGTTTACCGAGATACCCGCCGGGTGTTGGCTAAGTTCTTGACAGATAAAGATTGCCCGCTTTCTACAATTTCTGTACAGTTTCTGAATCGCTTTGAAACGTATCTAAGGGGCGAGGGGTGCGCCGATACGACGATGAGCGTTTACTTCCGCACTCTCAGAGCGGCCATGAACCGAGCAATTAGTGAAAAGCTATTACCGGCCGATCTATATCCGTTTAGCCGTAATTCTGCCCAACGTGATAAATTTAGTCTGGCAAAGTTTGATCTGGGGACCCGTAAGCGGGCCATAACCAAAGATGAAATTCGAGCAATAGAGGCATTAGACCTACCTACCCCCCGGCTAATGCTAGCAAAACACCTCTTCTTATTTTCCTACTACGCTGGCGGAATTAACTATGTTGATATGGCTCAACTTCGATGGCGCAATGTACAAGGGGGGCGGCTTCAATACGTACGCCAAAAAACAGGGGGGTTATTTAATCTGAAACTATCCGCTGTAGCCCAATCAATTCTAGATTATTACTACCCTTTTACTGAGTCCGGCTTGGAGTCTTACGTCTTTGGCATTTTAAGTACAGAGCGCCACCGACTGCCCCAACAGATTGCCAACCGTCTGCATAAGATCAAGGGGCAGGTGAATACCGATCTAAAGACGATAGGGAAAAAAGCGGGTATCGCCACACCACTAACTACTTATGTGGCTCGTCATAGCTTTGGCACCGTACTTCGAAAGTCAGGTGTTTCAGACGCCTTAATCTCACAGGCTTTTCAACACACTACGGAACGTACGACAAGAATCTACCTTGATTCGTTTGAGAATGAATTAATTGATGAGGCTTTCGAGAACCTGTAGCTTGATTTTTAGATAACAGCACTGGACAATATGGAATTAGGCACATATCCTTTTGACAGAAATGAAAGCGGATATACAGTTCTAAATACGCTTAGAGACAGATTGGCAAAGACTAGAGATTCGCTGCGTAATGAACTAGTGTTAAGGCCGGAGCGGATTGCTACACTAACCGATTGGAAGACTTGTCGATGGCATTTAATTTATAGCAATAGAGATTACAACTCCCCAAACGATGAGTTCGTAGAGGAGATAAATTTCAATATTCAAAACCTAAGCGATTCCAAGACAGAACTTTATCGTATTCAACTTAAGCTGTTACTCGATAACACGGTTAGACCATTACAGGCACTAGTGAAAAACGAGTTAGAGCAAACTGCCGATGAGCTTACAGAGGAGCCTAATCGGCCGCAACTTCTCGCGTTAGATGCCGACTCAAATTACTGGCTTATACGACAGCGTATAAACCGTCTACGGGTATTGAGACAGACAAGGACCAAAGAATACAAAGTATGGCATAAGCGTACTAAAGAATTAGTTGCCTATCGTATACTGCTTAAGCAACTTCAGTATGACCTTACAGTAATTGTAGATAAGATTAAACCATATATAAATTTTACCTCCACAATTGATGACCAAGGGCAACGGCTGATTATACCTAAAAATATGCAAGATCGTATCTATAAAACCCTCTCAGATATGGCAGACGATAAAAACGCTCTCAGCCAACTTCTTGAAAACGGGCATTTCCCTGCCCGCATCTGGATTAAATGTGGTGCCGAGTCTTTAGCCTATGTATTCAAGCAGGTAAACGGAGCAGAAAATAAGCCAATTGGCGATATGACAGTTCTCTCTAAATGGGTAGCTAATTATTTTGATTATGGAAGAAAAGCCAATAGTAGAAAACCTATGATGTTCAGTACAACCTTCGGCGTCGTTCGCGATGCTAACCAGGTAAGTAGCAAAAACCAAATCCGACTAAGACAATAGTGCACCTTTTAGTGCATCTTTTGCACCTTTTATAAGTTATTGATTTTTAGCACATTGTTAAAGGAGTTTACGACAGTTGTTTTGGTTAGTCATCTTTGTTTTGTCCACGGCAGAACATCCCCGGCGAGACTAAACAAATACGGTGATCAATTATTTTGAAATTTTCGCCGACAGATTAACGGCTATTGAAGAAGGGCAAAGAGAACTATGTAAGCTGCTTACAAGCCTCCCACCAGCTATTGACCAATCACCCTTTGGTGACTTTAACTGGCTGTGTAGTACCTGCCCTAATGTACCACCTAGTACCCTTAGAATAAAGTCCGCTGCTGGCGAAATCCCCGGCGTTAAAAGGCTGGGTAAACGTGTCTTGTATGAAAAGGCTGTAGTATTGGACTGGCTACGTAGCCAAACGCGCCAAGTCCCTACAAAAGAACAACGCGAGGAATTAGCAGAGGAACACTTTAACCGGCGGCACGCCAAGAAAGGAGGGGCAAGATGACGAGCAAACACCCCAACCCAGGCCTCTGCTGGAAGATTGCAAGGGGCTTTGGCGTTGAACCTAATGGTATTTTGCGCCCCACCCCCTACGGCTGGCAACACCCCTGCAAACTAGACGGCAAACCCTTCGCCTTCATCACGCACAGCGATTACCCCTCCCAGCGAATACCCTCCGATTTTGAACCCAATTTTCACGTGGTCGAATCGTTGGAAGAGTTCGCCATCTGGCTCAGACAACTGCGCAACACCCCCCATAACAACTAATCCATTCTAACACATAAAGCGGGTTAGTTGCCCCCTACCACAGTCGCAGCTAACCCGCCCTAAACGCTTTCTATTATGAATGTCTTACGACAAGACAAAGATACGCTATTGCCCGAATCTTTCGAGGGTAAGTCAGGCAGATTCTACATTCGTCAACGTCGCGCTGACAGTAGCGGGTTCCACGACCGCTGTACCGTATGGCCCTCAATTAACGACTACAACCACCGCAAGCCTGTTGAGGTGGTGTTTACGGACATTGCTGAGGCACTAACCGACTTCAGCCGGGAAGTCAAAATCTACCCCGAAAGCCTGACAACTACTCCGCCTGCTTACGAGCCCGACCGTGATGAAACGGACCTGGGTTTAACCCCTCAGCACAACGTTTGGAAGCAACGTTTCACCTTAGCCCGCCGTCGCCATGCAGCCTAAAATCAGCATTTTTAAGGATGCCCTTACCAACACCCCGCTTGAGGTTCGCGCCGATGTTGCCACGCTGGTTAGTCGGGTTCGTTCGGAAAAATACCGGCCACAAACTGAACACTTACGGAGCCTGCCCACCGATGCCGCAAAGAAATACAAAAAAACGGGCTTCATTGCCGTAACGTGGTCGGGTACGTTTGTTCCCACCCGAAGCAAGGCGAATTTGCAGGCGCATAGCGGGCTTATCTGCATTGATATAGATAAGATATCACCTGACCGGTTTGACCGGCTCCGGGGGCAATTACAGGCTGATGCGTTTACCCATGTACTGTTTATCAGTCCATCGGGCAATGGCCTAAAATGTGTGGTTAAAATCGACTACCAGCAACCTGCCGACCACGAGGCATTCTTTAGGCAGATTGGTGATTACTACCGCGACTGCTACGACGTAACGGCTACCGAACTTGATGCCAGTGGTAAGAACGTAGATAGGCTGTGCTTTTTGCCCCATGATCCGCAATGTTTCTACAATCCCGACAGCGACGTAATGCCGTTGGCCGATGAATATACAATTTCCGAGACACACCCCGCCCCGGCGGTAGTACAGCAATCAGACGGGTCCATTGCTGCCTGCTCAACGCCACCCGCCCCCCCCACTACAACGACAACAAATTACCGAAAGTTAGCCCGCTGTGCTGACCTCATCCGCAACGCCCCGGACGGAACTAAGCACCATGCCCTATGCAAGGCGGCAACATTGGCCGGGGGGTTCATCGCATCGGGTTTGGTTAGCGAAGCTGATGCGATTCGGGTGCTGGAAGATGAGGTACGCGCCAAACCGAACGTAGCCGATTTTGAAGCCGCCCGCCGTACTATTCGTACTCAAATTGAGTTTGGCAAAACCAAGCCCATTGAAGATGAGGGAATGACACGTAGTAGAGCACAAGGGATCAATGCAGAATATTGACCTGAACCTTTGCCCCTTAAAACTACCCTGCTACCCGTTCGACCCATGGAGCCGGATATGATACCCGAACCCTTGCGCCCCTGGCTAGCAGACATCGCTTACCGTATGAAGTGCCCGCTTGACTTTGTCGCTGCGGGGGCCGTCGTTATGCTCTCATCATTGATTGGCACCCGGCTAACCATTAAGCCAAAAACACGCGATGACTGGACCGTAGTCCCCAACCTTTGGGGGGCTGTGGTGGGGGGGCCGTCCGCCATGAAATCGCCTGCCCTTAACGCGGTACTCAAACCTTTAGACCGCCTGGAAATGACTGCCCGTCGGGAGTACGAAACAGCCTTGAATGATTTTGAACGCTTACAGGTGGAGTACGAAGCCCAGAAGAAAGCGTACGCTTCTCAGGCCAGTAAACGCCACAAGGGAGAGGCCGTCGGGGGTTCTATTGCGTTCCCCGATGAGCCCGTTAAGCCAATCGAGCGACGGTATAAGGTTAACGATACCACCATTGAGAAATTAGCCGACCTGATGAATGAAAACCTAACCGGCCTACTTTTATTCCGGGATGAGTTAACCGGCTTATTAGCCTCCTGGGATCGGGCCGGACATGAGCAAGACCGAGCCTTTCACCTTGAGGCCTGGAACGGTAACGGCTCTCTAACAATCGACCGAATTGGAAGGGGAACCACTCATGTACGTGTGTTATGTGAATCGTTACTAGGCGGTATTCAGCCAGCCAAGCTACTCGGCTACCTACAGGCAGCTACCGGCTACGAAAACGACGGCTTCGTGCAGCGATTACAGGTAGCTGTATACCCTGACCCGGAGGTTTGGGGCTATACCGACGAGCACCCAGACGGATTAGCCCGAGACAAAGCCTTTGAGTTAATCCAGACAATTGCTCATACCGACTTAAGTCGCATCGGCTACCATGCCGATGAGTATAACAAGTTTGCCTACACTCGTTTTCATCCCCACGCGCAGGAGCTATTTAAGCAATGGCTTACTACCTGGGAAACGGTTGTTCTACCGAATGAAAGCGGGCTGCTACTTGAGCACTTTACAAAGTACCGTTCACTCATGCCCTCACTCGCATTAATATTTCATGTGGTGAATTGCGCGGGACAACCCCACCCACAGACCGAGGCAGCGAAACAGTTCGTCTCGGTTGAGGCTACGCAGATGTCCATTGACTGGTGTGAGTACCTGATGAGCCACGCCCGCCGCATCTACGGCCTACTTGACACTGTGACTATCGAGTCAGCCCGCGAGCTATTACGCCATCTCAAACGGGGTGACTTACAGGACGGGTTTAAAGTGCGAGATGTGGCCCGTATGCGGTGGAAGTACCTAACTTCGACTGACCAGGTAGAAGCCGCCGTGCTGGAATTAACTAGCCGACATTATTTATCTGAAGAGCAGCCTGCCTCTAGTAAGGGAGGAAGGCCGGAAAGCCCTCAATACCTGATCAACCCTAAAATGTTCTAAAAGTGCATATTCGTGTGCCGACAAAACCGACAAAACCCCTTTTGTCGGTTTTGTCGGTTTGTCGTTTTTGCGTTTATGATTACCGCAGCCCGCCCGAATGGGTCGAACCCTATGCCCAGATGAATGGTAAAGCCCAGCCCCTTTTTTGAAAATTAACGCCAACACCCTGATTTTGGCCGATTGGGTGTACCCTCACTACAGGCTAGCGAAAGTTACTGCTAACTGCCGAACTATGTAGGGGGTTTGACAGTAACAGTAACTTTTCGCTGTAAATTGGTAGTTTTTCCAAACCCCGAGAGCCAAGGGTTAGTGCAATTTTTTGCAGGGGGACTATCGAAACACAGCCACAATACCCTGCCCCTTTGTGGCTTTAAGCCTCAGCCAGAGCCTTCCTGATCTCTTGGCGTACCTCCTCCGTCGAGGATTTTGGATCAACAGAAATTTTCACCCGCTTTTTTCCTCCTTGCGCTTTTACTCCCAACTCAATGATAAGCTTTCTGTTCTTTGTAAGGTAACGACCAAGCAATTTTACGAGCATCAAGTTTGTGGCAACCGCCAAGGGGAGCACGACCAAAGACCACACAAGCGGGCCAGGGTCTTTCATTATTTCTTCAATGACACCTTTCATACTGAGGTTTCCTTTTTTTGGACTAAAGCGACTGAAAACACATAACACACTACCGAGATGCACTCGTCCTCCAAATCTGAGCAGAATGGCTCAATGGCTTTTGTGTTGTTTAAAGTGCAAACCCAGCACCATATCACCAACTGCACAACTATAGCCACCCATGATAAACGAATTATCTTACCATCTTGTGTGTACGTAACATCTAAAAGTTGACTATGTTCCTTTTTCATTGCCTTCTGAATCTTTTCGCTAAGCTTAGCTTGCTTTGGCTTGAGATTACCTAATAGTAGCCCCATAGCGGCACTAGCAATTCCAGGCTGCCAAAAAGACAATGAGGGTTGTTGAATCATTGTCCTAACGATGTATTCTGCAAAGGCAAGAAAGATAGGAAACAAATAGTTTACGTAACTGTAAAAATGGTCTCCGTCTTTATTTTTAAAACCTAAGTGTTCACCAGCGTAGCCAAATAAAATCTTAGCCCCGCCGTAGCACATTTTGATCAAATTCAAAGCCAAAGTTATTAACCGTTTATCAATTAATAAATATTTTTTTGTGATTTAATGGTCTTATAACTTCATCTGCATACAGGAGAAGGGGAAGATTGTAAATCTTAGAAAACTCGTTAAAGTACATTAATTCGCAAAAAAGAATAATTAAGCGGCAATAAGCTGGGTGGGGAACCTATGGTATTGGAAGGCGGAAAAAAGCGCAAAAGCAACCATCACCCCGCCATGTGGCTGGTCGCGGGGTTTATCATTGTCCGTTTTTGATAACAAAAAAAGCCTGACATCAGCAAGGTCAGGCTTTCACAATTCTATCCACACCAACAAGCTGAAACCAGCTAGGTGGCGACCCGACAAACTTACGCTTTTTACACCAAAGGCCTAAACGCTCAGGCATCTACCGAATAGGGCTCCTCGTGGACTGCTGGCGGCTCATTCGTCTTTAGAATACTATAAATCTGGGCAATCAACACCTGGGCTGCTGTCGCAATCTTTTCGCTGCTATCGGCATCAACGTCTTTAGTGCATTGCTGACGGTAGCGGACGTTATTATCTATTAAGTCAATCTCAATCTTAATTTGCATAACCTAATGCTTGAAAATGTTGACTTCAAGCTACAACAAAGCTGAAGCAATGGCCTTAAAATCAACTGAGAGGTAGTACCCCAACAGTTATGTATTAGCGGAACCAGTAGCTGCCAATCAACAAAAATGACCCAACGCATTACGTCAGGTCATTGGGTATTCCACCGTACATCCATTATGAGTGGATGTTTTTGCGAAGCTATTTCGCCAACCGAACTAAGGCATTAAGCTTGGATTAAATTGGTACCGTTCACCGATTGCACCCTAGCGTATTTACCCTTCCGGGGCATCCCATCCAGAAACTCCTCAACCTTTTTGGTTGAAAGGTCTATCTTATACTGCCGGGTCAGCTCCATAATCGACGCCCCGGAAAAGCGCAGGACGCCATCGAGCTTCCAGCCGACGAGCTTTATCCGGCCTTTCTTGTCGGGCTTCGTCCAGTTATGCACCGTCCTTTCGGATACGTCCAGTAGAGCCGCGACTTTATCGACCGTAAACTGTTGCAGGTTTACCCTCAGCTCCAGGTTCTCCTGCGATTGACGGCGCATCTCCTCGCGTAAAGCGCCAATCTCCTCCCTCATGGCAATGATTTGCCCAAACTGCTCCTCGGTTAGTACAAAGTTCATGGGTTTGTGTTGGTTTGGTTGAATAACTGAACGAAGGTAGCTTTCGACAGAAGGGCGGGGTAACAGTTTTCGCCAGAGTGCAGTAATAGGCGGTCGAGTTGCGAACAGAGTCGGTGAATTACAAAATAGAAGTGCACACAAATGAAA
The DNA here is from genome assembly GCF_003583365.1 of Fibrisoma montanum. Lineage (GTDB taxonomy): Bacteria > Bacteroidota > Bacteroidia > Cytophagales > Spirosomataceae > Fibrisoma > Fibrisoma montanum. Next base: position 385,820 of record NZ_QXED01000001.1, read on the forward strand.
ATAGCACACCCCAGACAGGATGTGCTATGACCTGATTAGGCGTAACGGATTAACTCCCAGGTTACGGCCGATCCGTTGTAAGGAGGCATTCGATTACCCTTTGCTATAGGGGCGGTGGTAGAGGGTGTACTAACTACCTTCCATACGCCACTCTCTGGACATTCCTCGCCTGTCCGGGCTTTTGTGCCTATTGGCTTTTGCATAACTGAATTATTTAAGGTTTCAGCTATGTATAGGAGTACGTTAGAAAAGGTGAGTGTGTCGCTTACAATAATGGCCTGATGCAGTGCATCAGGCCATTGAATAACTACCGCGTATCCTGAAAACTAAATCAATGTATAAGGGCTATTGGTCCTTCTTAGCCGCTTGGTTGCACTTAACCGAATCCTCAGCATATAGCATTGCAGCCGGTGAGTCTAAGGGTAACTACAGTGGAGGCAGAGCCGTAGATTGGCCGCCCGTTGGTGCACTATCCAACCGCTTAGCCTGATTAAGCCAGAACTGTTTAGTCGCTTCCTCAACTTCTGCCGCCTTCTGCTCTTTGGCGATTAACAATTCCTGATACTTCCGGCCAAAACCATTCGGCCCATAAACCATGTCATAAGTGCGGTTATCCTGCAAATCCTTTAGCCCAGACTGCGCGAGGGCTACTCCAGATTGCTGAGCGCCGTAAGCCCGTTGCAATTTGTCCTCAAACAGTTGACGGCCTAAATTAAGGTCACCTAGTGCTACCTGACCGAACAAGCCCATATTCTGCCGACGTATTGCCCGATCTCCCGATAACACCGATTGCGTAGCCGCCTGCCGTTGCATACCCAGACTGTTTAATCCCGAGAGTACCGCGCCGGGGTTGCTACCTCCACCCATCAGGTTAGAGAGCGTATTCACCCCCGCCCGGTAGTTGCTGGTGACCGTATTGTTGAGGGTGTTCAGTTCCTCGGGTGAGTAGCCTTCGTTGCGCCGGGCCGTAGCTTCCCGCTGGTAGTCGCGGAATAACTGCGAGGTTTCATACGTCGGAAGGGGCCGGGAGGCCAGTAGTCCCCCGCCGATGATCTTTCCGACGTTGGCGGCTGTGGTGCCCAATGCCGACCAGTCAGGTAGTGGGGGAGCTTGCGGTTGAACTGGCTTCATGGCTGATACATCCGCTAGCAGCCCAGGTACACGCCGGGTCAAGTCCGTACTGAGGTGGTTAACCGGCTGCTTGTTTTTCAATCCAGGCGTTGTGATCGTAGGTCGGGTCGCTGTTAGATCGGACATAGAGGGATTGGCCAGCGAATTACCCACAACGGGGTTTATAGTAATCGGCGGTAAGGCTGGCAAAGCCGACTGCGGTTTAGTACTTGCCGGTAATACTGAGCGGCTTGCAGTAACAGGGGACGTCGGCGCTGGAATTGTTCTAAGCAGGTTGGGTATAACCTCACTGCTACCCATTACACCAGGCAAAAACGACTTTGGCGCAGGTGTTGGTAAGATGACTTTAGGGGCGAATGGATCAACGCCGGATAGCTCGGTAATTTGCTGGAGGTACAACGCCTTTAAGCCGGGTGTTGGGGCTGTCTTGTAGCTTTCCTGTAACCGCCGTAACCTACCGGCATTAAACGAGCCAATTATATTACGCACCCACGGACGGTAGTTCGGACTGGTCGTCGGCGGATCGTCGGTCATTCCACCAATGGCAAAGAGCCGGGTTTTTACATTCGAGTAGGTTGGTCGATCTGTAACCCCGCCTTTTTTAAACATACGAGGAGCCGGTTGTGCGGGGTATGCTCCTGCTCCGATAACCCCCGCCCCGGCAACAGGTAGCGCAACAGACGGAGCATTGTTAAGCCAGTCGACCACCCGATCCGGCCAATTCCAGTAAAAATTTCTACCGTATACGGTTTGCCTCCCCCGTAAGTCATTTACAAGACGCTCCTTAGTAATGATGTCAGTAGGCTTATAACCCAAATCCCGGCGAAGCTCCATTAGCCGGGCGTGCATTTCTTTTGGTTGGGTCCAGTAATTCCAAAAGCTGTCGTTTCGTTCATAAACCCTTTTTGCGCCATCAAACAAATTAAGGCGCGCCCCAGTCCCCTCGGGTATGGCATATTGAAATTGGTGTGTGGCTTCGTGCGCTGCGGAGTTACCAATTTGCCCCGTGTTGGGCTTAATAAGAGATATATCGAGGCCAGAATAATAAACTCCGGTTGTTTCCGGTTTCCCGATCTGCCGCCAGGTTGAGGAATCGAGAACAACCGGGCGTTTGATAGCATCCGCATATCGGGCGTCGGCGGGTGTTAAACCACCCCTTGACGCATTGGCCCGATCCCTAAACCAATTCTTAGTCCACTCTGCGCCCGCATCGGCTTCAGCCTGCGCCGGGGTATTGGCAAACACAGGTTTGCGGGCAAGCTGATTGAGGGTTCGCGTTTTGTTTAGATTGCGCAGCATCCAGCCGACGCCCACAGTATTTCCAACGCCTAAAAATAGGTTTGTAGCGGCTGAGGGGTAATCCCCCGCCCGAGCATCGCGTATGCTTTTAACACCACGAATGCCAGCGGCTACGCCCGTCCCCAGCACCCCCACGGTTTCGCCTACATAGGGAATAGGTAGAGTTAAAGACGCTTTGTCGGCAATATCAAGGGCTTTGTCCTCCCACTCCTTTCGGCTCTGCGCTTTGGCGAATGCCTGCCTGACTACCGGAGCTATGTAGGTGGTCGGTCTGACTTGCGATTGTCGATCCTCAAAGAGTTGCCCTACATAAGCCTGCCGGTTCTGTTGGACCTGAAAGGGATTAATAGGCCGGTTTGTCGCCGTTGAGGAAGCGGCTGCTATTGGTTGTGTCTGAAAGAGTAAGCGCGAACCGGGAGGCCGAGTCGGAGGAGGAAAAAACATGGTTGATGAAGCTTCAGGGTACTCCTCAATATACCACCAGACAGGGGATTTTGCAACGCATATCCACTCCCAACCAAACCGTTGACTAGGTAACTGGCACTTAGCGCAATAAAAATTGACATATTTGTAAAAACTTTCAGCCTTATGAAGAGTCTACAAAAAAAGATTGAAGAAACCGGCCTGAAAAAAGCGTACATCGCCCAGCAGTTAGGCATAACTTCATCTACACTATCGCGCATTTTGTCCGGCAAACAGGCGTATGTTAGTGCAGACCTGATGAAAAGATTAGAAGAGCTACTAGATAAAAAGAAATAAGAAATATTTATATCAAATTTTATTGACATAAACGATAAAAAGCCTATATTTGACTGTCTATCGAAGCGGGCGGTTAATACAGCCAGGCCGGGGAGGTAGGCAAAAAAAAGCCCCGACACTAGACTGTGGTAAGGTAGCGCCGGGGTTGTGTTCACCTTTAAACCAATCAAACAAATGAACACCTTACAAAGCTACTCGGATGTAGCCAACGGGTCAAGTGCGCCCGCGTTCTTCTATGACTCGACGCTACTCGCGGACAGCCTTCAGCAATTCGCTGAATTTACTATCCTAAACACTGACAGGGACTTGCCAGACCACCTGCTGGTTTGGCTGCAACTAATGGCCGAGGGTTTGTCTCAATGGTGCGAAACACCCGACCACCGCAGGCAATTACTTTGGGTGTACACAATCGCTCACCAATCTATCGCGCTCATGCTGGCGAAGAAAGGAGTGAGCCATGACTGAGCAAACCACTCCCGAAACCGCCGTTAAAAACTTCCGTGAGCTGGTTTCTCCCGTTGAGGCTATCGACTGGCTTGAGCGTATGTTCTGGTCGTTCGTCTCCGAGTATCACCCGACGACCTTAAAGGTAGGTGATGAACCGGATTTGCAGGAGGGGCACACTACCTACTACGCCCTGCATGGTCTATTGATCGACCTGATAAAGATTGAACTGGCAAAGAAGCAGTAGTTAACAGTACCCGCTTACCCCACAGTTTGCCAATGGTCGGCTGTGGGGTTTATTATATCTATACCCCGATAGTAACCGGCCTGACCACCTCACCGTTCACCCAGTATGTACCTAACCCGCGCCGGGCTACAAAACCATGCTTGACAAGCTGCAAGACGCCCGAATTGATGTACGAGCAGGGGGACCCCATTAGCTCCGATAGCTCCTTTGTAGGGGCTGTTACCGATCCGTCTGGCTCCATGCGGGCCACCAGCAGGTAAAACACCCGTAGGGCGGTTGGGGAAAGCCCCCTTGCAATTAGGTTCTGATGGTAGGGCGATGGTGTAAAGGCGGGAAGGGTAGTTGTGTTCTGCTTACGGCTGGCCTTAAAGGGGTCCGTCTTGTGGAATTGTGAAACGCGCGCGGCCATTGGTCTAGCTGGCTGGAAAACAGTTTGTTGATTGATAGTAAGATACTGATTTTGTGTGACAACGGCAACACAGTCGAGGTAGTCAGGACAAGGGGAGGGCTACCACCCCAGACCCAACAAACGCCTGGTAAAAATGCGGAAGCAACTACCAAGCGATGTAGAAGCAGCCTTTAACCTTCGTCCGAAATACGAACTAAGTCCGAACGAACTCCAGATTAAGCCTCACACCTACCAACAGTATTGCTTACTGTCAATACGTTTATACACTCACGCTATTTGCTAAACAGAAAGTATTGCCGGTTGTCAATACTGGGGGTTGCCGTTTGAGGCAAAATTCATCGTTTGTGGATTGGGCATCCAGTAAAAAGACAAGAAAGCCGGTATGCCAATATTTGTACGTTTTTTAGATGAGATGTATAACTAATCTTATGTTATGAAAAATTATCTAGAAGTAAGGAGCTTTTGAGCTTGGTACCTAAACCGGAAAAGTCACAAACGTACCCGTAGTTGAGGTCCGAAATAAGTACCTGATGCAGGTCGATTCAGTTGTAAAAAAGTACCCGCCTTTAATCCTGCTCCAACACGACGATTCAGCATGTAAAAGCCATCAATTCTAAGTGGCAGTTCGAAGAGACTAAAGGATTCTTCAGCAGTAAACACTTGCCCCCCATATTGACTAGGTGCTCCACCGCTTGAGGGAGCAGCATATGGGTACTTCAATCTTTGTGTGAATAAGCCTGCACCAGATCCAACTTGTATAGAGAGCTTATCAGACTGAATTATAGAGTACAATAAGGTTAAGTACAGATGTGACTCATATCCCTTAGCATTTGTCGCAGATTTGTAAGTGAAAGCGTTACTTCGCCAATCTTCAAAGTACGTAAATTGACCACCTACAAAGCCGGATGAGATAGTCCAACGTTTTGCTATGTGGTAGTCAAAATCAGCAGCTAGAAACGTCTTATTGACTGCCTGCTTATAACTAGGAGCTTTATAGAATCCGTAGCTTACAGCAATGTCATAGTTGCCTGGTTGGGCGAACAGCGCCTTTGTTGCTAAGCTGATGCATAGCCAGGCTAAAAGTACTCGTTTCATGTCGTTGAGTTATTCAGCTAAACTAGAGTCGGCCTGTTGTATAAGTGCGGTGGCTGTTGCAAAAGTCGATCCGCCCGCCAATTTTTGGAAACTGACCAACTGAAAATGGCCGGTTCACCGAGCTACCGTAAGCGCGTATCGACTTTTGCAACAGCCACTGCGATTATGTTAATCGAAGTGTTCTTACCAATAATAATGCAGCTAGCCACTACTCTTTACCGAGTTAGTTCAGTGACCACGCCACCGCTAACAGTCCTAACAAACTTTGGGTTATCACACTGATCAGCTTGAAGCCTCATAATGATACCTACCTGTCGTTCTAATCGGTCTGCCACAAAAAGCATAAGCGAATCACCAATCAGTTCGTATTCTCTTCTAATTACCAACTCATCCTCAATTTTATAACCCAACAACGTATCCGGATCTGCTAGTGTCTTATCCGCGTTGAGGGTTATACGTCCTGAATAGTTTGTGCTTCCTCCACGAGGGTTGAGCAAACGAGTGGTCGTGCATTTCCACGACCCAAGTATTTTCTTTTCCAACTCAGGACATCTAGGCGTGGTGATTGGTGGTTGAGTACTGGGTCTGGGTGAATCTGGCGAGGGAGAAACAGAGCGGATCTCCATACAGGCCCAAAGACTAGTTAGTAACCCGTTAAGAATTAAAAAGCGTAAAGGCTGATTCATCAGTGTAAGAATCTACCTGCTTAACGCCAACCCCTTTTTTCTATTGTATAATCTAACGTTATGTTAAGTAACTGCAAGGTAAAACATAAGTAGCATATTTTACACCGCCCGCAAAACGTACCGAAGCCGAGACAGCACAAGTACCCCGTACCTGTAAAAGACCGGTACTATCTGGCTGAGCCGAAAACTACCCCCCCCCTATGGCTTACCTTCCTGCCAGAAAAGGGATCCCTTTAAATAATTATGCGCCCGAGAGTAGGCCGGGGCTATAGTATTGCGCCCCCCAGGTATAAAACTGTTTTTAAATGCCCCCCGGCTCAATGGATCGGGGCCGTTATGGGTCCTGAATGATTCCCGCCTTTTGTCTTCCGTTTAGAGGATTGCGGTTTTTAAATTGGGGAGCTGCCGGGTAGTCGGTTGAGGGGCATAGGGCAAGTAGGTAACAGTCGGTTGGTTTATCTTTGTCCTGAGTTACTAACCGTATTGGGATTTCCTTTATTCGGCCGTTCGGTGGGGGGCTTTCTGTTTTCAGCTACAGGGTTACCATTAAATTCAGTTTTGCCTTGCGGGGAGTAAACTGTAAGGGTTATTACCAAAGGCTTCCGTATACCGTATACACAATTTTCTCTTTATTAACCTTGAGTGTCTCGTAATTAAAAGAATTTGTCCCCAAATTACTTTCAGTAACCTAATGATAAATGTAGTTTCTTTTAGACTTTGATGGCGCAGGGAAAATCATGGTAGCAGATGGGCACTAAGTTAGTTTAATGTCATTATATAACTAATTTGCTATACAAGAATGGCATATCGCCGCTATAAAAAAAGACGGTACCGGGGTTGGTCTGGTAGGTCTGCGAGTATCCCTAAGTACAACCGTTTAATCAAAATATTCGGGGATGTTATACCCAGAATAAAGCAATCATTCTTTGAACTAGAAAGGGACGCTTTGGATGAATTGTTTGATGATTATGGAACAATCTATGGAGAGGCAGCGGAAGAGTACGCTAGAAAGACTTTTCCTAAGTGGAAAAATTATACAACCAATCTGTCTGGTCAGACAATGGAAAGGCTAGTAGAACTTGTACCGCCATATCTTTCCTCTCAACAGAGGTATTCGTTGCTTCAAATTGTTCTAGAAAAATACAAGAGAGCTAAACACCATCAAAGTGTACGGATTAACTCAAAGGACCCCATCCGGCAGTTTTCAGAGTTAGAGGATAAAATTAAGGCAATGGATTACAATGAAAGCCTTGCATATCTTCCTGATGCTCTATTAAGTGCAGCTAAGTGGCTCTACGATGATGATATTACCGCGGCTCGCGCTATGCTTGCAGAAGCAGAAAAGAGAGAAAATGATATAATCAGGGCGAATGCAATCAGAGACCTGGAGTTATTAAAAAGTGCAGTTTTGTCAGGGCAGGTCAACACCGCAAGCTATTCCGTTGAAATGCCAAGGGGAGTTCTACACGTAACTGTATACGAACAGTCGAAATGCTTTGTAGCAACCGTATGCTTCGGCTCAGAGAGTCGAGAAGTTGAAATGTTAAGATATTGGCGTGACACTGCCCTACTTCATTCTAGTCTGGGAAGGAAATTCATTGTTTGGTATTATACTAATGGACAGACCTTTGCTAGTATCATTAACAAACTTCCACTCTTTACGAGTGGATTACGATTTATACTACATGTTTTTATATTTTTTCTGCATCTGAAAAAAAAGCAATTATGAATACTAATCAGGGCGGTGAGCATAAGGAAAACCTACCCTCCCACCAGAACAAAAGAGATATAATCAATCAACCGAACAGTCTAAAGCCCGGTAGCTTAATAGACCAATCTCTAAGCAACTTAAGTCAAGAGCAAATTCAGAATCTTATGGCAAAGGCAGCCGAGGAGGCGCTTAGACTTGAGGTGAAGGCTCGGGAGCAAAATTTTGACTATAAATCAGGAAGGCAGGCACTAGAGGATCACATTGAAGCATTTAGCAATCTTGACAAAAAAGATTTTACCACACGCCACAAATTATCTTCGGAAATCAAAACAGGAGCCGGTAGGATGCGAATTGAGAGCAAAACCGGTGGAATGTGTTTTGTCGCCACCGCGACATATGGTGATGCTAGCCACCCAGATGTGGTTTTTTTACGATATTTCCGGGACAAAGTTTTGGTAAATAGCTGGGGGGGTAGGCAATTCATATTCTTTTATTGGCATATTGGTCCCGCATTAGCCAAGGTGGTAATGGCCATCAGACCATTAAAAAAAATTGCTAGGCTTTTCTTAGAAAGTGTAGTTTATTTCGTTAAAAAATTTTGTGTGATTCCCTAAGAATGACATAGAAGCCAGTTCGCCAGATACCAGTTTTGTTGAAAGATAGCGTGTGGGTCGGCCTACCGATGAGGTCAGCAGATCTGCCGGATGGGTCGATCCTGGCACCGGCGGGATCGACCCAGCGCCATGTTGTCATGGCGTGTATGGTGGTTTAGGGCAGGAATAGACCCGGCATAGCGCTTACACTCAGTAAGGTAAGCAAAAACATTATAAACGCCCAGAAGCAAGTAAGTCATTAGGCGCACGAGGTAAGAAGTAGGAGCACGTAGAGTATCCAACCGACTTTTGTACACCAAAATGTACACCAATGAAAAAGGGTTACGATGTTTTATGTCGTAACCCTTTGATTTTCACTAGTGGGAGTTGAGGGATTCGAACCCCCGACCCTCTGCTTGTAAGGCAGATGCTCTGAACCAACTGAGCTAAACTCCCTTTCTTTATTTTTACCCCGCCTGACCGTTGTCGTTTGGGACTGCAAATATAGGGGGTGCAAACGCCTTTTTGCAAGCAAATCCCTGAAAAAAAGTGAAATAATTTATAAGCAATTGATAGCCAATACGCTCTTTACTCGAAATTCAGATAGAGCGTTACGGCGTGCGTCGTCAGCTTACTGATGCCTACGCTGGCCGCGTTGTTGCCCGGCCGGTACAGATTCACCAGGCCGTGCGAAAAGCGGAGTTCGGGCGCAAATTTGAAGAACTCGAAAAACTGCTCGAAGCCAACCCCGTACTCAACCGCGAAGTCCATCGTACCCGTACTGAGCCGGCTGGTGCCCTGGTCGCTCCGGCGGACGTTGGTCTCAATAGCAAACGAGCCCCCACCCAGCAGGTACATCCGGCTGTTGTTCCGTCGCTCGGACTTGTATTTGAGCAGCAGCGGAAAATCCAGCCAGGTCGATTCGCGGACTTCTTTGCGCTGGGTTCCGCCGGGATAGTCGTAGAGTACCTCGCGGCTGTAGAGCGATACGGCGGGGGTCAGGCGCAGGTCGAACCGGTCGTTCACAAACGTATTGATCACAAACCCCACCCGGAAACTCGCTTTGTTGGGCGAATAGATCCGATAGGCCGAATCCCGGGCCGTTACGAACGCCGGACTGTACCGAACGCTGAACCGCGTAACGGGGGCGGCAAAGAAAAAACCGTAGTGAATGACCTTGTCGTCGTAGCGTTCGAGGTGCTTACGGATGTATTTGTATTCCTGGGCGAACGAGTGGCCACTGAACAACACCCAGACGAGCGCCGTTACTGCGACTTTTGACCGATGTAGATTGACGCAACGCCGAAAGTAAGCGGTATCCATTGAGTGTTTGTGAATCCGGCCGCTTCAAAAATACGCAGGAAGTCCGGACCGTCGGGGAACGCCTGTACCGATTCGGGCAGGTACGTATACGCCGATGAGTCCTTGCTGACTACGCGTCCAATGAGCGGCAGAATGGTTCGGGAATAAAAACGGTACACTTGTTTAAACGGAAACTGACGCGGATTCGAAAATTCCAGTACCAGACATACACCCCCTGCACGGGTCACGCGGTGCATATCGGTGAGGCCCTTCAGCAGATTTTCGAAGTTCCGCACACCAAACGAAACGATGACAGCATCGAATTCATTGTCTGTAAACGGCAATCGTTCCGAATCGCCCGACCGCATTTCGATAATCTGGTCCACCCCGCGCTTCTTCATCTTCTCCCGCCCGATAGACAGCATTCCTTCCGAAATATCGACCCCGACGATTCTTTTCGGTTTCAGGGCCAGCGCTTCGAGAGCAAAATCGCCGGTTCCGGTGGCGATGTCGAGGATGGTCCCGGGGGCATACGGCTTCAGTTGCCGAATGGCTTTTTTACGCCAGAGAATGTCGATACCGCCACTCAATACGTGGTTCAGCAGGTCGTATTTGGGCGAGATCTTGTCGAACATCTCGGCCACCTGCTCGCGCTTGCTGGTGGATTTATCTTTATACGGTACAACGGCCATTAGAAAAACTGGTTGAATTATTGAATGATAGAATTCTTGAATGATGGATTATGTCGATCGCAAACCAATTCAATCATTCAACAACTTCATCATTCAATCACTCGCCAAAGTTAGCCACATAACGGGGTGTTTGTTCGGAAAGTTTGGCATTCGCGGTTGTATTCTGTAGTTTTCAGTTGGTTTCCATATACGCTGATGAAGATAATACCCCAGTCGCTCCTTTTTCTCGGCCTGCTCACCGGTACGTCCCTGCGTCCGGTGCAGGATGATCCTCTGCTGCAAAAAGCCCGTCAGATTCACCAGCGGGTGCTGACGCTCGATACCCACGCCGATGCCCCGATTATGATGCAGAAGCCGGGGTTTGACGTCGGTATGGCCCACGACACCAAACGCGACCAGTCGCAGATCGACTTTCCACGCATGAAGCAGGGTAGTATGGACGCCATGTTTTTTGCCGTCTATACGTCGCAGGGGCCACGCACCCCCGAGGGCCACGCCAACGCCAAGGCATCGGCGCTCCGGCAGTTTGAGCTTATCCACGAAGCACTCAAAAAGCATGCCGATCAGGCCGAGCTGGCCACCACCCCGGCCGATGCCTACCGCATTGAAAAGGCCGGCAAACGGGCCGTGTTCATCGGCATGGAAAACGGATACCCCATCGGCGACGATCTGTCGATGCTGAAAACATACTATGACCTGGGCTGCCGCTACGTGACGCTGACGCACTTTGCCAATAACCTCATCGGCGACTCCTCGACCGATCCCGATGGTCCGCTGCACAACGGCCTGAGCGAATTTGGGAAAAAGGTAGTCGTTGAAATGAACCGGCTCGGCATCCTGATCGACGTGTCGCACGTAGCCGACAAGACCTTCTACGACGCCCTGGCCCTGTCGAAAGCCCCCGTCATTGCGTCGCACTCGAACAGCCGGGCGTTGTGCGATTTCCCCCGCAACATGACCGACGAGATGATCCGGGCCATTGCGGCCAAGGGGGGCGTTGTGCAGGTAAATTTCGTGAGTGATTACCTCCGCAAACCATCGGACGCGCACCGGGCCGCCAAAACGAAGATTCGCATGGCGCGGGTCGGCAGAGACATGACGCCGGCCCTGGAAGCCCGCATTGCCGCCCAGAGCGACTCGGTATCCAAGGTGTACGCGTCCGAGCGGGCCAGCCTGTCGGATATTGTCGACCACATTGACCACATCGTAAAAATCGCCGGTATCGATCACGTCGGCATTGGCAGCGACTTCGACGGGGGCGGGGGCGTCAACGGGCTTGAAGATGTCAGCCAGATCGAGAATCTGACCGTCGAACTGCTCCGCCGGAGGTACTCCGAAGACGACATTCGCAAGATCTGGGGCGGCAATTTGCTGCGGGTGTTGAGTAAAGCGAAGGCCAGGTAAACTTTTTTGCAGACAACCGCTCCGTTTGTCATTGCCATGAATCGTTCCGAATTCCTGAAAACCTCTGCCTTAGCCCTTGCCGGCACAACGCTGGTAACAGACGCATCGGCCATTACGCCGTTTATCACCCGTCGCCCACCGCAGAAATACCGTACCGCCCTGATCGGCTCCGGCTGGTGGGGCACCAATATCCTGCGGTGTGCCATGCAGGCCGGCGAATCGAAAGTTGTGGCCCTCTGCGACGTGGATCAGCGGCAGCTCCAGAAAGCCAACGATGAAGTGGCGAAGTTTACCAGCGACCGACCAAAGCTCTACAAAGACTTCCGCGAGCTGCTGGCTACCGAAAAGCCGGAGATCGTCATCGTAGCCACGCCCGACCACTGGCATCCGCTCATCGCCATTGCCGCCATGCAGGCCGGTGCGCACGTGTACGTCGAGAAACCGATTGGTCATACGATCAACGAAGGCAAAGCCATGGTCAAAACGGCCCGGCAAACCGGTAAGGTCTGCCAGGTGGGTACGCACCGGCGCATTTCGCCCCACAACGTATCGGGCATGGAATTCCTGAAGTCCGGCAAAGCCGGCAAGATCGGCATGGCGCGGGCGTTCGTTCACTACGGGGGCGGGCCGGGTAAGCGTGTTGCCAACACCGAACCGCCCAAAGAACTGGACTGGAACATGTGGTGCGGGCCGGCTCCGCTGAACGACTATAACCCAACCATGCACCCGCGGGGCTTCCGGGGGTATCTGGACTATGCCAACGGCACCCTCGGCGACTGGGGGATTCACTGGCTGGACCAGATTCTGTGGTGGACCGACGAAACGCACCCGCGCAAAGTGTACTCGACCGGTGGCCGGGCCATCCGCCAGGACAACACCAATGCCCCCGACCATCAGGTCGCTACGTATGAGTTTGAGGATTTCACGGTTGTGTGGGAACACCGGCAGTTTGCGGGCAACAACGCAGAGAAAACGCACCCCAAACAGGCCGTCGGCGTTTATTTCTACGGCACCGAGGGTACGTTCCACATGGGCTGGCTCGACGGCTGGACGTTCTACCCGGCCGATTCGAGCAAACCGGTGCTGCACGAAGACGCCAAACTGAATCAGCCCGACGACCAGAACATTGCGCAGCTCTGGGCCAACTTCCTCGATTCGATCAAAACCGGCAAGCGACCCGTCAGCGATATTGAAATCGGTCACCGTTCAACCAACATGGCCCTGCTGGGTATGCTGTCGCTGAAGCTCGGCCGCAGCGTCGAGTGGGACGGGGATAAAATTCTGAACGATCCGGAAGCCAACAAGCTCCTCAGCCGGGCCTACCGGGGCGAATGGCAGTATCCGGTGTAGGTAAATCGAAGGCATACTATCAGGCGCTTTTTGTCATGCTGACGAAGGAAGCATCTTTGGTAATAGGAAGGAAACAGATTCTCACCCAAAGATCCCCGCTTCGGCAGTCCGCTCCTGGCGTCGGGATGACAAATCCATAATGCACGCTGAACTTAAGGAGATTGAGTACGTAAGAGACTAAAAAGGAACGACCTCCACACAAGATGCGCGGAGGTCGTTCCTTTTTGGGGTGGGCCAGCCTGGGCTCGAACCAGGGACCCCCTGATTATGAGTCAGATGCTCTAACCAACTGAGCTACAAGCCCTTACCGAATTAATTTCTTAATTCAGTGATGCGAATTTACAATTTTTTTGCACAGTCGTAAAGGATATTCGCTAAAAAACGTGTTTATGCTGTGCACCAGTCCGGTATCTTTGTCTGATGTCAGCGCCCAACAAGAAGAAAATCCTGAACGATCCCGTTTACGGATTCATTACCATCCCCACTGAGCTACTGTTCGACCTGGTTGAACACCCGTATTTTCAGCGGCTCCGGCGAATCAAGCAAATGGGTCTGGCCGACTACATCTACCCGGGTGCGCTTCATACTCGTTTTCATCATGCACTGGGGGCCATGCACCTGATGGGTCAGGCCATGCAGACGCTCCAAAGCAAAGGCCACCGCATCAGCGACGCCGAATGCGAAGCCGCCCAGATTGCCATTCTGCTGCATGACATCGGTCACGGGCCGTTCTCCCACGTACTCGAATGCTGCCTGCTCGACAGCGTATCGCACGAGGACATTTCGCTGATCCTCATGCATGAGCTGAATCAACAGTTCGATGGGCGCTTATCGCTGGCTATCCGCATGTTCGACGGTACGTACGAACGCCCCTTTTTTCACCAGCTGACCTCAAGCCAGCTGGACATGGATAGGATGGATTACCTCAACCGCGACGGCTATTATACGGGCGTAGCGGAGGGGGCTATCGGGGCCGACCGGATCATTAAAATGCTTGATCTGGTCGACGATCAGCTGGTGGTTGAAGAAAAGGGCGTTCTCAGCATCGAAAATTTCCTGAACGCCCGGCGGCTGATGTACTGGCAGGTGTATCTGCACAAAACTTCCATCTGCTGCGAGTCGATGCTGGTACAGATTCTGCGCCGGGCCCGCTTCCTGATCCGGCAGGGCGAACGGGTCTTTGCACCCGACGCGTTCTATCTGTTTCTGCACGACAGTGTGACGATGGACGCCTTCCGGTCGGACCGTAACTACCTGAACGCGTTTACGCAGCTCGACGATCACGATATCTGGTCGTGCATCAAGCAGTGGAGTCTGCACGACGACCCCGTACTGTCGACCGTTAGCCAGATGCTGCTCAACCGCCGGCTGTTTAAAATCATGCTGTCGACGGAGCCCTTCGCCGGCGAGCTGGTCCGCGAACTGGAAGACCAGCTGCATCGGTCAGGCCTGTCTGACGATGAACTGTCGTACTTTCTGGTTGAGGGGCAGGCCACCAACGCAGCCTATATGCCCTCCGGCGACCGCATCAACATCAAGCTTAAATCGGGGAAGGTAATCGACATTGCCGACGCATCCGACCTGTCGAACATTCAGGTGCTGACCAACATCGTTCGCCGGTATTACGTCTGCTGGGCCAAAGACCTGAAAGGGATCGGCAAATCGGTCAGTTGGTGAGATCAACCCGTACGGACTTGTAAGACAGGACGACGGTTTGGTATAGTCCCTTGCCCCTTACAGACTTATCGCTTAATTATTAGGCTACTATTTTCGGTCATTCTATCCAAAAAGTGCAATTTGTTACCTACCTTAGCGGCCAAATTGCCCGATAATCAAGGGCATTTTGCGACGGCCGTTATACGTATATGGAGTTTACAGTCAAGCAGATTGCTACGCTGCTAGGGGGTGAGGTAGAAGGAAACGACGCACTAACAATCAGCAAATTAGCGAAGATAGAAGAAGGCAGACCAGGCGATATTTCGTTTCTGTCGAATCTCAAATATGAGCCGCATCTTTACACGACCCAGGCGTCGGCGGTCATCGTTGACCGGTCATTTCAGCCCAAAAAGCCGGTGTCGGCGGCTCTCATCTTTGTAGAAAATTCCTATTCAGCCTTCACGCGCCTGCTGGAAGAATACCACCAGCGGCTCAACTACGCCCGCGTGGGCGTGGAGCAGCCCTCGTATGCCGGTGATGGGGCTCAGTTTGGTGAACAGGTGTACCGGGGTGCCTTTTCGTACGTTGGACGGAACTGCCACATCGGCCATAACGTCAAGATTTACCCCCACGTTTACATCGGTGATAACGTGCGTATCGGCGACAACAGCATCATTCACACCGGCGTCCGGATTCTCAGCAACTGCGTGATCGGGCACTACTGCACGATCCATCCCAACGCCGTAATCGGCAGCGACGGTTTTGGCTTTGCGCCCCAGCCGGATGGTACGTATAAAACCATTCCGCAGCTGGGCAACGTCGTTCTGGAAGACTTCGTCAGCATCGGTGCAAACACCACGATCGACTGTGCCACGATGGGGTCAACCATCATCCGCCAGGGCGTTAAACTGGACAATCTCATTCAGATTGGCCATAACGTTGAAATTGGCCGCAACACGGTCATTGCCGCCCAGACCGGCGTGTCGGGCTCAACTAAAATTGGCGAAAACTGCATTATTGCGGGCCAGGTTGGGATTGTCGGGCACATTACCATTGCCAACAATACCAGCATCGGTGCGCAGTCGGGGATCTCTAAATCCATTCAGGAACCGGGGCTTAAACTCAGCGGCTCGCCGGCCTTCGATCTCAAGGATAACCTGCGTTCGACGGCCATTTACCGACGCCTGCCCGACCTTGAACGGCGACTGATTGAACAGGAAAAAAAAACTAACGATACGTCAGACAGCCGGTAGATCACCCCGTCAGAAGGCAGCGTTTTGCCTGTTTCTGACCAATCGACTGGCCGACCAACCATAATGAATACAAAGCAGCAGACGATTCAGAAAGCCGTTTCCGTTTCGGGGGTGGGGCTTCATACGGGCGTGCAGGCTACTATGACGTTCCTGCCGGCTCCGACCAATCATGGCTATAAGTTTCAGCGTACTGACCTGGAGGGCCAGCCCATCGTTGATGCCGACGTCGATAATGTAGTCGATCTCTCGCGCGGCACCACCATTGAGCAGAGCGGAGCCCGCATTCATACGGTCGAGCACACCCTGGCCGCTCTGGTAGGGCTACAGATCGACAACGTGCTGATCCAGCTCGACGGTCCCGAACCGCCCATCATGGACGGCAGCTCGATTCAGTTCGTCGAGGCCCTGCGCGATGCGGGTATCGAAGAACAGAATGCCACCCGGAACTACTTCGAAGTCAACGAGTACGTTCACTACCGCAATCCCGACAAGGACATCGAACTGGCCGCCCTGCCGCTCAACGACTACCGGCTCACGGTCATGGTTGACTACAACTCGCGGGTTATCAGCAGCCAGCATGCGTACCTGAACGACATCAGCCAGTTTCCCGAACAGATCGCCATGTGCCGGACGTTTGTGTTCCTGCACGAACTGGAGGCACTTTACAAGCAGAACCTGATCAAAGGTGGGGACTTGAGCAACGCCATCGTGATCGTCGACCGCGAAGTGAACGAAGGCGAGCTGGATTACCTGGCCGAACTGCTGCACAAGCCGAAGGTCAGCGTAAACAGAAAGGAAGGTATCCTGAACACGACGGAGCTCCATTTTACGAACGAGATGGCCCGGCATAAGCTGCTCGACGTAGTGGGCGACCTGGCCCTGATCGGCCGGCCCATCAAGGCCCAGATTCTGGCGGCCCGGCCCGGCCATGCGGCCAACGTCGCGTTTGCCAAGAAGATCAAGAAACTGATTCAGAAAAACGCAGCCAACCAGGTTCCGCAATACGATCCAAAGCAGCCGCCCGTTCTGGATATAAGCCAGATATCGAACCTGCTGGCCCATCGCTATCCGTTCCAGATGATCGACAAGATCATCGCGCTGGACGAAAACAGCGTCGTTGGCATCAAGAACGTGACCATGAACGAACAGTATTTCATGGGGCACTTTCCGGGCAATCCGGTGATGCCCGGCGTGATGCAGCTGGAAGCAATGGCGCAAACGGGTGGTATTCTGGTCCTGAGCAGCGTACCGGACCCCGAAAACTACTGGCCCTACCTGATCGGCATTGAAAACTGCCGGTTCCGTCGGAACGTTGTGCCGGGCGATACGATCATCTTCCGCTGCGAGTTCACCTCACCCATGAAGCGGGGCATCGTGAAAATGCAGGGCCGCGGCTACGTCGGCGGTCAGTTAGTCTGCGAAGCGGATATGATCGCAAGTTTGGTAAAGAAAAAATAGTTTACGGTTTACAGTTTACGGTTTACAGTTTTTGATAAGGCCTCCGAACGGCGACCTACCCCGAACACTGAAACCTGTAGACCGTAAACTGAAACTGAAAACGAGAAGATGATTCAACCATTAGCATACATTCATCCGGAGGCTAAAATTGCGCAGAACGTTGTTATTGAGCCGTTTGCCATTATCCATAAAGACGTTGAAATTCAGGAGGGGACTTGGATTGGTTCACACGCCGTAATTAACGAGGGCGCTCGCATTGGCAAAAACTGCCGCATTTATCCGGGGGCAGTGATTTCGTCTATTCCGCAGGATTTAAAATTCAAGGATGAATACACCCGCACATTCATCGGCGACAATACGACCATTCGGGAGTATGCCACCATCAGCCGGGGTACGGAAGAGCACTGGAAAACCGAGATCGGGGCGAACTGCCTGATTATGGCCTATGCGCACGTAGCGCACGACTGCCGGATCGGTAACAACTGTTTGGTCATTAACAATGTACAGATGGCCGGTCACGTACACATGGGCGACTGGGCCATTATTGGCGGGTCGAGTTCGGTACACCAGTGGGTGAAAATCGGCGCGCATGCCATGATTTCGGGGGGGTCGCTGGTTCGGAAGGATGTGCCGCCGTTTACAAAAGCCGCCCGCGAACCGCTGTCGTACACGGGCATCAACTCGATTGGGCTGCGTCGACGCGGGTTCGACAACGACAAGATCAACCAGATTCAGGAAATCTACCGCTACGTATACATGCGCGGCCTGAACAACGCGGATGCCCTGACGCAGATTGAACTCGAACTGCCACCCTCCGACGAACGCGATGAGATTGTAAACTTCATCCGCAGCTCGGAGCGCGGTATCATGAAAGGCCCATCGAACGCCGATCGGGACTAAGGCCTCGTTTTTCAGGCAGCCGGCGCTCCGAAAACCGTAAACTGATTACCGTCCACCCATGCAGATCGTAGCCGAACAGGTAGGCAAAAAATACCGGAAAGAATGGATTTTCCGGGGTGTTTCGCTCGAACTGGCGGCCGGTACAAGCTATACATTCGTGGGCCCGAACGGCAGCGGAAAATCCACCTTACTGCAGCTATTGTCCGGTAGCCTGCCCGCTACGGAGGGTAGCCTGACGTACCGGGTTGACAGCCGGGCGCTCGACCCGGACGACTGGTTCCGGCACGTAGTTGTAGCGGCCCCCTACCTGGAACTCATCGAAGAACTCACCCTGAACGAACTGCTGCAGTTTCATCAGACATTCAAGCGGTTCAAGCACGGCCTCACGCCCGACCAGATTGCCGACCGGCTGCTGCTCACCCACGCCCGGCATAAGGAGATCAAGTACTTCTCGTCGGGCATGAAACAGCGGGTCAAACTCGGGCTTGCTTTCTTCTCCGACGCGTCGGTCGTGATTCTCGACGAGCCCACGGCTAACCTCGACCGCCAGGGTGCGGCCTGGTACCACGAACAGGTCCGGCAGCTTAGCCCCGACCAGCTTTTGCTGATTGGCTCCAACGTACCGGACGAATACGACTTCTGCCCTAATATTCTCGACGTAACGCGCTGGAAATAACGTATTATTTTGCTCAAATTGACGTTATTTGGGTAGATAACCCCGTACGCTATGCTGCGTTTTTACCCACTCCTTTTCATTTGCCTTCTTGCCTCAACGTGCTGTGCTGCCAACGTCGTTTTTGTTCAGAATCGCGGGCAGTGGCCGGCCGGTGTTCTGTTCCGGGCCGACATTCCGGGGGGGTATCTGTTTCTCAGGCAGCACAGCCTGCACTACGTATTTTACGACAGCAAGGCCGTAGCTGACCACCATGCTAAAGGCGTACCGGTGAGCGATACCATCCGGGCCCACGGCGTAGCGGTCGACCTCGTGGGCAGCCAGTCGGTCAGCGCGCCGGAAGGACGCCACCGGACCGGCCCCACCCTGAACTATTTCCTGGGCAAGAACCCCGACCAGTGGGTTGGCGACGCGCCGGCCTTTGGGGAGGTGGTATATCCGAACATCTACCCCGGTATCGACCTGCGGATCTACGCCTATTACCAGACCTTGAAATACGAATTTATCGTTCAGCCGGGTGCCGATCCGTCGGTGATCAAACTAGGCTACAACGGAGCCAGCTCGGTTCGGCTGAGCGACGGGCGGCTGATTATTGATACGTCGGTGCAATCCTTCAGCGAGAACAAACCGTACAGCTACGTCAGCCGCGAGGGCCGGGCCACCGAAGTGGCGGCAGCCTGGCAGTTGTCGGGCAACGTAGCCCAGTTTTCGCTGCCCAAAGGCTACGACCGTACGCAGCAGCTCACGCTCGACCCGGAGCTGGTTTTTTCAAGCTATTCAGGGTCGGTTTCCGACAACTGGGGGCACACCGCTACGTACGACAAAGACGGCAACCTGTACTCGGCCGGCTCGGTATTCGGCAGCAATTTTCCGGTGCAGACCGGGGCGTTTCAGGTCAGTTTTGGCGGTTTGGTGGATGTATCCGTACTGAAATTCAGCCCCGATGGATCAAGACTTCTTTATGCCACCCTGCTCGGTGGCCGGGCGGCCGACCTGCCCCATAGTGTGATTGTGAACAACAAGGGCGACCTTGTCATGATGGGTACTACGTCCTCGCCCGATTTCCCGGTAACAGCCGGCGCGTTTCAAACCAAAACGCAGCTGGGTACACCCTTTTCGTTCTCATTTACGACAACTACCAGCATTGTTTTTGCGAACGGCAGTGATTTGTTCGTATCCATACTCAGCCCGGATGGCAAACAGCTAAAAGCCAGTACGTTTATGGGCGGCACCAGAAAAGACGGCATTGGCGCGCGTCGATCGTCGGATACCGAAGCCGACGGGATGTTTCTACGCAACTACGGCGATGATTTGCGGGGTGAAGTAATTGTTGGCCCCGACGATGATGTGTATGTTGCCAGCTTGACCGAATCCTACGACTTTCCGGTGCCCCGCTCCCTGCCCGACGGCACCAGCTCCCTATCCGAAGCCGTTGTCTTTCAGTTGAGCGCCGACTTATCGCAGCTCCGCTGGGGCAACCGGATCAGTGGCTCCGGAGGGGCTACCAAAGCCTACGGTTTACGCCTGGCCCCTTCGGGTTCCCTGTACGTCTGTGGCGTTACTACCAGCTCCGACCTGCCCGCCAGTGCGGACGCCTACCAGGCCAGACCCATTCAGGTCTCTCAGTTTCTGGCGAATGGATTTGTAGCCCGGTTTGACAGCCAGCGGCTTACGCGGCTGACGTACCTAGGTACCGACCGGGAAGATGCGGCTTATCTGATCGATATTGGCCCGGACGGCAGTCCGCACGTGTTTGGCCTGACCCAGGGCCGCTACCCCGTCACGACCGGGACGTACCAGAACGCAGGCAGCGGTCAATTTATCCATGCCTTCGATACGGACTTAAAAACCACCCGCTTCTCGACGGTGGTTGGTTCCGGCCGGTCTGGTCCGGATATCTCCCCTACGGCTCTGCTGGTCAACGAATGTGGCAATATTTACCTGTCGGGCTGGGGCGGGGCGGTCAACAGTCTGAACGGCTACAATTCGGCCAGCAGCACCTCCGGCCTGCCCGTTACGCCCGACGCCTACCAGCGCACTACCAACGGCAGCAACTTTTACATCGCCATTCTGGAGCAGGGAGCCAGAAGTCTGTTATACGCTACGTTTATGGGGGGCTTGACTAACCCTCGGGGCGACCACGTAGACGGCGGTACGTCGCGGTTTAGTCCACAGGGCGTTATTTACCAGGCCGTTTGTGCCTGCATGGGCACGAACTTCCCGGCAACGGCCACCGCCTGGTCGCGCACCAACCAAAGCAGCAACTGCAACAACCTGGCGTTCAAATTCGACATTGATAGGCTGAAGGCCAACTTTGATACGTACCGGGGCAGCCAGAAAGGCGTCGTAACGGGCTGTACGCCCCTGGCGCTATCGTTTCAGAACACCAGCATCGGTGGTCGGCGGTATGAGTGGCTGGTCGACGGCAAAGTGGTTTCCAGCGACACGGGCCGGGTGAACTACACCTTCGACAAGGCCGGAAAGTATACCGTTACGTTACGGGCTTACAACCCCCTCACCTGCCTGCGCGTAGACTCGGTGAAGCAGACGGTTACGGTCAGCCCCGCCAATTTTCAGGTGAGCCGCGACACCACGATCTGCCCCAACGCCACCGTAACGCTACGAGCCAGCGGAGCCACAAAGTACGTCTGGACACCCGCTGACGGCCTGAGCAGCACTACCATTGCCTCGCCGGTAGCCGCTCCGAAACAGACAACGACCTACACCGTTGAGTTGACCAACGAGTTTGGCTGCGTGGCCCGCCGGAGCATTACGGTGCAGACCGATGCGTCATTTCAACCCAGCTTTTCGGTGCAGACCAACGGCGACTGCCAGCAGCCAACCCGGCTGACGTTTACCAACAACACCCGCAACGCCGACCGGTACGCCTGGGTGATGGGCAACGGCGACACGGTGCGCACCGCTATTCCTGAAAACTACTACTTCGGGAAGTCAGGCCAGTACCAGGTTACGCTGATTGCCTACCGTAACGGTTGTGCGCTCAGTACGTCGCTGCCGGTTTCGTACGAAGACCTGAACAACGTTCCGAACGTGATTACACCCAACGGCGACGGTAAGAACGACGTATTCAACATTGGGTTTGCGGGGGCCAGGCTCGAAATTTTTAACCGCTGGGGCCGCCGGATTTACCAGGACGATGACTACGCCAACAACTGGGGCAAAGATGTACCGACCGGGCTATATTACTACCTGATTACAACGCCAAACGGCACGCAGTGCAAAGGCTGGCTGCAGGTGATCGAGTAAGGTCAGGTGTATTGCCAGGCCCACCAGATCAGCAGCCCCTGCAACGGCAGCCGGGCCCACAGCAGCCAACGGGGTAGTTTACGAAACCGTCCGGACGTAGCCATGTAGACATTGGCCGGAAAGACGGCGACCAGCAACAGAATCAGCCCCCAGGCCGATACTGAACGGGTAGCCGGGAACAGCAAGCCGATACCAAGCACCACTTCGGCCACGCCACTCAGCATAACCAGTTCAGAATGAGCGGGCAGATAAGGCGGCATGATGGCCATGTATAACTTCGGACGGATGAAGTGGTTTACGCCCGCAGCGACGTAGACGAAGGCCATCAGGTACAAGCTCAGTGATTGCATGAATACCAAACGGACAAGGTCGGCGTTTCGTTTAAACCAAAGTCGGTTACGAGGGTCTAACCGATAAACAGGCTACCCTATGAAATCGACTTTGTTTCTTGCGACCATAACCACCGTACTGCTGTCCGCCGGTGCACACGCCCAAACCCGGCCGGATGTCCACATTGACAAACCCGGCCATAAACTGACCGAGCTGAAGGTTGAGCAGCGGGCCGAACGAAAAGCCGTAAAGAAGGCAGAACTGGCCAGGATGACCCCGGCCGAACGAAAAGCGTTCAAAGCGGAACGCCGGCAGAAAAAGCAGGCTAAACTCAACGCCATGACACCCGAACAGCGCGAACGGTACGAGGAACGCCGTCGCCAAAAGAAAGCAGGGCGGTAATACGGTACGGTATTCGGTTTGGTACGGGATGCTGGCCAGGCAGCCCCCGCCGTGAACCGAATACCGACTTCCCTACTCCACCACGTGCCCGATGAATCCGGCGCCGTTATCGAGGATCAGACCGCCCCGCCGAAAGCCGAGTCCGCAGGCTTCGCCCGCGAAGAACACCCCCGCCTGGTACGAATGGCCGTTGCGGTCGGTGGGCAGTTCGGCGTACTCCTGATAGATGCGGGGGTAATCGCCGTAGTCACCATCCACCGCCTGCCGCTCACGACCGCTGCTGTCAACAATTCGGACATTCGCCCCTTCCCGGCCAAACAGCACCTTTTCGACATAGGCCTTACCGGTCAATGGTTTGGCTTCGGTCTGGAGCAGCAGCGGATGGTTTGGAAACAGCTCCCACAGAATTTTCAGGATGTATTTGGACTGGAACAGCAGCGTATAAGCCGGATTCAGCACCACAACCAGCCGCCGACGCACAGCCTCCGTCAGCATTCGGGCCAGTTCAGGCTCCTCCTCGCCGATGTACTCCCAGGGCACCAGCTTGAACCAGAAGTCCATTCGCTCAAACTGACCGTTCTGAGGATTCTGCCGGAAGATTCCCTGGTCGGCCGAAAACTCGACGTTGTCGATGAAATCGTACTGCACGCTAAAACCAGCTTCGCGCGCGGCTTCACCGATCAGCGCTACGTTACTGTCGTCTTCCGGGAAACCGCGCATGGCCGACAGCAGCAGGTAAGGTTCCAGGTCGTTGTTGAGCCGGCGCAGCTCGCGAAACTGTTCGGTCAGGGTTTCGAAGACGTTGTTAAATTGACTGCTTTCGTCAAGACCATTGGCCCGCAGGTGAGCGTATTGCACCACGGCGGTTTCGGGCAGGCAGGTAGCCGTATCGGCGTTAAATTCCAGCAGCTTGATAGGTCGGCCATCGATCCCGCCCGCGAAATCGAAGCGACCGTAGAGGTGCAGGTTCCGGTCGTCGTCCCACGACAGTCTGATCAGATCGATCAGGTTCTCCGGAATGCCCAATTCGGCAAACCGGTTATTATCGATAACGTGCTGCCCGGCCTCAACCAGCCTGTCGAACAACTCATTAGCGGCTTCGTAGTAAGCGTCGGCTTCGTCGGGCCGAACAACAACGACTTCGTTGGTCAGGTAAGGCAGCGTATCGGTGCCGAGCATCCAGTCCCAGCCGAGGTTGCGGAGCTGGGCATCGGGTGACATCGATAAGGGCTTTAGATTAACCATAACTTAGCTAATTATGAAACTCAATACAGCACATCGGCTAGTGAGTCAGTTGATTGATACAATTTGAAACAACTGGTTCAGGCGCGACCAGCACGACCCGGTCTGACGGCACGTCTGACCGCTGGACTTTACAATCGGCATAACCCGTTCAGACGTGCCGTCAAACCTACGGATGGACGTGCGAATTAATCTGAGACAACCCGGTCTGGCATCCACCGGCTGTACTTATCAATTTCCGGGTTTATATTTCGCACCAAAAATACCTGAATCCATGACCCGCACTTTCTTTTTTCTATTAATCGCCCTGTTTCTCGATAACGGTGTAGTTGCTCAGCGCACGCCCAACCGGCAGGCCGTTCCAATCATCTTCGATACCGACATGGGCCCCGACTACGACGATGTGGGGGCCATTACCCTCCTGCACGCCCTCGCCGACAGCGGCCAGGCCCGGATTCTGGCCACTATTGCCAGCACCAAATACCCGAAAGTAACGCAGGTTATTGACGTACTGAACACCTACTTCGGCCGGCCCGACGTACCGATTGGTGTTCCTAAAGGGGCAGCTGTAACGGATAAAGACACCCAGCACTGGTCCGATACGCTGGTGGCCAGGTACCCGCATTCGGTGCGCTCCAACAACGACGTACCCGACGCCGTGGCGCTGTACCGCCAGATTCTGGCCAAACAGCCCGACAAGAGTGTAACCATCGTAACGGTTGGTTTCCTGACCAACCTCGCGAATCTGCTCCAGTCGAAGCCGGATCAGTATTCTAACCTGTCGGGCCGGGACCTGGTAACCAGAAAAGTGAAGCAGCTGGTCAGCATGGCGGGTAAGTTTCCTTCAGGCCGAGAGTACAACGTATTCAAGGATGCGCCCGCGTCGAAAGTGGTATTCAACACCTGGCCGACGCCGGTGCTGCTGAGCGGTTTCGAGATCGGTGAACAAATCAAGACAGGCCTCCCCCTGACAAGAAATAAAGCGATTCGCAACAGTCCGGTAAAAGACGTGTTCCGCATCTGCCTGCCTATGGCGAAGGAAGATAACAACGGCCGCATGAGCTGGGACCAGACGGCCGTGCTGGTCGCGATCAAGGGACCGGCCCCGTACTACACGGTTAAAACCGGCCGTATGACCGTCAACACCGATGGCTCCAATACCTGGACATCGACGGGCAAGGGCCACCAGCACCTGGTGGTGAACATGCCGGTGCCGCAGGTTCAGGCCAAGATCAATCAACTGATGCAGCACCAGCCGGTAAAGCGGTAAGGTGAAAGTTCTTAATGCAACCGTTTAAAGCAAAACCCTTTGAGGCTGCGAGTGTTACAGATTCACAACCTCTGTAACGCTATGCTATTTGATTCGCTCGAAGACCAACGTGTACTCATCGTTGGTGGCAGCAGTGGAATGGGATTTGGCACTGCTCAGTTGATTGATAAACTCAAGGGACGGGTCATCATCGCCAGCCATGATCACCAAAAGTTAAATAAAGCACTGGAGCAGCTCAGCGACCGGGCACAGGCTATCACGGTAGACATGACACAACCAGATTCCATTGACGAACTGTTTGCGCAAATCACCGGGCTGGATCACTTATTCATAACGGCGGGTCCAGGTTCACGCAGTGGTTTTCTCGACGATTCGGGTGAGCAGGCCCGGGCCTACATGGAGGGTAAGTTCTGGAGTACGTATCGACTGACCCAATTGGCGGTACCCAAATTACGGCGTGACGGCTCCGTTACGTACATATCGGGGGGATTGTCTCAGCGTCCGGAAGCAGGTTCCGTTATGGTTACGGTAGCCCAGCGGGCATTGGAAGGACTCGCCAAAGCGTTGGCTGTTGAATTAGCCCCGCTCCGCTTCAACGTCGTGCGGCCGGGCGCAATCGATACATCGCTCTGGGATTTTATGGACGACAGCGACCGTAGGCATCTAATGGAAGAGGCAGCCGCCAAAACCCCGGCCGGTCGCGTCGGTACGGTCGAAGACATTGCACTGGCTGTAGCCCATTCAATGAGCAATTCGTTCATTAATGGTGCAGTAATCGACGTAGACGGCGGAGCTTTGCTGCGTTAACAGGTGTCGTCGCTCACACCGTCGCTACGTTCGACGGCGCCGAGGTTAGCCCGGCCTGCTGCACGAACGACGCCAGCAGGTGCTGATAGGTTTCGACTTCTTCCTGGCAATGTGCCTCCGTCCAGCCCAGTTCGGCGGCCATGAGGTCGGCCACCTGTGGAGCCAGGTCGCTGGTCAGTTGCCAGTCGGCGAGTTCGAGCCGCCACCGCCGGGCCAGTACATCGCGCAACGTAACGGCCATTTCCTCGCGCACCTGGTAGACTACCTCGGCCGCAATGAAGGGTAAACTATGGGGTGCTGCAGACTGGTCAGACGTGCCGTCAGACCCGGGCAAATGGCGCATGATCTGGGGCGCACTCTGGTCAGACGTGCCGTCAGACCTAACTCGGGAGGACTGGATCAGTGAATTACTGGGTAAAAGATTACCGGCCAGACGCTCCGTCAGACCGGGTTGCGCCTGGCTCAGTTCGGCTACTCGCTCGGCCCGGGTGCCGTAGGTCTTCACCAGGTGCCGGGCTACGTCGGCGGGTAAGTTATACTGGCTCTGAAGCTGCTGCCAGTTCTCGAACTGGTAGCCTTCGCCCCCGACCAGGTAATGCGTGGCTGTAGAGCAGGAAACATTAGTATCGAGCAACTCACTTGCCCGGTCAATGGCGTCCTGGGCCATCAGGCGATACGTCGTCCATTTACCGCCCAGCAGGCTGAGCAGGTTTGAGCGCGAATCATGTTCAACTTCGTGATCCCGCAGCAAGGTTTTCGTCGTGGCCCGGTTTGACGTAATGAGCGGCCGGATGCCACCAAACCCAGCTTCGACCTCCGACCGATCGGGTGTTTTGGCGAGGTATGGCCGAAGAGTTTCTAACAGGTAATCGACTTCTTTTGGCTCCAGTACCGGTTCGCGGTTCAGATCCGTGTAGTCATCGTCGGTCGTTCCGACGAACACCTTGTCGCCGAACGGAATGGCAAATACGACGCGCCCATCCGCTGTTTTGGGGATCAGCATGGCGCTGTCACTTTGCAGTACGCTGCGGGGCAGCACGATATGAACGCCTTTACTGGGTCGGATGCGGGATTCGAGCAGCGGGTTTGCCAGGTGCCGGATGCTGTCGGCATACGGACCGGTACAATTCAGGAAAAGTTTGGCCTGAATCGTAATCGTCTCGCCCGACAACTGATCCTCCACATCGGCAGACACCAGCCGGCCGGTATGGTCGTGTGCAAAACCGCGTACCGCCACGTAGTTAGCCACGGCCGCACCGGCTTCGTCGGCACTGTGCGCCAGGGCCAGCGCGTAGCGGGCATCGTCGAACTGACCATCGTAGTACAAAACGGCACTATGAAGCCGGGGCGTCAACGTCGGCATTTTGGCCAGCGCTTTCTCGCGGCTCAGCCAGCGGCCTTTCGGAAACGAGTCGTGACTGGCAAAAAAATCGTAGAGAGTCAGGCCGATTGTGATATAAACGGCCTCAAACCAGCTAAAAACAGGCGTTAGCAAAGCCAGCGGATGAGCCAGATGCGGGGCGTTCCGCAGCACCGTCCGTCGTTCGGCCAGGCCGTGACGAACCTGCCGAAGCTGAGCCAGGTCCAGATTCTTGACAGCCTGCTCCAGATACCGCACCCCACCGTGAATCAGCTTGGTCGAGCGGGACGACGTTTCGCCCGCAATATCCCCTTTGTCAATCAGAGCGACCCGGTAGCCCCGCAGGGCTGCGTCGAGAGCGGCCCCGGCCCCGCTGGCGCCGGCTCCAATCACGCAGATGTCAAAGGATTCGTGCCGCAGCCGATTCAGGTTGTGTTGGCGATTCATGTTTGGTAACGTAGTTCGTTAGGATAACAGGCAGCCCGGCGCATTAAGTTCTGTTTCACAATTCCTTAATGGCTGGTTTGGCCGTATGGCTAAGGTAGCAAATAACCGGGCAACTAGGACGAAAAACCCCGGCTGCGGCTACCGCCGAAGAAACCACTCCGCCCACCGCTCGGCCGGGAGCTGGTCACCCGCGACGACCGGACCGATTCGCGAATGGAATTGGTACGGTCGTAAAGACCACGGTTGGCGTAAATGCCCGATGCGTACCGGCGCTCATCGTCGCGGAAGCGCGGAGCGGTTGAGCGGCCAATCATGTAGCCAAGGCCACCCCACAACAGCGCGTTGGCCAGACCGTTGCTGTGGTATGACCCATAGCTGGCCGGATTATTGAAATATTGACTGGTTGAGGGATCGTTCTGTACGAGTCGGCGGGCCGCTTCGACGCTCAGCGTATCGCGGTGCCCGTCGTAATAGTTCACGATGGCACCGGCCCGGCCAGGGTCAACCTGCTGTTCGTCCGTGATTTTGAAGTTACCGGGAGCCGTTTCGGTGATGTACGTCCGAACGCCCTGCCGGAAGCTATCGGTCTGCTCGGTGGTAGCGCGTTCGGAATCGGATTGGCTATTGCCACAGCTTTGAAGCAGTACGCTGCCGTTCAGCAATGCAATGCTGAGCGTTGTACTGAGGGTTATATCTTTCACCCGGCGAATGATCGCGTGTTGGCGGAGCGGAGTCATAGTCTAGATCAATGATTTATCTACTAAACTACCACCTGGCCCGTTGGGTTACAAGTCGATTCGGATAAGCCGCCTGTAGACGCTACCAGCGGTCGTCAGAACGGACGCTGACGATTGGCAAACAGGATCGATACCCCGGCCGTAAGCGTAACGGAACTGATCAGCTGGTCGCTGCTGTAAAAGCCGCTTTGTGCCCGGCCGTTGCCCGTCTGCGCCGTTGAGGTCAGGTTGTCGAAGCGAAAGTTAGCCCGGGTGTAGTCGCTGTTGACGTTGAAGGAAACACTGCGGCCGACGCGGTAGCGCAGGGTTACGCCCCCGCCAAACGACGTTGCCGTACTGCTGCCGCCGGTCGTTTTCACCCACATCGGGGTCTGGTCAACGGTCCCCTCCAGTGAGGTGCTGGGGCAGGTTGCCGACGCGCGGCCGGCCATTACCCGCGCATCCAGGGATAGCAGGCCGTTAAACGGAATATGCACATAAGGTCCGCCCATCAGGGTCGATACGGCCCAGTTACCGGCTTTGGCCGACCACTGATCCCCCTCGTTCATGACCAGGGCATTCAGTAACGAACTTGCTTTCAAAGCATTGCTATGATGCTCAAACCGGGCCGTCAGACCAACCGGTCCCAGAAACTGGTACCCCACGGCCACATTGGCCGCAACGCCCTGAATCGCCATACCGGCCCGTGGGTCCGAAACGGTCTGGCACCCAAAATCGCCAACCGGCAGGCTCGTTCCGGCCGCTAAGGTGATAAACCCCTTTTTCGGCTGGTGTGCCAGGATAAACGCTCTCTGGGCAAACGACACGGTAGCTAGGCCAGCCGCGAGCGCAGTCAGAAAAATTCGTTTCATTGCGTAACGGGTTAGTACTGAATTCGGTAAAATCAATTGCAAGCTATTTCAAACAAAATCAGTGCCACTTTTACGCAGTGAATTGTAATTTTAGCCGATATGGTCAGTGGTTTATCTGTTGACGCTGTAATTGAGCGCATCGCCGATCTGCAATCGACCGGCGACCGCTGGTTTCCGACGGGGCTGTTTGCCGCCTACCGCAGCAACGCCACCCTGCGCTACTACCGCCCCGACACAAACGTATTTTTTACGGCTATTACCGTATTTACGCTGCAACAGCTACGGCCGCACGTATCGCCAACGGCCCAGCAACGGATCGAGCAGATCTGGCAGCGGGCCGTGCGTACGTATCCGCTTTTCCGAAATAAAGACGGCCTGCTGACCTATAACTTCTGGCCGACGCGCCCTTCGCAGCATTTTTCGAACGGCTACCTGTTTCGGCATTTCGATCATTTCCGCATCCCGGACGACATCGACGATACGGCGATGGTTTACCTGACCACCAGCCCAACGACGGATGAAGTGGCCTGGCTGCAAACCAAGCTTGGTCAGCACGCTAACCTGAGCCAGCGCATGATTCGGAACACGTACGGCGATTACCAGACGCTGCGGGCGTATTCAACCTGGTTTGGAAAGACCATGGGCATCGACTTTGATGCCTGTGCCATGAGCAACCTACTCTACTGCCTGTTTCAATACGATCGTCCCCGCGACCAGCACGTAACGGATACATTGATCTACCTGCGGTCGGTGGTGGAAACGGGCCGGTACCGCGCAGAGCCGTTCCGCTGCGCTCCGCACTACGCCCGCCCTTCGCTCATCCTGTATCATCTGGCAAGGCTGATGGCCGCTTTTCAGCCTCCTGAGCTAGAACCGGTTCGGGCGCAGTTGATCAAGGACGCACAGCACCTGGTTGAACGGGCGACGAACCGGCTGGAGCAATTAGTGCTGACTACGACGCTGCTTCGGCTCGGCCAGACGGACAACCCTTCGGTTGACCTGGAACACATTGAGCAGGCGTTTGGGGACTTTCACTTTTTCATTGCCGGGTTACTGACCGCCTACGAGCACCCACTGCTGCGCCGGCTGGCCGACCGGCCGCTGGTACACATGCGCTGGCAATGCGAGGCCCATTGCTGGGCACTGGTGGCCGAGTATATGGTCGTCGAGCGGCTGAGCAGCAGCTAAGTCAATACGTCTTGGTCATGTCGGCCGGGATGGCCAGCACGTAGTTGGCGAGTCCGCGGCTTTCGTCAGCTGGTTTGTCGGGATCAGGGGACTCCACCGACGAGAGCGTCAGGATGTTCAGATTCGGGCGCTGCTGGCGCAGGTACCAGACGATGCCCTCGAAATTTTTGGAGTGATAGTCGCCGTTCAGATGCAGCAGGGTTTGGCCCGGTTTCAGGTTCTGCAGGATGAAGTGAGCCATGGTTGCGTCTTTGATGGCCTGCGCCCGCGCAAAATTGGCCGCCTGATCAGACGAACCGCCGTGCGGATTAGTGTGAGCGCCGGAGGCCGGGCCGGAGCTTCCGCCGTGGGTCGAACTCCCCATCATATCCAGCATGGCCCTGTATCCCGGCAAGGTCAGGTCGACGGTTAGGGGCAGGGGGGCCATTTGCCGCTTAGCATCGGCCGACAGCGTATCGAGCGCAGCCAGTCCCTGCCGCGCCACTAAGCTGGCATAGCGACGTGGTACGTTGGTGGCCACGAACAGAATCTTGTTTTCCCGCGCAAAATTAGCCAGGGGCTGATAGTCGGTATCGTAGTTTGGCCAGAGCCGGGCCCGATTGGCAAATTCCTTACCGGTTGTCCGGCCCTGCACAAAGTCGCTGAGCGCCTGCTGGTTGTCGGTTTCAAACATCTCGGCACCCAGTACAAGCGCCCCTTTTTTTTCGGCGTGCAGGTCCTTCATCAGCTGCAGTTCGAGCCAGTGACAGATCGGATTATTATGCAACTCGCCGAACAGCACGACATCCGCTTCAGCGGCTTGCCGAAGCAGGCGGGCGTAGGTGGTCGGCTTCAACTTTTGATCGTAGAGCCGGTAGGCGGGCTTATCGGACCGAAACGCGAAAACCAGCAGGCAGAGAAGCAGCGGAGCAAAGCGCATACGTACTGTTTTTTACAGAAACAACGTCCTGACGGATAGGTTCGTGCCGAACACAAATAACAGAAACGAAAAATCCCCCAGCGTAAGTCGGGGGATTTTTCAGCAAAGCTCAGCCGGCCGGAAGGCTTACAATTCCCGGACCCAGATGTTGCGGAAACCAACCGGGTTGCCGTGGTCCTGCAGAATAAGGGGGCCTTTGCCATGCGCCTGTACTTTCGGATAACCGATGTACTCGGTCGTTCCGCGGATTGCTACGTGGTTCTGCACGAGAATGCCGTTCAGCAAGACCGTTACGTAGGCCGGCTCTATCATCAAACCGGCTTTATTGAAGCGCGGAGCCATGTAAATGATATCGTAGCTCTGCCACTCGCCGGGCTTCCGGCTGGGGTTTGCCAGCGGAATCGCCTGCTTATAGATCGAGCCAACCATCCCGTTCACGTAGGTCGGGTTGTTGTAGTTGTCGAGCACCTGGAGTTCGTAGCGGCCCTGCAGAAAGATTCCGCTGTTGCCCCGGCCCTGGCCGTTGCCTTCCACCTTCGAGGGCGTCTGGAACTCAATGTGGAGCTGCATATCGCCGAACTCCTGCTTGGTGCGGGCCGACGACGTAGTAGACGAGTACAGTACCCCATCGCGAACGGGCCACTGGAGCGGGCTCGTGCTGGCTGATGGTGTGTAGCCTTTGTTAGCCACCCAGTTGTCAGCATTCTTGCCATCGAATAATACGATTGCGTCGGAAGGGGGAGTCGTACCGGCGGTATTGGCAGAATACACACCCGGCGTTACAACCGGAGGAACGGGTTCCCAGATTTCGGTCGACTGAGGTGTTTGCTTATTAGGTTCAGTCTGGGCGATGGCCACCTGCACACAGGCTGCGCCAACGAGGCCAAGGGTTAGCGTACGCGCAAAAAACACGGTCTTCATGCGAATAACTGAAAATTGATACATGCTTAAGGAAAACGTTCAAAGATAGACTAAATGCCGGAACAGCCCCGTTTATGTTGAAAAAATGGTAAATTTAAGGCCTAAAATAGTGTTCTATTCATGGTAAAACAATCCTTTAGGTCGTTTACACGCTGGGTGCTGAGCGCCGGCTGGACACTCGGTACCGGTCTGGCTATTGCGCAGCCAAATCCAACGGCCACCACCTCATTATCACTTGCCGATTTAAGCGCTTTTAAAGCACCAACAGCCAACTGGCGCATCGTTGGGGGCGTCCGCGCCGACTTGAAAAAGGATAATACCCTGGTCACCGAAAAAGGGACGGGCGTTCTGGTCACGTTGCCGGAGAAGCAGCAAACCGGTCACCAATACAACTTACTGACTACGCTGCAGCACGGCGATCTGGATCTGGAGCTGGATTACATGATGGCCCGCAACGCCAATTCAGGGATCTATCTGCAGGGCCGCTATGAAGTGCAGCTATTCGACAGCTGGGGCATCAAAGCGCCCCGCATCATCGATAACGGCTCCATCTATGAACGCTGGGACGAGAAGCGACCCGAAGGCCAGAACGGGTATGAAGGCCACCCCGCCCGCCAGAACGCGAGCCGGGCACCGGGCCTGTGGCAGCACCTGAAGATTTCGTTTCAGGCGCCCCGCTTCAACGCCAACGGCCAGAAAACCGAAAACGCCCGGATGCTCCGTGTCGAACTGAACGGCGTGACCATCCACGAAAACGTTGAACTGTCGGGGCCGACGCGGGCGTCGATGGCCAACGACGAGGTTGCGCTCGGCCCGCTGACCTTCCAGGGCGACCACGGCTCGGCTGCGTTCCGGAACATCCGGTACGTCATCTACGACAAACCGCGCCCCGAACTGGTCGATCTGAAATATGCGGTCTACAAAGGCAGCTTCCAGAAAGCCGATCCGGCTGATTTTGGTGGCATCGCCCCTGAATCCGAAGGGCTCTCGCCTATCCTGACGGCGTCGGTGAGCCGCCTTCCGAACGATTTTCTGATTCGCTACACAGGTACGCTGCGGGTTAAGCAGCCGGGCGACTACACGTTCAACCTGGGCGCCCAGGGTGGCCGCGGTACGTTGAAAATAAATAACCAGACCGTTGTTACGCCCAATAGCCGGTCGGCCAACGGGAAGGCAACGCTACCGGCCGGCGACATGCCGTTTGAGCTGACGTACACTAAATTTGTCGAGTGGGCCCAGCCGGCCCTTGGTCTGGCCGTGGCCGGACCGGGTGTCCGTGAGTTCACGATCAGCGCCACCGAAGCCGGTGGGGGCGGTGATGTGGATCCGATCATTGTCGACGCCCAGACGAACACCATCCTGCGCAGCTTTATGGACATTCCGGGCATCAACACCAACGCAGTAAACTCGTCGCGGGTCAACGGCCAGCCGGCATTCCGGGTTGTTCATGCGGTGTCGGTGGGTAGTCCTGATCAGGTTCATTATACCTACGATCTCGACCGGGGTGCGCTGGTGCAGGTATGGCGGGGTGCTTTCCTCGACACGACGCCGATGTGGCACGAACGGGGCGATGGTTCATCCCGCCCGATGGGCATGGTGCAGCGCATGGGTATGCCAATGCTCTTCCTGACTAAATTATCGTCGACGGAAGCCAACTGGCCTACCGACACGACCGGCAGCAACTACCGCCCCAAAGGGTACGTACTGGACGAAAACGACCGCCCTTCATTCCGTTACCTGAGCTACGGCGCTACGGTCGAAGACAAGATTCGGGTACTGGACAACAGCCAGGGCATTCGTCGGGACGTAACGATCCAGAACCCGGCCGGTGGGATGTATGCCCGCATAGCCAGCGGTACGTCCATCAATCCGCTTGAAACCGGCATGTACGTAGTCGATGGGCAAGCGTACGTTCGGGTCGACGACGGCGGTGGTGCTTCACCGATCGTTCGGCCAACCAGCAATGGTCAGGAACTGATTATTCCGATTAAATCCGGCAAGCTGAGTTATTCCATACTCTTCTAACGACTTTACCATCACAGTATGAAACGGATACATAACTACCTGCTCGTTGCGGCCGGCCTGCTAACCCTGACAACCCAGTCGCTGCGGGCGCAGGAATCGCCGAAAGAGGAGGATTTCTTTAAAATTATGAAGGTAACGGCCCCCGAGGGTACGTTGCTCGAAGTGGGCGGGCTGACGGTGCTGCCGAATGGCGATCTGGGCGTAGCAACCCGCCGGGGTGATATCTGGATCGTAGAAAACCCGACGAGCCGCCGGCCATACTTCCGGAAGTTTGCGTCAGGGCTGCACGAAATTCTGGGCCTGACCTACAAAGACGGGGCTCTGTATTGCGCCCAGCGTGGCGAACTGACCAAACTGGTCGACTCCAACAAGGACGGCAAGGCCGATGTGATTGAAACGGTGTTTGCCTGGCCTCTCTCGGGTCATTATCACGAGTACAGCTTCGGGCCGAAGATTGCCCCCGACGGTTCGTTTTTCGTGACGGGCAATGTAGCCTTCGGTAACGAAGAATGGTGGCGCGGAGAAAGCCGGGTCCCCTGGCGCGGCTGGACCATGAAGATCCATGAAAACGGAACCATGGAGCCTTGGGCAACGGGCATGCGTTCGCCGTGCGGACTGGGTATCTTCGACGGTGAACTGTTCTACGCCGACAACCAGGGCGACTGGATGGGATCGGGCGGTATCGTTCACGTCAAAAAAGGAGCGTTTGTTGGTCACCCGGCGGGTCTCCGCTGGACAGGAGCGCCTAATTCGCCGGTTAAGCTGACGGCTGAGCAGTTCAACGCCCAGATCGACGAACGGCGTCGCCGGGACGAAAGCGGCCGGGCCATCAAGCCGGAGAACGTGGTCAACGAAACGCCGAATCTGCTCTTTCAGATGAAAGACAAGTTTCCGGGTGCCAGCGTTCAAACGCCGGCGGTATGGCTTCCCCACGGTATTCTGGGGATTTCAAACTCCGAAATTCTTGAAATTCCGCAGGGTGCTTTTGGTCCGTTTGCCGGTCAGCTGCTGGTAGGCGACCAGGGTATGAGTAAGATTTCGCGCGTGTTCATGGAGAAAGTGAACGGCGAATACCAGGGCGGAGCCATTGATTTCCGCAATGGTTTCCAGTCGGGTGTGCTGCGCATGGCCTGGGCAAAAGACGGTTCGCTGATGGTCGGTGAAACCAACCGGGGCTGGGGCTCTGCCGGCGAAGCCAACGAGGGTCTGCAACGGCTGGTCTGGAACGGCGCTATTCCGTTTGAGATGCGCACCGTAAAGGCAATGCCCGACGGTTTTGAGGTTGAGTTCACCAAACCCGTCGACCGCAAATCGGCCGAAGACCTGGCCTCGTACCGCGTTGAAAGCTTTATCTACAAGTATCACTCGGTATACGGAAGCCCAACCATCAACAAGGAAGCGCTGCCCATCAAAGGCGTGAAAGTATCGTCCGACGGCCTGAAAGCCCGGTTGATTGTCGACAACCTGCGCCGGTATTACGTTCACCAGTTGACGCTCGATGGCGTGCGGGCTACGGAAGGATCGTATTCGCTCGTTCACCCGATTGCGTACTATACGCTGAACAACATTCCCGAAGGCCAAAAGCTGGCAATGACTGAAGTCAGTACGCAAAATTCGGCGATACCGGCGGCTACCCCGGCGGCTGCTACGGCACCCGCCACAAGTAAAAAACCGGCACCGGCTAAAGCGGGCGCCAAACCGGCCACGACGGGTGGTAAGCCCAAGCTGAAAGAAGGGCAGGCCGTGACGATGGCCAAAGCCCCCACCTACGATGAAGTGAAAGGGTTGCTGAGCCGCCATACGTGCCTCGCCTGCCACAACACCGACAAACGGCAGGTAGGCCCGGCGTACAAGGACGTAGCGAAGCGCAGGTACACCAACGACCAGATTGTGGATCTGATCTATAATCCCAAGCCGCAGAACTGGCCGGACTACGCCACCGAGATGCCGCCCATGCCGCAGGTGCCGAAAGCCGACGCCCTGAAAATCGCGGCCTGGATCAACTCGCTGAACTCGACTGGCGCAGCGAGCCAGTCGGCCGATGTGGATAAGCCGTAGGCCGTAAGCGTTCTATTGACAACCCGATTGCTAATGCGATCGGGTTTTTTTATAACCATTTGTGATGATTCACTACCAAAAAATAAAGCTTAACATGAATTTTACGCTACCTATTTGATCGATTAGTAAACCGTATTTATATTCAG
Source organism: Fibrisoma montanum (assembly GCF_003583365.1). GTDB lineage: Bacteria > Bacteroidota > Bacteroidia > Cytophagales > Spirosomataceae > Fibrisoma > Fibrisoma montanum. Next base: position 422,852 of record NZ_QXED01000001.1, read on the forward strand.
GAAACTTCTTACCTACGCTATGAACCGCTTTTATTTTCTTCTATCCGCCTGCCTGACCCTCTTTACCTTACCTTCGTTTGCTCAGCAAGTTACTTTTGAAAAAGGGAGTTGGAACGACATGCTGGCCCGCGCCAGAGCGGAGAATAAGTTGATCTTCGTCGATGTATACGCAATCTGGTGCGGCCCCTGTAAAATGCTGGATCGGTTTGTTTTTACAGACAAAAAAGTTGCCCGGACGTTCAACACGTTGTTTCTGAATTATAAAGTTGACGCCGAGCGGGGCGAAGGCCGGACCATCGCTCAAAAATACATGGTGCAGGCTTATCCCACGGCGCTGTTTGTGGATGGTAATGGTCAGTTAATTGATTCCTGGGTTGGTGCTAAACCCGCTTACGAATTTGAGCAGGAAGGCCAGCGGGTATTCCGAAAAACCCCCGTCGGCATGACCCTGGCGCTGTACGACGCATCGTATCAGGAAGGGAATCGGCAAAGTGCCTTTTTGTCGATGTATTTTCGGCTGCGCCGAACAATTGGACTGGAAACCGCTTCGCTGCTGGATGAGTATATAAAAAGTTTACCCACTGACTCGTTATCGACACCAGCCATCACTTCGTTGCTGCTGGCCCACACCAGTACCTGCCGGGGAGCCGCTTTCAATACCCTGTTCAGCCGGAGACAGGACGCTCGGTTTCGGGGTGCCATTGATGTTATTCTCAGCAACGACGTCAACACGGCCGGGTTGCAACGCGATAAAAAACTGCTGGAATCCGTCTGCCAGTTCGTAGACCAGCTGGAAACGCCTGAAAGCGCAGCGTTCTCGAACGCAACGTATCATCTGAGCTATTACGCAGCGGCCGAAGACTGGAAGACCTACACCAGCCAGGCCGATGCCTTCGCAACTCGTTATCTGCTACCCACCCTGACACCGGATCACCGCCAGCAACAGCCCGGCTTATTTGAGAAGAATTACTACCTGCTGTGCAACATCGGCTATTACTTTTCGCAGAACGTAAAAGACGACACCAGACTTCGAACTGCACTGAACTGGCTTAGCACGAGCAATCAACTCTTTCCAACTTCGTTAAACACCAGTTTACAGGCGTGTTTGCGGTACCGGCTGGGCGAACGCGACGAAGCCATACTGCTTCAGCAGAAAGCGATCGACATGGCAAAGGCGGCCGGCGATGACACCAGCAGCTACGAATCCACGCTGCAGAAAATGCAGAAACGCCGGGCGATCTGACGTCCGCTGTGTTTAGACAAGGCCCCGGTTATCGATCGGGGTCTTTTTTATGTTGTAAAGTCAGCTGTGTCTGCTGGCTCCGTCAGGCTTCGCCCCTACCGACTGGCCAGCCGTTCCCGAATGTCTTCGACTTTCTGGGTTCTGAACTCGGCAAACAGGGGCGCATGGTACCGGTCCAGCTTGTTCAGGATCAGAAACGCGACCCGCATTTCCTCCTCCGATAGCACGCCGTTCATCAGCAAATCGGTGACGCTGAGCATATCCGGCAGGCAGTCGTGAATCCATTGCACGCCCTTATCAGTAATTTTCACCTGCTTCGACCGGGCATCCACCGGGTCCGGAAACTCTTCGACGAGGCCGTGTTTTATGAGTCGGTTGATGACGTTCGTGCCCGTTGTAAACTCCGAGATATTGGCGTTAATCAATTCGCCTTTTCGCATCCCTCCGTCAAAGTGCAGCGTAGCCAGGTACGCAAAATCCTCACCGTTATCGACCGGCAGATGCTGCATCACTTTCCGGGTGTAAAAGCTGGTGTATTTGTTAACCCGGGCAACAGCGATCAGCAGCGCATCCGAAGCCCGCATACCCGGTATGTCGTCCTTGGTTTCACTTACCGACTGTTTAAACGTATCGACCTCTTGCTGTCGCAGATAATACCGGCAAAAATCTTCAACGCTCTCGCCCGCGTTCGACTGCTCAAACAGCTCCCAGGCTTTCACTAACTCAATCACCGGATTCTTCTTTCTGTCCATTCAACTTCTTTATTTTAATACCAAAGTAAACTATTTTTTTAAACAATTACTACCAAACCATTGTATTTACTACCAATACAAAGTAATTTTACGCCATAAAGTTTAAAATGGTACTAATATGATTGCTGAGCTTATTGATGCTAACAAACAGTACCGCACTGGCGACCAGACCGTTACGGCGCTGGCTAAAACTTCGTTGCAATTAAACGAAGGTGAACTCCTGCTGATCATCGGTCCTTCGGGATCGGGAAAAACGACCCTGCTCTCCCTGCTCGGCTGCCTGATCAATCCCACCGAAGGCAAGCTACTTATTGCGAATCAGGACGTGAACCAGTTGACCGCCCGGGAGATGGCGTCGCTGCGACTGAACACCATTGGGTTTGTCTTTCAGCAGTTCAACCTGCTGGCACCGTTAACGGCCGAACAGAACGTAGCGTTTCCGCTGAAGATGCAGCGGCTTTCCACGGCCGAAATCAACCGGCGAACGCTGGAGGCTCTGGAGAAAGTGAAGATGACCCACCGGCGAAAGAACCTGCCCAGGACGCTGTCGGGCGGAGAACAGCAACGGATTGCCATCGCCCGGGCGCTGGTCACCGACCCCAAAATCGTGCTCTGCGACGAGCCGACGGCCTCGCTCGACAAGGATTCGCTCGACGTAGTCATGGACGAACTGAAAAGCCTGACATTGACCGGCAAATCAGTCGCCGTCGTGACCCACGACCCCCGGCTTCAGCGCTACGCCGACCGGGCTGTAGAAGTAAAGAACGGCGTGGTGTCGCAGCTCGGCTCCGGGCCTGCCAATCTTATCGAGTAGCATTACGTCAAACAAACACACTATATCAACTACAACTATGCCTTGTAATTTTCAAACCGTAGGTGCCTTGCTGGTCGCATCGGCCATGCTTCTCAATGTGACCTCGTGCAGTGAGTCGAATGGAAAGGAAGATTCGGCGGCCAAGACCGACTCGGTACAGGCACCGATCGCTGTCAGTCGGGTAATGGGCGTGGCCCGCATCGAACCCGAGAATGGGATTCAGACCATTACGGCCGGTACCACCGGCAAAGTGCTGAACGTACTGATCGACGAAAACCAGGACGTTGTGGGCGGGCAGTCGCTCATCAACGTAGCAGTAGCCGTCGAAACGGCTCAACTGGCGCAGGCTCAAAGCAAGCTTGCGACCCAGCAGGCCAGTATCGCAGCCCGACAGGCCCGACTGAACGGGCTGAACGTAGATCTGCAAAAGGCCCGGGATACCTACGAACGTAACCGGCAGCTCATTGACGCCAAAGCCCAGACGAAACAGGCCCTCGACGAGAGCAAAGCCGCGCTGGACCGACTGGTAACCGACGTAGCCTCCGCCCAGGCCGACGTACTGGAAGCCACGAACCGGCTCAATGAACTACGGGCCGACATTACTTACTACCGGACCGTTGTCGGGCAGAAAAAAGTGGCCGTACCCCAGCCGGGCCGGATTCTGAAGGTCACCATCAACCCCGGCGACTACGTGACCGACAACACCCAGATTGCTGAATTTGCCGCAGCCGGACCGCTTTTCGCCAAAACCGAAGTTGACGAGCTCTACGCCGACCGGGTAAAGACCGGACAGCGGGCGGCCCTTATCTCGCAGACGACCGGCGATACGCTGGCGCGGGGTACGGTCAGCTTCACGGCCGATTACCTCCGCAAAAAATCACTCTTCAATGATCAGAATACCGAGCAGGAAGACCGGCGCGTGCGGGAAGTACACATCCGGCTGGAACCGGGCCGGTCGCCACTCATCGGTAGCCGCGTCGACTGCCTGATCCTATTGTAATAACCCAATTTAAACGTCTACATTCAGATGGTACAGGACGCATTTCGGTTTATCTGGTACGACAAGGCCAAGATGTTCGGCATTCTGTTCGGCATCATCCTGTCAGTTTTTCTCATCGGGCAGCAGGTGGGCATTTGTTTCAGCCTGCTCGATGGCCTCATTTCGCTGGCTCGCTACAATGCACAATACATCTGGGTCGTCAGCGACAAGACCCAGCAGGTCGGCGAGCTGCCGCTGATTGACATGCGGATTGGCCGGGAACTGGTATCCATTCCCGGTGTCCGGCGGGTCAATCCGATGGTCGTTACGGGCGGCAGCGCCAAGTTTATGAACGGCACGAAAGCCGCGCTGACGCTGATCGGCACCCAGGCCCCTACCTTCGCCGGTGGCCCGTGGAATCTGGTCAACGGCAAGCCGTTCGATCTGCTGCAGGAAGGAGCCGTCACGGTCGATGAACTGGACGCGGCTACGCTGAACAACTCCCGACTCGGCGACCGCTTCGAACTGAACGGACAGCGCGTGGTGGTGGCGGCTCAGACACGCGGGGCTCGGGGGCTGGGGGTGGCATACGGCTTCACAACGGTCGAACGCGCCCGGCGATTGGGTGGCGTATCGCCGAATCAGGCATCAGCGTTTCTGATCGAGTGGGAACCCGGCGTACCGGCCAGTCAGGTAGTCAACGCCATCAACGCCGAAATCCCCGACATCCGGGCGTGGGAAGGGCAGGCGTTCGTGGACAAAACCCTTCAGTACGTGGCCACTACGAGCGGCATTGTCGCTTCGTTCGGACTGCTGGTCGTTTTCGCCGTCATCACCGGCTTTGCCATCGTTGGCTTAACAATGTTCTCCGCCGTGAATGACCGGCTCCGCGACTACGGCACCGTGAAAGCAATCGGTGGCAGCAACGGCGTTATCCGGCGACTCATTCTGTTACAGGCCACCATCTTCGCCGTTGTTGGCTTCCTGATCGCGTATGCACTGCTTTATCTGTTTGTACAGGCCACGCGCGACAATCTGAACATTCAGCTAACCCCGGAGCTAACGGCGTCGCTGATTGGGGTAACGTTCTTTATCTCAATCATCAGCAGCCTGTTCGCTATGCGCAAAATCACCCGACTCGAACCGGTACAAATCTTCCGAATCTAATCCATCAGTCTTCATGAAAGCCTTTTATTTTTTCCATCTGATGATGGCCTGGCTGCTTACGCCCCTATTGAGCCGGGCGCAGCCAGTACCCAGCCAGCCGCTGAAGCTGTCGCTGACCGATGCCATTCGTATCGGGCTGAAAAACAGCCTCGACATCCAGTCGCAGCAGCTAACCGTTCAGATCGCCGACAACACCATCCGAAAAGACCGCAGCCAGTGGCTGCCTCAACTCGACGGAGTGGCCAACGTTCGGTATAACACCCAGCTTCAGTCGACCGTACTGCCCGAAGGGTTCTTTGGCAGTACCACGCCCCAACTGGTGCAGTTTGGCACGAAGTTTTTCAATCAGCTGGCCCTTGACGCCACCCAGCGCATCATCAATCCAACGCTCCGGCGCGACATCCGGATTGATCAGAAAACGGCTGAATCGGAGCGGGAAGGCCTCCGCCAGACCGAAGCCGATGTCCGGCTTCAGATTGCGGAAGCGTACTACGCTGCCCTCCTGCGCAAACAGGAAGTCGCCCTGGCCGAAAAATCGCTGGCCCGCTCCCGAAACTACCTCGACGCAACGGAAGCCAAACTTCGGCTCGGCACCATCCAGGAAGATGAACTCAGTCGCGTACAACTGGACGTACAGAACGCCGACATCAAGCGACGCCGGGCCGAAAAAAACCGCCTGCTGAGCTACCAGAAACTGACTCAGGTGTTGAACCTCAGCGAACAGCAGCCGCTGGAGATAACCGACAGCCTGACCACCGCTGCCGACGAGGCCACGGACCAGGCCGATTTTGCGCAGCTGGTCGGCAACCGGCCGGAAGTACGCAGCGCCCTGCTGGATACGGAGTTGGCCCGACTCCGCTACGACCGGGCCGCGCAGGGTCAATCGCCCACGTTGTCGGCCTATGCCAATTATTCGGCCCTGTACCAGCGGAATGACCTCGATCTGTTTGGACGGCGGTCGTGGACGCCATTCAACTACGTAGGGCTGCAACTGAACGTACCCCTGTTCGACCGGTACGCAACCCGGTTCAGTAAGCAGGAGTTTGCGCTTCGGCAGCAGGTAAGCGCCCGCAACCTGGAGAAGCAGAAACAAACCGTCTACTACGACCTGCAATCGGCCCAGACCGATCTGCAGAACGCCCGGCTGAATCTGCAATACGCCCGCGAAAACTACCAGCTGGCTAATCAGGTCTACCAGGTCAATCAGGCCAAATACCGGCTCGGTACCCTGCTGTACAACGATCTGCTGAACGTTGAGAAATCGCTGGAAGAAGCGGAAACCAACCTGCTGACCAGCACTTACGACCTATTGTTAGCTAAAGTTCGCTGGCAGAAAGCCAGTAATCAGTTTTAAACGAAAAACAGGGGTGCAATATGGGATATGCTGTAGCGTTGCGAAATTAGCGGTCACGTTACCGTTAATTCACCCTGACTCTATGACCCGTCATTCGCTTTTGGTACTAAGTCTGCTGCTCCTGTCGATGACGGTCCAGGCTCAGTCGCGCCGACGCCAGTTGACTGAACAGCAGAATAACAGCCCCGTACCGGTTTTCCCGGCTCCGCAGGCCCGTTTGCTGGAAAGTATTACCCTCAGTAGTTCCATGCTGAACAAAGCCGTTCGCTATTCCATCTATCTGCCGCCGGATTATTACGTATCCAATCGGCGGTATCCGGTTGTGTATCTGCTGCACGGCTATTCCGACAACGAAACCAGCTGGATCCAGTTTGGCGAAACCGACCGGATTGTTGACGAGCAGATCAAGTCCGGCGAACTACCGCCGATGATCATCGTCATGCCCGACGCAGGTGTTACCTGGTACATGAACGATTACCAGAGCATGTACCGCTACGAAGATATGTTTGTGCAGGAGCTGATTCCGCGCATCGATTCGGCGTACCGCACCCGCACCCAGCGCGAATACCGGGCCGTGTCGGGCCTGTCGATGGGCGGCCACGGCTCATTACTGCTGGCCATGCACCATCCCGATCTGTTCGGTTCATGCGCAGCCCTGAGCGCGGCCGTATTCACCGACGAAACGATCGTCAACATGCCCGACGACCGCTACAACGACCGGTTCGCGTCGTTGCTGAGTGGCCCCGTCAAAGGGGAGGAACGCCTGACGGCCCACTGGAAGCGTAATAGTCCGCTGATTCTGGCGCGCTCGGCCCCGGAAGGCGATCTGAAGCGCGTTCGCTGGTACATCGACTGTGGCGATGACGATGGTTTGTCGGCGGCCAATGCCCAGCTGCACATTGAGTTACTAAAACGAAGGATCGACCACGAATACCGCGTCCGCGACGGTGCCCACACCTGGGCGTACTGGCGCACCGGATTGCCCGACGCGTTGAAATTCATTGCCCGAAGTTTTCACCGATAACCCGACTGATCCCCGCTTAGGTAATTCCTGAAGCGGGGATTTTTTTTGGCAGCAATCACAAAATAAAATACTACTCCTACAGACTTATTTAGTAATATATTTTGATTTTTATATCTATTTCAAAAAACTGTATTTCTACCTAGCTCGTATGTCTGTGGTAAATTAGGTAATCATCACCGACAATGCATCTGATACGAACTACAGCAAAAGGTATTGGCTGGGGCTTACTGATCAGCTTTCTGGCTCTGGTCACCTGGGCCAACTGGGAAGAGAAACCCCTGCACGCTAAAGTAAAACCGGTACGTATGGCCATCTTCAGCGCCGAGGAGTTGCAGACAGCATCGGCCGCCGATGAACTCGACCAGCGCATTGAACAGCTGCCGGGGGTTACGGCCTACACGGCTAATCCGGCAAGTCGGCTGGTTGCCGTCACCTACGACCCGGAGGTGCTGACGGAAACACACTTGAAACGGCATATTCAGCAGCGCATCAAACACGTAGCCAAACCTTCCTTCGCATCGGTGGTGCCGTCGGGTCCACAATGCCCTATACCGGCCGAGTACATTCAGAAACTTGAGCAATTTAAATATGCGCTAAACTTCCGGTAAACCCCGAATCCGGCCGTTTCACAACGCTATCCTACTCTATATGTTCGTTTAGTTTCCAAGTTTTAATTCACTACAATCATGCAAAAAAAGGTTCTTGCCATCGCGATGATCGCGATGAGTAGCTTCGCTTTTGTCTCCTGCAACAAAGACGACGATCAACCAGCCGCTCCCAGTTCCCTCTACGACCGCCTGGGCGGTAAAAACGCCATCTCAGCCGTTGTCGATCAGTTTATCACGAACGTAGCCGCTGACCCCAAAATGAAGCGGACGTTCCAGCCTTTGCTGGACGATGTGGGTAAAGGCAACACAGCCCGCGTCACGTCCCTGCGCAACAACCTCATCGACCAGATTGGCCAGGCCAGTGGGGGTCCCGAGAAGTACATGGGTAAAGACATGGTTACGGCACACAAAGGCATGAAGATCACCGACGACGAGTTTAATTCACTCGTAGCAGACCTGGTAGCCGCCCTAAATAAATTCAGCGTTCCGTCAAAAGAGCAGGGCGAACTGTTGTCAGTACTGGGTGGTCTGAAAGGCCAGATCGTTAACCAGTAGCCGGCTGTTGATTCCCGGGTCTTCGGGGTATCACTAGCCAGAAGACCCGGGTCCAAGTTCATCACGTACCGTTTCTGTTCGTATTCACCCGTATGCGTGCTCGCTTGAAAGCCATCAGTTTATCCCACCGAACGGCTCCGCTGGACGTCCGCGAGCGTTTCGCGCTCAACGAAGCCGAAGCCAAACAGTTGTTGCAAACCATTCGGGAACTGAGTGGTATTGACGAATTGCTGGTTGTTTCAACCTGCAACCGGACGGAGGTCTACTACGTAGCGGACGACGATTTCAGCGAACAGGTAGCGAAACGGCTCTGCATCCAGAAAGGCGTACCGTATTCTGCGCATTCGGCCTGTTTTCGGTACTTAACCAACCCCGACGAGGCCGTTCTGCACCTGTTCAATGTATCCATCGGTCTGGAATCGAAGGTGGTAGGCGACTTGCAGATTACGCACCAGATCAAGCAGGCGTATCAGTGGGCCGTCGATGTTGACACGGCGGGGCCTTTTCTGCACCGGCTGATGCATACGATTTTCTTCGCCGGCAAGCGGGTGGCCCAGGAAACCAGCTTCCGCGAGGGGGCAGCTTCGGTGTCGTATGCTACGGTTGAGTTAATCGAATCGCTGACCCAGTATTTAATACAGCCCCGCATACTGCTCATTGGCCTGGGCGACATTGGTCGGGACGTTTTCAAGAACCTGCTCGATGCCAGCATCGGTACGCTTTCAATTACCAACCGAACCCGCGAAAAAGCAGACGCGCTGGCCGAAGGACGCGCCGTTCGGGTGATTCCATTTAACGAACTTATTGATGAGATTCAGCAGGCCGACGTCATCGTATCGTCTGTCCGGAAGGATGAGCCACTGATTACCAGGGCGCTGGTACAGTCGTTGTCGCTGACGACGTATAAATTTTTCATCGACCTTTCGGTCCCGCGGAGCATTGATCCGGCAATTGAGGACGTACCGGGCATTGCGTTATACAATATCGATACGCTGCGCTCCAACGCCAACGATGCCTTACAGAAACGGCTGGCCGCTATTCCTCAGGTCGAGCAAATCGTCCGGGAAGCGATCGGCGGCTTCAATGAATGGGCCAGCGAACTGGCGCTCTCCCCTACCATCCAGCGCTTTAAGGACGTTCTGGAGCAGATTCGCAAAGACGAACTGACCCGTCACCTCAAACACGTGTCGGCCGATGAAGCCAGTCGGATTGAGAAAATTACGTCGGGCATTATTCAGAAAATCATCAGGCAGCCGGTGCTGCAGTTCAAAGCAGCCTGCAAGCGGGGGGAAGCCGACGCACTCGCTGATGTTCTCCAGGAATTATTCGCTCTGGACAACAGCGTCAACAAGCTTGAGAATGTGTAGCCGAAGTCTCGCGGTCGCTTACTTGGCTTTACAGCCCGGGATAGGTAATGTTGTCTTTATGACCTACCTAAACATGGCGGCTCCCCTTTCTGCTCATTTTTATTACCAGCACAGGATTGGCGCAACATCAGGCGCTTACTTTTCCCATTAAAGTCGGTGCCAATGGTCGCTATTTTGCCGACCAGGGCGGTAAACCGTTCGCACGAAGTGTATGCCAAGAGCGGACCAGCCAAGGCCCGGCAGATGGGCCAGTACCTCGGCCGACGGTTTGGTACGTACAACAACATCGTCTGGACCATCGGGGGCGACAATGACCCGCGTACCATCCGCAGGGAGCTGGAAGCGCTGGCCGAAGGGTTACGCGCAACTGCTTACCTACCACGGTTCGCCCCCCGCATTCAAGCACGGACCTGTTTCAGTACGCGCCCTGGCTGGGCTTCAGCCTGATTTACACCTACTGGCGCAAGAAACCCAACGAATGGGTCGCCCCGTAGCAGTTGGTTCACGTGTACAAAGCCGCTTTGCGCAAATACAACAAGACCGACCGGACTGTGTGCTGGTGGTCCGGGGCGCTGACCAATCAGACTCTATTGGTTCCGGAAGGGCACTACCGCTTCGGTATCATCCCAGGCCAGCCGCATATCCGCCCCGCCGGCCTGGGGTTGAAAATCAATCGTAAACTGTTCCAGTGGTGGGTTCCGTTTGCGGTTGGTGACCAGCACCCGAAGCACGTCTTTTGACGAATCGTACTGCGTACCCCACTGCCCGGTTTCGCCGTTGAAGACCATGACCCACCCGCCCTTGTACGGAATTGACCAGAGCGAGTACGTCCCCGCTTTGAGTGGCTTACCCACAATCGTCACGTCCTGGTCGAGGTGTATGAGGGTGGCTTCGTTGGCACCCGTCCGCCAGACTTTTTCGTAGGGTACCAGCCCGCCAAAGATAACGCGGCCTTTTTTGTACGGCCGACAGTAATCGACCCGTATGCTCACCCCGTTCTGCCTGACCTCGGCTACGGCTTCGGGGCTATTGGATTTAGTGAAGGTGCGCAGCGCAAAAAACGCAACGACCAGCACAACAACGAGAATACCGATGATACGGAGGGGGCGACGCATGGTTTGTAGAGTTATGGAAATTATTCAAATCGTTTTCTGTCATACGGCAATCAATTGGCTTGCCGTCGTGATGGATTGACGGAACATGTTCACATCAATATAGCCCCAGCCGTTGGGCTCGTTCACTGAGTAATGTCCGGTACGCCTGTTTGCTTTCAGTGGCCAGAAAGCTTTTGTCAATCCAGTCAAAAACAGCGGGCAATCGCTTACGGAAACGGTTCTGGACATTGCTGCGTTGCTTATCGGTCAGGTCCAGATATTGCGCAAAGGCCATCCAGTCAGCATCCTGGAATCGGCTTTTCTTTCCGTTTAGGGTTAAGGCTAATTCTTCCATGTCGTCGGGTACCAGTAGTTTAGTAGCCAGTAAATCATAAGCTGGTGTTAGCGTAATACTCCCCTCTTCAGTACGCCAGAGCGAATAATTTTTCAGGTGCATATCAGCATTCCCCGTCAAAAAACAGAAAAGCGTCAATTCGTAAAGCGTTACTAAGTCCAGAGCCGCCTGCTGGCTGTACTGTCGAATCAATCGGGATACCAGTTCCATTGAGCCCTTATACTTATCGGCGGTCAGGCGTTCGGCCAGTTGACAAAAATCTTCCATGGCTCGTTTTCGCCCATCGTCCGTTCGGTCAATTCGCCGGGTCAGATATGCCAGTTCACCAGTTTGCAACCGGATCAGCGTATGCGGCACCGTCCTGATTCCGAATACTTCGGCCAGGTGCATAGTCAGGTCTTCGTTTTCGGGCATTTCAGGATACCTTGCGTAGGGTGGCTTCAGAATGTAGCGCCCCCATAAACCTACCAGCGTCAGTCGCGACATGCCATTGCTGGCTTGCAGATCAAGTGAGAGTTTTGGCTGCACGCCTGTAACGGTGATATGACGCCGGACAATTTCCTCAGCCAGCTCGTGCATATTTGCTAACGAATAAGGCAGTATTGGTGGTTTGGGCTGGCCAAAAAAAGCCCGGCTGCAACGCGGGTGGAAATCAGCCTGACCACTATCCAGTGGGCGATAACAATAGAGACACTCGCTCATTCGTCGTTGGCAATGGGAACTATACTTACCGCACCAATACAATCCTGACAGCAGGCCAGCAACAAGCCAAAGCGGTCGTTACTCCGTAATTTCCAGTTACGCTCCGCTATATCCAACAGCCAACCCTCTGGAATCAGTCCATCAAAAAATGGAAACAGAATAGTGTGCTGGTAAGACTTGCCCGTCAGGGGCAACGTCAGGCTCACAGGTACTGCATCCGGTCGGGCAATGTACTCAGTATCGTAGCGAAATGTATATCCTTCGTCCGTTTCAACGAGTGAACCGGCTAGTACATCGCCTACCAAAACGTTGGCTTTACGGCTCATTGGCTGGAAGTAATTTATCGACATCAGGTTCTATGGGTACCGGACCGACCTGGTGGTTAAACAAACGTAGTATCTGGTTGACTTTGTCGACTCGTAGCTCCTGTTTGCCCTGCTCCAAGTCTCGGACAAAGCGTAGTCCTACTCCCGCCTTATACGCTAATTCTTCCTGAGTCAGCTTATTTATTCTACGTCTTTCTTTGACAAAATAGCGAAGTGAATTTTGCATACTATACCCGACCGGGTATAATTTGGTATATTAAAGGAAAATCTATACCCGATCAGGTATAATTATAACGAATTTTCTAATGATATACCGTACAGAAACGCATAAAACATCATGAGGAGAAGCCGTTTGGCCAAACGGCTTCTCCTCATGAACAAATGGCTAAAAAGTACAGGCTTTTACACCTTCTCGGCCTTCAGCTTATCGCGTAGCTGAAACAACTCGTCGCGCAGGCGGGCGGCTTCGAGGAAGTCGAGTTCCTTAGCGGCTTTCTCCATCTTCGTCTGCGTTTCTTTGATAAGCAGTTCCAGATCACCTTTGCCCATGTATTGCACCACCGGATCGGCGGCAATCCGAATCTCTTCCGGCTCAATGTAGAACTGCTTGGTCTGAACCTTGGAGTCGGCCACTTTGGTCTGTCCCATAATCGCTTCGCGGGACTTTAGCACCGTAGTTGGCGTAATGCCGTGTTCTTCGTTGTACTCCATTTGGATCGCTCTGCGACGGTTGGTTTCGTCAATGGCTTTCTGCATGGAACCCGTGATCGTATCGGCGTACATCAGCACTTTACCGTTGGCGTTTCGGGCCGCCCGGCCAATGGTCTGAATCAGCGAGCGGATGTCGCGGAGGAAGCCCTCTTTGTCGGCGTCCATGATGGCCACCAGCGATACCTCCGGCAAGTCAAGCCCTTCGCGGAGCAGGTTAACGCCCACCAGTACGTCGAAGTTACCCAGGCGCAGGTCACGCAGGATTTCAACGCGATCGAGCGTTTTCACTTCGGAGTGAATGTACCGGGTTTTGATGCCTACGCGGTCGAGGTACTTGCTTAGCTCCTCGGCCATTCGCTTCGTCAGGGTCGTTACCAATACGCGTTCGTTGCGTTTGATCCGGGCATCGATCTCCTCCAGCAGGTCGTCGATCTGGTTCAGGCTCGGCCGTACCTCAATTTCCGGATCAAGCAGACCGGTTGGACGGATCAACTGCTCAACTACCACGCCCTCGCTCTTGCGGAGTTCGTAATCAGCCGGGGTGGCCGACACGAAGATCGTCTGGCCGGCCAGGTCCTCGAATTCCTGGAAGGTCAGCGGGCGGTTATCCATCGCCGATGGCAACCGGAAACCATAGTCAACCAGCGCGGTTTTCCGCGAGCGGTCGCCCCCCCACATCGCCCGTATCTGCGGAATCGTCACGTGGCTTTCGTCAACCACCAGCAGGTAATCATCCGGGAAATAATCCAACAGGCAGAACGGCCGCTGTCCGGGCTGACGACGGTCGAAGTAGCGCGAATAGTTCTCGATGCCGGAGCAGTAGCCCAGTTCGCGCATCATTTCAAGATCAAACTCGGTCCGCTCCTTAATTCGCTGGGCTTCCTGCTCGCGGAACTCATGTTCGAAATAGCGAATCTGCGAAACCAGATCGTCCTGGATTTCATACATGGCGTTGTTCAGCGTATCGCGGCCGGTCACGAAGAGGTTGGCCGGGAAGATTGTCACCAGCCGCTCATCGGAAATTTTCTTACCCGTCGACGGGTCAATCCGCTGTATTGTTTCAATCTCGTCGCCGAAGAAGATAACGCGGTAGGCAAAATCGGCATAGGCCACGAACACATCGACCGTGTCGCCTTTTACGCGGAAGTTACCGCGTTGGAATTCGCCTTCGGTCCGGCTGTACAGAATCCCGACCAGTTTGTGCAGGAACTGATTCCGGCTCAACCGTTCGCCTACCCCAATCCGAACGACGTTGTTCTTAAACTCTTCGGGGTTACCCATGCCGTAGATACACGACACCGATGCCACCACCAGCACATCGCGCCGACCGCTCATGAGCGCCGATGTCGCCGACAGCCGCAGCTTATCGATCTCCTCGTTGATGGCCAGATCTTTCTCGATGTAGGTGTTGGTGGTCGCGATGTAGGCTTCCGGCTGGTAATAATCGTAGTAGCTGATGAAATACTCGACGGCATTTTCCGGAAAAAACTGCTTGAATTCGCCGTAAAGCTGGGCGGCCAGGGTCTTGTTATGGCTCAGGACCAGCGTTGGGCGGTTCAGTTCCGCCACTACGTTGGCCACTGTGAATGTCTTGCCGGATCCCGTCACCCCCAGCAAAACCTGGGATGGTTCGCCCTCTTTAATACCGTTGATCAACTGCGCAATAGCCTTGGGCTGGTCGCCCGTTGGCTGAAACTCGGAGGTCAGTTTAAAGTTCATTAGCGGGTGTTGTCGAATCAGGCTAAGATACAAAAAAACGGCCAGATGGACAAGGTGCGTTCGGAAAAACCGGGCTTAGTATAAAGACCATTGCAACCGCTTGGGCGTTTTTGAGCGTATATTTGTTCACTATTTAACTTCGATATAGCGATGGATCAATCCCTCCTCAGCCGTATTACGATCAATCCCAATATTGGTCATGGCAAACCGACTATTCGGAATAAAAGATATCTGGTTGAATCGATGCTGGCGTATCTGGCTGGAGGAGATACCATCGATGATTTGTTGCAAACATTTCCTGATCTGGAGCGTGAGGACCTCCAGGCCTGTCTCCTCTTTGCCGTTGAAACCATCCGTTTAAAAAGTGCCAATCTCACTGCCGCAGCATGAAATTTATCATTGATGCGCAGCTACCACCCACGCTCAAGCACTTTTTTCAGTACCGTGGCTACGACGTCATACATCCATTGGATCTACCTCAACAGAACGATACCTCAGACTAAGAAGTACGTCGCATTGCGACTAGTGACAATCGCATAGTGATTACCAAAGACGCCGACTTCTAGTATTCTTTCGTACTTAACCGTGAGCCTTTTAAACTGGTATTGGTCAAAACAGGTAATAGGAGCACAAGCGCATTAATCGAAACCTGTTTGCTAAATCGTTCGATCAGTTAATTGCTCTTTTGACTAGTCACGATTTCGTAATTATCAGTCATTACGGTATCAGTCAAACTATATAAGCGCCTGAACGAGCAACAATACCAGAAACGTAGTCAGGCTCATCAGCAAAGACATAACACTGTAGGTCCGCAACGTAACGGTCGTGTCCAGTTGGCCAAAGCGCGACACGACCCAGAAATACGCGTCGTTTGCGTGCGAGAGTGTCATCGACCCGGCTCCCATCGCGGCCAGTACCAGCAGGCGATCCCACTCGGTTTGTACGCCCAGATGCCCCAGCAGCGGCTGTACCAGCGAAGCCACCGATATGACCGCCACCGTCGATGACCCCTGCGCTGTTTTGAATAACACCGTCAGCAGGAACGGTAGCCATAAATTGGCCCCACTACGTCCGGCCCCCGATTGTTGTGCGAAGCCAGTCAGGTACGTTTCCAGGCCAATGTGTTTGATAACCTCGCCGAACGCACCCCCAGCACCGATAATAATCAGAATAGGCCCCGCCTTAACAATGGCATCCTCGAAAGCCGTGTTCAGCAAGGCTTTGTTCAGCTTCTGGAACAGGCTCAGCGCGATCGCAATACCTACCGATAAGGCGACGAGCGGATCGCCCGCGAAATTGATCAATGTCACCAGCCAGACTGGGTAAGCTGCCGGGTCCAGCAGGACAATGGGTTTTACAGCAATGAGGGCGATCGGAATCAGGATAGCGAGAAACGACAGCAGCACCGGGGGCATGGCGACATCTGCATCCGGCCTTACGTGGGCTGTTGTGTCGGGTAACGGCACGTTCCCATTCCATCGGTCGGCCAGTTTCGCCCACCCGTATGCAACAAGCGTCGGTGGAATGGCCAGTGCACTGCCGAGTAGGATCATCCGGCCAATGTCGACGTTCAGAATACCGACGGCGGCCGTAATGCCCGGATGAGGGGGCACCAGGCAGTGCAGTCCGTAGAGCGATCCAGCCAGGCATAATACCAGCCGGACGTGACTGTGACCCAGTCGCTGGATGAGCGCCACAACCAGGCCGCTCAATACGATGAAACCCGAATCGCAGAAGATAGGCAGCCCGATCACAAACCCCATGAGCGTAACGGCCAGCGGTGTCCGGTGTTGCCCGACGCGGTTGAGCAGGAACGTAGCAATGCTTACCGTTGCGTTGGTGCGGTCGAGTAAGCTGCCGAGAATAGTGCCGAACACAATCAGGAGGCCAATCTTGCCCAGCGTCTCGCCAAAACCGGCCCGGATGTAGCCCATGACCTGCTCAGGCTTCATGCCGGCCAGTAAGCCAACGCCGGCCGACAGCACAATCAGCACCAGAAACGTGTGGAGTTTAACGCGTGAACTCAGCAGAATGATGGCCGCGATGCTGCCCAGCAGCAACCAGATGGGGTTCATTGACGGTACGTAGGGTTAGGTTACGGCAATATACAGTATTGACCCGTAGCGGCAAGAACCGCCGGGCCCGCCCTGTTGTTATCTACTTGCTGACGAGCCCATCATCAACCCGTCAGCCCCTTTGCCATGAACAATGCAGCACGTACCGAATCGTTTCAGGAAATCATCCGGGGCGACAAGCCTGTACTGGTTGATTTTTACGCCGACTGGTGCGGCCCCTGTAAGATGCAGGCCCCAACCCTCAAGCAGCTGGCCGATCGCATGGGCGACAAACTACGTATCCTGAAGATTGACATTGACCGCAGCCGGGCAGCCGCTCAGCAATACCAGATCCAGAGCGTCCCGACCCTGATTCTGTTTAAAGAAGGCAAGATTATCTGGCGGCAATCGGGTGTGCAGCCCCTCCACAGGCTGGAAGCGATGGTGAAGCCCCACGCCGGCTAGCCATCCCGGCCCTGTTCTATCAGTTTAGCAAACAAAAACCACGGGCATTGTCTTATTAGAAGTAGCCGACCTGCTTCTCAGAAGTGGGATTGGCATTAGTTTCAGTATTAACATAGCTACGTGGTACAATGAATGATAACCAAAAACAAGGTCTGGACGACGTGCGGCTGGATATTCAGGCCGTCAACTTTACGGTAGACAATGATTTTCGGGATCGGGTGCTTCAGGCGCTGGCCAAACTCCGCCACTATTACAGTGGCGATGTCATCACGGCCGAAGTATACATGCGGGTGGAAGCTCACCAACAGAACGATAAATCACTACGCATAAAATACGGCGTACCGGGCAGCGATGTCGTTGCGGATGAAGACGGC
Source organism: Fibrisoma montanum (assembly GCF_003583365.1). Taxonomy (GTDB): domain Bacteria; phylum Bacteroidota; class Bacteroidia; order Cytophagales; family Spirosomataceae; genus Fibrisoma; species Fibrisoma montanum. The sequence continues at coordinate 440,515 of NZ_QXED01000001.1, forward strand.
GAAAACTGGGATCATCTGCTCAACAACGTAACGGCCAAACTCAAACGCCAGCTCGACAAGCGGTTCGGTAACTCGCAGAACCGCTACCGGAATCAATAAAACGGTTTGTGCCCTGCTGATCCGATCAGCAGGGCACAAACCGTTTTATGAGTGTCTTTAAAACCAGAGCGGGCGTTTACTTTGTCTTTTGCGCCAGCCCAAAATCTTTCAGGTTCGTCAGGGCAACGACGTTGATAATCTTCCAGTTTCCATCAATTTTTTCCAGCACCCGCGATTCCTTCGAAGTAGTTTTCCCGTGGCTGTCCACTAAGGTCTGGTCGTAGGTCACGAACGCCATACTGCCATTCTGATGGATGGTGTAGTTCGCGTTCTGCACGGTCACCTTGTCTGTCAGTTTAGAGCTTTTAAACTGATTAGCAAACTGCTTTTCGAGGTTATTCCAGCCTTTAATCAGCATAAAATCACCTCCGTACAAATTAGCCGCAAAATGAACGTAGGGTTTGTGTGCCCAGGCACCCGCCCATCTTGCTTTGTCGCGCTTGAAAAATCCTTCGGTCTCTTCACGAAGCACTTTTTTGATGGCTTCCTGATCCGACTGAGCTAAACTACCCGTAACCGTGCCGAGCAGGACGGCAACTACTAACAAGACGATTTTCATGGCCGAGAACGTTTAGTCCTCGATTAAGGTAGAGTATTTAATAGCAATAAACAAGTATTATTTTGCATTATTAGTAAATACTACGTTACCTATATCCAGCTTAAAAACTGTTGGCCACCTCAACAGGTTGTTCTATTACTCAACAAACTTGAAAACTGTCATGCGCTCCCTTGTGCTCATTCTTTTCATAAGCGGCTCGACCCTGTCGGCGGGTTTCGGCCAAATTGATACGGTCAAAGCAAATCGCCCCGTGCGTTCTGCCCAGACACATACACCCATTCCTGGTGTTGATGCGCCGTTGTCGGCTCCCGGAACCCTGTTGCAGTCGCCCCCAAACCCCAACGAAGCCGCTACCATTCAGCAACAGCAGGGCAAACGCAGAACCGCCCCTCCGAGCGATCCGCGGGCGTTTGGTGTATCTGTACCGCTGGGTAAGCCGAAGCGGGATACGCTGCGGTAATATGATAACTCAACCTGGTTTAAACACAAATAGCCCTGGTTACAGGGCTATTTGTGTTTAAACCATATATAGCGCAACGCTACGATCCACACATCTCGCAACCCTCCGGATCGTCCAGCGAGCAGGTCATGGCGGAATAGTTTTGCTCAGAATCCGAAACCATTGGCAGCGGCTCGGGCTTGGGCTGCAGCACGGCGTGCTCCTTCGCATACTGTACGTAGTCGAGCGGCTTCTCCACCGGAGCCGTCTCGGCCAGCGCTGGTTCCAGTTGCGGCTCGGCCTGCGGTTCTACCGTGAACTTCACGGCATCAGCAGCGGCCTTGGTCCGGAGGTAGTACATACCGGTTTTCAGGCCCGCTTTCCACGCGTAGAAGTGCATCGACGTCAGCTTACCGAAGTTTGAGTCCTGAATGTGAATATTCAGCGACTGCGACTGGCAGATATAGGCGCCACGGTCGGCAGCCATGTCAATGATGTGCTTCTGCTTGATCTCCCACACGGTTTTGTATAAGTCGCGGATGTGCTGCGGAATTCCCGGAATCTCCTGCACGGACCCGTTGGCCCGAATCAGGTTGTTCTTCATAACATCGTTCCACAGACCCAGCTTCACGAGGTCTTTCAGCAGGTGCTTGTTCACGACCACGAACTCGCCCGACAGCACGCGCCGGGTGTAGATGTTGCTCGTATACGGCTCGAAGCACTCGTTGTTACCCAGAATCTGGCTTGTCGATGCGGTCGGCATGGGAGCCAGCAGCAGCGAGTTCCGAACTCCGTGCTCAACCACCTCCTGGCGCAGGCTTTCCCAGTTCCAGCGGCCCGATTTCGGCGTTACCCCCCACATATCGAACTGGAAGATTCCCTGCGAAATGGGTGACCCTTTCCAGGTTTCGTACGGACCGAACTTCTTGGCTTCTTCCATCGACGCGGTCATGGCTCCGAAATAGATTGTTTCGAAAATGTCCTCGTTCAGGCGACGCGCTTCGTCCGATTCAAATGGCATCCGGAGCATGATGAACGCATCGGCCAACCCCTGCACACCAAGACCGATTGGCCGGTGACGCATGTTTGACCGGCGGGCTTCCTCAACCGGGTAGTAGTTCAGATCAATAATCTTATTCAGGTTTTTGGTTGCCACCTTCGTGATCTCGAACAGCTTCTGGTGGTCGAACCGCAGCATCCCATCCGGATCGCGCTTGATGAACTTCGGCAGGGCAATCGACGCCAGGTTACATACGGCCACTTCGTCGGGCGAGGTGTACTCGATGATCTCCGTGCACAGGTTCGACGACTTGATGGTGCCGAGGTTTTTCTGGTTCGACTTCCGGTTGGCCGCGTCCTTATACAGCATGTACGGCGTACCGGTTTCGGTCTGCGATTCCAGAATTTTGTACCACAGGTCCTGTGCTTTGACGGTCTGACGGGCTCGTCCTTCGCGTTCGTAGCGCTCATAGAGCTCTTCAAACTCATCGCCGTAGCAATCAGCCAGACCCGGGCACTCGTGCGGGCAGAACAGCGACCACACGTCGTTGGCTTCCACGCGCTTCATGAACAGATCGGGCGTCCAGAGGGCGTAGAACAGGTCGCGGGCGCGGAGTTCTTCCTTACCGGAGTTCTTCTTCAGGTCCAGGAACTCAAATATGTCAGCGTGCCACGGCTCCAGATACACCGCAAACGAACCTTTGCGCTTGCCACCGCCCTGATCAACGTAGCGGGCCGTATCGTTAAAGACCCGCAGCATCGGTACGATACCGTTCGACGTGCCGTTGGTGCCTTTGATGTACGTACCGGTAGCCCGGACGTTGTGAATGCTTAAACCAATCCCCCCTGCCGACTGCGAGATTTTAGCGGTCTGCTTGAGCGTATCGTAAATCCCTTCGATGGAGTCGTCTTTCATCGTCAGCAGGAAGCACGACGACATCTGCGGCTTCGGCGTACCGGCGTTGAAAAGCGTCGGCGTAGCGTGCGTGAACCACTTTTCCGACAGCAGATTGTAGGTTTCGATGGCCGCTTCCACATCCTCCATGTGGATTCCCACGGCCACGCGCATCAGCATGTGCTGCGGCCGTTCGGCGATTTTACCGTCGATCTTCAGCAGATAGGACTTCTCCAGCGTTTTGTAGCCGAAATAATCATACCCGTAATCGCGGTCGTAGATGATGGTGGAATCGAGCAGAGCCGCGTGTTTGCGAACCACCTCATACACTTCTTTCGAAATGAGTGATGCGTTTTCGCCGGTTTTCGGGTCCTCGTAGGTGTACAAGCGTTTGATGGTACTGGAGAACGACTTGTTCGTCTCTTTGTGCAAGTTCGAGATGGCAATCCGGGCCGCCAGGATTGCGTAATCCGGGTGCTTGGTTGTCATCGAAGCCGCTGTCTCGGCAGCGAGATTGTCGAGCTCGGTCGTTTTGACGCCATCGTACAACCCGTTGACCACTTTCATGGCCACTTCAACGGGCTGGACGTAGGTAGAATCAAGACCGTAACACAACTTCTCGATTCGAGCGGTAATTTTGTCGAACTTGACCGACTCCCGACGGCCATCACGTTTGGCTACATACATAATCGTGTGGGGGTTAGCTGGTTATATTGTCGTAATATTGAATGCGGGACTTGGATGCGCTCTTAAAGTTCTGATGATTTAGACGGAAAAACAATCGGCTTAGTTCGGCCATTTTGGCCAAACTTTGAAAAGTCAAACTCTACTCAACAGGTTAAGGAATTGTTAAGCACTACAGCTTAGCGACTTACCCTGCCATCGTCATCGACGAACACCGAAAAATAATAGAGCGAATTTTTTTCTGAATGGGCATAGCTTTTGACGGCCCCAGTGAGGAAGTACAATCGTAACTAAATATATGAAATAATACCCGTAGCAGCAAGTTAAACTGAACCTATTTCTAGCCAACGGCTACGATTTATACGTTTGATAATCAGCCACAAAAAGAACCTGGCAAATCACTTGCGTAACCGCCCGAAACCCGCTACCTTTGCAATCCTTTTCGGACGGAAACCGAAAAGATGACAAGAAACTGAAAGCAATACCATGAAAAAGGGCATTCACCCGGAGTACCGCGAGGTGGTATTCCACGACCTGTCGAGCGACTACAAGTTTGTGACGCGTTCGACGGTTCAGACCAAGGATACAATCGAGTTCGAAGGCCAGACCTATCCGCTCGTTAAGATTGAAGTTAGCTCGCAGTCACATCCGTTCTACACCGGTAAGAACGTGCTGCTCGATACCGCCGGCCGCGTGGACAAGTTCCGCAAGCGCTACGGCATGAAATAAGCCAGCCTTACTCAACAAAAAGCCCCGCCCGGAATCCGGGCGGGGCTTTTTGTTGCCAGACATTCTCAGAACCCTTCGTTCTGCTTCAGCGCCCGGTTGTTGTCGATCTCGCGCTGCGGAATCGGCAGCAGCAGGTTCTTCGCCGTGAACGTCTTGTTGAAGACCGTCGTATGACCTACAAAATCATCCCAGTTTCTGGTGAGGTCGTTACGTACCTTCCGCGTCCGGATCATGTCGAACCACATTTTGTCTTCGTAGCACAGCTCAAAATATCGCTCTGCCCAGACCGCCTTCTCAAACTCGTCGACGTTGGTCGTCGTGACCGGTGGCAGCAACGCCCGCGCCCGAATGTCGTTCAGGGCTTTCAGTGCCTGAGCGTTTGGCTTTCCTTCGGCCCGGTTCGAGGCCTCGGCATACATCAGCATGACATCGGGCAGCCGGTAGATTGTGAAGTTAATATTTGCCTTGGCGTCGTTGTCGATAGCCTGCTTGTCAAAATACTTGTAGATGTAATACCCCCCCAGGTCCAGCCGGTCCCGACGCGGATCGCCCAGCGGATAATCAGACGGGTGCCCTTTGTAAAACGTGTAGAAAAACTGCTTCTCCTGCGCCCGCTTGTCGCCTTTCTCAAAGCTTTCCACAAACTCCTTGCGGGGCGTCAGGCCACCGTATTCGTCGGAGTAGGCAGCGATACCCCGCAGGGTCGGCAGCGTAACGGGCGTCATGCCATTATTACGGATGTCCTTCTCATGCTGCACCTGGAAGATGAACTCGCCCTGGTTCCGATTGGCCGGGTTGATCATGTCCGTATACTCCTTGAAGAGCGTATACGTACCATTGTCGAGCAGTTCTTTCGAGCGTTTTGCCGACTCCGCGTAGTATTGATTACCAGCCCGGATCGGGTACCCGGCGTAGGTCAGGTATACATCGGCCAGCAGCGCCTTGATCGCGCCCATCGAGGCCCGACCGGCCACGTCACGCCAGGGCAGCGTTGACTTCTCGGCTTCGAGCAGATCCGGGATGATGATCTCGTCGTAAATCTCCCTGGCCGGCGAACGGGCTGTTTGCACATCCGCCAGGTTCGTGATCAGCGAGGTAATTTTTGGTATATCGCCGAACATACGCACCAGTTGAAAGTAGTACAGCGCCCGGAGAAATTTGGCCTCCGCAATCATATTTGTCTTGGTCGCAGCGGGCAGGGTAGTAAACTCCCCGATCTTCTGGATGGCCAGATTGGACCGGGCAATCCCCGAGTACATACCCGACCACCAGTTATCAATGTAGAACGCCCGGGCATCGTATTCAAGATCATAGAACTTGAAAGCTTCGGTCTGTGAGTTCCCGTCGGCCTTACCGGTCAGGAATTCGAGCAGCGACGCGTTGTTACCACCCCAGCCGCCACCGCCGTTGTTCCAGGTCGTAATGTTCGAATACGCGCCGTCAACGAACGCCCGGGCAATTTCCGGGCTCGATACGTTCGACGAGGTGGTTAATGAGCCGGTAGGTGCTTCTTCCAGAAAATCGTTGCAGGACGACAGCACCAGTCCCACGGCAGTTAGTGTATAAATCAGGTGTTTTTTCATAATGATACAGGGTTGACGTTTGACGCCCGACGGCAAACCATCCGACGCCAGACTACGTTTAGAACGTCATGTTCAGGCCCAGGTTGAACGTACGGGGGCGCGGATACTGGAAGAACTCCATGTTCTGCGTCAACTGGTTGCCGAAGCCGGTCAGCGCTTCCGGATCGTAGCCGGAGTACTTGCTGACCAGGAAGAAGTTCTGCGCACTGGCGTACACGCGCAGCCGCTGGAAGTTCACCTTGCCGAAGCTGGTTGGCAGAGAATAGCCCAGCACGAAATTCTGACCGCGGATAAACGAACCGTCTTCTACCCACCAGTCGTCCATGTGCGTATCGTAGCCGGCGTTGTAGTGCCGGATCTGGGCAATCATGGTGTTCTGATTCTCGGGCGTCCAGGCGTTGAGCACCGACCGGGAACTGCTGGCAATGGCCTGCCGATCCTCAACCGAGTGCTTGGTTGCGTTCAGCGTGTTGACACCCATTACGAACCGGATGTCAAACGACAGATCGAACTTGCCCAACTGGAAGGTGTTGCTGATGTTCATGTTCCATTTGGGATACTGCCGGCCAATGATGGTCTCGTCGGCTGCGTCGATTTTTCCGTCGTTGTTCAGATCGGCCCATTTGATGTCGCCCGGCAGGCGATTGTAGCGGGCCGCCAGATCCGCTTCGGCCGTGCTGAACGTACCCAGTCGCTTGTAGCCCCAGAACGATCCGATCGGCTCACCCACGCGCAGGATGTTCGTCTGCCCCAGGAACCACGGGCCGGGGAAGATGTCGTCGTTGTTGACTCCCAGCCTCAGGATCTTGCTCCGGTTGGTCGAGAAGGCAATGTTGGTCGACCAGTTGAACCGCTCCGTGGCAATGTTGCGGGTGTTAACAGACGCTTCAAAACCCTTGTTCTCTACTGAACCAATGTTCTGCGTAACCCCACTCAGCCCCGTTGACCAGGGAATGGGCGCATTCAGCAGCAGATCTTTGGTGATCTTCTGGTAATAATCCAGCGTCAGGTTGACGCGGTTGTTGAACAGGCCGATGTCGGCACCGATGTCGAGCTGGTTGGTATACTCCCAGCGCAGATCCGGGTTGCCAAATGAACTCCGCCAGATCCCGGTTTGCCGATTACCGCCGAGCAGCACGGTACCCGTACCGAGGAATTGCTGCGATGCGTACTGACCAATCTCCTGGTTACCGGTTTTTCCGTAGCTAGCCCGCAGTTTCAAATCGGTAATCCAAGGGCTTGACTTCAGAAAATCCTCCTGGGCTACGTTCCAGGCAACGGCCGCCGATGGAAAAAACGCGTATTTGTTGTTCACCCCGAACTTCGATGAGCCGTCGTAACGTCCCGTAAACGTAACCAGGTACTTGTCTTTGTAGCTGTAGTTCAACCGGGCGAAATACGAGTTCAGCGTCCACTCCTGGTCGGTCGACGACGGTGTTCGCAGCGTCGTTCCGACTCCCAGATTATGCCAGCCCCAGAAATCATCGATGAAGTTCTCGGCAGCCGCGAAATACTGCTCCCAGTAGCGCTTCTGCCACGACAGCCCCGCCAGCCCCGTGATGGTGTGCACCTGGTTGATGGTCTTGTTGTAGTTCAGGTAGTTTTCGAACTGCCAGTAGTACTCCTGGTTGCTCCAGATGTCGGCAACGCCTTTCTGGTCGGCCGACAGGGCATTCAGATCACGGCCGGAGTAATAGTTATTCTTTTCGTATTTCAGCTCATAGCTAAAGTTGGTCCGCAGCGACAGATCGGGCGTAAAAGTCAGCAGGGAATAAATCTGGCCCAATACCTGCGTTTTGGGGTTGAACCGCTGCCGCTGCTCGGTGATCCGCACCGGGTTTTCGCCCCCTTCCATACCCGGCCAGTCTTTGTTACGTCCCCAGTTGCCATCGGGGTATTTAACCGGCAGAATCGGCAGCGCTTCCATCACCATCCGCGGTACATTCAGGCCACCCGACGCATCGTCTGCCTCCCGTTGCTGAGTCTTGTTCAGGAAAATACTCCCACCCAGTTTCAGCCACTTCCGGACGTCGTTGTCGAGCGTGAACTTGGCCGAGTAGCGCTTGAACCAGGAGTTACGCATCAAACCACCCTGATCAGTGTAGCCCAGCGACAGGCTGTACGTCGTTTTTTCACTGCCGCCCCGCACGCCCAGTTCGTGGTTCTGCGCAAAAGCCGGTCTGTAGATTTCACGCTCCCAGTCGGTATTGTACAGGGGCCGGCCGTTTGCATCAAACAGATTGGGGAAATTTTTCGGGTCGTTCCGCACGTATTTGCCATCTGCAAAACCCTGCGGATCATATTTCTGTGCATTGTCGAAAGCTGTGTTGTACACCGACATGAACTCGTCGGCGCTCAGTGTACCGAGATATTTGGCCGGCGTGATGTACGATCCCCAGGTATCGAACGAAACCTGCGTCTGCCCTGACTTGCCGCGCTTAGTCGTGATGATGATAACCCCGTTGGCACCCCGGGCCCCGTAGATAGCCGTTGCCGATGCATCCTTCAGCACCTCCACCGATTCAATGTCGTTCGGGTTAATCAGGTTGGCGTTGGATACGCCGATGATGCCGTCCACGACGTAGAGCGGATCGAGGTTGGAGTTGATGGAGCCAACCCCGCGAATCCGGACCCGGGGCTGATAACCCGGTGCCGACGAGTTCACCGACACATCAACGCCCGGCAGCCGGCCCTGCAGCGATTGCGCTACGTTTACAGCCTGGCGGTCGAGCAGCCGATCGCCTTTGATCTGGGCGACCGAACCGGTCAGATCGCTTTTCCGGACCGTACCATATCCGATCACGACTACTTCGTCCAGACTGCGGTTGTCGGACTGCATGGTTACGTCGAGCACTTCGCGATTACCCACGGCCACTTCCTGCCGGGTGTACCCAATTGAGCTGAATACCAGCGTGGCGTTGCCATCCTGCACTTCAATCTGGTACGCACCGTCTGCGTCGGTAGTGGAGCCCCGGCTGGAGCCTTTCTCGACTACGTTGACACCCGGCAGTCCAGTGCCGGATGCATCCCGAACAACGCCACGAACGCGGAAGGCTTTGGGTGAGTTACCATCGCCGTAACTCGGATACGTTACTGTTAACAAGAGACAAAGGATAGTTAGCCAGCGTAATTTACCTACGGCCGCTATCCGTGAGCAGGATAAAAACCTTTTCATAGAGGAGTAAGGAAATGGTTAACGTTAGAAAAAAGGCGCATAAACGCTCTACTAGGAGCATGACAGAGGTTTTCTGACCGAAACCTCATGCAACAGTTGGCTGGCGTAATCAGTACCTGGAAGTAAGGGATTGCTTCATACGTTTTCTAAAGAGGTTAGGGTAGAAATAGCCGCCAAAACTCATCGGACGAAGCCAAAAGTCAAGTATATGTACTACACTACTTACGCTACATACAATATTCTTAAATTATTTTAATAATAAAGTAGATATTACTAAGTTTTCATTTTAAGTAATTACACATATATCAAATATGATAAAAAACACCAACGCTCAACCATTACCACTGTTTATCTAACTGATTAATAGACAATACAACAAAATAAAAAGTCCTGGCGCGAACACCAGGACTTTTTATGGACTTCGGTATAACTACTTAGTTCGGATAACCCGGGTTCTGCGTCTTCAGATTCGGGTTATTCAGCATCTCGGGACGGGGGATCGGGAACAGCAAGTGCCGCTCCTGGAAGGCGGTTTTAGCACTCAGGTTCTGGTGCCCCACGAAGTTATTGAAACCTTTAGTTTTCTCGTCGAACACCTTCCGTAGCCGCACCATATCGTACCACGTAATCTGTTCGTAGCAAAGTTCCCACCAGCGTTCGCGCCAGACAGCCTCGCGGAAGCTGGCCTGATTGAATGTCCCCAGGGCAGGCGTAGTCAGCTTGGCCCGGTCACGGATGCGCTTATAGGCATCGTAGGCGGCCTGATTCGGTCCCCCTACTTCATTCTGAGCTTCGGCGTAAATCAGCAGGGTTTCGGCGTAGCGAATCTGCGGTACGTTCAAATTGTCATTGCGGGTGCCGGCCACTCCCTCACGGCCATTGGCAATGAAATTGAAGTGCTTGAAAATGTAAGGTGCTCCCAGGTCGAACCGCGCTCCGTTACCATTCGTGAAATACGTTGTATAGAACCAGCCATCCTGATCCTTAGCCCGTAGGTCACCTGGTTCAAACGATTGATAGAAACCCAGCCAGGGCACAGTGCTGCCCGTTCCGCCGGGGCCATTGAAGGTCACGGGTTTGAAGTTCGGGAACATATTACCCATCGGATTGCCAGCCACCCCGACCGAGTTGTTGTACTGGATGGAAAACAGATGTTCCAGCCGGTTCTCCAGTCGCTCGTCATGTATGTCCATGTAGGTCGGGAACAGACCAACCACCGTGGGATTGGCGTTAGCGTACGTAATTACTTCCAACGACTTGTCGGCCGCCAGTTTGTAGTGCGTAGCGCCTTTGCTCAGCGGGAAGCCAGCCATAGTCAGGTATACCTTCGCCAGTTGCGTCTTCACAGCGGCCATACCCACGCGCCCGTTTACGTTTATCCAGGCAAGCGGAGCTTTTTCAGCCTCCGTCAGATCGGCGACAATCTGGTTGTAGACCTGCTCCTGTGGCGCCCGAGCAGGGAGGAACTGCTCCGTGCTGGCGGTTTGAGGGGTCGTAATCAAGGGTATGTCTCCCCAAAGACGCACAGCGTGAAAATAAGCCCAGGCCCGCAGGAATCGGGCTTCGGCCAGAACCCGGCTTTTCTGAGCTTCATCCATCGGCGTAATAGCCGGTACTTTTTCAAGAACCAGGTTAGCATTGGCGATGACGCGGTACAGGCTGCTCCAGGCGTTGATAATGTGTTCCGTATTCCCATCGTACACCAACGCGTAGAGGTTGTTGAGATTGGAGTTCTGAGCCGTTTCTGTGCCTGAGGTACCGGTTGGGGCCTCAAACATCTGCCAGGTAGACGAGAAAATGCCTGCTCCCCCGTACAGAAGCCGCAGGTCGGCGTATACGGCAGCAACGGCGGCTTCAGCGTGATCGGGAATAGTATAGAAACTGTCGGGAGTCAGCGCCGATGGGGCCTGCTCGTCCAGAAAATCTTTACAGCTGGTCGGGCCAAGCAGCAAGGCTCCACTTAGGAGCATTAGCGTGGCGGTTTTATGTATTTTACGTATCATATGTCGGTTTATGCTTTTTAGGTTCTGGTTTTTGGTTTCTGATTTATAGTTTCCCGTTATTGACTAAAACTATAAATCAGAAACCAAAAACTATAAACGGTTTTAGAGTCCAATCTGGAAGCCTACCATGTAAATAGTTGGGCGGGGATATCCGTGCCAGAGCATTCCCTGAGAAAATACACTGTTACCGTCACCTTGGTTAGTGGGAGTGGCTTCGGGATCACCAATTACCTCCTTGTTAACCAGGAGGAAGAAGTTCTGCGCGGACGCAAACACCCGGAAGCGGTCCATCTTAATCCGTTTCGTTAGCTGAGCTGGCAGGGTATAGCCCAGCAGCAAGTTACGACCGCGCAAAAACGAACCGTCTTTGATCCAGCGGGTATCCACATTGGTTACGTAACCCGCCCGCGTTTCCCGAATCTCAGCAATCTGCGTATTCTGATTGGTCGGCGTCCACGCATCCAGTACGGTACGATAGCTGTTGGCCAGCGCCTGCCGGTCTTCGCTCGGGTGGAGCGTCATGTCCATAATGTCATTGCCGTACGAGAACTGTAGCTCAAGCGTCAGATCAAAATTCTTGTAGCGGACCGAGTTGGTCATGGCTCCCCACGCCAGCGGACTACCGTTACCAATAATGCTCCGGTCGGCGTCTGTAATGGCGTAGTCACCGTTAACGTCCAGATACTTGATGTCGCCCGGCAAAACCGTCAGATTATTCCGATACGAGCGGAATTTAGCGGCTTCTTCGCGTTCAGCCTCGCTCCAAACACCCAGACGGGTTAGACCCCAGAACGATCCTACCGGCTCACCAACCCGAATGATATTGGTAGGATTAGTAAAGTTGGGGCCACCCACGTTGAAAATATCGGAGGGGGTAGCCAGGGTCAACACTTTGTTACGGTTAAGCGAAACGTTGAAATTGGTGTTCCAGGTGAAGTCGGTGGTGGCGATGTTAACCGTGTTCAGCCCAATTTCAAGCCCTCTGTTTCGCATAGATCCCACGTTCCGGCGGATAGTGGCATAGCCACTCGACAGCGGTACGGGTGCATCCAGAAGCATGTCCGTAGTTACGCGGTTGTACAAATCTAATTCCAGCGACACCCGTCCTTTAAATAAACCCAATTCTACCCCAAAATCAGCCTGAGCCGTTTTTTCCCACCGGAGGTCGGGGTTGGCCAGGCGCGAAAGCCCCGTACCGGCTACCCGCCCATCGTTGAAAATCGTAGCGTAGTTGGAACTGAGCAGAGGAAGCGAGGTATACGGCGGAATTTCGGAGTTGCCGGAGAAGCCGTAACTAGCCCGGAATTTCAGGTTCGAGATTACCGAACTGTTTTTCAGGAAGGGTTCTTCCGAGGCCCGCCAGGCTAACGCGGCCGAGGGGAAAAAGGCAAACTTATTATTTTCCCCAAACTTCGACGAACCGTCGGCGCGGGCCGTGAACGTGACTAAATATTTCTCGTCCAGCCCGTAGTTAACCCGGCCAAAATACGAGTTAAACGCTTCACGCTGCGCCCCCGAGCCAATGCCTCCTAACACGGCGGCTGCTCCAAGGTTGTTAAATCCAAAGTAGTCCGTCGCAAACGTCCGTACGTTGGCCCCAATGCTGAAGATGCTTGTTTCCTGCCACGAAAGCCCCAGCAGCCCGTCGACGGAGTGGCGACTACCAAACTGCTTGTTGTAGGTCAGGAAATTCTCAAACGACCAGAAAGACTCTTTGCGGTTGTTAGCAGACGCTTCACCCTGGTTGGCAATAGCCAGCGTCCGGGTCTGCGAGGTATTGTTTTCCTGCGTGATGACGTTGGTACCCAGGATGGTTTTAAGAGCCAGCCCTTTCGCTAACGTAATCGTCGAGTTCAGGCTCCCAGTAGTCGTCTGGGTGTTCAGAAGCCACTGGCGGCCATACAGCCGGTGGACAGAGCTAAACGTACCTTCGGCCTGTGGGTAGTCGCGGTTGTTGGCAAACGTACCATCGGGGTAACGAACTGGCAGGAACGGGAAGTCTTCCACAATCTGGCGCGAAACGGCATCGTTCACGTCCGAGAGCCGCTCCGACTGGTTGTTGTAGCTGAGCGTTCCGCCGATTTTAAGCCAGCGGTTCACCTGATCATCAATGGTGAACCGGCCTGAATACCGCTTCAGGTAGGTTGTTTTGATCAGACCCTGATCGTCACGGAATCCGAGCGACAACGAATACTGCGTCCGTTCGCTGCCCCCGCTGAAGTTCAGCTGGTGGTTTTGCGAGAGTTTGTGTTGTGTCGATTCTTTAAACCAGTCCGTATCGTACAGCGGATTTAGGTTGGCATCAAACACGTCGGGACGCTGCGCCCGCAGGGCTTCACGCCGGATTCGGGGGTTCAGGTTTGCGTACCGGCCTGCAGCCCAGCCCGCCGGGTCGTACTTGGCGATATTGGCATAAGCCAGGTCTTCAACCGCCAGGTACTCTCTGGCGTTCAGCACCTTTGCCCGATTCGGCACCCCACCCGGTACGCTGAAATCGACATTGTATGATATGCGGCCTTCACCGGCTTTACCTTTTTTGGTTGTAATCAGGATAACCCCGTTGGCGCCCCGCGCCCCGTAGATAGCGGTCGAAGAAGCATCCTTAAGCACTTCAACAGACACAATATCATTCGGGTTGATAAAGTCAATCGCATTCGTGAACTGGTTCTGATTACCTACCGGCAACTGCACCCCATCAACTACGTACAACGGGTTATTGGACGAGTTGATCGAGCTGAAGCCCCGGATCCGAACGGTGGTCCGACCACCCGGACGGCCTGAGTTCGTATTTACCTGAACACCCGGCATACGTCCCGCAAGCGCCTGGTTGAGCGAAGGGGCTGGACGCTCTAGAATCTGGTCGGCTTTTACCGACGCTACCGAACCGGTTAAGTCGGACTTCCTTGTCGTACCATAACCGATCACGACCACTTCGTCGAGGCTACGTTCGTCAGATTTCATCGAGATGTCAATGACTTCCCGGTTCCCGACGGCCACTTCCTGACTGGCGTAGCCAATCGAACTGAACACTAACGTAGCGTTTCCGCTTTGCACTTCAATCTGATACGCGCCGTTGGCATCAGTTGTAGAACCACGGGTGGAGCCTTTTTCAACGACGTTGACACCGGGCAGACCAGTTCCGCTGGCATCACGAACGGTACCACGTACCCGGAAGATGACCGCCGGATCGTTGCCGGCATACGTTGGTTGCAGAAGAAACAGGCACAAACCAAGTAGCAACAGAGATTGCACCCTGGCCTTGGCCCAAAGCTGGGAGGTAGAGAGTTTCATACGATTAATTAAGTAGGTTCGAAAAAATAGGCGTACAATCGCTTTTCAGAAAGCGTTCAAGCATTAAGCGGACAGAATAACTGGCGGAGGAAACCGCAGGAGAACTGGTTACAGTAGGGGCAGTAAAACACTGCTTCATAGGCTAATTATGATGGTTAATGTATAGCCAGCCTGACAAGGCAGGCTGATTACGGGGTAAAAAGACAGGAAGCCAGACTCCCTACTCATGAATATTTTCAATTACTTAAGTTAGTATCGCTAAGTAGTTATTCATTATAGAATGATATGTTAATAACTTTCAGACTGTAGTTTACATGTACGTTATGACGTATAGACAAACCGATACGTACCGCATTCGCAGCGGTGAAATTGATGCAAACGGCCGCCTGAGCGTACCGGCGTTGATGAATATGATGCAGGAATCGGCCAATCGCAACGCCCTCGATTATAGTATCGGTATTGCTGATCTGGCCCGGCAGGGGTTCGGGTGGGTGCTGATGCGGCTCCGGATCAACCTGCACCGCTACCCGCTGTATGGGCAGTCCATCCGGATTACGACCTACCCCACGGCCGTCGACAAGTATTTTATTTATCGCGACTTCACTGTGCTGGCTGAGGATGGAACCCGGCTGGCCGACGCATGCAGTACGTGGCTGACGTTTTCGATGGAGCGCCGAACCATGGTGCCGTTGCCGGAGTTCATTCGCCAGATCACCCTGCCGACCGACGTTAATTCGCGGTTGCAGCTACCGCCGAAGCCGGATTTTCTGCCGCCCGACGGGCAACCGGCCAGATCGGTCGATGTTGGCTGGTATGATATTGATCAGAACCAGCACACCAACAACGTAGCGTATGTGCAGTGGCTGCTGGAAACGGTGGATGACGCCACCTTGCAGATGAAACAATTGTCGGAATTAGATGTATTTTTCCGCACCGAAAGCCGCTGGCATGATCGCCTGCTGATCCGTTCGCGATTGGAGTCGTCGGAATCGTGGTTGCACGGGATTGAACACGCCACTACCGGCAAAGACGTACTGCTGGCCCGCAGCCGGTGGCGGAACAGTTTTTAGTTTGAAGGGTGTGTGGTGTGTGGTTTGTGGTTCGTGGTTCGTAGTTTGTAGTTCGTCGTTAACAGCTACTCAGCGCCAAACCACAAACTACAAACCTCAAACCACGAACCACACACCATAAACTACAATCATCTAACTCGTTACAGAATATGACCGCATCAACAACTCAAACCAAGACGTTAGCCGCCGTTCTGAATGGCCTGATGCGCCGGTACCGGGAGCGCGTTCCCGACGTGCAAGGCATTTTTGACGCCATGCTGGACGAGGGCATTATTCAGTCGCCGGAGGAGATTGAAAACGACCACATTGCGTTTCGGACGATGGGGGTTCCGAACCTTGGCATTGCCTCGTTTGAGAAGATATTTCTGCACTATGGCTATCAGAAGCGCGATGAATACAACTTCGCCGAAAAGAAGCTGACGGCCTACTGGTATGCGCCCCCTGAGCCGCATTTCCCCCGCATCTTCGCCAGCGAACTGCGGGTAGATGAGTTGTCGGATACGGCCCGATCGATTATTCTTCGCTATACCGACACCGTTACCAGCGATCCGGTCGATGCGCTCGATCTGGATGATGCCGACGCCGTTGACCAGTTTCTGCACCAGCCTTTGTGGACAACCCCCACACTGAACGATTACCAGACACTGCTGGCCGAAAGCGAATACGCAGCCTGGGTAATCTACAACCGGTATTACCTGAACCATTTCACCATTAGCGTCCATAACCTGAAACCCGGCTACAACACCATCGACGAGTTTGTGGCGTTTCTGGAGCGCCGTGGCTTCCGGCTCAACTCAGCGGGCGGCACCATCAAGGTCAGCCCGGATGGTGATCTGCGGCAGTCGTCAACCGTTGCGCAGATGATCGACGCCCAGTTTGCGGGGGGCGACACGTTCCGGATTGCCGGTTCGTACGTCGAATTTGCCGAACGGCGCGTGCTGCCCCCCTTCCGGCACCTGCCCGCCGATCAGATTCGGCGCGAACACCGGCGCGAAGGGTTTGAAACGGGCAATGCCGACAAGATTTTTGAAAGTACATTCACCACCCAGACTGGAAAATAGTTTTATGTGTCAAGTTCCAGGTATACGGTTTTCTGCCAGCCCGGAAATCTTAAACCTGGAACGTTGACCCTGTAACTTGAAACTTACTACTGTACCAAATCCTGCCATGAGAAAGACGATGTTCCTCCTGTTTACCGGGCTGCTGTCGGCCTCGGTGGCTCTGGCGCAAAAAGCCGCGCCGGTGGGCCTTGAACTATACAGTTTCCGCGATCAGTTTGCGAAAGACGTGCCCGGCACGATGGCCAAAGTAAAGCAGATGGGTTTCCGCGAGGTCGAAGTAGCCGGTACGTACGGACTCAGCCCGGGTGAATTTCGGAAGCTGCTGGATCAAAACGGATTGAAAGCCATTGCTGTAGGGGCCAGTTTTGAAGATCTGGACAACAACGTACCGAAAGTGGTTGCCGAAGCCAAAGCGCTCGGGGCCAGATACGTCGTTTGCTTCTGGATTCCTCATCCCGGCGATACGTTCACGATTCAGGATGCCGACCGGGCCGCGGACGTATTTAATACGGCGGGACGGCTGCTGACCGACAATGGCTTGTCGCTTTGTTACCACATCCACGGCTACGAGTTCCAGACGTACCAGAACGCCACCTTTTTTGAGTATCTGGTTGAGAATTTTGACCCCAAGCTGGTCAACTTTGAGATGGACGTATTCTGGGTGGCGCAGCCGGGCAAAGACCCCGTGGCTTTGTTGCAGAAATACCCGAAACGATTCCCGCTTCTGCACCTGAAAGACCGAAAACTAGGCACGCCACCGAGCAACACCGGTCATGCCGACGTGGAGTCGAACGTAGCGCTGGGACAGGGTGACATCGGTATTGCCGCCATCATGAAGCAAGCGAAGAAATCGGGCGTGAAGCACATGTTCATCGAAGATGAGTCGTCGCGCTCGATGGAGCAAATACCGCAGAGCCTGGCGTTTTTGACGAGTTTGAAGTAGTCGTCTAACATAAAGGACCGACCGTTGTACAACGGTCGGTCCTTTATGTTACCATGAGTTCTGGTTAATTAGTTGTAGGGTTTTGGCAGTTGCCTAAACCTTTCTGGCTACAATGATGAGCCGCGTTCCCTGCTCGGCGACATCGATGTTTATGTTCCGCCCATCGGCCGTTCCCAGCTTGACGTTGTCCTGATAGAGCTCGAACGTATTACCCGTCTGTCGCAGCTCTATTTCGCCAAGATCAGTTTCGTCAGGCTGCTGCCCGGTGACACGTAACGTAAGTCTCATCGTGACTGCATTAGGCTTTCCCGAAACGTTCGTAGCAACCAAGGACCCTGAAATTGAATTACTCCCCTGTGTAATTGGCAGCGTCAGGTCAAAATCATCAGCGGTACCGTCGGTATCAAAAGCCAGGCGCGTGACCTCGTAGTTGCCGGCAACCTGCTGCGGTTCAGGATCGCTATCTTTTTTACAGGCGGTAAACGCTACGGCAAAAAGCAGCAGAAGGAGAAAATTTCTCATGAGAAAGGATGTCTTATAGTGCATTTGTAAATAAAACAGTTAAAGGTAATTTTTTCATAGTTTATCGCGCCAGTGGCTCTGCGGATTGACTTATCGGTCGTAGTTGGACCGGAATCGGTTCAGATCCGGCCGGAAAGGGCGCTTGCGTTTTACCTCATAGTCGTAGATGATCCGGCCCAGATTACCCATAAACGGCATACCGATGGAATCGTATTCGTACTTGTCGTCGTTGAAAATACCATCCTCATTCACGTAGATCACCGCCGACAGCAGAAACTCTACGTTCCGGTCGAAGTCAACAATATAGGCGTTATCAATCATGTACCCGTACGCATCGCCCACCTTGTTGAAAATCCGGACGCCGTTCATCAGGGGCGTTTTCTGATCGCCCGCCAGCAGAAACTTGCAATAGCTGTCGTAATACGTCGAATCGTAGCGCGGATAGGTGGTTTCACGCGGCAACTGCGACAGGTACCGGTACAGAAACTGGTAGTCGTCGGTGGTGAGGTTGAAGCGCCGTTTGGCCGGCACGTCGTCGGGGAAGAGAACCGCCTTCAGCATTTCCTGCTGCTCTTCCAGGGCAAAAAAGTTTTTGTCGGTAAAGTCAAACGGCTGCCGAACCAGCGAATCCCGGCTCATATACCCTGTGCCGCGTTTGATGGCCGTAGCGGGCCGAAAAGTCTGCGAACAGGTTTTGGCGGGTTGCTCCAGCAGCGTCCGCTCGCCATCAACGAAACGTACCGGGTTAGTATGGCGGTTTTGCTCGGCCGTAAACGGTACCGACAACCGATGCACAATCCGCACATCCCGGTAGCCTTTGCGATAAAGCCGTTCGTTCATGTCGCACTGCCCAACGAACTCATACAGCCGGTTAAACGCGTCGTTATCGCTGACCAGCAGGATTTTTTTGGCGTAATGCGCCACCGACGGCAGGCCGTTTGGCGCGGTTGTGTCGCGCTGAACCATCGTCTGCCCATGACCAGCCGCCTGGGTCAGCATCACAGCATTTTTATCAATCTTTAGTTCATTCAGTTTTTCCAGCGCCAGCAGTACGGCAGGCAACTTGACCGTACTGGCCGGGTAGAAGTACCGGTCTTTATCAACACGGTAGCGGAAACTGCGGAAGGTCGGGCGATTCTGCTGGTCACGGTTGATCTGCGTGTACAGAATCTGCACGTCGTATTTGGCCGGATTCCGGAGAACCGGCCCAAACAGCTCAGGGCTTTTGCGGAGCAGATCGTCGAGAAACTTGTCGGTCTTCTGCGCGTGGGCACCAAACGCAGAGAACGCAAAGAGCAGGCAGAGAACGCAGAAGTTACGCAGTGACCTCTGCGTTTTTTCTCTGCTACCCCTGCGTTGACGAAATAAATTCATTGATATGTTGAGCTAAACGTTCAATGTCTTCAGGTTCGTGGAAAGCACTAATGACCACGCGGGTATTGGCCCGGTCGGCTGCGGTAGGATACGCGAATGAATACAGAAAAATACCTTTCTCCAACAAATAAGGATAGAGTTCATCATGCTCGGTGTAAAAAACCGGATAGCCGGGGGCGTGTGTAAACCAACCGGTAGGCATCAGTAGCTCCTCAGCCAGTACCACATTCTGCCGCAGTTTTTCCCGCGCTTGCCGGTAGAGCTCATCGGCTTGCAGGTAGGCTTGCAGGTAAGCAGGCGGCATGGGCGAACACCCACCAAAGAATGGCGTCCGCCGGATAGCCCCGAGTGTCTCGGCATCTCCCAGAATCACCCCGCCCGGCAAACCCATTGCCTTCGCCAGCGATGCCGTTACGAGTAGCTGAACCGACGGCAACCGGGGAATCTGTCGCCAGATACCGCTGCCCCCCTCGCCGATTATGCCCAAACCATGCGAATCGTCCACAACCAGCGTGATCGGTACGTCAGCGGGCAACCGGCTTACCCACTCGAACGAATACGCCTGCGACCGAACTGCATCCAGCGAATTAAGCACGATGGCTACCCGCCCGACGGTTGCCACTACGTTCGGGATTTGCTCGACCCACTCGGCAAATGGAATTGCCGGCAGTATCAGGTCAGGCTCGTGCCAAAGGGCGGGATGCGTGCTGGGTCCGTACACGAATTCGTACCGTTGTGCTCGTAAGTAATTGACTACGGCCTGCCCCGCCATCATGCCCGAGGAAAGCGTCAGGGCCGTTTCTGCGCCAACAAAAGCCGCGAGTTGTGCTTCGGCCTGCTGGTAGACCGCCAACTGCAGATTTCCATTCCGTGAGCTGCCGAACGAAGTTCCGTAGCTACCGATGCTATCGATCAATACCTGCTGGAAAGCCGCGTTTTGCGGCAGCCCCAGGTACGCGGTTCCGCTAAAAAAAAGGTAGTGCTGTCCCTCATGCCGGATGGTTCGGCCCGGTAGGTGGTCAACGGTGAACGCAGTAGTCATTGGCCAAATATACGGGCCACTCAGACATGAATCAGTTTTACACCCGTACCATTTTCCGACGCATAGACAACCCGACCGCTATTGAACGTAACGCCCGTTGCCGGATCGTTGGCAATCAGCAGTGCGCCATCCAGGTCGGCATAGTCGAGCAGGGGCAGCAGTTGCGCAATGGCCGAAATTCCCACGCTCGATTCGGTCATGCAGCCGACCATCACGCGCAGCCCCAGTTCACGGGCGCGGGCGATCATCCGGCGGGCGGGCGTCAGGCCACCACATTTAGTAAGCTTGATGTTGACGCCGTGGAAGTACCCCGCGCACCGGTCAACGTCGCTCTCGACGATACAGCTTTCATCGGCAATGATAGGCAGCACACTTTGCTCAAAAACCTGCCGGGCTCCGTCCCAGTCGGCGGCCGGCAGCGGTTGTTCGATAAACTCAACGTCCAGTTCGTTCAGCGCCTGCGCTTTCTGAATCGTATCATCGGCCGTCCAGCCGCAGTTGGCGTCCACCCGAAAGCGGGCGTTCGAGTGCCTGCGCAGTTCTGCAACGGTCAGTACGTCGGTCTGCGGTCGGCCCAGTTTGATCTTGTACAGCGGCCACGGCCATTCCTCCAGCTTCTGCACCATCCGTTCAGGCGTATCGAGGCCAATGGTATAGTTGGTCAGCGGGCTGCGCAGCGGATCGAGGTTCCAGAGCTGATACAACGGTTTTTGCTGCCGTTTTGCCCACAAATCCCAGGCCGCCTGATCGAGCGCACAGAGCGCAAACGGGTTGTTTGCCAGATGCGGCTGCATATCAGCCCAGAACTGCGCCGGGTCGGTGAGTGCATACGTTTCGATTTGCTCCTGAATAGCCGTGAGGGCATCGATCATCCCGTCGATGGTAACCCCATAGTAACGGGTCGCCGTTGCCTCGCCAAACCCCCGAACCATACCGTCGCGAAGTTCAACAATCAGCGTCGGCTGCACATCCCGGCTATCGTGGGCAATGGTGAAGGTATGTCGCAGACGGAGATCGAAGCGATGAAAAAGTAATTGCATAGCGCGTGATACAGCCAGGGGTTTGCTCCGTCTGCACGGTCCGAAAATTACCGCATGAACGCGTTGCAACTAAGTACTTCTAACATTTTTTTAATCAGGCAACATCCAAAGGCTTCGTTCATGCGTAGGTTTTGCTGTTGATCGATCACACTTCATTACATGTTTCACCATCTTAATAACAATAACAATGAGATTAGGTAAAGTAATTGGTGCTTTGTTTGTAGCCGCCCTGTCGCTGGGTACAGCCGTGGCCCAGGAGAAGACCGTCACGGTAGGTGGCGCACCGATGTATCCGTCAAAGAATATTGTTGATAATGCCGTTAATTCAAAAGACCACACGACACTTGTTGCAGCCGTAAAAGCGGCTGATCTGGTAAGCACGCTGCAGGGGGCGGGTCCGTTCACGGTATTTGCACCGACCAACAAGGCGTTCGACAAACTGCCTAAGGGTACAGTTGAAACCCTGCTGAAGCCTGAGAACAAAGGCCAGCTGCAGGGCGTACTGACCTACCACGTTGTACCGGGCCGCATCAGTGCCGAAGAACTGGTAAAGATGATCAAGGACGGCAACGGCAAGGCTATGTTAAAAACAGCCGCCGGCGGTACGCTGACCGCAACGATGAAAGGAAAGAAAGTAGAAATCGTTGACGAAAACGGCGGTATGTCGACCGTAACGATTGCCGACGTATTCCAGTCAAACGGCGTCATTCACGTAGTAGATACGGTGTTGCTGCCGAAGTCATAAAAGCAGAAGCAGTCGCCTGAACGCCAAACGCCCGACATACTGCCGGGCGTTTGGCATTTTATGCGTCAGTTACAATTGGCCTGTATTTACCTTGAGATCAACCAGACCATGGCGGAGGGCCTCCAGCACCATGCCCACTCGGCTTTTTACGTTCATCTTCTGGAATAGCGACTCACGGTAACCGTCCACCGTTCGGGGCGCTACGCACATTTTGTCGGCAATCTCGACGTAGGTCAGATCGCTGCATGAAAGCTGTAGAAATTTGGTTTCGCGATCATTCAGCGTAATCGTGTTGACCAGTTCGGTGCCGGATTTATGCAGATTCCGGATCACCCGCTCGGTCAGAAACTCCGAGTAGTGAGACCCTTTGGATCTGACCTCCTCCAGGGCCCGCCGAAGCTCCGACGGCCGGCTCCCTTTCAGCAGATAGCCACAAACACCGTAGCGCATCATGCGTATAATATCTTCGTCGCGATCGGACATTGACAAAACCAGTATTTTTACCTCCGGATAATGCTCCCGCAGGTGCTGCGCCGTTTCAAACCCATCCATTACTGGCATACTGATATCCAGCAGCAGAATGTCCGGAATTTGCTTGCGTTTCAGGTGATTGATCAAGTCGCGACCGTTCTCAGCTACGAACAGCATCTCGTAGCCGTCTATTTTTTCGATTAGATCGGACAGGGCCTGGGCCATCATCAGATGGTCGTCGGCTATGGCAACGGTTGTAGGCATGGATTGGACAGGCTATGAGTGTTTTTACCTGAAAAGTATTCGGTTGTCCGGCAAGACGCAATACCCAGATTTAGGTATTTTTTAGACGGCAGCCTGTTTCGGTAACACTATGTCAACTCGTGTTTCCTGCCCCGGCTCGCTGCTGATGGTACACGTACCGCCAAGTAAATGAGCCCGTTGCTGAAGATTACGCAATCCTGAGCCCGCTATATCTGCCTTTCGGGTGCTTACTTCATCTACATCGAAGCCTTTGCCATCGTCGGTAATACTTAGCTTAAACTGGTCAGATTGATAACTGGTTGTGACCATAATCGCGTGCCCACCCGAATGTTTGATAGCATTGTTGAGTGATTCCTGGGCTATTCGAAAGAGAATGGTTTCGGCTTCTTCGCCGAGGGAATAGGGCGTACCCGTAACGTGCAGATACGTCCGGAAGCGGCCGGTACGTTCAATGCGTTCCAGTTCGAGTTCTAAACTTTGCCGGAGCCCAAACCGCCGGACCGTATCGCTGTCGAGCGTTTTCGACAGCGCCCGAACATCCTGAATGGTGGTACGAACAACATTGATGGTTTGCTGAATGGCGTGGCGATGCTCACTTTGTTCAAGCTCTTCATCGAGGCCGTTTAGATGAAGCATCGCTACGGATAGGAGCTGCCCGATGTGGTCGTGTAATTCCCGCCCAACTTGCTCAAGGGTCTGGTTTTGTATTTCGATTTGAGTTTTAAGCAATTCGCGTTCGTATGCTTCGCGAAGACTTATTAATTGTTGCTGATGCATCTTATAACGATGTTTATATAATACCAGCAACAGAGTGATAAAGGCCGCCAATAATATCAGAAGTACAGTACCAACAACAACGATCAAAATAACATCGGAAGGTTGTTCGGTAGCCATGTGACTCAGACACTTCAATTACTGGTGTAAATAGGTAATTTCTGTTTCAGATACACGCGTAACGCAAGTAAAAAAATACTAATTACAATGAAGTTCATCAGTTCCTGAATCCAGTAAACCAGCAAAGCGTATTGGTTTGATACACTAATCATATAGTTCATTAACCCCTGCACAAAAAAATTGCCGAGCGATGTGAAGAATAATCCGGCACTGATCCAGAAGAGAGGTTCTTTTTCGAGGGAGGAAATCTTACTGTCGATAAATATGCGCCAAAGGTAGTGCCCTGCCCAGTAAGCAATCAGAGTATTGAATAGGGTAAGGGCGTAAGAGTTGTATTGGTTCCAGGGTTGAATCGTGAGCGATATGCCAAATGAAACTACACTGAATAAAACGATTGTAACTGAAATTAAGCGCTGAATTACTGTCTGCGCAAGCATACCTCGAAACATTAATCCATATGCTACATATTGGGCAACGGGCAAAAAGTGGAATACGTACAAATTATCCCTGTTTTCTACCCGCCATACGTACACCCCATAGCCTGTTATAACAAATGTGGCTGTTATTGCCAACGTCAATGCTTGTAATGGTGGAGTAAGAATCCGGTAATTAAGTACATACAATACAGTACATACTCCTAACATTGTCAGGTATAAAAGGGTGTCCCACATGGCATAACATCATTGGATTTACTCGAATCAGCCGGCATACCGATCGGCTAAATTATCCGGGCAAGGTGGACGTGTACAGCAGCAAACGGCCAGACTTAGGTTAGTATCCTCCCGGGCCCGACCGTCGAGCTGGGTCGGTGCTAAAAACAGAAAGTGTTCACCAGCTTCATCAATAGCACAGTATACTTTAATGTGCTTTGACTGTGTCTGATCAATTACTTCTTTGAGCGTCTCGATATCAAAGAATCCGGCACGGATAAATTTGGGCATTCTAGCAGATTGCAGAACAGCTTTGAATCGGTCACAAGCCTCCCGGAGCTTGTCAGGAGTAGTTGGATACTGTTCGATACCATTTAAATCAACTTGATCAAGGCAATTTTGATCCTCACCTGTCAACACACAATGATTTTTTAATATCAGTGGTTCAGGTGCTATCTTTTCATTCGGGGAAATAACGAACTTCGGCATATTGAAATGAACGTAAAGTGATTAGCTAAACGTAAAATGTTAGTACCGTTCCTGCAATAGTCGCTGATTTACAAAAAAACTAACCTTAAACAAGGAACTGTTTTTCAGTACTTTATAATATTATCATGATGTAAATACGGGAAATTTCCCGTATTGAAACCACTATTCTCACCTATTTAAATACGGGATTTTCAACAATCAACTTAGGGTAAATTGACCTTATGTTCAGAGTGCTCTCCGATTCAATTTTGTAGCGTCAGTCCATAAAACTGATACCTTCTTCCACACAAGCACTATCAACTATTCCCTAAACCAGCGGCCTCTGTGCCGAGCAAGCTCGGCACAAGCTGTTGGTAAAATTTAGACGTATCATCAGCGATAGACAGCAGTGTGGGGCCTGACCGGCCGAAACCATCTAAATCCAACTATTTTTTCATAATCCCGAGAAAGGGTATTAAAGCAAACGAGCTCAACCACACTGGTTGAGCTCGTTTGCTTTAATACCCTTTCTCTTTCTCAATACCCCAGCACCGGGGCCAGCCACCGCTCTACGTCGTCGACGCTCATGTTCTTGCGGTGGGCGTAGTCCATCACCTGATCTTTAGTGATTTTACCAACCGCAAAATACTTTGATTCGGGGTGGCTGAAATAGAAACCACTTACCGACGATGCCGGGTACATGGCAAAACTTTCGGTCAACTCAATACCGACCTGACCGGCATCCAGCAGGTCAAACAAGGTCGCTTTTTCGGTATGATCCGGGCAGGCTGGGTAGCCCGGCGCCGGACGGATGCCGCGGTACGACTCCCGGATCAACTCCTCGTTGGTCAGGGTTTCGTCGGTGGCGTAGGGCCAGAACTCTTTACGAACACGCTCGTGCATCAACTCGGCGAAGGCTTCGGCCAGCCGATCGGCGAGGGCCTTGACCATAATGCTGTTGTAGTCGTCGTGGTCGCGCTCGTATTTTTCAAGCAGGGTTTCGATGCCAACGCCGGCCGTTACGGCAAACGCACCGATGTAGTCCTGTCGGCCACTTTCTAACGGGGCAACAAAGTCCGACAAACAGAAATTGGGTAAGCCCGGCGCTTTCTGGTTTTGCTGACGCAGGAAGTGCAGCACCGCTTTGGTGTCGTAGATGAGTTCCCCCGCCGTTGGTATCCGCTCGTCGGGCTTTGCAACCCCGACGGGTGCGGTAACGGATTTTACATCGCGGTCTGTCAGCGTCGGGATTGCAAAGCCCGACGAGCGGCTCATCTTGTACTCGATATGCCGGTGGCTCCCGTGGCGTTCGCAGGGAATATCCCGGACGATCTCCTCAAAATCGTGGAGCAGTACGTCGTCGTCGGCTGAGTTGGCCGGATAGAAGCCAACCACAGCTTTAGCCGTCAGCAGTTTCTGGTCGATGATCTCCTGTAGCAACCCGTTCGCGTCGTCAAATAATTTCTTAGCCTCCGCACCTACCGTAGCGTCGTCGAAGATTTTCGGGTACCGGCCGTGCAATTGCCATGTCTGGAAGAAGGGTGTCCAGTCGATGTACCTGGCAATCTCGGCCAGCGGATAATCATGGAAATACTGGTTACCGAGGAAAGTCGGCTTCACGGGTTCGAAATCAGACCAGTCGATGACCGTGCGGTTGTCGCGGGCCTTATCGATGGTCAGTAAGTTCTTTTCTTTCTGCCGCTTGGCGTGGTCTTCGCGTAGTTTGACGTACTCAGCTTTGATCTCCTGGAAGATCTGCTCTTTGGTACCCTCCGTTTCGCTCACCAGCCGACCGGCAACCGGTACGCTCCGACTGGCATCCAGTACGTGAATAACCGGTCCGGAATAGTGCGGATCGATCTTCACGGCCGTATGAATCCGCGACGTAGTAGCGCCACCGATCAACAGCGGGATAGTAAAGCCCTGCCGCTCCATTTCCTTCGCTACGCCCACCATCTCGTCCAGCGAGGGCGTAATCAGACCACTCAGACCAATGATGTCGGCGTTCTGTTTACGGGCTTCGTCCAGAATTTTCTGCGTCGGCACCATCACGCCAAGGTCTATGATTTCGTAGTTGTTGCAGCCCAGCACCACGCCGACAATATTTTTACCAATGTCGTGAACGTCGCCTTTTACGGTAGCCAGCAGGATTTTACCCGCCGATTGGCCTGCCCCACTTTTTTCCGCTTCAATAAACGGCGTCAGGTAAGCCACCGCTTTTTTCATCACCCGGGCCGATTTTACCACCTGCGGCAGGAACATCTTGCCCTCACCGAACAGGTCGCCCACTACGTTCATGCCGTCCATGAGCGGACCTTCGATTACCTGCAGCGGGCGCTCGTACTGCAAACGGGCCTCTTCTACGTCCTCATCGATATAATCAGTGATGCCTTTGATCAGGGCGTGTTTCAGCCGCTCAGCTGCTGAGGCATTCCGCCAGGCATTGTCCTGTACGATCTCTTTCCCCTTCGCTTTTACGGTCTCGGCAAACTCAACCAGCCGTTCGGTTGCATCAGGCCGCCGGTTGAGCAACACATCTTCGCAGCGCTCCAGCAGATCTTTCGGGATTTCGTCGTACACGGCCAATTGTCCGGCGTTGACGATTCCCATATCCAACCCGGCTTTGATGGCATGATACAGGAACGCCGAGTGCATCGCTTCCCGAACGGGGTCATTGCCCCGGAAGCTGAACGAAATATTGGATACCCCACCGCTCACTTTCGCCAAGGGCAGATTTTCTTTAATCCAGCGGGTGGCGTTGATAAAATCGACGGCGTAATTATTGTGTTCTTCAATACCCGTCGCCACGGTCAGGATATTCGGATCGAAGATGATATCCTGCGGGGCAAAGCCAACCTTATCAACCAGAATCCGGTACGCCCGTTCGCAGATTTCGATCCGTCGCTCGTACGAATCAGCCTGACCGGTTTCGTCGAAGGCCATGATCACGGCCGCAGCCCCGTAGCGTTTCACCAGTTGCGCCCGCTCGATAAAGGCCTCCTCCCCTTCTTTCAGCGAAATGGAGTTGACAATCGCCTTGCCCTGCACGCACTTCAACCCGGCTTCTATCACCTCCCACTTTGAGGAGTCGATCATAATCGGCACGCGGGCAATATCCGGTTCTGCGGCAATCAGGTTCAGGAAGGTCGTCATGGCCTCGACGGAATCGAGCATGCCTTCGTCCATGTTGATGTCGATCACCTGCGCGCCGTTTTCCACCTGCTGACGAGCTACCGACAGGGCCGCATCGTAGTCGCCGGCCTTGATCATCCGGGCAAACGCTTTCGAGCCCGTTACGTTCGTCCGCTCACCGATGTTAACGAAATTGGTCTGCTCCGTAATCTTCAGTGGTTCCAGACCGCTCAGTTTCTGATACGGCGTCTGCTCCGGTTTCTGGCGGGGTGGGTATTTGGCAACCGCCTGCGCAATCGCCCGGATGTGATCGGGCGTTGATCCGCAGCAGCCCCCGACAATATTGACGAAGCCGTCCTGCACAAAACTTTCAATCTGAGCGGCCATTTCGTCAGGCGACTGGTCATATTCACCCATTTCGTTTGGCAAGCCGGCATTGGGGTACGCCGACGTAAAAAACGGGGACTCTTTGGCCAGGGTCTGCACGTAGGGACGTAACAACTCAGCCCCCATGGCACAGTTCAGACCGATGCTGAGCAGGGGCAAATGCGAGACGGAATACAAAAAAGCCTCGGTTGTCTGCCCCGACAACGTCCGGCCGGACGCATCGGTGATGGTTCCCGAAATCATGATCGGCAGCGGTGGCTGACCTGTATCGGCGAAGTATTTATCGATGGCAAACAGAGCCGCTTTGGCGTTGAGGGTATCGGTAATGGTTTCAACCAGCAGCAGATCCGCCCCGCCCTCGACCAGCCCCGAAACCTGGGTATAAAAAGCCTCGACCAACTGGTCGAACGTTATGGCGCGGTAGCCCGGATTATTTACATCGGGCGACATCGAAGCCAGTCGCGTGGTTGGCCCCATAGCCCCGGCCACAAAGCGGGGTTTGTCCGGCGTTAACCGGGTTACGTCGTCGGCGGCTTCCCGGGCAATTTTCGCAGACTGATAATTCAGTTCATACACCAGATCCTCCATGTAGTAGTCGGCCTGAGCGACCCACGTACCACTGAAGGTGTTGGTTTCGATAATGTCGGCACCGGCGTCGAGATACTGCCGGTGAATTTCCCGGATGATGTGAGGCTGGGTAATCGACAGCAGGTCGTTATTACCCTTCACGTCGTGGGGAAAATCCTTGAATCGCTCACCCCGATAATCAGCTTCGGTCAGTTGATAGCGTTGAATCATCGTTCCCATGGCGCCGTCGAGAACGAGAATGCGTTGTTGCAGGAGGTTAATAATCGACTTCAAGCGTGTAGTATGTTTGCCGGTAACCGTCATAACAGGCATGATGCCTGCATTCGTTTCATTTTTCAAAAAAGGGGCTTATCAGGAAACAGGAGAAGGCAGCAGATCAGCTAACTTATCTGTCCCCGCAGCGAACTGGGGTGGAACGTGGCACCGTTTCCGTATCGTCGGTCGGTTGCCAAGACATCGTTGGGTCCATTCCCTCCGTCTTTCTGGATAAGCAATCATACAAAGGTACTGCATTCAGCCTTTATACCAAAAAACCGTTACTTTTGGGTCAATCCTTAATGAGTGAAATAGCGAATTAGTGAAATAGCGAATGCTTTGCGGCTGTACTATTCGCTCATTCGCTCATTCACTCTTTCACTAATTGACTAGATGAAACTTGCCGCCATCGACATTGGCTCCAACGCAGCCCGGCTACAGATCTCAACGGTTCTACTCAACGACGACGTCATCAGCTTCAAGCGGGTTGAATACGTTCGTTTTCCCCTACGACTAGGTCACGACGTCTTTTCATTTGGCGAACTGACCCCCGAAAGCGAAGCCCGCACGACCAAACTGATGCAGATCTACAAGCTGCTGATGGAGCTGCACGAAGTAGAAGGCTATATGGCCTGCGCTACGTCGGCCATGCGCGAATCGAAAAATGGCCACGACGTTGCCCACCGTATTGAAGCCGCTACGGGCATTAAAATTCATATCATCGACGGTCAGAAAGAAGCCGAACTGATTAATAACGTAGTGGTTCAGGCGCTGGACGACCGGCAGTACCTGCACATCGACGTAGGCGGTGGCAGCACCGAACTGAACGTGTACCTGAATCGGCAAAAATCGGCCTCACGGTCCTTCAAAATTGGTTCAGTACGCCTGCTGGAGGGCAAAGAAACCAAAGGAGCATGGCGTAAGATTGAAGAATGGGTTGAAGAACACGTCGACTCCTCCCGAGAACTCATCGCTATAGGAACCGGCGGCAACATCAGCAAGCTGTTTAATCTGGCCGCCAAAACCAGCGAACTGAGTACGTCGCTGGCCGAAATTGAGCGCATCCGCAACTACATCGCCGGCTTTAACCTGGACGACCGGATCAACAAACTTCGCCTGAATGCCGACCGGGCCGACGTGATCGTTCCGGCCGCCGACATTTATATATCGGTAATGAAATGGGCCGGAGCGCACGAGATCGTGGTTCCTGATCTGGGATTGAAAGATGGGATCATTCAGTTAGTCTATTCCCAACTGGCCAAAAAGAAACGCCTGCCGCAGTAGCCCGTCGAGACGCCCGTGACACCGTACGTAATTGTAAAGCAGTATAACCCGCAGCCTGACGACATCCCGGTGTATGCCCAGCCGGGGTTTCTCTTCAACGAGGGCGTACACCTTCGTCAGCAGGAAGGCGGTTTTCATCTGATTACGGCGCTCAATCAGGTTACCCGGCAAGCAGAAGCCCGGTGCGCATTCTTCACGCGGGCGGAGCAGGCCATCAGCCCCGGCGCGGCTCCGTTCGGGTCCGTCGAATTCACCAACGCCCTGCCCGAAGCCGTACTGGACGGACTCGTGCAGACGATCCAGACAACGGCTCAGGAATCCGGACTTCGTACGCTCCGGCTTGTTAACTACCCTCATTGTTACGCCCCCGAACAGGCCAATCGGTTGGCCGATACGTTACTGGCGCAGGGCTTTCGCTTGATCGGCGCGGACCAGAATCAGTTTTTACCGGTAGGCACTGACGCGTTCGAGCGAACCATCGACTCGTCTGAGCGTCGGCGACTGATGAAATGCCGCCGGGCCGGTTTGCGATTCAGCCAATGGGAGCGCCCGGCCATTGCCGACGTCGTGGCGTTTCTGCAAACAACCCGCCAACACCAGGGCTACCGGCTTACCATCCAGCCCGAACGGCTCACCAGGCTGCTGGCCACATTTCCCGACCAGTTTCCGGTCTTTGTCGTTTGGGATGGCGATACCATAGCCGCGTTAACGGTGGCTGTCCGCGTACGGGCCGACATTCTGTACAACTTCCTGCCCGCTTCGCACCCCGACTACCGCACGTTCAGCCCGATGGTGATGCTCACCGACGGCTTGTTTGCCTACTGCCAGTGCCACCAGATTCGGTTGCTTGATCTGGGCATTTCGGTGGATAACGACCGGCGGCCGAAGCTTAGCCTGATGCGGTTCAAGCGTAACCTCGGCGCACAATCGTCGGTGAAACTGGTGTTTGAGAAAACGCTGTGATCCCCTCCGGACGCTCGTGTCGAGTCTGCCTTTTTTTTCGTTATTTTGTATAAAAAAGAGGTACTTACTACGTGCCGACTGAATGATTGAGTCTCTTTATAATTCGGTAAGTCGATTCGTCAGCGAGTTTTTTGCGTCGCTGCTATCGCTGGTCAAAGCGGCCATCCGCGCCCGACACGCCACCCGTTTATCCCCCAGCGAACGGCCCATCTGCTCGGTATTGGGCAACGGTCCATCGCTGAACGAATCGCTGGAGAAGCATTTTGATTTTATCAAAACCACCGAGGTCGTTTGTGTCAACAACTTCGCTCATGCGGAGGTTTTTACCCGGCTGCAACCTCAGCACTACGTCATTTCTGACCCGAATTATTTCGTCTTTACTGAGCAGACCACCGACCGCGAGGACATCCGGCAGACCATTACCATCTTTCGGGAACGCGTTGACTGGCCCATGACGCTCTACGTACCCCACTTTGCCAAAGGTTCATACGTGATCCGGCAGATTGAGCGCCCCAACAGTCCGATTCGGGTGGTTTATTTTAACTATACCGTTGTAGACGGCTTCCGGCGGCTGAAGTACTGGCTGTACGCCAACGGATTAGGCATGCCGCAATCGCAGACGGTAATCATTGCCGCACTGGCTCTGATGATCAACCGGACGTTTAAGACCATTTACCTGTTCGGGGCCGATACGTCGTGGCATGAACAGATCCGGCTAAACGACCAGAATCAGTTGCTGATCAAGCAGATTCATTTTTACGATAAGCCGAGCGATGTGCGTCACGAACCGGTCTACGCCGATGCTCAGCGCAAGCGCACTTTTTCGATGGCGTCACAGTTTTTATCATTACACAAAGCGTTTCGGGGCTACGAACATCTGCGGGACTATGCCGACTACCGGGGCGTTACCATTTTGAACGCGAGTGCCAAAAGTTACATTGATGCCTTTGATCGCGTCATACCCGATCCGATTCAGGTTTCGCCCGGTCAGGCAGTCATCCGAGAAAAATAACAATAGCATACAGCAAGCAACCGGGTAGCTTAGGGCGGTCTGTCCGGAACGTCTGACCGCCCTGAGCTACCCGGCCGCTTAACCGATTGCAACCACTACAACATGCTTGATTTAACAGGAAAATCGATTCTCATTACCGGTGGTACCGGCTCCTTCGGCAAGAAGTTCGTTGAGATGGTGTACCAGCGTTATCCCAATATCCGCCGACTGGTGGTGTACTCCCGCGACGAGTTGAAGCAGTTTGAGATGTCGCAGTATTATCCGCAGTCGAACTACAAATCCATCCGGTTCTTCATCGGCGACGTCCGCGACGGCGAACGCCTGAAACGGGCCTGCGAGGGCGTCGATATCATCATCCACGCAGCGGCCCTGAAGCAGGTTCCGGCCGCCGAGTATAACCCGATGGAGTGCATCAAAACCAATGTGTTTGGGGCCGAGAACGTAATCAATGCCGCTCTGGACAATGGCGTGCAGCGGGTAGTGGCGCTCTCTACCGATAAGGCAGCCGCCCCCATTAACCTGTACGGCGCCACCAAGCTCTGTTCGGACAAGCTATTTGTGGCCGCCAACAACATGAAAGGGAGCCGCGACCTGCGGTTTTCGGTGGTACGCTACGGTAATGTGATCGGCTCGCGGGGGTCGGTGGTGCCTTTCTTCCTCGATAAGCGGAAGGATGGCGTTCTGCCCATCACACACCCCGACATGACCCGCTTCAACATTTCTCTGGAAGATGGTGTCGAGATGGTGCTGTATGCCCTGGAACATGCCTGGGGCGGGGAAATTTTCGTTCCCAAGATTCCGTCGTACCGCATCACCGAAGTAGCCACGGCCATCGCGCCCGACGCCAGACAGGAGATTATTGGGGTTCGGCCGGGCGAGAAGCTGCACGAAGAGATGATTACGGAAACCGACTCGCTGAACACGGTCGAAACGGATAAATACTACGTCATTACCCCCTCGACCCCAACGTGGGATGTCGATGACTATCTGAAAGCGTTCAACGGCAAGCGTGTGGAGATGGGCTTCAAATACAACTCGGGCACAAACACCGACTGGCTCGATGTTGAACAGATCCGCGAGCAAATTCGGCTGCACGTTGATCCAGCCTTTACGGTGTAAGGTGGGCGAAACTCCACCAGATCAAGTGACACTAAAAGCGGGTTTCCACCCGCCTTACTGATGAACAATCCCATTCCATACGGACGCCAGCACATTACGGACGAGGACATTGCTGCCGTCGTTGATGTGCTGCGGTCGCCTTATCTGACGCAGGGACCCGCCATTGGGCAGTTTGAGCAGGCCTTTGCTGACTACATCGGTGCCCGTTACGCCGTGGCGGTAGCCAACGGTACGGCGGCTCTGCACCTGTGCTGTCTGGCGCTGGGCGTCACCGAGGGCACAAAAGTTATCACAACCCCGATTACATTCTCTGCTTCGGCAAACTGCGTCCGCTACTGCGGGGGTGAGGTTTATTTTGCCGACATCGACCCCGAAACGATACTATTGGACGTAAAGGCCGTACGGGCATTACTTGAGCAGCATCCCAAAGGAACATTCTCCGGTATCATTCCGGTCGACTTCGCCGGTTACCCGGTCGATATGGCCGCGTTTCGTGAACTGGCCGACGAGTATGGTTTGTGGCTCCTGGAGGATAGTTGCCACGCGCCGGGCGGTTCGTTTACGGACCAGCATGGTGTTGTCCATCGCTGCGGAGACAGTTCACTGGCCGACCTGGCTATTTTCAGCTTTCACCCGGTTAAGCACATCGCGGCCGGTGAGGGTGGCATGATTACGACGAACGACGAGGAGTTGTACAAACACCTGCTTCGGCTTCGCACGCACGGCATCACTAGCAAACCGGAACAACTGCTGGAACCCTCGCCCGGTGGTTGGTACATGGAGTTGCAGGTGCTCGGCTACAACTACCGCCTGACGGATATGCAGGCGGCCTTAGGTCTTAGCCAGCTAAACCGGGTTGATGCGATGATGGAACGCCGTCGCGAACTGGCCGCCCGCTACGATGCCGCTTTTGTCGGAACGTCAGTGCAGACGATCGTTCCACCGGCTGGCGTTGGGCACGCGTATCACCTGTACGTCGTTCAGGTTAGTGACCGCAAGGGTCTGTATGACTTCCTGCGGGCGAGGAACATTTATGCCCAGGTTCACTACATTCCGGTGCATACCATGCCATATTACCGGCAGTTTGGCTGGAAGTCCGGCGACTTCCCGAATGCTGAACGGTACTACAACCAGTGCGTGAGCCTACCTATGTTCCCAACGCTGACCAACGAGGAGCAGGATTACGTCATCGCGTCGGTACTGGAGTTTATTAACGCGGCAAACTGATTCGTATGCAAGCCGTTGCTCTGTCATCTGCTGCAAAAACCCGGTCGCTCGCTCCGTGGGTTTGGTACGGACTGACCGCATTGCCCGTTTTGTACTACATCGTGATGGTGGCCCTGCACGCCTACAACATGCCGTACATGGACGACTATCCGTCCATTGTCGATCTGTTGCTGAGGTGGCAGGATGCCGACTGGTCGGAACGAGGACGGCTTTTGCTGGAACAGAACAACTTCCACCGCGTCGTTTTTCTCAAGCTGATTTCGCTGGCTAACTACGCGCTGACCGGGGCCGTCAATTTTACCTTTCTGCAATGGGTGGGCAATGTGGCCTGGCTGATGATCGGCTGGTTGCTGTGGCGGTCGCTTGCTCCGGTACCAGACGAATCAACCGATCCGTCAGACCGTCGCTCCCCGGTGAAACGAATCCTTACGTTCCTGCCTGCCGTTTATTTCCTGTTTCAGTTTCAGTTCTGGAATAACGCGTTCTGGAGCATGGCGGCTATCTGCAACCTTTGGGTACATGCCTGGGCCCTGCTAAGTTTTTACCTGGCCGCCCGGCAACGAATCGGCTGGGCGCTGGCAGCCGGAGCCCTTTCGCTTTTTACCGTTGGCAATGGCATTGTGGTATTACCATTATTGATCGCCGGATTACTGCTTAACCGGCAATGGCGACAGGCCACGGTAGCCGTGGTTGTCAGTGCAGTTCTGTACGCCGTCTACTTTTCAAACTACCAGAATCCATCCAGTGCGGGGCTTTCCTCGCTGCTGTCGGTGGAGCGTATCATTCATTTTGTCCAGCTCGACACGGCTTTTCTGGGCGCTACGTTTTACCACCCGTCGGTAGCGTGGCTCAGTCAGGTGGTCGGCTGGCTGACTATCGGTTGGTCGCTGTATCTGGTCATCACCCGCTACGACCGTCAAAACCCGACGCTATTCTGGATGGTGATTTTTCTTCACCTGACCGGCTTGATGCTGGCCCTCAACCGCATCGAAAACTCGGTTGATGTCGTATTTGCCTCGCGCTATCGGCAGGTTCCGGCCTTGATGCTGGCTGTTACGTACCTGACCTTCGCCGACGTACTGATCAGCAAACGAGTGGTGGCCTGGACCTGGATTTTTCCGCTGACCCTGGCAGCGGCAGTCGGCATTAACGTTGTATCGAACGTAACGTATTTCTCGAAGATCGTCCGGTTTCGGGAGTTAAAGCAGACGGATCAACTGCTCTGGCAACGGTACGGTATTGTCCGAGGGTGTAGCCCACTCTACCAGCCAGCCCAACGCTTGAGCCAGCTAGCCGCTTCAGGTGCTTTCCGCCCAGCGCCCCTGACGCTCGACGAACTGGTTTCACAGGAAGTGTCGCTACCACAGCCAACGCCAACGGCCAGCCGGCTGAGTCATCAGATCGACCTCAACCGGCAAGATGGTTCGTATCTGGTAGTGAGCGGCTTTGCTAAGATCACGGGGCAGAAAGCTAATTTTAACGATACGTACCTGGCGGTACAAACGCCAGGTGGATGGCGTTTTTTCACCACCTTGTTCCATCAGCGGCTGGACAAGGAAGATTCGCTGAACGACAAAGACACCGGCTTTACGGCTGTTGTGCCCGCGTCGGTGGCCGGTTCATCGCCGAAGCTGGGTTTATTTGTGCGGTCGGGAGGCAAAACGGCATTTCAAGTAATAAATTAACCCGGTCAGATAGGACTGGGTCAAGCGAGACCCGGTCAGGTAAAACGCCGTTACATATACTAAGGCGGTCAGACGTGCCGTCAGACCTGGGCCGACGCGGTCTGACGGCACGTCTGACCGCCTGTTTAAAGAGACCCGGTCGCGCCAACCAACGATCTAACCACATGACCAACATCGCCATCATCACGGCCCGTGGAGGCAGCAAGCGAATTCCCCGCAAGGTGATCCGGCCGTTTCTGGGCAAACCCATCATGCTGTATTCCATCGAAACGGCTTTGCAATCGGGCCTGTTCGACGAGGTGATGGTATCCACCGAGGACGACGAAATTGCTGATCTGGCCGTACAGCATGGCGCGTCCGTACCCTTTCGCCGGAGCGCAAAAACGGCAGATGATTTTGCCACTACAGCTGAGGTGCTGAGCGAAGTACTAACCAACTATGAGGAGCGCGGACAGACGTTTACGAATGCCTGTTGTCTTTACCCCACGGCACCATTTGTGACGCCCGTTTTACTCCAACAAGCTTTTGATACATTACAAACGCGTAGCTTTGACTGCGTTTTTCCGGTGCAACGCTTTGGCTTTCCGGTGCAACGCGCTGTGACCTTTGTCAACGATCGTCTGACGTGGCTCCAGCCCGAACACGCCCTGACGCGGTCGCAGGATTTGCAACCCGCCTACCACGATGCCGGCCAGTTTTACTTTTTCAACGTAGCCGTTTTTCGACAAAAAGGTCGACTGCTGACTGATAATACCAGCGGCCTCGTCATCTCCGAGATGCAGGCCCAGGACATTGATAACGAAGAGGATTGGCAGGTAGCAGAGTTCAAATACCGACTGTTGTTTCCTGATAAGAAGCGATCGTGATCCGGTCACGCTAGACCGGAGCGAAACGCACTAGGTCTGACGGTACGTCTGACCGGGTCGCGCCTGACCGGGTCGTGCCGTCCGAGACACGATTCGCTTGGTTAGAGAAGGTAAGGCGGTCAGACGGTACGTCTGACCCGTCTAGCGTGAATTAGTTAGATCAACTGGGTCTAGCGTGACCCGGTCACGCCAACACTAGAAAGCAGTTCAAGAAAAAATGCCAAAAAAAATCCTCTTTCGCGCCGATGGTAACGCTCAGATCGGCCTGGGGCACGTTATGCGATGTCTGGCTTTGGCCGAGATGCTGGGGGATGCATATGAGCGTCGTTTTGCCATCGTTCAACCAGACCCTGAGGTGGTCAGACGAATTGAAGAGAAAGGCGTGACGGTCATATCCCTGCCCGGCAATGACGTAGGCAATTTTCTGACGATTTCAGCTCCCAACGACGTAGCCGTACTTGATGGCTATGCGTTTGATGAAACGTACCAACGAGCCGTTCGCACGAAGGTCAGCAAGCTGGTTTACATCGACGATCTGGTAACGGGTCATCAGGTAGCAGATGTTCTGATTAATCATACCGGTGCTATTACGGAATACGATTACGACGCCGAAGCATACACTCAGTTCTTGCTGGGCCCCCACTACGCCCTACTTCGGTCGGAGTTTTTCGCCGACAATACGCCACCGCCCAACGAAGGACCCATTTTTGTCAGCTTAGGTGGGGCCGACTCACAAAATGTTTCGGTAAACGTGCTGGACGCTCTACGGATTGCCTTTCGCCAGATTGGTCAGTCGTGGCGCGTTCACCTGGTTATTGGCCCGTTTCATCCGAATCGGGCCAGCATCGAAACATACCACGATAAGCTGAAGCACCTAACCATTCTGTCAAACTTAACCGCCGGGCAAATGGTGGCAGAAGTTCGGAAATGCCGGTTGGCCATCACGGCCTGTAGTACCATTGCCTACGAGGTATGCGCTGGCAACCGCCCGTTGATAGCCATCCAGACGGCCGATAACCAGAGTCGGCTGGCTCATTTTCTGGAATCGGAGCAACTGGCTCATGTGGCGCCTGCTCAAACCGACGTTGACCAACTGGCGTACAGAATTGAGGTAAGCCTATTGTATCCCGATTCGATTGTGCATACGTTGCAAAAACAACGTTATTATTTTGACCGGAAGACGCCCGAACGTTTTCGGGCTTTATTTGACCGCTTATGCTCACCTACCGCGTAGCCACTGCCGAGGACTCCCAGCTTTATTTTGACTGGGCCAACGACCCAGATACTCGCCAGCAATCATTTAATTCGGCTCCTATCTCGCCCGAAACCCATGCGGCCTGGTTTTCGCGCAGGCTGATCGATGCCAACACACTGATGTTTGTATGCAGCAACGAAGCGAATGAACCCGTCGGACAGGTCCGGTTTGAGCGAAAACCCGTGGCTGATATACCCGACGAAATTATCATTGGCGTTTCGGTCGACGCGCGGTTCCGGGGCAAAGGTTTGGCCAGCGAGTTAATCAAACTGGGCTGCGACGCATGCCGCGAGCAGTGGGGTGCTGTGGCGATTCACGCTTACATCAAGCCTGACAACCAGGCATCTATCCGATCGTTCGGGAAGGCCGGATTCACATTCTCGCACGAAAGCGGTAAATTTGGCGTTCCAAGCTTAGTTTACGTATTACCTGCATGAGCCATAACCAACCGATTCAGGTTGCCAATTATAGTATCAGCCCGTCGCATCGGCCCTTCATCATTGCCGAGATGTCGGGTAATCATAACCAGTCGCTGGAGCGAGCGCTGGAGATTGTGGACGCTGTGGCTGATGCCGGTGCCCACGCCCTGAAACTACAGACCTACACGCCGGATACGATCACGTTCAACGGCCAGTCAGAGGAGTTTTACATCCGCGACGCGAAGTCACTGTGGGCTGATAAAAACCTGTACAAGCTGTATCAGGAGGCCTATACACCCTGGGAGTGGCACAAGCCGATTTTCGACCACGCCAAAAAGCGCGGCATGATTGCGTTCAGTTCGCCGTTCGATACCACCGCCGTTGACTTCCTGGAATCGCTCGATGTACCGCTATACAAGATTGCGTCCTTCGAAAATACCGATCATATCCTGCTCAAGCGCATCGCGCAGACCGGCAAGCCCGTTATCATGAGCACCGGTGTATCGACCGTCGCGGACCTCGACGAGTCAGTGAAGGTGTTGCGAGCCAACGGCTGTAAAGACCTGGTTTTGCTGAAGTGCACCAGTACGTATCCCGCTACGCCCGAAACCACGAACCTGCTGACCATTCCGCACATGCGCCAGTTGTTCGACGTACCGGTGGGCTTGTCTGATCATACCATGGGCATTGGTGCGGCCGTGGCAGCCGTAGCGCTGGGGGCCGTCGTGATCGAAAAACACGTAACGCTCCGCCGGGCCGATGGTGGCGTTGACTCCGCCTTTTCGCTGGAACCGGACGAGCTGAAAAATTTGGTTATCGAAACCGAACGGGCGTTCCTGGCGATGGGTCAGGTCAGCTATACTATGACGCCGAAAGAATGCAAGAGCCTGCAGTTCAAGCGGTCGCTCTACGTAGTGAAGGATGTAAAAGCCGGGGAGCCCTTCACGGCCGAGAACGTGCGCAGCATCCGCCCCGCCAACGGCCTGCACACCCGCTACTACGACGACATATTGGGCCAGGTTGCTTCGCAGGACATTGCAGCCGGAACGGCGCTCAATTGGGGACTAATTGAAAAGAGTGAATCGGACCGCCGAAGCGGAGTGAAAGAGTGAAAGAGCAAAAGTGGCCCCAAAGCAAAGCGAAAGGCCAAGATTTGAATCTCTCGCTTTTTCATTCCACTTCGACGAACCGATTTACTCTTTCGCTCATTCACTCCGCTTCGCCCTTTCACTCTTTACCCCATGGGCATCATTAAACGCCAAACTATTCAGGGTACCATCTTTACGTACGCGGGTATCGTCGTCGGGTTTGTGACGATGGGCCTGTTGTTGCCGAAGGTACTGACGCCCGACCAGAACGGTCTGATCGGGCTGCTGATTGCCCTGTCGATTATCCTGACGCAGTTTTCGAACCTGGGCATCAATGGGGCCGGTGGCCGTTACTTTCCGTATTTTCGCAATTACGATCAGGGCCACGGCGGTTTTCTGCTTCTGGCAGCGGGCGTATCGCTGCTCGGCTTCGGGCTAAGTGTGTTCATCCTGTGGTCGTTTCGGCCGTATATCGTGGCTGAAAACGCGGAAAAGTCGGCGCTGTTTGTACAGTATTACTACCTGCTGATCCCGCTGACATTTTTCACGCTGTTCTTTAACCTGTTCGACAACTACGCCAAACTGCTGTACGACAGCGTTACGGGTACGTTTTTACAACAGTTTCTGCAACGGTTCCTGCTGCTGCTGGCAGTACTGATCTACTGGGCCGGATGGATTACCTTCCCTACCCTGCTGATTTTATGGATGGGATCCTATTTCGCGCAGATGGCCCTGATGGTCGTTAAGGTCGTGCGCGACGGCCACTTTACGCTTGACCCGAAGCATCTGCAACTACCCCCTGACCTGCGCCGGGAACTGTTTCGCTACGCATCCCTGACCCTGCTGACCGGGCTGTCGTCGCAGGTGATTCTGCACATCGACAAGTACCTCGTCAACGATGCGCTGGGCCTCGCCCAAACCGGCATTTACAGCATCAGCGCTAACTTCGGGACGGTCATTGCGGCCCCGGCCACGATGCTTTATAAAGTATCGAGCGTGGTGATTGCTGATTCGTGGAAGGCCAACGACCTGAATAACATCGCCAACATCTACCGAAAAAGCTGCCTGAGTCAACTGGTGATCGGAACGCTCGTCTTCGTCGGGATCGCGGCCAACCTGCCCAGCGTATTCGAGATTCTGCCGAAAGGCTACGAAGCCGGCTATTACGTTATCCTGTGGATTGGACTAGGCAAGCTGATCGATATGGCAACCGGCGTCAACGGTACCATTCTGGCCACATCGCGCTACTACGCGTATGATTCGCTGTTTTTTATCCTGATGGTGGCCGTCACCATCGCCACGACGCGGGCGCTGATTCCTGTTTTCGGGCTGGAGGGTGCGGCCATCGGCGCAGCCATTGCTACGGCCCTGTTCAATGCCGCCCGAACGGGATTTGTCTGGCTTAAATTCGGGTTGCAGCCCTTTACCTGGCGTAACCTAGCCGTCATTGGTGTTGGGCTGCTTGTGTGGGTAGTGGCTGTTCAGGCCCCGTATCTGTCCGGAAACTTCTGGCTTGTTGCCACCGATGTAGCGTTGCGGTCAGCGTTCGTTGCCGCGACCTTCGTCGGGCTGGTCTATGTCCTGAAGATTTCACCCGACATGAATCAACTCCTGACGGGTGCCTGGCTGAAGCGCCGGGGGAAATCGGTCAGTTCATGAGGCAACTTTGCTTAACTTTGGCCATTGCCTGCTGTATTTCTGCTTGTGAAAACACTAGTTTCCTTTCT
The DNA here is from genome assembly GCF_003583365.1 of Fibrisoma montanum. Lineage (GTDB taxonomy): Bacteria > Bacteroidota > Bacteroidia > Cytophagales > Spirosomataceae > Fibrisoma > Fibrisoma montanum. Next base: position 482,522 of record NZ_QXED01000001.1, read on the forward strand.
GTTTACCGACGCCTACCGGCTCCTCAGTAATCCCAATGGGCGAAAATTCTTGTGGTTGCTCCTGACCTCGGCCGGTGCCCGACGCAATCAGACCACCACGCTGACCTATGACGGACTGCGCTTTCAGACGCCCGATAGCCTGATGTTCTTTTGGCAGGTGAAAGAGATTTTTGTGGACGAAAGCTACGCCTTTCCAACCACCTCGTCGGAGCCGGTTATTATCGATTGCGGGGCCAATATTGGCACCAGCGTCGTGTATTTCAGCCGCCACTATCCCAAAGCCCGGATCATTGCTTACGAAGCCGACGCAGCAACCGCCCGAACGTTACGGTATAACCTGACGGCCAATGCAGTAACCAATATCGAGGTAGTTGAGAAAGCCGTCTGGACCGACAACGAGGGCGTCGATTTTGGCAGCGCGGGCGACGATATGTCGTCGGTGTTTGTAGCTACCAACGTGAACCGTGTACCATCAGTCCGTTTCCGCGATGTGCTGAAGCAATATCCGCGGATTGATATGCTCAAGATGGATATTGAAGGGGCCGAGAGCCCCGTATTGGCCGATTGCCGGTACGCACTCGGGCACGTGCAAAACCTGTTCATTGAGTACCACGCGTACATTGGCCAGCCTCAGACGCTCCCGGAACTTCTCGACATTCTGAAAGACAGCGGATTCCGGTATTACATCGACACGGCCCAGCACCGCCTAAAACCGCTCGTCAACCGACAGTACCGGGGCAATACGGTCATGGACCTGCAATTGACTATTTTTGCGTATAGAACATAGGTACGGGGTGTAGGACACCCTTTTACACCTTACACCGCTTTCATGATTGACAAGATTCTAAGCCGCCCTGAGTTCCGCGATCAGCCGCCCGTTCTGGTCGACATTGGTGCGTCGGGGCAGTTACATGCCCGCTGGAAAGCCTTCGCGAAACACTCGGTTTGCATTGCGTTCGACGCCGACGACCGCGATTTCGGTTACGTCGAAAGCGAGTCGGGCCATTTTCGAAAACTGTACACGTTCAATCATATAGTAACAGAGACAGACACGGACACTGCCGACTTTTACCTGACGGCGTCGCCCCACTGTTCCAGTTTGCTGAAACCCCGGCCCGATCTGATCCAGGAGTATGCTTTCGCGCCGAAATTCGAGTTGACGAAAGTCGTTCAACTCAAAACCCGGAGCCTGCATTCCACACTTCAGGAATTAAACATTGGGCAGGTCGACTGGTTCAAAACCGATTCGCAGGGCATCGATCTGCGGCTGTTCCGCGACCTCGGCGACCGCGCCCCCCGCGTGCTGACGGCCGAGTTTGAACCCGGCATCGCGTCCGTTTACGACGGCGAAGACAAGCTGTTCCGGATTTTGCAGTTCATGGATGAAACCAACAGTCACTGGCTGGCCGAACTGATTCCCAAAGGGTCTCCACGCATTACGCCTGCCCTGCTGGATAGCTTCACGACCAATCCGCTCCTGAAGAAGTTCGTCCTGTTTTCGCAGAAGAACAGTGCGCTATGGGGCGAGATGACGTACATCAACCGCTTCGCCGACGAAGCCATGCTCACGCAGCGGAATCTGCTGCTGGGCTGGGTGTTCGCCACAACGCTCGCGCAGCACGGGTTTGCCCTGATCCTGACACAGAAAGCAAAAACGCGTTTTAACGACCCCATTTTCGACGAGATGGAGCGCTACTCCCGCCGACGTATCTGGGGGCGCGTGTGGCAGATTGGCTTCTGGCCGGAAATAGTCAAGAAATTCGATAAACTCCTGGGCCGGTGAGAATCACGCTGCTGAGTACGTACCACCTCAGCGGAGGAGCGGGCGTGGCGGCTACCCGCCTGCACCACGCGCTGGATCGCTACACCCGGGCGGAAAGTACGCTGCTGGTCGGCACCTCGAACCGGATGGAGAGACACCGGCCGGACTCGGGTGTCTCGTACCTGGCCAACAACCTGCTGGCTGAACAAACAGCCTACGTTCGGTTCGTAGCCGAGCGGCTGTATTTCCTGCCCTTCGAGCGCGACCCGTCCGTACGGTTTCAGTTTTCACCGGCGGCAATCGGGGCCGATGTCAGTTTTCACCCGGCCGTGCAGCAGGCCGACGTATTGCATCTGCACTGGATCAACTTCGGGTTTCTGTCCACCCGGGGCTTAAGCCGGTTAGTTGCCCTGGGTAAGCCCATCGTCTGGACGCTGCACGATATGTGGGCATTTACGGGTGGTTGTCACTACAGCCGGGGCTGCACCAATTTCCAGACGCACTGCCACCAATGCCCGTATCTGAAGCATCCCGGCGAGCGCGATCTGTCGTACCGGGTGTTTGAGCAGAAGCGAAAGGTATTTGCCAAAGGAGGCATCCATCTGGTGTCGCCGAGCCACTGGCTACGGGACCAAACGCAGCAGAGCGCCCTATTAGGCGATTTTCCGCATACGGTGATTCCCAACCCCATCGACCTCGATACGTTCCGGCCTGTTAACCGAACGGCGGCAAACGCCCGGTTTGAGCTGCCCGATGATGGCCGCATTCGGCTCCTGTTCGGCAGCGCCAGCGTCACCGATCCCCGCAAAGGCTTTCGCTACTTTGCCGAAGCCCTGACCCACCTGCACGAACAGCAACCAACGGCCCAGATCGAAGTGCTGGTGTTTGGTAAGGGACGTAGCTACCTGTTCAACGAACAACCGTATCCCGTTCGGCACCTTGGTCTGCTCACCAGCGAAGCCGATATTGTAGCCGCCTACAATGCCGCCGACGCCCTGGTGGTGCCATCGCTGGAAGACAACCTGCCGAACACCATTGTGGAATCGCTGGCCTGCGGTACGCCCGTTATCGGGTTCCGGACGGGCGGTATACCCGAGATGATCGACCACGGGCAAACCGGTTACCTCGCGGCCGTTCGATCGGCCGACGAACTGGCCGATGGGCTTACCTTTATCGTGAACCACCCCAACCGATCCGAACTCCGCCAGCACGCCAGACAAGCCGCCGAAACCCGCTACGCAGCGGATGTGGTAGCCGGCCAGTATGTTGACCTCTACAATCAATTAGTGAATGAGCGAATGAGCGAATAGAATTCCAGACATTCACTAACTCACTCATTCACTCATTCACTCATTGTTAATGCCGACCGTCTCCATCATCACCATCACCTACAACGCCGAACGGTTTCTGGAACGCACCATACGGAGCATCGTGGCGCAGCAGGCGACAGATTATGAGTACCTGATCATTGATGGTGCATCGAAAGACGGGACGCTGGACATCATCCGGCGCTATGAGCCGCACGTTACCCGCTGGATTTCTGAGCCCGACAAAGGCCTGTACGACGCGATGAACAAAGGGCTACGCATGGCCACCGGCGACTACGTCTGGTTTATGAACGCCGGCGACGAAATTCACGATCCGCAGACACTGCCAGGGCTGCTCGACCGTATCAGAGCAACAGCTGCCGACGTGTACTACAGCGACGCGTTGTTTGTGCAGGACAACGGTACGGCGGTAGGGCTACGCAGCCAGGTAACGCCCCATACGTTGCCCCATACCCTGACCTGGCGTGATATGGCGCTTGGTATGAAGGTTTGCCACCAGGCGTTCATCGCCCGGCGAGCCATTGCCCCGAACTACCCGACGGATAACCTAAGCGCCGATCTGGACTGGGAGATTCGCTGCCTGAAAGCAGCCGGGCGCGTTGAGTTTCTGCCGTTTGTCCTATGCCGGTACCTGATCGGAGGACTGTCCGTTCAGCAGCATCGCCGATCGCTCACGGATCGATTCAGGGTTTTGGTTCATCATTTTGGGCTGATTCCAACGGTATTCAATCATGGCCGGATTGTGTGGCGATCCATTCGTTTTAGGGCACAATCGGGTGTTTAATCGCTCGCGTTTGATTTTATAAACAATTGTAAAAATTGTATTAAGCTGAAAGGATAATTGCAAGTTCTTTGCCTTTTGACCGATAATGCGGATAAATTTGCGGGCCTTATTCCGATGAACCCTTGTTTATTTTGTTCAATTCCCACAAAAAATAGACTTAACCAATGAAAAGAATTGCTGTTTTTACCTCTGGTGGCGACGCGCCGGGTATGAACGCCTGCATCCGGGCTGTTGTTCGGGGGGCGGTCTATTACGGCCTGGAAGTGTTCGGAATTCGCCGGGGGTACAGCGGAATGATAAATGGCGACATTTTTCAAATGAATTCGCACTCGGTGAGCAACATTGTTCAGCGCGGAGGTACCATTCTGAAGTCGGCCCGCAGTAAAGAGTTCATGACTCCCGAAGGTCGCCGAAAAGCATTCGAACAACTACAGAAATTCGGTATCGAGGGGTTAGTTGCCATTGGCGGAAACGGTACGTTTACCGGGGCCACCATCTTCTACGATGAGTACGGCATCCCGACTGTTGGCGCACCCGGAACGATCGACAATGATCTCTACGGCACCGACTATACGATTGGGTTTGATACGGCTGTTAACACGGCCCTCGAAGCGATCGATAAAATCCGCGATACGGCCGACTCCCACGACCGGATCTTTTTTATTGAAGTGATGGGACGCGACTCAGGCTACATCGCCATTCAGTCGGGTATTGCCGGTGGTGCTGAACTAGTCATGGTGCCGGAAGTACTCACGCCCATTTCCGAAGTGGTCGAAACGCTGAAGGCGGGCTGGAGCCGGCAGAAAGCCTCGTCGATCATCGTCGTGGCCGAAGGTGAAGAAGAAGGCAACGCCATTGAAGTGTCCGAGAAGATTCGTCGGCAGGTTCAATCCGACATCGACATGCGCGTTACCACACTGGGCCATATCCAGCGGGGGGGTATTCCAACCGCCTACGACCGGATTCTGGCCAGCCGTCTGGGATTGGGTGCGCTGGAAGGTCTGATGAACGGGCAAAAGAACGTAATGGCGGGAATTGTTAACAACGAACTCGTTTACACACCGTTCCGCGATACGATTCGCCTACCCAAGCCGATCAACGAGGACCTGCTCCGGATGGTGAAGATCCTTTCGGTTTAAGGTATAAAGAGGAGGAAGGTAAGAAAGGAGGAAAGAGGCTGCCCTTATTTCCTTCCTCCCTTCCTCCTTTTCTCCCTTTCACACATACCCTACCACCGCATACACCACCAGACCAACAATTTCGCGCAGCAGGTAAAAACTATCCGCGAAGGCCTGCTCGTGCGGCAAAAGTAGTTCGCCCGGCACAAATGACCGGTAACCGCTCAGGAAATTGGCTGGAAACGGAATTACCTGAACGCCAGCTTTCTGAAAACAGGCCACCGACCGACGCATGTGCGACGCGGATGTGACCAGGATGCAGCGGTTGGTATTAAACCGCTCTTTCAGCAACTGCGCCGAAAACAGTGCATTTTCACGAGTATTACGCGATTTGCCTTCCAGCAGAATATCCTCCGGCCTGACGCCCACCATGCGCAGAAATTCGGCCGTCATCTCGCCTTCGTCGTTGACGTCAACTTGCTGAAACGGCAATCGGCCCTGTCCGCCACTGATAACGATTTTCTGAACCACTCCCGTTTTGTACAGGTAGAACGCCTGTTGTGCGCGGTCGGCCTCACGACCCAGCAAGGGTCGGCCAACTTCGGGCTGTTCAGTTACGTTCATCATGCCGCCAGTCAGCACGACCGCAATCGGTAGCCCTCCGGTCTGGTTCGCTTCACGAACGGCAGCCACCGAAACGGGTTCATACTCCCAAAGCAACGCCAGTTCGTTGATCAGGAACGAATTACCGAATAGCCAGAACGTTGACAAGCCAACCCAGATCGCCCGTCGACGACGCACGGGGTTACGAGTCAGCAATGCGACGACCAGCGCCATGAACAACCAGCCGGCGGGTGTCAGCAAGTAATTGAGGGTTTTTGAGAGGAAGTAAAACATTACGTATGCGAAGATGGGCGGCTCGTTCGTTGGATTGTAGGTATCAATGATGCAAGTCCGTCAAATCTGCTAATTTTGTAGGTATTTCAGCCGCGAAGATACGCACCGACCGTATGAAAAAACTCCTCCTGACCGCGCTGTTCGGTTTGTTGTTCACGCCCGCCCTGCTGGCCCAAACAACCGAAGGCTTCCGGATCGCCAGCCGCATCAAAGGCGTTAGAGACACCACCTGCGTACTGGCTCATTATTTCGGAGCCGGTCAATACATTCCCAAGGATACCGCCCGCGCCGATGCCGAGGGCAATCTGGTCTTTGAAGGCAAAAAACGGCTGCCGGAAGGGCTATTCATCGTTGTTACGCCTAAAAATCGCTACATCGAACTGCTCATTGCAGACGACCAGGAATTCTCGTTCGAAACCGATACGGCGAATGTGATCAAAAACATGAAGGTGACCGGCTCGAAGGAAAACGAGCTGTTCTATACGTACCAGCAGGAACTTGGCAAACTGTACGACGAAGCCCAGGTAATCAGTGCGGAAAGAAAGCTGCACAACGACGCTACGTCTGCGGCTATGGCGACCGAAAAGATGGCAGTTCTCCAGAAGAAAGCCCAGACGTACCGCGAACAGTTTCTGAAGGAAAACGTCAGCAGCTTTGCCGTAAAGCTGCTGAAAGCCACCGCCGACCCAGAGGTACCACCCGCCCCCAAAGCCAGCAACGGCCGTCCGGATTCCGTTTGGGTGTTCAACTATTATAAGTCCCATTTCTGGGACGATTATGATTTCAGCGACGAGCGGTTCGTACGGTCGCCGGTGTTGCAGCGCAAGCTCGACCGGTACATAAAGGAACTCACCGTTCAGACCACCGATTCGCTTATTAAGGAAGCCGATTACGTAGTCAGCAAAGCCCGGGCTGGTAAGAATAAGGAAACCATTTCGTACACGATCTGGTACATCACGAGCCAATATGAACAACCCAAGATTATGGGGACTGACGGCCTGTTCGTACACATGTTCGAGAAGTATTACGCTACCGGAATCATGCCCGTAACGGATACGTCGACAATCCGGCGCATCGGCGAGCGTGTTGCTACGCTCAAGCCTACGCTGGTCGGCAAAACGATGCCAGCCGTTACCATCAGTGACACCCTCCGGAAGCCGATCAACATTCAGACCATCAAGTCTGACTACACCGTGGTGTATTTCTACGATCCGCACTGCGGCCACTGCCGGGAAAGTGCTCCTAAACTGAAAAAGCTCTCGGACGACTACAAAGGAAAGGGCGTTGCAGTAGTTGCCGTTGCCATCGAACAGAGCCCCGAAGAGTGGAAGAAATTTATCCGGGAGTTCAAACTGACCAGCGTAACGCACGGCTACGATTACTCGATGCGCACCAACTACCGGCAGCAGTACGACGTCTGGACAACCCCGACGGTATACGTACTGGATAAGAACAAAAAGATCATTGCCCGCAAGCTGCCGGTTGAGCAGATTGAAGATTTCATTCAATTCAACCGCAAGCAACAGGCACAGACCGCCAAAAAACCCGAAGCCGCCCCCGCCAACGCCAAGGCAAGTGTGAAGAAGTAAGGGAGAAAGGGAGGAAAGGAAGAAAGGAGAAAAGAACAGGATACGAACTGTCTCCTTTCCTCCTTTTCTCCCTTTTTTATTTCATCTTCGTTCGTTTAACCAGGTACGCCGTCAGGATCTGGTCGAAGCCCTGAGCGATGTCGGCTTCAATAAAATCGATTTTATACTGGCCGCAGCGGAGCTTCAATTCCTGGAAATACTGCTTTACGGCCTGCTGATACGTTTCGCGAATCTGGCCCGGCTGCAGCTTCACCTTCTCCCCGGTTTCGAGGTCAATGAATTCATACGGCCGCTCGTCGAACGCAAACTCCTCTTCCGTCTTTTTGTCGGTTACGTGAAACAGCAGCACTTCGTGCAGATTGTGCCGCAGGTGCTGAAGTGCCGAAAACAGCGAATCTGCCTTCTCCGTATTATCGAACATGTCGCTGAACAATACCACCAGCGACCGTTTGTTGATTTTTTCGGCGACCTGATGGATCACGTCGGCCGCCGACGTTTTACGGAGCGGCTTGGGCTGCACCATCAACTGGTCCAGATGCGTGAACAGTTTATGAACATGCGAGGGTGTCGACTTGACGGGCGTTTGCAGATCGATCGTATCGGCGAACGTAGTCAGGCTCACGGCATCTTTCTGGCGTTGCAGCAGATACGACAGGCAGGCCGCGGCCATCACACTGAAGGTCATTTTACCGTAGTTCGACTCCGGATAATACATCGACGACGACGTATCGATCAGCAGGTGGCACCGCAGGTTCGTTTCCTCCTCGTAGCGTTTAACAAACAACTTTTCGGTTTTGCCGTACACCTTCCAGTCGATATGCCGGGTTGTTTCGCCGGTGTTGTACAGCCGGTGTTCGGCGAATTCGACTGAGAAGCCGTGAAACGGCGATTTATGTAGGCCCGTGATGAAGCCTTCGACCAATTGGCGGGCCAGGAACTCGACGTTTCCGAACGAACGTACCTGACTCAGGTTGAGGGATTGTTTCATACTCTGTACCGGATCGCCGGTCTGATCTATACTGTTGCTAACGAAGGAGTCGACGTAAACGTACCTTTACGGAACAAACTACGCAGGGCAGCGCACATAAACAAAAAACCGAACCGTTCGGTGGACTCTGCCAGGAATTGCACCAGGCGGGCAGAGGTACCAAACGGTTCGGTTAGAATAGCCCAGTAGGCCTTACGTTAAAAGCGGTTAACCGGCTCCAGCATTGGCTGAAAAGCAGTGGGCGTAGTGAAAACCGCGGTTTCGGGTGCCAGCGCAATCAGATTATGTTTGTTGACAACCCGGAGAGAAACATTGGCAACGCCCTTTGAGATCATGCCAAGTGCTTGAGCGGCCGCGTGTGAAAGATCAATAATGCGACCTTTTGAAAATGGACCCCGATCATTGATTCGTACAATTACGGAGCGGTTGTTGTCCAGATTCGTGACTTCAACCAGCGTGTTGAACGGTAGTGAACGGTGCGCGCCGGAAAGAACATCGTGCCGGACACGCTCTCCACCGGCCGTCCGTCGGCCAGTGAACTTTTTGGAGTAAAACGACGCCTTACCCTTCTGTATGAGACCCGGTAGGGCCTCTGTCGGTTTCATGTTGCTGAAAAACAACAGTAGGGACATGATAAAACTCATACAGTTTTTGGTTACGTGAAACAAATAAAAGAGGGTATGCCATTAATTTCATTCATACCAACTTTCCCCAAAAAGTGCAATTCCTATTTAACAAAGATATAGGTTAGGCCCCTTAGAACCAAGCAATTGCCGAAAAAACTGTGTAATCAGCTCCACAACTCTACTGATTTTCGGGGATTTTTCACCTCAAAATTTATTTAATAGGATTCCTTTGGTTCTGATACTAATGCCCGTATTTTAGCGTTTGCATTGCCACTTAAAATCACTGATTGTGGAAGAAAGAGAACGGGAAAAAATCTACTCGAAACGAGTTAGGGCGGGGAAGCGGACGTATTTTTTCGACGTCAAATCGACCCGTGCCAATGACTATTACCTGACCATTACGGAAAGCCGCAGACATCCACAAGGCGATGGTTTTGTGTACGAAAAGCACAAAATGTTTCTCTACAAGGAAGACTTCGACAAATTTGTGGAAGCCCTTCAGGAAACCGTTGATCATATCAAAACGGAACTGATGCCGGAGGTTGATTTCGCCCAGTTTGCACAGCGGGAACGCGACGAACTCGATGATTTTGCCAGCGAGTTAAAGTGGGACTAATCCGGGATCGATGCCGCACACACGTCTACTCTTTTCATCGTTCAATTAATCTTACTTCAGAACAGCGGCCGGTATTGCGCAGCCGGTTCATTAGCCTCGGCACCAGCCGGAGGCTTTTTTTGTTGTAAATTCGCACAAAAATCATGTCGTGAATTGACAATGCGTCTGTGAGCCGATTCTTCACAACAATCGATTGGCTCATTCCCGCATTCACTCATTCACAATTCAATTATGGGACTACAATGTGGAATCGTGGGCTTACCGAACGTCGGCAAGTCTACTTTGTTTAATGCTATATCAAGCGGGAAAGCCGAAGCCGCCAACTACCCGTTCTGCACCATAGAACCGAACGTCGGCGTTGTGACGGTTCCCGATGAGCGGCTCGATACGCTGGAAGGCCTGGTAAAACCCCAGCGGGTTGTTCCGACGATCATCGAGTTCGTCGACATTGCCGGTCTGGTGAAAGGCGCCAGCCAGGGGGCCGGTCTCGGCAACAAGTTTCTGGCCAACATCCGCGAGGTAGATGCCATCGTTCACGTAATCCGCTGCTTCGAGGACGAGAACATTGTCCACGTTGAGGGGCGCGTTGATCCGGTGTTCGACAAGGAGATCATTGACGCCGAACTTCAGCTTAAAGACCTGGAGTCGGTTGATAAAAAGATTCAGCGGATCGATAAAGCGGCCCGGGTCGGCGACGCCAAAGCCAAAGTTGAACTCGAAATTCTGAAACTCTACAAAGCCGCCCTTGAGCAGGGCAAAAGTGCCCGGACGGTGCAGGTATCGCCCGAAGAGCAGTTTGCGGCCATCGGTGACCTGTCGCTGCTGACGGTGAAGCCCGTGATCTACGTAGCCAACGTTGACGAAGGGTCGCTGCCGAACGGTAACCAATATTCCGAAAAACTTAAGGAGGCTGTTAAAGATGAAGGCGCCGAAGTGATTGTAATCAGCGCCGGTATCGAGTCGCAGATCGCTGAGATGGAGGAACCGGAAGAACGGGAGCTGTTTCTGTCGGAATACGGTCTTGACGAGTCGGGTTTGAGCAAACTGATCAAAGCGTCGTACCGGCTGCTCGGGCTGATTACGTACTTTACCGCCGGCGAGAAAGAAGTTCGGGCCTGGACTATCCACCGCGGCTGGAAGGCTCCGCAGGCAGCCGGGGTGATTCACTCCGATTTTGAGCGGAAGTTTATCCGGGCGCAGGTTATTAAACTGCCCGACTACGTGCAGTACAAAAACGAAGCGGGCGTTCGGGAGGCCGGCAAACTGTCTGTCGAAGGCAAGGAATACGTTGTACAGGACGGCGACATCATGGAATTCCTGCACGGAGCGTAGACCCAGTCAGGATCTACCGGCGCTTATTCACCCCTACCCGCACGTACCCAACCAGCTGATCGGCACGGGCTGCGGGTGGGCGGTGATACACAAACACCTCGTAATCGTTCTCCGTACCTGAATAATCGCCCTCGATCAGCGACTCGTCGGTTTTGGGTGGGTTGCCCGTCGTTTGCATGGCGTAGTTGTAATTGTATACACCCTGTTTCAGCAGAATAGCCGCCCGGTAGGCGTTCAGCGCCGGATCGTAGGTCATCCGGTTGCGGTCGTTGAGGAGCCATAAGTTAAACGCGCCGTTGACGAACACGTCAACGCCGGGCTGCTCGGTGATCCGGAGCGTAAAAACGGTTTCAATGTAATCGCCGTTGATCGCGCCGTTGCCCGTTTCCCGGTTATCAATGACGTACTGGCCGTTAAAGTCATCGCTCTGGATATAAGCTCCCCGGCTCCGGGGCTGGTCGGGCTGCACATAGGCGATGTTCCGGTCGGGTCGGCGGTCGATGCGGTCGATGTAGTTAGAGCGCGACAGCACCGTTCGGGTATCAAAGAATCGATACTCATTGCCGCCGGGCATGGTATTACTCAGGTCAACGAGCCGGTATTCCAGTACCTGATCAAACGCCCGCACATTCGTCGGCCGCAGCCCCCGAATCACTTTATCGTCGCGGTAGTTCTGCCGGATCACCACCCGGAAATCATCCTGGGGCGAAACGACCTGGTAACCTCTATAGCTCACAGTCATATCAATCTGCTGATCCGTAAACTGCCGCGCGGGATCGGTCGAAAAGCGGACCCCAGCCGCCACCGACAGCCGGTTCTGGTACGTGATGAACCGCCGGGTAAAAATCGTGTTGTTCCGGTTGCGTTCGTCGTACACCACCAGTACGTAATTGCCCGGCAGTTTCACCCGCGGCAGGGTCAATCGATAGTGGTAGTACGGTATCTTGGTGTTGATCGACACCTGATAATCCGTGATGGCATTATCATTGTATTCGTAGGTAAATTCAATATCGTTCAGAACCGACTGCTGCCAGTCGGCGTTGCAATGAAGTAGCCGGGCGCGAAACGAGCGGTAGTTGGCCGTTAAATCGTCGAATTCCAGTTGAAGGGGTGTACCATCATCGAGCGAAACGACGGGCGGATTCAGCGTTTCGGAGGGCGTACCGGCCGTACTGCCCACCTGCGGGTACAACAGCACCGTGCGAATCTGCGGATCGTAAATCTGATCAACAGTCCGCACCGGCTGTCCGGTTGCCGGAATGACCGGCAGGCTGATCAGCAAAAAAACGAGTAGTCGGTAAATAATCATTCGAAGCCAAAAGCAAAACGCATGGTAAGTTAACGAACGACCATGCCTATAGTTGCACAAAACTAGTTAGTTTGCGTTTTTACCAGTTCGCCTGCCATTATGGTTGAATATAATCCTAAAGACTGGATCCGGTTTATTCTGGCATACAACCGGGCCGACACCGTCCGGAAGTTATCGCCGGCGCTGATGGGTATGGGCATTTATGCGCTGATTGTCGTTGTGCTCATTGATAAGCTGGACCTGACCGAAAACGCTCACCTCAGGAACGTATCGCTGGTACACACCCTGCTCAGCTTCGTGATCTCGATGCTGCTGGTATTCCGAACCAACACCGCCTACGACCGCTGGTGGGAAGGCCGCAAACTCTGGGGGTCGCTGGTCAACAACAGCCGCAATCTGGCCATAAAAATCGACCAGCTGATTGGTCCGGATCAACCCCAGGCCCGCCGGTTCTTTCAGGTTATGATTCCCAACTTTGCTTTCGCCCTGAAGAATCACCTGCGGCAGGTAGTCGTCGAAACTGAGTTTACGGACAGCGATACGTTACGATTCACGGACCTGCACCGGCAGGAGCACATTCCACAGCAGATTTCGCTGGCGATTTTCGGAAAGATCAACGAACTCCAGCGACAGGGGGTTCTGCAGCTCGAACACCTACTCGTACTCAACGCCGAAGCACAGTCGCTGATGGACATCTGCGGGGCCTGCGAGCGTATCCGCAATACGCCCATTCCGTACTCCTACAGCTCGTTTATCAAGAAGTTCATCGTGATTTACTGCTTCACGCTCCCCCTGGGCTACGTATCTAACCTGCACTACCTCGTGATTCCCTTTGTGGTGTTTGTTTTTTACGTATTAGCGAGTCTGGAAATCATCGCCGAGGAAATCGAAAACCCGTTCGGGACGGACGCCAACGACCTCCCTACCGAGGACATCTGCCAGGGCATCCGCAAAACCGTTCAGCAAGCCCTGTCGGCCCCGGCTCCCGAAACCGTTCGTTTACCGAAGGATTGATAATCAGCCGAGAGCATTGGGAATCTGGCGAATGATTACCTACTTTGTAGGCTATACGCCATCGCCTTTTCTCCATGATTATGACTACCCTGAAGGCCTGTCCGAACTGTTCGGCAGACCTGGAGACTACGTATCAGTTTTGTCCGCAATGCGGCCAGAACGCCCACATTCACCGCTTCAACCTGCCTCATATTTTCCATGAGGTGTTTCACGCGTTTACGCATGCCGACAAGGGCGTTCTGTATCTGACCAGAAGCCTGGCCACACGCCCCGGCGTAACGGCCCGGGAGTATGTACTCGAAGGAAAACGCAAGACCTATTTCAATCCGTTTACATTCCTGCTGCTGGTGCTCGGTCTGAACATCACCGTCAACAGTTTTGTAAAGCCCTATACCGGCCAGCCAGACCAGGCATCCGTTTCAACGCAGCGAGCCACATCAACCATACCTGAAGCCGCCCGCCCCTTCTACGAGCGTCGGAAGCAGGCTACTACGTTCATCGAAAAACACATCAACATTGTCGGTCTGGTAGCCATTCCCATATTTACCCTCATCTTCTGGCTGTGCTTTCTGCGGTCTGGAATTAACTATGCGGAGCATCTGGTAGCCAACGTATTCTTTTCCAGCTTCTTCTCGCTGGTCTCTGTTGTCGTGACGCTCGTGCTGGGCTTTTTACTACACGCTTATCTGCCTTTTTTGAACCGTATCTTGCTCGTGTTTCAACTCGTTTATCTGACCATTGGCTATTACCAGTTCATGAATTACCATCGCCCGGTGCAATACGTCAGAACGGGGGCTGTTTCCCTCCTGGCTCTGATAACCTGGTTTGTTTTCTCAGCCGGAGCCGTGATGCTGTACATCAAATTTGGCGGATGAATCTTCTGTGTACCGACGCAAAAAAGCCGAAGGCATCTGGCCTTCGGCTTTTTTATATAACCGTAATCAAGGTAGTCAGGCCAGCTTTTTCTCCCACTCTTCGGCTTCCAGCATAGCGGTTTCCCACTGCTCCTGAAGCTGATCCAGTTGTCGGGTCAGCCGCTGATATTCTTCGTTCTTTTTCTGCAAATCCCCATTGTTGCCGTAAGTCGATGGATCAGCCAGTTCAGCCTCCAGTTTTTTCTTACGTCTTTCCAGTTCACTGATCTGCGATTCGGCTTCTTCGGCCTGCTGCGTCAGCTTCTTCAGCGTCCGCTGCCATTCCTTCCGTTCATCGTCCGTCGCGTGGGTAGCCGGTGTGCTTCGCGCCGGAGTGGCAGGGGCTGCTTTGTCGCCCTGCAATCCCTGCTTACCCTGCCCCGTGCTCGAAACGCCCTCTGCCTTGCGCTCTTCCAGCCACCACTCGTATTCGTCGTACGTACCGGGATATTCTTTGATCTGCTCGTCTTCAATGTACCAGATCTTGTTGGCAATCTGCGAAACGAAATACCGGTCGTGGGAAACGACGATGTAGGTACCTTCATACTGTTCCAGCGCCTGAATCAGGATGTTGACCGACTGCATATCGAGGTGGTTCGTCGGCTCGTCAAGCAGCAGGAAGTTCGCCTGCGACAGCAGCACTTTTGCCAGCGCCACCCGTGATTTCTCACCCCCGGACAGCACTTTGATTTTCTTGAATACTTCATCACCCGAGAACAGGAAACAGCCCAGGACCCCGCGCAATTCGCCTTCGGACTTAGTAGGGTTAGCGTGTTTCAGTTCTTCCAGCATCGAATCCTCGATGTTCAGCGATTCGAGCTGGTGCTGGGCGTAAAAGCTGAACGATACGTTGTGGCCCAGTTGCCGGCGGCCTTCGTTGAGCGGTTCGGAACCGGCTATGATGCGCAGCAGCGTGGATTTACCCCGCCCGTTTGCACCGATTAGCGCCACCTTATCGCCCCGTTCGAGCCGGATGTCAGCTCCGGTCAAGATACGTTTGGGGCCATAGTGTTTTGTAATATCGTCGAGGTGCAGAATATGGCGGCCCGGCTGGGTCGAGAACTGAAACTTAAAGTTCACCCGCGCCGACTCGTCAATTACCGCATCGACCAGTTCCATGCGGGCAAGTTGCTTCACCCGGCTCTGGGCCTGCTTGGCTTTGGTCGCTTTGGCTTTGAATCGTTCGATAAAGCGCTCCGTCTGACGGATCTTGGCCTGCTGGTTCTCGTAAGCGCCTTTCTGAATTTCGTTACGCAGGGCTTTCTCCTCCAGGTAGAACGAGTAGTTACCGGGGTAATAGTTGAGTTTAGCGCCCGACACTTCTACCGTTACGTCGATAACGTTGTCGAGAAACTCACGGTCGTGCGAGACCACCAGCACGGCCCCTTCGTAGGTCTGAATGTATTTTTCCACCCATTGGATCGACGGCAGGTCAAGGTGGTTGGTCGGCTCGTCAAGCATCAGCAGCGACGGCTTCTGCAACAGCAGTTTGGCCAGCATCACCCGCATCCGCCAGCCGCCGGAGAACTGTTTCAGCGGTTTTTGGAGATCGTCGGTCGAGAAGCCAAGACCTTCCAGAATTTCCTCCGCCCGCGACTGGATGGTGTACCCGTCGAGGGCGTCGAATTCCTCCTGTGCTTTACCCAGCTTATCGACCAGATCGTCGGTATAATTCGTTTCCATCTGGTGGAGCAGCTCGTCAATTTGCTTCTGAAGCTTATTCTGACGGGCAAACGCCTGCATGGCAACGGCCAGAATGGACTCGTCGGTCTGGTACGACAACAGGTCCTGATTCAGAAAGCCAATGGTAACGTCGCCGGCTTTGGAGATAGTACCACCGTCGGGCTGGTACTCACCGTTAATGATCCGCAGCAAGGTAGATTTACCGGTACCATTAAGGCCAATCAGACCGATTTTCTGGTTTGGTTTTATGTGCAGCGACGCGTTCTCATACAACGCCCGGCTGCCGAGGTAATACGACAGGTTGGTAATGGAAATCATAGCGCAAATTTACCAAAAATAGAACGGAACCTTGCGTTATTTAATTCCACAGGCGTATATTTGCACCCGCTTAAGCACAATTGCCTCCTTAGCTCAGCTGGTAGAGCGACGCATTCGTAATGCGTAGGTCGCAGGTTCGAATCCCGTAGGAGGCTCTTTTTTGAATTAGGGTTAATCAATTTTTGAGCATTTACAGTCTCAACTAATTGGTTAACCCTTTTTGCTTTCTCCTACAACAAAGAATACGGTTTCATGTAGTTGGTTCGTCCCCTCATCCATTCCCCGTATTGAATTAGTTAGTTGGTTGAGAAGGCTCCGCCAGCTAGCCTCTAACTGCTCCAGAACAAGTGTCATCGGCCGACCATCGAAGGCCTCAACAGATAACTGCATCAGGCTTGTCCCATCCTGGATCGACGACTGCTGTAACACATGGTCCTGTTCGACAACGTAGGCACAAGCGTCTTCCAGTTTATCGACCTGGATTGAGAAGTTACGAATCGTTTCCCGTTGATCAATTGCGTTAACCAAAGTAGCATACGTATACGCCTTCATCTTACAGGTGAATGAGCGGGCCTATAAGCTGGAGATCGTTAACCGGCCAGGGTTGGTGTACGTTGTGAAGATTGGGTAGCTTGTACTGGACCAGAACGTGTGCGCAAGCGAGCTGAGGCTATTGGGGCTCTATATTACGCTGTCGGCTCAACCGGGTCAGCCGCGAAATACAAAACATTTATTACCCTAAATCAATTCTGGTATTTACGACAGACCGATTAGGCCGAAAGCAACCTTCACAAACGATTTAGACCATGAACTTATCCAGCATCTCCTCGCAGATACCCTCGACCCAGCCTCAATGGGTGAAGCGTTTTGCCAAACTTGGCCTGGCAGCCAAAGGAGTAGTTTACTGCCTGGTTGGTATACTAGCGTTTATGGCTGCTTTTGAAATCGGCGGCCGTTCGGAACGTAATCTCAACAAACAGGGAGTCTTTCAATTTATTATGGATCAGCCGTTTGGGCAGTTTTTGCTGGCACTGGTGGCCGTAGGTCTGGTCTGCTACGCCCTCTGGCGGCTAACCCAGGCTTTTCTCGATAACGAGCGTAAAGGGAACGACGCCAAAGGCATCGGTCGTCGGGCAGGGTATGCCTTCAGCGGGTTGGTCTATGGGTTCCTGGCCTACGGTTCGTTGAGGACGGTACTGGGTAGCCAGGGTAATCAGGGCGGGGATAGTACGCGCCAGACCCTGGTTCGGGAAATTCTGCAGAAACCGTTTGGCCAGTGGCTTATCGGCTTGGCTGGCCTGTGTATCATTGGCATCGGGTTGTACCAGATCTACCGGGCCTTATCGGGTAAATACCTGAAAAATGTCCAGACGTCTTCCATCAAAACGGAACTAAAGGAGATGATCATCCGATCCGGGAAAGTTGGTTATATCGCCCGGGGAATCGTTTGGGGGCTGATTGGATACTTATTTATAAAAGCGGCTCTGGAGGCTAATGCCAGCGAAGCCGGAGGCAGCAGCACTGCTTTTGCCTTTCTGGAAAAAGCCAGTTACGGCTCGTTTCTGCTTGGTGCCGTAGCGCTGGGATTGTTCTGCTACGGTATTTTTATGTTTGTACGCGCCCGCTACGAAGTTATTAACACGAGTAGCTAAGTCATCTAGACAAGCTGGTGAACGGCCGGAGGAGTGAGACCGTATGCACTGGAATTAGTAGGCGCTAACCGGTATGAATACGGTTATACATTAAGCATTCTGCGGCAGGAGCACACTGAACGTTGCGCCCTTTCCCTCTTCGCTTTCCGCATAGACAAAACCCAGGTGGTTTTCGGCCACTTTTTTTACAATGGCCAGCCCGATCCCCGTACCCGAATATTTTTCCTTGCTGTGAAGGCGGGTAAACACATCGAAGATCTTTTCAGCATACGCCTGGTTAAAGCCGATCCCGTTGTCCTTTACTTGTATCAGATGATAGTGTTCTGAATCAGGAATAAAGGGTGCCGGTACATCGTCTTTGCTGACTTCTTTTGCGGTTATTGCTATCGCCGATTGGTCGTCAGGTTTGCTGTAGTTTAGTGCATTACTGATCAAGTTTTGAAAGAGCTGCCCTAATTGCCTTCCGTACCCTTTTAGCACAGGCAACGTATCGACTTCAATGGTAGAACCTTTTTCCTGGATCACCAGCTCCAGGTCCGAAAGTACATAGTCAAGTATTTCGTTTAAGTTGATCTCCTCCAGCTGGTGAGTTCCGTAACTAATATCGGCATACGATAGCAGGTCTTCGACAAGCAGCATCATTCGCCTGTTGGCGACTTTTACTTTTTCCATCAACCCGTTTTCTTCTTCATTCATCTTCGTGGCCAGCCGCTGGTGCAGCCGCTCGGTAAAAAAGTGCACCTTGCGGAGAGGCTCTTTCAGGTCGTGGGAGGCCGCTCTTGTAAAATCTTTGAGTGCCGCATTCGTTCGTTTTAATTCGTCAATCAGCCGTTCTTTCTGTAGTTCAATCTCTTTTATGTCGGTAACATCGGTGAAAATGATAATGAGGTGATCCCTATCCATGCGTGACAGTGAAATCTCGATCCAGCGTCCGGTCGACTCCAGTTGGTATTCGACAATGGAAGGCTCACCAGTATCCATGGTGTGGATAATTTTCTGAAAATAGGGAGTGTTTAAAATATTGGGCTCCAGTTCGACGGATGTTTTAGAAAAATAAAGCTCCTTGGGAATGCCTACGAGCTGGATCGCTGCGTCATTAGCCATGATCGGCTTACCATCAATTATCTTTCCGTCTTCATTGCGAATAACCTGGCCAAATGAAATGCCATTCGAGGAATGCGTAAAGATGTTATCGAGAATGTAATTCTTGCTTTCAAGCTCCTTTGCTTTTGCGTTAAGCTCGGTAACGTCAGCAAACGTTACCAGCAGTGAATGCTCTCCCAACCTGGCCACCACGCTGTCGTACCATGCATCAAAACTCCCTGCGGTGTAATGCGATTGTCTTCGTTCAGAGATGCCGGTCAGATATACCGCCTTGTACCGCTCAAATGAACCGATATCCTTGGTGGCTGGAAACAGCGCTAAAAAACGCTTTCCTATCACCTGCTCTTCGGAAAGGCCGCTGAGCTGTAAAAATTGTTTATTAACCCGGGTGAACATAAAGTCGGTTACGTCTCCCTGCTCGTTCAATACCGCATCCAAGACATACCAGCCATCAAGGGAATTATTGAGTATCAGGTCTACGAACTCCTGTTGCTTTTGTTTCTCCAGGCGTTCCTTCATTTGCGCATTAACATTTTTGGTGATGGAGAGGACAGCACCGTCTATTTTGCGTCGGAATACGTCAAAATAGATGTCAAGGAGTTCGTTGTAATAGGTAGTTTGTAAATCGTTGCCCGAGGTATACACCTCGATCAATTGCTGAGTAAGCTGTTTTCTACCTTCTTCACTATAGCCTGTCAACTCACTAACTTTTTGACCTTTCATCAGGCCATAAGGCAGATTTGCCTGCTGCATGGCAGCGCCGTTGAAATAAACCAGGATGAAATCAACAATCGTATTACCTGCTTCTGATTCAAAAACGGGCGCATGCAATACGATCGGTTCGGGATGGTTATCGAGTACGGACGTCAGTAGCGTTTCATTGAGCGAAATGAACATAGCCGACAAGTAGTTATTGATCAGTGAAAAAGTCTACGCTAGTCGTGACTTATTTGCTGCAGCAAGCTACAAATAAAGTGACTATGACGCCTTGCGCCAACGCTGCGTCGAACGTAGTCAAGCTCGGTGGCCGCAGTTGGCAGTTGCTTAAGCGTTCGGCTTAATGCAGAGCTGGCTAACTCTGACAAATCTCCACCATACTGTTTCAGGTCGATTCTGGAATCTATTTCATCAATGAAGACGCATCGACCTGAACGGATTATCTCCGGTGGTCAGACCGGTATCGGATGACTTTGGAAGCGGATAGGGTAATACGGTTACGTGAGTAAAACTTATCGAATACGAAAAAAGGCCGGGTGGTTCCCCGGCCTTTATGGTTACTTAACTCTCTACTTACTCACTTTTATAAATGATTACGCCTTGCAGTGCCGATTGCACCTTTTTAGCCACCTCATCCAGGTAAGTGAAGCCTAATCGCTGATGAGAGGTTTTCTCTTTGGTATAGGCAATAGGGATAAACCCAGCTTCGGGCAGCCTTGCCTGGCTGGTACCGGCCTGCTCATTACGTAGTCGACCGGTTAGTTTAACCAATCCGGCCTGCACCCGCATCGAACAGTCATAGAGCAGTTCTTTACCCGTTGCCGGTGAGGTTGCAACCACCTGAAAGGTAACCAAACCGTTATCAATGGCATGGTTGATCGTCTCCTGGGTCAAGACCTGGCTAATAAGTTGATGAGCCTCCTTGTCGGCATAACTCGTACCGACCAAAATCATGTTGGCTCCGTAGAAAGGCCCATACTGAGCTGAACTGCGCCCGGTACTGACCAGTATCAGCCACAGAGGGATTGCCAGGAGTAAGAGGTGTCGTAAACGGTGCATCATGCGGGCAGGGTCTAGTGAGCTTTGGAATGAACAAAGACGGAGGGTTTAATGTGAGGTAGGCATTGAATCCGCTCCATGACCTCTATGATACGTCGGCGTGACAAGGCTACCTGATGGCCACCGATGAGTTGTACACACACCGTTTTGGCATCGTAGCGAATTACCTTTTCGATGAAGTCAGGATTGATAAGAGCTGACTTACTGACGCGTATGTAATCGGTTAGCTGATCTTCAAAGTACTTCAGGGTTTGACTCGTCAGGATGGGTTTGGGATTGCCCCGAAAAAAGATGAACGTGTAGTTGCCGGTTGCCTCCAACCGCTCAATGGGTTGAGCGTTTCGGAGATGTCGGTACCCAGGGATGTGCAGTGATGAAGGGATCGGAGCTTGTTGAGTAAACATAGGATGAGTGTACAAACGAAGTGAATGGACGAATTATTTAGTTGGGTTGGTAAAGTCCAACAGGACTTTACTGGCCAGGAATTTAACGGCCAGTACGTTGTATGCGAGCAAGGCAACTGTTTCCCAGAAGGCTTCCCGGTAGTTGGTTTGATACAAACCCGAGCGAATATCCTGCACCCAATCAATGAGTGCAGCACAGTAGCCAATGAAACAGGCCAGAACGCCAAATACAACACACAGGAGAATAAGTGACTGGCGCATATTGTATCTTTTTAAGTTGTTGCTCTTGTTGCCTTGATGGGCAGGTAATAGCCCACTACCTGCAAATGAGTGGCCAATCCTTTAAGTACAAATACACATAGCTACCCTTGCTTACGTATACTGCTCAGGAATGTTCATTTATAGCTATCTACCAGCTAATTCGCATAATCACCAATAATCTTACTTAGTCAAAAGGATCTGCATTATTCCATAGGAGAGCTATTGTAGTTGAGGATCTTTTTCTACAGAATTGGTACACATCGTACACAAATGACACACGTTTTTTTATTCTACTAAAGATATATAATTTGTAGTATTTAAAGATTATGGATTATTAATTCGTTTCTGGATACTGTATGCACACAATCTTAAGACAGTAAATAAAAAGGTTAGGGAACCACCCACGTAGTTCTATCTATACCAAGTTAAGCCAATAGTCAACCTGAAACACTGAACTATTAGCCGGGGTACAGCCTCAACAAATCATCGATGTAGATTTTCTTATCTGCTACTCTCCCCCTCTATTGCCTTAACAGATTATGCTTCTTATGGACGGTTCTAATATCCATGTTTCCGGCACTTCTAGCGGCTGACCCCGACAAATTCAATCTGAATCGGGCTTTCGTAGATCAGCCCATTCCCCACGAAACGTATCGTCCGTACGTTTGCCGGGGTCTGCGCCGACCAAAGTTTAGCGGCTTCCTTCAGGTTCTGCACATGGTGGGACACCAATAGGCCATCCGGGGCGGTTTGCCGGTTCAGGTCGTAGCGCACCGGTTGCGTATCGCCCAACGGCTCAATGCTGATGTGCAGAGGGGGAATTTTGTAAACGAAATTGAGCAGCTTTCCCCACAGCGATAAATTGACCCGGGCTTTGACGTAGGTGAATTGGTTTGTTTTTTTTGGAACCAGAGCCGGTTGCCCCAGGCTCACCTGCTGCCGACCCAGCCTGGAATACGTTTCGGCGGTCGGGGTCAGTTTTCGACGCAGCAAGAGATAAGACGCTGTGTCAGCCGACGCTGTATCGGCGCTTGCAATCTCGTAGTCGCTCAAAAGCGTCGGGAGCGTCAACGGCTCATCGAAAAACGGATATTGATCGTCAATTGATGTAAACGAGTATAGCAGATACGGAGGGGCTTTTTTACTTTTATTGTAGCTGGCATTCAGTGAATCCAGCGGCCCGGCGTAAGCCGCATACGACTGCATGATCGGGCGGGGCTTCCAGTTGGCACCGTATGCGTACAGCAGCGCAATGTTGTACGGCATTACGTCAACGGGTAGTTTCCGCTGAAACACGTCCTGCGTACCGGCGTCGATTTTAAGTTGTGACCGTATGGCCTGAGTTGCCCGCTGGAGCGTCTGAGCGCGTACCCCGGCATCCAATACGTTCAGAAGATCTGCGCCATAGGCAGGCCATTTAACGGGCAGGATAATCAGACAGACCAGCAGGGAGCCCAACCAGACCCAATTTAAACCAGGGAAACGGGGGCGTTTGTCCGGCGTCAGCACCAATCGGTAGGCTAATAAAATCAGCAGCCATTGAGAGAAGAACAAAACGAAATGCACCCGGTCGTAGCGGACAAATCCTTCTTTGAAAGCCAGAAAGACAATGGGCGAACTAAGCAATAAACACACCCACAATCGGCTTCGAACGGGCGTAGTGAGGAATACGATACCCAGTACCAGCATTGACACCGCAGCAACGACCAATATCCTTAGCTCGACCAGATTGCCCAACACGGATATCTCCTCGTTCCAGATAGGTGTAGACATGGCTTCTGAATACCCCTGAGCAATCTGGTACGCCCGGGTCAGGAACGGCCCGAGATTGGCGAGCGGCTGCCCGGAGAGCATCCAGAGCGTGAGTAAAGAAAACCCAAATCCAAGCCACGCGATAGGCACCAGTTGCATCCGACGGTTACGGATAGCCAGGCCTGTATAGAAGATCAGCAAGGCGAATGATATGGCCAGGTAGCTCAGTTTGATTAACGAAATGATGGCCAGAATGAGCAGGACCGGCAAAACCTGGCCGTTGAACCGCCCCCTGATAGGTCGGGTAAGCACCACCAGACAAGCTACCGTTATGATATCGAGGAGATTGTATTCGACGAAGGCCAGCAACCACAGTATAATGAACCCTACGAATACCGACATGGTCTGGCTGCGGACCGCGTCAACCAGCTGGTCGACAAGCACGCCCAGGGCGTATACTGTCAGCACGAGCGTCAGACCAGCCGCCAGGATCAGGACTGATGAAGGGAGAATCAGCGATGGATACAGCAGCCAGAACAAAGGCCCATAAGTAAATACGACATCCTGCCCCCAGGTAAGTCCGTTCGCATAGGCCCAATTCAGACCAAGTATCCAGGAGGGATCAAGTCCGGTAGTGACCGGGTTCAACTCGAACGGATAACGCAGGATAGTCAGTCCGGCTATCAATCCTACCGTCAACCGCCGGGGTCGCCGGGAATCAGCCTCCAGCCAGGTCTGAAACCAGGTTGCCCAGCGGGTCAGCGGAAGCCGCTGGGCAACGATCAGCAGGATAAGCAGGAACGTTAAATGACCGCTATTCATCAGCAGCGTCCGGATCAGCGCGCCATCGCCCTTCCAGTTGAGCACGGCATTGAAAACAGGCAGTCGTGAGGGAGAAAAGTATAGGTCGCCGGGCGTTTCGAACACCACGGTACTGGCCGTCGAGTCAACCAGGCGCCAGTCCGTACGTATCTTCTCGCTTGCGTAACGAAATGATTTTGCCCCAACTGAAACGATTACGGCATCGAACGTCGGTTTCTGTTGAGTCGGTAACGCTAATCGAATGCTCCGGTAATAGTTTTGACTACTGGTGGGTTCCACACGCAGCAGGTTTGCCCCAACCGCCGTACGTTTCGTAAACGGCTCAACTTTCCGGCTAATCGAAACACGGTATATCTCTACATGAGTCAACGACTGCCTATCTGCCCCTTGCAGCCAGACTGCAACAGGCGCGGCATTTTCGCCCTTTAGAGTAATCAGCAAAACATCCATTGCCCAGCATCCCAGCAGAGCTAATGTCAGAAAAATAATAGTGGATCTGGAAATGGTAAACTTCACAAATGATGGGTGGCAATGAGTAGCGATTTCAGCCAATTCAGGCCAATGGTATCTGATTGAAGGCGCAATCTACTAAAAAGGGTCGGGTCCTGGGAAAACCGCGCAAGCGAACCCGGGCGTTGGGGAACGCTACAAAAAAATTTCTGGTCCCGAAGCTCGCCAAATTGTACCCACATCCACTTGACCTCGTCCAGCCCTCAGACCAACTTGGGATTTAAAAAAATGGCACTGCTTTTGTAGAAAATACACTGACAATGTATTCGTTATAGTAGCACCTTTACTCAATAAGATTGATAGACTGGCTGCTAAAGCACTTTGAATAGACCGTTTTGAATAATTTTACGCGTCAAAAAAAGATGTATATACGTTTACTAACTGGCTTTCAGTTGATTAAACAATATAAAATAACGGGCGTTATGATTAGTAGTTACTTTGCCGAACGGTAAGTATCTAGCTCAACGAATGAAGTTATGAAAGGCTCCTCCACTATTCCCACCGCTGATCCGGCTGTATTGAGAGCTGCCCTGAATTTTTATGGCAACGGGATCATGCTGTTCGAGTGCCTGCGTAACGCAAAAGGTGATATTCAGGACTTTCGGCTGACATTGGCTAACCAACAGGCTGAAGAACTGATCGGTATGACCGAAGCGAGCATGCTGAACCGGACCGCTTCTGACCTCTTCTCGCCGACCTTCCGAAACGAATTATGGGTTTATGCCCGACGCGTTGTCGATACCGGCGAAATCGCCCGTACGCAGGTCAATTTCCCAGTATATGGTACGCAGGAACGCTGGTTCGAACTGACGTTCCAGAAATACGGCGACGGGACGGCTATTTCGTTTGCCGACATCACGGCATTGAAAAAAGCGGCTCTGGCAGCTCTGGAACAATCTGAACTGCTGGACAATATTCTGAACGGATCGCTGAACGGCGTTGTCTGCTACCAGATCATCCGGGATGAGTCCGGCCAGCCCTGCGACTTCCGGGCGACACGCTGGAACCCGGCCGCTCTGGCCATGACGCAGCAGACCGAAGCCGATCTGACCAACTACACCCTACTCGAACGGTATCCGGAACGGGCAAAACCCGGCAACGCCGGCCATGATCTGTTTCGGACGTATGTAAAAACGGCCACCACCGGAACGCCCTGGCATCAGGAGGTTTATATGGACTCGACTGATACCTGGTTCAACGTATCGGTTAGTAAGCTGGGCGATGGTGTGCTGGTCAACTTTCTGGATATTACACCGGCCAAGCGTTACGAACATCAGCTCCGGCATACCATTGATGAACTACAGCAGTCGAATAAAAATCTCGAACAATTCGCCTACGTAGCGTCGCATGACCTGCAGGAGCCGTTGCGGAAGATTACGACCTTCGGCAACATTCTTCAGAGTCATACGGAGATCGGTACCGAAAATACGGCGTTGCTGAACCGGATGCAGTCGGCGGCCCAGCGCATGAACGTACTCATTCAGGATTTGCTGGCGTACTCGCGGCTGGCTTCGAAGAAGGCACCGTTCCAACGCGTCAACCTGCAGAATATACTGAACGACGTACTGGGCGACCTCGAAACGGTCATTCAGGAAAAACGGGCGGAGGTGAACAGTACCACGCTGCCCATCGTGACGGGCGATGCCATGCAGCTTCGGCAGGTGTTGCAGAACCTGCTCAGCAATGCCCTCAAGTTTTCGAAACCGGGTGTGATTCCGCGCGTAGTAATCGACTGTGAGCAGATCAAAGGTCAAACCATCCGTCCGCTTCCCGGACAGACCGTGGCACCGGCAGACCTCGACAAGCCTTTCTACGCCATCAGTATTGAGGACAATGGTATTGGCTTCGAGGAAAAATACACCAGCCAGATCTTTACCGTTTTCCAGCGGCTGCACAGCCGGAGTCAGTATCAGGGCACGGGCATTGGACTGGCTATTGTGCTGAAAGTTGTGGAAAACCACAAGGGCTACCTGAGTGTCAGCAGCCAACCGGACCAGGGCGCCAGCTTTACGGTTTATCTGCCCGCCGAACCCGCCCCGTTTGTAGTGGCCAATTGATCATTCGAGGTTTGATGACCCAAGGTTGCGTTGTGACTAGACCTGCGACCACCAAACCCCGAATACTGATCAATAAGGTTCTCCGCCGGCTTCTTCGTCTTCAGCCAGTTCGCTGATCTCCCGATCCAACTCATCGTCCGATACGTCATCATCCAGCAAATCCTCGGGCAAATCCTCGAGGTCTTCGTCGTTTGAGACACCGTCCGTCGCATGCCGCGCCGTAGCCGAATCGGTATACAGTATGGTATCAGCCGCTTCGTCGTCAGGGCGATCGTAGATATCAGGCTCGTTGTTGACGCCCAATCCGGCATAAACGGCGGCATCTTCTTCGTAGTTATTGTCAGGTACGTTGGTATGCTGGGGCGACATGCCTTCCTGCGGACCGCCTGTCTGCTCGTCCACGCGCTGCTGGCTTGGACCGTCGGGGGTTACGTTATTTCGTTCCATACCCGTAGTAACCAGTAAGCCCCGGCCTAGGTTTTGACTTACTTCCAGACAACTATTTTCTGCACCCGCGCCGATCGGTTTTCGGTCTGTAAGCGCAGGAAGTACATACCATCGGGCAGGGTTCCCAGATCGACGATTGTTTCTGTGCTCGACCGGACCGCCTGCGACGGCCGCACCAGCTGCCCCGACATCGATACAAGCTCAATCCGTCCATCGTACGGCACCCGTACGGTCAGGTAGCGATTGGTGGGGTTTGGATACGCCCAGGGCTGGGTAATTTCCTCGCCGGGCAGCGCCGTAACGACCTGCTTCTGCGAGGTGTTTTTCAGGTACCGCACCCCGCCCGCCAGGCTACCCAGCATCAGATCGGGCAGTTGGTCACCATCCAGATCCGCCAGAGCCGCCCGCAGGCCCGTGCCGGGCAGGCCGATACCCGGCAGCGAATCGAGCAGAGTCAGCGGCTGATCGGCACGTTCGGGCATCCGGTAGATTCGTACCTGACCGTTGTGGGTGGCCGCTACGAGTTCGTTGATCCGGTCGCCGTTCAGGTCGGCCAGAACCAGCGACCGGGCCCGTATTTCGGTGTCGATTCTAAAACCACCGAACTGCTGGTTCTGTAGCTGCAGCGCCGGGCTGGTGGGCGTACCGGTGTTCCGGTAATACTGTATGGTTCCTTCCGATTTTCCAATCAGCAGGTCCGGCCGACCGTCGCGGTCAACGTCGGTGACCGTCGGCAGATCTCCGGGCCCCACCCCTTCGGGCGTTGGCCACGTAACAGCCGAGCCCAGGTCATACCGGGCGGCTGCACCGGGGCCGGCCTGGTTGAAAAGGACCCGAATCTCAAGAGTTCTGATACCAGTGCCCGTCAGCACCAGGTCCAGGCTGCCGTTGCCATCCACGTCGGTAAACGCCGGTACTACGTCCGACAGGACCAGCGACTGCCGAAGGCCGAGGTAATCCGTGCTGGTACGCTCAAACGCGGGCTTAGCAGGTGTTCCCTTGTTCTCGAAATACCACAGACCCGCCCGGTAGGTAGTCCCGACGCGCTCACCACTGTACCCGACGAGCAGATCAGCATCACCGTCGCCGTCGAGATCGGCCAGGGCCGGGGCCGCATTTTCGCCCAAGTCCAGCATGTCGTGCTGCAAAAAGTCTTTCTGCACCAGCCGAAAATCCGGCAGCTGATTCGTTCCCTGGTTTTTATAGAACCAGCCCGACGCCCGGAAGTCCATCAACTGGCCCTCGTTGAACGATACGTTGGGCGACGCCAGCAGGTCTTTGATACCATCGCCGTCGACATCCTCCCAGAAGGTGGCCGGAAAGGCAGGAAAGATGACAGGATTCTGGGCCGGAAACAGGCTGTCGAATCCAACATAGGCTGCGCTTTCATTATTAGGGCCACCGCTCCGTAAGCGGGTAATGTTCTGGCATGAGACGTGGCCCAGGAGTAAATCTTTCTTACCATCGCCGTCGGTATCCAGGATGGTCAGGGTATTGCCGGTGTGCATAACCCGGGCTCCATTCACGGGCACATCCTGGCCGGTCTCGCCTTCGCATTGAAGGCCAAACGTAAAGTCGTTGCAAAACTGATTACTGCTGAAACGCCCCCAGCACAGCCCTATTCGCTTGAATTCCAGCCCCGGTTTCTGCCGGCGCTCCATACTCATATTCCTGAAGTAGGAAATAAAACTCCCCGGAACATCGTAGGCGAGAACGTCGATATCGCCATCATCATCGTAGTCGGTCAGGGCCGGGATATCCGAATTCGATACGTACAGAGGCAGCACACTGCTGAACCCTTCGGCCAGGACCGTATCCGCTTTAGCGGCAAACGCCAGCCGACCATTCTGGAATTCATTCCGGAACACAAAGATCTGCCCCCGTCCACTGACAAACAGGTCTTTTCGACCATCCATGTCATAATCAACGAGTTGCAGCCAGTTATCCGTAAGGGGAAACACCGCTTCGTACTCAGGAGCATACTGCCAGGTAATGCCCCCGGCTGGATTCTCGACCGCAATGAACGTACTGATTTTATTGGTGGTACGGTCAAAAACAACCAGATCCTCGCGGGTATCGCCGTTCATGCGTACGGTCGAATACTGCGTAGCGTTCAGACCGCCAACCCATGGATTCGGCAAAATCCGGCCGTCGATGCTGACACTGGGGGTCAGATCGTAGCGAAACCCAAACCCGGACGGAGCACCCGACTGAGCCTGAATACAGAACGGAAGCAAACACAACAGAAGAGTAAACCGCTTTTTCATCTATTTTTGGGCGTTTCTCAAAAACCGGTAGGATTGGAGGCTCGTCGCTGACAGACTTTTGTGCCCCTGACCAACCCGCAAAGAGAAAACGAATGATCGTCCTTTTTATGTTTGCCCAGTATGCTTTCCATCAACGACGTATATCATAAATTTTTAGAATGTTCGGGCGTTTCGACCGATACGCGGGCCATCACGGCCAATTGCCTGTTTGTAGCCCTGCGGGGCGATACGTTCGACGGCAACCAGTTTGCCGAACAGGCACTGGCATCAGGGGCACGGTACGCGCTGGTCGATGATCCCGACGTAGCGGCCCGCCACCCAACCCGCTTTCTGCTGGTCGATAACAGCCTGACCGCGCTGCAGGACCTGGCGCGGCACCACCGCCAGACCCTCACCATTCCGATCGTCGGCCTGACGGGTTCCAATGGAAAAACCACGACTAAAGAACTCATTGCGGCCGTCTTATCAAAGAAGTACAAGACCTATGCCACCCGGGGCAACCTGAACAACCACATCGGCGTACCGCTGACGGTGCTGGCCATTACCGAACAGTACGAACTGGCCGTGGTGGAAATGGGGGCCAACCACCAGAAGGAAATTGAACAGCTCTGTTCCATCGCCCAGCCAACGCACGGGCTCATCACGAACGTCGGCAAAGCACATCTCGAGGGCTTTGGGGGTGTCGAAGGAGTTCGAAAAGGCAAAGGCGAACTGTTCGATTACCTGGCGGCATCCGGCGGTACGGTATTCATCAACGCGCAGGATCCCGTTTTAATGGATATGTTCCACGAGCGGACGTTTGCCAACGTAGTGCTGTACCGGCAGGATAACCTTCCTACGCTGATTGAGGAAACGCCGGTGGTGATCTACCGCGACGCCGACAACCACGAGATTACGACGCATCTGCCGGGCCGCTACAATTTCGAGAACATGGCCGCAGCCCTGGCAATCGGCCGGGCATTCGGTGTAACGCCCGAAGAAGCCAACCGGGCCGTAGCCGATTATAACCCGACCAATAACCGGTCGCAGGTAATTGCCAAAGGATCCAATACGGTTCTGCTGGATGCGTATAATGCCAACCCCAGTTCGATGGCGGCTGCTATCCGGCAGTTTATGACCATGCCCGCCCAGCGGAAAATGGTCATTCTCGGCGATATGTACGAACTCGGCGACGAAAGCCCCGCCGAGCACGCAGCCCTCGGCGAACTGATTGCGCAGGGTCGGTTCGATACGGTTATTCTGGCGGGTCAGGATATGAAGTATGCACTCGGGGCGTTGCCGAAAGCGTATTATTTCCCCGATAAGTTTTCGCTGCACAACTGGCTGATCGACCACCCCATGACCGACACCCATATTCTCGTCAAAGGGTCGCGGGGCATGAGCCTGGAAACGGTACTGCCTTTTTTGTAGCGGTTGACGTTGTGGAATACCTTAGCCAAAGGAATCTATCCGTAAACTTCTGTATGAGAGTGATGCGGATACATTCCTTTTGGCCGCTATCAATGCTGGCAATCGTATTAGCCTGCCAACCCGTTACCCAGTCAGTCGAGGCCATCGACGAAACATATGACGTTTATTCAGCCTTTTTGAACAGTATCGACCCTGCTCCTGAGCAATCAATTGTCGTTACTAATACCACCGTTGCTTTAGCGAAGGATTTACACCCTCAAACCCCCTGGTCACTGGTTGCCAACCGAGGTCACAAATGTTTCTATGAAAAAGATCCGGTTGCTTGCCAGAAGCTTAACGACCCAGCCTGGGCTACGCTTTTCGAGGCCGTCAAACAGCCGTCGTATGCTGATATTGGTAAGTTAAGCGATATGTTTCGGGTTGATTTTCCGATCAGACTCCTATCTGACACACAGATTAGCCAACTTTATCAGTATGAAGAGGGTAAAGAAAGAGCTCCGTTCATCTTTAGGTTTTCGACACCCATTTACGACGCCGAGGCCAAAAAAGCTGCTTTTCTTTACGCCTTTAATTGCGGCCCCAACTGTGGCCGTAGAGAACTGGTTCTCCTTGAGAAGGTTGACCAGCAATGGGTTGTCGTTGACGTATTTACATTTGGAATCTCATAAATTAACGTACTAGTTCGTGATCATTCGGCTCATCTTTTCATCCATAGTTGTTTTCTTTTCTGTCTTTCAGACGCCCCATCGCTTTGAGAATGAGATCAAAGCGTTTGAAGCCCGGGACCAGCAAACGCCCCCGCCGAAGCGGCCTATTCTGTTTACGGGTAGCTCGTCAATCCGGCTTTGGGATAGCCTGGGCCGGTATTTCCCTGGCAAACCCGTCCTGCAGCGGGGTTTCGGTGGCTCCGAACTGAGCGATGTCCGGTACTACGCCGACCGGATCATCCTGCCCTACAAACCCCGGCAGATTGTCTTGTACGCGGGCGAAAATGACATTGCCTCGGGCAAACTGACAGCTCAGCAAACTTGCGATCGATTCGTTGATTTGTTCGAGTACGTCCGCAAACGCCTGCCGGGTGTCCCGTTTGTGTTTATTTCCATCAAACCCAGCCCGTCGCGTCGGCAGTTTCAGCCAGTCGTCATTGAAGCGAACCAGCTCATTAAACAATACCTGTCCACCAAGCGAAACACCCGGTTTGTGGATGTGTATACCCCGATGCTCGGCGCCAACCAGCAGCCAATGGGGCATCTGTTCAAAGGCGACAGCCTGCATATGCAGGCCGCCGGCTACCAGATCTGGGCCAAAGCCGTTCGACCCGTACTGAAATAGCGCTATAAATCGATCTCCATCCGGATGTCGGCGCGGGCGTAGGGCGACGGCGCCATAGGCACCTCCCGAAAGCCGACCCGTTCGTAGAGCGCCAGGGCCGTTTTGGCCCGTCGGTTCGATTCAAGCCACACGGTACGCAGGCCGATCTGGCGGGCGTACTCCAGCGCAGCCAGACACAACTGCTTGCCGATGCCGTGGCCCTGCGCGCTGGGTGTCACCGACATTTTGGCCAGTTCGAAACCCGTTTCGCCGGTATTGACGAGCGCCACCGTGCCGACAATCTCGTCGTCGAGCCTGGCCAGGAAAATGGCGCCCTGATTAGGCAGAATGTACGTTTCGGGGTGGTCCAGCTGCTCCAGGTCGTGGGGTTCGAGCGTGAAGTCACGGCTGATCCACTCGACGTTCAGCCGTTTGAAGTCCGGCTGGTAGCGCGGCTCGTACGGAATGATGGAAAAATTAGTCATGGTTTGGTGTATTTAGCTGGTCGCGGACCCGGTTGACAAATGGTTTTTGGGCCAACTGATCTTCCATTTCCTGAAGCGACTGAAGTAAATTATGGGTCTGATTGGTGAGCATCTCCCGGTTTACGGCCACGAACGCGTCCCAGAGCGGTTGTAACTTCGGTACCATCGCTTCGCCAGCCGGACTGAGCGACAGCAGTCGCTTGCGGCTGTCCTTTCCCGACTTCTCGGACGTAATCAGCCCCCGCTGCACCAGTTCGTTCACGACCTGAATGACACCCGGATGCGTAATACCCAGCCGGTCGGCAATATCCATGACGCTGATTGGCCCCTGCCGTACGATCAGGATGAACACCGTTGCCCATTTCACCTCAAAATCAAGCCCTGATTCGCGGTAGATCGTCGTGACCGCCTGCCAGTACGTATCACTCAACCGCCGAAGCCGACTGGCCATAGCCAGTTCGGCCAGTTCTGCCATGAAATCCATATTAGTAAGTAATTACGTAACTGCTTACATAATTAGATAATCAATTCGAAAAAGTCAACTATTTTTTAACTACCGGTCTGCGGAGTTGTGTAAGCTATTGTGAGTAAACTAATTTCGTTCAGGAACACTGGACTAAGTCCGCCACAACGACTAATTAATTTGTGTCATATCAAACGGTTAGCCTTTCTAACGGATAGTCCTTAATTTTGTATTTTACTTGGAAACAAACCCGGTTCCGGCCTGGCTTTACGGCTGACTGAGAACTGTAAACTGACCACTGCTTTTATGCAAACCTCCACGTACGTTCCTTACAAGGTTAAGGACATCGCCCTGGCCGACTGGGGCCGCAAGGAAATCCGGCTCGCCGAAGCCGAAATGCCCGGTCTGATGGCCCTCCGCGCCGAGTTCGGTCCGTCAAAGCCGCTGGCGGGTGCCCGCATCGCCGGTTGCCTCCACATGACGATTCAAACGGCCGTGCTGATCGAGACGCTGGTTGAACTGGGCGCTGACGTTACCTGGTCGTCGTGCAATATCTTTTCGACGCAGGACCATGCCGCAGCCGCCATCGCAGCCGCCGGTATTCCGGTGTATGCGTGGAAAGGGATGACCGAAGAAGAATTCAACTGGTGTATCGAGCAGACGCTGTTCTTCGGCGAAGATCGCCAGCCGCTCAACATGATCCTCGACGACGGTGGCGACCTGACCAACATGGTATTCGATGTGTACCCGGAACTGATCTCAGGCATCCGGGGCTTGTCGGAAGAAACCACGACGGGTGTGCACCGCCTGTATGAGCGGATGAAGAATGGTACATTGCACCTGCCCGCCATCAACGTAAATGACTCGGTAACGAAGTCGAAATTTGACAACAAATACGGCTGCCGTGAGTCGCTGGTGGATGCCATCCGCCGGGCTACTGACCTGATGTTGGCGGGTAAAGTAGCGGTTGTAGCGGGCTACGGCGACGTAGGCAAAGGCTCAGCCGAATCACTCCGGGGTGCCGGCTGCCGCGTACTGGTAACCGAAATCGACCCGATCTGCGCTCTGCAGGCCGCTATGGACGGTTACGAAGTGGTGCCGATGGACGAAGCCGTGACCCGCGCTCAGATTTTTGTAACGGCCACCGGTAACGTCCGCATCATCAAGGATCGGCACTTCCGGGCCATGAAGGATAAAGCCGTTGTGTGTAACATCGGTCACTTCGACAACGAGATTGACATGGCCTGGCTGAACCAGAACTACGGCCATAGCAAGAGCCAGATCAAACCGCAGGTGGACATGTATGAGATCGACGGTAAAGAAATCATCGTCCTGGCCGAAGGTCGTCTGGTGAACTTGGGCTGCGCGATGGGTCACCCGTCGTTTGTGATGTCGTGCTCGTTCTCGAACCAGACGCTGGCGCAGCTCGAGCTGTGGCAGAACGCCGACAAGTACGAGAACAAAGTATACGTACTGCCGAAGAAGCTGGACGAGAAAGTAGCGGCTCTGCACTTGGCGCACGTTGGGGCGAAACTCGAACCGCTGGAGCAGGAGCAGGCCGACTATATCGGCGTTCAGGTGGAAGGACCGTTCAAGTCAGAGATGTACCGGTATTAGAGGAGAAAAGGAGGAGGGAGAAAGGAGGAAAAGCTTCTTTCTACATCCTCAATGGCGCGGCTTCGGAAACGGAGCCGCGCTTTTTGTTATCATGCATAACCTACCAGAAACACAAATACATAGCTCCGTTAAGTAACTCACTATATAAAAAACGACGGTTACTTAATCTATACCACTTTCTGTATTATATTTCGTTACTATAGTACAATTCACATCGCTTAGTGATCAACCTTTACCCGTTATGAAGCTTGGAAACCTTCTTCGCAAACTACGTGACTAAAAGAAACTGTCCCAATCTGAAGTAGCCGAGCAAGTTGGCGTTTGTCAGAGCACCTACTTCGCCTGGAAAAATGGCCGCTCCTCGCCTAACGCAAAGTATTACGTCAAATTAGCTACCGCTTTTGGCGTTGATCTTTGACGTTCTGACCGTAATCATTCATTCTCGAAACAGGTCAGCTCTTTATACAACCGAGCTGAACAAATGGTCATTCTTCGAAGATCTTACGGCCATACAGGTTATTTTGTTGAATCAACTTTGTTCCATCCTCAATGCGAAGACAATTACTGACTCGACAACTACCGGCGGACTGGCTGGTTGGTTGGACCAAGCATAGCTTAGGCTATTTTTTCGCCGAATTGTAAAAGGTTACGAGTATACCATATCATCTTCGATGGCTTAGCTATGTTTCGCCAATATTCAAGTAATGATTCAGCGAAATAAATTTAATCACCTAGCTTAATTTCCTAACATTTTCATATAAATAACATGAGAAGATTGATTATCTTATATGGGTTATTTGTAGCTATTGGCTGTAGCTCTAAAGAAGAAGTAAGGAGAGATCCTTCGCTAAATAATGAGTTAGTGGTGATTGTAAAAAACGCAACTACTCTTCCAGTATCTGTTTCTATTAAAGAAACTTTCTTTAATGACCGTATTTATCAAAAAATTTCTTATAAAAAAGAAGATACTCTTGCTTTAAAAATAAAGGAATATGATTTTGTTTTCTTCAGCCATAAAAATTCTATTGAAGACACCTTTTTTGTATCAAACAAAGATACTCTAATTTTATACTCATCTGGTAATCACGTTAAAGTAGTATCTGTTTCACAAGATGAGTCAATAAAAACATTTACTAAACTTTATAACATTTGTAATAAAAAAGCAGAAAAAATATCACTTGGAAAACACATAAACTCATTAACATCTTATTTTTTCACTATTGATTATAAAGGTGTGCCGATGGTAAGCAACAATGATTATCAAAAATTCATATCATATCCTTTGAAAATAAATAATGCACTTGAAACTAACAGGAAAAAATTAGATTCTCTTGTTAACCTTATGACAATAGATTATATGCAGGATAAAGCCTTTCTCAATAAGTTAGAGAGCAAATTCCCTAAGAAGTTACTTCAAAGCCAAGCTTATAAGATTCAAATAGATTTTTTCAACAAGCTAGTTTCGATTAATAACATCTTGCACGACAGTGTAACAATGAACATGATGAATTCTAATTTATTTATTAATGATAGTTTAATAAATAGTCCTTATGCGAAAAATATACTAGGAGTATTTTTGATGAAGAATGTCTTAAAAAAGCCTGCTGATTATTCAAGATCAAAACAATCATTAGATTTTAAAGAGGTATATAATAATGTACCACTTTATTTAAATGATACTTTGGCCAAATATGCACGCTTTCTAAGTCTGGAGCGTATGATTGATTTTGGGGAATCAATGAACGACATTGAGAAAAAATTTATAGATTTTAAAAAACAATACCATGATAATAATCTGAACAAATCGTTGATTAATAAATATTTATTAGATGTAAACTATTATAAAAATATAAAAGATCATATAAAAGTTGTAAACATTAATAAGCAAGTTTATTCTCTAGATGAAATTATTGAAAAGTACAGAGGCAAATTAATATACATTGATTTTTGGGCTAGTTGGTGCGGGCCTTGCAGAGCTTCAATGCCTGCTTCACATAAGTTAATAGAAGATCTACAAGGCAAAAATTTTGTTCTTGTATATCTATCAATAGATAAAGATGTAGATAAGTGGAGTAAGGCCTCTCGTATTGAGAAGATAGATAATTACGAGCACAATTTTCTAGTGCTTAATCATAATAATGCAAAATTTCTTAAAAGAATTAAGCTAAAAGAAATACCTCGATATATTATATTTGATCAATCAGGTAAAATTGTTCACCATGATGCGCCTGGTCCAGGTGCAGTAGAATTGACTGAAATTATTGACAAGAATATTACTAAAAGTGAATAACCTCAGTTTAGGTCTCTTTTTTTCAGGTTGAGAAAATTGGTTTTAAATAAGATAATTAGAAATTCTTTATTTAACTATAATCTTAACTTTCTTGCTCTTACAAAAGTTGAGACTACAACTGAGGCCCTCGTTAATCAGAGCAGATTGGCAACGTAGTGACACTCTGACTAGCAGTATTTTACCCGTACTGGTTTTAGTAGGTCCTGCCAGAAAAGCGCGTCTGACCGTGACAATACCCTGAAATCAGATCGGCAGTAGACATGTAATCCACTGCCGACATGTTACTACGTAATCAACCCTTTATTGCGGCACAGCCCGGGCCGAGATGGCAATTCGGTTCCAGGAGTTAATGGTCGCAATCGCCATGATTACCTGTATCACCTTTTTCTCACCTAGCAACCGAACGGCTTCATCGTATACCTCGTCGGTTACCTGCTGCTCACTGATGAACGTTACCTGTTCTGTGAGCGCCAGAATAGCCCGCTCTTCGGGCGAGAAATAAGGCGACTCCTGCCAGGCGTTGAGCGCGTAAATCCGTTCTTCGCTTTCACCATTCTGGCGGGCTTCCTTTGTATGCATTTGAATGCAAAAGGCGCATTTATTGAGCTGCGACGCCCGGATTTTTATCAGCTCACGATGAACCGGATCAATGTCGCTCTGACGGACGTAGCTTTCCAGGCCATACATGGCCTGATACGCTTTGGGCTCTACTTGCTGGGGATTCTCAATTCTTGGTTTCATAACAACTGATTTGTTTGTAATCACCCCATTGACCAGCAACGCCCTGGGTCTGTGACAAACCGCGGCAATTATTTTCAGGAAATTTTTAGGGGTGGCGTGGGGGTAGGCTGGTGTTGGGTGGTCTTAGGTTCGTAAACACGCTGAAAGCAGCGTACGGAATGGACACTCGAATACAACCTGAATACACGTATGAAAAAGGTATTTCTCTACCTCAGCTCTCTTTTTTTAACCGTCGGTCAGCTCATCGCTCAGGACACAACGCAGATTGACGATCAGCCACTTATGAAAGGCCAGTATCCGATCAGAGCCGTTCAGATTGGCTTCGTGCCGCCCCTTAGTACCAACGGGCTCGAAAGCGGGCGAGTGAGCAACCGCTTGTCGCTGAACGCGCTCGGCAGCTATGCCGCAGCCCTCGATGGCTTCGAAGCCAGTGGTCTGTTCAACGTCGAAAAAGACTATGTCGATGGCGTGCAGTTCGCGGGCATTGTCAACGCCGTCCGGCACGAAGCCAGAGGAGCGCAGTTTGCCGGTATTGCCAACCTGGTAGGCGGCCCGCTCCACGGCGTGCAGTTCGCGGGCATTACAAACGTAGTGGCCGGTAGTGTGCAGGGGGCTCAGTTTGCCGGGATCGCTAACCTGTCCGGCGGGCGCGTACGGGGTCTGCAAATTGCCGGGATCGCCAACGTAGCGCGGTCGGTTCATGGGCCGCAGATTGCCGGTATCGTTAACATCGCCAAGCGGGTAAACGGTGCACAGATTGGCCTGATTAATATTGCGCAGGACATCGACGGCCCGCAGATCGGCCTGCTCAGCATCTCTCCGAACGGGTACCGCCGGTTTGAAGTGTGGGCCAGCGACGCCCTCTACGCCAACCTTGGGTTTAAGATGGGCGGTAACCGGAAGTTCTACAACATCTTTGCGCTGGGTGCCACCCTCCCCACCGACAACCAGACCCGCTGGGGCTACGGCTACGGTATCGGTACGAATCAGCCGATGGGCAGGCGCAACGAGGTTAGCATCGAAGCCATTGCCTATCACATCCACGAAGAAAATACAACCTGGGACCAGCTCAACATGCTGAACCAGGCCCGGGTCAGCTTTATCTTCCCGCTTCGTAACCGCTTTGCCCTGACCGTTACGCCTACCTTCAACGTACAGGTGTCGCAGCTCGACGTAGCGGAAGGCATCGGCACCAAATGGGTTAGCTGGTCAGTATACGACCGGTTGACCAACAACGGGACGCGGGTACGGATGTGGCCGGGACTGAACATCGGTGTGCAATTCTGATCCCCTGTCATCGTGTCGAAAAGCCCGGAGCAATCGTTCCGGGTTTTTTCTTAGGCTTGCTGCTGGTTTCGAGTGGGTTCAGCTCCGGGAATCGTCGGCAGCTTATCAGGATTCCGGACGATGTAGACAGCACTGATCTGATCGCCATCCAGATCAACGGCCATGACGGAGTCCAGCGCACCGGTTTCTTTATTGAAGAGCAGCGCCCCTACCCCACCGTTGACCGTAACGAACTGCCAATCGCGGATTGGCCAGCTTTTCCGGGCCAATCCACTCAGGAACGCCGTAACGTGACTGATGCCCATCACCGGATTCAGCGCAGCCGTTACTTTACCGCCACCGTCTGAGTAAACAACAATATCCTCTTTAAGCAGTTGCACAAACGGGTTGATGTCGCCGGTATGACTAGCCATCAGGAACGCATGCTGTAACGCCTGTTGTTGCTTCGGATCGAGTGGAAAGCGCTTTTTGGCGCCGGCCAGCTTCTCTTTAGCCCGGTGGTACAGCTGGCGGCTGTTGGCTTCGGTCAGTTCCAGCAGCCCGGCCAGCTCGGCGTATTCCACATCGAAGCTTTCTTTGAGCAGAAAGACGGCCCGTTCGGTAGGCGTCAGCTTTTCGAGCAGCAGCATGAATCCATACGAAACGTCGATTCGTGCTTCAATCTGCCGGAACTCCTGGTTGACAACCGGCTCCGGCAGCCAAGTACCCCGGTAAGCCTCACGCTGTCGTTTCACGGCCGCCAGGTGATTCAGGCTTCGGTTGATCACCATTTTTGCCAGATACGCCTGCGGATGCTGAACGTCCTCGTGGGGTACCGTGACCCAGTTGACCAACGACTCCTGCACGATGTCCTCGCTGACAGCAACTTCGCCGGTCATGCGGTACGCCAGGGCAAACAGTTGAGGCTGATAGCTAGCTACAACGTCCTGAAGCTCCATGTTGGAAAGGTATTGACCGACCGTCTTTCATTACGTGGCGGCCATCCGGTTTGTTTCGCCAATAACGGGCAAAATAGCCATATTTGGTTCCAACAACTTACTTTTTGGCTCCGTATTGGTTCAGTAGTTACAACGGGGCCGAACCGCGTTATAACCACGATTGGGGCTATGCCACTGGCAGCCGGTTCTGTAAATTGATAAATAGCACATTGTGAGCAAACTGTATGTACATTTACACGTTTCTGTTACCTTCTCCCCAACGATGGCCATGAGGTTTCTGCTGACCGTGCTACTCATATGCCCCCTGTTCGTGCAGGCTCAGGAGCGTATTGATACGTTGCACTGGAGCGCAACCCGACGACTGAAACTAAGCGACTTCCACGGCGACCCGCAGCCGGGTCAGGGCATTTCCGAATTTTACTACCAGCTTGGCTACGACGTACAGCCCACTCTGATCCGGAACCGTCCGATCATCGACGCCTACTGCCTGATGTTCCGGAATCTGTCGTGGGTGGTGGAATCGGCACGTACCGAACAAACCCTGCAGTACAATCAAATTCTGTTCGATCTGGTGGAGGTACACGCCCGTCGGATGAAAACCAAGCTTATCGAACTGAAAGCCGACCGCCATTTTAAAGACCTCGCCAAACAGATCGAATACCGGACAAACGCGGAGTTAACTGCTCAGGTCAATCAGTTTCGGGCGGAAACCAACGGCGGCAACAGTTTTCAGGCCCTGGAACGGTGGCAGCAGAAGGTAGCGCAGATGCTGTACGACACCCCCGACATGGTGACCACGTATCACCAGTCGGATGTAGGACTGGGGGTCTTTCTGGGCGGCAGCGCCATGCAGCCAACTGGCGGGATCAGCCGGACGCTCAACCCGCCGACCGGCCTGGTGTATAGCTTCGATGTGGTTTTCCGGCAGTACGTGCTCTTGCTGCAGCCCTCGCTCTACAGCGCTACGATTCGGGATGCCTTCAGCCAGAACGATCAGACCTGGAACGGGGGCATGAAGGTAAGCGCCATTCTGTTTGAAGCGGGTCTGGGTACCATTGTTCATGAATCGCCCCGGCACCGGGTAATTCCCTACGTGGGCTACAGTCTGCTGAACATGCTGCCCCGCGACCGGCGTGATGAACGATACAAAGGCTATTCGCTGGTTAACCACGCGCCGGTAGCCGGCGTGGTCTGGGATTTCAAGCTGGGCAGTAACGACCGGAATCCCAACCGGGCGTCCGACGCCTTCTGGTTTATCCGGGCCAAACTTTCCTACACCCCCGTACTGACGGCCAAATCTTTCTCGGGCGGGCTGCTCAATCTGCAACTGGGCCTCGGTGGGTTCAGCCGGCCCCGCCGGATCAGCTACGAACCCGAACGCACCACGCTGACCTTCCCGGGCCGGATGCTCTGATACAATGACAACGCCCAGCCAGGCGGCCGGGCGTTGTGCATCACTATGCGACACCAATTTGGTAGTAAAGCGTAATCAGGGACCATCTGGCAGAAAACGCCTGCTTATGTTTAGCGTTTTGCCTGCTCCAGTGCGGTCAGCGGCAAAAGTAGGCCGAATACATTACAACAGTTTTATGCGCAGATGAAGAAAGATTTAACAAAGTCGTTACGTTCTTAAAACAGCAGCAATATAGGAATGCAACTATCGGCAAAACGCCACGGACCGGCGGCTATCTTCACGGCATAGTCGGCCGGAGTTCATACCTTTGTTAGCGATTTTTCATTCCATGAAACGGGTCAACCTGGCCATTCTGGCCATCTTCTGTTATTTATCCGCGTGTGCGCAACCAGCGGCTGACACCAATCGCTACACCCGCGCCGACTCGCTCCGGGGTGGTCTGCGGCCCGAACGAACCAGCTACGACGTTCTGTTCTATGACCTGAGTCTGCGCGTCGATCCGACCAGCCGGACCATTGAAGGCAGCAACGTCATTCGCTATAGCGTGGTCAGCGCGTTCCAGCAGATGCAGGTCGATCTGTTTGCGAACATGACGGTGCGACGTATTACGCAGAACGGCAAACCCCTCACCTACCGGCGCGACGGCAATGCGATCTTTATCACGATGAACGAGGCCCAGCCGGTCGGCCAGACGCGTGAGATTACGATCAGCTACGAGGGTAGTCCGACGGTGGCCAAAAACGCGCCCTGGGATGGCGGCTTCGTCTGGCAGCGCGATTCAGTAACCAATAAACCCTGGGTCACGGTCGCCTGCGAAGGCACGGGCGCCAGCCTGTGGTGGCCCTGCAAAGACCACCTTTCCGACGAGCCGGATTCGATGCGTATCCGCGTTCGCGTACCCAACGGCCTGACCTGCGTCTCGAATGGCCTGCTGCAGGGCCAGCGGCCGGTCGGTCCGGACCAGACCGAGTGGAGCTGGTTTGTCCACTATCCCATCAACAGCTACAACGTTACGCTCAACATCACCGACTACGCCCATTTCGCCGACGAGTACCGCAGTCCCGACGGCCAGCGGCTGCAACTCGACTACTACGTCCTGCCCGTCAACCTCGGCAAGGCCAAAACCCATTTCGAGCAGGTGAAAGGCATGCTGGCCTGCTACGAACAGTACTTCGGCAAGTACCCGTTCTGGCGGGACGGTTATGCACTCGTCGAGACGCCGTACTGGGGCATGGAACACCAGAGCGCAATCGCTTACGGAAACAAGTACCAGAATACCCCCTTCAACTTCGACTTTATCATCATCCACGAAAGCGGGCACGAGTACTTTGGCAATAGCCTGAGTTGCGCCGACCACGCCGAAATGTGGATTCACGAAGCGTTTACGACCTACGCCGAAGCACTCTATATGGAGTGTACGCAGGGAGCGGCCCGGGCGCAGACGTACCTGAACACCCAGCGGCCAAAGATCAGAAACGAATACCCGATGCTGGGTCCTCTGGGCGTGAATGCCGATCAGCCCGATACCGACATTTACTACAAAGGCTCCTGGATGCTGCACACGCTGCGTCATGCCGTCAACAACGACGCGACCTGGTTCGCGGCCATCAAAGCCCTGGCTACCGAGAAAAAACTGTCGATCGTCTACACCGATGAGGTGATTGATTTCCTGACCAAACGAACCGGCGCTGACCTGAAACCGTTGTTCAATCAGTACCTGCGCCACGCCGAACTGCCGGTGCTGGAGTACCAGGTCGTTCGGACCGAGGCCAACGATTGGTCAATCCGGCACCGCTGGGTGGCGAACGTCCAGGACTTTGCACTGCCCGTGCAGATACGCACCGGCGCCGGCAACTGGCAGACCATCCGCCCCGGCCGCGAATGGACCACTTCCAGCCTCGGGTCGGCACCCGGCGCTCTGACCATAAACACCAATATTGGCTTATTTGGCGTTCGACGCCTACCTACCGAGTAACCGTAAACTCCTGCAATGATATCCAGACAATTTGCTCCGGTTCTGCTCCTGCTGACAGTCCTGACGGCCTGCCAGTCCAGTTACCACCTGGCGCAGCAATCCGCCAACCGCATCGAGGTCGATTCCGTTACGGCCAGAGCTGACCCGGACCTGACCGGCTTTCTGCAACCATACCGGCAGAAACTCGACCAGACCATGAACGAGGTACTGGCCCGCTCGACCGGTCCGATTGAGAAAGGCCAGCCCAACGGGCCGCTCAACGACCTGCTGACGGATGCCCTCCTCCAGCAGGCCACGCAGAAGTACGGCAAACCGATCGACGTATCGCATCTGAACTTTGGCGGTATCCGCAACAACCTGCCCGCCGGAAACATCACCATCGGTGGCGTCTACGAAGTGATGCCGTTTGACAATAAGCTCGTTGTATTGACTCTGACGGGCGATATGCTGATGCAACTGCTCAACCACTTTGCCGACGGCAACAAGCTGGTTGTCGGGGGTGTGCGGGCGACCATCCACGACGGCAAAGTACAATCCGCTACGCTGACCAACGGCCGGACGATTCAGCCCAATGAGACCTATACGGTAGCGATGAGTGATTATGTAGCCGAAGGGGGCGACAATTCCGGATTTCTGAAAAATCCGGTCAGGCGCGACGATATAAATTACCTCATCCGCGATGCCCTGATCGATTATTTCCGGCAGCAAGGCAAATCCGGTCAACCCATAACTCCCACGACGGATGGACGCATTACAATCAAATAGACGCCAGTTTCTGAAACTGCTCGGCACGGCCGCCGTGATCGGGGCCACCGCACCCGAGGCACTCGCTAAAGGGAAAACCACCCAACTGACCATTCTGCACACCAACGACGTACACAGCCGGCTGGACCCGTTTCCGCTGGATGCCGGCCGGAACGCGGGCAAAGGGGGCGTGGCCCGGCGGATGTCGCTGGTCGAACGCATC
This sequence comes from Fibrisoma montanum, assembly GCF_003583365.1. Classification (GTDB taxonomy): domain Bacteria; phylum Bacteroidota; class Bacteroidia; order Cytophagales; family Spirosomataceae; genus Fibrisoma; species Fibrisoma montanum. Next base: position 526,750 of record NZ_QXED01000001.1, read on the forward strand.
CGGCAGGAGCAGAAAAACGTCCTGCTGTTCGACGCGGGCGACATTTTCCAGGGAACGCCGTATTTCAACCTGTACAAAGGCGAGCCGGAGATCCTGGCCATGAAGCGACTGGGCTACGACGCGGGCACCATCGGTAACCATGATTTCGACGGGGGTATCGACAACATGCGCGATCAGTTCGCCAAAGCCGGTTTCCCGTTCCTGATTGCCAACTACGACTTCAAGAACACGGTCATGGATGGCCGCACGCAGCCTTCTGCCATCTTCACAAAAGACGGGGTGCGGATTGGCGTATTCGGGCTGGGTATCCAGCCGGCGGGCCTGATTCCCAAAGCGATGTATAAGGAAACGAAGTACCTCGATCCCGTTGAAATGGGTAACGACGTAGCGGCCCGGCTCCGGACCAGCGAAAAGTGCGATTACGTCATCTGCCTGTCGCACCTGGGCTTCAAATACAACGATGACACCGTATCGGACAACGTACTGGCGGCCAAAACCCGGAACATCGACCTCATCATCGGCGGTCATACCCACACGTTCCTGGAAGCGCCCGTTACGGTCAACAACCCCGACGGCAAACCCACGCTGATCAATCAGGTTGGTTTCGGGGGCATTTATCTGGGCCGGATCGACCTGACGTTCGAGCGCGGTAAAGCCACCTCAGCGGGGCAGGTCATGGAGGTGAAATAAAGTTTGTATCTTTGTAAACCATGCGTAAACGGCGAACCTCAGCCGTTCATGCATTCACTTTTTCGCTCGTTCACCAATGAAATTTGGCGTTGTTGTTTTTCCCGGTTCAAACTGCGATCAGGATGCCGTGGACACGTTGGAACTGATGGGTCAGCATGTTGTCAAGCTCTGGCACAAAGACCACGATCTGCAGGGGAGTGATTTTATCATCTTGCCGGGTGGATTCTCCTACGGCGACTACCTGCGCACGGGTGCGGTGGCTCGCTTCTCACCTATTATGAACGAAGTGATCGCCCACGCCAACCGGGGCGGTTACCTGCTGGGTATCTGCAACGGATTCCAGATTCTGGCCGAAGCGCGGCTCGTGCCGGGTGTGCTGCTCCGGAATACCAACCAGCAGTACATCTGTAAAAACGTTCACCTGGCTCCGCAGTCGAGGGACGCGTTGCTGACGGCCGGGCTGGACAAACCGGCGTATAAAATCCCGATTGCCCACGGTGAAGGTCGCTACTTTGCCGATGCCGATACGTTAAAGCGCCTGAACGACAACGGGCAGGTACTCTTCCGGTACTGCAATGAAGCCGGTGAAATTACCGATGCGGCCAACTGCAACGGCAGCGTCGAGAACATCGCCGGTGTAACCAACGAAACCAAAAACGTATTCGGCATGATGCCGCACCCCGAACGGGCCGCCGACCCCGCCCTCGGCAATACCGACGGCCGACTCATCCTGGAGCAGGCTCTAAAGGCGGTGTTGGTATAAAAAGGAGGAAAGGGAAGAAGGGGACGAAAGGGAGAAAAGGGTCTGTTGCTGTTCCCTTTATTTCCCCTCGTCCCCTTCTTCCCTTTCCTCCCCTACTTATCCATTCACCTCTTCCAGCACGGGATAATCGATGTATCCTTTTTCGCCGGGGGTGTAGAACGTAGTGAAATCCGGCTGGTTCAGATCGGCACCCGTTTTCAGGCGCTCCACAAAATCAGGGTTGGCCAGTGCCGGCCGTCCGAACGCTACCAGATCCGCTTTACCGCTCTGCAGTACGGCTTCGGCCCGCTCGGCATCGTAGCCTCCACTCAGAATCAGGGCGCCGTTGAAGCGTTCCCGAATCCCCTCAACAACCGCATCCGGAACAATCGGTGCACCCATCGACGAGTGATCGACCAGGTGGATGTACACCACGCCCAGCGCATTCAGTTTTTCGGTGATGTAGTAATACGTCTGATCGACGTCGGCGTAGGGTTTGATGTCGTTAAATACCCCGTATGGTGACAGGCGAACGCCTACTTTGTCGAAGCCGATCGCGTTACCGGCCGCTTCGGCGATGTCGAGCAGGAAGCGGCTGCGGTTTTCGATTGAGCCACCGTATTCATCGGTGCGCTGATTCGAGTCAGGGCTGATAAACTGTTCGATCAAATAGCCGTTGGCCCCGTGCAGTTCTACGCCGTCGAAACCAGCGTCAATGGCGTTCTGCGACGCGCTGACAAACTCCTGAATGGTTGCTTTCACCTCCTCGGTCGTCAGTTCGCGGGGGGTCGGGTGCGGCTGCATACCCTGCTCATCGGTGTAGATTTCGCCGGCGGCAGCAATGGCTGATGGCGCCACAACCTCGGCGTTTCCAGCCAGATGCGTGTGGTGGCTGATACGTCCCGTGTGCATCAGCTGTACGAAAATCTTACCCCCTTTTTCATGAACCGCGTCGGTCACTTTTTTCCAGGCCGCGACCTGTGCCGCACTATGAATGCCCGGAATCCGTGCGTATCCTTCGCCGTTGGGCGAGGGCGCTGTGCCTTCGGTGATGATCAGGCCGATCGACGCCCGCTGCGCGTAGTACGTCACCATGATGTCGGTCGGAATGTGATTGGCCGTTGCCCGGTTACGGGTCATCGGGGCCATAGCCACGTGGTTCTGTAGCGTTAGATTACCCAGTTGAGTCTCTGAGAACAGTATTGAAGCCATAGAGATGATTATTTTGAATGGTTCTGGGTGAAAAACACAACCAAATATTTAAAAGTTTGGATGTATTCGTAAAAATTTTTTACGCCAGGTCGTTCAGGAAGCCCGACAACTGCTGCAGTGATTCTTTATTGAGGGTCAGATGTAAATTTCTGCCTTCCTTCTGCGCATTAACTAGTCCGCTATCGGTCAGTAACTTGACATGGTGAGAAACGCACGGCTGCGAGAGCCCCGTCATTTCCTGGATGTCGGTATTGGTCAAACTACCTTTCCGCGACAGTTCCATCAGGATAGACAGGCGGTACTTGTCGGCGATAGCATTGGTTGCTTTTTCAACGAAACGAGTCTCCATTTGAAAAAAGGGGCTTTCGCCCCGTATCATTTTTACAAAAATAACAAATAAGGTTAAGAGAACGTGCCACAAGGGTTTGTGCAACAAATTAGCGGTATTGTTATACTGCGCGCAAGTATACTTACTTTTTATATATAATTTACAAACTGCAAAAAAATCTTTGAAAAGGTCAGGTCGCCAGGGTTCATGCTCGAATTTAAGCCGCATCGGTTAACTTTGGCCTGACTCCTACTCCTGCCTTATGAACATCAACATCGACGCCACAGCTCAGCGCACGTACGATGCCATTGTGATTGGTTCCGGTATCAGCGGTGGCTGGGCCGCCAAAGAACTCACCCAGAAAGGCCTGCGAACGCTTGTGCTGGAACGCGGTCGCCCTGTCGAACACGTAAAGGATTACCCTACTACGATGTCGAGCCCCTGGGAACTGACGCACCGGGGTCGCTATCCGGTCGACAAGCTGGCGCAAAGCCCGGTTCAGAGCCAGGTAGGTTACGCCTTCAACGAATATTCTGGCCACTTTTTCATCAACGACGCCGACCATCCGTACCAGCAGGTCAAGCCTTTTGACTGGATACGCGGGTATCAGGTCGGCGGAAAATCACTGCTGTGGGCCCGCTGGACGCAGCGGTGGGCGTCGTTCAATTTTGAGGATAACGCCAGGGATGGGCACGGTGTCGACTGGCCGATTCGCTACGAGGAACTCGCCCCCTGGTACAGCTACGTGGAGCGGTTTGCCGGTATCAGTGGCAATAAAGACGGCTTGTCGACCCTGCCCGATGGTGAGTTTCTGCCGCCCTTCGAGATGTTCTGCCTCGAAAAACACGTCCGCGACACCTGGAAAAAGCAGTTTCCGGATCGGCACCTGATCATCAGCCGGACGGCCAACCTGTCGAAAGCGCAGAAAATCCATACCGACCTCGGCCGGGCCGACTGCCAGGCCCGCAACTGGTGCGCCCGGGGCTGTCTGTTTGGTGCGTACTTCAGCAGCAACTCGGCTACGTTGCCCGCGGCTGCCAAAACCGGCAAGCTGACCATCCGCCCGTTTTCGGTGGTACACTCCATTATCTATGACGATGCGAAAGGCAAGGCAATGGGTGTGCGGGTGATCGATACCAACACCAAAGAAATCAGCGAGTACTACGCCCGCGTCATCTTCGTCAATGCCGCTACGTTGAATTCCACCCTGATTCTGCTCAATTCTACGTCGAACCGCTTCCCCAACGGCCTGGGCAACGACAGCGGGGTTCTGGGGCACTACCTCATGGACCATAACTACCGGGGCCGTATCGCCGGCGTCTACGAAGGCCCGGAGTTCGACAACATGTATTACTACGGTCGCCGTCCGACGGGAACCTACGTACCGCGCTTTCGCAACGTCCTGAACGACAAACAAAGCGACTTCGTACGCGGCTACGCCTATGCCGCCGGGGCCAGCCGGGAAGGCTGGGGCCGTGGAAACGGCATGGAAGGTTTCGGGGCGGAGTTCAAGGAGTCGCTGACTCAACCGGGCGCGTGGACTTTCAGTCTGACGGCGATGGGCGAGATGCTACCCCGGTTCGAAAATCACGTCCGGCTCAACCCCGACAAAAAAGACCAGTGGGGTATGCCAACCCTCGATATTGACTGTAGCTGGGGCGAGAACGAGGACCGAATGACCGCCGACGCTATTGAGCAGGGCAAAGCCATGCTGGAAGCCGCGGGCGTACGGGTAACCGCTGCCTTCGACAACCACCAGCCACCGGGCCTGGCGATTCATGAAATGGGAACGGCCCGGATGGGTAAGGATCCAAAAACGTCGGTCCTGAATAAGTGGAACCAGGTGCATTCGGTCAAAAACGTGTTTGTGACGGATGGCGCCAGCATGACCTCATCGGCCTGCCAGAACCCTTCGCTGACGTACATGGCCCTGACGGCCCGTGCTGTTGATTATGCCACGAAGGAAATGAAGAAGGGGCATCTCTGACCGTACTTCCCTGCTGCATTCAGCCGGTCAATTGCCCGATCTACCTCACTAAACCAGTATCTCTTGAAAGCGATTCTCTGCGAGCAGTATGGCCCGCCCGAAACTCTTGTGCTGACCGAGGTTCCGTCGCCCAAAGCCGGGACAGGTCAGCTTGTGATCAGCGTCAGGGCCTGCGGGGTCAACTTCCCTGATACGCTCATTATTCAGAACAAGTACCAGATTAAGCCCACCTTACCCTTTTCGCCGGGGGGCGAGGTGTCGGGTATTGTCAAGGAAGTTGGCGAGGGCGTTACGCATCTTAACGTCGGCGACCGCGTTTTTTCCCTGACCGGCTACGGGGGCTTTGCGGAAGACGTGCTGGCCAACGCGGCCACTACGTTACCCATGCCCGACGGTATGGATTTCGTAACGGCCGCGTCGACCATGTATACCTACGGTACGTCGTATCACGCGCTGAAGGACCGGGCCAACCTCCAGCCCGGCGAAACGCTGCTGGTTCTGGGAGCGGCCGGTGGCGTAGGGCTGGCCGCCGTGCAACTGGGTGTGCTGATGGGCGCCCGCGTCATAGCGGCCGCGTCGAGCGACGAAAAACTGGCCGTTTGCCGGACTCTGGGCGCTGCCGAAACCATCAACTACACCACCGATGACCTGCGGGAACGGGTGAAGGAACTTACGGGCGGCAATGGTGTCGATGTCGTTTACGATCCCGTTGGTGACCAGTATGCCGAGCCCGCCGTCCGGTCGCTGGCGTGGCGAGGGCGCTATCTGGTTGTAGGCTTTGCGGGTGGTGTCATTCCCAGCATTCCGCTTAACCTGCCGCTGCTGAAAGGCGCTTCTCTTGTCGGGGTGTTCTGGGGGGCCTTTGCCCAGCGGGAAACGAAGCAGAGCCGGCAGAACTTCCAGGAGATTCTGCAATGGATTGCCAGCGGTCAGCTCAAACAGCATCTCCATGGCCGGTACTCCCTTGCCGAAGCCCCCGACGCCCTCCGGGCACTGATGGACCGACGCGTTACGGGCAAAGCCGTTGTCGTTCTATAGCGGCCACACGTAGTAGTTATTCAATCAAGTCAATTAACCAAATGCCAGGATTACAGAATCGAATTGCCATCATTACCGGAGCGGCCCGCGGCATCGGCCGCGCAGCCGCCGAACTGTTTTGCCAGGAAGGCGCTACCGTCATCATCTGGGACGTGCTGGACATTGGTGAAGAAACCGCCCAAACCCTGCGCGACCAGGGATTCCGGTGCGAGTTTATGCCCGTCAGCACCACCGACGTACCCGCTATTGAAGCGGCCGCCCGGGAAATCTACGACCGCTACGGCCGCATCGACATTTTGATCAACAACGCCGGCATCACGCGCGACCGGACACTCCTGAAAATGTCGCACCTGGAGTGGCAGCAGGTCATTGACGTGAACCTGACGGGGGTGTTCAACTGCACGAAGGCCGTGGTGCCTTACATGGTCGAGCAGAAATACGGCCGGATTATCTGCACTTCATCAATCAACGGCGTTCACGGTGCGTTTGGGCAAACCAACTACGCGGCTGCCAAAGCCGGGATTATCGGCATGGTCCGCAGTTGGGCAAAAGAGCTCGGATCCAAAGGCATTACGGCCAACGCCGTAGCGCCCGGCTTTATTAAAACCGACATGACTGATGCCATGCCCGAGGAAGTCCGCAATCAGGCCGTTGCCGCCATTCCTGTCCGACGTATTGGTGAACCCATGGATATTGCCAATGCCTACCGGTTTCTGGCGTCGGAAGAATCCGGCTTCGTCAACGGGCATGTCTTATCCGTCAACGGCGGGCAGGCCCTTTAACCGAGTCGGCTCCCGGACCGGTCCGGGAGCCGACTCGGTTCCAGCACATCACGTTTCCCCAGCTTGTTTCAATTGCTGTCGGAGCTATCCGGCCCTGACGTTACGGTTTCGGCCCGATTGGTTCCTTTGCGTTACCTTCCCGCTTAAGGTTGCACCAAGTATAAATTTTACGGTACTGTAAGTGGTTTTCAGAATCATGCTGTCTGGTATACAGAAGAGCTAATGACGCAGTCGTACAGCGTGTTGCTCTTCCGTTAATTCCTAACCAGCCTACGTATGTCTCTAACCTGTACCCAATTTTTCGACCGGCCGGTCTTCAATGTCCAGCCAATCCTCAACCGGCTCTGCCTACTGGCCTTTTTCCTGGTATTTTCCGGGTTTGCACAAGCGCAGTCCGTAAGTATCGATTATCCGTTTTTTCGGCAATCGTTCGCATACGGTACCCAGGTACCGGTTCAGATCCGCGTAACGCCACCTTCAGGAACCAGTGTGGTACAGGTTGACCTGCTCTACTCGCCGGGCAGCAGTACAACCGTGGTCGGAACCTCGACCAGCGCTCCTTACACCATCAACTGGACAGTGCCCAACACGGGTTTTAATGATCTGTACGCCCGGGTCACGTTTTCGAACAGCGTCACGGCCGTAACCACGTCGCGGACGGTCAATGGGTTTCCAACAACCTGCCCCGCGGCTTCGGCACGAAAGAAGTTCTACGTCAAAGCAGGCGCGTCTACAGCGACCACCACGAACCTCGGAGAATCGGTTACGAATCCGACGGGAAGCTTTCAAAAGCTTATTTTCAGCGGTGTTAACGGCGCGCGGCCACTGCCTGGCGACACGATCTTTTTCGTGTCGGCCCCTACCTCCTACACGCTGAAAGATGCGTCTCAGAACCTGGCCACGATGTACCGTTCCGGTCTGGAGGGATGCCCGGTCGTGATTGCCAATCTGCCGGGCGAACGACCCAAACTGAAGCTTGACGGCTGGAATGGCATTAGCATCCCGACTGGTGTTAGCTACGTCGAGATTCATGGACTGGATATTGAGGGGAACAATGCGAATGTGTCCCTGAATGATGCCATCGACCAGCCCGGCAGCTGCGCCAATCCGACCGGCTCGGTGCAGCCCAGATTCAATGGGAATGGCATCACCATTACGGGCGTTAACGGAGGAACGCTCCACCCTCACCACATCAAGGTCGTCAATAACATCGTGCACGATTGCGGGGGCGGAGGTATTAACGCCATCGAAGCCGACTACATCACCATCGAAGGGAATACGTCGTATAACAACTCGTGGTATACCGTCTACGGCACCAGCGGCATCTCGGTGTTCCACCCCTGGAACTTCGATACCAAACCGGGCTATCACAATTATGTCGTGAATAACAGGTGCTACGGAAACAAATTATTCGTGCGTGTGCCGGCTTTTGGCTGCAACTTCACCGACGGAAACGGTATCATCATCGACGACTTTAAAAACTCACAGGCCAGCTCATCGATCCGGTATCAGGAATACACGGGCCGAACGCTCGTTGCCAACAATATTGTGTACAACAATGGTGGATCGGGCATCCACGCTTACAAAGGACTGCGTACTGATATTGTCAACAACACGGCCTATCAGAACTCGCAAAGCCAGGGCCCTTCGGGTGAATATCCGGTCGGAGAAATTTACGCCCAGGAATCCGGTGATATTAACATCGTAAACAACATTATCCGGCCCATTACCGGCGAAAACACGTTTACGACGAACCGGCTTAATACCACAACTACGTACCGGAACAACCTGTATCTGGTCGATGCGGTCAGTCAGGTGCCTACGTCGGCCACGGGCACTGTGGTATCCGACAACATCATAGCGTCGCCTGCGTCGGAAACGGCGGTGTTTGTCAATGCCACGACCGACCCGGCTACGGCTAACTTTCAGTTGAAGCCGGGCAGCGCAGCCGTTAACGCCGGCACGAATGACTACGCAGCGGCTATACCGACTGATTTTCTGGGAGTAGCCCGCCCGCAGGGAAGCAACGTAGACGTCGGGGTATATGAATTGCAGGGACAACCCATTGCCTTTACGCGACAACCGGAGAGTGCTTCGGCCGTTTGCGCGGGCGCGGCCGTCAGGACCACCGTGGACGTATCTGGTCCCGCCACCAGCTACCAGTGGTTTAAAGACGAGGCTCCGGTCACCGGTCAAACGACGGCTACCCTCTCACTGACTAATGCACAGGCCGGCGACGCCGGAGCCTACAAGGTGGTTGTCACCGGTTTTAACAGCCTGACCTCCTCTGCCTTCAGCCTGACCGTAAATTCACTGCCTACCGTCAGCATCAGCCCCCAGAACGGATTGCTAACAGCGGCCAACCCCAGCCTGACCTTGACCGCTGCCACATCGGTTGCCGACCTGCGCTGGTCCGATAACTCGACCAATACCACACTGGTGGTGGGTGCAGCCGGTTTGTATTCTGTTACGGCTACTTCGCCCCAGGGCTGTACGGCATCGGCCAGCGCTACCGTGGGCTATGACCAAATCGCACCCGTGGCAACACTTACACCGAGCTCGGCTACGCTTACCTGCGCTACGCCCAGCGTCACGTTGACAGCCGGAGGGGGCAGTTCCTATGCTTTCTCGGCCGGGGCTACTCAGATTGGCACGTCCAATCAGGCCGTCGTTAGCCAGGGCGGTACGTACTCGGTGATCGTTACGGGAACAAGCGGAAATACGGCCGTGGCTACGGCCACTGTCGAGCTGGATAACACAGCACCCTCGATTACCCTGGCGGCCACGCCCAGCCTGACAGCAACCACAGGCAGCAGCGTTACGTTAACGGCATCGGGCGCTACTACCTATCAGTGGAGCAACGGGGCCAGCACCACCGCCATTACGGTAAATACGGCTTCAACGTATTCGGTAACGGGCACGGCCTCCAACGGCTGCACGGCAACCGTCCAGGCAACGGTAGTATTTGGAGCACCGCCAACGGTGTCGATGACCTTTCCCCAGTACAACTCGTCGTACTTTGCTGGAACCGCATTAAACATTAAAGTCAACGCCAGCACACCGGCGGGTACCACGATTACTAAGGTTGAGTATTATTCGTCGACATCATTCGGTGCGTTCAGCAAAATAGGCGAGGTAACCTCGGCCCCCTACTCCCTGACGTACACCCTCCCCGACGTACCCGCAAACGGTCAGAGCCGTCAGTTCCGGGCCGTGATCACGAACTCGGCCGGCTTCACAGCCATACAGGGCAACAACAACACCAGTGTTACGGTCTATCCGCCGACGTATACCAGCACCCGAAACTGGTACGTCAGTGCGGCCGCGTCGGCTGCCAACACCGCCGGTACGGAGGCTCAGCCGTTCAATACCATCCAGAAGGCGGCCGACCGGGTAGCTCCGGGCGATACCGTTTTCGTGATGGCGGGGCGCTACACGAGCACCAGCCAGTTTGTCGTGGGTATTCAGCGCACCGGTACGCCAACCAGGCCTATCGTATTTATGCCCTATAAATCTGACAAGCCCGTGGTAGCGCTGGGCAACAGTAACTTCGACGGGTTTCGGATTTTGCCGGCGGCCGCGTACGTTCGCATTCAGGGGTTCGAGGTAGAAGGTAACAACGCCAACATAACTCTGGCGCAGGCGCAGGCCCAGCCCGGTGCCTGCGAAGGTCCCAGCCCCACGGCTACACCCATCGCCCGCTTCAACGGCAACGGCATGTCCATCGTCGGCAGTCAGGGAGATCTTCTGCGTCCTCACCACATCGTAATCGCCAATAACACGGTGCACGATTGCGCGGGTCAGGGTATTGGCGGGAGCGAGTGCGACTACGTCACTATCGAGAACAACGTGGTGTACAACAACTCGTGGTACAGCGTGTACGGCACCAGCGGCATCAATATCATCAACGCCTGGAATTACGACAATAATTCGACGGCCCCGCGCATTATCATTCGCAAAAATCGCAGTTATGGGAATAAGCTTTTAATTGCCTGGAACATCGGCGGTACGGGTACCAACTGCCGGTTCTTCGACGGCAACGGCATTATTCTCGACAACAACCGGGGCACCAACCCCAATAACCCCGCGCAGATCAAAAATCCACTTGGCGATTATACTGGTAAAATTCTGATCGAAAACAACCTGTGTTACCTGAACGGAGGCCGTGGTATCAATGTCAATTACAGCGATAATGCCCTGGTCATTAACAACACCACCTACCAGAACGGGCAGAGCGATGGGCCGTTTGGGATTGGCATCGATAATGAGTTCATTATGCAGGGCTCCCGTGGCGCGCGCATTTACAATAATATATTCTATGGCAAGCCAGGCGAACTGCCTTCTTCCGTAACGGGCAGTCAGGACGTTCAGCACAACAATAATCTGACGTTCAGCAATTTCAACAATGGCTACTTCACCGGTGAGCAAAACATCGTTGGTAAAGACCCTCAGTTTGTCGATGCTGCCAACGGCGATTTCCGGCTTGCGCCTATCAGCCCGGCTCTCAATGCGGGCAGTGGCATTGCGGGGCAGTTCGCACAGCAGGATATCCTGGGCATCGACCGACCGCAGGGCGCGGGGGTCGACATGGGCGCATTGGAATTGCAGGGTACGCCCCTGACCATCACGCAGCAGCCTGCCAGTGCTTCGGCCGTTTGCGCGGGCGCAGCCGTCAGCACCAGTGTGGACGTATCTGGTCCCGTCGATAGCTACCAGTGGTTCAAAGACGGCGTGGCGCTGACTGGACAAACCTCCGCCACGCTCTCGCTGACCGATGTTCAGCCCAGCCACGCCGGTTCATACAGCGTCGTCGTTTCCGGCTTCAACAGCCTGACGTCGACCGCTTTTGGCTTGACCGTGAACACCCCGCCCTCGGCTCCCGACGTGAGCAGCCTGACGCTAACGCAGGGTACACCCAACGCTGCGCTGACCGTAACGAACTGCGCCGGAACCGTCAACTGGAACGGTGTTGATGGGGAAACATCGTTACCCGTATCGGCATCAGCTACCGGTACGTTCAGCTACTCGGTTGTTTGTAAAGCAGGCCCCTGCATCAGCCCTGTCACGAATGTGACGGTAACCGTAACGGCTCCTGTTCCTACGGATCGGCTGAGCGTTTATCACCGGGACGGCGACAATAACCAAACAACCAATAACACCATTCGTCCCTATCTGAAGCTCTACAATGAGGGTACTACGTCGGTCCCCTACGGTGAGATTACGATCCGCTACTGGCTGACAGCTGAAAACTTTGCGCCCCTAACCAATCTGTCGGTGTACTGGGCAGCACTGGGTACCAGCAAGGTAAAGATGAACTATGTGCCTTTGGAAACACCCCGCCAGGGAGCCTTTGGCTACGTTGAATACCGTTTCGACAGCTCTGCCGGAACACTGGCCCCTACCAGCAATTCCGGCGAGATTCAGACCGGCGTGGGCAAACAAAACTGGACCAACTTCAGCGAATCCGACGATCATTCGTTTGCGGCCAACGCCACCTACACCAAAACAGACCGCATCACTGTCTACCGCAACAATACGTTGATTTGGGGCACCGAACCAGCCGCTATCACGCCGGTAACCGCCCTGAAGGTGTATTCTGAAAACAAAAATGGTAATCCTGCTACCAACCAGATCAGCACGCACCTGAAGGTCGCCAATGAAGGGAACGTAGCGGTCGATTACAGCGGGCTGACCATTCGGTACTGGTTCTCGGCCGAGGGTGATAAACCCCTGGTGCACACCATTGACTTCGCCGAACTGGGCAACGCCAGTGTTCGGAGCCAGTTTGTGAAGGAAAGCCGACAGGGCACCGACACGTACCTGGAGTTAAGTTTCGCGCCTTCGCTGGGTCAGCTTCATCCGGCCAGTTCAACAGGAATCATTCAGCAGCGGATCAACAAATCAGACTGGTCGGCCTTCAACGAAACGAATGACTACTCGTACCGGGTCGCCGGACCACTAACCGAAAACGTCAGAATTACCGCTTACCTCAACGGTACGTTGGTCTACGGCCAGGAACCAACCTCAGGCACCCGGGTTGGTGTGAACGAATCAGCTTCAGCCATGCGGGTGGTCGTTTTGGGCAACCCAATCCAGGGTGACCAGGTTGAGGTGGCGGTGAGTGGCATCGAAGGGCAACCGTTGCAGCTTCTGTTAACCGATGTGCAGGGTCAGGTTGTGGCTACGTATCAGACCGGGAAAGCGGCCCCGGTTGAACAGCATCACTTACCGATAGGCCGGCAACGGTCGGGCATGTTGTTGCTGCAGGTGAGCACAAACCGGGAAAAACAAACGATCAAGCTTCTGAAACCGTAACCCCATCAGGCGATGTGCTGAACTGGTCCTGTGGCTAAGTACATGGCGCAGCGGTACGCGCCGGTTCCTCCGAGTCACGACGGAGAGCCGGATGCGTAGCCGCTGCGCTTTCTATTGACGCAGGGAATTTTGGTTTTCGGACCTGACTGCTCTTTGGAGAAAATTCCATTCTTTGCATAACCGCAATCGTCCCTTAGCTTTTACAATGACCCTGTCGACCTTGCCCGTGAACTATGACGAACATAAGGTTCCGGCCTATACACTTCCCGACGTACTAACAACGCCAGATGGCCAGCCAGTTACAACGGTCGGGCAATGGCTGACCCAGCAACGGCCCGCCACGCTTGCCCTCTTCAAAGAGCACGTATACGGGCAGATGCCGAGTAGACCAACCAGCATGCGATCAGTAGTTCGATCAGTAAACGAAAACGCCCTGAATGGAGTCGCCATTTGCAAACAAGTGACCGTTTTGTTCGGTACCCCGGATGAAGCGCCTGGTATGGACGTACTGCTCTATCTACCCAAAACCGACCAGTCCGTTCCCATTTTTGCGGGGCTAAACTTTTCCGGCAACCACTGTGTCAGCAACGATCCGGGCATTACCCTCTCGACCCGCTGGCTACCGAACACGGAGGGTGGCGAAGTCACGAACAACCGGGCAACTGAAGATGCCCGCGGTATGGAAGCCAGTCGCTGGCCGATTGACGAGATAGTCAGGCGGGGCTACGGGGTAGCAACGGTTTACTACGGTGATCTTGAACCCGATCATCCGGAAGGCTGGCAAACGGGCATCAGGACTACGTTGAAAACTGAACTCAACCAGGCCGAAACCGCCTGGGCAGCCATCGGTGCATGGGCCTGGGGGCTGAGCCGGCTGATGGACTACCTGGAAACAGACCCGGCCATAGATGCGTCACGGGTGATCCTGCACGGCCACTCCCGACTCGGCAAAGCGGCCTTGTGGGCGGGCGCGACCGATGAACGCTTTGCGATGGTTATCTCCAATAACTCGGGAGAAGGCGGGGCCGCGCTGGCCCGGCGGTGCTTCGGCGAAACCGTTGCGCACATCAACACCAACTTTCCGCACTGGTTCGTGGACAGGTTCAAGACGTATAATGACAATGAAAACGCCCTGCCCGTCGACCAACACCAGCTTCTGGCGCTGATTGCCCCTCGTCCTCTTTATGTAGCCAGTGCGGAAGAAGATGCCTGGGCCGACCCGACAGGTGAATTTCTGAGCGCGAAAGAAGCTGATCGAGTCTGGAACCTGTTTGGTAGGCAGGGACTTGGGGTATCGGTAATGCCCAGGGTTAACCAGCCAGTCGGTCATACCGTCGGCTACCACATCCGATCCGGCCCTCACGACATCACAACTTACGATTGGGCGCAATACCTTGACTTTGCCGACAGATTACTACCTGGCCCCATCCACTGATTCCCTGAAAACAAAAACTCCCGGCAATACCAGGAGCTTTGCAGACTAACCTATGATGAACCCTATTTTCCCTACTTACTTATTATCTTACGTTGATGAGCCTGGATACGGTGGCGTATGAACTGGCACTACATTCTGTTGATACGCACGACAATCGAGCGGGTAAAATCAGGTAATTGAACGGCGGCCGACCGGCGGGCTCGCTGTGTTTTGTGCTGCCAGGGATCGTAGGTGGTCACCTGCCGGATCTGTTTTGCCGAAAGCAGGGTGTCCACGTTCACTGTCAGGTTCTGCCGCAGTGCCGGCGCCCTTCCTTTTTCCAGTTCCTGCTGCCAGTCGTTCTCGGCATCGCGGCACCATAGCAACAGGGTCTTTCGACCAGACAAGCCGTAGATGCGCAGCGTTGGGTGCGGAATCGTTACGGGAACAAATTGCTCGTCAACCGGATCAACCCCCTTAATGGCTTCGGTAAAGCGCTGGTAATGGTACCACAGATTATTCTTGTCGATGTAGCTGTCCCAGTGCCAGGCCATGCCCGTTCCGGCGGCTCCGCTGAAAAACGGCGCAAACAGCATATCATGCAGCAACATACCGGCTTTATCCAGCGGATACAGTTCCGACGGACCGGTATGCTTCGGTTTCACGGCCCCCACTTCCGCCAGCAGCATGGGTTTTTGAAGGCCATACGAACGGAGTTCGGCAACGGCGTTGCTGGCCAGTACGTCCATCGGAGCGGTAACGACGGCGAGCTGCCCTCCTTTGTCCAGGTAGCGATGAATCTGCGCTACGTCGTTGGCTTTCAGCGAATTGATAAACCGGTAGTCAGGCCTGGCTTTTTCAGAGTCGAAGCTGCCCAGACTCTGCATGACCAGATTCTTCGGGAATTTCCGGTGGACTTCCGGTAGCATATACGCGTTCCAGTCGTACAGGCCCGCACTCCGGATCGCGTTCATCTCGTTCCAGAGTTCCCAGCCAAATACGGCCGGATGGTCGCCGTAGCGCTGCCGGAACAAATCAACCTTGTTCAGGTACGTAGCGCGCCCGTTGTCGGACTGAATATACCCCGCCATATCGGCAAAAGGCCCACCGTTTGCCTGGTGATACAACGCTTTGTTGAAAAAATTCCGGGTGGTGTCGATCTGCCGGAAGTGCTCAAAACAAAACTTGACCTTGATACGGTAGCGGCTGGCCAGTTCAAGCACCGTATCGATTTTCTGGAAGCTGGAGGAATCGACCCGACCGAATTGCCGCTCGATCTCAAACAACGGATGGCTCAGCCACACCCGGGCGTAGTTCCCGCCGTTCTCCGATAGTTTACGGAAATAGGTTTTCATCAGGCCCATGTCCCTGGCCCAGCAGATATTCGGGCCAATCGGGATGTAGGCCTGCCCGTTGCTTAGTTCAAAATAAAGAGGGTTTTTCGGGCTGACCCGCACAAACGACGTCGTGAACGGGTCAGCCTTCGCCCGCAACCAACTATCGGCCGGTTGGTTCTGTCCCGGTATGTTGTCCAACCACCCATCGGGTTGCGGAGATGGTAGCAGATAAAGCCCCTGACTAATCAGGAAAACACCAGCGCAGAAAATACCCAGTCCTTTCATGCAGCGTACAGTTATGTCTGGCCATTAACGGATCAATGGCCAGCCCGGTCAGCAATTGCCAAACGGGGGTTGTATCAGGGTATGTGTTCGTAAGCGCCCAGATCGCCTACCGCCGTTCCGTTCGCATTTCCGTCGAGCGGTCTGGCCTGGTTTCTGATGTCGACGGTCGAAAGCGGGGTGCCGGCGGCCCGGTCAATGGCGGGTGAGCCGGACTTGATGCGAAAGTCGTTGGTCGACGCGTTGACAAACAGCGGGTCACCGTTGATGGAGCCGGTTCCCGGAGCGTACGTCGGCCCAAACACCAGGTTGTTGGCAATCGTCGCATAGGTCTGGTCGCGGGTCCGCATTTGCTGCGCATTGCCCGCAAAAATGTTGTTCCGGATGTTGAAGTTCCGATTGGCCGGATTGTTGGCTTCGACCAGCAGTCCGACGTTCTCCCAGGTACCCGTTGTGCCAAAGCCGCAGCGCGTCACGGTATTCTGATACACATCAATGTCCTGCAGGGGGCCATTGTTCACGTACCCCGCCAGCCGTATGCCCACCCGTTTGCAGTCGTAAACCAGATTGTCGTGAACTTTTACTCCCAGGGCTGTGCCCCCTTCCTCGCTGGCTACGGTAATACCGGCCTGGCAGTTGTAGACGGTGTTGGCATAGACGTCCACATTGGAGAGATTTTTCTGGTAGGCGTCCACGTAAATACCCACTCGGTACAGATCGTAGACGGTGTTGTGATGTACCTTGCCGTTGGTGCAGGAATTTTTGCAGTCGATGCCTTCGCCCCCGTTGTTGGGTTCGGCACCGGGCGCAAACTGCCGATCAAACACCGTATTGTTGGCCACCTCAAAATCCGTCGTCGACGCAATGGTCAGGCATTCGTTCGTACCAATGTTTTCGGGGTCCTGGCAGGCTTTACGTATCCGGCAGTTCAGCACCTTTATCTTTGAGCTGCCGGCCGCGATAATCCCCGACGCGTACGTATTGAAAGCCCGACAGTTCTGGACCGTGATGCCGGTTGAGTTACGTACCTGAATGCCATCGCGCCGGGAGTTACGAAACAGTATACCATCCACCACGATCCAGCTCTTGTTCAGAATGTAGAACAACCCGCCAACCTTATCGGCCGGAACCTGGAGCTTTCCATCCACGATCACCTCTGCTCCGGCTTCGGCCTTGTAGGTAATGGGTGCCATTTCGGTACCGGAATTAGCCGGCATGATGGGGCTGGTAATCTCGTAGGTGCCGCCCTTGATGATAACGGTGTTGCCGCTGGTGGCCACCTGCGCGGCTTTGTGAATGGTAGCAAACGGACTGGCCGATGATCCGGAGTTGCCGTCACTGCCCGTGGTCGATACGTAATAGGTCGTAATCGCCTGCGTAGCCGCTATTCGGGTGTTGGCATCGGGAGCTACGTTTTCTTTTGTCGTTTGGCAGGCAAACACCCCCTGGATGACAATGAGCAAAAGGACGTTTTTCATAACGGTTGATTGTTAAAGAGCTACTGATTCCTGGTTCCAATCAGCGACTTGTCTGCGATCAGGATTGGGCCGTCGTACACGGGTATATTCTGAATGATTAACTTGTTGCCGTCTTTCTTCCACTGACTGGCCGGGATTTCATACACACCACCGCTGATGATGTCCACGTAGACCGGCTGGTCGATGTTCGCGTTCAGAAAGGTCAGGTTCATATCGCGGGTCTGGTACGAATTATTGGGGATGCATTCGTCCATCCAGATGGTGTAGACCTGCTTCTTCGAATTGTTGTGCTCGTAGCCGTACACAGCCAGACTCCGGTCCGTGTTTTTATTGTATTTCACTTCGCCGGGGGCCAGCGGGGCGTTGACGTTGTACGTCGGCCGGACCGGCAGCCGCCTGAGCGAGTTGTCGAAAATGGCCGCTACGTGCTGCATGGCGTGGTACGCCAGCTTTGGCCGGATGGCCCGCCTGGTCGAATCGGACTCGATAAGTCCTTTTACGTTCAGCTTCTTGATCGGACTCCCGGCCGATGCATAATTCATATCGATGATGCCCAGAATGCTGCATTCGATATCGTGGCCCAGATTGCCCAGCATACGCCGGGTATTCCATTTAGCCTGGCTCAGCTCCGACCACTCCCAGTCGCCGAGGGCACCACGGCCAAACCCACCGAACGACGGGGCCCCGTTCTCGCCCTGCCGTAGTTTTACTGTGGGCGCGTATTTGTCCAGCACCCGCCGAAGCTCCGCTACGTGCCAGTGGTTGGCGTCGGGGTTATAGACGTAGTCGTGGTACGCCATGTTGTCGAACAGCTTCATCTTGCCCTTTTCGTGGATAATCTTGAAGAAGGCGTCGGCATAGTCGAGATCAATGTGCCCCATCGAAAGGCCCGAAATTTTGGCACTGGGCTGAAGGCGCTTGATGATTTCGGCCGTCCGGATGTTCAGGTCGGCGATCATTTCGGGGGAGTTGATGGTGTTGTCGCCGAAGTTCGGTTCGTTCCAGACTTCCCATTCGTTTACCTTGTCCTTATAGCGTTTCACCAGAGCCTCTACCCACCGATCCCAGGCCGCCAGCGCTTCGGGCGAGGTAGGCGCACCAGCGCCCAGATTAATCCCCCCGGCCTTTGGGTAGATTGGGTTGCCGTACGATGTTTCCAGCCAGGGTTCCAGACCGCGCTGCACCGCGTCGTTGATGATGCGGTCGAGCCACGCCCAGTCGTACTGTCCGCGTACCTTCTCGGTTTTGGCCCATCCCGCCTGCAGCCGGATACGCTTGATGCCCAGCGGCCCCAGGTACTCTTTATACTGCTCATAATCGGCCATGTCGCGGTCGAGCGTTTCGCAGCCGAGCAGCCAGTTCGAAGCTTCAATATCACGCACGTTCCGCGGCTTAACGCTGCCAACCTGTTTGAGTCCGATTGTAAACGTCGATTTGCCCCCTTCAGCCGATGGCTGATTATTGGTGGTCGCGCCCGGCTGTGCCGACACGCTGATGCTGGCAAAAACGAAAAGTATAAACCAATACGTCTTCATTAGCTGAGGAGTTAAGATTGATGCGCCCAGCAGACACCTACCCGCTCGTTTCTGGTGTATCCATCCAATCACTGCTCGTAGGCACCCCGGTCGCGGCCGCTGGCTTTGGGGCGTGCCTTACCCGTAATATCGGTTGTCAGCGGCAGTTCCACCCCGCCCGAGTTGTAGCCCGGACTGGTCTTCTGCAAGCGGAAGTCGGCCTTCCGAAGGTCGGGCTGTACATTGACAAACAAGGGGTCAGCGATGCGGTCATTCGGGCCAACAAACACCTGCTGAGCCGCAGGATACAGGTTATAGTCCCAGCGGATGTTGGTATTACGGTTATTGGAGGTCACCTTGCCACCGGGGTGCGGCACGATGATGTTGTTCATAATCACGATGTCGTCGGAGCGGTTTGGGAACAGTTCCTCGTAGCCGACTACCTGCCCGTTCCAGTAGGTGGTATTGTTGACGATATCGACATGGCGCGTCCGGAATGTGTGAATGCCCGACCCGCCGTTATACGCGCTGACGTTGTTGGCAATCAGCGCCCGGCCTTTCCATTCGGGCCGCTGGGACTTGGGTGGAGACGCCGGAACAGCCTGGGCGCTGTCTTTACGGGCGGTCTGGGCCGCTACAACCGCATCGGCATTGGGATTGGTGGCCCCCTGCTGCGTAAGATCGGTCACGTCGAGCAGAATACCGTTGCCGTCGCTGAGTTTGCCGGTACGTTCCCAGGGCACCAGCGTTTTATTATTCCAGACGTAGTTGCGCTGGATGATGATGTGGTAGCCCGGCTTGTCGTCGAAGGCCCAGTTGTTCAGCGTCGTAATGCCCGACCCGGCGTACCGCATGTACCAGGCATTATCGAAAACCAGACAATCTTCAATCGTCAGGTAATCGGTTTCCAGGCCCGTGATGCCGCCACCGGGGCACTTGCTCACCTGGCAGTTGCGAATCACCACGTGATGCGGCTTCTGGTCGACGGGCTGACGACGACCCTCTATGATGATTCCGTTGGTGTTGAAACGCGGGTCGGGTTTGGGCTTTTTGGCGTCTTCCAGCGCCCGCAGCAGCACCAGAGAATCATTGGCTCCGGTCACAGTCAGTCCGTCCAGAATGTGGTACGAGCCGGTAATCTGAATACCCGCCCAGCCAGACGGACGTATCTCGGGACGGTGACCCGGCTGCGCTTTCCAGGTTATCCAGGCATCGGACCGCCCCGAGCGACTGATCGTCAAAACGGGGCCGGTTTCGCCTTCGGTACCGGCGTAGATGCCGTTACCAATCAGCACCACGTCGCCCGGCTGTACCTGTTCAGCCGCTTTCTGTAAGCTCCGAAAAGCCGTTCTGGTTGTTTTACCATCGTTGGTGTCGCTGCCGGTACCCGAAACGTACCAGACCTCAGCCACTGCCAATTGACTAATCAGCCCCAGAATAAACACCTGAAAAAGCCAGCGCATCATACTCACGGTACCGTTACAGTAAGTGTTTTCTTAGTGGCATCCTGACTGCCTGTGATGCCCGTAGCGGTCAGCGTAACCGTGTACGTACCGGCATTGGCGTAGGTGTAGGTTGGGGAAGCCTCCGTCACAGGTGCCGATTTATCACCAAAATCCCAGGAGTAACTCAACGCGTTGGCCGAGGTGTTGGTGAACGTAATTTTCCGCGGAGTCGTCGCGTCGGCCTTGTTGGTGAAGTTGGGCGTCGGCTTGAGAATCGACGGGTCCAGCGAAATGATGGTCGTTTTCAGCGCCGGGTTGACGGGCGTCTGCGCGCTCGCGATGGTAACGCCAACCGCCAGTTTCTGACCTGTGTTTGCCCGCAGGTAGTCGAGGTCGATGCGCAGGTCAAACGGTACGGACTGGTCACCATCCCCGAGGTTGAGCGTGTTGGGCAACACGAACTTATCCGTCGGCAGCGGGGCGGTTCCCGGCAGGGCATTGGCGGTAATCAGTCTGGCGACCGTATCGGCGTTGGCAGTAACGGTAACGGCCACCTCACCCGCGGTCGATACACCACCCCGAAAGACGCTCAGGGGGATAATCAGTTTTTTGTCGGCCAGATTCACCGAGAACCGATACGTACCGGTGGCCGGGGGCAGGCTGTTTATGGTGTATACACCGTTGCGGGCGGTGGGCTGATACAGCAGTTGCTGCGGGTAATCGGCTTCGGGCAGTTCCTCATAGGCGCAGGCACTCAGCAGCAGGCCGCATCCCAGGCTCACACATGCCAGCCGAATCAGGTTTGAATAAGATGCCATTGGGTAATTCGGTTAGGGGTATAGTTTACCAGCCGGGGTTCTGAACCAGTCCTTTCGACGCGTTCAACTCCCCCTGCGGAATAGGATACAGGTACATTTTGGGTTCAAACACGCGCTTCTCCACTTCCACGGGCTTGTACTGGAAGGTACCATCAGTCCGGCGGGTAATCTCCACGCCCATCAGCGGAGCGCCCAGCGTTTGCGGACCGATCATCCACCGCCGAACGTCCCAGCCGCGGTGATCTTCAAACGCCAGTTCAACCCGGCGTTCGTTGCGGATGCGTTCGCGCATCTCCGCCTGCGAAAGACCCGCCGGCAGCGCAGGCAGGGCTACTCCAGCGCGTGTCCGCACGCGGTCGACGAAGGTTTTGATGTCGGCGTTGCCCGGCGCGTATTCGTTCAGGGCTTCGGCGTAGTTCAGGAAAATCTCGGGGAGCCGGAAGATATTCCACGAGTACACGCTGGTGTTATTGAGCAGCAGGTTCAGGTTTTCGTTGACGTACTTCTTGAGGTAATACCCCGTCCGCGTTGCATTGACCACCCCCCGGCCGTCGCGGCCACCGATCCAGGCTTCAACGGGCCGACCTTTGTAGCTGCTGTTGTTCAGAATGATGTTCAGGCCCAGGCGCGGGTCGCGGTTGGCATACGGGTTGGCGGCATGAACCGGGTTGTTCCAGTCGAACCGGGTACCGTTGCTCATCTCGTATGCATCGACCAGATTCTGCGAAGGCGTCGTGCCGCTGTTGCCGAGGTCGTAGCCGATTGGGTAGTTGGCCCGCTCGAATTCATTGGAAGCGCCGTTACGCCGGGCGTAAATGACTTCGGGAAGCGTGTAGCTGTTGGTGATGAACAGATTCCGGTAGTTGTTATGCAGCGTATAGCCGGTACCCGCCAGATCAATCACGGCTTTGGCCGCATCAGCAGCCGCCTTCCAGCGCGCTGCGCGGTCGCCCGCGGGGAGTGTAATCAGTTCGGGGTTGTTGTAGCCACCCGCCCAGGACGACGTATTGAACAGGTCGCTGGCGGCATAGAGCAGCACCCGGCTTTTCAGCGAGAGAGCGGCTCCGCGCGTGGCCCGGCCCAAATCAGTGGCCGGGTAGGTTACGGGCAGGTTACGGGCGGCCGAGTCGCATTCGGTCGTAATGAAGCTGATGCACTCCGCCAGGGTGTTGCGCTTTACGGCCGCGAAGTTTTCATCGAGCGTTAGTGTTTTTGTAAACAGCGGCACCCCACCGTACCGTTTCACCAGTTCAAAATAGAAATAGGCCCGCAGGAACCGCGCTTCATACTTCCAGCGCCGGATGTCGTTCAGGCGATTCTGGTAGGTTGTCTGCGCGGTTGGAGCCGGGTCGAGCCGGAACTGGTCGAGGTTGATGCTGTCCGTAGCGACCAGAAACTGATTGGCCTTCCGGATACCCCGGTACAGGTTGCCCCACAGGTTTTCGGGGTTGTCGATGGCGTTCCAGGAGCCGTTGTTGAACTTCTGAACGTTGGAGGTTTCGAGCGTATGCTCGGCCTCGTCCGTTGCCGAAGCCGTCATGGCCCCATCAATCTGCAGATACCCGGCCGGCACGTCGGTATAAATGGAGTTGAGCCGGTTCAGGGTGTAGTCGTACGACCGGATGAGCTGCTGCCCGGAGATATCCGTGATGAGTTCACGTTCCAGGTCTTCGCAGCTACTCAGCCCGATAACGGCGGCTAGTATGAAAAAAGGTATAAGGCGTTTCATGGCGATCGGCAAGTCTTTGATTGTCAGTTGTGTCATTCCCACTGGCGTCGTTTATTTCTCCGGAATGACGTTTACAGTTGCACCCGCAGACCGGCACTGAGCGTCCGCAGCGCCGGATAGCCGCTGGCTACTTCGGGGTCGATGTACCCCTCCAGCCGGTCGAGCGAGAACAGGTTGGTGCCGTTGAGAAACACCCGGGCGTTCGTCAGCCGGACCTTTTCCGTCAGGTTCAGCGGCAGCGTATAGCCAAGTTCGATGCTCCGCAGCTTCACGAAACTGCCGTCGCGCTGCCAGAACGACGAGTACCGGAAGTTATTAAGGTTGTTGCTGGCCGACAGACGCGGATACGTAGCGGTGGCCGCCGTTTCGGGTGTCCAGCGGTCCAGTGCAATGGCGCTGATCTGACCGTTGTTCTGGAAGGCGTGGAAGTACGAACCGCCAAAGTAAGCCGTGCGGCCCGTTACGCCCTGCAAGAGCAGTTCCAGATCAAAATTCCGGTATTGCAGCCGTGGGTGCAGGCTGACGGTCAGCGTCGGCACCGACGTTCTGCCAATCGGCCGGGTATCGTTACCATCAATCAGGCCGTCGCCGTTCTGATCTTTGTACTTGATATCTCCCGGCTGCACGGGTGCAAAAATCTGCCGGGGGCTGGCGGCAATGTCGGCGGCATCGCGGAAGAGGCCGATGGCTTCCAGCCCGAACGGCTGCCCAACGGGTCGGCCGGTGGTGTACTGGTAGTCGTAGAGTCGAATGGCCTCCGAGTTTTCAATAATTTTGTTCTGGGCGTACCACGCACCGGCTTCCACCGAGTACTGGAGTGGGCTATTCGACTTGCTGCTGTACCGGACCGTAGCCTCAAAACCGCTGTTGTTCACTTTACCGATGTTGAGCATCGGCAGTGTCGCGCCTGTGTACTGCGGTACCGTGCGGTTGGGCATAGCCAGAATATCGTACCGACGCTGCCGGAAAACATCCAGCGTTACGTCCAGCCGCCGGGCCAGACTCAGTTCTACGCCGACGTTAAGCTTCTGCTCCGTTTCCCAGCGCAGATCGGGTGTTGCGAGCTGCCCTTCGGCCAGACCTAGCGCCTGGGTATTGGCCGTTCCGAGGAAATACGCGGCCGTATACGGATACCGCTGATCGAACATAAAGCGGGTTCCGGCGAGCTGGTCGTTACCGGTCAGGCCGTAGGAGGCCCGTATCTTCAGGAAGTTCACCAGCGCATTGTCTTTCAGGAAGGCTTCGTTGGAGGCCACCCAGCCCACCGAGGCCGCCGGAAAAAATCCGTAGCGGTTACTCTTCGGAAACGCTTCGGAGCCCATGTAGCCAAACGACAGTTCGCCGATGTACTTGTTCGCGTTGGTGTACGTCACGCGTCCACCCATGCCTACGTGCTTGTAAGGCAGGCTCTCAATGGCCGTTGTCGTGTTATTGATGTTGGTATAGCTGTTTGTGTTATACAGCAGCATCGCCGAGATGTCGTGTTTGCCAAAGGTGCGGACGTAGTTCAGCATGCCCTGCAGAATCATGTTCCGCCACTGGTCGGAGTTGGCTTCGTTGCCCACGAGCGAGGTGTTCTGCCCAAAGCGGGTGTACACCGTTTCGCCGGCTGCATTTTTGGTGGCGGCAAAGCGTTCGTAGGTCTTGGACTTATTGGAATAACTCCGGAAGAAATTGTTGAACGATACCGCGCCCGTAATGCTCAGGCCCGGCAGAATGGCGTCCAGTTGCTCGGTCAGCTGCAGCGTCGACTGAAGCGTACGGCCATTGGAGGTGTACGAACCGGTTTGCAGCAGATTAGCGAGCGGGTTGCTCAGCGCACCGGTACCACCAAACGATCCGTCGGCGTTGTACACCGGAAACGAGTTGGGCGGCAACGTAGCGAGTGAGTTAAAGAACGCACCGGTTGTATTGGCGGCCGGGTTGGTTTTGTCTTCGACGGTTCCGCCCAGGGTGAGCGATGCCGACAGCCGGTCGGTAATGTTGATGTCGACGTTCGACCGGAAGTTGATGCGCGAGTACCGTGAGTTCACGCTTTCTTCGTTCATATCGCCCACGTTTTTGTACAGCCCATTGCTTCGGATGGCGTTGAGCAGCACAAAATAGCGTACTGTATTGCTGCCGCCCCGGAAGTTGAGGTTGTAGTTGGAGATGGGTGCCGTTTTCTTCAGTACTTCGTCGTACCAGTTCACGTTGGGATAGAAATACGGGTCGCTACCGGAGCGGTACGCGTCCAGCGCGGCATCAGTATATAACGGCGCTCTCCCGTCGTTCTGCAACCCTTCGTTATACAGCCGGGCGTAGTCGTAGGAACCCAGGAACTGCGGCAGTCGGGTAGCCGTGTGAAAACCCTGCTGTGTGCTCGCATTAATCACCAGCGGTCCGTTACCGCCCCGCTTGGTGGTGACCAGCAACACGCCGTTGGCTCCCCGCAGGCCGTAAATAGCCGTAGCGGAGGCATCCTTCAGCAACGTAACACTCTCGATTTCGCTGGGCACCAGCTGCTCATACGTACTCTCGAACCCATCGACCATGATCAGCATGTCGCGGCCCGGCCCGAAGGTATTGACACCCCGCGCCAGCACCGAAGGCGAATCGTTGCCGGGTTCCCCGCCGACCTGCCCGACCGTCAGGCCCGGCAGGCGACCGTAGAGCGTATTGGCCAGATTGGTCGTGAAGTTCTTCTCCAGATCCCGGCCGGCAACGGTCGAGATGGCACTCGACACGCGCCACGCAAGCTGCTGGCCGTAGCCAATCGGCTGAAGGGCGGTGCGTTCTACCTGGATTTCGGCCAGAGAATCCGGGCTGCTCTGCTGCGCCCGAACGGACGAACTCAATCCGGCCAGCAACAGCAGTAAAGGTAAGGTATAGTATTGTTTGGTGTTCATAAGGTTCAGCAGCAAGGAGTTAGTAGCCAGGGTTCTGAACGAGGTAGCCTTTGAATACTTCCGAATTCGGGAACGGGTGCAGGTACATCCGGGGCAAAAAAGTCCGGTTTTCGAAAGTGTACACCTGATAGGCAAAGTCGGTACTGCCCGTTACGCGGGTGATCCGAAGTCCCTGCATGGCGCCCTGCATCACACCGTCCTGCTCGGCAACCTTCCAGCGCCGGATGTCCCACAGGCGGTGATTCTCGAAGGCAAGCTCGATGTCGCGCTCATTCCGAATCCGCTGACGGAACTGCTCTTTGGTCAGGCTGGCCGGTAGTGGCGGCATCCCCGACCGTTGACGAACCAGATTTACGGCCTCAAAAGCGGCCGGCATCGGCCCCTGCGCTTCGTTCAGGGCTTCGGCATAGTTCAGGTACGCTTCGGCCAGCCGGAAAACAATTCCGTTGTAGGTGGCATTGGGCGTACCGGCCGAAACCGCGTCGGGGATAAACTTTTTCAGCCAGGCCCCACCCTCACAGTCGGCGGCATGGCGCCCGCCCTGGAAGGTTTCCAGCAGTTGAACGTCGCCATTGTAGCGCGAACTCGTGTAGCCAACCGTCTGCGCAAAGCGGGGGTCCAGTTCAGCGTATTTCTTCAGCAGGTCAGTCCCCCCCGGCCAGGTCTGTGGCTTTCCATCGCGCTTTTCGTATTTGCGGACAAAATTGTGGATGACCGATACGCCCCCCCAGGCATTGGCAATCGACGAGGGAGCCATGCCGTAGTACGGAAACTGGGTACGGGCTCGGGTGTTGTACACCTTTTCAGCCAGAACGATTTCGGCATTGTCGGGCTGCTCCCAGACAAACTTGTAGTTCCTGTCCACGCCCTTATCCGTAACGAGCGAGAAGCCACCCGCCGAAGCCGCATCGATGGCCGCTTTGGCCGCGTCGGCCGCCAGTTGCCAGCGGCTGTTGTTTTCATTGCCGTAGCACAGCAGTTTATTATCGGCCGCGTTAGGCATGTTCAGGTAGGGCGTTGCCGCGTTGAACAGCGGGCTGGCCGCGTACAGTAGTGTCCGTGATTTGAGCAGATGAGCGGCCGTTTTGGTGGCCCGCCCCCGGAACGTCGACGGATACGTAGCGGGCAGTTTGGCAATCGCGTCGTCGCAGTCAGCCACGATAAAGTTCACTACGTCCTCAACCGAACTGCGGCCTACCTTGAAGTCGTCGGTCAACTGAAACCGCTTGTCAATGATGGGTACCCCGCCGTAGCGCTTCAGCATCTCGCTGTAGTTGAGCGCCCGGATGAATTTCACCTCGCCGATTACCTGGTTCTTGTAGGCTTCTTCAAGGCCCGGTACGTCGTTGAGCCGTTCCAGAATGATGTTGGCGTTCCGGATGGCCGTCCAGCGGATAAAGAACCGCTCATCCTCCCGACCTGCCGGCGCACTGGTGGGGGTAATGTCGGCGGCATTCCACGACTCGGTATGCATGAACGTTACCTCACTTTCTGCTTCGTCGGTTATTGCCGCGTCGATGGTGAACAGCCGCGAAGTCGAAATCAGGTTGGCATCGTTGTAATGAAACGGCGAATGAATCCCAAGCCGGTAAGTTCCGGCAATGTAGGTTTCCAACTGAACGCGCGACGAGAAAATAGTGCTTTCGTTAACGTCTACGCCCGGTGCTTTATCCAGGAACTGGTCGATGGGTTTGTCGCAGGCCGTTACGGTCAGGCATAGCACACCACCCAATAGTGTTTTTAGTGCTGATTTCATGGTTGCTTCAGAAACGGAGGTTTAGGCCAAAGTTGATGGTGCGGGTCAGCGGATACGGTTCTTCGTTGGTCGTACCACCGATGGTGCTGCCGGGCGGGGTTCCCGACTGTTCGGGGTCGACGCCGGGGAATACCGAACTCCACGTCAGCAGGTTGTTGGCACTCACAAAGATGCGCGTCGAGCTAAGGCCCAGCCGCGAAAGCATTTCTTTGGGCAGGTTGTAGCCAATCTCGGCGTTTTTAAGCCGGACGTAGCTGCCGTCGCGCACCCAGTACGTTGACATTTTGTTGTTGTGGTTCTCATCGGCGCCGGTCGTTACGCGGGGAAACCAGATGGTCTGTCCCTGCTCGTAGCGTTCGGCCGACCAGCTATTGATGAGGTAATCCACTGCACCGGAGTTTTCAAACCAGCCGCGCACCTGCCGACGGGCATAGGCCAGCGATACGTTACTGGCACCCTGAAACAGCACCGAGAAGTCGAAACCTTTGTAACCCCCGCTGAGGGAAACGCCGAAGATTTTCTCGGGGAAGTTGGAGTAGCCAATGGGAACGGCGTCGTCTTCGTTGATGATACCGTCGCCGTTGACGTCTTTGTAGCGGATGTCGCCGGGCTGCAGGCGGTTGTTATTCCAGGCCGAAACGGGGCGGCTGGCATCGTTGACTTCTTCCCACGTATTGTAAAGGCCATCGGCAATCAGACCAAAGTACTGGCCAAACCGCTGCCCCGTCCGATACTGGTAAGTAAAAGGCCGCTGTACTTCATCCTGAAACAGCACCTTATTGCGGGCGAAGGTGAAGTTACCCCGCACCGTGAAGTTGAACTGGCCGATGCGGTCGTTATAGGTTATGTCGCCGTCGAAGCCCCGGTTGCGCATCCGACCCAGGTTGTAGGCGGGCAACGTAGCGCCTACCGTAGCGGGCACCGTTCCGAGGTTAGCCAGGATGTTGTTTCGGTCTTCGCTGAACACATCGGCCGTTACGCTGATCTTACTTTTCCAGAGCGAGAGTTCCAGACCCAGGTTCTGCTTGACGGCCCGCTCCCACGTAACATCGGGGTTGCCCAGACGACCTTCAATAGCGCGGGTATAGGCGGTTATGGTGCTGCCCGTCTCACCGAAGAAGTACCCAGCCGGATTATTGGACTGCGTATAGGCCGAGGGCCGGTACAGGAAGCGGTCGCCCCCAATCCGGTCGTTACCCACTTCGCCGTACGAACCCCGGATTTTCATGTAGGTCAGCACGTCGTTTTTCGGGAAGAACGGCTCCTCCGAAACGGCCCACCCGAGCGAATACGCCGGGAAGAATCCGAACCGTTTGCCCGGCGCAAAATTTTCGGTTCCGTTGTAGCCAAAGGTGAACTCAGCCAGGTACCGGTTTTTGTAGCCATACGTAGCCCGGCCAACAACGCCCTGGTACCCATTGGGCACCAGAAACGCCAGGTTCGGATCGAAGTATTTGGTCTGGTTGTAGTTGACCGTGCTCGTTACGCTGTGGTCACCAAAATTACGCTTGTAATCAAAGCCAAACTGCGCGTAGGTCCGCCGGTTTTTGCCGATGTTCTGGCCGAACGAAAAGGGTTGTTCAATGTTCTGCGGAATCAGGTTGACCGTACCATCTGGCAGCCGAACGGCATTGTACGTAATCAGGGGCCGCAGGTTGGTGAGGGTTTCGGTGTTGTTGTTCTGGTAGTTGAGAATCCCCGTAGCGCTCAGACCCGGTACCAGGAAATCCAGCAGGTAGTCGACCCGTACCGACCCTTGCAGGAAATTCCGGAACTGCCGGTTATAGCCCTGCCCGAACATATCGGCCAGCGGGTTAACAACCGTTCCCAGACCGGGCAGATTGACCAGTTTGTCGCCAATGAAGCCCGGTGAGGTCAAGGGGTTGGCTTTGCCAATGCCTTCGATAACACGGACGGTCGGCCAGTTGGCACCGCTCAGGTTTTCGGTCTGCGAAGCAACATCCAGCGACACCTTCAGTTTCGAGGTAACGTCGAAGTCGAAGTTTGACCGGAAGTTGTAGCGTTTGTATTTGCGGTTGGCGTCAAATTCCTTGATCAGGTCCGTATTGTTGAACTGCCCGCCCTGGCTGAAAAAGCCCGCCGACACAAAGTAACGTACTTTCTCGGTGCCGCCGTTGAGGTTCAGGTTATGCTGCGTTTGCAGGGCCTGCGGTTTCAGCACCAGCGCATACCAGTCGGTGTTGGGATAAAAAACCGGGTCTTCGCCGGAGCGGTACTTGGCCAGATCCGCTTCCGTAAAGCGTGGGGTATATACCGCGCCTGTTACGTAGGCATCGTTGCGGAGTGCTTCGTTGTAGAGCCGGGCGTAATTGTAGCTATCCATCCCCTTGCGGAGGTTCGTAAAGCTGGTAACCGCCAGGTTAGCCGTGTAACTGAGCTGCGGCTTACCCACCTTCCCCCGCTTGGTGGTGATGATGATTACGCCGTTGGCCCCCCGAATCCCGTAGATAGCCGTGGCGCTGGCATCTTTCAGAATGGTCAGGTTTTCAATCTCGTTCGGGTCGATGTTGTTGTAGTTACTGACCTCAATGCCGTTGACCAGAATAAGCGGGTCGGCAGCCCCCGAGAACGTACTGACGCCCCGGATGCGGAGCGTAGAAGCATCGTTGCCGGGCTCACCACTGGCCTGCACCGCAAACAGACCCGGCATTCGGCCCACGAGCGAGTTACTGATGTTAGCCACCGGCGACTGGACTAGGTCTTTCGTCGTGACGTTTGCAATGGCTCCGGTTACGGTTGCTTTTTTCTGCGTACCAAAGCCAACCACCACCACTTCGTTTAGGGATTTTGACTCCTCGGTGAGGGAGACGTTCAGAATGGGTTTGCCATCAGCGATGATCTCTTTCGGCGTATAGCCGATGAAACTAAATACCAGTATTGTGTTCTTCTCGATGTTGGGCAGGCTGAAGTTTCCCGATGCGTCGGTGGTTGTGCCGCGGGTAGTTCCTTTGATGGTCACGTTTACCCCCGGCAGGCCTTCGCCTTTTTCGTCGGTTACTTTCCCCCGGACCGGATTGTCGGCTACTTTTTCCGGCTCACGGCCCGTTTCCGTACTAATGGTCTGGGGCAGCATCGGCAGATGCTCGCTGAGGCTCGTCAGCGCGATTGGTGTTTTTGCCTCCGATACACCAAGCGAAGCCCCCCGCCGACCCGACATACGGCCGACAATGGCATAGGTACCATTCTTGAGTTTTCGGAATTTCAGCCCCGATGTGCTCAGAACGGCCTCCAGATTCTTTTCAACGGACTGTCTATAATTGATGATCCCCGGCGAAACGGTATACTGCTCAATGACCTGATCGCCGAAAACGATATCAACTTTGTAATGCTCTTTTAGTGAGTTCAACGCATCCTTCAGGCTCACGGCAGGAGCGGGTGCATTCTTTTCGTACTTGGCCAGATTATTCGTCTGCGCCATCACGGCAAGGTCGCTCGTGCACAGGAGCGCCGATAAGCCGATCAACTGGAATTGCCTGTAAACGTATCGATTCATATTGATAAGGGCTTCAAAGCTTATTGGAGCGGTTGGGGTACGGTGGGGCGGGCAATAACGACCGTATCGCCCTGGCGGCTGGTCGAAATACCAAGCGTTTCTTCAAGGAGTTGCAGCAGTTCGCCGGCGTTATTGGCCGAATAAGAACCGGAGATGGTCAGGGCCAGTAGCTCTTTATCGGTTGAGGTCATCGTCAGGCCATAGTTTTCGCGGAGGAGGTAGCCGATTTCCTGTACTGTGGTTTTGTCAAATACGTAGCGGTTGTCGCACCAGGCCGCGTGATTCTCCGGCTCGGGCGTCGATCCGACCCGGATGCGCTGCGGATCAATCGTAACCAGCTGACCGGGCTTTAACGTCACTTTATTTCTGGACACCTTCCCGGTGAACAGTACGTTTACTTTTCCCTGATTCAGCACCACCTTGCCACCCCGCTGCCGCGCAAAGACGTTGAACACCGTGCCGAGTACCTCAACCTGAAACTGTTGATCCGTCCGGACTATGAATCGCTGGTGTGTTTTGGTATGCATCACCGAAAACAGAGCCTCTCCTTCCAGCAGCACCTCACGGGGGCCGGATGTAAAGCCAAAGCGCGGCACCCGAAGCCGGGAGTTCGCATTCAGTACAACCGTACTGCCGTCGGGCAACGTAATGTTCCGTGTCTGTCCGTAAGCGGTTTGGTAGGATTCGTACTGCCACTGGTTGCGCAGGACCCAGACCGACGTCATCAGCAGCAGGGTAACGGCCGCGGCAATCGACCAGCGCAGCCAGATAGGCCGGGTCCTCACCACCGTAGTATGGCTGATTTCGGGTACCTCGGCCGAGCCGACGTGTTTCAGCATTTGATGATACTTATCAATGGCCTGATCAACGTCGGCAGTATAGGTAGGCAGCAGCGTTTCGTACTCAATCAGATACTGGTAAAACAGTTCTTCATTACGCTGATCCCGTAGCCAGGTTTCGATCATCTGCTTTTGCAGGGCAGACGCCTTCCCGGCCAAATAGTCGAATATGAGTTCTTTCGTGATCGTCATCCTGTCCGATGCTTTTAATGGAAAGACAACCGGAGTTCCCTGTTCCACTTACAACTGCCCGTGGTTATTGATACAAGAGGCTGGTAAGTACCCACAACAGCAGGTACCATTTTCGTTTCAGCAGGCTGCGAATGTGCTTGTTAGCCCGGTATAGCTGCACTTCAACGGTCTTGATGGACAGTTGTAGTTCATCGGCAATCTCCTGGTACTTCTTGCCTTCAAACCGATTCAGCAGATAAATCCGGCGTCGGTCGATGGGCAGGTCATTGATGGCATTCTGGACGTCATGGTACAGTTCTTCAAACTGAATGAGTGAGTCCGGCGACTCACCGCTCGACGCCGTCATGTTGCCAACTTCGTCAGTGTCTTCGTCGACCGTCTGCCGGTTGAGTTGTTGTTTCAGATAGTTGAAAGCGCGATTGCGGACCGTCCGGAGCAGGTAGAATCGGTAAGACGTGGTGATGTCGGCGAAAATGTTCTGCTGATAGAACTGGTAGAAAATATCCGATACCAGGTCTTCGGCCACGCTCTTCGACCCGACAAACTTGACGGCGTGGCTGCACATGGGCTGGTAGTACCGGCGAAACAGCAACTCTACACCTAATTTCGGGTTCTCGCCCATCGTCTTTCGGATGAACAGTTCATCGTCTTCCGGGATAGTCATCCGCGTATCAGTTGACGGGCTGGAATACCCAATCCGTAGTTGATCTTCATCGGAAGTGAACGGTATAGATTTCGCCGGATTCATGGTAGTAGGCCACATCAATGGTTATGAGTAGGAATTACCAGTGCCTTTTCAGATAAGACAAGTTCATCCACAAAAGCACTTACAGAGGTTGCAATTTTTCACCATCTTTTTGCAGAAAACCGGGTCTCCGTGCAGATAAGAGGTATTTTATGTTGAATTAATTAGTTAATTCCGCTCTGCTTATCATACGAAGAGGATGACTTTCCACCCTGGACAAGCATCAGATCCAGCTGTCCTTTTCTGCTTCAGGAGCGGGTGTACGAGGTCAGAAAAAACCGGTTTCTGCCCTCTAGGTCATGCTGAAAGTCTAGTTGATACTACCTGTTGAGCTCTTAATACTATATTATTATAAAATAACTAGTTCAACGATACAATACTATACTATAAGGGAATAGAATGCAAAAGTTTTGAACAATATTTTTACAGAGTACTATTATTTCCAGATCGCTACGTAGAAATTGCACTATAGTATGACTATACATAAATCAGCTACCTGACCCATGAACGACGCGGCTCTCAGGCTGATGTCTTTACATCACTTATTCGTATGTGTCGGATCAATACGTTGGAATAAAGGGGGAGTGTGATGAACAAGCATCATACGGCTGTCGGCTGTGCTCATCAGGAGGGGGTCAATAGCTGGCTTACTGTCGTTGAGTACGTAGTTGTCAGGAGCCGAACACGAGCGGATTAACGCGATTTACAAGCACTCATTCCGGGAGGTTCGGGAAGAGAGAGCACCAAGTTTTCTGACCCGGAGGTGGGCAAGAACCTAATGCGTTCTGTCGATTCGTTACGTGGAAACGGGCAGGTGTTTCGCCAGCCTCAGGCTGTAATCAGGGATGAGTCCGCCGGCCGACCATGTCCCAAACACCAGTCGGCTTCTCAGGTATACGCATCGTTACGCTTGTTTCAACCGGTCGTTAATCGCCGACGACGCGTCCCGCAGGGCAATAACCAGCTCCCGTTTCCGCTCCGTCGAACACCGGATTTCAGGTAAAAAGATACTCAGGCTGGCGACCACCTGATCGCCTTTCCGGATCGGCACGGCAAACCCCACGATGTGAGAAGACGAGTGGGTAACAACCAGTTCGTTCTTTCGAATTTCGGCCAGCGCCTGTTCCAGACCTTCGGCCGTTTCGGCACCGGGCCAGATACCCGCCGATGGTAACCCCACTACCTGCACAAAACCGGCCCGTTCTTTTTCCGACATAAATGCCAGCAAAATGCGCCCGCTCGCCGTTTCGTACACATTTCGTTCGCTGCGGCTACGTACCTGTAAGTCCTGGTCACTGTTCACCAGGTGAATGATGTAGCGCTTGTAATTGCGAATTACGCCGAGAATCGAGGTTTCGTTCAATCGGCGGGTCAGTTCTTCCATGACCTCGGCCGCAGCCAGCACCAGCGTCGGGCCGTTCGACGAGTTATTGGTCAGGTTATAGGCCATTGGCCCCAGCCGGTAGCCTTTCTTACGCCCCAGGTGCTCCAGGTAGTTGATTTCAACCAGCGTTTTCAGGATGTTGGCGCACGTAGCCTGATGGAGCTGCATAGCCTCAGCAATTTCGGTCAGCGAATGGGCTTTAGTCGGGTCGCGGGCTACGAATTCGAGTATGTTGAACGCTTTGACAATAACTAGGACCATGATGGTAACTGCTTATATAGCACGCAGATTGTCATGATTAGTATGGTTAATTATGATAGGCCACCTTAACAAATCATAAAAATCCTGACAATCTGCGTCCTACATGATTTGACTTCTATCACACATTTTATCGCCCCATCCAGCCCCCGTCGACGGTCAGAATCGTGCCGTGAACGTAGTCCGATGCGGCCGACGCCAGATAGATGGTCGCTCCTTTAAAATCGTCGGGGGTTCCCCAGCGGCCGGCCGGTATGCGCGACAGGATGGCCTGGCTGCGAACCGGATCGTTACGCAGGGCTTCGGTATTATCCGTGTCGATATAACCCGGAGCGATGGCATTCACGTTCACGCCTGATCCTGCCCATTCATTGGCAAATGCTTTCACCAGACTACCTATAGCCCCTTTGCTGGCGGCATAGCCGGGCACATTGATCCCGCCCTGAAACGTCAGCAGAGATGCCGTAAAGATAACCTTACCGGACCCCCGGGTCAGCATGTCACGCCCGATCTCACGGGTAAGGATAAACGGCGCCGATAAGTTTGTTTCCAGCACCGTATCCCAGTACTCATCAGGGTGCTCGGCAGCCGGCTTGCGCAGAATGGTACCCGCATTATTAACAAGAATATCAATAACCGGCACATCCTGACGCACCTGGTCGATAAAGGCCATCAGCGCCTGTCGGTTGCTCACATCGCACTGATAAGCCCTGAACTGCCTCCCGAGCGCCTGTACTTCTTCTTCAACCTGGCTTCCTGAACGCTCCAGCGATGCTGATACACCTATGATATCCGCTCCGGCTTCAGCCAGTGCAAGCGCCATTGCCTTACCAATTCCGCGTTTGCACCCCGTAACAAGAGCCACTTTTCCAGTAAGTGAAAATAACGTAGTAATCGACATAGTCTAACATTGTGATAGTTGTTGCAATACTAAATCTTTTAATAATAAATATCTAATTCAGAATCTTAAAATTTGACCAGCAATTGTATTTTATCCATAAAAAATTTCTCTTCTGAGCAACTTACAAGGGTAATCTGGTACTTTTTTTAGATAGACAATATTAGAAAAATTTAACTGTCGAAAAAAATTGTGCAATTCAATTTGCATTGCATCAAATTTGACTATAGTATTGTATGGATTGAGATTTAATTTTACAATGATATAATAAACCCTATATGAACCAACTTCTCACTAAGATGCAAAGAGCGTGGCTGACAGCTGTATGCTGGCTGGCAGCGGCAACATTGCTCTTTGCTCAATCGGGCTCAGTGGTGACCGGTAAGGTTACAGACGATGCCGGTCAGGCATTACCCGGCGTTACGGTGGTCGAGAAAGGCACCAATTCGGGTACAACGACGGACAACAACGGAGCGTTTTCGTTGCGGGTCAGATCAGGTAAATCGACGTTAGTTTTCTCATTTGTTGGTTACCTGTCCAGAGAGCTTGCGGTTGATAATCAGTCGTCGCTTACAGTTAGCCTATCCCCCGATACCAAGCAGCTTGGCGAAGTGGTCGTTGTGGGCTACGGTACGCAGGAAAAGAAAGACCTGACCGGCGCCATTGCTTCAGTGGGTTCCAAAGACATTCAGAAGCTGCCGGTTTCTGGCGTCGATCAGGCCTTGCAGGGTCAGGTAGCAGGTTTGCAGATTTCGCAGAGCAACGGCGCTCCGGGCGCAAATACCAACATTCTGATTCGCGGGATTGGCTCCATCTCTGGCGGCAACGAGCCACTGTTCGTTATCGATGGGTATCCGGTAACGAACTCCGGCATTGGTAACCCGCTCAACACCATCAACCCCAACGATATCGAGAGCATCGACGTCCTGAAAGATGCGTCATCGACGGCCATTTACGGGTCGCGGGGGTCGAACGGGGTTATCATGATTACGACCAAGCGCGGCAAAGCCGGCAAGACCCGGATTGAAGTGGATGCCTACACGGGTTTTCAGCAGGTAGCCAGGAAACTGGATCTGCTCAATACGCCCGATTTCGTGCAGTTCATAAAAGATGGGCGGAACAACGGCTACATCGATAACAACCCGAACGGCAAAATCACCGACCCGAATAACCTCCGGCCCAACTCGTTCCAGATTCCGGCACTCATCCAGGGCGATATTTCCCAGTTGCCGAACACCGACTGGCAGGATGCCATCTTCCGGACGGCCCCCATTCAGAATTACCAGATTTCGGCCTCGGGCGGAAATGAGAACATCCGGTACTCTATCTCGGGGGGCTACTTCAGCCAGAAAGGGATTATCATTAGCTCGGGTCTGGAGCGGTACTCCTTCCGGATGAATCTGGACGGGAAAATATCCAACCGCATCAACGTTGGGGTAACCATGCTTCCCAGCTTCACGAAGCAGGATGATGTGTCGGCCATTGGTCACTCAGGAGGGGCGGTGGTGCAGGCGGCTCTGTCGTTACCCCCCTATTTCCCGGTGTATAATCCGGACGGCTCGTATTTCGTGACGTACCGCCCCACCGAAGGCGACATTTCTTATCCGAACCCGGTTCAGTTGGCCAACGAGCTAAAGATTGACGGGACCCAGCTACGCTTCTTCGGGAATGCCTACGCAGAAGTGTCTATCCTCGAGGGGCTGAAATTCAGAACAACCATCGGTACTGACCTGAACTATGCCAAAAACCGGCGGTTCCAGCCTAACACGATTGACCCGATCAGTATTCTGACGAACGCAACGGGCACGAATACGGAAGCCACGAACTGGCTGAACGAAAATACCTTTAGCTACAAGAAGCGCTTTGGCGATCACTCCGTCGACGCCGTAGCCGGCTTCACGGCTCAGAAGGCCTACTCAAACGTAATTCAGGCGCAGGCTACCCGCTTCCCGGACAACCTGATTGAGAGCGTTAACGGCGGTACCATTAACGCGGGCTACGAAAACGTAACCATTCAGACGTTGCTATCGTACCTCGCCCGTGTCAACTATTCATTTAAAGACAAATACCTCGTCACCGCTACGGTTCGCCGGGATGGCTCGTCGCGTTTTGGAGCCGATAACCGCTGGGGTACGTTCCCATCGGCTTCGGTAGGCTGGCGCGTATCGGAAGAAGAATTCATGAAAGGCGTGACGTTCGTGTCAGATTTGAAGTTCCGCGCCAGCTATGGCCTGACCGGGAACAACGCCATCGGCGACTACCGCGCCATTGGACTGCTGCAGGATGCCAACTACATCATCGGCAACACACTGACTCCCGGTTTGGGACGGTCGACCTTCACCAATTCTCTGCTGGGCTGGGAATCGATGAAACAACTTGATCTCGGAGTTGATTTCAGCATGCTCAACAACCGGGTTTCCGTTACGGCCGATTACTACGATAAGCGCAACACGGACATGCTGTTCACGATCCAGACACCGGCCGCAACGGGCCTAACCAGTGCAGTCGTGAATCTGGGGGAGGTCCAGAACCGGGGATTCGAGTTTGCCGTCAGCAGCCGCAATACCGTGAAAGCGTTCAAGTGGACAACCAGCGCCAACATTACGTTCAATCAAAACAAGGTGTTGTCCATGAGCGCCGATGCTGAGCGGATTTTCAGTACGGCTCTGGGACGGACGGCCTACGCCGTCACCCAGGCAGGTGACCCTATCGGTAGCTTCTTTGGTCGGCGGGTGATCGGCGTGTTTCAGACCGACGAAGAAGCCACAACTTACGGCAAGCAGCCCTTTGCCAAAGCGGGTGACTTCAAATGGGAGGACATCAACAACGACGGCCGGATTGATGACAACGACCGTACCGTTATTGGCAGCCCGCATCCGAAATTCTTCTTCGGTTTCAATAACAACTTCTCCTACAAAGGCTTTACACTCGACGTCCTGACCAATGGGATGGTTGGACAAAAGATTTACAATGCTACGTTCTCGGTGAACAACTCGGGGGTTCAGAACCAGATTCAGGAGGTATTCGACAACCGCTGGGTGTCGCCTTCGCAACCGGGCAACGGCATGTACGGGCGCTCGATTCGCGGTGGCCGTAACAACAACCCTCTCTTCAGCGATGCTTACCTGTTCGACGGTTCGTTCCTGCGCATTCGTAACGTAACGCTGGCGTACAACATACCGTCATCGTTAATCAATCGCCTGGGAGTAGGATCCGCACGGGTATACGCTACAGGCACGAACCTGTTTACGTTCACCAGCTACAATGGCTATGACCCGGAAGTGAGTGCTTCCAACGATGACCTGCGGGCCGCCGGTCTTGACTTCGGCACGTACCCACAGGCACGCACCATTACGTTCGGTATCAACTTAGGCTTTTAACCCTTAGGCCCCGAAAACCATGAAAATTAAGTATATCCCTCTGATTCTGCTGGCCTTGCTCACTACTGCGTGCGAGGACTCGTTTCTGGAGCAGGTTCCCGTTACCGAACGTAGCGAAGTCAATTTTTACAAAACGGCCGCCGATTTCAACAATGCGGTAGTAGGTGTTTACGCCACCCTGAAACATCCCGGCCTATACGGCACGGGCAGTGGAGCCTTGTTTGCCATGTCGGAAATCATCTCCGACAATACTGATCTGGGTGTCACACGAACAGCCATCTCATCGCCCCTCTTTGAGATTGATGATTACCTGATAACCATCACTAATTCGACTATCAATACAGCCTGGACTGGTCATTATCAGGGCATTGCTCGTGCCAACGCCGTCCTGGATCGTCTGCCACAGGTGGATATTCAGCAGGCTACCAAAGACCGGATTGAAGGCGAAGCCCGGTTCATGCGGGCCATGTTCTACTTCAATCTGGTTCGGCTCTTTGGTGATGTGCAGCTGATTACGTCCGAAATCAGTTCGCCGTACGGCGCCAATACGCTGACCCGTAGCCCCGCTGCTCAGGTGTACGAGTTGATCGTCAATGACCTGAAAGTGGCCGAAGAGAAATTGCCGACGACTATTGCCAACGCGGAGGCTGGCCGGGCGTCTCGCTGGGCGGCTAAAACGCTGCTGGGCAAGGTATACCTGACCCTGAAGCAGTATGACAACGCGGCCACTAAACTGAAGGAAGTTATTGACTCCAGGGCATACGATCTGATGCCGAGCTATGCGGCCGTGTTTAGCCCTACGACGTCATTTGCCGCCAACCGGGAAGTGATTCTGGCCGTGCAGTACGTATCCGGTTTGATTGGCCAGCCAACGTACTCGGGGCAGGCAGGGCAGGGTTCGGATATGTGGTCGAACTGGGCGCCGTTCAACGCGGGTTCGGCCCTGCTGGGTACCGGTGGCGGTGGCGGTGGTGGCTTTAACCGGCCAACCGCCGACCTGGTGAAGGCTTACGAAGCAGGCGATGTGCGCAAAGATGCGTC
Organism: Fibrisoma montanum; assembly: GCF_003583365.1. Lineage (GTDB taxonomy): Bacteria > Bacteroidota > Bacteroidia > Cytophagales > Spirosomataceae > Fibrisoma > Fibrisoma montanum. The sequence continues at coordinate 566,756 of NZ_QXED01000001.1, forward strand.
GCTGCTGACCAGCTATAAGAATGCGCAGGGTCGCGACGTAAACGATGCGTACGTCGTGAAATACCGCCAGCAGGGTGCGTTGAACGCCGATTCCGATGTAGATTTTCCCATCCTTCGTTACGCCGATGTGCTGCTGATGTACGCCGAAGCGCTCAACGAGCAGGGAAGAACCGCCGAAGCGCTGCCGTTCCTGAACCAGATTCGCAAGCGGGCCGGACTGGCCGACAAAATCGGCTTAAGTCAGGCCGATATGCGACTGGCCCTGGAGCAGGAGCGCCGGGTTGAGCTGGCGTTTGAAAACCACCGCTGGTTTGACCTCGTCCGCACGGATCGTTACCTGCCCGTGCTGACAGGAAAAGGGCTTAAAGTACAGGCATTTCACCGCTTCTATCCCATACCACAACGCGAGATTGATTTGAACAGGACCCTGACGCAGAACCAGGGCTATTAGATTGTTTTTTCTTCATAGGTTAGTATTAGTAACAGAAAGGCCGCTGGGCGCCGGAACGCCGGAACGCCGGAACGGTGAGATTCCTGGCGGCCTTTTTCAAATCCTTTATCAGGAGAAAGCGTAATAGAGAGTCTTAAAAACCTGATTAGTTGGTCGTCATGAGTAACACGGTATCCTTGGTGCTGGCTGGGTGGCTGGGTATTGCGAGTTTGTTGGCGCAACAGGCTCCGAGGGCGGCTTTTCCCGCGTACACGCCCCAAACGCTGGTGCCGGTTGTGAAGATCAGCTCGGGACGGGTCATCCATCGGTTTTTCGATACGTCGCCGGTTAGTCCGTCCGGGCGGTACGTGGCCCTGTTCCGCTTGCCGCAGGAAACGCGACGGCCCAAGCCGGGAGATGTCGGCGAGGTGGTGCTGGTCGATCTGCAAACCGGGAAAGAACGCGTCGTGGCTCAGTCGCGGGGCTGGGAGATGCAGTTGGGCGCCAATGTGCAGTGGGGCGGCTCGGATGAGGAACTATACTTCAACGACGTAGACCCGGCCACCTGGAACGCCTTTGCCGTGCAGCTTAATCCGCTTACGGGTCAGTCGCGCCGGATGGACGGCACCGTTTTCATGGCGTCGGCCGATGGGAAAAAACTGGCGTCGTATAACCTCATCAGTTCGCGCCGGGCGCAGGTCGGCTACGGGGTGGTTGTGCCTGACTCGCTAACGCCGAAGAACATTGGCCCGGTGGCTACCGACGGCATCAACATTACGGATACCCGCACCGGCAAAACCAGGCGCATCATAACCATTCGTGACATCTACGAAAAATCGGTGCCGAGCATCGCCATTCCGAACCCGCAGGCGTACGAATATTACTGCTTCCAGGTGAAGTGGAACCCACAGGGAACCCGGCTGTTGACTACGGTCCAGTGGACACCGGTTACCGGAGGCTCCCGCCGTCGGTCGGTTATCACGATGCGGCCCGATGGTTCGGACCTGCACACGGCCATCACCCCCGACCAGTGGGCAAAGGGTGGGCACCACGTTAACTGGACACCCGACGGCGAACACCTGTCGATGAACCTGGAGGTAGACGGCAAACCCGGTCTGGAGTTGATCACCGTCCGGTACGACGGCGCTGACATGAAGACGGTTTTTTCGCCCGGTTCAGGCCATCCCTCCCTGCACCCTAACCAGCTACCGTACATTGTAACGGATGCCTACCCGGATGAAGGCGTAACGGCTAATGATGGCACCGTGCCCATCCGACTGCTCAATCTGTCGACCGGCACGGAGCAGGCTATTGCCAGGATTTTTCTGTCGAAGGCGCAGGGAGAGTTTCGGATTGACGCGCATCCCGCCTGGGACCGTTCCGGGCGCTACGTGGTTTTCAATGGCTTCGTCGATGGTACCCGAAGCGTTTTTCTGGCCGACCTGAAAGGCCAACTGGACGAATCAGTAAAACATACCCTAACTGGAAAATAGACCCGCGTAAACGACTCAACCGGTAAACGAAATGGAAACGCCCGGCTACCAACGGATCAAGACGACGTCGCTGAACTTCGTAAACGCCATGAAATTAGGCGACGTGCCCGGTGTGTACCGCAAGGAACGGGGCGAAGGCGAAAGCTTCTATGGTTCGTACCATGCCGCTCATATTCTAGATCTGTTTGGTGAACTGCAACACCAGCCAGCCGCCGACCTCGACATCTGGGCTGAGCAGTTCCGGCGTCGGCAAACGAGTCAGGGGTATTTTTCCGGCAACGCGGCTGATACCAATCGTACCCGGACGCTGGATGAACTGGAGCCCGTCTGGCACTACACACGCGGCAACATCTGGGCGTTACGGGTACTTAATCGTCGGCCCGAACGGGAGATGCGTTTTCTGGAGCCGCTGCTGAACGCTGACACGCTGTACCGCTGGGTGAAGCACTACAACTGGCGCAACGCGTGGGCAGCCGGCAATCAGGTGCTGGCAGCGGCTACGGCCCTGTTTGCCCTGCGCGACTGGTTTGGCGCTTCGGAAGTAGATAAATTGATGGAAGAAGCCCTGTTCCCGGCACTCGAAGAGGTGCAGGACAGCCAGACGGGGTATTGGGGAACGCAATTGGGCGCTGACCTGCCAAACGGACTATTCGGGACCATTCATGTCGTACCGATCTACTTTGCGATGGGCTGGCCACTGCGGCATCTGGAACGGGCCATTGACTCAACGCTGGCCTGCCAACTGGCCGACGGTTCGTTCTGGCCCGGCGGCTCCGACTGCCCCGACTTCGACGGCGCTTACCAGTTAGCCAACCTGACGGCTCTGACCGAGTATCGGCGCGAGGATGTCGAACGGGCCTGTCGGCGGTATCTAAGCCATGCGCTTCAGCACGAAAGCCCGGATAGAGTGGGCTGGTTGTTGCACCGCCGGGATAGCCAACCGACCGATTGGGTACCCCGGCCGCACTGGATCTGGAAAGTAGGCGACACAACGGCTTCGGCTGAACTGCGTGACGAAGATCCAGACCGGACGCACATCATGCTTGGGTCGTGGTTTTATCCGCTCTCCATTGCGCTGGTGAGCCACGTACTGGGCGACACCGGTTACGAAGGGCCGTATCACTTCAACAGCGATACCTTACACGTTTGCAACGTATTCAACGAGCCACTGGCCAGCTATCAATAAACAACCTGAACCCTTATTCATTAGTGACCCAGACCTAACGAATTATGAACTACTTACTAACTCTGATCGGTGTTTTACTCATCTCGAATCCGGGGGTTACGCCCAACTGGAAAGCGGTGGGAAAGCTCAAAACCCGCGACGCCAAAGATATTAAGTCCAGCACCTGGAGCATCGGGGGCGAAACCCTCGACCGGGATTATACCGATTACCAGTCGTACAAAACGTACCTCGGTCCGCTGGGTGCCAAGCGCATCCGGTTGCAGGGTGGTTGGGCTAAGTGCGAGAAAGTGAAGGGCCAGTACGACTTTGCCTGGCTCGATGCCGTCATTCCGGATGCGGCTTCGCGCGGGGTGGCTCCCTGGGTAGAACTGTCGTACGGCAATCCCATCTACGAAGGTGGGGGCGAAGCCAAACTCATGGGCCGTATCCCAACCTCCGCCGAAGGGCTAACCGCCTGGGACAACTGGGTGCGGGCGATGGTCACGCGCTACAAAGGGCAGGTGCCGGAGTGGGAAATCTGGAACGAACCCGACGGCAATCCGCTCAACACCGGCAAGGAACTGGGCGTATTTTATATCCGTACGGCGCGTCTTGTGAAAAGCATCCAGCCAGACGCCCGGCTCATCGCCCTCGGAATGGCCAGCGTCACAAAGCTGGACTGGCTGCGTGATTTTTTTGAGGTGCTGAAGCAGGAGAACGCGCTCGATCTGGTCGATATCCTGACGTATCACGGCTACAGCCCGAACCCGGATGACTCGTACCCGAAGATTGAGGAGATGCGGAAGCTGGTCTGGTCGTATAACTCGAAAATCGTCTTTATGCAGGGGGAGAATGGCGCTCCCTCCACACCGAGCGCCCAGACCATCGGAGCCTTGCGGCAGTATGACTGGAGCGAGCTGACCCAGGCCAAGTGGGACCTCCGCCGGATGCTCGGCGACCACGGCCGGGGCATTGCGACCAACCTGTTTACCATCTCCGATATTCACTACGCGGCCGGCGACCACATGGTCGGCGTCAACACCAAAGGTCTCTTGCAAACAAACCCCGACAAGACCATTAAGCGGCCCAAACTGGCCTACCAGGCGGCTCAGCACGTGTTCGCGCTGTTCGATGAGAACATTGAGACCTTGCAGCAGGTCAGGCCAACGGTCAATCAGGAAACGGTGAATGCGTTTGCGTACCGCCACAAAAAAAACGGCGGTAGTCTGGTTACGCTTTGGAGCAAGGAAGCCCGGCCCGCCGACGAATACACACCCAAACCCACGACCCTGACCGTGGACGGTCAGTTCAAACAGCCGGTCTTTGTGGACCTGATCAGCGGGACGATGTACGAAATTCCGAAAACCAACTGGTCGAAAAAAGGAAACACGGTTACGTTCACTGAACTTCCGGTGCCGGATTATCCGGTGCTAGTTGCGGACAGAAGCGCATTATAAAAACACAACCAGGTTTATGGCACCCTACCTAACCCGCCGACAATGGCTTTTGGCTTCAGCCCTGCTGACGGTTTCGGCGCGGGTGAAGGGAAACGGTACTAAACCCTACCAGTATATGCTGGCAGAAAAGATAGCGGAGGAAAATACGCCATCGGCTGATTTTTACGTACCGTTCGGGTGGGGTGCATCGCGTGTACCATCCGCTGGCCCGGGGTTGACGTTGGTCTGGAAACCGGCTTCGTCAGCCATCAGCCAGCCAGCACGGCTGCGTATTTCCAGCGCCACCGACGTGCGGGAAGTATGTACCGTACTGGTTAAAACGGCTACGTCGGGTCAGGAGGTAGGCGTCATCGACGTTCGCTACGCCACGTACATGCAGCCGTTTGAGCTGGCAATTCCAAATGCTCTGCTGCCAACGGTTATTCAGGAGGGGGTGATACTAACCCAGCAATCGGGCAACAAGCCGTTCTGGATCTTCAGCCGGACAGCTTCGCCCACTTCTGCTCCCGACGCTTTATTGCCGCACATCCTGCTAAGTGACCAGGGTTCGTCGGCAGATGCGTGGAAAGAGCGGCTGCTTTCGGTCGCATCTGTGCAGACGTTCGGCTGGATGCACGGTTGCGTGCTGGATGGTCTGCAGGAACTGAGCCAGAGCACACCCGAAGCGAAGGAACTGCTGAAACAACACCTGGCGCTGTATTTCGGCAACGATCGCCTGGAGTACGCCGGATTTAGTAACTCCCGACTGGTCAATACCATCAACGGTGTTGAATCGCTGCTGCCATTCGCTATGCTAGCCCAGGTCAATCCCCGCCATCCGGGAATTGACAGAGCATTGGCGTTTTGTAAAGACCACGTCGATGCGAATGGCGTCATTGCCGATGGCGAGGGCACCAACCGGACCATAAAAACGGAAGAGTGTTACACCGTCAGCTATCCACTGGCCGTGATGGCGAAGCAGTTGAAACGGCCGGAGCTTGTGTCGTGGGCCATTCAGACCCTGATGGCCCGCACCCGCACTCTTCACCAAAGCGACGCGATCTACCAGCGGGGCAGCGAGTCGGGAGGCAACCTGACTTTTGGAAATTGGGGACGTGGGGTGGCGTGGTATCTGCTCGGCCTGGCCAAATCGCTGGTGCATTTACCAAACAACAGTGAAACCGAAACGCTGCGTCAGACCTTTCGGCGGGCCGTCGACCAGGTTCTGGGCTACCAGCAGCCGAACGGATTGTGGTTCTGTTTTATGGATCAGCCTCAAACGGGCCTCGAAACATCGGGTTCGGCCGGCATAGCAGCCGCTCTGTCGTACGGGTATCGGCACGGCCTGCTTGATCGGAGCGCCCGGGTGGCTGCGGCAAAGGCTGGAAAAGGACTGGTGCCCTATTTTACCCCCGATGGATTCCTGACGGGAACGGTTCAGGCCAACAAAGGCGGATTAGCCCTACAGACCGGTAATTTCAGGGTCATTGCCCCCTATACCCTGGGCTTTTTAGCACACGTGTATGGTTGAGCACTTGCTGACATGTACCGATAAAGTTGTTTTAAACGAATTCAAAAATCGGGCTTCCTCATTTTAGCCCAACTGACTATGAACGAATTGGCTAAACCAATATACCGCACCAAAAGACACCAGTAGGCATGATTCGCTCTTGTAATCCAATAGACGGGCAGAAAGAATTCGATTTTACCCGGAAAGGCCCGACTCAGAACGGGTTCGTCTGGAAATTCTCCCGGCCACTAACGGGCGGACTGGCTATGCTGTTCTGCCTGCTTCTACTGGGCGTTGGAGAGATGGCGTGCCGGGCGCAGACCGGAACAGGTCGTGTGCCTGAATCGTTTGTGAAAACGCTCCCAGACCATCCTCGTCTTTTGGTCCGCAGCAACCGGTTTGAATCGCTGAAGCAGCAAAACGATTCCGTTTCGCTGCAACTGAAAGCCTATATACAGCATGAAGCCGAGCGCCTGCTGACGGCCGATACCATCGTATACCCCAAAACCGGCTTTAAGTTCGGACCCATGCGCAACGTACAGGGGCGCATTATTGCCCTGGCGATGGGCTACCGGCTCACCGGCGACACTCGCTTTCTAGACCGGGCCCGCGCTGAACTGCGGCAACTGGCGGCCCTGCCCGACTGGGCACCGAACCACTTTCTGGACGTGGGCGAAGGGGCTCTGGCGGCCGGTATCGGTCTCGACTGGCTCTATGACGACCTGCCTGCCGGCGAGCGCGATGCCATTGCGCAGGCCATCGTCAACAACGCCCTGCTGCCCTCGCTACAGGTTACCGAAGGAAACGGCAGCTGGGTGGCCGGCGATTTCAACTGGACGCAGGTGTGCCACGCCGGGTTAACAACGGGTGCATTGGCCATTGCCGAACGCGAGCCGGAACTGGCGAAACAGATTATCAACCGCGCCATTAAAAACCTGCCCAACGCCGGTGCCGTCTACGCCCCGGACGGTGCCTACCCGGAAGGACCAAGCTACTGGTCGTACGGCACTACCTTTCACGTGCTGCTGGTGGAGGTCCTGCGGTCGGCGCTGGGCAGCAGCTACGGCCTCGAACAGTTTCCCGGCTTTCTGAAGACCGCCGATTACAACCTGCAGATGGTGGGCACGAGCGGACTGGATTTTAACTATTCGGACTACCACCTGGAGCAGCAGAACGAGCCCATCATGCTCTGGTTTGCCCGCGAAACCCGCCGGCCCGAGCTGGCCACGCAGGAAATTACCGACCTGCTGACCATCTGCCGCGCGGCCCGGGCGGGCACTAAAAGTCCGGTACACACTAACCGGCACACTCCCCTTGAGCTGCTGTGGTGGAACCCGGACTTAGCCCCAAAAACCGGTAGCTTTCCGCCCCGGCACTGGACCTCGCAGGGTGGGGCCGGCCTTCCGGGGTTGCCTATGGCCGTTATGCGGTCGGCCTGGCCCCGGCAGGATTCGCTCGCTACGTTTGTGGCCATCAAAGGCGGCACACCCAACCACTCTCACGCCCACATGGACGTCGGTAGTTTTGTGCTCGAAGCCGACGGGGTGCGCTGGGCCATTGACCTCGGCACGGAGAGCTACGACAAGATGCGGGCGGCCAAACTGGACCTCTGGAGCTACACCCAGACCAGTAACCGCTGGGCCACGTTCCGGGTGGGTCCGGAAGGCCACAACATTCTGCGTTTCGACCAGCAACGGCAGGAGATCGACGGAAAAGCCGACATCAGTATATTGCCGGAGGCCAACGGGATCGTGGGCAACCGGGTCGATTTAACCCCGGTGTACCGGCATCAGGTAGCCAGCGTCGGGCGGGTTATCCAGCTGCAGCCCGACAAGTCGGTACGGCTGGAGGATGCCTGGACCACCGCCGACAAGCCCGTTACGGCCTCGTGGCAGTGGCTGACGAAGGCCAACGTCACCCAAACACCCAGGGGGCTGCTGTTGCAGCAGGACAATAAATCACTGGAACTGCTCGTGTCGGCCTCGGCTCCGTATACCGTTGCAATTGAGGACGTATCAGCCCCACGGAACATACAGGATTCGCCGAACCCGGGCGTCAGCCGCATCGTGATTCAACTGACGTCTCCGGCCAAAACAACCACCACCTTACACGTACACATGCTTCCGGGCCGCGTTACCGCCAACCGGAAATAGCCTTGACCCTGATTATGAAACATACCGTTTTGACTACGGCTTTTACCCTGACAGCCAGCCTGTTTTTTGGGAATAACGAAGCCTCGTTCGCCCAGGCTATCGACACCAGCCCCGACCGGGTGAAAACCGATTTCGCTATTACCATGTCCCGCATCGGCACGGTGAAGCCCCGCTCGACGAGCGAGATTACGGCCTCCAACTGGTTGATCGGCTGCGAAACAATGGACCGCGACTTCACCGATTACGACCAGTACAAAGACTACATTGCCCCCCTCGGCATTAAGCGACTGCGGATGCAGGCCGGCTGGGATAAGACCGAAAAAGTGAAAGGGCAGTACGACTGGGCGTGGCTCGACCACATCATTGACGATGCCCACCGGCGCGGCTTCCAGCCCTGGCTCCAGACCTCCTACGGCAACCACAACTACCCCAACGGGGGCGGGGCTAACCTCGGCGCGGGCGTACCGACCTCGCCCGAAGCGCTGGCGGCCTGGGACCGCTGGGTGGAAGCGATGGTGAAGCGTTACAAAAACAAAGTGGTTGACTGGGAGATCTGGAACGAACCCAATTTTGGCGACAATCAGGAAAATACGCCCGATAAGTTCGCCAACCTGACCATCCGCACCGTCGACATCATCAAGCGCATCCAGCCCGAAGCCCGGGTGTCGGGCCTGGCCATGGGCCACATCGACCTCGACTACGCCGACCGGTTTTTCAAGGTGCTGGCCGACCGCAAAAAGATAAACCTCTTCGATAACTTCACCTACCACGACTACGTCTACAACCCCGATTCGCACTACGGCAAGGTGATGAAGCTGCGGGCGGTGCTCGACAAATACGCCCCCAACATTCCGCTGCGGCAGGGCGAAAACGGCTGCCCGTCGGGTGGCGGCAGCGGCCGGGGTGCTCTCTGGGATTACGACTGGAGCGAACTGACCCAGGCCAAGTGGGACCTCCGCCGGATGCTCGGCGACCTGGGCCACGACATCGAAACGAGTATTTTCGGGCTTATTGAAATGGCCTATACCAACGGCCCCATCAACCGGCTCAACTACAAGGGCATTATCAAGTCCGACTCGACCAAGCGGGCCATCCGGCCCAAAACGGCCTACTACGCCATTCAGCACGTCACGTCAATTTTTGACAACTCGCTGGAGCGGCTAAAGAACCTGAAGCCATCGTACAACAACGCCTACGTACCCGCCGACCCATCGGAGGTGATCTACAGCCGCAGCACCGACCGCAGTGTGGCGGTGTACGGCTACCGGCATAAAAATACCAGCAAGCAGGTGTACACCATCTGGTCCGACGAGTACATTCCGGCAGAGTCGAACAAGACCCGGAACCTGAATTTTACCTTTATCAACGGCAACTTCGACCAGCCGGTGTACGTCGACCTCATTACGGGAGGGGTGTACGAAATTCCGGCCAGTCAGTGGAAAAAAACGGGTTCGACCTATTCTTTTACCAACATCCCGGTCTACGACGCACCGATCCTGATTGCCGACAAAAGTCTGGTGAAATTTTGATCACCTGTTGAATTCCGACCAGATCATACATGGACAAACAAGCAGCATACCGATTCAAACTGACCGTACTCCTTGCCTGGTTTTGGGCAGGAGCGGGAACTGTTCATGCCCAGTTTATCGACACCAGCGACGACCGGGTCAAAACGCCGTTGTCGGTCAGCCTGAAGCAGATCGGGACGCTGAAACCTCGTTCAACGTCAGCCATTGAATCGTCGCGCATCACCGTAGGCTGCGAGACCCTCGACCGCGACTTCACGGACTTCAATGCCTACAAGGCGTATCTGCCACCGCTGGGAGTTAAGAAGATCCGGCTGCAGGCTGGCTGGGCCAAATGCGAAAAAGTGAAAGGGGTATATGACTGGGCGTGGCTCGACAACATCATCAATTTCGCCGTCGCGAATGGACTGGAACCCTGGCTCGAAACGTCGTACGGCAACCCGATTTACGAAGGTGGTGGTCGCACGGGCCTGCTGAATAGCCTGATGACCTCGCCCGAAGGCTATGCCGCCTACGACCGCTGGGTGGAAGCGCTGGTGACTCGTTACAAAGACCGTGTGAAGGAATGGGAAATCTGGAATGAGCCCGACCATCCCATGCAGAAGATTACGCCCGAGACCACGGCCGAGCTGAACATCCGGACCGCCGACATCATCAAGCGCCTGCAACCCGACGCCAACATTGCGGCTCTGGCCATGGCCAGCCATACCGACACGGTGTACCTCGACCGCGCGTTGAAGGTGTTTGCCGACCGCAGGAAGCTTGATTTGTTTACCTGGGTATCGTACCACAGCTACGCCTTCCGACCCGAACAGTCGTACAAAGGTGTCGAGTCGTTCAAGCGCGTACTGGCCAAATACTCACCTAGCCTGAAGTTACGGCAGGGCGAGAATGGAGCACCGTCGGGCTACATTCCCAGCTACGCACTCGACAAGTATTACTGGACGGAGTATTCCCAGGCCAAGTACGATATGCGCCGACTGCTGGGCGATCTGGGCCGTGACATTGAAACGTCGGTGTTTACCATCATCGACATCCGGTACGCGGGCGACCCGCCGGTGCTGAACATGAAGGGATTGATTCAGTCGGACCTGGATAAAACCGTCATCCGCCCGAAAGTGGCGTATTACGCGGTTCAGAACCTGGCGTCCGTTTTTGACAACCGGCTTGAACTCGCCCCGAACGTTAAGGCTACCACGACCGCCAAAGAACCCGTATCCATCTTTGGATATCAGCACAAAGCCGGAAAGAAACAGCTCGTAACGGTCTGGTTCGACGGTAAAACACCGAACAATCTGTTTCAGCCGACACCCCTCGACATCACCATCGAAAACGGTAATTTCGACAAACCCGTCTGGGTTGATCTGATGACGGGGAAGGTGTACGACATTCCGAAAAACGGCTGGAATAAGACTGGCTCAACCTATACGTTCAAAAATATTCCCGTTTACGATTCGCCCGTGCTGATCGCCGACCAATCACTTATAACAATGAATAATGACCGAAAAAGTGAAAGAGCTAATCCCTAACGCATTCACTCTTTCGGTCTTTCGCTCTATACCCTTATGCAAACTCTACAGACCTTAGACTACTGGGCCATTGCCATTTACATGGGACTCATGGCGGGTATTGGCCTCTTTCTGGGCAAGTTCGTCAAGAATATTGGCGACTACTTCAAGGGAGGGAACGCCATCCCGTGGGTATCAGGGGCCATTTCCAACTTCATGACCAAGTTCAGTACGTTCATGTTCGTGGCCTACGCGGGTATCGCCTACCAGCACGGCATGGTGGCGCTGACGCTCATCTGGAGTACGGTGCTGCCCGCTCTGGTGGGCGTGGCCATCTACGCCAAGCGCTGGCGCCGGGCCGGTATCCTGACACCGATGGAATTTCTGGAAACCCGGTTCAATGCCCCGGTTCGGCAGGTGTTTGCCTGGGCGGGTGTATTTTTCAAAATCCTGGACAACATGGTACGGCTCTACGCGCTGGGCCTGTTCGTGAAAACGGCCGCGGGTTTGAGTCTGGAGCAGGCCATTCTGGGCTGCGGCATTATCGTCGCACTCTACACCATTGCCGGGGGCTTGTGGGCGGTTGTCGTTACCGACGTCGTGCAGTTCATCATCCTGATGGTGGCTACGCTGATTCTGGTGCCGCTGACGATGCAGGCCGCCGGGGGCCTGCCGAAGATGATCGAGACGATTCCGCAGCACTTCGATCCGTTCAACGGGCCGAAAGGCGCACCGCTTTATCTGTCGGTCTACTACCTGATGATTCTGGTAAAATACAGCGGTAACTGGACGTTCATCCAGCGGTTCTACAGCGTCCGCGACGAGCGGGCCAGCCAGAAGCAGGGATTATTGACGGCCATCTTCTTCTTTCTGTTCCCAACGGTATTTCTGTTCCCCTCGCTGGCAGCCCGCGCCATCATCCCCGACCTCGAAAACCCCGAAATGGCCTACGTCAGCGTTTGCCTGAAGCTGCTGCCCGAAGGGATCATGGGTCTGATGGTCGCGGCTATGTTTGCGGCTACCATGTCGGTGCTGAGCGGTGAATACAACGTAACGGCGGGCGTTCTGACGCGCGACATCTACCAGCGGCTGTTCAATCCCAACGCAACCGATAAAGAAACGCTCTGGGTAGGCCGGATGATGACGCTGCTGCTGGGCGGCATCATCACGATCGGTGCGTTATTCGTCGGCGGATTCGGCGGGGCCTTTGAAGCCAACAAGTTGTTTACGGGCCTGTTTGCTATTCCAATGACCTTGCCGCTCATTCTGGGGATCGTCCTGAAGCGGCCGCAGCCCTGGGGCGCGCTGGCCACCGTACTGACCGGCATGCTCATCGGCCTGTTGCTGAATGCCACCCCGAGTATCTCGTGGGAGCTGGCGACGCTCATCGAGATTGTCGCCTGTGTCGCCATCTTCCTGTTGTCCGGCTTAATTGAATCGAAAGACTCAGCGTACCGGCAGCGGGTCGACGCCTTCTTCCGCAAGCTGGCCACGCCCCTGACGGAAGCCGAAAAGCCGAAAGAAAATCCGGTATTCATGCGGTCGATGAACCGACTCTACGCCGTGGCGCTGGCAGTGACCGGCGGTCTGTTCATGGTCATGAGCATTCCCTCCATCGGCGATACCAGCGGAAAGTTTGCCTTCGGAGCAGGCGTGATCTGCCTGATTCTGTGCGCCGTCATGTGGTACTGGACCCGCGAAGCGACTGTATTAAACGCCCAAAGAGATGACCTGGTTATGACCGAAGATGCCGATAAACGCCTGTAAGCTTCGCCGAAAACCTCCAGCCGAACAAACCACAAGATTTCTCTTACAGAGCTTCGCAGATGCGGACATAACAAGTACACAGAAACCGATCACTCCCCCTGACGGGATTGAGCATAGATAACCTGAATAGCAATGAATAACCTCAAAAACAAAGTTTGTTTCATTACCGGCGCATCGGGCGGCATTGGCAAAGCGACCGCGCTGCAACTACTTGACCAGGGTGCCAGCGTGTTTGATTTTAGCCGTACCCACCGTCTGGCAGATGACGTTCAGCACGACAACCTGCGCTCGTATAATGGAGACGTGAGTGTCGAAGCCGACGTAGTGGCGGGTTTTTCGGCCTGCGTGGAGGCTTTCGGTACGGTCGATGTGCTGATCAATAACGCGGGCATGGGTGTGCTGACCACCGACCTCTCGCAAACGGACCTGGAAACGTACGAGCAGATGGTCAACGTAAACATGCGGGGCGTGTTTCTGTGCAACCGCGAAGCCCTGAAAGTGATGAAGCCGAAAAAACAGGGCCACATTCTCACGGTTATCTCTATGGCGGGACAACGTACCAACCCGAATGCGCCGGTTTATGCGGCTTCGAAATTCGGTGCCCGCGGCTTAAACAGCGGTCTGGCCGACCAGGTGATCAAAGAAGGCATCAAAGTAACCGACGTAAATCCTGGCCCAACCGACAGTAATTATTGGGGCGACCGAAAGGTACCCCGGGAGAAATTCCTGAAAGTAGAGGACGTAGCAAACGTCATCACCTTCGTACTCAATCAGCCGGATTACGTTCTGATCCGGGAAATCAATTTTGACAACATGAAATTTTTGGCGCAATGAAATCCAACGGCACACACCCTACTTCGCCTTTTCCGATTCCCGTTTCTGAGATGCGTGAACGCTATCTACAGCTCTTTACGGGAGCCGTTAACGACGTACTGCGATTTACGTACAAGCTGCACGCTACCAGCCTGCCGTCCTGCTACGCTCCCCTGCGGGAGGAAATGAAAATGGCCGGTATGGCCTTCACCGTCAAAGGGGCACCTGACATCACTACGGACGGTGAGTTTGAAATGCGGGCGCAGATGCTGGAGGATCTGCACAAAGATTCGGTTGTAGTCTGGGATTGCACCGGCGACACCGTTACGTCGCAGTGGGGCGAAGTCATGACGATGGCCGCCGTCCGGGCCGGCTGCCGGGGTGCGCTCATCAATGGCATCCGCGACACGAAAGCCATTCTGGATCAGGAGTTTCCGGTGTTTTATAAATACAAAACGAGTACCGGTATGCTGGGCCGCTTCCGGATGTACTACTACCAGAAGCCCGTTCAGATCGGTGAGGTGATCATTCAGCCCGGCGACTGGATTTTTGGCGACATCGACGGGGTCATTGCGATTCCGCAGGCCATTGCCTACGACGTACTGGTGGCCGCCGAGAAAATTGTCCACAAGGAAGCAGGCATCAAGGAGATGGTCGAGAGCGGTATGCGTCCGACCGAAGTGGTCAAAAATGGCGGGTATTTCTGATGGAAGCCATCGCAACGGTCAGTCTGTTTTTAACGGGCGACGAGAAAGACGCTATCCTGACCAGCCCGGACCCGGTCGTTAAGCGATTTCAGCAGGCGCTCAGGCAGCGGGTGACGAGCCGGTTGGCCGTGCCCGGCCTGCAGGCTGAAACCATCTCGCTCGGTCGGGCCACGCTTGGCTGGTGGTACCCCTGCGCCGAGTACCTCTCCGACGCGGCTATGCAGTACGCCCTGGAACCAACCCCGGAACTGGCGGCCTGGCTGCGGAGCACGACGCTGACTATTGCCCGGCGGCCAATTGGCGACTGGGTTGGGCCGTGGTTTCGCAGTCATGCCGAGCCATTGACGGGCCATCTGGAAACGGCGCACGTTTGCTGGGGCGTCGCGGCCGTGCTGGACCTGGCCGGCGATGTATTCACCGAAGCCGAACAAACCGAGGTTCGGGCAATGCTCTACGACAAAGGCGTTGTGTTGTGTCGGCGGTGGCTGCAGCGAAATAGTCACCTGGCCAACTGGCGGGGCATACTGGCGTCGGGCGCGCTGGTGGCTTCAGCGGCTTTGGGGCACGATGATCTGCTCGAAGAATTTACACCCGAAGTGGCCCGAATGGCCCTGGCGTTTCAACCCGACGGCAGCTACGGCGAGTCGCTGCAATACGGCAACTACCTGGCCAATGCGCTCATGCTGGCCTACGAATCGCTGGTTCGAAAACATCCGGTACTGGCCGCTCAGCTTGATGTCAGCGCCTACGGCCGTGGCATGGGCTGGATGGCGCAGAGTATGCTATATCGCAAACCGATGGCGGGCTGGAACGATGAACCACGGGCGCGGGCGGTGAACTTCAACGACTCGGCCGCGCTGTTCCGCCCCTCGGGTGATCTGCTGCTGCACGTAGCCGTTCGTTACGACGATGCCGTTCAGGCTGGTCTGGCCCGCTGGCTGTTTCAGGAATACTACGAGCCCTTCCCAACGCAGGGACCGCATGACCTGGCTACGTTCGGGATGCGCAACGACTGGGGGTTCCTGACCTTGCCGCTGCTAATGAATTCAGCCCCGGTGCGCTCACCCGAAGCGGCTGGTCTACCACTTACTGCTTCGTTTTCGAACGGCAATACGTTCATCCGGGATAACTGGGCGGCTACATCCGTGCTGGGCATTCAGGGGGGAGCCAACGACGGCATCTACGCGCCCGGCCATTTGCAGGGCGACCTGAACAGTTTTATGCTGGCCTACAACCGGGAACGATTGCTGGTCGACCCCGGCCATAGCTGTTACCGTAACCTGATTCACGGACTCGAAAGCGCTTCACAGACGCACAATACCTGCACGTTTTTAGTCGAGCAGGACTCATTGGGCCTGCAGGAAGATCTGGCGAAGATCAAACTCCTCGAACAACGAAACGTCCTGCCGCGTCGGCTCATTTACCCCGACGGCAGCGTAGGCCCGGCCGTTGAACGCGGTGGCCGGCTCCGGCATTGCCAGCGGGTTGGCGACGTATCGTGGGTAGTTTCAGAGGTGGCTCATGCCTACGGTGCGCCGATCCAGGAGTTCACCCGGTGCTGGTTGCAGGCAGGTTCGCACGTTACGTTCGTGATTGACCGCATCCGGGCCAGCGAACCCATCCGAACCGTCTGGAACTGGCTGCTGAACAACCGCGACGGCCAGTCGGTCGCCCGAACAATTGGGAATGAGTTAGTCTTCAGCAGGCACCAGAGCGGTCTGCGGCTGCGTCAGATCGGACCGGCCGCGCTGGCTGGCCCTGTTTACGCCTACGTTCACGATGCCTACCACCCCGAACCGGCTCAGTTAGGTGAGGGTCTGCCCGGCAGCGGTTTGTTGTTTCGGCATACCGATACCGAGGCGTCAACGACTATAACCCGGCTTCACGTCCTGATTGCCGACGACGTAGCTGAGCTGGACGAATGGGAGATCACCCAGGCGGATCAGCTCCTGACGGTAGCCAGGCCAACGCTCCGGATTCAGCTAACCGGCTCCTTTGCCGAAACGATATCGCTGCAGGTATGGAGCCAGGGAAAGCCAGTTAGTATAACGGAGGGCGAGTCGGGTTTTGTAGTAAACGAAAGCTTATGACGTATAAATGCCTCGCTCTTCTGGCCGTCCTTTTCCTGGGAACATCCCTGAAACAGGACGTACCGACCCAACTACGGTTGTTTCTGCTCATTGGTCAGTCGAATATGGCAGGCCGGGGTGCACCCGAAGCGCAGGATCAGCAACCCCTCGACCGCGTCTGGATGCTGACCAACGAAGAAACCTGGGTGCCGGCCCGCGAACCGATGCATTTCGACAAACCGGCCGTAGTCGGCGTTGGGCCGGGGTTTGCGTTCGGCAAGCGGATAGCCGAGGCCTTTCCAGACCAGAACATTGGGTTGATTCCCTGCGCCGTAGGTGGGTCGGGCATCGATGTCTGGAAGCCGGGGGCGTATTACGAACCTACGAAATCGTATCCGTACGACGATGCGCTCCGGCGGGCCAGGAAAGCGCTGGGCACGGGTAAGTTGGCGGGTATTCTCTGGCATCAGGGCGAAAGCGATGCCAAACCGGACAAAGCGCCTACCTACGGAGCTAAGCTGGCTGAGCTAATCCAGCGGCTGCGCAACGACCTGAATGCGCCGAACGTACCGGTTGTCGTGGGGACATTAGGCGATTTCATTGTCAGACGCAATCCGGATGCCGGCGTCATTAACGAAACCCTGCAGAAGTTACCCGGTCAGGTGCCCAATACCTATTGCGTCGTAGCGGCCGGCTTGATCCATAAGGGCGATTCAACGCATTTTGATACCCCATCGGCCCGCACTCTCGGGGGCCGGTACGCCGATGTCTTTGTTCAGAAAAACCTATTAACCAGAAAAGATGGATGAAACGCTATTCCGGGGGGTCGATCACCCTGCCGTAGCCGCGGACGATGTGGAGAAACTGGCCGACTGGTACTGTACCGTACTGGGCTATAAAAAGTGGTTCAAACACGAAAAGCCAGTCTGGATGCTGGTTGCCCCCGACAATACGTTGCTGGAGATCATGCCAAAAGACGATACCGACCGACCGATTCGCACCACCTGGACGCCCGGCTGGTCGCACGTAGCACTGCGTGTTACGGACATTGAGCAGGCCATTAGCTGGCTCGATCAGCACGGCGTTACCTGGGGCGGAGAGCAGACGAACGCTATCGGCGGTGGCCAGGTCCGCAACTTTTTCGACCCGGACGGCAATATGCTCCAGATTTTAGAACGACCTCTTCCAATTACAACTCCTTAATTCATTCCGCTTATGCAAGCTGCTTATTACACCGGTAATCACCGATTTGCTATACAACCTGCTACGTCTCAGCCGCCCCAGCCCGGCGAGGTTCGGCTGAAAGTCGCCTATTGTGGCGTCTGCGGTACCGACGTTCACATCTACCACGGAAGCATGGACAAGCGCGTTCGGATTCCGCAGGTCGTTGGTCATGAGGTTTCGGGCGAGATTGAGGCCATCGGTGAGGGCGTTACCGGCTGGCAGGTCGGCGACCGGGTAGCCGTTCGACCGCTGCAACCCGGCACCGATGACCCATCTGACAACGGCCAGCGTCACATTGGCAAAAATCTCAAATTCATCGGCATTGATACCCCCGGCGGTATGCAGGCCTACTGGAACGTACCAGCCTATACGTTACACCGCCTGCCGGAAAACCTCTCCTTGACGCTCGGGGCAATGATCGAACCACTGGCCGTGGCCTGCCACGACGTACGGCTGGGCGAACTGAAACCAGGCGAAAACGCGGTGGTCATTGGTGGCGGACCAATCGGTATGCTGATCGCGCTGGTGGCCCGGCACGCTGGGGCTAACGTGCTTATCTCCGAAGTTAATCCGGCGCGACTACAGCTGGCCGAATCGCTTGGCCTCCAAACCGTTAATCCAAAAGAGCAGGACCTGGTAGCCGCGGTCGAAGCATTTTCCAATGGCGCTATGGCCGATGTTGTCTTTGAAGTGTCGGGTGTTCAGGCGGGCGTGACGGCCATGACGCAGCTGCCCCGCGCCCGGGGACGTATCGTGATGGTTGCGATTCATAGTGAGCCGAAGTCGGTCGATCTGTTCCGTTTCTTCTGGCGGGAAATCAAGCTGATCGGTGCGCGGGTCTACGAACCCGAAGATTTTGACGAAGCCATCCGACTGGCTGCATCGGGCGAGCTGCCGCTGGAGAGTCTGATCACGCAGGTATCACCCTTGACCGACGTGCAACAGGTTTTCGAAACGATTGACAACAACCCGGCCGGGATGAAGTATCTGCTGGAGTGCTGAGTTAGAAGAAGGCTCTCAGCTCAACTGGATCAATCCGGCGAACGTCAAGAAAAACCTGATTGAGGTGATCAAAGTCGGCGTCGGTCGTAACTAACTGCAAGCCCAGCAGCGCGGCTGTTGAAGCGATCCACATGTCGTTCTTCCCCATGTTACGGGGTGTGTCAAACGGGTAGCTGGTGAAGTTGCGACTTTGGCGTTGAGAATAAGCCTGTATTTCGACGTAGCTGTTCACTAATGAATCGCTAACGTCGATAATGACGGCGTCGCTGATAATTGTATCGAATGTGGCGAGCTTTTTAAAGCTCCACCGATTGCGAAAAGCAATTGAACGAACTTCTGCAATGGAGACGATTGATACATAAACTGTCTTTTGAGTAGTATTAACCACTTCTCTCAAAAGACGATGCTTCTCATCACGGGCTAAGAAGATTAGAATATTGGTGTCTAACAAAATGTTCACTTTTCTTCGCGTAATGTCTTAAGAGCCAATTCAAATTCTTCATCCGTTAGATGACTGCCTTCGGGTAGCTTCTCCAGCGACTCTGCCAATTTTTTTCCGGATTTGCCCATCTTATAAGCAAACGCGGACGTGCCACCAGCCGCCAGGACGTCCTCGACGGAGTAGGATTTAATGGGCTTGAACTGATAGGGTTCGGTTGGGTCGGTCGCTTTCGATGTCTTTTCCATAGTAAGGCTAATGCTTTTGGTAAATATACTAACAACTAAACGCCATGCGTAGGGTTATCGTTCTGCTCGCTTTGCTTCTGGCTCTATCGACGTCAGTGTGCCTGAAAGCTCAGTCTTTCGAGCTGGTCGGTGCAGCCCGGCAGGCCACCATTGTAGTCTCGCAACAGGAGCCAGAATGCGTTCGGCTGGCCATTGAGGACTTCGTCGGCGATCTTCACCGTATAACCGGCAAAATTCTGAAGGTAACCAACCACCCGAAAGGGATTAAGGAAGGGTTAGTGCTGGTTGGAAGCCAGTCGGTGAAGGAGTCGCAGAAGTGGCTGCATACCTACCTGCCCGGCGCCGATACGCTCCGGGGACAGTGGGAGAGCTACCGGGTGCTGGCATCGGGTAAAAACCTGTATGTTGCAGGCAGCGACGAACGAGGGACGATGTTTGCCCTGTACGACTTCGCCGAAACGTACCTGGGTGTTGACCCGTTTCATTTCTGGACAGACCGACGCCCGAAGCAGCAACCAACCCTTAGCTGGCCGTCTGTTTCCATAGCGCAGAAAAGTCCGACGTTTCAGTACCGCGGCTGGTTTATCAACGACGAAGACCTGCTGACCGAATGGGTAAACAGCGGGGCCAAACGAAATATCGACTACCCGTATTACGGTCAGGTGGTAGACCCGTCGGTGATGCGGCACGTAGTCGAAGCGTTGGTCCGGTCGCGGTGCAACCTGATCATTCCGGCCAGTTTTCTGGACATCCGCAATCCGGCCGAGGCCGCGCTGGTCAAAGAAGCCGCTCGTCGTGGTTTGTTCGTGTCCATGCACCATATTGAACCGCTGGGCGTGAGCGCATTTACGTACTTCAACTACTGGAAAGACAAAACAGGGGATAAACCACCCCTGTTCTCTTACTACAGCGAGCGGGCGAAAGTTGAAGAAGTCTGGCGGGTGTATGCCGGAGAGTGGGCAAAATACCCTAACGTGATCTGGCAGATCGGTTTGCGCGGCATCGGCGACCGGCCCATGTGGCTGGCCGATCCGGGTATTCCGCAGACCGACGCCGACCGTGGCCGGCTGATTTCCGAAGCGATGCGCACACAAATGGACATCATTCGCTCGGTAGACAAACGCCCCAGTCCACCCATCACCACAACGCTCTGGGCCGAAGGGTCGGTGTTGAATTCGCTGGGGCATTTGCAGATACCGAACGGCGTAACGCAGGTGTTTGCCGATAACAGCCCCGGCTGGCGATGGCAGTCAGACTTTCGGGATACGAAGCACCGGCCGGAGTACGGCTATGGGATCTATTATCACCACCAGCTGTGGGGTTCCGGTCCTCATCTGGCACAGGGGATTCCACCGGCGCAGACGCAACGAGTCGTCAGTGAAGCGGTCGACAAAGGCTTCACGACCTACGCCATCATGAACGTGTCCAACATCCGGGAATTTGTACTGGGCACGGCCGCAACGGCACAGATGTGGTACGATTTCGCCGGTTTTAATGCCGATACGTTTCTGACC
Source organism: Fibrisoma montanum (assembly GCF_003583365.1). Lineage (GTDB taxonomy): Bacteria > Bacteroidota > Bacteroidia > Cytophagales > Spirosomataceae > Fibrisoma > Fibrisoma montanum. The sequence goes on from NZ_QXED01000001.1 coordinate 587,760, forward strand.
GACTGGTGTCGCGAACGCTTTGGTGCTTCAGCCGCAGCGGCCGAACGGGCCTACCGCGCGTACTTCGACTCGTTTGCCATCCACGACGGCCGTAAGGTCCCGTTCCTGCTCGACGGGCAAAGCCGCAGCATGGGGCTCAACATGCTCAATCAACTAAAAAAGCAGATCAGTCAGCCTGAACAGTACTACGCCGACCGGCGCAAAAAAGCCGTCGTGACGGCTGAATCGGAATGGGGACGAACATCGCTGGGGGATATGCACCCACAGGAGGCAGATTCGGCGCGACTGGCCGAGAAGATCAACCTGCAATGGGCCGGTCTGCAACAGACCGGGCAGCTGATTCAAAAAGCTGCGGTCTCTATGCAGCCGGAGCAACGTCAGTTTCTGGAGAGCAACCTGCTCAATCACCAGCAGTTCATGCTGAGCCTGACCGAGTGGCTGGCTAATCTACAACGCGCTAAACAGGCAGAAAACGCCGGCCGTTGGGACGATGCTACGTTTTATCTGCAACAAGCCAACGAAGCGCTGGCGTTGATTGATACGGCCAAAGCTCAGGCCACGCAGGGCGAAAAGTGGCAGAACTGGTATCGGGGCGAAAAGAAGATGAACCTCAACGCGGTCAAATCCCAGACCATGGACGTACTGAAACTGGCACAAACCCGGACGCCCGCCAGCGCAGCCGCTCGGTAGCGCCACGTTCCTGAACAACAAAAAACGCTGCCAGGATGCAATGCCCCAACAGCGTTTTCGGTTCTGCTCAACTATGAAAAAAGCACGCTTATTGTTCTTCAGTATCGGCGGTTTCTGCCGTTGCAATTTTGGCCAGGTCTTTATTTTCGGGCAGTAACTCACGCCCGCGCCGGAGCCATTCATTGCGGGCATTTTCGTCCTTGGTTACCAGCTCGTTGTACGAAATCAGGTATTTGAACGCCAGCGCCAGATCTTTTTTGTACCGGTTGCGGTCCTCTTCTTTGTCGGCAACCATGTTGATAAACTGCTCAAAATACGGCCGCGCTTTACCATTCCGAACGGCCTCTTCAGGAGCATACGCGTAATAGTTAGCCTTTGCCCGGTACAGCACCGTCGGGGCGTAGTCGGGCGATCCCTGCTGAGCGAGGGCCAGGGCTGAATCGGCCATGGCAAAACGTACCGTATCCCGAACAAGCCGACCGGCCGTATCACGCTGGAAACCGAGCGTGTAATTACTCATGCCGTAGCGGAACAAATCCTGGACATCGGACTTAAAGCCATGTTTAGCCGCCGAATCGAGGGCAGCCACGGCCTCTACGTGTTTCTTGGTCCGGTAGTAGTACTTGGCAATTTCGCTGTACAGGTTCTCGGTCGTATCGCTGGGCGCTGCCTTTTCCAGGTAAGCGATCCCTACGGAGTCGCTTTGCGCTTTCAGCGAATCGTTCGCAAAACCTTCGCGCGCCAGATACGCCCGGCCGAGGTATTTATAATCATCGTACATCACCTTGTTTGGTGCCTTTTCGATGAACGTATTGAGATTCTCGATGGCCTTCTGCGGCTCCTTCAGCGATGAATATGCCCACCCCTGAATCCGGTAAAGAATGGGATTCTGACCCAGCGATACCCGGTTGCTGTCAATCAGGTTAACCGCCCGCTGGAAGTCATTGGCCAGGAAATGGAACTGCGCCTGACGCAACAAGGCATCCTGCCGCACATCCCCGGCTACTTTCACGTACTGGTCCATGTAGTTGGCTGCTTCCTTATAGCGCTTTACCAGAAAGTAGAGTTCAGCCAACTGGTTATAAGCCGGAGCATAATTCGGATTGGCGTCGATAGCTTTCTTGTAGTTTTCGACGGCCAGGTTCAGGTTGCGGCCCTGCCAGTATATATCGCCAATTCGCTGATACACCCGCGACCGGTCCATACCCTGCTCAATGGCATTTTCATACCGCGTAACGGCCGTACCGGCTTCGCGATTTAGATAATAAGCGTCGCCCAGCGCCAGTTGAATGTCGGCTTTGATGCCCTCGTTTTTCTTGGCACGTTCGGTTGCGCGGTTCAGATAATCAATGGCTTTGGCCGAATTAACGGCTTTCGGGTACCGGGGCTTGATCGAACCACTATCAGGGGTCAGGTAGCCGGTGTAAGCTTCGCCAATCCGGAACAGGATGTCGGGGTTTTTACCCTTACTTTTTTTGACCACCTCTTCCAGCCGGGCATCAGCCGACGCCGGGTTCTGCACCAGGTACGTAATGGCAACGCCCGCTTCATTTAACGGTACTCGTTTTTCGTCGGTCGCAATCCCTTTTTCAAACCAGATTCGGGCCGAATCGGGCTGGCCAGCGCGGAGGTACCCGTAGCCGGCATTAAAATAGGTTTGCATCGACGGGTTTTGCTGTGCATTTTGACGCAAGAGCTGTTTAGCTTCATCGAAACGGCCCGAGTTCATTAGTGTGTTGGCATCGGGAGCGGGCGCTTGAGCCAGCACCGAACCCGAAAAGGCCGTAGCTGCCCAAAAAATTAGTTGCTTTTTCATGTTGTCAAAGGTCTGTTGATGTACTCTCTTTACTATATAATATCTTCTGGAGTACTATAGCAAATAGCATATCAAACCTAAATATGGCCTTAACCTAAGATTAGAATTAGCTTAGAAAGTCAAGAATCAGCTTAAATGGCTACTTAATACCGTTTGGAACGGCTTTCTACGTATCAGCCTCTCTCTGAAGACGGTCGGCCCTTGCTGGAGTGGAGTCAAAACGTAACACCCGGTTAAAACGACCGGCCTGGTTTTGGCTACCAGATGGCACCTGTCCGGAATGCCGGGCGGCTTTCCCCACGCGGGAAACGCCCTAAACCGCTTTGACCGGATTTCAGATTATGACGAGTACTGCAAAGCCGGAAACGACCGTATTACGAACGCGGTTTGGCTTCCAGCCGGTCTTTTATATACAGTTCCTGCACGATGACCAGCAGCACGGCAATGAGCGGAGACGCGAACAAGATGCCGGCCAACCCAACCAGAATCCCCAGCAGCACCTGTCCGAATAGCAGCAAAGCGGGCGGTACGGACACAAATTGCTTGTCGAGCAGGGGCGTCAGGATATACCCCTCCAGCGACTGAATGCCCATGTACAGAATGAAGACGTAGAGTGCCTGATTGGCACCCTGCGAGAAGGCAATCAGCAGGGCTGGCGCCAGGGCCAGATACGGGCCCAAGTTTGGAATAAAATTGAGGATACCGGCAATGATGCCCAATACGACAGCGAACGGAATGCCCAGCAGCGCCAGGCCGGCAGCGGTTGTTACGCCTACAACGACCATCGTGATGCTGCGGCTGATAAACCAGTTCTTGAGCGTATCGTAGCACTGATCCATCACCCCGAGCAGCCGGTCGCGGTACGACGGCGCAAACAACCGCACGAACCCCTTGCGATAGCTGCCGGGACTCGACGCCAGGTATAAACCGGTAATGACCACAATCAGAATGTTGACCAGCCCGTTGAGCGTACTCGACACTACGCCCGTTGCCCGCGACAGGATACCTTGCCCCCCACCCGACCCCGACAGGAGTTTACCGGGATCTTTGGGAATGCCCTGCAGCACCCGCCGGCCAAGCTGTGATTGCTGCAGTGATGTTTTAAGCTGGTTGATGGATTGCGGCAGCGATTCGGCCAGCTGATCGGCCTGCCGGCTTACAGCCGGTGCCATCAGCAGTATCCCGCCCGCGATCAATAGCACCAGCCCCAGCACCACCACGCCCACCGATAGGTTATAGGACAGCGGTGTTCTGCTGCTGACCCAGTGGCTGAGCGCACTGATCACGACGGCAAACAAAATTCCGCCGAATACCAGAAAGAAGAAGTTGGCAGCGTAGCCGATCAGCAGAAACAGAACGACCAGCATCAGACTTACGAAAGCGGCTGTTGCCACCCGGCGAGCAAACGAGCGATTAGTTTCCATGCAGTAAGAATCTCTTGCTCAGACCCCAGGGTCTGGAGCCGGTTCAGCGTTGAACGTTGGTCAGACTGGTCGGTTCGGTGTTGGTTTTGCCCTGGATAACGGTAAACGACCCGTCGGTTTCCAGCACAACAGCCGCTACGTCGTCGGGATTGGCTACACCCGACGAGCGGAGCGCCGACAGGATTTCGTCCTCCGTAACGCGCTCCCGTCGCATATTTTCCCGCAAATACTGCCCCTGATGAAACAACAGCGCCGGTTCACTTTTAATCAGCTGCTTAAACCCCGGCGATCGTACCGACAGCCACGCAACGACGTATTGGAGGGCGATCAGCAGGGCCAGCGCCGTGAGGCCATCCGCTACGCCGGTCTGGCGGGACACGATGATCGTCGACAGGGTTGAACCGAGGGCTACGGTCACGACCAGGTCAAAAGCGTTCATTTTCGAAAGGGTGCGTTTGCCTGAAATTCGCAACGACAGCAGTAGTCCGGCATACGCCAGCACACCCACTACCAGTATACGGATGATGCTGTTCCAGCCTTTAAACAGCCAGTCGCTGAGGGTTGCCAGTTCGTCTGCCATACTTAATGCTGTCCGTTAAAGGTTGTACCTGGTTTTCGGTTTACTATCGGCGGTCGCGATAAAATAGCAGGTCCGTCGGGTTGCTGTTCCAGCAGTACGACCGAATGCGGATACGGCATGTCGATGCCTGCTTCGTCGAGCGCCAGTTTGATGCCCGTCACGACCTGATCGCTAACTTTCAGGACGTTGGCCTGCAGGGATTCAGCCCAGAAATACACCGTCAGATTAACCGACGATCCGGCCAGTTCGGATACGTATACCCACGGAGCCGGGTCCTTCAATACACCCGGGATCCGGTCCAGCACCCCGTGGATAACACGCCGGGCCTCTTCAATTGAATCCGGATAACCGATGCCAACCACGAATTTCATCCGGCGTTGTTTGTAGGCCGTCCGGACCAGCACGGAACTGGTATACACGTCGCCGTTAGGCAGGATGGCCCGTTCGCCATCGTAGGTTTTGAGCCGTGTCGACCGCATGTTGATTTCCTCAACGGTGCCTTCAAAGTCTTTGACCCGAATCTGGTCGCCCACCAGAAACGGACGACGCCAGAGAATCAGAAGTCCCGCGAAGAAGTTCTGCAGGATGTCCTTGAACGCAAAGCCAATGGCTACCGACGTAATACCGAGTCCGGCAATGATATCGCCCGGTTTGAACGAAGGGAAAATAACGACGCAGGCCGCCAGAAACCCGAGAATGGTTATGAGCGTGCTGACGATGCGGCTGATCAGATTCGCCAGCATATCGTCGATGGCGTGGCTGCGAACCGCTACCTTATTGATTATTTTTTTAATCAGTTTGCCCAGCAGCCAGAACAGCGCGAACACCAGCACCCCTACCAGGAGATAAGGCAGGCGTTCGGCAAACCCCTTTGCAAAACCGCGTACTGTCCGCCAGAACAAGGTAACGCCGTCGTTAAGCGTAAACGGCGGCTCACTGACCCGGTCCGGCTGAAGCATTAAACAGATTAGATGCATACAGATAACGTTGAGTAAATCAGTCCGGCCTTACGGTGTTTCTACCGAATTGGGCAGCACGGGCGTAGGTTTGTAAAACATAACCAGCGTACCGAGCCGCTGGTTTGGGCCAGTAACCGGTGCCGACAGCTCGTAGGGAATTTTGTTATTAAAATACACGTCCTGCTGGTTAAGCAGATAAGCCGGAAAGCGACTGGCAAACTTGATCCCCTGGTTTTTCTTGTTGGTCGAAATGGTCACTTTACCCGTTTGGTCTACCAGCAGCACCTCCCGCACCCCTTCGTTGCGGACGAGGGTGTTGAAGTACTCGTTAATTTCGCCGGGTTTATTCTGGAGCATGGCGTTCCGAACCGCCCAGACGAACGTTTTCATGGCAAATGTTAACTGTTGGCGGTCGTTCACAATCTGGTTCTGCCACGCCGTTGACAACAACGTAGTGCGTTCGTTTTCAAGTTGCTTCGTAAGCTGCCAGTTTCGGTAGAACAGGTAACCGATGCCAACCACCAGCAGAATGATTACGCCGTAGAGGACCACAATCGGGTTCAGGCCCAGCCGGGTCTTTGGCGTCTTTTTCTTCGATTCAATGTGCTGATCTGTAGTCATTGTTGTGCGTGTTTACGTTGAAAAATGAGTCGGGCAGCGGCTCTCTGCGCGTAACGGGCAGCGCAGCCGGCCCCGGTTGTCTATAAGCGCGATCCGTGCCCTAAAAGGCTCTGTATGTTCCCGATTTAAGTACAGTACGGTCGTCCGGTAAGCCGCCCGGTTCGCTTAGACAGACACCCCTCAGGGCGGGCTGGTGGGTAGCTTCTGCAACCAGACTACGGACGCGGCTCCGTACAATTCGTAGTCGGGCTTTCAGGATGGTTGCTTCCTGGGGTCTACTCATGCCCTGCCTCCTCCGTGATTATGCTAATGAACCCTGCTCTGCTTAGCCGAAGCTTAACAACGGATTAGAATTCGCTTAGAGCGTTGCTGACCGCTTCGCCCTGATCCGGACTTACTTTCTTTAAGTCAGCGGTTTATGATGGACCAGGGTCACGCAAAACCAAACCTGTGCCTGAATATGCGGGCGTATGGGGTTGCTGCGCCTTTCAGAGGTTTGGGCGGACGTACTCACTTTTCTAAGCACTTTCTAAGATTAACTTAAGGCGGTTATAAGTCAGGGAGCGGTACTTCGTCGTGAGTTCGGACCGAGATACCGTTACGACTATGCTTACATATTCCATTCGATCGATCCTCGCTGCTTTATGTTTCACCTGCGCGTTGGCTACTACGCAGGGCTGCAACGGCCGTTCGGACACGATGCGCGGGCAGGCAGCACCGAAGCCTACGGACGAGATAGCCGTTAACAGCAATTTTTCCACCAATTTTCGGGCAGAGCGTGACCAGACCATAGCCCGCCTGACCGAGCAGCGTGTTCAGCTCGACCGCGAAATAGAGGAACTATCCTGCGAAATAAACCGGAGGCAAGGCCACCAGCTCGCCATTCTTGAAGAAGGGCTTGCCGAACTGAAACGCGAACGACAGGAGTTGATTGAAAACATAGCCATTGTGGAAGAAGCTACGGCCGAAACCTGGCAGGATATTAAAATCGGCTTTAGTCACGTAGGACACTCGCTCGACGGAGTCCTGAACGGCGCGGAACAAAATAGTCCGTAATTGGCCGCAAACCTTCAATAGTATTAGCTTTCTGTTTTGCGCAGATTGCTTACTTTTATAGCCTGTCTACTCAGGATAGGTTTTTGCTCAGTGTAAACACGTATTAGATGTTTGAATTTGATTCCCTTTTCGGCGCCCCTACCATCCCGGTTGATAAGATCTGGACGATTGAAGCAGGAGCACCAAACTTAATCCTGTGGGCAGCCCCGGCTATGCTGCTGTTGACGGCAATCGAAATGATTGTCACTTACATTCAGGAAAAACCGTATTATGACAAATGGGAAACGCTGGGCTCAACGCTGGTTGGCTTAGGCTCACTCGTGGTCGGAGCCGCCGTCAAGCTGGGACTGCTCTACGGAGCCGTCTGGATTTACAACCACCTGCCGTGGCGAATGACGCTCCAATGGTGGACGCTGGTTCCCTGTTACCTGATTTTCGACTTCTTCAGCTACTGGGCTCACCGCATTTCGCACGAACACCGATTCTGGTGGGCTACTCACGTTGTGCATCACTCCGGCGAGCACTATAACCTGAGCGTTTCGTTTCGACTGAGCTGGATTCAGAACCTCAAGATCATCTTTTTCCTGCCGGTGGCATTTTTTGGCTTCCACCCGATCGTCTTCTTTACCGTCAGCCAGCTTGCGGTACTGTTTCAGTTCTGGGTGCATACCGAGTACATCCGCAGGCTCCCCCGCTGGATCGAATTCATTTTTGCCACCCCCTCCAATCACCGCGTTCACCACGGGTCGCAGGAGAAGTACATTGACAAAAACTACGGGGCTACCTTTATTTTCTGGGATCGGCTGTTTGGTACGTACCAGCCCGAAGAAGAGCCGCCTATCTATGGCATCACGACCAACATAGGCAATAAAGCGAACCCTATTTACATCAACTTCCACGAACTGCAGGACATCATCCGGGATGTCAGGCAGGCCAAAGGTTTTCGGCGCAAATGGTTCTTCCTGTTCGGGAGTCCGGTCGAAGTAGCCCGGCAGAAACAGCGGCTCGCTGAAAAGCAGGTAGTTTCTCAGGAGCAGTCAGCGTAAGGTTACGGCTGTTCAACGATCCGCTGCAACACCTTGTTGATCGTGTACACGACGCCGTTGGTAGCCCGGATATTACCCTGAATGACGTCGGCCACTTCGCCACGGCCGTCTTCGATGGTTATGGTATTGCCTTGTTTATGGACGGTCAGAATCTGCCCAGTTAAGTTGGTCAGCGTCTGGCCGTCTTTCAGTTGATCGGACGTAAGCCGGCCTTTCACGACGTGATAAGCCAGAAACTGAACCAGTCGATTCCGGCTCGACGGCAGCAACAGCTCTTCCAGATCGCGCTCCGGCAGTATGGAGAAGGCCGCATCAGTTGGTGCGAATACGGTGTACTGCCCCTTTCCGGCAGCCTGTTTATCTAATCCCGACGCGGTCAGCAACCGGAGCAGGGTCGTATGATCAGCCGACAGCCCCGCGCTCAGGGCCAGACTCTGCTTTGTTTCCACGCCACTCGCCGATAAACCACCTGCGCCAGCGCGTGGTGTCTGCCCCAGTCCGGTGCCCTGAATCATCAGCAGCATACCGGCCGCGCAAAACACACGGATAAGATTCGTAGCCATAAGTTCAATTTTATCAACAATCCACCTGCTCTTCAGCTTCTTGTAAAAGAACCTTCCCACCGGCTTATTGTTTTTCTGTCGCTAACGGCACTACGTTGGCAGTAACCGGCCGGCCGACGAGTCCTTAATTAACCAGACGATGCACTCACAAGCCAACTTATCCGATAACCAGACCATCACCGCCCGCGTACGCGTACCGCTACGTATTGACTTCGCCGGGGGGTGGTCCGACGCTCCTGACTTTCTGCGGAATGAACAGGGGGCTGTTGTTAATGCGGCTATTGACCGCTACGTGGAAGGGCAGGCCCGCTGGGGACAGGATGGACTCCGGCTCGAATATACCCTCGATGTTCCGCCCGATGTTCACCTCGGCAGTTCGGCTTCCATCGACGTAGCGTGGCTCCGGCTGACGTACGGTCTCATTGGTCGCCAGATCGCTCCCGTCGAACTGGCTGAACAGGCGTATGCGGTCGAGAAAATACTCGGAGTAGCCGGGGGTAAGCAGGACCAATATGCAGCCGCACTGGGCGGCTTTCATCTGCTGCGGTTTCTGGGCCACGATGGTCCCGTCGAGGTCGAACCGCTGGCCGTTTCAGACGAAACCATCGGTAAGCTGGAGGAGCAGTGCGTCCTGTGCCTGACCAGCGACCGGTCGTCGTCCGGCGAACTACACGAACAGGTCTGGTCCCGCTACCGGGCGGGCGACAAAACGATCCGGAAAGCCCTGGAGCGGATTCGCGATAGTGCTCAGGATGCGCGGGATGCGTTGCTGCGGGGCGATCTGAGTACATTGGCCGCCATGCTGACCCTGAACCGCGAAGCCGCCCGGCAACTGCATCCGCAGCTCATAACCCCCCACATGGATCAGCTCTTTACGGCCGCCGAAGCAGCCGGTGCGCTGGGCAGTAAACCCTGTGGCGCCGGTGGCGGAGGGTGCGTGCTGGTTCTTTGTAACGAAGGCAAGCGGGCGGCCGTAGTGGATGCACTCCAGCAACAAAGTGGACAGATCCTGCCGTTCTCGTTTGCCCCGCCGGTCGATGATCCGGCTAGCCAGTCAACCCCGTCATGAAACCCGCGCAACCCGTATTCCAGTCGCCCCTCTTTCGGTACGTTCTGCTGATCACTGCCGTTTACCTGACGCTGTCAGGCCTGTACAATGCGGGCGGGTTATTGGCTCCGTTAAGCACAGCCGGGCTGCTGGCCATGCTGATGCTGCCCGTTTGTCGCCGGCTCGAACGCTGGAAGCTACCCCGCGTAGCCGCCATTATCGTATGCCTGCTGATTATTCTGATCGTTGTGCTGGGCATTGGGGCGCTGCTCTCCACACAGATCATCGGCTTCGTCCGGGATTTGCCCACGCTGCAGGCTCAGATGACCACTAAGCTGGCGACGGTCCAACAGTCCATTCGGCGGCTGACCGACGTATCGGCCGACGAGCAGATACAATTCCTGCGCGAATGGTTAAATTCGCTGCTGGGCTCGGCCGGGCGCTATCTGATGGCCGTTCTCGCGACGACCGGCAACGCCCTGACCACGATTGGTCTCGTGCTGATCTATACGTTTTTCTTCCTGTTTTACCGGCAGCGGTTTGTTCGCTTCATTCTGATGATCACCCCGCCGGAACATCACAAAACCACGCGCGACATCATCACCCAGATCGGTCAGGTAACGCAGCAATACGTATCGGGGGTGCTGCTGGTTATGATCATCCTGGCCACGCTGAACACCATCGGGCTGAGCATCATCGGTATTCAGCAGGCGGTTTTCTTTGGTGTACTGGGCGGCCTTTTGAACATCATTCCCTACATCGGTACGTTCCTGGGCGGGCTGATCCCGACGCTGTTCGCCCTGCTGACCAAAGAGTCCATTACGCCGGCTATTGCCGTAGCGGCCGTTTTTTCGCTGAGTCAGTTTCTGGAGAACAATTTCCTGACGCCCTTCATTGTCGGTGGCCGGGTTAAGGTAAATCCGCTGGCTACGATCATAGCGTTGCTGATCGGCAGTTACGTGTGGGGGATTGCCGGTATGATCCTGTTCATACCACTGCTGGGCATCACGAAGATCATTCTGGATAACGTCAAGCCACTACGTCCGTTTGGCTACCTCATTGGAGAAGAAGACGACTCCGACGAAGCGCCTGTAAAACGGACAGACCAAAACTGATCGCCTGCTATGTCCAGACAGGCCGTAGGGTGCTGTACAGGGACCGGATGCTTGCCTTTTCGTAGTCTGTCGGCAACGTTTGTTCGGCATACCTCAGCAGATACCCGGCCTGCTCCAGTAAAACAGCCTTACGATCCGGGTCGGTGATATCGGTCGCCACCAGGGCCAGCGCCCGCAGCAACCGGCGAAGCACAGCATGATTCCCATCGGCATTCAGCCGGGGCAGATCGAACGCCAGCCGAATGTAATCCTCAAAGCCGGCCGCCCGCACGAGCACGCGTACGTGGTGTCCGTCGGAACGGAGCCGGGCCGGGAAGTCGCGCCGGGCAAGCTGTCCGCCGATGGCCCCGAGGTAGTCGATAGCCATGATGGCCGTTGTGGTGTCGTTGATACCGGGCGATAAGGCTTTGAGGGCAATATCGACCAGCTGCTGAATACCAAACGCTACATCCTGCTCAATATTCCGGTGCCGCCCGATGCTGACAAACTGCATCAGATCGTCGGGCCAGTCGGCCTGGTCGGGGTCGGGCCGTTCCATGCCGCTGCGAACGCTGAACAGCACCGTACCCTCGCCGACGAACGAGCCCATTTCTTTTTCAATGCGCAGCACGACCTGGTTATGAGTAGCCCAGCGCAGCAGATCTTCAGTATTGATCCGTTGCAGATAGCCGGTATGAGTCGATACGATAGGCCACCAGCCGGTTTGCTCGTCGCTGTAGCGCAGGGCCGCTTCAGCTTTCTCAGGATCATCGACAGGTTCGCCAAATTCATCCGGAAACAGCTTGTCGATTGCGTGACCGGTTTCGTGAAAAATATGCTGTACGATGGTCCCCGTCTGGAGCGATTCGGCAATGTGGTGAATAAAATAAATCAGGGCCGCCACTCCGCCCAGCGCCAGTATCAGGCTGACCAGCACGGCCGTTGCCGGTACGAACTTGCCCTCGTCGGAACCCCGGATCGTGCCGAGCACAACCAGACTGTACGCAAACACGCCCACAAAGTAGCCCATGACGACCTGATTGACCCGGTCGCGCATGAAATTACGCAGCACCCGGGGCGAATACTGGCTGCTAACCTGCGAGATGGCCGACAGCGTCAGTGAAAAGGTCAGCGCAGCCACCGTCAGCATGGAGCCGGCGATGGCCGTGAGCATCCCGCGGGAGCCATCAGCCCCCACGCCAAAGAGCAGCGGAAAGCGTTTGGTGCCTTGCCACGAAGTCTCGGCGTCGAACCGAATCAGCCCGTAGGCCAGCCCGAACGAGCCCAACACCATCAGGCTGGGCACAAACCAGAGAGACTCGCGAAGTTGTTGCCAATACTGGCCAAGGCGGTTATTCATACAAATTCTGTCTGTACATTTAACCGACTACGCACGAAACGGTTTTTTACAGCAGGGCCTTGCTCCGGAAATCAGGATGTACACCCGACCTGCTGTTGACCGTTACGTACTATAAATCATACACTTACTTATGAAGCGGATTTTGATCATTGAAGACGACCGGCGGATTGCCCTGAATGTAAGCCGAAGCCTGCAGGATGAAGGCTACCAGACGGAAATCGCTTACGATGGCTACAACGGCCGGGCACTGGCGCTGGGGGGTGCGTTCGATCTGCTGATTCTGGACATCAACCTGCCCGGCGTAAACGGTTACGAAATCTGCCGGAATGTACGGACCGAAAAGCCTCGCCTGCCGATTATCATGCTGACGGCCCTGGGCGAAGTGGAAGATAAGGTTGAAGGCCTGGAACGCGGAGCCGACGACTACCTGGTTAAGCCCTTCGACCTCCGTGAGTTGAGCGCCCGCGTAGCAACCTGTTTCCGGCGGGCCGATCTGATGGCCAATCCGCATCAGGAGGAAGTGGTTCAGCTGGCCGACCTGACCGTCAATTTTTCGTCCAAGATCGTCAGTCGCCAGAACCGGACCATCGACCTGACCGCCAAGGAATTTTCGCTGCTGGAGTACCTGATCCGGCACCAGGGGCGGGTTGTTTCGAAGACCGACCTGACCGAAAATGTCTGGGGTATTAACTACGACCCCGGCACCAACGTCGTTGAAGTGTACATCAATTACCTGCGGAAAAAGATTGATAAAGACTTCGAAACCAAGCTGATTCACACCCGTCCCGGACTGGGCTACATCCTCAAGGAAGAATAAAGGCCTATGACGATTCGAAACCGCATCTCGCTGCAGTTCACGCTGATTGTCGCTTCGATCCTGGTCGTATTTTCCGGACTGGTCTACGCAACGTCGGCCAACTACCGGCAGGAAGAATTTTACAACCGGCTGATACAGAAAGCCAGAACAACGGTCCGGTTCCTGATCGAAGTAAAGGAAATCGACCGCGATCTGCTGAAAATCATCGACCGGAATACGCTCTCAGCCCTGATCAACGAGAAAGTCCTGATTTTCAACGAACGAAATCAGCTCATCTACGCCAGCGTCGACGATCAGGTTATCAATTACCGCCCCCAGCTGCTCGACTGGGTTCGGCGCGAAGGGGTAGTCGAAACAACCGATGGCGACAATGAAGTCGTTGGCCTGCTCTACAGGGAACAAGGGCAGCCACTGGTGGTGCTGGCGTCGGCCTACGACCAGTTCGGACGGTCCAAACTCAGCAACCTGCGTCGTACGCTGACGTGGGGATTGGTGGGCGGCATCGGTCTGACCGTGGCTCTGGGTTTTTTCTTCGCCGGTAAGTCCTTGCAACCCATCGCTCACATCAACGAGCAGGTACAGACCATCACGGCCCGTAACCTTCAGCAGCGACTCGACGAAGGCCGTCGTCAGGACGAGATTGATCGGTTAGCGGTCAATTTCAACCACGTACTCGACCGGCTGGAGCAGGCATTTGATCAGCAACGCAGCTTTGTTTCACACGCGTCGCACGAACTGCGGACGCCCCTGACCGCCCTGAAGTCCGAAATTCAACTGGGCCTGCGCCGACGGCTCAATGCCGACGAGTATGAGGGTGTGCTCAGGAACCTGATGGCCGATACCGACCGGCTGATTGCCCTCTCGAACAGTCTGCTGTTTCTGGCCCGAACGCTGGAGAACCTGCAACACATGAACCAGGACGTTGTTCGGCTCGATGAGATCGTATTTTCGGCGCAGGATGAGCTGCTGAGCGTCCACCCCGACTACCAGATTCAGATCGATTACGACAACATCCCGGAATCGGACACGGGCCTGCAGGTCCGCGGTAATGAGAACCTGCTTCGGCGCGTCGTCCTGAACCTGCTCGACAACGCCTGCAAATATTCGCCCCACCCCCGGGTCTGGATACGTATCGGCAGTACGCAGGACACCTGCCGGCTGACCGTCCGCGACGAAGGCATCGGCATGACGGCCGACGAACTGACGCGCATTTTTGAGCCGTTTTACCGCGCCCGCAACGCCGTCGGCTACGACGGATTTGGGGTTGGATTGTCCATCTGCCAGCGCATTATCGACCTGCACCAGGGCGACATTTCGGTAGTCAGCGAGCTAGGGAAAGGCAGTACGTTTACGGTAATCCTGCCGCGGCTGAGAAGCTGACGCCGAAACGCAGCGAGCCACCGATGCTGCTTCTCTAAACTGCCGTATCATTTAAGTAGTTAACCTATAGACCAAACAACTTAATCATGATACAGCCAATTGATTTGCAGAACGATCGCGTATTCGCCTTTCGTGTCAACGGCAAGATCACGACCGATGAGCTAAAACCGCTGGCCGACAAGCTGAGAGACCTCATCAAGCAATACGGTAAAATGCGTGTGTATGCCGAATACATCGGCGTGGAAGGCATTACACCGAGGGCAATGTGGGAGGACCTGAAATTTGATCTGGCTCACCTGACCGATTTTGACAAAGCCGCGCTCGTGACGGATAAGCAATGGATGAATCTCTCGGCGGGGCTGGTCAACCTGGTTCCGGGACTGGAAGTGAAGCTGTTTTCGCTGGATGAACAGGAACAGGCCCGGCAATGGATCAGAAGCTGACAGCTCATAGCCTACACATACCAAAGCCCGCGGCCAGCCGCGGGCTTTGGTATGTGTAGATCAATTCAAAAACTCAGAAAAACCAGAAGCTGTCGCGCAGCTGGAACTCGACCGAACCCAGGTATCGATCACTGGTATACACCGAGGCCCGATACGTACCGGGTTTCATATCAGCATCCGGATCGAGCCGGAATGAAATCCGCATGGGTGTTTTGGCAAAATTGATGTTCTGCACCGCATGAACCGGAATCACCTCATTTTTATCGGAAAGCGCGACGGTTTCCGTACGAAGCGGGGGAATAGCCGCCTGCTGCTGCTCGTTGGTCAGGCTCAGATACACCTCCTGCAAGCCTTCCAGCCGCATTTCGGCCGGGATATTGAGCGAAATAGCCAGCGCATCCGTTTTCTTTGCTTTCGCCGTAACCTTATCGTTGGGCTTGACCGCTTCTACCCTGAACCCATCGCCGGTGAGCGACGAACGCGGCACCATCATCACGATTCGGGCATCCAACGTAGTCACCTTATCCTGCAATTCCTTCTGCTGGTTGATCAGCAGTTCATTCGACTGGTTCTGCCAGTTTACTTTATCCTGCAGAGCAACCGCCTGGGTAGCCAGACTGTCGCGGACGGCCGTAAGTTGTTCGACCTCCCGGTTCAGGTTTTCGATGGTCCGGCTCCGACCGGCGTTGCCCCGGCGCAGTTCCCGCAGCGACGTGTTCGTACGGTTCAGTTCAGCATCAGCCAGCTCAATACGCCGGTTGAGCTCAGTATTATCTTCTTTTGCCGTACCTAACTGCTCGTTTAATACCTTCATATCGTTTTCAAGCCGTAATTTAACGGCCAGCAGTGAATCGGCCCGTTGTTCGGTCTGGTCGCTGCGAGCAGCCAGTGTGCGGCTTTTGTTCCAGAAATAGATGCCGCCGGCCAGGAACAGGACCAACCCGATAATCAGGGCGGTCATTGTACCGCTTGACGTTTGTTCCGTTGTTTCCATATCCTCTTTAGTTTAGTTGATTACTGTTACTGTGGCAAATCTGGGACACGTTCGTTACAGCGGGCTTAAAGAGGAATTAGAAATTACTTAGATTAGATGGTAACTTTTTATGGAAGCACCTCCCATTCAGTACCTGCTGGTTCCCATTGACTTCAGTGCCCCCTCCCGCAACGCCCTCACTACGGCCGTTGCCATGGGCCAACGCCAGAAGGCGAGTCTGCACCTGCTCAATGTTCTCGACCCCACCGAAACAGACAGCCGTGTGCCCATGCCGACGCTGGAAGAGCAGGTCCGCACCCAAACCGAAGCGATACGCGAATTAGCCCGGCAAATTTCGCTTGACCACCAGATCCAATGCGCGGGCGAGTGCCGGGTCGGCAGTGTAAGCGCCGAAATTGTGGCTGCGGCCGGCCTGACCAAAGCCGATCTGATCGTCATTGGCACCCACGGTTCGTCGGGCAGCCGGGCGTTTTACATTGGCAGTGAAGCGTACCGGGTCATAAAAACCGCTCCCTGCCCCGTTATGACGGTTCCGGCTCACCAGTCCTGGACTACGTTCGAGCGAATTCTGTTTCCTGTACGGCCCGTGGCTGGAGCCTTGGAGAAATATGCCTTTGCCCGCCGAATCATTCAGCAGAACGAAGCCGAACTGACCGTACTGGCCCTGCATCCCCCCGACGAAGTGATCAGTATCCATCAGCTGGAGGACGAGGTTGCCGCCCTGATCGCTCAGTTTGCCCGCGACGGCATCCGGAGCCGAACCTTGTTTCAGGCCACAGATCTGATTGCCGAGACCGTGCTGCAGCAAGCCAACGAACTGAACACCGACCTGCTGATTATTACGGCTACTCTGGACACGACGCAGCAGGAGTTTTACATCGGGCCGTTTACGCAGCAGATTGTTCACAATGCCCACGTACCGGTTCTAAGCATACGGCCGCAAGCATCGCTGACTGGCTCTCAACGCGTTGAATGGCGGTACGGCTGGCGGCCGCAGCCTCACCGGAATCAGTAGCGCAGCCCAACGCAGCCGCCTGCCGTTTCTTCCGGCTCTGAGATTCGGTTGTTTGCAGGAGTGGCAGAAGTTGCTACGTTGCTGGCGGGCCTTGTGCTGCCGGCAGAAGATACCGTTCAGTTTGCTGACACCACCGCATTGGGGCAAACCCTTGGCCGTCGATTGTGAAAATCCGTGACAAAATTCTTTCGCTCAATTCAGCTACAATCCCAATTTTCGGCGCACGAAAGCAGTAAAAAGTAATCTCCGTGTTTGGATCGATGGGCTGTTTCGTCAGCACGGTCTCCCCAAAAAGGCCATGAGAATGTATAACATTATTGCTTCATGTCGTGTATATCATTCTCAGCATGCAGGCATTTGTCAAAACCAAACTACGTGAGCTACCCGCGTCGGCCATCTGCGGCAACGACATCAGTTCATCGTGCCTGTACGTATCAGCCCTGAGCATTCTGTATGCAGGACAGTTTGCGTGGATTTCGCTGTTGCTGGTCAGCGGCACGTTGTTTCTGTTTCGGAAAATCTACGGCGAGGTAGTAGGCGCTTTACCCCTCAACGGCGGGGCTTACAACGTACTGCTGAATTCGGCCAATAAATCGATGGCTTCTCTGGCGGCCTGCCTGACCATTCTGTCTTACGTCGCCACGAGCGTCATCTCGGCAAACGAAGCCATTCATTACGCAGCTTCGTTTGCACCGACCATGCCGGTTATTATCGGGACAATTGGCTTGCTGCTGCTATTTTTTCTGCTGAATCTGCTCGGGCTGAAAGAATCGTCGAAAGCAGCCGTTGTCATCTTCATCATTCATCTGGCCACCCTGAGCATCCTGTGCCTGGTCTGCGGGTGGTACGTACTGACCAACGGCATCGGGCAGATAGTGGCCAATTTCAACGTCCGCTCCCAGCACAGCCTGTCTTATCAGCTTTTTGCGGGCTTCTCGGCCGCTATGCTGGGCATCTCGGGTTTTGAGAGTTCAGCCAACTACGTAGAGGAACAGGCCCGGGGCGTTTTCCCGAAAACGCTCCGTAATATGTGGATCATTGTTACGGTGTTTAACCCGCTGATTGCGATCCTGGCGCTTGGGGTGCTGCCCGTCGCCGATGTCCGTCAGCACCAGGAATCGCTGCTGGCGTTCATGGGCCAGCGATCGGGTGGTCGCTGGCTGGCCTGGCTGGTTTCCGTCGATGCCATGCTGGTCCTGAGCGGAGCCGTTCTGACTTCGTTTGTGGGCGTCAGCGGCCTGGTCAAGCGCATGACCCTCGACCGGATTTTCCCTCAATTTCTGCTGACCGAAAACAAACGGCAGGCCCCGTACTACATTCTGCTGGTATTCTTTCTGCTTTGCGTGGCCATCCTGCTGAGCACAGGGGGCAACCTCCGGGCACTGGCGGGGGTGTACACCATCTCGTTTCTGGCCGTAATGGGCCTGTTCGGCGTCGGCAATCTGATGCTTAAGCTTCGCCGGAAACGCCTGCCACGGCCCGAGATCGCTACAGTGGGTTCTGTTCTTCTCGCGTTGCTGGCTGTTGGTGTCGCGCTGCTGGGCAACGTAGTGCTTAATCCGCAGTATTTGTGGGTATTTTTTCAGTACTTCATTCCCACGTTCCTGATCGCCCTGGTTATGATGGACCGGTCGCTGCTGCTGAAAGGACTTTTGTCGGTAGTGCTGTATCTGTTCAATCCGCTGAAACGAACCATCGAACGGTTTACGGGCTGGACGAATCGTACCATCAAAGAAATTAACGATCAGGAGTTCGTCTTTTTCTCAAAAGGTGACGATGTGGCTTCGCTCAACCAGGTGATGATTTACATTCAGGAAAATGAAGAAACGAATCGGCTTCGCATTGTAACGGTCGAAAATGAACAGTTCAAAGCGCCCGAACACTTACACCGTGACATCGAAACCCTCGACCGGGCCTACCCTGAAATCAACATCACGTACGAGAAAATAAACGGGCATTTTGGCCCCGAATTGATCAAAGAACTGTCGGCGAAGTGGCGCATCCCCACCAACTTTATGTTTATCGGTTCACCCGGTCGCCGATTCCAGTACCGAATTGAAGAACTCTGCGGAGTGCGCCTGATTATTTAACTCCTGAAGCGGCTCCGGTTTGCAATAGCGCCTACCCGGACCGGCTCAGCGCAATACCTCTAAACCCTTTGAGTATACCAATGAACGCCACCGATTCAACTGACAAAGCTGACAAATCAATCAGAACCCGGCCGGGCAAACATTATCCACGAGGGCCTCTTTTCGACGGAGAAGGTACCAATTTTGCCCTCTTCAGCGAAAACGCCACCGCGGTTTACCTGTGCTTGTACGATGCCGAAAATCCCGACCAGGAAACCGCCCGGATCCGCCTGGTAGAACGTACTGAGTTGATCTGGCACATCTACGTTGAAGGCATCAGGCCCGGGCAGTTATACGGCTACCGGGTCGAGGGGCCGCACGACCCGGCCAACGGGCACTATTTCAACGCCAGTAAACTGCTGCTCGACCCCTACGCCCGGGCCATTCATGAACCGGTCGTGCACCACGATGCCTATCTGGGGTACGATTTTACCAGCCAGGCACCCGACCGGTATCTGACCCCCAACTTTATTGACAGCGGCCCGGTGGCCCCGAAAAGTGTGGTGATTGATCCGGCGTTCGACTGGGAAGGCGACACACAACTGGCGATTCCGTCGCATAAATCGGTCATTTATGAGCTACACGTGAAAGGCTTTACGCAGCGGCACCCAACCATCCCGGCCCACATTCGGGGGTCGTATGCGGCCCTGGCCCGTGCTGAAAGCATCGACTATTTACAGAAGCTCGGCATTACGGCCGTCGAACTTATGCCGGTCCATCAGTTTACGGGCGAAAGCTACTGGGGCTATAACTCCATCGGTTTCTTCGCGCCCCACAACGGGTATGCTTCGTCGGGGATGCGTGGGGAGCAGGTGACCGAGTTCAAGGAGATGGTCAAAGCGCTGCACAAAGCCGGCATTGAAGTGATTCTGGACGTCGTCTACAACCATACCGCTGAAGGCAACCGCTTCGGCCCTACCCTGTTGTTTCGGGGTATCGACAGCCGAACGTACTACCGGGTGGTGGAGTCGCAGCCGGAGTATTACATGGACTATACGGGCACGGGCAATACGCTGGATGTAACCCATCCGCGTGTTCTGCAACTGGTTATGGACAGCCTGCGGTACTGGGTTGAAGAAATGCACGTCGATGGTTTTCGGTTTGACCTGGCTACGGCGCTGGCCCGCAACGAGACCGAAGCCGGGCGGGTGTCGTCGTTTCTGGATACGGTCGCTCAGGACCCCATCCTGGCCCAGGTTAAGCTGATTGCCGAACCCTGGGACATCCAAGCGTATCAGGTTGGCCATTTTCCGGTTCGCTGGGCGGAATGGAACGGGCGCTTTCGCGACTGCGTCCGGTCGTTCTGGAAAAGTGATGAAGGTACAGCCCACGAAATGACGCACCGCCTGCTGGGCAGCCCCGATCTGTACGGTAACGATGGCCGTTCGCCGACCCACAGTGTGAACCTGATTACGGCCCACGATGGGTTTACGCTGAACGATCTGGTGAGCTACAACAACAAACACAACTGGGCAAACGGCGAAGAGAACCGCGACGGCCATAACCACAATCTGAGCTGGAACCATGGCGTTGAGGGCCCTACCAGTGATCGCGGCATTATCGAACTCCGCGAACGGCAAAAGCGTAATTTTCTGAGTACCCTGTTTCTGAGCCAGGGCATCCCGATGCTGGTGATGGGCGACGAGTACGGGCGTACACAGCAAGGGAATAACAACGCGTATAACCAGGATAATAAAATCAACTGGTTCAACTGGCAGTGGACAAAGCGCCAGCAGAACCTGTTTGACTTTACGGCCCAGCTGATTGCCCTCCGGCGCGATATCCCACTGCTGCACCGTCGGCGGTTCTACCATCATGAGCAGATTATCTGGCTACGGAGCGACGGCTTACCGATGAGTCACGCGGATTTCCATAACCCGCATACCCGATGCTTCGGTCTGCTCATCGACGGCTCCAAAGTGGATGAACAAGCCGAAGATGGCTCACTGATTGGCATACGGGATCAGAAGCCGGAACTGCTGCTCTGGGTACTGAATGCGTACTGGGAAGCGCTGGCCTTCCATCTACCCCGGATCGGTCTGGCCGGCTGGGAAGTGGTGGTCGATACAACCACCGGCCGGGTTTTCCCCGAGCAGCCAGCTATTCAGGGCGGAAGCCCGTACTTCATTACGGCCCGTTCATCGCTCCTGCTACGGGGGCATCAATGAACGGGCCGGCGGTACCGGGTCAATGCGAGGGCACTACTGGCCGGGATACAGCCGTCGGATGAGCCGTTCCATGGTTAGTCCCTGCCCAATGACCGAGAACAGCACCACGGCGTACGTAATCGTCACGATAAAGTCTTTCTCCGGCACTGATGAATCGATGGAAAGCGCCATGGCAATGGACAGGCCCCCGCGCAGACCACCCCAGGTCAGCAGCAACGGCGCTTTGTCGTCCAGATCGAGCCAGCGCCGTGCCAGTGAAAAAGGCAGCAGAATCGCTATGTAACGGGACATGAGCACCAGCAGCACCACCAGTACGTAGATCGTCCATTGTGACACCTCGAAGTCGATCAGGAGCAGTTCAAAGCCGATCAACACAAACAGCAGCGCGTTCAGAATGACGTCGATTGTTTCCCAGAACCGGTCAACGTACTCCTCGGTCAGCTCACTCATTACATTCGGCTGGGCATTGTGTCCCATCAGCAGACCAGCCACCACCATGGCCAATGGTCCTGATACGTGCATGTACCGGGCCAGGAGGTAGCCGCCCATCACCGCGGCTACGGTGACGATAATCTCGGTCTGGTAATGATCGATAGAGCGCAGAACCAGAAACAGCCCGTAGCCGATGGCCAGGCCCAGCACGATTCCTCCCCCGGCTTCCTTCACAAACAGCCAGGCAACCTCTCCTCCACTAATACTATCGGTTCCATTCAGCACCACCTGGTAGATCGTTGCGAACACAACCACCCCGACACCGTCGTTGAACAGCGACTCGCCGACAATGTTGATTTTAACGCTCTCGGGCAGTTTGAACTTACCCAGAATCCCCAGCACGGCAATCGGATCGGTCGGCGAAATCAGGGCTCCAAACAGCAGGCAGACCGGGTATGACATATTCAGAACGAGCCAGTTGGCCAGCAGATACAGGCCCGAACCGATCAGAAAGGTACTCAGCATAACCCCCACAAACGCAAACAGGATAACCGACCGGCGCTCGACCCTTAACTGAGCCGCGTCTGTATGAAACGCACCGGCGAACAACAGGAAGCTGAGCATGATATCGAACACAACCTTGTCGAAGTCGATCTGAGCTACCGTTTCCCGGACCAGCTGGAGCCACTCGGGCCGTATGGAATTAAGACTGTTGAGCAGCAGCGAAACGCCCAGCGAAAGCACCATTACGCCGATGGCCCCCGGTAGTTTGAGCAGACGGGTGTTCAGATACGAAAACAGGGCTGTGGCAACAATGAGGAGAGAAAACAGGTCAAATAAATCCATAGATCGGAAAGATTAGCCAATAAATAAGCTATATTTCGTTTAAGTATATAACTAAATTTTGTATTGCCACAGCCAATAGGTGAATGATCATTGATAAGCCCAATACCTCTCCCAAACGGTCCGACGTATTGACCCGGATTGGGCACTTTTTACGCGACCGCTTCAGTCTGGAAGAAGACAAAGACGATGAGGCCGGGATTATCCGCTCCATCAGTCGGGGCATTGAGTTCCGGGGCGTTAATCTCTGGACCCTCATCTTCGCCATTTTTATTGCCTCTATCGGTCTGAATGTTAACTCCACGGCGGTAATCATCGGTGCCATGCTGATTTCTCCCCTGATGGGGCCTATCATGGGAATTGGTCTGGGCGTTGGTATCAACGACCTGACCATGATTCTGCGGGGTCTGAAAAACCTGGGTATTGCGGTCGGAATCAGTCTGCTCACCTCCACGGTCTATTTTCTGATCAGTCCGCTACACATTGCCCAATCGGAACTTCTAGCCCGTACCTCGCCGACAGTCTGGGATGCGTTCATTGCCTTTTTCGGCGGTCTGGCGGGCATTGTGGCCGGTTCGCGCCGGGAAAAAGTCACCAACGTTATTCCGGGAGTGGCCATTGCTACGGCCCTCATGCCGCCCCTCTGCACAGCCGGCTACGGACTCGCCACCCTGAACCCCTATTACTTCGCCGGTGCCTTTTACCTGTTTATGATCAACACCATATGCATCAGTCTGGCTACGTTCCTGATCGTACGGTTCCTTGGGTATCAACAGAAAGAGTACCCCAGCGAATCCGTCGAACGCCGGGTACGTCATACCATCTGGCTATCGGTCCTGATCGTGCTCGTGCCCAGCACCTACCTCGGCTATCAGATTGTACGCAAGACCATATTCGAACAGGCGGCCCTGCGGTTCGTCACCAACGAATGTAATTTCCAGTACCGGCAGGTCATTAATTACGCAGCTCGTTTCAATCGCCGGCAGAGTACGCTTGAACTGACCATGGTTGGCGAACCGTTACCGGCCGATTCGCTGAATGTACTCCGCGCCCGGATGCCCGCCTACGGCCTGGGAAATGCCCGGCTGGTAGTAAAACAGGGAAGCTTTAAAAATGAGGATGTAGACGTTACAGCCATCACCAGTACCGTTACCGACCAGGTCATCAAGTACAGCCAGTCGTCCATCGCCCGTAAAGACCGCACCATCGACTCCCTGCGCCAGCAGTTGCAACAGGCGCAGACGGCCGGGCTTCCGGTGGCTGATCTGCGGAACGAGCTGAAAACGCTCATGCCCGATGTTCTGAACTTTACGGCTGCTCAGACGCTGGTTATGGACCGCAACACCAACCGCCCCGATACGGTCACGCTGGTATACGCCCGCTTTTCGCGCCGACACACCGTAGCCGAACGCCGGCGCATCGAGCGGTGGCTGCAAAGCCGGACCAAAAGCAAAAAAATCAAACTCGTGGTTGAATAACTTGCTCAGCTAAACACACGAGCTCCCGTGCGGTTGCAGCCCGCTCAGCCTTGAAATACACGAACGGCATATCCGTAAGCCAGACAATCAGCAACGTCAGGAGCAATAACCCGATAATGAGCAGCACCAGCCAGTCTGGCCGGCGCGGTGGCTCTTTGTTGGTTGGGTTCTCCTGAGGTATGGTCGGCAACTCCAGCCGGTTTTTGGTCGGTGGAGGCAACGGTATAGACTGATGAAGTGATTTTTCGTCTGTCATTGGGCACTATAAACGTGATGAAATGTATACAGGCAAAATTGGGTACGGCGGCTTAGTCCAGCTTAAAAATTTGCTTAGAATGTGCTTAGAGCCTGATAGAAAAACGAAGCAGCTTCTGAAACAGACGGACTGAAGTCACCTCAGTATCGGTAAAACAAAAACGCCGTTGCCAACGGATGACCCGCTGCGCAACGGCGTTTTTTTAATCGGTTTGTTTACCGATGGCGGTCCGTCTTTGTCCCGGCCAAATGCCCGGTAGGTCTATACGTCACACAGGATGACGGCCTCTTTCAGGCTTGTCAGTGGATCGCGTTTGGGGATAAACTCCTGCGCTACGTAGCCTTTGAAGCCCGTGTCGACGATAGCTTTCATCACAGCCGGGTAATAGATTTCCTGCGTTTCGTCGATTTCATTACGTCCGGGATTGCCACCTGTGTGGAAATGGCCGATGTATTTGATGTTATCGCGGATGGTCCGGATAATATCGCCTTCCATGATCTGCATGTGATAAATATCGTACAGCAGCTTGAAATTGTCGGACCCAACGGCCTTGCATAGCTCAACCCCCCAGGCGGTGTGGTCGCACATGTAATCCTTGTGGTTCACCTTGCTGTTCAGCAGTTCCATAATCATGGTAATGCCATACTTCTCGGCGCTCGGCATCAGCCGCTTGAGACCCTTGGCGCAGTTGGCGATACCGTCGGCGTCGCTCATGCCCCGGCGGTTGCCCGAAAAGCAGATGATGGTATTCAGCCCGGCGTCTTTCAGTTTCGGGAAGATCGCTTCGTAGCTGGCAACCAGTTCGTCGTGGAACTTAGGATCATTGAACCCGTTTTCAATGCCCTTGCCCGCTCCCTGCGGCAGAGCTGAGGTCAGGCCGTATTTCTTCAGGATCGGCCATTCGTCAGGTCCCGTCAGTTCGATTGACTTGATGCCGATTTCTTTGGCGGCTTTGGCCAGGTCTTCGAGGGGAATCTTGCTGTAGCACCACCGGCACACCGAATGGTTGATGCGGCCTTTGAGGAGGGTTGGCGCCACACCGGCACCCGGTGCGGCAGGTTCTGACTCTTTCATGAACTGGGCAAAGGTTTCGGTACCCACCAGCGATAACGCTGCGGAACCAGTCAGGGTTTTAAGGGCCGTTCGGCGGATCATAATGAGTGAAAGCGTGAATGAGTGAACGAGTGAATGAACAAGCGCGTGTATTCGCCTTACTCATTCACCCGTTCGCTGATTAATTAAAGTTCTCGAATACGAATGTTACGGTACCATACCTGATCGCCGTGATCCTGCAGCGCAATTTTGCCGCTCTGCGCCTTACCAAAGCCTTCCCAGGCCTTAAACTTGCTTTCGGCAACCATCTTGTCCCACTCAGGGCCAGTGGTTGGGTACTCGACAATTTTCTTACCGTTCAGGAAGTGTTCGGCTTTGCCGTTGTTCACCACAATCCGAATCTTGTTCCACTCACCGGCGGGTTTGTAGGCCGAGGGATCGGAAGGCGGCAGCATATCGTAGAGCGACCCGGCCGTACGGTTGCCGTTACGTCCCTGCTTGGCATCGGGATGGCGCTCGTTATCCAGCACCTGCACTTCAGGCCCGCTCATGTACGTGGTTTTATACTTCGGATCTTCAACGACGTGATACATGATTCCGCTGTTGCCTTTCTCGGCAATCTTCCATTCGAGTTCGAGTTCGAAATTACCGTACTCCTTATCGGTTACGATATCGCCCGCACCACGGCCATTCAGGTGAATAGCACCGTCTTCAACCTGCCACTTATCGGAAACCGGCTGACCGCTTTTGAGGTAGTTGTGCCAGCCCGCCAGCGTTTTGCCGTCGAAGATTTTTTCCCATTTGCCTTTCTTCGTACGCTTAGGCGCATCGGGTGTATCTGTAGCAGTGGCATTGAGCGTTAACGTCAGCGCAGCCGTAAGAAGGCCACTCTTGAAGATCAGAAAGTAATTCATAGTTAGTGCAAAAAATAACAGTTTTATGGCCTAAGCCTTTTTAGAAAGCAATTTGGTAAAACCTATCAAACTTTGAAACGAATATCAGATAAAGCACCGCGAAACATGTATTTACTTACACTAAAAACGGTTGTCGCCGTAACGAGCGTTTGCGATTCGTTACGGCGACAACCGTTTTTGATGCATCACAACCTGAACCGGTGTCAGGAACGTCGGCGGTTAGCATACAGCCGCTGATCGTCAAAATAGCGCTGGTCGTAGAATGAGCTGTCGCTGCCAATTGCCGGCTCTTCGGTGCGCACCAGCTCCGAACGGGCGTTTCGGTTCGGATCAGATCGCCAATAGTATCGAACTATTTTTTGTTCGTAATCGCGGTTGATCAGCCCACGGCGCCCTGTAGGGTAAGCACGTAAACTGTCAATGGAAGCAATCTGATCCAGATACACATCATCATCGTTGTCGTCGAGCCGGGCTACTCCAATTGGCACCAGCGCATGGTCATTGTCGTCGTCTGACCGTACGTTTTGATCTATTTCCAGATCGATGTATCGAACTTTCATGGCTGTTGTATCCACAATGAGATCGTTTACCTTGCCAATCACCGAACCGTCGTGTGTTTTAACCGGCCAACCCCGAATGTCCGGGTTATCGTCGGCTACCTCATAGTCGTCGAGTTCATTCAGACTGTATAAATGGCGATTACCTGAATTATAGTCATCCTGAACCTTTTTTACTTCTTCTGAATGTGCCATATCGGTACGAGTTTACAGTTAGTCTACCTGCATGTCCATTTTGCGCACTACGTCCGCAGCCGCCCGGAAAACGTCTTTTACCTGCTTGCGCTGATCGAGCGTAAGCGTACTTGTATCCATATCGTTGATCTGCTGCGTTACTGTGGCTACGTCCTGCTGCAGGTCCGGAAACGAAGCCTGTTGCAGGTCACCCATTACGTCGGCGCTGGCCCGAAAGGCGTCCTTGATCATATCGCCGTGCTTACCGCTCTTCCAGTTGCGGGTAATCTCATCGGCTCTTGTTTTCATGACGTTAAGTTTGCTTTCGAACTGAGACCGGTTTACGCCCTCTACCTGGTCGGCAACGGCCGCAAGCGCGTCGGCGAGGTTAGTCAGACCATTGTGCGTAAACTCATGATCAAGGCCCATTTCCTTGTTATCCATGTCGCTCACCCAACTGACGTAGGTATCGACCGGCTCCGATAACGTACCTGCATTCGTAGCGGTAGTCGTCGCGGTCGTGTCGGTTACGGGTGTAACGGCAGGTTGAGTTTCGCCATTACGGAACCAGAAGATGTACGCCAGAACGCCTATCAAGGCCAGCAAGACCAGAATCCACGGCCAAATTGGCGGGGAGCTTTTCTTTTGAATATCAATCTCTGCCATAACCAGTACATGTTTGGTACTGATTGTTTAACCCTATAAAATCTACCCTGTTTATAGAAAGTCGTTTTAATCTTACTTTTTACGTGCTTTTCTCAACTGGCACAACAAAACATATTAATCTGATTATCATGTCATTATTAAAACAAAACCCAGCTAGGTTACTTAGCCGGGTTTTGTTTTATTGACGGAGAACGGGATTTGCCGGGCGACACTCTAGCACGGCAAATTGGGAAGTCAGGTATTAAAAGGAATCCACGGTCTCTTTAAGAAAGGCCTTAAATTTTTCGGCAAACTCCGGGCGCTTCAGGGCAAATTCCACGGTCGTTTTCAGAAAGTCGAGTTTGTTGCCGATGTCGTGGCGTTTGCCTTCGATACGGTGTGCATACAGGTTTTCGCGCTTGAGCAGCAACCGCATGGCGTCGGTCAACTGAATTTCGCCGTTTTTCCCCACGCCCGTCTGTTCCAGCATCGTGAAAATTTCCGGCGTCAGTACGTACCGGCCCGCAATGGCCAGGTTCGACGGGGCTTCGCTGATGGCGGGTTTTTCAACGAGTGTATCCAGTTCCAGAATCCGGTCACTGAGCGACCGGCCGCCCACAATTCCGTAGCGATTCACCTTGTCGTGCGGCACTTCTTCTACGCCGATCACCGAGCAGCCATACTGTTCATACGTATCGATCAGTTGCTGGGTCACGGGAATTACCGAATCCATGATGGTATCACCGAGCAGCACCGCAAACGGCTCATTCCCAACGTGGTGACGGGCGTAACGAATGGCATCGCCGAGACCGTTCAGTTCACGTTGCCGGACGTAGTGCAGATTGGCCATGTCCGACAGCCGGCGCATTTCGTCGAGCAGAAGCTGATCTTCCTTTTCTTCCAGCCGGGTTTCCAGTTCAAAATTCCGGTCAAAGTGGTCTTCGATGGCCCGCTTGCCCTTACCGGTAATAATCAGAATATCTTCAATCCCGGAATCGACGGCCTCCTGCACAACGTACTGGATCGTCGGGCGGTCGATGATAGGCAGCATTTCTTTGGGCTGAGCCTTGGTAGCGGGCAGAAACCGGGTACCAAGCCCCGCAGCGGGTATAACAGCTTTTGTGATCATAGTTGAAGGAGGAAAGGAGGAAAGGAGGAAGGGGATAAGAGGGAGTAGGTATACAATACTCTTTTCTCCGTTCTCCCCTTCCTCCTTTCCTCCCTTTTTTAAACAACATACGGTTTTATGACGCGGGCGTTAATTTTCTTCAGTTCAACGAACAGCCGGTTCAGCATCGCATCGTTATGGTACACGCCGATAATCGACCCGCCCGATCCGGTAAACGAAGCCGATGCACCACAGCCGCGGGCCGTTTCGATCAGGCTCAGATTCCGCTCACTAATGGCGTAAATTTCACGGCGCAGATCAAAATTCCGGTTGATGAGGCCGTGCAGCGAATCGGTATCGTGCCTGAGCAGGGCTTCACGTCCCTCGTGGGCTACGTTGGCAATGTTACGCATAGTCTGTACGACCTTCTCCTCGCCTTTTTGCCAGCGAGCCCGGACATCGTTGTGCACCCGCCCCGACTGCTTTCCCAGCTCCGTATTATACGCGATATACAGCTTCGGGAGCAATCGCGGGTCCAGCGGTTGGTACTGGCCGTATCCCTGGCGCTCCATCGTGGCCTGGTCGAAATCCATGTACACGCAGCCTTCATAGCATTGAATCACGCGATCCTGCAGACCGGCCGCAATGCCCAGCTCATCGGTTTCGGTGGCGAGGACCAGATTAGGCAGCACTGGCTGCGGAATCTCTACGTTGTAGAATTGCATCAGCGCCCGGAACGTAGCGACGATGATGGCGCTGGACCCCGAGAGGCCCACCTGCCGGGGAATGGACGTTTTGTAGCGAATCGAAAAATTCTGATTCGGCAGCCGGATCTGCTGCTGCTCGCAGTATTCCGCAAATTTCTTGATGGCGGCTTTGATCAACGGGACTCCGCCGTGGTAACCCAGGGTACCGACGGCATCGCGCAGGTGAAAAATGCTCCGGAAAATGTTGCTGTCCTGCAGCTGCGCTTCGATGTGCAGTTCCGGTGACGGATACAGCGTAACGGATGCGCCGAAATTACGAACGGAGATGGCAATGGTTTTACCAAAAAAGCCGTCGGACGGATTGCCGAGCAATCCCGCCCGGGCATAGGCACGGGTTTCGATGAGCAAAACGAAAGGGCGGACCGCCAGTCCGCAGTAATGTGACGCGGCAAGTTTACGAAAGAACTACCGTATAAAGGCGGCCGGGCGGTATACCTTACTCAAAAAAAACAGCCAGACGCGGGAATGTGACATCCCGGCCTGGCTGTAGAAAGAAATAAGCCGCGCTCAAACTGCTTACTTTCTATCGTTATCTTTCTTCTTTTCGTTGTTGCTATACCCCACGTTGTGCGGGTCATATCCCTGATTCGGATCGTCGTTCTGTTCGAGGTACGTAGCGTCGCCCCGGTGGAACAAGGCATCGTCCGATGGGTTTTCAGCGACTTCGTTCAGCTTCCGCGAAGCCTCATCACTCATCATGTGGCCTTTCGGCTGTGTAGTGATGGATTCCGGATTAACGTCCCATTCCATTGTCACGCCGTAGTTTTCACCTTCGGGCAGGTCGGGATCTCCGACATTAACGTTCTGCTCCCGGCGAACGGCCATGTCTTCTGACGTTTCGCCACGGTCGTTGGTTGTTACGCTGTTATACTGAGCATTACCCACCCCCTCCGATTCACGGCCGAAATCAGAGTCGCCGTGCTGGTTCGGATTGTTCGAATAGAATTCAGGGTCTACTTTATCCGGATCAAATGGTGATGTAGTTGCCATACCGTTGAGTGGTTTTTTGACATATTAACTGGAAATACTGGCCGGTTGTTTGGAAAAGAAAAAAGGAGGGAAAGAAGAAAGGGTTAAGTAGCCAGCCGTGGAAAGTACTCCCTTCCCCCTTTCCTCCCTTCCCTCCTTCCTCCTTTTTCTCCTCTTTATACGCCGGATTCTGAACCAGCGTTGGTTTGCCCGACAGGTAGGCATTGTCAATAGCCTCCTGCGGAATCGGATAGTACTCGTTTCTCTCCTTTACGAACCGGGCTCCGCGCAGGTACGTCCGCTTTTCACCTTCTTTCGTCGCGTAGGCGTTTAGCACCTGATTCCAGCGTATCAGGTCACAAAACAGATGACGGCGCAGTTCTTTACTATTCAGTACCTTGCCTGTCCGTTCCCAGCGCTGGGACGTTGCGCGTAGTTCCTTAAGGTTTAGTTAGGGAGCTTAGCAACATCATGCTGGTTAGTAGCCACAGCCATACGGTCAAACAGGAAAGGTTTGTTATAAAATCAGGGCTTAATCAGTCTTTTAATAATGCAATTTGTTTGTTATATAAGTTGTTGACTGTAAATCAATTACGCCAGTATTTATACTTAGTCAAGCCACTAGCATCAATTCTTCATAAATACGGCTCGCACAACGCAGAGAGCCGTTTTTTCCGTTTCTGACAGGCGCAGCGTGGTATCAAACAAGATGGCCGTACTGTTTTGAGTAATACAGTAAACCTATCGTAGAAGCGCCTTTTTTTAGCTGAACAACCTTTTCAGTAATTAAAAAAATCATCATATTCGCAGCAGCTTCCGTTGACGTCAACGGAAGCATCCACACGGAATCAGCACAGGTATTGAAAGCTAGTTTGGACGTGTAGCGTCAATCATTGACGAGCCATCCAGCATCGGCGATGCCTCCCACGCACCCGGAAGTTAATCAGTCAAATCAGTAAACGTTTTAATTTACACCAGGTTTGTTCAGCTATAAAGTACTTTTTATTGGTCACGATGCAAACCGGGCGGGAGCGCAATACCTGCTTCTGCATTTGCTCACGTACTTAAAGCAGACCGGCGTTCAAACGGCCCTGTTACTAGCCGGCGACGGCCCCCTTCGCTCCGAGTATGAACGCGTGACAACCGTATACGACGGGTTTGTTCATCCGCAAAATCCATCCTTAGGTTCCCGGATTTTACGTCGGCTACAAACGGGTAACCGGTCAAAGCCGGCTTCGTCCGTAACGGTGCTTCCCGCCGGCCTGCTCGACACACTCCGGGCGCAGCAGTTTGACCTGATTTTCTCGAACACCATTGCAAACGGCTCCCTACTGCGTACGCTTCAGCCGCTGGGCATCCCGTTTGTGTCGTACGTCCACGAGCTGGAAACATCCATCAGTATTTACACCCAACCGGCTGATCTTCAGTTTCAGCTCAACACTTGCCGTCACTTCCTGTGCGGCTCAGGCGCGGTTCAGGATAATCTCATTGACAACCACGGCGTGGATCGCCTGAAAACGACCGTTCTCAATTCAATCCTGCGGGCTGAAACCCTGATCAGTGCCCTGAGTAAGGTAGAGCGGTCTGCGGTTCGGAAGCGGCTGGGTATTGCGGCCGATGCGGTTGTGGTAGGAGGCTGCGGCAACGCCGAGTGGCGTAAAGGCGTGGATCTGTTCGCACTGGTGGCGCAGCAGGTGCTCAAGCAAAATAATGACCTGACAAGCCCCGAGGTGCATTTCATCTGGGTAGGTGTTCCGAAGGCGAGCGAAGAATACCAGCATCTGATGTATGATCTGGCACGGATGAGCCTGACCGACCGCGTTCACCTGATCGAACCGGGGGGGGATTACCTGGACTACGTCGCCTGTTTTGATCTGTTTACTCTTACCTCCCGCGAGGACCCATACCCCCTGGTGATGCTCGAAGCGGGGCTGAACTACAATCCGGTGCTGACTTTTCAGGGATCAGGGGGAAGCGCCGACTACGTTGGGCACGACACGGGCTGCCTGATTCCCTACGCGGATGTATCGGCCATGGCCAATGTGCTCAATCGCCTGATTAACGACCCGATTGAGCGCCGGACGCTAGGAAAAGTTTTTTATGAGCGAGCTATGGCACACGATACGAGTGTATTGGCCCCACGTTTGCTCTCTTTACTGAGTACATGTATTAACCACCAGCCCGTCCCTCATGGTTATCGGTAATGGGATGATTGCCCGGCGCTTCAGTTCGCTGGCGCATAATGATGATGTTATTTTGTTTGCCTCAGGTGTTTCTAATTCGAAAGAAACCCAGCGTGAGCCATTTGTTCGGGAGCGCAGGCTCGTTGAGCACTGGCTTCGTCAGGCTGAGGGCCGCTTATTCATTTATTTCAGTACGTGTAGCGTGCATGACCCGACCGAGCGGGGCTCCCCTTACGTAGCGCACAAACTCGCCCTTGAATCGTTGATCGCTGAGCGGGCCGAACGCTACCTGATCTGCCCCGCGTCGAACGTGGTGGGTGGTACGGGTAATCCGAATACGGTGCTCAATTATTTTATGGCACGCTGCCGGAGTGGCGAGCCCTTCGATGTCTGGCAGGGCGCAACCCGCAACCTGATCGACGTCGATGATCTCTACCAGGTTGTCATGCAGTTGATTGAGGAACCTGTTTTCCATAATCAGACCATCAATGTGGCTTACCCGGTTAGCATCAGCCCGCTGCAGATTGTACAAAGCATTGAACGCTTCACCGGCCGGTCGGCTCAGTACCGACTGATCGACAAAGGGCAGCCATTCCGGATTGTTGCTTCCGAATGTGCTGCTATTCTGGAGTCGTTCGGCAAGCTGATAGATCCTGAATGCTATCTCAACGACCTGCTGCACGCTTATTACCAGTGGGCGTTCGAACCTTGCCTGGTGTAGCCGTCAGCCCCACACGCCCCCGTTCTTTCTGCTCAACTCATCTCAAAAAACAAACGGCCGATCCAGTGATCGGCCGTTTGTTTTTTGACAACAGTACGCTTTTGACTTATTGATAGCCCTGATTCTGTCGCAGCGTGGGTTGGCCGTTAATGGCGCTGTTCAGGATCTCCTCGAATGGAATCGGGTAAAACTCGTTCCGGTTTTTAGTGAACGTTGCCCCGGAGAGGTACGTCCGCTGCGTCCGCTCTTTGGTCAGGTACGCGTTCAGGGTTGGCTCAGCAATGCCCCACCGGACCAGATCGAAGAAGCGATGACCTTCCATCGACGTTTCGAGTCGTTCTTCAAAGCGCACGGCATTCCGGGCGGCTTCCTTCGTAGCAAACTGCGGAGCACCGGCCGGATACTCCCGAACAACGTAGTTTGCAGCCGGTGCCCCATCCGCTCCGCGAACGAAGCCGTCGGGGTTGGCCGCCCGCCGACGGATCTGGTTCACGAGGTCACGAGCGCGGGTCAGGCTTCCGACTTCTACTTCACATTCGGCCGCCCACAACAGCACCTGCGACAGCCGCATGTACCGGTAGTTATTGGAATGCAGGCGGTTGTTGCCGGGGTTTACACCAAAAAACTGGCGTTCCGGAATGTGTTTCTTCGGCGAATAGGGTCCGGCATAAGCCTGATCACGAACCCAGGTCCGACCCGGGTGAACTCCCCAGTCCTTGTACGGAATGCCCCGTCGGCCAACGGTATGATCCAGTCGGGGATCCAGCGTACCGGCATAGGGTGTAAAGGGCTGATCCGAGGACAGTCCCTGGTCGCTCGTAACATCAGTTTCGTTGAATGTATTGATGAGCGGCAGGCCACTGGCATCAGTTTTGTAGGCATTCACCAGGTTCTGCGACGGCTGGTAGAACCCGCAGCAGCCACCCGGCCCCGTGTTGTACGGCCAGGCCAGTTCGTCGCCCAAACCACCGCCCCCACCCGCCGAGGACGTAACGGAGTACTGGATTTCGAAGATGGATTCGCGGTTATTGCGATTGGCCGGAGCCGCTGAAAAATTGTCGCCGTATCGATCCATGAGCGCAAACCGGTTACTGGCAATAATCTGGTTAAACAGCGTCAACGCCTGCTGTAGCTTCTGCGGGTTAGGCGCACCGGTATACGGGTCGAACCCCTGGTACAGATAGCTCTTGGCGAGCATACCCATCGCTGCCCAGCGGGTTGCGCGACCGGGTTCACCGGGAAAGGCATCGGGCAGATTCTGCATGGCATACATAAAATCGGCTTCAATCCGTGGCCAGGCATCCTCGGTGTTAGGCACTTTGGCGCTGTCGGGCACTTCTTTGTTATAATCCTGCTCGTCGATGAACGGAATATTGTTCCACATCTTCTTGGCTTCGAAGTGGTAGAACCCCCGCAGGAACCGGGCTTCCGCACTGATCACGCGCCGACGGGCCGTATCCAGATCTTCCACCAGTGCAAGATTGTCCAGTACGTCGTTCGTTCGGGCAACGCCGTTGTACAAGGTTCGCCATTTGCCCCGTACGTGTTCGTTCGTAACTGTCCAGACGTATCGTTCAATCGCCGTCTGCTCGGGCTGGTCACCGGCGTCGGTACCTTTGTAGGCATTGTCGGACGGAATTTCACCGAACACCCAGTTCGACCCGGCTCCGTGCCAGCTTGGGCCCACAGACGGTATTCCATCGAGCATACCATACGCACCCGTCAGCAGGGCATCGATCCCCCGCGCATCGGTCACCGCGTTTGGATTGAAGGTTCCCTGCGGAGTTCGGGTCAGGAAATCTTCACCGCAGGCATTCAGCATCAGCAGCCCGGCCGTAGCCAGACCACCACTTATCCATTTTTTTATTGTGTTCATACGTGTTGGCAGTGAAGGTTAGAAACTCAGGTTTAAGCCGACCAGAAATTGACGGGGCGTTGGATACCGGCCTTCATCGACGCCCAACTGCCGGTCTTCGTTGGAAGCCGACGAGTTACGCAGCGTAATTTCGGGGTCCAGACCGCTGTATTTGGTCACGGTGAAGAGGTTCGTCGTTTGCAGGTAGATACTGCCTCCGCTCAGACCCAGGCGGGTGCCAAATCCTTTCGGCAGCGAATACGTCAGCTGAATGTTCCGCATCCGGAAGTACGAGCCCTTTTCAATGAAATAGGTCGAAGCCCGGCTGCTGATGGCATCGTTTTCGTCCAGAATCGGCAGTGTCGCGGTTGGATTCTGGGGCGTCCATGAGTTGTAGAGCACATCTTTGGTCCGGTTTCCCTGGAACGTATTGAAATCCGTCCAGTAGCGCACGTAGTTGAACAGGTCGTTCCCCGATACGCCCTGCCCAAACAGCGTCAGGTCGAAATTCCCGTAGCCGACGCTGACGTTCAGCCCGTAGCTAAAATCCGGATGGGGGTTGCCGATAAACGTCTGATCGTCGGCCGTGATCTGCCCGTCGTTGTTCAGGTCGCGGTACCGAAACTTACCAACGCCCCGTACCCGCTGGCCGTCAATCACCACCTCGGCATCGTTGTAGCCAGGGAAGCTGGGCGCAGCCGCGGCCTCTTCCGGCGTCTGGAAAATACCGTCGATGACGTAGCCGTAGAACAGCGAAATCGGCTGACCTACCACCGACCGGTTGACGGCCGGCAGCCGTGAGCTAAGCCCCAGCAGCGGCTCGTTGGGACTGGCCGGATTTAGCTCCAGCACCCGGTTCCGGTACGTCGAGAAGTTACCCGATACCTGGTATCGAATCTTGTCGTCGAAAGCCCGGCCCCGGTAGCTGACCTGCAGGTCAACGCCCCGGTTGCGAATGGCCGCTACGTTCTCGGCGGGCAGATCCCCCTGACCGACCGTAGCCGGACGCGGCCGGGTGTAGAGCAGACCCGTCGTTTTTCGTTCATACACGTCGAGGTTAACTTCCAGAGCATTGCTGAACAACCCGGCATCCAGTCCTACGTTGATGGATGTGGTCGTTTCCCAGCGGGCATTCGGGTTACCAAAGCGCTGGATGGCAAACCCTGTGTTGTAGGCGTTCGGGTTGCCGTTGAGGCTGTAGCCCGCCCGGTCGAAGTCAGCCGCGTAAGTTGTGTAGGCGTTATAGTCGCCAATCTCCTGGTTTCCGGTCTGCCCCCAGCCAGCGCGTAATTTCAGGTCGCTGATCACCGGCACGTTTTTCATGAACGGCTCGCCCGTGATGCGCCAGCCCCCCGAAACGGCCGGGAACGTAGCGTACCGCTGGGCAGCCAGGAACCGCGACGAAGCATCCCGGCGCAGGGTAGCCTGCAACAGGTATTTGTCGCGG
Organism: Fibrisoma montanum; assembly: GCF_003583365.1. Lineage (GTDB taxonomy): Bacteria > Bacteroidota > Bacteroidia > Cytophagales > Spirosomataceae > Fibrisoma > Fibrisoma montanum. The sequence continues at coordinate 624,365 of NZ_QXED01000001.1, forward strand.
TAGGAGTAGTTGGCCTGGCCGAAATACGAGAACAGCCGGTAGTCGTTGAACGCGTAGTTGCGGTTGGTTTGGGTAGCCTGGTCGCCGATGTCCAGGTACTGTAGTTCAGGAGCGCCACTGTAGTACCGGTCGCGGAATCCTTCGAGGTACTCCCCAAAAGCCGAAATGGCCTCTATGCCCACGAATGCATTCAGGTTGTGCATGTTGGCGAAGGTTTTCCGGTACGACAACGTATTGGTCCAGGTCCACGAATAGCGGTACTGCGCATCTTTCCGGACGCTGTAGGTCCGAACGGGCTCCGATGCCTCCGGCTCCGGAATGCCGTAGTTGGTACCGTAGGCCAGCGTACCGTCCAGACCGAAGCTGGTCCGCAGCGTGAAGCCGTCGAGGATATCGGCCTCCGCATACACGTTCCCCAGGGCGCGCAGGTCGCGGTAGCCGTTGTTCTGAGCCCGGTCGAGCAGCGCTACCGGGTTTTTGGCATTACCCAGGTTACTGCCGAGCGTTCCGGCGTAGTTCCCGGCAACATCGTACACCGGCACAATGGGCTGCATCCGAATGGCCATCAGGATGCCGTTTCCTTCCGTGCCTTCGTTGCGAAAACCACCTTTGCGCTGCGCCAGTACCAATTGCAGGTTTTCGCCGATCCGCACCCGTTTCTTGATCGTGAATTCGGTGTTGGCCCGCAGCGAGTACCGCGTGAATCCGTTGTAGCGAATGATGCCTTCCTGATTAAAATAACCCACCGAGAGGGCATACCGACCTTTTTCGGTGCCGCCTGTCAGGCCGAGGTTATAGTTCTGGATGGGCGCGTCGGTCATGATTTCGCGCAGCCAGTCGGTACCTTCCCTGTTGGCGGGCGTAATCTGGAACACGCTGCTGCCGAACCGGGGGTCGTTGAACCGATCGATGCTGTAGTTCTGGTAGGTTCCGTCGGGGTTCCGGGCCACGCGCGGGTCGCTGGCCGATGTTCCGTCAGGTACGATGAAGTCGGGTATGACCGGTTCGGGGCCGTTTCCGTACTGCGCCTGCGATGGGTTACCGGTCGCTGGATTCACCACACCGGCATTCCGCTTGCTCTGCCACAGGTACTGGCCATACTCCTGGGTGCTGAGCAGGTCTAAGTACTTGTACGGTTGTTGGCTACCGTAGTAGGCGTCAAATGTCAGGCGGGGCTCGCCGGACTTACCCTTCTTGGTAGTAATAATCACTACACCATTACCCGCCCGCGATCCGTAAATGGATGCCGACGTCGCATCTTTCAGAATCTGAATCGACTCGATGTCGTTCTGATTCAGGTTGTTCAGGTTCTCCCGGGTCGGTACGCCGTCGATGACATAGAGCGGGTTGTTGTTCCCCAGCGTACCGAAGCCCCGGATCCGGATGCTGGCCCCGCCACCGGGCGAATTGTCCTGCAACACCTGCACACCGGCTGCGCGGCCCTGAAGCTGCTGACCCAGGTTAGCCGCCGGAACCGACAGCAGTTCTTTGGGGGCAATCACGGTGACGGCACTGGTGATGTCCTTCTTTTCCTGGGTAGCGTAGCCCGTTACGACCACCTCATTCAGCGTTGATACGTCCTCCACCAGCGCTACGTTCAGCGTCGTCTGACCACCCACGGCTACCTCCTGTGGTTTGTAGCCGATAAATGAAAAAACCAGTACAGCGTTGTCCGGAGCCTGCAGCCGGAAGTTTCCTTCGGCATCGGTCGATACGCCACGACTGGTTCCTTTAACGGCAACGTTGACACCGGGCAGGCCTGTTCCGGTACCCTGGTCAACCACCCGACCGCTCCGATTGGCCCCCTGGCCTGGACCCGGTTGGCTGGACGACGTAGTACCGGGTGCGGGGGTAGCGGGTGACTGGGTTGCGGGAGTAGCAGGCTGACTGGTGTTGGCGGGTGCGGCCGATGGGTCCGCAATGGGCGTAACACTCTGCGGGGCCGTCTGCGTTGGGGTTGTCCCCATGATTGCTCGTTCAGCGGGGGTGGGTGTCGCCGGCTGATTCCCCTGTGTGGCGGTGGTGCTCTGCTGGTTCGTAGCCGGTGTCTGGGCAAACACCGGTACTTCGGTCAGCGGCAAGCCTACCGACAACCAGAGGCAAGTACGAAACCTTAAGAAGTTTCTCATTGAGTAAACGGGTTAAGATATTGATGTATAAGTACTTAAGTAGACCCCTAAGGGCTTAAACATATTATATTTCTCTTAGGAATATGTCAACTTGTGAATAGGTAAGACTATTCAACGGGACAAAAAATTGAAGAAATTGGACACAGTAGTGCCAGACCCATACCGGGGTTGAAACAGGAGGCAAGAAAAGCGGGGAAACTGCCTGAATATGAAGTATAAGCTGAACTACTTAGCGTTCAGAGCGGCCAGTTCGGCCCGTAGCTGATCGTTCGTTTGCTGGAGCAGCGCCATACGTTCGTTGAGCTGAAACAACAGGTACTCCATATTGCGCAGGCGCTCTTCGGTGGTAATGGCTGCAGAGGGCGAATTGAGGGTCTTGAACATAAGGCCTTCGCCCCGCAGCAGCCAGTCGGCGTTGACCTGTGGGTAGGCCAGCAAAATTTTTTCGATGGTATCGTAGCGGGGCTTCAGTCGCCCGTGCAGGATGTGGTATACTTTCTCGCCCCGTCGCTCGCCCAACTGCCGGGCAAACTCCAATACACTGACATCAAGAGCGTCGATCAGTTCCTGCAGGCGGTTATGAATGGTCATGGCGCGGTGGGGTTTTACACAAACTTATGTAAAAAAAGATGGTTGCCCGTCATGCGGGTTCACACCTGGGTCAATCTGGCAAAAAACAGCGTAAATGGCGTCAAAAAATGGCGTTCGATGGAAGGCTGGCCGGGCTTAAAAACTTTGCTCAACGGCTTTGCAGATTACACGAAACTATGTATATTTACCTGTTAAACGAACCCCCTGTAAAAGGCAAAAGGGACCGCAATATGGGCCCCCTGCTTGAACAGTAAACAACAAATACTAATGAACACGCAAAACAAAAACACAATTGAGACAATTCAAAGCGTTGGCGCCTTGAAATCTTATCAAAAAGTGCATGAAGTGACCGGAGACGTCGTAAACAAGTATAAATATTTGGAAGGACATCCCCGTCAGTACCGTTTTGATGCCAAAGAAGGCGTGTTCAACATCAACAGAACCGATAAGCTGGGCCGCACATTGACCTTTCAACCAATCGCCTGGCGGATCTTCACCGACAACATTCTGAACATGGGCACCAAGAACTGGGCGGAGCTCTTTTTCATTGACGAGAAGAACTGCGTATCGGCGGTGCTGTTCCACGGCTATTCAGTTGATAACATCTTCCGGCTCATCGAACCGCTGTATTACGACGACCTGACGCTGGCCGACGTAGTGATCACGGCCGTGGCGGAGAAAAAAGAAAACACGAAAATCCAGCCGAAAGGCGTGTATTATATCGCCACGTTCTCGTACAAAATGGGCGACCCTGAGAAGACCAAAGAATTAAAGCAGTTTGCGCAGGATGTTAAGGTCTTCCGCCAAGAAACCCTTACCGACATTGCCAATATCAAAACGGCCTTCAACTACTACAATCCGTTTGCCCACGCAGCCGAAGAGCCTGAACTCCTGACCAGCGGAGAGGGGTGAGAACACGGTTTACAGTGTCCGGTATTCCGTTTACGGTGAACAGGCTTCTGAAGCTTCGCACCGTAAACGGAATACCATCCCCCTATTCTGATTGTTCAACCTCAAAACACATGCACGAATGGATTATCGCGCAATTGCCCGGGTATCCAACTCGGACCTGACACGCCTTAAGGAAGAACACCTCGGCTACTGGTCGGTGCCGTCGGCGCGCTGGGCTACGGAACAGACCCGGACTTTTGGCAAGGCCTTTCATCAGCACCTGCTGGAGCCCGAAACGGTCGGTACCGTTCTGGAACAGCTGCTCCCCGACCTGGCCCCGAAGCAGGCCGTGCAGCTTGGTACACTGATGCAAACCATCCGGCAGGATGCGTTCTGCCGCCGGTACCTGCGGCTGTCAGAGCGGGAGCGGGTGGTTCTTTTTACGGACCCGATGAGCGGCATTGACTGCAAAGCCCGCCTTGACATGGTGTATACAAGTCCCAAACGCCGAAACGCCCTGGTGATGGACATCAAGACCACGTCAGCCCGGACCCAAGCGCAGTTTCTGCAATCCTGTTACGATTATGACTACGACCGGCAGGCCGCCTTTTATCTGGACAGTCTGCGGTACGCCGATCAGAGCGAATGGGCCACTACCCGGCAATTTCGGTTTGTGTTTATTGGCGTCATGAAACAGAAACCCCACCGGCTGTTTGCCGTCGACGCTACGTCCATCCCGGGGTTTATCGACTACGGCCGGAAGAAATACCGCTTCTGGCTGCGCAAATGGCGCGACGAACAGGAGTCGGACCGCCGTGGAGCCGACCGAGTATCACCCCTGACGGCTCACCCGTTTCAGCGGGTAGCCTGACGTAATCAACAACGCTATGAACATGACCGTCATCACACTGACACCGAGCCAGCTCCACTTTGACTGGGGCACCGATGGGCTGGTGTTATGGATTGAAGAACTGGACGGAGCCGGCACCCTGGTTGGCGAGATGGACGAAGTGCTGAGTCGGATCGGGTTCGCCATTGAACTACAGACCGGCTGGGATCACCGCACCGACGGCGATACACTTCACCCGCTTTATGGGTACAAGCTGCTGCTCCGCGATACCAGTGGTCGCTGGAATGCCATCCGGACCGACGAAGCCGGACAATTTGCCGGCCTGATTCCGCTGGAAGAAATGGACTACGAAGTCGCTTACGACAAAGTGATGTGGCTGGATTAACAGGGCATACCCGTCGATTCAGTCAATACAACCTGAAGAGCAAGCCGGACCGCGAGGTTCGGCTTTTTCGTTTGGGGCGTCACCCACCGTGCAACCCGCCCCGCCGAAACTGCATCTTTACCATAAACACAGATAACCCCCCATGAAAACCCTGCTTACTTCATTTCTGCTTGCCCTCGTTGCGCTATCGCCGGTATGGGCCCAGCAAACAGTCGATGCCAAAGACATCATTGCCAAACTAAACCGCAAGGAAGCCGTTTCGTACCAGAACGTAACCATCAACGGTGACCTTGATCTCACCAGCCTGGCAAACCGCAAACTGGATAGGGAAGGCAACTGGGTAGGTGAGACCGAGTTTTACCGCAGTACGGTGGAGGTTCCGGTTTCTTTCCGAAACTGTACGTTCCGCGGCAAATTCCTGGCGTATTACTCGGAGGAAAACAAATTCACCAAAAACACCAACAAAGTCTTCAACGCCGACTTCCGCGAAGCCGTAACGATCGAGAACTGTACGTTCGAGGACGACGCTGCGTTCAAGTACTCCGACTTCCGGCAACGGGCCCTGTTTACCGGCAATACGTTCCGCGAACTGGCTTTGTTCAAATACGCCCGCTTCAACGATGCGGCTGATTTCAGCGGTTCAAAATTCCGGGGGTATGCCGACTTCAAATACACGAAGTTTAACGAAGCCTCGGCCTTTGGACGGGCTACGTTTGGCCGGTACGCCGATTTCAAGTACACTAAATTCGACGAACCGGCCGATTTCCGGGATGCCCGCTTCTCGGACATGGCGAGTTTCAAATACACCCACATGCCCCGCGGCACAACCTTCGACAATGCGGCTTTCGAGGGCAAAGCCGACTTCAAGTACGCCACGCTGGGCGGACGTAAGTTTTCGCCGGATCGTTAAGGTTCTTTCCCAAGAATCAACTACTCATCGAAAAGCCTTCCGGCGGGGAGGCTTTTCGGTTGTTGTAACCCTACGCGTGTTTTTTAGTTTTACTATCCAGTCACCAACGGTATGAACTGCTTTGAAACGGACAGGAAAAATTTTACTGGCACTTATTGTGCTGATTATCATAGCCCGGCTGCTGCTGCCCTACTTCGTGCTTCGGTACGTCAACAAGGTATTGGCCGACATGGGCAGCTACACGGGCCACATTGAGGATGTAGACATCTCGCTGCTGCGGGGTGCCTACCAGATCGACGATCTACGGATTCGTAAAATCAACGGCAAAATCAAAGAGCCGTTCCTCTACATACCCAAAAGCGATTTATCCATCGAGTGGAAGTCGTTGTTTAAAGGCAGCCTGGTGGGCGAAGTAGAATGCTACGGGCCTGAACTCAATTTTGCGTTCAGTGAAAACGAAGCCGCCAGCCAGACAGGGGCCGAAGTTGACTGGACCCAACTGGTTAAAGAGCTGTTGCCGATCCAGATCAACCGCTTTGCCATTTACGACGGCAACGTTGATCTGACGAGTTTGATCACTCAGCCCCGTGCCGACGTATCGCTGCAACGACTCAACGGCGAGATTCGCAACATCCGGAACGTAGAAGAAAAACCAGGGAGTTTACCCTCACCGGTGTGGGCCACGGGCAACATGCCCGGCTACGGAGGCACCATGCGTTTCGACGCCAACATGTATCTGCTCAAACCCCTTCCGGATTTTAACTATAACCTGGAGTTTCGGGATGTGCAGCTGGTTAAAATCAACAACCTGGCCCGCGAATACGCCAATCTGGATTTTGAACGGGGTACGGTCAGCGTCTACAACGAAATGGCCATGAACAACGGGAAGCTGGCCGGCTACATAAAACCGCTGACCAAGAACATGAAAATTTTCAAGCTCAATGAAAATGAAAACCGGAGCGTTGGGCGATTTTTCACCGAACTGGCGGCTCAGGTCGGAACGGCCGTGCTTAAAAATCAGAAGAAGGACCAGGTAGCCACCCGGATTCCGCTGAGCGGGACAGTCGAGAACATCGAAACTGCCGTTTGGCCAACCCTGTTCGGCGTACTGCGTAACGCGTACATCGAGGCTTTCCGGGGTGAGTTCGACAACACCATTACGTTTAAAGATGCTCTGGAAGACGTAAAAAACGATTTCAAGGCCAAGCGGGCCGAGCGCAAAGCCGAACGCCAGGAGCGACGCGAAGAACGTAAAGCCGAGCGTCAGGAACGCCGGGAGGAACGTAAGAAAGAAAAATAGCTTGGTCTATTTGCGCGTTTCGGGTCGTTCGCCGGTGGGTAGCCGCCAGTCGCGCTGCGGCCCAAACGGCATTTTCAGCAATTTGATGAACGTCAGTTCCTGTTCGTCGCGGTAAGCCGGTACGCCGATGTCGATCTGGTCCTGCGGAATATCCATCCGCCAGGAGCCGTGCAGCCGATCCCAGAACGAAAACACCGTGCCCCAGTTTGAATTCAGCTCGTCGCGGATGATGGAGTGGTGGATGCCGTGGAGCCGTGGGGTTATGATCACGTTACTCAGTACGTCCTCCAGCCGTTTGGGCAGCCGCGTATTGGAATGGTGAAACTGCGTGGCCAGCTCAAACACGGCTTCGTAGATCAGGGCCGTCCAGAAGCCAATCCCAAACCCGAGCACAACCAACGCCCGGAATACCGTCCCGATGATCATATCGGAAAAATGAAACCGTACGGCCGTCGATACGTCCATGTCGAGGTCGGTGTGATGAACGTTGTGAAATCGCCAGAAAGCAGGCCAGTAGTGCGTAGCCTGGTGCCACCAGTAGTAGCTGTAGTCGAACAGCAGAAAGCCCAGCGCCCCCTGTACATACAGCCACGCGCCCGTTTCGGGCAGCAGCCAGTGCAGCAGCCCAACGTCCTGCCGTTCGGCCCAGAGCGCCGTCAGCAGCGGCACGGGAATCAGCAGCAACCGAAACACGATGAACATCGGAATCGAAACCCCGACGTTACGTACCACCCGGCGCACGGTGCTGGTGCGCTGCCGACGTAACGGCCGACGCCACTGTATCCAGAGCAGCAGGCCGAAGGCTACCATCATCAGGGGAAAGATGACGAAATCAAAGGGAGGAAAGGGAAATAACGGCATAACAAAACGTTGAGCGGGTCATCGTACGGATAACCCGCTCATGACGGATAGGTTTGACAGTTCCGGCCGAAGTTTCGGTACCTGGCCCGGAGCGGCTACCGGACCGTATCGACGCGCGTGGCTCCTCCCCGGCGCAGCGAGTCGGGCGGAAGCCGACGCTGCCGGCGGTTGCGGGGCTGCGTCGTATCGTTCTGCATGGGTTTGCCCAGACCACTCTTTTTCATTTTGGTCTTAACGGGGCTGGTTGTGCGCGTATTGGTCGTTGAGGTCGACTGCTGCATGGTCGGCGACTGGCTCTGGGCCATTGCACTCATGGCCACGCCCAACCATAGCGATACACTTAAAAACAGGAAGCCTTTCATACCGTTGCTGATTGATTGTATGTAGTCAACAACTACCCCGCCCATAAGTTTACACCGTAGCGCCTGCCGGCAGGCGCTTGCCGATTATTACGAACTCAGGGCATTTTATTCAAGACCCGGTAAACATTTCGTGCGGCACCGGCAAAAGTATTTCCTCGTTGAACTTAACGTATAAAAATTTAAGCTATTTTTAGGACGATTACCTTTGTTGGTTTTGTTGAAGCCGCAAACCGTCTAAACAGGTTAATTAGGGAATTATTACAGGCACCAGGCCATTCCTTATGAACGCTTTTCTCTACGTAGTAGTCCCTGTCCTTTTATTCACTGCTTGCCGGCGAAACCAGCAAGAGCCTACCAAACCCGCTACTTCAAGCACCGCCGATTTCAGCCGGTATCTGGCCGTAGGAAACGCCCTGACGGCCGGATTCAGCAACGGTGGCCTTTACCGCGAGAGCCAGCTCAACGCCTATCCAAACTTATTGGCGCAACGGTTTCAATCCGCCGGTGGATCTGCCTTCGTACAACCCCTGTTCAACGAAGACCAGGCCAATGGGTCAGGCTATCTCCAGCAGACCAGCGGACCAGCCGTAGCCGGATTTCCCGCCCTTGGCTACGTCAGCAGCGGTACGGCCATCCGTAGCCGGAACCCGATGCTGTTCACCAAATACACCGGTCCGGCGCCGGCTAACCTCGGCATTCCGAACCTGCGGCTGGCCGATCTCAACACGGCTGGCTACGGATCAGCCCAGGGGAACCCCTTTTTCGAACGTTTACTGACCAGCGGACAGGAACAGACTACGTACCTTGACTACGTAAAAGCCCGCTCGACCGGCCAGAACGGGCACACGTTTTTCACCTGTTCAATCGGCAGCGATGACGTTATGGCATTCGTGACCAGTGGCGGGCGCGAAGCGATCACCAGCACGACCACTTTCACCACCCACCTTCGGCAGCTGCTCGACGTCCTGACGAGCCGGCAGGCCAAGGGCGTACTGAGCAACCTGCCCGACATTACGACGCTGGCTTACCTGAATACCCGCACCGTAACGGCCATGCAGGGGCCCAATAAAGTGGTTGTCTACATCCGAACCGGGCAGGGGGTTGTACGACCGGCTACGGCCGATGACCTTATTCTGAACGATGCCGATTCGATTGGGCTGGCGGGTAAGACAGGTTTGCAGAAAGGTTATTTTTCGGCGTATCCGCTCCACAACGAGGACGTACTGGATGCCGACGAGGTTAAACAGGCCCGGAACGCTGTTCAGGCGTTCAACAGCATCATCCAGGCCGAAGCCACGGCCCGTAACCTGCCGGTTGTCGACCTGTATGGTTTGTCCGGGCGACTGAAGGCGGGCCTTACGCAGAACGGCATCACTCTGAACACGACCTTCCTGACGGGCGGGTTTTATTCACTGGACGGCACGTATCCTACATCGCGCGGGTACGCCCTGATTGCCAACGAATACCTCAGTGTGATCAACAAAGCCTACCAGAGCAGCTTCAGGGCGTTTGAGCTTACTACGTTCAAAGGCGAGTAAACCACACGAGCGGCCCGCATGATCCCGCAGGCCGCTCGCCAAAAGTTGGTGAAACTACAGGCCTGATACAACCGGAACACCGTTCTGGGCCATGGGAATGCTGACCGACGAAGCTGGTACCGTACCGTTCTGATGGTTAGCAACGACCCGTACCCATTCTTTTTTATCAAAATCGTAGTGCTTTATTACCCGCGCCGGATTGCCGACCACCACCGAATACGGCGGCACGTCTTTGGTCACCACGCTGCCGGCCGCTACCACCGAATGCTTGCCGATACGGACACCGGCCGTTACGACCGCATTGGCGCCGATCCAGCATTCGTCCTCGATCACGACCAGGCCTGTCGTGACCGGTTGCTTGCGGATGGGCATCGTTACGTCGTCGTAGGCATGGTTAAGACCAGAAATCACAACGTGCTGAGCAATGATAACGTCGTTGTCGATCTGCACCGGACCGATCACCACCGAACCAATACCAACGCGGGTATTGGCTCCGACACTCACCGGTCCAACCCCGTTGTTGACAACGCAGTAATCTTCAATGGTTGCTCCTTCGCCCATCTGAAACGGCTGAAACGGCAGCACATCAAGCCGAACCGTCGGGCGAACAACCGCTCCGCGGCCTTTTGGATGCATGAACGGATTGACGAACCAGCTCACCCACCGCCGGGGGCGAGCCTGTCCTTTCGGAATGAGCAACCCATGGACGAACCACTTCAACCGCTCGTTTTGCTTAATCTGTTGTCCCAGTGACGCAATCATACAGTTACCGGTTTTTGTTGAATAACTTCCTGCACAGCCCGATCCAGAGCCGCCACCGAAGCAGCCCAGGTATGCGAGCGGGCAAATTGAATGCACTCATCCGGGCTGGCCGGCCCGCCATCGCGCAATGCCTTATCTGTTAAGGTAATAAAGGCATCCGGATTATCGGCCAGATAAACGTGCCGGCTGAACATGGCCATGGCTTCCGTCTGCACCGCCACCACGGGTTTGCCCATTGCCAGATACTCGTCGATTTTACGGGGATAGTTACCGACCGTAACGGGATTCAGTTGCTGCGGGTTCATCAGCACATCCATGTGATGCAGGTAGGCTGGTAATTCCTCGCCCGGTTTGGGTCCCAGAAAATGAACGTTACGTAGCGTATGCAGTCGGCTGCTCCGGAAAGCCTCGTCTTCGGGTCCGACCAGCACGAGTTGCCAGTCAGGGCGTTCGAGCGCCACAAACTCCAGCAGACTCAGGTCGAGCCGCAGGGCACTCAGTGCGCCTACGTAGCCAATACGCGGCCCCCGGACTCCGGCCAGATCGGCCGGAATGGCGTACGACTGCGCCGGATCGAACCGCGACAGGTCGCAGCCCTGCCCAATGTCGACCGAGCGCGGATTGTGTTCAGACGCCAGCCGGGCCAGATAGGCTGAGTTGGCCGCCACCAGATCGGCCTTTTTCATCAGCGCCGGTTCGAGCCGGGCACCATGCAGCTGCCAGTACTCCACCGCCAGCAGATTGTCGCGGCTGTAATAAATCATCAGTTCGGGTCGAAGCCACTCATCCAGGTAATAGCTCCGCAGCATATCGCTGTCGTTGAACAGCACGATGCGCGTAAAGCCCAGTTCCTGAATGGCCTGCTGGATTGATTGAGCCAGCCGCTCGTTATTTCGCCGGTTAAGCGAGTCAAACAGGCGTCCATCGGGCAATCGATTGATGGATTCCAGCGTAACCGTAGGATAAAAAGCCCAGAGCCGGTCTGAGACCTGTCGCAGACTGGGGTGAGCAGCGGATCTTACCCCACCGAACAGGGCGTTGATTCCCCCCCGCCGAAAAGCCGTAATTCGGTCTAATGGCGGGTTAACGTACAAAACGCGGCATTGTTTAGCCAGCTCCATTGCAATGTCGCGGCAATTACTCCCGATCACCGAATCAAAAGGTTGAAGCCCCACCACCACAATATCGTAGCCCGCTAACCCAGCCGGAATTGCATCGCTTACTAAATTTTCCATGGGCCTAATTCCCTTTGCCGTAACTTTCTGACAAAGAAATCAAATAATGCTCTTCCAACTACTACTCTTGCTATCATGAGGAAACGTATGTTTACTTTTCGGCCGGCAATTTTCTTTACGGCCTTCCGATTCGGGAAAATTTTGTTTTTGAGCATCTGGGCAGTGATGGGTGGTAGTGTGTATGCCCAAAACAAAGTATCGGGTGGCGAAGGAAGTCCGGCTGTTTCTTCAGTAGAAACATCTTCGATCGGCGACACGGTTTTCTTTGACCTACAGCGCAGTCTGGCTGACCAGCTGGTCCCTTTTGATAGCCTGGTGCAGGTTGGCCTTCGTAATTCGCCGGCTTTAAAAGAAGATGACGCGACCATTGAAGGTCGGCTGGCGCGGTACCGGTTCTCCAAAACAGTAATCTACCAGTTTGTCTATCCATTTGCCAACTATACAAATGGCAACCAGGCATTATATTCTGTCGGAACGTTCAACTCGAGCGATCAGTTTCAGCTCAGCAACGGCTATCGGCTGGGTTTACACGTTCAGATTCCGGTTGCCGAGCTGCTGGGACGCCGGCATCGTTTGCGGGAGGCTTATGCAGATTACCGGACGGCTGTTGCCAAGCGTGAAACCACCAAGCAACAGTACCGCCGGGAGCTTGTCCGGCTGTATCAGGCCCTGCTGACATCCCAGAAAATGCTGCAAATCCGGATTCGTGATGAACAAGCGACCAAGGTGGCATTCGATATTGCGGAACTTGAGTTCCAGGGCGGTAAAATCAATCCGGCCGACTTCGCCCGCGCCAGTAACCTGTATGCCACCGCACAGGCCGGCGTGGTTGAACAACGGGGCGCTTTCTCCCAATACTTTTATGAACTGGAAACACTGGTTGGTGTCTCCCTGTCTGATCTGAAAAAATAAGTATCCTTCAATTATCCGTATGAATATAGCTACGCTTCTCCGACTACTCAAACGAAATTTGATCTGGTTGTTGGCTCTGCCGCTTGTTACGGCTGTGACTGTGTACCTGCTTACGACAGATATGTCTGGGCAGTATGAATCAAATGCTACGTTATACACGGGGCTGGCATCAGGTTACTCGATCCGAAGCGATGAGCGAAAAGTAGATTTCTACGCCGTTGCCAACTCCCTCGACAATATCGTAACGACGCTGGCGTCTCCCAAAACAGCAGCTAAAGTAGGGCGTCGGTTGCTGGCCCGGCACCTGCTGCTGAAAAAGCCGGACCCTGCCATACTAGGCGAAAAAGGATTCAAAGCACTCCAGGAATCGGTTACCGATAGCGTACGGATGCTGGTTGTGGTACCCGGATCAGAAGATTCGACAACCGCCCGCATCGATCAGTTGATGAGCCGACCGGGCGTAAATGGTCTTACTGACCTGCTGTCGTCGGCTACGTCCCGTTACTCACCCGACGGCATTACCGAAAACCTGATCGCCAAGCGGGAAAACATGAGCGATATCATTTCGCTGAAGTACAAAGCCGACGATCCGGCCGTGACGCAGCAGACACTCAATGTCTTACTCGACGTATTTGCGGATCGGTACATGGACAACAAAACGGCTGAAACCCGATCGGTTGTTCGATTCTACGAAAACAAAACGCGCGAAGCAGCCGCCAAACTTCAGGCCGCCGAAGCACAGCTACAGAGCTTTGGCGCGGGCAATGACATCATCAACTTCGATGAGCAGGCCCGCACGACTGCCGCCGGCCGCAGCCAGCTGGAAATGGAATACCAGCGGGAACTGATGAACAACCGCGGTGCAAAAGCCGGGGTGGCTTCGCTGGAAAAACGCATGAAAGATCGCGCCAATTACCTGACCACCAGCAACGAACTACGGGTTAAACGTGACGAGCTGTCGGCGGCCCAGGTTCAGCTGGCCAACGCCGAGGTAATGGGTCGCGACGCCAAAACGCTGGACGCCCTGCGAAGCCGCGTTACCCGTTTGACTACTGATGTGCAGGCAGTTGTGCAGAAGTATTATGGCGAAGGCAGCTCCTCAGACGCTATGCCGCAGGAGTCTCTGACGAACGAATGGCTTGGTAAAGTACTGGCTGCTGATGAATCGGCTGCCCGGCTGGAAGTATTCGAAAAGCGGCTCCGTGAATACGACGCATCGTTTAAAAAACTGGCTCCTCTGGGCCCGCAGCTAACTCACCTGTCGCGCGAGGTACAAGTTGCGGAAGAAGAGTACAAGGCGGTTCTGAATGGCCTGAACAAGGCGAAACTCGAGCAGAAAAGCGTGGAAATGGCCAGTCCGATCAATTCCATTGACCGCCCGGATTTTCCGCAGAAAGCCTCAAACGTTACCCGCTGGCTGATTATCGCCGGTTCGTTTATGGTCATGTTGTTCCTTGGCATTTTCGTGCTGGCGCTCCGGACCTGGATGAACAACCGCCTGCAGAACCCGAGCCGGACCGAGCAGATCACCGGCCTGTCGCTGGCAGCGGCCTTTCCGCTCATGCAGGGTCGGTTTGTTAACCGGTTGAAGTCAGTGAAACATTCGATGGTTGAGCAGCTCCGCAGTGCGATTGTGGTCGAACTGAGCCAGCAGAGCCGGCCGCAGCCGTATCTCATCACGATATTGAGCACCCGACCGGCGCAGGGCAAAACCTGGGTTGGTACGGCCCTGAGTGCCAAGTTTGCGGCTGCCGGCCACCGGGTTGCCTACCTGTATCCCGAAACCAGCGTACTGACGCCCGACGCAACCACATCAGCCGGCTTGTCGCGGGTTCAGGCCATCAGCTACCCTGTTCAGGACGACTTTGTGGACACACAACGGGCCGAGGTGCTGTTCGACGGTCAGACAGACCCGGTACCTACCGACTACGACTACATTTTCCTCGAACTGCCAAGCCTGATGGAAACTGCTATTCCGGCGCACCTGGCAGCACAGAGTAACGTATCGCTGGTTGTCGTTGATGCGCAGGCGGTCTGGACAAAAACGGATCAGTCGCTGGCCGATCTGTATCGCCGGGCTTCGCAACGGGGGTGCGTACTGGGTGTGCTGAACCGTGTGGATATGGTACTGATGGATGCCATGCCGCAACCGGAAACCAGCGGTCAACGGCTGGCGTTACCGGCCTCTACGACGCCCGCAACGGCCGTAGTCAAATCGGTGTAAGCGTTCATGCAGCTTTCTGTCAAACGCCTGAGCCGGCTTCTCCGAAGTAATGCGGTGATTTCGCTGATGGGCAATGGTGCATCGGCCGTGTTGGGGTTCGTCATGCTCGGCGTGCTAACCCGGCTGATGCCCAAGGATGAACTGGGGCGTTGGTTGCTTTTTCTAACGTACTTTACGCTCTTCGACGTAGTCCGGAACGGCTTCGTGCTCAACGGATTTATCCGGCACGCAACCGCCGAGCACACCAACGTACCGGTTTTCAGGCGTTGGGTTGGGGCTGCCTGGCAGCTGAGCGCTCTACTGACCGGCTCCGTCGCCCTGCTTGTTCTGGGACTGGCGGTGCTGGTACCGGCCGACTGGTTCAGCGATTCGGGCAACTGGTCCGACGGTTTTGGCTGGTTCTTGACGCTCATGCTTGTGTCCATGCCTGCGTCGCACAGTATGTGGTTCTGGCACGCTCAGTCCCGGTTCACGCCGATTCAGATCATTCGACCCGGTATTCAGGCGTTGCAACTGGTTCTGATCGGTGTTGGCTGGATGCAGTTCGGTCAACTCACCAGCACCTGGCTTTATCAGTCTTACGCCCTGGCTTACGGCAGCGTCAGCGTTGGTGTCGTGTTGTTTGGCGGGAGCCGGCTGCGGGACGTACGACTGGGTACCAAAGCGGAACGGCAAGCCCTGTTTGACTTCGGCAAATTTAGTACGGGTACCCTGCTGCTGTCGAACCTGCTGCGGAGTTCCAGTACGTTTCTGATCAGTGCGTTTCTGGGGCCGGCGGCCGTAACGGTCTATACCCTGCCCCAGCGGCTGCTGGAACTGGTTGAGATGCCGACACGCAGCATCGTGATTACGGCCATTCCTCAGCTTGTTGCGCTGCATCAGCAACAGAAGATTGGGCGATTTGCTGAGGAGTTTCACCGGCATGCCGGTCAGTTGTGGATTGCCTTGCTGCCTGTGGCGGTTGGTGGCTTCATCTTTGCCGAGCCGCTGGTAACGCTGCTGGGAGGGACCGGCTACGAAGACAGCGTGCTGGTGCTGCGCTTCTTCATGGTGTATGCGGCCCTGTTGCCCCTGGAGCGATACTCTGGTGTAGGACTGGATGCGTTAGGCTTACCGAATCGTAACCTCCAGAAGGTCATCATCATGTTGCTGGTCAATGTCATCGGTACGGTCATCGCACTGTATCTGTTTAAATCGGTAGCAAGCGTAGCGTTTGTTTCCATTGCCACCTTCTTGTCGGGACTGCTGCTGGGCTTTCGGATGATGAAGCCTCACGCGGCCGTCTCGCTACCGACTACTCTACGTGTCGGATGGCAGCAGGGAGGTTATCTTTTAAATCGCGTTCGTCATGAGTTTGCTCGCTGAATACCTCCCCGCCCCCAACGCCCGCGACATCAAATGGGCTATTATCGGCACTGCCGCTGCCATTGGCGTTGGGGTCATCATTGCCGTAGGTCAGCTATTCGCCCTTGCTGCTTTGATTGGCCTGCCTATTCTTATCGGCCTGGCTGGTATCTGCCTGACCCGTCCGCTGGCCGGTTTGATGATTTATTTCAACATCAATTTTTTCATACTTGGGCTGAGTCGCTTTCTACCCAATGCACCATACGGTCTGATGATTGACCTTATGCTGGTGCTTATTTTTATGGGTATATTTTTTACGACCAAGCGAACTGGCGAACACAGGCTCCGGAACCCGATTTTTTATCTGGTTCTGGCCTGGTTCATGTACACCGTACTGTTGTTTTTCAATCCGCTGTCGCAGAGTCAGGTGGTTTGGTTCTTTGCCATCCGGGGGCTATCCCTGTACTGGCTGCTGGTCGTTATTGCCGGTTTTTTACTGTTAGACAACCCTAAGCACCTATACTGGCTCGTTTCATGCTGGTTATTCTGGTCGCTGCTGGCCGCGCTATGGAGTTTCAAGCAGTATTACATTGGTCTGACCCCAGGCGAGCAGCAATGGCTGGCCGAAGGGGGCGCCAAGACGCACCTCCTCTTCGGAAAACAGTTCCGTGCCTTCTCGTTCTATTCCGATGCTGGGCAGTTTGGCGCTGATATGGCCCATGCCGCGCTATTTTGCGGTATCATGGTTATTGAATCCAAATCCTTTGCCCGCCGGCTACTCTTCGTTGTCCTGGCTGGGGTTTTCTTCTGGGGATTTGCCGTAGCAGGTACCCGCGGTCCGCTGTTTATCTTCTTCACAGGGCTGCCGCTGTATTTCATCATCAAGCGGAATGTACCGCTGATTGTCGTTGGTTTTATAGCGCTGGGGATGGCTTTTTATGTGCTGAAGTTCACCCGCATCGGCCAGGGTAACTATCAGATTCTTCGGATGCGTAGTGCGTTGAACCTGGAAGACAAATCGCTGGAAGTACGGATTGTGAACCAGCTGATCCTGATGGACTATCTGAAAGACAAACCCTTTGGCGGGGGCGTTGGGTCAGGTGGTGACTGGGGCCACCGATTTGCTCCCGACTCATTCCTGGGCCACGTGGCGCTCGACAGCTGGTTCGTGAAAATATGGGTGGAAGGCGGTGTCGTTGGGCTTATCTTCCACCTGCTGTCGCTCATAGCGATCTGTATTATAGCGTTTCGAAATATAAGCCGACTTCGAAATCCGCTCTTTAAATCCACAATGATTGCGCTTTACAGCGGCTTCGCCGGTATTCTGGTGGCGAGTTACGGAAACCAGCTCTTTGGCCAGCATCCAATCGATGCCGAAATGTATTTAACAATGGTCTTTTTTGCCATCTGTCCAAAGCTGGACAAGATGCTGCCGGGACCAGAACAGGAGCAGCCACGCTTTTCACTCTTTTGAGGAATTATTGCCTATACTATCCCCCTAGCCATGTTCGACTTAACCATTAACCATCCGTTCTTAGTCTTATTCACATTGTATCTGTTTTTCAATGTGTGCTATCTGACAACGTATGCATGGGCCGGTGTGCTGAAACGCCGACAGAGGGGACCACTGAAACCAGCCATCACCCATCGGAAGATCGCGGTGCTGATGCCGGCTTACCGGGAAGACGCCGTGATTGTCGATTCGGTACTGGCCAACCTGCGCCAGGAGTACCCAGCCGACCGCTTCGATATAGTCGTACTGGCTGACTCACTGCAGCCGGCTACGCTGACCACTCTCCGCGCCCTGCCCATCAAAGTGGTTGAAGTCGTGTTTGAGGTATCCAGTATTGTTAAGTCGGTCAACGCGGGGATCGCTGCACTGGCGGATACGCCGTATGACATTGCGGTGATGGCCGATGCCGACAATCACATGGCGGCCGACTTTCTGAGCCGCATCAATGCCGCCTTCGAGCAGGGCTGGCGCGTGGTGCAGGGCCACCGCACGGCCAAGAACACCAACACCCCGGTCGCCATTCTGGACGCCGTTAGTGAGGAGATCAACAACCACATCTTCCGCAAGGGGCACCGGGCCCTGGGGTTGTCGTCGGCGCTGATTGGCTCGGGCATGGCCTTCGAGTACAGCCTGCTCGAGGAACTGATGGCACAGTCCAACGCGTTGGGCGGCTTCGACAAGGAACTCGAAATGCGTATTCTGATGAACAAAATCAAGGTCGAATACCTTGAGGACGTCTACATTTACGACGAGAAAGTGCAGACGGGCCATGTGTTCGAAAACCAGCGGACACGCTGGATTGCCGCCCAGCTTCGTTACCTCCGGCTCGAACTCCGCTCCGGCATAACGGAATTGTTCCGGGGAAACATTGATTACGCCGACAAGGTATTCCAGACGATGCTCCTGCCGCGTCTTCTCCTGCTGGGGGTACTGGTGTGGTGCACCATTGTTTCGGTGATGATCAGCCAATGGCTTTGGTTCTGTATTTTTGCTGTGCAGCTCAGCTTGTTGCTTCTTACCCTTTACATATCCATACCGGGTACCCTTCGTCAACTCGTCAGCTGGCGGGAGTTGTTGCAACTTCCTATTCTATTTGTTCGTTACATTCGGTCTATTGCCCGGTACAGACGCGCCCGAAACCGCTTTCTGCACACGCCCCATGGCACTGTTCCCCTGACGGCCGGCAATAGCTCATTCGTTTCCAAGAGTTCACCCGTTAATTAACTCACGTTATAAATCGTTCATCTTACAATTCGTTGTATGACTACTTTCACTTTTCTGTTGGCTTGGGTAATTTATGGTTACACGGCGATCATCACCGCGTATCTGGCGGTGTATGCCTTTGCCGGCCGGTTACGTCGAAGCCGAACAGCGGCCCCCACCGCCAATCCTGCTACGTATCGTCGGATGGCGGTCCTGATTCCCGCCTACCGGGAAGATGCCGTCATTATTGAGTCCGCCAAAACGAATCTTCATCAACAATACCCATCCGATCGTTTCGACATCGTTGTCATTGCCGACTCGCTGCAGCCGGCTACGTTAGCCACGTTACGCGCCATGCCCATTAAAGTGGTTGACGTATCATTCGACGTGTCGACCAAAGCAAAAGCCCTCAACGCTACGCTGGAACAATTACCGGACGTCTATGATGTTGCTGTTATTCTGGACGCCGATAACCACATGGCGGCCGACTTTCTGAGCCGCATCAATGCCGCCTTCGAGCAGGGCTGGCGCGTGGTGCAGGGCCACCGCACGGCCAAGAACACCAACACCCCGGTCGCCATCCTGGACGCCGTCAGTGAGGAGATCAACAACCACATCTTCCGCAAGGGGCACCGGGCCCTGGGGCTGTCGTCGGCGCTGATTGGCTCGGGCATGGCCTTTGAGTACAGCCTGCTCAAGGAGCTGATGCCCAAGGTCAAGGCAATGGGCGGCTTCGACAAGGAACTCGAAATGCGTATTCTGAAGCAGAAAATTGGGGCCGAGTACCTCGAAGAAGCGTATGTATACGACGAAAAAGTACAGTCGGGGGCGGTGTTTGAAAAGCAGCGGACACGCTGGATTGCCGCTCAGTTCCGCTATCTGAAACTCAATGCCAAGCCCGGTTTTAAGGCGTTGTTGCAGGGTAATTTCGACTACGCTGACAAGGTATTCCAGACGATGCTCCTGCCGCGGATTCTGCTGCTGGGGGTGCTGATGGTGGGCTTCCTGATCACGCTGCTCGTCTGGGGCGACTTTCCGGTAGGCTGGTTTGTCCGGGTGCAGCTCGTGCTGCTGATGCTTACGTTCTACATTTCAGTGCCGAGCAGCCTGAAGTCGATGGTTGGTTTTACTGAACTCATGAAGTTACCGGGCCTGTTCATCCGCTACCTGCGTTCGGTCGTAAACCATCGCCAGGCCCGGCATACGTTCATTCATACTCCTCACGGTACCGACTCAAGCGCGGGTTCGTGAGCTGCATTTGGGAGATCGTCTGCCCGGCGGACTTTCTCCCAAATACCATTATGGCCTCCGCGGAGATACCGCACAAATCCCAGCAGCACACATACGTTCATGAACGTGAAGTAGAAAGGCACGAACAGGGCCTTATGCCGGATACGTCTGGCCTCCAGCTGGTAACCGGCGTAAGCAGCCGCGTAGAACGCGATCTGACCGACCAGCAGCAACCACCAGAACCAGTCACCACCGGCAGCAACAATCACCGCGTTGAGCAGCACCAGAACGGGCAGGCAAAACGGCGTAACGGCCCAGCGCATAGCCCGGTGCGATACGTACTGGAACGTCAGCCAGCCGTGCTTAAACGGATTCAGCAGATCCGTCAGGCGGGCAATCGACTGGAAGCCCCCCGCTGCAATCCGAACTTTCCGTTTACGCTCTTCAGATACCGAAAACGACGGACGCTCCATGGCATACGCTTCGGGTTCATACACCACCCGGTACCCTCGTCCGGCCAGCCGTAACGAAATCATGAAATCATCGAGCAGCGTATCGAATTCAACCGGTTCGTAAAGCGCGGTACGCATAGCGAAAAATTCGCCGGCTGCGCCCACCACCGTGTGCAGTTCCGTATCCAGTTTTTTCAGGAAGGATTCATACCGCCAATAAAGTCCTTCGCCGGCCCCAGCCGCGGTTTCGCTACTATCGGTCATGATACGTTTCTCACCGGCAACGGCCGCTACTTCAGGGTCCTGAAAATGCCGGACCGTGTTCCGGATAGCCTCCCGATTCAGCACCGTATTAGCGTCGGTGTAGATCACGAGTGGCGTTTTCACCTGCTTCATGGCCCGGTTCATAGCCTCAATTTTACCGAGTCGGTCACTCCCATCAATTACGTTCAGATTCGGATATTTAGCCTGTTCCTGCTTCAGATACGCAATGGAGCCATCGGTAGAGCCTTCGGCTACAAACAGTAAACTCAGTTTGTCGGCCGGATAATCGAGGCTGAGGCAATTGGCCAGTTTGTCGGGCAGGCAGCCCATTTCATTGTAAGCCGGCACAACCAGTGTCACATCCGGCAGGTAGGACGTGCGCCAGGCGGGTTCAGTATGGCCTTTGCCCAGCCGACGGCGGATTTTTACGATTGCCCATACCAGCATGCCATAGCCCAGGTACGTGTAAACGGCCAGAAAAAGAATGATCCAGAAAGCGATTTTCATAAGTAATGGAACGTCGGATAAACAAGACTTCTATACTACTCGACTGGGCAGCTTCCGGTCAGTCAGCATCATGCCCTAAACCAGAAACCGCCCAGCCTGACTTTGATTTCTATAGACTTTATACTAGGACAGCGATGCGTACACCTCCTGGTAGGTAGCCAGCACTTCGCGGGCGGTTCGCTGCCACGAGAAGGATTCGACCCGCCGGAGACCCTGCTCCACCTTTTGCCGCCGAAGCGCCGGATCCTTGTGCAGCGTAACCATCGCCTGGGTAATTTCCTCCGGGCGGTACGGATCGACCAGAACGGCCACATCGCCCCCTACTTCCGGCATGGAGGTGGTGGTCGACGTAATCACGGGGACGCCACACGACATAGCTTCCAGAATGGGCAGGCCAAAGCCTTCGCTCAGGGACGGATACAGATACAATTCGGCCTGGGCATAAAGACCGGATAAATCCTCCGCTTCGACAAAGCCAATAAAGCGCGTCCGCTCAGCCAGGTGCTCATTTCCCGGTTGCGCAATCAGTTCGTCCCAGAATACGGGTGGCTTACCGGTTACTACCAGCTCCACATCATCCGCAAGTTTTGTGAAGGCCCCAAAAGCGGTCAGGACGTTCCGCATATTCTTGCGCGGGTCGCGGTTGCCAAGGTAGAAGAAATACGTATCCGGGAGGTTGTACCGCTGCCGGATTTCGGGCAGTCGTTCTGGTTTCAGTGACTGAGCCAGCTTCGGACTAACCCCCAGGTACGACACCTGCACCTGCCGTTCGGGCAATTGAAACAGCTTCAGAATATCCTGCCGGGTGTATTCCGAATCGGCCAGGACGCGTCGACAGCGTTTCGCTACCTGCGGCACAATCAGTCGCCGGTACTGATTGCCCACCCGCTGATAAAGTGACGCCGTATTGTCGCCCGCTGTTTTTTCCATGTAAATCAAGTCGTGGATCGTGACCACCACCGGCGTTGTAGGAAAAAGCGGAGCCGTATTACTGGTACAATGCAGCACATCAACGCCATACTGTTTGGCTGCCCGGGGCAGATTGACCTGTTCCCACAGGGCGTAATTGCCGCCCGGAACGGTCACAATCCTGAAATTATCGGTTTCTTTCAGGCAGTCTTTGTCTTCGTCGTCTTTCACAAAAACGACGTACTCGTTCTTTTTATCCAGTTGTTGAAGTGCCTTAATCACCTCCAGCACGTAGATGTCCATTCCGTGCTTTTCTCGTCGAAACAGTCGCTGGCCTTCAATACCAATCCGCATGATTGAGTGGTTTATTTGGTTTACACAGTAGCGAAGAAAAAGTAGTGGCAAGGTTTCGGCCAAACCGGTTGCCTATGGTTTTCACTTCGTCAGCCAGCCGCTGATTACCCCCCGGCCAAACGCCTTCAGGTGCGTGAACTGACGCCTGGCTGCGTACGTCAGCATGTGTTTGGGTACGGCCAATCCCGTGAAGAACAGGCCGAACGCCATCCGTTGGGGCAAAGGAGTATTCCGACGCATATACAGAATGCGGTTTCGGGTCATGTAATACACCTTCAGCGGGCTGGTCTTGCCAACCGAAGCGGATTCCTTATGGAAAATCAGCGCTGCCGGCTGGAAATAAATCGTGTAGCCACCCCGCCGGATTCGGGCCGACCAGTCGAGTTCTTCGTAATACAGAAAAAACTGCTCGGCAAACATACCCACCTGTTCGGCAACGGACCGACGTACCAGCATAGCGCAACCATGCGCAAAGTTGGTCGGACCGGGTATGTCGAAACGGCCATCGTCGACCTGATGGCTCCCTACCATACCGGCCTGACCCGTGTACAGATTCATGGGGTTATAACCTGCGTACTGGATTACGTCGGGCTGGTCGAAAAAACGAATTTTGGGACAGACAACACCGATGGTCGAATCGGCCAGCATCGGCTCCATTAGCTGATCCAGCAGATCAGGCGTAACCTCCGTGTCATTATTGACGATAAAGTAGAAATCGCCTTTAGCCGCCCGCATGCCCACGTTGTTACCACCCGAAAAACCCAGGTTTTCGCCCGTCAGCAGCAACGTTGCCTCCGGAAAATCGCTACGGCGTACATGGTCGGTCGGGTCTTGCTGCGACCCGTTGTCCACAACGATCACTTCGAAATTCGGGTAGGTTAGCTGACTGACGGAGTTCAGAAACAGCCGCGTAAGCTCAGGCTGGTTGTAGTTGATGGTAATGATCGAAATCAGCGGCCGATTGTGTTCGGGCCCACCGCGATCTGGCCCTGGAGCTACAAGCGTAGTTGACGAGGCCGGTTTACTGGCGCTGACGGCGTCCATCAAACGTTCTCCTTCTGCCATACCGCCGTTATGGTTTTTAGCATAATCTGGAAGTCAGTCCGGAACGAGAACGTCTCGGCGTATTTGATGTCCAGTTGAATTCGCTCCAGATCCGACATGCGCGGTTGCCCTTTGGCGCGTTTCATCACCTGCCAAAGGCCAGTCAGGCCGGCCGGGGCCGCAAACCGCTGCGCAAAACCGGTCGTTGTTAACCGTTCAGCTTCGTACAACGGCAGCGGCCGGTTGCCTACCAGCGACATATCCCCCAGGAGGATGTTGAACAGCTGCGGAAGTTCGTCAATACTGGTGTTGCGCAGAATACGACCAAGCCGCGTCACGCGGGGGTCTTCGCGAAACTTCATGAACATCGCTTTGTTACGCTGACTATCGCGGTATACGTGTTCACAGACCTGCTTATCGTTGAGAAACAGCGGGCGCTGGCATTCCACACCTGCCAACTGGCAGTTCTGGCAACGCTCGTTTTCCGTCGCTTCTTCCGGTTTGGTCTGGCTGTAAATATTCTGGGAAGCCAGCGAGCTGATCAGGGCATCGGCCCCCGTCCGCATGGTCCGGAACTTATACATGTCAAAAACCCGGTACCCATAGCCAACGCGCTTGGAACGGTATAGAATGGGACCTTTGGAATCGAGTCGAATGGCCAGGGCAACAACGGCCAGAAGGGGTGACAGCGCCAGTAGCGTTGAAGCCGATACGGCTACGTCGATGGACCGCTTCCATAGCGGCATCCGCGCCGGTGATTGCAGCCCCTGGAGCGACCGGCCGGTTAATGGAGCCGGCATGGTCACTTTGGCGGTCGACCACGTCACGCCATTGACTGGCACACTCCGCTCAGCCATATACTGCTTGCGCCGGATCAGGTAGTCGAAGCGAAGGCGGAGATCGTCTTCCGGAAAATTAACCGGAAAAACATCAATTGCTTTCAGTTGCATGGCCCGTCGCTGTACGACCGGACTCATATCAGACGTCATCAGCAGTACGGGTGTATTCTGCAGAAACGGACTGTCACGAACAGCCTCGAGAAAACCCAATCCACCCATCTGCTCGTTGATAACCACCACATCTACCGGATTACCTTCCCGCAGGTATGTGATGGCCTCATCCGGCTCATCCAGCGTTTTTATGGCCACGTACTGACCAAACGCCCGAATGAACAACAGGGCGGCTTCCGGATCGCGCTCCAGGTACAATACCTGGAAATGCGGCCCGGTCGAAGAAGACGTAGCCATAAGCTGATTACTAACGATTAATACGAAGCGACTAAGCTGGCCGTGCTGGGTTGCGTCCGGCGCAGAATAGCGCGAATCTTAGCCCGAACTTCCATTGGATTGAATGGCTTGTTGATATAGCCATCTGCGCCCCGATCCAGGCAATCAATCCGTGTTGCACTGTCGTCAACAACCGACAGTACCAGAATTGGAATATGACCAAACAGGTTACTTCCCCGCACAAGCTGTATCAGTTCCCGTCCATCAAGATGTGGTAATTTCAGTTCGGTCACGATAATATCAGGCTCATGGCCTTGCTCCAACCATGACATTGCTTCAATGCCATTGGGCAAGGTTGTAATGGTAAACTCCGCCGAGAGTGTGTGCCGAAGGATGTTGCGTATAAAAACGTCCTCGTCAATAAACAGTACGTGGTAGTTTTCGCTCATCATAAGCCTTGGATAAAGAAATTAGTTTGTCAATAACAACCAAAAGTTAGCCGATTTCGCAAAAGTCCTAAAGGAAAAGTTTAAATTGTTTTTAAGCGGTTGCGTTGCTTAAATGCTTCATACACAGCTTAAAAATCAATTTCTCTACTAAACGGTACCCTCAATTGTATTAATTAAATACAAAACATTCATTATTGCATAGGTAACCGGTTTTATTGTTTCAAAAACCGACCTGTACCCGTACCGGCGGACGTTGTTACACGAATCGTGTATAACCCACTGGCATACGGTGTCACCGTTATTTCGCACCGTCCTGTCGCTTCCCGAGCCGCAAACCGCCATTGGTTTACCTCCTGCCCGGCCAGCGAATAGATGGCAACCCGCCGAATCTCTACACCCGTTTCAACCGTTATCTGCAGGCGATCCGGACAGGGTACCGGCGAAAGCGCCAGTTCTATTGGCACCACAGACTCTTCCACACCCGTAATGACCTCAACCGGTGGCAGCGGTGGTGCCTGCACACCGGGCTGCAACGTAACATAACCAATCCGGGTTAAGGTCGTTTCGCATCCTTCTGCTCCCGGAACGGCCGGAGCCAATAGCTCGCCAAATTCATAAGCCCCCACATCATAGCCTACGCCCTGCGGACGCAGTCGATCGGCCAGATCAGAAACCACCCCCATGCTGCTCACATCGACACCCTTGTCAATCAGGGGCGAATCCTTCAGGAGTTTGAAATCCCCTTTGGCAAAATCGGCAAAGCGGAGTGTCGTCACATCCTGCGTTATCGTATTACCGGTTTGTTCGGCCGTTGCGTTCTGCCCAAACGACACCGCCTTATAAGGCGACCTGCTGTTCAGGGTATTGATGTTGGCAATGACGTTATTAACCAGTATGTTCTTCTGCGTTTCGTTGTACAATCGAAACCCGTCTTCCCCGCTGTTTACGAACGTATTATTGATAAAGCGGATCGCCCGGTTGGGTAATGAACCCGTACGCTCGTCGCAGAAAACGGCTACGCCACCCGAGTTAATGACCACGTTATTAGACACCGTCACGTCGCCCAGATGCCCTACGATGATAAGACCGATGTCGTGGGCGTCCTCCAGATAGTTATGATGCAACTGCCCGTCGGCTCCGCCACCAATCTGAATTCCATTGTCCTGGTCGGGTGTAAACGGGGCAATGCCCGTTGACCGTACTACGTTGTGATGCACGTTAAAATCAGGCGCACAACCAATTTGTATGCCTTCTGCGCCGGTTCGCTCAACGCGGTTATGGTGGATGTGCAGGTTGGTAATGTTATGCGGAAACAGCCGCACTTTCACCCCATTGCACGTCCGTTCCTGCCCCGTACCCCAGAACGAGTTGCCGATATACATGCCCTCGCCTTTTACATCATGGATGTAGTTGTCGTGGATGTGCACATTCGTCATCGTGAAATTGCTGCGCCACGCGGTCGAGTCACTGCAACTGGGATCGGTCTTGGCCATGATTCCGGCAAAACCCGCCCCGGCTATCTCCACAAACTCTACTTCAACGTCCGTACTCTTGTCGTGGATGTGCATAGCCGAAACATCCTGAAAGGTCGTCTGGGCCGTGATTCCATATTGCAGCCCTGGTTTACCGCCCCCCGATACTTTGATGTTGCGGCAATTGTAAAAATCCAGCGCACTTTCCTTTCCCGTCGACTTTATGACTACCGGACCGCCGTAGTTGATGAAAGTCAATGGCTTACCAGCTTCTCCGGCAAAGTTGTAGAACTTCAGCGTTTCGTACTGCCCCGCCTGGATACAGATCGTACTACCCGCCGGCGCATTCACCTGTTTGGCGTAGTACGTTCCACTGGTTTTGATGAGGTAGTCACATGGACATTTCGTCGACTGCGCCTGTGCTGAAACAGCCCAACCAGCCCCCAATAACCATGTCCCCATCCACCCTATGTGGCCTTTCATCGTGTCAACCAGGTCAGTACCAGAAACGAATTTAGACTGATGCGGGTCACGTAACGCTTTATGTTGACTGAATGGACCAGCTATTTATTGGACGGTGTATCAGTAATATACTCGACTGATCATATAATAGACTTTAGCTGATACAGACTTTCTCGCGGTCAAACCAGGGAGCCGGCCCATCACTCTTTTAAAAAGCGGCCAGCGTGCGTTTGATGAGCTGTTTTGACCTGAAGCAGATATAAGCCATCGGCCCATTCCCCCAGGGGCACATCCACTTCCGGGCTATGCAAAGCCGGTACCCGACGCAGCAGACGACCAGCCGCATCCATAATGGCTACTTCGGTGATGGCTTCTCCGTTGCTCAGGCGGATAGTCACCCGCTCGCTGGCAGGCGACGGATACGCCCTCACCAGTACACGTTCACTGGTTTCGGCCACGTCGGCCGCGATCCGACCACCCGATGATCCGGTGCCGTATTCATAAGCACCGATGTCGTACTGGGCACCGTTCGGTCGTGGCTGGTTATCCAGATCGAACGTGATGCCCCAGTTGCTGACGTTCCGGCCTCTGTCAATCAGGGGCGATCCGTTGACTGGCCGGTAGTTTCCTCCGGCTACGTTAACAAACCTGGCGTCCGCCACCGAAGCTGAGGTATAATTGTTTTCTTTGAGCAACGGAAAGGTGTTGTTGGTTACCGTAATGGTTTTATTGAGCGTTACGCCCACGATGACATTGTTGGCCGCGTAATTCGTATTGTTTTCGTTATAGAAGCGAATACCCCCATCGGCGGTCGTAACGATGGTATTATTGGCAACAACCACATCCACGCCCGACAGGGATCCTGTCCGGTTGTCGATATACATGCCGTTAATGCCCGAATTGGTAATCAGGTTATTATAGATGTAGTTGGGGCCCCGGTGCCCGATCATACTGATGCCGTCGCCCTGAGAGTTCTGTATGATATTATTGTAAAAACCGCCACTGGTACCTCCGCCGATCTGAATCCCATTATTCTGATTGGCCCCAAAGGGCGATACGCCGGCATAGCGAATGGTATTGTGATGTACCTGGGCACCGGGCGCACAGGAATACTGAATGCCCTCGCAGCCGGTGCGTTCAGTCAGGTTATTGTAAATTTCCAGACCAACGATCTCATGCGGATACTCTGTTGTTTTTACGCCGTTGCAAACCACATAGACACCGTTTCCCCAGTTTGAATGGCCGATGTAAAATCCCTCGCCTTTGACGTCATGAACGTAGTTGTCATGAATCTTCACGTTATACATTATGAAGTTGCCCCGAAAGGTGGATGGATCGCAGGCCTTCGGGTCTGTTTTCGCCATGATGCCGGCAAAGCCCGCCCCGGCAATCTCTACGTGATCGACTTCGCAGTCTGAACTTTTAGCCAGAATGTTCAGTGCTGTTGCATCCGTACCGGTTCTGGATACCTTAATGC
This sequence comes from Fibrisoma montanum, assembly GCF_003583365.1. GTDB lineage: Bacteria > Bacteroidota > Bacteroidia > Cytophagales > Spirosomataceae > Fibrisoma > Fibrisoma montanum. The sequence continues at coordinate 653,221 of NZ_QXED01000001.1, forward strand.
CGTACCGGAATCGGCTGTTGCCGGTTCCGGTAATGCGGAAATACCGGCTGCCCTGAACATTGAGGCCGCTCTGGGTGGTCTTGTCCGAGCTAAAGTCGACCAGACCGTCGCAGTTAATAAAGGTAATCGGACGGCCCGGGGCTCCCGTAAAGTTGTTGAGTCGAAGATACTGGTAAACGCCACCTTTGATACACACGGTTGCTCCAGGGCCGATCTTCAACAACGCTCCATCATATACACCGGTTTTTGTGATCGTGTAGGTACAGTTACACGTACCTGTCTGCGCCTGAGCAACAGAAAAGCAAATGACAAGGAGCAGGCTGATAGACAATTGTTTCATAGTGAGGGTGTGGTCGGGGTGAAACTCAAATTTGCTGTACTTTCTTTTTAAAATACTGATAGACAAGCTATAAGCCACACGGTTTTTTGAGTAACTGGTAGTTGATTTATTGCGCGGTAGTCGTTCTTAGTCTGTTTTGCAGGGCGCAACAACAAAAATCGTCGGTATACCATCCGATGTGGATAGTATACCGACGATTCGGTATGATTCGTTATTGACTTAGTTCTTCAGGAAGCGGCCTCCGTACTGGCGGGACGTCGTGCCAACCCGCAACAGGTAGAGCCCCTTGCCCAGATGCCCGACCGGCAGCCGCAGCTCGCTTACCGGAGTACCGGCCGCATGGCGGCTGATCACCCGACCATTGTTGTCCACAATGCTCAACTCGGCAATCGGCTCCTCGTTGCTCAACCGCACCACCAGCTGATCGGTGACCGGCGAGGGGTACGCCCGAACCAGCACCAGCTCCGATGCTTCGGCGGCTACCGCTTCGCTTGTGACGCCCTGACGAGCCCCTGACGCACCACCCTCGTAGGCGCCGATGTCGTAGACGCCACCCTGCGGACGCCCTCTGTCGTCCAGATCCGCCACCACCCCGTAGCGGCTCGTGTTCTGACCCGTGTTGAGCAAAGGAGAACCACTACCCGGCCGCAGATTCCCACCCGGAGCATCCACAAATCTAGCCTCCCCGGCACTGGCTGCGGTGTAGTTGTTGAGAGCCGTGAAGCGCACCTTGTTGTTGAGCGTCGAGAGGTAGCGGTTGCCGGCTACCTGCACAACCGCGTTGTTGAGCAGCGTTGTCGTCTGGGTTTCGTTGTAGAGCTTGACGCCTTCTTCGCCGGTGGAGAAGATTGTGTTATTAATCAACGCCACCTCAACGTTAGCCCGCGTACCGGCCCGCTCATCGACGAAGATACCGTTTGAAACAGCCTCAGTGATGACGTTGTTGTAAATCCTGTTGGGGCCCAGATGCCCTACGATGATCAACCCAATGCCCTTGGCCTTCTGAATGGTGTTGTTGTAGAAGTTGCCACTGACCCCACCCCCGATCTGCACACCGTTGTCCTGATAGGGATCAAAGGGGTCGATACCCGAGTTGAAGACCGAGTTGTGGTGCACCTGCGATTCGGGCGCACAGGCGTACTGGATGCCCTCGCAGCCGGTGTTGACCGTGCGGTTGTAGCTGATCTCAAGGCCATAGATGTTGTGAGGCAGTAGCTTCACGCTGGCGCCGTCGCAGGTGCGGCTCTGGCCTTCGTTCCAGAACGAGTTGCCGATGTAGAGGCCTTCGCCTTTGACGTCATGGACGTAGTTGTGATGGACCTTGACATTGTACATGGCGAAGTTGGCCCGTTGGGTGGAGACGTCGCAGGTGGGGTCGGTCTTGATCATGATACCCGCAAAGCCGGCGTTGGAGACCTCCACATGGTCCACCTCACAATCGGAACTCATGCCGGTGATGTTGAGGCCGGAGATGCCGCTGCCGGTTCTGGAGATGTGAATGCCGTACTCGAGTCCGGCCACGCCGGTTCCGGTGATCTGGAAGTAGCGGCTGCCCTGGATGGCGATGCCGGTTGCAGAACCAGTGGGGAAGTTGACCTCCACCAGGCCGCCACAGTTGACGAACTTGATGGGGTTAGCTGGCGTACCGACGAAGTTGTTCAGCCGCAGGAAGTCGTAGCGGCCGGCCTGGATGCAGACGGTAGCACCGGGGCCGATCTTGAGGGTTTTACCATCGTAGGAACCGGTTTTGGTGATGGTGTACGTACAGTTACAGGATTGCGCCCAAGCCCTCCCGGCGAGCGTCATCGTAAGCAGGATTAACCAGAATCTCATAGTGTAGTAAAAGGTATAAGTAAGTGCATTAGTTAGACAGGTAGGTTACAATAAATCACCAGAAAAATTCAATGGTTGACAAATACTTATCCGCTCAATAAAAGCCCATCAAATCGATAGATTTTTGTTGCACTCCTCCACAAAATTGAGTATTCATTCTGCCTTATAAAAACAAGGTTCTTTGTTATATTAATTTATTGAATGGTATAAAATACATGAAAGATTAGTAATATTTACAAATGAGTCACTTAGTGTGGGATTGTTTTAATTTTATCGTTGAAATGTTTTATAAACTCTGAGTTTTTCCCCTTTATAATCTATAAAGTTGCTGTATTAAATTTCTTTTAAAATTTTTTAAATGGCAGAATTCGTTGGCTTTCAGGCTTGGTTAAATGGCAAAACTGGCTCAACATTTAGCGAACCCTCTTTATGGAATTTCGCTTCTTTTTCATCTAACAGGTAGTGCTGCACTGCATAAACTGGTCCATTTATGTTTCTAAAACATTTCCGCAGACCCAAACCGATCACCGACGCCGAGTACCTGGCGGTTTACCGCAGTACGGGCGATCTGGTGATATTGGGTGAGCTATACGAACGGCACATGGACCTGGTCTACGCCGTTTGCTATAACTACCTGCGGGATCAGGAGGAAGCCAAAGATGCGGTTATGCAGTTATTTGAACAGCTGGTTACTGATCTGCAACGTCATGATGTGCAACATTTCAAAACCTGGCTCCATACCGTAGCCCGTAACTACTGCCTCATGCAGCTTCGTAGTCGCGCTAATCAACCCGTTCGCATTGATGCCGCGTCGGCTGAGTATTCGGATGATGATAAACTACCGACCAGTCTGAATTCATTGGAACTGGACGATGATTCAGAGCTGGAAGAAGACCTGTCGAAGATGGAAGCGTGCCTGCAGACCTTGCCAACTGAGCAACGAACCTGCCTGACCCTTTTTTATCTGGAGCGGAAAAGTTATGCAGAAGTAGCGGAGCTTACCGGTTATGACATGAAGCAAGTGAAAAGCTACTTGCAAAATGGCCGTCGAAACCTTAAACTTTGTATGCGGAAATAGGTAACACTGATCTGTATAGATAGCCAGCGGTTTTTGTACCGCGATATATGATGGAAAACCAATTGACTTTCGATGACTTGCGGGCTTATCAGGCCGGGCAGCTAAGCGGCCCGGCGCGGCACCGCGTGGAGCGGCTGCTGTTGGAAGACCCGTTTTATGCCGACGCGCTGGCTGGTCTGGAAGCCATGCAGCAAACCGGCACTCCACCGTCGACGCAGCTAACCGAACTGCGCAATGCCCTGCAACGGCGTATTCACGAGTCGGCGACGAAGAAACGGCTATGGCCGCTCTGGATTGCTACCACCACAGCTGCCATTCTGTTTATGCTGGCTATGGCTATTTATTTTATTTTCTTCGCGTCTAAACAATCGCAGAAGCCTAAAAGCGTTCCACCCTCTCATACCAGCCACGTACTGTCGTTACGCGATACGCCTGACGAGGCCACTACTGAGGGACTCGAACATACCCCGGTGGACTCGCCCCTCATGCCTGTGTATGTACCGGGCAGTTCATCGTTCATGCCCAATCAGGAATCGCTTGTCTACCCTTCAGGATCAACAGTTGAAACAACTACTCTTGAATAACGCACCTGCACTTCTTGCTTTCTCCTCTTTTGTTAGTTTTGGTCCAGTCTGTGTACAGTTTATTCTTAGTTACACCTAAATCTGTTCATTCATCAGATCATAGATTTCCCAAAACTTGATACAACGGATAAAACATTTATCGGATATCCGGCGTTAACGGGGCATATCACTCAATCCCGTTTTCTATGTTAAAATCAATTTTTCTACGGTTCACTTTTTCCATCCTTACCATCTCGTCTCTCTGTATATCAAACGTTTACGCTCAGCAACGTTTCAGCGCCGGTCCTCGTGTCGGCTTGAACTTGTCTAATTACTGGGGTAACGCCGACAATATGAAATTTATACCCGGCTTTACGGCGGGGGCCTTTTTGATGTATAGCTCGCTCAACCACTTTGGTATCTCAGCGGATGTTCTTTATTCTCAGCGTGGAACTCGGTATGACGGCCCGCTTTTCGTTTCTCCCGGTCCCAGCAACCGCATTGATTTCCGGCAGCGGGTTAACTACCTCGAAATTCCGGTTGTCGCCCGGTACTTTCTAACGCTTTCGGGCAACTTCCGGCCCAACGTTTTCATTGGCCCTTCGCTTGGCGTTAAGCTCAACGCCAAACGAGCCGACGCCAAGCTGAATGGCAACGAAGACGAGCGCTTCAATGGCGATAACAGCAATGATTTTAAAGATCTGGATTTAGGCGCTACGGCCGGTTTCCAGCTGAACTGGCGGGCTGGTGAGCGGCAACGCTTCCTTATCGACGCCCGCTACACACTGGGTCTGGCCAATGTCCAGTCAAATCTGCCGAACATCTGGGGGCAGCGTGAATCGCTCAGCAACTCGGTCTTTACCCTGACACTCGGTTACGGATTCGGTATCGGCCGCGAATACCCGAGCCGCTACCGCCGGTAGACAACACCAACGCATTCGCAAAAGCCCTGCACCAGACCGTGCAGGGCTTTTTGTTTGTGTTACCAATACACTAATTTTCACGGGCGGCATGACGTAATCTATCGTTCATGTCGCATATTCGTGTCTCATTTTCACGTCCATGCGGCTACTGTTTGTGTTTGGTCTTATGCTCTGGTTGAGCCCACCTGCCTCGCGGGCTCAATCGAGTGCTCAGCCCTCTCCTCTTCACTATGAAGCCGAGCTGGGAGGCATGGCAACGACCACCGATCGGGCGCCGTTCTGGCTACGTACCAATCAATACGGAATTGTGCCAAGCCGCGGCCCATTCGGTACAATCCGGACCGGACTGTACCGCACGTACCGTCCGGCAACCGATACGTCGAAGACGGCCGCCAGCCGGAAAGTTGACTGGGGTTTTGGCCTAAACGTAGTAGGTACCCTTGGTCCCAGAGACCGGCCGGAAACGCGTCAGCTTTTATGGCCCGAGTTATACGGGAAGATTCGTTACGGAAAAGTGGAACTGTTTGTGGGCCGACGGCGCGAAGTGTATGGCCTTGGCGACACATTATTGACCTCTGGCTTCATTGGCTGGTCGGGCAATGCCATTCCCTTCCCCAAAGTGCAGATCTACACCCCGGACTATATTCCATTACGTTTCCTGAAAAACGTTCTGTCCTTCAAAGGCGGGTACGCGCACGGCTGGTTTACGGCATCCTATATTCAGGGCGTTTATCTGCACCAGAAATTCCTGTATGGCCGCCTGGGAAAGCCTAACTGGAAAGTTAAATTCTACGCGGGGCTGAATCATCAGGTGCAATGGGGCGGTCGGGCGGATTATCTGGTTGGTACCCCACTGGCCGTTAACGGAAAACTTCCTACCTCGTTCAACGATTATGTTTCGCTCGTTACGGGCCGCTATCCGGAGGCTATCAGCACGGACCAGTTCACGGACTTCGACGGAACAAACCGGATCGGCAATCACGTCGGCAGCTACGACTTTGCACTTGAATGGACCCGACCCAACCGAACGCTGACTTTCTACCACCAGCACCTCTACGAAGATGCATCCGGCCTGGCATTTCAGAACTTCCCCGACGGCCTGACGGGAATCCGGCTGCATAACCGGTTAGCCAGGGCACGATTTCGGGTAGAGCGACTCGCCCTCGAGTTCCTCACGACTACCAACCAGGGCGGTGCCGTGTTCGACATGGCCGCCCGCTACCAGGGTGCCGACAACTACTTCAACCACAGCCAGTATCGGGAAGGCTGGTCGTACAATGGCCGAACGGTCGGGACGCCGTTTATCGCGCCGAGAACGGAATTCACGACGGAAGTTAATCGGCTGGAAGGGGGCGGCTTTTTCCCCAACAACCGGGTCGTTGCCTGGCATTTGGGTACTCAGGCCGTGGTTTTCCGCAACGTAACGCTGACGGCTAAGGCATCGACGAGCCGCAACTTCGGCACGTTCAATCAACGCTACGTTCCACCTTTCCGCCAGTTTTCGTCGCTGCTATCCGCCCAGATCCATCCGCCACGCTGGTCGGGCATCGTCTTGACAACGGCCTTCGCACTCGATCAGGGCGAGTTGTATCCCAATACGTTTGCGAGCTACGTGAGCGTGAAAAAAAGCTGGTAAAGCCGACCGGAGCATCCTTTCGGTTCTACGTCCGGTCGGCTTGTGTTCATTAAAACCGCCCAAACTCCTCGTATACGTCGAACGGATTCCGTCCTTCAGCCATGGCCTGTCGGCTTTTAGCTTCGCTGGCGAACCACTCTTCGGCCAGTTCGAGTACCTGAATCGTCAGGTCATACGGCACCACAACCACGCCGTCATTATCCCCGAAAATATAATCGCCAGGGTTGATTTTCAGCAACCCTTCCATTCCTTTCACGTAAATGGGTATCTGGTAATCAACCACCATGAAGCGGCCAAAAGCCTCGACCGGATTGCGAAACCGGCAAAACGTCGGGAACCCCATATCGATCAGGTAATTCGAGTCGCGGGTCGAGCCGTCGATCACCGCCCCAACGCAGCCGTGGGCGTGAGCTGCCGTAGCCGAAATTTCGCCAAACTGCCCGCAGGACGTATCGCCCTGGGTGTCGCGCACCTGCACTACGCCCGGCGTCATGCTCTTGAACATCCCCAGCCGAATGTCATGAACTTTCTCGTCGCGGCTGGGCGTCGCGATACCGTGGCAGGTAAAGGCTGGTCCAGCGACTTTCATGGTGTGGGTTAGCGGATAGATTCCGCTGGCCATGCACTGGCTGTGGTAACCGAGATGCTCCAGTGCGTCGGACACTAAACCGGCGTATAACCGGAGGTACCGTTGCTGGATTTCCTGCCAATCATACGTAACGTTGAACTGTCGGATTGGATACGAATTGGTGATAACTTCCATGCTTTTGTGTGTTTTACTGATGTATTATTTGCTTGTTCTGTTACGATTCCCTATCCTTTTCAAAAAACCATTTCGCTGCCCCCGCCAGCAGCAGCCCCCCCAACACATAAGCCCCTGATAAACTGGCTAACCCGGTTGTCAGGCCCAGCGTAGGTTTCAGCACCCCCAGCAGATACGGTGCCGATGAGCCAATGAGAAACGCGCAGGCCAGCATCAACCCATAGGCGGATGAGCGCATACGTGCCGATACCACTTCGTACAGGGACGCGACGATGTTGGAGTCATACCAGCCCCGGAATATGCCAAACCCAAACAGGGCCGCATAGGTCATAATCTGGGTATTGCTCTGGCTGATAAAGTAGATGAACGGCGCACCGATCAACAGTCCCAGCGACTGCACCACGAGCCGGCTCCGGGGGTTGGTTTGGGCGTAATAGTCGGCAATCCGGGCTCCGGATAACACGCCCAGAAAGGCGCCGAGGTGATGATAGAACAGCGAGGAGAATCCGGCTTCGGTCAGGCTCAGCCCGAATTTGTCAACCAGAAACGAGGGCATCCAGGTCAGATAACCAACGTTGACAAATACCATGCAGCCAAAGCCCAGCGTCAGCAGCACGACTGTCGGCTTTCGAACAATGACACGGGCCGTTTCGCCTATTTCAGCTAGTACGGGTCGCTGACTAACCAGCCCTTTGTTGGGAGTATCCTTCGGTATGCGGTTGAAGAAAATGAAGGCCAGCACAATGCCGAATCCACCAAACACATAAAACGCCCGCTGCCAGCCATAGTGTTCGCCAATGTAGCCCGCAATCAGCCCGCTGAGTACGATGCCAAAATAAACGGCCGTCTGGTGTACGGACAGCACAAACGAGCGATTCCTGGGGTAGTTTTCGCCCAGCAGCGCATTGGCAGATGGGGCATAGAACGCTTCTCCCCCGCCCGTGCCAATACCCCGTAGTAAAATGAACTGCATGAGCGTGGAGCAGAAACCAGTAAACAGCGTCGCCATCGACCAGAACAGCAGGCAAAAGCCCAGAATGTTCCGGCGCGAGAACCGATCGCCGATGAAGCCGGCAATGGGCACCAGCAGGCCATAGGTCCACACCAGCGCCGACGCAATCAGACCCAGTTCGGCATCCGTTAGGCCTAAGTCCTGCCTAATCAGCGGTAATACGACGCTGAAAATCTGGCGGTCGGCCTGGTTCAGGAAGAATGCCAGCCATAGGAGGGCCAGCAACTCCCAGCGGTACCCGGCGCGACCACTGACTGAAGGGGCGTTGACCGGCTGCGGTTCGGTTATCAGGTTTGACTTGGACATGCCCTTATTTCCCCAGCTTTTGAACGGTGAGCGATCTTGTGTCCAGCGGCACGGTCACCTCCGGCGCGTTCCAGGCCGAAGCCACGACCGATACGTTTCCGGTTGGGGTTTCGCGCCACAGCACATCGGCCGATAACGTGCGGCTTTCGCCCGGTGCCAACCAGAAGTAGTTGTCATCGGCCACCAGCGCCCGCTTCGCGCCTGCTATATCAATTTTTGTCATGAAGGCGGGGGTTGTTCCGGTATTACGCACCTGTACCGTGACGACGGACCGTATTAGCTGCGAACGGGCATCGTCCAGTTGCTTTATGGACACCAGACTGCTTTCCAGCCGGGTAGCTGATTTCTGCACGGTTGGCTTCAGGAACGGACCTTTATCCAGCGTTGGCCAGGCAATGGGTTCCGACACGTATTTGTCGTAAAAGGCTTTATCGTCCAGCATTGTCAGCGAGCGGGGGAAGTACAGAGATCGGGATACCAGTTTACCCGATGCGTCTTTCAGTTCGGCCACTACAAACAGAAAACGGTCTTTGTAATCGGCCGGAATGACGTAGCTACCAATAGGTGCACTCGTTACGGACGTACCGGGCTGCACCGTCATGCGGGTATCTTTGGTCCAGAGTTGCCTGAAGGCATCGTCCCAGACCGTAACGGACACCGTACCAGGCAACGCCGTCTGACTGGCATTGGTAATTTTGGTGTTCAGGGGGATTGACTCGCCAGCTTTCCAGAGCAGACGCGGCAGGTCAATGGCTACGTGCGTCGGTTCGTACGTACGTTTCAGGAAGTAGTACGGCGCGGCTGCCTGCCCGAACCAGTCCATCATCTGAATGGCAATTACCGGCCAGTGGCGCTTGAACACCCACGGCATCAATCCCGCCGTAACCGGATAGTTACCCTGCATTTTCTCCGACAGCAACTGATAGAACTCACCCGCACCAATCTGAGAGGCCTCCGAAATGGATTCAATGGTCGGGTCCATTACGTCGGCGATGTGCGATGCCCGGCTCAGCATGCGCGGCACCCGACCGGGACCGTATTCGGTGAAGTGGTGAATGAACTCAGGGTGCGACGGCCCGAAGCTTTTATCCCACATCTTGCCCAGGCCCGTAAACTCCTTATTATCGACGGTTTCGTAGAAAAGACTGGGCTCCGGAATGCTGTGCATACCCGTTTCGGATACCCACGGCTCGAACTTGTAGCTGCGGTTGTACCAGGTCGGGTCCATGTCGGGGTAGGCATGCATGGAGCCGTCATCGGGCGTTGTCCGCACGAAAAAGCGTGATTTATCAAAGATGTCGAGATTCCGTTCGATGATCCCCATCGAGGCCGCGTTGCCGTAGGAGTACGGGTTGAACTCATTACCGCCGTTCCATATCACCAGCGACGGGTGATTGCGCAACCGGAAGATATTCTGCACCACCTGAGCCTCCCAGATGTCCTGTGGGTAGTCGGGTGTGTCCTGATTGCCGATGGGAAAATCCTGCCAGACCATCAGGCCCAGTTCGTTGCAGATGGTATAAAAGTGGTCGGTTTCCAGCAGGCCACCGCCCCAGATTCGGATGAGTTGTACGCCCATCTTTTTGGCGGCTTCGAGCGTCCAGCGGTAGCGCTCGGCGGGCAGGTCGAGCAGGATGTCCTGCGGGGTGAAGTTCATGCCCTTCACAAAAATCTTCCGGCCGTTGACGATGAACTGCCAGTTTTCCCAGCGGTCGGCGATGCGCGGACCGGCCGTTGCTATGCGCTCGATGGTGCGGATACCGTAGTCGAAGCTGAGCCGGTCGACTGGACTTCCGTTCTTTTTCAGCGTCAGGCTTACTTTGTATAAATTTGGTTGGCCGAGTCCGTTCGGTTGCCAAAGTTGAGGATTGGGCAGGCTCAACTCTTCTTCCAGCCAGATACGACCCTCGTACGCTGTGACGGGAAACTCCTTGGTCAAGGCGGTGCTTTTTCCGGTGGTCAGTTCTACCTGCACACTGAGCTTGTCGGTCACCGGCTTGAAGAGAGTGCCCTTCTCGTTGGGGTGGTTTAGCTGCGTATTACTCCAGGGGTGCAGTTGCTTCTGGAGCGAGTGAGCATTGGCAAACACTTCTGCCGACAAGTGCAGTTGGGCCGTATTGCCCGTAACACTTTTTGTTGTCAGGTACGGCCGTTCAAGGTGGTAGGTTGGTACAATCTCCAGCCGGACACCCTGCCACATACCAACGCTAAAGAACGCTTCCCCACCGGAGCCCCCTGAAATAACCCACGGCTTGATGATTTTGCCACTGGCGCGGGGGTTATAGCCGGTACGTTTCGAATAATCGAACTCACCCGACGCCGTGCGCGGCAGGCTTTCGTAGTCGGTAGCCTTGTTGCCCCAGTTGCCCGCCCGTACCTCAACGGTCACTTCGTTTTTGCCGCCAAACTTCAGCAGCCGGCTGATTTCCACCGAAGGACCACCGAACATGCCCTCATGCACGCCCACTAAGCTGTCGTTCACCCAGACTTTTGAGAAATAATCAACGCCATCGAAGCAGAGGAAGACGTACGGTCCGTCGCCACGGTTACCACGAGCAGAAGCAGGTAAATCAAATGACTTCTTGTAGTACCACGCCTTTTCCTCCGCCCAGCGGTATTGAGTTGAGTTCTTGGCGTAATACGGATGCGGCAGCTTGCCAGCCTTGTAGAGCGACCAGTGTACCGAATTGGGCACGCTGGTCTGAAATGGGTCTTTACGCGGCTGGCTCAGGTCAGCTACCGGCTGGTCGGTATGCGAAAGCTCCCAGCCCGCACCCGACAGGTCGATATGCTGCGCTCCGGTACGGGGCGTAATGCGGTACGGGCTCCAAAGCTTGGTAGCTTGCGGAGCTGTTTGCGCCAGAGCCGTCTGAACAGCCAACAGGCAGAGTAGATAACTGAGTAGTTTTTTCATCTGAGTAAGGGTTTATTGTCCTTCATAACGACCCGGTTTTCCGTAGCCCCGCATCAGCAGCAGTCCCCCGTCGATGGTGACTGACGCGCCGGTGACGTAACTGCCCGATGCCAGCAGGTCCACCAGTACGGCCGCTACCTCCTCCGGTAGCCCGAACCGCCCCGCCGGAATACCATCGTTGACCTCTTTAAGTAATTCAGGATTCTCCCGAACCGGCCGGGTCAGTTCTGTTTCAATCGCGCCGACCGCCAGGGTGTTAACCCTGATACCATGCGGGGCCAGTTCCATAGCCACCCCTTTCATCAGCGTCTCCAGCGCCCCTTTGGTAGCTCCGTAGACAGACAGCCCCAGCCCCGGCCGGAGTGCATTTACCGAGGTGATGGTATAGATGCTACCGGCAATGTTCTGCGCTACCATCTTCTGGGCAACAGCCTGGGTCAGGAACGTCGTGCTTTTGAAGTTGATGTTGGTAAACGCGTCGAAATCGGCTTCCGTAACGTCCAGAAAGTGTTTTTTATAGGATATACCCGCATTGTTGATTAGGAAATCCAGGCTGCCCACCATCTCCCAGGCCTCTTCCGCCAGCCGGCTAGCCTGCGCTACGTCAGACAGATTGGCCTGAACCACGTAAGCTTCACTGCCCCGCTCCCGAACTTCCGAAGCTACGGCTTCAGCGTCGGCTAGATTCTCGTGATAATGCACGACTACCGTACAGCCTTCTTCGGCCAATCGCAGCGCAATGGCTTTACCGATGCCCTGCGAGGCTCCAGTCACGAGTGCTTTTTTATTGGTTAATCGCATGGCTGGTCACGATGAATATTGGTGAATTGTCATTTCATTTGTACGGCTTGCGATTGGCCATTTATAGGTACGGGCTGGTCCGCTGCTATGCCGTCCATCATTCCCTTGATGTAGCCGATACCGAACAAGTTGCCCAGCATGCCGTAGCCGAAATGCGTGTTGTCTTCGCCCACCATCGTAGGTACGTGGTCGGAGCGGAGGGGGCCGGTGAAACCAGCGTCCCGGTAGCAGCGTAGCATGGTCGCCATGTCGGTTGGGCCGTTGTCGTGGAAGGTTTCGTGAAAGTGCTCACGGGTTCCGGCCACATCGCGGATGTGCACAAATCGGATGCGGTCTTTCCACTCCTGAATCAGCGCCGGTACGTCTTCGCCCATCGTTGTATACGTACCCTGACAAAAGGTTAAGCCATGCGCCGGGCTATCCGTCAGCGCCAACGCCCGCCGAACGCCCTCGGCATTGGTAAAAATCCGACCGATACCGCGCAGGGGTGATATTGGTGGGTCGTCGGGGTGGAGCGCCATCTGAACACCGTACTGCTCGGCAGTGGGGATGACGTTTTGCAGGAAGTATTCATAGTTGCTCCAAATCGTCGCTTCCGGCACCTCACCAAATTCGGTCAGCGGCAAGGCTCGGGCATAGTCGGCGTCAAAGCTACTGACCAGTGCACCACCCCGTTCGGCGGTTTCGGTATGGGTGCGGTACCAGCCAATGCCGGCCATGAAGTTGTAGCACAGCAGTCGGATGCCTAGTTCGCCCATGTTTTGCAGCATTTGGCGGTAGCGCGCCAAGTCCTCATCGCGCCCGTCCTCTCCGAACTTGATGCGGTTCATGTCAAACTGGTCACCTTCCAGACCGATTAGCTCCAGACCGGCATCGGCAAAGTGGTCTTTAGCCCGACTGAGTGAGTCGCGGTCATACGGAGGCAAATCGCCGGTGAGGTCGGGCGCGAGTTTGGCGATGGCATACCGTACGCCCATTTGCCGCACGAGCGACGCCTGTGGTTCGGTTGGGTGGCCGAAAAAGAGGTACGAAAGCTGCATAAATAGCGATCTGCGTTTGTGACTTCGGTTTATAAATTCATTCGTCAGATGGTGTACTATTGCTTATTTGCTTTGCGCCAGCCTGACGACCGGTTCTGCTAATTTCTTCATCTCTTTGTCTGTTAAGGCTCGGTCAAAGACCGCCAGACCGCCAATCTGCCCCCTGAACCGATTGCCCATACCGGCTTTCAGCAACACCGCCCCGACGGTAAAATCAGAGCCGTTATTCCCCATTCCGTCCGGGAAATGGTACGGATTTTTCGATTGCGTCAGGCCGTTGGGGTACCCCTCAAAGCCAGCCGTATGGTCGATTAACTCCGGGGCTCTTTCCTGAAATACCCCGTTGAGGTACGACTTTATATACTTTCCGTCATACGTAAGGGCCACGCAGGCCCATTCGTTGGCGGGTACCGGCTGCTTACTGGCGGAGTAGTCAATCGAATACGGGAAAGGCGGAGTGGGTTTTCCGGTCCAGGATATGTGCCCGCATACCTGATTTCGGCCGTTGTAATAAGGCAATGAAACAAACAAACCGTACTGCCGTTTGCCGCCATCCTTGTACTCGTTCCACATGCCGCCGACAAACCCCGTTTGCTCACCACGCCACTTGACATACGCCACCACCGACACACCCTGACCCTTGCCATGGATATTCAGCTTTCCCGTTTGGGCATTGGGCAACGACAGGTAGGCATCATTGGCAAACAGGGCCGAGTAGCCCGATAGCGGCCCTTCGCTGACTCGCGGCAGCGTACCATCGGTTTCCTTGAGCGGAAAATCTCCCGCCCCTTTCGCTTTTCTGTCCTGCCCCTCCGGCTCGTTAAAGTCCCACAGCGCCACCAGATTAGGCATTGATAAAATCGTCTTTACCATTCTGTCATCCCGAACAGGGAGATTTTTCCGGAACGATGTAAGCAGCACGGCAACCGTCAGGCCAGTCAGTGTTACGCAGAATATGTGGATACGGCTTGTCATAGTGCTTCGTTTACATGCCACCCACCGTTGGGTACCAGTCGGGCCGGTACGGGTCCTGGTGGAAGCGGGCGTAGTAGTCGCCTTTTTCTTCGTAGTATTTCTCGTAATGCTTCATCTTGTCCTCATCGAGCGACACGCCCAAGCCCGGACCGGTTGGTACCTTGATGCAGCCATTCTCGTACTTCATCAGCCCGCCTTCAATGATGTCGTCGGTGAGGTAGTGGTAGTGCGCATCGCCCGCAAACGTCATGTGCGGAATGGTAGCGGCCGTATGAATCATGGCGGCCAGTTCAATGCCGAATTCGGCCCCGCTGTGCATAGCCACGCCGAGGTTGAATACGTTGCAAACGGCCGCCAGATCTTTCACCCCGCGCGGCCCTTCCCAGTAGTGAATATCCGTCAACACGATGTCGACCGCGCCCATTTTGATAGCCGGAGCCAGATCGTCGAAGCGGGCGGGGTACATGTTGGTAGCGATGGGAATCCGCACCTGCTGCCGAACGGTAGCATTACCGTTCAGGCCCCACGAAGGGTCTTCAAAATACTCCAACCGCAGATCCTCCATGATCCGGCCCATCTGTACGGCCGTGGGCACCGACCAGAGTCCGTTGGGGTCTATACGCAGTCCGAAGTCATCGCCCAGCCGCTGCCGGCACAGTTCCAGCACCCGCACCTCTTCGCGGGGGGCCATTACACCGGCTTTCAGCTTCATGGCCTTTACGCCCAGGGTATGGTGCAGTTCTTCACAGAAAGCCGCCAGGTCTTCGGCCGTTTCGTCATTCCGGGATGCCGTACCACCCCCCGCCGGCCGGTCATAACGCCAGAACAGGTAGGCAATGAACGGCACTTCGTCGCGGACGCGCCCGCCGAGCAAGTCGCTTAATGGCCGGTTTAGCACCTTCCCCTGAATATCCAGACAGGCCATTTCCAGCGCGGCATATAGTCGGGCATTCGACATATAGTAAATGCTCCGCAAGACCTTCAGCTTCATCACCTCCAGTTGAAACGGATCAAGCCCAATAATGCGCGGCTTGAGTTTCTGCAAAGCCCCCCGCTGATCACCGCCCCCTACTTCGCCCAAGCCAACAACGCCTTCATCGGTGATCAGCTCCAGAATCGTCCGAAGGAAATAGCCGGGATGGACGCCGGTATTGTGACGCAGTTGCGCGTTTAGGGGAATCGCTACACAGCGGGTACGTAAATCGACAATCTTCATACTTACAGGTTTATGCGAACTTCGGATGGCTGATTTTTCCGGAAGTGAATGCGCTGTTCCGTTACCTTTTTACCCTGACGTATCCGTACGAGGTATTCTCCGTAAAAGCCTCTGAATCGAAGAGGTCCGGCATCCTGCGGGGTCAATGTCAGCGCAGTTTTCCACTCCCGGTTAATCAGGACGTTCAGAACCGTGTAGGCCGGTTTCGGTGAAAAATCACCGTTTACCAGTCCGCCGTTCCACTTATCTTCTCCGGCTACTGCCGTGCCATCGGCCACATTCCACCAGATGACGGCTTCAACCGCCGGGTGACTAAACCATAGCCGGTAGAAGTTTCGTGCCATTCTGGCCTGCCGTTGCAACCCCATCTGGTTATTTGGCAGCGTGGGAATAGTAATCTCCGATACATGCAGGGGCACACCAAACCGACCGTACTGATCCAGTGCCCGGAACAGGTCGGTGGGTGTCATGGCTTTGCCATTGGCAACGTCTTCGTGCAACGGCTCACTAAAGAAGTGGAACTGAAGACCAATACCGCCGATTCGTGCTCCTTTCGCTTTCAGGCTTTCGATGAGCAGGTAATACGGACTGTATTCCTTCCGATAATTCTGCCACGATTCTCCGGTTACTTCATTGATGAACAGGCGCGTATCCGCCGGGAAGTATTTCTGCGCTTCCTGAAAGGCAAACAGGGCGTAGTTGCCGGGCATCGGGATATCCGGGTGTCCTTTCAAGACTTCGTTGACAACATCCCAGGTTTTGATCGCATTACCATAGCGGGCGGCTATTTCCTGAATCCGTTTGGTGATCAGCCGCTTGACCTCGGTTGTATCGGTGGGTAACCAGTCCGGAACGCTGTGTTTGGGGTGGTCCCAGACCAGTGTATGCCCTTTGGGCGTCAGTACGTTTGCCCGGCAAAAGTCAACCACTACGTCCGGGGGCGGTCGCCGGTAGATGGGAGAGCTATTAGCCGCAAATCGTAGCTTGCCCTGCTCAGGCTCCAGCGTTTTCCAATAAAAGGGTATACAAGCTGTATTGAACAGCGACCTGAAGGTTTCCTCGTATTTTCGGTTGTCGGCTTCCGCCTTGAAGCCATTCAGCATAAAGATGTTGGCGCCAAACTGAAAATCGTGCCCAACCTGCTGAATCTCTACCGTCGTGTTTCGTAGCGGCTTACCCTGCCTGTCCGCCAATACCAGCGTAAAATCACCTTTCCGATGGGTTTCGATACCCTGCTGAATACGGGTTTCAACAGCCGGGTCATTCCAGAGCGAATCGTAGCGGGTCGATTGAGCCGACACCGAACAGCACCAGCCTGCCAGCCATGCAACCGTAAACGCTTGTTTCATGGTAAAGCCTGTCATCTAGTTGACTCCTTTCGTGGTTATCAGTGATCCGGTAAACCCAACATGAACCCGCGCAAGCCATGGATAGGTGTTCGCTGCCTGCGCATTGCCGGTCACAACCTTAACCGCGACGGTTCCATGGGGTAGCACCGGTACAGCGTAGGTGTACTTATCAACCGGATTGTCTTTGTTGCCGGAAATCGGGCTTGGATAGGCGGAACGATGATGTTTGACCACTAACCCCTCAGGCAATGGATTCCAGACGGAGCCATCAGTCGAGTAGAGTAACCGGACACTATCTACCTTGTCGCTGAACGAGACAACGTCAATCCATTTCAGCGCATCCGCCCGGTATACCAGTTCGCCGGAACCGCTTCCGACGGACCTTTCAGCCTGAAAAAAGTCTTCTTCCGTCTGCCGGAGCCGGGGCCACGTTTCGGCGCTGATCCGGAGGTTTTCGGAATGGGAATGGGCCATTGAAAAGTCCTTCAGGTTATCCATCACCATCCTGGTTACAGGTTCCAGCGGACCCACGGTGTTCGAAGCGGGCGATATACCCGACTCATTTTTACCTCTCACCCGGTAGTAGTACACTTTGCCCGGCTCCGCGCTGGCATCGGTGAACAGGGGGTAGAAATACAGGTCATAGCTAATGTCCAGATCACCGCTGATGGTTTGCCAGGGGCCTTTTGGGGAAGTGGCCCGTTCTACGATATAGTATCTGGCTCCGGGCGAACACCGCCAGGTCAACGCGACGGCATCGGTTCGAAGACTGGGGTACAGATACGGCGCATCCGTCGGGGCCGGCAGGGGCGGTTCCTTCTCCCCTCTGATTTTATAGCCGTAAGACCGGATCAGCATCAGGTTTTCCCGTTCCTTGAAATAGTTGCCACTATCAAATCCGGGCCATCGACTACCGCCCCACGAATACGAATGAAACAGGGCGTGACTACCAAGGCCACCGGTATACTGCGGTTTCATCAGACTCCAGAGTAATGCCCCGCTTACGCCCGTGTTATACACCTGTTCGAGTACCTCTTTGAATCCGTCAAACCGTTGAAATTCATCAATAATCAGGGGGCGTTTCCCTTTGCATTCGTTCCAGAGTTCGGTTACGCTGTTGCGGTAATTGGGGTACTGCCGGGTTTTTACGATGTCTATGTTTTCGTTATTGGCCAGCACATCGCTTACGTTTTCCCTCATCTGCTGCACACCGTTGGCCCGACGCGGATCAGCAATCAGGTGATTGGGGTCAATACGTTTCAGGTACTCGGCCATCTCAGCGATCCAGGCCCCTTTATCGTTGGGCACCTCGTTGCCAAATTCCCAGGCCAGAATCGACTTGTCGTTCTTATAGGTTACCCCCGTGAACTGATTTTTTCGATTCGCAAACGTCCGCAGCAGATCCTTAAAACCCTCTTTTACAGCGGGCGTCTGGTAATAATCGCCACCGCCGTAAAGCTTACTGAATGTAGCCGTCGAACCAAAGATTTTGTTGTCTTTGACCAGGCAAAGAATCACCCTGATCTTGTACTTGTTACACAGTTCCAGCATCTTATCGATGCGCCTGAACGCGGTCTCGTTGTAGGCATTAGGACCGGCAACCAGGGCCTCGTATTCCCCTGAACCATCCGCAACCGTAATTCCCCAAGTTCGAATTACCGTAACGCCCATTTGAACCATATCCTTAAAATGGGCTTCCATTTCGTAGGATAGCTCCACCGGATCATACGCATAGCCACTCGCCGGATTTGTGTTTTTATAGCCGTCGTAATGGCCGTTAATGGTCGGCGTGTTTACCGATACAAATCTGAAAACCCGATTACCGTCCATCAACTGGTCGCCCTTTCTGGTGATAAAATAGGTGAAAGGGTCTGCATCTGCAGTAAAGGCAAGGAGTAGACTGATTACAATGCAGCTAAGCGTTACCTTAATCATAGTTGGCAATTATTCTGAATAGAACGATGAGCGTCGGGGTGCTGGGTAGATATTACACTGCGGTGCGAACGTAGATAGCAGCAACTCAGCATAAACCAGTATAGTCCTTGGATTCGGTTCATTGTAAGTCCAGTTTAACGACTACTGATCGGGTAAAGTCCGGGAGTATAATGGCTTTGCCTGACGATTGCCCGTTCGTCCATTGATTAGTCCACGGATTGTAAAACTGTACCCGTTTGACGGGAGAACTGGTCAGGGGTAAGGCGGCACCTCGTACTGTACGGGCAGGCTGAGAATTAGCCACTTCCGTTTGCCAGGTGGTAGCGCCGTCTCGTATCCAAAGCAGTATCTGTCTGGTACCACGCAGGCCATATACGCTAAGCTGATCCGGTAATTGTTCCTGAAAGGCTACGGTACGCTGAGCAACCGGGTCAAACCCTTTGATAGCTTCAGCGAAGCGACCGAAGTGCCACCAAAGATTATTTTTCTCTACATACGAGTCCCAATGCCACGCATGGCCAGGACCAGCCGCCCCGGCAAAAAAGGGAGCAAAGAGTAAATCATGCAGCACTACTCCAGCCGTATCCTTCGGGTACAGTTTCCATGGCCCGGCATGGTTAGGCTCTACTGCCCCAATCTCAGCTACGAGCAGGGGCTTGTGTGCTTTAGCGCTCAGCAGATCAATAGCTCCCTGGCTGGCTAACTGATCCATCGGTGCCTGGCAGATAGCCCAGCGGGCCCCTTCATCGAGGTAGCGGTGTACCTGGGCTACATCATTGGCCGGCAAGGATGCCATTCGATGGTACATACCCCGTTTTTGTTCACTATCGTAGCTACCAAGGCTCTGCATGACCAGGTGATTGGGAAATAGCCTCTGGCATTCTTCCAGCATAGTGTTCGTCCAGCTTTCCCAACCTGTTGCTTTTACAGCGTCCATCTCGTTCCAGAGCTCCCAACCAAATACATTAGGATTAGCGGCCAATCGCCTGGCCAGTGCCTGCGCCCGTTGTCGGAACAGCCGCTTCCCTGCATCACCTTGCAGGTACTCATTCATATCTGTTAATGGTCCTCCCCTGGAAACGTGGTAGATCGGACGGTCAAAAGGCACTGATCCCGCAAACTTCGGTGGGGAGTCAGTGAGCTGCCGAAAATTTTCAAGGCACAGCTTCAGTCGGATACCATAGCGTTGAGCCAGGGTCATGAGCTTATCTAGCCGATCTAGTTTCTGGCCGCTGTACACACCAGCTCTGTCCGGCTCGATTTCCCAAAAGGGTGCACTCAGCCAAATACGGGCGTAGTTGCCGCCATTTCGCTGTAATTCTTTAAAATAAAATTCCATCTTGGCTAATCCCTCTGCCTCGTTATCGATGAAACGCGGCCAGCACAGGTTGAGCCCGACGGGAATGAACGTTTGCTGATCTGTTGTTTCAAAATAGGCTGGATACGTCGAACTAACCCGGACGTAGGACACTGACTGACCCGACACCAGTTGAGGAAGCAGCCAGCATGGTGTCAATATCAATAGCCGACTTATGATTCTGTTGAGTGTCATGAAAATGAATGGCTTGCGAAGAAATCAGATAGCTAACAGGAGTCAGCTACCTGATTTTATTCAACCTACAAGTTCTTCAATCAATAGCCTACATTCTGGTCTTTATTCGGGTCCAGGGCCAGGTTGAAGTTGAGTTCCCCGACCGGAATGGGCCAGAACAGGTGCTTATCGGCTACGTCTTTGCCGGTGGCGGCTTTGATACGTGCTTTCAGTTCGGCAGTCCCCAAGCGTTTGAGGTCGAGCCATCGTTTGGCTTCGTACTGGGTTTCGTAGCCGCGCTCCTGAATCACCAGGTTGGCAAACGTAGTGGCGTTGTAGTTGCTGAGCTTGAAATCCACCTCAGACGGCGCTGCCGGGTTTTTGCCGTAGGCCCGCCGATGTACCTGATTCAGGGCGTCCATTGCGGCTTCGGTAGGTCCGTTGCCCGCCCGGCTGACCGCTTCCGCGTAGAGGAGGAGGATATCGGCGTATCGGTAAATGGGAAAGTCATTGCCGGCGCCGGTTCCGGTTGGTGCCAGCGGGTCCGAGAACTTCTTGTTCAGGTAGGTGTTGCTACCTAAGCCAATATCCCACTTATACCAGTTGTAGCTTTTCCGGAGGTCGGCATTATCCCAGTTTTTGAAGACAGGGTTCAACTGCGCATCGGTGTAATGGGCGAAAAATCCACCCGCTCCGTGCAGCCTCGCTCCCGGATGATGGGCAAACATAGACAGATAGTGGCCCTGGCCGTCGACGCGGGTCATTTTCAGGTACCAGATTTCTTCCGGTGTAGTGACCACTGTGGGGCCGAACACCTTGTCAAAATCATTGGCAACCGTTACGGGCACCAGCGAGAACTGCTTCGACTGAATGATTTCGTTGGCTTTATCGCGGGCTTCGGCGTACTGATTGCGGTAAAAGTACACCTCGGCTAAAGCCGATTTGGCCGCCCATTTGGTGGCTCTCCCCACTTGCGCACCTTTGTCCGGCAATACCGTTTCGGCTTCTTTGAGGTCGGCCAGAATCAGGGTGTACACTTCCTCCGGGGTCGCCCGTTTCACGTTTGGCTCGTTTAGCGTAGCCTCGGTTCGGATGGGTACCCCACCCCAGTTCCGTACCAGCCAGAAGTAGCTGAACGCCCGGATAAATTTGGCTTCGGCAACGAACCGGGCCACATCGGCCTGGCTGATGCTTGTTCCCTTCGGCGCATTCTGAATCACCAGATTGGCATTCCGGATGGCCAGATAAAACAACCGCCACCCATCGTCCGTACGGGGAATGTTTGTGCTGTTCAGGCCCTGAAAATCGCTGAGTACCTGGTAGCTGCCGCGCCCGTAACTATAGTCGGTATAGGCTTCGAGCTGAGCGCCCAACTGCCCGCTGATGTTGTTGGTTGCCCGTAACTGCGCGTACGCGGCATTGACAGCAGACTCCACTTCGCCGGCCGTGTTATAGAAGGTTTCTACTGCCACGGCTTTGGGGGCTTCTTTCAGCACATCCTCACAGGCAAGGAGCAGAACCACCGGAAGTATGAATAGGATCTTTTTCATCGTGAATGACTGGTTAGAAACCGACGCGAACACCGAACGTAACGGCTTTAGAGGTTGGATAACTGTAGTGATCAATACCCTGCCCAATCGAGTTAGCCCCACCCTGTGAGTTGGTTTCCGGGTCCCACCACGAGTATCTGGTAAACGTCAGCAGGTTCTGTCCGCTGGCAAACACCTGCGCGCTACGCATCCAGGTTACACCCCATTGGGATAGCGGCAGGTTATACGCCAGTTGAATGTTGCGCAGCCTCAGGAACGAACCGTCTTCTACCAGCCGGTTGGAGTAGTTGTAGGAATTAGAGCGGGAAATGACGGGGTATTTGGCGTTCGGATTAGACGGGGACCAGTGATTGTACAACACCTCCCGGGGCATGTTCAGGCCAAATCCATAATCGAGGGTGTTGTTAATCGAACTGACGTTGAGCAGATCGTTACCCTGCGTTCCCTGGAGGAACAGGGTCAGCTCAAGCCCCTTAAACGACATGGTGGAGTTGAGTCCATAAATGAAGTTGGGGTTCGGATTGCCAATAATCGTTTTGTCGAGCTGGTTGATAACCTTGTCGCCGTTCAGGTCTTGGTACACCACTTTGCCCTGGTCACTGTAGCCGTTTTCAAGGTAGCCGTAGAACACACTCATGGGCTCACCCTCACGCAGCAGATTGGCCGCATCACTGATGATGGTCACGCCCACAGTGCCACCCAGAATATCCTGTCCGCCGTATAGCTTTACGACTTTGTTGCGGTTGAAGGCGATGTTGCCGTTCACGTCCCATTTGAAAGCCTTATCGATGACGCGGGCATCCAGCGCTACTTCCAGACCTTTGTTCTGAATTTGGCCCACATTCTGAATCGTGCTGGTAAAGCCGAAGCCAACCGGTAACTGCACGGTGTTCAGCAGGTCGTACGTGTTTTTAATGTAATAGTCCAGCGTCAGGCGGTAGCGGTTGTTGAAGAAGGCAGCATCAATCCCGAAATCGGCCTGCTCAGTGGTTTCCCACTTCAGGTTACCCGGCAGCCGCGTACCCGGCGCGAAGGTGTTGTAAAGCGCATCATCAAAAACGGTCTTACCGGCCGAAAGGCTGTTAAGGGTAGCATACGGGTTGATTGCCTGGCTACCCGTACGGCCCCAGCTGGCCCGTACCTTCAGGTCGCTGATATACGTTGAGTTCTTCAGGAAATCCTCCTCCGATACCCGCCAGGCCAGGGCTGCTGACGGGAAATACCCCCACTTATTGCCTTCGCTGTAGCGCGAGGAGCCATCGGCCCGGAAGCTGACCGTAGCCAGGTATTTACTGTTGTAGCTGTAGTTGACCCGGCCCAGATACGACAGCAACGTAGCAAACGAATAGCCCGAACTTGGGATACCGGGGGTGTTGGCAGCCCCCAAATTGAAGGTTTCTGTTACATCACTGAGGTAGCCAACGCCAGACCCACCCAGCGACGTATTAAGAAAGTCCTGATAGGTGAAGCCCAGCACAGCCGAAATGCTGTGTTTCTGCGCCAGGGTTTTAATGTAGCTTACGGTATTTTCGCTCAGCAAACTCGTGGCCCGGCTCGTCGACGCGCTTGCGCTTCCCTGCGAGTTAATGAACTGGCGCGTTGTGTAAAAATCAGAACGATCATCGCTGTTTTCAATACCGCCCGAGATTTTGATGGACAGCCCGTCGAACGGTTTAAAGGTCAGGGCGGCATTGGCCAGTACCCGGTTGGCATCTATGTCATCGAACTGTTCATTTACGTAGTTCAGCGGATTGATAATGACGTTGGAAATAAACGGATAAGCCGTGGCCAGCACCCGGTAGGTACCATCGTCGTTGTACGGGGTTAGCGTTGGTGGAGCTGAGATGGCAGCCGAAATCAGTGAGCCCCCCCGGTTTCCTCCGCCGTTGTTCTGCCGGCTGGTTTTGATTTTGGTCAGCGTTGATCCGTAGGTCAGATTGAATTTCCGGCTGATGTCAGTCGATACGTTGGCCCGGAGCGAGTACCGTTTGTAGTCGCTGCCGATGATGATGCCCTCCTGATCGAAGATGCTTGCTCCGACCGAAAACCGGGTCTTTTCGCTTCCCCCACTGATGGTCAGGTTATGCGTTTGCATGGGAGCCCTCCGAAAAACCAGGTTCTGCCAATCAAAGCCTTCTCCAAAGGAGTCAATCTGCGCCTGCGTAAAATACGGAGTCACCTTATCGTTGGTAGCCTGGATGTTGTAGAAGGTAGCGTATTCCTTCGCATTCATCAGATCCAGCTTTTTGCGGAGTGTCTGAACGCTGTAGGTACCTTCGTAATCTACCTGCATTTTACCGGCTTTACCCTGCCGGGTAGTAATCAGCACCACGCCGTTAGCCCCGCGGGAGCCGTAGATGGCCGTTGCCGAAGCATCTTTCAGGATTTCAATACTTTCAATATCACTGTTGTTGATAATGGTAGGATTACTGCCGGAGGTTGGGAAGCCATCGATTACATACAGCGGCTCGTTACTGCCCTGTACCGAGTTGGTACCCCGGATTCGTACGCTGACGGCGGCCCCCGGCGCTCCGGTATTCTGAATTACCTGTACACCTGGTGCACGGCCCGATAGGGCCTGTAATACGTTCGTGGCCGGGAACGCATTAATCTCCTTGGCTTTCACCTGTGCCAGTGAGCCCGTCAGGTCGCTTTTTTTCACCGTACCATAGCCAACCACGACGACTTCGTTCAGCTGCCGCTCATCAGCAGCCAGGTTGATGTCGATGACCGATTGCCCATTGATGGCTACCTCCTGGCTTTGATAGCCCACCGATGAAAACACCAGAGTTCCACCCGTAGCGGGGACGTTGATACGGTACATGCCGCTCGCATCGGTTGTTGTGCCGGTAGTGGTTCCTTTAAGCGAAATGGTTGTACCTGGTAAAGCGATGCCATCGCCGGCCCCTGTCACCTTCCCGGAAACAGTCTGGTTCTGAGCCCAGAGTGATCCGGTGCTTAAGGCCATACACAAGCCTATCAGCAGTTTTACGTAGACAGTAAATTTCATTGAAGCAGGGTTTAATTTTATATTATAAAAAACAGTTTTATAATGAATCAATTATAGAGATGATTATCGGTATAGTCAAATTTTTTTATGCTTATTTTCTAAATTGATATTTTAAGCAATGATGGATGCCCTGGCAAAGACCATAGGCCAGCCTTGCCGTGTCGGATGCGGAGCGAAAGAAAGGCGTTATGCCAGCCGGGCGGAGATGTGCTTTGCTGCTTTTTGGAGCAGTTGAATCAAACCGGTCTTATCGGCTACTGTATAGCGGTACTCAGGCAGGTAGATACTCAGGCTTGCTACTACGTTCTTGTGTTTGTATACAGCAACGGCGAGACCAATAATTTGCCGTTTTGGCACTACCTGAAGCGCATACCCCTGCGACCGGATTGCGCTGATACAGGTCTGAAACTTGTCGTCGGTGTCTGCTTCGGGCCAGATCTCGGCCGACGGCAACCCGTATTTACGGACAAATCGGTCAAGATCAGCATCTGGCAGCATAGCGACCAACAGCCGACCCGAGGCCGAATCGTACACGTGTTTCTCGTCGGCGGTTCTCACCTGAAGGTCCTGCTCAGCATACGTCCGCAACACCACCTGGCGCATATTTCCTTTCAGGGTAGCCAGCAGGCAGTTCTCGTTTACTTTCCGGGTCACTAAGTCCATTTCATCCCGGGCCGCATCCAGCAAGTCTTTCCGGTACGCTTCATTCCCCGTCAGGCTATATGCCTTTGCGCCCAGTATGTATCCTTTTTTGGTACCAATCTGTTCTACGTAGTTTCGGTTGACCAGGGTTTTCAGAATGTTGGCGCAGGTTCCATGATTCAGTCCGAGCGGATCAGCTATATCGCTCAACGATTTAGGTTTTTCCGGATCAGCCGCAATTTGTTCCAGTATATCCAATGCTCGGTTTACGACCTGAATCATGAAAATGAATTTTTATAATGCAAAATACGAATATACAGTTGTCAACCATACATTCTGCGGAAATTGGAACGTAGTTGCTCCAGAATAAGCAATGCGTATTGATCTGATCAAGTTTTTTAAATTTTTTATACCGCTGGCAATCTAAACGGCGGACTTACTCGTATAAATAAGCGAAATGATAGACTACTAATCGGTAAGATCAGCTTTATTAACTAAGTAAACCTTTGGTTATTAGCGTACTTACCTATACCATACAGCATTAATCTCATAAGGGATTCCACGTGCGGCACTGGCCATTGTCGTGGTTTAGCTCCTGGACTAGGGTTTTAAATAAAGTGAGTGTACAAACAGTGGACCGCCACAAGCCTTTGGTTTGTGGCGGTTTTGTTGTTGGAATACTTCCTAAAAATCCAGCGGATTCCACGCAACGCGGGTGTTGTCGTGCCAGGTGTTCATGTCGGCCATGTCCTCGTCGGAGATAGCAAAGTCAAACACGGCGAAATTCTCCTGAATACGCTCTTTTTTTACGGATTTGGGGATTGTGACAACGCCTTGCTGCAGCGACCATTTTACGAGAATCTGATACGTGCTTTTGCCATATTTTTCGGCCAGGGTTACCAGCCGGGGATCGTTGCTCTTTTCGCCACGTACCAACGGCGCATACCCCTCAGGCTGGATGCCTTTCTCACGGCAGTACGCTACTACGTCGGCCGGATTGCAGTATGGGCTAAATTCAAACTGATTGACGGCCGGGGTTACGCTGGCGATGGTGAACAACTCATCGAGGTGCGGCTGGTAGTAGTTCGATACACCGATGGCCCGTACGCGTTTGTCGGCGTAGAGCGTTTCGAGCGCCCGCCAGGTGTCGAGCCGTTTTTCGCGAATCGGCCAATGAATCAGGTACAGATCCACGTAATCCGTTTTCAGCTTCTCCAGGCTCTTGTCAAAGGCAGTGAGCGTGGTATCGTAGCCTTCGTCGTCGTTCCAGACTTTGGTGGTGATGAACAGCTCCTGGCGCGGCAAACCACTGGCCGCCATGGCATCGGCTACTTCGCGTTCGTTGCCGTAGATACTGGCCGTATCGATGAGTCGGCAGCCCGCTTCGAGCGCCCATTCGACGGCCTGTTGTACTTCATTGTTGTGGCGGGGAGCATACACGCCGAGGCCAAGCAAAGGCATCTCGACGCCGTTGTTGAGGGTGGTAGTCGATTGAAGGTTCATGAAGCGCAAACTCGCAGATGGTCCGAAAAGTTTAACCCGCTGCGGCTGCGCTTCATGAACGTTTTCTTTACTCCGACACCAGCCGTATGATCCGGCCCGGCCCTTCGAGTGAGATGTACAGATTACCGTCGGGGCCTTGTTTTACATTCCGAACACGCCCTTGTCCGTCCAGTAGCCGCTGCTCGCCTGCTACCCGATTTCCGTCAACATCCAGACGGCTGAGGTAAGTCAGCGCCAGTCCGCCGGCAAGCAGATCGCCCTGCCAGCCGCCAAACTTACTGCCCGTAACAAACGCCAGCCCAGATGGCCCCATCGACGGAGTCCAGGTGTAGATCGGCGCCTGAATGCCCTCACGGGTTGGACTATCGGCTACGGGGCGGCCATCGTAGTTGACACCGTTGGACACCAGCGGCCAGCCGTAATTACGCCCCGCCTGAATGATATTCAGTTCATCGCCACCACGCGGCCCGTGTTCAGTCGCCCACAGATCGCCCGTAGCTGGGTTGAGGGCCAGCCCCTGCGGATTACGGTGTCCGTACGAATAGATTGTGGTGGGCGCTGTCTGACCGGGCAGTACCGGGTTATCGGCCGGAACCCCACCCGACTCGGTCAGGCGATGGATCTTTCCCCACTCGTTACTCAGGTTCTGGGAATTCTGGTTCGGAGACGTAGCGCCACCGTAGGTACTTGGTCCGCCTTCGCCCACGCTGAGGTACACCAACCCGTTCCGATCAAATTCAATACGTCCGCCATAATGCCCCTGCCAGGTGTTGGTGGCTGCCGTCCGGAAGATAGTAGACAGTTCGGCGATCTGATTCCCGTTAATCTTGAACCGGATCAGGTTAAGCCGAGTGGCCGTGGTGCCCGCGGGTGAACTCGAATAGGCCGCATACACCCAGCCGTTGCTGGCGTAGTTGGGATGCACACGCAAATCAAGCAGTCCACCCTGCCCCCGGGCGTTGATATCAGTAGGCAAACCCGTCAGTTCGGTGGCGGCACCGTTGGCAAAGCGGAACATACGGCCCCGCTTTTCAGTAAATAGTAAATCCCCGTTGGGCAGGAAGTCCATGCCCCAGATGATCTCATAGCCGGTCAGTACGTTCTCGGTGCGAACGGTGGGAGTATCGGTAGACGTCGGCGCTGTGTCTGATTCCGTTTCAGGTTCCTCACGGCAGCCAACAACCAGGGCTGTCAGTATCATCAGCACGACGGCCCGAATCGACATTGCAGGTTTCATACGTTGTTCATTGATGCTTTATATAGTAACGCAGAACGCTAAAAACAGTTGTGCCACAGCTTCATGAAGCTGTGGCACAACTCGGACAGGAGGAAGAGAGGGTCAACCAGCCACGAATCACCCTTTTGGCCGAAAGTTGGTTATCTTTGTTAAAAACCAACGTAATGCTTATGACTGCATCACCAACTTTGGAGACGCTCCCAACTAATCTGCAAACGGTTGATGAATTTGAGCAGTGGCAGCGTCAGTACGTCTCCGAGGGCAGCTACGAGTTTGTCCGGGGCCGCATCATTCCTAAACCATCCATGAAGCAGGACGAGATCGACATTGCTGATTTTTTAATCAGAGCGTTTATGCAAACTCCCCAGTTTGCTCAGAAGCACACCTTACTGCCCGAAGCCGACTCTTATGTTGATGGTGTGCGAAAACGAATACCCGATCTGACTTATTTCACGGCTGAACAAAGGCAGGCCATCCGGAATGGCGAGCGCGTCAAAACGCTGTTTGCAATCGAAATTTTGTCGGATTCGGAGACGTTTGAAGACGTCAACGCAAAGATTCAGGATTACTTTGATGGCGGGGCTAGATTAGTTTGGTACATCGCGCCGAAGTTGCAGAAAATTTACGTGTACACCTCTCCCGATGAATCGAAAGCTTACAAAGGGCAGGAAGTTGTATCGGCTGCGCCGGTGGTGCCTGAGTTGCAGTTTACTGTGGCGGAGTTGTTTGCTTGATCGAAAGTTTTAAGAAATCTCACAAAAAATATCTTCCTCGGATTGAAAGCCAGCTGCTTCGGTATAAGAACGTACCTCCTGGCGAAGGCGCTCCATCTGCTGACGACGGAGATAATCAGTCAGTACTTTCTGAGCGACAACCGCTTCATCCGCATTCGTTAACGCCGTTTCCTGCTGAAGTTTGTTAGCCAGCGCATCATCCAGTGCTATAGTCAGTACAGTCATAAACGGTCGAATTGATTGAGTAAATATCCGTTTTAGAAACGCAAATCGCAATAAAAGAGTTGTGCCACAGCCTTTAAGCCGTGGCACAACCATACATAACTCTGCTTCGGCCTACCGGCTCAGGTAGAGATTCCGCTCGGAGTAGACATTCTGGAAGAAATCATCCGTCAGGTCGTCGATAAAATAGATGCCTTCGCCCGTCGACTTCATCTCTGGTCCAAGCTCCTTGTTCACATTCGGGAATTTGTTGAACGAGAACACTGGGATCTTGATCGCGTAGCCTTTCTTGACCGGTTTGAAGTCAAAATCTTTCACTTTCTTATCGCCCAGCATCACCTTGGTGGCGTAGTTGACATACGGCTCCTGGTAGGCTTTGCAGATGAACGGTACCGTTCGCGATGCCCGCGGGTTGGCTTCGATAACGTAGACCTTTTCATCTTTGATCGCAAACTGGATGTTGATCAGCCCAACGGTCCGCAGCGCTACGGCAATCTTCCTGGTGTACTCCTCAATCTGACGAATCACGTTCTCGCTCAGATCGAACGGCGGCAGCACGGCGTAGGAGTCGCCGGAGTGAATGCCCGCCGGCTCGATGTGCTCCATGATGCCGATGATGTACACGTCCTCGCCGTCGCAGATGGCGTCGGCTTCGGCCTCGATGGCGTTTTCGAGGAAGTGGTCGAGCAGGATGTTGTTATCCGGAATGTCGTTCAGGATTTTCATCACGTGCTGCTCCAGCTCCGTTTCGTTGATGACGATCTTCATGCTCTGGCCACCCAGCACGTAGCTCGGCCGCACCAGCAGGGGGAAGCCCAGCTCCCGCGACAGTTCCAGGGCAGCTTCCGACTCGCGTACTGTGCCGAACTTCGGATACGGGATGTCAAGCTTGCGCAGCATCTCGGAGAAATGGCCCCGGTCTTCGGCCAGGTCGAGCGCTTCCCAGCTTGTACCAATGATCTTGATCCCGTATCGGGTCAGCTTTTCGGCCATTTTCAGGGCCGTTTGCCCACCCAGCTGCACAATTACGCCCTCGGGCTGTTCGTGCATGATGATCGCGTGAACGTGCTCCCAGAATACCGGCTCGAAATACAGCTTATCCGCAATGTCCGGGTCGGTCGACACCGTTTCCGGGTTGCAGTTGATCATGATGGTTTCGTAACCCGCTTCTTTGGCGGCTAGTACGCCATGTACGCAGGAATAATCGAACTCAATACCCTGTCCAATACGGTTTGGTCCGGAGCCTAGCACGACAATCTTCTTCCGATTGCTCCGAATGGATTCGTTGCCGGGCAGGTCTGATACCGGCTCCGGACGATCCTGCGTGATCGGCACCTGGTTGTTGAAGGTCGAATAATAGTACGGCGTTTTAGCCTCAAATTCGGCCGCGCACGTATCCACGCATTTGAACACCCGCCGGATGTTGTGCTGCTGCCGGTATTGATACACCTTACTTTCTTTTACGCTCAGCAAATGCGCCAACTGCCGGTCAGCGTAGCCTTTCTGCTTGGCAGTGCGGAGCAGTTCGGGGGGCAGATCCTCCAGATCATACTGCTGAATTTCGCGCTCCAGTTCGATCAGTTCTTCAATCTGGTGCAGGAACCACGGATCGATCCTGGTTAATTTCTGAATAGTCCGGAACGACATCCCCGCTTTGAACGCGTCGTAGATGTGGAACAGCCGGTTCCAGCTCGGATGCTCCAGCGATTTCTTCAGTTCTTCCTGGTCGGTCAGCTCACGACCATCGGCACCGAGGCCGTTCCGCCGGATTTCGAGCGATTGACAGGCTTTCTGCAGCGCTTCCTGGAAGTTTCGGCCGATACCCATGGCCTCACCTACCGATTTCATCTGCAAACCCAGCGACCGGTCGGCTCCCGGAAACTTGTCGAAGTTCCAGCGCGGTACTTTTACGATCACGTAGTCGATGGCCGGCTCGAAGAACGCCGACGTTGTGCCCGTAATCGGGTTAATCAGCTCGTCGAGGTTATACCCGATGGACATTTTGGCGGCAATCTTGGCAATCGGGTAACCGGTTGCCTTGGATGCCAGCGCCGACGACCGGCTCACGCGGGGATTTACTTCAATAACAATGATTTCGTCCGTTTGCGGATTTACTGAAAACTGGATGTTACATCCACCCGCAAACTTCCCGATGCCGTCCATTACCCGGATCGCCAGATCGCGCATCTGCTGGTAGAGCGTGTCGGGCAGGGTCATGGCCGGAGCCACCGTGATGCTGTCGCCGGTATGCACACCCATCGGGTCGAAGTTCTCGATGGAACAGATGATAATGAAATTGCCGTTGTTGTCGCGCAGCAGTTCCAGTTCATACTCCTTCCAGCCCATTACGCTCTGCTCGACCAGTACCTCATGTACCGGCGATGCGTGTAGCCCGTGGGTCAGTGCCTTGTCGAACTCTTCGGGCGTGTTGACAAAGCCGCCACCGGTACCACCGAGTGTAAACGACGGCCGGATAACGAGCGGAAATCCAATTTCCTGCGCAATCTCCTTGCCTTCGAGGAACGACCGGGCCGTGCGACCTTTGCAGACGCCGGCGCCCAGTTCGAGCATCAGCAACCGGAATTTCTCACGGTCTTCGGTGGTTTCGATCGCCTTTATGTCAACGCCGATAATCTTGACGCTGTACTTTTCCCAGATACCGGCCTTGTCGCAGTCGATGGCCAGGTTCAGCGCCGTCTGACCGCCCATCGTGGGCAGCACCGCGTCGATGGGACGCCCCATTTCCTGGTGCTTCTTCAGGATTTCGACGATAGACTTTTTTTCGAGCGGCTTCAGATACACGTGATCGGCGTTGATCGGATCGGTCATGATCGTCGCCGGGTTAGAGTTGATTAGCGCAACTTCGATACCTTCTTCACGGAGAGAGCGGGCCGCCTGTGAGCCAGCGTAGTCAAATTCACACGCCTGACCGATGATGATAGGGCCAGAGCCAATAATAAGAACCGAGCGGATGTTGGGATTTTTGGGCATTGGTGGTTGAAGAATAGTCACTCAGCAGGCATTACGGATGGGTTGTCAATAGGTACAACCTTTTGCAATGCTTACATCATGACAATCAATGACGATACGGTCATTGACCTCGCCGAAACCGACCCGACTGCCCGAGTGAAAGCGGATTGGTGACAATCAGCCCCCGATTCGTCGGACCGATCCGTTTCTGTCTGGTCAAAAATCACGCAAAATTAGCGTATGGCGAAGGAAATTGAAAAGGTAAATCGAACAAAAACAGGATGATGGTCTTATTTTTACTATAAATTCCTCCCGCTATGCACCGACCGTATCTTTATTGCCTTTGTCTGTTACTTACCGGCCTTGTACTTTCCTGCGTTCAGGTGATCGGGCCGGAAGACTACGTGGCCCCTCAACGTCCCCCAACCAACCCCGGATCCGGCGGATTACCTCCGCAGCAGCAGCCGACCCCGCAAAGGCGACTGTTTATATCGAACGGCCAGGTCCGGCTGGGAATTGATCTTAACGCCGGCGGTGCCATTACGTACCTGTCCGAAGCCAACAGCAGTGTCAACATGGTTAACAACGTGGATCTGGGTCGGCAGATCCAAACCTCGTTGTATGCTGGTCCTATTCCGTACGTCATCAACGGTAAACAGCCCGTACCACAGTGGCGAACACTCGGCTGGAATCCCGTTCAAACCGGCGATTACTACAACAACCCGGCCCGCGTTGTCAGCTACCAGCAGGGAGAAACCAACTTGTACGTAAAAACCGTGCCTCTGATCTGGCCATTGTTCAACGAACCGGCCGAGTGTGTGATGGAGCACTGGATCGAACTGAAAGACAACCGGGTTCACGTCCGTTGCCGATTTGCCGTGAGCCGCCCCGATACCACCCAGTATGAAGCCCGAACGCAGGAGTCGCCTTGTGTTTATCTGAATGGGCCGTACTACCGGATGATTGGCTACACTGGCCTGCAACCCTTCACAAACGCTCCCGTTACGGAGTTTACGGAAGCGGGCGTTACCAACCGGTATTCGACCGAGAACTGGATTGGATTGTTCAACGAGCAGGGCCGCGGAGTGGGTTTATACCGGCCCAACGAATACCGCTACCGGTCGTCGTTTATGGGAAACTCCCGTACGTCTGGCGAGTACGATTTTTCGAGCGGTTACGTCAACGCGGAAGATTTTTTGCTGATCGATCACAACGGTCAGTATGAATTTGACTACACGCTGATCCTGGGCTCCATAACCGATGTCCGGCAGTACGTCTACAGCCAGCCCCGCCCGGCCCGGGTGCCCAACTACCGGTTTGTGAACGACCGGCAGGGCTGGTACTACAGCAACGCAACGGATACCGGCTGGCCGATTCGCAACGAACTTAACGTCCGCTGGAGCCGGGTCGATACCTCGAAAGTAAACTTCAGGGTCAGCAGTCCGCTGGTATTCTGGCAGGCAACCGAGGTTCCAAAAATTTACATCCAGGCCGCTTTTCAGACTAAGTCTACAACTGCCCGGTTCAGCTGGCGCAAACCCGACGAAGTAGATTTTTACGCCATCAGTGGCCGGTTTATCGACTTCCCGATTATTGGCGACGGACAGTACCGAACGTACGAAATCAACCTGAACGGTGTTCCCGGCTGGGAGGGCGTTATCAAACAGATCAGCCTTGATCCAACGCCCGGACAGGAACAATTTGAGAAAGGCTCCACGCTTCGCTTACGAAGCATAACGGCCACGCCCCTCTGACAAACAGAAAGCGCCGGGGATGGCCCCGGCGCTCGGCATTTTATCATCTGATCGATTACGCAAAGAACGGCGTAACGATGGCCAGTACCGCTTCGCGAGTCAGCGGTTCGTCGAACGCTTCTGACACAGCCGTTGCCGACAGGCCCGTGAGCTGAACGAGATCGATACCTGCCTGGCTTAAGGCTTCGTCGCCGGCGTAAACACCCTGGGGCGCACCGTTGGCCAGTGTAATCCAGCCTTTCTCACCCCGCAGATAGCGAATCCGCGCTGCGTGACGAGCCTCTACCGAGTGAATCTGCAGAGCAATCGTCAGCACCTCAGGAGATACCAGCAACCGGGCCGCCTGTCCCTTGTAAGCCCGTACGCCTGTGTCTTCAAACGCCTGCGCTACGGTGTAGTTTGTCTGAACGTTTGTGAATACGTCGCCAAACGTGCCTTTAGCGGTGAAGTCGAAGTTCGGCTTCATCACGGCGGCTGAGCCCAGGGCACCCTTCAGCAAGTCAACGTGTGCGTTTTCGTGCTTGGCGATCTGCTCATAATACGGGCGGGCCATGGCCGGAATGATACCGGCTGCCAGACTGCGGTTATAGAATTCGGCTTCCAGATACTCCAGCGTCAGGGCAAAGTTCAACACCTCGGCCACTACGTTATTTTGAGCGTAGGCCTTGTTCAGAACGGCCGAGAAGGCCAGGGGAGCCGTACCCAGGAAGGCTTTCTTCATCCAGCCCTGGAATACGTGGCGACGCGTTACATGGTCCAGACGCTCGTATACATCGGCATCGACCTTTTCAATTTCGTTCAGTATGTTTTGGAGATTCATGGCGATTTGGGGGTTATGCGCGACGACGCACGTTCATGCCGTTGAGAGTTTCTTTGATGTACGGTGTTACCAGAGCCAGTACTTCGACTGGAACCCGAATTTCTTCCAGACCAGTGCTCGGGAAGATTACGTCGTCACCGGCAAATGAACGACTCTGCGGATCAATCAACGTGCTGATGATCGATGCGTGACGCGCTTCAACCGACACGATCTTACCGGCCAGTGTCAAATAATCGGCACTCATGATAAACTGACCGGCCCCGTTATAAGCCGATACGCCGATGTTCTCGAACAGGCGGGCAGCACCCAGTACCGCAGCACGGTTGCTGAAGTTGATGCTGCTGAAGTCAGGCGTCAGACCCGGGATAGCCGCCGAGCCGATAGCCGCTTTGAACAGATCACGGTGAATAATTTCGTGATCGCGGATGTCGGTCAGAATTCTCCGTTCCATATCCGTCATACCTGAGTACGGCGTTGCAATCACCTGCGTATAGAAGGCGGCTTCCAGCTGCTCCAGCGCATACGCGTAGTTCAATACCGTTACATCGTTGTTACCAACGTCCCCAAAGTCGATGGTTCTGAATCCTTCACGAGCGCTCCGGGCCGCTGCGGTAGGGTCAACGATTTCGTTTTGGCAGGCACTTAACGCCACACCTGCTGCCGCGGTTACCCCGAGGTAGCGCATGAACATCCGGCGGCCAAGTGCTGCGGACTCTTTGCCGGTCAGCATCTGACGAACGTCAGTGTGGCCATTAGACTGATTTTCCATTGAGTACAAAAAGTTTGGTTTGCCGCTTCCCCGTTCATCGGAGAAGTACCATAAGTACGCACGGATTGGCTACGTAGATTTGTTGATATGTATTATTTTATGTCTTTTGACCGAAACATGAGGTTATGGCTCACCTGCGCGCCTTTTGGCACAAAAAATTTATAAAAGTCTATTACACCTATGTATTGTTAAATCTTTATCCTTTTTATTCGTAATTAACAGCCTGGTATTAAAGGGATTTACACGTAGGAGCGCCCAACGCAAAAATCCGTTCAGCCAGGCCTGCTGGACCTGGCTGAACGGATTTGTATCTAGTGGGCAAGAACCGCAACTACCCCCAAAGCCTTCCCGAACTACGAAGCAGTCATACGGAATAAAACCCTTAAGGCGAAGCCCGGCAATTGAGCGGTTTGTTGTCGCCGGATGGTAGAGCAAGTGGTAGTAAGGCGGTTAACCTACAACCAGACGGTTTAACGAACGTCGATCTGATTACACGCTTTGCATGGTGCTCAGCTTCCGATAGAAACCCTCGTCGAGCGACACCAGCTCGTCGTGACGACCGCGTTCGATGATACGTCCCTGGTGCACCACCAGAATCTCGTCAGCATGCTGAATGGTACTGAGCCGGTGGGCGATCACCAGCGTAGTCCGGTTGGCCATCAGGCGCGTGAGAGCTTCCTGCACCAGCTTTTCCGACTCCGTATCAAGTGCCGACGTAGCTTCGTCGAGGATCAGAATGGGCGGATTTTTCAGAATAGCACGGGCGATGCTGATCCGTTGCCGCTGCCCACCCGACAGCTTACTGCCCCGGTCGCCGATGACGGTTTGATAGCCATCGGGTTGTGCCACGATGAAATCATGAGCGTTGGCAATCCGGGCGGCCTCCATTACCTGGGCTTCGGTAGCCGAACTGCCGAAAGCGATGTTATTGAAAATGGTATCGTTGAACAGAATGCTTTCCTGCGTTACGATGCCCATCTGCGCCCGCAACGACTCCGTGGTGCAGTCGCGCAGATCAACGCCGTCGATCAGAATCTGACCGGCGGTGGGGTCGTAAAAGCGCGGAATCAGATCAGCGATGGTCGATTTGCCCCCACCCGATGAACCGACCAGCGCGACCGTTTTTCCCCTCGGCAGATCAAAATTGATGTTTCGCAGCACCGGTACGTCGGCCTGATACGCAAACGATACGTTCTGCACGCTGATCCGGTCGCGGAAAGCCGTGAGTTCGCTAGCGCCAGGTTTGTCCTGAATGGTCGATTCGGTGTCGATCAATTCCAGCACCCGCTCACCGGAGGCCAAACCGCGCTGGGCACTGCTGAACGCATTGGAAATATCCTTAGCCGGCCGCATCACCTGCGAAAAAATGGCGATGTAGGCGATAAACTGCGACGGCGACAGGTCCGACTGGTTCGACAATACCAGCGAACCGCCATACAACAGAATTCCCGCCACCACCGTTACGCCCATAAACTCCGAGAACGGCGACGCCAGCTCCCGCCGATTGGCCAGCGACCGGATAGCCCGTCGATACGCCTGGTTCTCTTCCCGAAACTTACCCATCACGTAGGGCTCGGCATTGAATCCCTTTACAACGCGCATACCGCCGAAGGTCTCGTCCAGCAGACTGATGAGTCCGGCAAGCCGGTGCTGCCCTTCCTGAGCGTCGCGTTTCATACGCTTGACCAGCGTAGCGATGAAAATGCCGGACACCGGAATGACAATGAAAGCAAACAGCGTGAGCGAAACCGAGATGTTAAAAAGTGCGTAGAGGTAGCCGATCAGCAGAAAAATCTCCTTCATGGCCGCCGACAACGTATTGGCAATCGAGTTTTCGACTTCCTGCACGTCGGTCATGATGCGGGAAATGAGGTTGCCTTTGCGCTCGTTGGAGAAAAAGCCGAGGTGCAGCCGGACCGCCCGCCCGAACACGGCCTCCCGCAGTTGTGCCACCATCCGGGCTTTGAACGTTTCCAGTTGCCGCACCGACAGGTATTTGAAAATATTACTCAGCAACACGGACAGAATAATCACGACGCAGACAAACTGCAACGCACCGGTTCGACCGTATTCCTGGAAATACTGCACGAAATAATAGCGAAACAGATCGGCCAGTTCGCTCGGATTGAGCGAGAAATCTGGGGCTGGTTTACTCAATAACGACTGCCGTTCCTGCGGACTGATCTGATCGAACAGTACGTTGAGGAGCGGAATCAGGAGCGTCAGGTTCAGCACCGCGAACAAACTGGCCAGCAGCGAGGTTGGCAGGAATCCGACAATGAACCGCCCCAACGGTTTGGCGTATGATAATAAGCGAAAGTACGTTTTCATTCAATGGTGACTTCACCGCAAAGGCGCGAAGGCTTCTGCAAAGGTCGCAAAGAAATCAACGCGGCCGTACGATAAATTATACCTAAGACTCGTAGGTATATAAAATTCATAGTTTACCTTTAATTCATGAACAACGGTACTAATTCCCAACTGTTGAAGGGTAGCCTGTCGGTGGTTATTCTGCGCCTGCTCGAAGAACGCGAGAAGATGTACGGCTATGAAATCACCCAAAAAGTGAAAGAGCTGACGGCGGGCGAAATGGCGATTACGGAAGGTGCCCTGTACCCTGCCCTGCATAAACTTGAAGCAGAGGGGCTGCTGACGACGGAGATTCAGGTCGTTGACGGCCGCGCCCGCAAGTATTACTCGCTGACCAAAGACGGTCATAGGGAAGCAGTCAGCCGGGTTTCCGAACTGACCGCCTTTTTGCAGAATCTGCAAACGATTCTAAATGTAGGATTCAAACCCGCTCTTTAACATGAACCTGACCCAAGCGCAACTACAAGCCATTGATTATCATTTACGTTATGACAATTTGCTCACTAATGAAGAGCTTATTCTCGAACTGACTGATCATTACTCCGCTAGCCTTGACGAACTCTTGTCTACTGGTCTGGCCTTTGGCACCGCGCTGGCAACTATAACGGCCGGCTTTGGGGGGTGTAACGAACTGCAAAAAATGGAACGTCAGTACAATCGTATCACATTCCGACATTACGACCAACGATGGCTTGGTTTCATTCGGGAGTCATTTCGCTGGCCGCTTAGTATCGGACCAATCAGTTTGTTTGTACTTGCGTTTTGGACAACCCTTGAAGCACCAAAACCTCATTCATTTTCTCTTCAAACCCTGATAGATACTTTTTGGGGAAGTGTAGGCATTGGCACCTTAATAGGCATGATTTTGGGATTGCCTTTGTTTTCTTTCTTTGGCAGTATTCTGAAACATGGCGTCCACAACGTACCTACAGAAATAAGTTACATTCTTAGCCGATTCTTACCGGCCTTGTTACTCCTGTACCTCTTCGCTGGGTGCCTGATCTATTTGGCTCCTCACTTGCCCGCCTATATATATGAAGGTTCATTAGCAACTTGTGTTATGTTAGCCGCTGTTTTACTGTATTCGCACAGAAAGATGTATGATTCGCTATATGAGCTTACTCCTTCTCGATAAACTAAAGTCTCTCATCGCGAAAACGGATTGTAGCTTAACCAGGCCATGCTCACCATCGATCAACTTCATGCCATTGATAAGCTCATTCGTAGTCATCTCTCAGAGACAAAATGGGGGCAGCAGGAATTAAATTCAGTCACCAGGCAATAGCCCGATACTAATTCCTACTATTTCAATACCTCCTGATACAACGCCCAATACGCCTTTGCGGCCTTTTCCCAGCTAAAGCGGTTGGCCTGCCAGCGTAGTCGGTCGGCTTTGAGCGGGTCGTCGTGGTAATCCATCATGCCTTGCCGGAACGTCTCGACCATCTCATCCGGCTCAAACGACGTAAAATACACCGCTTCCCGACCGCCAATCTCCGGCAAACTGGTCAGATTGGAGCAGAACACGGGCTTTCCAAACGACATCGCTTCCACCACCGGCAATCCGAACCCTTCGGAGAGCGACGGAAACAGAAATGCTTCGCAGTGGGCATAAAGCCAGATTTTTGTGGGTTCGTCTACGGCTCCGGGCATCAGCAGCCGGTCGGCTACACCAATTTTCTGAGCCTGTTCCAGAACGTGCTGGGCGTAGGGATGACCATCGGGACCGGCCAGAATGAGTTGATAATCCGGAAACGCTTCCAGAAACGGCAGCAAAACGTGAACGTTTTTCTTGGGATGGATGACGCCTACAGACAGAAAAAACGGTCGGTCGGTCTGGATCGCCGAAGCCGTTTCCTGAACCGGGATGGTAAGCGCTGCCAGTGAGTTGCCGTTGTAAATAACCTGTAGCGGCAGGCTTTCCGCTACGTGTAAATGCTCCCGTACCACCGACGCCGTAAACTCCGAAATAGCCGTCAGGACTGAGATCCGGCTGATTCTGCGCTGCAACAGGCTCAGCTTCCGGGCTTTTTTAACGGATGGATAATCCGGCCGGTCAAGGAAGTTCAGATCGTGGATTGTCAGGATCAGTTTGGTAGGCGACAGGGGCAGATAGATGGAGTCCTGATGCAGGCAATGCCAGACATCGTATCGGCCACCGAGCCAGATCTTCCGCCACCACGACGCTTCAACGTAGCTTACGTCATCGCCGAATACGCCCTCCTGCCCTTTTGGCACCAGAAACGTTACGGTCCAGCCCTCCGGGCGCTGGCGAATCAGCTCGCGGCCCAGATGCAGGCACACCTGACCCAGACCGCTGGTAAGATCGCGTAAACGTTCGGTATCGATGAATAGAGACGGCATGGGAGCAGAGTTTATCTCACAAAGCTACGCTGATCGACCCAATCGTTCACCCCAAATGTACTGGCGTTCTTTCTGGTTTATCTTTAGTTCTGCCAAATAACCGGTTTTCACTAAAGCCTGTACGTCAGTCCGCGCGGTTTGATTAGATACACCAAGCCGGTTTTCAACTTCTTTAATAGACAATACAACATCAGGGTCTTGCCGAAACCACTCTACAATCTGTGCTTGCCGGGGCGACAAACCCTTGTCGCGCTGTAGTGCTATCAATTGCCGCTTCTCCTGGTTCTTACGCTCAATATATTTTTTCAGTTCATCATACGCTTTACTGAGAGTTTTTACTTGATACAACACAAAGTATGTCAAGTCATTTTCGTCAATTTCAGTGTATTGGAACGCCCGGTAATACTGCGCCCGCGACTGCATAATCACCCGTGAGATTGACAAATATTCAGTTAGCCAGTAGCCTTTTCGTAAGAGATACCAATAAAACAACGCCCTTGCCGTACGGCCGTTGCCATCAGTAAAAGGGTGGAAGTAGCCAATCAAAAAATGAATGATGCTTGCCTTTACAACCGGATGTAGAAAGAAAGGTGGCGTTTCGTCGTTGAAGAACAGGCACAAATCATCAACAAACCCTGGTAAGGTTGCGAACGAAGGTGGCGTGTGAATAATTTCGCCATCAACCGCATCCACTACGTGTATATCGTCGTGTTGCCGGAATCGACCAGCCTCCTCGGGTTTATCTAACGTTTGTTCTGTCATCAACCGGTGAAGTGCTAATAAAGTCTCCGGCGTCAGACGATCATCCTTAGTTTCGACAATATGCCGGATAGTCTGATAATTATTTACAATCATTCTTTCAGAGACGTTACGAGGAGGGCGATTCTTACGCAGCATGTCTTTCGCTACTACCCGCGACGTAACGGCGCCTTCGATCTGACTTGAAGAAATAGATTCTTCCATAATTGAACTCAGCAGATACTGGTTCTTATCACGCTCTGTAATGGTATCCTGACTACCCAATGAGCCACCCAGATGAAGGTCAAACTCATGTAAGTATTGCTGTAAAGAATCGGTGTTTGTAAAATAGAACCCCTGGTTTGTCATCTCGAGATAACGTCTGTCCTGAAGTCGGTTCTCTTTTACAACAGACCATAAATCGATTGGATCCAGAACATCTTTATACTCGCCGGGGACCTTGTATTTTACTTTATCCCAATATAAATAATCATCATTAATCTGTCGGATAATGCCGTCGCGATACAAGGCACCATACACGTCAATATTGCCCTTTTCAACGAATTTTATAAAGATCTTTGGATACGACTCACGGACAGGCGGACGCTCAATAGATTTCATAGGATTTCCTAATATTTCCAAATTTAGGAAATATTAGGAAATCATTACACTCGCTGAAACACGACAATCGCGTTGTGCCCCCCAAATCCAAACGTATTACTCATCACAACATCCACCGTAGTTTCAGCCGCTACGTTCGGGGTCAGATTAAACCCAGCCGGTACGTGTTCGTCGCGATCCCGCAGGTTAATTGTCGGTGGAATGCAATTGTGCTGCATAGCCAGGATACCGGCTACGCCTTCGATGGCGCCAGCGGCTCCGAGCAGATGCCCCGTCATGGATTTCGTCGCGCTGATGTGCAGCCGCTCCGGATTCGGACCGAACACCGTTGCAATCGCTTTGGCTTCGCTGACATCACCAATCGGGGTCGACGTAGCGTGCACGTTGAGGTAGTCAACGTCGGACGGCTGCAGCCCCGCTTCCCGTAACGCTTCCCGCATCGCCAGAGCCGCACCGAGTCCTTCCGGGTGTGTGCCGGTCATGTGGTACGCATCGGCGGTGGCCCCGGTACCGACCAGCTCGGCGTAGATAGTGGCCCCCCGGGCCTTGGCGTGTTCGTATTCTTCCAGCACAATGGCCCCGGCTCCTTCGCCCAACACAAACCCGTCGCGGTTGGCGTCAAAGGGCCGCGATGCCGTAGCCGGATCGTCGTTACGTTCCGACAGGGCTTTCATGTTACTGAACCCACCAAGGGCCGACTCCGTCACAACGTACTCAGAACCACCCGTTACGATCACATCGGCTTTGCCCAGACGAATGTGGTTAAACGCTTCGATCAGGGAGTGCGTCGATGATGCACAGGCGGATACGGGAGCGAAGTTGACACCCATGAAGCCGTGCTTGATCGAAATCAGACCCGACGCAATGTTGGCAATCATTTTCGGAATGAAGAACGGACTAAAGCGCGGGTTCCGGTTGCTGTTAGCGTAGGCAATAACCTCCTCCTGAAAACTGTACAGACCGCCAATGCCCGACGCCCAGATAACGCCCACCCGTTGTTTATTGATACCGGTATCGGTCAGGCCGGCGTCGGCAATGGCTTCGTCGGCCGCTACGATGGCGTAGTGCGTGAAACCGTCCATCTTGCGGGCTTCCTTTTTATCAAAGAAGTTAAGCGGGTCAAATCCTTTGACCTCGCAGGCGAATTTGGTTTTGAATAACGTCGTGTCAAACTTGGTAATCGGCGCAGCTCCGCTTGTGCCGGAAGCCAGTCCGTTCCAGTATTCGGCGACAGTGTTACCAATGGGTGTGAGGGCACCCAGGCCCGTTACGACCACACGTTTTAGTTGCATGTTGATTACGTCAGATTCTGTTGAATAAACTGCACAATTAATTGAGCCCACTCCTCCCCTTTATCCTCCTGGATGAAGTGACCACCGTCCGATAGCGTCGTATGCGCCTGGCCGCGTGTGCCTGGGATGAGTTTCTGTAAAACACGATCACCACCGGCCGTGATGGGGTCTTTATCGCCAAACGCAGTCAGGAACGGCTTCTGCCATTGCATCAGCGTTTGCCAGGCCGCCCGGTTTGCGGCTGCTGCCGGATCATCGGGCGACGTAGGCACTAACTTCGGAAATACCCGGGCCGCCGTCTTGTACGATTCATCGGGAAAGGGCGCGTCATAAGCCGCGATAACCTCGGCCGGCAGCTTGTTTACACAACCCCCACTGACAATGAAGCCAATCGGCAACTCCGGTATGGTTTGAGAAAACTGCTGCCATTGCAGAAAGGCCTCCGAGGGCGGCTGATCACCCGTCGGCAGGCCCGTATTGGACGCCGTGATGCGGGCAAACCGTTCGTGGTTTTCGGCGGCAACGCGCAAGCCCAGCAGGCCGCCCCAATCCTGGCAAACGAGGGTGATGTTACGCAGGTCCAACGCGTTGATGAACGCCGTGAGCCACTCAACATGCTGCTGATACGAGTACACATCCGGCTCAGCCACTTTATCAGACTTACCAAAACCGATCAGATCGGGTGCGATAACCCGGTAGCCCCCGGCGGCAACAATCGGAATCAGTTTACGATACAGGTACGACCAGGTCGGTTCGCCGTGTAGCATCAGCACTACCTCGGCCGATTCGCGGGGACCTTCATCAACGTAGTGCATCCGCAGGCCACCAACAGCCACGTAGTTGGCCCCAAACGGATAGCCGGGGAGGTTTTCAAACCGATCGTCAGGGGTTCGGAGTACAGTCATGAGTTGATGCGTTAAGTCGGTTAAGGGCCCGCTTCCGGCAGTCCTGCAGCAGCGATTCCGGACTGCCGAGTTTCACCAGTAGTAATGAGCCTTCAAGTTCGGCAGCCAGTTGCTGAGCCAATGTCAACGCCTGTACGGCCGGGTGCGTCGTTTGATAGATATGCGCCACGGCATTGATCAACCCGGCAAAAAACGCCTGCATCGGTTCCTTGAATTCGTCGGTCAGCAAAGCCGTTTCGAGTACGGTATTTCCCATAATACAACCACCCTCCGATACCGATACGGCGGTGTACAGGCGATCCAGAAAAAGGGCCAGGCGCTCCTCGGGTGGTAGCTCGGCCTGATAGGCAACGGAGAAGATCCGTTGCTCGCTGGTTCGGGTTACCCACCACAACACCTCCTTCATCAGCGTTTCCTTGCTGTTGAAGTAATGATAAA
This sequence comes from Fibrisoma montanum, assembly GCF_003583365.1. Taxonomy (GTDB): domain Bacteria; phylum Bacteroidota; class Bacteroidia; order Cytophagales; family Spirosomataceae; genus Fibrisoma; species Fibrisoma montanum. Next base: position 697,375 of record NZ_QXED01000001.1, read on the forward strand.
AACTGCCTTTCAGCAACCCGCAGGCCCGCGCCAGATCATCCATCGTTGTACGATGATAGCCCTGCCGCTTAAACACGCTCAGCGATTTTTGCAGGATTTCGTCCCGGGTGACTTTCTGAATGGGCATGTCTTGTCTTCGTTCGGCGGGCAATTTTACCAAACAAACGTTTGATAAAAAAATATAAAGTCGCACTTCGCTAATTTTGTGGGATTTATACGTTTTTGTAAACGCTCACGATCCGGATAAACTCCGGTCTATCGTACAAATCAGCTTAATCCGGCGGGGGTCGCCCGGGCGATTCTCACTACCTTTGCACCATGACTTTGCAAAATGATCTGCTGCTGCGCGTAGCGCGGGGCGAACTGACTGAACGGGTTCCGGTCTGGATGATGCGTCAGGCCGGGCGCGTACTGGCCGAATACCGAGCCGTTCGGGAGCGGGCCGGCAATTTTATTACGTTAGCTAAAACTCCCGAACTGGCGGCCGAAGTGACCATCCAGCCCGTTGATGCGTTTGGCGTTGATGCGGCCATCATCTTCTCCGACATTCTGGTGGTGCCCGAAGCGATGGGCCTGCCCTACGAAATGATCGAAGCCCGGGGACCGGTTTTCCCGCAAACGGTACGTTCATCGGCCGACCTCGGCCGACTGCGGGTGGCCGATCCGGAAACTGACCTGGGTTACGTACTGGATGCGATTCGGCTCACGAAAAAAGAACTGAACGGCCGCGTGCCCCTGATCGGTTTCGCGGGCGCCCCGTTCACGATATTCTGCTACATGACCGAAGGCAAAGGTTCCAAGACGTTCTCGGTCGCCAAGAAACTCTTATACACGGACCCTCACTTTGCCCATACTCTGCTTCGGCAGATTACCGACAGCACCATTGCGTACCTCAAGGCCCAGGTTCGGGCGGGGGCTGATCTGGTTCAACTTTTTGATTCGTGGGCGGGTATTCTTTCACCGGAGCAGTACCGTACGTTCTCGCTGCCCTACATCCAGCAGATCTGCGACGCACTGGGCAGCGAAATTCGCGATGGCATTGTAAACCATGCCCCGGTTCCCGTTACTGTCTTCGCGAAAGGGGCGTTTTTTGCCCGGCACGAGATTGGCCAGTTGAGTTGTTCGGTTGTGGGGTTGGACTGGAACATGGATCCGAAGGAATCCCGGGAGCTGATCCCGAACAAGGTCCTGCAGGGGAATTTAGATCCGTGCGTCCTCTACGCCGATTTCGCACAGATCCGGGCCGAGGTGAAGCAGATGCTCAGCGCGTTCGGCCATCAGCATTATATCGCCAATCTTGGCCACGGTATTTACCCGGACACCGACCGGGATAAAGCGCGGTGCTTTGTTGATGCAGTAAAGGAGTTGGGCGTTGCGCCGGGCGTCAGTGTGTAATGCAACGAACCCTATCAAACGTCTAAAGCAAAAGGAGGCTAGATGCCTCCTTTTGCTTTTATATACCTTCTATGGGCAGGTTCATCACGTTTTGATTAACTCTCCACAACAACTCGAACCCTATCTTGTTATATAAGAAAATTATATATTTGTATAATACTAGATTCTATCCTGCTGTGAAAACTATACTGATCAATCGTTTCCGGAATTTAATAATTCTGACGATTCCCTGCCTGGTTGGTTTATCTTGTTTAAGCTGCCATTCAACGCCTACCGAGGAGCAGATGATTGTCATGGGCGACTTAACCGATACGCATTCCTACCTGGAGGGAAAGACACTTTATCTGGAAGACCTCGAAACCGCGCGTGCACTAGACTCCTCGGTAGTTAAACAAGGCAAGTTTAAATTCACCGTGAACTCTGGCAATGATTATACACCCGTCAGAGTCCGAATTGGCCATGAAACCGGTAACCCCACATGGCCTTATCAGGTACTTGGCTACACTAACCCTTTTCTTGAGCGAACCTACGAGAGTATTTTTTACCTTGAGCCGGGCACTACGTATCTGGAAAGAGATCCTGCAGTAGGTCCGCATGGTTTGGCTAAACTGGGACTTCGGTTTGTAGACGTTAGGCCACAAACGGCTGTGGCTTTCAAACACCTGCGGTTCAGCAGCAGGCCGATGCGATCGCAATCGCCCGAAGAATACAATCGTTCCCTCGTTCGTCGCTATCCGTATTCAGTTTATTTACTAAACACATTGAATGAAAGCAAGTACTACCTGTCCCCTTCCGAAGTAGCACAACTCCTGCCTTTGTTTGACGAGCGTTTGCATGCCACCTCTATTCATAAAAAACTGCATTCCTATGCTACCTATATAAAATCCGATGCTGATTTTCCGACTGATGTTGTTCTTAAAAAAGCGGACAATTCGTTAACGTCTGCCATCATCGATCCGGCGAAGTACAACCTGGTTGTATTCTGGGCTAGTTGGTGCGGCCCCTGTCGTAGGGAAATTCCGCAGATCAAGGCACTCTACAACGTACATAAAGACAAACTTGCCATATCGAGTATTTCCATTGACAAGCGGGAGGATCACTGGCGCAGGGCTTTGCAACAGGAAGCCATGCCGTGGAGCCAGTATTTGGTTAACCAGGATATATCTTTTACCAGGCTGGACCGGAAATACAGGCTCAATGCGGTTCCGCTCTGGCTGCTGTTCAATTCAAAGAACAAATTACTTGATTACGGCCTGGGGATGAATGAAGGCAAGGATGCCATTGACAAACGGGTGTCGGCTATGATTAGTAAGTAATCCACTACGTTTCAGAGCATGCCACCAACCTGGTCTGTGCTCAATACGTATCGGTTTTCGGTCTGCTACATGAGCATAATCACATGACATACACGCCAACTAGTAAAACCACACCCGGAGCAAGGAAATAACAACCGATACACCAACGAGTGCTTAAAACATTACTCGTTGGTGTATCGGTTGTGTCATTTTATGGAAGCCGTAACGCTGTTTACCTTCAAGGTCACCGAGAAGTCTTCGACCGGGCCCAGAACCGTTTCCAGCCGCAGTACAACCGGGTCGTTTGTCAACGTATCGCCTTTTGTTGAAATTGGAATCGACAGCTTCTGCCCCGCTTTCAGCACCAGCGGAAAGACGGGAAGTTTTACCCGAAACTGCTCCAGATTTTTGCCAATCAGCTCCGCTGCGATCAGTTCGACGTCCCCACCCTGATTGGTGATTTCAAGCGTCTGACTGCCATTTCGGGCCAGCTCGATGCTCGGCTTATTGGCCACCAATTTGGGAACTCCCGTGGGGTGGAACACGATGGGCCGCACTTCTATATTCTTCAGATAATGCTCGGCTCCTTCGCTCTGGAATTGAATCTGACCGCGGGTGGTCTGCTGGTGTAAATCCTGACGGTAGATATTGTAGACGCGGTTAACCACAAACCCGTTCACTATAAACACGGCATCGGCACCCCGGGCTACCAGTTCGCCGGTCGTCCAATTGTCGGAGGTACTTTCAAAATTCCCGGAGCGGAACACCCGGTTTTTTGTCAACTGCAACGGAGCCGAGGGCGTGTACTGATCTACCTCATCGGCATCGTCGTGGCTTTTGGCAAGCGGTATCATCGGAATACCAGCCCCAACGTTGTGGTAATCGCCGATATCAGTTTCCTGTATCTGCAGTTCGATACTGCGCATCCAGCAGGTAGACCCAAAATCGTAGGGCGGTGAACAGTGGAACAGTAAGCCGCCGTCGGCCACTACGTTTTCGCGGGGCGGCCACTTCTTTTTACCGAATTTTACCTGAAACCGCAGGTGGTAGTTGCTGAACGATTCTTTGGTGAACACGCCACCCCAATCCTGACCCGAGACGCGGAGCATACCGTCTTCTACCGTAAATACACCGTGAGGATCCTGGTTGAGACCAATCGGTTTCTGGTCAGCGGCTGCTTCGCTCGGCCGCAGGTAGGTTTCCCATCCAGAGAGGTCCTTACCGTTAAAAAGGCTCCTCCACGAGGTTGATGACCCATTCTGAGCAACGGCAAAGTAGCCAGGGCAGGCTACAAATGCACAGATAAGATAAGCGAGAAATGTTGACCGGCTTTTCATAAAGAGACAGGAGGTTTACTGGTGATGATTAGACCAAAAGCTCCTCAAAAGTAGGCTGACCTGCCGGGCCGGATATTGTAAAAATCGATGATTCACCGGTAAAAGCCGGCCTATTCCGGTATATTTATACTATGAAGCGCTATATTCAGCACGAACCCTTTAACATCTATATCTTCTCGGAAAGCGAGTGGCCCCATCCGGTTCATAACCACAGCTACTTCGAAATCATCTTTATCCGCAGCGGCCGGGGGCAACACTTCATCAATGGCAATACCTTCCCGTACGAAGCCGGCGACGTGTTTTTGCTAGGCCCCGAAGATTATCACTACTTCGATATTGCTGAGTTAACCCACTTCTGCTACATCCGATTTACGGAGCTGTTTATGAAGGACCCTTCGGTATCAGCTTCATCACGCTGGCTGCGGACGCTGGAATTTCTGCACAATACGCCCTACCAGTCTACAGGCAGCCTGATTACCGACCCGGCCGAGAAAGACCTGCTCGACCATCTGCTGATTGTTTTACTGCACGAATACCAGCCGGGCAATGCATATGACGAAGCCATAATCAACGGTCTGATGAAAGCCATTCTGAGCATTCTGGCCCGGAACATTGTGCGCAAACAGATGACTGATATTCAGGATACCAAAAGGGCGAAGCTGATTGAAGACATATTGCTCTACATCTGTCAGCACATTCACGAGCCCGATACCCTGCGCCTGGAACGGCTGGCGGAGCGGTTTAACCTGTCAGCCAACTATATAAGCGCCTATTTCAGAGGACAAACCGGCGAATCGCTCCAGCAGTACATTCTCAAATACAAGCTGAAGATGATTGAAAACCGCCTGCGGTTCAGCGACAAAAGCATTTCGGAGATCAGCTACGACTTCGGCTTCACCGACAGCAGCCACCTGAACAAACTGTTCAAAAAATACTATGGCCTTGCCCCCCTGGCGTATCGAAAGAAGTAGGCTATGCGCTGATGCTTAGCCGTGTAGCGAGGCATGAATGAAGACCGCCATGCGCAATCGGGTAGCTGCCCTGACCAATGCAGGTTATAGCGCACGACACCCGCTTATTCTACCGCTTGTCCGCTTTCAACACGTACCAGTTTTCGGTCTGGTATCTGGCCATTGATCACACCGTCGCGCAGCAACCGCGAAACGATTGCCCGGGGAGGGAACTCATCACCCGACAAGGGATTGGTAGCAGCCACTCCTTTCCAGAAAGACTGGTTGGTTGTCAGAGAGCGCATCTCAAATTGATATTGAGAAAAGTCATTTCCCTCGGGTGCGTCAAGCGATAGTACCTTGCCCTTGTAGGTACGTTCAACGGTCAGCACTACCTCACTCTGGCAGTCAAGGGCACGTTCCCGTATCGCTTCGGCATGGTTTGCTGGCTCATAGGGATTGATTGTGACTACACAAACCTGATACTCTTCAGGAAACGTAGCTGCAAACCGACTCGCATAGGCGTGCGCAGACTCCCGCGATTGTATGACTAACAGAACCCGGCTGAACGACTGTGGAATCGCTTCAGGTTTGGCCTTTGAAACGAATCCCCTCCGATTACCACTTAGTTTACTTTCCGAGGTTACGTTTGATTGCATGACGTAGCAGCCACTTAATCCGATGATCAGGCTGCTTATATAGAGTATCTGTACAGCTTTCATAGTGTATGGCGTTGACTGGATTTTGTAACCGGTGACTATGATTAAAACAACAGCATAAGTTACGAGCTGTTAATCAACAACTTAAATTCTAATCAATTATTTTTTTCGGATCAACCACCTGATACGTTGGCAGGCGCTCAAAGCAAATAGGGGAACAAACTGGCTGCCCAGTTGCCCCCCTAATCAGGTAGTATTCGTTTTATTAAGGCTTGAGTAGCTTGATCGTTTGTTTCTCCCGGTTTGTGCTTACCTGCAACAACAGCATGCCCGCGGGTTTGCAGCTCACCGACAACTGATGCCGCTCGACCGAAGCCGCCCGCTCGGTCTGGTATTCCGCCACAACCTGGCCCTGCACGTCGGTGACCAACAGCCGCAGGGGCTGACCTTCTACCCCACTCACCGCTACGTCGATCTGATCGCCCACGATGGGGTTACCCAGTACGGTTACGCGCAGGGCCGACTCGCCGTCGCTACTGCCGACACGGGCACCTGATACGGTTGGCTCCTGTCCATACACCAGTGTGCCGTTCAGGTAGGCCGTTATCCGGGCGTTTTCGGCCAGTGGCCCCGCTGCTTTGTAGGAATGATCATCCGCTTCGTTGAACGGCGACCAGTCGCCCTTGTTGATCCGCTGCTGAATCAGCCCGGTTGTACTGCCGGGCTGCAACTGCCCCAAAGCCGGTGCAAAGCTTAGCTCCAGATACGTATCAGCCCCCGCTCGGTTTTGTTTACCGAACTGGCTTTTTACGTTGGCGTTACCCAATTCAGCGTAGTCGACGGTATAGACCAGCGGCTTATCACCCTCAACCGTGAACCAGTACCGAATGGTTAGCCCGCTGTAATCAACCGGTACGTTGCCTTCATTGGCTACCTTCAGATGCGTGCTGATCTGGTTGGTAGCAGGATTACCATTTTTGTTTTCTGAATACACCTTCAGGGCGGTAACGGACGTCAGCGGTTGGGGTTCGGTGCCCCAAATCAGGGTATTGTTACGATATACCGTGATGCGTTCCGTCTGGGTATAAGCCGACTGAGCCACAAATGAGTAATCGTCGGTTTCGTTAAAGTTGGTCCAGTTCTGCTTGGCAACGCCGGTCTGGATTTCGCCGGAATTACCGCCGGCCGCTAACTCACCGGCTGATGCGTCGAAGCTGTACTCGATGTAGCCGAGGGCTCCCTGTCGGGGTTGGGGCAGGGCTACGTACTTCATCCTGACTTTATTTGTGCCAATCTGCGCCCAATAGACCGACAGATTAGTCATTGGAGCGAAATTTTCGGCCGTTAGCCAGTACCGTACCGCGATTTCGCCGTAGGGAACAGCCGTGGTGCCGGTATTATAGAGCTTCAGATACGGTCGAATTATGTTGTTGCTGGTTTGGTTGTTATCGCCGTCCCGGTAGTGAACACTCAGCCGGTCTGCCGGAGCAGGCACCAGAACAGCTACGGTTGCTACCGTAACCGGACTGACGCACAAGCCCGTTTTGCAGACTACCGAGAAGCTGAACGTTCCGGTAGCCGTTGTTGACACGGGCAGCGACGGCTCTCCATCAGTCCCGTTCCAACTGACGACGCCGGGGCAGTTTGACACCGACAGCGCTACGTTGGGCGTTCCCTGAGTTACGGTCAGGCTCTTGGCGTCAGGTGCATCGGCGGGTGCCGACACCGACAGTTGAAACGGAGTTGACGTCAGGCTGCTGACCCCGTTGACAACGACTGTGTAATTACCCTGCTGTTCAACCCCAACGGCAGAAAGCGAAAGCGCAGCGGTCGTAGCCGAACTAACCCCCGTCAGTGCCACGCCGTCTTTGTACCACTGATAGCTATCAACGGGGCCCTCCGCTGCTACCGATACGCTGACGGCTGCGCCCACGCAGACGACCGAAGCACTCTCTGGCTGCCGAATAATGGTGGTGGGCACCGTCAGCGCGAACAGATAGGTAGAATCGCGGTCGAGCCGAACCGTATCGACGATCTGCTGACCACCGCGGGTGACGGTAATCTTGTAATCACCTTTAAATCCCCGCAGCCCGGCCTCTCCGGCTGAGTTGGTACCCAGGGTTGTTGTAGGCGTCCACCACTCGTTGAAAACCAGATCGATGAATGGTTTCCCTTCCGGTTTCAGATTCCAGTTTCTGTCGAATAAGGGTGCCCGCCCGGCGTAATGAGCGCCATCCCAGAAGCCCCACATCAGAAAACCCTCACTGGCCGGGTGACTGAACGTAATCGTTAGCAGGTCGCGCAGGTACTTGGCCTCCAGTTCCGGAGAGCCCAGCGTCTTGTTGTCGTATTCCGTAATTTTAACAGCGCCCCCGTTGGTAAGCTGGTGGAAATCGGTGAAATGCTGATACATTTCGGTTGGCGGAACCAGATACCGCATATGGGCCTGGAAGCCGACACCGTCTACTTTACCCCCGCCCTGTACGATCTCACCGACGATCTGGCGATAAAAGTCATTTTTGACGTACGCATTCGTAACATTGGCTTCGTTGATGTACCGCTTCACGGCGGGGTTGACCTGTTCCGCCTTCTTGAAAATATCAACGTAGACCTCCCGCCCGGTCGAATAACCCGGTGACCCTCTGAACGTATTGGCAATATCTACGTTGCCGGTTGGCTCGTTGATAACATCCCAATCCAGAATAATGTCTTTTATATCCGGCTGCGTCAGCATGCTCGTAACCCGGTCGTTCATGCGGGTAGTTAAACCCGCCAGATCCGGGGGCGTGGCAGTGCCTTTGGTACGTAGGTCGGCTGGTGAGTTGCCCCAACCGGGCCAGACCAGGACGTGACCGCGCACCCGAACGCCCTGACTGTTCAGCGCCTTCACGACGTTATGGCGTCGCTGCCGGGAGTCGGCCGACAGGAATTCCCAGTTAACCCATTTGTGTCCATTCTCAAAAACAAGTTCAGAGAAGCCATGGCCCTTACCATCCAGATTGAACAGCTTACTTTCGTACGTAGCGTTCGTACTGGCATTAGGCGCTGACGTTCTGAACGACGAGAGCAGCGTCTCGTTAATAGCCGTACCGAATGCGTACTGATGGCGTATCATTTCGACGGTTACCTGAGCGTCGGGGAGCACCTGTCCTCGCTGAGAAGTAACCTTGACGGCCAGATTGGCCTTCCGGTACCTGTCGATGCGCTCGTTAGCTTCAGCCCGCCAGGGCGCCGAATCTTCCATGCCTGCATACTCTGAATGGCTCACCGTAGGAAGCTGTACGGGCGGATTCTGCCCGAAGTTGAGCAAAGCAACCCCGCCAACCTGAACGGTCTGTTGCTGAAAACCCAACTGGAAACCCAGTCCGGCGCCAGCTACCGGGTAAGCCTCCCCGGCCGTGAACGGTAAGACGTAGCGCTTCCAGCGACCACCCACCACGCGCTGTTCGAAGTTCAGGTCTTTGCGAAAGTTGCCGCTTTTCTTCTCAAAGGCGAAGACGGCCAAGCCAAAACGCGTTGAATCCGTGGCCGTAGAAACGCCATTGGCCGATTCGGTACGTGCCCAGAAGACAAGCAGCAGCCTATCGCCCGAGGCAATGGAAGCCGACGTAGGCAGCGACATACTGGCATTCCAGGGGTTGGCAGGAACCGTAGTAACCGTTAACGACCGGGCCGAACTAAACGGTTGCCCGCTGACCGGGATCACCGTACCCCCACCCATAGCGCTGGTGGTCGTCGCGACGTTCGGCGAAAACGCCCAGCTGCCGCCGGTTATCCCATACTGCGATTGAAGCTCAGCCCGTAGGTTTTGGTGGTACGTATCTTCCTGCGCCCGTAGGCTGGACGGCAACACTGATAAAAGAAGATAAGCGAGAAATAACCGGACGACCAGGTGCTGTAGGCCAGGTTTGGAGTAAAGAGTACACGCAAGCGTCATGCTTTTGCTGGTTAAGATTTGCAGAATAAGGGAGCGGAACCAGGCTGCTGGGCCGTTCACTTACTAGACACCTCAACTCATAAAAGCACTTACACTAATTCGATAAAAGATACGCCTGAGTGACAACAAGTTTAACGCAAAAATGGATTGGATTCAACTGTACGAGATTCCAGTTGAGCTGGGCACAGTTTGTGCCGCAAACGCTCGGATCGACTACCAGGAACAAAGACTGGTCACCTACAACTTTTCCTTTGCTTCTGCTTTCAGCAAGGCCTTGTCGATAGGCACGACCCCTACGGATTCGCAGACTAAGCCGCCCCCAAGATTCGATAGGCCCGCGATTATCTGGGGCGGCTGTTTCAGCGCTACGCAGCAGGCAGCAATACTGATTACCGTATCGCCCGCGCCCGATACGTCGGAAATCTGCCGAACGTGGGCCGGAAGCCGGTGCTGTTCGCCGTTGTAGTCAATAAATACCCCCCGCTCCGACAACGTAATGAGTGCCCCCTTCAGGTTGAGCTGCGCTTTCAACTGATTGACCGCCATGTGAAATTCGTCGGCATTATCAACCTCAAAATCGAACTTAAGCCCTTCGCGCAGTTCTTTTAGGTTCGGCTTGAAAAGGGTGGCGTTGTGGTACGCCAGAAAGTTTCGCTTCTTGGGGTCAACAACCGTCGGGATGCCTTTTTCGTTGGCAAAGTCGGTTATCTCAGCGATGACGTCTTTGCTTAGAACGCCTTTGTCATAATCTTCAAAGATGATGACATGGCAGGTTGGAATGAGCTCTTTGGCTTTTGCCACCAGCTTCGCCTGCTCCTCAGCGGTAATAGGTTTGTCCGTTTCGGTATCGACCCGGACCACCTGCTGCGATCCGGCAATGATCCGCTCTTTAATCGTTGTAATACGTGAATCCGAACGGATCAGTCCATCGCAGTTCAGTCCCCGGTCGCAAAGCTGGCCTTCGAGCATGTCGCCCGGTCCATCGGTGCCGATCACCGAGCAGATGATCGCTTCGGCCCCCAACGCCTGTACGTTGAGCAGTACGTTGCCCGCACCACCCAGCCGAAGCTCCCGGCGTTGAACCGTTACGACGGGTACGGGTGCTTCGGGCGAAATCCGTTCAACGCGTCCCCATACGTACGAATCGAGCATTACATCGCCAACAATTAACACACGCAGGGAATCGAACTGGTCGAACAGCTCGTCGATGGTCATGTCCAGCACTGGACTCATAGGGGTAAAAACACTGGTTCAGACCACAAAGAAACGAAAACCCGCAACGCTTTCCGCAGCGGCTGATAGAGTTCGAGGGAGTGGCCGATGTGGAGGTCTGTGGTGGATTGCGTATTTTGCAATCGGTTTACGGCCATTTGGAATGGTGTACTGGCTGTTTGCTACGCTCAACCGTAAACCAAAACCTGTAAACCTCCTTACCAATGTATTTTCTTGGATTCGATCTGGGCAGTTCATCCGTCAAAGCCTGCCTCTTAGACGCCGAAACCGGCACAGCCGTAGCCACCGCTTTTTTCCCTGAAACCGAAATGGCCATCGACGCTCCGCAACCGGGCTTCGCTGAGCAAAATCCCGAGGCCTGGTGGCAAAACGCCTGTCAGGCGTCTAAAGCGGTTATCCGGCAGGCGGGGGTAGCCCCGGAGGCCGTGAAAGCCATCGGCATCTCGTACCAGATGCACGGGCTGGTTGTGGTTGATAAACACCTGAACGTACTGCGTCCGTCCATCATCTGGTGCGACAGCCGGGCCGTTCCGTACGGTAACCGGGCCTTCGACGCCCTTGGCCACGACCGAACGCTGCGGCATCTGCTCAACTCACCCGGCAACTTTACAGCTGCCAAACTGGCGTGGGTGAAAGCCAACGAACCGGATGTGTACGCGCAGGTAGATAAATTCATGCTCCCCGGCGATTATCTGGCAGCCCGGATGACCGGCGAGATCGTGACGACCGCATCGGGGCTGTCGGAAGGGATTTTCTGGGATTTTCAGCAGAGCCAGCCCGCCGATTTTCTGCTTGATTACTACGGTTTCGATTCGTCGCTTATCCCAACGATCCGGCCGACATTTGCTGAGCAGGGGCAACTGAACACTCAGGCCGCTGCTGAACTGGGACTGGCTGCCGGTACGCCCGTTACGTACCGGGCCGGCGATCAGCCCAACAACGCATTCTCGCTCAATGTCCTCGAACCAGGTGAGATCGCGGCCACGGCCGGTACGTCGGGGGTAGTGTACGGTGTCAGCGACAAGGCCGAATATGATGCGCAGTCGCGGGTCAATACGTTCCTGCACGTTAGCAGTACACCCGAAGCTGCGCGGTATGGCGTATTGCTGTGCGTTAATGGAACAGGTATTCTGAACAGTTGGCTACGTAATCAGCTGCTTCGCAATTCGGTGAGCTACGCCGATATGAACACCATTGCCGCCCACGCGCCGGTGGGTGCCGACGGCCTGGTTTGCCTGCCCTTCGGCAACGGTGCTGAGCGGGTACTCGAAAACCGCGACCTGGGCGCTTCGTTCCACGGCCTGCAACTGACCCGCCACGGGCTGCCGCACCTGGTTCGGGCTGCGCAGGAGGGCATTGTCTTTGCACTATACTACGGCATCAAGGTGATGGAGCAGGTCGGTGTGGGGCTCAAAACCATTCGGGCCGGGGAGGCCAACATGTTCCTGAGCCCACTCTTCCGCGATACGCTGGCGACATTGACCGGCGCTGAAATTCAACTCTACAACACCGATGGTGCGCAGGGAGCCGCCCGCGGAGCCGGCCTGGGACTAGGCTACTACAAAAATCGCGATGAAGCGTTCGTAGGTTTGCACGTAACGAAAACGATTGATGCCGACATCCGGGACCAGGCGCGGTTCACCGATGCGTACGAACGGTGGCTGGAAAAACTGATGACGCTTTAGTTCTTTTTGGTAAAATCAGCTATGAAATACACTCATCCACGGTACTCGCGAATCACGATTGACCCGGAAGTTTGCTCCGGAAAACCGTGTATTCGTGGTCTTCGATTTCCAGTAGCTTCATTACTGGATTATTTAAGCAGCGGTATAACATACGAATGCTTGCTTCAGGAATTTCCCTTCTTGGAGCGAGAAGATATTTTTGAAGCCTTGTCGTTTTCGGCCGATATGCTTCAGGAAAATTTCTTTCTTCTCCAGAAAGCAGCTTGATAATGAAGTTTCTGCTTGATGTGAACATGCCGCCCTCACTTGGTTTGCAATTGGAGTCCCTGGGGCACTCTTACCGCTGGGTACCAGCTTGTATGGAGCCAACCTCCAGTGATTCAGCCATTTTGCAGGAAGCGACGCGTAATGACGAAGTTGTTTTAACACACGATAACGATTTTGATACGTTGCTTTCTTTCACAGGCAGCACTAAGCCATCTGTCGTTATATTCAGAATTCACAGATTAGCACCGAACGCTTTTTTACAATAATGACGGCTAACTGGTCATCTATCGAACCAGCCTTAACAAGAGGAGCACTTATCATTATTGAAGAAGACAAAATGCGCATTAGAGATTTGCCATACAGTTCCATTAATAAACGAGAATAATGATTTACAGGCTTACCCTTTTGGCTGGTAGAAACTGAGCTGACTATGACTCACGAACGTTCGACAGGGCTCCATAGATAAAGATTGACGTGCGATAAGGTTTCGCTGGGTTGAGTACATCAAAAAAATGATCCGTCAGGATAGCCGCGCCATGAGCGAACAGGGTAAATCAAAAATAAAGCCTGCTCGTACACTAACCCCGTAAAGAAACTTCCTGTCCGACTTATGAGTAAAGGCCGTAATTTAACCGCCTTAATACCCTAAAATTTCCGCTGAACACATGTCTGAAATTAAGCTTACACTGGGCGATACGGCCTACTTCCCCTTTGTCGACAAGCCCATTGCCTTCGAAGGGCGTGACTCCGACAACCCCCTCGCCTTCAAGGTCTACGACCCCAACCGACTCATCCTGGGACGGCCCATGAAGGACCTTTTCCGCTTTGCCGTCGCCTACTGGCACTCCTTCTGCGGCACTGGCAACGACCCATTCGGACCCGGCACCAAGCACTTCCCCTGGGATGCCCTGGCAGCCAACGACCCCCTGGCAGCCGCCCACCACAAGATGGATGCCGCCTTCGAGTTCATCACCAAGATGGGCATCGAGTTCTACTGCTTCCACGATGTCGATGTCGCCCCCGAAGGCCGATCCAACGCCGAGTTCGAAGCCAACTTCCGCGCCATCGTCGACTACGCCAAACAGAAGCAGGCCGCCAGTGGCGTCAAGCTGCTCTGGGGCACGGCCAACCTCTTCTCCCATGAGCGCTACATGAACGGGGCGGCCACCAACCCCGACTTCCACGTGCTGGCCCACGGGGGCTGGCAGGTCAAGAACGCCATCGATGCCACCATCGAGCTGGGCGGCTCGGGCTACACCTTCTGGGGGGGCCGTGAGGGTTACATGTCCTTGCTGAACACCAACATGAAGCGGGAGACCGAGCACCTGGGCCGCTTTTTGCAGATGGCCCGGGACTACGCCCGCCAGCAGGGCTTCAAGGGGGCCTTCTACATCGAGCCCAAGCCCATGGAGCCCTCTAAGCACCAGTACGACTTTGATGCGGCCACGGTGGTGGGCTTCCTCAACCGGCACGGGTTGCAGGACGACTTTGAGTTGAACATCGAGACCAACCACGCCACGCTGGCCAACCACACCTTTGCCCATGAGCTGCAGGTGGCGGCTGATGCGGGCATGCTGGGCTCGATCGATGCCAACCGGGGCGACTACCAGAACGGCTGGGACACGGATCAGTTTCCCATGGACCTCTATGAGCTGACCGAAGCGATGCTGGTGATCCTGGAAGCGGGTGGTCTGAAGTCGGGCGGGGTGAACTTCGACGCCAAGACGCGGAGGAACTCGACCGACCTGGAGGACTTGTTCATTGCGCACATCGGGGGCATGGACGCCTTTGCCAGGGCCGCGATCGTGGCGGAGGCCATCCTGGAGAAGTCGCCGTACCGGAAGCTGCGGTCGGAGCGGTACGCGAGCTATGACAGTGGTGAGGGGGCACGTTTTGAGCGGGGCGAGCTGACGTTGGCGGATCTGCGGCAGTATGCACTGGAGCAGGGCGAGCCGCGGCAGATCAGCGGCAAGCAGGAGCTGTTCGAGGCCATCATCAATCAGTACATCTAGATAACTCCCCTTGAGCAGAAAATAGGTTTACCAGATTAACCGTCTGTGTAAACCTATTTTTATTTTCATGGCTGAACGGCTATCTTGAACCGCACACCCAAAACAAGTAACTCATGGAGCTTTTCATCGGATTAGGAGGCATCGAACTGCTCTTCGTACTGGCTATTCTGGGATTTTTCATCCTCTTGCCGCTCATTGCTCTCATTGACGCCCTTCGCAGTTCGTTCCATGGCAACGATAAGCTTGTTTGGGTGCTGGTCATTCTTCTTTTTCCATTTCTGGGGGCCATCTTATACTTTGTTATCGGCCGTAACCAACGCATTCCATGAAAGCCATTCTACTCCTGGTTAATCTCTTAATCTGCTCAGCAGCCATCGCCCAATCCGGGGAAGAACAAGCCGTTCGCACCACCATTACCAACATGTTCGACGGCATGCGCAAAGCAGACACGACTCTGTTCAAATCGGTCTTTGCGCCAAACGCTACGTTGCAAAGCATCGCCAAAAACAAAGAGGGCGTTGTGGCGGTCCGGCAGGATGCCATTCCTGGCTTCATTGCTTCTGTTGGCAAACAGGCACCGGGCGCCCTCGACGAACGGCTGTCGGGCATGGAAATCAAAATTGATGGTGAGCTGGCTACGGCCTGGACGCCCTACACGTTTTACTACAACCAGAAAAAGAGCCATTGCGGAGTCAATGCCTTTACGCTGGTCAAACTGAACGGTGGCTGGAAAATCCAGAGCATCATCGATACCCGCCGACGCGACAACTGTCCGGATTTATAGCCATTACTCACCGCTCCAGTTTGGTGCGCGCTTTTCCAGAAAAGCCGCCATGCCTTCCCTGGCATCGGCGGTCTGCTGAATCTGTTGAAACTGCTCGTGCAGAAAGGCCTGCTGCTGATCCGGTGGCAGGCTTTTTACTTGTTGATACGCCCGTAGGCCGAATTGCATAGCCGTTGGCGAATACTGCTTCAACTCATTAGTAATCCGCGCCACTTCGGCATCCAGTTCTGCGGCCGGCACAACGGTTGTTACCAGCCCTACAGCCATCGCATCAGCGGCCGACAGCACCCTGGCCCGCAGACAAAGATCGAGGGCCGTGCGGGCGGGCATGATCTCCAGTAACACCGCCAGCACCTGAAACGGGAACAGCCCACGCTTCACTTCGGGCAGGCTGAACGTAGCTGACCCGGCCGCTACTACGTAGGTACAGCCGCCAACCAGCAAAAAACCCCCGGCGTAGACCGGCCCCTGCACCCGGGCAATACAGGGTTTGTGCAACCCAGCCATCAGTTCACCTAACCGAACCGGACCGGACGGTGGCGGAACCGCAGGCAACTCCTGCTCACCAGTCGAAAGCGCTTTCAGGTCCATACCGGCGCAGAACGTATCGCCCGCGGCTGCCAGCACCACCATCCAGATAGCCTTCGTATAGTGGGCATAGTGAAGTGCAAAAGCTAGTTCGGTAAGCAGCGTTTGGTTAAGGGCATTCTTCTTTTCCGGCCGATTGAGCGTAATGGTCAGTACGTGATCGCTGTGCTCAACCAGGAGGTGACGGAAACCACCCGCGGGTAGTTCAGCCGCCTGCGAAGGTGTGTAAAGCATAGTAACTGATGAAAAGCGTAAAACTAGGCATTTAGGCTAATTATAACCGCTTCAGTGGCAAAACTACCGCTTAATAAATTACTTGCTGTAACCTGCTGTACGGTATATGTCTGTGTAGATTTTTCAAGTTAGGAAACTGAAAGCCAGCTGTTCATCCTTCTCTCCTGACCTGTTATGAAACTCTTTATCTGTCTGTGCCTGGTGCTCATGAGCATTCAGACATACGCTACCCATATCCTGGGCGGTTATGTTCAGGCGAAACGCGTCTCTCCTACATCGCTTCAATATGACATCGTTGTGACGTTGTATTTAGATGAAGTTTACGGCCGGGCAGCCGCCGACGACGTCAACATCATACAGATCTGCTTCGGTGATGGTACCACGCGTACCATCACCCGGGCCACACGGCAGCTGGTAACTGACCGCGTTGCCAGCCTGAACGTGTATCAAACGCAGCACACGTATGCAGGACCAGGTTCGTTTGTAGTCACAACTACCATTCCTAACCGTACTGAGGCCCGAAATTTACCCCGGGCAGACCTGCTGCCTTTTACGCTCAGTACGACCCTGTTAATTAACAGCCAGCTTGTCAATCAAACGCCGGCCGTGTCCGTGCCGGCAACCGGTTTCCGACTGGCTGCCCGGCAGCGCGCTACCATTAATTTGCAGGCTACCGACGCGGAGGGAGACAGCCTGGTGTATGGGCTCGTTCGTGCGCTTACGACCACGTCATTGACTTCGTGTGAACAGCGAACGGCTACTACGTATCAGTTTCCAAACGACGCTACCCGACAGGGCACGTTCAGAATAAATAGTCGCACCGGCACGCTGGTCTGGGATTCACCCGTTGAACTCGGTCGGTACGTGATCTCGATTGCTATCGACGAATGGCGCAACGGCGTAACCATCAGTCGCACCATTCACGAAATTACCCTATTTGTTGAGGATCGACCCGGTACGCCCACCCCTACTCCGCCCTACGAACCAGCCATCGAAGGGGCATTTGGTGGGATTATTACGGCGCTGCCCGAATACACCGATGCTGACATAGAGTTGGTTGTCTTTCCCAACCCGGTTGAAAGTCGGCTGTGGGTGACCATTCAAAGTCGAAAAGCCATAGTGCCCAGTGCCCAGTTACGGGACATTGGCGGTCGGCTGATTCACGAACTACGCTTCAACGGCCCCGCCCGACGCCATGAGCAGCTAATCGATCTGGAAAGCTTGTCGGCCGGTACGTACATCCTGCACACGGAGGTAAACGGCCGGACGATAGCCGAGAAAATTCTGAAGAAATAAGATTAGAACAGCTGCTTCCACGTACCCTTCACCCGATTGTATTTCAGGGTGCTGGGGAGGGCCTTCCACCAGTATTTGTTGATCTCAACAGCGAACGACGGCTGCATATAGCAGTTGATGGCGCAACCTTCACAGGCCGGCAGACGGCCTTCCAGCGCCACCAGCTTCTGCACTTCGTCGGAGCGGTAGAGCTCGTACAGCTGGCCGTCGATGGCAATGTCTTTCAGCCCCAGGTGGTAGCAGGGCAATACCAGCTTGTTTTCCGGCGAAATCACCAGCGTCGTGCTGGCAGCGCGGCAAACGGGGTCGTCAGTGTGGTTGCCCCCATCGCGACGAAGCTGAATAAACGCATCGTTGAGATAGACGTTTTTCTGCCGTCCCCACCAGGTCATCTGCTGGAGAGCAGCTTCCGAAAATCGTTCGCCTGTCTCAACGGTATTATACTCAAATACGGGATTCAGGATCAGCACCAGGTTGTTGGGCAGGCAGATTTCTTCGTGCAGCTGCCTGATCTGGGCAACGTTATGCTCAAACACAGTAAACAGAATGTCGGGCCGTTCGCCAAGTCGCCGGGCTATAGCGATGGATTCCATGACTTTGTCGAAGCACGGTACGCCCCTCGATCGGTCATGCTCTTCGGCAATTGGCGAGTCGAGCGAAAAGTGCAGCATATCGACCAGCCCCCGCAGCCGTTCGGCGTACTTTGGGTAAAGTAATCCGTTCGTCGTGATGGTTGTGATGAAGCCAAGCTGTTTGGCTTCCAGCAGGAGGTCGGGCAACTGACGGTGCAGCAGGGGTTCGCCACCCGTAAAATCAACGACCCGAACGCCCAGCCGTTTCAAATCCCTCAGGTTTTCCCGTACGTTTTCAAGGGTGACGTAGGGTGAGGGCCGCTCCCATATATCGCAAAAATTACAGGTCGCATTGCAGCGGTACGTCACGTAGTAGTTGCACAGAACCGGATGGGAGACAAGGCGCATAAGAGAAAGGAGAAAAGGGTGGAAAGGGAAGAGGGAACAAAGGAGAGAAAATTAGTAGTTGCGAATTCCTTCCTCCTTTCCTCCCTCCTGCCTTTCTCCTTCTTACTGCAACATCTTGAACAAGCTCGACAGCTTGTCTTTCAGGTCTTTACGATCAACGATGAAGTCGAGAAAACCATGTTCGAGCACAAACTCTGCACTCTGGAATCCTTTGGGCAGGTCCGTACCAATGGTTTCGCGAATGACACGCGGACCGGCAAAACCAATCAGAGCGCCGGGTTCAGCAATGTTAAAATCACCGAGCATAGCATACGAAGCCGTTACGCCCCCCGTTGTAGGATCAGTCAGCAGTGAAACATACGGCAATCCAGCCTCCGACAGTAATGCCAGCTTGGCCGATGTTTTAGCCATCTGCATCAACGAGAAACCAGCCTCCATCATCCGGGCTCCCCCCGACCGTGAAATCATCAGGAACGGCGTCTTATTTTGTAACGCATGGTCGATAGCACGGGCAATCTTCTCGCCCACCACCGATCCCATTGAGCCACCGATGAAGCCAAAGTCCATGCAGGCAATCGTCACCGTTATGTCGTTCATGGGGCCGTATGCCGTGCGAACCGCGTCTTTCAGACCGGTTTTATTGATGGTCGTCCGCAGCCGATCCGGGTAAGGCTTGGTATCGGTAAACTTCAGCGGATCCGCCGACGTCATCGTTGCATCCAGCTCAACGAACTGGTTTTCGTCGAACAGGATGCTGAAATAAGCATCGGAACCAATTTTCTCGTGGTAGTTACAGTGTACGCAGGTATAGGCATTCAGCTTATGCTCCCGCGTATGCATGATTTTCTTACAGTTTGGACATTGGTACCACAACCCATCGGGAGCTTCCCGCTTCATTTCGGTCGGGGTCTGAATACCCTTATCTTTTCGGACGAACCAAGACATTTGCCAGTTTTCAGTTTGTGGTTTACAGGTTACGGTTCACTGACCGGATCTGTAAATGACCGGTAAAGATACTAAGAAAAAACTGTCGGGTGGTCACAGCGCAAGATAGTAACGTCGGCGAGCCGGCTCGTAGCGTTCAATGGCGTAGCGCAGAGCGGTTCGGGGGAGCTGCCGAATGTGATCGTGCAGAAACTCATCGAGGGCGTCGGGGTTACGTTTGCCTACCTCGCGCAGCATCCAGCCAGTTGCCTTATGGATCAGGTCATGCGTATGGCCAAGCAGCCGTTCTGCAAGCGCAAACGTATCCGCAAACTGCCCGTTCCGGATAAACGCCAGGGTGGCTACCATCGCTATCCGCTGGCTCCAGAGGTGGTCTTCACAAACCAGATCATACAGCACTGATCGCTCCTGGGTAAACAACGTTTCTCCAACAATGGCCGGGCACGACGAATCGACCAGGTCCCAGTTGTTAACAAACAGACGATTAGCCAGGTAGGCGTCCAGAATTTGTTGCTGTTGTACGTGCCTGGCCCGCCGTGTCTGGTTGACCCAGATCAGTAATCCGACCATTCGGCACTCGTGGAAAGGGTCCTGAACCAGCTTTTCGGTTTCCTCGATGGGCAGCGCAACGTACTGCCGGGCCAGCGCGTGTTGTTGGGGCATCGACAGACCCAGAAACTGGTCTCCGGCGCCGTATTCTCCGGGTCTTGTTTTAAAATACCGGGCTACAAACGACGCCCGTTCGGGCTGTTCCAGCGCCAGCAGCGCTTCCTTTACCTGATCGGCAGTCATGGGGATTGGCAAAGGGCGTGGGGCTAAGGGCACAGGAACTGTCGATCCCCTGCCCTTAGCCCCACGCCCAGGATCTTGTTAACTTAGTCGTTCAGCCGTGCCCGAATGAACTCATGTTCGGGTAGCATTGGCGTTTGATACAGTTGGGTTTTGTTACGCAGATACGTCGGCGTGTCGAGGTCATTGCTGTTGTATTGACCTTTCACGAACGTATCAATTGTGCGTTTGATCAGGTCCGCATCGTCCGGCCGTTCATCGTCGAGCAGTTCCAGCGTATCAACATTGACCTCAGGGTTCAGCCGCTGACCGTTCGACTGGTCAGGACGAATAATGGTCTGTTCGGTGGTGTATCCGGTTTCCCAGCGCACACTCTCACTCTGTGGACTAACCGCCACCGGCGTTGGCGCTACGGGCTCCGGCTCCACCTCTACCAGTTCCGGCTGCGCATCGTCCATGTCGAGACTGCTTTCAACTGGCTCGGTTTCCAGTTCATCCTCCACCGCTTCGTCTTCCTGTTCCTCGGCGTCAATCGGCAGACCCGTCGACAGCGTTTCGCCCAGATTATTGGTTGTTTCGAAACCAGCCGCGATGATGGTCACCCGAAGTTTTTTGCCTAGTTCCTTGTCGGTAATGGCTCCAAACTTGAACATACGGGCTTCGGTACCGATTTTGTTAACGATATACTCCGAAATGAGCGTTTGCTCATCGAGCAGCATATCGTGTTCCGGGCTGGATGCAATCGTGAGCAGCACCCGCTTGGCCCCCCGGATATCTCGGTCGTTGAGCAGCGGTGAGTTTAGCGCGGCTTCAATGGCCAGCAGCGCCCGATCCTCCCCGTCGGCCTCGGCCGATCCCATCACCGACTGTCCGGCTTTATCAAGCACCTTCTTTACGTCGGCAAAGTCAGCGTTGATATCGCCCTGGGTAGTGATGATTTCGGCAATACTTTTTACTGCGTTCGCCAGCACGTTGTCGGCGTGGGCATAAGCCTCTTTCCACCGAAGTTTGCCGTGCAGCTCGGCCAGTTTATCGTTCAGCACGACCAGCACCGTATCACAGCTCTTTTTGAGCTTTTCGATACCGCGCATAGCCTGTTCTTTCTTGTCGGTACCTTCGTACTTGTAGGGAGCCGTTACGACAGCCACCGTCAGCAACCCCATTTCACGGGCTACCTCGGCCACCACCGGAGCCGCCCCGGTTCCCGTACCGCCCCCCATCCCGGCCGTGATGAACACCATCTTGACCGGGGGTGCCAGCAGATGCCGGATTTCCTCGATGCTCGCCCGGGCTGCCTTTTCGCCTTCGTCTGCATCAGTACCAGCCCCCAACCCATCGCCTAGCTGCAGTTTGGTTGGTACCGGGTTACTCGTAAGCGCCTGGCGATCAGTGTTACAGACAGCAAAATTAACGTCCTGCACACCCATTTTAAACATGTGCTTAACCGCATTGCCCCCTGCGCCCCCTACACCAATTACCTTGATGATCGTTGGATTATCATCCGGTATTTCAAATCTATATCCCTGACTATGCATAATGTCTTGGGTGGAATCTTCTTTTTTATGTCTAGAATCTGCCTGATACACGTAACCGGCTGTCAGGCCGGTTCATACGGTGCGAATCATCAATAGGTGTCGGTTTCACTGCCACGAATGGGCCGGACTGCTTTCTTGAGCCAGGCCAGTAGCCCATTGCTTTCAGGTTCTTTCTCAGGCGCTTTCTCTCGTTCACGCTCCCGTTCCCGTGTGGCGGTCGGCGCCGGTGGGCTGTACGCAGGCCGCACAGGCGTGGGATCTTCGTTATAGACCGAGCGTCCTGGATCGCTGATGAATGATATGCGGTTATCGATGGTTTTGTAGCCGGCCCACACCAGGCCAACGGCCGTTGCGTAGGCTGGATCGCCCACCAGATCGGCGCGGGGGTTGGGCTCCAGGTGTTCGGGATAGCCAACCCGTACTTCTTCCATTCCCGTTACGCGCTGGAATATCTGTTCCACGCCCGGAATCAGCGCCGACCCACCCGTCAGGACGATACCGCCGAGCAGTTTTCCGTCGTAGCCCGACCGGATGATTTCGGCCTGAACCAGAGAGGCAATCTCGCGCAGACGATCCTCGATGATGACCGCTACGTTTTTTAACAGTACATCTTTCGGCTTGCGGTTGCTCAGGCCGGGTACCGCCACCACCTCGTTGAGTTTGTACTCCGTGGGGTTGGCATTTCCAAACTTCCGCTTCAACTGCTCGGCCTGCTGCGGCAGTACTTTGCAGCCACTCTGGATGTCGGCCGTAACGCTGTTGCCCGCCCAGGGGAACACCGCTACGTGGCGCAGTACGTTCCGGTGATAGATAGCCATTTCGGTTGTGCCTCCGCCGATATCGACGAGCGCCACACCGGCATATTTTTCTTCGTCAGTCAGTACGGCCAGCCCCGACGCCAGTGCCGAGAGCATCATGGTATCCTGCATCAGGTTATTGCGCGAGATGCATTTCCGTACGTTGCGGGCAGCATTCGCCTGAGCGACGATTAACTGAAAATCGGCACCCAGCTTAACCCCGTTACGGCCCACAGGCTGTTGCACGTTGGTTTCTCCATCGACAACAAAGTCCATCGGCAGCGCGTGGATAATCTCTTTGTCGGCCGGGATAGTGGTACGGTACATATCGCTCAGCAGATGGTCGATATCTTCCATCTGTACCTCATCGCCCGAGGAACTGCGGGTGATGCTGCCGCTCGACTTAACCGACGTTACGTGCGAGCCGCTGAAGCTGACGTTAACGAGCTGAATGTTGAGATTCGATTGGTTGGAAGCCTCCCGAACGGCCCGCCGAATGGCTTCGACCGTATTATTCACGTTGACGACGGACCCTTTGGCGACCCCGTCGGCCAGAAATGTTTCGCCTACGCCCAATACTTCGAGCGTTTCGTGGTCTTTATGACGTAAAACACGGCCTGCCACAGCGCATACTTTCGTGCTGCCAATGTCAAGCCCCACCACTATCTTATCATCAATGCCTGTCGTCATTCGCACACAATTTGGTTTCGGTACTGCACACTTACCCGACTGTATCGCTCCCAGCCCTTCAGAGGAAGCACCTTTGTATAAAATAATTTTAGTTTCTTCAACTTAGCCTCCAGATCGACCGGTGGTCCGAATTCGATCCGGTGTTTTCCGATCTGCGGCCACATCGTCACCCCGCCCTGCGCATCGACCGACAATTCGGCGATCTGCGCCCGCCAGAACGGATCGTCATAAACGGCTTTCAGCAGCATCAGCAGCGGCCGGTTCCGTTCATTTGACAACGACCGGTTTTTCTCAAAATAGCGG
Source organism: Fibrisoma montanum (assembly GCF_003583365.1). Taxonomy (GTDB): domain Bacteria; phylum Bacteroidota; class Bacteroidia; order Cytophagales; family Spirosomataceae; genus Fibrisoma; species Fibrisoma montanum. Next base: position 721,086 of record NZ_QXED01000001.1, read on the forward strand.
CCGGTCAGAATGGGCACCCGGGCCGTGTAATTCATCGACACCGGAAAAACCCGCCCTTCTTCGCTAACATACTGCCCAGACACCACCCCTCCATCGTGGTACGTCATTAACCGAGCCAACGGGCGCGGCTGCTCGACCGTCACGATCAGGTTTCCTTCCAGATCACGGGCAATCTGGCAGCTTTTCACCAGACCATGCTGAAGCAATCGCTGCTCCAGCCGCCGAAGGTCAACATCCGAATAATCTCTCCCACTGATCGGGTCAGCCCCCTGGTTGGTCAGGTATCCCGTTACGTCGCGTCGCGTCAGAAATTTGTGGCCATCGATCTCGTTCAACCGAACAACGACCGACTGCACCCGCTTCTGCCCGTGCCGAACTTCAGTAAAAGCGATCAATCCGAACAGCAAAAATAGCCCTCCAGCGATCACTAGCCATTTTTTGGTTGAATTAAAGGTAGAAAACATCTGGAAATAAGCTATCTGAGCATACAAATATTTTTATTTATTGGCCTAGTAATGCGCTTTTTAACGTTGGCAACAGTTGATCAATGTCTCCAGCCCCAATGGTTACAAGTAAGGACGGCTTCATTTCCTGTACTAAGTTAACTAATTCTTCTTTGGTACACTGCCGCTTCGACGGAGCCTGAACATTTCGCAGGATCAGGTCCGACGTAACGCCTTCGATGGGCTGTTCGCGGGCCGGGTAGATGTCCAGCAAAATCACCTGATCAGCCAGCGACAGGCTCTCGGCAAAGCCATCCGCAAAGTCGCGCGTTCGGGAATACAGGTGCGGCTGAAACACCGCCGTCAACTCACGGTCGGGATACAGCGCTTTCACCGACGACAGGAACGCCTTCACCTCGGCAGGGTGATGCGCGTAGTCGTCGATCAGCACGGCCTGATCGGTTTTCAGTACGTACTCAAACCGCCGTCTGACTCCCCGGTAGCTGTTCAGCGCCGACCGTATGGCCGCCGGTTCGACCCCAAGCTGCAGCGCCACCGCGCCGGCAGCCACCGCATTTTCGACGTTATGAAACCCAGGAACAACTAACTGAATATCGGCAATACCCCCCTGCGGATACATCAGATCAAACACGAAGCAGGCATTCTCAATCCGCAGGTTCTGGCTGTGGTAATCGCCTTCTGTCAGCGAATACTGACGAACGGCCGCTTTTGTTTTATCCTGTAGTGACAATCCTTTTTTCATGAACAGAACGCCGGGCTCACCACCCCGATCCGGCTCAATCTGACTCACAAACTGGCCGAACGATTCAAGTACGGCATCGTGCGCTCCGTAAATATCGAGGTGATCGGCATCGGTCGATGTCACAATTGCCAGATGCGGAAACAGGGTCAGGAAGGACCGGTCAAACTCATCCGCTTCGACGACGCAGACTACCGACCGAATGTCGTCGGCGGGTTCGTTGAGCAGGAAGTTGGTGCCGTAGTTGTTGGTGATGCCGCCCAGAAAAGCCGCGCAGTTGACACCCGCATGCCGCAGGATATGCGCAACCATCGATGAGGTGGTAGTTTTGCCGTGCGTTCCGGCCACCGCCACCGTTTTCATCTGCCCAGCCAGCAACCCCAGCACCTGCGAGCGCTTCTGGATAGTGAAGCCATTTTCCAGCAAATAGACGTATTCCTTGTGCTCTTTCGGTACGGCGGGCGTGTAGATCACGAGCGTTTGAGCCGGGTTCTCCCGAAACGCTACCGGAATTGACTCAACCGATTCCAAGAAGTGAATTGCCATTCCTTCTGACTGGAGGGTGTTGGTAAGCGACGTCGGGGTTTTGTCATACCCGGCCACTTCGTATCCGTTGATGCGAAACCAGCGGGCCAGCGCACTCATGCCAATTCCCCCGATACCGAGAAAATAAATGTACTTGAACGTGTCTAAGGTCATAAGTGTGAGGGAGGAGAGGAGGAAAGGGAGGAAGGAGGAAAGCGAATACATAACCCTTCTCCTTTTCTCCTATCCTCCCTTTCCTCCTTATTTTTTTAAGTTGATCACTTCTTCGGCAATCTCCCGGGCGGCATTGGGCCTGGCCAATGTCCGGATCTGGGTACTTAACTGTGTCCGTCTGGCAGCATCGTTGAGTAGGCTCAACGTACTCGTTACCAACTCGTTGCGGGCAACCTGATCCCGAACCAGCAAAGCCGCATTACGCTCTACAAGGCTCATCGCGTTTTTGGTCTGATGATCTTCCGATGCCGCCGGAAACGGTACCAGAATGGCCGGTCGCCCGACCAGACACAGTTCCGATACCGACAACGCGCCGGCGCGAGACACCACGACGCTGGCCACGGCATAGGCTTTATCCATGTCATAGATGAAATCGTAGGCTTTCACAAGGGGCGAGTTCACGGCAGCAACGGCGGCCCGCGCCCGTTCGATGAACGCCGGGCCTGTCTGCCAGACGACCTGCACCCCTGCATCGACAAACCGGCGCAGGGCGGGCTCCATGCTTTCGTTCAGCGTACGGGCCCCCTGGCTTCCACCAATGACCAGCACCGTCGGGCGATTACCTTGCAGATCGAAAAGCGTCAGGCCGGCGTTTAACTGCTGATCGGCAAACTGAATGTCCTTCCGAACCGGATTACCCGTCATCCGGATTTTTTCGGCGGGAAAGAACGCTTCCATACCCGGATACGCCACGCAGATTCGCTCCGCCCAGCGGGCCAGTACTTTGTTGGTCAGGCCGGCGTACGAATTCTGCTCCTGAATCAGGGTCGGAATGCCTTTGAGCGATGCCGCCAGCAGCAGCGGCCCACTGGCGTAGCCACCCACACCAACGGCTACGTCGGGGCGGAAGTCGCGTACAATCTGCTGCGCCCTGATCAGGCTCCGGCCAAGTTTCAGGGGAAAAGCCAGATTATCCAGTGTCAACTCCCGCTTGATGCCGACCACCGGCAACCCAACGATCGAGTAGCCCGCGCGGGGCACTTTCTCCATCTCCATTTTACCCTCGGCTCCCACGAACAAAATTGTCGTGGTTGGGTCCATCGCTTTCAGTTCGTTGGCAATGGCTATGGCCGGGTAGATGTGTCCGCCGGTTCCGCCCCCGCTAATAATTACATTCATTCGGTTTGTGGTTAGTAGTGCGTAGTTTGTGGCTGGCTGATGCGCGGGTACCCTTGCTCAACCCACCTACGTACTACACACTACGACCTAACTTAAATCTTACTTTCATCGGCCTCTTCCCGACTGACGCTCAGCACAATACCAATAGCCAGACCGGTGAAGATCAGCGACGTACCTCCCATACTCAGTAATGGCAGCGGCTGACCCGTAACCGGGGCCAGACCAACCGCCACGCAGATACTGGCAAAGGCCTGAAACACAATACTGAACGTTAGTCCGGCCGACAGCAGACCGCCAAAGGGCCGGGTTGTTTTCTGAATGGCTTTCATGCCACGCCACAAAAACCAGAGGTACGCCATAATAACCGGCAGCCCACCAAACAGCAGCCCGTATTCCTCAACGATGATGGCATAAATGAAATCGGAGAACGGGTTGGGCAGCGTATTTCGCTGGTGACTGTTGCCGGGCCCCTGCCCCGTCAGGCCGCCGTTGGCCAGGGCGATATACGACTGCTCCACCTGATATACGATGGTGTCGGAATCCATGAAATTCTTTATCCGATTGGTAGCCGTACCGAATCGCTGTCCCAGCACCAGCGCAAAACCGCCGACGACGACGCAGAACACGACCATGCTCGTGAGGTAACGTACCGGAACCCGACCGATATACATCAGCAGGAAGCAGGTGGCCCCAAGCAGGAGCGCCGTTGACGTATTGGAGAGGATAATCAGGGCGCAGATCACTCCGATCCAGACAATCAGGTTGACCAGTACGCTTGGATCGTTCATAAACCGCTGCCGTTTGGCCAGCATAGCCGCCAGGTTGGAAATCAGGGCCAGTTTGGCCAGATCGGAGGGCTGAAACGTCTGGTTGATGATTGGGATGGTCACCCAGCGCGACGCGTCGTTCAGCGTAGAGCCTTTAAAGAAGGCCCACAACAGCAGCGGAATCGATAGCCACAGCCCAAACTTCGACAGCCGGGCGTAGTAAATGTAGTTGATCTTGTGGGCGAAGTACGTGCAAACCAGCCCCAGCATCAGCAGGGAACCGTGCTTGAGCAGAAAAACTTCCGTGTTGCCGTCGAGTTCGCGAAACGCTTTGGTTCCCGTTGCGCTGTATACGACCAGCACGCTCATGATAGACAGATACAACACAATCCACCAGATTTGCCGGTCACCTTTAAGGTTGTTTCGTATCCAGTCGCGAATAGAAAAGGTCATGGTTCTATCAATGTTTCCTCCCTGAATGTACTGATTCCTTATTGCTGGCTATGTTGCAGCGCCTGCACCGCAGCTTTAAACTGATTACCACGGTCTTCGTAATTTTTGAACAGGTCGAAGCTGGCGCAGGCTGGCGACAGCAGCACGACATCCCCCGGCTGCCCCAGGGTCAGTCCTTTCGCAACGGCGTCCTGAACACGTTGCGTTTCGTAAATTACGGGCACTTTGCCTTCGAAAAACGCTACTAATTTATGATTATCTGCGCCCAGACAAACCAGCGCTTTTACCTTCCGGCGAACTAACTCCTCAATCTGGCTGTAGTCATTGCCTTTATCCTGCCCCCCGGCAATCCAGATGGTCGGCGATGTCATACTCGACAGCGCGTAGAATACGGAATCGACGTTAGTGGCTTTGGAATCATTGATGAACTGAACCCCATTGATGGTCCCGGCTGGTTCGAGTCGGTGAGGAGCGTTCTGAAAGGTTCGCAGCCCCTCAGCAATGGCCGCATCGGACACCCCAACCGACAGCGCAGCCAGCACAGCCGCCAGCATGTTGATGGCGTTGTGCGGTCCACGCAGGGGCGTTTCGTCCTGAACAATGGTGAAACTACGGTCGCCACACTGCGCCGTTAACAGACCATTGGACAGATACCCACCGGGTACTGGCCGCGTTTCGAGTGAAACAGGCAGTTGGCGCACTGCGGGCGTGCGCTTTGCCAGCTCGTCAAGAATAGGCTGATTTTCCCGGAAAAATATAAAATAGCTGTCCGGCTGCATGTTCTGCAGAATCCGGAATTTTGAATCAACGTAGTTCTGAAAATTATATCCGTAGCGGTCGAGGTGATCCGGCGTAATATTAAGCAAAACAGCCGTGTCGAGCCGGGTTTCGTACATATCATCAAGCTGAAAACTGCTCAGTTCAAGTACGTAGTAATCGAACGTATCGTGGATAACCTGTTCGGCGAAGCTATCGCCAATATTGCCGGCAAGCCCTACATTCAGCCCGGCCGTTTTCAACAGATGATAAATCAGCAGCGTAGTGGTGGTTTTTCCGTTGCTGCCCGTAATGCCAATCAGGCGGGCGCGGGTATAGCGGGCCGCGAATTCGATCTCCGACAGAACGGGCGTTCCCTGGGCTTTCAGTTGCTGCACCAGGGGGACCGTATCCGGAATACCCGGGCTTTTTACAACCTCGGTAGCATTCAGAATACGTTCTTCGGTATGCCGGCCTTCCTCGAACGGGATACCGGCCGCCTGCAGTGTGGTGCGGTAGTTTTCTTTCAGATTCCCCCGATCCGACAGAAATACCTCATACCCCTTAGTCTGCCCGAGCAGAGCCGCGCCAACGCCACTTTCTCCTCCGCCCAGAATCACCAGTTTCTTTGCTGCCATACGTAGTTATTACCAATGGCAAAGTAACGCATAAATAAAAAAGCCCCGGCTACTCACCGGGGCTTTTCGTTCGGCTTTATGAGCCTGATTACTCTTTAGGCGCCAGTGAACTCGACAACCGCACCCGATTGGCAGCCTTGACAATCAGAAAGATAACCCAGGCGATAACTAAAAATTGAATCAGCACATTCAAAAAGTTTCCATAGCGAATGGCCACTTCAGGCGTAGTTCCAACGGCTTCTTTCAACACGATTTTCAACTGGCTGAAATCGATACCCCCAATGATGAGCCCCAATACCGGGTTGATGATGTCTTCGACCAGCGAGGTAGTAATTTTACCAAAAGCCGCTCCGATAACGATACCAACGGCCAGATCCAGCACATTACCCTGCGCAATAAACGTACGAAATTCGTTAAGCATATTCGGTTTGTTTTAGTGAAGATTCTCTTTACGGATGATTATAAAAAGCCGGCAAATGATAACAACAATACGTTGCAAATCAAGATTTTACACTTACTTCGCCTTTTTACGGAACGTACTGACGTTATACACCAATCCGACCGCCAGCGTCTGCTGAATCTGCAGACTCGTGCTGAAATCTTCGTCGTACAGCGCAATGAAGCCGAATGTGGTGGTCAGGTATCGGTTGATTTTAGCGGTCAGAATCAGATCCAGCCGGTGGTCGATTGCATCGAGCTGCTGGTAGTTGGCAAAGAGCTGATACCGGGTGTTGATGCTGATATTTTCCGATAAGTTGCGGTTCAGCGAAGCCTGCAATTGTAGCGCCAGCCATTCCGTTCGCACCGACCGACCCGGCTGCACGCCGTAGGCCACCGCGTTTGGATCACGGATCGGTATGCCATTGACCACACTATACCGAACTTCGCCATCGGTCAGAAAGGTAAGCCGGGGCGCAAACGGGCTAAGTCGTATGGCGATCCAGTCGTTTGGTTTAAGGGCCAGGCCCCAGGCCAGTGTAAGCTGTCCGGGGGCTAGAAAATTGGAGATTTTGAACCGTTCCTGCCCCGGCCCAAGATTATCGTACCGATAGCCGGTTGTGAAGAAGGAATTGAACGTTCCCGACATAAACAGGTCCAGTCTCGGCGAAAGTTTGTACCCCGTCACCGAATTCAGAAAAATCTGATCGGCCGACTTCCGGGTTATACCCGTCTGCGTTACGTAGCCTAACTGAAGGTCGGCGGTGTTATCCCACGACCACCTCGCCTTTTCGTACAATGCCCGGGCCGCAACCACGGCGCCGATCGCAACGGAATTAGTACCTCCGCCAACCCAGTTACTGAATGAAGCCTGATTGAAGTTGATACCGCCACTGAACGATTTCTGCCAGTACGTAGTGTCCTTCAGAACGACCGCAACGGTGTCTTTGAAGTTCGTTGTAACAACAGTCGAATCCTGCGCCACGGCCAGGTTACTGCTTGTCCAGGCGACGAGCAGGTACAAAAGCTTTTTCATAGTACGTTTGTAGCGAATGGAGGTTGAACCTGCTACTAACGTACTCACAAATACCGTTTAATCAAATAGTTCGACTTTTTTCATCTGCAGGGTCTGAAGCGGAATAATCGTGGTTGTCTCCCCAGTCTGAAGCGTCATTGACGTACTGTCGATTTTCACAATCCGGCCTTTCACCTCATCGACCTGAATTGTCTGGCCTTCGCGAAAGCGGTTCTTCGAATAGAACGACGAGAGAATATTAGCCATTACGTCGCGTGAGGCCAGCCCGTAGCCGGCCGCAAACGCAAAGATGATTCCGCCAATGATCAGATTGAAACTCGATTCCAGCAACTCCGTATTCAGCCCCGCCTGCCCCAGGGCGTTGATGAGCGTAATGATGAGGAAGAAGAAAAACACGAGGGTTCCCAGCATCCGACCGCCACTGATGTTGAACGAATTACACAACCCTATCACAAATTTTTTGAGCCCCTCCGAAATAAACAACCCCACAACGAGCATCAGCCCGGCCACGATCAGTTTGGGGATCAGGTTAGTAATGCCCAGCACCAGATCCGTGAGAGCGGCCACGCCCAGCATCTCGGCCGCGGCCGTAGCGAAGATCAATACGATGAAAAAGTACAGCACCTGCGCCAACGCGCGACTGGCCTTAATCTCGGTGTTCATGCGCCGGACCAGATCAATGTCATTCAACCGTTCCCCAATCCTGTCGATGCCAATTTTTCGCAATACGGTTTGCACAAGGTTGCGAATCAGCCGGGCAATAAGTAGCCCCAGCAACAGAATTACGATGGCGCTGATCAGACGGGGAATGAAATTGATCAACTGATTAATTAAGCCAATGACGATATTGGACAGAATTTCCTGAAGATTGGGGATGTTGTTCATGGCGAGGATAGGTCATTTACGTTGGTTTTCGTCGGGGAGCAACTCACTCACGAAAACGGTGAAGACCGCAAATATACCGTAGGCATACACCTCGACGACCTGGAGTGAATTTCGGATCATGTCAATTTCTGAAACGACTTCCTGTTTCAGATAAGCCGGGCAGGCTGCATCCGGCTCCAGTGCTTTAAACGGATTAGTATTTTCCATGGGACTGACTGATCAACGAAAAGGCCATTTTACAGAAAACACGGCTTTCAGGGCCAGCAGTAGCCAGAATACGGCCCCTTCCAGGTAGTACTTTCTCAACTTATCCCGGGTCCGCTTGAGTCGCATCTTCACCGCGCTCTCGGTCGTTTTCTGCATATCAGCAATATCACGAATGCTGAAATCGTCCTGATACTTCATCATCAGTATGCTTTGCTCTTCGGGAGTCAGCTGGCTCATGGCCCGTTGTAGCTGCTGTACCTGCAGCTCAGCTATTTCGCTCAGGTCCTCATCGTCGCTTAGCTCTACCGGCTCCCACCCCTCGTCCATATATATTTCATGCCGATGACGTGACGAACGTACGTGATCAACGCAATAGTTATAAGTAATAGAGTACAGCCAGGTCGAAAACTTGGCCTGCCCCTGGTAACTGCCCAGTTTGATTACCAGACGCAGAAAAATATCGTGCGCCATGTCCTCGGCCCGCACAGGGTCTTTAGTAAACGACAGGCACTTGCGATACACCTTGTCGCAGTATCGCTCATAGAGCGCTTCAAAATAAGCGTTCCGCTGCGTCTGGATATATAAACTAACTAACTCTTCGTCGGCAATACCTTTCATTCAATTCATACGATTGAGGTTAAGACAGGCAATCAACGGAAAGTAACTGACTTGTCCAATTAGCTCTGAAAGAAACCACGTAACAAGCCGAAAGCCCGGAACATGACCGGGCTTTCGATTACTTTTTTTACACAGTATGTCTTGCCACTCCGCCTACTATATGTCAGAGCTGCGTCTCGTCGTAATACTTTTTCAATTTGTCGCGGGAGCGTTTGAGCCGCATTTTCACTGCACTTTCTGTAAGTGCCTGCTTACTGGCAATTTCGCGGATGCTGATATCTTCCTGATACTTCAGTACAAGCAACGTCTGCTCCTCGGGGGCCAGCCGTTTCAGGGCCTGCCTTACCTGCTGGTCCTGCATTTCCAACTGGTCGGCCGTATTCTCATCAGGATCACTTGACAGGTGTTCCCAGCCTTCATCGAGCAGCACTTCATAACGCCAGTTTGGGATCCGAACGTGGTCGGCGCAATGATTATAAGTGATAGTGTATAACCAGGTTGAGAATCGAGCCTGTTGCCGGAAGCTGCTGAGCTTGTTGATCAGCCTTAAAAAAATATCATGGGTCAGGTCTTCGGCACCAATCGGATCTTTAATGAACGACAGGCACTTGCGGTAAACTTTATCGCTGTATCGTTCATACAACCGTTCAAAATAAGCGTCGCGCTGTGTTTCAAGATAAAGACTGACTAACTCTTCGTCGGTGAAGTGCTTCATTCCAAACGTATGTAATGACCGTTACATGAAAATTTGCCATATAAACGTTATGTCGTTCTGTTTGGATTGCTTACCCAAAAAAATGCCCGGCCAAAAAGCCGGGCATTTACTAAACGGTATTAGATTCTATAGAGTTAACCGATTGAAATCCGTTTGAATGCGGATACAGTCAACCCTTTGCTTGTTTTATCGAGAAGCTGAGCGATTGTCAGTGAGTTGTCTTTCACAAACTCCTGGTTCAGCAGTGTGTTCTCTTTGTAGAACTTGTTCAGCTTACCCAAAGCAATCTTCTCAAGCATAGCCTCGGGCTTCCCTTCCTGGCGAGCCTGCTCTTTACCAATTTCGATTTCACGCTCGATAACAGATGCGTCAACACCGTCTTTGTCCAGGGCGATAGGCTTCATAGCGGCAATCTGCATCGCCACGTCCCGACCTACTTCCGTTACGTCGGTACCGTTCGTGTTAGCCAGGCCAACCAGTACACCCAGCTTACCGTTTGAGTGAATGTATGACACGACTTTATCGGCAGAGATATTCTCGTAAGAAACCACGTCGATTTTTTCGCCGATTTTACCCATCAGGTCAGTGATGTGCTCCTGCAGGGTCCGGCCATCGGCCTGAGGAGTTGACAACAACGCTTCTTTGCTGTCGGCATTCGTCGTTACGGCGGTGCTCATGACAGCCATCGCCAGATTCTGGAAGTCGGCAACTTTAGACACAGGCTCCGTTTCGCAGGCGAGCGCAATGATTTTGCCGTTGGTAGCTTCCGTATTTACGTGCGCCAGTACGACCCCCTCAGCGGTGGCGTTGTCGGCCCGTTTGTCAGCGATCTTCTGGCCTTGCTTGCGCAGGATCTCTTTTGCTTTTTCGAAATCGCCGTCGGCTTCGGTCAGGGCTTTTTTGCAGTCCATCATGCCCGCTCCGGTCTCTTGCCGAAGTTTGTTGACATCAGCAGCAGTAATTGCCATAAAAAGGGTGGTTGTAAGTTAAATTGGCCAAAAAATGTTTGGTAATCTATAAATCGTCTTTTGAAATGGAATAGCCCATAGCGGCTGGCTACGGGCTATTTCAATACGTCCGTTAACGGTTTCCAGCTCTCGGGTGTCGTCACGATCTGAACCAGCCGACCTCCGCAAACTGACTACCGGAAACCGGCTTTACTCTCCGCGGTCTTCTTCAGCAATGGCAGCCGGCGAAGACGTAGCTTCAGCCCCTTCTTCCAGCTTGCTTTCGTCTTCAGCCCGGGCTTGCACCAGGTCTTCAGCCCGCTTAGCCTCTTCCTCTTCCTGCAGACGCTGATCGTCTTTATCCTGCTTACGCTCCAGCAGACCTTCTTCAATGGCCTTACCGATGGCGAGTGTAATCAGCGAAATCGACTTGTACGCGTCGTCGTTAGCCGGAATGGCAAAATCAACCTCATCAGGATTCGAGTTCGTATCGCACATAGCAAACACCGGGATACCCAGGCGCTTGGCTTCTGCTACGGCGATATGCTCCCGTTTTACGTCTACTACAAACAGGGCGGCCGGCAGGCGAGTCAGGTCTGATATACCTCCCAGCACACGCTCTAATTTTTCTCTTTCCCGCGACAGTGTCAACCGCTCACGCTTAGCCAGATTGCTGGCCGTGCTTTCGTCCTTCAGCATTTTTTCCAGCGTCTGCATCTTTTTGAGCGACTTCCGGATTGTAGCGAAGTTAGTCAGCATACCACCCAACCAGCGGTCGGTAATGAACGGCATTTTCAGGCGACGTGCCTCTTCCGAAACAATCTCCTGAGCCTGCTTCTTTGTCGCAACGAACATCACCTTCCGGCCTGAGCGCACGATGCCTTTGATAGCATTCTGCGCTTCTTCAAGAGCGGCCAGGGTTTTGTTCAGGTCAATAATGTGGATGCCGTTCTTCTCCATGAAGATGTACGGAGCCATCCGGGGATCCCACTTGCGCGTAAGGTGGCCAAAGTGCACACCAGCGTCCAAGAGGTCTTTATATTCGATCTGTGCCATTTCTGGGTTTGACAGTTAAAAAGTTTGTTGGGTAATCAACACATTACCCGTGTGTGTTCTACGCAGCACTACGCATCGGCATCATCTAAGCGTAGTCTGGACGATCAGCAGAGCGGTAAGGCATGGGGCGAAGGATAAGCAAATACCCCAGGCTCCAGGCGCTTTGCCCATTGCCAATTAACGTTTCGAGAACTGGAACCGACGACGTGCTTTCCGGCGACCGTATTTCTTACGCTCTACCATGCGGGAGTCGCGCGTCAGGAAGCCTTCTTTCTTCAGAGCCGGACGGAACTCAGCGTTCACTTCAACCAGCGCACGGGCGATCGCCATACGCGTTGCTTCGGCCTGACCAGCTACCCCACCGCCCCGAACGTTGACTTTCACGTCATACGCTCCGGCACCGTTAACAGTTGCGAACGGTTGGTTCAGAATAATTTGCAGGACTTCGGTGGGGAAATATTGCTTGTAATCTTTCCCGTTCACCTGGATGGCACCGCTGCCGGCCGACAGATACACGCGGCTGATGGCAGTTTTACGGCGACCAATGGTATTAACTCGTTCCATGTGTTAGTTCGCGCCTGACTTAGAATTTGATTTCTTTCGGTTGCTGAGCAGCATGAGGGTGCTCGTTGCCTACATATACGTGCAGGTTGGTAAACAACCGCCGACCCAACCGGTTTTTGGGCAGCATACCCCGTACGGCATGCTCCAGAACGCGCTCAGGGCGCTTCTCCAGCAACAACCGGGGGGTTGCAAAACGTTGACCGCCGGGATAACCCGTGTGGCGGACGTAAATCTTGTCGGTCATCTTCGAGCCGGTCAGGCGCACCTTTTCGGCGTTGATGACAATTACGTTGTCTCCGCAATCGACGTGCGGGGTGAAGTTGGTTTTGTGTTTGCCGCGAATCAGGCGCGCAATCTGGCTGGCCAGCCGACCCAGCACTTGCCCCTGAGCGTCAACCACAACCCATTCCTTCTGCACGGTCTCGCTATTGGCAGAGATGGTTTTGTAACTGAGCGTATTCACTGTTATGTAGTACTAATTGGTTGATTTCAAACGATTTGCTTACGCAAAAAAACTCCCGTCCGAAAACGGGAGTGCAAATATACGGTCTAAAAATCTGAAAGACAAGCTAGTGCTTGGTTTTCCGTTGTCAGTTTGCAGTTTTCCGCCCGTGAAAACGCAGGGGATCAACGCAGCTTTAAGGTAGCCAGCGTCAGGACGGCCAGAATAATGCCGACAATCCAAAAGCGGGTCACGATTTTGGCTTCGTGATAGCCTTTCTTTTGAAAATGATGGTGTAAGGGTGCCATCAGGAAGATCCGGCGTCCCTCGCCATATTTCTGCTTGGTATATTTGAAGTAGCTGACCTGGATGATTACGGAAATGTTTTCGGCCAGAAAAATGCCGCACATGGATGGAATCAGGAGTTCTTTTCGGATCGCCAGGGCTAACACAGCGATGACGCCCCCCAACATCAAACTACCCGTATCACCCATAAAAACCTGCGCTGGATAGGAGTTGTACCATAAAAATCCGACGCACGCTCCCACGAAGGCCGCGCAGAAGATTACCAGTTCGCCCGCGTTCGGAATGTACATGATGTTGAGGTACTGCGAAAACACCTTGTTACCCGACAGATAGGCCAGTACGGCGATGGTCAGGGCGATGATGATCGACGTTCCGGCTGCCAGCCCATCAATGCCATCGGTAATGTTGGCTCCGTTCGATACGGCCGTGATGATGAAAATGCAAACCAGTACGTACACAATCCAGGTGTAGCTATCGGGCAGCAACCCGAACAGCAGCGAACTGTAATCGAACTCGTTGTTCTTAACGAAGGGAACCGTCGTGAGGGTAGACTTGATGTCGGTGTAGACATCGGGTACGTTGGACGTACTCAGGAGCCGCGGTGCATACACCCGAATTTTAACGTAGTCATTAAAATACAGAGTCAGGCCGACGATCATTCCCAGTCCTATCTGACCAACTACCTTGAATTTCCCCTGTAGCCCTTCTTTATTTTTCTTGAATACCTTGATATAGTCGTCGAGGAAGCCAATCATGCCTGTCCAGACGGTTGATACCAGGGCCAGCACCACGTAGACGTTGGACAGCTTGGCAAACAGCAGCGCCGGAATCAACAGGGCGGCCAGAATAATGAAGCCGCCCATGGTTGGCGTACCGCGCTTCTGCATCTGGCCCTCCAGACCGAGGTCGCGGATGGATTCACCAATCTGCAGCTGGCGAAGCTTATCGATGATGCGCCGGCCGAACACCGCTCCAATAATCAGCGACGTAGCAACGGCGCCCAGCGCACGAAAAGAGATGAACTGAAATACCCCGGCACCGGGAAAATTGTAACGCTCGTCGAGAAACTGGAAAAGGTAATAGAGCATGGGTGAATGACTGAATGAGTGAATGCGCGAATGAGTGAATGGGTACAGCGACTCCAATTTTGCTACTCATCCACTAATTAGCTCATTCGCTAATTGAGCAAAGTTACTGATTTCCGGCATTGGCGAAAGCCTCGCGCAATACCTCACGATCATCAAAATCATATTTTACACCGTTGATCTCCTGGTAGGTTTCGTGGCCTTTGCCGGCCACCAGAATAATATCGTGCGGACGAGCCAGCAAAACAGCCTGCCGAATGGCATCGCGCCGGTCTTCGATCGTCAGAGTTTTCTTAAAATCGACCGGAGGGATCCCCGTCTGCATCTGCTCCAGAATAGCCATAGGGTCTTCGTTGCGGGGGTTGTCGGAAGTCAGGATAACGCGGTCGCTCAATTTGCAGGCGATTTCGGCCATAATCGGGCGTTTGGCCGCATCGCGGTTACCTCCGCAACCCACTACGGTTATGACCCGCGGACGCTGCCCGGCTTCGTCGCCGTGGCGTAGACCGTCGATGGTTTCCAGTACGTTCTGCAATGCGTCGGGCGTATGGGCGTAATCGACAATGCCCACAACATTGGTCTCTGATATAACCTGCTCGAAGCGACCCGGCGGAGGGGTTAACCCCGAGAGCTGGGTCAGTACGTCTTCGGCTTCTTCGCCCAGCAGTACGGCAGCTCCGTAAACAGCCAGCAGATTGTAGGCGTTAAACCGCCCGATGAGCTTAAACCATACCTCACGGTCGTCGATCTGCATGTTCAGCCCGAACAGACTATCGGCCAGAACCTTCCCTTTGAACGTAGCCAGCGTCTGGAGCGAGTAGCTTTCCTTCCGGGCAACGGTATTCTGCAGCATCACCAGGCCGCGCTTGTCGTCGACGTTGGTCAGGGCGAAGGCCGTTAATGGAAGCAGGTCGAAAAAGCCTTTTTTGGCTTTGATGTAATTATCGAAGGTACCGTGGAAGTCGAGGTGATCGTGGGTGATGTTGGTAAAAATCCCCCCGGCAAACGTCAGTCCGGCGATACGTTCCTGCACCACGGCATGTGAGCTAACCTCCATGAACACGTGGGTACAGCCCGTTTCGAGCATCCGGATCAGCAGTTCGTTGATAGTCACTACATCCGGCGTGGTGTGGGTAGTTGGAATGACCTGATCGTCGATCTGGTTCTGTACCGTAGACAACAACCCGCAGCGATAACCCAGGCTGCGAAAGAGCCGGAACAGGAGCGTTGCCACGGAGGTTTTACCGTTCGTACCCGTTACGCCCACGAGTTTAAGCCTTTGCGACGGCTGTTCGTAAAAGTTAGCGGCAATCAGGCCGAGCGCCCGGGCCGAATGCTGCACCTGGATATAAGCAACCTGATCGGCCCTGTTGGCGGGCAGTTCTTCGCACAGGATCGCCGTGGCTCCCTGCTCAATGGCCGTGTCAATGAAGGTATGCCCATCGGCGACGGTACCCCGAACTGCGACGAACAGACTGCCGGGACCCACCCGACGCGAGTCGATGGTCAGGTTGGTGATTTCGGCATCCATGCTCCCGGACGTGGCCAGCAGCGAAACTTTATAGAGGAGGTCTTTGAGTGACTTCGGCATCAATCAGTTTATGACGGGTTGGCCGGCAAAGTTAGCAGCCTCCCCGTTAATTCAACGTCAGAGTAATCGGTGTGTTTGCTACCAGCTGCGTACCCGGCTCCAGCGATTGGTCTTTCACTTTACCGTGCCCTTCTACGGCGACCCGCAGGCCCCGGTTTTCGAGCAGGAACAACGCATCCCGGAGCGTCAGACCCCGAACGTCCGGTATGCGGTCGGGCCGGGTTGGGCGGGATTTCCAGCGGCCAGCGGGCGTAGCTTCAACCCAGCCCTCGGTTGATGGCTCACTTTTCAGGTTCAGGGTGGCGCTGATCGTATGCAGATCGTCGGAGTAGCCGGCCAGTAAGCCATCCGCTGGCCGGGGCTGCTGACTGCCCGGACGAATGGGCGCGTGCATGCGGATGTCATACGCTACGATGCGGTCGGCCACCTCTCTGAACACCGGCGCAGCTACGGCGCCGGCATAAAGTAAGTCAATGTTGTCGCCCTGGGGCGAATCCACTACGGTGATACAACTATATTTCGGGTTGTCGGCGGGGAAATAGCCAATGAACGATGTATAATATTTACCCACCTTGTAGCGGCCGTTGATGATCTTCTGAGCCGTACCGGTCTTCCCCGCAATGGCGTAGTACGGATTGTCAATGTGCCGGGCGGTGCCCTGCTTCACGACACCCCGCAGCAGTTCCTTTGCTTTGCGGGCCGTTTCGCGGGAGCAGATCGGCTCGGGCGCTACATAAGGTTTAAACTCCTCAACAACGTCTTCCGCCTTCTTGATCTGCTTGACAATCATGGGTCTTACCCACTTACCGTCGTTTGCCACCGCGTTGTAGAAAGTCAGCATCTGCAACGGGGTGATCTGCATCTCGTAGCCGTAGGACATCGACGTGAGCGACACCTTACTCCAGCCTTTCATATCCGGATTCCGCACTACCGGCGTGGCCTCGCCTTTCATGTGAATACCCGTTGGCTGGGTAAGCCGGAACCGACGCAGGTACTGGCAATATAAATCCGGTCGTTTATAGAAGTAGCTCCGCATGAGCAGGTGCGTGCCTACGTTCGACGACTTTTCGAATACCTGCCGGGCCGTAATGGTACCGGCTCCGCCCCGTTTGGCGTCGTGAATACCCAGCCCATTGTACGTCATTGACCCACCGCCGGTGGCTACCATCTGGTTCAGCGAAATGGCTTTCTCCTCCATCAACGCCATCATCGTGGCGAGTTTGAACGTTGAGCCGGGGTCCGTACGTCCGGCCAGCGCGTGGTTGAAGTTTTCAACATAGCCATCGTCCTTGCGGGTCAGGTTGGCCATCGCCCTGATTTCGCCCGTGGCCACTTCCATGACGATGACGCACCCTTTGGCCGCGTTGTATTTCTCCAGCGCCGAACGTAGTGCGGTTTCGGCCATATCCTGAAAATTAACGTCGATGGTCGTGTATAGATCCATGCCCGACTCAGGCTTCATGTCCGGCCCATCGTTGACCGGTTTGCGGATGCCACCCGACAGGATTTCGACCAGGCCCACCGCGTTTTTTCCGGCCAGTTGCTGCTGGAAACTGGCTTCCAAGCCGATCAGCCCACGACCCGTTTTGGCGTCCAGATCGCCGATGGTCCGTTTGGCCATGTTGCCGAACGGATGGTACCGTTCGTAATGGGGGCGCAATACCCCTCCACGGGCCGCTACCTTCGCCGAAGACCGGAAAAACGGCCATTTGATCATCATCTGTCGCTCCTGGAACGTAACCCGCCGACGGTTCAGCAATACGTACCGGCGCTTGCGGGCCCGGGCATCGCGGACCAGATCGGTGTAATCGGTAGCCGATCGGTCGCGGAAGATGCGCGAGAGCAAGAGCCCCAGCGAATCGACTTTCTTGGCAAAATAGTCGGGTTTGGCAACGGTCGGATCCAGACCGACTACGTAGGTTGGCAGCGACGTTGCCAGCAGGCTGCCGTCGCTGGCGTAGATGTTGCCCCGCATCGCCCGGATTGTATCGCGCTGGATGATGGCAGCCGCTACCCGATCCCGCCAGAACTTACCCTTGAACGTCTGAAAATACTGTACGTACACCAACCGGCCGATCACGCAGGCCGCCAGCACAATCACGATGTAGGTGACGTGGCTTGCCCGCTGAATGATGTCCTGCTTAATGTTCATTGAGATTGACAACGATTTTGTGTGGAGGAGTTAAACTATCGGTCAGGCCAAGCCCGGATACCCGCTTACTAAGTTCTGATTGTTTGCCACTTTTCATAAAATCGGCCTCCAGCGTAGTTGCCTGCGCCCGAAGTTCATCGACCTGCGTTTTGCTCCGCTGAATCCGACGTACCAGCCGCTCGGCATTGTGGTTCAGGCCAATATACACGATCAGCAGCAGCGTAACCCAGAGAATCCGGTCAATATGGCGGATGGGCCAGGCATTGTCTTCGCCAAAAAGCCGGTCGAGCCCGATGACGTCGTTGATCCAGATCGTCAGGCGGTTTTTGCGCTTCTGTTTTTTCTGTCTGGCAACAATGCGTTCGGGTTGCCGAAATGTATTCTTAACCATGATAAAGCTTTTAATGCTAACGGTGTTCCTTGTACGGCAATCGCAGTGTACTCATCGTCAACAACGTACCGGCAACGTCAGTGACCCCTTCAGCTTGTTCGTGCGTACCGGTTGGCTGCCCTTCCTAAAAAATCATCGATAAAGCGGGAGTCAAGGTAATCAAACCATGTTTGGCCAGCGACTCGTGGTCCTCTCAACACGGGTTTTCAACCCAAAATTGTGGCATCAACCTCAATAACGTACCTGGCAACACCCGTCCTTTTCCGCGTACACTTTATCAGCACAAAGTAACAAAAACCAATACAACTCTGTAAGGCCGTTAAAAAGCAAAGCGATGGCATTTCGCTTAAAATACCATCGCTTTCGTACAAAATCAGCGTCGGTGTTATTCCTTCCAGCGCCACTCGTTGGCAATCTGAAGCGGAGTCCGCAGGCCCTGTGCTACGAGGTAATCCCGCGTTTTGGAATCGTTCAGTCGGCGGGTCGGGATATCGTCGGCGTCGGCAAGGGCGTAAAGCAGCATGGATGTATAGCGAACCGTATTTTTCAACTGCTCTTCGTTGACTAGGTTGATCCGGTCGCAGTTGGCGTGGTAGCAGTCCAGCACCTCCTTCGACAGGTGGCCATTCATCCCGACTACGGGAACGCCTTCGAGCATGAACGGCTGATGGTCGCTGTGCAGGCCGGCCTGGTTCATCATCTGGTTGGCGAAGGCCGGCTCAGTCCGTTTCATAGCCTCCCCTACATCGTTCAGAAACGGCAGCATGTCATTGCGGCCGAATGCATTCAGCCCTGTAGGATCATTGGTCATATCGAGGTTCATCATGCACCGGACCTTGTCCAGCTGGCCGCTTTCCTTCAACGCCTGCACCATGCTTTTCGACCCCAGCAGTCCCTGTTCTTCACCCATGAACAGGACAAACTCGATGGTTCGCTTTGGTTTGATTTTCAGCGCCCGGAACGTACGGGCAATGTCCATGACGGCAAACGACCCGATGCCATTATCGATGGCCCCGGTTGCCAGATCCCACGAATCGAGGTGACCACCGATAATGATTTTCTCGTCGGGGTATGTAGCTCCGGGCAGCGTAGCGACTACGTTGCGGGCGCGGATTTTACGGCTTTTGTTGCTCATGGCGATCATGGCGTGCAGCGGACTCCGCTCTTCCTGCATCCACTGCCGCAGCTGCAGCCCGCTCTCCAGCGAAATGCAGACCGACGGAATAGGAATCAGTTTGCCCGTAACGGAGGCCGTTCCGGTGAGCAGCACATTACCCGGCACCAGATTTACCATGATCACGCCTTTCGCACCGTGCTGAATAGCCAGGGCTGTTTTCTCAGACCGATGCAGGTTCCGGGCACCCTGCGCCGGAGCGGCTATACCGATGTTGACCAGCGCAATCTTACCCTTCAGCTTGTGTTTAACGGCCGCAAAGTCGCCTTCCAGTCCATTGCCGACATCAACGATTTCACCCTGTATGTGGGCTTCGATCGGCGAATGGGCCAGCGCAACGACCGGGACCTCCCGGAAGTTATCGCTCTTGCTGGGCACGATCGATAGGGTTACGGTATCGCGCATCCAGGCTTCCACTTCGAACGGCTCGTACCGCAATTCTTTAAAACCGTACGATTTAAGCAGATTATACGCATACGCTTCGGCCCGGGTTCCGTTGGGGCTGCCGGTCAGCCGGTGACCAACCACTCCAGAAGCATCGACCAGGGTTTCGTAGGCCCGGCTCCGCTGCATCACTTCATTGTTGATACGGGAAAACACTTTCTCGAGGGAGGGCTTCTGAAGGCTGAAGGCCATTAAGGTACCGGCAGTGCCAGCGCAAATCAGAACAAACCGCACCGCATGGACCATGCCCGCCGGTCGCCCGGCAGACCTGACCGGCTGCCGGGCAGACCGGCAATATGCGTAAAACTTTCGGTGCATATAACAGGAATAAATTCTGGGCTAAATATAGAGAAAAGGCGGTTCATTTTGGCCCCGCCCGATTAGACACCAAAAATGGAGTAAGCGTTCGTCTGAATCCTGACTAAATTTGCGTATTGGTTTGTAAGTTCGCCCATACACCCGGCTTCAAACCAACCAATCATGAAAAAAACCGGTTTATTTCTCATCAGCACGTTCACGCTGCATTGCATGACACACGCCCAGCCGCCAGCGGCTCCCAAAGCCCCCATAAAACCGAAAGAACTTACGATTCACGGTCAGACACGCATCGACAACTACTATTATCTCAACGAACGCGAAAATCCGGAGGTGATTAATTACCTCAAAGCCGAAAACGCGTATCTCGAACAGGTACTGGCCCCCGTCAAGAGCCTGCGCGAGAAATTGTTTGAGGAGATGAAAGGCCGCATTAAGCAGCAGGACGAATCGGTACCTTACAAAGAAGGGAATTATTATTACTATACGAAGTACGTAACGGGCGGGGAATATCCCATCTATTGCCGCAAAAAAGGCTCGCTGACGGGCGCAGAGGAGATTATGTTCGATGGCAATGCCCTGGCCAAAGGTCATCCGTACTACAACCTCGGCGGCTACGAAATTTCGGATAATGAGGATCTGGCCATTTTTGCTGAAGATACCGTTAGCCGTCGGCTGTATACGCTGCGGGTCAAAAATCTAAAAACCGGACAGGTTTATCCGGAGGCCATTCCAAACACCGAAGCTGGTAGCTTTGCCTGGGCCGCCGACAACAAGACGCTGTTCTACATCAGGAAAGACCCCCAGACGCTGCTGGGCTATCAGGTGTACCGGCACGTACTCGGCACCGATCCTAAACAGGATGTGCTGGTGTACGAAGAAGCTGACAACCAGTTCTACCTCGGCCTGTACCGGATGAAATCCAAAAAGTACGTCGCCATTGCCTCAGATCACAACGGAGTGGCCACTGAGTACCGGCTCCTCGATGCAAAGGCACCTACCGGCCAGTTCTCGGTGTTTCTGCCCCGCGAGAAAGGGCATGAGTACGATATCGTCCACTTCGCCAACAAGTTCTACGTCCGCACAAACTGGAAAGCCGAAAATTTCCGGCTGATGGAGGTAACCGAAGGCAAAACGTCCGACCGCGCGGCCTGGCAGGAGATCATCCCGCACCGCCCCGACGTCATGCTGGCTAACATGGATGTGTTTGTGAATCACCTCGTGCTTGGCGAACGCAAAGCGGGCCTGACCAGCATCCGGGTCATTAACCAGAAGACCAAAGCCGACGAGTACCTCGATTTTGGTGAACCGGCCTACGTAGCGGGCATCGGCTACAACCCCGATTTCAACACCAACGTACTGCGTTTTGGCTATTCGTCGCTGACGACGCCCTCGTCTACGTTCGATTACAACATGGACACCAAACAGAAAACCCTGTTGAAGCAGCAGGAAGTGCTGGGTGGGTTTGACAAGACTAATTACGTTTCGGAGCGGGTGTATGCCACGGCCCGCGACGGCGTGAAGGTGCCGATTTCGCTGGTGTATCGCAAAGGCACCAAAAAAGACGGATCCGCTCCGTTGCTGCAATACTCGTACGGTTCGTACGGCTACTCGACCGACCCGGGTTTCAGCTCAACGCGGCTGAGCCTGCTCGACCGGGGCTTCATCTACGCCATTGCCCACATCCGGGGTGGTCAGGAAATGGGTCGGCGCTGGTACGAAGACGGCAAGATGCTGAAGAAGAAAAACACCTTCAACGATTTCGTCGACTGCTCGGAGTACCTCATCAAGAACAAATACACCTCATCCGACAAGCTGTTTGCGATGGGTGGCAGCGCGGGCGGTCTGCTGATGGGTGCGGTTATCAACCAGGCTCCGCAGCTGTACCGGGGCGTTGTGGCGGCCGTTCCGTTTGTCGACGTAGTGACGACCATGCTTGACGAGAGCATCCCGCTGACAACCGGCGAGTTTGAAGAGTGGGGCAATCCAAAAGAGAAGACGTACTACG
Organism: Fibrisoma montanum; assembly: GCF_003583365.1. Taxonomy (GTDB): domain Bacteria; phylum Bacteroidota; class Bacteroidia; order Cytophagales; family Spirosomataceae; genus Fibrisoma; species Fibrisoma montanum. Next base: position 743,155 of record NZ_QXED01000001.1, read on the forward strand.
ACTACATGCTGTCGTATTCCCCCTACGACAACGTGCAGAAGAAGGCGTACCCGAACCTGCTGGTAACGACAGGTCTGCATGATTCGCAGGTGCAGTACTGGGAGCCGGCCAAATGGGTAGCCAAGCTTCGTACGATGAAGACCAACAACCCAGGACAGGAAACGCAGTTGCTTCTTCACACGAATATGGAAGCCGGCCACGGGGGTGCATCCGGCCGCTTCCAGGCGTTGAAGGAAGTAGCGCTGGAGTACGCCTTCATGCTGAATCTGGTGGGCGTGCAGCAGTAAAATAAATCCTATTCCGTAGTAAACCCCTCGTTCCTGTGAAGGCAGACTTTACAGGAACGAGGGGTTTGCCGCTTCATGTAGAACTACTGCTATTCGCAGGCGCATATTATCTTCTTGTTAACTCACTGATTCCTGTCAGTACTCTACGTATTTTTAATGTCGGATCTACATTGGGCGCCTTCGCCTGTTTTGCTGGATGCCGTACTCACGTTGACAATTTATTCCATGCAGGCGCCATCCTTATACGATTACCTCTTCCACAGCTCCGGGCGTAATCACGTACGGGTCGAGAAGTTTGACAAGGGTTCGTATATATACCAGCCCGGCGACGAACTAGCGCAGATCTTTCTGATCGAAAAGGGAGCCGTAAAAATCGGAAGTTACTCCAACGACGGCGAACGGGTCATTTACGACGTACTTCAGCCCGGCGAAACCTTTGGTGATCTCGATTACCTCGACGACCATGGCATCGAGTTTTTTGAGTTTGCCCGGGCTATGACCAGCGTAACCCTAATGGCGATCGACCGGGATTACTTCAAACACATCGTTGTTCACGATCCGGTGGCCTCGGAGTGGTTCAACGTAGCGGTTGTCCGGCGGTGGTGGAAGGCCGAGACCCGCCTGCTCCACATGACCCGGGGCGATATTGAAGCCCGGCTCAGTGTTCTGCGTAAAGAATATGACAAGACCATTACCGACAACGCCGGGTACCGCCACAACCTCTTCAGCCTGCTGTCGCACCAGGAGCTGGCCGACCTCACCGGAACAACCCGGCAAACGATTTCCAAGAAGCTGAAAAACAACCTGGAACCGGCTCTTTGACAACGCAAAAAGAAGTGAATGTTAAGCCGTCCACCGGAAGATGAAGTTTGTGTGAATTAGTAGAACCACGTTAAATTTTAACATATCCGTGTCCTGACACAGCCGGACTTTTGTGGGTCTTTACCAACCTAAGTTTGTGTTATGGATCGGTTTTTTACTGATTTTTTCAAGCTAATCATTTGTCTGAGTGGTTTGCTTCTTGCCTCATCAGCTACATTCGGACAAACCACGGACGCCACCATCACAGGCGTTATCAAAGGTAACAACGGCGAGGTGTTGCCAGGGGCGACCATTACAGCCCGCAACGAATCGACCGGCTTTCAAACCGGTACGGTATCCAACATCGAAGGACGTTACACGATGCGGCAGGTGCCGCTGGGCGGGCCTTATACCATCACGGTGTCGTACGTTGGTTTTACGAACCAGGCCCGCACGGGTTACCGGCTCAATCAGGCTGACCAGTTGGTGGTCGACTTTAACCTGGCAGAGAGCGGCACTGAACTTCAGGAAGTCAAAGTAACTGAAAATGCGCTCAAAAGCCGGATTGATCGGATAGGTGCCTCTACCGCCATTACGGCCAGCAACATTGCCAAGCTACCCATCAACAACCGAAGCTTTACAAACCTGCTGGCTTTATCGCCGTTGAGCAACGGTGGTAGTATCGGCGGACAGCTACCGTCGTCGACCAACTACCTGATCGACGGAGCCAGCGCCCGGAATAACCTCACCAGTGGTGCGTTAGGCAACGGTCCTTTTTCGCTTTCCCTTGAAGCCATCCGGGAATTCGAGATTGTGGCGAATGAATACGACGTAACAAAAGGTCGTCAGGGGGGTGGAACAGTCAGTGTCGTTACCAAATCAGGGACCAACACCACTACCGGCACGGCATTCACGTATTATAACGCCGATGGACTGTCCAGCGCCCGCGACATTCGGGGAAACAGTCGCGCCATTAATTTCACCCGGTTTCAGTACGGATTCAGCCTGGGCGGCCCAATCATCAAAGATAAACTGCACTACTTTGTGGCCCTGGACCGGCAAACAGAATCGTCGCCGTTCTACATCGCCGACATTCGCACCGATGCCGATGCCAATGCGCTTGGTATCAGCAGAGCCGTTCTGGATAGCGTCATTACCATTGGTCGTCAGAAGTACGGACTGAGCAATACGCAGCAGGTCGGTGAGTTCAACCGCGAAACCGTTGCCAATACGTTATTCACGCGTCTGGACTGGCAGATTAACGATAAGAACGTTCTTACTATCCGGAATAACTTCAGTAACTGGAACAACCCGAACAGCGTCGAAGACAACTCACAAATCAACCTGTACGAGACCTACAGTAGCTTTAGTTCACGGGAAAACAGCACCCTGGTTTCGTTGCGCTCAACGTTCAGGCCAACCCTGATTAACGAACTGAAAGTGCAATACCAGTCAGCCACCCGGAACTACGAAGCCAACACCCTGTTGCCATCGGCGAACATTCCACGGGCTATCGTTACGGTTCGTTCGATACTTCCCAACGGACTGTCGAGCAACCGATCGGTCCAGTTAGGCGGCCAACGGTTCACACCCGAGCGCAACCTTGAGAACCAGATTCAACTGGCAAACACGGTGTACTGGAACAAGGGCCGGTATAACTTCACGTTCGGTACCGACAACACGCTCACGTACCTGGATACGTACATCTCCAATGAGCAAAACGGACGATTCATTTTCAACAGTCTGCGCGAATTTGATCAGTTGAATCCATCCCGCTACGCCCGTGAAGTACCCATCAACGGCATTCCGTCCGTTCAGCAGTACGTGCTTAATGCGTCGTTGTTCGGGCAGGTACAGTTCAATCCGCATCCTGATGTTGCCGTGCAGGCCGGTCTGCGCTGGGATTTAACGAGCTACCTTACCAAAGGAGACTACAACCCGGTCGTTGATCGGGAGTTAGGCCTGCGTACGGACGCGAACCCCACCGACTGGAATAACATTCAGCCCCGTTTTCGATTAACGTGGAACCCTGGTGGCCGGAACCGGGATATCTTCCGGGTTGGTGGTGGCGTATTCTCGGCCTATGTCATCAACTACGCCCAGGTGAACAACATCCAGAACAGCGGAACGAAAGTAGCCGCAATCGACGTAACGCGCCCTGCCAACGCCAGCCAGCCGAACCTGGTACCCAGACCTGATTTCGTCGCTTATCGCAACGATCCCAACACAGCCCCGGGTGTACCGGCTGGTGCGCCAACGGTTTCAACGATCAACCTGAACGACCCGAACTTCCAGGTTCCTACTATTTACAAAGTCAACGCAACGTACAGCCGCTTCTTTGGCAATAATGTTCGGCTAGGCGCCAACCTGTTGTACACGCGAACCCTAAACAACTACGTTTACATTGATCAAAACCTGGTCGACGAGCCTTACTTCACGTTGAGTAATGAGGCTAACCGGGGTGTGTTTGTACCGGCCAACTCCATTGCTATCAACAGTGGCCAGACTAACAACGTACTGGGCCGTAAAACCCAGGCCGTCGGCCGGACGCTGATGCTGACCAACGGCGCTAAGCTCCAGACACTCACGTTCATTCTGGACGGTGAGATTCGCTTACCCCGTAATGGATCGCTGGCCTTCAGCTATACCTGGAACGATGCCCGCGACAACACCTCGTACAACGGTAACGTAGCCAACACGTCAACCTTCCGGCCGATCAAGAGCGACCCGCGCAGCCTAAGCGAAATCAACTACTCCGACAACCAGTTCCGGCATAAACTCGTCGCTTTCGGTTCAACGCCTGCCGTAGGTGGCGTGGTGCTCAGCGTTCGCTTCACTGGCCTCGGCGGTACCCGCTATTCGTTGCTGGTAGATGGTGATATCAACGGTGATTTTGTGGGCGGTCCCGGCAACGACAATGATCTGGCCTTCGTCTTCGATCCGAACAATCCGGAAGTTGCCCAGACCGTTCGGACATCAATGCAACGGGTATTGAGTAACCCCGACAACCGCGCTGCCGATTACATCCGTTCCAGCATTGGTACCATCTCCGACCGAAACGGTGGCGAAAACCCGTTCTCCGGTACGTTTGACGTTCGGCTCTCGAAAGTGTTCAAGACGATCAAAACCCAGCGACTGGAGGTATCGGTTGACGTTTTCAACTTCGCCAACTTCCTGGGTCAGGCGTTGGACGGAGTTATTACGAAAGGGGCTGAAGCGACGTCAAAGCGAAACTGGGGCGGCAACTACAACCTCGGCAACCAGACGCTGCTGATCCCGACGGGCTTCAATCCTACTACCCGGCAGTACGTGTACCGGGTGAACGAGAACGTAGGTATTACGCAAAAGAACGGCACACCCTATACCGTTCAATTAGGCGCCCGTTACTCGTTCTAAAACGATACGTTTTACAAATGAAAGCCATCGGTGGGAACGCCGGTGGCTTTTTCGTTTGGCTCCACGAGTCGCGGCAGCCGGATTTCGAGACTGGCTACAAGTACGACGATCCCGTATTCAACAGCGGTCAGCCAAAGGTTTTCCTGATAGGGTGTGACCTGATAGGTAGCGTAGGAGAGTGGAATCAGCGCCGACCAGACCAGCGGATACCGGAAGCGCGTAAACACCGAAGCCGCCACGAGCGTGGTCGCGTACCAGGGATGCACCGTCGTGGCCAACGCGAAATAGATCGACATAATACCCAGTATCTGAACCGCCGGAGTAACGTTTCGCCATCGGAAGCTGATCCACAAAATGCTCAGGGCCGTGACGACCGACAACCAGAAGCCAATAAATTCGATGGCGTTATACCCCTTGATCCAGTAACCAATAGCCCTCAGGACGTAGTACACGCTGGCGTTAAACTCGAACTTCTGGAAGTACAGATTGATACTGGAAAAGATGTTCCGGACCAGTTCAACGCTGGCAAACGGCAGGAACAGAGAAAGGGTGCAGAGGCCGACCACAACGGCATACAGAATTCCCCGACGCCAACCCAATACCCGGATGGCCAGTGGAATAAACAGCAGCGGCACCAGCTTCGTGGCAATGGCCAGCGACAAGGCAATGGCCGAAAGAGTCGTTTTTTCTGACACAAGCCACCAGACGGCCAGCAGACAAAAGAAAATAACTACGGCTTCGTAGTGTACGTTACCGGTAAGTTCGATGATGACGAGCGGATTAAGACCGTACAGCAGCGCCAGATTAGGGTTCAGTCTGAACCGCCGGAGCAATTGGGTCATTAGCCATAGCGAACCGATTTCGCTCAGCAGAATCGGTATCCGCAGCCACATAACAGCGCCTGGCAGACTCGCTGGAGCCAGGTACGCGGCCAGACCAAACATGGCCTGATTCAACGGTGGGTACACTGTGAAATAATCCGGCGAGTTGAGTTGCCCGAACAGCGCTTCGTTCAAACCAGCCTCGCGGGCCATGGTCGTGTTCAGCAACTCGCGGGGCAGGTAAAGGTACGGATTGTGGCCATGGGCCAATAAGCGGCCATCCCAGATAAACCGGTACACATCGTCGGATAAACAGGGCAAGGCGAACAGCAGCAGCAGCCGAAAAACAATCGCTGCGGCAAACAGAAACGGGTCGGGTTGCTGTTTTTTGGCTCCGGTGAACCGGTAGGGCATGACCATTGAGCTGTAACCCAGAAAAAGGGCCAGCATGATCATAAACAGCAGCCCAAAATTCTGCCGAGGCACGGTATACGCCAGCAGGCAGTAGGCAGCCGCCGACCCAATCGCTACCAGCCGGTTTACCGGAAACGGAGTTTTTATCATGCACTCACTGACTCCAGCGACGGACCGCCCGGACGACGACCCGCGTGGATCAGCGAATATACGAACACCATGCCGAACCCAACCATAAGCATGATGTGCAGAAAGAACATCCGGAAATCCCAAACGTAGAAAGCCAGCGCCAGTCCGCCCAGGAAATAAAGCGTCAACAGGCCTTCCACGATAGTCAGCCAGTTGATTTTCCGGCTGACGTATTTATTCGCGGCCCAGCTATCGCGGGCCGATTTAACATTGAATTTCGGCGTACGTACGAATGGTGTTTTCCGGCCAATATACCCTTCAATAACGGCGATGGTGTTGTGCAGCGAGAGGCCCATCATCAGCGAGGAGTACATCGGAAAATACCAGCCAAGCTTGGCCTTACTCTCGTGACTCAGGAGCCAGAACGGGATACCGTAAAATGAGATCAGAATCAACAGATTGAACTGAAACAGATTAATTACGTAGAAAACCCACTCCCACTCCGGGTGGCGGCTGCGAATGTAGATCAGCGGCACACTCATAATGCCCAGCACCAGCACCAGAATGAACGTAGCGCTGCTGAACAGATGGATGGCCGCGTGCAGCTTCATGGGCAGCGACACCCCCGGCGTCTTCAACACCTTCACAAACAGCTTGCGGGCACATTCGGCCGCGCCTTTCATCCAGCGGTATTGCTGCGATTTGAGCGCGTTCATCGCTACGGGCAATTCGGCGGGCGAGCCGATATCCTCGCGGTAAACGAACTTCCAGCCGCGCAGCTGAGCCCGGTAGCTCAGATCAAGGTCTTCGGTCAGCGTATCACTTTGCCAGCCACCGGCGTCATAGATGGCAGCTTTCCGCCAGACGCCCCCCGTTCCGTTGAAGTTCGCCAGGAAGCCGGCTGCGTACCGCCCGCTCTGTTCGATGGTAAAGTGCGCGTTGAGTCCAAACGCCTGGAGTTGCGTCATCAGGGAGAAATTCTCGTTCAGGTGCTCCCAGCGGGTCTGCACAATGGCCACTTTCGGGTCGGCAAAGTGAGGGACAGTTTTCAGCAGGAAGTCAGGATCAGGTACGAAGTCAGCGTCGAAAATGCTGACATACTCACCTTTGGCAAATTCCAGCCCATACGCCAGCGCCCCCGCCTTGAACCCTTTGCGCTCCGGCCGACGGACGTGTTCGATGTCAAATCCCTGTTGCCTGTACTCACTGACTTTTGCCGCGATGATGCCCACCGTCTCGTCGGTCGAATCGTCCAGCACCTGAATCTGAAGTTTATCCTTCGGGTAACGCAGTTTGACAACTGAGTCAATCAGGCGTTCTACTACGTACAGTTCGTTGTAAACGGGTAGTTGCAGCGTCACTACGGGGAGCGCGTTCCAGTCAATGGCATCGGCAGACAGCACGGCTGCCTTCCGTTTTCGCTCACTCCGCAGGTAAATAATAATCAGGCTCAGTTGGCCGCAGTTGTATAGGAACAGCAACAGCAGGGCCAGGCCGTACAGGACTAACACAATGATTTCCATAGTTGACCAGGCAACAATTCACAACGTTGAGTTTTTACTACCTTACAGGTACTTGAATATTGTCGTAATAATCTTATAACCAGCCAGAATCGTTCCCTTCACGGTCCCCGAAATTTTCGAAAACCCGATCCGCTTCCGATAGCTGACGGGCACTTCAGTGATCCGCAAACCCTGCTTAGCGGCCTTTAACTGCATCTCAACGGTCCAGCCGTAGGTTAAATCCTGCATGTTCAGGGCCAGCAGGCTATCAAACCGAATCGCCCGGAACGGTCCCAGGTCCGTGTAGCGCACCCCGTACAGCCAGCGCAACAGCGTTGTGGCCAGCCAGTTGCCGAACACCTGCTGGGGTGTCATGGAGCCCCGCTGCCGGTTGCCCAGCGCCCGCGACCCAATCACCAGATCGACCTCCCCCGCCAGAATCGGAGCCACCAGGGTCCTCATTTCGCCGGGATAGTCCGAGTAATCAGCATCGAGAAAAACAACGACATCCGGTTTTTGTTGCCGATTCTGAGCGTAGGTGATTCCGCGCAGACACGCCCGTCCGTAGCCTTGAATCGGTTCGTTCAGGACGGTAGCCCCGGCGCGGGCGGCTTCTATGGCCGTCTGGTCGTTGGAGTTGTTGTTAACAACCACAATTTCATCTACTAAGCTGGTAGGGATTTCCCGCACTACATTACCAACCGAGTTTTCTTCGTTGAAGGCGGGAATTATGACGAGAATGGACAAGAGCGAAGTGGGTTTGGGCGTGGGGCTGGGGGCATAGGGCAAGGGGCGAAGGGTATGTAAAAGCTCTATGCCCCTTGCTCCACGCCCCCAGCCCCACGCTTTTTCGCAAAGGTAACGTACGCCATACAATCAAAAGTCATATACTTGACAATGGAAATATCGTTTATCGGTGCCGGAAATCTGGCCTGGCACCTCGCTCCCGCTCTGGAAAACGCTGGCCATCACATCAATGAGGTGTTCAGCCGGCAGTTGCAGAGTGCCCGGCAACTGGTCAGCAATCTGTACGATGCCCGCACGCATTCGGAACTGAACTTTGCCGATAGTCCTTCCAAACTGTTTGTGCTGGCTGTTCCTGACGATGCCCTTGAAGCCGTCTGCGCCCGGCTTGTACTGCCCGAAGGCGCTATCCTTGTGCATACGTCGGGGAGCCAGCCGCTTGGTGCACTGGAACAATGGATGGCTGTCTACAGCGACGTACCGGTCCGAACGGGGGTTTTCTATCCCTTGCAGACGTTTACGAAAAGCCAGCCCCCCATGGCATTTGACGAGATTCCACTCTGCATCGAATCCGGCGACAAAGCAACCGAAGACCTGCTGGTATATCTGGGTCAGGAGCTCAGCGACATTGTATACCTGATAAATTCAGAAGAGCGAAAGATGCTGCACGTAGCGGCTGTTCTGGCCTGTAATTTTACTAATCATTTGATGGCCCTGGCCCGCGACCTGACCACGGCCGAAGGGCTGGAGTTTGACCTCTTACGCCCGATTATCCGCGAAACGTTTCGTAAGGGTCTGGCTGCCGACAATCCGGCCGACGTTCAGACGGGTCCGGCCCGCCGGGGCGATCAGACGACTATCAACCGCCATCTGGACTTTTTATCAACCCGCCCGCAGTACTACGAAATCTACCAGGTGCTGACCGAAAGTATTCAACGGCGGTATAATTCGTTATAACGGTATGACTTGTCTAGTTCGACGTACCATCTCTTTTATCAAGTTGTGTCTTTTGGGTCTCGTACTGGCCTCATCGGCCAAGGCCCAGTGGCAGCCGCAAAACGTTGGTACCGGTGCCAGTTTCCGGGCCGTTAGTGCCGCCAACGAAAAAGTAGTCTGGATTGGCGGTACGCGCGGTACGTTCGTTCACACCAGCAACGGTGGTCAGTCGTGGGAGCAGGGGCAGGTTGCCGGTGCCGACAGCTGCGACTTCCGCGACGTTCACGCCGTCGACGACCAGACGGCTTATCTGATGAGCGCCGGTCCGGCCGAAAAGGGACAGGCACGTATCTATAAAACCACCGACGGCGGCCGAAACTGGACACAGGTGTACGACACGAAACAACCGGGGGTCTTCTTCGACGGCATGGACTTCTGGGACAAACAGCACGGCATTGTGTTCAGTGATCCCCCGGCGGATGGTGCCGCTGCCGGCAAGTGGTTTATCCTGACGACCGACGACGCCGGAAAAACCTGGCAACCTGTTCCGCCCGACGCCTTGCCCGCCATGCAGCCGAACGAAGCGGCCTTTGCCGCCAGCGGCACCAGTCTGGTGGTTCAGGGCAAACGAAACGTATGGATTGCCTCTGGTGGCGGTACGGTCGGCCGGGTTTTCCGATCCACCGATCGCGGCCGAACCTGGACCGTGAGCAATACACCGCTGCCCGCGGGTAGCGCAACCGGGCTGTTCGGCCTTCGCTTCTTTAACGAGAAGAACGGTATGGTTGTAGGCGGCAATTACCAGCAAACGGCCCAGGCCGGCCCAAACGCAGCCATCAGCCGCGACGGTGGCCGAACCTGGCAGCTTGTCTCCCCTACCGACCCACCGGGTCTGAAAGAGGCCGTTGCGCTCTTACCCGGCGACCGCCTGTTGGCCATCGGCCCGTCGGGAAGCAGTATCTCCGCCGATCAGGGTCAAACCTGGCAGCGGCTGGATACCGAAGGTTTTCACGCGCTGGCCTGCGTAAAAGGTACCTGCTACGCCGTTGGTGCCAACGGCAAAGTGGCCGTGCAGCGGTTCAAATGATTAGTGACGCGTAGCCAGTTCGCGACGGATTTTGCTTAAGAATTCGGGGGTGATTCCCAGGTACGACGCCAGCATATATTGCGGTACCCGCTGTTCGATGAGTGGGTACCGCCGGCGCAATTCGAGGTAACGTTCTTCGGCCGTCTGACTGATGGTTGAGAAGATCCGGTTCTGAAAGGCGATGAAGGCGTTTTGCAGCTTGACCCGGAAGAATCGTTCAAAGGGCGGTACGTTGATGAAAAGTTGGTCGATATCTTTCTTCTCAATCTGCAGGAGGTGCGTTTCTTCGATGGCTTCTATGTATAACGTAGCGGGTTGTTCGGTCAGCAGGCTCTGAAAATCCGAAATCCACCAGTCTTCCAGCGCGAAGTGGACATTATGCTCCTGCCCTTTTGGGTCGATGGCAAAGGCCCGCAACGTACCCTTCACGACAAAATTCTCAAATCGGCACACTTCGCCCTGCTGCACCAGATACTGTCTGCGACGTAGTACACGGGGTTTCAGTATGCTCAGAAAATACGTTTCTTCCTCCTCGGTGAGACGGATCAACTGCTGCACATGATCCAGAATCTGCTTGTGAGCAGCCGCGGTGTCGAACACTTGCATAACCACAGACAAAAGCAACCCGGCGGGGCCGGGCTGCTCATTAGTTTGCCGGTAAATATGGCAATTTACGTCTGCTTATGCCAGGTTGCCGATAACCACGGGGCGTTTATTTAGCCAGTCGATTATCCAGCGACAGTTTACCCCCGCCCGACAGGAGCAGCGAAACGGCCATCGCTACGATCAGCAGGTGATATTCAAAGCCTTCGCCGGGCTGGTTGCCGTCCCAGTTCATAAAGAAGCCAACCTTTACGTGCGCTGTCAGGATAATACCCGTGAACAGCAGACTTACCAGTACGCCCACAACGCGGGTGAACAAACCGGCAATGAGCAGAAAGGGCGTGACAAATTCAATGAGTATAATGCCAATCGACAGCAGATACGGCAGGTTTACGGTTTCCGTAAAATACTGCATTGTCCCATCAAAGCCATACCCGCCAAACCAACCCAATAGTTTCTGGGCACCGTGGGGAAACAAAACCAGCGCCAGCATCAGGCGGATCACGAGTGGTGCAGCTTCATCATTTGTGGCTACCACCCAGCGTAAGGGGAAGACCGGCGTTTCGTCCGGTACGGTCAGCGTTTTCATCCGTGCTTTTATTAGATCTTCAATCTGGTTCACGATACGTTATCCGGCGTAGTAAAACTTCTCGCGGATAATCCGCCCATCCTGCCACTCCTGCACCGACACCTGTTTGTACTGCTTATGCCCCCATTCGCGATGGGTGTAGTCATACTGCCATTCGACAAACGAGTGGTTTTCGCTGGCCGACGTTTTCAGTGGTACGGCTGTAAAATTTAACACATTCGCTTTGAAGTTGGCTTCGCGCTGATAGTTGGCTTGCTTGCCGATCATGGGCTCCTGCTCATTCTCCTGCATCACAACGTCGTCGTGGTAGTACGTATCGAAGGCGTGCAGGATGTGTCCCTGCTGAACCAGACGGTTCAGGTCCATTAGCTTTTCGAGGGTAGTTTGCATGGCTTGTGTTTTTTGTTGCTTAACGGATGCAAAACTACCGCCCCACCCGCCCCCGGAACGATGAAGTAGCTTAAGAAAAACGGTTGAACTAGTTTAAGAAAACTGAGCGGCAATAGGGAATTAGCCAGGCGGCCGTCTGAACACCGGTTGTCTTGCGTGGCACAAGCGGTGTTTCCTTCTGAGACAGAAGCGGGTTGGAAGAAAACCAGGCCGAGATGCATTTTCTGACCGTTTTCGATAAAGTTGGCGCGTCGTCGGCGTCGATTTACAATGCCTGCCCGCTTCCGTTCGTTATTTTGCCGTGATGAACGATTAACCCCACCCGGTTATGAACGTGAAAGCGGTTTTATACGTAACGACGCTCGTTTTAGGGGCATCCGGCTCCCTGTTAGCTCAATCCCCCGCCCGCCAGCCTATGCTGGTTTCTGAACCTTTTACCTGCAATTTTACCGGTGCGGCCGTCGATCCGCAGGTTCTTTGCAACTACATGGCCTACACCGCCAATGGCCACGCCGAACGCGTAGTTGACCGGATTTTAAAGCCCATTGGTTTGCTGCGTAATTTCAAGATTATGGAGTGCGCCAATACCCAGAACTGCTTTGCTACGGTCGTGAAGGGGCAGCGGTTTATCATCTACGACGGTGCGTTCATGCAGCGAATCGAAGATGCTACCGAAACCGACTGGTCGGCTATCAGCGTGATGGCGCACGAAATTGGCCACCACCTCCAGGGTCACACCATCGACGGCAAGGGCGGTCAACCGCAGAAAGAAATTGAAGCCGATAAGTTTTCAGGCTTTGTGCTCCATCAGCTTGGCGCATCGCTCGAAGAATCGCTGGTAGCCATCAGACTGCTTGGGAACGAACACGCTACGTCGACGCACCCGGCTAAGCCGGCCCGTATCGACGCCATTCGTAAAGGCTGGCTCGAAGCCGAAGAGCTGTATCCGAAGTGGAAAACAGCCAACAAACCGGCCGTAGCCACCGCCCCCAAACCCATCGCCACCGATGAGGCAACGGCCTCCGCCCGACCGACCACACCTACCCGCACCACCACGCCCGCCCGTACGGTCGGTTGCGTTTCGGGCGACTGTGCAGATGGCCGTGGTGTTTTTGTGTATCCCACCCGCGAACGGTACGCCGGCGCGTTTGAAGAAGGTGACAAACACGGCGAAGGCACGGAGTATTACGCCGATGGTAAAATCAAGTACAAAGGCAATTTCCGCGACAACGTCCGTTCCGACTACGGTGTGTATTACTACCGCAACGGCGACCGCTACGCCGGCTGGTTCCAGAAGAACGTACCAAACGGCAAAGGCGTGTATCACTTCGCCGACGGCGACCGGTTTGTTGGCTACTTCAAAAATGGCCAGCGCCACGGCCCGGGCATCCTCTACAACGCCGACGGCAGCAAGGAGGAAGAAGGGGTCTATGAACAGGACCAGAAAGTGAGGTAAAACCAGAGAAAAGCAGGAAGGGGAGGAAAGGCAGACCAGTACGGTTTCCCTTCCTCCCCTTCCTGCTTTTCTCCTTTAAAAATTAAGAATCGTCTTTTCGATAATATCGCAGGCTTCGTGCATCTGGTCTTCGTTGATGACCAGCGGGGGCGCGAACCGAATCTTGTCGCCGTGGGTCGGCTTGGTTAGCAGGCCGTTGTCCCGCAGCTTCAGGCAGATTTCCCAGGCGGTTTCTTTTCCATATTCGGGGCGTTCGGTTATCACGATCGCGTTCAGCAGCCCCCGGCCCCGTACGGACTTCACCAGTTCTGTTTTCTGGCTCAGCGCCGTCATCCGGCTCCGGAAAACCTCACCCATCGCCATCGCGTTGTCGGCCAGGTTTTCATCGTTTACCACCTGAAGCGCTTCCATCGTCACGACGCAGGCCAGCGGATTGCCGCCGTACGTACTGCCGTGTTCGCCAGGCTTGATCGTCAGCATCACCTCGTCTGAAGTCAGTACGGCCGATACCGGCATCGTACCACCTGACAGGGCTTTTCCCAGTACGAGCAGGTCAGGTTTCACATCCTCGTAATCACAAGCCAGGCGTTTACCTGTCCGGCCGATACCGGTCTGTACTTCGTCGGCAATGAACAGTACGTTGTATCGAGTACACAACTCACGCACCCCCCGGAGGTAGCCCTCGTCCGGCACCACAACCCCGGCCTCGCCCTGAATTGGCTCAACCATGAAGCCCGCAATGTTCGGGTCACGCTTGAACGTTTCCTCCAGCGCAGTCAGGTCGTTGTAGGGAATGATGATGTATCCCGGCAGCAGCGGCCCGAAATCGCGCGTACTGCTCGGGTCGGTCGACGAGGAGATAGCGGCCAGCGTACGGCCCCAGAAATTACCGGCTGCGTACACTGTTTTGGCCTGGTCCTGCGGAATACCCTTCACCAGGTACGCCCATTTCCGGGTCAGTTTCAGGGCCGTTTCGCCCCCCTCGGCTCCCGAGTTCATTAACAGGGCTTTGTCATAGCCGAAATAGTCACACAGGAATTTTTCGCAGATGCCCGTCTTATCGTTGTAGAACGCCCGCGAGGTAAGAGTCAGTCGCTGGGCCTGCTGGATGAACGCGTTGATAATGCGCGGGTGGCAATGGCCCTGGCTCACGGCGCTGTAGGCGGAGAGGAAGTCAAAATACCGTTTGTTCTCAACGTCCCAGACAAATACGCCCTCGCCCCGGGTCAGAACAACCGGAACCGGATGATAATTATGAGCGCCGTAGTTCCACTCGAGTTGCATGGCCTGTTCAGTGGCCGAGATAGGCAGTGCGGTTTCCATAACAGTACGAATTAATGTTGGTGAACAGTTGATGAAGGGGTATTAATTTATAGAACCAACCGGTTAAACAGTTCGTTCCTTTCAAAAATAGCCTGAATTAAGCAGAAGGCAAAACCCAACCTGCTTCACCACCAAGGGTTAATACAGAGAAAACACATGGCATCCCGCCGGAAAAACAAGAAGTTAGATGGTCTGGCTGATGAAGATTACTACTACACCCCCGAAGGTTTTGTGGTTTTTACAGCCGCCTATCATTTGAAACGCGGTTATTGTTGTAAAAACGGTTGTCGGCATTGCCCGTACGGCTTCAAAAAAGCCAAAGAATAGTTTGCGTAGTATCAGCCTTTTAGCTAATTTTGCGCCCTCATACGGAAAACGAGTACGGTCATGGCCAGAGTTTGTCAAATCACAGGAAAGCGGACGCGGACGGGAAATAACGTTTCTCACGCCAACAATAAAACAAAGCGTAAGTTCTACCCGAACCTCCAGAAGAAGCGTTTCTTCGTGGAGTCGACGGGCGAATGGATCACGCTGAAAGTTGCTACGTCTGCCATCAAAACCATCAACAAAAACGGTCTCGAAGCGACCCTGCGCAAGGCACACGAGCGCGGTACGCTGTCGATCTAACGTTTTTGGGGTTATCGCATTACCATAGCCTCTTCCAGTCTGGAGGAGGCTTTTTGCATTTAGTTTACAGGGTACAGGTTGTTGGCCGGCGCAGGCAGCCCAGTCTATACGGCTCGGGAGTCAGCGGTAAACGACAAACTGCGAACATCGAACAATTCGCTCATGAAAGTACAATTTGAGGATTTGATCGTTTTTGAAAACGACGACTATATACTGATTAACAAGCCCCCCCACATCGCGTCGCTCGACGAGCGCACCAACGACCGGGCGCTGAGCATCATTCGCCTGGCCAAAGCGTATCATCCCGACGCGCAGTTAGGGCACCGGCTGGATAAAGAAACGTCGGGCATTATGGCCATCGCCAAACACCCCGAAGCCTACCGGCACCTGGCCATGCAGTTCGAACACCGCGAGGTGACCAAACGGTACCACGCCGTGACGAACGGGGTTCACGATTTCGATGGGGTTTCGGTATACCTCCCGATTGCCCCCATCAAAGACGGAACGGCCGTTCGGATTGACCGCGAAAAGGGAAAACTGGCCGAAACGATCTTCAATACGCTGCAGGCTTACCGGCAGAACACCCTCGTGGAGTGCATTCCTATCACGGGCCGTATGCACCAGATCCGGGTTCACCTGATGTGCCTGAAAGCGCCGATTGTCAACGACCCGACGTACGGTGGCGAGCCGCTGTTTCTGTCGGAGCTGAAGCGGCATTTCAACCTCAAGAAAGATACGGAAGAACAGCCGCTGATCCAGCGGGTAGCGCTGCACGCTCATTCGCTGACGTTTGACCTGCTGGACGGTGAGCGACAGCAGTTCGAAGCGCCCTATCCGAAAGATTTTGGCGTTTTGGTCAGGCAGTTGGAGAAGTTTTCGTAAACACGTAGTAAGTTAGCAAGTCGGTAAACGGGGTCAGTCGTTCTGGAAAACTGACTTATCAAACTACCGGTCTGCTAACTTATTACCTGATACCATGTTCGTTCACACAGTATTTTTCTGGCTCAAGCACCCCGAAAATCAGGCTGACCGCGACGCGCTTCGCGCTGGTCTGGAATCCCTCAAAGGCATTAACGACATCACAGCGGCTTACGTTGGCGTTCCGGCCGATACGCGCCGGCCCGTGATTGACCACAGCTACGATTTTTCGCTTACATTCGTCTTCGCCGACAAAGCCGCTCAGGACCGCTACCAGGTTCACCCGGTTCACCTCGAGTTCGTAGCCGAATGCAGTCATTTGTGGGAACGAGTGCAGGTGTACGACGCTGTTTCCTAGCATTTCATCGGCTTCCGGAAAAGGTAGTTCTCTCCGACTAGCGAACGTACTAAGTATTTGCTATTTTGAACTACCTTTGTTTATATATCAAAACACAACCGGCCTGCAATAGTAACGGTTACTGACTCGTTTTTTGTAAGCACGTACTTTATCAATGCGCTGACCACAATGTACAAACCATATACGTTTTGCCGAAACCGGCGACTGCTGGGGATGGTCGGCGGGCTGGGACTGCTTATCTGGCTCGGCGGAACCCCCGCTGTGGCTCAGCGCAGAGAAACGAAACCGGGCCCTGAAGCCGTAAAGGCAGCTCCCGGGACTACAACACTAGCCAAGGCCGAAGAAGAATTGCTTTTTGCGGAGGGTATGCGGCATCTGATGACCGACGAACCGGCCAGAGCCATTACCCAGTTTGAAAAACTGCTGCAGAAAAACCCGAACAACGCGGCTGCCCAGTATGCCACGGCCAATGCCCTGCTGAAAACCGGCAAGACAGCCGATGCCATTCCCTTTGCCTCGAAAGCCCATTCCCTCGACGCCGAGAACAAATTCTATACGCTGCTCCTGGCCGAACTGCTTGTTAAACAGAAGCGCTATGGGGAGGCCGAAGATTTGTATGAGCAATTATTGAGCAAAGGCACCGAGAACGCTGAGTACGGGGTTGAACTGGCCGCTATTTACCTCTTCGATGATAAGCCTGACAAAGCCCTGGACGCCTATAACCGCGTTGAACGGGCGTTAGGAATGAACGAGGAGATTACTCGCCAGAAACAACGCATCTACCTCAAGCAGAACAAAATCGACAAGGCCATCGAAGAAGCCGAAAAGCTGGTGGCTTCTGAGCCCGGCGAACCGGAATACCTGCTCGAAGGCGCCGAACTGCTGATTGCCCATGACCGCGACGATCAGGCTATCAGCTGGCTCGACAAGGCCCTTAAGCTGAATCCGGACCTGCCTCAGGCGCACGTGCTGCTCGCAGACGTGTACCGCAAGAAAGGCGATATGGCCCGGGTGACCAAAGAACTGAATCAGGTCTTTTCCAATCCGAATCTTGAAGCCGGACTCAAAGCCCGGATCCTGTCGAGCTACGCCGGAGTGACGGGCGAAAGCACCGCAGCCCAGCAGGATGCGCTCAAAATGGCGCAGGACCTCGCTAAAACAAGCCCCAACGATCCGAAAACCCAGATTATGCTGGGCGACCTGCTCACCCAACAGGGTAAGAAAGTCGAAGCGCGTGATGCCTACGCCAAAGCTGCCCGGCTCGATGGATCTACCTATGAAGTCTGGGGTGCCCTGCTGCAACTGGACGGCGAACTGAATCAGGTGGACAGTCTGCTGGTGCATTCGCAGCAAGCCCTCGAAGTGTTCCCCACGCAGGGGTTATTCTGGTACTCAAACGGCTCTGCACACCTCTACAAACGCCATTTCCAAGAGGCCGTCGACGCGCTGGAAGAAAGCCGGAAGCTGCTGGGCGTTACTAACAACGCAGAAGTGCTGAAGGGCATTAACGCCCAGCTTGGCGACGCCTATAACGGTCTCGGTGACCACGCCAAGTCCGACGAAGCCTACGAACTGGTGTTGAAAGAAGATCCGCAGAACGATCCCGTACTGAATAACTACAGTTACTTTCTGTCGCTACGGAAAGAAAACCTGCCGAAGGCACTTCAGATGTCGAAGAAGCTGGTAGAGCGTAACCCGACCAATGCCACCTTCCTCGACACGCACGCTTGGGTGCTTTACACCATGAAAGACTACGCCAAGGCCCGGCAAGTGCTGGAAAAAGCGATTCAGGCTGATCCAGCCGGTATCAGCGGAACCATACTCGAGCACTACGGCGATGTCTTGTTCCAGCTTGGCGAGCGGGAGAAAGCGCTGGATCAATGGAAAAAAGCAAAAGCCAAAGGCGAGACCAGCGATGCGCTGGATAAAAAAATCGCTACGGGGAAGTTATAAAGAAGTTTGTCGTTTGACGTTCATGGTGAGTATTCAACTCAAACGCTGAACTACGAACGACAAACTACGAACCAGTTACATGAACAAATACCTTCTGTTTGCCCTACTAGTAGGGGTTTTATTAAATTCGGAAGGCTGCCGTCGTAGGCGGTTGTCGCGTTCGGCTCCTCCCCGCTCTATTCCCGCCGATACTGTTGTTGCCACCCGCCCTACGCCCCCTGCTGATACTGCCAAAGCGCCGGTTCTGACCCGGCCCGGCATCGACGAAGCCCGCGCTATTGTTGCCGAGATTGATTTCAAGTACCTCGTCGCCAAGTCGAAAGTATCCTTCAAAAGCAAAGACCAGGACATTAGCAACGCCAACGTAAATCTCCGTGTTCGCAAAGACAGCGTGATCTGGTTCGCCGTGACGGGGCTGGGGCTCGAAGTAGCCCGGGGAATGATTACCCGCGACTCAATCCATATTCTGGATAAAATTCACAAGGAATATGCAGCCTACGATTTTCCAACCTTAAGCCGTCAGTTTAACTTCAACCTGACGTTCGATCTGCTCCAGGCGCTCATTGTGGGTAATCTGCCCTTACCTCAGAAACCAGCCCAGAAGGTAAAACGGGACCGGGACTACCTGCTCCTTCGGCAAACGGAAGGCAAAGTGCTGGTCGAGAATTACATTGGCGAGGAAGATCGTAAGCTGAAAAAACTGATGGTGGTCGAACAGCCAACCCGGAATACACTGCGGCTGGATTACGAGAACTTTGCAGCCCTGAACAATTTTCTGTTTCCGTTTACGAGCCTGATTACACTGGACTACCAATCCAAAACCGACGGGCAGTACTACCAATCGCTGCTTCGCGTTCAGCACAACAAAGTTGAACTGGTGGATAAAAATCCCGGGTTTCCGTTTACCATCCCGGCAAAATATGAGCGCCGGCCGTAAGCAAACCAGTCGATTGACATAACTATGCAGATTACAGCTTTTTTTCAATTACTTTTTCGAGTTTGGAGTATCGGTGCCGTAACAATCGGTTTGCTTGTGCCCGTGTCGGTATGGGGGCAGCAAACCCAGCGGAATCGCCAGACGCTGGAAAAAGAAAAGAAGCAGAATCTGGAGAAAATGAATCAGATCCGGACCATCCTGAAGCAAACCGCGTCGGAAAAGCAGGTAGGCATGGGTCAGTTGAAAGCCCTGAATCAGCAGATTCAGGCGCAAACCCAACAGATCAATCTGATTAACAAAGACCTCCGCCTGACAGACACCGAAATTGCCGAATTACGTCAGGCCAGCCAGGCACTGAAACGAGACCTGGAGAAACTGAAGGCTGAATACGGCGCTATGATCTACGCGGCCGATAAGCGCCGGCAACAAGTCAATCCAATCAGTTTTCTGTTCGCATCCGAAAGCTTCAACCAACTCGTCGCCCGCTACAAATACCTCCGTCAGTACTCCGACGCCCGCCAGAGCCAGGTTCGGCAGATGAACAACATCCAGGCCATGTTGCAGACCAAGCAGCAGGTTACGGAACGAAAACGGAAAGAACAGCGTGGAGCCCTGGTTGCCAAAGTACAGGAGAGCGAAAAACTCACCTCTCTGAAGGAAGAACAAAGCAAGGTGGTCAAAGAACTTAGCCAGAAAGAAGTGGAATTACGCACCGAACTGGCTGAGAGTCGCCGGGCCGTAAATCGGCTCGAAGCCATGATAACGCGGATCATTGCGCGGGAACGGGCCGAACGCGAAGCCCGCGAACGCGCTGAACGGGAGCGGCTGGCCCGGCTGGAAGCGGCCCGGAAAGCGGCCGAGCGGAAACGCGCCGAAGAAGCCGCGGCCGCCGGCGAAAAACCAGCTAAGACCGATGCGGAGGTGGCCGCGGCTGAACGGGAGGAAGCTGCTGAAGCGGCTGCCCGTAAGGCAAACGCGGCCCGCACCGACGAACGGCGTAATACTAACCTGAACAGCGAAGAAACCGCCCTGGCGTCGTCGTTTACGTCATCGCGTGCCCGGTTGCCATGGCCCGTATCGCGCGGCTTTATTTCGGACCACTTTGGTCGTAAGCCTCACCCCGTTCTAAAAGGAATTTACGTCGAAAACCAGGGCGTCGATATCCAGACAAACGCCGGTGAAACCGTACGTACCGTATACGACGGTATCGTGCAGGACGTAACGAGTATGCCCGGCATGAACAACGTAGTGGCAATCCAGCACGGCGATTATTTCACCGTATACGCCAAGCTCCGGAGCGTATCGGTCCGAACCGGACAGCGGGTGAAAGCCCGGGAGCCAATCGGTACGGTAGCTACCGACAAAAACGGCGTTTCAGAGCTGCAGTTTCAGATCTGGAAAGAATTTACCAAGCTCAATCCGGAGTCCTGGCTTATCCCTCGCTGAGTTAATCAGGCGGTAAAGGCAGTGGTACGTTCGTTTCGCGTAATTTTGCGCGGCCCCGGCTGATTAGCCGGCACTTCACCTTACTCACCATTGTCTATGTCCGTTCATAACCCCGATATCAAGCGCGTTACGACGCACACCATACAGGAACTTAAGAATAAAGGCGAAAAAATATCGGCCCTCACTGCCTACGACTATTCCATGGCGCGGGTAGTCGATGCGGCCGGTGTTGAGTTGATCCTTGTCGGCGACTCGGCCTCCAACGTCATGGCCGGGCACGAAACTACGCTCCCCATTACGCTCGATCAGATGATTTACCACGCCAGTTCGGTTGTCAGGGCTGTGAAGCGGGCGCTGGTCGTTGTCGATCTGCCGTTTGGCTCCTACCAGGGCAACTCATCGGAGGCACTACGGTCGGCCATCCGGATCATGAAAGAATCGGGAGCCCATGCCGTGAAGCTGGAAGGTGGGCTGGAAGTAAAGGAATCCATCGTCCGGATACTGAGCGCGGGCGTTCCGGTTATGGGCCACCTTGGACTGACTCCCCAGTCGATCTACAAATTTGGTACGTACGCTGTTCGCGCCAAAGAAGAAGCCGAAGCCCAGAAACTGATGGACGACGCCCGCATGCTCGAAGACATCGGCTGTTTTAGTCTGGTTCTCGAAAAAATTCCGGCATCGTTGACCAGGCAGGTGTCTCAGAGCCTGCACATCCCAACCATTGGCATTGGTGCCGGCCCCGACGCCGACGGTCAAATCCTGGTTCTGCACGACCTCCTGGGCATTACGAAGGATTTTAAACCGCGCTTTCTGCGCCGGTATGCCGATCTGAGCACAATCATTACCGAGGCCATTGCGCACTACGTCGATGACGTAAAAGCCCGGGACTTTCCGAACGAGAACGAAGCGTATTGAGTTATGTAAACTGGGCAGGCAAACTGGTCCGTGGGCTATGAAGAAGAAACCGTACCAGGTGGTGTATGAAGACAACCACCTGTTGATTGTCAATAAAGAACCGGGCATTTTAGTGCAGGGCGACCGTACCGGCGACGTTACGCTCCTCGACGTATTGAAAGAGTACGTTAAGGAGAAATACAACAAACCGGGTGATGTTTTTCTGGGGCTGGTTCACCGGCTCGACCGCCCCGTCAGTGGCCTGGTTGTGTTTGCCCGGACGTCAAAAGCCCTGGAGCGGATGAGCGAGATTTTCAGGAAGCGGCAGGTGCAGAAAACGTACTGGGCGGTTGTCCGGCAGAAACCACCCAGAGATAGCGATAAACTGGTCCATTGGCTGGTTAAGGACGAACAGAAGAACCAGACTACCGCCCACGAATACGAAGTACCGGGCTCCCAGCGCGCTGAGCTGACGTACCGGGTGCTGGGCCGGATTAATGAACACTACCTGCTCGAAGTAAACCCGGTTACCGGTCGACCGCACCAGATTCGGGCGCAGTTATCGGCGATTGGCTGCCCGATTCGGGGCGATATTAAATACGGCTACGACCGGGCCGTTCCCGATAAAAAAATATACCTGCATGCCCGGCGGCTTTACTTTGTTCATCCCGTCAAAAAGGAGCCCATTATCTGCAAGGCGGGCGTACCGAATGACCCATTCTGGGAAGAGTTTCTGGAACTGGATAAAGAGGACTACAAGGACAAAAACCTCAATTTCATATTTGAGTAAATGAAAAACCCGGCGGCTATTCAGTCACCGGGTTTAAAGTATATAAGCAAATGATTGTCCTAAATGTAAATATCAATCCATAGTAGCCTCGGTTTTACGGTGTGGCATAACGTCTGTCCACAGTTGGTCCATTACCCGATCAGCCATCTGGATTGCCCCTCGCAACGCGCCGAACAACATACACAACGGCAGGATGACGGGGAGGAAGAAAATCCATTGTAAAATCATGTACAAACGAACATTTTTCATCTCATGCAGCGGTTAAATTAAGCTAAGTTAAGTTTACGGTATTGTAGTTTGGGTTCGATCTGATTCAATGCACTGTCAACGCCATCGTATGAAACCCCTTTAATATTCAAAATTAACCTTGTGTTAATACAAAAACAAGAAATTTATTGAAAAGTTTAGTACAATAAGTATACCCTTTTCAGCAAATCTTTTGTTATTATTGTAACTTCATATAAAACATTAGCAAGTTTTAGGCCAAAGCAACAAAGCCAGTTTTTCAGTGTGGTTTGAACAGCCGCCTACCTGTTAAAAACTAATTCACTTTGAAGTAATACGAATTTAATACATTTACATAAAAATTGGGTTAAAATTTACTAGTGTGTTGCGATCCAGGCATTACCAGTTGAGAATTGCTCGCTTTCTGCTTGGTCTGTACGTTGCCATACTGACCAACGGGGTTGTTTTTCGCCATGCACACCGCCTGGCTGATGGAACAATCATCACACACGCACACCCCTACAAACCCTCTCCTTCCAGCCAGTTTCCGAATCACTCCCATACGCAGCAGGAACTGATCTGGCTCGATGGCATCAGCAATGCCCTCTTTACCAATCCAGATTCTTTTTTCTGGCAGCCCCTTGTGCTGATCCTGGCTCTGTTGATGCCGGTTTTCAGCCGTTTTACATTCTCCTTCGCTTCACCACTCATCGGATTTCAGCACCGGGGCCCACCCGTGGTTTTGGCTTAGTTGCTTGCTTTTTACATCGACAATGGCGTTGTGTACTCTTTCTGAGAATTGCTGAGAAGCTATCAGATCGCGTATGTGCGCACATTGGCTCGTAATCGTCCAGTTTGCCAAACCATACCTCAGGCCCCAATGCTTCGACTTCTCACATTCATTCTTTTACTGCCTGCCGCCGTATCGGCACAATCTGTACTCAGCGGCCGTGTTACAGACCGAACCACCCGCGACCCACTCGCTGGGGTAACCATTTACCTGCCCGGCCTGCAAAAAGGAGGGGCAACCGATACGCTCGGAAATTTCCGGGTTGCGGACCTTCCAGCCGGCTCTCACAAGGTAGAGATTCGTTTTTTGAGTTACCGGACCCAAACCCGTACCATTCGGCTTACGGGTGGGCCGGCAACGCTCGACGTGATTCTCGAACCCGAAGCCTCCCAGCTTCAGGAAGTAGTCGTTACGGGCCTTACGACCGGTTCGACGGTTAAGGAAAGCCCGGTACCAATCATGACGTACTCGAAAGTTCAGTGGCTTCAGACGAGTTCGACCAACCTGACAGACGCCGTCAGCCGACTGCCGGGCATGTCGCAGATCACGACCGGCGTCGGGCTATCCAAGCCGGTTATCCGCGGGCTTGGCTTTAACCGGGTGATCACCGTACACGACGGCGTGCGGCAGGAAGACAACCAATGGGGCGAAGAACATGCCCTGCAAATCGATGAATATTCGATTGATCGCTACGAGATTATCAAAGGCTCGGGTAGTATGCTCTATGGCTCCGACGGCCTGGGGGGCGTTATGAGTCTGATTTCGGCTCGTCCACCCGATCCGGGCGTTTATCGCGGGCAAATTCTGACCAATTACCAGAGCAACAACGGTCTGATCGGCTTGTCGGGCGTGGTTGAGGGCAACCACAACGGCGTTTTTGGCCGGCTTCGTCTGAGCCACAAAAACGCCGGTAATTACCGCAATCGGTACGATGGACGGGTCTATGGCTCAGCCTTCCGCGAGTTCAACGTGAACGGTACCATTGGCATCAACCGCCGGTGGGGATATTCGCAGATTTATTTTTCCAACTGGCATCAGGACATCAACATCGTAACGGGCGAACGCGACCAGACCGGTCGGTTCCAAAAGCTGGTCCGGATGGACAGCGACTCGGAAGCCCTCGCCCCCGTGTCGGACAGCGAACTACGTAGCCGGGCTATCAATCCTGCCAACTACCAGAACCTGAACCACATGAAAGTTTCGTGGAATACATTCACGAAAGTTGGAGGAGGTAATCTGTCGGCCATTGTCAGCTACAGTCAGAACCGCCGGCAGGAGTTTGCCAGTACCCTCACCCCCGGGCAGCCGGCCCTGTACTTCTTCCTGCAAAACGTTTTTTACGACCTGAAATACTATTTCGGTGGCAAGAACGGCTGGGATTTTACGGTTGGCGGAAACGGTATGTGGCAGTACAACCAGAACCAGGGACTTGAAGTACTATATCCGGGGTATAAGTCGTGGGATAACGGGGTGTTTGCTTTTGCCCAAAAGAAGACCGACCGGCTGACGGTGAACGGTGGGGTGCGGATGGATGTGCGCCAGATGCGGATTAATCAACTCTTTGCCGACAGCGAGGGCACGTTCAGCGAAACACCGATTCGCGGGGGCACGGTCCGGTTCGAAGGACTTGACAAGACGTATTCCAACCCGACGGCCAGTATCGGGGCTTCGTACAAACTTTCGGATCGCTGGACGGTGAAAAGTAACCTGGCCCGTGGTTTCCGGGCTCCGGCCACCCCCGAACTCTCGGCCAATGGCGAACACGCCGGTACGTTCCGATACGAGATCGGGAACCCCAACCTGCGTTCAGAAACATCGTGGCAGTACGACATTGGCGTGCAGTACGAAACACCGTCTGTGTCGGTTATCGCCAACCTATTCCAGAACCGGATTGCCAACTACACCTACTCCGAAAAGGTACTTGACCGGTTTGGCCGCGATTCGATTGTTGACCCGGCCCGCCCGATCCTGACGTACCGGTACGTTCAGGGAAATGCCGTTCTGTACGGCGGAGAAGCTCAGGTTACGCTGAATCCAAGTTCAGCCCGCTGGTTTCATTTTACGACATCGTACTCGTTGGTACGCTCGCGTAATCTGACAGCCACGTCGGATTCGGCCCGCTATCTGCCGTTTCTGCCTCCTCCGCGGCTGCTTAGCCAGTTGAAGTTTACCAAAGCGGAAAGCGGAACCCTGTGGCGGAACCTATACGCTCAGGTGGAGGTAGAGCACAACTGGCGGCAAAACCAGGCGTTGCTGGCTTATGGTACCGAAACCGAAACCCCGGCCTATACCCTGATTAATTTAGGAGCCGGTGGCGACGTACTGAGCAATGGACAAACCTTGTTCTCGGTGTACGTAGCTGCTCAGAACCTCTTCGACGTAGCGTATCAGAGCCACCAGAACCGGTTGAAGTATTTCGGCGAGAATCCGGCCACCGGACGATTGGGGGTCTTCAACATAGGCCGGAACGTGAGTGTAAAGGTGGTTGTCCCGATTGGGAGAAGATAAGATAAAATAAACGGAGAAGGGAGGCAGGGAGAAAGGGAAGTTGTTGCTTCCTTTCTCCCTGCCTCCCTTCTCCGTTTCTCCTTTTACTTCAGTGTAGCCACGGCATCTTTGATGCGCTGGATGGCTTCGGTCAGGGCTTCATCCGAGGCCGCCGTTGAGATACGCAGGCAGTTGGGAGCGCCAAAGCCGGAGCCCGCTACCGTCGATACGAAAGTCGTCCGAAGGAGCCACATAGCAAAATCATCGGAGTTGTTGATCATCGTTTGCCCGTCTGACTTACCGTAGTAATAGCTGATGTCGGGAAATGCGTAGAAGGCGCCCTGCGGTACGTTCGTCCGGAAGCCAGGTACTTCTTTCAGTAGTTTCACGACCAGATCGCGACGACGTTCGTATGCCTTCGCCATTTCATACGTCGGCTCCATCGTACCGAGCAGGGCTTCTACGGCCGCTTTCTGCGCGATCGAGCTGGTTCCCGACGTTACCTGTCCCTGCAGTTTCTCCACGCCATCGGCAATCCACTTGGCCGCGCCAATGTAGCCAATCCGCCAGCCGGTCATGGCAAAGCCCTTGGCCATGCCGT
Organism: Fibrisoma montanum; assembly: GCF_003583365.1. GTDB lineage: Bacteria > Bacteroidota > Bacteroidia > Cytophagales > Spirosomataceae > Fibrisoma > Fibrisoma montanum. The sequence goes on from NZ_QXED01000001.1 coordinate 769,659, forward strand.
TTACGGTGATTACGCGGTCGGCAATCTCCGGAACGGACCCGATACTGAAGTGCCCTTCGGGCGTGAAATTGATGTATTCGTAAATCTCGTCGGCCAGCACGAAAATGTGTTCATGACGGGCTACAACCTCAGCGATCCCACGCAGTTCCTGTTCGGTATACACCGAGCCGGTTGGGTTGTTCGGCGATGCGTACATAACCACCTTCGTCCGGTCGGTGATGGCGGCTTCAAACTGCTCCGGCGTCACTTTAAAGTCATTCTCAAACGGCCCGTCCAGCACAACCGATACGCCCTCGGCCAGCTTCACCATCTCGGAGTAGCTCACCCAGTACGGCGAGAAAATGATGACTTCATCGCCCGGGTTAACCAGCACCTGCAGCACGTTGGCCAGCGAGTGTTTGGCCCCGGTTGAGACGACGATGTTTTCTGGTTTCCAGTTCAGATTGTTGTCACGTTTAAACTTATCGGCAATGGCTTTGCGCAGATCCGGGTAGCCGGCCACAGGCGTGTAGCCGTGGTAGCCTTCATCAATGGCTTTCTTGGCCGCTTCGCAGATATGAGCAGGCGTTTTGAAATCAGGTTCGCCGATACTCAGATTAATAACTTTGTGCCCTTGCGCAGCCAGTTCGCGGGCATTTTTGGCCATCGCCAGCGTCGAGGACTCCTCCAACGCATTGATGCGGTCGGCTAATAGACTCGTGGTGTCGAGCGTGGCAGACATAATCGGTGGTTATATTGATAAACTGACAACAAACTGACCACAAAGGTACTACCTTTTCAGCGCTAAGCTTTGATTTTTTAGAAATTAAAAACTGATGCTCTCTGTAACGATTTACGCGGATTGTCCGGGCACGTAGCGGCTGACCTGACTATTGTCGTCCAGCCCGTCTGTCAATTCAGTAGTGGTTTTGAGAAGAACCGGGTGCACGAATTCCGGAGCGATTTCGGCGAGGGGCACGAGCGTAAACCGCCGTTGATGCAGGTACGGATGCGGCACCGTCAGCGTGTCGGTATGCAGCACCAGCTGATCGTAATAGAGGATATCAATATCAATCAGGCGGGCACCCCACTTTTCGTGTCTCACCCGGCCCATTGCCTGCTCGATGGCCTGGGTTCGGGTCAGCGTTTCCTCCGGCGATAGGTCGGTCTGCACGGCTATCACCTGGTTCAGAAACGTGGGCTGATCCGTAACTCCCCAGGGGGCGGTTTCGTACACCGCCGACTGCCGTACTACGGTTCCTACCCGTTCGGCAATCAGATCGACCGCCCGACGTAACGTAGCCACGCGGTCGCCGAGGTTAGCACCGAGGAGGAGGTAGGTTACTGCCATACTTTCACGGCAGGCGGATTCATTCGCCTGCTACAGGAACAGAAGCGATTCACGTATCAGATTAATAATCCTTGATCGGCTCGATGTTGTAATACGCCTTGATGTCTTCGTCGCTCGGCTTGGTGGCCGGGCGGACAATGCGGAAGCCAACGAAGGATGCACTCGTTAACCACCAATCACTCTTGGGGCTTTGCGGATCAAGTACTTTCCACGACGGATCGGAGGGTGTGCGGGCCGCCGACCGCAACACGTCCGGGTCATCGTCCCACGAGCCGCCACGAACTGAATTAGGGTAGAGTGTCGTCGTCGGGGCGAAGGGTTCTTTCACGGCTCCTTTGGCCACCGAAGCGTAATAGGTCGGAATGTACTGATCTTTGGTCCACTCCATTACGTTGCCGTGCATATCGTATAAACCAAACGGATTCGGCTTTTTCGTTCCTACTTTCTTGTAAGCGCCATCGCTGTTTCCTTTAAAAACGGCGTACTCACCCAGCTTTTTCACGTCGGCTCCGAACGAATAGGGTGTCGTCGTTTTGGCACGGCAGGCGTATTCCCATTCGGCTTCTGTGGGCAGACGGTAAAAAATGCCCGTTTTATCGTACAGCCAGGCGCAGAACTTGATAGCTGCGTACTGGGTCATGTTGATGGCCGGATAGCCGGCCCGTCCCATCCCAAACGACATATCCACATAAGGCGGACTTGGCCGGGTGCTGGCATCCGTTTTACTCAGGTCGCCACCGGGGTATTTGGCCGCCATCTCCGTTTCCATATTCTTGAATGCGTAGAGATCGTACAGGTCCCACGTCACCTCGTACTTTCCCATCCAGAACGGCTCAATTTTTACCTTGTGCTGAGGTCCTTCATCAGGTTTCCGGCCCTTTTCGGTAGCCGGACTGCCCATCATAAATTCTCCGCCGGGGACAGCCGCCATCTCGTACGTCTGGCTGCTGCCGGGAATAACCTGCGTGTAGGAGGTAAACTTGTCGGGGGCTTGGGCAAACGCTGCCAGCGAACTCATCGCCAGCAAAACCGCCGGCACCAGGTGGGGTAAGCGCATATTCAGATTGTTGTAAGAGAAATCGATTTACCAACGAAAGGTAAAAATACGAACCTTCTCCTCACCTAAAATTGAAACAAGACCCGCGCCCGCACGCCGACCGACGTATTATTGAGCGAACTTGGCGCTATCCAGAACGGAATGGTAATGTATGGACTGGCCTGAAAAACGAACCGGTTCACCTGCTTCTCAACCCCCGCCGACACCATCCAGGAGTGGTAGAAATTGTTCGATTGCTGCTGCCGGAACTCAACGATCCGGTCCTTATCATAGCCTGGTTTCGGGCCAGGACCCGGTTGCGGTATCGGAATATACCGCAGCCGGAGCAGGTACGTTGCCTGCTCCTGGGTGTACACACTCAGATTGGCCCCCACCGAGGAGGTCAGCACGAAGCCCCGTTTCATAGGAAGCCGGTAATTCGCCGAAATGGGTACCTGCCAACTATAACCCTGCAGGGTTATATCCAGAATATCGTGGATGTATGTGACCCCCCGGCCAAAGTCCCGGCGAAAATCATGACGTTTCTCGGTACGGAACTGAACTTCAGTAACAAATCGCTCACTCGGCAGCCATATCCTGTTTAGACCAACGCCTACCGACCAGTGGCGCCCCAGCAGCACTTCCCCATAAGCCCCTACACTCTGCTGATTGGTACCCACCTCAGCGGCCCCGCCAATACGTATTTGCCCTGAAGGCGTCGGGCGGACGCTCACCGGTTCGGCATTTGTTACGTCCGCTGCCTTTTGTTTTGGCGTCTGTACAGCAACCAACGTAACGGGAGCGGAGGGCGCCGTCGGCTTAATTCGGCGGGCTCGTCGATTAAACCGGGTTATCAGGGCGTCGGTGTTGGGTTGTATGGTCAGCGGTTGCAGTGGTGCTACGGCCAGTTGAGTGTCGGGACGGCCGGTAGCCGTTTCGCTGGTACCCAATACGTCGGTAGCAGGCGGGTTTGTCGGCAACGCATCCGATTCACGTCCGGTTTGTATTCGCTCCGTAGTCCGACGTTCACGCCCGGGCGATGTCCCACCCGGCATACGGTTGCGAGCTGTCCGCTGATCTGACGCAGGGGATCCGGGCGGTTTTCCACCAGCTGATGTTGCCCCGGTTGTTGCTCCGGGCGTTTCGGCTGGCTGGGTCGCGTTCGTGGGTTTGTCAGCATTCGCCAACTTATCGACGGATGCATCGGGTGTAGTCAGTCCGGTCGGCTCGGTGCGGGCCGGGTCTGATTGGTTCGGCACCCGTCCTGACGCTATCGTTTTCTGGTTCGGAAGCGCTCCGGGCGCATTCGGGCTGCGCGTTACCGCGTCAGACGCTGGAACCGAACGAGTCTGGCGTGACTCGGTCTGATTCGCGTCTGACGTACCGTCAGACGCGCCACTAGCCGGAGAAGATTGCCTTAGCGTGACCCGGTCCGGCGTGACCCGGCTCGTTAAAGCGTCAGACGTACCGTCAGTCGAAGGAATAGGTTGTGGTACGTCAGCCGCAGTCCGATTTGACCGGGGGCGAGGCAATCCGGCGTTGGTTGTACTACCTTCTGTGAGCGTAGAGGTATTGGTCGATAGTGAAGGAGTCTGTTGGGGTTGGACGGGATTTACGCGGGCAATATATACCGTATCAGCACGCAACGGCGTTTGCTGAAGGGCAGTCTGAGACTGCTCCAGACGAGTCACCGTCTGGGTAAGCGAATCGAGTTTGGTCTGAAGCTCCCGGTTCGTCTGGTATTGCCAGACAATGGCAACCAGCAGGCTGGCGGCCGTCAGACCGGTAGCCACCGGCTGCAGCCACCGGCTGGCCCCAGACCAGGCCGGCGGGAAGCCATGCTGGTGCAGATACGACTGCATCCGTACCCAATCCTTTTCGCGATAGGTAGGCTGCAGGTCCTCCAGCTTTTGGCGGATACGATCATTAAACTTATCGTTCATACGGTCGAATGTCAGTCAAAAAAAAATGAGGATAGTGTCGCTTTATAAGTTGCTGAAGCCGCTGACGAGCCCGCAGGAAATGCGAGCGGACAGTCGCTTCGTTGCTGGGTAACAAATCGGCAATTTCGCGCAGGCTATAGCCATCAACAACGTGCAGGTTAAACACCGTTCGCCACAACGGAGGTAGTTCCTGCACCAGAGCCAGAATCTCTTCCGCTGTGATGCGATCCAGTACGTCGTCGTCAATCCCCGGCTCAGGACTATCTTCCAGCGACGAATCCGGTTCGTTTTTGTGATACCGGCGGTAGTAACTGATGGCCGTATTGACCAGAATTGCCCGCAGCCACGCCTTGAAGGGCTGATTTGTATCGTACTGATGCAGGTGCTGAAACACCTTCAGAAAGCTTTCATTGAGCACCTCCTCTGCTTCCTCGACCGTAGCCGAGTAGCGCAGGCAGACACTTTTGGCGTATCCAAAAAACTGTTTGAACAGAACCCGTTGTGCCTGCGCATTTTGAGCACGGCAGGCCTCAATGACACTCAACAGGTCATTTTCGGAAAAAGAGGAGCGTTTCCGGAACAGCAACGGCGTTGACGATTAAGTCAATAGATGTCTTTATCCTAGTCTGTACGCAGAAACGCTACCGATCGTTGCAGCGCCGGACCACTTTTTTTCGATTATTTTTTATTTCTAAAATTTTGAGTTCTGGCTGCAACGGAGCCTTATAGCACCGCGTAATGGCGGTTAGATGACCACTCACCTAAGGGATGGTCTCGCTTAGATGGCAGCAAAAACACAACGTATTCTCGTAATCGGTGGCCCGGCGGCCGGAGGCTTTGGTGTGAAGCCTGGCCAGGGCTTTGTCGAACAGTTTGTCCGGCGACTGATTCAATCCGGTCAGCGGGTGCAGGTGGAGTATCACACACCGCTCGACATCAGCTCGGCCAATCTGGTTCTTCCCTGGCTCTACGGTAGCCGGTACGACCTCATCCTGCTGGAGCTGGGCCATAGCCTGCTGCCCCGGCCGTCGGTACTTGTCGGATCAGTCAGTTCGTTGGTTCGGGTATCAGCCAATCTGGCCACCAGCCTGCGGATTAACCGGTTTCGGCTGTTTCACATGTTTGGCCGGGTAGCGCTTCTGAAACAACTGGAAACCCAGCTTACTACGCTGCTGACACAGCTGCGGCCATTCCGCCATAAGGTGATTCTGCTCACGCCCATTCCACATCGGGAGCCGGTGGCCCAATGGCTCTGCGAACGCAGCCGCCCCCTGTTTCAGGCATTAGGCGAACAGCACGGTATCAGCGTTTTTGACACCCATCCGCTGATTCGCTGCCAGAGCGAATACTTTCTTGATAACGATCCGCGGCTGTTAAGCGCCGTGAGCCACGAAATCATCGGCAGTTATCTGCACGCGTTCTACCAGGCCCTGCCCACGGTGATCGAGACGACCCCGGTTGCCCGTCCCGAAAAATGATCTCTTGCTTACCAATTAATCTACCTATATACATCTCCATGAAAATCAATTTATTGCTCGGTTGCATCGCCCTGATGGGCCTAAGCCTGTACGGTTGTAATCAGGATCAGACATCGGTTAATCCGGCCGATGAGGCAGAAACGACCCTGTCTGGTGCCCGCGTTACGTCCGACAGTGCCGGATTTTTCTGCAAACAAAAGCTGACGAAAGTAGCTACGGCCGATCTGCCGGCCGCTATCACGAGTTTTATCAGCACGAGTTACGCCGGCGCTACCGTTGAGTATGCGGCCAAGGATGACACTGGCCGTTTCTACGTCGGAATTGTCCAGAACAACCAGCCTAAAGCGCTGCTGTTCAACGCCGACGGCACGTTCAATCAGGAAATAGCGATGAAACCCGGCCGCCCAGGACCCGGTCGCGGACAGGGTGGCAAGCGGGATAGCCTTCAGCAAATTGCGCTGACGGATCTGCCCGCATCCATCACCAGCTACATCACCACCAACTACGCTGGAGCGCAGGTGAACGTAGCGGCCAAAGACAACACGCGCGGCTACATCGTCATGATTACGCTGAACGACGAGCGGAAAACCCTGCTCTTCAACACCGACGGTACGTTCAACAAAGAGCTGGAAAAGCAGCTGCGTGGTCGATTCACCGACATCGATATAGCGACGCTACCGACCGCCGTAACGAGCTACATATCAACTACCTACGCGGGCAGTACGGTCAGGAAAGCGGCCAAGAGCACCGAAGGTCAGTTCATTGTCTGGGTCCAGACTTCAAACAACCGGATGGTTAGCTTACTCTTCGCGGCCGATGGCCAGTTCATCGAGGTTGTTCGACGCCACCGTTAACTCACCAGTACGTAACAAAAGCCGGACGAGTTCATGTCCCCCTCAATCCCTTCAGCCGTCTGTACCCACGGGGTAAACATGACTCGTCCGACTTATTCTTTAACGCTGAATACAGCCTAACTAATCTCAACGATGAGAACCTATTCATTTTTCCGCCAAACCACCTGCCTGGCTCTGCTGACTACCGTACTGGGGGTGTCGGCCTGCCGCAAAGAAGCCGATGTTGTTCCGGACGATACCACCACTGCAGCCGAGAACAGGGTCGTCAACGACTGGATTCTGGAGAACATGCAGGATTTGTATTACTGGAACGATAAAATTCCGGCCAATCCCGACAAAACAGTGTCGCCCGACACGTTTTTCGAGTCCATCCTGTACGGCTACGATGCGGTAGCGCGGCCCGACGGCGACCGGTTTTCCTGGATTGAGGAAAGCGCCGACGACCTGAGCGCCAGCCTGAGCGGAGAAACCAGGACCACCGGCATGGAATTTACGCTGTATCGACGCGCTCAGAATTCCAACGACGTGATTGCGCAGGTGGTTTACGTTCTGCCCGGTTCGCCGGCGGCCAACGCCGGCATGAAGCGCGGGGACATCATTTCTAAAGTGAATGGCCAGACGTTGACTACCACCAACTACGTATCCTTGCTGTTCGGCAACCTAACTACCTATACGTTCGGGCTGGCTACAGTGAGCAGTCAATCGCTGGTAGATTCGGACCAGACCCGGACCGTTACGGCCACTACGTTCCAGGAAGACCCGGTGTTTCTGGACTCCGTCTACACGGTTGGCGGCAAGACCGTTGGCTATCTGGTCTATAACCAGTTCAACCCGGCTCCAAACGGCAGCAACGGCACCGAGTACGATCAGAAAGTCGACGCCATCTTCAGCGAATTTAAAGCGAAGGGCGTTACCGAACTGGTGCTCGACCTGCGCTACAATCCGGGAGGTTACACCTCGTCGTCTGTCAATCTGGCCAGTCTGATTGGCCGCGGCATCGACGCCAGCAAGGTGTATTTCCGCGAAGAATGGAACAAAACCCTGACGCCTTATCTGCAAAAGGAGTATGGCGACTCATTCTTCGTCCAGAACTTCGTCAACAAGTCGCAGAACATCGGGGCTAATCTACAGCGGGTATTTGTACTCACAACGGACCATACGGCTTCAGCCAGCGAGCTGATTATTAACGGTTTGCGACCTTTTATGACCGTTACGACCATTGGCACTGCAACCTATGGCAAGAATGTGGGGTCTATTACGGTGACCGACGAATCAGGCAAAATCAAGTGGGGTATGCAGCCCATCGTCTTCAAATCGTTCAACAGCCTTGGCCAGTCCGATTATGCCAGCGGATTCCAACCGAATGTTGAAGTAGAAGAACCTTTGTCGCTGCTTCCGCTTGGCGACACCCGCGAGGCACTGCTGAACGAAGCGCTGTTTCAGATAACGGGTAGCCGTCTGGCCCGTCGATCGGCCCCCGAAAACAATCCGTTGCCTGGAATTGGCTCGTCCATCGAGCGGAAAATTAACGGAAGTGGAATGTTTAAGCAATTTAAAATGAACAAATTATAGGCAAATTTGTAAAGTAAATGTAAGTTGCATTCCGTAAGAGAACGGGGAAGTTAGGTATTGAATCTCATTCGCTGTGCGTACGTATGAAAACACTTCTAACTACCTTTTTTATTGCTGTTGGTGTTGTTTCGGGGCTGGCCCAATCCATCACCGACTATTATCGGCTGCCGGCCGAGCGTACTAACCTGGGGCGCTCTACCATCGAACGGACCCTGGCCCGCTACGGCAGTATGTACACCCGGGAGCGCTGGTACGTATCGGGCGAAGGATTCGTTCGTACGGACATCAACCAGCTCGACGGAACATTCAACGGCTTGATTGGTACGGAAACGACCGTCAAAACCGGCTGGGGTGCCATGCTCGGCTGGATTAGCCGCGAACGGTGGGCCATTGAAGGAGGTTACGCACGGTCACCAATACACAGCAGCCTGTCAATCCAGAACGGCCTCGCTCCGCTGGTTTTCCGGTATCCTAATGATAAACACGGGGTCGTCTTCCGAACAAAATATAAACTTCCGATCGGGAAACAATCAATGAACCGGTCGGGACTCTGGCTTGGCGCCGGACTATGGCTCATACCAAACTCCGGCGATGCCCTCGAACGAGTATCCCTCGTTGGCTACCGGGGTGGTTACCGGATGTATGGCCGCGATCAGATCGATACGCTCCGGTTGCTCAGCAATACCCGCATCAGCCCCAACCTGAGCGGACTCGCCGAAGCGTCGGCCGAATACACGCTCCAGCTCGGCGGTCGGACTGAACTCAGCCTGTTTGGCCGCAAAAACTGGGGGCTGGGCAATTCCATCCGGACCGATGTTGCCTACCGCGTCAACGGCGGGGCCGTGCAAAATGCTACGCTGCGCGGTAATGGCAACGGCTGGACGTTCGGGATCGCCCTCCGGTTCAGCTACGCCATGCGCTACGACCTCCGACGCATGCCGAGCATCTATAACCTCCGTGGCAACGGCGAACTACGCGGGCGCAACGACGTCCGTTCCCTTAATTGAGCTAATTACCCATCACGAACGGAAAGGAATTCGTAATTTTCGGCGTTAGAAGATTATGAATTACCTTTCAGCAGAAAACCTCTCCAAAGCATACGGCGACCGCGTCCTGTTCCGTAACCTGACCTTCGGGTTGAACCGGGGCGATAAGGTAGCCATTGTTGGGGCTAACGGCTCCGGCAAAACAACCCTACTGTCTATTCTGGCCGGCGCTACCCCGCCCGACGACGGCCTCGTCAGTCACCGCAAAGACATTACCATTGGCTATCTGGACCAGCAACCCGACCTCAACGAAGCCCTGACGGTTATGGAGGTGGTGCTGGCCGGTGAAAGCGCCCAGCTTGACGCGGTGCGGGCCTACGAAAAAGCCCTGCTCCACGACGACCCGGCTGCGCTCGAACGCGCCATGAGCGAAATGGAAAAGCTCGAAGCCTGGGACTACGAAGCGCAGATTCGGCAGATTCTGGGCGAACTGGGTATTCAGGACGTTGAGCAGCCCGTGGCCACGCTATCCGGTGGCCAGCGCAAGCGGGTAGCCCTGGCGCGGGTGCTGATCCAGAACCCTGATCTGCTCATTCTCGATGAGCCGACCAACCACCTTGATCTGGAGGCCATTGAATACCTCGAAACCTTCCTGAACACTAACAACGGTACGTTGCTGATGGTCTCCCACGACCGTTATTTCCTGGACCGGGTCTGTAATCAGATCGCCGAAATGGACAACGGGCAGCTTTATACCTACAAGGGTAACTACGCGTATTTTCTCGAAAAGAAGGATGAACGCGAAGCCGCTGCAGCCTCCGAACTGGACAAGAACCGGAATACGCTCCAGCGCGAACTGGAATGGATGCGACGGCAACCCAAAGCCCGGGGTACGAAGGCGCAGTACCGAGTCGACGCTTTTCACGAATTGCAGGAAAAAACGACTGGTCGGCGTTCCGACGGTGAGCTGGATCTGAACCTGCGGACGTCGCGACTGGGCAGCAAGATTCTGGAGGTCGAGAACCTCAGCAAGCGGTTTGGCGAGAAAGTGCTGCTGGATCACTTCACCTACACGTTCAAGCGACTCGACCGGGTTGGTCTGATCGGCAAAAACGGCATGGGCAAAACCACGCTGCTCAACATGCTGACCGGTCAGCTGCGTCCGGATTCGGGAAAGATCACGACCGGCGGCACGGTGAAGTTCGGCTATTACACCCAGAGTGAACTGAACCTCCCCGAAAATCAGCGCGTGATCGATGTTGTGCAGGACGTAGCGGAGGTGATGAAACTCGCCACCGGCGAGACCGTAACGGCCAGCCAGTTGCTGCATCACTTCCTGTTCAACCGCCAGAAGCAGTACGACTACGTATCGAAGTTAAGCGGAGGAGAGAAACGGCGGCTTCAGTTGCTGCTCGTCCTGGTGCAGAACCCTAATTTCCTGATTCTCGACGAGCCGACCAACGACCTTGATATTACGACGCTGAACGTACTGGAAGAGTTTTTGCTGAATTTCCCTGGCTGTGTGATGATCGTAACGCACGACCGGTACTTTATGGACCGGCTGGTCGAACACGTGTTTGTGCTGGAAGGCGAAGGCCAGGTGCGGGACTACCCGGGCAACTACACCGACTACCGCGAATGGCGGGATAGCCAGCCCAAACATCCGGACAGGAATACCGGAGTTGTAAAGAACCAAAATCCGGAGCCATCAGTTACGAAGGTGCCGGCCGCTGCACCAACGGAAAGCAGGAAACGCCTGTCGTTCAAGGAACAGCGCGAGTACGAAACGCTCGAAAAAGAAATTGAAGCCCTCGAGCAACGGAAAGCCGGCGTATTGGATCAGCTCAACGCGGGTGGACACCACGAGCAACTGACGGCCTGGGCACGGGAGATTGACGAAATTGATCAACTCATTGCTCAGAAGTCGGATCGGTGGCTTGAGCTGGCTGAGTACATTTAATTGACGAGTGCTTGAATGATCGAATGATTGATTTCCTACGACTCAGCCATTCAGTTATTCAGTGACTCAATCATTCAATCCTCTACCATGGACCAGATCATTGATTTTATTCAGTACCTGCTCAATTCCGAGGAAATTATCCGAACGGGTGGACTGGTGTTGGTGACGCTGATCATCTTCATTGAGAACGGCTTTTTCTTCGGTTTTTTTCTGCCGGGCGATTATCTGCTGTTCCTGTCGGGGGTGTTTGCGGGCACCAAAATGCTGAACGTACCGCTGTGGCTGCTGCTAACCTGCATCTTCGGTGCGGCCGTTTTGGGTTCATTGACCGGTTATCTGACGGGGCACTATTTCGGTGGCCGCATTCAGAACCGGCCGGATGGCTTATTTTTCAAGAAAAAGTACATCGAGAGTACACGGCAGGCGTTTGCCCGCTACGGTAACTGGGCGCTGATCGTAGCCCGGTTTTTGCCGATCGTACGCACATTTGCTCCGCTTCTGGCCGGTCTGATTCACATGAATTTCCGGTATTTTCTGCTCTATAACGTAATAGGTGGTGCTATCTGGGTTTTCTCGTTAGTTGGTGGCGGCTATTATTTCGGCGAGAAGTTTCCGTGGATTGTTGACTACGTCCACTACATCATCTTCTTTTTTCTTGGCATTACCACGTTCACGGTAGTTCGTGGCTACCTGAACGCCCGCCGGGATTTGGAAGCCGAACAGAAGGCTGAGAAGGTCTGACCTGGTACTTGTCAAACCAAAACAGGCAACCGATGACCCACCAGGGTATCGGTTGCCTGTTTTTTTAAAGGGCAGTGTCTACTGACTACCCATTACCGAATAAGTACAACCTGACCGGCCTTATGAAGGGCAGGACGGGTTGGCTCCATGGCGGATTTGTACCGTAGCAGGTACGCATAAACACCCGAGTCGCAGGGAGCGCCCTTGTAGGTACCATCCCATCGCTTTGCCAGATCGGTCGTATAAAAAATAACGCTGCCCCAGCGGTTGTAAGTCAGCCATTCAACGTCACTGACCCCTTCGTGAAAGAGTTTCAGTTCGTCGTTCTGACCATCCCCATTGGGCGAAAAAGCGTCGGGCACAGCGATGCGAGGCTGGCGGTACTTATTCACCGTGAACTGCTGCGTAATCGTACAGCCGTCCGGATTGGTGATCAGCACCTGATACGTACCCGGTACGCTAATGATCTGGGCCGACTGATTGCCCTCACCGGGCAACCATAAAAAGTTGAGATCGGCTTGCTGAGGCTCAACGGCCAGGGTTATCGGGCCTTCATTCAGACAATACAGGTTGTCGGCCGGAAACCGAACTTTCGGCAACGACAGCCGGCTCAACTGTACCGTATCGCGGGCGCTACAGACCCCGTTGGTAATTTCAAGACTATAGCGACCGGGCTGGCTGACGGTTATTTGGGGTGTGGTAGCTCCTGTCGACCACCGATAGTCCAACCCGCTGCCGTCTGGATTCACGGTTGACGTAAAGGTCACCTCCCTGACGTCAGGACAGACAGCCCGGTCATTCCCCAGTGCGAGCGTTAAAGCAGGTTTCACCTCAACGTAAAAGCTGTCCTTCGTCACTAGGGTACAGTAGCCACGCGTTTGTACCGTATACCATTGGCTCCGGGCTGGCCGGGCAACTGGATTACGTACGCCCGGGTTGTCAACTCCGGACGCTGGAGACCAGATGTATCGGTTATCGGCAGACGGCCTGCTCAGTAACTGAACAGATTCACCCTGACACACCTGATAGGTCGTCTTTTCAACGATATTCAAAGTTAAACAAACCGTTTGTCGGCAAAAGTACAAACCCGTAGATGCCGTAAACCCCACCAAACTTGAGAACTTCCCTTAAAAACGTCATTGACTAAGTCAATTGACACATTGATACGTTCCTCACAATCAACCAATACTTTTAAACGGCGATCTTGTGCCTCCCAGGATGATACGCTGCCCCAGAGCACTCCAGGTAGATAATAAGCAGCATACGAACAGAACGAGTGTACAGTGTCTCAAAGGAAAGCAGGTGGGTTAGTGCAGACCGAACAGGTCCATTAACTAATAGTAATATTAACGTATTGGCCGCTAATTGTAAATAAGTCATTGACCCAAAATAGTAGACAAATTTTTTCAAAGCGATTAATCTATCATTACCAACAACTTTCTCAACAACAGGCATTTACGTCAAACCGACACGCATACAAAGCCGAAAGCCCCGCCGAGAACACTCAGCGGGGCTTTCAAACTAATGCAGGCAGTAGCCTTCTGAAATTATCGTCCTGGCGTATGCTAGTTTCGTACGGGTTTCCCGCCAGCGAGCAGGCTTTGAATCCGCTCCAGCGTCTTCTTCTCGCCCGACAATGACAGGAAGGCTTCGCGCTCCAGGTCCAGCAGATACTGTTCCGATACCATCTGGGGGGCGCTCAGGTCACCGCCACAAATGACGTACGCCAGCTTATCGGCAATCTTCATATCATGCTCGGAAATGTAGCGTCCCATGCGCATGGCCGTCAGCCCGGCTTTGAACAACGCAATACCGGTTTTACCCTGCACCTTAATATCCGTACGAGGCTTCGGCTGAACGTAGCCATTGTCGGCCAGTTCCATAGCGGCCTGTTTGGCTTCGGCCAATAGCCGGCTGCGGTTCAGGACAATCTGATCGCCCGCACGCAGGTAGTTCATATCACGCGCTTCCTGCGCCGAGGTCGACACCTTCGCCGTAGCAATGTTCATGTAAATGTTCTGAAGGATGTTCAGCTCCGGGTCGCCGGTCTGGTACAGATCCGACGCGCGGGCCGCCATTTCCTTCGTGCCGCCACCGGCCGGAATCAAACCAACGCCCACCTCAACCAGTCCCATGTACGTTTCGGCGTGTGCCACAACGCGATCGGCGTGCAGGACAGCTTCGCAGCCGCCACCCAGCGTCAGGGTGTGCGGAGCTACAACCACGGGAATCGATGAGTACCGGATACGCCGGATTACCTGCTGGAACTGGGCAATCATCAGGTTGATCTCGTCGAACTCCTGCTCAACCGCCAGCATGAACAACGTACCCAGGTTTGCCCCCGCCGAGAACGCTTCCGACGAATCGTTGCCCATAACCAGCCCGCGGAAATCTTTCTCGGCAATGCTGATCGCTTTGTTGATGCCTTCCATCACCTCCAAACCGAAGGTGTTCATTTTGCTGCGGAACTCAATGTTCAGAATCCCATCGCCCAGATCGTACAGGTAGATGCCTGCGTTCTTCCAGACTACGTTATTCGGGATATTTTCGAGAATAATGAATTCTTCGGTTCCCGGAACCGGCTTGTAGCTTTTCGTTTGAATGTCGTAGTACAGCCGCTTGCCGCCTTCAACCTTGTAAAAGGCCTCATAGCCGGCATCCAGCATATCGTAGACCCACTGAGCGGGTTTCTGCCCCAGCGACTCAATCAGCTCCACGCCTTTGCGAACGCCAATGGCATCCCAGGTTTCGAAAAGGCCCAGCTGCCAGCCGAAGCCGGTCGTAATGGCCGCGTCGATTCGGTACAGTTCGTCGGAAATCTCGGGGATGCGATTCGTTGCGTACCGGAAACCATCGGCAAACGTCCGGCGGTAGAACTCACCAGCTTTATCCTGACCGGCCAGCAGCACCGGGAACCGTTTACGCAGGTTTTCGATGGCCTTCGTGCTTTCCAGCGTCGCGAAGCGGACCTTCTGCGACGGCTTGTATTCATACGTTTTCAGATCGAGTGCCAGAATGACCGTCTGCCCGTTCTCGTCCTTGGTTTTCTTGTAATACCCCTGCCCCGTTTTGTCGCCGAGCCATTTGTTCTCCATCAGCTTCTGCATGGATGCCGTCAGTTGGAACGACTCCCGCGACTCGTCGTGCTCCATCTTGACGAGGTTATTGGCGACGTTGACGGTTGTATCCAGGCCCACTACGTCCGACAGCCGGAACGTACCTGATTTCGGCCGACCCACTACCGGACCGGTCAGTTTATCGACTTCCTCAACAGTCAGGCCCAGGTCTTCGGCTACCCGGATCGTCTGCACCAGCGACTGAATACCCAGGCGGTTGGCAATAAAACCGGGCGTGTCTTTACACAATACAGTGGTTTTTCCCAGAAACAGATCGCCATACTTCATCAGGAAATCGATCACGGCCGGGTCCGTATCGGGTCCCGGAATGATTTCGAGCAGGCGCAGGTAACGGGGTGGGTTAAAGAAGTGCGTACCGCAGAAATGCCGCCGGAAGTCGTCGCTACGTCCTTCAGCCAGCAGATGCATGGGAATTCCGGACGTATTGGACGTAATAAGCGTACCAGCCTTGCGGAACTGTTCAACCCGTTCATACAACGACCGTTTGACGTCCAGCCGCTCCACCACGGCCTCAATAATCCAGTCGTAGGTGGCAATGTCTTTTAGATTATCGTCGAAATTACCCAGCTTCACCCGCTCGGCAAACTTGGCGTTATATAACGAAGCCGGCGTAGCTTTGAGGGTGTTCTGCCACGCATCATTGACGAGCCGGTTTCGCACGGCGGGTTTATCGAGTGTCAACCCTTTGGCTTCTTCAGCGGGCGTCAGTTGCTGCGGTACAATGTCCAGCAGCAGGACTTCAAGACCAATGTTGGCGAAATGAGCCGCAATCCGCGAGCCCATGATTCCTGATCCCAGCACGGCCACGCGCCGAATGCTGCGGTTCTTTAAGGCGGTTTTTGGTTGTTCTAAGGTTGCTTCCATACGTTAACAGTAAGGACGGAATACAGATGCCGCGGCTAAGATGCACACACCTGATAGTGGTGGTCCGTGTCAATCCATCTTATCCGGATCAAGTGCGTTCCTATTAATAGTTGCTACTTTTAGTAGTTCTTCAACATCGGCCAAATCTTTCGGCCGACCGGTTGCTTTTTTTTCAATAATAAGGTCATTCAAATGAATAACCTTAAACGGTACACCATCAAACGAAGCGTCAAGGGCACGGTTGTAGCAGGCATCAAAGTCCACCTCACTGAATGCTTTCATAGCATAACCCATGTCGAGGGTAAAGCCATAACGGCCAACCTGTACCGAAGTCCAGCCAAATAAAAGTGGTACATCTTTTAAATAAGTGGCTCCGGCTACTTCGTTTTCAAGCAATGCGGTAATCAGGTTGTCTTTATTTTGCTGACCGATCTGAACCCACACATCCATATCGTGCGTCGTTCGGTTATGACCATGCACTATCCCCGCCATACCACCCACGAGCAAATACCTTACGTTATGCTTGTAAAGGCTACCTAACAACTGCTGAACGTCTTCCCCGTTAATATCCATCAGTTTCGGCGGGTTGTTAGGGTTGGCTCGGTAAAGCTTGGCCGCTATCACCATCAGATGAAAGAAACTTTTTAGCCGTTCTGTACTCTGGTCTTCGGTGATAAGCATACGTGTAGTGGCTTACTCCAGTGTCAGCTCTTCAGTTTCGTTGGCTTTCAGTTTGGCGTTTTCTTCCTCGACCAGCCGGTTTATGTCTTTGATAACGTCAAAAAACAAGACCAGCTTTTCAAGGGGAATTTTCTCCCGGATCAGGTTATTAAACTGAATAACGCCTTCCCGGGCGATTTCTCGCTTCGTCTTGCCCTCGTCGGTCAGATAAATTCGGACGAACCGCTTGTCACTCTCATCGATTTCGCGCCGGATCCAGCCCCGCTCCTCCAGGCTTTTCAGCATCCGTACCAGACTGCGGGGCTCCATACCCAGCAGCGGTCCGATTTTAGTAGCGGGCGTACCATCTTCCAGATCGATATTGAGCAGCACGTAGCCAATCGCCATCGTCATGTCGTAGCGGGCTGCGTAGGCATTGTACATACGCGAAATGGCATGCCAGCTCCATTTTATGTGAAAATCAACGGTTTTCTCTTTTTTCATAGTGATGTCGCACTCCCCTTCCAATGTGTAAATCTACAATTTTTTGGAGATATTATGCAAGCATACTATTATAAACAATGAGCGCCCGGACCAATAAATAACCCAGGCGTTCGTCAGGAAAAAATAACTGATAACTGAAGTATGCGTCAGGATTCCGACAGCAGTTTATCGATCAGCCGGTTGAATTCCTCAACGTACTGATCATAATATTTCCCCGTTCCGGGGCCGGAAAAGCCCGTATGGATATGCCGAACCTGCCCTTTCTTGTCCACGAACAGGGTCGTTGGGAAAGCGACCACCCGGTTTAGTGCCGGTAAAGCTTTTGAGGCTTCGGCTTTATCGTTTGTTCCGGCCAGCACAACGGGGTACTCGATGCTGAATCGCTGCTTCATCCGCTCGATTTTCGGGCCTGACTCATTCATGTCGGCCGTTTTTTCAAACGCCAGCCCTACCACTTCGACGCCCCTCGACCGATTCCGCTTGTACCACGGACTCAGAAACAGGGTTTCGTCCATGCAGTTCGGGCACCACGTTCCCAAAATCTGGATCACCGTTACTTTATCCTTAAAGCGGAGGTCGTTCAGCGACACGGGCTTGCCGTTAGGCTCCGGAAACGAAAACGCAAACGTCTGTCCGGGCCGGACGTATGTCAGTCCAGCCGGATCGGGCAGTTCGGCTTTGGGATCGAACCGGGCAACCCACGGCTCGTAGCCGGTGAAGCCGGACCAGAACCCGCCGGCCAGCGTGTTGTTGGCGGGGTTGTGTTTCGCTTTGAACAGAAACGCGTGCGTACCATCAAAGCAGGACAGAAACAGGCTATCGCCCACGACGTCGCCGGCCAGGTAGCGATAGTCGCCGGTGGGGGTCAGGAACGTACCCGTCACGCGGCTCCCCTGCTGCCCGAACACACCAACGGCGTTGACCGTATCCACGGTCCCTTTAGCCTTCCCAAACTCCGTGGCCCATTTGCCGGTTAACGAGGTAGTACCGGCTGGTTTCCCGTTCTCGGCCGAGAATCGGTACGTAACTCCGTAGCGGGCTTCGAACGGCATCGTCTGATACTGTTTGGCTGTCCGGCGACGACGCCAGACACCACGCAGCACATCGCCGTCGGGTTTTGCCACCAGTTCCGACTCGAACAGCGCCATGGGAATATGCAGCGAATCGCCTTCGACCGTAGCGGGGTCCATTTTGAGCCGTTCGGTACCGTTCAGGGCGAAAACCGTGTACGTCTGGCCGGCCGATTGGATATCAAGACCAAACGGTAAGTCTCCACCCCGGGTTTTTAATACGGCGCGGTAAACGCCTGGTTTAATAGGGGTAGTTGGTTGGCCAAACAGCAAAGAGCATGAAAACAGTAGTGAAGCCGTTAGAGCGAAGCGCTTTTTCATACGGTAAAGAAAAGATATGTTTGTAACGACCGCAACGAACGGTTAGTTTCTTCATGACTGATTATCACCAACCTGTTTTATTACACGAATGCATTGACGGCCTGGCCCTGCAGCCCGGCGGTACGTATGTCGACGTAACTTTCGGTGGCGGTGGCCACAGCCGCGAAATTTTACGACGACTGGAAGGGGGGCGGCTCTTTGCCTTCGATCAGGACGCCGACGCCAAAGCAAACGCCCAGGCGCTCAATGACTCACGACTCACGTTCATTGCCTCGAATTTCCGAAATCTTAAACGGTATCTACGGCTCTACAAAGCCGATGGCATCGACGGCATTCTGGCCGATCTGGGCATTTCGTCGCACCAGATCGATACGCCCGAACGTGGCTTTTCGACCCGCTTCGACGCCGACCTCGACATGCGTATGAACCAGCAGGCCGACCGCACGGCACGCGAGGTCGTGAATGAGTATTCGGAGGCAGAACTGCACCGCATTCTGGGCATGTATGGCGAGATTACGAACGCCCGCACGGCCGCGTCGGCCCTCGTTTCGGCCCGATCAAACCGCAGTATCAATACAGTAAATGAACTGAAAGCGGCCCTGCAGCGCTACGCCCCGCGGGGTAAAGAAAATAAGTACTTTGCGCAGGTGTTTCAGGCGTTACGCATTGAGGTAAACGATGAGTTAAAAGCGCTCGAAGAGTTTCTGGAACAGGTGCCGGACGTCCTGAAGCCGGGCGGCCGGCTGGTCGTGCTGTCGTACCACTCGCTGGAGGACCGGCTGGTCAAAAATTTTATCAACAAAGGCAAGTTTCAGGGTGACGTTGAAAAAGACCTGTTCGGCAATGAGATCAAACCGCTGCAGTCGGTGACGCGTAAACCAATCGAAGCCTCGCCCGACGAAATCAGCCGGAATCCACGGGCACGGAGCGCCAAACTTCGTATTGCCGAAAAGATTTAATTTCGTTTAAAAGCCGACCGGAGCGAGTTCGTCGGCTTTTTTATTGGTCACCCTTTCCGTAGTTTTGACACCTACCACCGTCTATTTTATCCCGTTTTAGTATGCTAGCCAAAACATTCGGCGCGGCCGTTTATGGCGTCAACGCGACGATTATTACCATTGAAGTAGCCGTTGGGCAGGGCCTGCGGTTTTTCATGGTAGGCCTCCCCGATAGTGCCGTTAAGGAAAGTGAGCAGCGCGTTGAAGCGTCGCTCAAGTTTTTTGGCTATCGAATGCCCCGGCAGAAAGTCGTGGTCAACCTCGCCCCGGCCGATATCCGTAAAGAAGGTACCGCCTATGATTTGCCCATCGCGCTCTGCGTGCTGCAATCGTCGGAGCAGATGAATCCCGAACGCAGTCTCGAAGAATACGTCATCATGGGCGAACTTTCGCTCGACGGGCGGCTGCGGCCTATCAAAGGCGTATTGCCTATTGCCATTGAAGCGCGGAAACAGGGATTTAAAGGATTCGTGCTGCCGATCGAAAACGCCCAGGAAGCGGCCATTGTCAATCAACTGGACATCATCGGGGTCGAAACCATGCAGGACGCCGTCGAGTTCTTTGAAGGCAAGAAAAACATTGAGCCTCTGGTCAGCGATACGCGGGATATTTTCATGAGTCAGCTCAACAGCTACGAAGCCGACTTTTCGCATGTGCAGGGCCAGGAAAACATCAAGCGGGCTATGGAAATTGCGGCTGCCGGCGGACACAATGTCATCATGATTGGCCCGCCGGGTGCCGGCAAAACCATGCTGGCGAAGCGGTTGCCGAGTATTCTGCCACCGCTGACCCTGCAGGAGGCCCTCGAAACAACCAAGATCCATTCCGTAGCCGGGAAACTCGGCACCCGCGCTACACTGATTTCAACGCGACCCTACCGGGCTCCGCACCATACCATCAGCGATACGGCCCTGGTCGGTGGGGGCAGCTTCCCGCAACCGGGCGAAATCTCACTGGCGCACAACGGCGTACTGTTTCTGGACGAATTACCGGAGTTTAAACGAACGGCCCTCGAAGTCATGCGCCAGCCGCTGGAAGACCGCCGGGTCAGCATTTCCCGGGCCAAGTGGGCGGTTGAGTTTCCGGCTAACTTCATGCTCATCGCCAGCATGAATCCCTGTCCCTGCGGCTACTACAACCACCCCGAAAAAGAATGCGTGTGTGGACCGGGGGTTGTCCAGCGCTACCTGAATAAAATCAGCGGTCCCCTGCTCGATCGCATCGATCTGCACGTCGAGGTAACGCCGGTATCGTTCGACCAGATGACCGCCAACCGCCCCGCCGAAAGCAGCCAGGCCATCCGTGAGCGGGTGATGCGGGCACGCGACGTACAGACCAAGCGGTTCGAGGGTCATACCGGCATTTACTCCAACGCCATGATGCCGTCGCAAATGGTGAAAGAACTTTGCACCATCAGCGATGCCGGACGGATGCTGCTTAAAACGGCCATGGAACGGCTTGGCTTATCGGCCCGGGCTTATGACCGTATCCTTAAAGTGTCGCGTACCATCGCCGACCTGGCCGGCACGGAGGAGATTCGCATCGAGCACCTCGCCGAAGCGATTCAGTACCGGAGCCTGGATCGGGAGAACTGGGCCGGATGAAAATGGCCCTTACTATAATTCTTACACTTTTTGCTGGGTGGAATGTTGCATTACCTTAGAAAGAGATTCAATTTTGCTTTTTTGTGGAATGATTATATCTACTAAGCCTACTACCATCCATACGGCCCGAACGTTAATGACTGCCGAACTGGCACAGGTTATGGACCATACTGATAGCAATAAAAACTTTGCGCTTGCTATTGAACATAACGTAGCCGGCAAACGTACGCAGGCAAATAGACAGCGTTCATATATAGCCCTTAGGAAGCTTTATCGATTTGACACGGCTTATTTGCCCTTCGCTGCACTATTTTATTTTTGGAAATTAACTGAGCCACAATTCCGGCCTAAGTTAGCCTTCCTATATGCACTGGGACATGATTATCTGTTGAGCGAAAGCTTCTCTGTTATAACTAACACCCCTCTGGGAGCTAGTCTGTCAGTGACTCAATTCCAAAGTAGTTTAGCCAACCATCACCCAAATCAATTTTCTGAAGTTACTCAATATTCCATCGCTAAAAACTTAGCCAGTTCATATAAGCAGGTAGGTTACCTTGTTGGAAAAGTTAAGGCCATGCGAATCCCATTTCAGTCAACTTTGCCAGTAGTGACATTTGCTTTCTTAATGGCTTACATAAACGGAGATCGTGGTGAGTATTTGCTAGGCAGTATTTGGGTAAAAGCTCTGGAGCAGGACGCTGATACGTTGCACCATTTTTTAGTTCAGGCTAGTCATAAAGGATGGTTAACTTATCAGCGAGCAGGAAGCGTTATGTCTATATCTTTCGAGTCACTAATACAAGAAATTACAGCAGGTAATGGCCACCAAGATTGATGCATTGTTGGCTACATTTGAGAATGCGCTTTGCGAACCATGGCCTACCTTATTATCAGGTAGCGAACGAATCTGGTTTTTGGTGTTTGACCCAGCCGAACTGAGACGGGTTGAGTTACGTATGGGGGATTTTGAAGCGGCTGCTCGTAGAGCTAACCGCCGTTGGATACCTGTATCACTTAAGCCCTTTTTTCCGGAATGGATGACCGCTCATGAATACCGTGAAGGCTATTTTGAATCACCAGAGGATCTGATTGATCAATTAGAGGCCGATTTCAAACCCTATGTTGTTCAACGATTGACTGAAGCTATTCAGCAAGCGCAGCCAGACAATCATACACTCATAGTCCTACAGGATGTGTCGGCTCTGTTTGGTTTGATACCGTTATCTGACGTACTGAGGAGTGTAACAACGGGGATACAGGGACGAATGCTCGTCTTCTTTCCCGGCGAGTATCAACACAATCAATATAGGCTCTTAGACGCCCGTGATGGCTGGAATTATCTGGCCAGACCGATTCTTTAGTCCACACTACTTTTTTACAAAACCACATTTTCATGCAAAACCAGGACCTTTTTGTTCTGAACCCCACCACCAATAACTTATTAAATGACGGTGTTGTCGAAATTGGCAGCAGTCGTGATACTGCCGGTCAACGCGTGATCCGACATGAACTTCATACGTTTGTCTGTGAAGGTGAATACCAGCGGGGTATCCACCGCATTTTGGATACGTACCTTAAATACCTTGACCAACCCAAGCAACCCGCTGTATGGGTAAGTGGTTTCTTCGGTAGTGGTAAATCGCATCTAGTGAAGATGTTGGGGTTTTTATGGGAAAACTTCCGCTTCGATAACGGGGATACGGCCCGTACTATTAAAGCTTTACCGACCGACATCAACGATTTGCTCACCGAACTTGATCGAAAGCAAACCCTCTATGGTCGGCTGGCAGTATCGGGTACGCTAAAGGATTTTCCGTCACCCGACATCCGCTACTCGTTTCTACAATTGTTTCTTGGAGCCCTGGGCTTACCTACGCAATACCACCTTTTTAAATTTGTTTATTGGGCCAAACAGGAAGGAATTTATGATGCGTTGAAAGCGCGAGTGGAAGCTGAAGGGAAAAACTTTCAGCGCGAGTACGAAAACCTGTTTGTCTCAACAGTGTTAGCTAAAGCTATTCTGGAGATCAAATCAGACTTTGCAACCAGTGAAGCGCAGGTAAAAGAATACTTTAAGCTCAATTTCAAAAGGGTCGAAAGTGTAAACCGGGATGAATTACTTCGAACAATTCGTGACGAAGCATTACCGCTAAAATTTGGCAATAAAATTCCCTGTACAATACTTGTACTCGATGAAGTGCAGCAGTTTATTGACCGCGACGGCGGCAAAGCCATCGACGTGCAGAATCTCGCCCAGGACCTTTGCAGCCAGTTCGATGGGCGTTTCCTATTGATCGGCACCGGGCAGAATGCTCTTTCCGAAACGCCTTTTCTACAACCCCTTCAGGATCGCTTTTCGGTGAAGGTGTCCCTGTCGGACCAGGACGTTGAAACGGTAACCCGTAAAACAGTCTTACAAAAGAAACCATCAGTACTATCCGAATTGAATCAGGTACTCGACGGAGCCTCTGGCGAGATTGCTCAAAACCTATCAGGTACAGACTTTGGGTATCGTACGGAGGATCAAATTACGCTGGCTGCCGACTATCCAATTCTGCCGTCAACCCGTAAGTTTTGGAAACGGGTGTTACAGGTGATTGATACGGCCGGTACGTCGGGTCAACTGCGTTCGCAACTTCGCATTATTGATGAGAGCGTCAAGACTGTAGCTAACCAGCCGCTGGGTTGCGTAGTGCCTGCTGACTTTGTGTTCGAACAGAAACAACAGCAGTTGCTCCAAAATGCCTTACTCCTCAACGAAACCAATAACCTCATTCTTGAACGAAAGGCTAAAGGGGGCGATGCGTTATTGGAGGGACGCATTTTAAGTACCGTCTTTCTAATTGATCGCCTACCCCAGGATAGCACAGGGGGGCGGGTACGCTCCGACGAGAATACCATTGCCGATCTGCTACTGACCGATATTACACAGCCTTCAGCCCAGTTTCGCCAACAGGTAAAAGCACTGATCGCCAAATTAGTGGATGAGAAAGTGCTGATGCCCATCGGGTCAGAGTTTAAACTACAGACAAAGATTGGAGCCGAATGGGAACAGGAGTTTACGAAGCAAGCCACTAAGCTGGGCAACTCTGGCGACGATCGTATTCAACAGTTCCGACGCGACCGCTTTACCCAATTCTTCAAAGAAGGTACCAAAGCTATCAACATTCTCCAGGGTATTTCGCGGGAAAAACGCGATTTCACTATCCACACCGGCTCAGACCGACCTGCCACCACAACTCAGCTGAACGTATGGGTACGTGATGGCTGGTTTGAGAATGAAGCAACCGTGCTGAATGAAATCCGAGCCGAGGGTTCTGAGGCTCCACTGGCTTACGTCTATGTGCGGAAGCAGCGTGATACCGATCTCCGTACGGAAATCATAAAATTTTTAGCAGCACAAGATACCATTGACAGCAAGGGTATCCCAACAACGCCCGAGGGAGAACAGGCTCGCCATAGTATGGAGACTCGTAAAGCCACGGCCAGCCAGGCTATAGCCGAACTAGTTAACACCATCGGACGAGACGCGTTGGTTTATCTGGCCGGGGGCAATGAAATAAACCGGGGCAATCTACGTGACAATGTGGAAGAAGCCTTGAATGCGCTCGCAGACCGTCAGTTTCCGGACTTTAAAGCCAAAGCTGATTATAAAGACTGGGGAAAGGCTCTCACTAAAGCACTAGGTGGCGACCCAGATGCGCTTAAGCAAACCGGCTACGATAAAGACCCCAAAGATCACCCCGTGGCCAAGGATTTACTGAACTTCATAGGCACCGGTTCGCAAACGGGTCGCGACATTCGGAATCAGTTTGAAAAAGCTCCCTACGGCTGGAGCCGCGACGCCATTGATGCCATGACGGTGATCCTCGAAAACGCTGACCTGATTTCAACCCCTGAACAGTCGCTCACACAAGCTAAACTTGGTGCAGCTGTATTCAAGCGCGAAGTGCATACGCTCACGGCGACTCAGAAAATCAAACTGCGTAAGCTTTATCAGGAGGCCGGCTTGACCATAAAGCCAAATGAGGAGTTTGCCGGATCGAATGCGCTTTTCCAGGCGCTACGTCAGTTGGCCGACCGCGTGGGCGGTGACTCGCCCCAGCCTGAACCGTTGTCGCTGAACGACCTCAAAGCCCTTGAAAACCTCGATGGCAATGAGCGGCTCCTTCAACTGGTGGAGCAAGCCGATACACTTAGGGCCAACTTCACCACCTGGACCAAGCAGGCTGCCATGGTGGCCGATCGGCTCCCCCACTGGCAGATGCTCACCAATCTGCTGGCTGTGGCTCCGCAGTCGGCAGACTATGCTCCCATTCGGCAGGAGGCTGATGCCATTCGTACCGACCGGCTATTGTTGGCCGAACCCGATTTAGTTACCCCCCTACTAAACCGGCTCTGCGATATACTTAAAACAGCACTCAACAACGCCAAGCAGCGCTTCAACGACCGCTTCGACGCCGAGATGGATACGTTGCAAAACAATTCCTATTTCAAAGGACTTACACCCGAACAAAAGCATCAGATTCTGGTGAAGCACAACATTGTGGCGAAGCCTGAGATCAAGCTGCTGGATACGGCCAGTTTGTTAGGACAGTTGCAGAAAGTGTCGCTCGATGCGTGGCAAACTAAACTAACCGCTTTACCTAATCAGTTTCAGTCAGCCGTTGATGACGCCGTGGCACTGGCAGCTCCCAAGGCTCGGTCGTACACGCTCCCCAAGCGGACGCTTAGCAGCCAGGCCGACATTGATGCCTATCTTACAGAACTGAAAGCTGACCTGGAAGCCGCCCTGGCGGGTAGCTCAGCCGTCATTCTGCGGTAAGATTTTCATTCAGCGTCCTCCGTTGAAGCACCAGTAGGCTTTCCCTCTGAGGCTTCGGCGGAGGACGCTGGATTGTACACGTTCACAACCGAACCTGCCGTATGTACTGTTCAAACAAGGCTACCCGGCGCTCGTCGGCTGCGTTGAACAGGAACGGGCGCACATCGGCGGCCATAGCCTGCATGTCAATCGTTCGACAGTGATCGAGCAACCGGCTACGCAGGGCTTCAGCGTTATCAATCTGGAGTTTCTGTTGCAGATAATCGTAGTTCGGCTTGATACCCTTACCCAGCAAGAAAACAGCATCGTAAAAGTCCCGCCCTTTGTTACGAACCCGGTTCAGAATGGCGTAAAATTTTTGCGCCAGTAACAGATCAACCGGTGTCGTATTGATTTGCGTGAACACGTCAAAACGGTTAAGCAGGTACGGCTCAGGTGTAAACGCAAAGTACTGTGGTTCAGTATCTAACTGGATCAAAATCTTCTCCTCGCGGTAGCCGCTTAGTCCCTGCTGAAACAGCAAAGCCGGAAATTTGACGTGGCAGTGGTAAGCCCCCTTCATTACCAGGCGCATTTCTACCTCGTACCCCTCCAGCCGCAGCCCATTTTCGATAACGCTGGCCAGTCCGGTAAAATCAGTTTCGTTGATGCCCGTATTGTCAAAATCCAGGTCTTCCGAAAAGCGCTGGTTGCCGTGTACAATCCGCAGGCAGGTCCCGCCCAAAAATACGAGCCGGTCGGCATAGTCACTGTCGTAAATCAGTTGCAGAAGTTTGTACTGCAGGTATTCGCGGAGGATAAACCGGCTAAACGGTTGCAGCGACAACGGATATTGCGTTATGATCTGGCTGAAGTCAAGCATAGTGGTCAATGTACTGACGAAAAACAGCAATGCGGTGCGACAATTGCTTTCCTCCAACCAGATCTGTGTATGTCTGCAAGCGCTGGCGGTTAAGCTGATGGCGTAATTGACTGGTATTTAACCGGGTGGCCGCGAAATCATCGACCGTCCTCAGGTGAGGATTCAGGTAACAGTAGTCAAGAATAGTTTTCTCTACGTTGGCCATCAGCACCGGCCGATCGGGCAGGCTACCCGCTGCTGCGGTTGCTGCTGTTCGCATAACCTGATAGCCAAAGAAAAAGGCTGGCTTTACGTGCCGGTACAGAAAAGTACCTACCGGCGTGGTGAAGGTCTGCGTTTTGCGCGAACTGATAGACGTGAATACGTAGACGCCTTCGGGAATGAGGCCGTAAAACGATAAGGCTGTCTCAAGCGAAAGATAAGAGGGTTGATAGATTCGATTGGCCGTCCACCACAGTGTTTCCTCCGCCAGAGTAGTCGTTCGAAACATATACCATTGGTTCACTATGCGCTGTATGTAGCCTTTCTGTTGCCACTCAACTAGCCGCCGGGTGTCAAACCGGGGAAACCGTTTTCGCACGTCCTGCACCGAAAACAACCCTTGCTGCCCTACGTTTTGTTGAAATAATACATAATTCATTTCTAAAAATAATTAAAAATAACAATTCTAAGAAATGAATAATGTTTGCCTGGTATTCACCCCGATGCTTAATGCGTATTTTTAATTCCCCGTCGCTCCCCCCGCCCTAAAGGGGGGTAACCCATGAATTGATTCGTAACGTTAACCAATTAGCTTCGTCATAAAACCTACAATCTCCTCCCCTATGGCCAGCGATATGTTTTATGGTGCGTCGCCCCAACTCTTTGTCTACGCTAAGCAACTACGGGAAGCCATGACACCCGCCGAACTTACTCTGTGGGAACGGCTACGGCTGAATCGGCTCCACGGCTTTCGCTTCAAAGCTCAACATCCAATCAGCAATTTTGTGGCTGACTTCTATTGCCACGCAGCCCGGTTGGTGATTGAACTGGACGGCAGTGTGCACGACTCGCCCGACCAGCAAGAGTATGACGCCAATCGAACCTTTATCATCGAAGAATTGGGTATCCGGGTCATCCGTTTTCGCAATGAAGATGTATTTGACAATATGGAAGCCGCACTGGCCACAATAACCAATTATTTACCACTGTAACGCGATAACCTGCCCACCCCGCCGACGCGTCGGACCGCCTGAAGGGGGTCAAAGGCCCCCCGCCCTAAAGGGAGCCTGCTGGCGCACGGACAGCTTACCAGCGACATAGATGCAGATAGTGCCATGACGATGGCAACGATGCGTCGGCCCAACTCGGGCGCCAGCAGGCTCCCTTCAGGGCGGGGGGTACTTTGGCTCCCTTTAGGCGGTCCGACGCGTCGGCAGGGGGTAAACCAACATTCGCTATCTTGCAAACTATCTTATTTTCCTATCAGTCTGTTCATGCCATACCTGTCCGCTGCTCAGCGTAGCCAACTCGAAAAAACGTGTATCAAAGCCCGCCAATGGGCCGAAACGGGTGCCCGCAACGCCCTCCACACCCTGGCCGTCGATGAAGCCGAACCCTACGCCCACCTTACTCCCGATGACCGCAACCTTCGCAACCGCCTGCGCCACCGCGCCCGGCTCCTCGGCGACGAACGTATGCCCGATGGCCGGCACAGCATTGACCACCTCGCGGCCGAACTGGCCTACGAGTTCTGGCACCGGATGCTCTTTGCCCGGTTCCTGATTGGCTCCGACCTGCTGATGCACCCCGATGGTGTGGCCGTGACCCTCGAAGACTGCGACGAACTGGCTCCCGAAGAAGGCCATGCCGATAAATGGGCCGCGGCCGCGCACTACGCCAGCCTGATGCTGCCCGCTATCTTTCGGCCCGACGATCCGCTGATGCAGGTTGACTTTGCGACCGAAGACCGCATCCGGCTCGAAACGCTGCTCGATAATCTCGACAATGCTTACTTTACCGCCGACGATGCCCTGGGCTGGGTGTATCAGTTCTGGCAAAGCGAAGCCAAGGACCGCATCAACGCATCGGGCGACAAGATTGACGGGAGCCGCCTACCCGCCGTGACGCAGCTTTTCACCGAACCGTATATGGTGCGGTTTCTTATCGACAACACCATCGGTGCCTGGTGGACGGCAAGCCACCCTGATGAGCCGAGCCCCGTGCCGTTCCGCTATTTGCGTTTTACCCCCGATACCCCCCGCCCTAAAGGGGGCCTGCTGGCGCATGAACAGCCGAGTGCACAGCTATATGAGCGCCAGCAGGCCCCCTTTAGGGCGGGGGGTAAAAACGGGTCGGCGGGTGGTGCCGCCGATATTACGTTCCTCGACCCATCGATGGGTTCGGGTCATATTGTGGTAGAGGTGTTTCGGGTGCTGGTGGCCCTGCGCAGCCACGAAGAGGGCCTGCCCACCGAAGCCGCCATTGACGCCGTGCTTACCGACAACATCCACGGGCTGGAACTGGACCCACGATGTACGCAGATTGCGGCCTTCAACCTCGCCCTGGCGGCCTGGCGGCTCGGCGGGCGCTACCGGCCCCTGCCCCGGCTCAACCTGGCCTGCGCCGGACTGGCGCCCGTAGGCAAAAAAGACGACTGGATACGGCTCGTAGACGAAGCCGACAAAACCCGGCGCGATCACCTGCGCAACGGTATGGCCGACCTGTACGACCTGTTCCAGAAAGCCCCCACGCTGGGTAGCCTGCTCGACCCCACTACGCTGGTCGAGAACGCCATTACGGCTCCGTTCAGCGAACTGCTGCCCTCGCTGCAGGCGGCTCTGGCTCATGAAACGGCCGACGAACAACGGCAGCGGGGCGTTATGGCGCTGGGTATTGCGGAGGCCGGGCGGCTGCTGGCCCGTAAGTACACGCTCCAACTAACCAACGTGCCGTACCTGGCTCGGGGCAAGCAGGCCCCCGAACTGGCCGACTACTGCGCCCGCCACTTTGCCGACGCTAAAAACGACCTCGCTACGGTGTTTCTGGAGCGAATGCTGCGCATGGCCGAACGGGGCGGCACTGTGGCTACTGTCATCCCGCAGAACTGGCTATTCCTGACCTCCTACAAAGACTTTCGGAAACGCCTGCTGCTCCTGAAGCAGTGGGATTGGGTAGCGCGGCTGGGGCCGGGTGCGTTCAAAGAGATTTCAGGCGAAGTTGTAAAAGCCATTTTGGTTTCCCTCTCGAACCAGAAACCCGACGAGCAAAGCCAGTTCTGGGGTATCGACGTATCCGAACAACCTAACCCCGCCGAAAAAGATGCGGCCCTGCTCACCGCCGAGGTTAAAACGCTGAATCAGACCGGTCAGTTGAAGAATCCGGATATACGGGTAGTGCTGGAAAATAGTGAGGGAACCGAATTGTTGGAGAAGTATGCCGAATCCCCTAATGGTTTGCACGGGGGCGATTCGCAACGCTTCCGATTCTTCTTTTGGGAAGTTGATAGCGGCAATAAGAACTGGCGCTTTTTGCAAAATACTACTGATACTATTGATCACTTTTCGGGCAGAGAAAACATCTTTTACTGGCCTGATAATGGTAAAATTCATCACGAGAATCCCAATGCTCGTATCCAGGGAGATAACGCTTGGAATAAGCAAGGAGTCACGATTTCGATGATGCGTGATTTGCCTTGCACACGTTACACAGGTGAACTATTTGATATTAGCTGTTCACCTATCGTTCCCAAAGACCCTGACCATCTGCCCGCCATTTGGGCGTTCTGCTCCTCGCCCGATTTTAACCGCGAAGTCCGCAAGATTGACCAGAAACTGAACGTCACCAACGCAACGCTGGTCAAAGTTCCCTTCGACCTCGAACACTGGCAGAAAGTGGCCGCCGAGCAGTACCCGCGCGGCCTGCCCCAACCCTACTCCGACGACCCGACGCAGTGGCTTTTCCACGGTCACCCCATACCGTCAACGGCCCCGCTTCAGGTGGCCGTGGCCCGGTTGCTGGGCTACCGCTGGCCCGCCGAGTCGGACCCCGACATGGAGCTATCGGGCGAGGCCCATCGGCACATCGCGGCCATCCGCCCCCACGACCACCTTACCGACGAAGACGGCATCCTGTGTCTGCCGCCCGTCAACGGCGAACTGGCCGCCGAAGAGCGCCTGCGCGAGTACCTGCGGGCCGTATGGGGCCCCGAGTACGACGCCCACACCATCGGCGAGCTACTCAAACAGGCCGGTAGCAAAAAAGCCACGCTGGGCGAATGGCTCCGCGACGAGTTCATGGAGAGCCACAACAAGCTGTTTGGTCACCGGCCCTTCATCTGGCACATCTGGGACGGTCGGCGCGATGGCTTCGGCGCATTGGTCAACTACCACCGCCTGACCCGCGCCAACCTGCAAAAGCTCATCTACACCTACCTCGGCGACTACATACGCCAGTGCGAATCCCGCCGACAAGCCGGCGAAAGCGGAGCCGACGGTCAACTGCTGGCTGCTCAGCAGTTGCAACAGAAGCTTATGCTCATACTGGAAGGCGACGCCCCCTACGACATCTTCGTTCGCTGGAAGAAGCTCAGCGAGCAACCCGTTGGCTGGAACCCCGACCTCAACGACGGCGTCCGCCTGAACATCCGCCCGTTCATGCTGGCCGACGTATTGCGCAAAAAGCCCAACATCAAGTGGGGCATCGACCGCGGCCGCAACGCCCCCGGCGCTCCCTGGGGCGAAATCCGCGACAACGACCGGCACCTAACGCTGGCCGAGAAGCGGTAAAAAACCGCGCATACGGTCATAACCATATGCGCGGCTGGCCAGGCTATCAGACTACAGTTCAAACACCCATTGGACTCCCCGAACCTGTACCACGCTTAGGACGGCTTGAGCGAGGCTTGAGCGGGGTTTTGGGTCGACGCGGTTGACGCACACCCCGTGTAGAACGGGGAGGTGTCGGCTTGCGCCAGTTCAGGTTAAGTAGCAAAAAGACAGCGATGAAACTATTGATTACCATACTCATACGAGCGATGAACTCAGTTGTATCGGCCGTAAACGGCGACCCGTACACTACTAAGGCAACCTGCGCTACGATCAGCAGGAAGAAGTACCCCATGATGTACTTCGACGACACGTGGAATAGTCTCCGTAGTTTGCCCGCTGGCACCATTGACTTCCGATGAAACAGATCCATCAATGTTCCCGGTATCAACTGTAGAGTGGCCATCTCATACGTATCGTCAGTTAATGGGCCAAAAATCAACCCACCCGCTTTCAAAGCCAGGTAGGCATGCAGGGCCTGAATGAACAGGCAGACTGCAAAAATCACACGCTTGGGATCGGCTTGCATTGCCCACTTTGTTTAGGTGAAAAACTAAACAATATTACGGCTTTAACGCCATTTAGGCAAATATTATTTTGAATTAGTCCATATTAGCAGAATATTAAGTAACTATCTAAATATCATGCAGTAGATCTGTCCAGATGGGATACTCTTCTCTGTCCAACCAACATGAAATAAATCAATTGGACTGTCCAAATGGACTATATACATTTATGAAATTATGACTTAATCCACCCACAACCATGGCATTAGCCGAAGAAAACGCTGGACAGTATCAACGAGTACAGGATCTTCTTAAAACGTACCAGGAGCAGCAGCCCAAACCCTTAAGTTGGGCTCAATTGTCCGCTAGATTAGGCAAAGGTTTTTCCCGACAAACCCTCTATCGGGCCTTTTACCCAGAGACCCATGGCAAAGACCAGTTGCCCGAAACACACCGAGTTCTTTTAGAAGCCCTGATTCAGCGTTTTAAAGAGTTATTGCAATTGTCTGTGCCTCCTTCATTCCCCCTGCCCGACCAGGCATCAGCCCAATCTAAACTGGCAACACCCAATGATCGCTTCCTCGAATTTAAGCTATACTATTGGGATTGGAACATAGCCGTGCCGGATGCTCCTTCCAACTTCAACGGTTCGGTGGTGACAGGCCTATTCTATCTGCCCAAAAATTGGCAAAATAGCACAAAGCAGTTAAGGCCAAGCAAAAAGAAGGAGTTCACTCAGGAAGTGATGCTGGTGCTGCACGATGGCGTCGAAACAGAAGGAGAACTTTGGGTACGTGAACACCAGCCTGGAAAGTACGACCTTAGTGCCCGATTTAGGCGGGACGGCGCACCCGACCTGTTCCTGACGCTTCACATTCGTGACGATCGAGACTTGTCACTTTTGGTAGGTGCGTTTACAACGGCTGATGCCGAACAGCATAGCCCTATGCATGGCACCTTATATCTGCGTCAGGTAGAGACTGCTGAAAAAGCTACGCTTACCAGTTCGTCTACTAGCCAACCGTCTGCTCATGATGAAACGGACCTTATGATTCGTCAGGCTTTGTTTCAACAGACATATGTACTGAAAGATAAACATACGCTACCTGAGTTTGTCAAAGGAGCTTATAAAACCCTTATTCATCGATTATCCCAGAAAACCTTTGCGGGATATTTCATCCATACACAAGAGAAAGCACTGGAGCATTTCAGGTTAAAAATCTTCCCGGATGGGCATGTAGTAATCGTCTACCACAATGGTATTAGTCACCTGGGGCAGTTCAGGTCTTACCACGAACGGCTTATGTGGCTTGCTTTCGACTACGATATAAAGTGGGGCATCCACCGCTATCGGATGATCTTCTGGAAACACCCAACGCAGTCTGACTGGTATCTGGGCGTCGGTAGTGGTTCTGAGAAAGCCGGTATGCAAATCTTTATGAACCGCGTTGCCATGTATGAGACCCAGGATACATGGGATCACAAATCAGTGTCGGCCGACAATCCTATCCCACTAAATACAGCCTATACGACCGATTTAAATGCGCTCTTCAGTAAATATCCGCTGCTCCGGGAATATCTTTCGGGCGAACATACAGCCAACATTACGAACAACGAACTGCTCTCCGAGACGCCTTTTATCCTTCAGAAAGCTGGATTGCTTCCTGAAGTCCGGCCCGAAGAAACGGTTGTGGGTTTAGCTGGTCAACATGATGTTCGGTTGCTTAAGGGTAATTACTTACTGTATTCACTGGCCCGCGAAACGACTCCCGATGGAAAAGATGAATGGTTCGAGATAGTCCAGATGCCTTTGACCATTTACGCCAATAGTACACTTGAAATGGTGGGTGATCAGAAAAAGTACTTCGGCCAGATGAAGCGGGAGGGCGAACGGTTGGTATTACAGTTTACCAAACGACTGTTTGATGGTAGTGACGAACAGGAATCAACATTTATGTGCTATTGCCTGCGCCTAAACACTAATGATGGGCAACAGATTGGGCACTCCATTGGCACCATGGTCCGCTTCGTCAGCACTATGCCCGAAGCCCGCACAGTCATTATGGTTAGGCATGACAACGGCGAAGCGCTTCAATACAAGGCGTACCGATCTTTTTCGCCCGATTGGGTCACGTTACACGGCAGCGACGAGGGTTATGTTACGCGCTATTTTGCTGGTCGGATAAATAGGATTTTGGTCCCTCATGACGAGGGGCGGAAATTACCTGAAAATCGGCAGAAGCCGTTCCGCCAGCTATATGCGTATGCCGCTTTAGCGCATCAGGACGGCAGCAACCACAAAGAGTTCGTAGATTACTTCCATCAGGCCGCCTTGCACAGTTTTGGCGAAGTAGAGGAAGACAAGGGCCTGTTTGCTAAGCTGAAGAAAGCCTTCCTGGAATCACATAGTGCGTACTATGCCCGGTGGAACAAAATAACCAAACGTAAAGCCGATGAATTGATGATATACATCCGGCTTATCGATGGAGCGTAAAATGTCTAAAACAGTACTTATAGGATAAAAAAACGGGATTTTTCCCGGTGCGCGAGTTGAGATATGATGCGTAGGTTTGGGGGTGTTAGATGGTCCTGTCGAAATTGCTACATAGTGATGAAAAATCCGATAGTCTTCGCTCTATTAATCTTAATGTCAGCCACTGTTTCATCCTGTGGCCTTTTCGGTAGCCGTAATCTGGCAAAACGCTATCGGAATACTGACAACATTAAAATGTACAAGGCTATTCAAGGTGCTAACACTGATGAGGTATCCCAAAAAAGCAGAAGCTTCGTGGAAACTGAACTAAACAGTTCAACTATCCGTGAAATTCCAGCCTCCACTCCAACTACGGTTTACAATCTTCTGAGCCTATCACCGGAAGGGCAGGCCCAACTCATCAAATCACTAGAAACCAAGTCATCCAGCCTGACAGCGTTAACAGCTCAATTGAATAAGAATTTTTCTTTTACCAAAGATGTGATCAAACCAAATGTTAAAATCATTCCTAAAACAATAAAAAAGGCTCTTGTTTTTACCGTCAATCGGCAGCATGCGACTCCGTCAAGTAATGGGCTAAGTGTCACCCTTAACAAGAAAGGTGATCGAGTTGATTACCTGGAATTGGAAGTTGATTTGGCACAAAACAGCAAAGCTTCGTTTGATTCTTGGGATAAATTTGTAACTGATTACCTAACCCTAAATTTAGGTAAAGTAACGTCGTCCCAACAATGGAATGCCACCCTCAATGTAAATGCAGGAGGAGGCAGTACTATTTCCTTAACGGGTGGTGGCACTACCGAGGACTCGGATACTGGTAAAGACGTTAGAGTAGCTAACCTGGTGGAAGGTACTGCACCACAAACTCAAACAGTTACAGCCACAAACGAGCAGTCAACATTAGATAAAAGCACAACAAACAATTCAAGAGTTACAGGAAGTAACCTTCAACTAGGGGCAGGTGGCAGTGTTGGCTTCACAGATAAACTAGAAACGGCTTTAGATCTATCGAGTCGGGTTATTAAACTGTCAGGTACACTCGCCGAAAATAAGCTAATATTACGTCAGGAAAGCGGACAGGGTTTTGATTTAAGCGGAAACGTTGTAGTATCAGTTGATTATGCTTTGAGTGACGATTGGGCGCAGCCAGTTCGATTCACAAAATATAAGTCTCTGTTCGACGACACAGGTAAGCCATTGGCCATTGCAGACCTCAAAATAGACTATTTTACAGTAATTTACCCTAATATTCAGGCAGATATCACCGGGACTTTAACCTATAATTTTATTTACCGTCAAGTAGAAAAAGGGAGCAAACACCTACCCGAAGCACGTCATAAAGCGAGGTATATTTATGGCATTGTAAAACCGGATTCAGCTCATCCAGCACAGGAAATTTTGGTTCGGAAGTCAGATATCGTACCTAAGAAATACAAAATTGGAGATAATACGCATTACATAGTTGCTAATACAGAGGAATTACAATTTGAAACTGCCCAAGAAGCTCTTGCTTTTTTTCACTATTTAGGCGCCCTTTTCGCGGCTGGTGCTACAACTATTCCGAACTTCACCCTAAATAGTCTACCAATCGATTTAGCTATCTACAAAACTCTGGTAATAAAAACACTTTAAACACATGTTTTAAGTATGGATAAATTGCAACAAGCATTGGAAGGAATCGCTAAAGAAATATTGTCCAAATACAGCGATTTGACGATTGATGACTATAAGGTAGTTGTACACAACATCGACTTTGAGTTGTACCCCATAACAACCAAAACAATGGCAGAATTCAATGACGGCAGTTTTGCCATGACAGCTGAACTTGAAGGTACAGAACTTTTACTGCTGGAAGCGAAATGCAGTAAAGATGAGTTTGGACGTCCGGTTTGCCCGATTAAGCCCAAACCAAAACCCTGATTCGCTTTCCCATAAAAACTTTTTTTTGCCGGTGATGTCCACGCCTTCGGGGTTCGTTTGAACACCTTTCCGTATTTTTGGCATCTGTCAACACCGTATAGATTGATGCCCGATTCCCTACTGCAACGTATTCTGAACGGCCTTCGGCTGGCCGAACAGCATAATGTAAATGTAATGGTTCGGCCGGAGGTCATTCTCTGGCCCGACCCCGATCGGCAGTGGGAGCCCG
The DNA here is from genome assembly GCF_003583365.1 of Fibrisoma montanum. Classification (GTDB taxonomy): domain Bacteria; phylum Bacteroidota; class Bacteroidia; order Cytophagales; family Spirosomataceae; genus Fibrisoma; species Fibrisoma montanum. Next base: position 806,358 of record NZ_QXED01000001.1, read on the forward strand.
TTATTGACCAGGTGCAGCAACACCGGCCCGGGCTGATACGGCTGGGCCATTACGTCCCCCAGCAACTACAAGGCCCGGCCATCTACCTCAAGTGCTTAGTCGGCCGTACCTTACCTGAAGCTGATTGGCCAGCCGAGCAAATACCAGTGATTTACTTACCCGGCGTATCACGACAGATGCTCCGGCCTCAAAAGCCAGTTTCACCTGAACTGCGTCCGCTGGTTGAGTACCTGTACACCGGTACTGTCTGGTTACAGGAAAACGGTAAAGAGTGGACTGTACTGGCCCTGCTAACCAACGCTCAAAACGGCCTGGGCCTGCGCGTCGCTACCGACCATGCCACGCGCGAAACACTCACCAGTGCCTTACCTTCTCTCTTCCTGGAAGATCGTTCGGCTTACGACCGAACCATTATTGATGCTGATTTTCTATATGACCGGCTTCTCCCCGATGTTGTGCCGGGCATACTGTCGTGGTTGAATGAAGGCGAGCCGTATTTAAATCAACTTCCGCCCGACAAACGTATTTTGTTCGCTAAAGTCTGCCGAAGCCGCTACGGAGTCGAGCCGGTGAACGGTCAGATGGTCGAGGTCGCCCGGCAGTTAGGCGAACAACGGGGCAACTGGTCGGCAGTCTGGCAGTACTATGCCAACGCCCCCCGTAAGTTTCCGGCTATTGCTCTTCTCCTGCAACAAGCTCTTCCCGACGGCAAACCCACCAACGGCACCGCTGAAAGCTGGCCGGTGGTCAATAAACTGGCCGAGGACGAGCTTCGTGTTCAACTCCTCACCCTACCCAGTCAGCCTGTCATGGCAGCGGTTGATCAATTAGCCACCCTCGCCCGCGACCATGCACACCGTCAGCGTTGGGTCTGGGCAGAGCTGGGTCAGGCTCCGCTGGCCACCGCCGTGCAACATCTCAGCCAGATGGCCGATGTCGCCACGGCTCCTTTTCCGGCGCAAACCTTAGCCGATATGCAGGCGTATTATCGCCAAACCGGCCACCGGGCCGACCGCGCTATGCGGCAAGCCTTGGCCAGCGTACGGAGCCTGTCCGACCGTGAGGCCGTCAATGGCATCATCAATGCTCTTTACCGGCCGTGGCTGGAAAACCTTGCGGTAAAATTTCAGGCGTTACTGGCACAGGACGCCACTGCCTTGACAAACCCACCTGCCCACGCTGGCGCAGGAGACTTTGTCTTGTTTGTCGATGCGTTACGTTACGAACTGGCTGTTGACTTTGTTGAGCGCTTACGGGGAGCGGGTTACCGCGTTGAACTAACCGACGGTTGGTCGGCCCTGCCCAGCCTGACACCCACAGCGAAGCCTGCCGTTTCGCCCGTCGCCGAAGCCATTGATCCAAATAGTTCGTTCGAAGAGTTTAGACCGGCATTGGCGACATCCGGCAAGGCGCTGACAACAGCCAACTTCCGCACAGAGTTAACGCGTCAGGGCTTTGCCTACGTAACGAATACCAGCACACTTCCGGCCGAGCAGCAGGGCTGGCAGGAGATTGGCGACATTGATCGCAAGGGGCATGAGGAAGGAGTCGACATGGTGCGCCGGGTTGATGAGTTATTCGACCAACTCCGCGAAACGCTGGATGGGATTTTAGCACGGGGTGTCCAACAGGTAACCCTGGTTACGGACCACGGCTGGCTACTCTTGCCCGGTGGTCTGCCCAAAGCAGACTTACCAGCCCACCTTACCGAAACCCGCTGGGGCCGATGCGCCGTGGTTAAAGAAGGGGCCAAAACTAGCTTATTGCAGTTACCCTGGCGTTGGAACCCCAGTTTGTTTGTAGCCTACGCACCAGGTGTCTCGTTTTTCAAAGCCAACGAAGTATACGCTCACGGCGGGTTGTCGCTTCAGGAGTGCTTTGTTCCAATGCTCCGAATTGAATCAGCCAACGCTCAGCCCGTAAAGCCCGCTCTAATTAGGGCAGTCCGTTGGGTGGGTATGCGTTGCGTAGTTGAGACCGAAAACGCCCGGGACGGTTATCGGCTGGATATGCGTACCAAACTGACGGATGCCAGTAGCAGCGTGGTTGTATCGGCTGAGTTACCCACCGTCCGTGCTAACAAAGGAAACATTTTTGTTGATGACGCTGAAGAAGGCAAGGCCGTGCAGCTTATCTTGCTGAACGAAGCTGACCAGATCGTGGCCAAACAATTAACCACCGTGGGTGGCTAATGTACTAATGGAATTAGATTCAATTGACCAGATAGCGGCCCGTGCATTCGAGGGCTATATTGTTCGCAAAGATTTACTGGAGCCGTTTCGCAAAACGTACCCTATTCCAACCTACGTCATTGAGTTTCTGCTTGGCCGCTACTGCGCTACCACCGACGAAACAGAAATGCAGCAGGGACTGGAAATTGTTCGGCGGCAATTGCAGGATCGTACTGTACGGCCGGGCGAGGAAGAGTACGTTAAGTCGAAAGCTCGTGAGAAAGGTTCTATCCGGCTCATTGATAACCTGACCGCCCGGCTCGACCCACGAACTGACAGCTACGTAGCCACGCTGCCAAGTTTAATGCTGAATACGGTCCGGATTTCTCCAGAGTTGGTTAACGCCAATGATCGAATGCTTACAGGCGGCTTTTACGCCGAAGTCGAACTGACCTACGACGCTACAATTGCACAGGAAAACGGTGGTCGTCCGTTCGGCATTGATAGTATTCGGCCTATTCAACTTTCTCAACGAAACGTACTGGCGATTCTATACAAAGGTCGTAGTCAATTCACCTGGTCTGACTGGCGTGACTTCTTAATCCGCAGCGTCGGTTTTGAGCCAGCGACGTTAAGCGAACGGGCTAAGAATGTGCTGCTGGTGCGCATGATCCCGTTTGTTGAACGCAATTACAACGCGGTTGAACTAGGGCCACGCGGCACAGGTAAATCACACCTTTACCAACAGTTGTCGCCTTACTCACATCTGGTATCCGGTGGCAAAACAACCGTAGCCCGGATGTTCGTGAATATGGCTTCCGGCGAACGGGGTCTCGTGTGCAAATATGATGTTGTCTGTTTCGATGAAGTATCTGGCGTGTCGTTCGATCAGAAAGACGGAGTCAACATCATGAAGGGTTACATGGAAAGTGGCGAGTTTAGCCGGGGCAAAGAGCCGATTCGAGCTGATGGAGGGATTGTCATGGTTGGTAACTTTGACGTAGATATAGAACATCAGCAGCGCATTAGTCATCTTTTTGGCCCCTTGCCTCCCGAAATGCGTGATGACACCGCCTTCATGGATCGCATTCATGCCTTTGTGCCTGGCTGGGATTTTCCTAAACTAAACCGCCACTACTTCACTACGCATTTTGGTCTGGTCAGCGACTTCCTGGCCGAAAGCTGGACCCGCTTGCGCGACGTCAGTCGTTTATCGAGCATTTTACCTCGATTAGATTTTGGTGGAGCACTGAGTGGACGTGACACTACAGCAATCCACAAGACAATGAACGGGCTACTCAAACTTATGCAACCTAATCCAGATGCCCACATTACGGACGAGGAGTTAGCCTGGGCGGTGCAAGTAGCGCTGGAATATCGTCGTAGGGTAAAGGAGCAGCAGAAGAGGATTGGGTCTGCTGAGTTTAGAAGCACTCATTTCAGTTACCGGCTTCTTCCTGAGGGAGTCGAAACATTTGTAGCTACTCCTGAGCTACACAGTGAAACAACCATTGGAGAAGACCCACAACCACCTGGCTCAGTATGGACAATCAGCACTGGAACAGTTGATGAGCCTGCCGGACTGTTTAAAGTAGAATCAACCGTTGGACCGGGTAATGGCGTACGAATTTTAAACAAGCCCACTCCTCCTCCCTTTCAGGAAAGTGTTCGGTTTGCCGAGCAGAATCTATATAATCGAGCTAAGGAACTTATCGGCGACCGAGACCCACGTTCGCACGAATACTCTGTTCAACTTCGTGCGTTTGATTCCGCCCGCAGTGGAAGCAGTCTGGGGGTTGGTGTGCTGATAGCACTATGTAGTACCACGCTGGGACGTAGCGTTCGGGGCGGAATGGCTATTGTAGGGCAACTAAATCTGGGTGGATCAATTGATCCAGTCTATAATGCTATCACCATAGCCGAACTAGCTGTCGAAAAAGGTGCATCGACTTTACTATTTCCTCTTAACGCTCGCCGTCAATTGAATGACCTGTCAGACGAAATGATTACAAAGGTTAATATACAATATTATAATGATGTTCGGGATTGCCTAGTAAAAGCATTGGTTGAATGAACTCTACAAATATTTTATTGGAGCAAAGTGTCGCGTACCATCGCCGATCTGGCCGGCACGGAGGAGATTCGCATCGAGCACCTCGCCGAAGCGATTCAGTACCGGAGCCTGGATCGGGAGAACTGGGCCGGATGAGTCGGATTACCGTTTTTACTACCGAAGAGTAAGCCGCTAAGCCGTTTGGTGCCAAAAACAGTTATGTCTGAATAGTATTTGTTTCAGCTATTCATGCAACTGACCATAACGCCCGAAAATCCAGTCGAGTGGTTTGCCCTAAAAGCCAATCTTGTCCCTGTTCCGCTGCTTCACGCTCAGATTATGCCGGTTGTGGCCAAGGCCGTGCTGGAAGCCTCCGATAAGGGTGTTTTCGAGGCAATGAAAGATAAACCTCAGTCGGTCGATGAACTGGCCGCTCACCTACAGTTACACCCCAAAGCCCTCGGGGAGCTGATGGGCCTGCTGACGGCGCTGGACTATTTCCACTACGAGAATGGGCGGTTTGCCCTGACGCGCATGGCCCGTCGGTTTGTACTCAAAGACGATGCGATGTCGGTACATGGCATGATGGTTTTCAACAACCGGGTTGTATGGGAGTGGATGAGCCATCTGGGCGACTACCTGAAAACCGGCCAGGGCATTCAATACCACGAAACGCTTTCCAAGGAGCAGTGGGCGTACTACCAGCAGGCTATGGTGGCGGCTACGGGCACCGAAGCCCGGGAATTTGGCCGGCGCGCACCCGTACCTAAATCGGCAACGCGAATGCTCGATATTGGCGGTTCACACGGCCAGCATTCGGTTGTGCTGTGTCGGAAACTCCCGGCCTTGCGCTCAACCATCCTTGACTTACCTCCGGCCATTGAACAGTCGGCTCCGTTTCTGGCCCGGCAAGGCATGGGCGACCGCGTCGGCTACCAGCCCGGCAACGCCCTGACCGACGATTTCGGGACCGATCAGTTCGACATTGTGTTACTGTCCAGCCTGGCCCACCATTTTACGCCGGAACAGAATCAACTCGTTACGAATAAAGTGGCGAAGGCCCTGCGCTCCGGTGGCGTATTCATCGTGAATGAGTTTATCCGGCCGGACATTACCACCAAACCGGACCTTGTCGGTAGCAGCACCGACCTTTTCTACGGACTGAGCAGCACCGCGGGAAACTACCTGATTGATGAGATTAAGCACTGGCAAACGGCCGCCGGACTTAAGCCGCACAAGGTTGTTCACTACCGGACCATCCCCAGCCGGGCCATGGTTGTCGCCAGAAAACCCTGATGATTACTGCCCGATCACCTGTTTCTCGATCAGCAAAATCAGCAGGTGAATGACCTTGATATGAATTTCCTGAATGCGGTCGGCGTACCCAAAATGCGGCACCCGGATCTCAACGTCGGCCTGGCCAGCCAGTTTACCGCCGTTCTTCCCGGTCAGCAGGACAATGGTCATGCCTTTCTGGCGGGCCGTTTCTACAGCCTGGATGACATTGGCCGAATTGCCGCTGGTGCTGATACCGAGCAGTACGTCGCCCGCGTTGCCGAGTCCTTCAACGAACCGGGAGAAGACATAATCATAACCGTAGTCGTTGCCGACGCAGGACAGGTGGCTTACGTCGGAGATGGCAATGGCTGCCAGTGACCGGCGATTTTCGCGGTATCGGCCCGATAGCTCCTCCGCAAAGTGCATAGCATCGCAGTGGGAGCCGCCGTTTCCGCACGAAATAATTTTATGACCGGTCTGCAGCGCGTCGGCCATGAGCCGGGCAGCCGCTTCGATGGCGGTAAGGTTAGCAGGATCGTTGATGAATGTATCCAGAACCGACTGCGCTTCGGTCAGTTCCTGGCGTATGATGTCGAGCATTTCTATGCGTTTTCAGTTTACGGTTTTCTGTCTGAAAAACCGTAGCGCCGGCAAAGTTGCCTACTTGGCCGCAATAACCATGAACCAAAACCCGAAAACTTTCTAAAAGACCGGACTGCGATAACCGAAATTCCAGCGCAGAGCCAGACTGGCCACCCGATTCACGTAGTCGTTCTCATTGAACTGACTATCCTGGAAACGGTACAGATACCGGCCCTCCACAAACACATTGTGACGAAACATATACGACACCCGTGCATCGGCATACGTTACCATGGTCGTGCGCCCCTGCCCTATGAAATTACCTTCTTGTCGAAACGCCTGCCGGTAGTCTTTCATAACGTTTCCGCCGTAGTTACGGTTGGGGGGATCCGTACCAAACTTCATGATGCCAAACGTACCGTTGATGAACAGCTTTTTGTTCTGGTAGCGTACAACGCCAATGCCTTCAATAAAATTAGCGCCCAGTGGGTGAGCCAGGGGCTGGTTGTAGTGCGTATAGCTGGTCTGTCCGGTTTTGTGTGAGTACGTGTATGGACGAGCCAGATTCAATTCAGCCTGAAGGTCCAGATTGGGAATCGTTAAGGCATCGATGTATTTCAGGCCCGCCTGCAACGCAAACTTGTTAGTTACGGAACCTTGCCCTTTACGCAGACTATCGATCAGGAATTCGTCGAGTATGAACTGGCTGTAAAACTGAAAATGCGACAAGAAATTGGCCTTGAAATCAATGCCAATCAGTGCGTTATCGGCGCTGCCGCGGTATGACTCAACGTACCGATACAGGATGATCGGGTTCAGGTAGCTTAAATCCAGCCGGTCGCGGCTGAACACCTCGGCTTCGAACACCCCTACGTTAATATTCGGGGTTATGTTGATACTCAGGTGGTGCATGGCCGCAAACTTCTGCGGAATCAGCGAGTCGGCCGCTACGGGTCGCTCGGTATTCTGTAGCTGCGTGAACAGATTGGTATACTGAATATTACGTCCGATGCGGGTCGAAAACTTCAGGAACATATACGGAGCGCTATTGTCCGACAGCAGCATGGAGCGAAACCCATTGCCGATGAAGTTCCGGTCGTGCCCAAACTGGATGTTGATGACCTTTAAGGCATTGAACGTAATGTAGCCCCGGGCCGTCAGAAAGTCGGCTCCGGTTGTGCGATACTGCTTGGCTAATCCTTCGCCCGGAGCAAAGCCAACGCCCTGATCGGGACGGCGATAGAGTCGGGCGTAGTCGTCGACGTAGCGGGGGAAGATGGCCTGGTTATCCGCAAAAAACGTGTAAAAGCCCAGCCGTCGGCTGATCGATCCCCGCACTTCGAGCCCCCTCGTATTCACAAACGGCTGCCCGTCTCGTTTAGGCTCGGTATCACTCAGTCCCGTTACCTGTTCGTTTCCCATCCCGAAATAAAACACCGGGTTCACGTGCAGATCGACATCGGCATTCTGAAAATTATAAAAATCGGCTTTTTTGCGGTAAAAGTGTTTCAAAAACGGCCGACGGCTATCGCCGGGCGAAGGAGGAGGGAGTAAATGCTTGGTAAACGGATCGAGCGCCAGCGTATCGGCCGGCGAAGGTACCCACTCCCAACTGTCGTCGCGCAGGTAGTTGTAGTTGAAATAGTCCGTATCCGATAAGGGACGATCACCACTCTGAGCCAGGCTATCGGTCAGTTGGATAATGCTCTGCCGGCTATACGGTTTTATGGTGCTGTGAAACCCCTCCGCCCATCGGTTCCGCCGAATCTCGATCCGGTCGATCAGATGATAATAATCACTATTGAGGGGTGCAAACGGGCTTTGGGCCCAGGCCGGAAGTGCAAATACTATAAAACTGAAAACGTAAACTATTCTTCGCATATACGTTACCGGCTGATTCCTTTCACAACGTTCTTTTTCGCTATCGGCTCCATATGACCCACAAATTAGGTATTTGGTTTGGATATACGCCAGCCATGCGGCTAATTTACACCGAAAGACCGGGCCATCATGTTTGTTTTTACGAAGCAACCTTCAATAGCGAATCAGTTTATTGCCGAATTACGCGACGTTTCGGTTCAGCAGGACCGGCTCCGTTTCCGCCGAAACCTGGAACGGTTAGGGGAATTAATGGCGTATGAAATATCAAAAACGCTACCCTACCACAACGTCAACGTTCCTACTCCACTCGGCGTATCTAAAACGCAATTACCGCGCCAACAGCCGGTTTTAGCGACAATTTTACGCGCTGGATTACCTTTTCATCAAGGGTTTACCAACTTTTTTGATCAGGCCGAAAATGCCTTTGCGGGGGCGTATCGGGGCTACGCACTTGGGTCGAACGACGAATTTGAGATTGCGATGGATTACATCAGCAGTCCGGATCTGAGCGGCAAAACGCTAATCCTGAGCGATCCGATGCTGGCGACGGGCCGTTCGCTCGAAAAAGTGTATCATGCGCTGCTTCGGTACGGTATTCCGGCACAGACCCACATCGCGGCCGTGCTGGCCAGTCCCGAAGGAATCGCCTATGTGCAGGAACGGCTCCCGCAGTGTCACTTATGGCTGGGGGCTATTGACGATCACCTCAACGACCACTTTTATATTGTTCCCGGGCTCGGCGACGCGGGTGACCTGGCTTTCGGGCAGAAAGTATAAACCAGCAAACGGTGCCGGGATACGCAGTTTGATACTACGTATCCCGGCACCGTTTTTTTCTTTTTTCCTTAGCGCAGGTCCACTACTTCAACGCCGGGGTACTTTGCTTTATCGAAAGCAAAATAACTGTCCGTTACGTTAACGTTCGGCGCAAATTTCGTGATGTTGTAGGTCGTGCGCTTTCCGTCCTTATTGATGATCACCCAGTTTCGCACCGATTTGTCCGCCTTATCGACCGAAATCTGAATGCTGGCAATCTGGCTCTTGTCGCGGTTGGGTTTTAATTCAATCACCTCCAGCGTACGACCACCCTGCTTCTGTTCTTTAAGAAACCGGTAATCGAAGCCACGCTTGTAGATGGTGTAAATCTGGGTTGGGTTCAGTTCGTTGGTAGCGCTGCCGTCGTAGTCCTGTACGTTCACTTCGTTGGACTCCTTGATGTAGGTGTACATCGTCTTACCATCGTTGAACACCTCCTGCCCACCCAGGTTCAGCCGAAATTTGGCGTCTTTGACTGTCAGATCGCCTTTCAGGGTTTCGCTGGCTCCGCCCCCGGCACTGGTGTACGTAAACGCAGCCTGGTAGCTTTTCAGGGCTTTATATTTTTTGCTCATTGCATCCAGAATATCCTGCGCACGTTTGTCTTTCTGGGCCGATGCAGGCAATGCCATCATGGCCACTAAACCAAGCAGCAGGGCTGCTTTCTGTATCATATTACCTATCATTTTAGAATTTGGATTAGCCAAATTGCCGCCAAAGTTGGCAATTCGTTTCAGTAGTTAGACCAGACCGGCCGGAAAAAGTTTAACGATACCGGTGCGGGACGACAGCCCCGAAGCCATAACAACTTCGGGAGCGGAATTATTCACCCTTGAGTCGACGTAGTATGTCTTCCAGCGTTTGAAGATCCTGCACCAGCACGTCGCGGGCTTTGCTTCCTTCGAACGGCCCCACGATTTTAGCCGCTTCGAGCTGATCGACAAGCCGGCCGGCGCGGTTGTAGCCGAGCTTCAACTTTCGCTGAATCAACGACGTACTGCCCTGCTGGTGAATCACGATCAACCGGGCGGCTTCGTCGAACATTGGATCGCGCTGACCCAGGTCCACATCTTTATCGTCGGCAGCGCCCCCGTCGTCACCCACGAACTCGGGCAGGTTGTACGCATCGTCGAAGCCGCGCTGATTACCGACAAACTCGCAGATCTCTTCGATCTCGTTCGTATCCACAAACGGGCACTGCAACCGGATCAGATCGGAGTTCGACGACAGCAGCATATCCCCCATCCCGACCAGTTGCTCGGCTCCCCCCGTATCCAGAATCGTGCGGGAGTCAATCTTGGACGTTACCTTGAACGACAACCGGGCGGGGAAGTTGGCCTTGATCAGACCGGTAATTACGTTCACCGACGGCCGCTGCGTAGCCACAACCAGGTGAATGCCGATGGCCCGTGCCAACTGCGCCAGACGGGCAATGGGCTGCTCAACCTCCTTGCCGGCGGTCATCATCAGATCGGCCAGCTCGTCGATGATCAGCACGATATAAGGCAGATACCGGTGTCCTTTCTCCGGATTCAACCGGCGCTTGGTAAACTTCGCGTTGTATTCCTTGATGTTGCGGCAACCCGCATCTTTCAGCAGATTATAGCGGTTGTCCATCTCGATACACAGCGAGTTGAGCGTGTTGACAACCTTCTTGGTGTCCGTGATGATCGGCTCTTCGGCGTCCGGCAGCTTGGCCAGAAAGTGCCGCTCAATCTTGTTAAACAAGGTCAACTCCACTTTCTTGGGGTCAACCAGCACCAGTTTTAATTGCGAGGGGTGCTTTTTGTAAATCAGCGACGTCAGCAGTACGTTCAGACCCACGGATTTACCCTGGCCCGTTGCCCCGGCCATGAGCAAGTGCGGCATCTTGGCCAGATCGGCTATGTAAATTTCATTTGAGATCGTTTTACCCAGCACCACCGGCAGATCATACTTACTGTTGGCGAACACATCGCTCATGATCATTGAGCGCATCGACACCATCTCGCGGTTCTTGTTGGGTACCTCGATCCCGATGGTTCCCATACCCGGCATCGGTGCAATAATCCGGATACCCAGCGCCGACAAACTCAGGGCGATGTCGTCTTCGAGGCTCTTGATCTTGGAAATACGAACGCCTTTGGCCGGTACGATTTCATACAACGTAACGGTCGGACCAATCGACGCCTGAATGCTGTCGATCTCGATTCCGAAGTTCCGCAGGGTGGTTTCAATCCGGACTTTGTTGGCCGTCAGTTCATCGTCCGACACCTGCGCTTTACGGTTGTTCTGGTACTCAGTCAGCAGTTCAAGCGTGGGATACTGATACTGAGCCAGCTCAAGCGTCGGGTCATAGAGACCGTGCACCGCGGCCAGATCGTCATCTTCGAACGGATCCGGTTCGAAAGCCGGCGCCGGAGTTGTACTTAACTCCCCGGTGGGCGTATCGACTACAGCCGCCGGATTTTTGATCGTCAACGTAACGCCGGTGCTCTTCGCAATTACGTCGGGCGCAGGGGTTTCAGGCTGCTCATCTTCAGCAGATGGCGCCGTACCATTCGTATGCCCGTTGACCGTCGGGGGGGGTACGTAACCGGGCTCAACAGCCGGCTCTACCTCCGTACTAGCTTCATCAGGCTGATCATCCGCATCCGATTCGTCGTACGTCTGCAACGTATCATCCGGCTGAGTGTACTTTTGCGCACGAGACGATTCCGGGCGCGAAGGCATGGATACAGTCGGCAACTTCAGACTGCGGATGTTGAAGAAATAAACAACGAAGCCGAACAGCAGGAAGACGATAATCGCCAGATTACCCCAGCCAAACAGACTGTAAAGCATTACGTTCAGCTCATACCCTACTCCTCCGCACCAGACACTGCTGGCCTGCACGGAGTCGGTTGCCAGCACAAAATACCCGGTCAGCAGACTGATCCATACCGACGCAAACAACAATCCGGCGGTCGTGCGGCCCAGTGGCAGCGGCTCCCGCCCGAACGTCAGCTTGAAACCGGCCAGAAACACAATCACGGGAAAGCCAAGCGCCCCAATGCCGAACCAGCGAAACACGAACGCATGGGCTACGTAGGCTCCCAGTAACCCCACCCAGTTCTTGGTTTCAGCACCGGTTTCGGCCAGCGACCCGGCCCCTGCCGAACTCACGACACTCTGGTCGGCGGGTCCATTGATCAGATACGACACAAAGGCGACCAGCAGCCCAATGCCCAGCAGCATGAGCAACACCCCGAATGTAAGGGTGGATCGCTGATCGGTCAGCCAGCGGTCGAAAGCAGCCGCCCAGTCGAACGACGGCTCTTTTGGACGAACTCGTTCGGGCCGACGGATGGTATTTTGGCGGGGCGAGGTGGTTGGTTGTGCCATGCGTTGGAGTAGGGTGGTAGCCGCAGAGGTAAATTTCCCTATTTTCAACGAAAATACGGTAGTTTCCGATGAGCCGATTGCGGGCGATTAATAAAAAACTTAGGCTAGCGGCTGCATGGCCGGCGCGGGCGCTCTCAACAACGCCTGGTTGATCCGTTTGGCCAGCGCAGGGCCTTCGTAGATAAAACTGGTATACACCTGTACCAGACTGGCTCCGGCCTGCAGCTTTTCCAGTGCATCATCAGCCGAAAAAATCCCTCCGACGCCTATAATTGGAAACGCCCCGCCCGATTGGTTATGCAGGTACCGGATCACCTCCGTCGAGCGGTGGCGCAATGGATATCCGCTAACCCCACCGGCTCCTATCTGTTCCACAACGGTAGCCTCGGTAGTCAGATCAGCGCGGCTGATGGTCGTGTTTGTCGCAATGACGCCCGCGATGCGGGTTTCGGCCACAATGGCGATAATATCGTCGAGCTGCCCATTCGTCAGGTCGGGTGCAATTTTCAACAAAACTGGTTTCGGCGCTGCGTGCTGCTGGTTTTCCTGCTGCAGGGCTGTCAGCAGGCGGGTCAGCGGCTCTCTTTCCTGCAGATCGCGCAGACCGGGCGTATTGGGCGAGCTAACGTTGACGACAAAGTAATCCACTACGTCGAAGAGCTCCCGGAAGCAGCTGAGGTAATCGTTCAGGGCGTTTTCGTTGGCCGTATCCTTATTCTTTCCGATGTTTCCGCCAATCAGTACCGGCATCCGGGTCGTTTGCCCGCTACGTTTCTGCATGAACTGCCGCAGCCGCCCCGAGGCCGGTCCAACGCCTTTGTTGTTAAATCCCATGCGGTTGATCAGCCCCCGATCGGCTTTCAGGCGAAACAACCGCGGCCGGGGATTGCCGGGCTGGGGCCGGGGCGTTACGGTGCCGATTTCAACGAATCCAAAGCCAAGATCGCCCAACTCGCTGACCAGCTCAGCGTTTTTGTCGAAGCCGGCTGCCATCCCAATCGGGTTCGGAAACGTCAGTCCAAAAACAGTACGGGCCAGACGCGGATCATCCATTACGTAAAGTTTGCGACTGAGCCAGGATATCCCGGGAACCCTGAACGCAAACTTCAGGGCCGACGTGACCACATGGTGTATAGTTTCGGCGTCGAAACGAAACAGCAACGGCAACAGAATACGCTTGTACATGCGACAAAGATACGTAATCTGTTACCGTGCCTGAAAGAAGAAAACCGTCTGATTACGGGTGTAGGCGACTGATCAGCCGAACAGCGATGAGGACAGATACCGATCGCCCCGATCGCAGATGATACAGACAATGACGCCGGATTCCAGTTCTTCGGCCAGTTTCATCGACGCATAGACGGCTCCTCCGCTGCTCATACCGGCAAAAACGCCTTCCACGCTGGCCAGTTTCCGCGTCGTCTGCACCGCGTTGGCCTCCGATACTTCGATTACGCGATCGACCCGCTCGGGTTCGAATATTTTAGGCAGGTACTCGACCGGCCACTTCCGGATACCCGGAATCGACGAGCCATCCGTTGGCTGGCACCCCACAATCTGCACGTCCGGGTTCTGTTCTTTCAGGTAGCGGGATGTACCCATGATGGTGCCGGTCGTACCCATCGACGAAACGAAATGCGTGACTTGTCCGTCGGTATCCCGCCAGATTTCCGGGCCGGTTGTGCGGTAATGGGCGAGGTAATTATCCGGGTTAGCGAATTGATTAAGCATCAGATAGCCCCCTTTGGCCACCTGGGCGTCGGCATAATCGCGGGCGCTTTCAATGCTTTCGGTCAAAATGACCTTAGCCCCAAATGCCTCCATCGTCAATACCCGTTCGCGGGTCGAGTTTTCGGGCATGACCAGCTCAATATCAATGTCGTAGAGCCGGGCAATCATGGCCAGAGCGATACCCGTGTTGCCACTGGTAGCTTCAATCAGCTTTATTCCCGGTTTCAGTTCACCCCGCGACAGAGCGCCCTGGATCATGCTGGCGGCTGCCCGGTCTTTCACGCTGCCACCTGGATTATGACCTTCCAGTTTACCGTAGATTTTAACCCGGGGATTTTGGTGAATGCGGTTTAATTCAATCAGAGGAGTATTGCCAACCAGATCGAGCAAGGTTGCCATAGTAGAAACTTCAAAGAGGTTATTACCTCCCATAATCCTAAATGAAACGTATTAGTTCGTCTGCCGGCAAACGCCTTTTTTTAATCCAGTTTCTGCGGCCATGCGTATTAAGTATTTATTACTAATAAAATATTATCCATCTTATAATGCATTGATTCTGAATTTTGTGTAAAATTGTAGAGCACGTTGGTGAGGCTATCGGCCCGTTCCGAGTTCACTGCGTCAATCTTATTCACACCCGTTCAAATGTATGAAACAGCAATTGTCACCCAAGCCGCTGACAACAGCGCATGTCGAACAGATTGCCCAGCAATTTGACATGCCCGACCTGACGCTCCCCTTCTGGGGATACCGCAAGAAGATGCCGATGCACCGGATCGTCCGGCTGGAAGGCGAAGGCAACTACACCCTATTTCACTTTGTAGATGGCAGCCAGCTAATGGTTTCGCTGACGCTCAAAAAGATGGAAAGCCGCCTGTCGTCGAAGGTGTTTGTACGGCCGCACAAAAAGAACATCATTAATCTGCTGTACCTGCAGGATATTCACCCCGACCGCCAGCAATTGACTGTCAGTCTGGTAAACGGCGACCGTGTGGAGGTCTCACGCCGGAAAGCCAGCCGGTTCATCAAGCAGGTTCGCGGGTTCCAGCAGGAACTTGAATCCCTGCACGAAGACGCCGAACCAGTGCCGATGATGGCCTGAGTCGGGTCGTTGGATTAACGCATAAAGTCCGGCTTTGAGGCAACAGTGTTCCTGAAAACCTCAAACGCCGGACGTTATGCGTTAACCAACTATCTATGCGTTGCGTTTCGCCATTTCTTCATCCCGCAGCGGCCTGCGCAGAATCTTACCCACATTGGATTTAGGCAGCTCCGGCCGGAACTCGATCAGCTTTGGCACCTTGTAGGCGGTCAGGTTTTCGCGGCAGTACGCCTTGATCGTTTCCTCGGTCAGGTTCGGATCTTTTTTTACCACGAAGATTTTAACCACTTCGTTCGATTTTGCATCCGGAACGCCGATGCAGGCTACCTCCAGAACCCCGGGGCACTGGGCCACTACGTCCTCAATCTCGTTTGGATAGACGTTGAAGCCCGACACCAGAATCATGTCTTTCTTGCGATCCACGATCTTGAAGTACCCGTCGGCATCCATTACGCCAATATCGCCGGTTTTAAACCAGTCGCCCATCATGGCTTTTGCCGTTTCTTCGGGGCGGTTGAAGTAGCCAACAAATACCTGTGGCCCCCGGGCGCAGATCTCACCGGGTTCACCCACGGCCGCATCGGTCCCATCGTCGCGAACTATTTTCAACTCAGTACTCGGCCAGGGCACGCCGATGGTGCCAACGCGGTTGCCACCCACAACCGGGTTCGAGCACAACACCGGCGAAGTTTCGGTGAGGCCGTATCCTTCAGCGGGTTTGTTGCTGGTCAGTTTCTGCCAGCGTTCGGCCACGGCCGTTTGCAGCGCCATTCCGCCTGCCGACGTCACTTTGAGATGACTAAAATCTACCTCATTAATCCGCGGGTGATTCAGCAACCCGTTATACAACGTATTGACGCCGGTAAAACACGAGACTTTGTGCCGTTTGAGGTCGTCGATGAACGCATTCATATCCCGGGGATTGGTAATGAGCAGGTTCATAGAGCCTATTTTCAGCGAGGCCAGTGCGTTGGTCGTTAGGGCATATACGTGATACAGCGGTAAGGCCGCCACCACCACCGTTTCACCGTCGGGCAAGTTAGCGGGTTTCATCCAGACGTCCTGTCCTTCTACGTTGGCGATGATGTTCCGGTGCGACAGCATCGCCCCCTTCGAGACGCCGGTCGTGCCGCCTGTGTACTGAATAAACGCCAGATCGCTGCCCTTGATGTCTACCGGCCGGAAAGGTTGCCGACTGCCCCGGCTCAGCGCGTCGCCGAACGAAATAGCGTTTGGCAGATTGAACGGCGGCACCAGCTTCTTGACGTACTTAACCACGGCATTGACGATGTGCTTTTTGGGGAAACCCAGCAAATCGCCCAACTGCGTCACGATGACGTGTTTAATGTCTGTCTTATCAATGATTTTTTCAAGGTTGGCCGCAAAGTTCGCGAGGATGACGATAGCCTTTGCCTGTGAGTCCTTGAACTGGTGCTGCATCTCGCGGGGCGTATAGAGCGGGTTGGTGTTGACAACCACAAGCCCGGCCCGCAGTGCGCCAAACATAGCCACAGGGTACTGAAGCGCGTTCGGCATTTGTATAGCAATATGATCTCCCTTCTGGAGCTTTAAGTCGTTCTGCAAAAACGAAGCAAACTGTTTCGAAAGCTGATCTAACTGACCAAAGGTTAGCTGCTTACCCATGTTTTCGTAGGCTGGGCGGTTCGCGAAACGCTGGAAGCCGTCTTCCATCAGAGCGGCCAGCGACGGGTAAGCGTCTGGATTTATTTCATGAGGAACGCCTTCCGGGTAATGGCGTCGCCAGGGATATGTTTGTGTGGTGATGGGCGTTTCCATATCTGTTTTGTATGTTTTCAAGCAAAAATAAAACGAATTCGGGATTGATTATCTTATCAAAAGTCAAATAATCAAGTGGAGGTAAATTAACCAAAAAACCTACTGACCGCCTATTGATGAATTTTTGCCCACATACTCTCGCTTACACGCTGTACCTCACCAATCAAATTACGCTACCTGGAATCAACTCCTTATTGATAGGCTACGGTATAGTATCCACACGTCACCAGACTAAAAACAGGCCGTCTTCATCATTCCGGCAGCCTGATCCTGACGATTACGCACCCCGGTCGGCAGGATAAAACAAAAGCGCCTAATCTGTTGACCTACAATTATTTGCCCCGCGCTACTATCCAGACCTTTCGGTACACTCATATAGTACGGCCAATTTACGTATAAGGTTGATACAACAAACAGTCCTTTTCGTATACGGGCGGTTGCCTATACGTTGCATTACAGGCTCCTGCCTTATAATGCGTGTTGAAGCAAGGTTACTCAAAAAGTCTGGGCCCCTGATACTCACGAATCTATCATCCAGACCCCGCGCTATCGAAAACAAAAAACCCGCTGACATTACATCAGCGGGTTTTTGTGCTCCCGAAGGGATTTTAAAGCCTATTGTAAATCAACTATTTATAATGGATATTGAGCATAGTTGACGGATTAGTTGACGGATTTCTAATTATACACCTGTAAACTATAAAATCTTTGTCTACTAATTGACAGGTAGCCCTTTGACCTTCGTACTTTTGACCTGAATCGAGTGCCTTAGCGGGCAACTTGGTTTGGTCAGAACCGGGCGGGTGGTTCCCCCGGTTCATATAGGCCGGGTGGGTGGTTCCCCCGGCCTTTGTTTTTTCATACAGCTAGCAACCCATCTAACAAGAGGCCGTTAGGTCAATAGATTAGTTTTACCATTTAACCCTAATCCGTTCATTTGTATTTTTAGGTTTGGTTTGATTATTAGCTCATTATCCATTCACAAACTCACTCCTATTATGACCGATCAGCCTGTAGTTTGGGTTGTGGACGACGACCCCGACGACCAACTGTTGATGGCAATGGCGCTGCGCCAGATCGTTCCTTCCATTCAGGTCAGATTCATTGACGACGGTTCCGAATTAATCCTCCTGCTGAACGAATTAGAGTCGTATCCCCGACTCGTCATTCTTGACCTGAACATGCCTGTTATGAATGGATTTGAAACTCTTGAAGAAATCCGCAACATACCTCAATACCAACATCTACCCGTTGTCATTCTGACTACCTCCCGTAATGCTGAGGACAAAGAACGTTCAATGGCTTTAGGTGCGAATGGGTATTACACCAAACCAGCAAATCACAACCAGACTATTAACATCGTAAGCGAACTGGTTCGCCATTGGCAACTGCATGATTCCGCAAGATAGAATTAGTCTACAAACTCTATGAATAATTTTAGGTGTTCATGTTTTAAATTATACTTTTGTAGTCAGCACACCTAATTAGACTACATTGTACATGATGGCAGGCCGGACTACAACCAAAACAGTGGTTGTCGTTGAGGATGACCAGGATGACTATTTGATCCTACAACAACTGTTTAGGCAATATTGCACCGATTGCATCACCATCCCGATCCATGACAGCACAACCGTTGTTGCTGAACTAGATCAGTTAAAGGTTCTTCCTGATCTTATTTTGATTGACTTAATAATGCCGTTGCAAGATGGCTTTGAGGTGCTCACTCAGTTACGAAGCCATACCCGATACGCGGCTGTAGTTATTGCGATTATGTCTGGGTTGGAAACCCCTGAATACAGGGCAAGAGCCGTAGAACTGGGCGCTGATCATTACCTCATAAAGCCCGATTCACTTAGTCAAGCCGACCACTTCTTAACCCAACTCTTTGGCACTTGATTTAACATACTTAACTTACAGATATAGAAGATATTAATTTCTTATAGCTAGTAGATATACCACTTAGTTAATTATGAGTTCGTTTACTTTGGTTTTTCAATCTGAGTTCTAAGATTTGCACAACCTACCGTAAACTAAACTTGTACATTGAAACCTTCCTCCGATAACGTCGGCAAAATCTCTCCTGCTGAGTTCGCCCAAAAAATGGCCACTTATCTTCAACAAGTAACTACCCGATACACTCTGTCTGATCCATTGGCCAAACGGTTAAAAACCCTCAAAAACCGAGTACAGAATCAAACTGGCAGCTAACGTGCATAATCGCTGCAAGTACGTTGTTTCAGCTACGTGCCAGTGTGAATGTTTAGTAGCATAGCCTTGCGTCTTTTGCACTAAACTTTGTCATTCATAGACTTATACCAGATGAGCAAAAAACAGGTAGTTTTCCTAGCCTTAAAATGGCCTTTTTGAGCTAAAAATCAACTTAGTAACCCCCCTCCCTAATTTTGACCGCACACACGTAAAACGGGCCTATCGGTCGTGCATTTCGCTCCTTTCCAGCTATTTGCCGTACCCCTCCCCGGTCATGCGGTGAACGTCTGTGCGTAGTGCATCTTACTACGTACTCCTTACAGGTGCCGTATCGTATTTGGCGAATTAGTAACTTTCAGTCTATTCAACCTTTTACGTATCTACGTACACTTATTCGTTCCTCTTGTTCCGTGACCTATCCCGAATTTGAAGCCCGCTGGAAACCGGCCGGTGGTGCCGAACGCGCTAATTACAGTCTATTCCTCCAGGACCTTTGCGACCTCATCGGCGTACCCCGCCCTGACCCAACTACCGACAACCCCGCCCAAGATGCCTACGTACTCGAACGGGCGGTTGAGTTTAATGAAAAAGGCAGTTCCGGCCGGACCACGATAGGCCGGATTGACCTCTACAAACGGGGCTGTTTTGTGTTGGAAACCAAACAGGGGACTGACACACCCGACCAACAGAAGGCGGCAGAACGGGCGGAACTTGGCCTAACCGCTGAGAAACGCCGGAAAGGTCACGCCGTACGCGGAACGGCCAAATGGCAACAGATGATGCAAACCGCCCGCCAACAGGCACTAGGCTACGTGCGAGCGTTACCGGCCGATGAACCCCGGCCGCTGTTTGTGCTGGTTGCCGATGTAGGCTACTGTATTGACCTATACAGCAACTTTGCCGGGGTGGGTGATCAGTTCGTGCCGTTTCCCGATCAAACCCGGTACCGGCTCCCATTGGCGAAACTGGCTGAGGAAGAAACGCGGGACTTGTTGCGGCTGATCTTCACGAACCCGCGCGAACTGGACCCAAGCCGCCGTTCGGCCCGCGTTACGCGGGAACTGGCTGAATACCTGGCTAAACTGTCCACTCAGTTGGAACGCTCAGGGCATACACCCGATCTGGTAGCCCAATTCCTGATGAGGTGTTTGTTTACCATGTTCTCGGAGGATGTTGGCCTGATTCCTAAGGAGTCGTTTACGGGTATGCTACGCCAATACGCACAACCAGACCTACGGGATTTTTTACCCGATGCCTTAGAAACCCTTTGGCGTACGATGGATACGGGCGGTTTTTCGCCGGACCTGAAGGCAAGGCTACGGAAATTCAATGGTAAGCTCTTTCACGATGCCCGTGCGATTGCGCTCAATGCCGATCAGATAGCCTTGCTGCTGAAGGCGGCTGAAGCCGATTGGACCGCCGTTGAACCGGCTATTTTTGGCACTCTGCTGGAACGGGCGTTAGACCCCCGCGAACGGCACAGCCTAGGTGCCCACTACACCCCGCGCCGGTACGTCGAACGGTTGGTCCTGCCTACGGTACTGGAACCGTTGCGCCGGGAATGGTCCGCAGCACAGGCCGCAGCCGCCCGGCTGTTGGAGGAGGGCAAAGACAAGAACGCCCGCGCCGAACTGGAACGGTTCTTACACCGCCTGACCTCTATCAAGATTTTAGACCCCGCCTGTGGTTCGGGCAATTTTCTGTACGTTACCCTTGAACACCTCAAACGGCTGGAAGGTGAAGTATTGGCCGCAATCAACTCCTACGGTCAAACGGCCCTGTTGAACCTCAGCGGTGGCACGACCGTATCACCCCGCCAACTGTTAGGACTGGAACTGAATCCCCGCGCGGCTGCGATTGCCGATGTAGTGTTGAAAATCGGTTACCTGCAATGGCACCTACGCACCCACGGCGTTAGTGAACTACGCGAACCGTTGTTAGATGAGTACGAGAACATACACCAACAGGACGCCGTATTGCAGCACGGCCCGCCCGTACCCCGTATAGACGCTAACGGCCAACCCGTAACGCGGTGGGATGGTGTAACAACCAAACTACACCCCGTTACCGGCCAGCCCGTACCCGACGAAACCGCCCGCGTGACGGTGTATGACTATCCCAACCCAAAACCCGCCGAATGGCCGCAAGCTGACTTTATTGTGGGGAATCCGCCATTTGTAGGCCCCGCCCGAATGCGTGACGCGTTAGGCGATGGCTACACGGAGGCACTACGTAAAACTTACAAAGGCAAAGTGCCGGATTCGGTTGATCTGGTCATGTACTGGTGGTATAACGCGGCTGAACAGGTGAAACAGGGAAGCGCCGAACGGTTCGGGTTTATTACAACCAATAGTTTAAAACAGACCTTTAACCGGCGTGTGATGCAGCCTTTTTTAGAAGGTGATGCGCCAGCGTTAGTATTAAGATTTGCTATACCTGACCATCCATGGGTTGAAAGTGCAGATGGCGCGGCTGTAACTATCGCTATGACTGTTGCGGAGAAAACAACACCCTCACGGCTAGGAACAAACCTTTCGGGACTGTTGACAACCGTAAAGACAATCAATGTTCCCACGGGCGATGAGGCAGCAGAAGTAACTTTTGAAACGAAAGAAGGGAAAATACTATCTGACCTAACGATTGGTGTAGAATTAGATTCAGCCGGATCGTTAAAATCAAACGAGAGTATATCAAATAGAGGTTTTGAACTTGGTAGCTCAGGGTTTATTCTCAATTTTGAACAAGCTAAATTTTTAGGTGTAGACAATGATGTTGATCTAAAAAATTACATCAGACCTTATCGAAATGGCCGTGACTTAACCGACAAGCCCCGAAGTGTTTATGCAATTGATTTGTTTGGATTGTCTGAGAACGATCTACTGACACGATTCCCTGATGTATATCAACATCTTTTACAGACAGTAAAGCCTGAGCGGGATCAAAACAGAGACGAAAAATTAAGAACAAACTGGTGGTTACATCGCCGTTCTCGAGAGGATTTACGCAAAGCCCTATTTGGCGTTAACAGGTACATTGCTACTGTTGAAACCGCAAAACATCGAACTTTTCAGTTTCTTAATGCTGATGTACTTCCTGATAACAAGCTAATTATCATTGCCTTAGAAGATTCTTATTATTTAGGTATTTTATCAAGTAATATTCATGTAACGTGGGCGCTGGCAACAGGTAGCGACTTAGGAGGTAACACGCCTGTCTACGTAAAATCCCGCTCTTTTGAACCGTTTCCGTTTCCCGATGCAACACTACAACAGAAGGTCCGTATTCGTGAGCTGGCTGAGCAGTTGGACGCACACCGTAAACGCCAACAGGCCGCACACCCTACACTGACACTAACCGACCTTTACAACGTAGTGGAAAAAATAAAGGCTGGTGAATCGTTAACCGCGAAGGAGCAAACGATTAATCAAATGGGGTTGGCGTCGGTGGTCCTCAGTCTGCACCAACAGATTGACGCGGCCGTTGCCGATGCCTACGGATGGCCGCACGACCTACCCGAAGCCGAAATCCTGAACCGCCTGGTTCGCCTGAACCACGAACGAGCCGCTGAGGAGGCCGCCGGGCATATTCGCTACCTGCGCCCCGAATATCAGGCACCAGGGCAACAACAACAACTTGGTCTTGCTCTACCCGTAGCCAGTAACACGACAACGGCCACCGCCAACACTACCACGCAACAGGAATGGCCAAAGGAATTGGCCCAACAGATGCAGGCCGTTCGGGATACGGTACAACAGGCGGGCGTTCCGTTAACCGCCAAACAGGTAGCCGCCTTTTTCCAGCGTACCAAACCCGAAAAAGTACAACCGTTATTGGACACGTTAGCCACCTTAGCTCTGGTACGTCAAACGCCCGAAGGTGCCTACGCGCTGTAACCGACTGGATACACCCTACAAAGAATCTTAAAACCGCACTTCGTAGGGTGTACCTTTCCAGTGGTCGAGTTCGGCCCGTTGTTCATCGGTCAGACGAATTACCTCAGCCGATGGAAACAAACCGGGTGTTTTGAGTAATCGACGTAAACGCCGGGCTAAATTGTTGCGCGGGTTACTGTGCCGGTTCCTGATGTTGTGTGCCACCCGGCTAAACGGATCTTCTTTTGACCCCTTACCATACTGCCTGAACTGAGGGCTGAGGCTCATCAACAGATCGTCGTCAGTTCTGAGCATCACCGCCGACACAAACCGACGAACACCCGGTTTGCTCTGGTCAGGAATAGGGACACCCGTAACCGGACAGAACACCCGCTCACCTGTGGATTCATCCGGTTTCACCCTGTCACAATGTACCCCGAAGTACTCTTATAAAACAAAACTTCTGGACCTTATAGACCAACAGCGAATGACTCTCGCTGAGGTAGCCTATGTAAGTCCAGAAGCTATTGCGAATATAATACAGGAATTGCTCAATAAACCCAAAGCCGAATGGCGCAAGGTATTCCATCATAGCAAGGAAAATCCCAACACGGTTAGTGACTCGCGACAAAGATAGACCAACCGCCCGTTACTTCCTTGCCTTATTCCCCTTCGCCTGGGCGGTTCTTCCTCGCCCAACTAACCGGCGGTTTCCCATTTTCAAAATCGCAATCCTCAAACATAAAATTAAAAGGCAGGAATCATTCAGGACCCATAACAGCCCCAATCCATTAAGCCGGGGGGGTATTTAAAACGGTTTTGCCTCTGAGGACTACCATACTATTGCCCCGGCGTACTCTCGGGCGAATATTTTTTGATAAGAACTCCCTTTTCTGGAAGAGAGTAAGACATAAGGGGGGCGATTCAGCCAGATTGAGCCGGTCTTTTACAGGTACATACGGTCAGTCTCTTGCAAAGATTGAGAGTAAACTCATTTCCTGTAGGTGCTTAACTAATCCGCCATTAGGGTAAAAAAGCTCGGGTGGACTGCCGCAACATGGTAATTTTGAATTTAGTTTTTTTGAAATTATCACAAATCGATTAATAGGCTATCAATCAAAGGGTTGACTATATTCATATACTCAATGCACCCCTAGTCTATGTGCTTATATGTATCGTTGCATGACGCAAAAGCGCTATACCCAAAAAATATCGGATTACGTAACGACGATTGCGGTTATACAGCCGAATGAAAAAGCCGACCTACTCGTTAAGTCTTATCTGCTCAAGTTGTTCAACCAATACTTTGACCGTTGTCCGGTGTTAGAGTAAATAGATAGATTATGTTTAGAGACTCCGAACTTACCAATTAGTGAAGTGTAGGTTTGCGACAACCCGCGATCTGCCAACGCTCTACACACATATTCAGCTCTCGTTCGTACTTACCGGTGTGCATTATATCAAGATAAGCGGTTAACTGTTCTCGTATCTTGCGTTCAACCTCGACAGGGCGGTCAGCGGCTGTCCAATTCTGCTGTACGATAGCGTCGAATTTAGGACGTTCTCGCTCGCGTTGCTTACGAATACGGCTATAATCAGCGCGGTTGTATTTGGCCTTGTTAACATGCCAGTATGACGGATTCCGGCCTTTCGCCAAAAGATAGCCTTGGTCCAGCGGTAAGGCGTCGGGTTCAAGATCAACACAATCCCAAATAACTTTGCCAAAAGCATTGAGCAACTTAGTAGCCATTGGCTCTGCGAACAAAGGTAAAGCAAGGTCCGCCAGAGTTTTGGGTTGTGTGTTGCCAAAGTATGCCATTTTATCGGCGTGGATTTCGACACGCAACAACCCACCTGATGGCTCGTAAAGTTTCAAGCGGTGCTGGCTGGCCTGCAGATCGGAGTACAAGAGGCCTGTCCTCATTCGTCCACGCTTAGCCACAACGCCGAGATAACTAAGAGCGTTTCCCACAATGGCTTTGGCATCTTGCACCTGAACTGTTGCCGTGACTTCAAGGTTATTCAAATTGGTCTCAAACAAATTAACTCGTAAATCTGTCGCCAAATCGTCTAACACTTTTAAGGTGTCATAAGGGTCTAAAAAGCTGAAACAGTGTTGTTCCTGATTATGAAACTTTGCCAACGATCCCCTAAGTTGCACCGAATAATGGGTAGTGCTATCGGCGCGTGGCTGAATAAACAAATGTAGCCCCTTGTATACAGTTCTAAGTGGGCGCAATTCCCGAATATCACCATAGGTTGGCGAAAAGAGACGTTCAATATCTAACCGGGCAATGAGGTGTTCGACATCGACCACCGCATTCATCGTTTTCATGCCGCAATACATATGCCCCGTTCAAATACTTCTATTCTGTTTGAAACGACGCGATTCTTTCATTGCAGCCAGGACGTCAGCACGGTGGTAACGTACTCGTCCATTAATTTTTCGAGGAATAAGAATAGCAGGCCTATCGTCCCGGTCTTTTGCCCAATCGTTTAAGGTAGTCAGTGAAACTTGTAGTGTTTCGGCGGTCTGCTTACGGGTCATTAAGTCAGGCAGAACTGCTCCCTCAGGCTTAGGTGGTGTGTAATTAGCAAGGGCGTTTGCCAGGCGTTCATCAAGCAGTTGCGTTAACTGCTCAGGGGTCATTGTAATTTGGATAACAGTACCGTACATAGTTGGTTTTCGATAAGTACAGTACGAAATTGGTGTGAGTTGATGGCTACAATTTTACGGGTGTAACATTCCCCGTAACCTGTTAAGTAAAGTTTAGTCGCGTGTAATATGCAGGTTGATACGGCCTCTCACAGAGTTACTTATACCATCATCCTCTCTCATCTTCTCTAATTCCCGTTCGACTGTTTCGGCTTGGGGTAATCCTTCGACACAAGCAGACAGAAATTCCGCTAACTCATTGATTGAATGGTCAAGCAAGGGTTTTCCCGGTTTCACTTGAATAAATGAAAGTTGGGCAAACAGTTCGTATAAACTCCTATTTGTTCCAGTCCACCTTAATTTGACGTATGGTTTAGAAGATTGTTGATTCTGAACTGTGATTTTGTGCGTATCGCTTGGCAAAAGTGTAATAAGATCAGGATGGTTTTTATAAACGATAGATTTCGTTATTGCTTGATACAGAACAGCAGCCCCAAAAGCAAACCCTTCGGTTATTGATTTTATCAGCCTGATAAGAACGGGGGGAGTGTCAGCAGCATCAACTATGTATTGTTCTTCAGTAACATACTCATTCCAATAGGGGTCAACTGCTTCATCCATTATTGCAGCTTGAAAACCACCTATATCACGATACTCGCCTATGATTGGTTTTTTAGGTGGCTCAATATCAAACAGTAAGCCATCAAAGCTATCTATCTGCCTACCGAACTCGTTGTTAAGGTACTCCGTAATCTGATTGTAAGTATTGGCTAACTTATTGAGATATATAATGTCATGCTGGTCACGCCCTATTGTGAGCATATTAGCCTCCACTTCCTTGCTTAATCCAGTTAAGCAGTCCTGCAGTTGTTGACGGGTTTCGTAAAAAAAATGCATAGTCTCCCTACTTACGGCTAATCGAGCATCTTCACCCGGTAACTTCTTCAATTGTGTCTCATAAGCTGCAAATGACAAAAGGCCGGTATATGACCAACAATTGAATAAATTGACCAGTTGGTCATATTGGGTTGTTTGTAAATTCATTCCTGTAAGTGGGTGATTATTAAGGCAACTTTCTTCGAGTTAGCGCAGAATAAGTCTCAGTAAATAATGCCAGTAATATCATATTACTTTGTTCAATGAACTAATTGGAAAAGTCTTCTTGTCGGCGTTCCCTGCAAATTGTGGGTGTTCCAACATCAACAAGGCGTTTTACTCAGTGGCCTGTGATTTTCATATTTGAATTGCTAAGACACACTTTACTGAAAGTGATCGTGATCGAGCAACATCATAGCATTTTGCTCTGACGAAACTTTGATGTACCGTAGTAGCATCTTCTCGGAACGGTGGCCAGTAATCTTCATAATTGAAACAGGCGGCACCTTTGCCAAATATGCGTTAGTTGCAAACGAACGCCGGGCAGTATGCGTACCGACTAACTCCCACTTTTCGGGATAGCGCAATTCGTTAGAGCCGCCCCGTGTTCGACTAACTTCAATGCGTTCGGTTAAACCCGCCCGTTTACATAATTCTTTCAGGTGATCGTTCAAGCGTTGGTTGCTGATCGGTTGCGGAGGTACACCGTTGTACTTAGCCAGAATGGCCAAGACTTTTGAATTGAGGGGTACAGAAACCCGTTCAGAAGTTTTGAGCGTCTTGCGCGTCAGGATACGGTCCTTAATGTTTTCGGGCCGTAGCTGCGTAAAGTCAGAAAATCGTAGACCAGTATAACAACCTATCAGAAACAGATCACGCGCCCGGTCTAACCCTGGCGTTGACGACAGATTGAGGTTATAAATTGCGGTTAGTTCATCGGAAGTTAGGTAAACACTATCAACGTCCTCCGAGAACTTTTTGAAGTCTTTGTGCTGGAAAATCGTGTTTGTATGTAATCCATCTCCGTAAGCCTGTTTCAGAAGTATTTTCAGATTCTTAAGTAAACAACCAACGTAATTAAGCGTCAACCCCCGACTTGTCAACCAAATTTTAAAGGCGTGGTAGAACGTAAGGCTGTATGCGTCGTAGTCAACCGGGTTGCCGGTTTCAGTGTGGTACTCTTCCAGTAACCGTTTCAATAGTCGGTAACTGGCCAGAGTAAACCGGGAATACCGGGCACTTTTCGCGTTGAGCCGTTTGCCATCCTCAGCCAGCCGAACAAATCGCTCAATGTAAGCTGTAAACGGCTCCCTTTCCCTCTCAACTACTGGCGTGGGTTTAACCTTTTTGACGCGCCCGGTTTCGGCTTCGAGGTGTTGTTTAATAGTTCGGTTGTCGAACGGTACGTTGGCAAGTTGCAGCCGCGTCAGAATCGTTTTGAGCGTGGTCCGGTAACGATCTAGGCCTGCGTTAATAGTTTGGTATGTTTCCCGAACACTGCGAGCCTTTTGGTTGATGTGGGCGCGTTGTTTATCGGCATCCCATTGATAGGGATCAATAGTCAGGCCGGTTGAATAAACAAACCTTTGATTATCATACCGATACACAATGGAGATGAGCGTTGGCCGGTCAGCGCGGGGGTCTTTGAGCAGGAATTTTATATCCTTATCGGACACAGTTTTCATTGGTCTTACTTGGTTTGGTCTCTACCAAGTTACGAAGAAAACTTACACGGTTGACGGATCAGTTGACGGTTTAAGTTGACGAAACGGTGTTATTTTTCATAAACCTTAATAAAGCAAAAAGGCTAACTCGCTGATAGTGAACATAAATACACTATAACGAATTAGCCTTTATTCACTCTGAGTGCTCCCGAAGGGATTCGAACCCCTATCGATGGTACCGGAAACCATAATTCTATCCATTGAACTACGGGAGCATTTTTCGGTTTGGGAGTGCAAATATAGCGGTTTAGCCTTTAAAAACACAAGTGCGCCGGTGTTGAAAACGTAATCTTTTTTAGACCAATGTCTGCATTGTCCCGGAATCAACAGCCAGGTTCAAGTACATCAGGCACCCCATTAAACCGTGTTTATTTCCGACCAGCCGGTGCGCATCAGCCACGGCGGTAATCAGGTGAAGTGCTGTTGCCAGACGCGGTAGTTTAGCGACGCTGTAAGCGGTTTCTGTCGGTAGACACCCAGTTCTTTCGACGCTTAACCGGGTTCGTTGGCAAGGATTTTCTGCCTTTATACAACGTTCAGGGATTGACTCGTGGCGAGTCAATCCCTGAACGGCTCCTTACAGCAACTTCATCGTTTCGTAGTCGCCGACGTGTTTCAGATACAGGAAGTGGATCAGCAGGCCGTTGACGTTATTGACCAGCTTATGCGCTTCCGGAAGGGTTGTTACGGCGGTTGTGATGCGTTCAAACTCCGACTGGTTACCCATGTCTTTGTGGTGAAACGCCATGATCTCTTCGCGCGGCAGCTCCCGTTCGATGAAGAAGAAGTGCATGGCTTCGTCGCTGGTACCGGTGCTGGGAAACCACAACCGGGGATTCAGTTTGGTCAGTTCATCGGCCCTGACCTCCAGCCCAATCTCCTCACCCAGCTCACGGGCAGCCACTTCATCGGGCGCGTCGTCGGCGTCGACCATGCCAGCTGGGTGCTCATACGTATGCGAACCATCGGAGATGCGTCGCTGGCGGACCAGCACCACAAATTTCTCCTTCGTTTCTTTGTCAATGAGCGATACGAGGATGGAGGCTGCATGACCTTTCAGGAAACAGACCGGTGGAATTTTGTCTCCTTCGGGGGTGTCGGCATCCACTTCGAGCATGGCAAACAGCACCTCGCCGTTGTGCCGCCGACGGATAAAATGATCTTTAACACCGTTAATTTTCAGGCCGTTGCTTTCTAGCTGGCCTTTCCAGAAACGAAACTTGGGGGCGTCTTCGAGTTTTTCCATAATGCTGTTTAAACGCAGAGCGCACAGAGAATCCGCCGAGTACGCCGACAAACCTGCCATCAGTAATGCGCTCTGCGGATCCTCCGTTTCCCGGCGTCTGATCAACTTATTTCTGCGTCAGGCCCTGGGCATCCGGGCCGATGTATCGTTCAAAAAATTCGTAAATGCGGAGCATCCGGTCGATCCGCTGCCGTACGTTACCCGACCGGCTTAACTCGTGCGTGGCCCCCGGCATTCGGACGTACTCGACCGGCCGTCCGAGAATCTTCAGGCTCTTGTACATCATTTCGCTCTGAATCACGCCCGTCCGCAGGTCGTTTTCACCATGCTTGATCAACAGTGGCGTCTTAATGTTTTCGACGAACGTATAGGGAGAATTGGCATCGAGCACCTTCTGAGCTTCAGCCTCCCAGGGATAGCCACCGAAGTAGTTCGGCACCAGCCGCCAGGCATTACCCTCACCCATGAACGTAGTGAGGTCGTACACACCCCGCTGCGCAAAAGCGGCTTTGAACCGGTTGTCGTGTGCTACGATCCAGGCCGTCAGGTAGCCGGCGTATGAACCGCCCGTAATTACCTGCCGACTCGTATCGACCCACGCTTCTTTGGCCGCATCGGTAGCGGCTGCCAGTACGTCCTCGGTCGGGCCGGTTCCCCAGTCTTTTACGTTGGCCCGCTGGAAATTCAGACCGTAGCCACCCGAGCCGCGCGGATTTGCATACACAACCCCATAGCCCTGTGAGCAGAAGTACTGAAACTCATGCCACATCGACGGTTCGCCCGGCCCCCACATGGCGGTTGGTCCACCGTGCATGTTCAGAAGCAGCGGATATTTTTTACCGGCTTCAACTACCGCCGGCTTCATAATCCAGTATTCGACGGTTTGGCCGATGGAGTTTTTATACGTCCGCTTTTCGGGGAAGCTGAGCGTGCGCTGGGCTACCCAGTCGTTATGACTGGACAGTTTCACCTGATTTTTACCGGCGGCATCAGCTACGTACAATTCTGAGGGATTGACCACTTCCGTTTTGGCAAACACAACGGTTGAGCCGGCGACATCGAAGTTGCTGACGCCGGTGTTGACATCCGTGAGTTGCGTAACCTGCTTCGTGCCTGGGTCCAGACGGTACAGCGGATAACCTCCGTTTGAGGGGGCCGTGAAATAGATGGCGTACGTAGCAACAGCTTTTTTACCCTTGGGCGATGCGGTTTCGGTCCAGGTCAGGTTTCCGGCAGCCCGGTCGAACGTAACCAGCTGCATACCCGACACCGCCGTACCCGTAAAGGCAGCCAAACCAATCTGCCCGAAATTAACGCCCTGCGCCGGGCTCGTCAGGAACGCCAGTTGCCGACCATCCGGCGAGATTTCAGGCGCGTAATAGCTCTTTCCGGCTTCGCCCAGAACCAGCGTATAACGCCCTGACCCATCAGCCGGGATGTATACGATGGCATTGTCCTGCTCGCGATCGGGGTGTTTGAGCGAATCCCGATCGGTAACGGCTACCAGACCTTGTCCACTGGGTAGCCAGTCGCTGGCCTGGAATGATTTGAAGCCCCGGGTTAGGGGTTTAGGCTGGGCACCTTCCCGCGCATCCACAACGTACAGGTGCTGAAAGCTCATGTCCGGCTCCGTGGTTGATTCACCCTGCAGGTTCAGGCGGTTAATAACCTTGGCTTTTTTATCCTCGACGTCTTTGTTGAGATACGCCCGGATTTCGGCCAGCGTACCGTCGGGGTTGGGCTTTGCCTTGCTTTCCTTTACGAAATCGTTGTTAACGAAGCCCGGCTTTTCAAGCGACCAGACCGGCCCGCGTTTGCCGGGATTCAGCAACGAATCGTTCAGCATCTCGGCCATGGATACGTTAGCCGTGAATGCAATGCGCTTACCGTCGGGCGACCAGGCCGGGCCAGATACACCGTATTTGCCGTTGGTGAGCTGATAGGCTTCTCCCCCATCCAGCGGCATGACAAAAATCTGGCCTTTGCCTTTTACCGTCCGCACAAACGCAATCTGTTTGCCATCCGGCGACCAGACTGCCTGCCGGGCGCTCTCGGTGCCCCGGGTTAGCGCCTTGGTGTCGCCGGGTTTCAGGCCGGTCAGGTAGATGTGCGTTTTGTAGTCGTATTCCTCTTTTTGATCGGGGTTCGGCTCGATGGTCGTAACCGCGTAGAGGGCCCGCTGTCCATCCGGAGCGATCCTGATGCCACCTACCTGTTTGATGCGGGTCAGGTCGGTGACGGTAACTTTCTGTTTCGCAGACTGCGCAAACGTAGCGGCTATTGGCAAAGACACCACCAGCCAACAGAAGAGATGTTTTTTCATGAAGTGGGTTATTGTACGCGACAAAGCCCGAAGATACTAAAAAACCCGCCAGGAGAGGTTGCTTTTCGCAATCTCCCGGTGGGTTCTCAACCTGATTTTGACCGGTCTACCCGGCCAGATCATTTCTTCGCGGGCACGGCGGGTGGAGTGCCAACCAGTTCTTTAACCAGCCGATCGGCTTTATAAATGTATCGTATGGCCGCTACCATTCCGCCCGCGTGAACGGAAATGCTCCGGTTCAGATCCGGCACGAAGATGAACTCTCCGGGCAGACTTTCCATGTTACCGTCGAACACCAACCCGACCGCTTCCAGGTTTTTATTAATCATTGGACTGCCCGAATTGCCACCAATGATATCGTTGGTTGAAATAAAGCACATGGGTTGCCGAAGTAACTCAGCGGGCGGATTCTTCCAGCGGGCGGGCAGGTTCCACGGGGCCTTATCGCCGAACGAGTAATTGCGATCGTACAACCCGGCAAACGTAGTCATGATCGGGGCCCGGGTCCCGTTGTAAGCGTACCCTCTGACAACCCCATCGTTGATCCGGAGCGAGAACGTAGCATCGGGCGGAATGCTGGTGCCGTACACGTCGTACAGCAACCGGCCGAGTTGACCACGCAGCACCTCCTGCGTCTGGAACAACTGACGGGCCTGCCGGGCAGCCGTTACGTAGCGGCTAAACCCGATGCGGGCCAGCGCCAGCAGCGGATCGTCGGCCGACCGGATCGCCTGCGGCCGCACAGCCAGGTCTTTTATGAAGGCCGGATCGGTCAGCTTTGTGTTGCTGATCAGGTAGGCAGCCGCTTCTTTGGGCGACCTGCCGTTCAGCGCAGTCCGGACGTAGGGATCGTCGCTGCCGAGCCCAATCTGCGCTTCGGTCAGGTGAGCCGCCAGATACGCTTCTTCCAGGGCCCGATTCCGCAATTTGGGCGCCACCACCAGCGAACGGGCGCTCTCGGCGGCATCCGGTCGCGAGGTCGACAGCTCGCCGTACTGCATCAGTACGTTGGCAAACGTCAGCAATTCACCCATGATCCGTTCGCTGGGCGCGAGGTAATTACTGGCCGCAAACACCGATCGGAGTTGAGTCGTACTGGCCGCCAGGTCGTCCCAGAGGGTAAGCCGGTCGGCCGAAACGTTTTTTGCCCGGGCATCGGCCTGAAATTGCTTCTCAAAAGCGGCCTTACGGGCCATCAGGTACGGATCGCGCAGGCCCGCCAGTTGTCCGGTATACGCTTTATAGCTGTTTTCCAGCGAGAAAATCTCGTTCAGAATGCTGTCGTTCTTAGCCGTCGCGTTGTAGGCCTGCAGGGCATTGGACCGGTTACGAAGCAGCTGCAGGGTAAAGGGCACCTGCAAATCGCGGTCGTATTCCAGTTCGGCCACCGTCTTGAGCCGCTCCGTACGGCCGGGGTTACCGATCACGAAAATCGGTTCGCCATCGCGGACGCCATTGGTATTAAACTTGAAGAAGTGGGTTGTCTGGAGCGGTTTCCCGTTGTCGTACACCCGGAAGAACGAGCAGTCGAGGGCGTAGCGCGGATACGTAAAATTGTCGGGATCCCCGCCGAAGAAACCAAGCTGCAATTCGGGCATGAACACCAGCCGGACATCGTTGTAGCGTTTGAACCCGTACAGCGCGTACCGCCCCCCGTTGTAGAACGTAATGGTTTGTAATTCAAGGCCCTGCCAGCCTTCTTTCGAGGCATATTCCTGCTTGATGGTGGCAAAAGCCTGCTCCCGGGCCCGAAGCTGAGCCTGCTCCGAACCGGCTTCAGCCCCACTCATGGCCTGCTGAACCCGGTTGGTTATGTCTTCGAGTTTGACCAGCTGATCAACGAACAACCCCTCCACCTTACGCTCCTCGGCGGGTGTTTTTGCGAAAAACCCTGTCGCGTTGAGGTCTTCGCCTTTGCGTTGCACGCCCGTTCCTGATTCGCGGGCGCAGTGGTGGTTGGTCATCACTAACCCATTGGGCGACACGAAAGATGCCGAACAGTAGTCGGCGAACCGCAGCGATGCCAGCCGGGCTTGTTCAAACCACTTGTCGTCGGCGTTGACGTTGTAGGTTTTGCGGAAGTAGTCCTTTGGCGGATTATCGAAGGTCCACATCTTGCCCATATCGAACGGCCCTGCCTTTACGGTATCGGGGTTGATGTAGGCACCGGGAATGGCTGGGGTGGCCGCTGTAGATACCTTGGTTTCGGCCGTCGTCACACCGGCAGCGGGTGTAGTTGACGCCGGCCGGTTTGCGGTGGCCGGTACCTGCGCCAGTGTTAATGAACTAAGCCCGATCAGGCCATTGAGCATCAGAAAACCTGACCAGACGGCCAGTCGGCGATGTATTCGTACCATGTTGGAAAGCGCTTTTAGTGGTCAGGCTGTAAGAAAATAACGGCAAATTCTTATAATTGAGTGGGTTAAGGCAAACTATTTATCATCTGCCCTGCTTTCAGTCCGGTTTACAGACAGAGGCCGAACGAATTTTCTGGCTGTACTGTAACCATAACAAGTCACTTTAGTGGATAGTTATCGTTTATCACGCTGCATAGCTCTGATTCATGCGTATTTTGATAGTTGAGGACGAACAGGACGTAGCTTCGTTTATTAAAAGCGGACTCGAAGACTACGGATTCGCTGCCGATATAGCGCCTGATGCCATTATTGGTCAGAAAATGATGGCCGAGACTCCGTATTCAACCGTTATTCTGGACATTAACCTGCCCATTATCAACGGGTATGAGTTCTGCCAGATCATTCGCGACCGCTACGATGATGTGGTCGTTATTATGCTGACCGCCCTGGGAAGCACCGAACACAAGCTTACGGGATTTGACGTCGGAGCCGACGATTACCTGGTTAAACCATTCGAATTTCGCGAGTTAATGGCCCGTCTGCGAGCCCTGAACCGCCGACGTTCTTCGGCTAAAGCGGAGCCCGCCTTACTGAAAATGGCGGATCTGGAATTGAACGTAATGAGCAAGGAAGTACGGCGTGGTAATCAGAAAATTATGCTTACCGCCCGCGAACTGGCCTTGCTGGAATACTTCATGAAAAACCCCAACAAGGCTCTGAGCCGGTCTGAAATTGCAGAAAACGTCTGGGACGTAACGTTCGACACGGGCACAAACGTCGTAGATGTTTACGTGAATTATCTGCGCAAGAAAGTCGACAAAAATTTCCTGCCGAAGCTGATTCACACCATAAGCGGCATTGGCTACATCATGAAAGAGGACGAAAACTGACGCATGAACATACGCACCCGGCTTTCGGTCAACTTTCTCCTGGTTGTTGCTGCCAATGTTGTACTGCTGTCGCTTACTATCTACGCAACATCGGCCTATTACCGCCGGGTCGACTTTTATAACCGGCTGGCTGATAAAGCCAGATCAACCGCCCGGTTGCTGATCGAGGTTAGTGAGATTAACGAACGACTCCTGCGTATCATTGATCGTTACAACCTGACGGCCCTGCCCGAAGAACAAATCACCGTGTTCGATGCAGACAACCGTATGGTATACCAGAGTGACCTGCGCCCGGATGAAGTGCTGGAAACATCGGCTCTGCTCGACCGTATTCGTGCGGAGGAGCTTATCTGGATGCAGCACAACGAACGGCAGATTGTGGGGTTAACCTATCCCAATCAGTCGAAAAAGTGGGTCATCGTTGCGTCTGCCTACGATGAATACGGCCTGGCGGAGCTGTATCATTTACGGACTATCCTGATCGTCGGTTCACTGCTGAGCCTAACTCTGATGGGTGCGCTGGGGTGGTTCAATGCCGGCCGAACCCTCCAGCCCATCAAGGATGTAGTGAAACAGGTGGATGCCATTACCGTTTCCAAACTTGACAAGCGCGTTCGGGCGGGCAATGATGGCGATGAAATTGCGCAGTTAGCCAGTACTTTCAACCGCCTGCTCGACCGGGTTCAATCGGCACTCGACATGCAGCGGAGCTTTGTTACCAACGCATCGCACGAACTCCGTACCCCGCTGACGGTCATCACGGGGCAGATCGAAACGACCCTCATCAGGCACCGGACGGTTGAAGAACACGAGGCAAAATGGCGGGCGGTGCTCGAAACCATTCACCAGATTAACAAACTGGCCAACGGTCTGCTCCAGCTCGCTCAGGTCAGCGTCGACGAAGCCAGCAAAACGTTCAGGGAGGTACCGGTAGATGAAGTTGTGTATCAGGCCACCCGGCTGCTGACCACCCGGCAACCCGACTTCCAGGTGGCACTGCTGATTCATAACGACGCCGAGTCTGAACCGCCCGATCTGACCATCCTGGGTGATGAATCGCTCCTGACCACGGCGTTTCTGAACCTGATGGAAAATGCCTGTAAGTTTTCGCCCAATAAAAAGGTGGAAGTATCCCTCCAGGCCGACAGCCGGTGGGTTAGCGTTCGATTCAAAGACCAGGGCATAGGCATCAGCAAGACAGACTTACCGCACATTTTTGAGCCGTTTTTCCGGGCCGAAAGCGTGCGGCACATCAAAGGACACGGCATTGGCCTGCCCCTGACGCAGCGCATTGTCGAATTGCACTCCGGCCGGATCACAGTCCTATCGGAAGTGAACCGGGAAACCATTTTTACGATCCGGCTTCCCATATTGCCCTGACTCTAATCGATCTCTAATCGACATCTAATCGCCCTCTCATTGCCTTCTAACCGGTCTCTAATTAGCTCCTTTCTGCCGGGCCGTACCTTTGTAATGGCCAATTTCATCAATTAAACCGGAAGATCATGATCAGTGATGAAACACATAACCGCTCGGCTATGAGCCGTGTCGTCAATTGGGGTACCGTATGGGGCCTCATCTTCCTGACGATCGGTTATAACGTAGTAACGGCCTACCAGCAGAAAGATACGAACAAGCAAGTGCTTCAGGCACAGCTCCAGCAACGGGCTCGCGAGCTGGATTCGCTGAAAACAGTGAAGTATCAACTCGATAATCAATTACATCAGATACGTTCGGCGCTGGACCAATGCGAAACAGCCCAGACTTCGGCAATGACTGACCGCCGGCAGACTGTCGCTACCCGCGGTTTCTAAAACGCATTCAACCGGATTCAAACAATTGGCAGGTGCTCGACCGGCTTGTGTGAATCCGGTTTTCATGTATTCGCATCAACGGATCAACCAACAGCTAATGGGCAACATTCAAAAAAGTAAGGTGATTGATTTTGGTCATCTTCAGGGAGATATTAGAGGGGGCGTTATTTCATTTCTGGTGGCAGTTCCCTTGTGTCTGGGCATTGCCCTGGCTTCGGGCGCTCCGTTGTTTTCGGGAATTATTGCAGGCATCATCGGTGCCATCGTCATTGGTATATTCAGCCGGTCGGCGTTAAGTATTTCTGGACCTGAGGCCGGTTTGATTGTTGTCGTTCTCGGCGCTATCGAGAGCCTGGGGTCATTTCCCGCCGTTCTGCTGGCAATCTGTCTCGCCGGTGTGTTCCAGATTGGCTTCGGCTACGCAAAGGCAGGTATCATCAGCAATTTCTTTCCCTCATCCGTGATCAAGGGAATGCTGGCCGGTATCGGTATCATTTTGATTATTAAGCAGATTCCTCACCTGGTTGGCTACGATGCCGACGCGGCCGAAGAAATTGTGCTGCTACCGAACAAAGGCATTGACATTATCGATCAGTTTCGGCTGGCTTTCGGTCAGTTCAACGTAGCGGCTATTTTCATTGCCATTCTTTCGCTTAGCCTCCTGGTTTTATGGGAGCAGCCGTGGGTAAAAAAGCACCGGCTCCTGAAAAATATTCCAGCCGCCCTGGTAGTTGTTGTCCTGGGCGTCTTCATCAACGAACTCTTAAAAGTGGCGTATCCGCAGTGGGCACTGGGCGGTAATCATCTGGTGCAACTGCCGGTTGCCGACAGCCCGGCTGCTTTCATGCAGTTGCTGACCATGCCGGATTTCACGCAGATCACCAATCCGCAGGTGTATGCAGCCGCTCTGTCAATTGCGCTGGTAGCCAGCCTGGAAGCGCTCTTATCCATTGAAGCCATTGACGATTTAGACCCGCTCAAACGCCGGACACCCACCAACCAGGAGTTGAAAGCCCAGGGTATTGGTAATATCCTGAGTGGACTCCTGGGCGGGCTACCGGTTACGTCGATCATCGTACGGAGTTCCGTGAGCATCAATGCCGGTGCCCGAACCAAAGTGGCAGCTCTGCTGCATGGTACCCTGCTGCTCGTCTGCGTGGTGGCAATTCCGGGCGTTCTGAACATGATTCCGTGGGCGTCGCTGGCTTCTATTCTCTTAATAACGGGTTACAAACTGGCACCCGTTAGCACATTCCGACAACTGTACCGTCTTGGTAAAGTCAGGTTTCTGCCGTTCGTCACGACAGTTGCAGCTATCTTACTCACCGATCTGCTGACAGGTATTGCCATTGGTATGGCTGTCGGACTCTTCTTCATCCTGCGCGAAAACTACCGCAAAGGGCACCAGACCGATACGATCAAGACCGAAAACGGCCGCCCCCTGATTCGGATTCGGCTCGGCGAACACGTATCGTTTCTGAACAAAGCAGGAATTGTTAGCCTTCTGCGGGATGCGCCCGACAACTCAACTATTGAGATCGACGGCACTCAGTCAACGTATATCGACCGTGATGTACTGGATGCGATTCGTAACTTCCGGTCGACCGCACAGTCCCGGAACATCCAACTCATCTTTCGTCGGCCCACCGCATCCGAACTGGCCGTTACCGCTCAGCGATTGAATTCGGTACGTTACCGCAATCGCATGCAGGAGGTCTGAGCAAAATCCGTCCCACCTTTCTTAAGTACCTCTGCGTAAGGAACCTTACGCAGAGGCTAATTACGCTCCGTTATATGTTTATGAAGTGGTTAAGTACCCTGGTGTTGCTGGGTATGTATTCGATTGGTGCCCACGCACAACAGTTTGCCGAAGACTCAACCGTAAGTAACCGTACTCTCGATAGCCTGGCCATCTGGGAGGTAGAAGACGCCCGACATCCCGATAAGGTACTGCATGCCGAGCCACTTTACATCGATCTGATCCGCGACCTGGGTGCCCGTAAAGGTGAACGCGAATGGAACATTGGCCTTGGCCTGACCGACAATCTGAATTACGACACTTATCAGGCACTGATTGAGTACGAGTTTGCGCCCGCAGACCGGCTGGGACTGGAAATCGAATTGCCGATGACCTTTTACATGACCAACGGCATTGATACGCAGAACCAGAACCGCCAGAAACCCGACAATCGGCTCGAAAGCCTCAAGCTGGCAGCTCAGTGGTCCTTTTTTGTGTCCGAGCGCCTACAGACCTCTATGGCCATTGGCTACATCAATGAGCTTGAACTAACCGATCTGAAGCGATTGGGGCAACAGGGCATGATTGAAGGGAACGTATTTAACCCGTTCTTCGTGGCGGCCCGTCGCTGGGGGCAGAACTTTCACACCCTGGTTTATACAGGACCTAAATTTGAACGCAGTTTCAGACACCACCACTGGAAGCGATCGTTCGAAATCAATTCGAACCTGCACTACATGATTCCGGGTACGCGCAATTTTCTGGGTCTTGAGATCAACAAAGCAATCTCCGGCCACACCATGCACACGGTCATGCGGCCTCAGCTACGGGTCGGGGTAGCCGATAATTTACTGGTGGGGATTGTAGCCGGTATTCCAACGCAACGGGATACAGAACGGCTGAGCTCGTTTATCCGGCTGA
The DNA here is from genome assembly GCF_003583365.1 of Fibrisoma montanum. GTDB lineage: Bacteria > Bacteroidota > Bacteroidia > Cytophagales > Spirosomataceae > Fibrisoma > Fibrisoma montanum. The sequence goes on from NZ_QXED01000001.1 coordinate 845,760, forward strand.
TTTATGAGCCGCGTCACAGCCCCACCGTTCTGCATTGACGTTCAATCTGTTCAGACCGCTTCGTTTCGGAGGATAATCTCCTCGGCCACCTTATCGTCTTTCCGAATAAACGGCCGGATGATCAGTCGCGTACCGCGCTGGTAAGTGAAGAGCCGGTACATCCAGTTGCTGAATACAATCAGTTTGCTCCGGAAGCCAACCAGGTACCAGATGTGCACGAACAGCCACGCCATCCAGGCAATGAATCCGCTCAGGTGTAAATTCTTGGGCAAATCAGCTACGGCTCTGGAGCGCCCTACAATGGCCAGTGAACCTTTATCGAAGTATTCGAAGGGCTGAGTTGGCTCATTGCGCACAATCCGGCGTAAATTTTTTGCCAGTTGGTTAGCTTGCTGAATAGCCGGCTGCGCCACGCCAGGGTGCCCTTTTGGCCACTTCTCGGTTTTCATGAACGCAATATCACCAATGGCAAATACGTCGTTCAGCCCCTGAATCCGGTTAATTGGATCGACCAGGATTCGGCCACGTTCGGTCGACTCGGCAGGAATACCGTCGATCATAACGCCCGTTACACCCGCGGCCCAGACCAACGTCTGCGTTTTGATCTGCTCACCGCCTTTGAACGTAACGATTTCTCCGTCGTAGTTTTCGACCAGCGTATTCAGCTTGACAATAACCCCTAGTTCCTCCAGGTACTGTTGTGCCTTTCGGCCGGCCTCTTCCGACATAGGTGGCAGGACTTTACCCAGACCTTCCACTACGTAAATCCTCATCTGACTGAAATCCAGCCCCGGGTAGTCGGCCGGCAATACGTGCTTCCGCATCTCGGCCAGCGAACCCGCCATTTCTACCCCCGTAGGTCCGGCCCCGGCAATAACAAACGTCAGGAGGCCCTCCCGTTCGGCCGGATCACGGGTGATGCTGGCCTGTTCAAAGCACTGAAGAAACTGACTCCGGATGTTCAGCGCTTCGGGAACAGTCTTGAGCGGAAACGAGTATTTCTGAATTTGCTGATTGCCAAAGAAATTAGACTTGGAACCGCTGGCGATCACCAGGAAATCGTAATGCAGATCACCGATAAGGGTTGAGACTGTTTTGGCCGCCGGATCAATCTTGTTGACCCGTACCATCCGGAAATGGAAATCTTCGTACCCATCAAACATCTTACGAAACGGCTCGGCGATGGCATCGGGCTCGAGCCCTGCGGTCGCCACCTGATAGAGCAGGGGCCAGAATCCATTGTAGTTCTGCTTGTCAAATAGCACAACTTGCATGCCTGAGCCGCGCAGGCTCTTGGCCAAATTCATTCCGCCAAAGCCCCCGCCGATGATGACGACACGAGGTTTGGTTGTTTCGGGTATATTCAGGGAAAGTTTGTCGTATTGTAACATGGCGAATAAGCGATTAAAACGCATTCTCCTTCTATATACAGTACCTGATTTTACGGCTTTTTGTTTCCGTAACTCCCGAAAACTGAGCTTATCCTACACGCACACTGGGTTTTATTATACGCGTACTCCTTTAAAGAATGTTAATTGCTCAGAACCCTGCCGTTACATTCCAACCCTTTTTATATTCTTGTACTCCGAAGTTCTTAGTAGACTCTACGTTATGCGATTATTTCTCTACCCATTACTCTTTTCGTTGTTAATTCAGATTGCCCAGGCTCAAACCCAGTCCACACGCGTTACGGTCAGTGGCTACGTGCGCGAGGCTGCCAGTCAGGAGGCTCTCATCGGCGTCAACGTTTACCTGCCCGGTACCTCGACCGGCACGACGACCAATACGTATGGTTTTTACTCGCTGACCCTACCCGCCACTGATTCCCTCACGCTCGCCTTTTCCTTCGTCGGCTACGGCACCGTCAGCCGAACCGTCAGCTTTCGCCGGAACGCCCAGCTCAACGTTACGTTGACGCCCGGTCGCGAACTGAGTGAAGTACAGGTCAGAGGAGCCCGAACCGACGAAAAAGTCAGCGAAAGCCCGCAGATGAGCCAGATTGATATCCCTGTGGCGCAGATCAAGAAAATTCCGACGCTGCTGGGCGAGAAGGACGTATTGAAAGTCCTGCAGCTCATGCCGGGCGTACAAAAAGGCTCCGAAGGGCAGACCGGCATTTACGTACGGGGTGGCGGCCCCGACCAGAACCTCATTATCCTCGACGACGCGGTCGTTTACAACGCCAACCACCTCTTCGGTTTCTTTTCCGTCTTCAACGGCGACGCGCTCAAGAGTGTGGAGCTCACAAAGGGCGGTTTCCCAGCCCGGTATGGCGGGCGACTCTCATCGGTCATTGAGCTGAACATGAAAGACGGCAACCGCGAGAAGCTGCACGGCGAAGGCGGCATCGGTCTGATTGCCTCGCGGCTAACGCTGGAGGGACCATTTACTAAAAACAAGAAAGGCTCGTTTCTGGTATCGGGCCGGCGGACGTATCTGGACGTGCTGACGGCCCCAATTATCCGGGCGTCAACAAACGGCGAAACCACGGCCGGCTATTATTTCTACGATCTAAACGCCAAAGCCAACTACGATTTTGGTCCCAAGAACCGGGTGTATGTGAGCGGCTACTTCGGTCGCGACCGGTTTTATTCCCGCGAAGACGGCGGAACTTTTGATATTGGCTTAGGCTGGGGCAATGCGACGGGGACAGTACGCTGGAATCACCTGTTCAGCCAGAAACTGTTCGCCAATTTATCATTGATTTACAGCAACTACGATTTCGGGATTTCGTCGGACGAAACGGACCAGAACGGCCAGAACGCTACGTCGTTACGATACCGATCGGGTATCCGCGATCTGGGCGTAAAATTTGACCTGGATTACTACCCAACGCCCCGCCATTCGTTTCGGATGGGCGGGCAGGCGACGGCACACCGCTTTACGCCCAGTGCGCTGGTAGTACAGAACAGGCTGATCGACGAGTTCACGCGCAACGTTGAAGCGATCAACGCCGTCGAAGCGGGTCTGTACGCCGAAGATGTCTGGCAACCCACCGACCGCTGGCGCATCAACGCGGGTTTACGACTGAGCGCATTTCAGCAGGGAAGCGTTACGTATCTGCGCCCCGAACCGCGGCTGTCGGCGTCGTATCAACTGCGACCGGGGCTGTCGGCCAAGGCGTCTTATGCCACCATGAACCAGTACATTCACCTGCTCAGCAACACCGGCATCGGCCTGCCCACCGACCTGTGGGTGCCGACTACCGACCGCGTAGCTCCACAACAGTCGCGGCAGGTGGCCGTTGGGCTGGCGCGGGATTTTTCGGATAATTTCGTGCTGGGTAAAGGCTTCGCCCTGACGCTGGAGGGCTATTACAAGCAGATGCAGAATATCATCAACTACCGCGAGGGCGCCAGCTTTCTGCTCATCGACGACCCGACGTCGGCCGAGCGGGTGCGCTGGGAAGACAACGTAACGGCGGGCCGGGGCTGGTCCTATGGCGCGGAGGTGCTGCTGCAAAAGAAAGTCGGTCGGCTGTCGGGCTGGCTGGGCTACACCCTGTCGTGGACGCAGTGGCAGTTCGCCGAACTAAACGGCGGGCGGCCGTTCTTCCCCCGCTACGACCGGCGGCACGACGTATCGGTGGTGGGCATCTATGAACTAAGCAAGCGCATTACCCTATCCGGTACGTGGGTGTACGGTACGGGTCAGGCGTTGACGGTGCCGGTTGCGAATTACCAGGCGTTTTTGCATGACCCCGGTCTGCGTACCGTCTATGCCAATGGGATGAATTCGATAATTGCTCCGTTGTTCAGTTACCCGGGCGAGGTTAGCGATTACGGTGGGCAGCGAAATAGTTTCCGGGCAGAAGCGTACCATCGTTTCGACGTAGGTATTCAGTTCCACAAACAGAAACGACGCCATGAGCGGACCTGGGAGTTTAGTCTCTACAATGCCTACAACCGCCGAAATCCGTTTTTCTATAATTTAGAAACCATTGCTCCGCAGGACCGTAGTCAGCCCGGCCGCACAGCTCTGTTTCGGTACTCGGTGTTTCCGGTGGTACCCTCGTTCAGTTACAATTTCAAATTTTGAGCAACTGACTTTATCTTCTATGACTATGAAACGAATAGCTGGTCTGTTACTTTTTGCTGCTGGCGTTCTGTTCCTAATGGCTTGTGATAGTCTGCGACAGGAAATAAACCCCGACCGGTTGACTACTGAACCCCAGAAATTAGTCGTGAGTTGCTTCATCGCGCCGGGCGATACGGCCGTTGTGGTGCGTGTATCCCGTTCCCAATCGGTCGTGGGAACGACAACGCCCGCCAGCAGTACGGTTGCCAATGCGCTCGTCACATTTTCGGACGGCACCCAGTCCGTTACGTTACGTGTTCGGGACAGTCAAACGTACATGTATGGGATTTTACTCAGTGGCTTCAGTGAATATTGGGCGAAAACGTCAGTAATGCCCATCCGAGCGGGGCAAACGTACCGATTACGGGTTGAAGCTCCGGGTAGCCCGGCCGTCGAAGCCGAATGCACGGTGCCGGGACCGGTGGCACTTTCGTCGTTTACGGTAGACTCGGCCGTTATCAACAATTTTGGCTTTACCAGCACGGAATATTACGTTCGGTTGCGCTGGACCGACCCGGCTGGTCAGGCTAATTTTTACCGGGTGGCTGGTTCAAATGAATATTCCTTTACCACCAGGTATACCCAGCCTAATAGACCCCCACGGGACACAACAATTCGGCAAATCGGTCAAATCTCTTTTGGTAATAACTTAACCGTGAACGATGCCGGGCGCGACGGGCAGGATATGATTTCCGGCCGTGGCCAGCTGGTTGCGTCCTCTTCTTTCGTAACCGGACAGAGGCAGTCGGTTCGCCCGGCTGGTCGGGTAGCTGTGTATCTGCTCAACGTCGACGAAAATTATTATCGCTATCACGACGCCGTAGAACGGCAGGCCGGCACGGATGGTAATCCCTTCGCCGAGCCGGTGCCTATTCCGACAAACATCCGGGGCGGTTTGGGTTGCTTCGGAGCCTATAACCGCTCATCGCTGACAATGGAGCTGAAGTAAAGACAGGCAAAAAGAGAGGGAGGCTAGGAGAAAAGAGTTGCACGGTTGCAACTTCCTTTCTCCTGGCCTCCCCTTCTTCCTTTTCTCCTTATTTTTAAACCGCCGGCTGGTTGTTCATTACCTCCGTCTGCTTCCGGATTGATTCCATGTGGATGATCTTGTAAATCTCCTCCACCAGTTCAGGATACAGATTCAGGCGCTGACCCAGTTCAGTACGGGTTTTCAGAATTTCTTTCCAGCGGTCGGGCTGGAACAGCGTTACGTTATTGTCGCGCTTGTATTCAGCCAGCCGTTCAACCAGCGCCATCCGGGCTGCCAGCATCTCAACGATCTGCCGGTCAACGTTATCGATGTTGCGCCGGGTCTGATCCATAACCCCCTGAAATTCGAGGTTTTCTGACTCAACCTGACGAATCTGGAGGTGATCGAGCATATCGCCGAAGGCTGCCGGCGTCAGTTGCTGAGCCGCATCACTCCAGGCGTTATCCGGGTCAATGTGCGATTCAACGATCAGACCGTCGTAGTTGAGGTCCATCGCCATTTGTGCCAGCTCATTGAGGTAAGCCCGTTTGCCAGCCATGTGGCTCGGGTCACCGATGATAGGCAACTGCGGGAAAATAGACTTGAGCTCGATGGCCATCTGCCACATCGGTACGTTGCGGTATTTGGTCGCTTCGCCCGTAGCAAACCCGCGGTGGATTGCCCCCAGTTTCTTAATCCCAGCACCGGCAAGACGCTCAAAAGCACCGACCCACAGAGCTAGGTCCGGGTTCACCGGGTTTTTGACCAGTACCGGCACGTCGACACCCCGCAGCGCATCGGCGATCTCCTGCACATTAAAGGGGTTCACTGTCGTACGAGCGCCCACCCACAGGATATCGACGCCGTATTTAAGCGCCAGTTCAATGTGTTCAGGCGTAGCGACTTCCACGGCGAACGGCAGCCCCGTTTCGGCTTTAGCCCGCTGAATCCAGGGCAGGGCTGCTTCGCCCATTCCCTCGAAACTTCCGGGGCGCGTACGGGGCTTCCATACACCGGCACGGATGGCATGTACGGCACCCAGCGCTTTGAGCTGGCGGGCCGTTTCACAGAGTTGCTCTTCGGTCTCGGCACTGCACGGACCAGCGATAATCAAAGGTTTGCCGTCGGTCTGTATCCACGATCCAAGCGGCTCAACGGCTAAGTCAACTTTCATATGTATGCGTAATCTGGAAATAACACCTCAATTCTATAGGGAACTTTTAATTCAATTTTGTAGTATATTTGCAAGAGGAATCGACTGTTTTTCAGCCCGGTTCCTTCATTTGTCTTAACGGGTTTTAAACTTGTTTTCAGTAGCTGCGTCTGCCCGCTTAACCGAATGTGCCGAAAATTCGTTTTATATTTCGGCCAGAAAAGGCAGTTCGTGTTAACCAAGCAACGCACTAATGCTATGGAAGTAGCACCGTCAGAACGGAGCACTGATATGTCGAACCGAAGTAATCCTATGCCAAGTACTGTCCAGCGGGTGACCGCACTCCGAGAGATTGAGGTGAAACCCGTCTCCTTCGAGGACACTTCGATTGCTTTCTCTTCCCAGTCGAATTCAAAACTTCGAAAAACGTACTGGTTATTTGCGTTGATGAATAAGGGATGGCTGGTAAATTTAGGCACTTTTTTTATAAAAATTGCGCTGAAGCTCAAACTACCCATCAAACTGCTTGTAAAGAATACGATTTTTGAACAATTCTGCGGTGGGGAAACCATCCGCGACTGTGAGAAGACAATCCAGCATCTGCATAACGCCCACGTCGGAACCATCCTCGACTATTCGGTTGAGGGTGAGGAAAGTGAAAAATGTTTCGACGATACGACCCTCGAAATCCTGCGCACCATCGAACGGGCCAGCGAATCCAGCGAAATTCCTTTCTCAGTCTTTAAAGTAACCGGCATCGCGTCTACAGAACTCCTCGAAGCCGTTCAGATTGGCGACTCGCTCAACAAGGAGCAGAAAGCCCAGTTTGAGCTGGTTCTTCAGCGCGTAGATACGCTTTGCCGTCGTGCGTATGAACGGAACGTCCGGATTTTCATCGATGCTGAGGAAAGCTGGATTCAGGATACGATCGATACGCTCGCGTATGAGATGATGGATCGGTATAACCACGAACGGCCCGTTGTTTACAATACGTATCAGATGTATCGTTGGGAAAGCCTCGATCATCTGCGCCGGGATGTGCAGGAAGCGCGGGCTAAAGGTTATTTCCTGGGGGCCAAACTGGTTCGTGGGGCGTATCTGGAGAAAGAACGCCTGCGGGCTCATGAGGAGGAATACCAGGACCCGATTCAGCCTACGAAGGATGACACCGACCGTGATTTTAATCTGGCGATTGATTTCTGCCTGGAGAATCGCGATGTAGTATCAATCTGTCTCGGTACGCACAACGAGTATAGTTGCCAGTACTGCATTCAGTGCATGAAGCAACTCGGTATTGCCCCGGGCGACCCGCACATTTACTTTGCTCAGCTGCTGGGTATGAGTGATAATATTTCGTTCAATCTGGCAAATGCAGGCTATAACGTAGCCAAATACGTGCCCTACGGCCCGGTTGAGGCTGTTATGCCGTATTTGTTTCGCCGGGCCGACGAAAATAAGTCTATTGCCGGGCAGAGCAGCCGGGAATTTACGCTGGTTAGCAACGAACTGGCTCGCCGGAAAGGCTGTCGCCGATAGAACCAGGCGTTGGCCGACTGATTATAAGCTTATACATTGGGACGGATTAAACGGACTTTTCCGTACAAATCCGTCCCAATTTGTTTCAATCCGCGTTTATATGATAAGCCCAATGCGTAGGGCAGCTATCTTTGTGATATGATTCGGAAAAGTCCCCTCAAGTTTTTTTTGCTGACCTTAGCCTTAATTGTCCTGGATCAGGGGGTAAAGCTGGCTGTACATTTCTACATGGCTCCTGGCTTTGCAGGCCAGATTAAAGTAATCGGCGACTGGCTCAAGTTGCATTACGTACTGAATCCGGGCATGGCTTTTGGTATGCAGCTGGGCTACGAATACGGTAAATTAATTTTGAGCGTATTTCGGTTACTGGCTATGGTCGGCATTGGCTATTATCTGGTGAATCTGGCGCATCGGGGCGCCCCTGACGGGCTGCTCTGGGCCATGGCCATGATTCTGGCTGGGGCGGTCGGCAATGTTATTGACAGTACGTTTTACGGCGTTTTTCTGGGTAATGCGCCCTACGGATCGCCGACACCCTGGTTTCATGGCCAGGTGATCGATATGATTTTTGTCGATGTATGGGAAGGCTTCATTCCGGAGTGGGTACCGGTCTGGGGTGGTCAATATTATTCGACACCTATTTTTAATATTGCGGACTCCTGCATTTTTGTTGGCGTCTGCCTGATCCTGCTGTTTCAGCGTCGTTTCTTTGGTGAGCCACCAGTTGAAGATTCTATTTTGCCCTCCGACGGCCCAGACGCAACCGAAGCCGCCGTTCTGCCCGCGGCCGAATTCAGTCATGATACAGCCACCTCGTCTGCCGATACGGATCCCTCTGTCGACGCGGCTCAATCATCGGATGAAGATGCCCGGCCATCGCCGGCGCCCGTTCTTCCCGATACCCCCAAGGAAACAAATCAATAGGATTGAGATCTGAAACGATAGAAAACGGCCACCGTTGCGCAACGGTGGCCGTTTTACGTATACGATGGCTTAAGATATCTACTGGGTTTCTTCCAGCGGGGTAAAATCCTTGAAGGTCTGCTTAATCGCTTTGTCGCTGGCTTCTTTCTTGTTCTGCCAGTTTGCATCCAACTCCAGGGCAACCAGACCACTCAGACTCATTGAACCTCGAAACTCATCAAGTTTCTTGATAAACTCACCATTACGACGGGATGACTTCAAGGCAAATTCGCGGGCAAATACGTTTCCTCGGTTCTGAATTTCGCTTTTTTTGTTCAGCACGTAGTTGTACCGATCCAGCAAGTCCTTCATTGACTTACCGACGACTTCCGTTGCTTCAAGCGTACCCATCGTCATTACGGCCGTTCCGCCAATGGCCGAAATAAGGCGACCGTTCTTTTGAGCCTCCGGGCTCGTACTCGCTCCCGTTACGGCCGGCGTAACGCCAGTCACGGCCCCTAGTGAAGCATTGGCCACCGATCGATTACGTTTCCCCTTTTTGGCTCGTTTGTAGTCTTTTTTGAGCTCTTCCTCCTTATCCGCCAATTGCTCAACCAGGTTCCAGGCACTCACCAGCGCCTGGCGGTATTGCGTGTAGTAATACCGGTCTTTCTCTCCCTCATTAATCGTATTGTATACTGTAAACGAAACCTTACGTTCTTCCCGGTTCTGAGCTTTATCAAGCACGTAGAAAGTCAAGACCGTCCGTAATGAGTCATACGGATCCTTGACGAAATTATAGCCTGGCTGCCAGATAAACTCGTATTGATTCTCTGTATTTTTGATTAAGGCCTGTTTGGGGATCTGCTGATTATCGGCCAGAAAGTCAAATGTCGTGATGTCATCGTCCCCGTTTGGATCTGACAGATAAAATTTCAGGTTAACGGTCTGGTTCTCACGCAGCCGGTAATGCGTTTCCTTCGGAATGATAGCAATGTCGGGCGGCAGGTCCATTTCGGTCACTTCCAGTTTCAAGCGCCCTTTAGTTCTCGACTTGGCGGGTTGGTCTTCTACCCAGAACTCAATGTACTGGGGCGATTTTTTGAGCTTGTTGAACTGACTCAATGATAATGTCCACGTCAATTCGCCCTGACTTGTCAGCTTACTCCCTTCGGGCATCTGGTCCAGAACTGGAATAAACACAATCGGGTCGCCATCTTCGTCGCGAATCATAGCGGAATCCATCTTGTACGTATTCTGGGCGCGGTAACGCACGTAGAAAGGCCGCAGATCACCGATGGTAGGCGGTCTGTTGACGTGCAGTACCTTAAAATCAACGGACTGCGTAACGCTTTGCCCGCGCTGATTGCGGGCTTCAAAAATCACTGAAATTACTTTTGTTGTCTGAATCCGGTCGGCTATGTCAAAACTTGGTGTCCAACTGAAAGAGCCTACGGAATCGAAATTCATACCATGTTGCCGGCCCTGAGCAATCGAAAAGGTTACGGTATCATCAGGAGCCCCAACGGCTTTAATCGTGAAGCGTACAGAGTTTCCTTCGGGTATAACGTTCCAATCGGTTTGTGTAGGAAGGACTATTTGTAATGACTTCGTATCTTGAGCATAACTGCTACCGATTGCCCACAGGCACATCAGCAGCCACGTCATACTACCAGCGTTTCGAATCATGAGCGACAGGTTAGATAGTAGTTTACGTTAAGAAACGTAAAAGTAAAGCTAAGATTTTGTCAACAGGCTTGAAATCGGCTCTTTTTGATACTTTTCTTAGCCAGATAAGAAATTTGCTGTTATTATATTAAATTTTTCTAAGAAAAATCGTAACAAAAAAGCCGCCCGGATAAGGCGGCTTTTTCATTATAGCAATGACTTTTAGTTCTTCTTCGGAGTCGTTGTAGAACCTGCCGCCGGAGCAGAGCCACCTGCATTAGCGGGCTTGTTGGCTGTTGCTGCTTTCGACGGGTCGATACCCAGTTTTTTCAGCACCAGGTCCGTGATGTTATCCTGCGGAGGAGCTACCAGCAAAATAGGAATTGTATTCGCCCCCGCATCCAGATTGAACACGTACGTGTAACTGTTTTCTGCGGCAACGGCGTCAATAGCCTTCTGGATCTTCTGAACCACAGGGTTCACCAGCTGCTGGTATTTGGTCTGCAACGACTGCTCAGCCGTCCGGCCAAATTCCTGAATCCGCGCCTGAAGGCTTTGCAGTTCGGTCTCGCGATCTTTACGGATCACGTCGGTCATCGAAGCGGCCCCTTTCTCGTAGGCGTTGTATTTATCTTCCAGTTCTTTCTGCATCCGCTTCAGTTCGTTTTCTGACTGCGTCCGCTGAATGGTCAACTGGTTGGTAATATCTTTCGATTCGGGCGTCTGACCCAGGATGTAATCAATGTTCGTATAACCCAGCTTCACCGGAGCTGCCGCGGTTGTGGCGCCCGCTGCCGGCGTAGAAGCCTGGGCCTGTGCCCGTGCGTTCAAACCACCTGCAAGCAGAGCCGTTGCGAACGCCATGACGAGAGTTTTTTTCATTTCGAATTAGTTGTTAGTACTTACTTTGGTTTTGTGGTTGTTTTGTTTGCAGGGTCACCGGGGGCTGGCGTACCAGAACCAGCAGCTGGTGTTGTCGTTGTGGGACTAGTGTTAACGGCTGTTGATTTTTTGGCTTTGCTGTCGGCATCCAGTCCCAATTCTTCCATAACGTAGTCGGTGTAATCGTGGCGCGGATTGGTGTACAACATCACAAAGTCACTGGCTTTATCGAACATAAAATCCAGCTTTCTCTGCAACGACACTTTCTCGATTGCCCGGTTTACCAACTCCATCGGTGCCTTCATGAGTTCCTTCTTCTTCTGAAAAAGCAGGCCTTCATACCCAAACACCTTATTGTTGTATTCGCGGGCTTCGCGCTCCCGGTCACTGATCACCCGCTGCCGTTCGCGTTTCATATCTTCGGTCAGCAGAATTTCTTCGGCCTGATACGCTTTCTGTAGTTTCTCGATTTCCAGGTATTTATCCTGAATATCTTTCGACCACTTATCGGTGAACTTGTCTATTTCGCCCAGTGCCTTCTGGTACTCCGGCATCTTGCTGAATACAAACTCCGTATCAACGTATCCGAACTTCTGCGCCCGTGCTGGAACTGCCAGCCAAACAAAGCACAAAAGTACGAAAAATATAGCTTTTTTCATAATCAACCGGTTGGACATCAGATGTTAGAGTTGGTGGAATTATAGTCGATCTTTTTTGTCTACTATACAAACTCTAACGTCTGACAACCTGAAATCTTATCTGAATTGCTGACCAATTGTGAAGTGGAATTGTCCGCCAGGGCCGTTCTTAACCCCCGGGATCCGGTCGAAACCGTAGCCATAGTCAATACCGATCAGGCCGAAGGCCGGCATGAAGATCCGGGCGCCAAAACCAGCCGACCGCTTCAGGTCAAACGGGTTGTACTGTTTGTAACTTCCCCAGTTGTTACCAGCCTCCAGGAAGCCGAGTACGAAGATTGTGGCCGATGGATTCAGCGATACCGGGTAGCGAAGTTCGGCGACGAACTTGTTGTAGGCGACCCCGCCCTGACTGCGTGCGGTAGCATCGGTAGCCCGGTCATAGTCAGCTGTAAACACAGAGCGATCGTCGTAACCCCGCAGACCGATGATGTCCTGCGCCAGGGCAAATTGTCCCTGACCGGCCAGACCCGATCCACCCAGCACGAATCGCTCAAACGGACCGATCTGCGTGCGCTTGTTGTAGCTGCCCAGGAAACCCATGTGCGCCCGCGCATTCAGAACCAGCTTGCCGAATACGGTCTGGAACCAGCTCGCATCGAACATCCACTTGTGGTACTCAACCAGCTTGTATTTGTCTTCGGGCGTTGAGGTTTCAACCGAGCGGAAGGCCGACCAGGGGGGCGTGAATGAACCACTCAGGGAGAACGACGACCCCGATCGGGGGAACTGCGGATTGTCAATACTATTGCGCGACAGGGTGGTATTGAACGTAATGTTGTTCGAGATACCGTTCCGGTAGCCGATGTAGAAAATATCGAGGTTATTCAGATCGTAGCGCTGGTACGACAGCGAGTGGCTCAGCGAGAAGTAGTCGTCGGGCACTTTCAACTGACGGGCCAGACCAACGCTGAACGACGTATTAACGTACGAACCAATTGGTACTGCCCCACGGGTCGACCGGCTGTACAGATCGGTAAAGCTGTAGGACCGATACACCGTATGGTTGACGCCCACCGACAGCGCATTAGGCTTCCGGCCACCCAGCCACGGCTCCGTGAACGACAGCGAGTACACCTGGAATTGCTTACCACTGGCCTGGAAACGTAGCGAAACCCGCTGACCATCGCCGGCCGGCAGCGGCCGCCATGCACTGAAGTTCGGGATATTGCGGGCCGAGAAGTTGTTGAACGTCAGGCCGAGCGTACCGACAAAGCCCACGTAGCCGCCCCAGCCACCGGACAGTTCGATCTGATCGCTTGGTTTTTCTTCAACGCTATACTCAATATCCACGGTACCGTCGTTCTGCGGCACCGGATTGATACCAATTTTCTCCGGGTCAAAGTAGCCGAGCGTAGCCAGTTCGCGCTGCGTCCGGATCAGGTTCGTTTTTGAAAATTTCTGACCGGGCAGCGTCCGGATGGAGCGCATCACTACGTGGTCGCTGGTTTTCGTGTTACCATTGAGCACGATCCGGTTGATGGTCGCCTGTTTGCCTTCAAAAACCCGGATTTCGAGGTCGATCGAATCGCCTTCGATGGTCTTCTCAACCGGCTGGGCATTATAATACAGGTACCCATCATCCATGTACAGCGAACTCAGGTCCTGCCCGGGGTTGCCGTTCATTTTCTTTTCCAGATCTTCTGGGTCGTAGACATCGCCTTTGGTGACACCAAGCACCTCCCGCAAGCGGGCGTCGGTGTACAGGTAATTTCCCGAGAATTCGATGTTGCGGTAGTAGTATTTGCGGCCTTCATTGATCCGCAGCACAATGTCGATTGTTTTACCGCCGTTGTTGATGATCGTATCCTCCTCGATCATCGCGTCGCGGTAACCCAACTTATTGTAATACTCAATCAGCTTCTGCTTATCCTCTTCGTACTTTTTTGGTACAAATTTCGAGGGCGTGAACAACCGGCCAAAGCGCATCTCCTTTGTGCTCTTCAGCTTCATCCGGACCTTGGCTTCCTCCACTTCCGAACGGCCATCGAAGGTGATCTTGTTGATTTTCACTTTCTGGCCTTTATCGACCAGCACGCGCATTGTAGCGTTGTTGCGCGTACTGTCGGGCACGGTCGTAATCTTTACTTTCGTGTTCAGGTAGCCCTTATCCACAAAAAACTTACGAACGGCCAGTTGGGTGTTCTTGGTAACTGTGTTGGTAACGATCTTACCCAGGTTCAGCTTTACTTTATCCTTTAGCTGATCCTGTTCACCTTTTTTAACCCCCAGGAAGTTAACGCGATATAACCGGGGCCGCTCCTGCACCCGGAAACTCATCGCAATTTTATCGCCGTTTACATTCGTTGCGAAGAGTTCGACGTTATCCAGCAGGCCGGAGTCCATCAGCTTGCGGATCGACGAGCCGACGGCCTCGCCGGGAATCCGGATTTTATCCCCTACTTTAAGACCCGACAGCGACACCAGTGAGTTTGGGTCGAGGTAGCGGGTGCCCGTTACGGTAAGGCCGGTAATTTCGTATTCTTTTGGATTGGCGTAATCGCTCAGTTCCGTAGAACTGGTTGAGGTCGTCGCATCATCCCGACCGACGCCTACGCCCACGCGTACCTGTGCCCGGCTTACGCCCGACCCCAGACAGAGGAGCAGCAAGGCCCCTAAAATACATTTTACAGATCGTTCCAAGTGTGGTACGTGTCTAGATAGTTTTCAGTTTACGGTTTTCGGCATCCGGTATCCGGCGGGCAGCTTCCAGGCAGCGTCGCTGTGGCTCCACTGGCCAGATACTGTATGCCGTTCCCCTATTTTACTAACTGCTCGCTCGTTTTACCGAATCGGCGTTCGCGCTGCTGATAGCTCAATATGGCTTCGTACAAGTGCTTTCTGCGGAAATCAGGCCAGAGCACATCCGGCATGTACAGTTCCGAGTAGGCCAGTTGCCAGAGCAAAAAGTTGCTGATGCGCATCTCTCCGCTGGTGCGGATCATCAATTCGGGATCAGGAATGCCTTTCGTGCTCAGAAACTGCCCAAACACCTGCTCATCAATTTCGCCGGGGGTAAGCCGTCCGTCGCGCACTTCGGCCGAGATCTGCCGCACAGCCTCCAGAATCTCCCAGCGCCCGCTGTAGCTCAAGGCCAGCACCAGGGTCAGTCCGGTATTCTGTTCGGTTTCGCGCATGGCCTCGGCCAGTTCGTGCCGGCAATCGATAGGCAGGCTTTCCGTGTTGCCGATGGTCGCCAGCCGAACGTTGTTGTCCATCAACGTTTTGATTTCGCCCCGGATGGTGTGCACCAGCAGTTGCATGAGCGCATCCACCTCAAATTTGGGACGATTCCAGTTCTCGGTCGAGAAGGCGTAAAGTGTTAAAAATTTTACGCCCAGTTCTGCACAACCTTCCGTTACTTCCCGTACGGCCTTGATGGCGTTTCGGTGACCGAATACCCGGGCAGCTCCCTGCCGTTTGGCCCAGCGTCCGTTTCCGTCCATGATAACGGCAATATGTTGGGGCAGATTGCTCGGGTCAATGTGTTCCTTCATCCCAGGGGGATAGTTTTAACAATAATTAAGAGAATCTCTGTTACAGAGCAACAAGGCTGCGAAGTTACACAATTCAGGACTGGGATTCAAGGTAATCACCCTCGGTTGTTATATCATCCCGATCAGATCACAGCCTGCATTCTTTTGGTTCCGGCTACTTACCCATTGTTGCGTACTATATTTGTCCGGAAGAAACATAAGCCGGGTCTTTACGTTTTTAAACCAACTCACATACACCGTTTTTCCTTAGTCATGCACAAGGCTTTTTCTTACCTGTTTTGCCGGATCAGTGCCCTGTTTGTTATGATGCTGACAGTGGTTAGCTGCCAGACCGACGAAGACGCCAGCCCGAAAACCATACCCGACGTTGTGCTGGAAGACCCTCAGTTCAGTATCCTCCGTGCGGCCATTACGTATGCGGGCGTCGGTGATAACCTGAAAGGTGGCAACCTGACCCTGTTCGCCCCCGACAACACCGCCTTCCAGGCGTCGGGCTTCCTCGACGAAGCGGCTGTTACGAGCGTACCGAAAGATCAGTTGCGGAGTATTCTGCTGTACCATGTGCTCTCGGCCGGGGTTAATTCGGCAGACATCCCAGCCGGACAAAGTCAGGTAGAAACGGCCAGTCGGGGGGTGTTGTACATTAACAACGCCAGCAACGGCACCCTCTTCGTGAACGGCGCCCGGGTGACCAGGGCCAACGTGCAAACGGCTAACGGTATCATTCACGTCATCGATAAAGTGCTTACTCCCTCGGCCGGTACTACGTTGCAGGCCATCGAGACCAACCCGAATCTGACGTTTCTGACGGCCGCCATTCGCCGGATCGAGACGGTTAATCCAACGATAACGGCCACGCTGAGCAGCACGAGCGCCAGCAGCCAGCCGGTAACGGTACTGGCCCCCGACGACAATGCGTTCCGGGCGTCGCGGACGTACAGCACACTGGCGAGCATACAGGCCGCCAATCCGCAGGCGCTGGCGAGTGTGCTGCTCTACCACGTACTGC
This sequence comes from Fibrisoma montanum, assembly GCF_003583365.1. GTDB lineage: Bacteria > Bacteroidota > Bacteroidia > Cytophagales > Spirosomataceae > Fibrisoma > Fibrisoma montanum. The sequence continues at coordinate 862,153 of NZ_QXED01000001.1, forward strand.
CGGGTGCTACGATGTCGTATCAGTTCCAGCCGGGCAGCGTCAATACGTTGCTGACCAACAGCCGGGTGGTGGTCAACGTATCGGGTAGTTTAATCACCGTAAAAGGCAATGGAAACACCATTCCGGCAACCGTCAGACGAGCCGATCAGGTAACCAACAACGGGGTTCTTCACGTCATAGACCAGGTGCTGATCCCCTAAGCCATGCCGTCCAAACTTTTGTTGATCATTGGCGTTTTTGCCGTACTGCTGGTTGCAACAGCCCTGCTGATCGGCTACCTGATTTCGGCTCCCCGCTACGTTGGTCCTGTCAGCGATCACTTCGACGGGCAGGTATTCCGGAACCTCGGCGATACCCAGCCCAAAGGGTTTCGGGAATTGCTTGGCTGGCTGCTGAACCGTGAGCAGGGCCAATGGGCATCCTATCATAATGAGCCGCCGGGCCCTCCCCCGCCCGACCGGGTTCATGACCAGTCGATCCGGGTGACGTTTATCAACCATTCGACCGTACTGATTCAAACGGAAGGGCTGAATATCCTGACCGATCCCATCTACTACGAACGGGTGAGCCCTTTTCAGTTTGCGGGCCCCAGGCGGAATCAGCCACCCGGTATCCGTTTCGATGAGCTGCCCCGCATCGACATCCTGCTGCTGAGCCACAACCACTGGGACCACCTCGATATCGGCACCGTGCAGAAAATCTGCGCCCGTGATCAGCCACGGGTCTTTTGTCCGCTTGGCGTCAAGACGTTTCTGGATCAGCAGGGCTGCCGGAACGTAACGCAGCTCGACTGGCGCGAGTCGGCTGTCTACAACGACAGTGTTACGGTTCACTGCGTACCGGCGCAGCACTTTTCCGGCCGCGGCATATTTGACCGGAACGCTACGTTATGGGCCGGATTCGTGCTGGATACCAAAGCGGCCGGGCGCATCTATTTTGCCGGCGACTCAGGTTATGGAGCATTCTTTAAGGAAATTGGCCGGCAATTCGGTCCACTCCGTCTGGCCCTGATTCCGATCGGTGCTTACAAACCGCCTTCGTTCATGTCGCCGGTGCATTGTTCGCCGGCCGAAGCGGTACAGATTCATGAGGATGTGCGGGCGGAGCGGACCGTAGCCATTCACTTCGGTACGTTCCCGCTGGCCGACGACGGCGAAAACGAGCCAGTCGTCGATTTATCGAAAGCTTTGGTCGCCAGGGGGATACCTGCCGAGCGCTTTCGGGCGTTAAAAAATGGCGAAAGTCTGGTGATAAATTAAAATTATTTAAGAAGCTTACCAACGCTTTCGCACCTTAAGGGGTCAATACGTGTTGAGAAACATATTTGTTTGATAACTTCATTTCATGAGTACATCAAAAGCTTTAATTGGTAGCGCGCTGTTACTGGCAGGTTTGACTGGCTGTATGAATTCGCTCGATTCAACAGAGATTCCGGATAACGATGCTCAGATACAGACCTACGCAACCAAGAAAAACCTGACAGTACAGCGTACCGATAAGGGCCTGTATTACGTCATTACTACGCCCAATCCCAACGGAAAGAAAGCTCAGATTGGAGACGAAGTCGAGTTTATGTTTAAGCTCTATAATCTGAATGACGAGTTTCTGGACAGTACCCGTAAAGACTCGGCCGTTTACTACCAGTTCACGAATCAATACCTATTCCTGCCGGGGCTTCAGGATGGCATCGGGCTGATGCGCGAAGGCGAAAAAGCTACGTTGCTGGTGCCGTATAACCTGGCGTACGGCAATCAGGCCGTTGGCGACAAATTACCCGCTTATTCACCCGTTCGGTTTGATGTTACGTTCCTGCGGTCGCGCACCGAAGACGAACAGATCGATGAATACATCAAGCGGGCTAAATTGACCAACGTCGAAAAAACGGCCAGTGGACTGCGCTTTGTTAAAACCAAAACGGTACCTTCGGCTGCAGCCCCAAACACCGGACAGAACTTACAGATCAGTTATTCGGGAAAATTACTACGTGGCTTAACGCCGTTCGACAGTGGCTTGACGGATAAAGTAGTAGGACAGACCAAATTTGTCCCTGGATTTGAAGAAGGACTGGCCCGGCTAAACGTTGGTGAAAAGGCCATCATCATTCTGCCTTCGTCCCTGGCTTACGGAACGGCCGGCGCGCAGAATCCGCCAAACTCAGGCCGGTACGTCATCCCGCCCTATGCACCAATCGTTTTCGAAATTGAATTGGTTTCGGCGCGATAGATCGTCTCGACGTGCTACAACAGAAAAGCCACTGCTTGAGCAGTGGCTTTTCTGTTGTAGGCCTGGCTGGCTACTCATATCCGTGTTATTCATGTATTACCCCCACCCCTGGAGGGGGCTGAAAGACCCGGATGGTTTAGCCTCCTTCAGGGGGTTGGGGGTAATACCCAGTATCAATTCGATGGCTGGTAACCAACCCCTTTGGGTGCTGCACCGGTGCCGTCGTAGTTGCCGGATTCAACGAGAGGAACCGTTTTGGGAGAACGGTCGAACAGAAACCGTTTATAATTTCGCGTGACCGTCTTACTCACCTCGTTTTTCTGGGTCTCGTTATAAAACCGGAAGGCGTCTTCACCAGCACCGTCGACGGTTACGTTCGTGAATTTGATGCTAACACCAGGCACTGAGTTAGCCCGTTCATCGACGAAGACACCGCAGGTGCCCGAATTAGTGATGAGGTTATTGTACACGTTCAGTGGACCCCGGTGCCCGACAATGATTAGTCCGATGTTGCGGGCTTTATCGATTTCATTATTGTAAAACTCACCCGAAACGCCCCCGCCAATCTGCACGCCATTGTCCTGGTAGGCGGCAAACGGTGACAGACCCGACGTTTTCACTTTGTTGTCATGCACTGAACTATTGGCTGCACAGGCATACTGAATCCCTTCGCAGCCCGCCCGCTCAATCAGGTTATGGTGGATTTCCAGCCCCTGAATCTCGTGCGGAAAAAGAGTTTTATTCACGCCCTCATTCCAGAAGGAATTGCCGATATACAGGCCTTCGCCCCGCGTATCGTGGACGTAGTTATGGTGAACCTTGACGTTGTACATCGTAAAGTTACCGCGCCAGGTAGTCGGGTCATTGGCCGCGGGGTCGGTTTTGGCCATGATCCCGGCGAAACCAGCCGTGTCGATCTCTACCCGATTGATGTCTACGTCGGAGCTTTTGCCGGCAATAACCAGGGCACTTACATCTTTGTAAGGAGCCCCAATTTTAAAACCATAGGGAATGTTAGCGGCTCCTTGACCCGTCAGGACGAAATAGCGCGACGAAGAAAACGATACGTTACTCTGATTAACCTCGGTCGAGTACACCCGCACAAGCCCTTCGTAGTTAATAAACACAATAGGCTTATCCTCACTGCCCGTAAAGTTCCGAAATCGGAAGAACGTGTATTCGCCGGCTTTAATGCCAATGGTATCCCCGGGCTTAACGCCCATCGCTACCCCATCGTGCAGCCCCGATTTATCAATGATAAACTTAGGTTTGAACACGCTTGACCCGGGTTGAGGGGTCGGGGCGGGAGCAGTTGGTTTGTCCTCTGCGGGCTTGCAGTTAGACAGCAGCAACGTCAGCAGTAGGGCTGCAAATGCGTTCATTGGTAGTGTTTTTCTAAATCGGTTCATCATCGGCGTCTCGATAGTTAAACGGGACCAGATCGCACCAATCGGCAATCGAACGGGAATCTGTTACAAGAGACTGATTAACAGCCGCCTGATTACGTAACGACAAATTAGAGGATACCACCAATTATTCTTGCTGCATTTACTAGGCGGTTGCTAAAGCTGGCAAAAATGATAGTTTTTCCAGGGAGTGTGATAACTCCAATTGGCTCCGGCAACCCGATTCTATTTGGGGGCCATCCGGATGGCCCCATCCAGGCGAATGACTTCGCCGTTCAGCATCGGATTTTCGATAATGGCCTTTGCTAATTGCGCATATTCGGCCGGTCGGCCGAGTCGCGAAGGAAACGGTACCTGCTGGCCCAGCGACAACCGGGCTTCTTCGGGCAGTCCGGCCAGCAACGGCGTTTCGAACAGACCGGGGGCGATCGTCATGACCCGAATGCCCGACCGGGACAGATCACGGGCGATGGGTAACGTCATGCCGACGATTCCGCCTTTCGACGCCGAGTAGGCCGCCTGTCCGATCTGACCGTCGTAGGCCGCTACCGATGCCGTATTGATGATGACCCCCCGTTCGCCCTCATGGTTCGGCTCGTTTTTTTCCATGGCGAAAGCCGCCAGCCGGATAACGTTGAACGTTCCGATCAGGTTGATCTTGACACTTTTCTCAAAAGCCGTCAGTGCATGGGGTCCATACACACCATCGACCTTACCAATGGTTTTACGAGCTTCGGCAATCCCCGCACAGTTGACGTTGATGTGCAGCCCGCCGAACGTCTGAACGGCCAGATCAACGGCGGCCTGTACGTCGGCTTCGCTGGTTACGTCCGTTTTGATGAAGCGCGTAGTTGATCCAAGTTCTTCGGCCAGTGCCCGGCCGCGTTGTTCGTTCAGGTCCAGAATAACGACGTTTACCCCATGCTGGGACAGAAGCCGGACGGTAGCCTCGCCTAAGCCGGAGGCCCCTCCAGTGACGATGGCCGTAGTTTGTTGAAGTTGCATGAAATCAGTTAATTGACAGGAATAAATAAGATTGCATCGGCCACAACGACGCCGTTTGCTCCGTCGCTGCTAAGCTCCAGAAACGGGGCTGAGCCTTTCTGTAACCGGTGTTCGCCGAGGCTGATCCAGTCGTTGGCCTGTGGCTGCTGATTCAAACTGAGTTGCTTAACCGACTGGCCATCGTGGAGACGTATCGTTACCCGGCTGGCCTTCTCCGTTTGTAGTCCATATTCGCCGGGGTTTCCTCCTCCGCCCGACAAAACCGGATTGTACACGTAAACAGCGTACCGGCCAGGACGGTTATCCGGCAGCATGAACTGAACGGAGCCAGACTTATCTTTTGCGCTATGCACCAGCATCGACGTACCGTATTTGCCGCCCTGGGTCTCGCGTTTCCACTGGCCCGTTAACCGGACCCGATTGGTATCGTCGTTGTCGATCAGTATCTCCGGAAGGCTGCCGGTCAACAGTGGATCGTTTGCCAGCCGGGCCTGTAGTTTCGTTACGTTAATGGCCTGCACGGCTTTTTGTTCGTCAATGGCCTGACAGGCAGCCAGAGCCGCTGCCTGCCCCAGTACCATGAAGACCGGCTCCATCCGAATCGAACCATAAGCAATGTGGCTGGCCGATAAACAGACCGGTACCAGTAGATTCTGGCACTGTCCTCGCTTCGGAACGAGCGCCCGGTAGCTGACCGGGTAGGGTGGAAAGCCGCCTACCTGAACATCGCCCTCATTCTTGACCATTTTTACGCCGTTTTTCTCGACGATCAGGCGCTGGCAATTATGGGAATCCATGGTATAGGCCGCCATTCCAACGCCGTCTTCCACCTTCGCTTTCCCCTCGCAGTTGGCCTGGGTCATAACGTACTCACCCACCAGCCGCCGGGCTTCGCGGATGTATAACTGGTGGGAAAAGTGCTCATTATCCACGTATTCATCCTTAGGGTACCCCCATTGACGCATCTCGTCGCGGAGGTGTTTCGGCATCCTGGGGTCGTGGCCGATGAAGTACAGCAGCCCCTTGGTATACGCTTCGTGTTCGTTGATGATCTGCGCCCGACGCTCATAACTGGCGTTTGGGTAGTCATGGTTAGCACCGATCATATCCGTCGAAAAACCACCGCAGTTGTTAATATCCGTCTTGCGATTTGGCATGGACACGAAGTGCATCAGATTCCAGGTTAGCTCCTTCGGGACCTTTTTCTCGATCTGTCGAAGCAGCAACTCGTAGCGGGTCGAATCGTAGTTGGTCGGTCGCGTAATGTCAATCTTATTCTTGGGGTCGTCGGTCAGGCACAGGCGGTAGTTATACGCCTGCACAGCGGCATCACCCGAGCCGTCGGGAGTCAGTTTGGTGTCGCTGATGCCGTAGAGCAATCCGCTTTCGGGTTTGCCGGGGATAACGTACGGGTCCACCCCATCAGGAAACTGGTGCTTGTCGAGATACTGCACGCCGTTCCAGGTTTCGCCATACTGGCTGTTGGCTTCGCGCCCGACCGTGAAGCTAACTCCGGCAAAAGCCATCAGGTCACCCTCGTAGGTGCAGTCGATGAACTGCCTGGCTTGTATGGTTCGGTTCGTTTGTTTGCGGGGCAAATCCGACTGCTCAAGTTCAATGGCCAGCAGTTTACTTCCGTCTTTACGCCCCCCCGCCAGCCGGTAGTTCATTAACACCGGTACGTTGTCTTGTTTCAGATATTGCCCGAACACGTTTTCGGCTACGTGCGGCTCAAACGTCCATTGCTCCAGCCGACCATAGTGTTTGCCGATCCGGCGGTAAAAATCACGCGCCAGTCCTGTTATTGCGAATTTGTTGCCGATATCCGTGGCACCGAGTCCCCCCGACGACAACCCACCCAGATGCCGTCCCGGCTCGATCAGAATGACGGACTTTCCCGCTTTTTTGGCCGCGTAGGCAGCCATAACGCCCGCCGACGTACCGCCGTATACACAGACATCGACCGTTTGCGCCCGCGAGACAAGCGACAACAGAAAAAGGCAACAGAAAAAGGTGGGGTTACGTAGCTTCATGCCTGCAAAAGTCGTGTGGGTATCGCTCTTACTGACTCACAGAATAGCCATCAGTTCTTTCCAGTGCTGAATGGTGTACGTCGGCGGATCGGGCACAATCTGACCCCGGGTGTTGTAAAATACGGTATCCATACCCACCGCCTTAGCGCCGAGAATATCCGCTTCGTAGTTGTCGCCGATCATCAGGCTCTCTTCCAGGGCCGCCCCGCTGACCGACAGCGCGTACTGAAAAATAAGCGGATCAGGTTTCTTGGCGTTCGCTTCCTGATTGGTTACTACGTAGGTGAAATAGTGGGCAATTTCGGCGCTATCGAGCTTTACGGCCTGAATTTCAGCAAATCCGTTGGTAATGATGTGCAGGGTATAGCGGCCGGTCAGGTAGTCCAGCACTTCCCGGGCCGAGTCGAGCAGGTGTGGCTTACGGGGCAGCAACCGCAGGTATTCATCGTTCAGATCCGCGCAGCAAGTTGTATCGGCAATGCCCAGCGCCTGAAACACGAGCGGAAAGCGGTTCTCGCGGATATACGAATGAGTAATTATGTTCTTATCGTAATCGGCCCAGAGCTTGTGGTTGATTTCAATGAAGTGACGACTAAATTCCTCGGCTGAACTAACTCCGAGCTTAACTAACCCAAATGAATCATAGATTTCCGCGATCGATTCGGCCGAGTTACGGTCAAAATCCCACAGCGTATGATCCAGATCGAAAAAAAGATGTTTATACATACCGTTACGACCTAGGACATTAATTGTTCCAGGTATCAAGTCCGGAGCGGCTGGACTTTGGCGCAGACCTGACACCTGGAACCTGAACTTTCTACACTTAAACCGGCAGCTTCAACCGCTCCACCGGCTGATCATTCACCAGGTGACTTTCGACAATTTCCTCTACGTCCGACAATTGTACATTGCCGTAATAAGTCCCCTCAGGATACACCACCAGGGCCGGCCCAAACGCACAGGCATCGAGGCATCCGGTCCGTTGGGCGCGAATCTCAATTTGCAACCCCCGGTCTTTCAGGGCTTGCTTGAAGGCTTCAACCAATTGCAGACCATGCTCTTCCCCGCAGGACTTTTTAGGGGCCGGTTTCTGGTTTGTACAGATAAAAACGTGCTTTTTGAACTTCATGACAACGGATTGAATTCAGGGCCAAAGGTAACACCGCCCCGTTAAACCGTTGCCATATCCGAAGAGGTAGGCAGGATAAAAATAAAGGTCGTTCCTTCGCCAGCGCCCGAATGCACTTCGTAGCGTCCATTCATGGCTTCTGTGCGGGCCTGAATGTTCCGCAGCCCCATACCCGATGCATCGACCCGCTCCAGTCCCCGCCCATTATCCTTGACGATCATGTTCAGTTCACCGTTGAAACGTCGGAACAGGATGTCGGCCTCTGTGGCTTCTGAATGGCGCAGAATGTTGCTACACAGTTCGATACAGATTGAATAGAGGTTGAATTCGGTTAGTTTATCCAGGCGTGTCAGTTCGGTTGTATCGAGCCGGAACGTAATCTGCTGCATCAAATTTAACTTGTCGGTGAGCCGAACGAGTGCTTCTGACAAACCCTGCTTCTCCAGCTCGTCAGGCTGCAGGTTATGAGACAGGTAGCGAATTTCGGCAAAAGCTTCTTTGGTCATCAGTTGGAGATTCTGATAAATCCGCTGCTCCGACTCCGACAGCCGGGTGGGATTCAGCGCCGACAAACTCCCCCGAATGGCGCTCAGCAACCCTCCCAGACTATCGTGCAGGTCGGCCGCCATCCGCTTTCGCTCCAGCGTCTGCCCGCGTAGCAACGCTTCCTGAATCTCACGGTTTTTGGCCCGGAGCTGATCGTTAGCCAGTTGCAGCTCCGCCGTCCGGATGGCGACTTTATCCTCCAGGCCCCGGTTCAGTTCTTCAATCTGCTGTTTCTGGCGGGCAATCAGCCGGCTCTTACGGAAGTAAACGATGGCGAAAATCAGGAACATCACCAACCCCATGGTCAGGAAAGTTCGCATCAGCGATTCCCGCTCAATATCCCGGCTCAGGGTATCGATCCGCGCCCGGTGTTCAATCCGGCTCTTTTCGGCTTCGGCCCGAAGCCGTTCAGTTTCAATACGTTGCTGCAGCTGGCTCATGCGGGCTTCACCAGCCAGTTGTTCTCGCTCCGCTTCGGCCCGCAACCGCGCAATTTCAGCCTGGCGCCGAATATTAATCAGTTGTTTCTGCTGGATAAGCTCCCGTTTTTCGGCTTCATCCCGAACCTTACTGATCGCATACTGATTTTGCATAGCCAGTATCTCCTCGATCCGTTTCTGCCGGTTCAGACTATCCTTAACCATGTTAAAATCTTCAAATTGAGCGAGTGCCTTTTCGGTTTGTCCATCGGCCCGATACGCCCGGTAGAGCGCCTGGCTGGCCATTTGCCGGATCCTCAGGTTTTCGCGCTCCCGGGCAACCGCCATCGCCTTTTCACCGTAGCTGATGGCCAGAGCAGGCTGCCCCGTCTGGGCGTAACACTCAGCCAGACGCGCCCACACCGACGCTTCGCCCACCACGTTATTCAGCCGTTTCCAGACGGCCAGCGCATTGTCGTAATAAGGAACGGCTCTGGTAAACTGCTGGCGAGCTATGTAAAAATCACCGAGCCGCTCTTCAGCATACGCAATGTTGGTCTGCGACGTCGTCTCGCGGGTAATACGCCGGCTTTCCTCAAACTGGGCCTGAGCGGCATCGTAGCGCTGTTGCCGTTCAAACACCTCCCCAATCTGGCTGGTAGCCTGCGCCAGCAGTAATCGTCGATTCTGCTTCGATACGAGCGTATTCTGGGGCAGTAGCGTCAGCACCGCCCGGTAGCTGTGCAGCGCGTTTGGGTAATCTTTCAGCAACGCATAAATGTCGCCCATGTTCATTTTCACCTGCCACAGGGGCGACGTAGCATGGGGAAGCGTTGCAGCCAGCGCAGACGCCTGCTGGTTAATTTGCAGTGCCTTGGGAAAATCGTTTTTCCGAATGCGGAAGTAGAACTCCTCCAGCATCAGCCCGCGCACCTGGTACAATACATGACCAGCCTGCTGAGCCTGCTGAACCAGCCGGTGGGCGTAGTGATAACTGCTGTCATTTGGATTAGCCCCCCACTGTTTGAAGACGACGGCCAGGTAGCGCAGGCCTTCCAGCTGCAGCGTATCCCGACGACGCCGGGGCGTAGCCGATTCGGTAGATCGCAAATATTGATGCCCCAGTGTTCGCAGGCTATCCATGTAGTGATGATCACCCCGGCGGTCGAAGTTCACTTCGGGCAATACTGAGCGCTGTGCAAAACAAGTTGTGCACCACATCAGCAAACCAATCCAAAGCGCCAGTGATCTCATCAGGTTACGTATTGAACGATAGTCGTTAATACGAAGCTTAAAAGTAAACACTGTAGTCAGATTATCAATTGTTTAACGGTCAAAATCTTTGGTTATCCGAATGAATTGTTAGTTTTGCCGTATGAACTGCGCACCAGTAGTGACGAATCGTCTGCCAACCGTTCAAAAAATTTTTCAAGCAATTTAAACGATTACCGATTATTTAGAATCTATACTAACGAATAAGCCGTAAATAGAACAATTCAGCGAAAAAACTTGGCTATTCCAAAATACCTCATTTTAATGCTGTTTTGCGTGATCGACAATTTATTTTTCGGTAGTATTGCATTTTTTGGCAAATATTTTGCCTATAGGTTTGCAAATGAGGCATTAAATCTCTTATTTTTATAGCCCGGATTACCACGATTGGAAAAAACTTAACCCCATCACACACTATCGAAGCAAAGCTCTACGTTACCTAATTGTCTTACTGAAAATGGAAAAAGCCCAGGTAAACGACAGTGAGCTGATTTCCCTGTACATCCGTGGTAATGAAAAGGCCTTTGCAAAGTTGTTGCAACGGCACAAGTCGAAGATTTACACGACTATTTATTTGATTGTTAAAGATCAGTACGTAGCCGAAGATTTGATGCAGGACACGTTCATAAAAGCGGTCGAAACCATCAAGTCTGGTAAATACAACGAAGAAGGCAAGTTTCTGCCCTGGATTATTCGGATCGCCCACAACTTGGCCATTGACTATTTCCGAAAAGATAAACGCTACCCCAATGTGGTGTTTGAAGACGGAAGCAGTGTGTTCAACACGCTCGAATTTGCAGAAGATTCAGTAGAATCACTTCAGATCAGGCAGGAGACACACGAGCATTTGCGCGAGTTGATCCAGCGGTTGCCGGAGCAACAGCGGCAGGTGCTTATCATGCGGCACTATGAGGAAATGAGTTTCCAGGAAATTGCCGACGCGACCGGTGTAAGTATCAACACGGCTTTGGGACGTATGCGTTATGCGCTGATTAATCTGCGCAAGCAACTTAGCAAACGTTCGCCGAGCTATGATAAAAACTTTTACCCAAGATGATGTAATCCGGTACGTCTATGAGGAAACCTCAGTAGAGGAAAACGTACTCATCGAAGACGCTCTGATGTCAGAACCGGAGTTAATGACCTTCTTCCTGGACGCCCTCGAACTTCGGGCGCTGATGAACAAGATTGAACGCCAGCCACGCGCCAGCACGGTTGAGTCCATTCTTGCCTATTCCCGGAATTATCCGCCAAACCCAGCAGCGAAGCTACAGTCGTAGCAAGCCGTTGGGTTTTGTTTTCCCAGACGTTAAACACTGGAACTGGACTTATTCAGTATTGAAAGTCCGGTTCCAGCGTTTGGCGTCCGTTTTGTTATGCAGAAAAAAGAACGATTCCGCCGTTTTCTTGACTACTTCACCCAGCACTTTCCGGAACCGAAAACGGAGTTGACCTTCAGCAATCCTTACGAGTTGCTGGTCGCGGTGATTCTGTCGGCTCAGTGTACCGACAAACGTATCAATCAGGTAACTCCGGCTCTGTTTGCCCGTTTTCCGGAGCCTGAATCACTGGCCGCGGCTTCGGTTGAAGAGGTATTCAGCTACATCAGAAGTGTCTCGTATCCCAACAATAAAGCCAAACACCTGGTCGGTATGGCCCGGATGCTGATGGAACGGTTTGGCGGGGAGATTCCGTCGACGGTTGAAGCACTACAGACACTACCGGGCGTTGGTCGAAAAACGGCCCACGTAATTTTATCAATCGTGTACAACCAGCCGACGATGGCGGTCGATACGCACGTATTCCGGGTATCGCACCGGTTGGGCCTGGCCCCCTTAACAGCAACGACGCCACTGGCCGTTGAGAAAGCCCTCGTTGCTCATATTCCCAGAGAATACGTCTACAAATCGCACCACTGGCTGATTCTGCACGGCCGGTACGTCTGCCTGGCCCGGTCGCCGAAGTGTGAGGTATGCGACCTGCGGGATTTCTGTAAGTATTACGAAAAAAGAGTAAAGCCTGTAGTTGGAGGTTCAACGGCTGAACTACCCAGCAGGGTTGAACAGCAGTGAATCCCGAACAACAGGCTTTATACGAGGTTAGTACTTCTCTAAACCTGAGAAGAAGAAATTCCCTTCAATCTCGGCGTTCTCGTCTGAGTCGGAGCCGTGAATCGCGTTGGCTTCAATCGATTTTGCGTACAGCTTGCGAATTGTGCCTTCTTCCGCATTGGCGGGGTTCGTGGCTCCGATCAGTTTACGGAAGTCGGCTACTGCGTTCTCTTTTTCCAGAATCATCGGAACGATGGCTCCGGACGACATATATGTACGCAGGTCATTGTAGAAAGGACGCTCACGGTGAACCGCATAAAACTGACCGGCCCGCTCGCTTGTTAGCTGGGTTTTCTTCATTGCTACGATCCGAAATCCCGCTTCTTCAATCATTTTTATAATTGCACCGGTGTACCCTGCCTCTACGGCATCGGGCTTAATCATGGTAAACGTACGGTTAGTCGCCATTAGGGGTATAATCCAAATTTTATTTGGGTGCAAAGCTACTAACTTTCAGCTACAAAGCCACGTGTGCAGCCGATGGCGCCCTTCCTGGCACCTAACCTCTGCCCGACTGTTCAGCTTTACCCGCTTGATATCCAAATTATTCGTATTTTTGAATTTTGATTACAGCCGGGTGGCTGTTTATGTATGCAGGATATTGAAGCGATTGGCGCGTTGATTGATCAGCCGCAAACGGTGCTGATTACAACGCATCAAAACCCCGACGCCGACGCGATGGGATCGTCGCTGGGCCTGGCTGGTTACCTCCGGAAACGGGGCCACCGGGTAACCGTTGTTACGCCGACCGATTATTCACTGAGTTTGCAATGGATGTCTGGTAATGATAAAGTCATTGCCTTTGATGAAAAGGTGCGTGTTACCGTTGCCCGCCTGTTCGAAGAAGCTGACGTTATTTTTTGCCTGGATTTTTCGAGCCTCGACCGCATTCGTGAACTTAGCCCTATGGTCCGGCAAAGCCGCGCCCGTAAGGTGTTGATTGACCATCATCTCGAACCCGAATCCTTTGCTGATCTGGCGTTGTGGGACTCAACGGCGGCTGCAACGGCTGAACTCGTTTTCCGGCTGATCGTTCAGTTGGGCGACAAAGACGAAATCGACGTTCCGATTGCCGAATGTCTGTATGCCGGCCTCATGACGGACACGGGTTCGTTTCGGCACCCAACTACCACAGGCAACGTACACCGGATGGCTGCCGAACTGGTCGATCTCCGTATTGATGTCAGCAGCATTCACCGGCGTATTTTCGACAACGTTTCGCTCGATAAACTTCGCCTGCTGGGCTACGTACTGAACGAGAAACTGAACGTATTGCCTCAGTACAAATTTGCCTACATCACCCTGACGGACAGCGAACTGAAACGATACCGGTCCAAAACCGGCGATACAGAAGGCATGGTCAACTATGCCCTTTCGGTCGAAGGTGTGGTCATGGCGGCTATTCTGATCGATCGGGGTGATGAAGTCCGGTTGTCGTTCCGGTCGGTGGGTGATTTTTCGGTTCGCGAACTGGCCAGTAGTCATTTTGAGGGCGGTGGCCACAAAAACGCGGCTGGTGGCCGTTCCAGACAGTCGCTCGCAGAAACCGAACGTCGGCTGCTGGCCGTACTGCCGCAGTATCAGCAACAGCTACTGGAAATGGTGTAAGCGATTGCTATTGAACTTAAATCCTTGTCGGTCTGTACCTTTACTGTATGTTCTGACGTTTTTTAGATTAGTGTTATAACCCAGTAACTCTCTCATGTTTTTCAAAAATTTCGGGAAAGCCGCCCTTTTAGTCGCCGTAGTAGCTGCTTGCGGGAAAAACCGCGTCGAGGTGACGCAAAATGGCTTAAAATACCAGATTCACGAGCAAAATGAAGGTGGCCGCAAAGGAAAAGTCGGCGACATTATGACCATGCACCTGACCCTGCTGAACAGCAAGGATTCGGTGTTGCGGGATACGCACAAAGAAGGTGCTCCGTTCCAGATGCTGCTCCAGGTTCCGCCGTTTAAGGGCAGCTATGAAGAAGGTCTGACCATGCTCACCAAAGGCGACAGCGCTACGTTCTACGTCAGTGCCGATTCGCTCTTTACGCGGGCTATGCAACCACTGCCCCCGGGCGTTCAGAAAGGTACGGACATCGGTATCGCCGTAAAAGTGGTTGATATCCAATCGCAGGAAGAATACCAGAAAGCGCAGGCCAGTGCTTTTGAGAAACAGAAAGGCATTGATGCGAAAACCATCGCCGACTACATCGCCAAGCAGAACCTGGGCGACAAAGCTCAGAAAACAGATTCCGGTGTCTACTACGTCGTGACGCAGCCGGGTTCAGGCCCAACGCCGTCGCGGGGTGACATCGTGCAGGTTCATTACACGGGTAAGCTCCTGAATGGTAAAGTTTTCGACAGCTCACGTACGAACCCGCAGGCGCAGGGCAAACCAGCTCAGTTTCCGATTGGTGTAGGCCAGGTGATTCCGGGCTGGGAAGAAGGCGTGATGAAAATGCACAAAGGCGAGAAGGCAACCCTGATCATTCCGTCGACACTGGCATATGGTCCGCAGGGCAACCAGAGCATTCCGCCAAACTCGGTGCTGCTGTTCGACATTGAACTGATCGACATTCAGAAAAACCCAACGGCTAACTAATCTGTTGGCTCGTTCCGGGCACCTGAATTCCTATTTTTTCGTTATCTCAAAGCGGGCGATACGTATCGCCCGCTTTGGTAAACAAGCATTTAGCAGCGTAAGACAATGCGATTAAATTCTCTGCAGACATTATCGGTTTTATTTTTGGGTTCGTCCATTCTGGTAAGTTCCTGCCAGCAGCCCGGCGAAGCCCTGATCGACCGCAAACAGCGCGAAAACGAAGCGGAGATTCAACAGTATCTCACGCAGAATAACCTGAACGCAGAAAAAACAGCCGAGGGCATTTACTTTGTCAAAACCAAGACCGTGCCGAACGGTCAGGAGCCCAAAGTAGGCGATCAGGTGAAGTATCACTACATTGCCCGTCGGCTGGATAATGTGATTGTCGATAGCACCGACATTGCTGCGAATAATCCCAGAACGGTGGCGTTGGCCGGTGCTAACACCGTTGGTATCACGCTCGGCCTGTACGCTGGTGTTTTGAAACTACGCGCCGGTGAAGAAGCTACGTTGCTGGTGCCATCAGCGCAGGACGGCAACCGTGAAGGAACACTTTTATTACCTCAATACGCACCAGTACGGTATGATTTGCGTATTGTCAGCGTGCGGACCGAAGAACAACGGATTGAAGAATACATTAGTACGAATAAGATCAACGTCACTCAGAAGACGGACGATGGACTTCGGGTAGCCGTCACGCAATCGCGCCCGGATTCAGTGCAGGTAACGACGGGTAAAACTGTTTTTGTTAATTACACGGGTAAGCGCCCTGATGGGACTGTTTTTGACTCCAGATCGGATGGATCCTTTTCGTTTCAGGTAGGTACCCGAGCTGTGGTTCCGGGGTTTGAGAATGGCGTGACAAAACTGCGGGTTGGTGAAAAAGCGACCCTGATTTTCCCATCGGCGCTTGGTTATGGCGCTACAGGTAGCTTTGATCAAACAACTAATACGTATAGAATTTTACCCTATACACCCTTGATATTTGAAATCACAGTTGTTAGAATTCAATAAGATTTAATTGTTCTTTTAAGCCGTTCGTAGTTTTACTATGAACGGCTTTTTTATTTGCTCTATGGAACTCTGCTTTGCCACCAACAACACGAACAAGCTAAAGGAAGTAACGGCTCGCCTGGGTGATGCCTTTACGTTGAAAACACTGGCCGATATTGGCTGTACGGATGAACTACCGGAAACCAGTGGAACCATTGCCGGCAACTCACGCCAGAAGGCTGAATACGTATGGGTTAATTTCGGTATTTCCTGCTTCGCCGACGATTCGGGCCTAGAGGTCGACGTACTCGACGGCGAACCGGGCGTCGACTCGGCTTTTTATTCGGGAACACGCGATGCCGCCAAAAACATCGAAAAGCTGCTGGAAAACCTGGCTGGTCAGCTTTTTCAGAACCGCAAGGCCCGTTTCAAAACGATTTTTACCCTGATTCTGCATGGCGTTGAACACCAGTTTGAAGGCACCATCGAGGGGCATATCCTGACGGAGCCACGCGGTACGGGCGGTTTTGGTTACGACCCGGTGTTTCAACCAGAAGGCTACGACCGGAGCTTTGCCGAGATGAACCTGGACGAAAAGAATGAGATCAGCCACCGGTCGCGGGCGCTGGCGAAGATGGTCGCGTACCTGAAGGAACAGGTCAAATAGCAGAATCCCCGCTGGGTTTGCCAAAATGGCAAACCCAGCGGGGATTCTTACATTACGTTATATGCTTAATAAAACCTTGCCCGGCGATCTTCGATCTTAGCGGCCTCTTTAATCGCTTCGTTGATGTAGAAGCTCGTCCGTGCCGATGTGTTCTGCTGAATCTGATTTTTATACAGTGCGTAGTCAGCAACCGGAGGAGCTGGCGTTAGCTTAGACGTTTCTACGATTAACACACCACCATCGCCAGCGAATGGCTTCGACCGTTTGCCCGGTTTCAGACCGAAGGCTTTACCCAACGCAACCGGATCAACACCAGCGCTGCGCAGGAAGCCCGTAGCCAGGTTAACATCCGTTACGGTTTCGACCAGAGCGCCCGCACCGTACTTCTGTGCAATAGTTTCCAGTGAGCCGCTGGCATTACCCAGTTTGTTCAGAATCTGCTCGGCCTTTAGTTCGTTGCGAACTTTGGTCGTCAGCTCACTGCGATAGTCGTCTACTTTCACATCGTCCTCATCCGTCTTGTTAGTCAGGACCGCAATCACGTACTGGTCACCCACCTCGAACGGCTCGGATACGCTGTTCAGATCAGTTTTATCGTCAAATGCCCAACGTACTACCTGACGCACTTCTGAGCCGGTCAGGGCGTTGATCTGGTTAGCACCTTCCGGAATCCGCTCGGCCGTAGCAACGACCAGCGATTTATCTTCCTTCACTTTGGCATCAAACTCTTCCTTTGTCTGTACGCTGGCCGCGAACTCATCCGCTTTCCGCAGGGCTTCGTCGCGGGTAGTCTGACTCGGGGCGATGGTTTTACCAATAGCTGCAATGCGGTACAGTACGTTCGTTTTCGGCTCAGTTACTTTGATGATGTGGTAGCCGAAATCCGTTTCAACAATCCGCGGAATAAGACCGGCGCTGGTAGCTCCAAACACCGCCGATTCAAATGGTTTCACCATCTGGCCGTTGTCTTTGAAATAGCCGAGATCGCCACCGTTCTGGGCTGACCCATCCGCACTGTTGGTTTGCGCCAGGGCTTCGAAACTGGCACCGCCCTGAATCTGTTGCAACAAGGCCTCGGCCCGCCGACGAGCATCGGCTTTCGCAGAATCGGTCTGCGCCGTCGGGCGAATCAGGATGTGGCTGGCCCGGGCCGTAAAGTTGGTGTCACGCTTGGTACCACCGTATTTGTAAATAAAATACGTATTGCCTTCGCGGAACGGACCGTAGATACCACCCGCCGAGAACGTCGGGATCGATGCGCGGAGCTGTTCCGGCATTTCGCCAGCTGTCAGATAAAGCGGTACACGAACGTCGCTGTTCTGCAAAGCAAAAGTCGAATCATTCTTTGCGGCCCCCAGACCCCGTGCAAGGGTTTTAATTTCATTATACAGGCCAGCACTGTCTTCTTTTGACGGCGCAACCGAGAACGTTACGTATTGGATGGTGCGGGTATTGGCACCCACGTATTCATCCTTGTGCTTGTTCAGATAGTCCTGAAGCTGCGAATCCGTCACCTTCACAGTTGTGTCGTTGATGGTATAATACGGCACGAACAGAAACTTGATGTCAGCTTTTGAATTCTGAGCCTGGTATTCTTTCTGCGCTTCGGCGGTCGTTGCGAACACCGACAGGCGCATCAGGTTTTCGTATTTCTCCCGCAGGCGATCCTGCTTAAGATTAGCCTCGAAGTTAGCCCAGGCGGCCTGTTGCTGCGGAGGCAGATTCCGGAGTCCCTTGAGGTAATTGATGATGGCGCTCTTGTCGAAAACACCTGTCTGCGGATTTGTGAAGGCTTGCCGAACGGCGGGGCTGATGTTGTTACCCTGCACCATGTCAACCAGTTCCTGCTCCGACACCTCCAGACCGAGCTTATCAAACTGCTCCTGATAGGCAATTTCGAATACGAACTGATTCCAGGCCTGTTCACGAAGCTGAGCCAGGTCCTGCTCAGACGGAGCGCGTCCGGTCTGCTGCTCAAACTGCGCCCGAAGTTCATCGACTTTGGCGTTGAAATCCTGGTAATTGATCGACTGGCCGGCAATCTCGCCAACCTCCTGATTATTACCACCAAACAGGCTACGGCTACCCAGCAGATCGCCCCCCACAATGAACAGAATCAAGCTGACAGCGATAACACCGACAGCCCAGCCTGAACGTTCTCTGATTTTGTTAATGACAGACATTTCGCTTTTTGCGCAATATTTAGCCCGCAAAATAACAATTTTTCCTGCTGGATTACAAGTGGAAAATCAGAGAACGCAACTGATACAGAGGTCTTCTCCGGAATTACCTTTGCTACGTACAGGCGACCCAATTGAAAGCCGGCGTTTGAATAATCTGTAAGCAATTGACAGCCAAAAGTTTGGCAAAGCAGAGTTAGTTTAGCTTCGTCCTTGACATACTGTCTATATAATCGTGTATTTAAGATGATTTAACACGACCGGAACGATGCCCCGGTGCATACGTTCGGACGGCTTTGCGCATGACCTCGGCCCGGTTCAGCGTCATGGTCTTAGTTCGGCGTTGCACATATAGGTTCATCTGGTCGGTATAGTGGGGGCTGCCGGGATTGTTGCTGTTGCCATACGCCTGTGATGTTTCGAGCGAAACACCGGTTGGGCCGAACGACACGAACATCACGAACCCGTCGCCCTGAACCGGCGTAAACACGCCGTCTTTCCCCGGCATAGGCGTAACAGCCGCCAGCACATCGGGATAGCCGAACAGGGGCAGATCAACGGAGCCACGCCGGTAGCGGAGCAATTCGCCCATCGGGACGGACGGTTTGCGGAAATGCCGGTTCAGGTACGCTTTCGTGAACCGCAGGCCGCTCAGGTAGGTGTCGGTATCGTAGCGATTGAGCCGGGAAAAGTTCGACAGCCCTTTCTGGCTGTAAAAGTACCATGTCAGCACCAACAGACTCCCGGCGGCTTCGCTTTCGGCTACGCACCGGCGGTCCCACCCCCGCAGCTGGCGAATCAGGTCGGCGACGTCGGGATAGTCGCTCTCGCTAAGCTGGGCGATGTCGTCCAGAAACGCCATAGACGGGCTATCGGGCGGGAGTTGTACGTCGTATTTGAGCCGGCGAAAGGCCTCGTCCGACAGCGTAGGGCCAGATTCGTGCATCAGCCGTTCGAGCCGCAGCGCCCGGTTGTTCTGAACCGTATGGCGCTCGCCGAAATAGGCCGGGTAGTGCCGGGGTTGCCGGTTTTCGGTTGAGTCGGTAGCCCGAAAGGCCGTATTGTTGGTGTTGTACAGATAACCGGCCCGGGGGTTGAGGTACCAGACCAGGTCGTCGATGGCATGAAAATCCGTCCAGAGCGTGGCCGAGGTATCGCCGGGCAGCGTCGCCCGCCACGCGTAGGCGGGGTTACGCCGGGGCACCAGCCCATTGTTGACCAGGAAGATGGTGTCGCTTTTATCGGCGTAAACAAAGTTCTCGAACGGAAACTGGTTGGCCGCCCGCTTGAACTCAGAGAAATTGCGGGCTTTGTTCATGCGGTATAACTGCTCGGCAATGCCGATGCGCATGGCTCCTCCGCAACGGAGAGCAAACAGACCCGTTTTGGTGCGAAACGCCGGGCCGTATACACTCTGGTAAATGGTCCGTTTGAGGTTGATCTTCAGAAACTTCCAGATCTTGGTCTTTACCCGGATGCGTTCGGGCTGCAGCTCACGCCAGGCTCCGTCGAACCAGTACTGACGGGCATTGGCCGGGTTGACCCGAAGCTGGTACACATCCACAAAATCGAGGCCGTTGGTGGTGGTCATCAGGGCCAGGTGTTCGTTGGCGAAGGTTCCGGCGTTCATCGACCCGTGCCACAGGCCGCCGTGTACGTTCAGCCCTTCATCGCTGCACAGGTGTACCTCATAAACGGAACCTGTTCCCGATAAGGGCTGGTGCGGGTTAATTAACAGCCGGGTGGTCTGCCCGTCGGTTGACCATTTCCGGGCCAGCGCCAGTCCGTTCGAGCCCCGTCCCGGCAGATTGGCAGGCTGGTTTCGTACCGTGTCGAACCCGGCGCCGAACACCCGCCCTACCTGACCAATCAGCCCCTGCTCCTGTAAGGTAGCCATGACGTACCCTTGCAGGACATCGGCCCCGGTCATCGGGAATAGCTGTTTGTCCAGAACCTCCTTCGGGTGAGTAGCGGCATATGCGTTCAGTCCCTGGACGTAGCCATCGACGTACCGGCGAAACGCCGGCGACTGGTCTTTCTCATAGCGCTCCTGCACCAGCTGCGGTACGTGAAAAGCCTGCCGCGTGAAATCGTACAACGCCCCGCCAACACCCTGGTGGCGACCGGCCCGCCCTTTGGCAATCAGGTAAAGCTGCTGCATCGTAGCGAACCCATCTTCGGCATTGGCCCAGGCCAGTCCGTAGGCCACTTCGGCGTCGGTTGGGGCAAAAATGTGCGCTACGCCAAACGTATCGCGCACTATCTGAATGCGGTCAGTCTGAATAGGCTGCGCCGACAGCCGCTGGGCAAACAAACTCAGCAGCAGTCCGCAAAATAGGAAGACAGGTAAACGCATACAAGTACGGTATTGGGGTGGTTTCAAGGTACGGACAGTTCAAAACACGTGCAAACAAGTGGCTCATAGTCAAGCGTTACCATGTGTACCCAATGCCAATCAGAAACGTCTGCCCTACCTTTCCGGCGTAGTTGTTCCAGGAGTGGTAATCGAGCGTCGGCCGGCGGGCGGGCGAACCGGTCGGGGCGGGGCTGGTTTGCAGCACCAGGTCCTGCCACGCAACAGAGTAGTTCAGCAGCCCCTCAATGAACAGCCCGGTTGGCTTTCGGCCCCAGCGCGGGCTCCACCGGTAGCCGAGTTTCCAGTTGGCAATGGGTGCATTTCCAGCGTCGGTTTTAACCCTACCATCGGCTTCCGTGACGCGGAGGTTAGCCAGCGCGTACCCAACACCGCCCTGGGCAAACAGGCCGCGCCCGTTGGCATGCTGCGAAAGCCGGAGCCCCACCGTAGGCGCATACAGGTAGTAGTAGCCTTTGGAGCCGTCGGACCAGTTTTCTCGGGTATCGTCGCGGTGCAATGTGACGGCCAAGCTGAGGTGGCGGCTCAGGCCAAAACCCAGTTCGCCGAACAGAAAAGCACCCTGCTTGAAGTCGCTCAGACCGCCCAGACTAGTGCTGAACCGATGGACTGAATTTGTCTGGGTTCCGGTCGGCTGGGCGTACACCGTACTGAGCGACAGGACTAGCCCCAGCAGTAGTATGCTCAGCCGGGACGCTGGTAAAGTCGGTATAGTTTTCATCGTAGGAAATGTTTATTTTCTGGAGTTCAGTCGGTAGCCAACGCCCATCATCAAAGAGTGCCGGGCTTCAATAAAATTTTTCAAAGGTGTTAAAACGAAATACAATTGCGTCGAATAATAGAATCGTTTTCTGCCGACTTTCAGGTTGTACATCAGACCTAACTCGGGCGAAACTGTCCTGGTCACAAGCGATTTCTGGTTGAAATCAGATTCGTCTAATGTCAGCGTTGTGCGGTAAACTCTGCCTCCTCCGAGTACATACAAGCCATGGTTGAATCGGCCGTTGCCAATGGTTCTGCCGATACCCAACGATTGCAGGAAAAGAAATTCGCTGGCGTTATAATTAAGTTTTGGGACGCTGAACGATTGGTGTAGAATTTCCGAATATATAATTGCCGAGAACCCTCCTTTCAGGTTTTGTTGATACACTACATTGATCGGAATTTTATACAATTGGGGAGGATACCCAAACCCAATACCCGTTTTAAGTTCGATACTTCTAAAAGACCTGGACTTGAATGTTTGCAGGCTGTCCTGTGCCTGTACGCGAAAACTCACCAACAGAAGAAAAGCAATCAGTATTGAATAATATTTTTTCATGAGTTCAAGGTTTATTTTTAAAAAAAAAGTCAAGTCCTGCTTCAGCATTGCCAAGAGCCGAAGGTACGTGGCCCAGTTTGGGGAGTATCTGCAAATCGTGTTTACAGTTCGGATAAAATGTAGTGAGCCTGTAATTCCATTCTATTGCCGTAAGCGCATTTAGAGGGTCCAGTTCGCCACAACCAAGAAAAACCAGGTTATTTTTTTGCCTATTTGCTGCCCTTGTCTGCTCTTCATACTTGAAGAAAATGTAGTTGTCCCACCAAAAAGAAGGCCCTAATGTCAGATAGTTGTTGAATACGTCAGGATGCTTGGTGAAAAAATAACCTGTTAATAACCCTCCTTTTGAATGACCAATAAGTACCCTGCTTTTTGCCGTGGTATTAGCTGAATACTCCTTCTCAATTTTTGGAATTAGCTCAAATTCGATGAAGCGGGTATAGCTTTCACTGCCTCCTCCTTCGCTCTCGTATATGGTTGGTGTAAAATCCCTTTCTCTGTCATTTTTGGAGCTTATACCTACAACTATGACATTTTGCTTGTTGTATTTTGCGCTTATTTTATCAGTTAATTTTGCAATTTTATCCGTATTCAGGTAAAACGAATTGCCATCTAGTACATACACAGTTTCATAAAGTGAACTAGCATTGTACGCATTCGGTAACACGACCGATATGTCATAGTTTGTCCCTGTGTTTGTCGACCGGATAGAAAACTTTTTAATTCGATCAGGTTCAACATCGGAACTACAGGCGTTGAGCAAAAACAGAAACGCAACGGCAACTAGTAAATAGATTATTCTATTCGGTTTCATATCATTAGGTTAATAAAAAGTTCGGTTAATGTCTGGTGATTTATTCGGTTCAGTATGTTTCAACGAGATGCAGAATCTGCAGTCCGATTGTGGATAGTTCCGGCGTAATACCAGCGTTGGCGATGATAATGACCCCTGTTTTCTGCTGCTCGTTGAAGCACATGAACGATGAGAAACCGTAGGTGCCACCGGAGTGGTTGTAGATGCTCTCGTTTTTGCCATTGAGTACTATCCCCCAGGCCAGCCCCGCACTCAGGTCGTGGTACGGGTGACCATTTACGGACTGGTCGCCCTGTTTAATCAGAAAGGTGGGTTTCTTGGTCAGATTCAAAGCCTCACCGAGGGCGTTCCGGGGCGGGTTGGTCAGGAATTTGAGGTACGTGAGCATGTCGTGAACGTTCGATTTGATGTACCCCACCGACTCATAAGGCTCCGCCAGGGTCCAGTAGTCGAACGGCTTGCGTCCCATGTACCCCTGAGCCACGTTTGAGGCTGGGGCCTTGGCCAGATTGGTGTAGCTCATGGTCATGCCCAGCGGCCCGAAAATACGATCGTCGTACAGTTTTGTAATGCGCTCACCGGCCAGTTGACGGACAATGATACCGGCCAGGGCCATGCCAATATTCGAGTAAACCCAGGTCGAACCTGGCACCGATTTGAGGGAAGTACGTTTCAGGAAAGCGGCCAGTCGGCTTTCTGAATACTCGGCAAAGGGCTGGGCTAATTTGTTCGGGCTAATCGGAATGTCGTCCGGGTCAGTGACCAGTCCGGAGGTGTGATTCAGGAGGTGCAGCACCGTAACTTCTTTACCGTCTTTGGCCGGAATCTGCAACGAAGCTGGCAGATACTGATTGGCCGGGGCCGACAGCGACAGGCGATTCTGGTTAACGAGCTCGGCGGCCAATATAGCCGTCATGGTCTTAGAAATAGAGCCAATTTCACCAATTGTGTACTCGTCGAAGGGTTTGCCGGTCGACAGGTTCTGCACGCCTACACTGTAGAAAGTGGTCTGGCCGTTTTTCAGCACCCCGATGGCCATGCCGGGGGCCTGACTGAAAACGATGCTGGCTTTTGCTACGCGCTCAATTTCGGCGTCGAGGGTACTGCCCCGGTCGGGGGAAATGGCTTTTTCGGTGCAACCTACCAAAGCCCAAATGCTCAGGAGTGAAAGAAACAGTTTCATAGTCTGGTAGTCGTTGATTCGTTAGCTGGGTACTTATTTGAGAAACGTGGATGCGGTGAGCCGAAAAGCCGGCACGATAAACTGGGTAGTCCGCGCCGATGACTGAGCTGATACATTCTGACTGACACTTACGAACGACTGTACCCCCACGAGAAGGTTACTGCCAATGGTCGTTTTCAGGCCAACACCCAGCGGCAGACTCAGGACGGTTTTCCGGAAGTAGCTGCTGACCGGCTCCGACTGGCCGCTGACAGTGTTTTTCAGCCTGGCCCCCAGCCGTACGTTGTAGTCAATGCCCGTGAATACATCGACCATTACCTGGTTTGTATGTCGGCTGCTGTAGCCGATCAGGAAAGAATTTTTGAGGTAATTGACGTTGGTAAACTGCTGATTGGAGCCGTTCCCCTCCGGCGAAAATGACAGGTGATACTCGGTGAAGAGATGACCGGTAGCGTAGTAACGCAGCCCTATTCCCAGGCCCTGCCGCCAGCGATACGCCTGCCTGACGTACAGCAGCGAAGTAGGCGTCGGGGCCGCAAACGGGCGTTGCATGGTGTAACTGAACCGGAGTTCGACCCGGTGGCGGGCCAAATCATTTTCCTGCGCAAACACCGGCAAAGCCGCCCCGTAGAGCAGCGCGGCAATCAGCGTTACGAGTAAGAGAATTCTTTTCATGACATTGCAGACGTTTGTGTTAAAAGCTGCTGCAATGTTCGGGCAGGGTGCCCAATGCTGGATTCGGATTTATCCAGATGAACAACTAGAGCGGAAGAAGGACGTTCGGATGGATAAATCCGAACGACAGGGGCGTATCAGGCCAGGGCCAGCCACTGGCTACGGTACCCGGATGGGGACTGACCGGTTGCTTTCCGGAACGACGTATTGAATACCGTCTTAGAATTGAATCCCGCTTCGTACGCAATGCCTTCGATACTGAGGTGACCCATTTTGGGATCGGTCAGCAACCGTTTCGCTTCTTCAATCCGGTAGCCGTTGACAAACTGATAAAAATTCAGGCCCAGATCGCTGTTGAGCAGAAACGACAGCTTGTGAATACTGAGCTGCGTCACCTCGGCCAGTTTCGGCAGCGTCAGCTCATTGTCGAGGTAAAGCTTATCAACCACCATCGACGCAATGAGCCGGGCTTTTGCCTCCTGTAGTTCAGCCGGGGTCAGCAGGGCCTTTCTGGGTTCATCCTCAGCGGGCAGTGGGCTGTTTACTTCCTCAATTACCTCAGCAATGGCCGTTTTATCGGCTTCGGAGAACGGAAAAACATCCGGCTGATTCAGCGCATAATAAGCTACGTAATAAACACTCGCAAAATAAAAAACCGTAGTGTATGGGTCGATCTTCGGAAAAATCAGGATAAATACCCAAACTACAACCATGAAGAACACGCAGTAAACCAGATACTTCAGCCACGACAGATCGACTGAATCAGGCGACGAGGCAAACAGGGCGATCGTCCGCTGGTGCCGGTTGATGAGATGGAGCGAAAAAAAACAGTACGCAATGAGCTGGCTAATGTTCAGAATGATAATCACGGCGCCAATCAGGGCCGTATTGGTCTTACGAAGCTGCTGCTTCAGGGCGTTAAGTTGCTCTTCGCTGAGAAGCATCAGCACCAAGGCGATGGCCAGAAACAGCAGAAACGGAAGAAAGTGGAGCAAACTGGCCCGCAGCCCATTCGGCTGCGGGTGGGTATATGCGTAAACGCTTAGGTAATAGGCCGGCCCCACAGCCAGGATACACACCCCCAGTACATCATTTATGCCGGGCAGCTCCTGGTTAAGTTCCAGAATAGTCAGGGTTTCATCCATAAAGATGAGGCACAGGATAAACAGAAAAACGGCCATCCAGCGGTTGGCGACCCGGTTGCTGTTGCCGGGCCGGGTAAACAGCAGAAAAGCGGTCAGCAACAGGCTGCCTGCGGTGAATAGATGGAGGAGACTGGCCATTGAAACGGCGGAATGTTCCGGATCGCCAAAAGTACTCAACTGTCCGTAAACTTACTGGCTTTCAATATTATATCTGAATGTGCCAGTTGAAGTTATGCCGGTAGCTGACCGTCGATGCGTAATACGCTGAAGCGGGCAAATAGCTCTTCGCTGTACCAGCGTCGCTGGCGCGTTAACCGCACGACCTCTTTATGGCCGCTTTGCCGGTACGCATACTGATCGACAGCCGCCGGATTACGCCAGACACTAATCGTACACTGTTGCACAAGGGGCACTTCACCAACGCCAATTCCGAACACCAGATCGTTGCGGTGGTCGTTCAGGCGCTGCCGGGCCTGGGGTACGTGTCGCCAGAAATCAGGCAGGGCACGCGGCCGGATGGTGGCTCGGGTCAACACCGCAACCGGAGCCGTGGGATCGGGTGATGAAGCGGCTTCCGGCTTCGTAGTCATGAACGGATTTTGTCCATCCCAAAGACCATGGGAACGCTGGGGTTGCAGATAAAGCGTTCCGACCTGCGTTGTGCCGCGCTGTAAATCCCGATACCCGTCAGATTGGAAGAAATGCCGGGCGGCAGCCTGTTCTTCCCAGACGCCTAAAAATACGTACGTTGAAAAATCGGGAACGAGGCCAAAGTTAAGACCACTGCCAAGCAGCTTCTGAAACCGCAGCCCATCGGCCTGAATGGGCTTCATCAGAAAGCGGCCCATGTTTGCGAACGCCCGAAAGCGGGCCAGGGCAGCGTAGTGTAGAATCGTAACCGTTACAAGGGGCATGATACGTATAAACAGGCCGACAAACGCCTTGTTCTATCAGCACGTAAATTTGTTCGTTTGTTCAGTGCCCGAACGCTTTTATCAGAGCCATAAACATCTTTCAGAAATTTTTCTTTTTCTGTTTTTCCTGCAGTTACTACCTAAACGTTGTGTGCATTTATTAGTATGACATCGTGGAAAATCCACCACAGCTTTCCACAAAAAACGCCGACCACAAATTGGGTCGGCGTTTTAACACCACTAAAGGGTAATCGGTATTATTTATTATCGTTATCGAGCTTGTCGCCGGCCCGGTCGAAGGCATTGCCTAATTCTTTACCAGCCCGTTTAAAACCCGCTTTTACGTCTTTCCATGCAGCGGCCGTAGCGTTCTGAGCTTCGCGAAGATCGTCGCCCAGTTCTTTCCGCTCGGCTTCCAGCTCAGCAAGTTCTTCTTTCGTTTCGGCCTTAGCCTGAGCGCCTTCACGTTTGATATCAGCACGTAACTCATCAATGCGGGTATCCAGTTTGCGCTGTTGCTCTTTGATATTAGCTACCGCCTTATCGCGCTCCTCGCGGAAATCGGCAGCGGCCTCATCGGCGGTTGCTTCAGCTTTATCACCAGCCTGGTCAAGGTCTTCGCGGGCTTCGGCCGAAGCATCTTTCGCATCAGCCTCAATCGCATCACCGGTGTTTTCCAGGGCGTCTTCAGTCCGGGACTCATTCTTATTATCAGAACCACAAGCCTGCAACAGAGCCAGTGAGGCTACGAGCATTGTTGTACCAGCAACTTTCTGCAGTAATAAGGTGATCTTTTTCATAGCGTTTCGTGTGTAGTTTGTTTCTGGGAAGCGCTTGGCAAACGCCGTGCCAACCTACACACACCTGAGTACTGACAATAGGTATCTTACAGTCCCTTCCACTTAATCATGCAGCCAATAGGCCTGGTAACCGGTGTCTGAACCGGGCGACCAGCCAGCAGATTCCCGACGGCCTCTTCTACATACCGGCGCTGCACACTACCAGCGTCCTGTGGACTGTCGTCAATTGTCCCCATGTACTGTAGCGTGAACTGCCCGTTTGTCTGCTTCAGCACAAAAATCTGTGGGGTCCGTGTAGCACCGAACGCATGAGCCACCGCCTGGGTTTCGTCAATGGCGTAAGCAAACGTGTACCCCTTATCACGGGCGCGGGTTTTCATTCGGTCGAACGAATCATCCTCATACGCGGCCGGGTCGTTCGGCATAATAGCCAGCACAGGGTAGCCCTGAGAAGCAAATCGTCGGTCAAGTGCCAGAACCCGATCCTCATACGCTTTGGAAAAAGGGCAATGGTTGCTCGTGAACACAAGGATAAGACCCTTCTGGCTCCGGTAATCGCCCAGCCCGATACTACGATCATCCGTGGTCTTAAGCCGAAAGTCAGCCACAGGATCACCGATGGCATACCCTTTAGGCGACTGGGCATGAAGCAATGGAGCAACGAGCCAGCCTATAAGGGCCAGTAGAGTTGCACCAGTTGCCAGCGAGTTTATGCGTAGTAGCTTTTGCATGTATTACTTAGATAACGAATATACCGGAAAGATTAATCAGTTGTACAAAGACTTGATACGTATCGCCGTGAATACCCACCGAGTCAGCCAACACCTTTATTTTCAAATCTAAAAGTCGTTTGTCAGGTATAAATCGAATAACTAACCAGATTCTCATTTTAAAGCTCACAACTACCGTTTAATCAATTATCAGACTCTATTTATAAACACCTCTTGCAAACTAAACACTGTTCAGTATATTTGTACTGTTAACTTTGAGTCATGGGAATTGTAGAACGGAAGGAACGGGAACGAGAGGAGATGCGGAAGCTCATTCTGGGAGCAGCCCAGAGGCTATTCATCGCCAACGGCTACGAAAAAGTAAGTATCCGAAACATTGCCGATGAAATTGAATACAGCCCGGCTACGATCTACCTTTATTTTAAGGACAAGAACGAACTGTTATACGCCCTGCACCGGCTGGGATTTCAAAAAATGGTTGACGAGTTTCAGCCTATTCTGACGCTTACAGATCCGTTTGAGAAGCTGGTCGCCATGGGTCGGGCTTATATACAGTTTGCAATAGACAACCCGGAGTTGTTCGATCTTATGTTTATCATGACGGCTCCGATGGAAACGCTGGAAAAACAAGACTGGGAAGAAGGGGATCGGGCTTTCAACCTGCTGATGCTGGTGGTTCAGGAGTGTATTGATGCCAACGTTTTTCGTAAGCAGGATCCGCAGGTGGCTGCTATGATGATCTGGAGCAGCATTCATGGGTATACAGCTCTGTTTCTGCGCAAACGGATGCACATGTTTCCCGAGTGTGACCGTCAGCAGATCATGGAGGATGCCTTTCAGCTTTTTTGCGATACAATACGTCGTGGCCTCTGAGGAGGGGCCACTTTTTTTTACCACATCACTAAACACTGTTCATAAACTAATAAACGATCATGAAAACAGTCTTAACAATTGTTCATTGGCTGGGTTTCGTTTTTCTGCTGGTCCTGATCGCTCAGGCCAGTTTTGCTCAGCCCCGGTCAGCTATTTTAGATCGCTACATTGGCGAAGGCCTTTCGAATAACCTGGCCCTCCGGCAGGAGAAACTGGAGATCAGTCGCGTATCCGAGTCGTTAAATCAAGCCCGGTCGCTGTTTTATCCCCGCGTAGCCTTTAATCCAACGTACTCGGTGGCCGCCGGGGGTCGGCGGCTCGAATTTCCGGTCGGCGATCTGCTGAATCCGGCCTACCGCACCCTGAATCAGTTAACCGGCGTTGATCGCTTTCCGACAAACATTGCGAACGTCAACGAGTTGCTGGCTCCGCACAATTTTCATGATACGAAGGTTTCTGTCTCCTACGCTATTTTCAACACGGATATTCAATACAACTACCTAATCAACAAACAACTGGTATCAGCCCAGGAAGCTCGCAGGCGCGTGGTCGAGAATGAGCTGCGGTACAACATCGCTACGGCCTATTACCAGTACCTTCAAACGCTCGACGCCATCCGAGTCTTTGACAATTCGCGAAAAGTGCTCAGCGAACTGACCCGGCTCAACGAAAAACTGGTCAACAACAACGTAGCGACGAAAGAGGTCGTTACGTCGGCCCGGTACGAGGTCAGCAAGCTGGATCAGCAACTGGCCGTAGCGGAGAAAAATCGCGAAACGGCCCGGGCTTATTTCAATTTTCTGCTCAACCGCGACCTGACCAACAGCATCGACGTTGACTCATCGCTGACGCGCATTCTGCCCGAGTCGAAGGAAAACCTCACCGACTTACAGCAAACGGCCCTCCGCGGGCGGCAGGAACTGGCCCAATTGGGCGGTTCGCTGCGGGCGGCTCAAACGGCGGTCAAACTGAACGAAGCGAACGCCAGAATTCCGAATCTGTACGTAGGCGGCTCCATGGGTTTCCAGGGCTTTGGGTATTCATTAGCGAATCAGGCCTATGTCGTAGCGCAGATTGGTTTGCAGTGGGATCTGTTTCGGGGTTACGAAAAACGCTCAAAAATTCAGCAGGCTAAAATTCAGACCGATGTCCTGCAAACCCGGCTGGCAGAGGTTCAGCGCCAGATCCAGCTTCAGGTGCTGCAAGCCTACTACGACCTCGACGCGGCTACCGAAAGCCTGGCAGCTACGCAAAGTGGCCTGGTCAATGCCGATCAGACATTCCGGACGATCGACAGTAAATACCGCAACGGGCAGGCGCTGCTGATCGAGTTCCTGCGCTACCAGAACGACCGGCTGACGGCCGAACTGCAGCTGTCGCTGGCCCGCATGGACGTACTGGTGAAACGGGCCGCCCTCGACCGCGCCGTGGCCGTGCAATAAGCCACGCCAATCAATTTTTGACATTCCTCATTAATCAACTTTTCAACCATGAAATTAAAACACATGTTTGCCTCCCTCCTGCTGGCCGTTGTTGTATGGGCCTGCAGCAGCAAAGCCGAGTCCGAACGGGGCTCAGCAAACCAATCCACTACGGCCGATGAATCGGTCATCCCCGTGAAACTCACGAAAGTAACTACTGTGGTGCGGGCAGAACCCGTAACGGCTTCTGGTCTTGTTTCGTCGGCCGAAGAAGCGCGTCTGTCGTTCAAGGTTGGCGGCATTATCAACAAGCTGTACGTCGACGAAGGGCAGTTTGTCCGCAAAGGGCAGTTGCTGGCTACGCTCGACCTCACCGAAATTAACGCGCAGGTAAGTCAGGCCCAACTGGCTACCGAAAAAGCGGAGCGTGACCTCGACCGCGTAAAAGCTCTTTACGCCGACACGGCCGCTACACTCGAACAACTCCAGAACGCTACCACCGGCCAGAACGTAGCCACCCAAAACCTGACCATTGCGCAGTTCAACCGGTCCTACGCCCAGATTCGCTCGACGGTCGACGGTACCGTAATACGTAAACTCATGAACGAAGGCGAGTTTGCCTCAGCAGGAGCGGGCGTTTTCCAGATTTCGTCGAACCGCCCCGGCGACTGGGTCGTTCGGGTCGGCGTGTCGGACAAGGACTGGGCGCGGCTGCGGCTGGGCAACCGCGCCAGTATCATCCTCGATGCTTACCCCGATCACACGTTTACGGGCACTATCAGTGAACTGGCGCAGGCAGCCGATCCGATGAACAAGCTGTATGAAGTGGAGGTACGCATCAATCCGGGACGCGTGAAGATGGCTCCGAGTTTATTTGCCAAAGTAACGCTGCAGCCTGCTCAGAGCCGGTCGTACGCAGTGATACCAGTCGAAGCGATTGTGGAAGGCAACGGTAAAGACGGCTTTGTATATACCCTCGCCGACGACCGGAAGCACGTCCGGAAGATACCCGTACAGATTGGTTTCCTCGACGGCGGCAAGGTATTGCTGACCAACGGCCTGAGCAACGTAACGGAAATCGTTACGGCCGGGTCGGCTTTTCTGACTGAGCAATCGACCGTCATTCTCAACTAATTGTCGCTGAATGCGCAGATTGACCCAGTTTGGTTTACTAAGTCAGTAAATTTTAGTAAGCCAACGGTACTGATTTGTGTGATCGGTGGCTATCCCTTACAGCCATGAACCTCTCCGAATTTTCCGTTAAAAACTGGCAGTTTATGCTGGTGCTGTTTATCGGCGTCGCTGCGCTGGGCATCAACTCGCTGCTGAATATGCCCCGGGGCGAAGACCCTGAATTTACGGCTCCTCAGTTTGCTGTCGTTTTTGTTTATCCCGGCACCGACGCGCTGGATATGGAAGAACTGGTCGTTGACCCGGCCGAAAAACGCTTTAACGAGCTCGACAACGTTAAACACCTCATTACCGACATCAACGACGGCGTGGCGGTGCTCCAGGTTGAATACGAATACAGCCAGGACCCGGACGAGAAGTATCAGGAAGTGGTCCGGGAGGTCAACGCCCTTCGGAATGAACTACCGCAGGACATCTTCAACATCGAAATCCGGAAGTTTTCGCCCTCGGATGTGAACATCGTTCAGGTTGCTTTGCAATCGGAAGTGGCGTCGGATAAGGAACTCGGCAACTACGCCGAATCGCTGAAGGAACGGCTGGAGAAAGTGACCAGTCTCAAGAACGTAAAAGACTGGGGCTATCCGGCGGGCATTGTGCGGGTGTCGCTGAACATCGAGAAAATGGCGCAGGAAGGCATCCCGACCAATCGCGTCATCGGTGCACTGCAAGCCGAAAACCTGAATATTCCCGGTGGCAGCATCCAGGCGGGCAGTCGAAAATTTAACGTCAAAACCTCCGGCGACTACCAATCGCTCGATGAAATCCGTAACACCATCGTTTCGACCAACGGTCAGAAAATTGTCTACCTCCGCGACATTGCCGACGTGGATTTCAACCTCGAAGATGAAACGCACATCACCCGGCTCGACGGTCACCGGTCGGTACTGATTACGGCCGGGCAGAAAATGGGCGAGAACATCGATAAGGTTGGTCAGCAGATAAACCCAATTATTGACGACTTCGCCAAAAAACTGCCGCCCCACATCAAACTCGTTAAAAACTTCGACCAGGCCGCCAGCGTTGGTAAGCGGCTGTCGCGGTTTGCCAAGGACTTCGGGATCGCCATCCTGCTGGTATCGCTGACCTTGCTGCCGCTGGGTTTCCGGGCGGCTGTGGTCGTCATGATTTCCATTCCGCTGTCGCTGGCCATTGGTCTTACCCTCCTCAACTTCGCCGGTTTCAGCATCAATCAGTTAAGTATCGTGGGCCTGATTGTCGCGCTGGGAATTCTGGTCGACGACTCCATTGTAGTGGTCGAAAATATTGAGCGATACCTGCGCGAAGGGTATTCAAAACGCGAAGCCGCCATCAAAGCCACCCGGCAAATCACCCTGGCCGTCATTGGCTGTACTACAGCACTCGTTCTGGCTTTTTTGCCGCTGCTGTTCCTGCCCGAGGGCTCCGGCGATTTCATTCGTTCGCTGCCGATGGGCGTCGTACTCACCGTACTGGCCTCGCTTGTCGTATCGCTCACCATCGTGCCGTTCCTGTCGTCGCGGCTGCTGAAAGAAGAGCACAACCCCCAGGGCAATATTTTCATGCGTGCCCTGAAGCGGCTCATCAGTGGGTCGTATAGCCGCCTGCTCAATACCGCCCTGCAACGGCCGGTCGTTGCTCTGCTGGTAGCCGGTGCTATCTTCGCAGGTGCGCTGTCGCTGGTGCCGCAGGTTGGCTTTGGCCTCTTCCCGGCTTCCGAAAAACCGCAGTTTCTGATCAACATCGAAACACCCGAAGGTAGCAGCCTGCAGGAAACCAACCGCGTTGCGCGCTACGTCGAAGGCGAACTGAAGCGCGAACCAGCCATCAGGCACTTCACCACCAACGTTGGCAAAGGAAACCCGCGTATCTACTACAACATCATCCAACGAAGCGAATCGGCCAATTTCTCGCAGTTTTTTGTGCAGCTGGCAGATATGTCCCCCGTTGAGAAACGCGCCCTGATCGACAAATACCGGGAGCGGTTCAGATATTACCCCAACGCCAGAATTGAGGTGAAAGACTTTGAACAGGGGCCGGCTCAGGAGGCCCCGATTGCCATCCGGATTTTCGGCGAAAACCTCGATACGCTCCGGACAGTGGCCGCCCGAGTTGAAACGGTACTGAAGCAGACACCCGGCCTGATCTACGTCAATAACCCGCTCGCGAACCGAAAAACCGATCTGCGCATCAAGATCAACAAAGAAAAGGCCGGGCTACTGGGTTTATCGATTGCCGATGTTAACCGCACTATCCGGCTGGCCGTGGCTGGGCTGAACGTTGGTACGTTCAAGAACGACGCTGAAGACGACGATTACGCGATCAACGTAACGTTGCCTAAGGGCCGCGTATCGGATCAGTCTGTACTGAATAACCTGTACGTCAATACCGTAACGGGCGGGGCCGTACCCCTACGACAGGTTGCCGACATCCAGTTTGAAACCGGCACCAGCCTGATCCGGCACTACGACAAAGACCGGTACGTCAGCGTGACGGGCTTTGTCAAAACCGGCTACCTGGTCGATAACGTGTACAACGACGTTCTGAAGCAACTCGACGCCATGAAGTTTCCGGCTGGTTTCCGCTACAAAGCGGCCGGTGAACTGGAAAGCCGGGAGCAGTCGTTCGGGGGGTTGGGGACCATCATCATGATTACGGTGTTCGGCTTCCTGGCGGTGCTGATTCTGGAGTTTGGTACGATTAAGAGTACGCTGATTGTCTTGTCGGTTATTCCGCTGGGTATCATCGGAGCCATTGTTGCCCTGCTCCTGACGGGTAATCCCTTCTCGTTCGTAGCGGTTATCGGCCTGATTGCACTCATCGGTATTGAAGTCAAAAACTCCATCCTGCTGGTTGATTTTACAAACCAGCTTCGCGAACAGGGTATGCCGCTGGTTGATGCGATCAAAGAAGCTGGAGAGGTCCGATTCGTTCCCATTGTCCTGACGTCTCTTACGGCCATTGGCGGCCTGATTCCGCTGGCTGTTGAAGGCAATCCACTGTATTCCCCATTAGCGTGGGTGTTGATTGGCGGACTGATTTCGAGCACAATCCTTTCCCGGATCGTAACGCCGGTGTTGTACAAGCTGCTGCCTCCCCGGGTGGAGGTAAAAGCCCCGGCCGAAGAAGAAATCGAGCCGGCGCTAGCTTAGTGTTACTTTAGCATAGCTGTATCCTCACCCCAAATCCCTGAAGGGACTTGGCGCTGCTGAGCCAAGCATTTGAAATGGCGGAGCTAAGCCTCTTCAGGGAGTTAGGGTAAAGCGCAGTAGTAAATTGAAGCTAGCTTAGGCCCAAACGTCAACAGCCCCGGTTTGCAAGTTGTGTTGCAAACCGGGGCTGTCAATTTTGTAATCGCGTTATCGCACTACGACCTTTCGAACCAGCCGGGTAGCGCCCTGCTGGGCACGAAGCAGATAAACACCGGGCGCTAATCCTTGTGCAGGCGTCAACAACAACGATTGATCGGCCTGCGGCTCTGCCCGAACGGCCAGTTCCTGCCCGGTCAGGGTGGTGAGATGATATATAGCGTTTGTCAGATTTCGCGATACCAGTTGAATCGCGTTACGATCGACCGGATTACCCCTCAGCTCAAAAGAAGGCGTTTCATCATCCATGACGGCCGCTACAATCTTACTGTACTGCATAGACCCGTCGGTATCAACTTGCCTGAGCCGGTAGTAATTGTTTCCGGTGAGGGGCGATTCATCGGTTAGCCCGTAATACTGCCGCTGGTCGGTGGTTCCTTTGGCAGCGACCTCCCCGACCGTTGTATATTCCTTCAGATCACTGCTACGTTCAACAACGAACCGAGCGGCATCACGCTCGGAGGTTGTAGACCAGGCCAGTTGCACGTGTTTTCCGGCCGGCTTAGCCGTAAACGAGACGAGTTCGACAGGGAGCGTTCCGGAGATGTCGCGCATAAGCAGGGTACCGATCTGCACAACACCAATACCGTTGTTGATTCTGAATTTGAAATTATTGATGTTTTGGGTAGGTGTTATAACAGGCTGGTCATTAAAAACTTTTGTAGTGCCAACCCAAACATCATACGTATCGTCGGCTAGGGATTCCATTGCCCCCGTGGGCGAAACATACTTGACATTATTGCTTCCTGTATTGTTCATGGCAAACGTAATGGTCTGCCGACCCGAGAAAGAAGCGCTATTGGTGCCCCCACCCCCGGCGGGTATCGTCCGTACCTGAAACTGTCCTGATGTGGTGCTTGAAAAATTAAAGCCTATGCGGGCATACGTTTCGGCGTTACTAGGATTCTGAGGCCCCGAATTAAAGGCGCTCCCAACGTAGAAAATGACAGCGCTGGTACCAGTTGCGGTTAAGTCGTTCGAAATCACTTCGAAACTAAACTGGACATGCAACGAAGTAGGTGGCCCGGCGAAATTGGTTGATCGGGACATATGCCCGGTTCCGCTGTCCGTTGGCCGGGTAAACTGCACAGCGTTATTTGTAATGGTAGCGCTCAGTCCTGCTAATCCGTTAAACTGACCCGTGTTGGGCGACGTACTAACGTAATCGCTGGTATTGCCTCCAGCAGAAAAGTTTTGCTGGAAGTAGGTTGTCTGCGCTTTTGACAAGCAAAAGGTACTTGTAACGAATGCAATGAAGAGGTACAGCTTTTTCATCGGTGGGGCGTTTTCTATTTCGCCCGCAAGCTACGGTTTCATGAAAGGCCCTTCATTAAATCAAAATGAAAATGTGCCCATTTCACTTTCTATAGTTACCCGCTTCCCTTCGTAGGCTTCGACGTGGCCAATTACCTGCGCTTCAATAGAGAATGAGCCGGCAATCTCAATGACACGCTGAGCATACGCTTCGGGCAGGTAAATTTCCAGCCGGTGTCCCATGTTGAAGACTTTGTACATTTCCTGCCAGCTTGTTCCGCTCTCCTGCTGAATAAGCCGGAACAGGGGCGGTACCGGAAACAGATTGTTCTTGATCACGTGCAGGTCGTCGATGAAGTGCAGCACTTTTGTTTGCGCCCCGCCCGAGCAATGTACCATCCCATGAATGTGTGGCCGAAGCTCATCCAGCAGCACTTTGGCAACGGGCGCATACGTCCGCGTGGGCGACAGCACCAGTTGACCTACGTTCAGGCCGGTACCCTCCACCGGATCAGTCAGCTGTTTTGACCCACTGTAGATCAGAGAACGGTCGACAGCCGGATCGAAGCTCTCGGCATATTTCTCGGCCAGGTAATGCGCCAGTACGTCGTGGCGGGCCGAGGTAAGGCCGTTGCTGCCCATCCCGCCGTTGTATCTGGTTTCGTAGGTCGCCTGCCCGAACGACGCCAGTCCAACCACCACATCGCCGGCCTGAATCCGGTCGTTGCTGATGACCTGATCGCGACGCATCCGGGCAATCACGGTGCTGTCGACAATCACCGTCCGCACCAGATCACCGACATCGGCGGTTTCGCCACCCGTGCTGTAGATAGCAATACCGTGTTCCCGGAGCATGGCCAGTACGTCTTCCGTTCCAGCGATAATTTCGCCGATAACTTCGCCAGGAACGAGCCCCTTGTTTCGTCCGATGGTCGACGAGAGCAGCATCGGGCCGGTAGCGCCTACGCAGATCAGGTCATCGGTATTCATCACAACCGCATCCTGCGCAATGCCCCGCCAGACCGACAGATCGCCCGTTTCGCGCCAGTATAGGTAAGCCAGCGACGATTTGGTACCGGCTCCATCGGCGTGCATGATCGTGCAGAAATCAGGATCACCCGCCAGCGTATCGGGAACAATCTTGCAGAAGGCTTTGGGGAAAAGGCCTTTATCGAGTTGGGCAATGGCACGGTGAACGTCTTCTTTCTGCGACGAAACTCCGCGCTGGGCATAGCGGTCAGTCATCATCCGGGAACGGGCGGGGCCCGTATGGTTAAAAGCCACAAAAGTAGGGATTGTCCTCGCCAAACGATAACCCCGGCTGCTATTTCTATTGGTACTCGTACGTAATACCGGCCTCAGCGCGGGCGGCATCGAGCAGTTCCATCAGGTTCAGGCTATCTTCGAGCGACCAGACTGGACTTTCCGTCAGGCCGTCGCGCAGGCAGTCAACAACGTGCTGTGCTTCGTAGGCGTAGCCGAATGTATTGCGGTCGAAGGTCAGCGTGCGGGGCTCTTCCTCTCCGCTTTTGACAGTCACGCTTCGCGTATCCTGAAAACGGCTGTGCAGTTTAATATATCCGTTATCGCCGTAGATCACGGCCGCCGTTTCGGTTTGGGCAATCAGGGTGCTATCCAGCAGGGCAAGTTGCCCCTCCGGGTATGTCAACACCATGCCACACTGCTCATCAACGCCGGTTGTTCCAAACGTTGCCGATGCTTTCAACGTAGCGGGTTTTCCCAAAACAAGGTACGCCAGAAACAGTGGGTAGATGCCGATATCCAGCAGGGCGCCACCACCCAGCGCCTTGTTAAACAGCCGTCGTTCGGGCAGGAACGGTGCTTTGAACCCAAAGTCGGCCTTCACGGACGTGACCTTGCCGATAGCACCCGATTCAATCAGTTCCAGTGCCGACACGATGCCCGGCATAAAACGGCTCCACAGGGCTTCCATCAGGAATACCTTTCGGGAACGCGCCGTGTCGACCATATCACGTACCTGCGCCAGATTCATCGCAAACGGTTTTTCGCCCAGCACGGCAATGCCGCCATGAAGGCACATCAGCGCGTTTTCGTGGTGCTGCACGTGCGGAGTGGCAATGTACACAACGTCCAGGTCGGGCAGACTCAGCAGGCCATCGTACGTACTGAACTGATGCGGAATGGCGTACTGCGCGGCAAATTCAGCGGCTCGTTCTGCCGAAGTCGATGCAACGGCATACAGCTCCACTTCGCCCGTCGTTATTCCCGGCAGCGTCAGCAAATCCTGCACAAACTTATGGGCAATCCGACCGGCCCCTAAAATACCCCAGCGAATAGGCATGATCCTGAGTGGTTAGTATGTCTGCTTACTATGCGGGTGGCAACTTACGGCATTTTTCCCCTATTTGCCAGCCAGTATCCGTTAGCAGTACGTTATGAAGGTTCTTTCGTTTTTACTTTGTCTCTGGTGCTTTGTGCATGTCGCTTCGGCTCAGATTGTTGAACAGCCGGACCCATTGCGTCCCTCTACCCCTACCCCCGACAGCACAGCCACCGATTCGCTTACCAATCCCGCAGTTGCGCCGGTGACGCCTATTTTTCGGTACCGCCTGACCGCCGACGGTACCGTTACGGCCGGGAACGTAACACGTACCCTGCTGCAACTCAGCAGCGCCATCGACTACGAACTCAGCCGCCAGATTAAGCTGTCGACTACGCCCTCGTTTGTGTTTGGCAAGCAGAACGGAATCCTGGCCGAACGCGAATGGCTCGGCGACCTGCGGTCTACGTTCCGGTACGAAGACCGGCTCTACTACCTGGCGTTCGGGTCGTTTGAGCGGAGTAACCTGCGCCGGATTCTGAAACGGTGGACGGCCGCGGCCGGGGTTGGCTACAAGCTGATTAACCGCAAACGGGCTTACCTGTCCATCACGAACGTTATTTTGCAGGAACGTACCGACTTTGCGGAGTTGAACGACATCAACATTTTCCGGAATTCGGCCCGACTATTTGGGGAATATACCTTTGGCGGAGACCGCTGGACAGTTACCCACACGGCGTTTTATCAGCCCGCTCTGGGCCGGCGCAACATCCGCTGGAATGCTACGCTGAGCGTTCAGGTAAAGCTGTCGGCGCTACTGAGCCTGCGTTCTACCGTGGCCAATGCCTACGAGAGCGTAGTCGTACCGGGCCGGAAAAACAATGATTTTCGGCTCACCGGCGGATTTGTTTTTGAGAAGAAATAGCCCGGGCGATTATTGCTTGTCGGGGTAGGGAATGATCAGCTTTTCGCCCCGGGCTGCGAAGTCCTTGGTTTTGCCGTTGGCCCGCATCAGGGCTTCCTTGCTGACCCCGTACTTCTGCGCCACTACCCGCAGTACGTCGCCAGGCCCAACGGTATGAACAGCCATTGCCTTAACCTTGAG
The DNA here is from genome assembly GCF_003583365.1 of Fibrisoma montanum. Classification (GTDB taxonomy): domain Bacteria; phylum Bacteroidota; class Bacteroidia; order Cytophagales; family Spirosomataceae; genus Fibrisoma; species Fibrisoma montanum. The sequence goes on from NZ_QXED01000001.1 coordinate 902,174, forward strand.
CCTCGTCACGCCTGCTTTCACATCCGTTTCCGATACGTTCGGATTCAGTTCTTTCAGCGTGCTGACTTTCATATTGTATCGACTGGCTACCCCGTAAAAAGTTTCGCCGGCACCAACCGTGTGCGACGTAGCGACACCACCGGGTTTGATCTTCGGCTTCTCGGCAACCGGCTCCTCTTTCTTCTCGGCGGGTTTCTCCGCTTTTGGTTTCTCTTCTTTCGGTCGCTCCTCGGTTTTTTCGGCCTTGGGCTTTTCGTCGGGCTTCACCGTTGCAGCCGCCTTTGCGGTGGTGGTTTCACGGTTGGCTTCGGCGATGTCTTCGGCTGTGGCTACCGGCGCTTCGGCGGGTGGTTCGGCTTGCGACAGATCGACCGGAACCGGCTGCGACGACGTATCGACTTCTTCGGGTGCCATCAGCATTTCCTGCTCATTCTGCATAGCCAGGGGCTGCTGCGTGGTATCGAGCGCTACGTTGGTTAGCTCTTCGGAGCCGTTTGTATCATCGGCAATGTACTCATAGCCAATGTACAGCAAAGCCGCAATCAGGCCAACCAGCACAACCAGCGTAATAGCGGGCAGCGTTGATGTTCCGGTTGAACGTGAGTCAGAAGTTCGTTTTTCGGCTTCCATGTAGTTTATAGGTTAGGGGTAGCAGTTAGCTGACGACTCATCTCCGCTACTTTATCTTTAAGCTCTTCCTTGTATTGCAGTAGTTTCCGGGCCACGGCTTCGTCAGACGTGCCAACGATCTGAGCGGCCAGAATACCGGCATTACGTGCCCCATTCAACGCAACCGTAGCGACGGGTACACCGGCCGGCATTTGCAGAATAGACAGCACCGAATCCCAGCCATCGATGGAGTTGCTTGATTTGACCGGTACACCGATCACGGGCAGGATTGTCAGGGACGCCACCATACCCGGCAGATGAGCCGCCCCACCCGCCCCGGCGATGATAACTTTGAGGCCCCGGTCGCGAGCTGACTTGCCGTAATCGACCATTTTTTCGGGCGTGCGATGCGCAGAAACTATATCCATTTCCCAGGCTACGCCCAGCTCGGTCAGGATGTCGGCGGCCTCCTGCATGACGCTGCGGTCGGAGAGGCTACCCATGATAATGCCTACCATTCGATCTGGTAACTATGACTATATGCGAAATAACGCAGTTTACCGCATAGTTTGGTGGAGGTACCCCAAAAATTATTCAAAAAAACCGGAATTGAACCCTACTCAAACGCCAGAGTTACTGCTTTTTTAGCAACGGTCGTCTAACTGACCAGACCCGTCGCTAATTGCCTGACTTTTATCGCCCAATCAGCTATTTATCTGGCTCATTTCGTACATTCGTTGTCGGGTTAGAATCCAACCTGCCCTCTGTATTATGCAACGATGTGTACCCTTATTCATTGGTCTGCTTCTAGGGCTTCCGGCTGCACTCAACGCGCAGCCCCTGCCGCAGTACAGCGCCCGTGAAAAAGCGCAGATAAACACGCTTCAACAAACAATTCAACGGTATCGGAACGCAAACTACCAGCGGGCAGTTGAACTGGCCCGGCAACGAAACCGCCTGATCGAAGAACGTCGCCCCGATGGTACCACGCTGAAACTGAGGGGCGTCAGTCCCCACGGCGAACTCCTCTACGACGCTACGCACAGCACAACCCGGGCGGGCCAGAGCACCCGGACATCAGCCCTGTACGAAGGTGGTACGTTAGGCGTCGCTTTATCGGGCAAAACCCTCGCCGGCAAACTGGGCATCTGGGACGGCGGTAAGGTGCTGGATACGCACGTTGAGTTCAACGACAGTGAATCAGGCAGCCGCGTAGCGCAGGCCGATAATGCCAGCAGCAGCGACGTTCACGCCACCCACGTGGCCGGTATCCTGATAGCCGCCGGTAAAAATACGCAGGTGAAAGGTATGGCTTTCGGGGCCGATCTCAGGGCGTATGACTTCAACAACGACGATGCTGAGATGGTAGCGGCCGCCCCTAACCTGCTGGTCTCAAACCATTCGTATGGCGCTCAAGCCGGCTGGATTTTCAACTCAAGCCGGTTGGGAGCGGCTCAGTGGGAATGGTGGGGCGACACGGCTATCAGCGCTACGGACGATTACAAATTTGGCTTCTACAACGAAGACGCCCGAAGCTGGGATCAGATCGCTCAAAATGCCCCCTACTACCTGATTGTCAAGTCGGCCGGCAACAGCCACGGCAGCAATGGCCCCGTTTCGGGCCAGCCGCATTACCTCGTCAGCCGACGGACGATCAGCTACAATCCGCGAAAAGACCAGGACGGTTACGACCAGATCAGTACGTATGGCTGTGCTAAAAATATCCTGACCGTCGGAGCCATCAGCACGCTGTCGTTTGGATACAATCAGCCGTCGGATGTGGCTATTTCATCGTTCAGCAGTTGGGGCCCAACCGACGACGGCCGGATCAAGCCGGATATTGTCGGCGTTGGGGTAAGCGTACTGTCGACGAGCGCCAATGGCAATTCGGCCTACACAACCCTGAGCGGTACGTCCATGTCGTCGCCGAACGTAGCAGGGTCGCTGTTTCTGCTTCAGGAGCTGTTTTCGCAGCGGAACAACGGTCGGTTCATGCGCTCGTCTACCCTGAAAGCACTGGCTATCCACACGGCCGACGAAGCCGGTGATGCCCCCGGCCCGGATTACCGCAACGGCTGGGGCCTGCTCAACGACGAAAAAGCGGGTCGGGTCATTCTGAACACGGATGCCAGCCACCTGATTGATGAACGGACGCTGAATCAGGGCGAGACGTATACGTTGCCGGTGGTGGCTTCGGGCCGTGGACCGCTGGTTGTAACGATCTGCTGGACCGACCCGGCCGGGACGGTCGCTTCTGCCACATTGAACGACCGGACAATTAAACTGGTCAACGATCTCGACATCCGCGTCAGCGATGGCAAACAGCCCATTCTGCCCTGGATACTGAATCCTGAGCAGCCAAACCAGGCCGCGACCCGTGGCGACAATATCCGCGATAACGTAGAGCAGATTATCATCGACAATCCAACGCCAGGAAAAAGTTATACCCTTACCATTGGTCACAAAGGTACGTTGCAGGGCGGCAAACAGGACCTTGCGCTGCTCGTTAGCGGCATCGGCGGCAAAGCCTATTGCGCAGTCGCCCCCAACGCGACCGGTAGCCGGATTGACCGGGTTCAATTCAGCAACGTAGATCAGCGAGGGCCGGAAAACTGCACAACTTACGGTGATTTTCTGCAAACCATAGCCAGTGTTCAGGCCGGTCAGCAACTACCCCTTTCTCTGACGCTCGGTACTTGCGGTCAAGCCCGAAACGTTGTTGTAAAAGCTTTTGCCGACTGGAATCTGGACGGCGATTTTGACGACGCCGACGAAACTCTGGCAACATCGGGGGTCCTGAACGGTTCGGCTCCGTTCACGAGTGCAGTAACCGTTCCATCGTCGGTGCAAACCGGGCAGTTTATCCGGCTTCGTTTAGTATCTGCCGATACCGACAACCCGGGTGCCGTAAGCGCCTGCGGTTCAGTGGCCAGCGGGCAGATTCAGGAGTATCTGTTGCGGGTAGTACAAACCGCCAACGACGTAGGCGCTGTGGCGCTGGTTTCGCCCGAAGCCAGTTTTTGCGGCCAGACAAACTCTGACGTATCAGTTGCCGTGCGAATCCGGAATTTTGGAACGGCCGAACAGCGGAATGTTCCCGTTACGGTTCGCATCACCAACGCCCAGAATACCGAAGTGACCAGCCTGACGGGTACGGTTGGATCGGTGGCCGCCTTTCGTGAGAGCGTCCTGACCCTGAGAGTTCCGGCCACCACTCCCCTGGTTGCCGGGCAGACGTACCGGTTTACGGTTACAACCAGCCTTAGTCCCGACCAGAACAACACCAATAATACGTTCACTGACATCCGGACTACCGCAGCAGCTCCCAGCAACGGTCAGTTTACGGTAACCCGCTGCGGCAGCGACACGGCCTTCGTGCTCAGCAACACCGGCGGAGGTACGGCTTTCTGGTACGATGCCGCTACAGGCAGTAATTTACTCGGGGCCGGCAATCGGGTCGGGATTCGGCAGCTACCGGCCAGCGGGCAGTTTTATGCCGTGCTGAACGACTTTGGCGGAACAATTGGCCCGGTCGACAAAAAGGCGTTCGGGGGTGGTTCGTACGCCGGCAACTTTGGCCCGGCTCCTCTCCTCTCGACGCAGGTACCGCTCCTGCTTGAAAGTGCCCGCCTGTACATCGGATCGGCCGGCCGCCTGACGTTTACGGTCCGTCGCTATGACGAAACGGTGGTGTCGAGCGTTACGCTGGACGTGGTGCCTACGCGCAACCAAAGTTTGACGGCCACCTCCAACGGGCAGTTGGTCGATGATCCCGACGACCCAGGTGCTGAGTACCCGCTCAACCTACGGATTCCGTCGGCTGGAGAGTATAAAATTACGGTTGACTACGAAGCGGGTGCATCCATTTTCCGTAGCAACGTGGGCGTCAATGGGTTTCCGTACCGCCTGACTACCAGCAACGGTACCCCAATCGTGACCATAAAAGGCGCGTTGTTCAATACCGGCACGGGCATCGATACGCTCAAGAGCGCCTGGTACTATTTCTATAACCTGCGGGTTCGCTCGCTTGATTGCCCGGCACCTCAGCGCGTAGCCGTAGCCGTCGGCCAGGGTGCGTTGACAACCGCGTCAATCACGGCCAACGGTTCAACAACCATCTGTCAGGGAGCCAACGTAACCCTTCAGGCCAACACCGGCGAAGGCCTGTCCTACCAGTGGCTTCGTGAAGGACGGGCCATATCGGGAGCTACCGGCAGCACGCTGCGAGCCACTACGTCGGGCAGCTATGCTGTACAGGTAGCCGGCAGTTGTTTGCCTGTTACGTCCACAGCCGTAGCGGTGTCGGTACGTACACCCCAGACGCCCACCATTACGGTCGATGGCTTCACACTGGTATCTAACGCTACGGTGGGCAATCAGTGGTTCCTAGATGGGGTTCCTATTCCGGGGGCAACCGCTCAAACCTACGTAGTTGTGCAGACAGGACGTTATTCCGTTCGGGGTAATGTCAATGGATGTGGCGAAAGCATTTCCAACGAAGTGTACCTGGCGATTCTGGCAACGGAACCCGATGCCGAAAGCGGCTCCCTGACGGTGTATCCAAACCCAGCCACCAATCAGGTGACCGTAACGTTTTCAACCCCAACCGTCCTGAAACAGCCACCCACACTCCAACTGATTGACAGCCGGGGCAGCCTGATCCGAACCGCGCCCCTGCAACGGGATGGTACAGTTTACGCCACCCAGCTATCGGTAGCTGACTTACCCGGCGGTACCTTCTTCGTGACCGTACAAACGGCACCAGATCAGCCTGTTCAGGTGAAGCGCCTTCGGAAACAGTAGCCGTTTCAGTCAAATACGGCACAGGCTTACAGGTGGTCGTTTAACGTGGGTTACAAATGGTAAGCAATCAGCCTGGTAGTGAGTTATGAGTAACTCGCGTCAGAATTAACAATTATCAGTAATTGACTTTAGTTTATACGATCAGGCCCGGCACTTCCACCAAATGGCAGTGCCGGGCTTTCAGTTTCCCTAAAAACAAAACAACCCACCATCAGTGATGGGGGCTGTCTGATTTACTCAACGTTATGAAAAATCTTATATCGTGTTTTGGCTACTGGTAAACGGTGGGACCGGAAAGCCTACTACTAAATCGATCGTTATTGGTCTAAAACCTTATTACAAAGATATAGCTGCTTTCCCCACCAGAGATTGAAAATATATTAAAAAAGTGACAGGAAAAATTAAAACTAGCTAAAAATAATTGTTTAACCAAACGCGTAAGCCGGTATCGCCGGTCAGGTCTTTATTGCCTGGCTTGCTGAACCCTTATGAATTCAGCGACGTCGACCATCGGGGCTATCCAAATATCTTTTTCGTGCTGCTTCAGATAAGTCAGCAATTGGCGATGCGCGGGCAGCGAAACGTTTAGGCTGTGCCCACCTCCTACGCCGTGAAACAGAAATACCAATACGCCCTGCTTCGCTTCGGCCTGCTTAACCTGCGCAATCAGTTCCTCACCCGATTGGCCGTTTACCATGAAGCTATTGATGTTGTAGAGGTCAACTTTGTCGGCACCGGTTATCGCTGGAGATACACCTCTTGCGCCAACAAACGAGTTTTTCATTCCGTCGATATAGGGAACCCCGCCGATTTTGGTATCTCCGCAGGGATAAGCAAAGGTTCGCCTGGTTTTTCCATCAATGGCCGTCAGCACCGTATTCATTGTCCGGATATCATCGGTTATTCGGCGCAGCGTGTACTTTGTCAAATCATAGTCCGGTTTCACAAACTCGCGGCCGGGCCGACCACCTTCGCAGGGGTGTGTCATCGTGTGGTTGCCTAACTCGTGGCCGGTTGCGGCCGCTGACCGCCAGGCCGGAATCTGCGCCTGTAGACCACCAAAATCAGTAATGTAGAACGTTGCCTTCAGGCCAAGTACGTTCAGGGCCGGAATGGCCTTGGTGATGTGCTCAGTCAACGCATCGTCGTAGGTCAGCACAACCGCACACTTCCTGCCCTTCCAGGGCGTGTTGTTTTGTGCTGTAGCCGTAATGACAAGAGTAATAAACAGGCCTAGCAGCAACGTTCCGTTCTTCAAGATAGTCATACTCTGTCAAAAGCTCTTAAACGTCATAATCTCATCTTTATGCCCTGAACAGGGGTTGTAACTACTCCCACCCCAGGCTTCTACATCCAAATCCACTATTTTGATAATCAATACGCAACGGTTTATGCATTTATAGAATCCTTACCATCATACAGATAAAACCTTACCTGATTTATGAAGACATTCGGTATACTGCTCCTCTGTCTGACTCTACGTTGCGGTCTGGCAAACGCTCAGTCAGTAAGGCCCACGCCGAGGCAACCAACCCTGTCCGACTCGACGCGTCGCCCTCAACCACCGATATTACCCATGGGTACGGAGTTCTACCGAAACGCGGGAGATCCTGCCAACGTAGTCCGGGCTGAACTGGATAATATGCCCATTAAAACTCCGGATCTGTCCCAGCAGTACAAAATGCCGAATCCGTACAACCGGCACCCCAGTCTGCCGGGCGATCAGAAGGACTTACTGCCAAAAAATTTACAAATACCGTCTCCCAAACGAAGATAACTTTACCCATCAACGTCATACAAGCGCAACGCCCGGCTTTATTACAAGACCGGGCGTTGTTCGTAATGTATAACTAGGTTGATCAAGCCGTCGCGCCTTCTTTCAGGCGTTCGGCGTTTTCGGCAATACGCAGCTGTTCAATAAATTCGTCGATGTCGCCATCCATGACGGCCGACAGGTTGTAGACCGTCAGGCCAATCCGGTGATCGGTTACGCGGCTCTGCGGGTAGTTGTACGTCCGGATCTTGTCGGACCGGTCGCCACTGCCCACCATCGTTTTGCGTTGCGAGGCAATGGCGTCGTTGTGTTTCTGCAATTCAATCTCGTAGAGCCGGGAACGGAGTACCGTCAGGGCTTTGTCGAAATTTTTCAACTGCGAGCGTTCATCCTGACACTGCACAACCAGCCCCGTCGGAATGTGGGTAAGCCGAACGGCCGAGTACGTCGTGTTAACCGACTGTCCACCGGCCCCGGACGAGCAGAACGTATCCTTCCGAATGTCGTTCATATTCAGTTCTACGTCTACTTCCTCGGCTTCGGGCAGGACTGCCACACTGGCTGCCGACGTATGAATCCGGCCCTGGGTTTCGGTGGCGGGCACGCGCTGCACCCGGTGAACACCTGACTCAAACTTCAGTTTGCCATACACGTCTTCTCCCTCCACCTCAGCAATGATTTCTTTGTAGCCGCCCGACGTCCCTTCGGTATAATCCACCAGCGACATCCGCCAGCCCATCCGGTCGCAGAAACGCTGGTACATCCGGAACAGATCACCGGCAAAAATGGCCGCTTCGTCGCCCCCGGTACCGCCCCGAATTTCGAGGATGACGTTCTTGCTGTCGTTCGGGTCTTTCGGAATGAGCATCTCCTTGAGCGCTTCCTCCAGCGTTTCCCGGCGGGGCATCAACTCGTCCAGTTCCGCTTTGGCCAGTTCGCGAAAATCCTCGTCTTTCTCCGTTGCAATGATTTTTTTGGCATTATCGATCTCTTCCAGCAGTTGGGTAAAGGCCCGGTACTGAACAACGATCTTTTCTAAATCTTTATATTCTTTGCTCAACTTCATGAACCGCTTCTGGTCGGATACGACCTCAGGCTGCACAATCTGCTGCGCAACCTCATCGAAGCGTTCACGAATGGCTTCTAACTGATCAAGCATAATTGTAGGGACGTTAGATACTGGACGTTAGAACCGCTTAACGTAAAAACAAGCCTACCGCCACGTAAAAGCAAAATTACGAAATTTCGGCCAGTTGGCAGTTTCCTTGTCGAATGTGCAACCAAGCGGCAGACCCAACTGTTTTTCACCTAACAACCCATCTTCAGCCATCAGGCTTTCAGGTATGAATCGTTTTGGTTTGCTTTCCTTATTTCTTGTATTTGTCGGTTTGTCGTGCAATCCCGAGCGGGTGCAGTATACGAAAGAGTTAAAGCAGGAAATGGCCGACATGAAAATAAAGCGGGTCACGAACGCCGACCTGGTATCGACGGTCGATAACCTGGGGGCTAAAATCACCGCTGTAGCCCAGCGTGAACTGGCCGATCAACTGGCAAAAACAACCGATCCGGCCAGGCAGGCAGCATTCTGTGCGTTGCAGAACCTGCCAAAAACACAGGCAATCGCCAAGAACTACGGGCTAACTATTCAGTTGCTGGGCGAGGCAGATGTGCAGAACAAGGCCCTGAGTCCGAAGGAGCGCGAGGTTCTGGATGCGTATCTGTACAATGCCGAACAGAACCTGCCCCAAATTTCCAACATCCAGAAGATCAACGATACGTTGTTCATCTACAACAACCCCATACCGGAAAGCAATCCGATTTGTCAGACTTGCTTTGGCAATCAGAAAGAAAAACTAGCGGTCTGGCGGCTGGCGTTCAGCAAGCGGGAGGTGATTCGCCGGATAAATTCCAAAAAGAAGACCTAGCTACCGGGCAGGTACGTCGTGTAGCTCGTTCGCCCAGGCGATGAGTCGTCCGGCCGTGTCGGCGGGGCAATCGGTCGTGACGACCTGCGGGTAAACCAGGGTCTGATCGCGCTGCGAAAGCCCATGCAGGTAGGCTTTATCGTAGTACGCCAGTGTCAGGTCGGCTACGTGTACATAGTCGCCCTGAGCGAGCGCATCGAGCGCCTGCTGCGTAGTCTGACTCCCAAGCCGTTTGCGGATGCGTTCGGTGGCCTCGACCAGCAGGTTATGGTCAATGCCCGCGTATTCCTGCACAAGCCGCTGGACGCGTACTGGTTTCGGTACGTCGACAAAAGCGACCGGCGCTTTCCGCATCTGGAGCCAGAGCGGTAAGGGTATAAAGCACGTACCGACGTTGCGGCTTTCGTCCTCAAGCCAGATCCGCCGGGCCGGATCGAGGGTGCGCCACTGCTGATAAATCAGGTTTTCGAACTGTTCGCTGCTCGGTTGAGGAGGCTGCCCAATGGCCCCGTACGACGATCCTTTGTGATGAGCCAATCCTTCGAGATCGACCACCTGTTCGCCCTGGCGGGCCAGTTCTTTCAGGATGTCGGTTTTGCCACTGCCGGTTTTGCCACCGAGGATAATCAGTTGCCGCGGTTCGGTTAGGGCGTCCAGCACCGCATTCCGGTACGTTTTATAGCCCCCAACCAGCGTCGAAGCCGTCAGACCGGCGGTGTCCAGCAGCCACGCAAAGCTCCCGCTCCGCATACCGCCCCGCCAGCAGTGAACGAGCACCTCGCCCGCAGGGGGCTTCAGCTTTTTTGTCTCTTTAACAAAACCGGCCAGTTTTGGCCCTACCAGATCGAGACCCAGCAGCACGGCCGCATCTTTCCCCGCCTGCTTGTAGCGGGTGCCGACCAGCGCCCGCTCGTCGTTATCAAACAGCGGAATATTGACCGCCCCCGGAATGTGGGCATGGGCAAACTCGCCCGGCGACCGTACGTCGATGACCGGCAGCGATTGGGCCTTTCCTAAAAATTCATCTATTGTCAACTGGCGTACCATGCCACGGATGTCGCGAATTAGATAATCAATTTACGCAATAAATCGGCGAAACCGGCTAGGCTATCATCAATTCCCGCAAATACATCTGAATGGTGTTCTCCAGGCCGAAATACAGGGCATCGCAGATCAGCGCATGACCGATCGAGACTTCCAGCAAACCGGGAACACGCTCGGCAAAGTACCGCAGATTGTCCAGGCTCAGGTCATGGCCGGCGTTGAGGCCCAGCCCCACAGCCTGCGCCCGTTCAGCAGCCCGGATAAACGGGGCAATGGCCCCCTCCTGATCGTCACTAAAATGAGCCGCGTAGGGCTCTGTGTACAGCTCGATCCGGTCGGTTCCCACCGCTTTGGCCCCTTCGATCATCCGCTCGTCGGCATCAACGAAGATTGATACACGAATTCCATCGGCTTTGAACGTATCGACCAGACGGCGCAGATGGTCGGCGTGCCGAATGGTGTCCCAGCCGGCGTTGGACGTAATGGCGTCGGGCGCGTCAGGAACAAGCGTTACCTGTTCCGGCCGGACGCGTCTGACCAGTTCAATGAAGCGGTCGTCGGGATTGCCCTCAATGTTAAACTCCGTTGTAACAACCTCCTTCAGATCCAGCACATCCTGATAACGAATATGGCGCTCGTCGGGCCGGGGATGAACCGTGATGCCCTGCGCTCCGAAGCGTTCGCAGTCCTGCGCTACTTTGATCAGGTTTGGGTTGTTGCCGCCCCGGGCGTTACGGATGGTAGCCACTTTATTGATATTAACACTGAGTCGGGTCATTTTAGTAAAGAAAGAAAGAGCGAATGAGTGAAAGAGCGAAAGGCCCCGCTGGTTTCGTAACTTTGCCCAAACAACGAAGGTTCAGGGATGCGAGCCGAATATTTTTGCGCTTTCGCTCATTCACTATTTCTCTTTTAAAATGTATGGCATTAAAGCAACAGATCGACGCCGATATTAAACAGGCCATGCTGGCCAAAGATCAGGACCGCCTGCGGGCACTACGGGCGCTGAAATCAATGATTCTGCTGGAAGAGACCAAGGAAGGTGGCTCCGGCGAACTGAAACCCGAAGATGAAATCAAGATTCTGACCAAAGCCGTCAAGCAGCGCAAAGATTCGGCTGATATCTACCGGCAGCAGGGCCGCGAAGACCTCCTGCACACCGAAGAAGCCGAGATTGCCGTTATCGAAACGTATTTGCCGCAGCAGCTGTCGCCAGATGAATTAAAAGCAAAAGTACAGGACATCATTACCCGCGTCGGTGCTTCGTCGCCGTCGGATATGGGGAAGGTCATGGGCGTGGCCACCAAAGAACTAGCCGGCCAGACTGATGGAAAGGCCATTTCGGCCATGGTTAAATCGTTACTAGCGTAGGGCATGGGACTCAGGGCACAGGGGTAACCCTTTTTCCCTTCGTTCCAGCACCATGCATACTCCCATGAAAACCCTTGATCTGCTCATTCTTGTACCACTCGCCTGGGGCGCTTTCAACGGGTACCGCAAGGGTCTACTGATTGAGGTCATTGCGGTGATTGCTTTTGTGGTAGCGATGATTATCGGCCTGAAATTCCTCGGATTTGGCATTGATCTGCTCAGTCCGTACATCAGCCGCGAACTAGCCCGGAAGATTCTGCCCTGGCTGGGCTTCTCGATCATCTTCTTCCCGGTGGTGTTCATGATCAACCAGATCGGCTATTCGTTGCGTCGCTCGCTGAAATATACGCTGCTGGGTACCTTCGACAGCGTGGCCGGAGCCGCCGTGGGTTTATTTACGTGGGTCTTTGGAATTAGTGTGCTGTTCTGGTTGTTCAGCTATATGGGAGTGAAAGTCCCCGCCCGCCAGACCGACGGTACGTTTCTCTACCCCTACATCCTCCCGGTGGCCCCGAAGGTGATGGATAAAGCGGCCGTCTGGGTGCCCAAAGGACTGGAAACCGGCAAAAAGTGGCGGGCAGAAATACTAGATAGTGAAAGAGCGACAGAATGACTGAGTGGTTTTCCATGTGCTTTCTTTCCTTCTTTCACTCTTTAAATGTATGAAACAGGATATTCGTAAACTGACTGCAGCGCAGTTGATGGACTGGCTCGTCCAGCACGGTGAGCCAGGTTTTCGGGCGAAGCAGATACAGGAGTGGCTCTGGAAAAAATCGGCGCTGTCGTTCGATCAGATGACGAATCTGTCGTTGTCGATGCGTGAGCTGCTCAACAGCCATTTTGAGATTCGACCGCTGAACGTTGCGACGCAGCAGCGCAGCAGCGACGGTACCATCAAGTCGTCGTTCCGGTTGTTCGACGGCAATCTGGTTGAGGGCGTGTTGATTCCGGCGCTACGCAGCGACGACCGGTCCGCCGGTGCGGGACCGTCTGACCGGATGACGGCCTGCGTATCGAGTCAGGTGGGCTGTTCCCTGACGTGTAAATTCTGCGCGACGGGCTACATGGACCGCAAGCGTAACCTGGATGCCGCCGAAATTTACGATCAGGTCGTAGCGATCGACCGGCAGGCGAAAGAAAACTACGGCACCCCACTCTCCAACATCGTGTATATGGGTATGGGTGAGCCGCTTCTGAACTACAAGAACGTGATGGAGTCGGTTAAGCTCATTACGTCGCCCGAGGGCCTGGGTATGTCGCCGAAGCGCATTACGGTGTCAACGGCCGGTATTGCCAAAATGATCAGGCAACTGGGCGACGATCAGGTCAAGTTTAACCTGGCGCTTTCGCTCCACGCGGCCAACGACCAGAAGCGGGACCAGATCATGCCGATCAACGAGAGCAATACGCTGGAAGCACTGGGCGACGCACTCAACTACTTCTACAAACAAACGGGAACCCGCGTTACGTTCGAATACATCCTGTTCTACAACTTCAATGATTCGTTGCAGGACGCCAAAGAACTCTGGACGTTTACGAAGCGGGTTCCGGCGAAGGTGAACATTATAGAATACAACCCTATCGCTGAGGCTGACTTCAGGAATACTGATCCACAAACCCTCGACAAATTTGCCGGTTTCCTTGAGAGCAAGGGCGTAACGGTAAACGTACGTCGGAGCCGGGGTAAGGACATTGACGCAGCCTGCGGCCAGTTGGCTGGCAAGCAGTAAGTTAATTTATCAGAGTGCCCTTGTTAGCAATACACGCCCGTTTCCTCTTAACAATTCCGTAACAATCCGCTACGAAAGTTTGCTGTACTTTTGTGGCCAAAGGTGACGTACGACCTTACGTACGAGCTATATCACAGAAGATCACCCACCTATGTTTGGTTTAGAAACGGATGTTTTTCTCCTGCTTTTTCTAAGTTTATTTGCCGCTTGTGCTTTTGAATTTGTCAACGGTTTCCACGACACCGCCAATGCAGTGGCAACTGTTATCTATACAAACTCCCTAAAACCCACCGTTGCCGTTGTCTGGTCGGGCATCTGCAATTTTGCCGGTGTTCTGCTCGGTGGCATTGGCGTCGCAATGGGTATTGTCAACCTCCTGCCGGTTGAACTCCTCGTCGATCAGAACGTTTACCACAGCATAGCCATGGTGCTGGCATTGCTCATCAGTGCTATCATCTGGAATTTAGGAACTTGGTATTTTGGCCTTCCCAGCTCCAGTTCCCATACCCTGATTGGCTCTATTCTGGGGGTTGGGCTGGCGTTCTCAACCCTGCCGGAAAATACGGAGGGATCAGCGGTTAACTGGGAAAAAGCCATCGAAACGGGGCAGGCGTTGCTACTGTCGCCCCTGCTGGGATTCAGCTTAGCCATTGTGCTGATGTTTCTGCTGCGCCGGAGCGTACCGGAAGAAGCCAAAGATCAGCTGTTCAAGGAACCCAAGAAGCACATGCTTCCGCCGTCGTGGATTCGGGGAATTCTGATTACGACCTGTTCGCTGGTCAGCTTCTTTCACGGCAGCAACGACGGCCAGAAAGGCGTGGGCCTGGTAATGCTGATTCTGATTGGTATTGTGCCGTTCCAGTTTGCCGTTAAATCGGATGTTGATCCCCGGTCCATGCAGACCAACATCGCCGGAATTGAGCAGACCATTGGCGCACTGAACCCAAGTCAACTGTCGCCTGCCAACCAGACCCGCCTGGCGCACACCCGCACGGAACTGGCAGAACTCAGGTCGATGCTAAGCGGCAACCTGCCCGACAACCAGATTCCGCAGGAACAGCGGATGCAGGTTCGTCGCGATCTGCTGCTGATCAACAGCAACATGAACAAGATTGCCGAAGATGAGGGTGCCAATCTGAGTTCGAATCAATTATCGGTACTGAAAACAAGCCTGAGTGAAGAGAATGGCCTGCGCCGGTTTACGGACTACGCCCCGTTCTGGGTCATTCTGATGATTGCCCTGTCGCTGGGTCTTGGTACAATGATCGGCTGGCGTCGGATCGTAGTAACGGTTGGGGAGAAAATCGGGAAGCAGCACCTCACCTACGCCCAGGGCGCTTCGGCGGAGCTGGTCGCGGCCAGCATGATTGGTCTGGCTTCGTGGGCCAAGCTGCCGGTCAGTACAACCCACGTCCTGTCGTCGGGTATTGCGGGAAGTATGGTAGCCAATCGGGGTATCAAAAACCTGCAGGCCGGAACGGTACGCAACATTGCCCTGGCCTGGGTGCTGACCCTCCCGGTGTCGATCTTGCTGTCGTTTACATTGTATATTTTCTTCCGCTGGCTCCTGTAGCCCTGACCGTACGAGTGGTCTGGTTCAGCCAGGCCGTAGTAGCCCGACTTCCGAGCCGGGCTATTCTTGTTTTACCCAGGCCGGTACGTCCTGCTCAATGGCACGGCGGACTTTAGCAACCAGATCGTCGACGGTATCGTCGGGGCTTACTTGAAGCGGCTCCTTAAAGCGGATGGTCAGCAACGTGTTCCGTTTCTTAAAGCGCAGGCCTTTCTTGTCAAACGCCCGCCGGAATCCGTTGATCACCACGGGAATCACGATTGGATCATTGTTTTTAATGAGGTAGCCCGTTCCTTTACGGATGGGTGCGTAGGGACTCGTTGTACCCTGCGGAAAACTCACAACCCAGCCGTGGGCAAGCGCACTGGCGATTTTGTCGTTCGCCGATGTATCCACCTCCCGCTTTACTTCCCGGCCATCGGCCCGCCACGACCGCTCGATGGTGAGGGCGCCGGCCTGCGCCAGCACCCGGGGCACAAACCCTTTCTTCATGGTTTCGGAAGCGGCTACGTAGTACTGCCGGGCCCGGGGGCCAAACAGATACATAGGGGGCAGCAACGTATTCTTAAAGCCCCACTTCACCGCGCAGAAAACGTGGAAGAACGCAATAACGTCGGCAAAGTACGTCTGGTGATTCGATAAGAACAGGACGTTATTGATTGGCAGGTTTTCCAGATGCTCGGTACCCTCAATCTGAATGCGGTTCACAACGGTGTAGCGGGCGTAGGTCAGCCAGCCGACAATGCCGATCAGCATACGTCGGATCAGGAGCGAATTGCCGAAGGGGTCGCATTCAAACAGGCCGAGTACATCCAGTGGTGCCAGGAATTTTGGCAGATAACTGTATTTAGTTGGTTGAATGTATTTCATCACGGTTAGGGTCGCGCAACCAGTAAAGCTACAAAACCGCTTCAATGTTTTCGGGAAAAAATCCTACAGACAAGAGCGCAAATAAAATACCCGAGCCTGCTGTTTGCAAACTCGGGTACAAAAAAGCTGATTTCCAAGCCATCAGACCATTTCCGGCGTTGGTATGGTGATTTGCTGATGGACGCTATCCCACAGCGCGATACGGGTGCGCAAGGCAGCTTCCACCGCCTGAGCGGCTTCTTCCCAGCGTTGTGGATCCTGCCCGCAAAGTTCGGCCGTCATGGCTTTGGCCAGGTGCGAGTGGTGGTCGCCATCCACTTCAATATGGCGTTCGAGGTAGTACGTAAACAGCGCCAGTTGTTCGGGCGATTGTTCGCGGAGCTGCCGGACCAGCGCGATGAACATGTCCGGAATCAGGTCTTCCCGGCCGAACGTGAACACGGCTGCAATCTCGTGCAGCTTTCCATGGCCGAGCAGATCGAACGTAAAGCCTACAAAAGCGCGGCTACCTTCGGGCAGTTCGGCGTTGTCCAGCGCATCCTGCACCGAGCGTCTGTCCGTAAGCTCGTCGATAAAGCGCTGAATGGCCCCCGTACCGGCTCCGGCCTGCCGCATGGCCTTCAGATACAATTCGAAGTGGCTTAACCGATTGCCATCAGGGTCTACGTCGCTTTCTTCGCCGACTACAATCTCGTTGATCAGGTAGCGAGTTTCCGGATTGCCGACCGGCAGCCAGGGCACATCTATGCAGGTCAGGTCACGCTGAAGTTTTTTCAGGAGCGACATGAAGTCCCAGACAGCCCAGACGTGCGACTCCATGAAGACGCGCAAGCCGGACAAATCCCGGACAGATTCATATAGTGGGTGAGCTACAAGCTGCTGCCGCAGGGGCTCAATTCGTTCTGAAAGCCTGATTAACTGCTCGTTATGAGTGGGTTGCATATTTTTTTTGATGTTGGTTAATCTTTTCAAGTAACGCCATGTCTAACTAACAAGTTTGCACAAAAAGACCAGTTGACTGCCTATTGCCGACGTTCTACGCTCCCACTATCGGGTTTTAACAACTAAATGAATACAACCAACACCATGAAACGAATTTTGCTTGCTGGAGCCGTCGCGTTTGGTTTATTGACTGCTCAAACGTCTTTTGCTCAGGTGCAGATCGGCATCCGGGGCGGTGCGAACTGGGGCTTTGCCTCAAAACCGGAGTTCCTTGGCAATCTGACCCCTACGCTGCATCCCTCACCCGGACCGATGGGAGCCCTGTTCCTGGACATTCCGGTGAGTGAGCGGGTATCGTTCCGTCCGGAGATCGGCTACGTACAGAAAGGCTTTGTCGTGAAAGAAGGCCTCGACCTCAACCTGGGTGGTTTTGAACTGCCGATTGGCGCTCGTATCTCGTACCAGTCGCGGAACCTCGACGTACCACTGCTGTTGAAAGTGAACCTGAGCGACGGCGCAGTTCAGCCTTACCTGATTGCCGGCCCATCGGTAGGTTACGCCCTGAACGGACGCGTCCGGACGCGGGCAACGGCGCTGTTTACCACGAAGCCATTCGACGTGGATATAAATTACGGCGGAGGCATGAACCGCTGGGACATTAGTGGTGTCGGCGGACTTGGTCTGGCTTTTGATGCCGGGGCGGGTAAGTTTTTTGTCGAAGGACGTTACACCCACGGTTTCACCCGGCAGGTACAGACGCCGGTCGTGAACGTAAACGTCCGGAACCGGGGCATTGGCGTATCGCTGGGCTACTCGTTCCCAATCGGTTATTAAAACGCATTGTCAACGAAAATGGGGTGTTTAATTTGAAAGTTGACTGACAGTACCCACCGTTTCTTTACTACCCCATCATTCACTCATACATTGTTGAATCAACCTGAATATAGTAAAAGCGGAGCCGCCTGGCTCCGCTTTTCTTTTTGTTGCCCGACCGCTAATATTGTAGAGATACGTTTTGCGCGAATCATACAAATCAAAATTTTTGGTTACTTTTACTGTCCTTTGCCTACGTAAAATTTAGCGTACACGACATCTGTATGAACCGGTTGACCAACTTTGTCTATTCTACGGCATCCGAACCTCACCGCATCCGGACCCGCCAAATCCTGAAAGCTCACCCCGACTTAAAAAAACTGATTGGCCAGAAAAACCCCACTACGTTCTGGGTCATTCTGGGTTGTGTATCCCTGATGGTGGCGATGGCCTACCTCGTGCGCGATCAGTCGTGGTGGGTTGTCGTGGCCGCGGCCTGGTTTATCGGTGCTTTTCCGGCGCATACACTGTTTGTCTGCATTCACGAAGCCGCCCACAACCTGATTTTCCGGATACCGTCGCATAACACCTGGGCGGGCATTTTCGCAAACCTGCCGACTGTATTCCCTACGGCTATCTCGTTTAAAAACTTCCACCTCAAGCACCACTCGTTCCAGGGTATTCATGAACTGGATGCCGATCTGCCCGACTGGTACGAAGCTCGGCTGATCAACAACTACGCAATCGGGAAGGCCATCTGGCTGCTGCTGTTCCCAATCTTTCAGGGCATTCGGACGATCCGGTGCCGCGAACTGGCCGTAATCGACAAATGGGTCATTGCCAATCTGGTGGTTCAACTGGTATTCGATGTCCTGGTGGTCGCGCTGCTGGGCTGGAAAGCTCTGGCTTTCCTGACGCTCTGCCTGTTTTTTTCGGTGGGTTTGCATCCGCTGGGTGCCCGCTGGATTCAGGAGCATTATCTGACGCTCGATCCGAATCAGGAAACGTACAGTTATTACGGTCAGTTGAATGGGGTTAACCTGAACGTCGGCTACCACAACGAACACCATGATTTTCCGTCTATTCCTTGGAATAAGCTTCCGGAAATCAAAGCCAAAGCCCCTGAGTTTTATGATACGTTGAAGTACCACACGTCGTACGTCCGGCTGTTCTTCCGCTTCTTGTTCGACCAGGAGATTTCGCTGTTTTCGCGCATTGTTCGGAAAGACCGGGGCCGTGTATCGCTCATCGACGAGTCGAAGCCGGATCTGGAACTTGTGCAATCGCAGGCCATTCACTCGAATACCGCAGCGGTCTAGTACAGCATCAGTCACAAAAAAAGACCCCGGAACGCCGGGGTCTTTTTTTGTGACTGATACTGTCAATTAACCTTTAAACTTTGTTTTGCCCTCATCGAGAAACTGCACGAAGCTGTCGATGCTGCGGTCGTAGTTTTTGGGTGCTACCAGCAGCTTCCCGTCGTGGTCGACGAGGCAGTAGTGCGGCTGGGCATTGTTGTTGTATTTGACAATCTGCAAGTCGGCGTTCTGCGCACCGATCGTCTTCTTTACCTTATCGTCGTAGGTTGAGGTATACCAGTCGCTTTGCGGCAGCTCGGTCTTGTCGTCGACGTAGAGCGCCACCACAACGTAGTCGTTCTGGAGTCGCTGAAGGACGGCCGGATCAGACCAGACGCGGGCTTCCATCTCGCGACAGTTCACGCAGCCGTGGCCGGTGAAGTCGATAAATACCGGTTTGTTGACCTGTTTGGCGTAGTTGAGTGCCTGCTGATACTCAAAGAAACCCTGCAGGCCGTGAGGCAAACGGAACAGATTACCGTACTTAGGTGTCACCGACAAGGGATCAGATGCCGAGGTTGCGGCAGTCTGCCGGTTTGTGAGGTTAAAATCCTGCGAGGTTTCGGGAGGCAGATACCCTGACAGTGCTTTCAGGGGTGCGCCCCACAACCCCGGAATCATGTACACCACAAACGCGAACGTCAGTATGGCCATCAGCAGACGCGGTACGCTCACCGTCTTGGTTTCGCTGTCGTGCGGCAACCGGATTTTACCCAGAAAGTAGAAACCGATCAGGGCGAAGATCACAATCCAGAACGATAGAAAAATTTCGCGGTCGAGCAGGCCCCAGTGATAAACCTGATCGGCAATGCTCAGGAATTTGAGTGCCAGCGCCAGCTCCAGGAAACCGAGCACGACTTTTACCGAGTTCAGCCAGCCACCCGACTTAGGCAAACTCTTGAGCCACTGAGGGAAAGCGGCAAACAACGTAAACGGTACGGCAAAGGCCGACGAAAAAGCCATCATACCCACAATCGGCTTCACTACTTCGCCCCCCGCCGAGGCAACAAGCAAACTACCCACAATCGGACCCGTGCAGGAGAACGACACCAGCACGAGCGTAAAGGCCATGAAGAAGATACCGAGCAGACCACCGCGTTCCGATCTCGCGTCGGCCTGGTTGACCAGCGAAGTGGGTAATACAATCTCGAACAATCCTAAAAACGACAGGCCAAAAACAAAGAAAATGGCAAAGAACAGGACGTTTGGCAGCCAGTGGGTACTGACGAAATTAGCAAAAGCCGGACCGTTGATCCGCGACACCAGCGTACCGATCAGAACATAGATGGCGATAATCGACACGCCGTACAGGATGGCTTTCCACCGCCCACCCGGCTGGTTCGTAAAGAAACTGACCGTCATCGGGATAATTGGGAAGACGCAGGGGGTCAGCAAGGCCAGCAAACCCGACAAAAAAGCCGCGACGATGAATCCGGCCATAGAGCCATCACTCGTATTGGCTGGTGTATTGGTTGAATTGGCCAGAATTTCTTCCGGTGCTTTAACCGCTTCCTTGACAGTCGGTGCCTCCTGCGCAACGGCCTCGGTGGCTGTTAAAGCGGGGGCCTGAGTCGTGGCAACGGCGGTTTCAGGAGTTGGTTTTGTTGCAGTGGATGTGGCCTGAGGTGATGAAGTTGTAGCCGCCGTTTTGTCCGGTGTGCCAGTCGCTGTAATGTCGAATGTAAAATCTTCATTACCAGGTATACATTGCCCGTCTATATCCGTACAGATTTGATAATCAACGGTGCCGGAAAGAACGGGATTCTCTTTCAGGATCTTTACTTTCTGCACGAACTGGGCTCGCCCGCGCATCTCGTAAACGTCGCCCTCAAAGATTTCTTCATACTTGGTTTCGACCTTACTAACAGGTTTTACTTTTCCGACCAGCTCGTAAGTAGCATTCGGGGTAAGTTTAATTTCCGTTGGCAGGGGCCCAACCTCAATCTTGGGGTTGACATTTGAGGAAAAAATGTGATAGCCATCCTGAATATTGGCCGTGAAACGCAGTTCAACAACATCTCCTACCTTAACCGACGACTGGGCCGGTTTGAATGACCAGGAAGCTGGTTTCAAAATTTGGGCGAACGTTGCAAACGGCAGCAACAGCAACGCAACGAGCGCGAAAAATGATTTCATACCGCGTGGGGTAGTTTGGTAGTCACTGATACAACAGTTTTCCTACAAAAATATTTCCATTCAGCGCGGTAAACAAAAAGAAGCGTACAAGGACCGCCGGTCAGACGTAGCGTCAGGCCGAAACACCCAGGTCTGACGCTACGTCTGACCGGCTCAACAACCAGCCAAGAATAGATCATTATGTACAAGAACGTACAAAGCTACGTTCGGTCAGACGTACCGTCAGACCTAGTGCGTTTCAGGTCTGACGGTACGTCTGACCAAATGCAACACTCTATTTTCTTTTATACACAATTCGCATCCAGCCTGTTGTTAGGTCAGTCGGTCAGAGGTACCGTCAGACCTGGGTATTTCGGTCTGACGTACCGTCAGACCAGCAGTCCTTGCCTTTTATCACCGACTCAACACGTCTAATAACTAAACAGCACCGGATTCAACTCACTTTCTGGTTTGCCGCCGATGGGGAAGCTGTCAAGCCACTTGGCGTGGTCGGCCTGCTGGTAGCTGTTACGCGGGGTCATAATGGTCTGGTCCTTGTCCATATAAATCATGGTCATGACCTTACGGGGCTTATCCGATACGTTCGGACCAGCGCGGTGGAACGTCCAGCCGGCGTGATAACTCACTTCTCCGAGTTCAAAGGGCGTATCGTTGACGGCAAAGTTTTTCTTCTGCAACTCATCCGACAGAATCTGCTCGCTTTCGTCGCTGATCTCGATGTCGCGGCCAATACTAACCGTCTGGCTTTTCTCGGCGAAGGCCAGCGGTCCCATATTCATTGGCGTTTCCTGCAACGGAATCCAGACCGTTACGGTATTCGGCGACGCCAGCGGCCAGTAGAACTGATCGGCATGCCAGGGCGTGATGCCGCCTGATGGTTCTTTGTACAACGCCTGGTCGTGGTATAGCCGAACGCCCTCAACGCCCATCAGGTCAGTAGCGATCCTGGCCAGACGCTTCGAAAAGACGAACTCACGGGCCGACTCGTCTTCCCGCCAGAGGTTCATAATTTGCAGGAACGCCCGCTCGTAGGTTGTGCGCTCCTCCATCGGCTTGATCAGCGTGTTCAGCTTAAACACCAGATCGGTGATGATGTCGCCGTAGTACGACAGCACAGCCGGACTCAACACCTGCTTCAATTTTACGTACCCGTTTTCCCGGTAAAACGCAATCGCTTCCGGACTGACGGTATAAGGGCTTTCTAACTCATCGAGCAACTGATCTTTATCAATAAGCGCTTCCATTGGCTGAGGTCGATACTGGTTTAACTGAGTTTAGTACGAATCATCATGACAAAAGTAGTGCACCACACGTAGCTGAAAGTCAGAATATTTCACCAATTTATAGACAATTTTGATCAATATACTACTTTTGAGGGCACCATCCAGTTAAGAAACCGCACAGATGAAAGCTTTATTCGAAAAAGTAGCCATTGCCGAACAAAGCTCGCTGCTGGTCCGGCGTTTCAAACTACCCTACTTTGACGCTCCCTGGCATTTTCATCCCGAATACGAACTCACCTACATCGCAGCGGGCTATGGCCGTCGATTTGTGGGCGATAGCGTTGAACCGTTTCAGGCCGGTGATCTGGTTCTGATTGGGCCGAACATGCCCCATTTCTGGCGTAGTGACGATGATTTTTACCGCATTGACCGCCCGTATCCGGCGGAGTCCATTGCCATTCAGTTTCCAATCGGCTTCGAGCAACGTGGTCTGGCAGCCCTGCCCGAAGCCGAGCCGGTACAGCAACTGCTGCACCGAGCCCGCTACGGCCTGCGTTTCAGTCCGGCCGCCAGCCGACAGGTAGCCGATGACCTGAACCGGCTGGTGACTCGTTCGGGCTTTGACCAACTGCTGGCTTTTCTGGGTATTCTGAATCAGTTGACCCGCGACATGGCTGTTGAACTGCTTGCCAGCGAAGGCTACCAACTCGCTCCGAGCGAAGCCGAAACCGAGCGCATGAAACGTGTGCTGGAGTACGTTCTGGCTCATTTCAAGGAGGATGTCCGGATTGAGCAGATTGCGTCAGTAGCCGGGATGGCTCCGGCCGCTTTCTGCCGGTATTTCAGAAAACGTACCCGAAAGTCCTTCGTTGAGTATTTGAACGAACTTCGCGTCAACCACGCTCGTAAACTTCTGGCTACGGGCGACGTTAGTGTGAGTCAGGTAGGTCTGGAGTGCGGTTTCAACACCATTTCTCATTTCCACCGGCTCTTCAAGCTGCATACCGGCCTGACTCCCTTAAATTATCAGACGGTTCAGCGCCGGAAGTGATTAAGATTGGCGGTTTGCGCGAATAAGTGAATTGATGAACATACTGACTACTTATTCCATACCCTTCCCGACACGGCCATTCAACCGGTTTGGTTCATTTCTATATCTGCTGCTCGTACCATTGCTGGTTACCTGCCGCCCGAAAAAGCAGGAGATTACGCCATCGGACGAACCGCGCATTCTGGAGGTTACCATCCCGGGTTTTCCACCCGGGAACATCACCATTGACAACGCAAAGCAGGAAATTAGTTTGACTCTCCCCGAGACATTAACGAAAGTCGATTACGAAGCTACGTCGTTTAAACTGGCGCCGGGTTGTTCAATCTGGCAGCAGCAGGACTCGTATCGCATCCAGGTCTGTGACAACGACCCATCCGTAGGGGGTGTGTACGTACTTGGCAGTACCGGTAAACTGAGAATTTTCAGGTTTACGGTAAGGCAGCCAAGACCGCTGAAGATCGGGTTTATTGACAACCAGACAAGGGCTACCATTGGTCGCCCGCTCTACGTACGTATTGACAACTTCGTCGACGGCGTACCGGAAGGCAATGTTATTCTGACCCGAACCGATACAGGGGAGCGAGATACCCTTAACGCTCATTGTGCGTATGGAAATGAGTTACCTATGAATCAGTTCGACTTACAAGTGCCGCAACGCGTTCGGCCGGGAGAGTACACGGTCGAAATCCAAAAAGGAAACGGTCGGCGGGCCGTAGCGCAGCAGAAACTGCTGTTCCTAAAAGGAAAGCCTTCGTTAACACGACTCTCTTTTTTCGACCGGCTCACGGTAGCAGCCGGTAAAAACAGTGTCCTCCGGGGCGAAAACCTGTTTGCCGACGACAACCCGGAGCTGCTTTTTAGTAAAGCAACCGGCGAGACGTTTCGACTGAAACCCACCGCCGTTTCTCCCTACGGCTGGACAGTAACCTTTGACCTGCCTGGTAACGTAACCGCCGGTTATTATGACGTTCAGCTACTTGTTCAGGGCCGGCCTGTCGACGATCGTTTTCGCTACCCAATCGTCGGACACATTAACCAGCCCGCTTTGGTTACGCTGGGTCCATGGCCGGGCGGAACGGGCACGA
The DNA here is from genome assembly GCF_003583365.1 of Fibrisoma montanum. Lineage (GTDB taxonomy): Bacteria > Bacteroidota > Bacteroidia > Cytophagales > Spirosomataceae > Fibrisoma > Fibrisoma montanum. The sequence goes on from NZ_QXED01000001.1 coordinate 926,481, forward strand.
ATTTGCTGGAACCAATAACCGCAAACCCGCTGGTTTTACAACGAAATAAGGGGTACAGAGCTATTGTCCGGCCAGATTACGGCGACGGGGCGCTTATTAAGTTCAGACTTACGGCGGCCAGCCACGCAAGCGAGTCTATCATAATCGCCCAGTTCTCGGGCATTTATAATAGTGATTATCCATCCACGATACGTATGCCGGACTTGGTAAAGCCAGGGCGATACGTGCTGTCGGTGTTTGTCGAGTACCCCGACGGCCGCATCATTGAAGGCGAACCGCTGGAACGGCTGATTGAGGTGCAGTAAGCATCCGGACGTCGTCAAAAATCTACGCGTCTTATGCAATTTAGCCGTACTTTTGTACAGCGAAAATTGCTTTTAGCCAATTGACTATGACGACTGCAACAACCACCGCCCGCGACACCAAGGTGTTTGACTTAATTGCCAAAGAACAACACCGCCAGGAGTCGGGTATTGAACTTATTGCTTCCGAAAACTTCGTGTCACCGCAAGTGATGGAAGCCGCCGGAAGCGTACTGACCAATAAATACGCCGAGGGCCTGCCCGGCAAGCGTTACTACGGCGGTTGCGAGGTAGTGGACCAGATCGAGCAGTTGGCGATCGATCGCATCAAGGAACTGTTCGGTGCGTCGTGGGCGAACGTCCAGCCGCACTCAGGTGCGCAGGCCAACACGGCCGTTTTCCTGGCCTGCCTGCAACCGGGCGACACCATTCTTGGTTTTGATCTGTCGCACGGCGGTCACCTGACACACGGCTCCCCCGTCAATATCTCCGGCAAATACTTCCGTCCGACGTTCTACGGTGTTGAGAAGGAAACGGGCGTTATCAACTACGATGTTGTTGAAGAAACCGCCAAGCGCGAGCGCCCCAAGCTGCTGATCTGTGGTGCGTCGGCCTACAGCCGCGACTGGGATTACGTTCGGCTGCGGGCCATTGCTGATGAAATCGGTGCGTTGCTGCTGGCCGACATCTCCCACCCGGCCGGCCTGATCGCCAAAGGGCTGCTGAACGATCCGCTCGAACATTGCCACATCGTGACGACGACAACGCACAAAACGCTGCGTGGTCCGCGGGGGGGTCTGATTATGATGCGGAACGACTTCCAGAACCCATTCGGTATCAAAACGCCGAAAGGTGAAGTGCGGCTGATGTCGTCGCTGCTCGATTCGGGCGTATTCCCGGGCACGCAGGGCGGTCCGCTGGAGCACGTTATCGCGGCCAAGGCCGTAGCTTTCGGCGAAGCGTTGAGTGAGGATTTCTACGACTATGCCGTGCAGGTGAAAGCCAACGCACAGGCGATGGCAAAAGCGTTCGTTGACCGGGGCTACCAGATCATTTCGGGCGGTACGGACAACCACCTGATGCTGATCGATCTGCGCTCAAAAGGCCTAACGGGTAAACTGGCCGAAAACACGCTGATCAAAGCCGATATTACCATCAATAAAAACATGGTACCGTTTGACGACAAGTCGCCGATGGTTACCTCGGGGATGCGCGTCGGTACGGCGGCCATGACAACCCGCGGCATGAAGGAATCGGACATGGAGCAGATCGTCGTATATATTGACCGCGTACTGATGAATCACGACAACGAAAGTGAGCTGGCGACCGTTAAAGAAGAAATCAACGAATGGATGAAGGCATTTCCGCTGTACGCGTAGGTTTTTTGTTTTAGAATAAAATAATAGAACGCAGTTTCGCTGATTAGACAAGTCAATACTGATACACCAGTAACCAGTTTTTAATCAGCGTCATCTGCGTTCTCTTTTCCTTTAGAAGTTATGCCATTAGATCAGGATTTCTACGAAGAGCAGGACGAGGAGCAGGACATTGACAATGAAGAAGGGAAAGAGATGACCTTTCTGGAGCATCTTGAAGAGCTTCGGTGGCATATCATTCGTGCGGTCGGGTCAATTTTTGTGTTTGCGATAATTGCCTTCATTTTTATTCAGGATATATTCGACAAAGTTATACTTGCTCCAAAACGCCCCGATTTCTGGACGTACCGGATGATGTGTAAGCTGGCCGATGCAACGGGCTACGACGACTTGTGTGTAAAGGAATTGAATTTTCAGTTGCAGGCACTTGGTATGGCTGATCCATTTACCATGGCGCTAACTTCGTCACTGATCATTGGGTTAAGTTTTGCATTTCCTTACGCGTTTTGGGAGCTGTGGCGCTTCATCAAGCCGGGTCTGCGCTCTGTTGAAAAGCGGGCCGCCCGAGGAGCGGTATTCTACGTCTCGTTGCTGTTTCTGATGGGATTGCTTTTTGGTTACTTCATCGTTTCCCCACTGGCGATCAACTTCCTGGCCAATTATCAAATCTCGCCCGAGATCAAAAACCAGTTCGATATAACGTCGTATGTCGGTACGCTGGCAACGCTTTCGCTTGGTTGCGCACTTGTGTTCCAGATGCCCATGGTAGCCTTTGTATTGTCGAAGGTAGGCCTTCTGACGCCGGCCTTTATGAAGACGTACCGCAAACATGCCTGGATTGTGATTCTGGTGGTAGCCGGTATCATCACGCCATCGCCTGATATTTACAGCCAGGTTCTGGTGGCGCTGCCGCTGGCTGCTCTCTACGAAGTCAGTATTCTGGTATCACGCTCCATCGAGCGGGCCCGGCTGAAGGAAGAACGAGCCCTGACAACCCGCGATTAATCCTCTGCCTGGCTTAAAACGGCCCGGCACAGTACCCGAAGCGGTGAAGTTTAAGTAACTTCACCGCTTCGGTGTTTTTATGGATTGTATGAAGAATACGTTAATGGGCTTTTTAGCCTTTCTGATCCTGTCAGGGTCTGCATCGGCGCAGCAGTATGTGTTCACGCATGACGATACCCTCCGGGGTTCAATCACTCCGGAACGAGCCTGGTGGGACCTTGCCTTTTATCACCTTCAGGTGAAGGTCAACCCGACCGACAGTACCCTGAGCGGCAGCACGACCATCCGCTACCGGGTGCTCAAACCGGGGCAAACCTTACAGGTTGATCTACAGCGGCCACTGCGAATTGTCTCCGTCGTACAGGACGGCCAGAAGCTTACCGTCCGGCAGGATGGCAACGCCTACTTCGTTACGTTACCCAAACTGCAACAACCCGGCCAGACCGAAACCATAACGGTGCAGTACGCCGGAAAGCCCCGCGTGGCCAAGCTCCCCCCCTGGCAGGGCGGCTTCGTCTGGTCGCGCGACCGGGCCGGGCAGTGGTTCATCGCTACGGCCTGCCAGGGGCTGGGGGCCAGTTCGTGGTGGCCCTGCAAAGACCACATGTACGACGAACCGGACAGCATGCTCATCAGCGTAACGGTACCAAAACCGCTGACCGACGTATCGAACGGGCGGCTCCGCCGGGTGGTCGACAACAACGACGGCACACGTACGTTCGACTGGTTTGTGACCAATCCGATCAATAACTACGGCGTCAACCTCAACATTGCCAACTATGAGACGTGGTCCGAAACGTACCAGGGCGCTAAGGGTCCGCTTTCCCTGACGTATTACGCGCTTCCCGAGCACCTGGACTCGGCCCGGCAGCAGTTTCAGCAGGTCAAGCCGATGCTGAAAGCCTTCGAACACTGGTTTGGGCCGTATCCCTTCTACGAAGATGGGTACAAGCTGGTCGAAACGCCGTATCTGGGTATGGAGCACCAGAGTTCGGTCACCTATGGCAACGGCTTTCGGAATGGCTACCGGGGGCGCGATTTATCCAGTACGGGCTGGGGGCTGCTCTGGGACTTTATCATCATCCACGAATCCGGCCACGAATGGTTTGCCAATAACATCACCTATAAGGACGTAGCAGATATGTGGGTCCACGAAAGTTTCACCAACTATTCCGAAAACCTGTTCATCGAGTATCACTATGGCAAAGACGCCGGTGCCACCTACGTAGTTGGTTGTCGGCAGGCAATCCGCAACGACAAACCGATCATCGGCACGTACAACGTGAACCATAGTGGCTCAGGCGATATGTACTACAAAGGTGGGAACATGCTACATACCATCCGGCAATTGGTGAACGACGATACGCGCTGGCGAAACATCTTGCGCGGCCTGAACGAAACCTTTTACCACCACACCGTAGAGGGATGGCAGATTGAACGATACATCATCGAACACGCAGGCGTAAAGGCAAATCTGCAAAAAGTGTTTGATCAGTACCTGCGCGATACCCGCATACCGGTTCTGGAATACCAGATTGTAAATAGTCAGTTGCACTATCGCTGGGCAAACTGCGTACCCGGGTTCGATATGCCGGTGCAGATCTGCGCCAATGAAACCGGCCCCTCGCCGGTGATCCGGCCAACGACCCGCTGGCAAAGCATGCCGGCGAAGGGAATCAGGACGCTGACGATCGACCCCGATTATTACGTTTACATTCGGCAGGTGATGCCGCAATGACGTGTTTCTATACGTACAATGTTGTTTCTTTATTAGCTCAAACCGACCGCTTAAACCTCTCTCAGCATGACGTTCACGTTCCAGGGCGTATTTCCGGCGCTGACGACCAAGTTCACCGCCGACGACCAGTTAGACATTCCGATGTTCCGGACCAATCTGCAAGCCCAGCTCGACGCGGGCGTGGATGGCGTTATTCTGGGCGGATCGCTCGGAGAAGCCAGTACGCTGACGACTGAGGAAAAGGAAACCCTGGTCCGGACGGCCGTCGAGCACATTGATGGACAAGTGCCCGTGGTCTTAAACATTGCCGAAGGTGCCACCCGCGACGCCATTCGGATTGCCGAAAGAGCGGCCGATCTGGGCGCCAGCGGCCTGATGGCACTGCCTCCGATGCGCTACAAAGCCGACGACCGCGAAACAACGGCCTACTTCAAAGCCATCGCGCAGTCAACCGATCTGCCGATCATGATCTACAACAACCCGGTTGATTATAAAATTGACGTGACCCTCGACATGTTTGCCGAATTGCTGGCGTTCCCGAACATACAGGCCGTGAAGGAGTCGACCCGCGATGTATCGAACGTAACGCGGCTGCGCAACCGCTTTGGCGACCGAATCAAAATTCTGTGTGGTGTTGATACGCTGGCGATGGAAGAGCTGGTGATGGGTGCCGATGGCTGGGTGGCCGGTCTGGTGTGCGCATTCCCCCGCGAGACAGTCGCCGTGTATCGTCTGGTGAAGGCCGGTCGCTTCGACGAAGCCCGGGCTATTTACCGCTGGTTTCTGCCGTTGCTCGAACTGGACATTCACCCTAAACTGGTACAATACATCAAGCTCGCTGAAACGGCCACCGGCATCGGTACCGAACACGTCCGGGCGCCCCGGCTTCCGCTCATCGATCCCGAGCGGCAACGGATACTCAGCCTTATTGAAGACGGCCTGGCTAACCGTCCTGCGTTACCGGAGGAACTGGTGCTGGCCAATTAATCGGTTGTCTGATGTCGTTCAGTTCTTTTTTCTGCATTGACGCCCATACCTGCGGCAATCCCGTTCGCGTCGTGACGGGCGGCAGTATCCCGCACCTTCAGGGCGCTACGATGAGCGAAAAGCGGCAGCATTTCCTGCGCGAATACGACTGGATTCGCCGGGGGTTGATGTTTGAGCCGCGGGGCCACGACATGATGTCGGGCAGCATCTTATATCCCCCACACGATCCGGCTAACGACGCGGCCGTTCTGTTCATCGAAACGTCGGGCTGCCTGCCCATGTGCGGTCATGGCACCATCGGTACGGTAACGGTTGCGATTGAGCAGGGGCTAGTCAAACCCCGAACGCCGGGCGTGTTAAACCTCGAGGTCCCGGCGGGCCTGGTGCGGGCCGAATACCGGCAGGAAGGCAAAAAAGTCAAGTCCGTCAAGATCACCAATATCAAGTCGTACCTGGCGGCTGAAGCCCTGACTGTCGAATGCCCTGACCTGGGCGAGCTGACCGTCGATGTGGCCTACGGTGGAAACTTCTACGCCATCGTTGATCCGCAGCCGAATTTCCCCGGACTGGAGCACTACAAAGCCGAGCAATTGATAGCCTGGGCGCGGACCATGCGGCAGCGAATGAATGAGCTGTATACATTCACGCACCCCGAGAACCCGACGATCAATGGGCTGAGCCATATCCTCTGGACGGGTCAGCCCCTGGACCCAACCTCAACGGCCCGCAACGCGGTCTTCTACGGCGACAAAGCGATTGACCGTTCGCCCTGCGGAACCGGCACCTCGGCCCGCCTGGCCCAGTGGTACGCCAAAGGTCGGCTAAAACCCGGTGACGACTTCATTCACGAGAGCATCATCGGCTCCAGATTTATTGGCCGGATCGAAGCCGAAACGGAGCTGGGCGGAAAACCAGCCATCGTGCCGAGTATCGAAGGCTGGGCAATTATTCACGGATACAACCAGATTCTGCTGGACGAGGACGATCCGTACGTACATGGTTTTCAAGTAATTTAAATGATGACGATTGGGATCATTGGCGGAGGGATCAGCGGGTTGTTTTCGGCGTATTACCTGCAAAAAGAAGGCCACAAGGTTACTCTCCTGGACAAAGGCAGCCTGGACGATGGTTGTTCGCACGGCAACGCAGGCATGATTGTGCCCAGCCACATCATTCCGCTGGCGGCTCCGGGCATGATTGCCAAAGGTGTTCGCTGGATGCTCAGTCCGACCAGTCCGTTCTACGTCAAACCCCGGCTTAACCGCGACCTGATCCGCTGGGGCTGGCTTTTCCGTCAGAACGCGACGGCCGGACACGTAGAGCGCTCAATACCTATCCTCCGTGACCTTAGTCTGCTGAGCAAACGATTATACCAGGATGTGGCCACTGACTCGGGCATGGCGTTTGGCTGGGCGGAGCGGGGATTACTGATGCTCTACAAAACGCCCCAGGCTGAGCACGAGATGGCCGAAGAAGCCGACGTAGCCAACAGGGCCGGGATCGATGCGCAGGTGCTGTCGGCTCAGCAGGTGCAGGATCTGGAACCGGAAACGCGCCTAACGGTTCGTGGGGCCGTATACTACCCCGGCGACGCGCACATATACCCAAATCAACTCATTAGCGGGCTTATCGCTCAGTTGCGTCGGATGGGCGTAATAATCCGGGAGCAGGAACCGGTTACGGATTTTCGCCTGGAACGGGGAGCGATCAAGGCAGTTGTTACGCACGCAGGTTCGTATGAATTTGACGAAGTAGTACTGGCGGCCGGAGCCTGGTCGCCGGAGCTGACCAAAAAACTGGGGCTGTCGTTGCCGCTTCAGGGTGGAAAAGGATACAGCTTTATGCTTACTGAGCCCCCTGCAACGATCCGGATACCGGCCATCATGCTGGAAGCCCGGGCTACGGCCACACCCATGAACGGTCATCTGCGCATTGCCGGTACGCTCGAAATTGCGGGTACGGACTTGTCGGTGAATCCAAACCGCGTACGGGGTATTGTGCAGTCCGTCAATCAGTACTATCCTGACTTACCCGTAGCCATGCCCGCCACCGAAACCGTCTGGCGGGGTCTGCGGCCCTGTTCGCCGGATGGTCTGCCGTACATCGGTCGGGTCGATCACCTGCGTAATGTCACTCTGGCCACGGGGCACGGTATGATGGGAGTCAGTCTGGGCCCCGCTACGGGCAAACTGGTGGCCGAAGTCATTAGCAACCAGCCCGTCAGCCAGCCGCTGGAGCCGTTCAGCCCGACCCGTTTCGGCCGAACGTAGAGCCCGCAGGCCGCTACATGGATAAATCTATTGGCCTACTTAGCCTTCAATGGCTATCTTTACCATACAGAACTGACCGGCCGATCACAGGGCCTACTCAATGCAATTCGATTTCAGAAAATACCACATTCGCTCCATCAATGCGGCCGATGATGCTGAACGGGCGGCAATCAATCAGGAGCTGAAGGATTTATACGCATCGCTTTCCGACGCCGACAAAGCTGACTTCAACGAGCAGCTGCAAGCGTTTCTGGCGCGGGAAGTGGGCCGGATCAAGTCCGATTACGAGAGCGTGAAAGGTGGCCTCTCCGACACCGGCAACTGATCAGATCATCCCCCGGGCTTTCAGTTCCAGGTATTTATTGACCGTATCGGCCGTCAGATGTTGGGGTGCCGTCAGGATGGTCTGGATGCCGTATTGCTGCAGCTCCTTCACGATCTGCTTTTTTTCAAACGCGAACTTCTCGCCGATTGTCTTGAGGTAAATTTGCTCCGTATCGGTTGCGGGCTGATCCAGCAGGCTGCGCAGTTCCGTGTTCTCGAAGAAAATAACCAGCAGCAGGTGGTCTTTCGCTAACCGACGCAGGTAAGGCAGCTGGCGGTGCATTGCGCTCAGCGTTTCGAAGTTGGTAAACAGCAGCAGCAGGCTTCGCTGGCGTATGTTTGTGCGAACGGCCGCGTACAAGGCTTCGTAGTCTGATTCCAGAAAGCGGGTCTTTTGCCGGTACAGCAGTTCCAGAATCTTCAGCATGTGGCCCGTGCGACGGTCGGCGGGCAGCAACTGGCCAACTCGATCCGAAAACGTCAAGATTCCGGCCCGGTCCTGTTTGATCAGAGCGATGTTACTCAGCACCAGCGACGCATTGATGGCATAATCGAGCAGAGTGAGTCCTTCGAACGGCGACCGCATCACGCGCCCCTTGTCGATCAGGCAATACACCGGCTGCGAACGTTCATCCTGATAGGCGTTGGTCATCAACGTAGCCCCACCGGCATCTGTCCGGCGTGCCGTAGCTTTCCAGTTTACCGTCCGGACATCATCGCCGGTTGAATAAGGGCGCACCTGCTCAAATTCCATGCTGTGGCCGATGCGCCGGATGCGCTTGATTCCTACTTCGTTCAGGCGGTTGGTTGCCGCCAGCAGTTCATACTGGCGCATTTGCAGAAACGAGGGGTACACGGCTACCATCTTTTCTTTTTCGAACTGAAACCGCCGTTTCAGCAAGCCAAGCGGAGTAAGCACAAAAACGTTGACCGCCCCAAAACTGTATTCACCCCGGCGCGTTGGGCGGAGTTCGTAGCGGATAGCCTGGGTTTCATGGGGCTTCAGCCGAACCCGAAACAGGACGTCCCGGCGCTGAAACTGAAACGGAATTTCATCGATTACGTCTGCGTCGATCTGGAACGGGTACCGGTTTTCAACGTAGATGGTAAGCGGATTCTCATCCCCGTTTGAAAGCCGGTCGGGCACTTCGCGCCGGGCGAAAACCGACGTAGTTCGGGAACGGAACAGGGCCATCCCATCCAGCAGCAACAGGAGTACGAATACCGCAAACCCTACCTGAGCCACCGGAAATAAAATTGGCAGACCGTAGGCCGCTACAAACAACAGCACAAACCCGATAAGAATCGACCAGGTGTGGGAAGAAATGAACAAAGCGCGAAGTGTTTTCAAGAAATGCGGTGGTTTTATTTTAACAGCAGTTTATCACATTGACGTCCGTAGTATAAGGCATTTATCTGCCGTTCCAGCACCCGGCCACTCCAGTTTTGCCCGACCGCTTCATGCTTCTACCACAATCAGCCCGACGTTTGTCTGCTCTTTGTCAGCAACGATACTGCCGATGCGATGCGCCAATAAAATAAGCGTCGCATCGTGAAGTTTATAACGTGACCGGTGTTTTTGCGGGTTGTATCAAGTCTAATCCTGATGCGTTGAAAGCCTGTTTCCATGTTACGTTATGGTTTTAAGGCCTGTAAAGCGGCTTCAATCTGCCCTTCATAAGCTGCGTCGGGCTGCTCGTAGTAAAAATCCCGTTCAAACGGCTGGCTGCGGACGAAAAACAAGGCATCCCGGTACGCTTCCCGCGCTTCCGAGTTGCGGCCCAGTAGTTGTAGTGCCCGTCCCCGGTGGTAATGAGCCATGGCACTTTTTGGGTTATTCTTCAACGCCTTGTCCAAGTCAACTAAGGCATGTTGAGCCTGTCGTAATCCCAGATACGAGACAGCGCGGGCGACCGAATAGCGGTAGTCTACCCACTCAGGGCCGTGCCGATTTTCGCGGTTGGCAATAGCAACAGTATACTCCTTAATAGCCTGTTCATAGTTCTTTAAACCTGCCTGCGCCCGGCCTTTCAGATAACTAACCGAATAATCGTCAATAGGATCGTCGATGTTGGGCGTCAACGCGTCAAATGCTTCCAGGTGTGCCAGGGCGCGTGCGTAGTCACGCAGTAGAAATACGTAGCGCCACCCCACTTGCCCCCGGCTTTTAGGGTTTAGTCTGGCCGACATTTCATAATCAGCAAAGGCAAGGTCATAGTAACCATGTTTAAGGGCCATTAGCGCCCGAGACCCATAAAGGTCTGCTTTCCTGATGCTGTCTTTCGTTGTTGTACTGTTTTTCGTTAGCCAAGCTCGTAGCCGATCACTGCCCTCCCACTGGCCGGGCACCGTGTCTTTGGCATTGACGGCCAGTGTCCAACTCATCCAGCCAAATGATGATTCGTCCTGGGCCGAAGCAAGAATGGGTATCAGAAACATTGACATGAGAAAGATAAATTTCATGGAAAGATTTCGGTTATCATCCCATCTTTTAGCCGGAACGTGAGCAGGCACACGGTATCAGCAGCAGGTGAATCAGGATATCCATTTGGATGGCCAGCTTCCCAGTCGGTTAATTTATTGCGGCAGATGTCTACTAGCTGGCTTGTAATGCGGATATCGAACTGAGATGTTTTGTACTCTTCGTCGACTTCAAGCACCTCAAACCGCCCTGCCTCGCCCATGCAGTTAATCATAAAGCGAAACCGGATCAGCCCTGATTGCCCGGGCAAGCTAATCGGCTTATACTCCCGTTCGACTACCTGGCGAATAGCATGGAGCCGTCCGCGCCGGTACGTGTAATACGGATACAAATGAAAAGGGAGATAAGCGTAGCTATTACACAGTTGAAAGCCTTTGGGCTGACAGCTTTCTCCGGCTTTCAAAGCGGCACCCCGTCGAAACACAAGCCGGTCAGTCCCTCGTTCGTTTCCGCCGATACACACCACAGCCTCAGGCGAAACCTGCATGATTTGAAGGGGAAATTGAAAGTTGCCCTCGCAACCCTGCTGGTTGCCTTTTATAACCAGGAAAACAGATTGCCCAACCTTCGCCAATCGCCAACAGTGGATGGCAATATCGCCCGTTTTGGTGTTCTCAAGGCAGGCTGACCCGCCGGCATGCAGCGCATAACGCAAACTGTCGGTTGTCCAGACGTGGCCGAGGAGTGTCTGGTAAGCCAGCACGGAATCGATGGCTATGTCGGTTAGCCGCTGAAACGAAAGCGGATAGATTCCCGTCAGGCGAAGCGTATCAGCGGTCAGCGTCCACTGACCAACCTTGTAAGTGCTGGTATCTAACCGTATTGACCGGTTGCCGAACGACCAGGTAGCACGTCGCGCTGGCGGATTTTGGTCAATCAGACGTAGCACGTAACTGCTGTCGGCCGTCAGTGTCATACTGATCGGATACGGCCGGTAGAAGGAGTCGTCGTACTGAACACCAAGACCAATCCACGTCCCTATCAATTGCTCCCGTATCGGCGTTTGCCCAAATCCAGTGCTGACAACCGTCGTCAACCAAAGTACCAGGACTGACCGAACAACTTTCATCGCGGCACTTCCACTTTTTGCAGCAACTGCGCAATCACGTCGTCGGCGGTACCCCCTTCCATTTCGCGCTCGGGCGTCAGCAGCACCCGGTGACGAAGCACCGGCGCAGCCAGTTCCTGAACATCTTCGGGCGTGATAAAGTCGCGGCCCCGGAGCGTAGCCAGCGCTTTGGCGCTGTTCAGCAACGCCACCGACGCCCGCGGTGATGCGCCCAGATACAGTGATTTATTCGCCCGGGTCGATTGCACAATCTGGGCAATGTAATCAAACAGCTTATCTTCAACGTGGACCTGGTGAACCTGGCCGCGCAGCGTTGTCAACTGTTCGGCCGACAGCACAGACGTGACCGCTTCCACCGCATCGGTCAGGTTTCGGTAGCCGGCACTCCGGCGTTCGTGATGGCCACGGAGGATGTTCACTTCGTCGGCCTGGGCTGGGTAACCCACCACGATCTTGAACAGAAACCGGTCCAGTTGCGCTTCGGGCAGGCGGTACGTTCCCTCCTGCTCAATCGGGTTTTGCGTGGCCAGCACCATAAACGGCTCATCCAGCCGGTACGTAGTGCCGTCGTTAGTCACCTGTCGCTCTTCCATGACCTCAAACAAGGCGGCCTGGGTCTTGGCCGGAGCCCGGTTGATTTCGTCGATCAGAACAATGTTGGCGAAAATAGGGCCTTGTTTGAACGTAAAATCGCCGGTTTTGGGCGTAAAAACCGACGTACCCAGCACGTCAGACGGCATCAGATCAGGCGTAAACTGAATGCGACTGAACTGCACAGAAATAGTTTTGGCCAGCAGCTTGGCAGTAAGGGTTTTAGCAACGCCCGGTACGCCTTCGATCAGGACGTGGCCATCGGCGAGCAGGGCCGTCAGCAACAGGTCAAGGGTCTGCTGCTGACCGACAATAACTTTACTGACCTCGCTGCGGATGGCATCAACGGCGACGGTTAAACTGGTTAAATCCAGACGAGTTTCAAGCGGAGTCATAAAGTGTTTTCAGACCGGGATTTGGCTGATTAACCTGATTTTGTACGCATGAACGCTTTGCGGTTTACAATCAGATTAACGCAGCGGAAGCCCGATTCAGATGGTTTGGTTGAATTTTTCGATAGCCCGGTTCAGGGTAAGCAAATCATATTCCGACAGCGAAATACTCGCCTGGGTGTTGCGCAGGAGTCGTACCAGTTCGGCGGCTTCCTCCATCGAAACACCACTTTTCCGAGCCAGTGTTTCGGTGAACTCCCGATCCAGTACGGTTGTGTTCAGGCCGTATCGTTCACGCAGTTCGGCCAGAAAGTACTGCATTTTTTTGCGGGTCATGTTATCATGATCGCCCTGCTGAAAATACAACCGACCGACCGTCTTTACAAAATCCAGTGAGGTATTCTGGGGTGGCTCCACCACCGGAATCACCCGCTGCGTCCGCTTACCGGCAAAAATGGCGTACACGATCAGGCCGACAACGACCAGGTAATACGCCCAGTTCAAAGCCGGCTGCGTTCGGACGTAGCGTAAAATCGACTGCTGCTCCTCATCGAAGCGCCCCTGTTTCTGGTATTCGTCCCAGTAGGTCGGCAAGGTGGGCAGATACGACAGGGCCTTGAAGGCGTAGTCCGACGTTTTGGGGCTCAGTACGTAGTAGTTCGTAAACGCCAGCGGCAGGTTATGAATCAGGAACTGCCCCTTTCCATACGGTACCCGGATGAACACCGGCTCCCCACGGGCATTACGACCCAGAACGGTTATCTGCTGTGGCTTTAGTAGCTTCAGGTAGTTCCGGCCGTCGTCGTGGAAGAAATTATACCCCCCTGGTTTGCGCAGGTTTGGATTTACAAAATTATTGACCAGCGTCGTGTCGCTCAGAATAGGGGCTTTCACTTCGGCTTTAAAGCCCAGCACCCGGCTCAGGCTGTCGGGTACGTAATACGCCGAGACAAGCACATTGTTACCCTTCCGGACATAGGCAAACAGTTGCCGGAGATCGTTGCCGTCGGCATCGAAATCGCGGCAGATGAACACGTAATTACTCCGGCCGGGCAACGGTGTTTCGGTCAGGTGGTTATATACCGGTAGTCGCACTGTACGGACGTCTGGCTGCATAACCTCCGGCATCAGGTCATACAATACTTTGGTGCCAAACGGAATCTTGTCGTCGTTTTCGTACGTCGGCTGCCAGTTGATCGGCTTCGGCCGGTAATACTCGAACAACGCATACACCGTTATGGTCGCCAGCAGGATAAGGAGGTATTTGTTCGGTCTCAACGGTCTGGTTGGTTAATCACGTACCGGCTGCTTCACCGCAAAAAATTGCCGGAAACTATGGCTTATCTGTTCATATCTGGCTTCATCTACCGGAAAGTCGCCGTACCAGACGTATTCAAACTGCTGCGTCAGGGCTTCGAAATCAGCCTGAAGCGGAGACCCGGCCAGTTCGTAAACGTACTGCCGATTTGTTTTGTCGGGTTTATACGCAATACGTTCCTGATCGGTCAGTTGTTTCAACGTTTTCAGATACAGGAGCCGCACTGCCAGCCGGAAGTTTCGCTGGGCCACGGCTTCGTCGATGGCTTCGTCAAAAGGAATGGCGTGGATGTTTTCGGTCAGCGTTTCATAATCAAGCTCCGTGGCCTGCGCCTTACCGGGAAACAGAAAGCCCAGCACCTCGGCCTTCCGGAGAAGGTAGATGACCAGGGCCGCAATGACCGCCAGCATCACGTATTGCCAGACGTTCCGGTACGAATCACTACGTAGAAAATCAGTGATTTTGCCCAGTATCCACTGCCAGAATCGAGCGATTGGATTGTCGGGTGGAGCCGGATCGCGGCCGTACTGGTAGTCACGGTCGTCGCGGTAGTCGCTCAGTCGTTCTTCGGACGGATACCGAACACGCGGTCCCTGCCCCCTGTCATCCTGACCCTCGGCAGCGCGTTGTGGCCGGGGCGGTGTGGTCTGGGCGGTGGCGGGTGCTGCTGCCACGAACCAGCCCAGCAGCAGCGCGTACAGCACAAACCGCCGGCCGGTCAGGCCGGCTATTGCCTTAAAAGTCACCTTCATCGTTAGCACGCGGTTGAGCCGGTGAAGTACCGATGGAGTCGATTGCCGACAGCAATCCCCGCCCTTCCTGCCGTTCAACCAGATTTGTATACTGAAATCCTACCGCCAGAAAAACCAAACTGTTCAGCAAAGCCTGGCCAACCGTACTGATTACGTTGGCCACTACCACCCACACGCGCGACAGGTCGGGCAGCAGATCAGCCGCCACCAATCCACCGATGATGGTGCTTGGCATGGAAAACAACAGCCCTATGATGCCCACAATAATACCCATGACAACCAGCAGCCCGAACGTTGACCACCACTTTTCCCGAATCAGTCTGAAGCACCGGTCCCAGGTCTGGCCGAAATCAGTGCCTTCGAAAGACGTAACGGCCAAGGCCAGCGAAAAGACAACCGCGACGTAGATGCCGGGAATGAAGAAAAACAAAAAGCCGATGAACGTAATGATGGACCCGAGCACCGAAATAATGAGTCCACGTCCGAGCACGGGCTGCACCTCGGTCCAGACATCCGCTACGGTTATCGGCCCGCCTTTTGTCCGCTCATACAGTTTCAGGTGCGCGTAGGTGATGAGCGCCACCATCAGATTAGCCAGCACACTGGCCAGGACCATCAACCAGAACACCGGCGAGAAGATCATACTCGTAAGACCAATCAACCGAAAGCTGCCGGCAGCCTCGTCCGACGGTCGCGAAAACTCCAGGATGTTGGACTGGATAACACCCGCCATAATTCCCGACGCCAGCGCCACCGGGCCGGCAATGTACAGCAACGCCAGGCTCAGGCTGCGAAACTGCTGGGTCAGGTACGTAAAAGTGGCATTTATCTTATCGCCAAAGTCACGTTGTTGAAAAAGCTGAATCATGGTAAACTAAGGTTGATGGATGAATCATTCGTCGGCCGGATGAGGCTGACGATCCGGCGCGATGCCGATGGCTTCCACCTGATTAAGCAAGCCGATACTTTCTTTCCGTTCCAGCAAGTTGTAATACTGGAACGCCAGGGCCAGGTAAAGCGGAGCACTGAGCAACGCCCCAAACACACCCATCACCGTACTGGTGATCACCTGAATTATTGGATTAGCCAGATAGGTACGTCCCAGCGCAGCCAGAGCGATTGCGTTCGTGCCCGTATGCACAACAAAGCTAATAACCCACATAATCAGGATAACGCCCAGCGTTAACCACCAGTTGCCGGCAATCAGGGCAAAACAACGGCGTATGGCACTAACCAGCCCCAGGTCTTCGCGCATCACGACAAAAGTGATCAAACTCAGCGCAACGGCGCAATAGATACCAGGTATCAGAAACAGCAGAAGGCCGGTCATTACCAGCAAACCACTGACCAGCGCAACAGGCACCACCCTGAACCATTTGGCCTCGAACCAACTCATGACGCTGCCGACCGTAATGGGCTCATCCGGATTTTCTTCATAGCTGAGTACGTGGCTGTACACAATCATACTCACCAGCACCCCGCTCAGCAAAGACAACCCCAGAAGAATCCAATACGAAGGGGTGACGATTGGCGCCATCAAACTCCAGTAAGAGGATCGACCCGTCGGCATTGAGATTGTGGTTCGGGCGCGTACCAGCAAACCCATCTGGAATACCCGCGTGGCAATGCTCACCAGCAAGCTCATGATACTGGCGACAACCAGCATGGGCGTCAGCAGGGTTCGGTAATGCCGGACGAGGTACTCGAACGATACGTTGAGAATCTCCGTAAAATTTCGCCGGCGATGCAGCACAACAAGCTGATTCATAAACGGGAACGACGATTAAGCTGGATAGGATAGAGAATAAAATACCAGATGATGAAAGCCGCCGACATCAGAATAATGCTGGCGCTGACAAGCGGTGGTAAGGTTAGTCGGGTAACGAAGCTTTCGAGGAAACCAGCCATGATGAAGATTGGTACCAGGCCAACCGCAATTTTAAGTCCTTGCTTGATGCCCCGCCGGAAGGATACCAGCCGCGGGTACGTCCCCGGAAACAGCAGGCTATTCCCTACCGTCAGCCCGGCGCAACCGGCAATGACAATCGCCGAAATTTCGAGGGTTCCGTGTATCCAGATTTTCAGCACCGACTCCAGCAGCAGCCCCCGTTCGTAGAAAAAGTACTGGAATGATCCGAGCATGACGCCGTTGAAAAACAGCATTGCCATGGTGCCGACCGATGCAAACAGACCGAACACGAACGTACGGAACGAGACAAAGATGTTGTTGAGGGTGATCTGTAAAAACATCGTTGCCTGGTCGTCGCTGTTGTAAACGCCCAGCGGGTCGCCTTTTTTGATGTTCTCCAGCGTCATGTTCACGTACTGATCGCCCAGAATCAGCCGCACGAACGTATTGTCGTGCGCGGCCGACACCCAGCCCAGCACGCAGGCCACAAAAAATATAAGGAACGAGATAAACAGCAGCCGGTGCGACTGCCGGAACAGAAAGGGCAGTTCGTGCGTCCAGAACGTCAGAAACCGATTGCGGTCGTCGCGCCGGTTCTGCATCAGCCCCCGGTGCATCTGCGCGGCCAGTCCGTTCAGGTAACGGGTTACGGTCGAGTCGGGATAAAAGGTCCGGGCATACGACAGATCGTCGGTCAGTTCTACGTAACGGGCCGTCAGTTCGTCCGGATCATTGGTCGGGTTTTGCTCAATATCGCGCCATTTGTCCGTGTTGCGTTTAACGAAAGCAGCTTCGCGCATGGGTAAGTTGGTTGAGAGTTGGCCCGTACAGTTTGTATCAACGGCTAGTTACTGGACTGCGATTGAAAAATTGGCGATTTTTATGCGAACGGCAAAGTATATGCGTACTAATTTTGTAAAGCCGGTGAACCACAGCCAACGAACCGTTGCCGACAGTCACTTGCCCAACTCATACCGCGTTCTATGTCCGTTGCGATCCAGACCTCCCAAAACGTTCTGTTAGAATACGAACCGGCCAGTGTCGGCGACCGGATCCTGGCCACGCTGCTGGATTACGTGGTGTTTCTGGGCTGGCTGACCGTGACGCTGGGCATTCCGGCCGCGCTGAGTATCCGGCCGGGCAATTTTTACGTAGGGCTCATCGTGATCCTGCCCATTTTCATTTATGATCTGGTCTGCGAATGGCTGCTCAATGGCCGCAGTGTCGGTAAGATTGCCCTGGGCATCCGCGTTGTAATGCTCGACGGGTCGCAGCCCGGGCTGGGCGCTTATCTGCTGCGGTGGCTGCTGCGCATTGTCGATACGCGGCTCTTCGGTGGGCTCGTTGCGGTCATTGCCATCGCAGCCAACGGTAAAGGACAGCGCGTTGGGGATATTGCCGCCGGCACAACCGTCGTTAAACTAAAACCGGCGGTATCGCTCAGCGATGTTGTGTATCAGCCCCTGCGAACGGACTACTACGTGCAGTTTCCGGATGTCCGGCTGCTGTCGGACCGCGACATTGCCATCGTGCGTGAAGCCCTGCGCCGGGGCGACGCCACCGTACAGGATCGTACCGCCGAAAAGATCAAAGAGGTGACCGGCATCCGGAGCGACTTACACAGCCGTGCGTTTCTGGAAACGATTGTCAGTGATTATCAGTTTTTAACAACGCAATAATTCGTCCGGGCCAAGCTCCAGCTTGGCCTGTCAAGATATTCACGGCCAAGCTGGAGCTTGGCCCAGCCACTTATGCAAGACGCCATAAAATCGCTAGCCCGTCAATACGCTGCCGACATTGTTGCTACCCGTCGACATCTGCACGCCCACCCCGAATTATCGTTTCATGAACATAATACGGCGGCCTACGTAGCCGACCAGCTCAAAGCCATCGGCCTGACGCCCCAGGAAGGCATTGCCGGTACGGGGCTGGTGGCGATCATCGAAGGCCAAAACCCTACCCGCAAAGTCGTTGGGCTACGGGCCGACATGGACGCCCTGCCCATCCACGAAGCCAACGACGTACCGTACAAATCGACCGTCGAGGGGGTTATGCATGCCTGCGGACACGATGCACATACGGCGTCACTACTGGGTGTGGCCCGTATCCTGAACGTCCTGCGCGACCAGTTCGAAGGCACCGTGAAGCTGGTGTTTCAGCCGGCCGAGGAGAAAGCGCCCGGCGGGGCCTCCCTGATGATTAAAGACGGCGTTTTGGAAAACCCGGCCCCGATCAGTATGATTGGCCAGCACGTAGCGCCGAACATCCCGGTGGGTAAAATTGGCTTCCGCGAGGGTATGTACATGGCCAGCACGGACGAACTGTACCTGACCGTGAAAGGCAAAGGCGGGCACGGTGCCATGCCCGACACGCTGGTCGATCCGGTGTTGATTGCGTCGCACATCATCGTGGCCCTGCAGCAGATCATCAGCCGTAACCGCCCCCCGGCCAGCCCATCGGTGCTGTCGTTTGGTCGGTTCATCGCCGACGGTGTTACGAATGTGATTCCCAACGAGGTAACGATTCAGGGGACGTTCCGGTGCATGAACGAGGAATGGCGCGAGAAGGGCCTGGAACGCATGAAGAAGCTGGCCGAAGGTATGGCCGAAGCCATGGGCGGAAGCTGTGAGTTCACCATCGTTCGCGGTTATCCCTTCCTCAAGAATCACCCCGAACTGACCCGTCGGCTGCGGGCGCAGGCCGTTGAGTACATGGGTGCCGACAACGTCATTGACCTTGATCTCTGGATGGCCGGCGAAGACTTCGCGTTCTACTCGCAGGTTGTCGATTCCTGCTTCTACCGGCTCGGTACCCGCAACGAAGCGCGTGGCATCATCTCGGGCGTTCATACGCCAACCTTCGACATCGACGAAGCGGCCCTGGAAACGGGCGCCGGGTTGATGAGCTGGCTGGCTGTCCGGGAGTTGGACGTCTTTTAATGAACTGTAGTGCGTGAAAAATACCTGCCTAACCCTTTTCTTTTGGTTCATTCTCCTAACCAGTACGTTGGCGCAACGCGACTGGCCACCGGTGTATACCATAAAAACCGATACAGCCACTTTTTCGCTGGATACGGCGCATTTTCAGGTGCTGGAAGACCCAGGAGGAACGCTGACCTTCGATCAGGCGCAACGTAGTACCGGGTTTCGATACGCGAAGCTATACGACAAGTACCGGGTCGCGCATTTCTACTGGCAGCGGATGAGGTTAAAGAACGATCGCCCCCATTCGGTTCATCTTTATTTGTCGGGCGTCGCAGATTACTTCGATATGTACTGGCGCGACTCCCTCAATCGCTGGCAGCATCAACGTACGGGTTACCTCGTGCCCGATAGCCAGCTACCGGTTTATGAAGGTTTGCAGGAGCAGAGCCGTTTGCCGTTATCCCTTGCGCCGGGACAGGAGACAGTTATCTATAAACGTACCGAAACTGCCCTATGGAACGAACCCATAACGTATTTATCAGCTTATTTTCAAACCGAAAAAGGCTATAAGGATAACATTGTCAGCTATTTTCGGGGACAAGACGGGTGGAAAGATTTCTGGTTTGCAGGAATAGCGATCGGGATACTGCTCTTAGCCGCAATCTATAATCTGACTATCTTCTACTCTACGAAAGAGAAGGTATACCTGTATTTTGCCGTTTGTTTGCTCTTCTTTGTTCTGGACCGTAATTCGAGCTATATCCAGGCCACTTTTTTCGGCGAGTATCCTTATGCGTTCAGATTTGTATCCACCTTCTTTTTCATTACGTTCTTTGTATTTTTCGTTCAATCGATCCGGCAGTTTGTACAGCCTGACGCCCAGCTCGCTTCACTAAGCAAAGCTATAACC
Organism: Fibrisoma montanum; assembly: GCF_003583365.1. Classification (GTDB taxonomy): domain Bacteria; phylum Bacteroidota; class Bacteroidia; order Cytophagales; family Spirosomataceae; genus Fibrisoma; species Fibrisoma montanum. Next base: position 946,830 of record NZ_QXED01000001.1, read on the forward strand.
GTTACGTTGGTGCTAACGGTGCTGATGAATATTTTCCAGATCATCTCTTATCGCTACGCCTTAGTTCCGCAGATAGAAATGTACCTGGCGCTGGAGGTAATTATTCGGGTGGTCTATGTTCTCTGTCTAGTATTGACGTATCGAATGATGAAACGAGACGTAGCGGATGCGCGCTACGTGTTCATCGCCATTTTACAACTGTTCTTTTGGTGGAGCTATACGTTGGTAGGAACTTTTGCTCGCATCTACTATCAGATCAATATTAACCGGTATCTACCGCCAATCTTTGAATACGCCGAGACGATCTGCTTTGCCTGGATGATCATTTTCTTTTCGGGAGCGCTCATCAACCGCTACAATATGACGCGCCGGCAGGTAGTGCAGCAGGCTATCGAAAAAGAACAGCTCGAAAAAGAGCGCGAGATTGAGCGCAGCCGGCTCATTGCCAGCCAGAACGAACGACTGGAGCAGCAGGTTAAGGAACGCACGGCCGAACTACAGCAATCGCTCGAAACGCTGCGAGCTACCCAGGATCAACTTATTCAGAAAGAAAAGCTGGCATCGCTCGGCGAACTGACGGCCGGTATCGCCCACGAAATTCAGAACCCGCTTAACTTCGTTAACAACTTTGCCGAAGTGAGTGAGGAATTGCTGGACGAGTTAAATGAAGAACGACACAAAGGCCAACGTGACGAAGCGTTAGAAGAGGAAATCCTGGCTGATCTGCACCAAAACCTGGGCAAGATTCGCCACCATGGTCGCCGGGCTGACGCCATCGTGAAGGGAATGCTTGAGCATAGCCGCGCCAGCACCGGCGAAAAGCAAATCACCGACATGAATGCCCTCGCTGACGAATACTTACGATTGGCCTACCACGGTCTGCGGGCAAAAGACAAATTGTTCAACTGCCAGCTTGTTACTAACTACGACCCCTCCTTGCCGAACGTAGAGGTAGTAACCCAGGACATTGGCCGGGTGCTGCTCAATCTGTACAACAACGCCTTTTATGCCGTACAGGAAAAGGCTCGTACAAACGGTGAGCAACGGAATGCCGAGTACCAGCCAACAGTCACGGTGCAGACCCAGCGCCACGTTGACAACGTAATTATCTGCGTCCGGGATAATGGTACAGGCATACCAGAATCGGTTAAGCGCAAAATTTTTCAGCCGTTCTTCACCACAAAACCTACCGGACAAGGCACGGGACTTGGTTTATCCCTTGCCTACGACATCGTCACAAAAGGGCATGGTGGCGAGATGACCGTAGTCAGTCAGGAAGGCGAGGGAACAGAATTTACTATTCGCCTGCCTACGCAAACACCGACTTCGGCAGATGCGTAATGCGGCAGGCTAAGTCCGCTTCGCCGGATGCCACCACGTAGTAATCGCCCGCGTCGATGATGCCGGTTGTGAACACGACATCCGTGACGTAGATCTGGTCTTTCAGGTGTTCCAGTAGGTCAGGCCGGGCGGAGAGGATGGGCGTCTGATCCTCCAGCCGCAGGATTCGGGCGGGCTGGTTGGCGTCCAGCAACGCCCAGAACGTACTGTAAATACCAACAACGCCGTGCCGCTCTACACCGTGATACAGCAGCAGCCAGCCCGTATCCGTTCGGATGGGCTGCGTGCCTCCGCCAATCTTCGAGGTAGACGACGACGCTTTACGCGCCCGGATAAACGGCTCATCGACGGGTTTCCAGTGCAGCGCATCGGGCGACTCCGACAGGTGAATGGCCGGGCCGGGCAGATACGGGCTATCGGGTGCATAGGCAAAATACAGGTCGCCAAGCGGCCGGGTAAGGGCGTAGAACATCCCGTCGACCTTACCCTCGAACAGCACCATGTCCTTATTCTGATGGTCAAGGATGATACCCTGCAGGGTGTAGTTTAGTCCGTCGGTTGACGTATACAACGTAGTGCAGTGTCGTTCGGCACTGACCGAACAGGTCGTCATGTAGTACGTATCATCAACTTTGGTAATGCGGGCATCTTCGACACCATACTCCTGATACGACCGCTGGGGTGCGATGATCTTGTCGTAGTGAATCTGCCGCACTTCGGTACCGTCTTCATTCAGTTCAACCGGTAGCAGCCACGACAGCGACGTAAGCGCCATCACCCTGAAGGGGTAATCAAGAATTTGAAACTTCCGGGGGTCGGCGGCATTGACGGCGTTTAGGTCATAGGCATCCAGTACGTAGCCACGCTCCGAATCCCATCGGATGTTATGAATCTGCGTCCCGACAATCGGCTGACGTAGTGCTTCGGCGACCCGGATCATGATGAGCAGATTCCCGTTCGGCAACCGCGTCAGACCGGGGTTAAACGCCCCCAGCACATACGTATCAGCCTGAATCGTCCGGCGCAGGGGTGAATACTGCAGGTCAACGTCGTTGGGGCCGAAGATGATAAAATCGGTTGAAAAGTTCATAGACAGCAAGCGGTCGCACCGGGGTTGATAGGTTGACGTAGTGATTGGTTTTGAACCTGACACTACGTCACCCCATCAACCCCAGTACGCCTAAGCAAAATTGGAACAATGTATGGGCTTAAATCGCCTGCTTATGCGGCCGAATCTGTAGCCCAACCACGTCGCAGCGGTGGGGCTGGGTGAGGATGTAGTGGACGGCAACGGCGATGTCTTCGGCCAGCAGCATTTGCTCTTTGGCAATTTCCTCTTCCTGCTCGTCGGCACTTGTTCCGTGAATATCCGCCTTTACTTTTCCGGGTTCGATCAGGCTGACCTTAATGCCCAGTTCGTTCACTTCCTTGCGCAACGATTCAGCGAAGCCCTGGATGCCGGTTTTAGTAGCCACGTACACCGAACTTCCGGCCTCGCGACCAACGGCACTCATTGAGCCAATGAAAACGATGTGGCCTTTCTGCTGTTGCTGCATGCGCGTAACGGCTTCCTTGGTGCAGCCGATGTAGCCCAGCATATTGGTTTCGAGCGCATACCGCCAATCTTCGGTTTCCATTTCGCCGATGCCTTCAGCGGCCAGGGCTGCGTTGTTGATCAGAATATCCAGCCCACCCAGCGTCTGGTCTGCCTGCTGAAAAACGCGCTCGATATCGGCCTGCTTCGACATATCCGCGAGTATGCCTTCGGCCTGTCCGCCCGCCTGCCGGATCTGCGTCAGCGCTTCGTCCAGCTGCTCCTGATGCCGCCCCAGCGTAAAGATTTTGGCGCCGTACGAACCCAGCAAAATCGCTGTGGCCCGGCCGATGCCCGTCGTGCCACCCGTAATCAGAATTCGTTTGCCCTCCAGGGACTCTGTCTTCGTGTGTATGTGCTGACTTTCCATAACGTTGTGTTTCTGGTTGATTAGGATTTCTTGGTTGAGCGTTTGCGCCGACCCGTTTGCCATTCGATGCGGTACCGCGTTCCACCCACGACTTCATAGTCAATGTAGGTTTGGGTTCGGTTTTTCTGTAGAATTTCGTGCGGTGTCTCCGAGTCGGTAAACACCCGAACATTAGGCAGGGACCCGTGGTTTGGAAAAATTCGTAACCGGCAGGCCAACTCAGGCACACCAGCGAGGTGCATAAAGTATTCGCCCGTATCAGGCCGGCTATCCCGAAAGCCGGATTCTATAACGGGGTACTCAACAAAGATCGTCAGCGGCATTCTTTCGTGGCGCTGGTAGGCATAGGCCGCGGCCACAAAAGCGCTCGCACTGCCGTATACCTCCTGGCCAACCTGTCCGGCCTGCTGCCAGCCGGTGCGCAGATCTTCGAGCGGAATCGTTAGCTGACGACGAATCTGACCTTCTTTGGACTGATCGGCCACGGCCTCGCCGGGGAGTTCATACGGGTAGTAGTACCGGCCCCGGTTGATCAGGTACTTCATGTATTCAGCCAGCATCAGACTAAGCGAAGGCGACGCGTCAGAACCCAAAAGGCGCAGGTAGTCGAGCGCAGTGGCAAACGACTCCCCTTCCTCGTAAGCCGCGATATAGCTGGCATCTTTCAGGCACGAAACCCCCATGAACGTATTGTAATTTTTGCCGAAGCCGAACGTACCGTTCCAGACCCACATCTTGGCGATGGTGTTGGCAATACAGAGCCGGCTCAGGTCGAAGTACAACCGGTTTCCGGTCGTTTTCCACAACTTGACCAGAGCCACTGCGCTCATAATGGTAATGTTCGTCTGATAGAGGAGGTTAAATCCACTGCCGACCAGCTTACCCGCCGATAGTTCCGCTTCGCGTAAATAGCGGTCGTCGTTCGTTAGTTCGAAGGCCTGCATCATTACGTAGGTGTACACCCCCGGCACATCCTGCTCACCTTTCTCGCCGGGTTTGGTTTCACTTTTCAAGATTTCCAGCGTTTTCACGTGGTAGAAAACCGGCCACTCATACTTGAATCGATGCGCAGCTTCAATGGCGAAATCGAGGGATTTCAAGAATATTTCCCTGGCTGTTTCGTCGCCCTGCAGCGCCAGGCGCCCCAGGTTCATCAGGATATGAAACAGATACCAGGAGTCCATTTTATTATGGTCTTCTTCCTCGCTCAAGTCCGACTTCCGAAATGGCCGGCCAGGCAACCACCGAACCACCGTTTTCAGATCGTCACGGTAAAAGGACGGTACGTTCTGGCGCAGTTGTTCGGCCAGTTTTGACGGACGCCCTTTCCACGCCTGGTAGGCCAGCATCGGCACCAGCACGCACAATTGCACCATGCTCTCGGGTGGTTTTTCCGAAGAGCCAACGTAGGCATTGAGGTAAAAGCGGTTGTTGATCCGCTGATAGCAGGCCGATGAGCGGCTCAGCGACCGGATGGTTTTGTCGGCCGCCTGAGGCCAGTCGTAATACGCTGTCGCCGGTTTGTCGAGCAGCCGGTACACGCGGGCAAATTCATCAATGAACCAGTCAGCTGTCTGGTAATCGTCTTTAGGTGTATCAGCACGTAACGTCAGAAACGCGTCCGAAATAACAACGTCCCGGTGTTTGGCCAGTGGCGTATCCGACGAGGGGAGCGACAAGCCCAGCTCCGGCCACTTCGCGCCGACTACGCTGCTCGGTTCGGTCCGGGTCTGTTCAAAAAAGTCGTTGAGCGCCGTTAGGTTCTGGAAGTAAAAAAGCGTTGGGCCTTTTGGTTTCAGGCACGACACATACGCCAGCCCCGATGTCGGGCCATTCTGCGTAATATGAACCACGCCCTCGGTTTTCAGCGGATCGTAGGTTTTGTCGAGCAGGTACACATCCCGCGGAAACGACTGCACCGTAAACGCGCTCGCTGGCCGAAGCGACGTCGTATAGCGGAGAAAAGGCCGGTCGTTGTCGAGCAGTTCGAGCCGTACGTGAAATTGGCCAAGCGCCCCGTTAATCCGAAAACCCAGCGCGCGGTCACCATCTTCCTGACTGGTGTAGTCATACAGCGCCTGAGGATCATAACAGGCCCGGATGGCCACCTTGCCACCGGTCGGAAAGCTGTATATAATCCAGAACGAAGTTGTATCGAGGCAGATTTCCAGGAGACCGGTCGAAAACTGAAGAGCAGCGACCGTCCGGTTCCTGTTCTGACCGAGCGAATTCTTCAGGCCCGATGCCCATTGTGAGATTACGTCTGGTTGAGCAGGTTCGTGCGAAGAAACAACACCTACGGACATACAAGTATCGATTGTATCATAAATTAAGCCATTCGGAATGAACCAGTTGCTTTACTCACCTGGCTCATATATGAAACAATAAAGAGTTTGTTATGGCCGTAGAATTAAGGCTACGGTACAGCAATTACGACGTAGCGGTCGGGCAACAGGCGAGCAGCGGAGCCCGGAAGCTTAACAATCGCTTCATACCAGCGAGCAATTCCTTCACAGTCAGGTAATATAGCAAGCCGAATTTTGCGCTTTTACCGCAACCTCTCCCTGCTATGTCAAAATCCTTTACTTCTCTGACCGCGCTCGTCAGCGTAACAACGGCTGTTGCCCTGCTGGCTGCAGGCTGTAATGACCACCGGTTTCCAACCCCTCCGGGCTATCCGGCCGTAACGGATGCCATTAATCCGGGTACGTTCCTGCCGACAATTCTGGCGAACGTGAACGGCGTGAACGTATTCAACGGCGGTTTTGGCTCAGCCATCGTGGGGGATCCGAATGATCCGGCCGTGTTCTACATGCTCACCGACCGGGGCCCTAATATTGATGGGCCTGTCGGCACAACGAACATCAAGATTTTTGCCCGGCCGGACTTCACTCCGCAGATCGGCAAGTTCCGGGTCGGTACAGACGGCAGGATGGTACTCGAGCAGATTATTGAATTGAAAAACAGCACCGGTGGTAAACTGAACGGTCTGCCCAACCCAGCCAATCAGGGCAGTACGGGCGAAACGGCCCTTGACCTGGCGAATAATACCATTACGCCGAGCGCGGATGGCATCGACTGCGAAGGCATGGCCCTGGCCCCGGACGGTACGTTCTGGCTCAGCGATGAGTACGGCCCGCACCTGGTTCATCTGGATGCCACGGGGCGGACTATCGAGCGCATAAGCCCGTTCAACAATGGCACCGGCGGACGACAGATTCCGGCCGTTTTTGCCACGCGTCGGGCTAACCGGGGCATGGAAGGCCTGACCATTACACCCGACGGCAAGACGCTCGTCGGCATCATGCAGTTTCCGCTGTACAACCCGTCGGCGGCTGCCATTTCCGGCTCACTGGTTACACGCATCCTGACGTTCGACATCGCAACGGGCGCTACCAAACAGTACGTCTACCTCATCGAACGGGCTAATCTGCAGGCTAACAGCGAAATCACCGCGATTACCAACACCACATTTCTGGTACTGGAGCGCGACGGGGAGTTCGGCAGCGAAGCCAACAAAAGCACGCTGTTCAAGCGGGTGTATAAAATTGACCTGACCGGAGCGACCGATATTTCTGACCCGGCCAACGGCGCAAACGGCAAATTGTACGGCGGCAAAACGGTCGAAGAACTGAAAACGCTGGCCAACCTGCAGGCCAACGGCATCGTGCCGGTCAGCAAGCAGCTGGTGCTTGACCTGGCAACGGACGTAACGCCGGTTTATCCACACGACAAAGCCGAAGGAATTGCGCTGATTGGTGCTCAGACGCTGGCCATCTGCAACGACGACGACTTTGGCATCCTCGGTACGGGTCAGTACACGCAAAAACTGCTCGCCAACGGTACGGTCGACAAGAACCGCGTGTATTTCATTACGTTGCGGCAACCGCTGAAGTAACGTTCTGAGTCTGTTTAATCGGCTTTGACAACCGTGTCGAAAGCACCGGTTAGCACCTGTCCATTTCGCTTAACCTGCACCCAAATCCGGTAGTTGCCAGGTTGCGGAAACTGATACGGAAACTCGACCATGTTTGAGTGAAGTCCACCACTGGCCGGATGGCTCATGCCCTGCATAGCCCCGGCCAGTTTTTTGTTTCGTTCAGCGTCTGGAAGCGCCTGCAAACTAACCAAGTACCGGTCGATACTATCCCGGAACTGCCGAGGGTCAGGATAGTAAAATGTACGGACGGTATCTTCAATTCGTTCAACCAAAGAGGCTTCGGCCGCCATTGAATACGTACCGACGGGATGGAGGTGCGTATATACAGGGCCATCGGTCTGCACAATAACTGCGTGACCGGTCATACCCAGATAGGGTTCCAGCGGAGCCGGGCGCCCGGCTTTATCGGCAACAGCAAATCGTAGTCGATACATTTGATTCGTTTCCAGTGTCTGACCAGGTTTATCCGTCCAGACCAGCGAACTTCCGTCGGCCAGAGGCACCCGTACAGCCGGTATACCACAAGGTGCCATACTCGCATCCAATCTGGGTAATTGACGAATCGCGTTGGCCGGCTGGCCGATCAGCCAGCTATCATCACTGGAAAACCGGGTCGATGAAGATGCTGACAACGAGGGAATTTGTACCGTATCTGTAAGTGTTTCGGCAAACCCATTGCGGTATACAATGTCGGCATACAAACGATACTGCCCACTGGGCAACACTGGTAAAGCGGCCCGGTAATTCAACGTATCGAGCCGGGTTGGATGCAGATGCGCGAACGCGCCCGCATCCGACAGCTTAACCAGAAAAACGTGCATCAGCTTCCCGTGGTCTGGCACCAGAAAACTCAACGGTCGCGACTGTTGCTTGATACTGGTTGAATCAATAGTAATTGTCAGTTGATTGCCCAACTCTGATGACCTAACCGACGGATGGATTTTAGGAGCCTTGTACAGGACAATATCGGAATAGAAGCGGGCCCGGCTGTTCCACCAGAAACGTCCTCCCGTTAACAAAATCAGTAATAGCACCGAGCTTAGCCCCATAGCCATCCATCGGGAGCGCTGCCAGGAAGTAGGTAGCTGCTGACCAACCTTCAACCGGGTTTGGGTTACGCAAATACCAACAATAGTGACCATCAAAACGAACAGAAACGTCCCGAGCAGCACCAGCGGTAGAGCGGTTATTGCTGGCATATCACGCTGAGCCGTAGCTATAGACATAACGGGAACCTCAATTTTGGCGGAGCCATCGGGGCCGCTTAGTTGCAATTCAACGCTGGTGGCCCCCAAACCCATCAGCCAGACAATTCCGTCAAAGCGGGTCAGCTGCTGGTCGGTCGGGCTCAACTCATCGTGAGTCGGCGACGCTTCGTCACCACTGTCGAAGTAAATTGGCCGTACTGTGCAGGTCCGTACGCGCCCTTGTTCTACCCATACCGAAACCTGGGCAGTACCGGGCACCACATCGGGAGGTGTAATGTGAATCAGAACCCGGTAAGGCCCCGCCGACCGCTGCATAACCACCCCTGGACTGCCTACGTGCGCCAGAGCCTGGAGCGTAATCAAACAGCTTGAGAAGAGGAAAATCAGAAATAAATGGAGTGTTGTTTTGCGCATTTTTCGGGTACGTTTACCGGTATATATTTCTCATCCAGGCACCGATCCATAGACCGGCCCGGGCCGACAAAAAAGCAGCGACAAGGGCGATTGCCCATCCACGTAGCAGTTGAGGCATGGTTTCGTGTAGTCCGGGATTGAATTGATACCGATACGGATAATCAGACGGAGCGTTGAATGGCCACGTATAACTCATGAAAAAGTAGTTTCGCGACCAGGGAGAAGTAAGCATAAACTCACTCATCGGCCACTGCACAACCGTAAACGTGATCAGAAAGAACAGGGCCACTAAACCAGCCAGCTTCCAGTCGTTCCAGCGTTTTGGATAACGCTGTATGGCCGTATCAAGCACCCAGGCTGGAATGACCAACAGGAACGGAAACTGGAACGGCTGATAATGAGTGACGTTATTTAACACCGGCCCCAATCTGGGCGTAGCCGGCAGAAACTGAAGTATCCAGCTAGGCACCAGTATAGTCAGCATGTAAATGGCAGCCAGCTTTGTAATCGGGTATGAGCTTGCCGAAGTGCGGCCAATTGCCATCATATAAATCGGCAGAAACAGACTGGCAAGTATGTAGTACTGGGATCTGTGCCCCTGCCCATCCATGAACTTTTCATAAAATAGGATGTAGATCATCGTCATCAGAAACCCTGCCGACACGATGAACAGGAGTTCCAGACGTTTTTGTACGACTTTGGTAACTGTCTTATTTTTAAGCTGGTTGCGTAGGGTCAGTACACTTACCAAAGCTCCAAACTGAAGCAACGTCATACCTATCAGACCCAGCGCATGGGGTGGGCTAAGAATTTGTACATCCAGGCCATAGGCGCTATGCCACCAATTATCGAAGGGAGCGGACGTTAATATCGCTACGGCCCCCCACACGCAGAATAAAGCACCGGTGGAGCCGTAGAACACCCCCCAGAAGCGGACCGATTGAATCCGATCCGGATGATCCGCTTTAAACGTTCGGGCAAGAATGGTATAACCAGCGAAGGAACCAGCGATGATGGCCCCAACGTACATCACGACGTGGGGCGGTGAAAACAGCCCGTCCCGACCTATACTCATGTGCCACATAATGTCCCAGACAATACTCCACACAATGAGGAGCGAGGACAGCACAACCGCATAGATCGTTGATGGAATACTGATTGCCGATAGTTTAGTTGCCGCTACCGGCTCTTGAGCTAACACAGAATTGATAGTAAGGTCGGTGTTCATTTTATTTCGTTTGTTTAACTGCTGGTTTTACGCCGACTGAGTTTGCAACGTAAGCCACTTCAGGCCGATGGGTGGGTACGTTCGGCCGTTCAGAAAACGGCCAATAAATGTACTGCGTACCAACAGTAGGTATGAGCCGAAGGTGAGCAGCAGAATACCGGTGAGGGTTACACCAAACTTTATAAAAACAGACACTTGCCAGTCGAGCAGTGCGTAGGGAATCCAGATTGCGAGCGGAAGATGCACCAGGTAAATCCAGTACGAGGCCTGAGCGAGTACTGTATTAAACGGAGTCGGGTTGTTATGACGAAGGCCAAGGCCAATCAACCCGGCAATGAACGTCCACATACAACTAGCCGACATGGCCATGGCTGTGGCAAAATACGCAGCTGGCGTTGGAAAGACCTGTGGATTAAACAAGACCAGCAAATAAGCGATCCCGAATATTAACCCCAAGCCTGTATTCAACCAGGGCCGCACCGTAAAGCGTTGTAGTAGATGTCTGCTGTGCTGTAACAGCCAGCCATACCCAAAAAATATACCGAACAACAGCAGCATCCGGGGCGATGGCTTGAAAGAAGCGGGCGTTTCAGTCCATGGTCCGTACATCTGCAATAGGGCCAGATAGGAAATGAAGCCCGGAATTAACAAATAGAACCGGCTGGTGGCTATCCGCTCGAATAGCGCCATACCTGCCTGTCTCCATTGTGCAGGTAGTTTGTTTACGACAAACAGTACCCCTGCGGCTACTATACACAGTAACCATAGGTAGTACATAAACCAAAGGTGAATCAGTCCCCAGTACACTTGTCCATTTAGCAAAGCCCGGATGGCTACTTCTCCTTGTTGAAGTGAGCCACTGGCTGCAACCCGGAACCCTACGTATGCAATCGGGAAGATCAGGATTAAAAAAACTACAAACGGCAGGAAGATCCGCTTGAACCGATTACTAATCATGTACCGTACTCCTTTCTGTTGTATTATCAGCGCGGTAAAAAATCCGGACAACACAAAGAATACCGGCATGCAAAACACATTGATTACAAGAAAAAGGTATTCGAAAAAGGGGTGGTTGTATTTGGCGTCATGAAAATTCCCCCAATTTTGGCTAGGTCTGTCAACGTAACTTGCCCCGGCATGGGCAATCAGAACCAGCATCATCATACTGACCCGCACGGAATCCAGGCCGTAATAACGCATTTTTCCAGAAGTAGACACAGTTAAGTAGTTAGTTACAAGGTGAGTACGCTTTTTTTAGGGTACTAAACAAACTTAGTATTAAAGCGATGCGAATAGTTAAATAATTAACTAAGCGGTTGCCACAAATCCCGAATACTATGAGTATAAACTGAAGTCAAACGAGCCAAAAATATTGTAAGTATTTATATTTATTTTAGCACTATTTATTCAAAAAAATCTTACTATCAACTTATTGATTTACAGAGATTTGTTTTAAAAAATTACACCAACTAAACACGTATAGTGAAGTCGTGTTTTTAACTAATACCAATTCACCATTTATGAGTATATACTGCTTAAAACAAATTTTAAATTTTTTTAAAAACTCATGAACATAGCTATGTTCATTAGATGTTAATACGAAAAGATTCTAATACAAAACAAATCCCAGTGAACACTGAAGCTTCAGTACCTTTCTGTTCGCTGAAAGCTGTTTACCAACTAATTACTGACGGCTCATCAGGCTTTCCGTTATGATTAAAAACGGCCTTCCCCAAACAACCTCTAAGGGTATAGACATTGGCGGCACAGGATAGTATCGATAAACCGATGTACAGAGATTTATAAATCGTAGATCATCGACTACCAGCCTTGCCTGCTAAAGAGATGATGATTCCTCGTAACGAAAAAGTCTTTACATTTACTCTGTTGACAATCCTCTCCAATACATACCGCAGCCGTTTTCTGAAAACGCCTTCCTCTCCGCGTAGGTAGGCTAATATCACCTCTTACGCTGCATTCCAGGCAGACTCACTCCGTCTGTCATCTTTCGCTTTCCAGATTTCAGGGCTTATAGCTGATACGGCGTCGCGAAAAACAGTTGCTGTCAACGACGCCCTGGCTAGTAGCGCCTGAAGGTTTCCAATCATCATTTCAGAAGAACCAAGCCATGCAACAGCAAGCGTTCAACAAATCAATTATCCGTGATTTCTACGTCCGGTCGATGGGACAGGGCGATATAGCTTTTGCCGAACACGTGTTGGCTGATGATTACATTCAACACAGTCCGGGTATGAAGCCGGGCAAAGCCGGTGTACTTGAAGCGCTTCAATACATGAAGCAGATGCCTAAGCCGGCCATAACCACTAAGCCGTTCATGCGCCTGATCGCCGACGGCGACTACGTAGTGACAAACCTCTGCTTCGACTGGGGAGGGCAGCGAAAAGCCGTTATTGACGTATTTCGGTTTGAAGAGGGTAAAGTGGCCGAGCATTGGGATGCCGTTGAGAATGAACCAGCAGCAACGGCCAACGGACACCTGATCATGGATGGACCAATGCCAGTTGAGGATGTCGCCCTTGCGACGGCGAACAAGAGAATGGTCAATACGTTCTTCGAACTTGTTTACGTTAACCGGCAACTTGGCGATCTTCCGCGGTTTGTGTCGCAGGATCTGATTCAGCATAACCCGGCAATCGCTAATGGCCTCGCGGGATTAGAAAACTACCTCCACGAGACGAACAATAACCATACTGTCGATCAGGTACATCGGATCATCGGCGAAGGCAATTTTGTAGTCGTGCAGGCGAGTGGGTGGTTCGAGCAGAAACCGACTACGTTCTACGACATTTTCCGTCTGAGTACCGGCAGAATCGTCGAACACTGGAGTCTTAAGCGCACAACAGCGTAGTTGTTCTAAGCAAAGCCGAACCCGTTGCACAACGGGTTCGGCCCCCACTATTGAGCAAGTTGCGTATCGGCGAAATACACCATCGCCCTATTCAGGAACGCGGCAAAAGCAGGGTCTTCGTGTCCGAGGTAGCTGGCTGTGTAGCGGAGATCATCCACGTACAGTTGCGCTAAGCCCTTGTAGGCTTCCGTTACGTTCCCCCCGCCGACGGAGTCCCCCCAAAACATCCGGATGTTGACATAATGGCGAGCAATTTGCGCCTGTACTGCCGGGCTGGTTGGGTCAGCGTCCCGCAAACGAACCAATGACTGAGCAATATCCGAAGCGTCGGCCTTCAGGGCGTCAAAATTAAGTTTACCCATCTGCCGCAGTTTGCTCTCCGATTCCTCGACTACCCGAGCGCCGTACTTGGCGACGGCTTCCTGTCGGTAGGCTTCCGCCCGCTCTCTGGGGAAGCCCGCATATAATTCTTCGTCTGTAAGCATACCTTCTTTTCCTTTAAGTTTTACCATCGTTTTATCGATCGTATCCAACAACACCGACAGCCTGTCCCGGCGGACCTCCAACGCCTGCCGATGGCTTTGCAACGCCGTCAGCAGGTTGAAATCAGGGGCATCCAGAATGGACTTTATTTCCGTAAGGGGAAAGTCCAGTTCTTTATAGAAGAGGATCTGCTGCAGCCGGATCAACTCGTCTTCGCCATAGAGTCGGTACCTGGCCTCGGTACGGACGGATGGCCTCAAAAGCCCCAACCGGTCGTAGTGGTGGAGCGTGCGCACGCTCACCCCCGCCAGTTTCGCCAGTTTCCTGACAGAATAGTGTTTCATACGTGGCTGTGGTTGTGGTCGACGCGGTAAAAGTAGCCTATGACGTAAGGGGAGAGTCAAGAGAAAATTTCACTTTTTTTCCAAAGCATAACCAACGGGTTGTGAAGGGCTTAGATACGGAGTGCCATGCTCTTTATAACCATTCTGAATTTATCTCTAAATCCTCCTATCCAATCCTTGATTTTTATACATTTGTATTTCCTTACATCGTTCTATCTGAAACGACTAACTCGCTCAATTCCATGAACAGAAGAGACGCCCTCATGCGGGTTGCCGCGCTGGTCGGCACTACGGTGTCGCTGCCTGCGTTGGCCGATACGCTCGAAGCGTCGGCCATCCGTCGGGCCACGACCGGTAAGCCGGTCTTTTTCACGGCCGACCAGGATGCAACCGTTGCCGAGCTGGCTGAAACAATCATACCGACCACAAAAACGCCGGGTGCCAAAGCAGCTAAGGTCAATGAGATCATTGATATTTTAGTGAAAGACTGCTACAAAGAAGCGGACCAGAAGCAGTTTCTGGAAGGCCTGGCGCAGACCAACAAATTGAGCCAGGACGCCTACGGCAAGGCATTCGTTCAGCTTGATCCGGCGCAGCGCATTGAGATTGTGAAGAAGCTGGAAGCCGATGCCAAGCAGCAACGCGCCGACATGGCCAAAGCCAGGGCGCAGAATGCCAGCGGTCAGCAGGATGTGCAGATGCCGAACGAGAAACGTAAAAGTGCAACGCCGTTCTTTACCATGATGAAGGACCTGACGCTGACTGGGTATTTCACCTCCGAAATCGGCTGCACACAGGCACTGGAGTACGTAGCCGTTCCGGGTCGGTACGAAGGCTGCGTGCCGCTGAAGCCCGGCCAGAAGGCGTGGGCAATTTAAGACAGTTTACTGTTTACAGTTTTCGGTTTTGCACTCCGAACGTACTACGCCAGTACGAAATCCCGGGGCGCCGGCCGCTGTAAACCGAAACAGAAAACCTGCTAACAATGAATCTCAATATTGACGCTAAACAAAATATGACCTACGACGCCATCGTCGTTGGGTCGGGTATTTCAGGGGGTTGGGCCGCAAAGGAACTGACTCAAAAAGGCCTGAAAGTACTGATGCTGGAGCGGGGCCGCGACATCAAGCACATTGAAGGCTACGAAACAGCGACTAAAAATCCGTGGGATTTCCCCCACCGGGGCCGCGTTACGACGCTGGCTGCCGAGGAGTACTGGGCCAACATGCGTACCGGCTACACAGCCAACGAAGAATGGCGCCATCACTTCGAGAACGATAAAGAAAACCCGTACCTCGAAAAGCCAGGTCGTCAGGTAGACTGGATTCGGGGCTACCACGTGGGTGGCCGGTCGCTGATGTGGGGACGGCAGAGCTACCGCTTGAACAAAGAGGACTTTCTGGCGAATGCGAAGGAAGGCATCGGCGTTGACTGGCCGATCCGCTACGAAGACCTCGCCCCCTGGTACACCTACGTAGAAGGCTTCGCCGGTATTTCGGGAGCAAAAGACGGGCTGGACGTACTGCCCGATGGCAATTTCCTGCCGCCGATGCAGATGAACTGCGTGGAGAAGGAAGTAAAGAAGCGGGTGGAAAAGGCGTTTGCCGGTCGCCATATCATCATGGGTCGTACGGCGCACCTGACAGAGCCGAAACAGTTCCACTACGAACTCGGTCGGGCGGCCTGCCAGTTCCGGAACCAGTGTATGCGCGGTTGTCCGTACGGTGCCTACTTCAGCACCCAGGCGGCTACGCTGCCGGCGGCTATGAAGACCGGTAAACTGACGCTACGCCCTGATTCAATCGTATCGGAGATCCTTTACGATGAGCAGAAAGGGAAGGCAACCGGCGTTCGGGTCATTGATCAGAACACCAAGCAGGTACGTGAGTATTACGCCCGTATCATCTTCCTGAATGCCTCGGCCTTTGCCAGCACGGCCATTCTGATGAATTCGAAGTCGAAGCGTTTCCCGAACGGTATGGGTAACGATTCAGACCAGCTCGGCCGTAACATCATGGACCACCACCTGGCCGTTGGTGCTTCCGGTACGTACGAAGGTTTGGAAGATCAGTATTACTACGGTCGCCGGGCCAATGGTATTTATATCCCGCGCTACCGCAACTGGGGTAATGACAAGCGCGACTACGTGCGTGGCTTCGGCTACCAGGGTGGTGCAGGCCGGGCCGGCTGGAACCGCGGTAACGGGGTTGAAGGCTTCGGTGCCGACTTTAAGGAGAGCCTGACTACCCCCGGTCAGTGGACGATGAGCATTGGTGGTTTCGGCGAGATGATTGCCGATCCGAACAACCGCATGACCCTGTCGCCGGATCAGAAAGACAAGTGGGGCCTGCCGCTGATCGTGTTCGATGCTGCTTACGGCGAGAACGAGAAGAAGATGCGGAAGGATATGATGAACGACGCAGCCGAAATGCTCGAAGCCGCCGGTTGCAAGAACGTAACGCCATACAACGACGAATCGAAGCACCCCGGTATCGGTATCCACGAAATGGGAACGGCCCGCATGGGTCGCGACCCGAAAACATCGATACTGAATGCGCACAACCAGATTCATACCGTGAAGAACGTCTTCAACACCGACGGTGCCTGCATGACGTCCGCTTCATGCGTGAACCCGTCGCTGACGTACATGGCCCTGACGGCCCGTGCCGCCGATTTCGCCGTGAAGGAAATGAAGAAAGGCAATCTGTAAGCAGTAGTGCTTAGATACGAAGCAGCCGGCCCCAGGGCCGGCTGCTTTTATTTTTGTGATAATCCTGATCTGAAGCGCGTTTAGGCAGATGGCAGTTTCTGCACCGCCGACAGCATGACCGATTCAATGCGGGGTAGTTCGGCTTCGAGCGTCAGCGTGTAGGTCTGCACCCGTGCGACAATTAAGGTCGGGGCCGCTTTTGCGCCAATCAGCGCTTCGATCTCTTCCAGCTGCAGACTAGCCTTGTCTAAGCCCAGCATCTTTATGGACGCTTTCTGGCTGTGTAGTACCTGACTAATGACATTCAGTTCATTTACGGCCATCACCTGACGTATCTGCTGCAGTTGCTCGATGGTCTGACTTAGAAACAACTCCAGCAGTTGAGTTGCCAGAAACAAATCGCCTTCGACTACCTTCAGCAGGGGTTCCATCGTAAAACTGGCCGCATCGGCTACCGGGATGCGTTCCGGCTCAGCAACCACCTCCAGCTCCGGTCCGCTGGGCACGTACTTACGAATGAGTTGCTGGAGATCGTTGGGCAGAAAGGGTTTCGACAAAAAGTCGTTCATGCCGGCCTGAAGGCACTGTTCCCGTTCACTTGCCAGGGCATGGGCAGTCATCGCGATGATCGGCGTTTTCTTTCGCAGCGTAGTACGGATGTGGCGTGTTGTGGTGTAGCCGTCCATCACCGGCATCTGAATGTCCATCAGAATTAAATCGAACGTACTGCGCTGAAGCCATTCAAGGGCCTGTTCCCCATTTTCGGCAACCTGGGCCGAATGACCCAGGCGGCTTAGTACACTCAGCGCCAGTTTCTGATTCATGGGATTATCTTCCACAACCAGTATCCGTAAGGTCTGCCCGGTCGATTTCCAGCTTGCTAGGCTTTTTGTAGCCGCCTGGTCGCTCTCGCCTTTACCGATTTCATACGGAATTTCAAGGGTGAAACAAGAGCCTTCACCCGGTACGCTGGACACCCGAATCCAGCCACCCTGTAGTTCGACCAGCGATTTAACAATGCTCAGACCGAGGCCCGTACCGCCGTAGAACCGGGTGGTTGAATCGCTGGCCTGCCGGAAACGTTCGAAGATATAAGGCAACACCCCGGGGTCGATGCCAATACCGGTATCCTGCACCACGAACCGAACCCGTACAAACCCATTCGATACGTCCCGTTGGTCGATGCGCAGGCTTACGCGCCCCTGTTTGGTAAACTTAATGGCATTACTCAGCAGGTTGAGCAGAATCTGAGTAAGGCGGGTAGGGTCGCCCAGCAGCACCGGCGGCAGGGTTGGGTCCACATCGACAACCAGTTGTAAATCCTTATCGACGGCCGTCGGCAGCAGCATGGTTCGGATCGAATCACTGAGCGACTGGATGCTGAAGGGAATGATTTCTAATGGAAGCTTACCGGCCTCAATCTTGGCGATGTCGAGGATGTCGTTAACGATTGTCAGCAGGTTTTTGCCGGCGGTATGAATGTAACGAACAAATTCCTGCTGCTGTCCGGTTAACGCGGCCGTATCGAGCAGGTTCGAGAAACCAATGATCGCATTGAGCGGGGTCCGGATCTCGTGGCTCATGTTGGCCAGAAACTGTTTCTCCGTATGGCGGGCTTCGCTGAGCGCAAAAGCAAAACGGTAGGCCAACACGAGCGATTGAAGAAAGAAAAAACCCAAATACCCTATGAACAATATCGCTTTTGCCGGCATCGCTACCCCGAAGTACTGCAGGATGATCAGGCCAAAAACGACCATCAACAAAGCCGTACTCATCTGCGAATAGCGCGCTCCGGGCCGGTGACGTTTGGCCGCCAGCCAGTATACGTAAAACGCATACCCGATGTAGCTGACCATGAGCGCCAGAAACAGATTCATGAATTTGGTGAACAGAACCGTTGGCAGTAGTAGCACGGTGCCGGCAAACCCAACGCACAGCCAGGTCATCACGGCACTGATCTTGCGGTTCGTATCCTGTGGATAGAGTGTGTGCGTATAAACTACGAAGATGGCCACGCCCAGGTATAGAGACAGATACTCGAACCGGACCGTCAGTTGCCATGATAGATCGGGCAGGATCGTATGCAGTACGTAAGGATGGGTGCCGACGATCCGATAGCAATAGATCAGGCAGAACAGGCCATAATAGAGTATGGCCCGATCAGTACGGCTGAAGCCAAACAGACCCAGAAAAAACAGCCCACTCATGAACAGACAGCCCGTCAGAAACAGATCGAGGGCGTGATCCATTGTCAGCACGGCCGCAAGCCGCGTTCGCTCGCCCAGCCGCATCGCCTGAGCCGTTCCGCCCTTCGCGTGGTGGAAATTAGCCAGCTGCATAAGTAGCTGAAGCGTATCGCCCGTAGCGGGCAGTTCGACCAGCTGGGTTGACCAGTGAGGCTGGGTTTCGGCCAGCGTAGTGGCGGGGGTGCCATCCTGCGCGAACACTTTACCATTCACAAAAAGCCGGTAGGTCGAGTATTGATCCGGCACTTCCAGCGCCAGCCCAACCGAATGAGCCGGCAACAGGACGGTTAGCGAGTAGGTCGCATAACCCTGGGCCGAGATAGGCTGCCGCTGCCAGGTGGCTGCGTTCCACAGTTGCGGAAACCGAATAAACTCAAATCCGGCATCAGGTTGTTCAGGCTTGCGCAATTGGTGCCAGTACCACCTCCACTCGCCATCCAACGCCACTACGTTCTTCGACAAATCTGTGTTGCGCAGATCCAGTACGCCCCGTACGGCCGTCGGTTGGCTGGCATACCCCTGAAGGAAACAGCAACAAAGCAGAACAAACAGCAGGCTCCTCGATTTACAGGCATTCCGAACGGTACCGGGTCTATCAAACCAGGGGCGGCCGAACGCATTGCCTGTTCGGCGCTCCGGCGAAAACGGCCCTGTCTGCAAGCCTGAAATGCTCTTGTTACGGTGGTTACAATACATGAGTAAAATCTGTATTGTTGTAAAGACTGACCGCAAGTTATAAGTAACTTAAAAAAGAAACAACTTATATATTTGTTTACGTAAATTCATAATTATAAATCAATACAAAATACGGCAAGTAGTCAGTTTGACGACTTAAATCAATTGCCTATGTATTCAACACCAGGTGTATATTCTAATCAGGCTTCATAACTTACTTGAATTAATAAACTCATACGGATTAGCTACCGATCAATCAATCACTGTTACGTTTACTCAAGATAGACGTTTCGATAAGCTATAAATTATTACAAAGCGTATAAATTTACTCCAATACGTACGCTCATGAAACCGCAGCCGGTTGGTCACTCGCACAACATCATGGATTCATCCCTGCAGCCGGTATTCCGGCGTCTGCGGGGGTATGCCTTTGATCCCAGTTTTGCCGTTCAGCTCAATTCGGTAGGTATCAACACGCTGGTTTATCCGGTACGTTGGGAAAGCGACCTGAAGCCCGGGCCAATCGGCGAATACGTTGAGGTAATCGATGTGGACCCGGCCAGTGGCGCTTTCTATCCTCCTCTCGACCTGAACGACCCGATTCTGCTGGCGCAGGATGGACTGCCGCCCTCCGAAGGGAATCCGCAGTTCCATCAGCAGATGGTGTACGCCGTGGCGATGACGACTATTCAGAACTTCGAGAAAGCGCTGGGCCGCCCCGTACTCTGGTCGTCGCGGGAAGGGCCGGTCGATGCCGACGGCTGGCCAACCGAAACCTATGTTCAGCGGTTGCGGCTGTATCCGCATGCCCTGCGCGACGCCAACGCCTACTACAGCCCTTCTCGTAAGGCGGTCTTGTTCGGGTATTTTCCGGCCCGCCCCAGCGACGTAACGGCCCTGATGCCCGGCAGTCTGGTATTTACGTGTCTGTCGCACGACATCATTACGCATGAGGTCACCCACGCCCTGATCGACGGCATTCACAAAGGCTACATCGTACCGCTGCACCGGGATACGCTGGCCATCCACGAAGCATTTTCGGATCTGGTCGCCCTGTTTCAGCATTTTACGTTTACCGACCTGATCGAAAACCAGATCGCCCGGACGCGGGGTGATCTCCGAAGCGACAACTGGCTGGCTCAACTGGCGCAGCAGATGGGTCTGGCGGTGGGTAATCATGGATCCCTGCGCAACGCCATCGGCAACGCCGACAACGAGAAAAAAGAATGGCGCCCCGTCACACCCAATCCGAAACTTTACGAGGAAGAGACCGAACCCCACGCTCGTGGCAGTATTCTGGTTGCGGCCGTATTTGACGCATTCCTGAATATTTATCGCAAACGTACTGCCGATCTGTACCGCATCGCTACCAACGGCACGGGGGTTATGCCGGCCGGCGATCTGCACCCCGATCTGGTACGTCGACTGGCCAGCGAAGCCTCCCGAACGGCCAAACAGTTTCTGACGATCTGTATCCGGGCGCTGGACTATTGCCCCCCGGTGGGTAGTACGTTCGGCGACTTCCTGCGGGGTGTCATAACGGCCGATGTCGACCTCGTTCCCAACGATCCGATGGGCTACCGGGTAGCGTTTGTCGAGTCATTCAAGCGGTGGGGCATTTATCCGACCGGTATCCGCACGCTGTCGGTCGAGAATCTGACGCACTCCTGCTTCCAGGAAAGTGATTTACTGCCCATGAACAGCCTGGCGCCTGCTGCCCTCAACAGCAAAAGCCTGGAAGCATCGGAGCCGGAACGATTCAAACGACGGGTCGACGATCTTCTTAATGAAATCTATTACCTGCCCGCCGAATGGCTGCGCTTGCAGCCCAAAACCGACATGACGCCGGAGCAGGCCCTGCCCCACACCTGGCATGTCTGGCTGGATACCATTCGGCCGTTGTACGCTCAGCTCATTCAGCCGATCACCACAGCGGAGCAGCAGCCCGCGATGCTCAATCCAAAACGAATGCGAACATCAGGGCATGATTCGCTGGCTACGATTAAATACCTGGTTCGAAAATACTTCGACGACACGGCGCTCATGCTTCAGAACCGCGAGGCCCTGTTTAACCTGACGACCGACTATAAACGCCGGATTGAACAGGCCATTCGGGAATTTGACGGCGACTCGCTGAAACGATTCCAGGGTTTAATGGGCCTTCTGCTGAATCCGGCGGACCTGAAAATCTGCAATGACCTCAGTATGACGTTGCTCAACAACGCACTCTTGGCCGAACTGAACCGACTCGGGATGCCCGAACGGATGAAAGAAATTATGGTTGAGTGGGTGTCAATCGACGAACTGGACGGTTGCCCGAACTACGGGGTCTATACGCTTAGCCGGGCCCAGCGCATAGGGCCGGAAATGAACGTTATCAACCAGGTCGTCATGACCATCATGCAGACCTGCCAGATCAAGCTGGCTGGTTATGATGAGCCGTATGGATTCAAAGGTGGCTGTACCATTGTCCTGAACATCGATCAGCGCACAACCCGTTTTATTCGAAAGGACATGATCCGGTTGCAGAACAACCGGCACGTCATCAGCGCGGAGCGGGCAGCGGCCGAAATTGTGCGCCTGTACTGCTACGTACCATCAGAAACGGAATCGCCGTTTGCGCCCCGGCTCGTTGGGCCGCATCAGGCGACGGAAGCATTTGCCATTCTCCACCAGGGCCATTAATCCTCAACCGCATGCTCAACGACGTTACCATCCGCATGTACTGCACTGGCTTCGGCGACTGCTTTTTGCTGACGTTCCGGCACCCCGACAAAACGACCCGGATGCTCATCGATTTTGGGGTTCGGGGCGGGCAGGCCGAACACATGCAGGCCATTGCCCGCCACCTGCACGAAGACGGTCTCGACAGGCAACCCCTCGATTACCTCGTCATTACGCATGAGCACGAAGATCACATTTCGGGCTTCCGCCAGGCCAAAGACATTATTGACCAGCTCAGCATCCGGGAACTGTGGCTGGGCTGGACCGAGCGCCCCGACTATGACCCGGCTAAAGACTGGCGTCAGTACAAAGACCAAACCCGGGCTACACTGCAGGCTGCCTTTCAGTTATTGCCCCCGGAACAACGGGAGGAACTCGGTCTGAACAGTCAGGGGACCCGCAACCTGCTGAGCGAGTTGTTTCGCTTTGAGCGGGACGTAGACGCAACCGACGAACCCGATCAAAGGAAGCATCATGCCAATCCGATTTATGATCGGCTCATTGGCCAGGCTGAGAAGACCCGCTACTTCATGCCGGGCGAATTCTGCAGCGACATTCCCGGCGTCCGGATTTATGTGCTGGGCCCACCGCCCATCGAATACATTCGACGCGGAGAGAGCCATGTCCACGGCGAATTGTACATAGGTGCCGATTATATAGCCGACACCTATTCATTCGGTCGGGCGTTTGACTCCGCCACAACCTTTGCGGAATACGTATCGAAAGCGCCGTTTGACCAGGAATACATTGTCCCGGTTCGGCTGGAGCCGGGCTCGGACTACCAGCGTTTGTCGCCTAAGTTGTTCAACGGCAACAGCAACAGCTACGAGAGGTCGCTGCTCGAACGCCGGTTCCAGCAGATGAAAGGCGGTGGACGCGACAGTAGCGTACTGCATCAATATTTCGACGACGAAAATGACTGGCGACGCATCGATACTGACTGGCGTAACTCGGCCGAGAGTCTGGCGCTGAAACTAAACCAGTATACCAACAACACGAGTCTGGTACTTGCCATTGAACTGATTGAGACTGGCGAGGTGCTGTTCTTTCCCGGCGATGCGCAATACGGTGTCTGGTCGGCCTGGGACGATGATTTTACGAACGCCAGCAATAATCCTCAGTATAAACGTCAGTTTGTATGGCGGGTACCGGGAAACAAGAAAGGGAAAAAACGTACGGTAACGCCGGAGACCTTGTTGGAAAAGACGGTCTTCTATAAGGTAGGGCACCACGGCAGTCACAACGCCACACCGAAACGAACGGGGCTGCAGAAGATGACCAGTCCGAAGCTTTGCGCCCTGATCCCGGTCGACGCACAGACTGCCCGGCGGTATCGCTGGAATGACATTCCGTACCAGAATCTGTTGGATGCGTTTGCCAACATTCCTACCGATTCGCGTCGTCAGGCACCGGTTCGGTTCCTGCGGGCCGATGACCTCACCCTGCCCCAGAACTGGCCGGAGGAAGACGAGCTCATCAAGTCGAAACTAAAAGTCAGCCTCCAGGTCGACGTACCGGTCGACGATCGAACCATCAACTACGTTGACCTGACGATCACACCACCCCGAGACGCATCTGCCTAAACCACCCTTATCAATGACCACACCAGTCACGCCTGCCAATCAGGAGCCGGAACCAACACCAAAGGTAGTTCCCTCAGACGGCATCCAGTCGGATACTGATTTCGACCGCATTGCACTGGCCTTATCGGGGGGCGGCTTCCGGGCTGCCGCTTACCACCTCGGCACCCTCAGAGCCCTGAATACGCTTGGCCTGCTCGATAATGTTCGGATGATTTCGACCGTATCGGGCGGAACGATCGTGGGCGCCTACTACGCGCTGAAACGCAAACAGGGCGTTCCGTTCGATACGATTTACGAATCGTTTTACGCCATTCTGTACGACGATACGCTCCTGCGGAAAGCGCTGCAGCAGTGGGAGAAAACGCTGGCCGGCAGCAGTTCGCCTAACTACAAGCTGATCCGGGCGTTCGCCGACGTATACGACAGCGATTTGTTTGACGGCGCTACGTTCGGGGAGTTCTGGAATGAATCCGATCTGGACAGCTTCCCGCTGCAAACGGTGGTGTTCAACGCCACCGAGCTGTATTCAGGACTTGCGTTCCGGTTTCAGCACGCATCGGGCATTGATGACGGCTACCTGATCGGCAATCGAAACGTTTTCGTCCAACCCAACGACGCCCGGCAGCTCCGGCTGGCCGACATCGTGGCGGCTTCGTCCTGCTTCCCGGGTGGCTTCGAACCGCTGGTAATGCCGGATGATTTTCCGCGCCAGCCCGGCGAAATGCTGTTCTACGACTACGATAACGGGCGGTTACCCATCGACCGGCTGGCTTTGCTCGATGGTGGCGTCTACGACAACCAGGGTACCGAGAGCCTGCTGATCGCCAGCGACCGCAACGCCAGTTACTGCGAAAAGAACGATATTAAGCCCGGTGATCCGATCTACGATAAAATCGGCCCCATGTCGCTGCTGCTGATTTCCGACGTATCGAGCGCCGGGGTTAATCTGTACAAGGCTCCTGAACCCGGCCCCAGCGCCGGTGAGGGCGACCGATTGGAATCGTTGCCCGGTAAGGTCGATAACTGGTTCCGCTGGGCGGTGGGTGTGGCGGGTGTGGCGCTGGGCTATTACCTCCTGCACCTGTTTGTTCTGCGTTATCCGCCCTTTGAAGGGTTCCTGCTCGGGATGCTGGCCGGCGGAGCGCTAACGGTCGGGTTTGGTCTGCAATGGGCCGTACGCTGGGCCATCGGTAAACTGAACGAAACGGGCAAACCCTTCGATCCCATCTATGGCCAGGCTACGTTGCCCATTCGCAAACTGTCGATCAAGCAGATCGTCTATCTGCTGACCATCCGGTTAACGAGCGTTATGACCTTGCTCGACACCATCTTTCTGCGCCGGATCCGGAGCCAGGGATATGCCGCTGCCGCAGCCGGTCGGGAATATAAACGTCTGTCGAGCGTGCTGGATCGGCTGATTCGGGCCGAGAATGATCGGGACACACCCAAGCAGTGGAAAAAGGAACTCCGTACGATCCAGCCGGTGATTGAACAGGCCCGCTCGATGGGTACTACGTTGTGGTGGCTGAATGACAAATTCCGGCTCGATGCGATCATCGCCAGCGCCGAACTGACCCTGTGCTACCGGTTGCTGCGGCAGTTTGAAGAGCGCCCGCCCCAACCCGGGTCCCGCTCGGCCGACGTTCAGCAGCGAGCCAGGCAGCTTTGGGATGCCTATCAGCGCGATCCGGAATTTTTCAGGAATGTTGCCGTTGGCAATTCACCCAGTCGCTCTGCTGCCCCACAACCACCCCGAGATACCCCCGCGGCAAGTCCACCCAGTCAAGGGTAATCATCCCTGCGTTTTGTTTTACGTTGCTTCAACATGCTGCATGCAACCCTTTTACGATAGGGCGTGTCTATCCGGCCAGTAGCGGTCTGAAACATGCGCCCATTTATGCTATACCTCTATAAAAACACTCGCTTACTAACAAGTATACTTCTGACGGCCAGCATACTGGCCTGTGATCGAATTGGGCAGGAGGTCAGCCCCGGCGACGAGCCGAACACCGGGGTTGAATTTTACACGATGCCCACCCAGCAGGTCGCCATCGACCTGAAATCGTACGTTGATCTGACATCGGCCACTACGTTCAAAATCAGCAAAGCCCCCCAGCAGGGAGAAGCGTCGTTCAGCAAAGAGGGCGTACTGATTTACACGCCCAACGTTGATTTCGTCGATGGCTCCGATCAATTCCTCATTTCATCGGACAAAGCGGGCGCACCCGTTCGTCCCTTTACCATTAACGTAACGACCGACACGAGCCGGATTCCCTGCTACGCTGGTACGATCGCCGATGTTGTCCGGACGGCCGCCAACACGGCCGTGACCATCGAAGTGCTCAAAAACGATCGGTTCTGTACGGCTACGGTCAACACCAGTTCACTGGGCGTCCTGCGTGCGCCTAAAAATGGTACGGTAGCCATCGAGGGAGACAAGGTGGTTTATAAACCCAACGAGAACTTCAACGGCTACGACGACTTCTTTTACAAAATTACCGTTACGCTCAAAGATGGTCAGGTTCGTACGCTCCTCGCGCCGGTCAAGGTTGTGGTTGGCGACCCGTTCAAAGATTGCCAACTCAAGCTGAACGACGATCAGATAAGCTTCCGCCAGCGGTTGCTGAGTGATTCGCTGATTATGTTTCCGCTGCTGAACGATCAGTTGTGCAAAGCCAGTCGGCAGGTTCCTCTCACGATTACGCAAAAGCCGGCCAACGGAACCGCTTATCTGCTGACTCCAACGCGCTGGAGTGAGTTCGGCCAGCTAATCGTCTACAAGCCCAATCCGGGATACAATGGTGATGATGAACTAACGTATCAGCGCTGCGAAAACGGGGAATGTCTGCAGGCGGTCGTACGGATCAAGGTTAAATCGGCCGATCCGAACTGCAAGCTTACGGCCGTCAACGACGAACGGACCATTTCGCTGAGCCGCCCGGCCCTGGACGTAAAACGGGGCGTGGTCCTGCTGTCGGTGTTACTGAACGACCGTATCTGCGCTGGTATCAAAGACGTACGGATTAATAATAATCCCGGCAGTGTAAAGCTCGACGTACTCCGCGACGGCAGCATTCTGTACACCCTGGATCAGAACCCGAAACCGGGCGAAACCAAATTTTCATACGAAGTAACTGATGTACTCAATAATAAATCTTCCGCTGAAGTGAAGGTCGTGATTAAAGAGTAACTAGTTTGCAGTATATTACGCAGGGTTGGTCACGGGCAGGAGCGAACAGGCAAACGGCCGCAGTAGACAACCTGCTGCAAACGGCCGGTGGCCTACTCAACTATGACAGACCTCGATCTCCTGCGGGCGTGCCAACGCAATGACCCTCGAGCCCAGACGGCCCTGTACCATCGGTTCAGGGGGCGTTTGATGGGGTTGTGTCGGCGGTACGCCCGTAGCCGCCCGGAGGCCGAAGACATGTTTCAGGAAGGCTTTATCCGAATCTTTCAACAACTCCACACCATCGAACAACCCGACCGGCTGCTGCCGTGGATGAAGCGTGTGATGGTAAATACGGCCATCAACATCTACCACAAAAACCACCGGCTACTAGCCGAAACCGACTACGATGCCGCTCAGGATATGGGCACCGACGATCATCTCGACACGCTGGCCCGGCTGTCGGCCGATGAACTGGTTCTCCTGGTGCAGGACCTTCCCGATGGCTACCGCATGGTCTTCAACCTGCACGTGGTCGATGGATTCAACCACCCCGAGATTGCCCAGATGCTGGGCATTTCGGAGGGAACGTCAAAATCGCAGCTGGCCCGCGCCAGAGCGGCTTTAAAAGAAAAACTTAAAAAACTGGGTATCGTTCGCTATGAACACTCCTGAGGATGAGCAGGCCTGGGACGATCTGTTCCGACAGCGACTGGAACACTACGAAGCCGAGCCGGCGGCCGATGCGCTTGGCCGTATTCTGGCGGGCACTCCGAAACCCGTACGCATCAACCGACGTCGGGTTGCCGGCCGGGTTGCCGTGTCGCTTCTTCTGCTGATCGGTATGAGTTGGTGGGCTCTCAACCGCTGGCCAATGCTGCCGGAACAACCGGCTGCCGTCAAAACGTCGCCGGTTGGTACCGCCCGGAAATCGACTCTCCCTTCCGGTTCAGCGTCATCGCCAACGACGCCTGAGCGGTCGCCTTCATCTACCCTTGTCAATCCGGATCAGTCAGTAGCCGTCAATAAGCCGTCTGTCCGGGAGAGGGAAGCTACCTTCCCGACTAACAATACGTTTTCGTACCGGTCGCCCGGGAAGTCCCGACAGGCTCGTGTTGCCGGGTCGGTCAGGTATCGCCAACCGGCTACGTATCGTGGGCGTATCCGGCCGACCGATGCGACGTATCCTGATTGGGACGATTCATCTACCGACCTGGTTAATGTTTTAACCGAGGTAGCGTCGGTAGCTGAACCTGCGCCATTGACCATAGGCCGGCTTCAGCACCTGGGGTTGCGGTTACCACAAATGGCCCCTCCTGCCGCGCCGATCAGCGCTCAACAGACTCATCTGGCGACCTCACCGGCGGTTTCGCGCCGACGCCGGTCGAGTGTGTACGCGTCGGTAATGGCCCTGTACAGCTACCGTCGGATCAGCCCCAACACAAACGATGAGGTATACATCCGACAGATTCAGTCCAGCCGAACGTTTTCATCCGATCGCATCGGCTCCCGCATACAGATCGGGAAAGAGTGGCGGCTCAGCCAACGGATTGGCCTGCGGGCCGGCCTGACGTACGGTCAGTTGAGAACCTCGATGCGCTATCGGTTACGCACGCTCCCCACCGATTCGACTCAGGTAAACTGGGTGAACGACCAGACCGTCCGCCTTACGCCCATGGCCGACCGCCCGGTGGCTGTTGCCGGCCGGTATCATTACGTAGGCCTGAATACCGATCTGATTGTTTCGCTGGGCAGCGGACAGCTTTGGAGCCACTACCTAACCGCCGGTGCTACCGTAGGTGGATACGTAGCCCCAGTTCGACGACAGGGCGCGTTTCTTCAGGCGTCGTACGGCATTGAACGCCCCCTTACATCCGACCTCTGGCTCCGCATCGAACCATCCGTTCAGTACGGGTTGAACGCGGTAAGTGATCGTAGAAATCTTTGTAAAATAAGACCTTACACCTACGGCCTGACCATCAGTTTCAGAAAATAAGCATCTTTTTTTTGATTTTTTTCGCCGTACCAACCTCTTCGCAAAAGTAAAAACTATACCTTCTGACGTATAGTCTACTAAACAAGTATATATAATTGAAATTCAGCGATTTATAAAATATGAATAAATAAGCATAAAGCGCTTCAAAATACAAATTCTTCAGGCGAGAGATCCGTCGAGACCCATGAAGCTATAACCCTTCCGGCGAACAACCCGCACTTTTCCGGCGTTATAGGTTCGGTTATCAAGTTAAACGATAGACAATATTAAGTTCAACTCAACGATGAAAAAAGTAATGATTATGGGGTGCATGCTGGTAGCCGGTATGACCCTGAGTGCCAACGCACAGACAACAAACTCAACAGGTAGCAATACGGGCACAACGACAACAAGCCCAACGACAGGTACGTACCAGTCGCAGCCGACGACACAGCCTCAGCCGTCGACACCAGCAGGACAACCATCAACGACAACCGGTACGTATTCGAATCCATCGAACACGAACACGCCGACAGGTACGTATCAGACCCAGCCGCAAACGACTACTGGTTCAGGTACGTATTCAACCGGCACTACTGGTACGACAACGTATCCGAATTCACAGACGACATCCGGCTACGGAACCTCAGGTTCGACATCCGGCACTAGTTCAACTACGAACAATAGTTCGTATTCGACCGGAACGGGTACTATGCAGCAAGGATCAACGTCGGGCAGTCAGAATACCATGGGTACGTCTGAACAGACTATGGGTACTACCGACCAGACTACGAATCGCCAGATGGGGAACGACCGGAAGAATCGGAAGAATCGCCGGAACTCATCATCAACCATGCGTCGGGATTCGATCAAATAAACCCGGCATGATTATACCCAGCTAATGGGTAAGTACCGAGCGTGATATTGAGCCGGATGGCTAACTTTGATTTAAAGTTAGCCAACCGGCTTTTTTAGTATGGAGTTACAGCCACTGATTACAATTCAACAAGCTACTGTCTACCGAAGCCATACCCCTGTTCTGACCAATATTAACTGGACGCTCAGAACCGGTGAATGCTGGGCCGTTGTCGGGAACACGGGGGCTGGCAAAACCAGCTTTCTGCAGGCGCTCGCTGGTTTATTACCCATTCGGGTAGGCCAGGCGGTGTATCCGGCTCAGCAAGCTACTGGCCTGTCGCTGTACCAATGGCTCCGGCAGAACGTACTGTTCGTTTCCTTCAAAGAAGATTCCCGGCAATTCTCCTACACCGGCCACTTTTATCAGCAGCGCTACCACGCCACCATGGGCGACGACGCACCAACGGTACGTGATTTTCTGCAATGTCCGGACACGCCCGAAGCCCTGGCCCTCGTTCAGCGGCTCGGTCTCGAACCATTGCTGGATGTATCGCTGCTCAAACTGTCGAACGGACAGACTCGCAAAGCACGGATCGGTAAGGCGTTTTTGCAGCAACCCTCTGTCCTGCTGATCGATAATCCATTTGTAGGCCTGGATGCAAGCTTTCGGCAGGATCTGTCCGATTGGCTGGGCGAACTGGTCAGCCATGGCCTAAGCCTGGTATTAGTTGCCGAGCCCGACAAAGTACCGTCCTTTGTCACCCACGTAGCCTGGCTGGATCAGGGACAACTCCGCTGGGCTGGCCCCTGCCGTGAATTCAGCCTAACGCCATCCGTTCCGTCCACAGAAAAACCGCAACCGCCGACGATAGGCAGCTCCCCCGCCGATTTTACGGAAGCGTTCCGATTGCAGCATGTTACGGTTCGCTACGGAGAAACGTGTATCCTGAACAATCTGAGCTGGGAGGTCCGGGCCGGTGAAAAATGGGCGCTGCTCGGTGCGAACGGCGCGGGCAAATCGGTATTGCTGAGCTTGTTATACGGCGATCATCCACAGGCGTATGCCAACGACGTTCGGGTGTTTGGCCACCGGCGGGGGAATCGCTCCGGCGGTCGCAGCGAAAGTATCTGGGACGTAAAGCGTCGGATTGGTTTTATATCGCCCGAACTGCATCTGTATTTTCCCGGCCATCTGACCGCCCGGCAAGTAGCTCTTACGGGGCTCACCGACACGCTGGTAGTCCCCCGACCCGTATCCGAACAGGCCGAAGCAACACTCGTTAGCTTGTTTGACTACTTTGGCATAAACCATCTTCAGGATCAGGCATTCGGCACCTTATCAGCCGGCGAACAGCGCCTGACTTTACTGATCCGGGCATTCGTTAAGCGCCCTCCCCTGCTGCTGCTGGATGAGCCATTTCAGGCGCTGGACGAGCGCAGTATTCAATTGGCGAGACAATTGCTCGACGCCCTGCCTGTGTCTGCTACCCTGTTATTTGTTACGCACGATCGGCGGGAGCTTCCCGATTGTGTCAGTCGGGTTTTTCAACTTAGCCGTACCGGAGCCGCTTCTGCGGGCCTTATTCACCTGCTGTGAGAGTGGTCAAATTCCGGGATCAACTGATGAGAAACCGGCCGTAAACGGTGTCCTTTTACCTGAAAAGCAAGGGTTTATGAAAGTAACAATTGTTTTATCAATCGTAAATATTGAAAACTAACGAAGAAAGTAAAGGTGTATGGCGTTGGCATACTTTGTGCAGAGCGGACCCACGCTGTACACATCTTTCGTAAATGGTTGCCTAAGTGTACTGACCCCCATCAAAGCTAACATAAGATTGTCAAAAAGCCGTTGTTTCCTCAAAATTGGGTTGTTGGCATGATATTCGTCTGTTTTTACTCAATGTTCTGCACTATATGACGAGACGGTTACTGGATAGATTTGTACATGTATGTATGCGGATAATCGGACTACTACTAACTGTGTGTACAGTTACTGGTCTGTCTACGTCCGACGCGTTTGCGTATCCTTACACTGTACCGAGCCTGGAAGGTCAGATCGACACCTGCCGGGTTCCTGAGCCGCCTGTTATTACCGGGTCGGCCAGAGCGATCTGCCGCAACGAATCCGTTACGCTGACTGCCACCGGCTGCACCGGTACGGTTGTCTGGTCGAATGGAGAAACCGGCAACCAGATCACCGTTCAGCCGCAGCAGACAAGCCGTTTCACCGCCATCTGCCGCGCCCAGGCCGGCTGCATCAGTTGCTTTGCCGACGTCTGGAAAATAGAGGTTAAAACCCCGCAGGCTCCCGTAGTTGTGGCTACGTCTTCATTGCTTTGTCCCGGCGACAGCGTTACGCTGACAGCTAAAAACTGCGCTGGAACCGTACATTGGACCGATCAGGCAGTAGGATCGATCCGTACGGCTCAACCCGCTCAATCAACAGCATACCAGGCCCTTTGCGATCAACAAGGC
This sequence comes from Fibrisoma montanum, assembly GCF_003583365.1. GTDB lineage: Bacteria > Bacteroidota > Bacteroidia > Cytophagales > Spirosomataceae > Fibrisoma > Fibrisoma montanum. The sequence continues at coordinate 979,036 of NZ_QXED01000001.1, forward strand.
TGTATCAGTACGCCCTCGTCTCCGGTTCTGGTGCAAATCGGCCAGCCAACTTCCCCGGTCATCAGCGCCGACCGCTCAGCTCTGTGCGCAGGTCAAAGCAGTCGGCTTACGGCATCTAACTGCACCGGTACGGTACGCTGGTCCGACGGCGGCATTGGCGTCGAACGTACCGTCACGCCTTATCAAACTGTGCAGTACCGGGCCGTGTGCCAGGTTGGTACGTGCCTGAGCGATAGTTCGCAGGCTTTAGCGATTACCGTTCGTTCATCAGACCAGACCCTTCAGATTGCTCATACCCTCACGAATGGCTGTCCGTTTCAGACGGCAGATCTGACGCGGGCGATTCAGGCCAATACGGGCACTGCGCTCCGCTATGAATTCCGTACCGATTCGATCCTGGACGCACCAATGGTGCAATCGCCGGGGGCCGTGCTGGCGGGTACGTATTACCTGACAGGACGCGACGCCAATGGCTGCTATACCCAACCAACCCGGGTAACAGTCACGATTACGCCCTGCGAACATGGCATTCCCCCCTGCCTCAGCAATCCGGCTTCGGTAGTTGCCCGCATCGATTCGGTAGACTGGGCCAAAGGCGTTGTGCGGCTAACCGGTCGGTTAGGGGGCTCGGCTACCCAGGCCAGCTGGCAAAGTGCCGGCAATGGCCTGTTCGCGACCAATGGCCTTGCCGCCCGTTATCTGCTTTCCGAAGCGGATTACCGGCGCGGAACCGTTGCCTTCACGCTGAATACACCTGACCCCGACAGCACTGGCCCCTGCGCGGGAGCTTCATCAACCATTACGGTGGCAGCACCTACACCAACCCGCGAAGTGATTGGTCTGAGCAAGCAGGTGGCCGACCCGGTCTGGCTGGCCGACGAAAGCGGCTCCTTTGTTGAGCTTACGTATCAGCTGACCGTAGAGAACCTTGGCGATCACACCCTACAACAGGTACAGATTTCCGACGATCTGGACGCGGCTTTTACGGCGGCAGGGGCTCTGATACGCTCAGCGAAAGTGCGGGCCGACGAAGGTCTGTACGTCAACGCGTCCTTTACCGGACGGGGGGCTGATACGACACTGCTCGTTTCCGCGAGTCAGTTACCCGCCGGGATGCGGAAACGTATCTGGCTGACCGTACGGCTCGATCCAGCTCAGGCCGATACATTGACATTCAGCAATACGGCCCTGGCACGGGCGGTCGATGTACACGGTAAACTACGTCAGGATCGCTCGACCAACGGAAACACCGTTGACCCCGACCTGAACGGCGATCCGGCCGACAATACCGAAGCCACCCTGGTAACGTTATCGGCCATCCGACCGCAGCAGGACACAACGATGTTCATTCCTGAGGGTTTTTCACCTAATGGCGATGGCATCAACGACCGGTTTGTGATCCAGCGGATACCACCGGGCCTGACCCTTCGCCTGGAAGTATTTAACCGCTGGGGGCACCTGGTGTACCGTAGCGACGATTACAAAAACGACTGGGACGGTACGCCGAACCAGGGCATCCGAACGAATGAACCCCGGCAGGGCTTACCCGACGGCACGTATTTCTACCGGGTCGTACGCAGCGACGGGCGGGAGTTTACTCGTTTTCTGACCCTGATGCGCTAAGCGTCGGGCTTATTTTGCAATGATTCGAAAGCTAATTCGTTTGCCGGATGGGTATCTGTGCGAACGGTACGTGTTGACGATTTACACCAATGAACCAATATTGGTTAAAGGGACTTTTAGGAGGGTTGCTGTGGATAAGCAGTCTGATGGCCTGGGCGCAGCAGGATTCGCTGCTCTATCAGGCCGAACGGCTGCTCAGTTGGAAAGCATACGGACGGGCCATTGACGCCTACTCGCAGATTCTGGACGAACAGCGTGATCAACTAACCCCGGCGCAGAAGGTAACGGCGCTGAGTAAGCTGGCCTATGCCTATCAGCAGGTTGGCGACAACCCGAAAGCCGAACGATTTTACCGCGAAGCGCTCAGCTCCGATGGGGCAACCGATCCGCAACTCACGCTCCGCTACGCCCAGACGCTGGCTGCCAACGGTAAATTCCAGGAGGCCCAGCATCAATACGAACGGTACCTTAGCCAGAAAGATAAACAGCCTGATCGGCGGGTACCGGCCCCGTCTGGACCCCAATCGGGCGTAACCCGTTTGGGTAGTGGCGGTGTACCCAGCCGCTACCGGCTGGAATACCTCGGACTGAATACAGCCAATGAAGAGTTCAGCCCGGCTTTCTACCGGGATGGCCTCGTATACGTAGCCGGCAAAAAAGGCAGCTCCGCCATTGAAACGTCGGGGAGCGGAGGTGGCACCGACTACCTTGATCTGATCTACGTACCTAATCGAAGCTCCTTAAAAGTTAGCGGCATTGTCAATCCGGACGGCAGCCTGAGCAAACCACCCGCCAATCGAACCAGCGCTGGCCAATCGAAGGACGGCCGTAGCCTGGGAGCAGACGCGTATACCCGCGCTACGCCCAATGATTCGCGTACGGTACCCGGCTTCGAACTGGGCATCAACATCGCCGAAGGTCTTGGTTATGATGCCCGCCCCACGAGCGCAGCCCAACGCTTTACCCGGTCGATCAATACGCGCTACCACGAAGGCCCGGTGACGTTTTCGCGGGATGGGTCACGTATTATCTTCACGCGAAACAACTACAATGACGGCAAAGCTGGCAAAAGCACGGAGGGCGTCAATAAGCTTAAGCTGTTTACGGCCACGCAGATAAACGGGGCATGGGTAAACGTAGAAGAACTCCCCTTCAACAGCAACGAATACTCCGTTGGGCATCCAAGCCTGGGCCGCGACCGTACCGGCGAACCCGACCAGCTCCTTTACTTTGCCTCGGACATGCCGGGAGGCTTTGGCGGAACAGATATCTACGTGAGCCGCTACGTCAACGGGCGCTGGTCGCAGCCTGTTAACTTGGGCAAAGACATCAATACCAAAGGCAATGAGTTGTTCCCTTTCGCCGATGATGCCGGCAATCTCTACTTTTCGACCGATGGGATGAAGGGACTGGGCAAGCTGGACATCTTTTACGCGGTACTGTCCAACGGCCAGACGGTGCAGCGTATCGAACACCTTGATGCCCCCATAAACTCCGCCGAAGATGATTTTGGTATTATTACCGACCCTGGTCGTCGCGCCGGTTATTTCAGCAGCAACCGTCGCGCCGGAAACGACGATATCTACCGCTTTGTCCGCGAGGCTGCTCAATACACTTGCCGGGATCTGACTCTTCGGCTCTACGACGTTGAAACGGATCAGCCGCTGGACAGCGTTACGGTGCAGGTGAAAGGACGTCTGGAAGGGCGGGATGAACAACTGCTCACCACCGACCGAAACGGCCTGATTCGGATGTGTCTGGAAGGCGACAACGATTTCATTTTCCAGGCCAGCCGCGACGGATACGTCAACAGTACGGTAGGCTTCACGACCCGCTCCCTGACGGATGATCAGCCAACGCGGCTGGAGATGGGCATGTTCAAGCCGACCATCGTCATGGATACTGTAGCCGCCGAAGACGTCGACGCCGGCTCACTTACCAGCTCACGCATTCGTGGCGTCGTTGTCAGCGAGATTACCCGCCGACCGATTGAGGGCGTAACGGTCCGCCTGCGTAACGAATGCGACCGCACTCAGCGCGAGTACGTAACGGGGGCCGATGGCCGGTACTTCTTCGACCTGATCGAAGGGTGCGATTATACACTGATTGCGTCTAAGCCGGCTTTTGGCACGAACACCAACCGGATCAAACGCCTACCCAGAAAAGCCAAGCCGAAGCTTTTATCAGCCGATCTGCGGATGCTGAGCGTCGGCGACGTTGTTACGATAGACAACATTTATTACGACCTGGATCGTTTCAGCATCCGCACCGACGCATCCCGCGAGCTGGAGCGGCTGGTAGCGACCATGCGCAAGTACCCCTCGCTGGTGATTGAGATCCGATCTCATACCGACAGTCGGGGCGAAGCGGCTTATAACAAAGCCTTATCGACTCAGCGGGCTAAAGCCGTTGTTGATTACCTGGCGTCAAAAGGCATCAGTCGCCGGCGGATGACGGCTACGGGCATGGGCGAAACCATGCTGGTCAATAACTGCACCGACGGAATCATCTGCACAGAAGAAGAGCACCAGCGCAACCGCCGTACCGAATTCAGAGTACTGGCGATAAAGTAAGAAACAGCTATTCGATGGAGTGAAAAAGCAAAGGACTGCCCGCGGGCAGTCCTTTGCTTTCAGTGAACCCTTGACAGTTGGTTAAGGGTAAATATGGCCTTTAAGCGCCGGCCTTGTTCATCGGTCCACTCACAGATGGGTTGCGAATGATCCTCCGGCAAATCTTCTATGGCCTGATCTTTAGTTCTCAGCGCAGTCAACCGGTCAAAACCAACAACGGTCATGACCCGGCTATCGGAAGTAAGCATCACGGGGTCTCCAATCTTTAACTTTTCCATAGTGTGTTTTTGAATTGAGTGTACGCGGGAAAAAGCTTACCGAGCCGGCAAAAATAGAACTAATATAATTGCCTACATTATCTAAGGATTAAAATGAGCTTACTACGTATCGTATGAGCTGACGTTTATAGCGAAGTACACGATTGATTGAAACGGACCGGAGGAGTAGAAAGCAAAAAAGCCACTGATTATCAGTGGCTTTTTATTTAGAGAGGTACCGGGAACGGGTACAAAACTAAGGCTTTAAGATGCTCTAAATCAGAATATTATGATTAAAAAGTAACAAATAGGCAACAAAATAGACTTTGTTGCAAAATTGACGAATAGGCAATAACTTTAAGGAGCTTGACAATCGCAAAATACATATGCTTTGACACAAAGCATAAAGCCTTTAATTTCCTTTGTAAGCGAGGTATAATTTTTGCATTATTACTTTTACTTAATATGAGAACGCCATTGAAAGAGCTTCAGGAAGCAGCATACAATAGAACTCCAATGTTTAAGAATACACATTTATTGACAGTTGTTAAGCCAGTTGATGAACAAGCCAGTTTAACCGCCATATTTTTTCCGATTCATAAAGATTATCCGCTTGAAAATTTAGTAGCACATCTACATGTGAAAACAAATGATTATGGTAGTCCATCAGCAGTTTACATTGTAAAAATTGATCTAAATGAGGTTTCGGATAAAAATAGAGGTTACACATTTACAGCTCATGTCTCCTTTGATGAAATACTTAAATACTTTATTGAAGCTGAGTTTGTTATAAATGACACGGTAAAGCTTATATAAATGCTATTTGTTAGCAAATTCTCAGATTTAACCTTGGCGAATCACCCACTAACAACCTCATATTTAACAGGTCTTCTTATATAATTGTAAAGCAGGGTAACAACTATTGCTATTTATTTCAGCTTCTATATACAAATATTTTTATGGTACATTGCCAATTTTCTGACATATAAATTATCTATACTTTTAAGTACTCATCTTTTGCAATCTGGTAGCCACTTGCTAAGCTTATATCTGAAAACCCTGCAACGCAAATAACTTCTCGTAGCGCCGCCTTTGCCAAATCCTTACCCCAAGCACTTTGGACAGATTTCCTTGGTATTTGTATATTGTCTTTATCATTAAATCTAACCTCTATATGCCAATAATTAGCTAATGTTGGATCATGTGCTACAAAAGTACGAGCCTCAACATCTATTAGTGTGTTTTTCCCCTGTTTAGATAGGTCTATATCCAAGTGTTTTATCAAACTTTCTTGAACTTGATTTTTAGGTTTTCTGTAAGGAAAAGTTTTATCATTTATACTGCTATACCAAAAGAAAATGGGCATTGAACTAGGGAGGATTTCTATAAATTTATAAATCTTATAGATAGAACTTTTTTGACCAGTCCATCTTTTCGCTGCCTCATTCTTTGGGTTGAACTTTATATCCTTAATCCTAAACTTTCCACCTAACAAGTTAAGTGACATATCTAAAACTTCTTTCTCATGAAATGCATCTTCTCTTAGAAGGCCCAATTCATCAAAGATCTCATTGTAAGGCTTATCTGACCTCCTGACTAACAAGATATTACTCTTAACTAGACTTAAGTCGATTTTATCCTTAAATCTATTTGAGGGTATTAAAGCTTTAGGATACCTTTCTTCCTTTTTAAGAAATAGATGGTAATGCAAGAAAGTTGTTAAATCCTTTAACCAATTCATGAACATTTTTACAATCGCTCACTACAAGTTCCCTGTTAAAAAATATGCTAAAAATAACTTGATCTGCATTCAACTCGTTATCTTTAAGCGGCTTACTGATGATTAATAGCTTTTCTTCGTCAATAAGTAGTTTAAATTTTAATGTAGCATTTGGAGTGATTTCCACTGCTACTTTTTCAAACTCAATAGGGACAATCGCAATAATTAAATCGTGGACAAGCTTACTTAGATCTTTATCAACATCCTTTGTATATTTTGGGTATCGACTAAGCTCTAATTTGACTTTGTCTTTTAAAAACTTAACTCTAGGGTCTACCAAGGTCAATGAGGAGACTTTTGTCATGTTTCCATTAATTGACGGAATGAATGACCTTCTTGTAGCAGATATAGTATGGGTACTATCCGCAGATATATTACAGCTTAAGGAAGGTCTTTGACTTCTTGTTGCACAAGCTTCCATGTTAGTACTTAATGGTTAGAGAGTCCAAAAATCCTTTATTTAATATTGAAATAAAAAGTAACTTTTCTTCATGGTGCAAAAAGTCAATCAATTTATATAGTTCATCGCTAGTGAAATCTGGTAAGCTATTAATCGTAGATATATCTAAGTCAATAACGCAACCTTCTTTTAATTCAGTTTCAGGCATTAATTCTATTTTATTTCCAATTTGAATTTGATAATCAATATCATTTCTGGAATAAATAAACTTGCCATAAAAGTTAGGATTTTCAATATGACCTAGCTCATCTTCTACCATCAGAAAAGGTTTTTTTAAAACCTTCTGGATAGCAGACATGTCCGATTTCTCAAAGAAGCTTACATATCTAAGGCCTACTCGTTCCAAGAATAAATTCTCTTTTACATCCTTAATTACATCGATTGCTCTTGATATAAATGCAAAATAGTTGCTCCATAAATGGTAGCTTTTTACATTCTCGAAAATAATTGATCTCTCCTCAAGCAATATCATAAATTGCTCGTTTTGTAAAATTATCCTCTTTCCTTCAGCCCCCCCCTCAGCCATATCAAAAGTCTCCTGTCGTAACTCCAATGAAGAATTTTTCCAGTAAGCCAATACTTCATTGAGATAGTTATCTGAGAATCCTTTCTTAAATCTTAGCTCCACAGTGGAGCTAAGAATTGGATTAGGAATTATTTCTTTAGGTAGACGCTCCAATTTAACAACAGCTATAAGTGGATTGCCAACATATATCTGTCCTCATTCTTTAGAACATGCTATATGTCCACAAACCTACTAGATACAAAACAAGCTACATCCTATTTACAAAGACAATGAACAACTGGTAAAAAAAGTGATTCAATGGTCTCAAATTATGCATTTTATAGAAAAAGTGCAAAAAATGCCTTACCTTAAAAGGGTGTAAACAAAGTTATGGGGTAAAGAAACACAAAATTTGAACTTGCCTATAAAAATTTATAAAAATTATGATTTTTTAAGGTTGTTAGCTTATGCCATACTTAGTTGATGTAAACTTTGATAGATTACTAAATAAGTCTATAATTTTAGTGTAACAATACAACAGGCATAACCGCTTCATTTCCAGTTACTTATGCATTGAAAAGTGTGTCTGACGATTTTTTGATAGCATTGACTAAATCTCAGTGCGGTAAGGTAACATTCACTACTAGGTATTGCAATTGTCCTACTGTTGGTGTTCTATGGCTTCTTATGCTCAAACCAATTTAATATGGCTCATATCACAGCTGAGCAGTTACAGCATCCTTTTTTAACTCCGGTTATAGGTTAATCTTCACAACAACTGATCCATATGCTAATTCTGTCCTAGCGGATGTTATGTCAAGCCACCGCCCCATAATCGAATAAGTTAGGGAATCGTTATTATAAATTTTTAGGCCATAACCCCATAATGCGATACAATTAATTTATGTATAAATCATTGAATATTAATCGAATAGAACTTATATGAAAGTAAGGGTACCCCCCCACCAATTTTGACAATGCACACGCGGGGTTATGCTAACGGTCGGGAAAAGAATTTACGCCAAAGAATTTGATCACCCTCCCCTATGTTCAGTTGATAGGTATTCAATGGCCATTCATTGATCTTCACGGCCTATTCATGGGACTTCCTCAGCGAATAAAAACCGCCTTTAAAATTTGTAAGGTAACTTTTCAGGCCGGGTGTATCCCCCCTTTCAAGATTTTGCACACAGATACACAAAACAGGTCTAACGGTCGGAATTAGATTGGACTGAAGAATTGGCTATACCCTCCCCTCCCAATTTTGACACACATTTATTTTGGGTGGCTTAGCGGTAGTGAAACTTAGAATTGCCAACGATTAACAATGCCCCTACGCACGTTCTGACCGTGAAAAAACCTTCAGCGTGTTTCATTTTCTGGCTGATGGCTAAGCGCGTGGCTAAGGGCTTTTATGATTTGCACCGGCTACGCGCTTTTACAACTGAACCTCTTCAACGCTCAGAACGTCTTTCTGTAGCGTCTTATCCGCCCGTTTGTTCGTAACCTCCTCAGCCGGGTTAGTGGCTATCAACTTATCCCGAACAGCTTGTTTTAATACCTTCTTGAACCGCGCAAAGTAATCATAAGGCGTTTCCCCGCTCAGGTTCTCGTGATCGTCCAACCAGCTTCTAAAATCAAAGCACAATGATTCGGTTACAGATTTTAACGATACGTATCCGTTCGTAACTATGTCTCGACTACCAGCAAACTCAGTGAAGTAGCGCAAAGCCCCTTCAAACATTCGTACATCTTTCTTGGTGTAGCTTTTGATGTACTGCTGAAAGAAGTTAAGAAAGTTAACTTTTGACCGATATGCAGGAGCCTCCCCGTTCTGAGCCGCACCAATGGCTAATTCACGTTTAGCCCGTATAGTTTCAGCGGTCTTTTGAGTTTCCTTGTTGTGCTGCTTCTCTAATTCGTCTTTTGGCCGTTTGTAGAGGTAAAGTTTAAGAAACTCGTACTTACGCCCCTCCTCAGTATAGATGTCAAGGTAAAGGCTGTGTTTTCCGTTACTGAGTAATTTCTTCCTGAGTGCTACTGCCATTTGCGGATAGTTAGCGTTTGTTTGCCATTGCTAATATAAGCAATACCCAACAAAATCGGGTAACAAATGAGTAACAAAGTAACGCTAACCAACCTCTAAGCAAGAGAAAAACAAAGACTTTAAAACACAAAAGCCACTGGTTATCAGTGGCTTTTACTTTCTCTTGTTTGCTCATTTTAGAGCGTTTTGTACCGGGAACGGGAATCGAACCCGTACGGGCTTTACGGCCCACAGGATTTTAAGTCCTGCGCGTCTACCTATTCCGCCATCCCGGCGCGGAGGTCCGCTACCTACAAAAAAAGCACCGACGGGCGGTGCCTTTTTTGTCGAGCGAAAGACGGGGTTCGAACCCGCGACCTCGACCTTGGCAAGGTCGCGCTCTACCAGCTGAGCTACTTTCGCGTTTTGGTTTCGCCTTCGGTGGCGAATTGTGGATGCAAAATTAATGCTTTACGGTCGTTTGTCAAGAGGTTTTTGCAAAAAAATTCAGATCTCAGCTGAACGGCTTGTTTATGAACGGCTTAAAAACAGCAGGGTCAGAAAGAATCCGTTCAGCCCTATACCGGCCAGTGTCACCATCCGCATCGTCGACCGGAAATCGGCCCGGCTGCTGTCCTGATGAACATGCCTGTACCAAATTAAGAAGAAGACCATGGCAGGCAGTAAGAATCCCAGCAACCAGTAGAAGGGCTGCTGTCCCCAAAAATACACATAAAACCCGGCGATAGAACAGGTAAATACCGCTAGCGCACAAACGAAGGTTCCACGAACCCCCAGCAGCCGGCTCAGGGTTAAATCGCCCCGGCGGGCATCTTCAGCGTGCTGATAAACCTGGGTGATCGGGTAAATGGCTAATACATTCAGGGTGCACAGCAAGGCAGCCAGCAGGATTCTGGGCTGTTCAAGCGCTACCAATGGCAGGTCATTGATGGCCTGGAAGGTCATCAGATACGTAAACGCGCCCTGAAACAAACCTACCACCAGCCAACTGACGACCGGGTAGCGTTTCAGCCGGATTTTATCGTGACTATACGCTTTCGAGATCAGGCCGTAGATTAACAGATACAGGACAAATGGGGGGCCAGCAAACCACCCTAACAGCAGCGCGAACAAATCCAGTCCCCAGGCGACGTACAACAGGGTTCGGTCAACAGGCGGGGGCGTTTCCAGCACACCGATACTCTCTTCGTCTTTGTCGTAATAACTGTTGTAGGCATTACTGGCCGGGTATAGTAAGAGATGAATGATTAGTACTACCAATACGGCCCGCCCGGAATCTGGTTGTGGCGATTGACTGAGTGCGAACCAGAATACGGGCAGCAGAAAGAACGAAAAGGGCACCCGTAGGTGCAACCACACGGCTCGGGCGTTCATACGAAAGGATAGGATAGCACGCAGACAATTTACACAACTTTCGTATTAAACAGTTGTTATACCTTTCATATAGCAGTACTAATGATCAATTAACCCAGAGATGAGACAGACGAATAGTTATATCAACGGCTTTGGTACAGCCGTGCCGGACCATATTGTCTCGCAGCAACAGGCTATCGATTTTATGACCGAAGCCCTGCAGTTTGACGAGCGCGACCGCCGGCGCCTGTCGGCTCTGTACCGGCAGACGCGCATTGATCAGCGCCATTCCGTACTCCCCGATTTTAACCGGCAATCCGGCGAGTTTGCGTTCTTTCCCAATACGCCCGGTATGGAGCCGTTTCCGACCGTGAGCCAGCGCATGGGCGTATATCGGCAGGAAGCGGTGCCACTGGCGATGCGGGCAATCGAACACTGCCTCAACGACCGGCAGCAGGGGGATGACAGCGACCCCTTCGATCGGCAGCAGATTACCCATCTGATCACAGTTAGCTGCACGGGCCTGTACGCCCCCGGCCCCGACATTGAACTGATCGAAGCCCTTGGCTTGCCTACAACTACCCAACGTCTGGCCATCAATTTCATGGGCTGCTACGGGGCGTTTAATGGCCTGAAAGCAGCCGATGCCATCGTGCGCGCCGATCCGGATGCTAAAGTGCTAGTCGTCTGTGTGGAATTATGTACGATCCATTTCCAGAAGAAAACCGAAGTCGACCACCTGTTGTCGAACGCTCTGTTTGCCGACGGGGCCGCGGCCGTGCTTGTCGAAGGGCAGCCTCGCTCCGAAAAATCGCTGCTGCTCCGGTCATTTTACTGTGATCTGCTTCCCGAGGGCAAAGCCGAAATGGCCTGGCACGTAAGCGATTTTGGCTTTGAAATGACGTTGACGTCGGAGGTTCCGGCTTATATTGAGAAAGGCATTTGCCAGCTTATGGATCAGTTGCTGGAACGCAGCGACCTGACGATAGACGACATCGGCGGGTTTGCGCTCCACCCGGGCGGTCGTAAAATTCTGGAAGTTATCGAACGTCAGCTGGGCATGACAGCCCACGATAATCGGCATGCCTATACCGTGCTGCGTCAGTTTGGCAATATGTCGTCGGCCACGGTTCTGTTCGTGCTGCACGAAATCTGGCAGGAGCTGGGTACCGACAGCGGTCTGACCGCCTTGGGCGAAGCGGTCATTCCCGATCATAAGCCTCACATTCTGAGCTGTGCATTCGGGCCCGGCCTGACCCTGGAGTCCATGATTCTGGACGTAGTACTGCCCGAGCCGGAGCTGGTCAGCGTAAGATCTTCCAGCGCATCAGCCCGAGCTTAGTGAGCATATAAAACAGCGACGTTTTCAGAACGCCCAGCCCATAGATTGAGCTTCGTCGGAAATTGATCGACGATGCCTCTTCGAAGTATTTGGTTGGACACGTCACTTCGGCTATTTCATAGCCTTTATAGAAAATCTGGGCGATCATTTCATTATCAAAAATGAAATCATCGGAGTTATGCGTAAAATCCAGACTGCGGAGTACCTCACCCGAAAACGCCCGGTAGCCGGTGTGGTACTCCGATAGCTTCTGGTTCATCAACAGGTTTTGCGTGAAAGTCAGAAACCGGTTGGCAACGTACTTATACAACGGCATTCCCCCTTTCAGAGCCCCTTTCCCCAAAATTCGCGACGCAAACACAACCGGGTACAGATCATTGCCAATAATGGAAATCATGGCTGTCAGCAGCAGTGGCGTATATTGATAATCAGGGTGGAGCATGATCACAATGTCGGCCCCTAGTTCAAGCGCTTTGGCATAGCAGGTTTTCTGATTGCCTCCGTACCCTTTGTTACGGTCGTGACGAATGACATGCCGGATTCCCAGCTGGCGGGCTACCTCTACGGTGTTGTCAGGACTGGCGTCGTCGACCAGGATAACATCATCAACAATATCAAACGGAATTTCTCGATAGGTACGTTCCAACGTTAAGGCTGCCCGGTAGGCGGGCATAACCACAACCACTTTTTTACCATTAAACATAAGCCAAAACTACGGGGTCTGTTTCACTATGACAATATTTTTGAGTGTATAGCCCACCCATTTCCCAATTTGGAACGTAGTTTTACAACCGTTGTTAACTTTTATGGAACGGATACGTTATTTTTTTGTCCGTCTTATGTAGATCATGCTCTCAAGCGAAACTATATTTTTTCTGGCTTTTGCAGCCTTCGTACTGGTGGTAATGGCCCTGGATCTGGGCGTTTTTTCCAAACAGAAAAGCCACGTTGTACATTTTAAGGAGGCCGCTACCTGGAGTGCTATCTGGGTGGGTTTGTCTATTGCGTTCTACTTTTTCCTGAAAAACTACGGGTATCTGGTACACGGCGTTACCGACTTTGCCCATCTTCAGGAAATACAGAATCTGTACGCCGATCATGTCCAGCTTGTTCAGGGTGACTTTCAGGCCAGCCTTCAGCGATTTCAGAACAACATGGCTCTTGAGTACATCACAGGCTATCTGGTCGAATACTCGCTGTCGGCGGATAATATCTTCGTGTTTATCCTGATTTTTACGTCGTTTGGCGTGCGTGAGCGGTACTACAAAAAGATTCTGGTCTGGGGAATTCTGGGGGCTATCGTACTGCGTTTTGTCTTCATTTTCGTGGGGTCGGCTCTGCTGCAGCGGTTCGAGTGGATCATGTTTCTTTTTGGTGCGTTTCTGGTTTATACGGGTTTGCGGTTGTTCTTCCAGAAGGAAGAAGATGAGAAAATTGAACCCAGCAGCCACCCCGTTGTTCGGTTTGCCAGCCGCTATCTGAACGTTTACAAGCGAAACGTATCCGAAAATTTCTTTATCCGTCGGAAGTCAGACCGCAAGCTGTTCGTAACGCCCCTGTTCATTATCGTGATTGTAGTGGCATTTACGGACCTGATTTTTGCCGTCGACTCCATTCCGGCCATCTTCTCGATCACCAAAGACCCGTACATTGTCTTTTTCTCGAACGTATTTGCCATCATGGGACTACGGTCGATGTTCTTCTTCCTGTCGAGCATTATGAGCCAGTTCCGCTTCCTGAAAGTTGGTCTGGCCGTTCTCCTTACGTTTATCGGAGTGAAAATGCTGACGGACCATTACCTAGAAGAACTTGGCTTCCAGCCCGTCTATTCGCTGTACATCATCATCGCTATTCTGGCGACGAGTATTCTGGCCTCCTGGGCTATTCCGGAGAAGAAAAAAGAGAAAGAAGAAGGCGTTGAAGTCTGAGCGGTACGCTGACCGTCATAATACTGATTCCCCGGCTTGTTTTCGTAACAGTCCGGGGAATTACATGTATAGGCTAAACTCCGGTTCCGAATGCTCACTACCCGCGCACTGAAAACCTTCCGCCGACGACTTACCAACCTGAGCCGCCGTAATCGCTCGCTGATTCTGACCAGCCTGCCACTCGATCAGTTTCTGGACCTCCATGAAACTGATTTTCTGCTCAACAAACCCTCCTTTTCAATCATTGCAGACCTGATCGCCCGGAAATCTGCTATACCCCTATGCGACGTACTGGACGCTCGCCAGCAACGTAGCAACGAGGTAAGCCGCCGGCTCCGGCGTATTGACCGCACCGCACGATTTATTACTGAGGAGCGGGGCACAGAAGACTTGTTTGTGGGCTGGCCGTTTATACGGGGTAAGTTTCTGGATGGCTCTGTGGTTCATGCCCCTCTGCTGTTCTTTCCGGTTCAACTGGAGCAGGCTGGTAAACACTGGCGACTGCTACGCCGGGGCGATGAGCCGGCCTTTCTGAACCCGACTCTGGCGGTAGCCTACGGCCATTTCAATCAGGTTAAACTGCCGGACGAGGTAATTGATAAAGACCTGGCTGATTTCGACAAAGACTCGCTTGTATTCCGCACGCAGTTGTACGAGTGGCTGAAAACAACACCCCTGGAGTTAAATTTCAATCAGGAGGTATTTATCGATCAGCTCCGCTTTTATGACAAAGAGCCGGTAAAGGGCCTGGAGCAGCTTGAACGTACCGGCGAACTTAAACTTTACCCGGAAGCGGTACTAGGCATTTTTCCACAAGCGGGCTCCTTTCTCGTTCCCGACTACGATGAGCTGATCAAACGAACGGAACGTGATGCCAGCACAGGCGACGGTGAAACTGAAGAGCCGATTTATCTCGATTTTCCGGCATCGCCTACCAGTCCTTCTCTGCCTTTAAACGAGAATAAACTGTTCACCCCGCTCCCCATGGATGCGTCGCAGGAGGCCGCCATCCGGACTGTCCGGAGTGGTCAATCGCTGGTGGTTCAGGGCCCTCCCGGTACGGGAAAATCCCAGCTGATCGCCAACCTGATGGCCGATGCAGCCGCCCGGGGTAAACGGGTGCTGTTAGTTTGCCAGAAACGGGCCGCGCTCGATGTTGTTCATGAACGGCTGAGTCAGGTTGGCATGGCACCGTTTATGGCCCTGGTCCACGACTTTCAGGACGACCGGAAAGCGCTGTACGCCCAGATAGCTAATCAGATCGAACAGATCGACACCTACCGCCAGCTAAACAACAGTCTCAATGCCGTGTTGCTGGAGCGGGATTTCGACGCCGAAAGCCGTCGGATCGATGAAGCGGTTGCCGAATTACAGACGTTCAAGCAAGCTTTGTTTGATGCCACGGCCTGCGGTTTATCCCCTAAAGAACTGTATCTAACGAGCGACCCGAACAGCCCCTCCATACGGCTTGACGACCTCTATGCTCATTTTAAATTTACAGAATCAGATACGTTCGGCAGACGGCTTAGCAACTACGCAGCATACGCCGAACAGCTTGGCCCCGACCATCCCTGGGCCGATCGCATCAGCTTTGCTTCCTTCACCGCCGGCGATTTACCCAGAATCAGCCAGTTTGTATCGGAACTACCCGGTTTTGCGAAAGAGCAAGTAAGCCAATGGCGACGGGTATTCGGCGAACCACCCGGCTGGCTACCCCTCGTCGATTCTGGTAAACACCTCGACGAACTACGGTTTATCCGGCAGAAGCTGAGTGAGAAAAGCGTCTGGTCAATCTTGCACCGATTGGCAACAAATGAACTACCTACCAACGCTGCGGCCTTGTTTGAAACCGAAAAATCAGCCCTAAATGCAATAGCCGGGCAGGGTCTGTTAGATAGCCCCATTCCGCAGGAGCAGTCGGCAGCGTTTGGGCAGCGGCTACGGGATGGCCTACGGGCTCGGGCTTCTGTACTTCGCTGGCTGGTATACGGCGATAAAGATTTTTTACAAACCATCGCCCACCAGCACAATCTGACCGTTTCTCTGAGCGACCTGCGCGAGCTTGAACAACGTTTTGTAAACCGACTGTCGTGGGAACAGAAAATTCGACTCGTTGCCCGCCAGTTTGACTCTGCTTTTCAGATAGGCGATTCGCCCCACGAAACCCAACAGACATTTGACCAGCTCTATCAGGTGGTTTTGCTCGCTACCGATACGTGGACAAAACTGACTGCCCATTTTTCGTTTTTACTACCCTGGCTTTCGGCAACAACCAATCAAAGCGCGGCTATAGACGGCCTTCAACAAGCCATAGACTGGCTGCAGGCAGCAACCGTACGGTATAACAACTCGCTGACGTACCTTACTCAGACGCAGATAGAACGATTAATCTACTCCGCTGACGTGGCTGTTCAGGAACTGGTTCAGTCGCTACGTACTGATTTTGAGCTGCTGGTGGAGTCAGACCGCCTTCATGATACGTTTTCCGAACCTGAACGCGTGGTTATTGAGCGCCTTCAGTCCACGCAGCCACGCACATGGCTGGCTGTCTTTCAAAACGCCCTGCGGCTCGCCTGGCTGGAACACCTAGAGCAACTACATCCTGAATTGCGCAGTGTGTCGTCGTTGCGAATGCAACAAACAGAGCAGGCTTTACAGGAGAGTATCCGACAAAAGCAGGCCCTGAGCCGTGATATTTTGCTGATTCGGTTACGGGAGCAAACGTACCGCAATTTGACGTTCAACCGGCTCAATAACGTAGTGAGCTACCGTGATTTGCTGCATCAGACAACCAAGAAACGGAGCATCTGGCCCGTCAGAAAATTGCTGGAGCAGTTTGCTGATGAAGTCGTAAAACTGGTCCCGTGCTGGATGGCGTCGCCCGAATCGGTGTCAGCTATATTTCCGTTGCGCGCCGACCTGTTCGACCTCGTTATCTTCGACGAAGCCTCTCAATGCTTTGCAGAGAGCGGCATTCCGGCCATATTCCGGGGCAGACAGATCATTGTTACAGGCGATAATCAGCAGCTGCGCCCGAGCGATCTGTACCGAACCCGCCTTGAAGAAGATCCTGCCGATGAGTTGCCGGTATCGCTCGACGTAGAATCCCTGCTCGAATTAGCAGCTCAGCAATTGCCGCAGGTTTCGTTGACCGAACACTACCGGAGTCGCTCTCTGGACCTGATTACGTTTTCCAATCAGCATTTTTATAAAAACCGGCTGTCGTTGATTCCCCATTTCGACGATATAAACCGCTCCGACCCTGCCATACGCTACCTGAACGTCAACGGTATCTGGCAACAGCATACCAACCTCATTGAAGCCGAAGCCGTTGTCAGACTTATTGATCAGCTACAAACTGAACAGCCAGCCCTCTCAATTGGGGTCGTTACGTTCAACTACCCACAGCAGCAACTGATTCAGGATTTACTGGAAACAGGCCGCAACCCCTATCCACCGGTTCTGGTGAAGAATATAGAAAACGTTCAGGGTGATGAACGGGATGTAATCATATTTTCGGTGGGGTACGCGCCAAATGAACGCGGTCAGGTATCCATGCAGTTTGGCAGCCTGAATACCCGCGGAGGAGCCAACCGGTTAAATGTAGCCGTTACGCGGGCTCGGGAACGAATCTACCTCGTTACCAGCCTGTGGCCCGAACAATTGCACGTTGAAAACACGATCAACGAAGGTCCTTTACTTTTGAAGGCCTACCTGACCTACGCCCGCGAGGTTGCAGAAGGCCGGTTTCGCCCCCAGCCCCGTCTGTACGAAGGCTCACCAACTGGCTACTTCCTGAAAAATCAACTTGCTCAGACCAATCCGGACTGGCGACCGGAACTACCCTTTGCTGATTTAAGCGTACGCACAAACGAACGCTACGTATCGGTCATCCTCACCGACGATGATGCCTACTACCAGCAAGCCGTAAAAGAGTCTCATGCCTATCAGGCCTTTGGCCTACAGGCCAAAGGCTGGCCGTTCCGACGGATCTGGAGTCGGCAGCACTGGCAACACGCAACCACATAACAGATCATTTACCGCTAAATCAGATTTACAATAACCGTATACAATATGTTTACGGTCAGATTGATTTTAAAGTATTTTAGACAATACTAATACTATTAATAAATTTAAACCAACTAGTTATGTTCAACTTATCCTTTAATGTACCATTCTGTTTCCGCCAATTAACCTCCGTAGTGATACTCACCGGATGCTTTGCCGGAGCCACCTTTGCCCAGGTTGACCGCCAGGTTCAAATGCCAATCAACGTTCATTCAATTCAACATGTACGGCTTGCTCAAAACAGTACGTTAGCTGGCAGTAAATCGGTCAGGTTAGACAGGCTGCTGCAAAAGATTGCCGATGGGCTATCGCCTGACCGGTTGAAGAAGAACGGCAAACCTCTATTAAGGGTACGGGGCGATAAGGTACTTGTCACCGCGCAGGCCGAGGGCGATGCCAACGCCGTAGCCAATTCACTACGTGGACTTGGGGCCGACATTACCGGCACCTTTCGCTCGTCCATTTCAGCCTTTATCCCAACGAACCAACTCAAAGCAGCTGGCTCGTTACCAGGTATACGGCTTATTTCAGCGTCTCAACCCTCTCTGCGAGCGGTCAATCCAATTATTGGCCAGTGCGATACGGCTATGCGCTCCAACATTGTTCGACAACTACGGGGGTATTCAGGCAAAGGCCTGAAGATTGGCGTGCTGTCTGATAGCTACGACTATCTGGGTGGTGCGGCTGCAGGGGTTGCCAACGATGAGCTACCCGGCGTTGGAAACCCTAACGGCTATATAACACCGGTTGAGGTGATAGAAGAGCTTTGGCCTGACATTTTTGGCATACCCGGAAGCGACGAAGGTCGGGCAATGATCGAGTTAATTCACGACGTGGCTCCTTCGGCAACATTTGCTTTTGCCAGCGCTTTTAACGGAGAAGCCAGATTTGCTGAAAACATCCTGCGGCTAAAGGAGGCCGGCTGCGACATCATCGTTGACGATGTGTATTATCCACAAGAACCCTTCTTTCAGAACGGTATTATTGCTCAGGCAGTCAACGAGGTACGTAATGCGGGCGTCTACTATTTTACGGCAGCCGGTAATAACAGCAATTACTCGTATGAACGGTTTTTCTTCTCAGGTGGGAACGTAACGATTCCGCTTTTAGGAGAGTATGAAGTACATAAATTCAACGCTCAACAGCCGTTTCAACCGCTCCTTGTACCGCCCGGCGGCTACATAGATGACTGGTTTCAATGGGATGATCCGTTCTTTGGGAATGTACAGTCTGATATAGACGTACTGCTGGTAGATCAGAACGGTACTGTACTGGACGCTTCTCTGGTTGATAATATCGGTGCCAAACAACCTGTTGAGGAAATCTTCTATTTCAATGACACTGACCAGCCTCAACTCGTTTTTCTGCTTGTGGGGCTGTATGCAGGTCCGAAGCCTAAACGTCTGAAGTATATTTCCTACGGGATTGAGTTGTTCGTTAATGCATCCGATTACCCAGGTCTGGGGGCATCAACGGTTGTGGGGCATGCCAACGCTGAAGGCGCCATGTCGGTAGCAGCCGCCCCTTATATCAATACGCCGGCTTACGGTGTTAATCCGCCAATCGTTGAAGGCTTCTCGTCGCTGGGCGGTACGCCACTTCTTTTCGATGATGCCGGCAATCGTTACCAATCGCCCCGAAAGACCCGTAAACCAGACTTTACAGCACCTGACGGTGGTAACACATCTTTCTTCTTTATAGACAGCGCTATTGACGCTGACGCGATTCCTAATTTCTTTGGCACCTCAGCAGCGGCCCCCAATGCGGCTGCCGTAGCCGCTTTGATATTGGAAGCGTGGAACGGTCCCAGGCCCTCGCCTACTGTGCTTCGCGACGTGCTGGCAAAAACAGCCATTGACATGAATAACCCCTATAATGGCAATGGAAATGACAAAGGGTATGACGACGCAACAGGAACCGGACTTATCGATGCGGTTTTTGCGGTTGAAGCAGCCCGGCAACTTACCGGAGCCGCGCGTCTTGCCGCCAGGGAAGCGGGCAAGGGCCTATCCGTCGAGGTAACGCCTAACCCCGCCGTAGGCGACTACATTGATGCTACCATTCTTGGTGTTGAAGGTAAGCCCTTAACGGTCTCCTTAGTGACCACCGACGGCCGGGTCGTTGCAGACCAGACTGTCAATAAGGCGGCCGCCCGGCAACAAATACGCATTCCACTCAGTCGTCAGGCACCGGGGCTTTTTATGCTACGTATTAACTCACTTACCGAAAGCCGTACGGTTAAAGTTTTGAAACAGGATTAGGCAAAAAAGAGGTCGGACAGTGCTGTCCGACCTCTTTTTTTATTCGTTAATAAGCTTCACAAACTCATCAAACAAGTAGCGGGAGTCGTGCGGCCCTGGTGATGCTTCCGGGTGGTACTGTACCGAGAATGCGGGTTTATCTTTACGCCGAATTCCTTCAATTGTTTTATCGTTCAAGTTCAAATGTGTCACTTCAACGTTAGCATGATCCTGCAGTTCGTCTCCTTTGACGGCAAAACCATGGTTTTGGGACGTCACTTCGCACCGGCCTGTGATCAGATTCTTAACCGGGTGATTTAAGCCACGATGCCCGTTATGCATCTTGTAGGTTGAAATGCCGCTGGCCAGTGATAGAATCTGATGCCCAAGGCAAATACCGAACAACGGTTTATCGGTTTCCAGCGCCTGCTTGACGGTTTCAACTGCATACGGCATTGCTGCCGGGTCACCGGGACCGTTTGAGATAAAGAAACCATCCGGATTCCAGGCAGCTAGCTCGGAAAAAGGCGTTTGAGCGGGAAACACTTTACAGTATGCCCCCCGGTCTGTAAGGTTGCTCAGAATGCTTTTCTTAACCCCTAGATCCAGTACAGCCACTTTTACTTTGGCATCCTCGCTACCCACTTCGTAAATTTCCTTCGTGCATACCTCCGACGAGAGTTCAAGACCTTCCATATCCGGCACCTTGTTCAATTCCGCCAGTAGTATTTCAGGATCAAGTATTTCCGATGAAATAATGCAGTTCATTACGCCCTTATCGCGGATATAGCGAACCAATTGCCGCGTATCAACGCCGTGAATACCCACAATGTTTGCTTTCTCAAAATACTCCTGCAACGAACCGTCGGCCAGATGTCGTGAGTGTATCTGTGAAAAGAAATTACACACCATGGCTCTAATTTTAACACCACCCGACTCCTGCTCAGCGCTTTGAAGCACACCATAGTTACCGATATGGGATGTTGTATTGATGATGACCTGGCCATAATAAGAAGGATCAGTATAAATTTCCTGATACCCTGTCATGCCGGTGTTAAAGCAAATTTCGCCCCCGGCAGTGCCTATTTTTCCCAGGGCTAAGCCCCGAAAAACCGAACCATCCTGTAAAACCAGCAGGGCTTCACGTTGCTGCATGTGTTTCATTGATACGTTTTCGTTCGTTAGTTAAAGCTTAAAAAAAAGGGCTAACCCTGGACGGTTAACCCTTTTGATGTATTGCAAACGACTTGATCATTAGCTTTGCTTTGGCTCTTCGTCAGTCGATGTTGCATCAGTTTGATTATCGTCAGCCGATGCGTCAGCAGCCGGAGCTTCCGGTGCTTCAGCAACAGGAGCCGTTTCGGTTACCTCTTCAGCAGCCGGTGCTTCTTCAGCGACAGGCGCTTCAGTAGCGGTAGCTTCAGCCGCAACAGGCGCAGCAGCAGTTTCGCCGGTAGTCCGGCGTGCACCGCTACCCCGACGGCTCCGACGAGTTTTGGTAGTCGCTTTCTCAGCTGCAGCTGCCAGTAACGTTTCGTTGAAGTCAACCAGTTCAATCAGGCAAGTCTCGGCGTTATCCCCTAACCGGTTACCCAGTTTGATGATGCGCGTGTAACCACCCGGCCGGCTTGCAATTTTATCAGCAACCGTACCGAACAGCTCCTTCATGGTTTCCTTGTTGTTCAGGTACTGGAAAACAACCCGACGATTCTGGTACGTATCGTCTTTGGCCCGCGTCAGGATCGGTTCAACGTATTTGCGAAGCTCTTTCGCCTTCGCCACCGTCGTTTCAATCCGCTTGTGCATGATTAACGACGTAGCCATATTCTGCAACATCGCTTCACGGTGCGCGTGCGTCCGGCTTAAGTGATTATCTTTTTTACCGTGTCTCATTGTCTGGTGAAGGGAGGAGGAAGGAAAGAGAAAAGTTTACTAACCCTTTTTCTCCGTTTTCCTTACTCCTGTCTCCTTTGTTTTTTAATCTTCGTCTAATCTGTATTTGGCTACGTCCATGCCGAAGGTTAACCCTTTTTCGGCAACCAATTGTTCAAGCTCTGTCAACGACTTCTTACCGAAGTTACGGAACTTCATCATATCTGAAATCTCCAGACGAACCAGATCACCCAGCGTCCGTACGTCAGCTGACTTCAGGCAGTTGTAGGCTCGTACAGATAGGTCCAGATCAGATAACGGTGTTTTAAGAAGCTTCCGCATGTGCAGTACTTCTTCATCCACGACATTCTCTTCTTCCGGCTTAGTTGTTTCGAACGTCATCGTCTGATCCGAGAACAACATGAAGTGCTGAATCAGGATGTACGCTGCACCTTTCAGAGCATCTTCCGGGTGGATAGACCCATCCGTTTCAATGTCCAGCAACAGCCGCTCATAGTCAGTTTTCTGCTCAACCCGGGTGTTCTCAACGCTATATTTCACGTTCTTGATAGGCGTGTAGATAGCATCGATAGGAATATGGCCAAACGCTAGTTCGTTGGCCCGTGGCTCATCAGCCGGAACATATCCGCGGCCTTTCTCCACAATAATTTCCATTTCCAGATCGCGGGTATCGTCAATATGACAGATTTCCAGCTCCGGGTTCAATACCTCGAACGAAGGCGAAAACTTCGATATATCACCGGCCTTAAGGACCGATTGCTTCTTGATGGTAACCGTAATTTTGTTGTCAACCATGTCCGAAATCTTCTTAAACCGAACCATTTTCAGGTTCAGGATAATCTCGGTTACATCCTCAACAACCCCCTCAATCGAGGAAAACTCGTGTAACACGCCGGGGAATTTTACGCTGGTGATAGCATATCCCTCCAGCGATGACAGCAGAATACGCCGAAGGGCGTTGCCGATTGTCACACCGTATCCTTTTTCAAGGGGCTTAAACTCAAACACCCCGTGAAAGTCGTCGGCTTTCTCCACTACGACCTTGTCGGGCATTTGGAACGCTAAAATTGACATACGTTTCGTATTTTTTACAGCAGTTCGTCTGCCTATGGAGTGAAGACTAATTCCGTCCTCAGTTGTAGTTAACAGTTCGCAGGCTATTCACCCCAAGCCGAAACCGGCAACTGAAAACTATATATGGTATAAATTGGCAGAATCTAATTGATCCTGCCAACCTGATTACTTCGAATACAATTCGACGATCAACTGCTCGTTGATGTTTTCCGGAATCTGATCACGCTCAGGATAGCTAATAAACTTCCCTGTCATTTGCTGACCATCCCATTCAACCCAATTGTACCGCTTTACATTCCGGGCAGAGAGGCTTGTTGCAATGGCTTCCAGTGACTTCGACTTTTCCCGAACACCAATGAGCTGACCAGGCTTGAGCGAATAAGACGGAATGTTCACTACTTCACCATCAACAATGATGTGCTTATGAGACACAAGCTGACGGGCTGCCCGACGGGTAGGAGCAATACCCAGGCGGTACACGGTGTTATCCAGACGAGCTTCGCAAAGCTTGAGCAGGTTTTCACCCGTAATACCCTGTTTTACCTGCGCCCGGTGGAAGAGTGCCCGGAACTGGCGCTCAAGAATACCGTAGGTGTATTTTACTTTTTGTTTCTCTGTCAACTGAACCGCATATTCGGATTGCTTCCGCTTACGGCCGCGGCCGTGCATACCCGGCGCGTAGTTTTTCTTTTGAAGCGCTTTGTTCGGTCCTAGAATCGGTTCGCCGAACTTCCGCGAGATTTTGGCTTTTGGCCCAATATAACGTGCCATTCTTTAATGAATGAATAATTGTGAAACATTGGACAGACACAACTAAATGTCGCCTGCCCCTATTCATGTCATCCGTATTATACGCGACGACGCTTTGGCGGCCGGCACCCATTGTGCGGCAGCGGGGTGATATCACGGATAGTAGTCACTTCGATACCAGAGTTCTGGATGGTCCGAATCGCTGATTCACGACCTGAACCCGGGCCCTTCACGAACACTTCTGCTTTCCGCATACCCAATTCATGAGCAACGGCTGCGCAGTTTTGTGCAGCTGTCTGAGCTGCATACGGTGTGTTCTTCTTAGAGCCGCGGAATCCCATTTTACCAGCCGATGCCCAGGAAATTACCTGGCCATTCATGTTGGTAATCGAAATGATAATGTTATTGAACGTAGCCCGGATGTGTACCTGACCAACCGGTTCAACAACAACTACCCGCTTTTTCGCTTTGTCTTTGCGTTTTGCTTGAGCCATTTTTTTAGTTGTCAGCCCCTTGGCTTACTTGCCGTTAGTCTACTAAGCGACGAGTCGTAAACCGGAAACTGTAAACGTTTTACTGTTACTTAGTCGCCTTTTTCTTATTAGCAACCGTCTTCCGTTTTCCTTTGCGCGTGCGAGAGTTATTCTTCGTGTGCTGACCACGTACCGGTAAACCTTTACGGTGACGTAGTCCGCGATAACAACCGATGTCCATTAAACGCTTAATACTCAGCTGAACTTCTGAACGCAAGGCCCCTTCGACTTTGTATTCATTTGAGATCGCGTTACGAACAGCACTTGATTCTTCATCAGTCCATTCGCTTGCTTTCTTGTCAACGCTGATACCAGCATCTGTCAGGATTTTCTTCGCCCGGCTCCGACCAATACCGTAGATGTAGGTCAACGCGATCTCACCACGTTTCTTGTCCGGAATATCAACACCTGCAATCCGTGCCATATTTGCTTAGCCTTGTCTTTGTTTGTATCTGGGGTTTTTCTTGTTGATCACGTACAGCTTCCCTTTCCGACGGATCACGATGCAGTCTTCGCTGCGCTTTTTGATAGACGCTTTAACCTTCATGATTCAAAAAGTTTCGGTCTTTGGTTTTCGGTTATCAGCCTTCGGCAACAACCCAGCCGAAAACTGTATTCCAAAAACTGCAAACTCATTTATACCGGTACACAATACGTGCCTTACTCAAATCGTAAGGCGACATTTCCAACTTTACGCGATCTCCCGGCAAAATCTTGATATAATTCATGCGCATTTTACCGGAAATGTGAGCAATTACCTCGTGCTTATTTGCCAGTTCAACCCTGAACATTGCATTTGATAATGCCTCCAATATTACACCATCCTGCTCTATAGAATTCTGTTTAGCCATAATCGCATTAAGCCGCCATCAGTTCACTCGTTTCAACCATCAGGCTTGTGTTTGCCGTTACTGCCTCGATGTATTCAAAGGTTGTCAGAACCTCTGGCTTTCCTTTACGGACTGCTACCGTATGCTCAAAGTGTGCAGAAGGCTTGCGGTCAGCTGTCCGGATGGTCCATCCATCGCGCTCCTGAACGATTCCTTTCTTACCGAAGTTTATCATCGGCTCAATTGCCAGAATCATTCCTTCCTTTAACTTCGGACCTTGGCCACGCTTTCCGTAGTTAGGTACTTCCGGGGCTTCATGTAGATGCTGACCAACGCCATGACCTACTAATTCACGTACCACCGAATAGCCAAAGCGCTCTGAGTACGTTTGAATTGCATAGCCGATGTCACCAACACGTCCTCCATCAACGGCTTTCTCAAGACCAACATAGAGCGACTCTTTGGTTCGAGACAACAGACGGCGTACGGCCTGACTTACTTCACCTACCGGGTAGGTATACGCGCTATCGCTATGAAAGCCATTTAGCAACACACCGCAATCAATCGACACAATGTCTCCGTCGCGAAGCTCGTAACGCCCGGGAATTCCGTGCACTACCACGTCGTTGACAGAAATGCAAAGCGAAGCAGGAAACTTGTTATAACCTTTGAAAGAAGGTAAACCACCGTTATCTCTGATAAACGTTTCGGCTACCTCGTCAAGTTCCTTGGTCGTAATTCCGGGACGAATAAGTTTAGCAACCTCGGCATGAGCTTTCCCCAACACCTGTGCACTAATCTTAATCAGGTTGATTTCTTCATCACTTCTGAAGAAAATCATTTTATCTTTCCCAGACCCAGACATCGTGTTAAGCGGCTACAGTCTCACCGGCACGGCCTTGTACCCGCCCTGATTTCATCAATCCTTCATACCGGCGCATCAGCAGGTAACTTTCTACCTGTTGCAGTGTATCCAGTACTACCCCTACCATAATCAGTAGTGACGTACCGCCAAAGAATTGGGCAAAACCACTCGTCATGCCTAACAGGTTAGCGATGGCAGGCAGAATTGCAACAATGGCCAGCATGATTGCGCCCGGCAACGTGATCCGGTCTAACACCGTTCCAATGTATTCAGACGTTTGAATGCCTGGCTTCACTCCTGGAATAAAACCACCACTACGTTTCATATCATCGGCAATTTGTGTCGGGTTAACCGAAATAGCCGTATAGAAAAACGTAAAGACTATGATTAACAGGGCAAAGAGCAAGTTATACTGCCAGGTCGTATAGCTTTGAAAAGCATTCTGAACACCAGCGGCAAAATCGCTTTTCTCTGAAAAAAGCCCTGCCAGATACGTAGGAATGAACATCAACGCCTGGGCAAAAATAATCGGCATTACCCCCGCAGCATTAAGCTTTAGCGGTAAGTACTGGCGCTGACCACCAACCACTTTGTTACCAATTACCTGCTTCGCGTATTGGATAGGTATCCGACGGACTGCCTGAGTGAGCACTACGGCCCCCATGATTACGAAGAACAGAGCAACTAATTCCAGCACAAAAATCAAAGCACCTGCTGATCCACGCGACAAGGCTTCACCATAAATAGATCCCGGCAAACGTGATACAATTCCGATCATGATGATCATCGAAATACCATTGCCGATACCCTTATCCGTAATCCGCTCGCCTAACCACATACAAAAGATGGTGCCTGACGTCAGAATGAATACCGATGATATCGTGAACAAACCCCGATCAATCAGTAGAGCCTCGGTAGGAACAGTTGTCTGAACGTATGTGATAGCCTGTACTGCCGTCACAAAAATCGTTAACACACGGGTAATCTGATTTAACCGCTTACGGCCCGACTCTCCCTCTTTCTGCATTTTCTGGAAATAAGGCAGAGCCAGCGTCAGCAACTGTATTGCAATAGAGGCCGAGATATACGGCATAATGCCCAGCGCGAAAATCGACGCTTTACTGAACGCACCACCCAAAAAGGTATCCAGCAAACCAAGCAACCCTTGCGGGCGAAGGTTCAGACGATCAGGGTCAACGCCTGGCAGTACAATTTGGGTACCCAGACGAAAAGCCGTAATGAACAATAGCGTGTTGAGGATACGTGTCCGCAACTCTTCTATTGCAAATATATTCTTAAGAGTGGTGATGAATCGGTTCATAAAAAGTTGCGGCCGTTGCCGTGCTCACTTATTGATTCGCTCCCTCGCTAACTTCTCTAACAGGAACAACAGCTTTACCACCTGCCTTTTCAATAGCCTCTTTGGCGCTTACTGAAAACGCATGAGCATGAATCTCAACGGCAGCTGTTAGTTCCCCCCGGCTGAGAACCTTCACAAGGTCCTTGTTGCCTACAATACCGTGTTGCTTCAAAAACGCAAGATCAACAACAGTAGCGTTCGTTTCTTTAACCAAGGCCTCGATCAAGTCTAGATTGATTGGTTTGTACTCTACGCGGGTCGGATTCTTAAAGCCAAACTTTGGCACCCGACGCTGTAGTGGCATCTGACCACCTTCAAAATTTAATTTCTGGCTATAGCCTGAGCGCGATTGCGCTCCTTTATGACCACGGGTTGACGTACCGCCCATCCCTGATCCTTGCCCGCGTCCGACTCGCTTTCGCTCTCTGACGGAACCCTTAGCCGGTCTAAGGTTGCTTAAATTCATTGTTCTGTTTCGTTAAAAATAGCTGATTCTTTTGACTCATTTTGCCCTGAAGCCATATGTTTCAGCGCCCAATGAATCAAAAGAATCGCAAAGATACTTAAATTTCTTCAACCTTCACCAGGTGTTGTACCTTTCGGATTGTACCTGCCAGCGCGTCGTTGTATTCCAACTCAATGCTGCGGTTGATCTTTCCTAATCCCAGTGATTTTATCGCGTTCTTCTGTGTCTGCGGACGGTCAATAGTGCTTCTGACCTGCGTGATTCGTACTCGTGCCATGTCTGTTGCTGTCTTTTAACCGTTAAACACTTTCGCCAGACTAACCTGACGCTGAAAAGCTACCTGGTGAGGCAAACGCATGTGAGTCAGTGCATCCAGTGTTGCTTTCACCACATTATGTGGGTTTGAGGAACCTTTTGACTTAGCCAATACATCGCGCACACCGGCTGACTCCAGCACGGCGCGCATTGCACCACCAGCGATAACTCCAGTACCAGGAGCTGCAGGCTTCAGCAGGACAAAGCCACCGCTGAACTTACCTTCCATTTCATGAGGTACCGTATGCTTCAGCAAAGGAATCTGAACCAGATTCTTCTTAGCATCTTCCACGCCTTTGGCAATAGCATCCGTTACTTCGTTTGCTTTACCTAAGCCGTACCCTACTACTCCATTACCATCACCGACGACGACAATCGCCGAGAAACTGAACCGGCGACCACCTTTTACCACCTTTGCAACGCGGTTGATGGCTACCACCCGCTCTTTCAGGTCGGCTTCGTTTACCTTTGTCGGTCTTGCTGCGTTCGTTACCATTGCTTGCTTAGAACTTGAGGCCCCCCTCGCGGGCTGCATCGGCCAGTGCTTTTACTTTACCGTGATACAAATAGCCGTTTCGATCGAATACAGCTGCGCTGATGTTTTGAGCGGTTGCTTTCTCAGCCAGCCGCTGACCAACTTTCTTCGCTGCGTCGACGGTAAAGCCGTCTATTTCAGTCTTCAGCTCAAGTGAAGAAGCAGCTGCCAGTGTACGGCCTGCTTCATCATCGATCAGCTGAGCATAAATCGCTTTGTTAGAGCGAAATACAGATAGACGCGGACGTTCAGCAGTCCCGGAAATTTTTGCCCGGATGCTATATTTGATCCGTTGTCTTCTTGCTTGCTTATTCGTTGCCATATTATTTGATTCCGACCAAATAGGCGTTTAATTATTTTTTTGACGAGGACTTACCAGCCTTCCGACGAACCTGCTCACCTACAAAGCGAATACCTTTTCCTTTGTATGGTTCAACTTTACGCAGGGAACGAATTTTAGCTGCTACGTCGCCGATCAGTTGCTTATCTAAGCCTTCTAATGATACTTTCGGGTTTTGCCCTTTTTCAGTAACCGCCGTAACTTTTATTTCAGGCGGAATAGCTACGAACACATTGTGTGAATAACCGAGGTTCAATTCAAGTACATTGTTCGTAACAGACGCTTTATAACCAACCCCGATTACTTCGAGATCGACCTTAAAGCCTGTACTTACGCCAGTCACCATGTTGTTTACTAATGAACGGTACAGACCGTGCAGAGCTTTATGGCGCTTTTGTTCCGTTGGGCGAGACACCTGTATTTGACCGTCCTGGACTTCAACCGAGATGTCCGGATCAATCGTTTGGGTCAGAGTACCTTTAGGGCCTTTCACAGTGACGATATTGTTGTCGTAAGACAAGGTTACGTTACTGGGTAGGGCGATTGGTTTTTTACCTATACGTGACATCGTTCAATCCAGATTAATAAACGTAACACAATACCTCACCACCCACGTTAAGTGTCTTGGCTTCTTTATCTGTCATCACCCCTTTTGAGGTGGAGATGATAGCCACGCCCAGACCATTCAAGATCCGTGGCAGCTGATCGGCACCCCGATACTGACGCAGACCTGGGCGGCTAATGCGCTGAAGATCTACGATAGCAGGCTGCTTCGTAACCGGATTGTACTTAAGTGCAATCTTGATGATGCCCTGGGGCGTACTATCATCGAACTTATAGTTCTGAATGTACCCTTTGTCGTACAATACCTTTGTGATTTCTTTCTTTATGTTGGAAGCAGGAATTTCCACAACCCGGTGCTTTGCACGGATAGCGTTTCTGATTCGAGTCAGATAATCTGCTATGGGATCTGTATTCATTTCGTTGTTGCGTTACTTGCAAACCCCTGTTTCCAAAAGAGTTCGCAAAATTACGGAAACAGAATTACAAATGAAAATGATGATTGGGCTTACCAGCTTGCCTTGGTTACGCCTGGAATTTTACCTGCCGAAGCCATCTCCCGGAATGTTACCCGTGAGATGCCGAACTTACGCATGTAGCCTCGCGGACGACCCGTCAGTTTGCAACGGTTGTGCAGCCGTACTGGCGATGCGTTTTTAGGCAACTTGTCAAGGCCAACGTAGTCACCGGCTGCTTTTAGGGCCGCACGCTTCGCTGCGTACTTCGCTACTAGTGCTTCGCGCTTCCGTTCCCGTGCTTTAATCGATTCTTTTGCCATGATTTAAACCTTTGTCGGTTATTTCTTACCAGCGTTAGCGAATGGCATACCCAGTGCTTTCAGTAACTCGTAGCTTTCGTTATCAGATGTTGCCGTCGTTACAAAAGTGATGTCCATGCCTGAAATACGGGCTACTTTATCGATGCTGATCTCAGGAAAGATAATCTGCTCCTGAACACCAAATGTGTAGTTTCCCCGACCATCAAATCCTTTGTCATTAACGCCTTTGAAGTCCCGTACCCGCGGTAATGAAACCGTAGTCAGACGATCAAGGAATTCGAACATCCGATCACCGCGAAGTGTAACTTTCGCACCAATTGGCATGTTTTCGCGCAGTTTGAAGTTTGAAACGGCTTTCTTCGACATGGTTGCGACGGCTTTCTGACCTGTGATGGTTGTCAGCTCATCTACCCCAACGTCAACCAGTTTCTTATCAGCGACTGCTGCTCCAATACCTTTATTGATTACGATTTTGCTCAGCCGCGGTACTTGCATAACCGACTTATACTGAAATCTTTCCTTCAACTGAGGTACGACTTCGTTCAAATATTTTTCTTTCAGTCTTGGCGTTGCCATCTCTTTAGACCTTTTCTGGTTTACTTACGACCTCCGTCAGGAATAAAATTGCCTGTCTTCTTTGAGAAGCGCTGCAGTTTACCCTTTTCGTTCAACTTGCGGCCGGTACGAGTAGGTTCCCCTGTCGTCGGATCCACTACCATCAGATTACTGATGTGAATTGATCCTTCCGTTTTTTCGAGGCTTCCCTGTGGATTTTGAGCAGTCGGCTTCAAGTGCTTCGTAATCATAGCGACCCCTTCAACACGAGCCCGATCTTTTTCCACAATGACTTCCTTTACCACCCCGCGCTGACCTTTTGAGTTACCTCCAATGACCAATACGATATCGCCGGTCTTAATATGAAACTTATGTTTCGGCAGCTTTACTTTCTTTTCCATTTTTTACAGTACCTCGGGTGCTAACGATACAATTTTCATAAACTGCTTCTCGCGCAGTTCGCGTGCGACAGGTCCAAAGATTCGGGTACCCCGCGGCTCATCGTTATTATTCAGCAGTACGGCTGCGTTGTCTTCGAACCGGATGTACGATCCATCTTTCCGGCGTACTTCCTTTTTAGTGCGAACAACTACAGCTTTTGATACCGTACCCTTTTTCATATTGCTCGACGACAAAGCCTGCTTTACCGTCACAACAATTTTATCACCTACTGTTGCGTAGCGCTTACCGGTACCGCCCAGAACGCGGATAACCAGCACTTCTTTAGCGCCACTGTTATCGGCTACACTCAGTCTTGATTCTTGCTGTACCATGGCTTACTTCGCCTTTTCAATGATTTCGACTAGTCTCCAACGCTTGTTCTTGCTCAGCGGACGAGTTTCCATGATGCGAACCGTGTCACCGATACCACACTCCTGGTTTTCATCGTGAGCCATAAATTTCTTAGTACGGTGCATAAATTTACCGTACATCGGGTGCTTCACTTTACGGTCAACAGCTACAGTAATTGTTTTCTGCATCTTGTTGCTAACCACTTTACCGATCCGCTCTTTCCGTGCATTCCGTCCAGTTCCTTCCTGAGAAGTTTGTACTGGAGCTGTTGCGGTTTGCTCAACGCTTGCCGCTGGCTCTTGCCCTTGTACGGGCTGCTGCTCCTGCTGCTGTTCCATCGTACTATATAATTAGGCTTGCCGTGTTTTTACTGTCAACTCGGTTTTCAGACGAGCAATCCGCTTACGGCTCTCGCGAATACGCATAGGATTCTCAATGGGAGAAACGGCATGCGCAAACTTCAACTTCAACAGCCGGTCCTGTTCAGCAGTAATTTCATTACGCAACTCGTCGGCTGACATGGGCTTAAAATCTTCTTTCTTCATTTGCTTAGTCGCTTATGAATTACGCTTGCTGTCCTTCCTGGTAATCCCGCCGTACAACAAATTTGGTTCGTACCGGCAGTTTCTGAGCGGCCAGCCGGAGGGCCTCCATGCCTGTTTCAAGGGGAACACCCGTTGCTTCAAACATGATGGTTCCCGGTTTAACAACAGCAACCCAGTATTCAGGAGCACCTTTACCTTTACCCATCCGCACTTCGGCAGGCTTTTTAGTAATCGGTTTATCTGGAAAAATTCGAATCCAGACCTGCCCTTCACGTTTCATAGCCCGCGTTACAGAAATACGAGCTGCTTCAATCTGCCGAGCCGTAATACGACCCGGTTCCAGTGACTTGATCGCAAACGTACCGAAGGCAATCTCATGGCCACGTGAAGCGATGCCCGGAATCCGACCTTTATGCTGTTTGCGAAATTTGGTTCTTCTTGGCTGTAACATGACTTAGTAGTAGTTAGTCAGTCGGACAGTGGTTGGTTAGTCAGTTTCTGTCTTCTAACTGGGCCAACCAACTGCTTGACCATTTATCGTCTGTTTCCACCGCCACGGTTTCCACCGCCACGGTTATTACCACCCCGGCCACCACGATCACCACCACCACGCTCGTTCCGGTTGCGACCACCACGATCATTACCATCCCGATCTCCGCGCGGACGACGCTCACCGCGATCACCACCCCGGTCTGCATTACGGTCATTGGCCTGGGCCTGGCTCATCATAGCAGCCGGCGACAGATCGCGCTTGCCGTATACTTCGCCTTTGAATACCCAAACTTTGATACCGATCTTGCCGTAGATGGTCTGTGCCTCTGAAATGGCATAATCAATATCAGCCCGCAGTGTGTGAAGAGGAACCCGGCCCTCTTTGTATTGCTCTGAACGTGCAATTTCAGCACCGCCCAGACGACCTGATACCTTTACCTTAATTCCCTGAGCGCCTACACGCATAGCAGAACTGATTGCCTGCTTCATCGCGCGCCGGAACGAGATACGTGCCTGAAGCTGCTGGGCGATTGCTTCACCGATCAGTTTCGCATCTATTTCAGGTCGTTTGATTTCAAAGATGTTGATCTGAACGTCCTTACCGGTGATCTTCTTCAACTCTTCCTTAATCTTATCAACTTCTCCACCGCCTTTACCGATAACGATACCCGGACGGGCCGTGTGGATTGTCAGCGTAATGCGTTTGAGGGTACGCTCAATCACAACCCGCGCAATTGCCCCTTTCGGGATACGGGCTGCGATGTATTTTCTGATTTTTTCGTCTTCAACGAGCTTATCAGAAAACTCTTTACCGCCGTACCAGCTTGATTCCCAGCCGCGGACAATACCAAGCCGCAAGCTAACCGGATTTATTTTCTGTCCCATTCGGTGTTACTCGTTTTCGGATGTTTGCGTGGTTGCTTCACTGTCTGACAATACCGGGGCTGCAGCGCTGTCGATCACAATTGTGATATGATTAGAACGCTTGCGGATCCGGTGTCCACGGCCCTGTGGTGCAGGACGCAGACGCTTCAGCATTGGCCCTCCATCAACAAAGATCGTTTTTACGTAGAGGTCGGCGTCTTCAATACGTTCGTCCTCGTTCTTTTGCTGCCAGTTAGCAACGGCCGACAAAAGCACTTTTTGCAATATGGCGGCACCTGCCTGCGGCTGATATTTCAGGAGACCCAACGCCCGGCTAACGCGCTGCCCACGAATCAGGTCAGCGATCAACCGCATTTTACGGGGCGAAGTGGGCACATTTTTAAGCTTTGCTACTGCTTCCATTTTTTTGAAGTTTTCCGTTTTCAGTTACCGGTCTTCAGTTTGAATCAACTAGGGAAACTGAATCCGTAAACCGTAAACTTGCTTATCGCTTGCCCTTATCCTTTTTAGCGGTATGTCCCCGGAAGTTACGGGTCGGTGCAAACTCACCCAACTTGTGACCTACCATGTTTTCAGTGACGTAGACCGGAATAAACTTGTTGCCGTTATGCACAGCGAACGTATGACCGACGAAATCAGGAGAAATCATGGAACGGCGCGACCAGGTTTTGATAACCGACTTCTTGCCCGAGTCGTTCATCGTCTGTACTTTGTTGTCCAGACGAAAATCTATATAGGGGCCTTTCTTAAGTGAACGTGCCATTTATCTATTATTTTTTGCGTCGGCTAATGATTAAGTTATCAGATGCCTTGTTTGGCTTACGAGTTTTCAAACCTTTGGCAATCTGACCATTCCGTGAACGCGGGTGACCACCAGATGCCCGGCCTTCACCACCACCCATGGGGTGATCGATCGGGTTCATCGCAACACCACGTACACGCGGACGGCGACCTAACCAGCGGTTACGACCAGCCTTACCGAGCACAACGTTCATGTGATCAGGGTTAGATACAGATCCAACCGTAGCCATGCAAACACCTAGTACCCGACGGGTTTCGCCAGACGGCATCCGCAGAATAGCGTACTTATCTTCGCGACCTACCAACTGAGCATACGTGCCGGCTGAACGGGCCATAGCCCCCCCTTTTCCAGGATGTAACTCGATGTTGTGGACGATAGTACCAATTGGCATTATGTTTAGCGGGAGCGCATTACCCACATCCGGGGTTGCACCTTCGCCCGACTGAACTTTCTGGCCAACCGCGATACCCTGTGGCGCAATGATGTAGCGCTTTTCGCCATCAGCATACTGTACTAAAGAAATCCGAGCTGAACGGTTCGGATCGTATTCGACAGTCAGGACTTCGGCAGGAACGCCGACTTTATCGCGCTTAAAGTCAATGATGCGGTAATGCCGCTTATGACCACCACCGATGTAGCGCATAGTGCGACGGCCCTGGTTATTACGGCCGCCGGTCTTCTTCAGGGGCTCCAGCAGACTCTTCTCTGGTCTGGAGGCTGTCAGTTCCGCAAAATCAGGAGCCACGCGCTGACGGGTTCCTGGCGTTACTGGTCTTAGTTTCTTAACTCCCATGACTGATAATTACGTGTGGTAACAGGTGTTTACAGATCTGCGTAGATGTCAATGACTTCACCCTCTGCTACCGTCACAATTGCTTTCTTGGTGGTTGAGGTTCTTCCCGTTACAATGCGGCCATTGATGTTTTTGCTTCGCTTTTTGCCCAGCGTCCGCATCGTATGAACCGTTTCAACGTTGACCCCATACATTTTCTCGACGGCCTTCCGAATCTCAAGCTTATTGGCTTTCAATTCGACTTCAAAAGCATATTTACCCTGCTTATTCAGGTCCGTCATCTTTTCCGTGATAATCGGTCTCTTCAGAACGTTCATGATTACTTGTCAAAAAGAGTTTGAAGGGTCGACAGGGCTTCTTCGCTAATAAGCAGTTGATCAGCGTTCATCAGATCATACGTGTTGACCTGCGCTGCCGTCATTACTTTCGTCTTCTGGATGTTCCGGCTCGAAAGCACTACGTTTGTGTCAACATTCGGCAGAATCAACAGTGTTTTACGACCTGTCAGATTCAAATCGTTCAGAAACTGCACGTAATCTTTTGTACGTGGCGCTTCCAGGGTAATGTTATCAATTACCGAAATGTTGTTAGCCTGTGCTTTTACAGCTAAAGCTGACTTGCGGGCCAATGCTTTAACTTTCTTGTTCAGCTTGAAGCTATAGTCGCGCGGACGGGGACCAAAAATGGTACCACCGCCAACAAA
Organism: Fibrisoma montanum; assembly: GCF_003583365.1. Taxonomy (GTDB): domain Bacteria; phylum Bacteroidota; class Bacteroidia; order Cytophagales; family Spirosomataceae; genus Fibrisoma; species Fibrisoma montanum. The sequence goes on from NZ_QXED01000001.1 coordinate 1,015,079, forward strand.
CACGGGCGATTTAATGCTACCCGCCCGAGCGCCACCCGTACCCTTCTGTTTTTTAATTTTCCGGGTTGAGTGAGCATTCTCAGCGCGCTCTTTTGATTTATGCGTGCCTTGGCGTTGATTGGCCAGGTGCTGTTTCACGTCGAGATAAATCGCGTGCTGGTTAGGCTCAATACCAAAAATCTCTTCTGGCAGCGTAACCTTTTTGCCGGTGTCCTCGCCCTTACTGTTATATACGATTACTTCCATGGCCTACTTCTCAATAATAACGTACGAATTCTTAGCACCCGGAATCGAACCGCTTACTACCAGCAAGTTCTGATCGGACAACACCCGCAGGACGCGCAGGTTCTGCACCTTTACGCGATTGCCACCCATGCGCCCGGCCATACGAAGGCCTTTAAATACGCGAGAGGGGAATGAACATGCACCAATAGAACCTGGGTGGCGCTGCCGGTTGTGCTGACCGTGCGTCTGACCGCCTACCCCGCCGAAACCATGACGTTTTACTACACCCTGGAAACCGCGACCTTTTGCAGTGCCTACAACGTCGACGAAATCTCCTTCAACAAAAACGTCAGCGGCTTTCAAGGTTTGTCCAAGGTCTAATCCCTGTTCAAATTCTTTGAATTCAACCAGCTTCCGCTTTGGTGTAGTGCCCGCCTTTTTGAAATGGCCAAGCTCAGGCTTGTTTGTGTGCTTTTCTTTTTTCTCACCGAAACCCAGTTGCACGGCTTCGTACCCGTCTTTTTCGACAGTACGAACCTGAGTAACGACACAGGGACCTGTTTCAATCACTGTACATGCCAGAGCCTGCCCGTCCGCATTGTACACGCTGGTCATCCCGATTTTCTTGCCAATTAAACCAGACATTTGTGTTTGTTTAAAGTAAGCAGGTAAATGAAAAACTACTCCCGTAAAAACGGAGCCGCAAAATTAGGTAAAACAGAAGCGTTTTGCAACTCTATCTGCTTATTAATCAAGCGTATCATTCAAACAAAAAAGGCCAGGCGTACTACACCTGACCTTGAACTGACAGCGTACGTCTGCGCTAAAGCAACCGTGCTTGTCGGAAAGTCAGATGTGGTTTCTGCTAAGTCATAGTGACTAAAACAGACCTTCACCTTCGTATGTCGTTTGTGCAACTTCCGAGTTTGGGAGTGCAAAAGTAAGAAAAGTTTAGGATCATCCCAAACTTTTCTTACAATTTACATCAAACTGTCAACCTATTATACTTTGATTTCCACATCTACCCCACTGGGCAGCTCAAGCTTCATCAACGCATCAACAGTTTTTGCACTACTACTGTAGATATCTACCAGACGCTTATACGTGCAAAGCTGAAATTGCTCCCGAGACTTTTTGTTGACGTGCGGTGAGCGCAGGACCGTATAAATTTCCTTGTCTGTTGGAAGAGGAATGGGACCACTTACAATAGCACCCGTTGATTTAACGGCTTTGACAATTTTCTCAGCTGATTTGTCGACCAGCGTATGGTCGAATGACTTCAGCTTAATGCGAATTTTTTGACTCATGATACTTGGTTCGTTATGTGTTTAAATAAGATACCGCCGAAAGAACCATTTACTCCGAACGGCACAAAAAATGGGCAGCAGTCTATTTCAACTTGCTGCCCAATGCTTATAGATTAGGCCTTTCCAGTGCCCTTTTCTTTTGCAATTACGTTGTCAGCGATGTTCTGCGGCACAATCTCGTAATGTGAGAACGTCAGGTTGGCTGTTGCACGGCCAGATGACATTGTGCGCAAGTCGGTTACGTAACCAAACAGTTCCGACAGAGGAACGTCTGCTTTGATAACCTGCGAACCAGCTTTCGTATCCATACCTTTCATCATACCCCGCCGACGGTTCAGGTCGCCTGTAATCGGACCGGTGTATTCTTCCGGCGTGATTACTTCAACAGCCATGATCGGTTCGAGTAATTTCGGACCAGCCTGACGGGCGGCTTCTTTGAAGCCAATCCGGGCAGCGAGTTCGAACGACAGCGAATCGGAGTCAACATCATGGTATGAACCATGGAACAACCGCACCTTCATGCTTTCGAGCGGGAAGCCCGCCAGCGGTCCGTTCTTGAGCGACTCTTCAAAGCCTTTCTGAACAGGTTGGATGAATTCTTTTGGAATCACACCACCGACGATAGCATTCTCAAATTGCAAGCCCGGCTTAACCGTTCCATCTTCTTCCGGATCGCGGGGACCAAGGTCAAACACAATGTCGGCAAACTTACCCCGACCACCGGTTTGTTTCTTATACACCTCGCGGTGACCTTCTACTTTCTTGGTCAGAACTTCTTTATAAGCTACCTGTGGTGCACCCTGGTTTACTTCTACCTTGAATTCACGACGCATACGGTCAATGATAATCTCAAGGTGAAGCTCACCCATACCACGGATAATTGTCTGGCCAGTCTCTTCGTTCGATTCGACCTGGAGCGTTGGGTCTTCTTCAATCAGTTTGGTAATAGCCTTACTGAAGTTATCCTGATCAGCCGTTTTCTTCGGTTCGATCGCATAACCAATAACCGGATCGGGGAATACCATTGACTCAAGTTCAATAGGATGCTTCTCGTCCGACAGGGTATCACCAGTTTTGATATCTTTAAAGCCCACTACAGCACCGATGTCACCTGCCTCCAGGCGCTCGATCTGGTTCTGCTTGTTGGCGTGCATCTGGAAGATACGCGAGATACGTTCTTTGTTGCCCGAACGGTTGTTCAGAACATAAGAACCTGACTCCAGTGTACCTGAGTACGAACGCACAAAGCACAGACGACCTACGTAGGGGTCGGTAGCGATCTTGAACGCCAAAGCGGCAAACGGCTCTTCAGAACTCGGGCGACGAGATATTTCTTCGCCCGTATTAGGATTGGTACCTTTGATGCTCTCCTTGTCGAGCGGTGACGGCAACAGAGCCATCACATAGTCGAGCATGGTTTGAACACCCTTGTTCTTGAATGAAGAACCGCAAAGCATCGGAACGATCTTCATACTGATCGTAGCCTGACGCAAAGCTGCCAGAATTTCATCTTCGGAGATCGAGTCAGGATCTTCAAAGTATTTTTCCATCAGCGTTTCGTCGAACTCAGCTACGGCTTCGAGCAGTTTTTCACGCCACTCGGTCGCTTCTTCCAGCATATCGTCCGGGATAGGCACCTCAACAAAGGTCATACCTTTGTCGTGTTCGTTCCACTGGATACCCCGGAAGTTGACGAGGTCAACGACGCCTTTGAAGTTATCTTCGGCACCAATCGGCAGCTGCAGAGGTACTGCGTAGCTACCGAGCATTTCTTTCACCTGACGGCAAACGTTCAGGAAGTCGGCGCCCGCGCGGTCCATCTTGTTGACGAAACCGATACGTGCGACGTTGTAGTTGTTAGCCAGACGCCAGTTGGTTTCTGACTGAGGTTCTACGCCATCAACGGCGCTGAACAGGAACACCAGACCGTCGAGAACGCGGAGTGAGCGGTTTACCTCTACGGTAAAGTCAACGTGACCCGGTGTGTCAATGATGTTGATGTGATACTTCTGCTCCCGGTAGTTCCAGTTAACAGTCGTGGCGGCAGAGGTGATGGTGATACCCCGCTCCTGCTCCTGCTCCATCCAGTCCATCGTAGCGGCACCTTCGTGTACCTCACCGATCTTGTGGCTTACACCCGAGTAATAGAGAATACGCTCGGTAGTAGTCGTCTTGCCCGCATCAATGTGGGCAGCAATACCGATGTTCCTCGTAAATCTTAAATCGCGAGCCATTATGTTGTTGATACTAAGTTTCTACTAATTCTAAAACGGGAAGTACAGAGTGGTAGTTCGCTTTCCGGCGCTTTTTACGAATCAGGTCGCAAAATTACTGAAAGCCAATCGAAAAACAAAAGAAGCACTCTTAAATAAAGATTACCAATCAAGCAAATGAGCGTCGCTGAAAGCCTTCCATCGGCTTACTATGAAAAATATATTAAATCTATGCTCACAGTCGACATATGAAAAGAAAGCATGAATGTAAAATTCTTTTTTTCTGTCAATTTTGTAAGCAGGTTTCGCGTTGAAACCTAAACCGTAACTTAAAAACATGCAAAATCCGTATCTATCCTTACTCCGTACGGCCTGGCACTATGCAAGGCAAGAAAAACGGCAGTATGTGTTGATATATGTACTGTTCATCTTAGCGAACATTGTCGTTGCGCTGCACCCCATTCTGTTTGGCTGGTTTATCGATTCTATTCAGCGGAAAGACACAGCCGTTCTGGATGTTGTCTGGATGTATGCCGGAGGGTTCATGGGCCTAAAAGTACTCGAATGGGCTTTTCACGGTCCGGCTCGTGTACTGGAACGGCGGCTGGCTTTTAATCTTAGCCGTAACTTCCTCGATGAGTTATATCATCAGACGTTGCATCTGCCGGTACGATGGCACAAAGACCATCACAGTGGCGCGACTATTAACCGTATCCGTAAGGCGTATGATGCATTGAAGTCATTTTTCCAGAATGGTTTCATGTACCTGCATGCCATGTCGAAGTTTGTATTCTCGTTCGGGGCAATGCTTTATTTCTCGCCGATCTTTGGTCTTATTGGTGTGGCCCTGGGCGTTTTGACAGTGTGGATTATTCTTCGGTTTGACCGGCCGTTTATTAAGGCGCTTGACGAAACCAACGAACGCGAGCACGTAGCGTCTTCAACGCTGTTCGATAGTCTGTCCAATATTAGTACTGTCATTACGTTGCGGCTCGAAAAACGCATTGAAGAAGGTTTCGGCAGCCGGATCGCTGATATATTCCCGCCTTTTATGCGGCAGGTACGTATTAATGAATGGAAATGGTTTGTGGCCAGTATGCTGATTGGTCTGATCTATGCCGTCGTAGCCACCGGGTACGTTTACCAAAACTGGACACCGGGTACAGTATTTTACGTAGGGGGTCTCGTGACATTACTGGGCTACGTAAACCAGTTCACAAGCGTTTTCAACGACGTAGCGTATCAGTATACTCAGATTGTCCAGTTTAATACGGACGTTCAGACGGCCCGCAGTATTGGCGAGGCCTTTTCAGCGCATAAGCAACAGAAACCAGACATTGGACTGCCCGACGCATGGCAGAAGATTCAACTCACCGGCTTAAACTTCTCGCATACGGTCAACGCTCCGTTGGTTGATGAGGCTTTGCCTACCGCTAAAGCCGCTAGTCTGAGTAACGTTCATCTGAGTCTGGAGCGTGGCAAACGAATCGCGCTGATTGGCGAGAGCGGTTCCGGTAAAAGCACATTGCTGACGCTGCTTCGCGGCCTTTACCCTGCTGAAGCCGGGCTTCGAATTGACGTTGACGGTGTTGCGTACCCGGATCTAAGTGTGATTTCAGATACGGTAACGCTGCTGCCGCAGGAGCCGGAAATTTTTGAGAATACAATTGGCTACAACATTACACTCGGCCTGCCTTTTGATGACAACGACGTTATGCACGTGTGCCATACGGCCCATTTTGCTGACATCGTTCGGCATCTGCCCGAGGGATTGGAAACCAGCATTCAGGAGAAAGGGCTTAATTTGTCGGGCGGCCAACGGCAACGACTTGCCCTGGCGCGGGGTGTGTTAGCCGCCCGGACGAGCGACATTGTCCTGATGGATGAACCTACGAGCAGCGTCGACCCTAAAACAGAGTTTGAGATCTATCACAAGATGCTCAAGGAGTTTTCGGATAAAGCAGTGGTATCAACGCTGCACCGGTTGCACTTGCTGCCGATGTTCGATTACATCTATATTCTACGTAGCGGACAGGTTGTTGCTGAGGGAACGTTCGTCGAACTTCGCCGTGACAACGCGATTTTTCAGGAGATGTGGAACCATCAGAAGGCCGCTCTGCATCAGGAAGAGGTTACCATTTAGATTACTTCAGCCCAATAAGCCGAAGCCCGAGCCACTACGCAGTGGCTCGGGCTTCGGCTTATTGGGCACTAATTCTTTATTCCACCGGGGCCTCTACGATGCCGACCACTTTCCACAAGCCCCGAATATCCTGCGACGCAACAGTGACACTACCGCCATTGGGGTTGTCGGAATGCAGTGTCAGGTATTTGCGCGTAATAAGCTCATTGTCTTTAATTCGCTTGACGACGAAAAAATCCCGGTACATGACGGCGTAGACACCACCTGACTGATATTCCCAATCGCCCTGATCAACCTGCACCGCCAATATTTTAGCGCCATGTACCAATTGAGGGCTCATGCTATTACCGGCTATTTCTATAACAACGGCCGGCTTGTGCCCTTTAGCAACAGATGCCCTGACCCGGTACGATTCCAGTTCTTTCAGCCCAAAACCGTCGGTGTATGTTTCGACAAAACTGGCGTAGAACTTAACGGGTACGAAGGGTACATCGATCAACTCCTCATCCGTAGGTAACAACATGGCGTTGGTTTCCGGCTTATTGAGGACAGGAGAAAGACCCCGCAGCAGAAAATCAGCGTTAATCTGAGGATAGCAGGCCAGCAAGCTCATAATTGTATCATACGAGGGCTTAGCCCGGCCATTCAAAATATTGTAAAACTTAGACGGATTCTCGCCTAGTTCCTTGGCAATTTGATAAATAGTCAGCCCGAGCGCATCAAACACCTGCTTGAGTCGTTCCTGTATACTTAACGTATCTTCAATTTTCCCGGCAATCCTTTCCATTGTTATGGTATGATTTTTTACTATTTATAATACCAATAGAATACACTTCGATTTGATTAGGTCAAAACTACAATAAAAACCTGAAGATACAGTACGAGAATTTAGCTTTTTATGCGCTAACTATCGTACGACAGATAGGCCAGAGACGCTTAATTTTAATTAAGAATTATACGTATCAACAAATCAAACGAGCCGACACAGTTGATGTCGGCTCGTCTTCAGAATCATACTTTATGATCGCCTTCAAAATCAGGCCAGTGTACCCATCCGACCGGCTTTAAAATCGTCGAAAGCTGCGATCAGTTCTTCACGGGAGTTCATAACAAACGGACCGTATGCTGCCAATGGCTCCAAAATAGGCTCCCCGCTTAGAATCAGTATTTTGCAGTCCGTAAGTGCCGTTACAGTCAGCGTATTGCCATCCTGACGAGTCAGTGCAATTTGCCCACGACTTACCGTTGACCCAGCCAGATTAATCTCGCCAGTGAGCACGTACAGAGCCAGATTAAATGTAGCAGGGAAATTCAGGATTTCTGTCTGATTAGCCGACAAGCTCAGATCGGCGAGCAAAACCGGACTAAACGTGTGAGCAGGCCCTTTCAGACCCGCCAGTTCTCCAGCGATGACGCGCAGCTGACCGCCACCCGCCAGCGTATCACTGGCTATGTTTGATGCCGCTATATCCTGGTAGCGCGGAGGCCTCATTTTGTCTTTGGCCGGCAGATTTACCCACAACTGCACAAAATTCAGCCGACCACCCTGTCGTGAAAATTCCTGCTCGTGCTTTTCTTCGTGGACAATCCCCGAAGCCGCCGTCATCCACTGCACATCCCCGGCAAAGAGTTTACCGTGGTTACCAGCTGAATCACGATGCTCTAATGCACCTTCGTACAGAATCGTTACGGTTTCAAATCCCCTGTGTGGATGCTGATCCACTCCCTTGGGGTATTCAGACGGTTTCACCTGCATCGGGCCATGATGATCCAGCAGGAGGAACGGATTGTAGGGACGTGAGTTTTGTGGATGAAAGGCATTCAGACCGACGAACCCGTCGCCTACTTGGTTAGGTGTTGCGGTACTTATAGATTGAATTGTGCGAGCTGTACCCATACATTACGTGTATATACATTTACTACAATAACACATAATTTTAAGTTACGTTCAATCTGGCACAACCTGTTCTTTAGGGCAAAAAAACGTGGTACGTCCACCTACTTCTTTCCGCTCGATCCGGGTGCGGCAACGTGGGCAAAATTTGTGGGCTTCTACGTCGTCGTAAGGCGAATCGTCCCACTCCCGTACGTGAATAAGGAAATCCGCTGGGAAGTCGCGGTACGTTGCTTCGTAGCGAATAGCGGTTTGCAAAACGAGCTGAACAGAGCTATGTAGCTGGACAAGCTGCGCATCCGTTAACGTATTAGCCCGCTGCTCGGGATGAACATGAGCCTGAAACAACACTTCATCAACAATCCAATTACCCAACCCAGCCACTGTACTCTGGTCCAGAAGAACCGGCTTTATCAATGACTTTTTGCGCCGGACTGCTTCTGCAAGCTTTTCCACGGAAATTTCAAGACCGTCGTCCCCGATTTTTTTCCGCTCAAGGTAAACGTCTATAGTATCGACGAGGCCAATGCGCTCAAATTTCCGGGGGCAAAGAAACCCAAGGTTAAAGCCGTTACTGAACCCGAACACGATGCGGGCAAAGCGGGGGCGATCAACTGATGCGTGGTAGTACTCCAGATCGCCCGTCATTCCGAAATGCATGTGAACAATTACGTGCTGTGCGTCGGTCAGCACGAATAAGTTTTTACCCACCCGGCGGGTACCTGTAAACTGCCGGCCGGTCAGGCGTTCGAGAAGGATTTGATAGTCGGTAGTCAGTAATTTCTTATCCTCAACGTCAATGCGTTCTATGGTCTGATACAAAGACGATGTTTCGAGGTATTGACGGCGTATTTCAACTTCGGGAAGCTCAGGCATACAAGTTTTTTTACCTATAAAACGCACGCCAAACTGATGTTGTTACATGGCCCCAAAATGCTTTTCATGACCCCTAGTTTCCCGTTTTTTGCCCTTTTGTCGTATTTATTAACTGGCCGAACTATTTGTCAATCAACTTATTTAATGGAACAATTACTTATTATTTTTTGTCTTACCTTCACAACATCTTACCCTATTTGTACGTTACAGAACAAGTTTTCACCTTAGATAAAATCCATAGCTGAACTCTACCTTCTTACACCAACTACCCTTGCATGAAGCAACCTCTACACAAGTAAATTGTGCATGTTTAACTGTTAATTTAATCTAATCGCTATGGAGAACAATCCGCAAAAATCCAGAACAAGTGGTGCCCTGCTGGCAGCTCTGATAATCATGACTGGTCTGGCCGGGGTTTCAAGTTATTTATATTTCGATCAGAAGAAGGTGTCCGAAAATCAGGAAGTCACCATCGCTGAGCGTGTAGAAGAACTATCGACCACTCGGGTTAAACTGGATTCTATTTCGACGGCCCTTGATGCAAAAATTGCAGAAGTTCAGAAATTAGGCGGTGATGTTAGTGAGCTGGAGAAAGTGAAAACTCAGCTGGAGGCCGACAAGGCGGCTCTGCGCCGGGGCAACCGCGTTTCGCTCGCTAAATATGACGCTAAAATCAAGCAGTACGAGGCTTTCCTGGTAGAGAAAGATACTCTGATTGCTCAGCTTCAGCGCGAAAACGTTACGCTGGCAACCAACAACCAGGTTCTGAACGAAGAAAACACGGGCTTGAAAACCGAACGCCAGCGACTGGCCGATTCAGTAACCAACGTTGTGAGTCAGAATCAGGAGCTGTCTACCAAAGTGAATCGGGCGGCTGCACTGAAAGCACAGAACGTGAAAGTATTTGCTGTTAACAGAAAAGGGAAAGTAAGCGACGATGATGCTTACAAAGCGAAGCGGCTCGACAAAATCAAACTTGTGTACACGCTGCTGGACAACCCGCTGACAAAAGAGGAGCCGAAAGAGGTATATGTTCGGGTCCTTGATCCGACCGGTGCCGTTGTTTCGGATATGGCAAACGGTTCTGGTACGTTCACGGTCGATGGCAATGAGACAATCTACACCACAAAGCAAACCGTGAACTACAACAGCAACGGTCAGAATGTCGAATTGCTGTACACCCGTGGTATTCCATACAAGCCCGGTAAGTACACGATTGAACTCTTTTCAGAAGGTTATAAAATAGGTGCCGGCGAGTTCGCTGTGCGCTAAACAGAACCTCATTGATACGCAAGCGCAACGCCCAACGGTGTTGCGCTTTTTTTTATCGCACAAATCCGGTGAAATTCAGTTCCTCGTCGGACACGGACGTACCGCTGAGACGAATCCGGAGCACACGGCCCTGTATTTCCATCCCATTATCCATAAACACCCGGTCCTTCTGGAGGGTACCGACCGGTACACCCTGAGCTGTAATAGCAATTGACTGGTCCGGCTGTCGGCTTAGTACGGCATGCGTAAGCGTCCAGGTCTCCCGGCTGGGAAACCGTTTGGTAACGATCAGGGTCACTTCATTCGCTGACTCGGCCTTCAACTCAACCGTTGGCATCTTATCCGACGGAACCGGCAACGTCAATACGTCGATGAACTGGTTGGTCTGGTACGTACCAACGACCTCGCTGGCCAACGTCGTCGTAGGCTGGATGTCACCATCGTTCTGACAGGCCACCAGACCACTCAGCAAACCAAAGAAAAGAAGTTGTGTTTTCACAGCTCACTATCCGTTTGATTGTTAGACCCAACAGACGCCGAAAAGGTTGTCACCTCGTCCGTGTTTTTTTCGTCACCATTGTCTGTTCCGGCTGCGTTTACCCACACGTGCATATTCTCCAAGCTCATTGGCCCAAACTGAGTGGTGAAAGCCACATCGGCCGCGTCGCGACCGTAGGCGACGGTGATTCGGTTGCCACGGGGTTTTTCCTGCGTAGCATCAAACGTATACCAGCGGCCATCGACAAACGCTTCGAACCAGGCGTGGAGATCCATCGGATCAAGCTGATACAGGTAACCCACTACCATTCGAGCCGGAATGTTCAGACTACGGCATAACGAAATACCCAGGTGTGTAAAGTCACGACACACCCCTACCCGGCTGGCTGCGGTATCAACGGCCGACGTACTGGCATTGCTGGTACCATACTGATACGTTACGTTTTCATGAATCCAGCGCCGGATAGCTTCGGCCTGATCGTAGCCCGGCTCGACACCAGCTGTAATATCGGCGGCAAGCTGCCCTAACTGGTCAGCCTGGCAATACCGGCTTGGCAGCGTAAAATGCAGTACATCGTCGGGCAATTGCTCCACGGGGGTATACGGTGCACCGGGAGCTACGTCAATTGTATCGGCGGTCTGCACGGTAGCCATAAACCGAATACTGAATGGTCCCTCGGGCGCTACCAGCCGTTGACACAAGTTGCCGTAGAGGTCCGTGAACTCTGTGACAATAACACTGGGATTAATCTGATATTCCTCGCGTACTACCCATTGGCCGGCACCCGACCGAGGACGTAGCATCAATAATAAGGGCGTTGGGCCCTGAGCGTCGAACGACAGCTCACACCCGGCATCGAGTTGCATTGCGAATGAGTTGTGGGAATGTAAGACACAAATATCTGCATCTCTTCTCGTAACGCAACTCATTAACAATAAGTTATTAGTGGCTCATCATTTTGCAGAATATACTGTCTGATTGCAATTTGTAAAACAAATATTTTGTTATATGTTAGATTTACAAAACAAACCGTGAGCCGTACTTAAACACAATGAATACTCAACCTGAACTTATTCCGGGAATATACAACTTTTGCGACTCCTGGTGTCAGCGCTGTCTGTTTACAAGCCGTTGTCGTAGTTTCCAACTTCAGGCAGCGCAGCCTTCCAACGATTCTGTCACGCGGGAAGAATCGCTTATTCAGCAGCTTACAGAAGCATTGAATCTGACTAAACAGTATGTAGAAAAGATGCGCCAGTCTGGTGTGCAGTCAGGTAATGCCTCGTCGCCGGAAGTGCTGGAACAGGAAGCACTTCAGAAACGCACCGACGCTTCCAGCGAACTGGCCAGCAAACACCCGGTAGCCGGACTGGCTGATCAGTACATGCGCCTAAGCGGTGACTGGTTTAAGGACGAAGTCAACTTACTCGAACAGGCGGGTCGGCAGCAGATTGAACAGGTACAATTAGGCTTTCATACGCAGGAGGAGGCTTTGGTTAAACTCAACCGCCTGAAAGACGCCTGGGAGATGATCCGCTGGTATCGTACGCTGATTCCAGTGAAAACAGTTTCAGCACTTCGGGCCGCCACAGATACTACGATGGATCAGCCTTTACTGACGTATCATCTGGGCAAAGCAAAGCTGGTGCTGGTGAGTATCGATCGGTCGCTACTTGCCTGGCAGACAATTCTGACTCATTACCCTGAAAAGACCGACGACCTGCTTGATATGCTTGCGCTTCTCAGTCGGTTGCGCCGGGAAATGGAGGCCACTCTACCCGAAGCACGTGCTTTTCAGCGACCGGGCTTGGATTAACACAGCATTTACCGGGCGATTCGAATTGCCCGGTAAATGCTACCTTACTTTTTAACAATCGTAAATTCAACCCGCCGGTTCTGCTGGCGCCCGGCATCGGTATCGTTCGTCGACACTGGCTTTGTATCCGCAAAACCTTTGCTGGCTACCCGGTCGGGCTCGATGCCTTTGCTGATGAAGTATTCACGTACCGAATCGGCCCGGTCCTGCGATAGTTTGACGTTAATCTCCCGCGAACCAGTGTTGTCTGTATGACCACCAACCTCAATTACCAGCTTGGGATTCTCGTTCAGGGTCGTTACTACCCGATCAAGCTCAGGCCCTGATTCCGGACGCAGCTCTGACTTCCCGGTATCGAAGAAAATGTTGTTCAGCCGGACAGACTGTCCTACTTCAATAGGCACCATCTTCAGATCCTTTCCTTTAATCTCCTGAAACGCCTTGGTTTGCGTCAGATCAACATTGTCGCCTTCGGCAATAAAATTCTTGGCAACCGCCCGCATGCTGTATTTCTGACCGTAAGGCAGCACAATTTTATACTCCCCGGTGATTGGGTCTGACGTAGCCTCACCAGCTTCAGCGCCGTCGGGCAGTGTTTGATAAATAATACGTGCCTCCACGGGCTTCCCCGTGCGTTGGTCAACAACTTTACCACTGATTAAGGCTACCGGATCAGGACGGGTCTCAGCCGGCGTTTGCGGAGCAGCGTTATTGTCCTTATCAAACAGCTTAACTCGAACAATGTCGCCTTTGCCTAACGTATTTTTAAACGTTGTCATGTAGGCATAATCCCCCGACGCGGATAGACTGTAATACGCATCATACCCGTCGGTGTTTATACCGGGTCCCAGGTTAACGGGCTTTGACCAGTGTTTCCAGGTTCGGTCGACGCGTTTACAAACGTAGATGTCGTTGCTACCCAGTCCGCCTTCCCGATTACTGGAGAAGTAGAGCGTAGCGCCATCGGGAGCCAGAAACGGGGTCGTCTCAGTAGCTTTTGTATTGACTTCAGGGCCCAGATTCATGGGTTTGCTCCATGATCCGTCTTTTTGCCGGAAGCTGATGTACAGATCGTCTTCCTTGCTGTTCTTCTTTTCGCTGAACGCCATCAGCAATACTTTCCCATCGGCCGACAGAAACCCGCAGTCAAACTGCCCCTGACTCATTTTTTCATAGCCTGGAATGGCTAATTTCTGTGGGGGCGACCACCCGTTGGCTGTACGCTTGCTCACCGAAAAGCCACGCGTTTCGTAGGTACCGTTGTTGTAAGCGCCTTTCAGAAGCATCGTATTTCCGTCGGGCGTGATACTATACGCGCAGTTATACTCGTCTTTATTTAGCGGAAAGCCCATTCGGCGTGCGGGGCCCCACTGTCCACTACTTGGCTCTGCTTCTGAATACCAAATGTCCTGACTACCCTTTGTACCATGCGTATTGTTTGGGTGGCTGATCCGGGCAAAGTAAAGCGTTCGCCCATCGGGCGCAATCAACGGATTGATTTCATTGTATTCTGAATTAACCTGATTACCCAGGTTCTCAACCTTAAGGGAATCTTTAGGAGATTGAGCCTGCACACTGCAGAAAAGCAGGAAACAAAAACTGGCGAGTACCGCCTTATCTGCATTCATCATCATTCGGAGCGTGGGAATTCATCTGTATGTAACGACCAAACAAGTCAGTCTATTTTGTGCCTTTGTCGGTTACTTTCGGGCTAAAAATAAATCATTTGATAACCTGCATATGATTTATCGTTGGTTATCTTCGCGGCCAACGTACCTGAGTCTGATAACCGTACCTATTATGAGGCCTTTGAAAGTCTTATTTCGTCTCCTTAAATCGTCCTCAACACCAGATCCCACCCACCGGCACCGCCGAACAGCCAAGCGCAACTTTCTCCTGTGTGTGATCGGTCTGCTCATAAGCCTTGTTTATCTCGTTCAGCAAAACCCGGCGGGCTGGTTATTTCTCGCGGGCTTCGCTTTCTTTCTAATTAAACAGGTTGAGCCGGATGAAGACGCTGCCGATAACTGGTAGCACAACAAGAAAGCCACCATTCGTATTCGACGGTGGCTTTCTTGTTGAATGAAAGACAAGACTACAGCGTTGAGAAATCGAATTCTTCCAGAAAACGCGTCGTAAACTGTCCCGACCGAAACCGTGGGTCGTCCATTAGCTTAATATGGAACGGAATTGTTGTTTTGATTCCTTCAATAACAAATTCCTGGAGAGCCCGCTTCATCCGGGTGATTACCTCCTCCCGCGACTGCCCCGATACGATCAGCTTGGCGATCATAGAGTCATAGTTCGGCGGAATGGTGTATCCAGCATAGACGTGGCTATCAACCCGAACGCCATGACCTCCTGGCATGTGCAGCACCGAAATCTTACCCGGCGATGGGCGGAAGCCGTTTGCCGGATCTTCGGCATTGATCCGGCACTCCATAGCATAGAGTTTCGGTGTGTAGTTACGTCCGGAAATAGGAACGCCGGCAGCTACCTTGATCTGCTCTTTAATTAAGTCGAAATCCGTTACTTCCTCCGTAATAGGGTGTTCAACCTGGATCCGGGTGTTCATCTCCATGAAATAGAACTTCCCATGTTTGTCCACCAGGAATTCGATCGTTCCGGCCCCTTCGTAACCTATAGCCTGCGCGCCTTTGATAGCTGCTTCGCCCATTTGCTCACGCAGTTCGGGAGAAATAATCGGCGATGGCGTTTCTTCTACCAGTTTCTGGTGCCGGCGCTGAATGGAACAGTCACGCTCCGACAGGTGGCATACTTTACCGTATTGATCGCCAACAATCTGAATTTCAATGTGACGGGGTTCTTCAACAAATTTTTCGAGATACAATCCATCATTACCGAAGGCGGCACCGGCTTCGGTCCGGGCGTCGTTCCAGGCTTTTTCAAATTCGGCCTCCTCCCGGATGATCCGCATACCACGACCGCCCCCGCCGGCGGTTGCTTTGACGATCACCGGATAACCCATGTCGGCTGCCAGCGACTTCCCTTGGTCGATTGACTCCAGCAGGCCTTCCGAACCGGGTATAACAGGAACACCGGCCGCTTTCATAGTCGCTTTGGCCGTGGCCTTGTCGCCCATACCGTTGATCTGTTCGGCCGTAGCACCAATGAACTTGATACCGTAATCGGCGCAGATCTGTGAAAATTCAGCGTTCTCAGACAGGAATCCGTAGCCCGGATGGATAGCATCCGCTCCGGTTACTTCGGCTGCTGAAATAATATTCGGGATGCTTAAGTACGATTGCTTGCTTACCGGCGGACCAATACAGACAGCTTCGTCAGCAAAGCGAACGTGCAGACTATCCCGATCGGCCGTCGAATAAACAGCAACGGTTTTGATGCCCATTTCCCGGCACGTCCGGATAATCCGCAAAGCGATTTCGCCCCGGTTAGCAATTAATATTTTCTTGAACATGAATGGGTTTACGGTTTGGGTTTTCGATATACGGGCAGTTACTCCAGCACCTTCGCGCCGGAACCATACACCGAAAACCGTAAACGATTACACTGGCTCGACTAAGAACAGCGGCTGATCGTATTCAACAGGCGTCGCGTTTTCGACCAGCACTTTAACGATACGACCTGAAACTTCCGACTCGATTTCGTTAAACAGCTTCATTGCTTCGATGATGCAAACTACCTTACCCTCGCGGACTTCGTCACCAACTTCTACAAAAGAGGGCGTTTCCGGATTAGACGATCGGTAGAACGTACCAATCATCGGCGACTTGATCGTCACGTAATTCGACGTATCAACTTTGGAAGCAGAGGGAGCGGTCGCCGAAGCAGCAACCGGCGCTGAAGGTTGAGGAACAGGTGCCGGCGTTGGTGGCGCAACTGCCTGCGCAGATGCAGCGGGCGTGGGCGCAGAAACAACGGGGCTTCCCGAGCCATACCGCTTCACACTGATTTTAAGGTCAGTCGTTTCAATGTTCACTTCGTCCAGACCCGACTGCGAAATAAAGTCAAGGAGTTTCTGTATGTCTTTTGTATCCATAAAGTAAGAGTCAGTAAGTTGGTAAGAAAGTATAGCTAGCGATGCAAAAGCGATGCGGTGCGTCAGTTGTGTACTTACTCACCAACTCATCAACTGATTTATTTTACCCGTTCAACGTAATCGTAGGTACGCGTATCAACCCGTATCCGCTCACCCTGCTCGATGAACAGCGGCACCATGATTCGGGCACCGGTTTCAACTTCAACGGGTTTTTTAGGGCTGTTGGCGGTATCGCCCCGAATGCCTGGCTCAGCGTACGTAACTTCCAGTTCCACGAAGGGGGGCAGTTCGCACGTCAGCGGAGTTTCGTTTTCGGCATTGATCAGGATTTCGACCTCCTGCCCTTCTTTCATCAGGTCAGCGCCCTCAACGAGTTTTTCGTCCAGGTTTATCTGATCGAAGCTTTCCTGATCCATGAAGTTATAGCCAGCTTCGTCCTTGTAAAGAAACTGGAATTTCCGACGCTCTACGCGTACCGGGTAAATGGTGACGCCTGAGTTGAATGTATTATCCAGCACTTTGCCCGTAGTCAGGCTTTTCAATTTTGTCCGGACAAAGGCCGCGCCTTTTCCAGGCTTTACGTGCTGAAACTCGGTGATTTGAAATAGATCGTTGTTGAAGTTGATGACCAACCCATTCCGGATATCTGCGGTCGTTGCCATTCCTTGATTACAGTTTGTAGTTTGATTTTCAACGTCTATAGTTCATCAGCTTAAAATGTCAAACAGCGAACTATACACTTGATACCTAATAGTCAATAAGCCCACTTCAGGTAGACGGCACCCCAGGTAAACCCTCCGCCGAAAGCAGCCATGACCAGATTATCGCCTTTTTTAAGCTGCGATTCATAGTCGAACAGGCAAAGCGGTATAGTTGCCGCCGTAGTGTTACCATACTTGTGTATGTTCATCATGACACGCTCCGGGCCAATACCCATGCGCTGCGCCGTGGCGTCGATAATCCGCTTGTTGGCCTGATGGGGCACCAGCCAGGCAACGTCTTCGCCGGTCAGGTGGTTACGTTCCATGATTTCGGCGGATACGTCGGCCATGTTTTTCACGGCAAACTTAAACACAGATGGACCATCCTGATACGCGTAGTGCCAGCGTTTTTCGACCGTTTCGTGCGTGGGCGGGTATCGGCTACCGCCTGCTTTCTGAAACAGATGGTATTGGCCGGCTCCGTCTGACCGAATGATTGAATCCTGTACGCCATACCCTTCTTCAGCAGGCTCCAGCAGCACCGCCCCGGCTCCATCCCCAAATATGACACAGGTTGTTCGATCTGTATAATCGATAATAGCCGACATTTTATCGGCTCCTACCACAATCACTTTACGGTACTTGCCAGTTTCGATAAACTGGGCGCCAGTTGTCAGCGCATAAATGAACCCTGAGCAGGCCGCCTGAATATCAAAGCTACCAACATTACGAATACCAACCATATCGCAGATCAGGTTGGCCGTAGCAGGAAACACGTAGTCAGGCGTAGTAGTCGCACAGATCAGCAAATCAATCTCCTCAGGCTTTGTCTGTGTTTTCTCTAATAATCCCGTTACAGCCCGAACCGCCATGTGCGACGTACCCAGGCCTTCACCCTTCAGCAACCGGCGTTCTTTAATGCCCGTACGGGTTGTAATCCATTCATCATTGGTATCCACCATGCGCTCTAACTCGGCGTTTGTCAGCACGTAGTCAGGCACATAGCCGTGGACGCCCGTTATGGCAGCTTTACTCATGCGTTGGTGGTATACGTGAGCGTTAAGACAAAACTCCCGACTTTACGCGAGAACTTGTGCGATTTTTGTATAAGCATCGGCTTTCACTTGCTGAATAGCCAGATTAATCATGTTTTTGATGGCCAGTGGCGATGAGATACCATGCGCGATAATCACGTTACCGTTCACACCTAGAATTGGGCTTCCACCAACTGACTCGTAATTGGTTTTGGCAATAAACTCATCGTCAATTCCCCGTTGTTTGGCGAGCGGATAGAACGATTCGCCCAGCTTGAACATCGCATTACCGGTGAAGCCGTCCGTAACGATCACATCGGCTATACTGGCGAAAAAGTCGCCCCCTTCAATGTTTCCAATGAAATTGATGCGACGGCTATCTTTCAGCAACTGATGAGCGGCCTGAGCTACCAGCGAACCTTTCTGTTCCTCCGCACCGATATTCATCAGCGCTACGCGGGGCGCGGCTATACCGAACATATACTGCGCGTAGATGGAGCCAATTTCGCCGAACTGAGCCAGCATTTCCGGCTTACAATCGGCGTTGGCACCAATGTCGAGCATGATAGCATGCCCACCGTTGATCTGCGGGACAAAGCCCGCAATACAAGGCCGCAGCACGCCTTCAATCGCTTTGATGCTAAACAAAGCGCCCACATGCATAGCCCCCGTGTTACCAGCACTACAGAACGCATCGACCTGCTTATCTTTCAAAAGCTTAAACCCAACTCCGATGCTGGAATTGGGTTTCTGCGAGAGCGCCTTAGTGGGGTGCTCACCCATGTCGATCACATCTTCGGCGTGAACAACTTCAATTGTTGCAGCTGATTCGGAGTTGTGCTTGTTTAGTAATTCCCCAATAACGGACTGTCGGCCGATCAGTACGACAGTCACATCTTCGGGTAATTCGGCAGCGGCCATTACAACTCCTTCAACGATAGCTTCCGGAGCAAAATCGCCACCCATAGCGTCCACTGCAATTCTCATTGACTCGTTTTGTTCAATATCCAGCCAGAGCTGGATTTGGAAAAATTCGTGTAAAAATAGTAGGCGGAGGGCAATAAAAAAGTATTTCGCGTTCATCTTCGATCAGACGTCGGCGAAATACTTCGTGCTATTGTATGTACCCTAAGCCGTTTTGGCGTAGTTCTCAATGATCACCTGGCCTTTGTAATAGAGGTTGCCCTCGAAAACGTGGGCGTGGTGCCGCTCATGAACTTCGCCGGTCGAAGCGTCGGTTGAGAGCGTTACGGCCGTCGCTTTGTAGTGCGTTCTGCGTTTATCGCGACGTGTGCTAGAATGTCTGCGTTTGGGATGTGCCATTTCGTATGTACAGTTGTCAGAGTTCGACTTTTAGTTGTTATTCAATTTCCGCAATGCGTCCCAGCGGGGGTCTGTTCCGGACTGATTCCCGTCGTCGCTGGCGTCGGGGTCAGACCGATATATGACTTTTCCGTTGTCGGTATTGGTATCTTCATCCTGGTCTTCGTCCCGAAAGCGCGGATGCAGCTTTTTCATCGGGAGCGACAGGCTGATAAATTCAAAAATGTACTGAGCGACGTTGACCGTAACCGTATTCCGGTCAATTAACTCAATCTCGTCGGTTAGTTCCTCGTTGTGGTCGGCGAACTTGAGCAGGAGCATGTGTCGCGTATCCACCGGCTCATCGTAACTGTCGAGACTACGATCGCAGACCTGCTCGACGGTACCCTGAATATGAAAATCCAGCCGAATCATCGTTTCCGATTTATCCAGCACCAGATGAGTCCGGACAGACCCCTTTTCAATCAGTTCCTGATCGAGGGCGGCAAAGAACGGATCGTCCGACACAAAGTCGTATTCGTAGCGCTTATTGTCCAGCCCCACGATATTGATGTCGTATGCCTGTAATGTGTTCACCTCTGTCTCTCCTCAAAAATAAGAGCGCAAAATTACGAATTGTTTGTGAATCAAGAAAGTGATCGCGATAAATTAAGTTGACTATGACCTGATCCGCAACTTTCTTATAAACTTGACATTCCTACTCACAGAGCCTTATGCTTCTCGTAGTCCTTAGCCTGACCTCGCTTGCCGTTCTGTTACGTATCGTAGCCAACCCTCTCTCCAACGTTTTTCAGAAACAACTGACTCAGCGTTCGGCCGATCCGCTTTTTGTGATTGCCGCTACGTATGGCTTTCTTACGCTGGCTTGTCTGGCGTTCTGGTCGCAGCTCCGGTTTGAAAACCTGCCGGCAGCGTTCTGGCAGAGCATGGTGCTGGTTGGCGCACTGGCTTTAATTGGCAACGTATTTCTGGTAAAGGCCCTGCAAATCGGTGATCTCTCGGTGCTGGGTCCTATCAATGCCTACAAATCCGTAGTGGGCATGCTGGTTGGCATTTTTCTGTTACATGAAATACCGAGTTGGCTCGGTCTGCTGGGGGTTCTGCTGATCCTAGCCGGCAGCTACGTTGTCCTGGGAAACGCCCAACAACGGAAGGGTTTCTCGTGGGGCGTATTTCAGCGGCCGGAAGTACGCTTACGACTGGCGGCCCTGGTTTTTTCGGCGGTTGACGGCGTACTTCTAAAGAAAGCCATTGTCCTATCCACGCCCACTACGGCGTTTTTTTATTGGTGCTTTTTTGGGTTTTTGTTTTCGCTCGTCTGGATTGGCCTGACGCTTCGTCGGCAATGGCCCGGGCAGGTACGGCTGTTATTTTCTCAGCGAACTACGTACCTGGCTTTGTTTCTGACGGTTGGCCTGACGCAGCTTGCCAGCAATGTGGCACTAGCCGGGATGCAGGTTGGCTATGCCCTGGCTCTTTTTCAGACTTCGGCCCTGATCAGCGTTTTGTTTGGCTATCAGTTTTTTCGGGAAACAGACATCGTCCGTAAGCTCATTGGTGCCGGCATTATGGTAGTGGGCGCAGTTTTGATCACCGTTTTCCAGTAACTTTTCGTTTAAATTAGTTCTACGTCTAACAAACGAATTATTTCCCATGGCTAACTATCAGCTTGTCGAGAAACACGCTATCGAGCACCACAACGAATATTTTGAAGTGCGAATCAACAACAACGACCCACACCCGTACAGCTATTTCTTCACCACAAACGAAGAGAATCTGGAGGTTGTGGCGGAGGAACTTGTTAAAGAGCACGCTTCCGATGCCAAAGACTGGACCGTTATTCCGCATCGAAAAGACAGCTAAAACGGCAGGTCTGTCCGTTTAGTACGCTGATATCGATTAGCTCCGGTCGTATAACCGCATGTAACACATCTTTATGGAATCCTTATTCGCTACAGCCCGGACAGAAGCCCTTGTGCCACGCATCCGCGAGTTCGTCCAGAATGAACTGATCCCCCTCGAAACGGCAGAGCATCTGACCGGTAACTTCTCGACGGTTGCTAAACACCTGGACGCAAAACGTGAACTCGTTAAGCGGGCAGGGCTTTGGGGCTTGCAACACAGTGTGGAGGAAGGAGGCCTGGGCCTTACCCTCTGCGAGTTCGGGCAGGTGAGTGAGGCACTGGCCTGGTCGCCGTTCGGGCATTATACCTTCAATTGCCAGGCGCCTGACATCGGCAATATGGAGCTGCTGCACAAACACGCGTCGGACGCCATCAAACGCCAATACCTGGAGCCGCTGAAAGAAGGGCACATTCGTTCCTGCTTTTCCATGACGGAACCGGAGTTTGCCGGCTCTAATCCAACCCGCCTGGGCACGACAGCCGTTCTGGACCGGGGCGCCGGACCGGATGATGAATACGTAATCAACGGCCATAAATGGTTCACCTCCTCGGCCGACGGCGCGTCGTTCGCTATCGTGATGGCCGTTACCAATCCAGACGCAGCCCCACACCGCCGGGCCAGTATGATTCTGGTGCCGACCGATACACCCGGTTTCCAGCTGGTACGTTCTATTTCCATCATGGGCGATGCCGGCGACCATTGGGGCAGCCACGCCGAGGTTAGGTACGACAACGTTCGGGTTCCGGTCGGTAACCTGATCGGGGGCGAAGGCATGGGGTTTGTTCTGGCACAGGAACGGCTTGGGCCGGGCCGGATTCACCACTGCATGCGCTGGATCGGCATTAGCGAACGGTGTTTTGACCTGATGTGTCGCCGGGCAGCTACGCGGGAGCTGGAAGAAGGAGTAATGCTGGGCGAAAAGCAGTTTGTGCAGGGGTTCATTGCCGAAAGCCGCGCCGAGATAGACGCAGCCCGGCTGATGGTTTTGCGAACCGCCCGCAACATCGACCAGTTTGGGGCGGCTGCCGTCCGGAATGAGATTTCGGCCATAAAGTTTTTCGTGGCCAACATCATGCTGCAGGTAGTTGACCGGGCCATTCAGGTGTATGGTGCTATGGGCATTACCGACGACGTACTGCTGCCGTGGTATTACCGGCACGAACGGGGTGCCCGAATCTATGATGGGGCCGACGAGGTGCATAAAACCGCGCTGGCTCGCAGCATTTTGAAAGAATACGGATTGGACACGAAAAAGAAAGCGGCTGATCTGGCAGCAACCCGAGCCTGATATGATGGATAACCCAACGGCAATACGGCCCGGTGAGGAAGTAAATCAGACTTCGCTGCAGACGTATCTTGCCGACACTATTCCCAATGTTGGCGTCATTGAGCGCATCGGCCAGTTTCCCGGCGGCTACTCCAACCTTACGTATTTTATCAAGACGAGCGAGCGCGAGTTCGTTCTACGCCGGCCACCCTTCGGCGCAAAAGACATAAAGGGCGGTCATGACATGGGCCGTGAGTTTCGCGTGCTGACCATGCTGCGTCAAGCCGGCTATC
Source organism: Fibrisoma montanum (assembly GCF_003583365.1). Taxonomy (GTDB): domain Bacteria; phylum Bacteroidota; class Bacteroidia; order Cytophagales; family Spirosomataceae; genus Fibrisoma; species Fibrisoma montanum. The sequence continues at coordinate 1,037,868 of NZ_QXED01000001.1, forward strand.
AACGCATACCGGAGCCTGTTCTTTACTGCGATGATGAATCCGTAATCGGCAGTTCTTTCTACATCATGGTTCGCGTGCCGGGGGTTATCCTGCGGGCACCATCGGCCGCCAGCCTGGGAGTTTCAACTGACACCATGCGCCGGTTGTCAGAATCGCTGGTCGACACGCTGGCTGATCTGCATGCGCTGGATATTTACCAGACCGGCCTGATTAGTTTAGGCAAACCGGAAGGATACATTCAGCGGCAGGTTGAAGGCTGGCATAAACGATACGTAGCCGCGCAGACCGACGAAGTACCGGCGATGACCGATCTGGCCCGCTACCTGACCGATCATCTGCCCGCCGATAACCCGCCAACGCTATTACATAACGATTTCAAGTACGACAACGTAGTACTGAATCCAGACGGTTTATCAGACATTCGGGCGGTTCTGGACTGGGAAATGTGTACCGTCGGCGATCCGCTGATGGATGTCGGTACGTCGCTGTCGTACTGGTCGGAGCTGCATGACGACGATTTTCGAAAATCCCTGAACCCGTCGTGGTTACCCGGCAACCTGACCCGCCAGGAATTTGCCCGGCGCTATGCCGATCGCAGCAGCCGCGACGTATCAAACCTGTTGTACTTCTACGTTTTTGGGTTGTTCAAAAATGCGGTGGTCGTCCAGCAGATTTACAACCGGTACAAGAAGGGCCTGACCAGCGACGAGCGTTTTGCCAACCTGCTGACCGGCGTTCAGGCCCTGGCGCTGGCCGGCACAAAAGCGCTGGACAATCAATCATTCTGAGACCGTAGACCGAACGGGGGTCACTACGTTCTATCCTCTTTGCCGAAAAAGATATAGTATGAAAACTGCTTTTCTGATTATTGACACCCAGTTTGACTTTTGCCATCCCGATGGCGCGCTGTTTGTACCGGGAGCCGAGCAGGACGTAGAGCGAATGGCGCAACTTATTCGCCAACACGCCAATCGGATTGATCACATTGTCGTAACGCTGGACACGCATCATCTGCTCGATATTGCCCACCCCTTGTTCTGGCAGGACGCCAATGGGCAACACCCTGCGCCATTCACCCGTATTACTGCCCACGAAGTTGATACGAATCGCTGGATCCCCCGGTTTGCGGCCGAAAGAGCCCGTCAGTACGTACGCGACCTGGAAAACGACGGGCAGTTTGAGCATTTTATCTGGCCTGAACACTGCCTGATCGGTTCACGGGGCGCGGCTCTGCACGACACCCTGCTCGACGCCCTGAAGGACTGGTCAAGACAACGTGAACTGGATTATACCGCCGTTCCGAAAGGCCTGCACCCCCTGTCGGAACATTTTGGCATCTTTCGGGCGCAGGTTCCTGATCCGGCGGTACCCGAAACCCAGCTAAATACGTCCCTGATTGCTGACCTGGATCGCTTTGATGCGGTATATTTGATGGGCGAAGCCAAATCCCACTGCGTGGCCAACAGCCTGAAGCAAATCCTGGATTTTGCGCCAGCGCTGGTTTCCAGGATTACACTGGTCAGCGACTGCACATCGGACGTAACGGGGCTGGGTCATCTGGCCGATCCCATCTACGCTGAAGCGGAGGCCCGGGGCGTTCGTTTTACTACCGCTCAGGAGGTGTTTGTTGACTGAAAACTCGTACTTTTCGACCCTATGGAGAAGACGTTACCCTTATTTCCACTCAACCTCATTGTGTATCCGGGTGAAGACCTGAACCTGCACATTTTTGAGCCTCGTTACCGCCAGCTTGTCAACGAGTGCATCGAAGAAGAAAAAACTTTTGGCATTCCGGCGTTTATCAACAACAAGCTCCCGGGCTACGGTACAGAGATGCACGTGACTACGTTGCACAAGCGCTACGACGATGGCCGGATGGATATTAAAACGAAAGGACTGAGCGTATTTCGGCTGATCAATTTTGAAAACCCGGTTCCCGGCAAATTATACGCCGGCGGAGAAGTACAGCTGGTTGAACCCGGCGATACATACAGTTCGCACATCGACCTGCTGGTTGAGCGGCTGGAGCGGCTCTACGACCTGCTGCAGCTTGAGACTGATTACAATCCCGACGATGAGAACTTCTCGTACCGGGTTGCGCACAAAGTTGGTCTGCCGATTGAGCAGGAGTATGAACTGCTGACGCTGGATACGGAATCCGAACGGCAGCAGTTCCTGATCAAGCACCTCAACAACGTCATTCCGGTGGTGTCGGATATAGAGCGTACAAAACAGCGTATCCGTATGAATGGGCATTTCAAAAACCTGGATCCGCTGAATTTCTAGCTCATTCCTTTTCGTCAATGTCGCCAATCTTTTTGGCCCGCTTCGGCAATTGATTGGTGAGTTCATTCAGGTTTCGGATCGGTGGGCGGGGCTTTTCGGCTTCACCCAGCAGAAAACCATAGGGTTTGAGCGCATCGACGGCATCGAACAGCACTTTGATAATAGCCGTCATCGGCAAGGCCAGAATCAGGCCGGGGAACCCCCAGATCTGCTCCCACAGGATGAGCACAACAATGGCCGCCAGCGGATTGATGCTCACTTTCGACCCGACGATGTAAGGCGTGATGAAATTGCCCTCAATGGTCTGCACAAAAAGGAAAATACCGATCGCCCCCAGCGCTTTCAGTGGATTATCGTCCGTTACGAGCGTATAAGCCGCCGGCAGCAGCGACCCGAGCGAGATACCGAAGTACGGAATCAGCACCAGACAGGCCCCGAAGAAGCCAAAGAAAACGGCGTAATCTACGCCCAGAATCAGTAGGCCTACTGTCATCAACGTACCGATGATCAGAATAACCAGCACTAGCCCCGCCAGGTAATCTTTCACGACGGCGTAGATGCGATACAGCACGGCATCGATCTTTGTACGCCCGACATCCTTGAAGACCTTGTAAAAAAAGGAGCGAAAAAAATCGCGGTATAGCAAAAAGAAGAAGATAAATAACAGCACCAGCACGATATCCGTGAGTGTACTGGTTGTTGCCAGCAGCGTAGTGGTCAGGATGGTTCCGGCCTCCGACAGCAGCTGATTCAGGTATTTAGTGGCCTCGGTAACCTGCCGCTGGCGGTTGATGTTCAGGTTTTCGTCGGCATAGGCCTGAAGACTTCGGATGTAGTTGCTCCCCCGTTCTATTAATTGCGGTATGACTTCGGCAAAGTTGCTGATCTGTAGAGAGAAGGCATACAGAATGCCGACGATCGCAGCCAGCGTGATAATAAGGCACAGAATAACAGCCAGCAGCCGGGGCACCCGCCAGTTTTCGAGCCGCTGAGCCAGCGGAAACAGCAATACCGAAAACAGAATGGCAAACACCAGTGGAATCAGCAGGTCGCGTAGCTCATACAAGCCGTATACGATAATGACGATTGAGATCAGAACGCAGGCAATTTTAGCGTACGATGGCAGTTGTATTTCAGGAGCTCGATTATCCATGACGAATTTTAAACGCTAAGCAATGCTGCATTCGTTGATTGCCTTTCTATTTACTATCAAAACCGCGTTCTGCTCCTGCCGCTCCGACGTGCAACGTAATGGGTTTCAACGGGCCCGCTCAGCGTACAAAGTTACACAGTTGGGACGTTTGCCAAAGGTAGTCAACGAAAGCTCAGGACTGACGTATCAGGTGGTCCGTGGCACCTTTCTGACCCATAACGACGGTGGAGGCCGACCGACACTGTATGAAATTGACCGACGGGGACGCTTGCTGGACTCGATTGTGGTAACTGGGGCAGCCAATGTCGACTGGGAGGATATGGCCCAGCAGGATTCAACGGTTCTGTTCGTGGGCGACTTTGGTAATAATCAGAACAACCGCCGGGATCTGTCCATCTATCGGATCGACCTAAAGCCTACGGTACAGGTTATCCCCCTGCCTTTTCATTTCGCCGATCAGACCGCTTTTCCGCCCCCCCGCAGCCGGCGCAATTTCGACATGGAAGCGATGGTCTGGTACCGCGACAGTCTGCATCTGTTCTCTAAAAACAGATCGTTACGAAATCGCTTCGTGCGGCTCTATAAACTACCCAGCCGACCGGAACCGGCAGTAGCCGGTAAAAGCGCCCTGGAACCCCAGGACTCAATCTACAGCCGGGCGATGGTTACGGGAGCCGCAGTGAGCCCGGATTACCGTACGCTGGCCTTGCTTACCTACGGCAAAATTCTGCTGTTCTCGATTCAGAGCAATCAATTGACTCTTCGGTATCCCAAACAGTGCATCCGGCTACCAAGGGGACAAACGGAGGCCGTTGCGTTTGTTTCCGAAACTGACATGGTTGTGACCAACGAACGGGGGAAACTGTACCTGATCACCAGAAAGTGAATCGTTATACTGTTAAATTTTTGTTAAGTATATCCCACCACATCATAACATAGTGGCTAAGAAGTGTAATTTCGGGCGACCACCGTATTTTTGGTCACTCACCAATACTGCTTCACATGAGTGCTGCTAAAGCTGCTCAACCTCTACACCGGGTTCTGGTAGTAGACGACGACCTTGACATCGTCGAGATGTTGGAATACAATCTTACCAAAGAAGGTTACGAAGTCCGCACAGCCACCGACGGCCGTAAAGCCCTTGAAGTAGCCCGGACGTACTTGCCCGAACTTGTTTTGCTTGACATCATGATGCCTCAGATGGACGGCATCGAAACCGGTCGCCAGCTTCGCGATATTCCGGAGCTGCGTCAGACATACATTCTGTATCTGACGGCCCGATCGGAGGAGTACTCGGAAGTGGCCGCTTTTGAAGTGGGTGCCGACGATTACATCACCAAGCCCATCAAGCCGCGGGCGCTGATGAGCCGGATCAATGCCCTGTTCCGGCGGGAAGCCCAGAAAGCTGACCCCGGCGATCAGATCAACATCGGTACGTTGACCATCAACCGCAAAAACTATTCGGTTAATCAGGCCGATAAGACGGTTATTCTTCCAAAAAAGGAATTTGAACTGCTGTTCTTTCTCGCTCAGCACCCCAACAAGGTATTCAGCCGGGAAGAACTATTGCAAAAAATCTGGGGGGCCGATATCTACGTCCTGGAACGTACCGTAGACGTACACATCCGTAAGCTTCGGGAGAAAATCGGCGACACACACATCCGTACGTTGAAGGGCGTCGGATACATGTTTACTGACCAGCCAGAATAAAGAGTGAAAGGTCGAAAGAGTGAAAGCGCGGAATCAGCCGGTTCGCCTTTTCACTCTTTCGTTCTTTCACTCTTTATCTTTGTATTATGTCACTGAGTCCCCGCATTATCGCGTTGCTGCTGGCCTGCCTGATCTCGGCCCTGACCGTAGCGTTCCTTACGTTTGTCGAGGGCGTTACGCTCAACATGATTTTTGTGGTGGCGGTTTCTTCGTTCGCCATTTCGTTCTTTCTGGTTTTGTATGCCATTGAACTGCTCGTTTACCGGGAGGTGAACAAAATGTACAAAACCATTCACAAGCTGAAGATCCGCGACTTTGCCATATCCCGTAAGAGCATCATCAAAAACACGAATCCGTTTAAGAAACTGAACGACGAGATCTTCGTGTACGTAGCCCGGAAACAGAAAGAGATTGACGAGCTGAAGCGGCTGGAGCAGTTTCGGCGCGAGTTCCTGGCCGACGTCTCCCATGAGTTGAAAACGCCCATTTTTGCCGCCCAGGGGTTTATTCACACCCTGATCGATGGCGCCATCGACGACGATAAGGTTCGGGACAAATTTCTGAACAAAGCGGCTAAAAGTCTCGACGGGCTGGATGCGTTGGTAAAAGACCTCGTAGCGCTTTCGCAACTCGAAACAGGTGAGGTGAAGATGAACTTCGAGCGGGTCGATATCCGCGGCATTGCAGAAGACATTTTTGAGCAACTGGAGAAAATTGCTCACAGCAAACACGCAACGCTACGAATTAAAGCCGACCGGCCGGGTCCAATCTGGGTCAAAGCCGATGCCCAGCGCATTGCCCAGGTGATGACCAACCTGATCGAGAACGCCATCAAATACGGCAATGAAAACGGCCGCGTTCTGGTTTCGTTTGAAGAAGATCGCAAACACTGGTCAATATCCGTACGTGACGACGGCCCCGGTATTCCGCCCGAGCACCTGAGCCGTATTTTCGAACGCTTTTACCGCGTCGAAAAAAGCCGCTCCAAAGACCGGGGCGGCACAGGACTCGGCTTAGCCATTGTGAAGCACATTCTGAACGCTCACAAATCAAAAGTGACGGTAATGAGTAAGCTTGAAAAAGGCACTACGTTCCGGTTCAGACTCGACCGGATGGATTAACCGAACGACGAAGTTTTTCTACGTCAGCCGTTCAGTTGCAGCATCGTAAACAGGTTGTAGAGCGATACCGTATCGTTGGCCCGGAGCTTTTGCAGGATCCGGCGCCGGTGCGTGTCAACGGTGTGTTTGCTTACAAAAACTTTCTCTCCAATCTCGGCGCTGTTAAACCCCTGCATGAGATACCTGACTATTTCTCGTTCCCGCTCCGACAAAGCCTGAAGTTTTGTAATCTGTTTTTGACTCGTATCAATCTGCGCCAGTTTTTCTTTTCCCTTTACACCATACGTACGGACATAGTGTGTGTGGACCGGGAGCTGGTCGGTGACATCAGTCAGTAGAATTAACTTTGCTGACAAGTTTCCGTCTACGTCAAATTCAATTGGCTGAAGCTGTTCCTTGTATAGCCTATAGTGACCCGCTTTATGCATAAAGCGGTACGTACAAAGACTCACCAAATTGAATTTATCCTTGAGGGCAACACAGTCCTTTAAGTAGGCATTTAATTCATCATTGGCATGGGTTAATACCAGTTGATCATCAGGATGAATTTTCTTGGTATACGATTCGTAGCCTTCCTCAAAAAGTTCGTTTAACGTCCAGCCGCACCAGCTTACTGAATTGATACCAAGGTAGCGTATACGCTTAAACGGTATATCGACCAGGATAGGTATCACATTTGCCGCTCGGTATACATGCTCCAGAAGGGGATTTGATTCAACGTGGGGTTCTAGATGCAGCCTGTTTATTGGTAATAGAAGGCCGGCTCTTTTGACAGAATCAACAGATACATTTTCCATTATAATTATTCTTGCTGGTGTGGATTGAATCTAACTTACGTAAAGATTCTGATTATATACTTTATATAATAAAAATTTGTTTTGTTATGTAGTCTCAATTCATGCTTTTAGAACAAGTTGTTACTAAATATTTATTTATATAATACCATAAAACTCAGACAAAATCCAACACCTTTTAATAATTTACACATTAACTATGAACAATAAAACCATGTTCTATATAAATAAATCTTCTTATAAGATTGACTTCCAATAGATTAAAACGGAAGATAAATAAAATATTACGCATTAAAAACGGATTAAAAATACTATATAATCAGTATTTCAGAGGAGCACAAATCAGGATAGTTTTGTCATGGATTTGTCTAGACAAGCTACCCATGTCGAATACACCATTTTCTCATCAAACGGCCCTTTTCAAGAAGCAGACAGAAGCATGCTTGACGGCTGAAATCTTTCTTTCTGTTTGCAAATAGTCCCCAATCATAATTCTCAAACACACACATTTTACACCACAAACAATGAAAACAAGTACACCACAATTCATGCTCGGTACGGGCCTGTCACTGGCCTTACTGTTCGCAGTTAGCTGTAAAAACGAAATTCAGCCGGATGCCAGCTCAACCAATGCAGCCGCGCGAATAGGCGTGGCGTCAACGGCAAGCTGCGCTACTCCCACTTCGCAGCTTATTACATTACCAACAGGATTAAAAGATCAGGATTTCAACTTTGTAGATCAGGATGGTGTGGCCGCTGGAACGCAGATTAACGCTGATGCATCGTTGATCAATAACGACAGGCAATTGCAGGTTACTTCAACAAACACCACCGGTGCTGTTGCAGACCTTGGTAAATTCTTGATAAATGGACCGGATGGTTCATTCCTGAAGTTTAAGATTAAGAATACCATCAGCGTAGGATCGGGGGTACACGTTCTGTTGGAGGTAACATTCAACAGCCTGTCAACATATACCGGCAACAACTCAGGCAAGAAAGCTTTCCGAGACGACCCTAATAATCAGGTTGGTAAGGCTTTTCTGGTAAGCTTAGAATTTTATGACGCATTGGGTAACCCGGGTGGTCCATATACTGGCACGAATAACCTGCCAAGCCTACGTGACATGTATAAGGTTGGCGATGCGTTCTCCAGTACTTCCTGGATCACCTTGCCAACAGGCCTGAGAGACCAAGACTACTCATTTGTAGACCAGTCGGCTTCTATTCCGGGCATGCAAATTGGTACCGAGGTTAATCTTTTGCCTGTAAGTAATATCGCGAATCGTGAATTGCAGGTTAGCGTTGCAGCCGGTTCCAAAAACGGTGGCGCAGCCAATGAACTTATTGGCTTCTATCGGAAAAACGGTCCCGATGGCTCTTACCTGACCTTCTCTATCAGTGAAGTCAGAAAAGTGGGTAGTGGAATTCAGGTTTTATTGAATGTAACGGGTAACTCTTTATCGACTTATACCGGTGATAACCTCAACAAGAAAGCGTTCAGGGACAATAATCCTGTAGGAATGAAGATTATCACCAGCCTGGAGTTTTACGACGCGGCCGGTAACCCGGGTGGACCATATACTGGCACTAACAACCTGCCTGGCTTAAGAGACATGTATGAAGTTGGTACGTGCCAGTAGTCTTATTCTAATTAAAAGCGGTAGTGTAATGACCACTTCGTAATAGTTATTACACTACCGCTTTTCATAAGCACGTGTCGACAATTGAAAAATTGCTTTGCCTTTATTTCTAATTAGTTAATCTCAAAAACAAAATTCCCCATGAAAAAAAGTTTGACTTTGCTTTCGGCGGCTGCTGTGCTTGCCTTTGCCTCATCATGTAACAAAGAAGGAGCTGTTCAGCCCCAACAAGAAGTATCTAATGATGCTGGTGCCAGAGTGGCTGCTGCTAACGAAACGGTAGTTGCTGAAAATTTACCCTTTTTGAACGAGTTTACTAACGCCAATGCCTTAGCAGATGTAGTACGTACTACAGATACTGGAAGACTGTATTTTTACCTGGCAAACACTACTGATAATATAGGCAGAACAAACGGGGCTGGTGATAACCCATCTACTGTAACAGATGCTTTCTCTTACAAAGGCGTAGTCTATGCCTATGGAAAGCACTACAGCAAAGGAAATGTAGTGTACACGCCACGATTCAATGGTGGTTCTTTAAAGTTGGTAGACTTGTTCCAAACCCTATCTGGTGCTGAAGTAGTAAATGGTGCTGCCACCATCGGCGACTTAAGAGCCAGACAAGACGGAAACAGGGTTCGCATCGAACGTACGACTAACGGTGGGCAAACCTGGAACAATATTGGTAGAACCAATGGTAATACGGATGACGGTACGTTGAAAGAGTTTTTTGTGGTAAATGGTGTACCTTTTGCCGTAGTACAGCGCAGAGCAACACAGTTCATTGTTATTACTCCCAGAGGTGATACTGGTAGCGTGAAACTGGTTGACATTGTAGATAATGATTTTGAAATCATTAACTAATCTACAATACATAACCAAAAAAGGGCACTTGCAAATGTGCCCTTTTTTGGTTTGTAGCGATGCTTAAATAAGCCGTTTCAACAAAAACTGGGTGATAAAAATCTTGCCGTCCCGCCGGACCAGCATGGCCACCTCTTTGCCCTCGCCTTTTTGGAGTAGCTTGTAGATATCACTGATTGTCAGTTCGCTGGTCGAGGTATTGTTGACAAACAGCAGTTCGTCTCCTTCTTTGAGCCCTGCCAGATCGGCGGGGGAGTTGTCGATGATCTTTTCAATATAATAATTCCGGAACCGTTCTCCCCGAGCCCGAAGCTCCAGCCCACTCATGTCGTGCTCGAAGCTCTCGCGCAACAGCCGCTTCACCGGTTTAAGAACTACGTACTGGTCGTTGTAATTAAACGTAACGCGAAACCGACGCAGGATTTCGCAGCCTACGTTGCCCTGGCGCTCGGGGGCGTTGACCAGCTTCATCCCAAACGAGGTGCTGTCTGGAAACGAAGCCAGAATATTATCCAGTTCATATCGGCCGAAGCGGACTTTCTGGATACGTCCCAGACTACCGTTTATCACCCCGTTCAGGCCGCGACCCAGCTGCGCCCTGACTACCTTCTCGGGCAACGGCAGCGAGGCCGGATTGCGCGACCGGTCGAGCAGCAGCGCATGACCGGCTCCTGTATCAAGCACAACCCGCAGTGGCAACGATTTCTCCCCATCGAAAATCGAAATAGCGTCGGTGTACGCCTTCGTATCCTGAATGGTAATGGGGTAGCGGTCGCCTTTGCGCTTATGGTATTTATATTTTTTCGGCTGCATCAACGTCAGCTCGCGATGCTGAAAGTCGATCGTAACAACGAAATTAGAGAAGATCTCGTACCCGAAAATACCGTGTACCGGCACACCTACGTACTCCGAAAGCTTGAGAATATCTTCGTCCAGAATGACAATGTTGTGGTGGGAAGCCCGCAGTCCACCAACGCTTAACCGGTTATCAATCGCTACGGATGCCGTCAGGTTGCCGCCTTCGCCCGCACCAGACAGTTTAACCTTTCGGGCCATCTTTAACGATTGTTTTTTGAAGGCAGCCGGATCCGTAATGATTGTGCTGCTGACGCCGGTATCCAGAATAAACTGCAGCGTGTCCGAGTCGTTGATTTTGACCGGAACAATGATCAGATTGGAATGAAGCTGAAAGGGAATGCGGGTCCAGGTGCGGTTGTTGGCAATAAAGAAGCCATACCGATCCTTGTCTGGCGTGCCGTGGTCGTCTGCACAAACCACTACGCAAGCACACATCAGCCCGATCAGCACCAGAAACGTTTTCATGTAGAGCTCTTTATAGCATTGAAATTACTAATTTTTTACCTGAAAAACACAAAATTTTAAATAATGGTTTTTGTAAGCCCGCTTCTATCGTAGTCCGTCTAGAAGCGGCTAAACGAAATAAAACCAAACAGCCTCGGCTAGTTCATCCGAAAAGCCCTATTTTCGCCCGCGGTTGATAAACAAACCAGCCAGCCGATTGATTCGGATAACTGGTTATGAACATGTTAATTCACAATTATGCGTAAAAAAATCGTTGCCGGAAACTGGAAAATGAACAAGAACCTCGACGAAGCCAAAGCACTGGTTTCTGAGGTTATCAACATGGTAAGAGACGAAATTACGGGGGAAGTGGACGTAGTAATCTGCCCGCCGACCGTCTATCTCACTACGTTGCGGCAATACATTCCAACTGAGGGCCGTCTGGCGCTTGGCGCTCAGAATTGCCACGAAAAAGAATCAGGTGCGTACACCGGTGAGGTTTCGGCAGGAATGCTTCAGTCGGTCGGCGTACAATACGTCGTTCTGGGCCATAGTGAACGGCGGCAGTACTTCAACGAAACAAACGCGCAGCTGGCCGAGAAGGTGAACCGTGTACTGGAGGCTTCCATGATTCCTATCTTCTGCTGTGGCGAATCCCTCGATCAGCGGGAAAATGGTGATTATGTCGGGTTTGTCAAATCGCAGCTCACCGAAAGCCTGTTCCACCTCTCGCCCGAGCAGTTTTCGAACGTAGTTATTGCCTACGAACCAATCTGGGCAATCGGTACGGGTCTGACCGCATCGGCCGGTCAGGCACAGGATATGCATTTTGAACTACGGCAGCACATTGCCTCGACCTACGGCGACGAAATCGCTCAGAACACGTCTATCCTCTACGGTGGCAGCGCCAACGAGAAAAACGCAGCCGACCTGTTTGCTCAACCTGATGTCGATGGCGGTCTGATTGGTGGAGCCTCTCTGAAGTCGCGGGAGTTTACCAACATCGTAAAGGCACGGCAGTAGTTCTGCTGGTTGACTGATTGATTTGGGCCCAGCAGGGGTAAGTCTATCAGTCAACCAGTTCGTCAAGACAAAATCCTGAAACGTTATGAACGCTGCCTACTGGGTCAATGCTTTCGGGATGCAGCCGCATCCGGAAGGTGGTTACTACGCCGAAACGTATCGCTCGTCGGAACTACTGCCGAAGGCCGGACTGCCCGACCGATTCTCGGGTAGCCGCAGCGTCAGCACCGCCATTTATTTCCTGCTGGAGAGCCACCACGTATCGGCCCTTCACCGCATCCAGTCGGATGAGGTCTGGCATTTCTACGCGGGTGGCCCATTGGAAGTATTCGTAATTGAGCCTGCTACGGGTAACTTGTCGATTATCCGGCTGGGTGCTGATCCGGATCAGGGAGAGGTGTTTCAGGCGGTTGTGCCGGCCGGAAGCTGGTTTGGTTCAAAGCCGGCGGCCGGAACGGCGTACTCGCTCGTTGGCTGTACGGTTGCACCAGGCTTCGACTTTGCTGATTTTGAACTGGCAAAACCAGAAGAGATGCTACAGCAGTTTCCGCAGCATCGGGCGGTGATTGAGCTTCTTTCATAGCTCGTCCGGGCGGCCCGGACGAGCTATGAAAGAACTATTTAAAACTTACGTTTCCGTAACTGGCTACTACCCGAACTTTAGCCCCGTTGCCGCTACCGACTTTACCAGAATACTGCTTTGTGAAGCGGGGACCCGGGCGATGTTCGCCTTCGTTTGGCTGGTTGTCGAGCGTGATCTGGTTGTTGCTTGGATAATTGAAGCCGCCGTGCGTAACGATTATGTCAAAATTGCAATTTGTTCCTTCGGCCAGGGGCAGCACAACGCTCGAATAGGAAGCGTGAATATCGAGATCGTCGACCGTTTTGGGCAATTGCTCAATTCGGAATCCTTTGGAAAAGCTCATCTTTATCCGCCCCGACTGACGTAGCGTGCCGATAGCCGTTTCAGAATAGCTCACATTAGCATTTAGTCGGTTTGCCTCTCCAATCTTCAGCTTTCCGAACTTATTATTCAATTTGATAGCATTGGCGGATATAACGTCGAGGCTCCCGAACGACATATCCAGGTCGCCATTCTGCATTTCTTTTATGGAAGCCGTTCCAAACTCAACTTTAATGTCCGTGTCGGGATTGCTCAGTTCCGAGGCATAGAAATTACCAAATTTCGATTCAATCTTCAACGGCGCCCGGAACATCGGTATGTTCGTATTGCCGAACTTATTTTTTACGGTTAACGGATTCTGACGAGGCATTGAGATCACGTAATCAATGCGGACATTACTTTTCTTTTCCGCATCTTTTTCTTCCCGGGTCCACGTATCATTACGCTTCTGGATGTTCGTACGGAGCACAATCTGGTCGCCGGCCCGCTTTTCGTCGATCGTTACGGTACTTAAATACTCAGCAACTTTGTCTTCGGTATTGGCGTTGGCCGTGATGGTGATCTGTACCTTAATCTCGTTACGGTTCCATAGCTCAACGCTCACCTGGCCAAACTGGTTATCAACTACCAGATGATCTTTCTCGGAGACGTCGTAGAGCTTGATAATTGTCTTTCGTCGTTCAATCACCCCTGTTTCTTCTCCGGTACCAGCTAACAGCGTTAGTGGCAGGAGGCAAAGAAAAAGGCTATACCACGTTTTCATTCGCTTTCTGGTTTTGATGTTTAATGCGCTCTATCACACGCAATTGTTCGTTGAGAAGATTAATTTGAAGCTGCAAATTCTGAATCATCGCCTGGATTAACACCTCCTGGTTTGGATTCTGGGGTAATTCGGCTTTTAAGCCCTGGTAGCTGTGTTCCAGCCGGTCGAGGTCAGCCGAAAACTGCTCATACAACGCTGGGTTACTACCGGTCATCTGTTTCAGCTCAGCGCGTTTGTTATCGATCAGCTGCGTATAGTGCGCCACCTGCTGCGCATAGGCCGGGCCGGCGGCTACCAGTTCAGACGGCGCAGCGGTCTTTGGCTGGTAATTTTTGTAAAGCAGCGTACCCGCCAGAAGCAGCACCGCTATCGAAGCAGCCACCCGCCAATTCAGGTTAAACCAGCCTCCTGCACCACGCGCTGCGTTTCCGTTCAGCGGGACAACTCTTCCACTTAACGTATCATCACGTTCGTTACCAATCGGATCAGCAAGACCTGGCCCACCAAGACCAGACTCGATTTTTGACCAAAGACCCATTGGCGGTTCAGCGTCGTCGAAGGCTTCGCGGTTGTCGCGAACGAAGCGCTCAAGGTTATCTTTTTTCATCATCCTGTCAGTTTATGTCAGCATTTCCAACAATCGCTTTTTTGCCCGCAGATACTGCGTTCGCGAGGTCGTTTCGCTGATCTTCAAAATGTTGCCAATCTCCTCGTGGTCATACCCTTCGAATAGATACAGCGACAGTACTATACGGTACCCTTCGGGCAGCTGCTGCATGGCCCGCCGGACCCGTTCTACCTCTAGCTGAACACCCTCCTCATCATAAGGTTCAGTGTCTGCGTAATCTGGTCCATCATCTTCCCCAAACCGCCCGGTATCCAGATCGACCAGTTCCAGCCGTCGGCTGCGCAGGTGGTTGATCGCCCGGTTGACGACGATCTGCTTCAACCACGCACCGAACGTCGACTGCCCCCGAAACGACTGAATGTGGTTGAACGCATCCAGAAACGCTTCCTGTAACACATCCTCCGCTTCGGCCTCATGGTTCAGAATGCGCAGACAAACGTTGTACATCGCCTTGGCGTACTGGCGATACAACTCATACTGCGCCCGACGCTCGCCCGCTTGGCAGCGCTTGACCAAATCAGCGTGTCGGTCTGGGTACGTCGGTCCGACGGATCGGTTCGGTTCCAAAAGGTTCAGCGTATCGGGTGGTTTAGGTTGAACGTCGAAACAAAGACAAGCGGAAAGTAAAAACGTTGCACGCGTTTTTAAAAATAAAATACTAAGACATCAAATTCAGCGTTTAACGCCGAACTACCTGATTATGTACTACATGGCAGGGCTTCGGTGCCAAACAGACTACGTGTGCAAACCCGGTTTTTCTGGATAATAAAGACGAATCTATCCATTTCCCGCGTAAATCCACCAGTATCCAAAAAGCCTTACCACGTATCGGCAGGCAATTACCAGTTGGCTTGTTATTGGACCAGCCCTGTGCCTGCGCAAAGAAGCTGTCCCGATTGCCTGCGGCCCACATTCTCCGGAAAATTGTTTACGATAAACAGCCCTGGTACAACGGTGTGCTTTACAGCGTATAACCGGTAAATCTAATATGATTCTAAGGTTGTGTTTGTATGTTCGCAGTGCCAGTTCATCAATTGCCCCGGTAGATTCCGGTTTTGACGACCGTTAACATTCGTATCCAATGAGATTAGCGTTTTGGCTCACGGCCGTGCTGATACTCGCTCTTTCAGGCTGCCGGTTACAGGAGCGGGAAAAGGAGCTTGACCGTCGCACCCAGGAGCTTGATCAAAAAGAGCAACAGCTCGTACTGCGGGAACAACAGCTCAGCCTGAAGGAAGCTGATCTGACCAGGCGCGAAAAAGCACTCACAGCCCCGGTCGACTCCACCGGCGATTCAACCGTTGTGTATAATCCGTACCTGGTTGGCCGGTGGTCGGTGCAGATGCGCTGCACCGAGACCTCATGCGAAGGATCGGCTGTCGGTGACACCAAAACGGAACAGTGGGCGATCAATTACCGGGACAATCGGGTGTTTGCCCAGGCTGTAGCGAATAACGAGCTGTTTCGGGTCTATACCGGCTCCTACAAACAGGACGCCCTGGTCCTGACGGCTCAGCAGGATTCGCTGGCTCCAAACACCAGAATAACCGTCAGTTTACGCTTCAAGACTTCTTCTACCATGGAGGGCCAGCGCGAGATTGTTCGGGAAGGCGTTTGTCGAATTGTGTACGCACTCGAGCTGACCAAGTTATGAGTTTTAACCCCGCCCAATCAGCATGATCCTACTTACCGACCTGGATTTTTCATTACCCCTAAAAAATCCGGTCATCATATTTTCGCTGGTGCTGTTTATCATCCTGTTTGCGCCCATTCTGTTCAACCGCATCCGGATTCCGCACATCATCGGACTGATCATCTCAGGAATCGTGATCGGGCCCTACGGCCTGAATCTGCTCCGGCGCGACAGTAGTATCGTTCTGTTCGGCACGGTCGGGCTGTTGTACATTATGTTCATGGCCGGGCTGGAAATGGATCTGGAAGAATTTCGCAAGAGCCGCAACCGGATCATCACCTTCGGCCTGTACACGTTTCTGACGCCAATGATTCTGGGTACGCTGGCCGCGTTTTATCTGCTGGACTACTCGCTGCTTACCTCACTCCTGCTGGCCAGTATGTTTGCGTCGCACACGCTGCTGGCCTATTCGATCGTCAGCCGCTACGGCATCACGCGCAACCCGGCCGTAACGCTGACCATCGGCGGTACGATGATTACCGACGTACTGGCCCTGCTGGTGCTGGCAACCATCGTCGGGATGACCAAAGGCGATATCAGTTCGGCTTTCTGGCTGCGGCTGTTTGTTTCCTTTGTGATTTTTGCGGCCATCGTCTTATTTATCTTTCCGCTGATTGCCCGGTGGTTTTTCAAAAAATACAACGATAATATTTCGCAGTACATATTCGTGCTGGCGCTGGTGTTTCTGGGTGCGTTTCTGGCCGAAGCAGCGGGCCTGGAGGCCGTTATCGGGGCTTTTCTGTCGGGACTGGCCCTGAACCGGTTCATTCCGCACTCGTCTCCGCTGATGAACCGGATCGATTTTGTCGGCAACGCCCTGTTTATTCCGTTCTTCCTGATTGGCGTCGGTATGCTGGTCGACATTCGGGTACTGTTCAACGGCGTCAGTGCGCTCAAAGTAGCAGCGATTATGATTGCCGTAGCGGTCTCATCGAAATACCTATCGGCCTGGCTGACTCAGAAAACATTCGGCCTGGGCAGGCAGGAGCGTCAGCTAATTTTCGGTCTGAGCAACGCCCGGGCAGCCGCTACGCTGGCCATCGTGCTGGTAGGCTATAACATCATCACCGGCGAAACGATCACTGGCGAACCCATCCGCCTGCTGAACGAAGACGTACTGAACGGCACAATTCTGATGATTCTCGTTACGTGTACCATCAGCTCCTTTGCCGTCGAGAAAGCTTCCGGCCGGATTGCCCTGTTGAGCGAGGAAGAAGGCAGTGTCACCACCGAAATCTCGGAAAAGATCATGATTTCACTGGCTTATCCCGAAACGGTAACTGACCTGGTCAATCTAGGCCTGATGCTGAAGCCGCCCAAGAGCAACGCATCCCTGTACGCCCTTCACATTATTGATGATGAAGACAACCAGAATGGCCGCGCGGCCGGAAAAAAGATGCTGGATTTGGCTATCAGGCACGCAGCCGCTACGGATCATGAGCTTACTCCGCTTACCCGATTCGACGCCAACATCAGCAACGGCATCATCTACACGATTAAGGAACAGAATATCACCGACGTTGTTGTTGGCCTGCATCACGAAGCAGAGGCCACTGATTTCTTTGGTCCGATTGCCGAGCAGATTCTGAAGCGGGTGCCCGAGACCATCTACATCTACAAAACCACCCAACCGCTCAATACGCTTCAGCGGATGGTAGTAGCGGTTCCGCCCAAGGCCGAACTGGAGCCAGGCTTCGGGCATTGGTACGATAAAATCACCAACCTGGCGAAGGAAGCGGGCCTTGATATGCTGTTCTACGCGCACCCGGACACCATCCGCCACCTGGAGAAAATCAGCCAGCGGACGACCAACCCGATCCGGAAAACGTTCAGGAAGTTTCAGAACTGGAGCGACTTTCTGATTCTGGGCCGCGAAATCAAACCCAACGATCTCTTCATGATCATTTCCTCGCGCAAAGGGCACCCCTCCTACAGTGGCCATCTCGACAAGCTGCCTTATTACCTGACGACGTATTTCGAGAGCAACAGTTTCATTATTCTCTACCCGAAACAGCTGGAAACGGCCAGCCTGAACGTAGAACTCTTTACCATTCTCCCCCCTCGCTAGTCAGTGGTCAGCTTGCTGGTTTGGCGATAGCCCCACCAGGGTATAAAAAAAGAGTTCGGCGAAGACTCGTGGTCTTCAACCGAACTCCTGACATAAGGCCCTTAGGGCAACTAATTACCGACGCGGAGGATTACCGCTGGTGCTGCTCTTTGGCTGTTGTGTAGCGGTTGTTGACGAGCTACCCGTCGTCGTACCGGATGTGGCCGTCATTGACCCGCTGGTGCTACCCGTAGTCGTCGGGCTTGACGACATAGTGCCTGAAGACGTTGAGCTGCCCTGGCTGCCGGATGTAGTACCACTCGTAGCCGTTGAGCTTTGCGTACCGGTTGAAGTACCAGATGTAGAGCTGTTTGATGAGTTAGTCGATTGGGCGTTGGCCGCGAAGGCGGTGAGCGCAACGAGTAGCGCGCTGGCTGCCATTACTTTTTTCATAACTTGATTGATTTATGGTTTACATTAAAATTGGTTTGCGTGTTCATTGGGCGTAGCTACTTGACATCAAAGCGGCCATCGCCAATCCGGAAGCCTTCTGCGTAGATCTCTACGGTGTAGACACCTGGCTTGTAGGCACTCTCTTTACGGAACAGGATGTTTACTTCCTGGTCGTTATTCTCAAAAGGTACGGCCTGCCGGATGGTATAGCCGATTTCCCGACCTTCGAACGGTATCACACCGCCTACTCCGCTTTCGCTGACGACCGCCCCGTTGGCATCGAGTATGCGTATGTAAATGTCTTTATCGTTTTTCACCGCTACCGGATTAGCCGGCATAATGAACGATACCTTCAGCCGATCGATCCGCGACGCTTTGTAGCTGCCTCCCCGGCGTTCTTTCCCATTGGCAGCCAGCGCAATTACCTGCACATTAACCGCTTTCATGGCCGACGCGATCGTTACCTGATTCTTCAACTCCGCGTTCTGAAGCGAGTAGTCGGCCAGTGTCTGCGTCAATGCAGCTCGTTCGGTCTTCAGCCCCTCGTTTTCGCTGAGTACGTTTTGCTTTTCCTCTTCGAGCGCCCGGGTTCTGTTTCGCAACAGGCCGTTTTCATCCCGGAGCTTTTGCAGGTCCGATTCGCTCTGAGCCAGAAAATTCCGGTAATCTTTAATTTTCAGGTTGTATTGTTGAATCGAAAAGGTCAGATCAGATTTTAACTTTCTCCTGTCGTTTTCCAACTGCCACTTGATCTGTTCCAGCGCAGCGACGTTGCCGCCAAGCCGACGCACCTCAACCAGCTTTTGGTCAAGCACGGTTGAAATAGAATCCAGTTTCTGCTGGGTAGACGCAAACTGTTCAACCTTCACCGCCAGCAGCTTCTGGACTTCCAGCGCTTCGTTTCGGGAGTCCATGAACAGGTAAGCCAGCAGGGTTGTAACACCTACCAGGGCCGCAATAGCCATGGTTACCAATCCCTGTTTAGCTGTGGTTGCTCCTACTCCCATTGTCTCTTTCAGAAGTGACTGCACAAAACAAGAACACGCAACTTAATGCGGACTTAATCTCACTTTAAATTTACCTTAAAATTACCCGAGGCTGGCCAGCGTCAGCGTGAACGTAGTACCCCGGGGCGTGGAGCTTACTGAAATGGTACCCTGGTGCATCTGGGTTATCTGAGCAACAACGGCCAGGCCGACACCATGTCCTTTGCCTGACTGCGCCGTTGCATCGCTGCGGAAGAAGGGCTCGAAGATGTAGGGTACGTCGGCTTCCGGGATGGGTGGCCCTTCGTTAAAAACGGCAACGGTCAGGCTGCCCTCCTTGGCCTGAAAATCAATTGTAGCCGTTCTGGCCGGCGAAAACTTACAGGCATTATCGACCAGATTCATCAGCAGAACACGTAGGGAGGGCCGATTCCCCTGGGTAAGCAGCGCATCTTCATCGTCCGGGAAGTCGATGAAGTTGAGCTGCACCAGACAATCGGGATGCCATTCCTGATAGTTGGTTTTAACCTCCCACAGCAGTTCATCCATCCGAACCGGTTCGAGCGGTACGTTGCTAACCTGAATCGAGACGTTTGCCAATTCCAGTAACGTAGTGGTCAGCTGCGTCAACGTGCGCGTATCTTCCCGCAGCGACCTCAGCGTTCGTTCATACGCATCCGGCTCCCGTTTTTGAATGAGGGCTACGTCGATCTGCGAATTGATTTTGGTCAAAGGGTTTTTCAGTTCATGCGATACGTTGGCGATGAACATCTTCTGCGTATCGATGGCCTGCTCAATGCGGTCAAGCAACCGATTGAAGGTAGCTACCAGTGCCCCAATCTCATCAAAGCGGTTAGGGTGCTCAACGCGCTTTTCAACATTGGCGGGGTAAATGGCATTCACCTGTTCAATGATCCCCGACATGGGCGCCAGCGCGCGGTCGGCGAAAAACCAGCCGACGACCCCGAGCAGAAAAATTGCCGCCAGAACCATAACCAGCAGAATCTTCTTCAAGTCGCTCAATGCGTCGTTTCCTGGCTGGTCGATTCCGCTGACAATGATCCAGTTTCCGCCTTTCGAATTGGTCAGATAAATGGCGACGAGCTGGTAATCATCCTGTCGTACGTACTGTGTTTCAAGGCCCGGTTTCAGCAGCGGGATTATGCGTTCGTGCAGTTGGTTGTTGGCCGGATTCGTCGTAAACAGAAACGTTCTGGAGGTTGCGTTGTAGACCGAGATGGTTTCGTTCAGCAGCGGATTCTTAACGGCCGCGTCAACGAGTCGAATAACGGTAGTATCGGCCTGTTGTACATCGAAAAGCAGCGTAGTTGTGGTGATAGCCCGGTCCTGAAGTCGTTTATAGAAACGCTGTTCCAGATACAGTTCACTGAAGAAGTAGACCCCGGCCGAAAAGAACAGAAGAATGAGCGTTACCAGAAAGGCAAACTGGCCGGTAAGTCGGGTACGTATGTTCATCGTTACGACTGAATCTTGACAACATAGCCCATGCCGATCTGTGTATGCAGGACTTTGGGTTCAAAATTCTTGTCTATCTTTTTGCGGAGAAAATTTATGTACACCTCAATAACGTTAGTACCCGTGTCGAAGGTAACATCCCACAGTTTTTCGGCTAACTCGACCTTCGAGATTACCCGGCCCTGATTGCGCAGGAAGTATTCGAGCAGTTGAAATTCCTTGGCCGTCAACGCAATTTCTTTGCCCGCCCGCATCACCTGCTTCGTATCCGGATTCAGTTCGAGATCCGCGATTTTAAGCAGCGTTGTGCCCTGAACGACGGCTCCCTGCCGACGGGTCAGAGCCCTGACCCGGGCCATCAGCTCACGAAACTCGAAGGGTTTGATCAGGTAATCGTCGGCCCCGGCATCCAGCCCGATAATTTTGTCGTCAAGCGTACTAAGCGCCGTCAGCATCAGGATCGGTGTTGCGATCTGGGCAGCCCGAAGCTTGCGGCACAGGTCGAGCCCGTTTATGCCGGGGAGGATAATATCGGATATGATCAGCGCGTAGGGCGATCGGGTTGCCAGCTCATAACCAAACGTTCCGTCATAGGCTACATCAACTTCCCACTGATGCTCCTCCAGCCCCTGCTTAATGCTCTGGAGCGTTTTAACTTCATCTTCGATTATAAGGATCTTCATAGCATTACCTCTCTGACTAAAACGTGTACAAGGTATATTCTTGATCGCCTAAACCATACTTTTTGTCATCATTAGTCCGTTCAGGCTGAAAGTTAGGGCCACTAATCAGGACTTACCTGACCCCTGCGGCCAGTTCCTATTCAATGGAGCATCCGGCCGGAATCGTTACTGACCTTCAGCAAATTTTTTCGTAGTTTTGATTGTTATCTGTATAGATGCTGGATATTGGATTTCTGAACGGTAGCGTGTCAATCCAATGTCCAGCATCTATTGTCTAACGTCTTCTTATGGTTGATTATATATCGGGGTTGAATGAACCACAGCGGGAGGCCGTGATGCACGGCAACGGACCGCTGATGATTATAGCGGGTGCCGGTTCGGGCAAAACCCGCGTGCTGACGTACCGCATCGCGTACCTTATCGAAAACGGCGTTGACCCCTTCCGAATTCTGGCCCTGACGTTTACCAACAAGGCCGCGGGTGAGATGCGCCACCGGATCGAAAAGGTGGTAGGCACCGAAGCCCGGAACATCTGGATGGGTACGTTCCACTCCGTGTTCGCCAAGATTTTACGTATTGAAGCTAAAGCCATTGGCTACACCAGTAATTTCTCCATCTACGACACCGATGACTCTAAGTCGCTGCTCAGGAGCATTATCAAGGAAATGGGCCTGGACGATAAAGTGTACCGGGCCAACAACGTCTTCGGGCGGATTTCAGGGGCCAAAAACCGGCTCATTGGTCCGGACGATTACCTGAACAACCCGGTCATTCAGGCTGATGATGCTTCGGCACGAATGCCCGAAATTGGCCGGATCTACAAGCAATACAGCCTGCGGTGCTTTCAGGCCAACGCGATGGACTTCGACGATCTGTTGTTCAACACGAACGTTCTGTTCCGCGATCACCTGGACATTCTGCACAAGTATCAGCATAAGTTTCAGCACGTGATGGTCGATGAGTTTCAGGATACCAACGTATCGCAGTACCTCATCACGCGCAAACTGGCGGCCGTTCACCAGAACATTTGCATTGTAGGCGACGACGCCCAAAGTATCTACGCCTTCCGGGGGGCAAACATCGAAAACATCCTGAACTTTCAGCGCGACTACGGTAAAGAGAACGTCAAGATTGTCAAGTTGGAGCAGAATTACCGCTCGACCAAAACGATCGTTCAGGCGGCCAACTCGATCATTGCCCGGAATAAGAACCAGTTGGAGAAGCACGTCTTCACCGACAATGAAGATGGTCCGCTGATCGAAATCATTAAAGCGTCGTCGGATAACGAAGAAGGGCGGCTGATTGCCTCGTCCATCTTCGAAGCTAAAATGAACGATTCGCTCATCAACAACGACTTCGCGATTCTGTACCGGACCAACGCCCAGTCGCGGGCTTTTGAAGAAGCCTTGCGGAAGGTGAGTATCAAGTACCGGATCATTGGTGGCCTGTCGTTCTACCAGCGGAAAGAGATCAAGGACCTGATCGCCTACCTGCGCTTTACGGTCAACCAGAACGACGAGGAAGCCTTCAAGCGGATTATCAACCTGCCCAAGCGCGGCATCGGCGACACGACCGTAGCGAAGATTGCTGTATTGGCAGCCGAGAAACAGGAATCGATCTGGGGGATCGTTAGCGAGATTACCAAACACGTAGCGGGCCGGGCGGGTATCGCCATCGAGGGCTTTGCCGACCTGATCAAGAGCTTTATGCTCCTTCTGGACAAGAAAGATGCTTTTGAGGTAGCCTCCCACATTGCCAAAGCGTCCGGTTTGCTGAAAGAACTGTACGAGGATAAGACCGTTGAAGGGCTGGCTCGGTATGAGAACGTTCAGGAATTGCTTAATGCGATCAAAGAGTTTGTCGACAACCCCGAAAACGACGACAAGAGCCTCGGCGCGTTCCTGCAAACCGTATCGCTCCTGACCACCGCTGACGAGAAGGAAGACGACGGCGACAACGACAAGGTGACGCTGATGACCATCCACGCAGCCAAGGGCCTGGAGTTTAAGTACGTTTATATTGTTGGTCTGGAGGAGGATCTGTTCCCGAGCCAGATGATGCTCGAAAGCCGCAACGACCTGGAAGAAGAACGGCGACTGTTCTACGTAGCCATCACCCGCGCCGAGAAACGCCTGACGATGTCGTATGCCGAGACGCGCTATAACTACGGTCGTCTGAAGGTCTGCGAACCGAGCCGGTTCCTGATGGAGATGGACCAGCGTTATTTGAAAATGTCGCGGATGCGGTCGGTTTCACAGGAATCAGCGAGCTACGAGCGGCCGGAACGTGAAGTTCGCGACCGCAACGATACGCCATCGGGCGGCTCAATGAGCTTCGTGCGCTCATTGGCGCAGCGCACAGCGCAACGGCAGGCTCCGCAGCCAACCTCAACGCATACACCTTCTGCCGACTTTGCTCCGAGCGATACGTCGAAGCTGGCTTCGGGCATGAAGGTCGAACACCCGAAGTTTGGCTTCGGCATTGTAAAGAGTATGGACATCAACGGCACTGAGCGCAAGGCTACCATTCAGTTTGATACGGCCGGTGAGCGGACCTTGCTATTGAGCTTTGCTAAACTGAGGATCGTTTAACAAATCGAGACTACTAAAAGCCGGGGCCAGACAGGCTCCGGCTTTTTTGTGGGCAGACACGGTAGATTGCAATAGTATCTTCTTTTTGTTCTGAAGATTAGTCCTGCCGTGTCCATGAACCACCTTGCCTTTGCCGATTACGTCGTTTTTCTCGTTTACTTCATTGTTGTTGTCAGCTACGGCTACTGGGTATATCGACGCCGGAAAACGGCCGAAACAAACACTAAGGATTTCTTTCTGGCTGAGGGCTCGCTGACCTGGTGGGCCATTGGGGCGTCGCTGATTGCCTCCAATATTTCGGCCGAACACTTCATCGGCATGGCCGGCTCTGGTTTTGCTATGGGCCTGGCCATATCGTCGTACGAATGGATTGCAGCCGCTACGCTGGTCATCGTGGCCGTATTTTTCATTCCCATCTACCTGAAAAATCACATCTATACCATGCCGCAATTCCTGGCGCAGCGGTATAATGATACGGTCAGTACAATTCTGGCCATTTTTTGGCTGATAGTTTACGTACTGGTTAACCTGACCTCCATTCTTTACCTCGGGGCCATTGCCATCGAATCACTGGCGGGTATTTCGTTCAATACGTGTACCATCGCGCTGGCTGTTTTCGCCATTTTCATTACGCTGGGCGGCATGAAGGTCATCGGCTATACCGACGTGATCCAGGTGATCGTGCTGGTGTGTGGTGGGCTGGTTGTTACCTATCTGGCCCTGCAACTGGTGGCTGACAAAATTGGCGGCAACAGCGTCTGGGACGGCTTACAGGCTCTGCACCGGCAGGCCGACAGCCATTTTCATATGTATTTCGAGAAAGGCCATCCGCATTACGACGACCTACCGGGCATGTCGCTGGTATTAGGTGGCATGTGGATCAACAACCTGTCGTACTGGGGTTGTAATCAGTACATTGTCCAGCGCGCCCTGGGAGCCGATCTGAAGACGGCCCGCAGCGGCATTCTATTCGCGGCTTTCCTGAAGCTAATGATTCCGCTGATTGTGGTCATTCCGGGTATTGCCGCTTTTGTGCTGTTCCAGAATGGTACGTTCCAGCAGGCCATGACCGATGCCAACGGCACCGTTAAGCCCGACCAGGCGTATCCAGTGCTGATGAACCTGCTTCCGACCGGCATGAAAGGGTTAGCGTTTGCGGCATTAACGGCGGCTGTTGTTGCGTCGCTGGCCGGGAAGTGCAACTCCATCTCGACCATTTTTACGCTCGACATCTACAAGAAGTTTTTCGACAAAAACGCGTCCGAACAAAAGCTGGTCAACGTAGGCCGAATCGCCGTTGTCGTCGCTTTTGTAGTGGCTGTCGTGCTGGCCCCGATGCTCCGTTCGTTCGATCAGGTTTACCAGTACATTCAGGAATACACCAATTTCATTACGCCCGGCGTCTTTGCCATTTTCCTGCTGGGTCTGTTCTGGAAGCGGACAACGACCAAAGCAGCCCTGGCCGTCGCCATATTGACCATCCCGTTTTCGACAGTGCTTAAGTTTTGGCCGGAGCTCATGGCCGCCGTTGGTGTCGACGCCGATCCTATTCCGTTTCTGCACCGAACCATGTGGGTATTCTGCATCGACGTAGCGGTGATGGTACTGATCACGTTAACCGATTCAGCCGGTCGCCGAAGCGCCAGGGGCTTGGCCGTCGACCAGCACATGTTCCGCGTCACCCCCTCGTTCGTTGCCGGATCAGTCGCAATCCTGGGTATTCTAACGGTTCTTTATACCCTATTCTGGTAGGCCTTTACGCCCTCTGCGTAAGCTCTATCCCCTTAGCGTTTAAAAACCAATTGATAATTAGTAAGTTTACACACAAAAATTGACCCTTATGACAGCACATACCCCAACCGAACACAGCCCGCTGGCGAGCCTTGAGCAGTGGGAAGACGATCTGCTGATCCGCTATCCTGAACCGAACGCGGCCCAACCGGAGCATAAAGCCAAGGAAGAATACCGCAACTACGACGATCCTGAGCGTGATACGGTACGTGAGTTCTACCGGCTCAATCATAAGTACCAGACCTACGACTTCGTGATGGAGAAGGAGCGCGAGTTCCTCAAGTTCGACAAGAAGGAGATGCCGGTTTGGGGCGCTATGGAATTCCTGAATACGCTGGTCGACGATTCCGACCCGGACATTGAACTTGACCAGCTCCAGCACCTGCTTCAAACCGCTGAAGCCATCCGCGCTGATGGGCATCCGGACTGGTTTGTGCTTACGGGCTTTCTGCACGACATGGGTAAGGTGCTGTGTTTATTTGGGGAGCCGCAATGGGCGGTTGTAGGTGATACGTTTCCGGTAGGTTGCGCTCACTCCGACAAGATTGTGTATCCGGAGTTCTTTGCCGATAATCCCGATACGTACGACGAACGGTTTAACACGAAATTCGGTGTTTACGAGCCAAACTGCGGGTTGAAGAACGTACACATGTCGTGGGGACACGATGAGTACCTGTATCAGATCACTAAAGATTACCTGCCCGAGCCGGCGTTGTACATGATCCGGTACCACTCGTTCTACGCGCAGCACCGCGAGCATGCGTATGATCACCTGATGGACGATCATGACCGGGCGATGTTCAAGTGGGTGAAGGCCTTCAACCCGTATGACCTGTACTCCAAAAGCCCGAAACCACCGGTTGTCAGCGAACTGAAACCGTACTACGAAGACCTGATTGCGAAGTACCTGCCCGCCACGGTTCGGTTATAATTTTTTCTAAACGCAGAGGAACAGAGAAGACGCAAAGATCGCAGAGAAAAACTCCGTGACCTCTGCGCATCCTCTGTTCCTCTGCGTTTAAACAGCCATCATGCTTCTGCTATTCATCACCCTCTACCTCCTTTCCAACATTGCTATCGGGGCATGGGCGGCCCGGCGCGTAACGACCTCGCAGGATTTCGTGCTGGCGGGCCGACGGCTGCCATTGGTGCTGGCGGCTTCTGTCACGTTTGCAACCTGGTTCGGCTCCGAAACGATTATGGGGGCTCCGGCCATGTTTGTCAAGGATGGTATTCCGGCGGTAATTGAAGAACCGTTTGGGTCGGCTCTCTGCCTGTTCCTGGTCGGTGCATTCTTTGCCCGGCCGCTGTATCGACTGAACATCACCACCTTTTCGGATTACTTTAACCGCCGTTTCGGTCGGTCGGCGGAATTGCTGTCGGCGATCATTGTCATTCCATCATACTTCAGCTGGATCGCGGCCCAGTTAATCGCCATCGGCATTGTTCTGAACGTAGTAACAGGCATAGAGCGGGAGTACTGCATTTTGTTCAGTGCCCTGATTGTTATGATCTATACCTTGCTGGGGGGGATGTGGTCAATCTCAATCACTGATTTTTTTCACAATCTTATTATCGTCATTGCCCTGATCGTGCTGACCGTTATGCTCTGGCAGGACGTAGGTGGCTGGAAAACGATTGAGCAACGCACACCACCCGGTTTCTTCCGTTTTCTGCCCCACAATACGTTTAAGGACTGGATTGAGTACCTGGCCGCCTGGTTTACCATCGGCCTCGGCTCTATTCCGCAGCAGGACATTTTTCAGCGCGTGATGGCGGCTAAGTCGGAAGATACGTCCGTGCGGGCGTCGTATCTGGCGTCAGGGCTTTACCTGACTATTGCCATGTTGCCGCTTTTCATTGCGTTGAGCGCCAGAATTTTGCACCCCGACCTCCCCACTGACAATCAGCTCCTTATCCCGAACATGGTCTTGCGCCACGGCAATCTGTTCTTGCAAATTCTGTTTTTCGGAGCGGTTACCTCAGCCATCCTGAGCGTATCGAGCGGGGCGATTCTGGCACCGGCGACCGTCTTCGGCGAAAACATTGTCAAGTTTTTCAAGCCTGACCTGACTGATCAGGCGCTGCTGCGTACCATTCGCTGGGCAGTAGTGGTCATTACGGTCATCTGCGTCTGGATGAGTACCACCCGCGACATGAACATTTTTGACCTCGTTGGCGAGTCGTCCGCATTCAGTCTGGTGTCGCTGTTTGTGCCGCTGCTGGCCGGGATCTACTGGAAACGAGCCAATCTGATTGGTTGCCTGGCATCCATCAGCCTCGGATTTGGGGTGTGGTTACTCTGCCTTTGGGTTGAAACCGAATACCCACCGATGATGTACGGACTACTGGCCAGTGCCATCGGTATGGTTGGCGGCAGCCTTAGTCAAAGTAAGCCTGTTCAATCCGCCCAACATAGCCTAAGTCAATAGCGCTGTTGAACCACCGCTGAATGTGAAGGCCAACATTCGGGTATAAATTCAGGCGATCTAATTCGTCCAGCGGTTTCCAGACCAGATCAATAGCCGAGGTTTCGGCGGGGTTAAGCACGGGTTCACCCTGTAGGTTGCTGGCGGCAAAAACCACGTGCAGTACATCGTCATTACGTTGCGACAGAAGCATCTCACCAGCCAGCACCATCGTTCCAACATCGGCGGTTACGCCCAACTCTTCCTGCAACTCGCGGGTAACGGTCTGCGGTAAGGTTTCGTTCCGGTCAGGGTTTCCCCCCGGCAGGGCAAACACATCATGGCCTCCGTAGCGGTAATGCATCAATAAAACGTCGGTAGCTAATTGAGTAGAGCGCCAGATCAGGGCGCTGGGACGAACTTTCATACGTAACAAACATACGAAGGGCGGGCTTCTCTTCAGCTGTCTGACCGAAAAGGAACCCGCCCTTCAAGCTCTTTATTTAGTTTAAGCCACCTCCCGCGAGGCTTCGAACAGGAACCATACCCGCTGTTCGGCTTCGTCGATAAAGTTTTCTAACAGGCTGGCGGTTGCCACATCCTTTGCATCATCTGCCACTTCGTGGGTTTCCCGCATGTTATGCGCCAGCTTTTTGTTTTCTTCTACCAAATCAGCCAGCATATCGCGGGGGGCCACAAAGTCCTCGTCGTTGTCTTTCACACGCTGCAACTGCGCTACGTGAGCCACCGACCGGATGGTATTGCCACCGATTTTGCGCACTCGCTCGGCCAGCGGATCGATCGTCGCAATGATCTGATCGGCCTGCTCGTCGAGCAGCAGGTGATAGTCCCGAAAATGCCGGCCTGACACGTGCCAATGGTAATTCTTCGTCTTGATGTACAAAGCGAACAAATCGGCAATTAACCGATTCAACGACTCAGCAACTTTTTCCCGGCCAGATTCCTCCAGATCGGAAGGAGTATTCAGCACATCAACCTGATTGATAGCATTCATGGTGCGATTTGATTTTGGTTAAACCTTGGTCTTCATCAGAACCTGATTTCCGGATCAATGGTTTGTTTTCACCGTAAAGACGTCAATAATTCATAGGTTAACACTCCGCTGGTCGGGATTGCAAATCCCGACCCTCTCTGCCATGAATTTATAATTCAATTCTCCCGGACAAGTTCAGATTGAAAATCTTCGACAGGATAGATCGGGATTTGCAATCCCGATCAGCAAAGCAAATCTCGACCAGCGGAATAGGGAAACGACCTTTGCTTTTCGCCAGAATCGTGTTTATTTACGTTATATTTGTGTTCAGTTAACCGCTCTTTCCCCCCTGATGAACCTGCAAGCTCAGACACTTCTTCGGGAAGCCGAACAATTGGACAACCGCACCCTGGATGATTTTATCGATCAGGTAGTGTCTTTGCGCGTGCGCCGGTCATACCCTCAGCAAGAGGAAGCTTTGTTGCTCAAACGAATTAACAAAGGGCTTCCAACAGTACAGGTTCAACGGCTTCGGGCCCTTAAGCAGAAACTTCGGCAAGATGGCCTTACACCAGCCGAGCACGATGAACTAGTGCGACTGATTGAAAAAACGGAGAACCTGACCGTTCGCCGACTCAAATACCTCACCACTCTGGCCCGTCTTCGCCATACTACCGTTCGTGACCTGATGCAGCAGTTAGGGCTTGGTACAAGCCATGAAAGATTACGGGCAAACGAAAACAAGCAGTAATCCAACGCTCGCAAGGGTACTGCGAATACTGCCAATCACCGGCTGATTTTGCTACCGAACCTTTTTCCATTGAGCATATCATTCCACGTACCCGGCAAGGCACCAGCGAACTGGACAATTTGGCCTACTCGTGCATCGGCTGTAATGTCTACAAATCGGATACAGTCGAGTCGCTCGATGTCGTTTCTCAAGAACTGGCTCCTCTGTTCAACCCCCGAACAATGGTCTGGGAGGATCACTTTCTTTGGGACGATTCGCTGACGGGACTGGTGGGTAAAACAGCTATCGGTCGGGTAACAATTGACGTACTTCGGCTCAATCGCAAACCGCTCAAAAATCTGCGTCGTGCCTTGATGGCCATCGGAGAACACCCACCCAAGTTACCGCCGATAAAGTAATTATAAATTCGGTCCCTTCAGGGTGAGAACTCTGCTGGTCGGGATTTGCAATCCCGACCCTCTCTGCCATGAATTTATAATTAAATTCTCCCGGACAAGTTCAGATTGACAATCTTCGACAGGGTAGATCGGGATTGCAAATCCCGATTAGCGGCCTTGGCGTACAATTCGCGTCCTGACAGTAAAATATCAGAACCGCGCCAGCACCTTCTCCGACACGGTCTGCCCTATGGACAGCGACGACGTAGCGGCCGGCGATGGTGCGTTGCAGACGTTGATGGCCCGCTCACTCTCCAGAATGGCGAAGTCGTCCAGCAAACCACCCGTGCGATCACAGGCCTGCGCCCGGACACCCGCGCCCCCCTCTTCCAGATCGGCTTCCTGTATCTCAGGAATCAGCGCCTGCAACGCCTTGGTAAACGCTGACTTGGAAAACGAACGGTACATTTCGCCAAGGCCCGTTTCCCAGTATTTGGCGGCTACCTTCTGAAAACCCGGCCAGGTCAGCGTTTCGAATAATTCTTTTACGTTGATGTCCGACTTGCGGTAACCCTCCCGCTGAAAGGCCAGCACTGCGTTGGGACCAGCCTCCACCCCGCCATGAATCATGCGGGTAAAATGAACGCCCAGGAATGGGAAATTCGGATCAGGCACCGGATAGATCAGGTTCCGGACGAGATAGTGCTTCTGCGGCTTAATTTTATAATACTCGCCCCGAAACGGTACAATGCGCAGGTCAACCCCGCCCGGCTGCGTTAGCTGAGCAATCTTGTCAGAATACAGACCCGCACAATTCACCACCAGCCTGGTTTCATAGCGGCCTTTCGTAGTCACCACGATGGACAGGCTGGTACCGGGCGTTACCTGCTCGACACGTTCGCCCAGGCGCAGGTCGCCACCCAATGCCTGGAACTTCTCGGCCAGTTTTTCGCAGACCTGCTTGTAATCGATGATGCCCGTCTGCGGCACAAACATACCCGCAACGCCATTGACATGCGGCTCAATCTCCCGAATTTCGGCCAATGTCAGCATACGCAGTCCGCCCAGGCCATTCAGTTGCCCCCGTTCATGTAACGTATTGAGCTGGGGAATTTCCTCCTGTTTGGTCGCTACGACAAGTTTACCGCAAAGCTCATAAGGTACACCTTCCTGATCACAGAAATCGAGCAGCATACGATAGCCACGAATGCAGTTGGTCGCTTTCAGGCTACCGGGTTTGTAGTACAACCCAGAGTGAATAACGCCACTGTTGTGGCCGGTCTGATGGCGGGCTACAGCCGGTTCTTTTTCGAGCAATACGACGCTCAGGTTGGGTCGTTGCTGTTTCAATCGCAGAGCGGTGGCTAATCCTACAATACCACCGCCAATAATTAGTACGTCTGTCATGCCAAAGTGGCTAGTTGCCAACCGCAAAGGTACGGGTTTGTCGCCAACGACGTAGCAGTCGAGCAAGCGCCCTTCAGGAATCGATTCGCTTTATTTCAGTTGCCCCTCAACCCAGTCAAGCCCACGACCGTAAAGTGCTTCGGCAAAGCGAACCCGGTTGTCAAAGTCAGCGTCGTCGCTGTGACCGGTTCGTAAAAACTGACGAATCAGCCGGGCGTTGTCGGAAGCCTGCGGATGGTCGTGGTGGGTTTCAGACTCGGTCCGGAACGGAACAAAAGCCGGTAGATCGGCCTCAAAGTGCTGATAAAACAGATGTCCTTTGGGCGTCCGCACGGCACAGAGCACTCCGCTCGCCCGACTAGTTGAAGGCGCCAATGAACCTTCCAGGCCGCGTTTGAGCACAATGGCCGCATCGAAACCTGCCAGCAGCGCGAGTTCCGCCATTTTGATCTGGTAGGTAATATGAAACACCGACGTCACCAGAATTCGGGCGTGGCAGGGGTTGAGCACCTTTTCTAACGTGGCCAGAAACGGTCGTTTGATAATCGTACGACGCCGGTCGACCCACCGGTTGAGCGCCGGCGAGAGGGCTTTCTGGTCGAGTACCCAGCCAAACGGTTCGAGGGGGGTATCCAGCTCGTGATTACTTTGCAAAAACTGACACCCCAGGTGCATGTACAGATCATGGGCGTTGAGCGTGAATTTCGGCCCTCCCGAGCGTCCGACAACCGACACGGCCCCATACCCTCGTTTCTGAAAAAAATTAGCCAGAACAGGCGTAATCAGGTAGCCGTTCTCAACCCCGTCGAAGGGCTCAGCCAACTGAACCAGTGGCCGGTCCGCACAGGTAATGGGACCAAATCCCGGCGAAAACGTTGATTCGGCCGCTTCCATCAGGCCCTGGTATTCGTCATTCGTTTCATGCCGAACGCGCATAATGCTGGCCGCCATGCCCCGGAAAGTTTCGCAATTGCCTTCTCCGAACAGATAGTCGCCCAGTTGACGCGCTTCACTGACCTGAAGCAGATGGCCACGTACCAGCTTGGTCGCAATGGGCAACAAACCGACTGGTAGTTCAGGACATACTTTGTTGATAAAAAAAGTGGGATGCGAAAAGGCGCCCTTGCCAATAACGTCCTCCAGTGTACGCTCGTCCGGCGTTGGTCCCTTAGCCAGTAAAGCACCCAGGAATGCCCCGCGTTGCAGCGGGTGCGTTGATGGATCGGACAACGCCGACCGACATTCGGCCAACAGATCAGGTGGCAGCGGTTTACTACCGTACTTACCAATTCCAATGTGTTTGATGCCCCGGCCAAGCGGAGTGTCGGCTGGCGCGTCCAGTACCAGATCAAAGGTGGACATAGCGGAAAGCACAAATTGAAATGAACTCTCAAGTTAGAAAAACAATCCGTTATTGCCCGAAATACGCTACTTATTTAACGGTGTTTTTATTTAATAGCCAACTATTTACAACGTCCGGAAACGACGTACTATCTACAAAGCCGTTTGCACAAAAGCGGCTATTTCCATTCCCCATGCAATACCAATATGGATGAGTAGCCCACCCCAGATGCTACGTGTGTACAAAGCCAGCACACCCAGCAGATAACCGCCGAACAACGACGAAATGGTTTCGCCCAGCGGCTTACCAAAGTGAATGCTTGCGTAGCAGACTACCATAGGCAAAATAGCGCCCTGTCCGAGAAACCGACTCATTCCAATAACCAGAAACCCGCGAAAAACCAGCTCGGTGGGGATAAAATCCCAGCCGTAACACAATTCATATACCAGGGCCGGTACCCATTCCGGCACGCCGAAGAACTCGTCGGCATCGGTTCCGCGGTAGGTTGGATAGGACTCCAGAAAGTCCGGCTGAAAAGAGGCAATGGCAATAGGCGGAACCATCAGCGCCAGCAGCAACCCATAAATGGATAATCCTTTCCGTTTCGGCACCATACCGTAAAACCCACTCGGCTGCCGGTCAACCAGTCGGTAGAACAAATACAACGGCACGGCTACCGTTACGACCGAATGCAGATTACTGAGGCATTTGTAGGAGAAGACGTAAAGCTGGCCATCAAACAGCCGCTCGCTCCAGACAGCGTATCCGTAAAAGCCGGCGTAGTACGAATAAATCAGCAAACCTGTCAGACTATACGTCCAGAATTTGGGGTTATGCCAAACGTCCGGACGACGGTGAAAGCGGGTCCAGATCCAGACCGCCCCGTAGTACGATGTCATGTATAAACCAGCGTACATCAGCGGGCGCCACGGATTGGTCAGATCGCCATCAATATAACTGTCTTCGAGGTCAATCGCGTAGTTAACACAAATGAGCAGCGCAACGTAGCAGGCCGTCGCTACGTACAGATTAACTTTGAAATCAGCCTGGAACTGGGTACGCAGATCGCCCCACAGGGTTCTGATAGGAGTAAGGTACATGCCTGAGCTGGTACACGTTGGGTCGGTACTGGGACCTACGTAAAAGCGTCAGCGTACACGTTCATACGCTGACGCCTTTGGTTATTCTTTTAATTACGCTTCGTTTACGACCTCCGCATCGGGTGCATTTTTCTTGACCGATTCAATCCCATTGTCCCGGCCGCTTTCGCTTTCGTATGATTCGCTGGTTCCGATTACCTGGCCGTTTCCGGCTTTGAGGTTAAACCGAAACTTGCCCGACTCGGTTGTTCTGCGATCATATCGGTCATCGTTGGGCGCGTTCTTTTTTACCGATTCGATACCGTTCTCGCAGCCACTCAGCGATGTGTATCCCTCGCTAACCAGAATAACCTGGCCATTACCGGCTTTTAACTGAAACTGATATTCCCCATTCTTGCGGGTATTGATGACGAATTTGCCCATTATAGTAGCAGTTTTATAAGATGAGATAGCATTAATCCATATACGAAGCACTGATTACCAATTTTCTAACCATTCATCTTCCTTGGTCCGCATCAGTTGTACTTCCTCATCCGTCTTATCCCCATACCCGCACAGGTGCAGGAGACCGTGGGCCAGCACCCGGCGCATTTCCTGCTCGACTGACAGGTTCAATTGCCTGGCATTATCGGTCACACGCTCCACACTGATGAAAATATCACCCTCAATTTTGCCCTCTTCCTCACCCTGATCGAAGGTGATGATGTCGGTGTAATAATCGTGCTGCAGGTAGTCGCGGTTGACCTGAAGTACGTACTCGTCGGAGCAGAAAATGTAGTTCAGGTCCCCCACCGCATACCCTTCGCGTTCAGCCTGCCGTTTAAGCCATTGACGGGTAATCTGTTTCTGGGGGAGTTTATAATTAATATCTTCGTTAAAGAACCGAATCATAACTTCTTAGCCGTTGGATACTGGACAGTAGATGTAGAATGACGAACCGTCCGCAAGTCTACAATCTACCATCCAATATCCAACGTACCGCGAAAAAATGAAAGCCATTCAACTGTCTGCCACTCATCAACCTGTTCAGCTTATCGACGTACCAACGCCAGTTCCCCAGCCGGGCGAGGTGCTGGTTCAGCTCAAAGCCGCGGCTCTGAACCACCGTGACGTGTTTATTCAGCAGGGACTATACCCGGGCATCAAACTCCCCGTTATTCTCGGCTCCGATGGGGCTGGAGTTGTGTTTGACGTTGGCCAGGGTGTCGATCCGGTCTGGAAAGGCCGGGAGGTCATGCTCAACTGCTCGCACAACTGGGGCAGCAACCCCAGATTCTACGGTCCTGACTTTAAAATATTCGGCATGCCTGACAACGGTACGTTCGCCGAATACACAACCCTTAACGCGCGGTATCTGCACCATAAGCCCAGCCACCTGTCGTTTGAACAGGCAGCCGCTTTGCCGCTGGTTGGCATAACGGCCTGGCGAGCCCTGATGACGCGGGCTGGATTGCACACAGACGAGCGGCACGAAAAGGTACTGATCACGGGCATTGGTGGGGGGGCAGCCCTGACCGCGCTTCAATTTGCCGTTGCCGCCGGGGCCGAAGTGTGGGTTACGTCCGGTTCCGACGAAAAGCTGGAGAAAGCCAAAGCGCTGGGAGCCAGGGGCGGGGTCAACTACCACCAGACCGACTGGCTCAAGACCCTGATGACCGAAACCGGTGGCGGACGTACTGGCTACTTTGATGTCATAATCGACAGCGCGGGCGGACCCGGTTTCGCAAAACTCGTTGATGCAGCCGCGCCGGGTGGCCGGATTGTCATCTTTGGCGGCACGACCGGCAACATCACCGATGTGGTTGTGCCGAAAGTATTTTTCAAACAACTCAATATATACGGCACGACCATGGGCACAGAGCATGAATTCGCCGACATGGTATCGTTTGTTAACCGGTATCGACTCATCCCGATACTGGACGAAACGTTTCGGCTGGAAGAAACAGAGCAGGCGTTGCGTCGAATGGCCGACGGCAAACAGTTCGGCAAGATTGTGCTGACGATAGACGCTTAACTAATTGCGGCCTTTTTTGTTACGGCAATTACCATACCGTTTAATCATTTTTTGTTGGAAAATTAACATTGCGCTATAGTTATCCACACAAATTATGTGGATAACTATAGGTTTATTCACATTTTCCTATATCCTCTCTCCAGCATCCGTCTTCTTCACGAGACATCGTACCTTTGTGGCATGTTGTCTTTTTCAGCCACGATACATGACCAGCTACGTTATCGCTTAGCCAGTCGGCAGCAGGCAGGACTGCTCCGGCAGCTTCGTACGGCAGATGAGCTCATTGATTTTTGCTCCAACGATTACCTCGGCTTTGCGCGGTCGACGAGCCTGAAGGACGCTATCCGACAAGCCGATCTTGAGCACGTGAACAACCGGACAGGGGCAACCGGGTCGCGGTTGTTAGCGGGGCACACGGCCCTCGCCGAAGCCGTTGAAAGTGAGTTAGCCGGCTTCTATCAAACGGAAGCCAGCCTGATTTTCAACTCCGGGTACGATGCCAATATCGGCCTGCTGGCCAACCTTCCGCAACGGGGCGATACGCTGCTGACCGACGAACTCATTCATGCCAGTATGATCGACGGCGCCCGGCTCAGTTACGCAACTCGCCATCGATTCGGCCACAATGATCTGAATGACCTTGAACATAAACTTCGTCAGGCCACCGGTCAGGTGTTTGTTGCTGTCGAATCTGTTTATTCCATGGATGGTGATCAGGCGCCTTTGCGTGACCTGACTGACCTATGCGACCACTACGGTGCCGCTCTGCTTGTTGATGAAGCGCACGCAACGGGTGTATACGGACCCAATGGCGAGGGCCTGGTCGTCGCGCTTGGTTTGCAGGACCGGGTTTTTGCGCGGGTGCATACGTTCGGAAAAGCGTTGGGCGTTCACGGTGCGGCTGTGGTTGGCCCGGCCGTACTACGTGACTATCTCGTTAATTTTGCGCGGTCGTTCGTCTACACTACGGCCTTACCCCCGCATAGCTTGCTGGCCATTCGGTGCGCTCATCGACACCTTCAGCACGAGCCTCATGCTCAGCGGGAAGTTCATAAACGGGTACGTTATTTTAAACAGAAAGCGCATG
Source organism: Fibrisoma montanum (assembly GCF_003583365.1). GTDB lineage: Bacteria > Bacteroidota > Bacteroidia > Cytophagales > Spirosomataceae > Fibrisoma > Fibrisoma montanum. Next base: position 1,075,256 of record NZ_QXED01000001.1, read on the forward strand.
AGCTTCTGCCCGATACGCTGTGGACCGATAGCGAATCCCCGATTCAATGTCTTATTGTTCCCGGTAACGACGCGGCCCGAAGTGTGGCGGCTAAAGCGCAGCAGGCCGGCTTCGACGTGCGGGCCATCCTCAGCCCAACTGTACCAATCGGTCAGGAACGGCTACGGGTCTGTATTCACGCGTTTAACTCTGAGGAAGAAATCAATACGTTGTTGCTACTCATAAAAAGCTAGTCCATCAATTGCATGGATGACCGATGTTGCGGATTTTATCCGTGCGCAGATACACTTTATGCGAACACCAAACCAATTTATTATCGCCGGAATCGGCACTGAAATCGGCAAGACCGTTACGTCGGCGGTACTGGTTGAAGCGTTGCAGGCTGACTATTGGAAACCTGTTCAATCGGGGGCGCTGGAGGATTCCGATACCGAAACGGTTAAGCGGCTAATCCGTAACACCAGGTCTCAGTTTCACCCGGAAGCATACCGATTGCGCGAGCCGCTATCGCCCCACGCAGCAGCCGCAATCGACGGCGTTACAATTGACATGAACACCATCCGGCTGCCGCAAACCGACAACGCGTTAATCGTCGAACTGGCTGGGGGTCTGATGGTTCCGCTTAATGACCGTGACCTGAACATTGATCTCGTGCAGCAGCTGGGTTTACCAGTTGTGCTGGTTTCCCGCAATTATCTGGGCAGCATCAACCACACGCTGCTCTCGGTTGAGGCCTGCCGCAATCGGAACATTGATCTGGTCGGCCTGCTCTTCAATGGACCGACAGTGCCGGCTACAGAAACCTTTATCCTGAATTACACCAACCTGCCCTGCCTCGGCCGAATTGGGCAGGAGCCAGCCATTACTCCCGATGTTATCCAACAGTACGCTCAGCAATTCTCTGCCGTCTTCAAATAACCCATCGCTCGCTGAACGGGACAAGGCCGTTATCTGGCATCCGTTTACGCAGATGCAAACGGCGCCGTTGCCCATTCCTATCGTTCGCGCCGAAGGGTCTGTGCTGTACGGCGCCAACGGCCAGACGTATCTGGATATGATTTCGTCGTGGTGGGTGAATTTACATGGCCATGCGCATCCATACATTGCCGAGCGGGTAGCTGCTCAGCTACGTACGCTCGAACACGTCATCTTTGCCGGTTTCACCCACGAGCCCGCCGTCGAGCTGGCCGAACGCCTGCTGCCAGTTCTGCCCTCCAATCAGGCTAAGGTCTTCTATTCCGACAACGGCTCGACGGCCGTCGAAGTGGCCCTGAAAATGGCGTTTCAGTATTGGCATAACCTTGGTCAGCCCCGACAGAAGGTTATAGCCCTGGACGGTGCTTACCACGGCGATACGTTTGGTGCGATGGCGGTTGGCGGACGTAGCGCCTTTACAGCACCGTTTGCCCCGTTCCTGTTTGATGTCGATTACATCCCCGCTCCCGTGCCCGGTCAGGAAGAGGCCGTACTTCAACTCGCCGAATCGCTCTTTACTGAAGATGTTGCCGCATTTATTGTGGAGCCATTGGTTCAGGGGGCCGGCGGGATGATTATGTACGAACCCGACGTATTAGACAGGCTGTTTCAACTGGCACGACGTAATGGCGCATTGATCATCGCCGATGAAGTAATGACCGGCTTTGGCCGAACCGGCCGCCTGTTTGCTTCACATTATCTGAAAGAGAAGCCCGATCTGATGTGCCTGTCCAAAGGGCTGACCGGGGGCACGATGGCTTTGGGCGTAACAACCTGCGCGCAGCCTATCTACGATGCCTTTCTGTCGGACGATAAATTCAAAACCCTGTTCCACGGACACTCATTCACTGCTAACCCGCTGGCCTGCACAGCCGCACTGGCCAGCCTTGATCTGACGTTGTCGGAGGCTACACTGGCTAATCTTGAGCGTATTGCTGCGCATCACGCTGCCTTCAGACAGCGGCTATCCCGATCCGGCGCTGTGGCTAGTGTCAGGCAGCGGGGCACACTGCTCGCGTTTGACCTGGTAGCCGAAGGCGGAACGTCGTACTTCAACACCATTCGCGACGTAGCGTATAACTTTCTTCTGGAACGGGGCGTCCTGATGCGCCCTCTTGGCAATGTGCTGTACTTCATGCCACCCTACTGCACAAGCGACGAGCAGCTTCAATACGCTTACGATCAGGTGGAGGCCCTGCTGAGCGAACTTTGCCGGTGATCCGAATCTGGCTGTTGATTACACGGATTTGCGCAACACAGCGTTCCAGATCCGTGTAATCAGATAGCGCGGCTGGTGTACTTATCCATTACATCGCTGGGGTGGATTTCAAGTACGTTTGCCAGGACCAGCAGCACAAGTGTTCGGGAAGCAATTTTTCGCGACACCCCGGCTATGGAAGCAAACAGATCAACCGTGATGCTGTTGTGCTCGCCGAGATGCTGCATCAGTTTATGTTCCTTGTCTCCGTACGTAAACCGAATGTCGCGGGCCGCGCGCTCGCCTTTCATAATTTCACGCACTTCCTTACTGGCCTGCACCGATTTGTCGGCCACGCGCACATACGCCTTTTTGTTCTCGGGATCAGCCAGATCGGGGATGATGTAATGCGGCCTGTTTGGACTGGGGGGCACCCGAATCACCAAAACCTCCCGCTCATCGAAGAGCGACACCCGTTCAATAGAGTAACTGATTTTGGGGAAACAATACTTGTCGATGGCCCGAACGAGCAGGTACTCGTCTTCGTCGGCGTACTTGAGGCCTGGAATTGTGCGGTCGTCGCCCACGCCGATGAGCATTATGCCGCCGTTTGTGTTAGCGAAAGCGACGACGCCCCGAATAATTTTTTCGGGATGGTTCGTTTTCAGTTTGAACTCTAAATTGCTGCCCTCGCCCCGTCTGACCAGGTCTTTGAGCGCTCGATAGTCCATAACCGATGTGTTCGAGTGATTGAGCACTGAATCGTGTTAAAGTTACGGCTTTCTACCAAATTTGCAACTCTCTATACTACATCTCTATTTTGCGTTAAATTGTTGTGGATAAGCCGCCAACTTTTAGGCATCGCAAACCGTTATTCAAGTCGAGACGTAACAAGTTATTGCTACTTAACTAACACAGAAATGCTGGTAAACGTTGCCTTAGTTTTGGGAACTTTTGTATTTATGGAGGGTGTAGCGTGGTTTACGCACAAGTATGTGATGCACGGTTTTCTGTGGAGCTGGCACCATGACCACCACAACCACCACAAGGGTTTTTTTGAATGGAACGATCTGTTTGCCCTGGTTTTCAGCACAGTAGCCATTACGCTGATCATCAGCGGGGTCGAAATTCCCGAGTGGCGCTTTTTAGCCTGGATTGGCGCTGGGGTGACGTTATATGGTGTATTTTACTTTCTCTTCCACGACGTCATCGTTCACCGCCGGGTGAAGATTAAATTCAAAGCGAAGAGCCCGTACCTGCAGCGTATTATCCGGGCTCACTACGTTCATCACCAGGTTCATACCAAAGAAGGAGCCGAAGCCTTCGGCTTTCTGTATGCCCCAAAAAAATACGACGTGCTGCCTCGTCGGTCGGCCAGCAAGTCTAGTTCGGCAACTGTGTAGATCTGGTCTTGTAAGTGTAGCTCCGCAGAGGTCGTGAAAAGGCGTCGTTTCTACAAGCGACGCCTTTTTAGATCATCCCCTGATCAATATTCATCTTCGTTAAAGAAGAAATCGTCTTTGGTCGGGTAATCCGGCCAGATTTCTTCAATGCTTTCGTACGGTTGGCCGTCGTCTTCAAGTTCCTGTAAATTTTCTACTACCTCTAACGGAGCACCGGAGCGGATAGAGTAATCAATCAACTCATCCTTGGTAGCGGGCCAGGGAGCATCTTCGAGATAGGATGCCAGTTCAAGTGTCCAATACATAGTCAGTTTTATAGTTATTATCTTTTTTTCAACAAGGGTGCAAAAGTAAAAAAAACTTTATATCCAAGACCTTTTCCCGAAAAATGTTTATAAAAGGGCAATAAGCCGGATTTAGGCCATTAACTACCAGAATGCGGCTTTGTTTTGAGTCAGCGAATTAATGAACGATTGTGGCTCTTTTTTTGCCAATAATAGTTTTTTTAACTTACTCTACTATACGTTTTGTGCGGTAACGCGTACAAATTTGTATCAGGATACAAAATCTCTCTTTTCGAAATGACCGTTGAAGTTTGTGCCTATTCACTGGCTTCGTGTCTGGCGGCTGAGCGCGCCGGTGCTACCCGTATTGAGTTATGCGGAGGTATGAGCGAAGGCGGTATTACCCCAAGTGCCGGTCTGATCCGGCAGGTTCGTCAGGCTGTGTCACTTCCCATCTACGTTATGATCCGACCCCGGGGCGGTGACTTTCTGTACAGCGACACTGAACTGGCCGTGATGCAGGCCGACATCGAAACAGCCCGACAACTGGGCGCTGATGGTCTCGTACTGGGCGTACTGCACGCAGACGGTACCGTCGATGAAGCCACTACCCATAAACTCGTTGAACTTGCCCGACCACTGCCCGTTACGTTCCACCGGGCCTTCGATATGACCCGCAACCCGGCCGAAGCGCTCGAAGCCATCATTCGGACCGGTGCCGAACGCATTCTGACATCTGGCCAGCAGCCGAAAGCAGAAGCGGGTATCCCGCTGCTTCGCGAACTGGTTCGCCAGGCCGCCGGACGAATCGAGATCATGGCCGGAGCCGGCGTATCGGCACGTAACGCCGGGCTGTTTCGCGAAGCTGGCCTTACAGCTATCCACCTGAGCGGCAGCCGATCTCAACCCAGTCCTATGGCGTATCGGCAGCCCGCCGTGTCGATGGCGTCGACCATTCCTTCCGAGTATGAGCGGATTGAAGCCGACGAACTGGTCATTCAATCGGTTGTTCAGGCTTTCGTTTAACGCAGCAGGGCCTACCGATACGTATCGGTAGGCCCTGCATGGTGCTTTTACCAGAAATACGCGTACAGAAGCGTAAGTACCGCCACGATGATTACCCCTCCGGTCGTGAACGTACGTGAGGTTTTAAACATGGACGCATCAATGTCAAGCCCTTTATCGCTTGGCGAAATCAGACTGATCACGACCATCACCGCTACGCAGATCAGGAACACGATCCCCATCCGGTCAATGAACGGAATGTTGGCATACAACTCCTGCATGCCAAAGGCCAGCAGAAATCCCCCTACAATGGCGAAGAGCGCTGCCGCCGAGTTGGTTCGTTTCCAGAAGAAGCCCAGCGCGAAAGCCGCAAACACACCCGGCGAAACAAGCCCCGTCATCTCCTGAATGAACTGGAAACCGCCTTTCTTGTCGATACCCATATACGGCGAAATAACGATCGCAATAACCATCGACACGACAACGGCTATCCGGCCGATCAGCACCTGGTTACGCTCGTCGGCATTGGTGTTGAAAAATTTCTTGTAAATGTCGAGGGTAAAGATGGTCGAGATACTATTGGCCTTTCCGGCCAGCGATGCCACCACGGCGGCCGTCAGAGCAGCGAACGACAACCCTTTCAGACCGGTCGGCAGCAGGTTCAGCAGAACGGGGTAGGCGTTATCCTGATTCAGTTCGCCGTTCTTCAGCATCTCCTGCTGAAACAGCCCCTGCTGGTACAGTGTATAGGCTGCAATCCCGGGCAGAATAACGATGATCGGCATCAGCAGCTTCAGGAATGCCGCGAAAAGTAAGCCTTCGCGGGCGGTTTTCAGATCGGCACCCAGCGCCCGCTGCGTGATGTACTGGTTGCAGCCCCAGTAGTTCAGGTTAATGATCCACATCCCCCCAATCAGGACCGACAGGCCAGGCAACGACATGTAGTGCGGATGGCCCTTCGGGAAAATCATGTGGAAGTGATCCGGTACTTTTTCGAGCATCAGCGACAACCCGGTTCCGACGCCCTGCTGCCCAAACTGAGAAGAAACGAGATTGACAGCCAGATACGTAGTGGCCAGTCCTCCCAGCACCAGGAAGAAGACCTGAATCACGTCTGTGTACCCAATAACCTTCATCCCGCCAACGGTAATTACAATGGCAAAAACAGCCAGCCCGATCATGCAGAGCGTAAAGTCCAGTCCGGAGATCGTACTAACAGCCAGCGCCCCCAGATAAAGAATTGACGTCAGATTCACAACGATGTAGAGCAGCAGCCAGAAAACGGCCATGATCGTACTAACGGTGTTGTTATACCTCTTCGTGAGGAACTGCGGCATGGTGAAGATGTGGTTCTTCAAATAAATCGGCATGAAAAACACCGCCACCACGATCAGCGTAGCGGCTGCCATCCATTCGTAGGTGGCAATGGCGAGTCCCATTGAGAAACCGTTGCCCGACGCCCCGATGAACTGCTCGGCCGAAATATTGGAGGCAATCAGCGACGCCCCAATGGCCCACCAGGTCAGCGAGCCCTCGGCGAGAAAGAAATCGGTAGAAGATGCTTCTTTGGTTTGTTTTCGCTTGAAAATCCAGTAGCCGTAAGCCGCTACAATAATGAAATAGATAAAAAAGACGACGTAGTCGAGCGTTTGAAGTTTTTGCATGACAAAGGCAATACAGAGGGCTTGCTAGGGCACTATTTTGACCCGAAATATACTATAATCCTGCTACAAAAAAGGGTGAAACCATATAATCACAGTACAATAGCCCGGTTACCCTGAATGAACACCCGATCGTTGAACACCAGCTTCAGCGCCTGCGACAAAACAATCTTCTCAACGTCTTTCCCTTCGGTGGCCATGTCGGCGGCTGTGTGGCGATGATCCACTCCCTTGACATTCTGCGCAATGATCGGCCCTTCATCAAGGTCGTTGTTGACAAAGTGGGCGGTAGCGCCAATGATTTTAACCCCCCGCTCGTAGGCCTGCCGGTACGGATTAGCCCCGATGAAAGCGGGCAAAAAAGAATGGTGAATATTAATGATCCGGTTCGGGAAATGGTTAACAAAGCCGGGAGTCAGCACACGCATGTATTTGGCCAGTACCAGGTATTCAGGCTGGTAGATTGCCAGCGTGCGCAGGATGGCTTCTTCGTGTTCTTCGCGGGTTCTGTGTTCGTGCGAGATGTAATGAAACGGAATACCGAACTTACTGACCAACGGCTGGAGCGTATTGTAGTTGCTGACCACCGCCAGAATGTCGGCGTCAAGCTCGTCGAAGGCGTAGCGAATCAGCAGTTCGGCCAGGCAATGGTGTTCTTTAGTCACCATCACCACAATGTTCTTCTTCTTCTTCGGATTTAGCCGCAACGTAATTCCGGCGGGTATAACAGACCGTAGTTCATCCAGCAGCTCCGGGCCGTTAATCGACTCGTGCGTGACCCCAGCCTCAAACTCGGTCCGCATAAAAAACTGCCCCGAGGGACTTACGTATTCGTCGTTGTGAATGATATTGAAGTTATGCCGGAAGAGAACCCCCGTTACGTGGTAAATTAATCCCTTAGTATCCGGGCCATCCATCAGCAGGATGTGTTTGTCGGAGTCTGCCATGAGCCATTCGCAATAATTCCGCTAAAAGTAGTAAATGCAAGACGTTTATTCTTTTATTTTGGGCCACAAGCCTTCCTGTATGCTAAACCGTCGCCGTTTTCTTTCGTTAGGGCCGCTAGCCGGTCTACTTCCTTCGTTAACCTTCGGAGAGACGACCTCTTCCGTTACGAATCAACCTGCTTCCGGTCCGCTGGTAATCTCCACCTGGAAACAAATTAAAGCCAACGAAGCCGCTATTGCCGTACTGTCGAAAGGAGGCAGCGCATTGGATGCCGTCGAAGCGGGAGTACGTATTCCGGAGGCTGATCCAAACGATACCAGCGTTGGTTACGGGGGTCTGCCCGATCGCGACGGCCGCGTTACACTCGACGCGTGCATCATGGACGAGAAAGGTAACGCCGGCTCCGTTACGTTCCTGGAACACATCATGCACCCCATTTCCGTGGCCCGTGCCGTCATGGAAAAAACGCCCCACGTCATGCTCAGTGGCGAGGGCGCTTTAGCCTTTGCGTTGGCACAAGGCTTTAAAAAAGAGAACCTGTTGACGAAAGAGTCTGAGAAAAACTGGCGCGAATGGCTCAAAACGGCCCAGTATAAGCCGGTGATCAACATAGAGCGGCACGACACCATCGGCATGCTGGCCATCGACAGCAAGGGGAATATTTCCGGAGCCTGCACAACCAGCGGACTGGCCTATAAAATGAACGGCCGTGTTGGCGACTCGCCCATCATTGGTGCCGGTCTGTTTGTTGATAACGAAATAGGAGGAGCCTGCGCTACAGGGCTGGGTGAACTGGTAATGCGGACCTGCGGCTCGTTTCTGGTCGTTGAACTGATGCGCCAGGGACGAACTCCTCAGCAGGCTTGTGAGGAAGCGGCCCGCCGAATTACGAGTAAGCAGGCCTATAAAGATATTCAGGTTGGGTTTCTGGCGGTAAACAAGCAGGGGCAGCACGGTGCTTATAGTATTCAGCCCGGCTTTAATTTCACACTTTATCAGGATAAGACCAACAGAGTTTTGGAAGCTGGTTCTTTTTTGAAATAATTTGCAACCTCTTTTTGCCTAAATCGTTCTTGTAATATTTACAAAACTACCCACAGAACTTGGAATCGGTATTCTCAACGTCGAAGCGGAAGTTGCTACTGGAGGTTGCCTGGGAGGTTTGCAACCAGGTTGGCGGTATCTATACGGTTATTCGGTCGAAAGTACCGGCCATGGTGGAAAAATGGGACGACGATTACGTTGCGGTCGGGCCGTATTTCCCTCAGAAGGCAGCGGTCGAATTTGAACCCATCACCGAACCGGACGAAACCGAAATTGGCCAGACCGTCCGCAGAATGCGACAACTGGGTTTTCATATTGAATATGGCTACTGGCTCGTTACGGGTCGCCCACGGGTGGTTCTGTTCGATATCAACAGCATTAGCATTGACCGGCTCAATCAACTTAAAGGCCTGCTATGGGAGCGCTACGAACTATCGACCCTAAACGCAGAGGACCTTGTCAATCAGGTGATCGCGTTTGGCGAACTGGTTCGCCTGTTCATTACGCTGCTGGCCGAAGAACACGCCCGGCGGGTCGATTTGGTCGCTCATTTTCACGAGTGGATGGCCAGCACCGGTCTGCCTGATCTGCGCCGGGACAACGTGAAGGTTGCTACGGTGTTCACTACCCACGCCACCATGCTCGGTCGGTATCTGGCGCAGAATGAGCCCGGCTTTTACGGAAAACTACCGTTCTTCGACTGGAAGCGCGAAGCCCAGCATTACAACATCGAAGCGCAGGCTACCATCGAACGGCTGTCGGCGTTGCAGGCGCACGTGTTTACGACTGTCAGCGACGTTACGGCCCGCGAGTGCGAAGTGTTCCTTGGCCGTAATCCCGATCTGATTCTGCCGAATGGTCTGAACATCCAGCGGTTCGTGGCCACGCACGAGTTTCAGAACCTCCATGTTCGGTACAAGGAAAAGATCCATGAGTTTGTAATGGGGCACTTCTTCCAGAGCTACTCGTTCGATCTGGAAAAAACGTTGTACTTCTTTACATCAGGGCGATTCGAGTTTTCCAACAAAGGTTATGATCTGACACTCGAAGCCCTGGCGCGGCTGAACTGGCGGATGCGGGAAGCCAACATGGACACCACCGTAGTGATGTTTATGGTTACCCGGCAGCCTTACCATACCATCGACCCTGAGGTTTTACACAGCCGTGCGCTCCTCGACGAGATTCGGGAAACGTCCGAAGCCATCCAGAAACAGGTCGGGGAAAAATTATTTTTAGCTGCTGCGTCCAGCAACGACATTGCACTGCCTGATCTGAACGCGTTTGTAGATGAATACTGGCGGCTCCGGCTCCGGCGTACCATCCAGAGCTGGAAAACCAAGCACCTGCCGCCGTTTGTAACGCATAGCCTGGTGCAGGAAGACGATATGACGCGGTTTATCCAGCAGGCCAATCTGGTCAACAATGAATACGATCGCGTCAAAATCGTTTACCACCCCGATTTCATTGCCTCCACCAATCCTCTGTTCGGCCTCGATTACGGTCAGTTTGTGCGGGGCTGCCACCTGGGCATCTTCCCCAGCTATTATGAGCCCTGGGGTTATACGCCCCTCGAATGCGTAGTACGGGGCATTCCTACCGTTACGAGCGATCAGTCGGGTTTTGGCGACTTCATCATGCAGATCATGCGTGACTACGAGAATCGGGGAATCTACGTTGTGAATCGAAAAACGCAGAACTTTAACGAAGCCGCCGATCAGCTCGCCAGTATCCTGTTTAGGTTCGTTCGGATGAGCCAGCGCGACCGGATTGCGCAGCGTAACCGGGTCGAAAGCATCGCTGAAGTGTTCGATTGGAACAATCTGCGGTCGTACTACGATACGGCCCACGATCTGGCCTTAAAGCGCAAGAAACCGTAATGGATCAAGCTATTCGGATTGGCGTTATCAACGTATCGGATCGGGCCAGCGCAGGCATCTACGAAGACATTCCCGGCAAAGCGGTAGTGAGCCTGCTGACAGCCTGGCTGACCTGCGAATGGTCGCCGGTGTACCGGGTTATCCCCGACGAGCAGGATCAGCTCGAAGCCGCCCTGATCGATATGGCCGATACCGAAGGCTGCTGCCTGATCGTGACGACGGGTGGCACCGGCCCAGCGCTCCGCGACGTTACGCCGGAAGCCACCGAAGCCGTTTGCCAGAAAATGCTGCCCGGGTTCGGTGAACTGATGCGCCAGGAAAGTCTTCGCTACGTTCCCACGGCAATCCTATCGCGGCAAACCGCCGGCATACGTAACCAGACTCTACTTTTAAATCTCCCCGGGAAGCCTACAGCTATTGAACAATGTTTATCGGTTGTTTTTCCGGCTATTCCGTACTGCATTGACCTCATCGGTGGCCCTTACCTGACCACCAACCCGGATGTTATGAAGGTGTTCCGGCCTAAATCTTAGGTTGGAAAGCTTATTTTCCCCATCGTAACGGTCGGTACGCCGGAACGTCCTTCGCCAAAGGAAGCCGATCCGCCAGCGAGCGTTTCGTTCGCCAGGACAGCAAATAAAACGGCTTCCTTTGCGTCACCGTCAATGCCCAGCTCATCCGTACGGCCGAAAGAACAGTCGGGCAGTTGGCGCTTAATAGCGTTTGTCAGGGCGGGGTTATGCATACCGCCACCACTCATATAAATCCGGACCTGCTGGCTGGAATCCGTTTTGTCGACGGGCAGAACGCGCCGAATCGCATCGCTTATTGTGTCGGCACTGAACTGAACCAGCGTTGCCATCAGGTCAGCATCCGGTATAGAAACAGAACCGCTCTGCCGTTGAGCGCTTTCCACATACTCGCTGTTGAACACCTCCGGCCCCGTAGTTTTGGGAAAGGGAGCCTCAAAAAAAGGAGACTCTTTCAACGCGTGCAGCAGGTCAGCATTCACATGCCCGCTGGCAGCCAGCCGCCCATGTTCATCGAAAGGCTGATTCAGGAACCGACGCGCATACGCATCCAGCAACGTATTACCCGGACCGGTGTCGGTTGTAAACACCAGACTTGCGTCCTGACTGGCGGGTAGGTACGTAAAGTTGGCAATGCCACCCATGTTCAGCAGAATACGGGTTTCGCCGGCTTTGGAAAAAATAAAATAATCGCCATAAACGGCCAGCGGGGCGCCCTCGCCCCCATGAGCCACGTGTTTCTGCCGGAAATCACTGAGCGTAATGATGCCGGTCGTAGCGGCTACGTGGTCGCCGTCGCCGATCTGGAGCGTAGCGTTGGGGAACTTATCCTGCCGGTGCTGGCTTTTGGGAGCGTGGTAGACCGTTTGCCCGTGGCTGGCTACGATATCAACATCAGCCGGCGTAAGATTCCACGTACGCAGGCAGTCGAGTACCATACGGCCGTGAAGTCGGCCAATGTATGCGTTGAGCAGGCATACCGATTCGAAGTCGATTTGCCGTTTGGCAAAAATGCCGCGAATGTCCGCTTTCAGGTCGTCCTCGTACGGCACCGTAGCAAACTGCTCCAGCGTTACGGATGTATCCGGACCGCTGCCCGACAGTTGGCACAAGGCCACATCCAGCCCATCGAGCGACGTTCCGGACATTAAGCCGATAATGCGCCGGACGGGTTTTCGGGCAACATCGTAGAGTTTCTGGAGTTGTTGGTTCATAGAACGGCAAAAGCTATCCGGCAAAAGTATTGTATTTTGTTTTCTTCGGTTTTAAGCAGCCGGGAAAATCAGCCGGTGGGCAAACAAGTGACGCATGGATTTTTGGGGTGACGAACAATTCGCCTTTTTTGAAAGCATACTGTTTCTGGCTCTGGGCCAGACAGTCGACGTGCTGGAAACCCAGTTTTTATCGGGGGGCGATATCAATATGGCTGCACGGGTGTTCTCGTCGGAGGGTGTGTTTTTTGTCAAGTGGAATCAGACACCCGAATCGAACACCATGTTTGAGGTTGAAGCGCGGGGCCTTAACCTGCTCCGGAAAACAGACGCGCTGTTCATTCCACAAGTAATTGGGTATGGTCAGCAACTCGACAAAGCTTACCTTATTCTTGAATTCATTGAGTCTGGTCAGCTCCGGAAAAACTATTGGGAGAGCCTGGGTCAGTCGCTCGCGCTGCTTCATTCTCACACCCAGCCTAAGTTTGGGTTAGCGTTTGATAACTACATTGGCTCCTTACCGCAGTCGAACACGCCCACCGCGAACGGCTTCGACTTCTTTTTTGATCAGCGACTTTTGCCGCAGGCCGGTATGGCCCTGTATAAAGGATTGCTGCCGAAAGAAGTGTACGACGCGCTGCATCGGCTTCGCGAACGCCTGCCTGATTTGTTACCCAGTGAACGGCCCGCGCTGCTTCACGGAGACTTATGGTCCGGCAACGTACTGGTGACTGAAGACGGCCAGCCGGCCTTGATCGATCCGGCCGTTTACTACGGATTTAGAGAAGCCGATCTCGCTTTTACAAAGTTGTTCGGCGGCTTTGACCAGCGGTTTTATGACGCCTACGATGAAGCGTTTCCGCTGGAAGACGGATTTGACGATCGGGTTCCAATTTATAATCTTTATCCGCTGCTTGTCCACACCAATCTGTTCGGGTCAGGCTACGTCAGCGGGGTAGAACGGATACTTAAACAGTTTTAATAGTCAGGCTGGTGACACCCCGTCTGACTCACAAGCTTTCTATGGATATTACTTCCTTCGAGGACTTTGCCCTGAACCGTCAGTTGCTTAATGCGGTAGCCGATCTGGGCTACGAGCAGCCAACCCCGATTCAGCAGCAAACGATTCCGTTGATTCTGGGCAATCACGACGTGCTGGGCATTGCGCAGACCGGTACGGGTAAAACGGCTGCTTATGTCTTACCGCTACTTATGAAAATTAAGTACGCGCAGGGTGTTCGACCCCGGGCGCTGGTTCTGGCACCAACCCGCGAACTGGTCATGCAGATCAACGAGGCAATTGCCCAGCTGGCAAAATACACCGACCTCCGGCACGTAGCTCTCTACGGCGGCCTTGGTCCAAAGACTCAGATTGAAACCTTACAGAAGGGCGTCGATATCATTGTAGCCACGCCGGGCCGGTTCATGGACCTGTACCGGCTGGGTGAACTACCGACGAAGGAAATTAAGACCATGGTGCTCGACGAAGCCGATAAGATGATGGATATGGGCTTTATGCCTCAGATCCGGAGCATCCTGGAGGTGATCCCGACCAAGCGACAGAACCTGCTGTTTTCGGCTACCTTCGGCGAGCGCGTAGAGCGGTTGTCGGGCGAGTTTCTGGAAGCGCCGATCCGCGTGGAAGTGACACCCCAGGCTTCCACCGCCGACATGGTTAGCCAGGTTATCTACGAGGTGCCAAATTTCCGGACAAAAATCAATCTATTAGGCTCTCTCATCAAGGATGAAGCGTTTCAGCGGGTAATTGTCTTCGCCCGAACGAAACAAACTGCCGAGAATATCTATAAATTTTTGGCCCGAAAAGTCGTAGCCGACGACCGGATCAAGGTTATCCACGCGAACAAAGGCCAGAATACCCGTATCAATGCCATGGAAGCCTTTAAGGAAGGGAACATTCAGGTATTGGTGGCAACGGACGTAGCAGCCCGCGGGATTGACGTAGCCGAGGTCAGCCACGTCATAAATTTCGACGTTCCACTGATTTACGAGGACTACGTGCATCGGATCGGTCGGACAGGCCGGGCCAATCGGACAGGCCAGGCCATTACGTTCGTGACGATGGCGGAGGAGTATCACGTCAAGAAGATTGAAAAAATTATCCGGATGACGGTGCCGCGCGAACCGGTACCGGCTAATGTAGAGGTTACCGAAACGCCATTCGATGAAAGTCAGGCGATGCTTCGCGAAATTGACGAGCAGCGCCGAAAAGAAGACCCAACGTTTCTGGGTGCCTTTCACGAAAAAAAAGAGAAAAATCTGCCACCCGGCAAAAGCCGGTCAAAGTCAGGCATAAAGGCTGGCCAGTCACCCAAAAAGCGGACGCAAACCACTGGAAGCCAGTTTAGTGGCGCTAAACCCAGACCCGGGGGACCGGGTAGTCGCCGGACAAGCCCTTCTAAACGATCAGGACCTCGCGGAGGCCGTCGGTAATTCGCTGGTAATGTACTAACTTGGCCACCCGTTCGTTTTACCGAAACAGTACCACGATTGTGTGATGCGTATGCGTGTTCGGATAAATCTGTTACAATGGAGTCTGGTTGTGTTACCGCTGCTGTCAGCGGCTCAGCCAACTCAGCTAATTACGTCGGCTCGTCCAAATTCGGACCGGTCGGCGGATTCGGCAGGACGGAGTGCATCCGAACATCAGTTTATCGACGGAAGTGCCTCCGAGTCAGCTACCGACGCTACCGAAAACCAGGCCGTCCTGAATGTTCTTCCCCTTTTTGGCGAACGGACCAAAACAGCCGCTCAGATTGATTACGAGGTGCACTTCCTGAGCGATTGCGATCAAAACTTCAGCAGCCGGCAGGAAGCCAGCAAGTTTTTTGCCGACCGCGGCTGGGATTACATTTCAGATGGTCAGCTGGATACTGCCGCCTATCGCTTCAATCTGGCCTGGTTGCTCAACCATAACAACGTAGACGCATACTGGGGCCTGGGGGTCGTTTGCTACCAGAAAGAGAAGCTGCCGGATGCCATCCGGATGCTAAAGCGGGGCTTGGCCGTAGCCGATTCCAATGTCGTTCTGATGACCGATCTCGCTACGGTACAGATTAAATATTACCAGGTTAAACAGCAGAAAGACGATCTCGCCGAAGCCGAGCAGCACTTGTTAAAAGCCGTCGCAATCAACCCCCGAAGTGCCGATCCGTATCAGAAACTTTCGCTGGTTAATTACATGAAAGGCGAGTACAACAAGGCTTGGGAATACCTGCATCAGGCTCGCAGCCTCGACTTGTCGGCGATTGACCTGACGTTCCTGAACGATCTGCTGGCCCGCCACCCTGATCCCAAGGGGGTATTTAAATAGACGTTAATTGTCGGTTTCTTCCTCCTCGACAACTTTTTCCTTCGGCCGTTCGTAAACGACTTTACCCTTTTCGTCCCACTCGGTGATGACATACGGTTCAAACTCCGTATCCCATTGGTCGCGGGCATATTGCGTGAGCTTCCGGCGCCGGCGACCCACCTGATTAGTGGGGTAATATTCCGTCCAGCGGCCCACTTTTACGCCATTTTCATATTTTCCTTCTTCGGCCAGCAGTCCGTTTTCGTGAAAGGCCATGTACGTACCCTGCACCTTTCCGTATTCGATCGGTATGATCTCTTTTACTTTTTTGTGCGCCGAATCGTGGTACGTGACACGGGAGTCGGCCGGAATGCCCCGGTACCAGCGGGATTTGTCAATGAGCATGAACTTGGCATCGTAGCGCTCCCACCGACCATCTTTCATCCCGGCGTAATAAAACCCTTCCTCAATCAGTTCGCCGTTCTGAAAACGTTTATAGGGTCCGTGTAACAACAGCCCCTCGCCCTGATCGCGGGGAACAGCGTTGGTTACGCGGCCGGATTTCTGATAATACCGATACACCTCCTTGACATACGGCAAGGGTTTCTGGTCGTTGTTTCGGAGCACATAGAACTCTTCTACCACAGTTCGGTCACCACTGCCAAACTTCGTGTAGGCTTTAATCATCGGCAGCCCCTCGTACTCCGTTTTCGATAATTTTTTCTTTGATTTTTTTTCGCTGCGCTTTTTTTTGAATTCTTTTAACTTCAACCCCAGGTCCTGGACGCTTCCTAACGCTGAACCGTCATCACCACCGGATTTCTGGAGTCCAAGCGACTGCATAGACGGTAAACCGAGGGTGGTCAAGGAGGAAGGAACCGACGAAAAGGGCGACGCCGATGCACCCGACGGCTCCAGAACCGGCTTTGATGCCGTTGTCAATGAGGCCGGCGGGGTCGTTTGGGCGAAGATTTTTGTTACCGAAATTACAGATAACAAAACGAATATTGTCTTAACTTTAATTTTGGATACAAACATAAAAAAGGGCAAACGTTTGATGCCTGAAGTTTGTTAGCTTTGCAACGCTTTACTAAGCGGTATTATTTTGTACTACTTGTCTGTCGGACAACGCCGTTCGGCATCACAACATACCTTTACACAGTCGTGGAAAAACAGGCCCGCATTTATGTCGCCGGACACCGGGGTATGGTCGGCTCGGCCATTGTCCGTAAACTTCAAGCCGAAGGTTATTCCAATCTCATTACCCGAACTTCATCGGAGCTGGACCTGCGCAACCAGGCGGCCGTAACCGACTTTTTTGCCGATGAACAACCTGAGTACGTATTTCTGGCGGCAGCGAAGGTTGGTGGCATTCTGGCTAATAACAGCTTTCGTGCCGAATTTTTGTACGACAACCTGATGATTGAGTCAAATATCATCCATTCGTCCTACAAGTCGGGTGTGAAGAAGCTGCTGTTTCTTGGCTCTTCGTGTATTTATCCAAAGCTGGCTCCGCAGCCGTTAAAGGAAGAATACCTGCTGAGTGGCTATCTGGAACCGACCAACGAACCGTATGCCATAGCCAAAATTACGGGAATTAAACTTTGCGAAGCGTATCGCAGTCAGTACGGCTGTAATTTTATTTCGGCAATGCCTACGAATCTGTACGGGCCCAATGACAACTATGATCTGCAGGGATCACACGTACTGCCGGCGCTGATCCGTAAGTTTCATGAGGCTAAACTGAATGGTCAGCCAGGTGTAGAGGTCTGGGGAACCGGGGCTCCCCGGCGCGAGTTTCTACACGCCGACGATCTTGCTGACGCCTGCTTCTTTTTGATGCAGCACTACAACGACGATCTGTTCGTGAACGTCGGCACGGGCGAGGACGTAACGATCCGCGAGCTGGCGGAGCTGGTTAAGGAAACGGTCGGCTACGAGGGCGATCTGTACTGGAACACCGAAAAGCCCGACGGTACTCCGCGCAAACTGATGGATGTGTCGCGCCTACACGCACTGGGCTGGAAGCACAAAACCGATCTTAAGCAAGGGCTTGAAATGACGTACCAGGACTTCCTGGCCAACGAAGTGTTGTACGTCGAATAGACCTGTGCTGCCGACTACGTTAATCACACCGCGTTCTGTGTAATTGGCGTAGTCGGCAGTTATGTTTTAAATCGATCTGGCCGGATTACCAAATACCGTTGCATTGGCGGCAACGCTCTCCACCACGACCGACCCCGCCCCTACCCTGGCATTTTTGCCAATCGTTATACCGGCTACGATGGTTACACCGGTACCAATAAACGCCCCTTCTTCTACAACGACTCCGCTATTAATCAGGCTTCCGGTACCTACGTGGACGTAGTCACCGAGCTTAGCCTGACTTTCTACCACGGTGCCGGCCTGGATGATACAATGTTGCCCCACTTCGGCGAAGGGGTTAATGACCGACCGGGCCGCGATCAGATTGCCATGACCAAGGCTGGCGGTGGCAGACACAACGGCTGTGTCGTGGATGGCATTGACGGGCTGCACCTTCCGGCGCTCGTTCAGCATCTTCACCAGCCGCTTTCGAACCCGGGTGTCACTGATGGCGATAAAAGCTTCACATTTCTGACCGATAAGTTTTAGAAAGCCGTCGTCGTCGGTTTCGCCGAGCACCGAAACAGCCCCGAACTCCTTTCCGTGCAGTTCTTTATTATCATCCAAAAAACCGTACACCACCACCTGGTTGCGCTGAAATAAGTCTAAAGCCGTCAGGCCCAGACTTCCGGCACCAAAAATTAGCACTGGATTCTCCATTGTACTGTGATTATTAAGTCAGTATGAACACTTATTCGTTTAGATCGCTATAGTTCGCAATTTGGTAACAATGTGATAAACACTACATCATTTATGGAGTATAAATTCGTTCATGAAATCAAGTACGCAATTTCGCACGATTGTACTTTCCGATATTCACCTCGGAACGGCTGGATCGAAAGCAAAAGAAGCCACCGAGTTTCTGCGTAACTACTCCTGCCAGAAACTAATTCTCAACGGCGACATCATTGACGGCTGGCAACTCAAACAATACGGCACCTGGAAGAAAAAGCACACTGCTTTTTTTAAAACCGTTTTAAAGCAAATAGTTCGTTACGACACCAAGGTGATTTACCTGCGTGGTAACCACGACGATTTTCTGGATCAGGTGATGCCTCTGAAAGTTGGTAAAAACTTTTCCATCCGCAAAGATTATATCCTCAACTCGGGCACTCGTAAGCTGTACGTCACCCACGGAGACGTATTCGATTCGATTACGTCGCAGATGAAGTGGCTGGCTTATCTAGGCGACCTGGGCTATACATTCCTGCTGTGGGTCAATAAGTTTTACAACCAATACCGCAACTGGCGCGGCCTACCCTACTATTCGCTTTCGCAGCAGATCAAAAAGCGTATCAAGCAGGCGGTCAGCTACATTTCCGATTTTGAACAGAAACTGACCGAACTGGCCCGGGCCCGCGGCTGCGACGGCATCATCTGCGGTCATATTCACCAACCAGCCATTCATGAATTCGACGGGATTCTGTACATGAATTCCGGCGACTGGGTTGAATCGCTGAGTGCCCTGGTCGAAGACCACGACGGCAACTGGAGCCTTCTATACTACACTTCTGACCTGGCCGAAGAGAACGAGGCAGAGGAAATACGGCCTAAAAAGAAGACAAAGCACATTGGTGAACCTGAGTTTGCACTTCGTGTAGCTTAATCCATTCAAGTCATGCGTGTACTTTTTCTGGTGCAGGGCGAAGGCCGGGGTCATCTGACGCAGGCTTTATCGCTGGCGCAAATCCTGAATACCGCCGGTCACGAAGTTATCGGCGCTCTGGTGGGCGTAACAGAAGATCGGCCTGTCCCGACGTTTTTCAGTGAACAATTCAAAGCGCCCGTTACGCCCATCTTCAGTCCGGGGTTGGTTTACAACGCCGGTACAAACGAGCTGGAACCTTTCAAAACAACCGTTCAGGCGATACGGTATGCCCGCCCCTTCTGGAAAAGCATCCGGCAGGTATACAACTTCATCGAAACCCACCGCCCTGATGTTGTCGTAAATTTTTACGAAATGCTGGGTGGCCTGACTTACGCGCTTTTACGTCCGTCAATACCGATGGTTTGTATTGCGCACCAGTATTTGTCGTTTCATCCGAATTTCCCGTTTCCACGTCGGCGGTGGTTCGACCGGCTGGTGTTCAAAGTTAATTCCCGACTAACGGCCCTCGGCGCTGCCGAACTCCTGGCGCTGTCGTTTGATAAGCAGGCTGATGTGCCCGCTCAGCGACTGCGCGTAGTTCCCCCCCTGCTACGTCAGGAAGTTAC
The DNA here is from genome assembly GCF_003583365.1 of Fibrisoma montanum. GTDB lineage: Bacteria > Bacteroidota > Bacteroidia > Cytophagales > Spirosomataceae > Fibrisoma > Fibrisoma montanum. Next base: position 1,095,061 of record NZ_QXED01000001.1, read on the forward strand.
CCAACGAAAGCCCGTTGCAGATTCGTTTCTGCTCGCTTACGTTACGCAGGCTGGCCTGAAGGTTGAACTGGAGAAAGCGCACCAGAAGCACCCTGACATTCGTATCGAAGGCTTTCACGGCTGGGTTAAACGCCCGGACGAACCCGTTGACGCTACGTTGACATACCATGCCATTGATGGAAAGCGTTTCCTCGATTTCATGGCACGCTGCACTGCCATTGTAACCACGGCTGGTTTTGAATCCGTATGTGAAGCGCTGTACCTGGGTAAGCCCGCCCTGATGATTCCGCAGCCTAACCACTACGAACAGGCGTGTAATGCGCTGGATGGTCAGCGGGCGGGTGTTGGCATTGCATCCGATCGCTTCGAACTGGATCAGCTCCTGAGCTATCTGCCAACCCATGATCCTGCCGTTAGCGAACGCTTCCGGGCGTGGCATGCTCAAGGCTACTACATGTTCCTGGGGGCGCTCCACCGGGTAGTGATGCGCAATACGACGTCTACCGGCGGCTTCTTCTGGCCGCGGGTTACCCGGCTGCTACGTTCCTGAACTATACAGGAAGTTTAACGGATCAGGATAAATGAATTGGTAGTCTACAGCCCGAATCAGCTTCTCTACGGCAATAACTTTGTAAGGAAGGGGATCTGACGGCTCGGTGAAAATGGGCAGCTCATAGCCAAAATCTGTACAACTTTTTCGGTACACCGCTTCACGCGTCGGATGAAGTGGCGCTACGGCATTAAAAACGCCCGGCTGGGGCTGCTCAACCAGCATCGACAAAATACCCACAGCATCATCGCGGTGGAGGTAGTTAACCGGAATAGCGCCCGTATCGACAGTCTTGCCAGCTACGTACCTCCCGGGAATACGCTCATATCCCATTAAGCCCCCGCACCGTACAATCGTAACGATACGTTCGGCGGCAAAGGCCTGCAGGGTTTGTTCGGCTTCTACCAAGGCCGGAGCGGCTGCCTGTTCTGGGCTGATAACAACGTTTTCCGCAACCTCGCGGCTCAGTTCAGGATACACCGACGTAGAACTGATATACAGAATGTGCTGCGCCGGCGACGCATTCAGGGCTTCAGCCACGTACTGCATTTGCCGGGGGTGGAAATCGTCACCCATTTTTCCGGCTTTTGGTGGTATGTTGAGTACTATCGTATCCGCTTCGAGCAAATAGGTCAGATCACCCTCGGGGTATGGCTGGAGGAGCAGCTTATGCGCGTCGATTCCTGCCTGGCGCAGTCTGGCCAGTTTCGTTTCGGACGTTGTGCTGCCTTTAACGCGGTATCCCTGTGCCAGCAGTTTCTGGGCGAGTGGTGCCCCCAGCCAACCGCAACCGATAATTGATACTGTTTTTAATCCCACACGTTTATAACGTTATCCCAAAACTAAGTGCCCGGACATCCGGCCCTCTTCCATCCATGAATACGGGATTCAGGTCGTATTTAACGAACAGATTGGCCCGTAAAATTCCCAGATGTCCAATCAGCCCGTATCGAAGATCGTTCAGATAGAAGTTACTGTGATCTCGCTCCTTTTCGCTGGATGCAAATTTGATTTTGGTGTAGCTATCCAGCCGGTATCCAACAAATCCACCAACGCCCAGGTGAAACGCTTTCCGATTGGAGCCGGTGTAAAAGGTTACCCGCGGCACAACGGGCAGATTGATTGAGCAAACGGTCAGCTTCGTTTTTTTGATAGGCTCAGCGATCGGAACAAACTCCACACCATTCAGCCCTCGTCGGGCCACTACGTCCTCCTCGAACATATAATTGTTCCAGGCCAGTTCAAAACCATAGTACACGCTCAGTTTGGCTACTTTACCGCGGACTATTGTTGGATGTTGACCAATATTGAAGCTGATGTAGCGGGAACCCAACGGAAGTAAACTATACTGATCTGCTGGATACGCGGGCAGTTGCGATTCCGTAAGCAGGGTGTTCAGCCCAATGTTTACGTCAGTCTGGACGTTGAAACCACTCCGTCGATTGCGGTACCGCAATTGTGTGCGCCGGTAGTCGTCGTCTTCGCTGTCGGTACTGTCGGCATTTGGCCGTCCTCCCTTAATGACAACGTTTACGTCTCCTTTTCGCTTGGTGATAACCAGAACAGTGTCTTTCAGGTATTTTTCTCCTTCAACCTCGTTTACCGAAACGGCGGTTTTGCCATCTGGCAACGTATCGAGCTGCATCCCCATATCCCGAACAATTTTGTTCAGATCATAGGCCGAGAGTGCTTTAATACCAGCTTTATCGGGCGCATAAATGACCATCCGGGTCCGGTTGGCAAACCGGATCACTAAAGAATCACCAAGGGTGGCGGCCTGCGACTGCATTCCGGCACTAACGCTTAAGACTAAAAGTATACTTTGCAGTACCCGCTTCATTGCTTGTCTGATTTATCTTTTTCAAAACTTTGTTTGATGCCCCGGTAGGCCCAACCCAGCAGCGTACCCTGCTCATTGTCATTCTTGGCAGTCATTACTTCTCCCTGCTTAACGCGCTGTAGTTGATCGAGCAGTTTTTTAACCCCTTTCTTTTTTGTTTCCTCAGGGTTCATCATCACTACCTTCTCTTCGGTTTCCTGTGCAGCCTGGCGAGCGGCAATGAGCGCATCAGGCTCAGCGATTGTTACAACCAGTACCCGCTCAGCGGTCGGGGTCGGTTTTGCGGCAACAACCACAGGTTCATTACGTACCGCGGGTAATTGGTCCATCGACCCTTTCGCCGGCTCGCTCTTCGCGACTACGGGTTCTTCGCTTTGTAGCGCTTTTTCCGGACCAGCGTTTACATTCGACGGTTCTGGACGGCTCTTTATCTTATTGGGCAGATCCGCTGAACGGCTGGGCTTGCGAACTGACGCTATTTGCTCAACCGGCTGCTCTAGTTGCTTGCCAGCTGTATTCGCAGGCTGATTTTGCGGAGACGGAACATTCGTTTCTTCCTTGTTCGACGCCTGATTTTCCGTTGGCTGAACGGGTTTTCCGCTGGTCGCGGCAACCTGCCGATCGTTTACCTGCATTCTGGTGCCGGCGGGCCAGTATTTCCAGCCCACCAACGCCACCAAAATCAGGCAGGCAGCAGCGGCTGCATACCTGTACAGGTCCGGATTACGCCAGATTACTACCCGTTGTTTTTTCTGTCCGAGCCGTTCCTGTAATACCTTCCAGGCATCGCTGCCCGGCGTCAACGACATGTTGCCCAACTTGCGGGCAAACAGATCGTCAATAGGCGGCTTTTCGGTATGTTTTTTCATTGGTAAGGTCTTTTTCCAGTTTTTTCAGATTCGCCTGCAATAAGGTTCTTGCCCGGCTCAGCTGCGATTTTGATGTTCCTTCCGAAATCCCCAGCATCTCGGCAATTTCAGCGTGCGAATACCCTTCAATAGCATACAGATTAAATACGGTTCTGTAGCCGTCGGGCAGTTGATTGACCATACGCAACAGGTCATTCTCATGAATAGCCGTATCTGCCCACTCATAATCTGGTTCATCGCTTATTTCATCCACGGCCACTTCCTGCCGCCACTGCCGGTTTCGTCGCAGAAACATGAGCGATTCAGTAACCATGATCCGACGTATCCAGCCCTCAAAACTCCCATCCTCCCGAAACTGATTTATTTTCTCAAATACCTTCATAAACCCGTCAATCATCACCTCCTCAGCATCAGCCCGGTTTGAACAATACCGGGTACAGACCGCCATCATTTTTCCGGCGTAACGCTCATACACAACCTTGTGCGCCCGGCTTTCACCCCGCTTCAGTGCTGTTACCAGCTGCGCTTCAGTCGTGAAAAAAGGTATTATTCGGAGCATGTCTGTTTAGGTTTCAGCGGTAAGATGCAGATCGGCAGGAGGTAGGTTGCATCAGTCGTAAAAAAAAGTGCCGGCCCTGACAAATATCGTCAAAGCCGGCACTCAAATCACCTTATCGCTCGCCTACAGGCCGGGCTGATACTTTATACCTGATACGTAATGCAGCCAGATAACCCTCGAAATTCTAAAATTTATTGGGGCAATAATGACCATGACCGGTGCAACCACCGCTACGTAGAGCCAGCCATCCGGATCATTGGCTAAGTAGAACAGCATAAAGCCGATTACCAATGCCACGCCTGCCGATATGGCATAGCTTACAAACATAGCGCCATAAAAATACCCTGGCTCTACTTCGTAGCGTAACCCACAATGAGGACAAAATTCATACATTTTGTCGAAGCCGGTCAATGAATAAAACGGCTTCTCAAAAATTTTTCCTTGCCTACATCTGGGACATAGCCCGTTTAACGCGGCTTGCAATTTCGAGTCGTTGCCCATACTCCTTCTTACTGTTGCGGTACCACAGATAACCAATTGCGGCTACCAACAGATACGGCACCGACAGCAGATATAGGATACCAATATTCAATTCCGAAGCAACGACGCTTCGACCATTGCTAACCGTACTTTCGACCGTTCCCCGGCACATGGCGCATTGAGCCATTAACTCAGGCGATATTGCCAGAAAAACGATGAGAACAAACCACACTTTCCAACTTTTCATCGCTTTCGATTTAATGAACGTAATACGGCTTAATCATCAAATAAACTACAACGCCAGTAATACTGACATACAGCCAGATTGGATACGCGTATTTTACCGTTTGCTTGTGCTTTGCAATCTGCCCGCTAAGCGCGAAGTAAACGGCTCTGAGTACAAACCAAACCACTACGATTGACAAACCAATGTGGGAAATCAGCAAAAAGTAATATACCGGCCTTATCCAGCCCTCTCCGCCAAACGCAGTTGATTCATTTGACAGGTGATAAAGTACGTAGCTAACCAGAAAAAACGAACCCAGTGCAAAAGCGGTTAACATGGTCCGCTTGTGAGCTAATACGTTTCCCTGTCGAATGAAGTACAAACCAGCTACCAGCAGTACAGAAGTCGCTGTGTTGATCACACCATTGATGTGAGGCAGATACGTTGTCCAGTTTCCCAGATCTACCTTCTGGCGAATCCCCAGAAGTACGGCCACTGCCAAGGGTATTGCCAGTGAAAGAACATTAATGAGTCGGTTCGCTTTTTGCTCCTGAACGGGTTGCAGCGTTTCCATGATTGGTGAGTTTATTGTTTGCTGTAGATGTCTAACAGCACCCGAATTTCAAGCACCAGCCGGTCAACGTCTTTCTTATCGGTTCCGTCGTAAAAACCCCGGACAATGCCTTCCTTATCTACTAATACCAACTTTTCGCTATGAATAAAAGTTTCGTCCGGGTTGCCATTCTTAACCCCGGCGTCGACCGCTGGCAGATAGTAGCCGCGCATAGCCAGATTATATATATCTGCTTTATTACCAGTGAGGAAATACCATTTGCCGGGAATTGCCTCATATTTTTGAGCGTATGCTTTCAGTTGTTCGGGTTTGTCATGTTCCGGATCAACCGTATGCGATAGAAACACCAGATCAGGGTTCTCCCGGAAAATATCCTGAACGCGGGTAAGCTGAGATGAAAGTTTTGGGCAGACTGTGTTGCAGCGGGTAAAGAAAAAAGACGCTACAAAGATCTTGTCTTTCACCACAGAATTATCAATCACGTTTCCATTCTGATCTATTAATCGAAACGGCGGGATGTGATTATACAAGGTATCTGTCAGTTCACTACCATCCGGGCCAATCACTTTTCCCATCAGCGGCTCCCCCGATGTTGAATCGATTTTCGGCAAGTAACGTGGCAATACGTAGTGATTTTGCGTGCCGAACCGAAGAAATAGATATAGCAAAGCCGGGACCAGCAGCGTAGCTACCAGAATCCCGGCTTTCATTTTATTTGTCATGTGTTACCTCAGTTGAAAAATGGAGCCACCCTCCACCAACAGGGCAATTAACAGCCACACAACGAACAGTGTTGGTATGAGGATAGCCCAGATCAGGCTTTTAACTTCATGCTTAAGGTGCATAAATTCACCTACGATGTAAAAGGCTTTGACAATTGTCATGCCTATAAAGATGGCGACTTTCAACGTACCTGCCGGAAACAGAAAGGCGGTTACGAATTCGAGGGCGGTTATTCCTGCCAGCACCCAGAAAGTGCGCCAGATTACAGCCGTTTGCGGGGGCGCTACTTCCGTGCCTCCGTGGTTATGACCGTCGTTGTTATGTGCGTAATTAGCCATATCAGAAAAGGTGGTTAATTAAACCAGGTAAAAGAAGGTAAAGACGAATACCCAGACGAGATCGACAAAGTGCCAATAAAGACCTACTTTTTCAACCATCTCATAATGGCCACGGCGCTCGTATAAACCGGTCGCTGCACGGTAGAAGATGAGTATGTTCAGTACAACACCACTTAATACGTGCGTCCCATGAAAACCCGTAATGAAGAAGAATAGGTCAGCGAAAGCCGGAGGCCCATATTGGTTTTCGACCAGGTTAGCACCGAAGATTGTGCGTTCTACCCATTGACCGCTAACCAGTTCTCTGATAACGGTTCCCTGTTCCGTACCGTGAATAAAGTGCGACCACTCCCAAGCCTGGCTTCCCAGGAAGGTAAGCCCTCCTAAGATTGTCCATAACATATATTTTTCGACATCAGCACGATCCATGCGGTGTCCGGCTTCAACAGCCAATACCATTGTCACACTACTGAAGATCAGAATAAATGTCATTATGCCAACGAATACCAGCGGGGCATCGACACCATGTAAGAACGGTACAGCGTTGTAAACCTTTTCAGGTATAGGCCAGTATATGTTTGAGAATTTGAATACTTCTCCATAAATAGCCGGATCCCAGGCCGGATAACTGAATCGAATTAATCCGTACGTTACCAGCAGAGCCGAGAACGTGAAGGTATCGGAAATCAGGAAGAACCACATCATCAGCTTGCCATAACTGGCATTCATAGGCTCGACACCACCCATCCAGGTTTTCTTGTCAAATGCCTGCGCTGAATCAGAAGGTGCAGTCTCGGTCGTCACAGTAGCCGCCATGCGTCTAAGTAATTATCAATGAAAATAGACTAAAAAGATAAACAAATACAACCACAAAATGTCCAGAAAATGCCAGTAAGCGGCTGCAATCTGAATCCGCTCAAGGCTTTTGGCATGGATTCGCAGGCGAAACGCAGCTACCAACGCAAATACCAGAACTAAGAGTCCGGTAATCAGGTGGAAGGCATGCAAGCCCGTAAACACGTACATGAACGACCCGGCGGGGTTTCCAACGAAGAAGACTTTCTGGTCAACTAGTTCAACCCAACCCTGGAATTGCATGTACAGAAATACCATTCCAAGTGCAAAAGTAACAGTTATTGCGGTCTTGAGGCTGGCAAAATTGTCTTTTTTTGCGGACAAATACGCCCAGTGCATCGTCAGGCTACTTACAATCAATACAACCGAACTGTAGGTAAATACTGGCGGAATTGTGTATTCCATCCAGTTTCCTTCAGCCCGACGTACAAGATAGGCACTCGTCATGGCTGCAAACAGCATAATTATGCTAACAATGAACAGCCAAAGTATGAACTTTCGGGGATTCATCGAGAGGGTTTCCTCCGGTTCCTCCACCATGGTTATATGATTTGCTACGTCACTCATGATTAGTTAAACCTTATCTAGTAAGTAAACAATCTGTACGATAGGCAAGTAAAGCAGCGATCCAAACATCATCTGCAATGCTGCCCTGTCCGTACAGGTCTTCATTAAGTGAAACGTTTGTGCCAGAAACAAGATTCCGCCCAGCATAGCAACAAGCGCTGAATTTATTCCAGTCATTCCCAGCATATAAGGCAGCCAGCCAACTGGTATAAGAAACAACGTATAGATCATGATTCTGAACGCTGTCTGCGTGTCTTTTTCTTTTCCTGGCATCATCTGAATGCCTGCTTTTTTATACTCGTCAAAAGCAAGCCAGCCAATTGCCCAAAAATGCGGGAACTGCCAGAAAAACTGAATAGCAAACAAAATCCCTGGCTCTAATCCGTAATGGTTTGTAGCCGCAACCCACCCAATCATTGGAGGAAACGCACCTGGCAAAGCACCTACAAATACCGCGATTTGTCCTTTACGCTTTAGGGGAGTATACACAAACCCGTACAGAAGTAGTGATAATACCGCCAATGCAGCAGCTCTTACATTAAAACACACTACAAACAGGTAGCAGGCTATACTGAATAAAATGAAGGCAAAAACGGCTGCTTCATTAACACTCAGTCGACCCGTTGGCAACGGACGTCCCGCTGTCCGCTTCATAACCTTGTCGGAATCTTTCTCAATAATCTGATTAATAATGTTGGCAGCTCCTGTAATAGCAATTGATGCTATTATCAAAACCCCAATTTTTAACCAGTCGATTTGATCCGCTGCTAAGCCATATCCAAACACCCCTGAGAATACAACCGCTAATGTTAGTTTTATTTTCAGCAGCTCGAAATAGGCTTTGGCCTTATCGCCTATTATATCTAAAGACAGTAATCTCTCCATCTCAAACTGATATTAAACGAGACTCTTCTGCGGCTCGTTTAGGTAAAATAAATCTGGGGTTCAGTAATAGCCAGGTTACAAACTGTAACCCCACCATGACAACCGCCAGAAACAAATGAATAGGCTGCGCAAATGCTGGCACTGAAAAATAGCCCATTATTGCACCTGTAGTAATTTCAGCAAGTACCAGTGCAACTAATGCTTTGAACAGCTGATCTAAAACGCCTTTTTCGCGCAGTTTATGCAGTTGATACACAACCGCTACGTGAAACGCCAGAATTACCAGTGAAAATGAACGATGGACGTAAAAACGCCAGTCGAGGTTTTCAACCCATTGTTCACGCTGACTATAGCCGAACCGGCGAACCACTTCGTCTAATGCATCCCGGACCTGAGTGCCGAGTAACAACTGGCCAAGGGACAGGACTATTGTGACTATTAAAATTCGGTTGATCAAGCTCTCTTTCTTACTTTTTGATTGACTCCGTAAACGAGTTGCGTTTGACCGTATCAACACAAAAAGCAATGAGAAAACAACTAGTATTGCCAGCAGTAAGTGTAAGGTGATCATGTACTGAGCCAGTTCAGTGGCTACAACCCTTGAACCTAGCCAGCCATTTACACCAATTAGCAAAAAAGCAGCAACGCTTCCCCAGAAAACGGGTTTGTCTTTACGCAGGTATTGGAAAGATGCCAGTAATGTGGCAAAAACAAGCAGGCCAGAAAAAACGCCTAGTAATCGATTGACGTATTCAATCCAGGTCTTAGTAGCATTGAATACAACTTCGCCCTTCAATTTTGCACCGTATATTTCCTGATAATTGGGCGGTAGCTGGGAAATATCAGTAGGAGGAATCCAGCGACCGAAACATTTCGGCCAGTCAGGACAGCCCATCCCGGAGCCGGTTCCTCTGACAATTCCACCTGCCAGAATAAGCAGGTAGATAACTATGACTGTCAGAAGCGCCAGACTCCGGAATCGCTGTTCATGTTTATTAGTGAGGTTGCTTAAACTGGTCATTTAAGTTTTGAGCCTCAATCTCTTTCTCCAGGCCAATCAACTCATTCTCATGCGGAAGATTTGATTCCGGAGTTTGCGAGTAAGGTACGTTTTGTGGAATGAAGTCATCCTTCGCACCCGGCTTGCTGTAGTCATACGGCCAACGATACACAGCCGGGATTTCGCCTGGCCAGTTTCCATGTCCTGGATTGATAGGGGCCGTCCACTCCAGCGTATTTGACTTCCACGGGTTCTGGGGAGCCTTCTTTCCTTTGAATATGCTGTACACAAAGTTCCAGACAAATATCCACTGGGCCGCAAAGGTGAATACCGCTGCTATGGTTATGAAGCTATTCATATCGCTGAAGATATGCTTCGTAAAGTCATAACTTGTAAAGGCGTAATACCGACGCGGGAAACCAGCGATACCAATGTAGTGCATTGGAAAGAACACCAGGTAAATTCCAATGAACGTAAACCAGAAGTGAATATATCCAAGCTTATCGTTCATCATCCGGCCAAACATTTTGGGGAACCAATGATAAACACCCGCCAGCAGACCAAACGCTGAAGCAGCTCCCATTACCAGGTGGAAGTGGGCCACAACGAAGTACGTATCGTGCAACTGAATATCGAGCGCTGAGTTTCCTAATATCAAACCGGTCAGACCACCTGAAATGAAGAATGATACCAGACCAATCGAGAACAACATTGCCGGCGTAAAGCGAATATTACCCCGCCACAACGTAGTAATGTAGTTGAACGCTTTCACAGCAGACGGTACTGCAATAATTAGCGTCAGGAACATAAAGATTGATCCAAGGAACGGGTTCATTCCAGTCACAAACATATGGTGTGCCCATACGATGAAGGCCAGGAATGCAATACCCATCATAGAGGCAATCATGGCGCGATAGCCAAAGATTGGTTTCCGGGCGTTGGTTGCAATGATTTCTGACGTCATTCCCAATGCCGGAAGCAGTACGATATACACCTCAGGGTGACCCAAGAACCAGAATAAGTGCTGGAATAGAATCGGGCTACCACCTACATTCGGTAATGCTTCACCTCCAATGAAGATTTCAGACAGATAAAAGCTCGTTCCAAAGCTACGGTCGAAGATCAGCAGCAATGCAGCCGACAACAGTACCGGGAAGGAAATTAAGCCAAGAACGGCCGTCAGGAAGAATGCCCACACCGTTAATGGAAGCTTGCTGAACGACATACCCCGTGTCCGCAGATTGATTACTGTTGTAATGTAGTTAATACCACCCAACAACTGCGACACAATGAATAAAGCCATACTAACAAGCCAATAGGTCATACCCGCTTCTGAGCCTTTGTGCGCCTGCGGTAATGCACTTAATGGCGGATAAACTACCCAACCACCTGCAGCAGGACCTGTTTCAAAGAACAGCGACACGAACATGACAACACTGGCCAGGAAGAAAAACCAGTAAGACAGCATGTTCAGGAAACCCGAAGCCATGTCGCGGGCACCAACCTGCAACGGAATCAGGAAGTTACTGAACGTACCGCTCAAACCGGCTGTCAGCACGAAGAACACCATGATGGTTCCGTGCATAGTTACCAGTGCCAGGTAAAAATCAGGGTCCAGCTTACCCGTTTCGTCAATCCAGCTCCCTAAAATTGGGCGCAGGAATCCAAGCTTCATATCGGGGAAACCCAACTGAAGGCGAAACATTACTGACAAGCTAATACCAATAACAGACCAAAAGATACCTGAGATCAGATACTGTTTTGCAATTGTCTTGTGGTCCTCTGAAAAAACGTATTTACGCCAAAAACTTTGCGGCTCGTGGTGCTCGTGCTCTTCCACATGAGCAAGAGTCGCTGTGTTCTGTGCTACGGTCGCCATAATGTTGTTTGTTGTTTATTGATTAGCGTAACGATGTGGTGGCTACTGATACCCCCCCGCCTTGTTGCGTTGAAGCTGTTGTGCTATCAGATGGTGTTGCTGTTTCTTCAGCAGGCAGATACTTGGCAGCTTTCGCTTTCAAGTTTGCAGGAATTCGTGACGCATATTCCGGATATGAAGTGAGTAAAGGCTTTTGCTCAGCACACCACTTTTTCCATGACTCTTCATCTTCGACAATCAGACGAATACGCATAGAGAAGTGACCACGTCCGCAAACTTCCGTACAGGCAATTTCATATCCAAAGTCCTGATTACCCAGCTCGTTACGCATCTGGTCAGTTGTCTTATCGGCAACGAACCAGAAACGAGTTGGCATACCAGGAACAGCATCCATCTTAACCCGCATGTGAGGAATAAAAACACTGTGCAGCACATCTCGGGCGCGGATTTTCAACAGTACTGGCTTATTCACCGGAATGTGCAACTCCGTAGTTGATGTAAAGTCATCAAATGATGCCGGATCCGAGAAATCGATACCAGTGTCGTTGTTATTGTCGATAAGCTTGTAGTTGTAAGCACCCAGCTTATTGTTATCAACGCCGGGATAACGAGCGATCCAGTTAAATTGCTTTCCTACCAGCTCAACTACCTGAGCATCTGCCGGTGCCTCCGACATGATGTCCCGCCATGCACGCCAGCCCGTGAAGACCAGCAACGCCATTACGATTGCAGGAATTACAGTCCAGATCAACTCCAGCTTGTGGTTCTCAGGATAGTACGATGCTTTCCGCCCCGGACGATACTGATACCGGAACGAGAATACAAATAAGAGCGCATTGGTAATAAAAAACGCTACTGTAATGATTCCCATTGAAAGCCAGAACAAGAAATCGGTACGGCGACCGTGCGGAGAAGACGCTTCAGGCAGGAAGTAGTTCGAAGCATGAGCAAACGACCATATTACGCCAACTAAACCGAAAACCAGAAAAATCAGAAATAATGCTCCGTTAATTCGGTTGCTATAACCAACTCGTTCTTCTTCGACTGGCCCGTTGACATTCTTTACAACAGCGGCCATCCGGGACACGACTAAAGCCGCCAATCCCAGAAAGATTACCGATAATAAAGCGATGATATATACCATTGTGTTACGGGGTTAAACTAAATGTCGTGATGTAAAGCCTCTTCTAACATCGGGTGATTCTTAGGAATCAGATTCGCCTTTGTCAGTTGAGTTGATAGCGTCCATATAAATCCACAAGCGAAAATCAGGATCATGCCAAACTCAATTGGACCAAAACCTCCGTTCTCACCGACTGTCCCCGGCATGATATTCGTGTAGAAGTCGAAGTAGTGACCAACGATGATCCCCCATGCAGCAATCTTCAGAAATATATATGTTCGTTTTGCATCCCTTGTCATAAGAACAAGGAATGGAAAAGCAAAGTTTAACAGAAGATTAATAAAAAATGGAGCCAGATATATACCACCATACCCGCTGAACCGCTCTCTATAATAGATGCCTTCTTCAGGTAAGTTAGCGTAGTAGATCAGCATAAATTGAGCAAACCAGACGTACGTCCAGAAGATACTGAACGCAAACATAAACTTGCCCAGATCATGCAGGTGGCTTTCATTAACAATCTTCAGATAACCCCGCTCTTTCAAGGTTACAACTGTTAGAGTGATAACAGCTAAACCCGTTACGTGCCAGCTCGCCAGTGTGTACCAGCCAAACATCGTACTGAACCAATGGGAGTCAATTGACATAACAAAATCCCAGGCCGACGTCGACGACGTTACTGCGAACACAACCAGGAACGCTGTCCCGAACTTGATGCTTTTTTCGTAATAATCGGTTCCACCGTACAGGTCTTCCTGCAACGAGTAGTTCCGCAGCATACGCCATAATACGTACCAAAGCGTAAAATACAGGACAACGCGAATCAGGTAAAACGGTGTGTTCAGGAACCCTTGCTTACCGGCGATGATTGGATCATACTCTTCGCTTTGAGGATCATACAACCCTTCATGCGTCCAGTGAAACAAATCGTGACCGGCAATAAAGAAAACTGCCAATACAACCACCCCCATAAATGGCAGATAAGCGGGCATTGCTTCCGGAATCCGTTTGAACGCCGACGACCAGCCTGCCTGTGCCAGATAGTTGTACGAGATAAAAAACATGCCAATCACTGAGATACCAGTGAAGTAGATTGCATTCAACCAGACGTTTGCCCACAAGCGGGTTGTCCATTTGAAAGCATGGTGCGCTCCCTCGTCACCTGCGCTGGCGCCAACGCCATGAGTTACTTCATGGGTTTCATGACCACCAGCGCCGGATGCCAATAGAAAAGAACCGAGCGCTACTAAAGCTACGCCAGCACCAATGCCAATTAACAGTCGACGTTTTGCGGCCGGCGTAAATTCATATTGTTCATCCAGTGACGGTATTGCGTGAGCAGATGCCATTTAGTTAAGTATTGAATGTAGACGTTTGACCGTTGATATCAACTCCTCATGCTTTGATTAGATCACATACAGGATTATGGAATCAACTGTCTGAAAGATTATCCTTGTTGTAATTTGTGAACGTATTGAACAATCTTCCACCGCTCCTCCGGAGTCATTTGTGAACCGTGGGGCCACATACGACCTTTTCCGTGCGTGATTACGTGGAAAATATGTCCGTCATTCATGCTCTTGTATGCATCGGCCGAGTAACTGGGTACCCCTTTGTACTCCTTACCTACCAGACCATCCCCTTTACCTCCTTCGCCATGGCAATGGATGCAATAACGGCCATAGAGCAGCTTTCCTTCCTCCAGAGTTCGTTCTGTCTCAGGAATAGGGTTAGTTAAAACCCGTTCAGCCAGCGCAATGCTGTCTTTAGGGATATTGTAAATCATCAAATCCACTGTGGTCGTGTCGCTTTCACCGTATCTTATATGATAGTTCGGACGAGACACTGTACCACGAGCCGGTTCCCGCATATTCAATCCAGTTGGATTTACAGCGTTGGTTCGAACCTGCTTATACGGCTCGTAGGCAACCGGATCATACATCTGAGGAGCAAATTCCAGCCCGGTATCATCATGGTCACGTTTGCAGGCAGTTCCGCCAACTAACAACCCGATGAGCACTATCGCTGTTACGCCCGTATGCTTGGTGATCATTGTTAATCTTGATTAAAACTGTTTGACGTTTACTTCGGCTGCTCCTGAGCTTCTTAAAAGCTGCTCTATGTCTCCTTCAGCAAGCTTGTTCTTGCTTAAGTCGATAGCCATTGCAAACTTGTTATCGGTGGTTCTCAGATCAAACATCAACGGTTTCACCGTTGGCCCGAGACCGTTGGAAACCAGGAATGTTCCCACCATCCCAAGTGCACAAAACAGTACCGTTAACTCGAAGATAACCGGTATGTAAACCGGGAATGAATAAGAGTCTTTACCGCCCACAATCATTGGCCAGTCGAACCCTTCGGTGTATGCAGTTAACAATAACGCCGTAGTTGTTCCAGACAAAGCAAATAAGAAGGCAGCAATACCCAAACGAGAACGAGGATGACCTAAGGCAACATCAAGTCCGTGAATGGGAAAAGGTGTGTAAACTTCATGAATCCGCACACCTGCCTGTTTTACATCTTTTACGGCCTTCAGTACTACGTCGTCATCATCATAAATGCCGACCAGGAACTTACCGTTACCGTTCACATCTGCCATATTCAGTGTTTATCACTTAGGGTTTGCAGCAGGCAGTTTGCTTACTTTTACTAACAGACTGCCTGCTTTGAACTGGTTTATTCTACGTTTTTGTTAAATGCGGGGTTCGTCACTCGTTCACCTTTGGCCACACCTGATACTGACTTTGGCAGCTTTTCAGACGAAGACTTGATGATGGCTTTTACTTCGGCCATGTTCACTACTGGCAGGAACTTTGCAAACAGCAGGAACAAGGTGAAAAAGAGACCAAACGAGAAGATATAGTCACTGATGTCGAACAAGGTGGGATGAAACATTGCCCAGCTCGACGGCAGGTAATCGCGGTGCAGCGAGGTAACAATAATCACAAACCGCTCGAACCACATACCGATGTTTACGACAACTGACAGCGTGAACGTCCATACTACGCTCCGACGGATTGTCCGTGACCAGAAAAGCTGCGGAGAAATTACGTTGCAGGTCATCATGGCCCAGTAAGCCCACCAGTAAGGACCAGTTGCCCGGTTGATAAAGGCGTAGCTTTCAAACTCAACCTGAGAATACCAGGCAATGAAGAATTCTGTCAGATAAGCTACCCCAACGATTGAACCAGTCAGTGTAATGACCTTGTTCATTGACTCGATGTGCTCAACCGTAATGTAATCTTCCAGTTTGAAAACGACCCGGATAATCAGCATCAGGTTTTGCACCATAGCAAACCCAGAGAAGATAGCCCCTGCCACGAAGTATGGCGGGAAAATGGTCGTGTGCCAACCTGGGATTACCGACGTAGCAAAGTCAAAGCTTACAATCGTATGTACTGATAATACAAGAGGAGTTGAGAGACCTGCCAGAATCAAGCTCATGTATTCGTACCGAGCCCAGGTCTTGGCCGAACCATTCCAGCCCATAGACAGTGCTCCGTAGATGTAGCGTGATACTTTGCTACGAGCCCGGTCGCGAATGGTAGCTAGGTCAGGAATCAGACCCATATACCAGAACACAAGTGATACGGTAAAGTATGTGCTGATTGCAAATACGTCCCATACCAGGGGCGACTTGAAGTTTACCCACAAAGAGCCCCAGGTGTTCGGCAGTGGTAATGCCCAGTAGGCCAGCCAAGGACGGCCCATGTGCATCAGGATAAAGCTGGCGGCACAAATAACGGCGAAGATCGTCATTGCCTCAGCCGCCCGGTTTACAGCCGTCCGCCACTTTTGGCGAAACAGCAGCAGGATCGCCGAAATAAGCGTACCAGCGTGACCGATACCTACCCACCATACGAAGTTGGTAATGTCCCAGGCCCAGCCGATGGTTTTATTCAATCCCCAGACGCCTAGTCCTTCCCACCAGGTCCAGAACACGCAGGCTGTTCCGTAGAGTAGCACAATCACCGAGATGGTAAAAGCGATCGTCCATTCACGAGTAGGACGGCCTTCTACCTGTCTGCTGACATCCTCCGTCACGTCGGCATAGGTCTTGCCTCCTGTGACTAATGGAGTTCTTACGGCTGATGTAACATGCATGGAATTTTCTAATTAAGTCGTTTAATCAAATTTACTCTACACCTGCGATTCCTGACGAGTTTCCTGCTGAGGCACCTGGTCCTTGTTACGGATCTTGGTCAGGTACGAAATCTGCGGTCTTACGTTAATTTCTTCCAGTACGTGGAAGGCCCGGCCAGTCGTCTCTTTTTCCAGAATTTGGGAGATCGTGCTTTCGGGGTTATTCATGTCCCCAAAAATGATGGCGTTTGTTGGGCAGGCTTGTGCACAGGCGCTTTGAATCTCGTCAGGCAATGGCCGACGACGCTCTTTCTTAGCCGTCAGTTTACCTTCCTGAATACGCTGCACACAGAACGAGCACTTTTCGATAACCCCCCGTGAACGAACCGTTACGTCGGGGTTCAGCACCATTTTACCCAGGTCATTATTGAAATGATAATCGAAATTATCATTGTCAAAGTATTTCCACCAGTTGAAGCGACGCACTTTGTACGGGCAGTTGTTGGCGCAGTAACGCGTACCGATACAGCGGTTATACGTCATCTGGTTCAAGCCCTCAGTGCTGTGCGTTGTTGCCAGTACCGGACAAACTGTTTCGCAGGGTGCGTTACTGCAGTGCTGGCAAAGCATCGGCTGGAACGTTACTTCCGGATTTGCCGAAGCCGTTTCCAGGCCTTTTACATCTTCAGCTTCAGCATCGCTGCTATAGTAGCGGTCAATCCGAATCCAGTGCATTTCGCGACGATTAATAACTTCTTCGCGACCAACTACCTGAATGTTATTTTCGGAAATACAGCCAACTACGCAGGCATTACAACCGATACATGAGTTCAGGTCAATGACCATACCCCACGAATGATTCGGTTTGCCGTAGCCATGCCACAACGTGATATTCGTTGGGTCAGTCGGCCCTTCTGACGTTTCGACTTTCGGCAGATAGCGGCCTGCCATGGGGTTCTTCTGGTAGTCGGCAAGTTTAGCCTCCTGAACCACAGCCCGACGCCCCATCACAGTGTCGTGTGTCTGCGTCTGAGCAATTTCATGGGTGCCCCCCGCTTTTTCAACTTTGGCATTGAAAGCAGCGAACACTACGTGTCCATTGACGATACCAGCTAATGGGTAAGCATTCTTACCAACATTGTTTGCTGACTTACCGGCTTTCTCACGACCATAACCGATGGCAATTGAAACCGTGTTATCTGCCTGACCAGGCTGAATCAGAACCGGCAGCTCAACAGACTTATCATTGACCGTTACGGTTACCAGATCATTCTGCTGTACGCCCAGATCATTGGCCGTTTTTTGAGAAACAGCCGCATAATTGTCCCAGCAGGCTTTCGAAACCGGATCGGGTACTTCCTGCAACCATGGGTTGTTAGCCATTGAACCGGTTCCGAGGTTAACACTTTCATAAAGAGCTAACTCCATTCCCTCGGTTGGCTTATACCGCTGAGCAATACCGGTTGCAGCCTGCGCCAGGTTGCCAGCGAACGTTGCCCCACCAGCAGCCGCAGCACGACCTTTGTTTGGCTCAAATACACCGTCATTCAGGGCTTTGATCCAGAATGCGTCAAATGAATCAAAACCGCTTGCCTGAGGATAATAATTTGTACGCCAGTAGTTTTTCAGATACGTCTGGTAATCATTTGGACGACCTGCCCAGGTAAGCAGGCTGGACTCAAACTGACGTGTCTTGAAAATATGCGTGATTGCCGGTTGCATGAGGCTATAGAACCCTTGTCTCGGTTCAGCATCGCCCCAGCACTCCAGGAAGTGAGGAGCCGGCGTAATGTACTTGCAAAGTGACGCCGTTTCGTCGGCCCGATCCGCAAAGGATAATGACAAGGCCACTCGCGGTAGTGCCTGAGCTAATTCGGCGCCACGCGGATGGTCATACACGGGGTTAGCGGCAAAAAACATGACCGCTCCAACTCGTCCTCCCTTTACATCATCAACGAAGGCATTGAACTGCTGATCGTTCCCCTGGCGGTAATTAACCGGAGTATTCAGATCAATTGTTGTACCATAACTACCCAGCAGACTATTCAGCGCATTAACAACAACCTGAATGTTCGGATCATTGGAGCCGGCAACAACCAGTGCACGACCACGAGCCTGAACCAGATCATTGGCTGCTTTGTCGAGGTTTGCAACGTTGACAGCCGGAGCACTGATCGACGTACCGCCTAATTTGGCAGCGACCCGATTATATAGTGCCGCCACCACCAGGCCTTCCTGCGAAGGTTTGATGGCAGTCCGATAGTCAGCATTTGCACCTGTCATTGACATGCCTGTCTCGAACTGATAGTGCCGGGACATTTCTTTCTTGCCATTGCCGATAGCCCCTACTTTCCGGGTCAATGCATACGGCTTTGCGTGCTCCAATGGAGCAATCCACGTACCCAGAAAATCAGCATTGATACTGACAATCGTTTGAGCACGGCTGAAGTCATACGATGGAATGACTGGGCGGCCGAACGATAACTGGTTTGCCTGAATAATACCAAAGGCCGAGTTAGCATCGTACATGATGTGGCGAGCCGTCGGATAACGGGCCACAAAATCAGCGATAACAGCCTTGGTAGTTGGGCTAAGGACAGTTGACGAAACTATGCGAATGGCACCACCCCGCGACGCAACCGAATTTAGCTGGTTAACGATTTCCCGATCGACCGTTGGCCAGTCGATCGCAGCATCACCGCGACGAGGGCCGTTCAGCTTATCGATGTCGTACAAGGACAAAACAGATGCCTGTGCACGAGCGGTTGTTCCACCAAACGTAACTGATGAAGACGGATTACCTTCAACTTTGATTGGCCGACCCTCTCGGGTTTCTACCAATATGCTGGCGTAATCGCCCCGATCTACGTATGTAGAAGCGTAGTAGTCAGATATTGTCGGAAAAGTCCGTTCAGGTTTATTTAAGTAAGTAGTAGCCTTACGCACTGGCGCTTCGCAAGCTGCTAATGAAACAGCGGCTACGCTAAAGCCCATTGCTTTTAAAAAATCACGGCGTTGGGTATTTCCTCCAAACAACCCATCCGGATCGCTAGCAGAATTTGCATCAGGATTTGCGAACTCACTGTTAGCATTCTTTACGAATGCTGGATCGTTGCGCAACTCCTCGACACCCTTCCAATACCGTTTGTTTGTATTTTCCATGCGTGCTGTGATACGATATGATTACCCTTTATGCGAGCCTGAATTAATAATGGCACTTCGAACACTCCAAACCACCAATATTAGCCACTTTAAGCGGCTCTTTGCTTTCCTTGCGGTGAAGGGCAACCAACTTATCGTAGTAAGCGTTGTCTTTCGTATTCACCTCGGTTTTACGGTGGCAGTCAATACACCATCCCATCGTCAGAGAGGAGCGCTGCTCTACTACTTCCATCTTTTCAATTTCGCCGTGGCACGTCTGGCATTGGACATTACCAACATTGACGTGCTGAGCGTGGTTGAAATAAGCGAAGTCAGGGAGGTTGTGCACACGAACCCACTCAATCGGACGATTTTGCTCGATAGCAGCGTAAATCTTCTGAATCTCAGGTGACTCTTTCTTAATCACCCCGTGACAGTTCATACAGATGTTAGCTGACGGAATATGAGCAGATTTTCCTTTGTTAACGCCTGTATGGCAGTAGTTACAATCGATTTTATACTGTCCGGCATGCAGCTTGTGTGAATAAGCAATCGGCTGCTTGGGGGCATAGCCCTGTTGAATACCGATGCTGTAAAGCCCATCGACAGACTCTTTCGTTACCACAAAAATGAAGAGCCAGATTACAATCGAACGGATTGTCGAATTGTTAACCGCATTGGTCAGACCGTCACGCAGGCGCTGTGCCAAAGGTACTGCTGTAGCCCCCTCCCCTGTAGCCACCGGAGAAACAGCCCGCGACAGGATCGTTACGATCACCAGCAACACACCCAGAACAAGCAGCATCACTACCAGCAGTGCCACCAGAACAAACGTGAAAAGCTCAGAAGGACCTCCTACAGAACCGTCGCCGTTTTCAGCAGATGCCCCACCACCGCCACGAGCCTGTGCCTGACCAGCTCCGCCTACTGAAGCTTGTGCCGGAGCACTTGCCTGATCAACGTAAGCCAGAATCCCTTTGATGTCGTCGTCCGTCAGGTTCGGGAAGCTCGACATCTGGATTTTGTTGTATTTGTTAAACACCTGAACGGCATACGGATCCCCACTGGCAATAACTGCCGATGAGTTACGAATCCACCTGATCAACCAGTCTTCACCCGGTGTCCGCTGACGAACTCCTTTCAAGCCTGGACCAACCACTACTTCATCAGTTACGGCGTGGCACTGCGCACAGTTGTTGGTGAACAATGCCTTCCCTTTTTCAGCGTCGCCACCACTGGCGGCTGCTGGAGTAGCTGCGGCAGGGCCACCACCTGCAGCCGCAACCGAATCCTGCGCGTCTGCCTGGCCCCCTAACAGCAACGCCAGAGACAAGGATAGCGCCCCGCAAAGCTTCGATAAGCGACTCATTTTAAAAGATATATTAATTGAGTTTGTCAACATATTCACTAATGCCTTTTTACCGGCTCACAAAAGTACGACACGATTGCTGGATAGGCAAAAATTGAGGTTTAGATATTTTTAATCCTCAATTTTATTTATATACATTCTAAGTAAGCCCATTACGGGCTCGTTTTAAGCACATTTCGATTTCATAACTATTTGTTTAATGGGATGTTCAGGCAAAAAAATTGCCATCTGATTCATTACCTATAAAAAAGGTAGATCAGATGGCAATACGTGTATGCAACGTACCTGTTGCGCTTACTATGGGTGAGGTTCCGAGCGGATTCGAACCGCTGTACGAGGTTTTGCAGACCTCTGCCTAGCCACTCGGCCACGGAACCTTTTTCCCAAATGCATGAAGACTCCTGAATTTGGGACTGCAAACATACAATTTTATTACATAGATGTGAAGATGCTGGCGTAAAAATTACGACAGTACTTATACTTGTATGATGTCGTTAAAGCAGAACACCCCACTTTGTCTAAAGTGGGGTGTTCATATAGTAATGAATAGGCTGTGTTAGTTACGGCCTTCCATTTGCTCTTTCAATGCAGCCAGTGCATCCAGGTCTCCCAATGTAGCACCGCGTTCAGGCTGACTCTGTGTCGGCTTGGCAGACGATCCCGCTTTCGGCTTTTGCTCCTTCGCGGGTTCATTCTTTTCCTGCCACGTTTTCGTGTGCGACAGCATGATCCGCTTCTCTTCTTTTGAGAACTCGGTCACTTTGAAGTCCAGGTTTTCGCCTACTTCAGCCAGCGTACCGTCTTCCTTCGCCAGATTCTTCAGCGATGAGAAGCCTTCAATGCCATACGGCAGTTCCAGCGTCGCCATCTTGTCGGTCTTGCTCAGGATTGTGCAACGGTGAATCGTTCCAACCGCGAATAAGGTTTCGAACGTATCCCACGGATTTTCCTCCAGCTGCTTGTGGCCAAGCGCCAGACGACGGTTTTCAACGTCCAGTTCAAGCACCACTACTTCCAGGTCTTCACCTACCTTGATGAAGTCTGACGGATGCTTGATCTTTTTGGTCCATGACAGGTCAGATACGTGTACCAGGCCATCGATCCCTTCTTCCAGTTCGAGGAACAGACCGAAGTTGGTCAGGTTACGCACAACTCCTTTGTGGCGAGTTCCCACTGCGTATTTAGCCCGAAGTTCAGGACGCGTCCAGGGATCTTCGGTCAGTTGCTTGATGCCCAGTGACATCTTACGATCGTTGCGATCCAGCGTCAGAACAACGGCTTCGACTTCATCACCTACTTTCAGGAATTCCTGCGGGTTGCGCAGATGTTGCGACCACGACATTTCTGAAACGTGGATCAGCCCTTCGACACCCGGCATGATTTCGAGGAATGCACCGTAGTCGGCTACGTTGACGATCTTGCCTTTCACGCGTGAACCCACCTGGATCTCTTCCGACAGGGCATCCCATGGATGAGCCTGCAGTTGTTTCATACCCAGTGAAATCCGCTTTTTGTCCTCGTCAAAGTCCAGAACAACTACGTTTACTTTCTGATCGAGGTGCAGAACTTCTGACGGGTGGTTGATACGACCCCACGAAATATCCGTGATGTGCAGCAGACCATCTACACCACCAAGATCGATGAACACCCCAAAGTTGGTCATGTTCTTGATCACACCTTCCAATACCTGACCTTTCTCGAGGTTGTTCAGGATCTGGGCGCGTTGTGCTTCAAGGTCTTTCTCGATCAAGACTTTGTGCGACACGACTACGTTGTCGTTTGCATAATTGATCTTGACAACCTTCACTTCCATTTTCTTGCCGACAAAAATGTCAAAGTCGCGAATCGGCTTCACGTCGATTTGCGAACCTGGCAAGAAGGCTTCAATGCTGTAAATATCTACAATCAGACCACCCTTGGTCCGGCGCTTCACAAAGCCGTCGATAACGAGGTCTTCGTCGAGAGCCTTCTGAATTTTCTGCCAGGCGGTAATTACCTTCGCTTTTTTGCGCGAAAGCACCAGCTGGCCATTCGGGTCTTCCTGATTTTCTACGTAAACTTCAATCTCATCACCCATTTTCAGGTCCGGCATATCACGGAATTCTGATACCGGTACCAACCCGTCCGATTTGAAACCGATGTTCAGGATAACCTCGCGGTCTGTGATCCCAACCACCGTACCCGTCACCACTTCCTTCTCGTTAACCTGCGACAGGGTGTTGTCGTAGAGTTGCTCCATCCGGCTGCGCTCGTCAGCCGAATACCCGCTACCAAATCCTTTGTTGTCTGCCCGGTCCCAATCAAAATCCGGCAGTTCGCGTTTCTGCGTTTTGCTCATAAAAAAATGTTTCCTGACCCACTCGGTACATCAGCCCGTGGGTCAATGGCGGGCTGACTTTTGAGGTTTGTGAAAATTATGTTTCCAAAAAGGATTGCAAAGGTAAGCAATCTTTCAGCCAAAAAAGTTTCTGAACACCGAAATTTACAGAGAATCAAGGGGGAAGGGATAAAAGAAGGAGGGAAGAAACAGGAAGTTGCCGGGTTGGCGTTTCCTGTTTCTTCCCTCCTTCTTTTCTACTTTACTCCTTTCTAATCAAACACCTTCTCGCGTTTGCTTAAAAATGGCATCCAGCTTTGTTCAAGGGAGCCGGAAAAATCGCGTAAAAAAACCAGAAACGTAGGTTTGAACGGTTTCTGGCGTAGTTTCATGTTTGCTTCCTCTGGGGTATAATCACCCTTGCGCGAATTACACCTTTTGCAGGCGGTGATCAGATTGTCCCAACTGGTTTTGCCCCCCCTTGATTTTGGCAGTACGTGGTCGAGTGTAAGATCCTCGGGGGTTCCACAGTACTGGCACCGATGACTGTCCCGCTTGAAGATATTCTGCCGGGTAAGCATAACGCCTTTGTACGGCAGGCTGACGTAGCGGTGCAGGCGGATAACCGACGGCATGGGAAACTCGTCGTTGACAGTACGAAGCGTGAATTGCTCGGATTCAGCGACCAGTTCGGCTTTGTTCAGGTAAACCAGCAAAAACGCTTTGGGAACGGAACAGATGCTAAGCGCACTATAATCTTGATTTAAGACTAATACTTTCCTGCCCATATATCGGTTAGTCTCCTCTGTTTTGTAGCAAGTTACAGAGTTTTCCACACGGGCGCAAGAAATGAAATAAATATTAACAAATTGATTTAACCAGGCAGATTCGTTAATACCGCTCCCGCTGCATTTCGCGTTCGACGTCGCGCTCTTTTATGCTTTCCCGCTTATCGTACAGCTTTTTCCCTTTCGCCAGGGCGATTTCCAGCTTGGCAAAACCACGATCGTTTGTGAAAAGCCGCACAGGTACGATTGTCAGGCCCTGATCCTTCAGCTTTTCGTTAAGCCGGCGCATTTCGCGCTTGGTCAGCAGCAACTTCCGATCACGAAGGGGCTCATGATTATAGTATGTCCCTTCGGTGTAAAGGGAGATGTTCATTTGCCGGATGAACAGTTCATCGCCCAGAAAAAGACAGTAGGCATCCTGGAGGTTTACCTTACCCTGCCGGACAGACTTTATTTCGGTACCAGTCAGCGCAATACCCGCCGTGTAGGTTTCCAGGAATGAGTATTCGAAGGAAGCCCGGCGGTTACGTATATCAACTTGTTTTGAAATCGCAGCAGAAGCCATAAATTTTGGTCAAAGAGAGCAAATGTACCCAAGTACGACCAAAAACACAGGAAGTTGAAAGGAGGTTTATGATGCGGTGAAATTCACACCAAGAAAAAGGTTCAGCGCGTCGGGGTATCACGCAGGCCGAACTGCATACCAATCGGCCTCTACACCCTGACGCGCTGAACCTTACAGGTTGACTAATGGATGAACTTACTTTTTAGGCTGTTGCTTAGCCTGGTACTCTTTGTTCAATCCTTCCAGAATCTTTTTGGTCTCATCGGCCGACGGATCAGCGAAAAGAATCCCACCGCCTTTGGTGTACCCCAGCACAAACTCATACTTGTTCTGAGCATTTACCTTTTTGAGGTAATCATAGATCTGATCGTACAGCTCCTGGTTCTTTTTCTGCTCTTCAACGGCAAGGTTCTGGGCTGCCCGCTCACGATACGCCAACAGATCCTGCTGCTCTTTCTGCAAAGAGGCTTCTGTAGCACGGCCCTGCTCCATCGTCATCGTCTGGGCGCGCTGCTGAAAGAACGCTACTTTGTTCTGAAGATTACGGCCTTTGGTAGCCAGATCGTTCTCTAACTGGAAGCGCTTGCTTTCCAGTACTTTTTGAGTGTCTTTGAAATAATCGTATTTAGTCAGCAGGGAGTCAACGTTCACGTACACGATTTCCTTACCTTTTGCTTCGGCAGGTGCAGCAACCGGCTGGGTCTCAGTTTTCCGATCGTTAAAATGAAGGTAGTACAATACGGCTACTGCGATTGCTAAAATTACGTTCAGCACTAATGAGGCATTCTTCACGAGAAAATAATTAGTTAGTTACAGTTTATCCTACAAAGGTATAGGATTTAGTTATTCGGCGGGGTGTATGCGGCCCTGATTTTGAACCGCCTGACGAACGTAATAACCAGACAGCCCGGCTAATCCGCCCACTACTCCGCCCAGCAGCACTGTCACCCCGATCAGCAGCGCCGGCTGATTAGCTTTTACTAACAGCTCGCTCATTCGCCCCGTCAAAACACCGTCTGTACGAAATTGAACGACTAATGCGTAGATGAGCCAAACGAGGGCAACGCCAAAAAAACCGGCTCCAAACGCCGATAAGGCCTTTGATCGGGTAGTCAGACATACCAGAAATGCTACCAGCGCCAGACTCCACCAGGGCAGCAGAAACTGAGCCAGCAAACTAAGCAGAGCGATAAGCAGAAACTGTATCATTGTATTTGTAGGGCCTTAATTAAGGGTTAGTTTTTTCACCAGCCGCTTATGAGCATCCGTTGGCGACTGAAGATAAAGAAGTTCATAAAGTTCACCTTTTGCCCACTTCTCAATCATATTTTGGTACAGTGGGCTACCGGGATTGCCAGACTGGCCGCCTGGGTATAAGCCGTATGCTTTAGGCTGCGGCCCCAGTGCAACAACCATTCGCCACGACGGCCCCCAGCGTTCGCTGGTTGCATTGACAATGCCGCTTCCTCCGCCTACGTTCAGGTTCAATACGCTGAAAGCATCAAGCCCGGGTAACAGGTGACGAATGTCAGTGCCCTTGTGCGGCCCCCATGCCCAGCTACGGCCAATTGCACCATGCTGTTTTGCCAGGGTGTCGCAGGCTGCGCTAAAACTCTGGGTTACTACGTCGATTAGACTTTCACGGGCGGGCGTTCGGACGTTATCGAACCAGCGGGCATTCGGGTCGCGCTGCATCAACGTCAAAGTTCGGTCAAACGACGGCATGCGCAGGGGTACGGAATCGTTGCCGCCAAACTCATCGTTCCAGACGGTTTGCATGAGCCGGTTCATCCACTCATTAAATATAGTCGGGCCGATTTCGGTGGTGTCGTTATTCAG
Source organism: Fibrisoma montanum (assembly GCF_003583365.1). Taxonomy (GTDB): domain Bacteria; phylum Bacteroidota; class Bacteroidia; order Cytophagales; family Spirosomataceae; genus Fibrisoma; species Fibrisoma montanum. The sequence goes on from NZ_QXED01000001.1 coordinate 1,121,631, forward strand.
CCGCCACGTTTTCAAAACAGCCAGGGCTTTTTGATGATTGCTGTTCAGCGCATCAGCTTTCAGCAACGGCAGGCAAATGGGCAGAGCATCCGCGGCTTTCAAATTGTAATTGTCGTTCTGTAATTGCCGCAGGCTGTCGACCGTTGCACGCTGCATGGCCGATAGCCGCTGGTTAATCCGCCGGCCCCGTTCTGATGGCGCAAACTCCCAGTTGATGTAGTACGGATAACTCGGATCGGTCGATGACTGATTGGCCGAGCTGACAAACCCACGCGGGGGGTTCTTTACCCGTGGATTCTGATCCGGGGGAATTCGGCCGTGCCAGTCGTCAGCCGGGTTCGTGCCATCAAGTATGAATTTACCCTGGTTTTTATATTTCAGTGGAAAGTACCCATTTGGCGAAATGGCAATGTCTTTCTGGTTACTGGCGAACACGAAATTCTGTGCCGGAGCCGCGTACTGTGCCAGCGCTTTGGTATAATCATCGTAGGTTTTGGCCCGGTTCAGGTGATAAAAACACATCAGATCATTGGCGGGCTCATGAGCTACCCAGCGGGCCGCGTGTCCAACCGGGATGTTTCCGCGGAAGGGTTGGGTATTCGGCGAGTAGACAACAGGGCCGTGATGCGTATACAATACTGTATCCTGTACCACGGGTTTACCCTTCACCTTGATTACTTCAATACGTTGGCGGACGGGCTTCCACTGGCCGTCGTGCCAATACGCCTGTCGGCTTGCGTCCTTGAAGCGGACGGTGTAGAAATCGAGTATGTCGGCCCCCACATTCGTTACCCCCCAGGCAACATCTTTATTAAACCCAATTACTACGCCGGGAGCACCAGGCAGCGATGCGCCATACACGTTCATGGTAGGCGTAACGAGTTGAATCTGGTACCAGATCGACGGCAGACTTAAGCCCAGGTGCGGATCGTTCGCAAGAATTGGATAGCCGGTAGCTGACTTCTGAGCGCCAACAGCCCAGTTATTACTGCCAATCTCCCGGTTCGGCCTTGGGATATGTACGTCAAAGCGGGAAGCCGTTTGATCGAGCAACCGGCCGCTGTCGGCTGGTGGTTTTGGTAAAGGCAGCGCAGCAAAGTCCCACTTCGTGCCGGGTGGAATGATTGGATCTTCGCGCGTCGGGTAACTGGGGAACAGATCGGCCGTGATAGCCGGTCCAAACTTGCGGAGAATGTTAGTCATCTCCAGGTCATCGGCACCGCTGGCGAGCGTGCTGGTCATCTGCTTGAGCAAGTAGGCACACTTGATCGGAGCCCAGGGCTCGGGAGCGTACCCAAGCAGCTTGTACTCAATGGGGTAATCGGCAGGCGTTAGTTGACTGATCCAGGCGTTTATTCCGGCCGTGTACGCTTCGACAATCTGGCGGGACGTTGGATTGACCATCATGGTCTGTACGGCCTTTTCGGCACCATAGCCTAGCCCTAGTCGCCGGTTGTATCGATCAAAGTCCAGCGCCCGTTCGCCCACAATTTCGGACAGCCGGCCCGCTGCGGCATGGGTTTGAAATTCCATCTGCCACAACCGGTCACGAGCCGTCAGATATCCCTGAGCGAAGTACGCGTCGTAATCGTTTTGCGCAAATACGTGCGGAATTCCAAGGTCATCGAACAGCACGGTGATGGGTGCACGGGTTCCGTTAATGTCAAGCGTTTCATCAGGCGATGCCGCTGGTTCGGCGTTCTGCCAGAACCCAACAAACGGGCTTAACAAAGGACCAAAGGCTGGAATGCTTCCCCACGGGCGGTTTAAAGCCCAGACAATTACTAAGGTTATGGTAAGCGACAGTGCAGCTTTGAAATACTTCATTCGTAGATTAAGAACAGCTACGGGTTAGAATTGTAAAAAAGCAAATTGTAATTCGTAAATAAAAATTATGCGTTTCGTCCTATGTTGATTTACAGAAACCCGGCTTCGCACAAACGTAACAATACCAAATCGATCCTTTTCTTACTTTTGGGATAAACTCCGCTTAATGTCCAATGTACTACGTTTCTGCCCTGGTTTTATTACTTGCTTTTGCTCAGGTTCACGTCAATCAGTCTGGTGCTCCAGCCCCGTTTGATCTTCAGGGTCACCGCGGATGCCGGGGCCTGATGCCGGAAAATACGGTACCTGCTTTTTTGAAAGCCCTTGATCTTGGCGTTACTACCCTCGAACTGGACGTAGTGATCAGCAAAGACCGTCAGGTGGTTGTTTCCCACGAACCTTACTTCAACGCGGCTTTTGCTATCAAACCCGATGGTACGCCCGTGAGCAAAAGCGAACAGAAAACCCTGAATCTGTATCAGATGAACTACGCCGACATTAAACAGTACGACGTGGGCTCAAACGGTAATCCAGCCTATCCTGAGCAGCAGAAATTGAAGACCCATAAGCCGCTGCTGAGCGAAGTGATTGATCAGGTTGAAGCGTATCGCAAGCAAAAACAACTGCCTTCTTTTTCGTATAATATCGAATTAAAAAGCGAGCCCTCCGAATACAACGTGAGTCAGCCCGAGCCGGCACCCTTTGCTGATCTGGTTCAGGCTGTACTGGCCAAACGCGTAAGCCCCGATCGGATTGTTATTCAAAGCTTCGACTTTGCGGTGCTTCGTCACTACAAACAACAGATCGACGCCGGCAAGTATCCTAAAGTACGTCTGGCGGCTCTGGTTCAGAACCTGCGCAGCCCAGAACACAACATGGAAGAGTTGGGATTTAAACCTGATATTTATAGCCCTTACTTTAAGCTGCTTAGTCAGGATAAGGTTGCCAAGCTTCAGGAACAAGGCATGCGGGTGATTCCCTGGACGGTTAATGACCCCGACGACATGAAGCGGTTGAAGGGCTGGGGGGTTGATGGACTGATCACGGATTATCCTGACCGAGCAAAAAGTTTGTAAAACATCCGGTATAATCGTAAGTTTCTTAGGTAATACGACACCAACGTCCGGCATTGTCCGTAAATTAAAGTATGACTTTGCTCAACACCACGCTTAAATGGCTCCTCGAACGACGTCTGCCGCGCATTGAGGCCATGAAGAAGCACCCGGGCGAGGTGCAGCAGCGGGTGTTTAACCAGCTCATCAGGCGGGGGCGTCGTACTGAATGGGGGCGTCGGCATCATTACAACTCCATACAAACGGTCCGGGATTTTCAGCAACGAGTACCTGTTTCGTCGTACGAAGACCTGTTTCCTTACATTGAACGGGTTATGAAAGGCGAGAGTAACGTACTCTGGCCGTCTCCGGTACGTTGGTTCTCTAAATCATCAGGGACTACCAACGCCCGCAGCAAGTTTATTCCCGTTACATCCGAATCTCTGGACGAAGCGCATTTCAAAGGCGGCAAAGACCTGATGGCAATGTACATTGCCAACAACCCCGACAGCCGTACCTTCGAAGGTAAGGGATTGTCCATTGGTGGCAGTCTCCACGAAAATCCGTTCAGTTCCGATGGTGTTGTCGGCGACGTATCGGCGGTTGTCATGAAAAACCTGCCGAGCTGGGCGCAATACATCCGTACGCCATCGCTCGACGTTGCACTCATGAGCGAATGGGAAGCCAAGATGGAGCGCATGGCCGAGGTAACCTCGCAGGAGAACGTAACGAGTATCCTCGGTGTACCGACCTGGGCGCTGGTGTTGCTGGATAAAATCCTTGCCCGTACCGGCAAATCGAATATTCTGGAAGTATGGCCCAACTTTGAAGTGTTCATTCACGGGGCGGTTAATTTCCAACCGTATCGTGATTTGTTCCGGCAGCAGGTATTTCCCTCGTCCAGTGTCCGTTACCTTGAAGTCTATAACGCATCGGAAGGGTTCTTTGCTATTCAGGACGATCTGTCGCGCATAGGCGAAATGCTGCTCATGCTCGATTACGGTATTTTCTACGAATTTGTGCCTATGGAAGAAGCCAACCAGCCTTTTCCTAAAGCACTGACGATCGAAGAGGTCGAGCTGAACAAGAATTATGCACTGGTAGTCTCAACCAATGGCGGCCTGTGGCGCTATCAGGTTGGCGATACGGTTCGGTTTACCTCGCTTTATCCTCACCGGCTCAAAGTCAGCGGACGAACCAAACACTTCATCAATGCCTTCGGGGAGGAAGTGATTGTCGAAAACGCCGAAATCGCCGTGACCCGCGCCAGTGAAGCCACCGGCGCTGTCATTGCCGACTATACCGCCGGGCCGGTCTATATGAGCAACGGAACGAATGGCCGCCACGAATGGATCATTGAATTTTCGCAGGAGCCCGACAACCAGCAGCGCTTCAATCAACTACTCGACGAAACGCTCCGCGAAGTCAATTCGGACTATGACGCCAAACGCTACAACGATATGGTGCTGAAACGACCGATCGTTCACGTTGTACCGCGCGGTACGTTCTACGGCTGGATGAAGCACAAAGGTAAACTGGGTGGCCAGCACAAAGTGCCCCGACTGGCAAACTCCCGCGAATATCTGGATGACATTCTGGGGCACCTGCTGGAATTGTAATCACCCTCTCACCAGCTTCTTTTCTTTCAAAAACTGATACGTCATCACGGTCTTATCGGGGTTTAGTACATGCTGTTTCAGGACCTCGCAAATAAACAGTTCATGGTCGCCGGCGTCGGTGCTATGAAGTACGTTGCACTGAACGTAGCCGATGGCTTCCGTCAGATACGGACACCCGCGTTCGTCCAGCGCATAAGGCAGCCGCTTAAATTTATCATGGTCCCGCCCCGATTGCTGCCCCAGCTTTCTGATCAGACTGGTCTGCTCCGTCGACAGCAGATTGATGGTAAGCAGGCCGCTTTCCCGAACCAGTTCGATGGTGTAGTCCACTTTGTAGAGCGCCACCGCTACCACCTTCCCACCCATGGCGGTTTGCGTAAGCCAGGTAACAATGTTGGCATTCCGCCGATTGCCGGCTACGGTCGTTATCGCATGTACATCGTAATTCTTATATTTCAACAATCGCCTGGGCATGAGTTAACAGGTTATTCTGTGAAGTTGAACAAAGCCAAAAACGACTTTGTTGAGTAGATAGACGTACCTTTGTCCGTTGATAGTCACACATCAGCATACTGACTGACGGCCGGCTCCATGAAATCATTCAATATCCCAGAATACTACCGTAGCAGCATCATAACGCCCCTCAAGGAATTCCGGCGGAAACGCGATAAACTGAAGCGCGACTTTACGCCAACGTTGCTTGATTTCGGCCCGATCCGGTTTTACATCGCCCGCCATTTTGGCTTTTGCTACGGCGTAGAGAACGCCGTGGAAATTGCCTACAAAGCCATTGCCGAAAATCCGGGAAAGCGAATTTTTCTGCTGAGCGAAATGATTCACAACCCCGACGTCAATGCCGATTTGCAGAGCCGTGGGGTTCGCTTTCTGATGGATACGTCTGGTCGTCAGCTTACGCCCTGGTCCGAGTTGTCGCCCGAGGATGTGGTCATCATCCCGGCGTTTGGCACTACGCTGGAAACGCAGCAGCAACTGGCCGCCATTGGGCTGGATATTGAAAAATACGATACCACCTGCCCGTTTGTCGAGAAGGTATGGAACAAAGCCAGCCAGATTGGTCAGAAAAATTATACGGTGGTTGTGCATGGCAAACCATCGCATGAGGAAACCCGGGCTACGTTTTCGCACAGCAAAGAAGGTGCGCCGACCGTGGTGGTTAAAAACATGGCTCAGGCTCAACGACTGGCTAAATACATCACCGGCGAACTCCCCCGCGACCAGTTTTTTACTGAATTTGCCGGACAGTATTCCGATGAATTCGATCCGAGTCGTGATTTGCAGCGCATTGGGGTGGTGAACCAGACCACCATGCTGGCATCTGATACGCAGGGAATAGCCGATTACTTGAAACAGGTGATGATTCAGACGTACAGCCTGACACCCGATCAGGTTGACGAACGGTTTGCCAATACCCGCGATACCCTCTGCTACGCCACCAATGACAACCAGGACGCTACGTATGCCCTGCTAACCTACCCGGCCAATTTTGCCGTGGTGGCTGGTGGCTACAACAGCTCGAATACGTCGCACATTGTCGAACTATGCGAAGAACAGCTCCCTACGTATTTTATCGAATCGGAGCAGAAAATTCTGTCAGACTCGCTGATTCGTCATTTTGATCTCCACACTAAGCAGGAAGTTGTTACGGAAGACTACCTTTCGGCAGATCGACCCATTACGGTGCTGCTCACCTGCGGAGCCTCCTGCCCCGACGCCGTAGTCGAAGGCATCCTGGTCAAGCTGGTCAGTTTCTTTCCCGAAGCCCGTTCGGTAGACGAGGTCATGAACGATTATCAGGCCTAGGCTGGCCATGCACAACCTGGTGATAGCCGCTACCTGACTTTGACGACGATCTGCTGACTTTCGTTGTGCAGCCGGTCAAAAGCCGTGACCGCGTAAACGTACTTCTTCGACGGGTCGGCGGTTTTATCAACGTAACGCGTTAACAACTCACCCTGACACACCGCCAGGATATGCCGCGGGTCATCGAGGTGAATCCTGGGTTTTTTCCCCTCAAAGCGGTAGATAACGTAGTAATGAGCGCCATTGCCATCGGTAGCCGGTTCGGGTTGCTGCCAGAACAACTCAATGCCATCCGACGAATCGGCCGCTTTTAAATCGCGGGGCGGCAAGGGGGGAATACTATCGATCCACGGCATGGGCGGCACCAGCGCCGGATACCGATAAAAGCCCTGCCGCAATGAATCCCGAATAAACAACGGATTAGTTTTCAGCGACTTTGCGCTAAAGTAGATGCTGCCCGCTACGGCTCGTTGCTGTCGGTTGTAGCGCAGTTGTTCCGGAAATTCTGACGCACTGTACCAGCCTGGATCGCGTTCTGAACCCCGCCCCACACGATACGCGCCGTGACCGATGTACAGATGCCGGTTGCCACAGTTTCGGGTCCACCACTCGACCAGCGTCCGGTACGGTGCCCGACCAAACTGCGTACTAAAATAGACCTGCGGGGCAATGTAATCCACCCAGCCCTCGCGGGCCCACTTTCGGGTGTCGGCATACAGTTCATAATACGCCTGCCCACCGTTGGTAGCTGATCCTTCGGGATCGCTGCTCTGATTTTTCCAGATGCCAAACGGACTGATGCCAAATTTTACGTACGGCTTATTGGCCCGAATGGAGTCGCGAAGTTCCAGAACAAGCCGATTGACGTTGTCGCGTCGCCAATCGGCTTTTTTCATACCGTTGTAGTTAGCCTGGTATGTGCTATCATCCCGCAGCACCTGGCCGGCAATTGCATACGGGTAGAAATAATCGTCGAAATGAATGCCGTCAACATCGTAGTTCCGTACTACGTTTGCTACCACACTGGCGATATAGCTCCGCACTTCGGGCAAACCTAGGTTAAAAAGCTTACGTCCGCCGTATTCCAGAAACCAGCCTGGTTTGCGGAACACAATATTGCTTGGTGCCACGCTGGCGGTTTTACTAAACGTAGCCCGGTCGAGATTGAACCAGGCATGAAACTCCATGTTCCGGCTGTGAGCCTGTTCGATCATGAAGTCAAGCGGATCGTAGAAAGGCTCCGGGGCTAATCCCTGTTGCCCCATCAGCCACTCCGACCAGGGTTCCGAACTTTTAGCGTAAAACGCATCGGCGGCTGCCCGAATCTGCACTACTACCGCATTTAATCCCATTTGTTGCTGCTGATCAAAGAGCGCCACAATTTCCTGCTGCTGATCGGCCGGCAACAGCCCCTTTTTGCTGGGCCAGTCAATATTGTCTACGGTTGCAATCCAGACCGCCCGGAATTCACGTTTTGGCGGCAGCGGCACCAACGCCGTCAGTTCTTCGGTTTCGACGGTGTCGACCGGCGTCGTAGCAACAACTGGCGGCCGCGTCGGTACGGGTTTGGCCGCAACTGCAGTAGTAGAGGCCGGTTTGGCTGGATCAGGCTTAACAGCGGTGGCTTTAGGACGGCTTACGGGAGGTTTCTTTGTAACAACCGGTTTGGGACGGCGGCAGCCATTCCAGAAAAACACGGCTAAAAGCAACGCAAGACAGACAACAGAACGGTACATGCAGTAATAGAATTAGTCTCAAAAATAACGACAGTTGACCACAACTATGCGGACTGGCTCGTTGATTTTTGGTGTTTGGCCGTATTCCGGCAACGGTCGCTGCAATAGATTACGTTATCCCAATCGCGCTCCCACTTTTTTCGCCACACAAACGGACGCCCGCAGACCGGACAGATTTTGGTCGGTAGCTCATATTTCTTCCGCATTTTCATGCTGAGGGTAACCGGGTGTTCGTTATCAAAGTTCGAACCATGACCTGTCCCATCGGGTTACCACTAGCATGAAAAGTACCCGCAACGAGTTAAGCCCTGCTGATATTGACCGAATTATTGAAATGGCCTGGGAAGACCGAACCCCATTCGACGCCATCGAAGCCCAGTTCGGCCTGGCTGAAGCAGAGGTGATCACCATAATGCGCCAAGAGTTGAAACCTGCTTCGTGGCGGTTATGGCGCGCCCGCGTGCAGGGCCGGTCCGCCAAGCACCGAGCGTTGTCAGCCGTTGATGATCATCGTTTTAAGTCATCCCGTCAACGTAACATTTCGCTTAACAAGGTAACTAAACGTTAATATCAGCATTTGGCCAACAACCTATTCGGCTTAATTTTGTGCCGTTAAAAAACGGAATAGGCACGAATTATTTTGTTTTTAGCAGAAAACCAATATCTTTTTAGATTATTTTTCGCTCAAAAGATAGTAGCTTTGTGCCATTCTGCAACATTATTTCAACATTACTTCGTTTATGAGCCACAAGTTAGATCAAATAGATCGCAAGGTTTTAGAGATTCTGCAGTCCAATGCCAAGATAACCAACGCCCAGCTTTCTAAAGAAATAGGCCTTTCGCCAGCCCCTACCCTGGAACGTGTAAAAAAGCTCGAAACTTCGGGCATAATTCAAAGCTACCACGCCCAGCTTAACCGCGAAAAGGTTGGCTTAGGCGTAACAACGTTCGTGATGGTTACGCTGGTTGGTCATAAGAAAGACACCACCATGGCGTTTGTGGAGAAAGCAAACACCATTCCTGAAATCATTGAGTGTCATCACATTACAGGATCAGGAGACTTCCTGCTGAAAGTAATTTCTAAAGACATCTCATCGTATCAGGCCCTGATGCTTGATGTAATCAATGAGATTGGTGAGGTAGCCAGTACGCAAACGATGGTCATCATGTCGACCTTTAAGGAAAGTAAAGTGTTGCCGATTCCTTGATCAGGAAAAAAGGATGAGGGGGCGAAAGGAGCAGAAGAAGCTACAAACTTCTCTCTCCTTTCGCCCCCTCATCCTTTTTTCCTGATGTTACTCTCTTCGTTTCCTACGCTCCTCGCGCCGTGATTTTTTAGACTCGTCCAGCGCCTTTTTAGCTTCTTTGAACTGGCTCGATTTTCGATCTGCCTTATCCATTACTTCTTTAAAGTATGTACGGGCAAGATCAAAGTTCTTTTCTTCCGTGGCAATCTTGCCCAAATTCAGTACCGACGATAAATAATAGCCCGCATCGGTCGAGTTAGTCTGCTTAGCGTACTCGATCGCTTTCTGATAGTTTTCCCGGGCTACCGGCAAGTTCTTATAGTACAAATGGTTAATATAAGCCAGGATATACGCGGCAGTACGTCCGCTAACGGCCTCGTAACCAGCCTGTCCCCGTTCAATCTTTGTCAGAATATCTTTCGAAGCGGACTCGGCTTCGGCCAATCGACCACGAACGAAAGCCGAACGGGCAAAATACCGCTCAAAGAACGGGTTATCCGGAAACTGCTCGGTCATGTACTTTGCCATATCGTAGGCTTTATCGTACTGATTTTCCATGCTGTAGATCTGCAGCAGGAAATACCGGGCTTCAATCCGGGTATAAAACGCCGAATTAGCGGTCGTTTCAAGTTGTTTGATGCCCTGCGTCTTGTTCCCCTTTGGGAAGAACATGAGAATCGGCTTTAACAACGGATAATTCTCGGGAATCCACTGGGAATAGTAATTATACATCCCATCACCGAACAGAAGCTCCGGACTGAATTCGCTGTTGTTTTTGCACTTATCGAAATACTTGAGGGCATTTTTGCCGGCAACGGTTGCTTTGGCCCACTTTTTCCGTTCGGAATACAAGCGTCCCTTAAACGCATAGGCAGCCGCCAGGAAAAATGATGGTTCCAGCTTATTTTCGCTTACATCGTACAGGCGTTCAGCCAGCGTGATCGTCGTATCCATATACGCCAGGCAGCGATCATCGTAGTCCGTTACGTCCGTATTAGGCACGATCTTCCACCACTCAGCCAGCCCCATCAGGAAGTACGGCATTGGGTGACTTGGGTACCGCACCCGAAGCCACCGAAACTCCTTGTCGGCTTCGTAGAACTTATAGTTGTACATCTGATTGATAGCCTCAGCAGCTTCAATCTGTACACCGGGGTGTTTTAGCAACCCACCGTATTTTTTATCAAACGCCGACGGGTCATACAACGCCTGTGCCTGCGCCCAAAAGGCCAGTCCCATTAGCCAAACCGTCAACACTAGTTTTTTCATCGATTGTTTACAGCCTTTTCTGTCTGTTTGCTTAACAACAAATTGCGCTAAAAAATTTATATCAACGGGCCAGGGGCTGCTACCGCCCGGCTATCGTTATCTATAGAACGTAATCAGCGAAAAGTCCGTTTGCTCCCGCTTATTTTTCGGTTATCTTTTGCCTACTGACCCGCCCGCCGTATCTTTGATCACTCCCTAGGGCAAAAAATGTTAACGATAAACGATAAGACGTTCGTACCATTCATTACCGCCAGTGCCATCCAGGCACGCGTTCTCGAACTAGCCGAACAGATTAACCAGGATTACGCCACCAGACAGCCATTGATTGTAGTCGTCTTGAACGGAGCCTTCATTTTTGCGGCTGATTTGCTGAAGAATTTAACGATTCCCTGTGAGATCACGTTCATTCGCGTAGCATCCTACCACCAGACTACATCAACCGGGCAGCTCCGTCAGATTCTGGGTCTGTCGCAATCGGTGACCAATCGCGACCTGATCATTGTTGAAGATATCGTTGATACGGGGTTTACCATCAGCGAGATTCGCGATCAACTCAACGGCGACAATCCGGCTTCAATAGCCATCGCTACGTTGCTCTTTAAACCGGCAGCCCTTCAAAAGCCGCTCCACCTTAACTACGTTGGTTTTGAGATTGAAAACCGTTTTGTTCTGGGCTACGGCCTTGACTACGACGGTTTAGGCCGCAATACGAAAGACATTCTGGTACTGGCCTGATCATTCCGTCGGCCTACCGATCCACTTCTCCCATCACGACGTCGATCGAACCGATGATAGCCACCAGATCGGCCAGCATAGCGCCCCGGCTGATTTCGCTGATGACGGACAGGTTGTGGTAGCTGCACGACCGACATTTGGCCCGAACCGGTACGTCGGACTTACCGTCGGTCCGAAAGAAGAAGCCAAGCTCCCCTTTTGCACTTTCGGCCCGTGCGTAGAAGTCCATCGCTTTGGGACGAATTTTCTTGGGCACAAGCGCCTGCGGATCGTAGTCGCGGGTACGTTTGTGCGTGCCAGTCAGTTGATCGAGGCATTGTTCAATAATGCGTAACGACTCCCGACACTCCAGCACCCGTACGTTGTTGCGGTCCCAGCAGTCGCCCACCGTACCGACCTGCCCGGTTCCAATCGGTATGTCGAACTCCAGCTCGGGATAAACCGAATAGCCATCGACCCGGCGCAGGTCGTACCGCAGCCCTGAGCCACGCAGAACTGGCCCAGTACAGCCGTAGTTTATTGCTACCGGCAGGGGCAATACGCCAACATTTGCCGTTCGTTTTACAAAAATCTCGTTGTCGATAACGAGTTGCTGAAGTTCATTCAACTTCGGGATGAGGTACTTCGTGAATTCGCGGCAGCGTTCTTCAAAGCCAACCGGCAGATCGTAGAATAGGCCACCAATCCACATATAATTATAAAGCATCCGGGCGCCACTTACCCACTCCAGCAACCGTTGAATGTGTTCGCGGTCGCGCATGAGCCACAGAAACGGGGTATAAGCGCCGATGTCCAGCGCATACGTACCGATAGCGACAAAATGAGCGGCAATGCGGTTAAGCTCGGCCACCAGTACCCGAATGTACTCGGTCCGTTTCGGGAGATCGCCCTGAATCCCCAACATTCGTTCGACACCCATCACCCAGGCGTGTTCACTGGTCATGGCCGAGAGGTAGTCGAGTCGATCAACAAAGGGTATAGTTTGGTTAAACGGCAGCGATTGCGCGTGTTTTTCGAAGCACCGGTGCAGGTAGCCCAGGTGAGGTACTACGTCAACAATAATCTCACCGTCGGTCACAACTTCGAACCGGAGTACGCCATGCGTTGAGGGGTGCTGTGGCCCCATGTTCAGGATCATCTGCCCTTCGTCGAGCAACTCAGGCTGATGGATGTTCGGCTCCGACGCCCGAAAGTGGCCCGGTGCATATTCGTATTCTATGGTTTGTGTTGAGGCTGTCATGTGCAATACAAAGGTCGAAAGCGAATGCCGTTACGCCAAAAACTTCCTGATTGTGGAACCTTAACCGGCTACAAATCATTACATTTTACAGAAAGATTTTGTCCGATTAAATCGGTTTTCGTACTTTTGCGATCCTATCGGGAAAACGACGTACAGAAATGGCAAAGAAAGGTAATAGAGTACAGGTAATTCTGGAGTGCACTGAGCAGAAAGAGAGCGGTGTACCTGGTATGTCGCGGTACATCACTACGAAGAACCGCAAGAACACGCCGAGCCGCATCGAGCGTAAGAAATACAATCCGTTCCTGAAACGTGTAACTGTTCATAAAGAAATTAAGTAAGCGTCATGGCAAAAAAGGTAGTTGCAACCCTGAAAACGAAGGATAACGGTAAGGCTTTTGCTAAAGTTATTAAGGCCGTTAAGTCGCCGAAGACCGGCGCTTACACCTTCAAAGAAGAAATGGTTCCGGTTGACGAAGTACAGGCTGCGCTGAAAGGATAATCCTGTCGCTCAGTGTTCCGTCAGCTTCCCGTACGTACACAAGACATTCAAAGTCCCCACAAGGGACTTTTTTTGTTGTAGTTTTGTTTGCAAGCAGTCCGTACGTCGTGCTACCGGAAAAGAGACTGCCTGAACAGCAGCGGGCCGACCTACGAACTAATTAACTACAGCTATGGCATTATTTGGCTTCTTTTCCAAGGAGAAAAAAGAATCGCTTGACAAAGGGCTGGAAAAAACAAAAGACAGTTTTTTCTCGAAGCTGGGCCGGGCGGTCGTTGGTAAATCAAAAGTCGACGAAGAGGTTCTCGATGAACTCGAAGGCGTTCTGATCTCATCGGATGTAGGCGTTGAAACGACCGTCAAGATCATCCAGCGCATTGAGGAACGGGTAGCCCGCGACAGATACCTTGGTACAGACGAACTCGACCGGATTCTCCGCGAGGAGATTGCGGCTCTGCTCTCCGACAATAAAACCGTTGACGTAAGCGACGACTTTACCCTTCCGGCCGGCAAGAAACCGTACGTTATTATGGTGGTAGGGGTCAATGGTGTTGGCAAAACAACAACAATCGGCAAGCTCGCAGCCCAATTCCACAAGCGGGGTAAGCAGGTGGTACTGGGAGCCGGCGATACGTTCCGGGCGGCTGCCGTCGATCAGCTTAAGTTATGGGGCAACCGCGTGGGCGTGCCCGTCATTGAGCACGGCATGAACACCGACCCCTCGGCCGTTGCGTTTGATGCCGTCAAGAAAGCAGTCGATATGGGAGCGGATGTGGTAATTATCGACACCGCCGGCCGACTGCACACAAAGGTGAATCTGATGAACGAACTGACCAAGATCAAGCGAGTGATGCAGAAGGTGATTCCGGACGCACCTCACGAAGTGCTGCTTGTTCTTGATGGTTCAACCGGTCAGAACGCATTTATCCAGGCAACTGAGTTTACCAAAGCCACCGAAGTATCGGCGCTGGCCATTACCAAGCTCGATGGAACGGCGAAAGGGGGCGTGGTGATTGGCATTTCGGATCAATTCAGGATTCCGGTCAAGTACATTGGCGTCGGGGAGAAAATCGACGATCTGCAAACGTTCAACAAGATGGAGTTTGTGGATTCGTTCTTTAAGAAATAAGCCTTATTGTTTATGCTACGTCTATGGCTGTGCCTGTTACTCATACTGACACTTAGGTCTTCTTTTGGACAAAAGCCGGCTTCTAAGAAGTCCCGAACTATGGCCCAAGTCAAGCAGGGCATCTGCGGTACTGTTATTGAGAAGCGGGGTAATTTCATGCCCAGCCCTGGCCAGCAGACACCAAACGGCCAGCCGGTAGTCCGGGAGGTGGTTATTTATCCGGTATTGAATAACACAAAAGTTAAGTCTACACCCGAGGGCTTTGTCGAATCCACCAATGGAGTGAAGCCAGTAAAGACAGTAAAGTCTAACAAGCAGGGCCGGTTTTGCGTCAGTCTGCCTGCCGGTCAATACTCAGTTCTGATACGTGAACCCAAGGGGCTATATGCCAATATTTACGACGGCCAGAACAATATTAATCCAATAACGGTGGAGAAAAACCGCTTGTCCCAAACTTCTCTGGAGATTACGCATCAGGCTGCATTTTAGCAGTTGATGACAGCTATGATAATTTTTGGTTTCGTATCCATGCCTTTTGCCTGGCTGATTGTCCGGCGATTGCATTGCTCCGACAAACTGAAGGAGTGATTTTGTGTGGCATTAAATTACCGGTTCGATACAAATCCCTGCCTATTCGTACCGAACTTTGCGGCCCAAACTGCCGTTGACTAATCACGGCATTGTACAATTACAGTTTTGAAAACGAAAGGCTTACGTACCAACAAAATTAATATCGTCACACTAGGTTGCTCAAAGAATCTGGTTGATTCGGAGGTGCTGTTTACGCAGCTCAAGGGCAATGGCTATAATGTGACGCACGAATCGAAGAAAGACGACGCTAACATTGTCGTCATCAATACCTGCGGCTTTATTGACAACGCAAAGGAAGAATCCGTCAATACGATCCTGCGCTACGTCGACGCCAAAGAAGCGGGCGTGGTAGATAAGGTGTATGTAACGGGCTGCCTGTCGCATCGCTACAAGGATGAACTGGAAGTCGAAATTCCGACGGTAGATGCCTGGTTCGGCACGAATGAACTGCCCCGGCTGCTCAAGACCCTTAAAGCTGACTATAAGCATGAACTCGTTGGTGAACGGTTGCTGACAACTCCGGCTCATTTCGCCTACCTGAAAATTGCCGAAGGCTGCGACCGGCCCTGCTCATTTTGTGCAATTCCGTTAATGCGGGGTAACCACGTATCCCGACCCATCGACGAGCTGGTGACTGAAGCCAGGTCGCTGGCCCGGCGCGGTACTAAAGAGTTAATTTTGATTGCCCAGGATCTGACTTACTACGGTCTGGATCTGTACAAAAAACGGAACCTCAGCGAATTGATGGCCCGGCTTAGCGATGTAGAGGGCATCGATTGGATACGGCTGCAATACGCCTACCCATCGGGTTTCCCATTGGACGTACTGGATGTAATGCAGGAGCGGCCAAACATCTGCAAGTACCTCGACATGCCGTTGCAGACCGGATCGACCGAACTGCTCAAAATCATGCGCCGGGGCATCACGCGGGAGAAAACGGAAGCTTTGCTGGAAACCATTCGGGCTAAGGTGCCGGACATAACGCTCCGTACGACGCTGATCGTGGGACACCCCGGTGAAACCGATGCCATGTTTGAGGAAACGTACGATTTTGTTGAACGTATGCAGTTCGATCGTTTGGGCGTATTTACGTACTCGCACGAAGAAAACACGCATTCGTTCACCTTACCCGACAACATTCCGGCGGATGTTAAACAAGAACGGGCCGATGCACTCATGGACCTTCAGCAAGGTATCTCGTACGAGCTGAACCAGAAGAAAGTCGGGCGGATTTATAAGACACTCTTTGACCGCAAAGAAGGCGGCTACTTCATCGGGCGGACCGAAGCCGATTCGCCCGAAGTTGATAACGAAGTACTGGTCCCAGCCACGCAATACGTCCGGGTTGGTGATTTTGCTCAGGTTCGCATTACAGAGGCCCACGAATTTGATTTATACGGCGAAGTTGTAGCCTGATTGGTATTGCCCGCGGGGTACGAACCTTGCGGGTTTTTCAGTTGTTTTGCCGAGTAAACCCCACTCCGTATGGATTGTCAGTACGTACCGCTGTCAAAAATTGGTCAATTTTCTTCCCTTTTCCTTGATTACATCACCCGAAAAGACAGCTTACAGCCGTTCTACAGCCGTTTTCCTGATCTGGCTTCATTTGAGCAACAAATAAAAAATCGCTCATTTGATCAGCAACGGCGTCAGGTACTGGTAGATAGCCTTGAGCGTCAATACCAGCATATTGACAATAAGCCTGACTTTTCGCGCTTACTACAGCCTAATACGTTCGTCGTTACGACGGGGCACCAGCTGAATATCTTTACAGGACCGGTGTTTGTCATCTACAAACTCGTAACCACGATTAATCTGGCAAAACGGTTGAAGGAAGCCTATCCTGACTATGATTTTGTACCGATTTACTGGATGGCGAGTGAGGATCACGATTTTGCGGAGATCAACCACTTTACGCTATTTGGTAAGCATTATGCCTGGCAAACGGAGCAGAGAGGAGCGGTTGGACGAATGAACCCCGCCGAATTGAAAGCGTTGTTCAGACAGATTCCGGAAAAGCTGACACTCTTTGAAAACGCTTATTTGCAGCACACGACACTGGCCGATGCTGTTCGCTACTACGTTCACGAGCTTTTTGGTAAAGAGGGTTTACTTAGCCTCGATGCCGACGACGCCAGTTTGAAGCGGATTTTTGCGCCAATCATGCGCGACGAACTCTTTAATCATAAATCCAGTGAACTGGTACAGCAGCAGACGCAGCGCCTGACCGACCTAGGCTACAAAACGGTAATTACTCCTCGCGATATCAATCTGTTTTTTTTGAACGACCAGCTTCGGGAGCGCCTTGAACGACTGGACGACGGACGATTCCGGGTGGTTCATACCAAGCAGTACTTTACAGAAGACGATCTGGTGAAGCTTCTTGACGAACACCCTGAGCAGTTCAGCCCAAACGTAGTCTTACGGCCGCTGTATCAGGAAACCATCCTGCCAAACCTTGCCTATATCGGTGGCCCCTCCGAAATTCCGTACTGGCTTCAGCTAAAAGGCGTATTTGATCACTACCAGACGCCTTTTCCAATCCTGATGCCGCGAAATTTTGCCATGTACGTTCCGGCGGTAAGTGCCAAGCGAATCCATAAACTCGGCCTGATGCCCGAGGACCTGTTCGCCGATGAAGTTTCGCTGAAACGCCAGTTCATTGAACAACATACAGCCCATGCTCTCCGGTTTGACAAGGAAAACGTGCAGGTGAATAAGGCACTGGATGGTATTCTGCACAAAGCAACTGTGGTTGACCCAACGCTCGAACGGGCTGTACTGGCTGAAACCAAGCGGTTCGCCAACGCAGTAGCCCGGCTGGAAAAGAAACTGCGACGAGCCGAGGAACGCAATCAGGAAACTGGCATCCGGCAGTTGCTGGCCGTAAAACATGAATTGTTTCCCAACGGGGGTATGCAGGAGCGGACCGAAAACTTCCTGACCTTCCAGTTAAACGACAAAGCCTTTCTGCAAAAGCTGCTTACCGTATTCGATCCGTTCGACTTCCGTATGCAGCTTTGTCTGGAATCATGACCAAGACGGAGCTACGAAAACGATTTCTGGCCAGGCGCAGAGCGCTGTCGGCCGAAGACGTGACCAAACGTAGTGAACAGATTGCCAACGGTTTTTTTGATTACTTTTTCAACAGCGGTCGAGTCGACCAATACGTTGGCCTGGCGCTCGCCAACGCAACGAATTGTGTTTACCTGCACACATTTCTCCCAATTCAGCGGCAAAATGAGGTTAATACCTGGCTGATTGTTCATCGTGCATGGCAGGCTTTTCCTCAGGTTCGGGTAGTAGCGTCCGTGACCGATATAACTACGAACCGGCTGACCCATTGCCTGCTTACGCCCCAGACTGAACTACGCGAAAATCGTTGGGGCATTCCGGAGCCGATTTCAGTGGGCCAACCGATCAATCCTGAAGATTTAGACATGGTCCTGGTGCCTTTACTCACATTTGATCAGAGAGGTCACCGAGTTGGCTATGGCAAAGGTTACTACGATCGATTCCTGAGCGAGTGTCGTCCTGATTGTCTTAAAATTGGCCTGTCGTTGTTTGAGCCGGTAAAATTGATTTCCGATACTGAGCCAAGCGATGTGGCTTTAAATTTCTGTATTGACCCTGAACAGGTTCACGCATTTTGACCTTCGACCTGCTATTGTCCAATTTTCGACGATTCACTTTAGTAAAGCAAAACTTTCGCCGTACCTTTGCGTCAGGCCGCCGGATGCGGTCAATTTCACAATAAATTGGCATAAATAATATGAAAATCGCAGTCGTAGGGGCTACCGGCCTGGTCGGTGGCGAAATCCTGAAAGTGTTGGAAGAACGCAACTTCCCCGTGACCGAACTCATTCCCGTTGCTTCCGAACGTTCGGTCGGTAAACAGGTTGAGTTCAAGGGTAAACAGTTCACGGTTGTCAGCTTTGAGGATGCCATCGCAGCTAAACCTGCCATTGCGATCTTTTCGGCAGGTGGCAGCACATCGCTGGCGCTGGCACCGAAGTTTGCCGAAGCAGGCATTACAGTCATCGATAATTCGTCGGCCTGGCGCATGGACCCGACCAAAAAGCTCGTTGTGCCCGAAATCAACGCCAATACATTAACGGCAGAGGATAAAATAATTGCGAACCCCAACTGCTCAACGATCCAGATGGTAGTGGCGCTAAAGCCGCTGCACGACCACTATAAAGCGAAGCGGATCGTTGTCTCGACGTACCAGTCCGTGACGGGGACCGGTAAGGCGGCTGTAGATCAGTTGTTTGCTGAACGTGAAGGCAAGCAGGAAACCGAAAAGGTGTACCCCCACCCAATCGACCTGAACGTACTGCCGCACATCGACGTCTTCCTCGACAATGGCTACACCAAGGAAGAAATGAAGATGGTCAACGAGACCAAAAAGATCATGGGTGATGATTCGATCCGCGTTACAGCCACGACTGTCCGGATTCCAACGATTGGTGGTCACTCGGAAGCTGTGAATGTTGAGTTCGAAAACGAATTTGAACTGACCGACGTAGTCGAGTTGCTGACAAATGCAGAAGGGGTTATTGTTCAGGACGATCCACAAAACAAAGTCTATCCAATGCCGCTAACGGCTCACGGCAAAGACGAGGTGTTTGTTGGCCGTATCCGGCGCGACGAAACACAGCCCAAGACGTTGAATTTTTGGTGCGTAGCTGACAATCTCCGCAAAGGAGCTGCAACCAACGCTGTGCAGATCGCCGAGTATCTGGTGAAGCATGAGTTGGTTGAGGTTATAGAACGCTCAGCGGTGTAATGAGTTAGCCACAGAATTAATTTATAGAACGTCCGTTCCGTGGAACGGACGTTTTTTGTTTGTTTAAATTATAACCAGGTAATCAATTCGAATAAGAAAGTATATTTTATCCTGACACATTGTTTTACTCAACCAGACAACATGAGAGTTTTTCTCTTCTTGTTTAGCTTCAGCCTGCTTGTGGCTTGTCAGCCCGATAGTGAACCAACATTTAGTCTTGATTCCCTTCCTACTCCAGCCTCCAGCACGATCCTGACACCCGGCACCGAAATGCTGGATGCCAACGCTCCCACCTCAAGCACGCTGATCAAGACGATGGTGGTTCAGTCAACGTATAAGGACACAAAAACCGAAGGGTATCGCTACGAATATCAATATAGCTACGATGCAGGCAATCGGCTGGTTAAGTTAGAATTTAACGGGTACCTTCATAAAGATGTCACATCGTCAACGCCTTCTTATGCCAACCTGCAACGTCGGATAGCGACCCTGGATTACAACGGTTCTGGCGAGTTATCGGCGCTGCACATGGTTGATTATGGCCGAACTGGAAACGTACAACTATCGCTGACGTTTCCAGTTCGCAAGGAAAACGGTGATCTGGTTGTCTATGGACTGCCCCAATGGTATCCTAATCCGTTTGCCGACCAGCCTATTCTTCGAATTACCCCTGCCGGACAGCTTACGCAACTACCTACCCCTTGGAATGCATATCCAAACGTTCAGTTTGCGCTCAACACGTTCAATTACGACGTAGAAGGTAATTTGAAAGCCGTTACGTTCTCCTACGTAGAGCCATCCTACATTAACGCAAAACAGGAGAAAAAACAGGCTTCCCTGTTGCAACAGATCACACATACTCAGCAAGTACGCAATCCATTTGGCACTAATCCGGCGTATGCAGCCGCTCATTTTCTAATTCGGGGCGGATTTGAATTCACAGTGATTAGCTGGCTGGACATAGGGAAGAAACTGCCCCTCAACAGCACGCTAACGTTTTATAGTCGTGAGGAAAGCGGTCCAGGTTATGTGAAAGGCAGTAATGTACAGTCTAGTTATGACTACATTTTTAACGGCAACAACCTGCCTATTCGCCTTAGACGAGTTCAACGGTCAACTGGCTCCACCGACTACATTGACAATTTTACCTTTACGTATTAAGTCAACAAAAGCCGTAGCATAACAGCCCGGGGATGCCGTGATGAGTTTGCTACCTGAGAAACTACTGGTAAATTCAGAAGACCCCTTATACTACACTCGTACCCAACGGTTTGCAATCACTTTGCATAGCCACTGATTCAGCGATACATTCATTGTCGGGTTTGCCCCTTCTAGTTACAGGTTATAATGGATACGGAATGGCCGGGTATAATGCGTAAGGCCTTTTTTGGTATCAGCTTCATAAAACTAAAGGCCGTAACCAGGTTTTAAACTGATTACGGCCAATTAGTTGTGCCGAAGGCGAGACTCGAACTCGCATGCCCGTGAAGGCACACGCCCCTGAAACGTGCGTGTCTACCAATTTCACCACTTCGGCAGCTCGTTTCCCCTTTGTTTGGGACTGCAAAGATATACGTTGGAGCGCTCTTTTTGCAAGAGAATTCGAAAATTTTTCTGCTTACCGGTCAAAAGAAATCCGTTCGCCGGCTCGGTCCGTCAAGAACTCCCCATTTTCATACACCAGTTCACCCGATACAATGGTGTGGGTAATCCGAGAGCCGAACGTATACCCCTCCATCGGTGACCAACCACATTGATACAGGATATTTTGTTTTGAAACCGGCGTTTGTTGATCTGTGTCAACTATAACTAAATCGGCCCAATACCCTTCGCGTACGTAACCACGGCGATCGATCTGAAAGCAGTCGGCGGGTGCGTGACTCATCTTTCTGACAACCGTTTCGAGCGAAATTTTGTCCTGCTTAACGAACTCCAGCATCATTAACAATGGGTGCTGCACCAGTGGCAGTCCCGATGGTGCCTGCCAGTACGATTGTTGTTTCTCAGTCCGTGTATGGGGTGCATGGTCTGTCGCAATGATGTCCAGCCGGTCATCGAGCAGAGCAGCCAGCAGTTGTTCTTTGTGATGGGGACCTTTGATAGCTGGGTTGCATTTGATCTGATTGCCCAGCCGGTCGTAGTCCCGACTGTCGAACCAGAGGTGATGGACACAGACTTCAGAAGTGATCCGTTTTTCACGAAGAGGCATATCATTCTGAAATAGGGACAACTCATCAGCCGTAGATATATGCAGAATATGGAGCCGCGTGTTGTGCCTCCTGGCGAGTTCAACAGCCAGCGAAGACGATTTCAGGCAGGCTTCCTCCGAGCGAATCAAGGGATGCAAAGCCGCCGTTGCTGACTCGCCGTATTCCTGCCGGTACCGCTCCGTATTGGCCCGGATAGTCGCTTCGTCCTCGCAGTGGGTGGCAATGAGCATTGGGCTCTGCCGAAACAGGTCGTCCAGTATCCGTTCGTTATCAACCAGCATATTACCAGTTGACGAGCCCATGAATACTTTAATGCCACAAACCGTCTTGGGGTCTGTTCGCAACACCTCGTCAAGGTTCTGGTTAGAGGCCCCCATAAAGAACGAATAATTTGCCAGCGACGTATGGGCAGCAATTTCATATTTGTCGGCCAGCAGCGTTTGCGTCAGCGCATTGGGCACCGTATTGGGCATTTCCATGAACGTAGTAACCCCGCCGGCAACGCCCGCTCTCGATTCAGACCGGATAGTTGCCTTGTGGGTTAGGCCGGGCTCACGGAAATGAACCTGATCGTCGATAACACCAGGAAGTAGAAAAGCGCCTTTAGCATCGATAGCCCGATCAACTCGTTGGTCAGACAAATTACCACCGATGCGCTCAATGAAGCCGTCTTTTACAAGAAGATCCGTTTCAGTGATTGCTCCTTCATTAACCAATCGGGCATTGCGAATTAATAAACTGCTCATAAGCTAAAATCAGCTGATTTGTGCCTACTGTACTGATCAACACAATAGGACGGCGTCTATGGTATATAAAAGCCATGCTCCCCGAAAGATACTGGAAAGCATGGCTTCGTACCATCTCTTGAGCCGCAATTACGCGGATTTCAGAACCTGAGCGGCTTCTTTGGCAAAATAGGTCAAGATCACGTTCGCACCGGCCCGTTTGATCGCCATGAGTGATTCCATCATCGCCCGCTCGCCGTCGAGCCAGCCATTACGGGCGGCTGCTTTGATCATGGCGTATTCACCGCTGACGTTGTAGGCGGCAATTGGCAGGTCGAAGTTATCGTTGAGCAATTTGATTACGTCCAGATACGCCAGCGCGGGCTTGACCATCAGAAAGTCGGCCCCTTCGGTGTAGTCCAGCTCAGCTTCGATCAGGGCTTCGCGGCTGTTGGCAGGGTTCATCTGGTACGTTTTCTTATCACCAAAACGGGGGGCTGAATCCAGCGCATCACGGAAAGGTCCGTAGAAAGCACTTGCGTATTTCGCCGAATAGGCCATGATCGCTACGTCGTGGAAGCCACCCGCATCGAGTACCTGGCGAATGTAGCCCACTCGCCCATCCATCATGTCCGACGGCCCGACAATGTCGGCTCCGGCTTTTGCCTGCGCGAGGGCCATGTTGCCCAGCACTTCGAGCGTCGGGTCGTTCACAATTTTTCCGTTTTCGACAATGCCATCGTGGCCGTCGGAACTGTACGGGTCCATGGCTACGTCGGTCATAACCACTACGTCGGGAAAGCGATCTTTGATGGCCTTAACCGCCCGCAGATACAGACCGTCGGGGTTAAAGCTTTCAGTGGCGTATTTATCTTTCTTCGATTCGGGTAAGTTGGGGAAAAGCGCGAACGTAGTCAGGCCAAGGGCCACACAGTCGGCTACTTCTTCTAAAAGCAGATCAATTGAATACCGATGGATTCCCGGCATGGATAGCACTTCGCTGCGGATCCCTTCGCCTTCCAGTACAAAAAGTGGCAGAATAAAGTCGCTTACCAACAGCCGGGTCTCCTGCACCATGTTGCGGATAGCGGCTGACTGACGATTCCGGCGCGGACGACGGGTAAGTTGTAATTGGGCGATACGCTGTACGTTTGACATACCTGACTCAAATAGATTGCTTAGTGAACAAACTTACGAAGCCATCTATTCCGATACCCGCCGTTTTTTACACAATTAATTTGAAACCTTCGCCGTGAACGTTCACCAGTTGCACGGCTTCATCTTCCTTGAGGTATTTTCGCAGTTTCGTTACGTACACGTCCATACTGCGGGCATTGAAGTAGGAATCATCGCCCCACACCATCTTGAGCGCGAAACTACGGCTTACCGGCTGGTTGAGATTTTGCGCCAGCAGCTTCAGCAATTCAGATTCTTTACTGGTCAGTTTCTGCGATGAACCATTGTGAGACAGCAGCTGGTGCGGATAATCGAACTGGAACGACCCGATCTGATATACTGATGGTTCGGGCAAATCGGCCGTACGCTGGTAGCGCCGGAGAATGGCCTGAATCCGCAGCAACAGTTCTTCCATACTGAACGGCTTCGTTACGTAGTCATCGGCACCAACCTTAAACCCCTGGATGGTATCCTCCTGCATGGATTTGGCCGTCAGAAAAATGATCGGAATTTCGCGCCCCGCCATCCGGACTTCTTTCGCCAGTGTGAAGCCGTCTTTCTTAGGCATCATGACATCGAAGATGCACAGATCATACGAGTTTGCCATAAACATCTGGAGCCCCTGATTGCCGTCGGTTGCCCGGTCGGTTGGGTATCCTTTCATGGTTAGGTACTCCTGTACTAACTGCCCCAGGTTAGGGTCATCTTCGACTACCAGAATGTTTGCCATTGCTACAATAAAACGGTTGAAACAGTCCTTGCCTACTCACCGGCCGACTGCGTATATGGAATAAAAACCTCAAATGAACTACCCTTGCCCGGCTGACTTTCGACCTGAATGTGGCCGTGGTGCTCCTCTACCATCTTTTTAACGTAGCTCAATCCCAGCCCGAATCCTTTTACATCGTGCCGGTTACCGGTCGGAACCCGGTAAAACTTCTCAAAGATACGGTTAGTCTGATCTTTAGTCATGCCCAGGCCCTGGTCGGCTACGGTGATGCTGACCCCCTCGGGCAGGCTACGGGTTTTCAATGTAATGTGCGGTTGGTTGGGCGAATATTTGATGGCATTATCAACCAGGTTATATACGATATTGGTCAAATGCACTTCGTCGGCCTCGACCACTTCGTTGTCGGCTTCAAAATCAAGATCAAGTTCACCATCACGCTGTTCAATCTGAAGACCGATGTTGTTGAGCACTTTCTCGATGACATCGTGAATGTTGACCGACGAGAGCTTCAGTTTTATTTCCCCGCGGTCGAGCAGTGCCATTTGCAGGACCTTCTCGACGTGCGACCCCAATCGGCGGGTTTCATCGCGAATAATACCCATGTACCGGGTCAGGCGGGTGGTTGGGCTGCCAGTCGGATCAGCTACCGGTGTATCGGTATGACCCAGTTGCTCCTGCGCCATCTCAACCGCCAGCGAAATGGTTGAAATCGGCGTTTTGAACTCGTGAGTCATGTTGTTGATGAAATCATTCTTGATATCGGCCAGTTTTTTCTGCCGGACAATCGTACTCAGGGCAATATAGAAACAAGCCAGAATAACCAGAATCAGCACCGCCGAAGCCGCAAACGTGAAACCCAGCCGGTTCAGAATGAACTGCTTCTGGGTTGGGAAGTAGATGTACAGATAGTTTCCCGTTTCGAGCAGGTTGTTGGGAAACAAGGCCGTTTTGTAGCCACTGGCGTTGAACTCTTTTGGCTCCATACCCAGCGACGTGAATAGAAACGAAGGCCTGGATTTGATCTGGACGCCATAAGCAAACGGAATAGCAATACCCCGCTCCTGCAAGGCCTGCCGCAAAAGCGTATCCAGTGCAAGCCGGTTGACCCGATCCTCAATTGGTCGATCCGACAACAACAGCCCTTTCAATACGTCCTTGATCATTTGCGACTGCTCTTCGGTTCGGTGGGTAAAGCCGGCTGCCGTTTTGGTGTTCGCCGGGCTTTTCTGCGCTACAGCCGTGTCCGGCCGATGCTGTTGCTGCCGACGTTTCAGCCGGGCAGTCTGCTGCTTTTTGGCAGCTTTCTGCAACGAATCCTGCCGACGAGCCGATTGTTTCAACTGTGCATCAATATTCGTCAGCTCACTGCTCATGACGTGATCGACCCAGAGTTCAAACTGGCGTTGCTGTTCCAGCTGGGCCTGCCAGTCGCCGGCCACCATCAACTCCTCCTGCTGCCGGAAAAACTCTTCGACCACAACCATTTGCTCTGCCGATAACGGGCGGGCGGTTGAATGCAGTACGTCGGATTGCACAATAGCTCCCATCGGCTCTGCCCCGCGCAAAGCCGTCGGGTTGTTATCGCGGGACTGGGGCATGGCGGTCTTGTCGCTGATCGCAACCTGATCGGGCTTTGGTTTACGCGGTTTTGGAGCCGCCGGCTCCGGCAACGTTTCGTCGGATTTTTTGGCAATAGCCATCAACCGATTCTGCTGATCGTGGGCCTGAATACGTTTCTGGGCCAGGTTCAGAATCTCCTGACGTTCCAGCGTACGAACTACCTCCTGCAGGGCATCGGTAACTTTATAATCAAATTGCTCTTTCTGAAGTCGCAGCGCACTACCAATCCAGTACGACTGCAGGCCAACCAGCCCCAGCAGCCCCACCGCCATCAGCGCTACAATCCAGCGTATGCGTTGTTTAGACATTTTTTTAAGCGCTCGTGCAACCTTTGCCGTTTTCCGGCATCTATTGAGAAAACGGATTCAGCAGCAGGTAAAATTACAAACCTAACCAGCTACCGTTAGGCATTTAACAAACTTTAACAGCCGGGCTATCAACGTTTTTCTGAGATTCGCACGGTCCCTTTTGTCATCAATAACCCTATGAAAACAACATCTGTTTTTGTATGCCGGTTCGTCCCGGTTTTGTTATTGGCCACTTGCCTGAGCGTTGTAAGCCAGGCACAACAGAAGCCCAGCGCTAAAGCTGGTAAAGCGAACAAGGAGCAATTCCGCGTCCGGATCATTGAGCGCGACGGCAGTCAGGTTCGCGAATTGGAACGGACGTATCGGGCTGAGGGTATGTCTGACGCCGAGCGCGACAACATCGTGATGAAACTGGTAGATTCACTCCGAACGGCCCGCAAGGATAGCCGCCGGCGTCAGTTGACCATTATCGTAGAAGACCATGACGGCGACCGCGTTGTTACGCGCCGACGTGATAACGCACCCGATGCGTATGCGCGTCGGCCCAATCGCCCCGGAGAACGTAACTACCGCTTTTATTATACGCCGGAAATGCGCGAATGGGGTTTCGACTTCCGGAATAATATGGATTCGCTGGCCGATCGGCTGAACCGAATGGAGTTCCGTTTTCCCCGGGACTGGGACCGTCAGCTGGCTCGCCCATTTGACGAATGGGCACGGGGCTTCAACCGGGACATAAAACCATCCACGATTCGAAGCCTCGATGTGTACCCGAACAATCCGGACCGCGACCAGCTAAACATTCGGTTTACAGCACCAGCAAAAGGCGACATCAGTATTGTCGTAACCAATGCTAAAGGAAAAGAGGTAGCCCGCCGGGAGATTAAAGACTTTTCAGGTGAATTTGTAGGCCAGATTGATCTGGGCAAGAAAACGCCGGGTACGTATTTTGTAACGGTTACTCAGAACGAAGACGGTGCCGTTAAACGGGTTGTAATTGATTAATAAGCGTTGGAATTCCTATCCCGAAAAGCCGGGTGATGCTATTTGCCCGGCTTTTTTTAATTTTTAACAAAAAACAAGGTACTATGTATTGCAAGATACCAAATTAAACCTATATCTTTGTGGTATCAATGTAGAACGAATGTGTCATGAAAAAGCTACTGATCGCTGGAATGATG
The DNA here is from genome assembly GCF_003583365.1 of Fibrisoma montanum. Lineage (GTDB taxonomy): Bacteria > Bacteroidota > Bacteroidia > Cytophagales > Spirosomataceae > Fibrisoma > Fibrisoma montanum. The sequence continues at coordinate 1,149,138 of NZ_QXED01000001.1, forward strand.
GTTTTGGCCGTGTGCGGTGAAGGATACAGCATGGGGCACCCACGTAATATTTTCGCTGCGCACAAGCGGTTAAAGGCTAAGAAAGCCCACACCACAGCATCGATCAGGCCCTCGGCCTGCCGGAACCAGGCAACGGTATCGGCACAACACGATACGGATCTGGGCACCCAAATTGTGTGTGCCATCAGCAAATCGGCCGCGCGGCTCATCTACAGTACTGTAGTTGCTCAGTAGTACAGGGCTTCGTTCCGATTAAGCAGCCCCTGGCCCTACGTTAATCGTATACTTTCTTCCCTTTTCTCAGCCAGACGCCCCAAAGGCGCGAATACGCGTGCACTCGCTGGGTTAGTTTCCCCGCATTGTCAACGACAGGATTTCCCTGATTTACCCACTCGAACAAACTACCGTACAGATTGTGTACGTGTCGGTATCCGGCCGCCTGTAGTTTTTCGCCTACCCGCTCACTACGGTACCCAACCGAACAATACAGCACTACGTTTGCCTCTTTAGGTATGTCTGCAACACGCTTCAGGTCAAAGTCGTCGTAGCCAACCCACCGGGCATTAGGTAGATGGCTTATGTCATATTCGGTCCGGGCGCGGGTGTCGAGCAGTACTACGTTTTGCATTCGTTTTAGTTCGGTCACACTCACCAACGGTACTGTTTTCTTGTACATTGTCTCCAGCATTGCTTTGAACGCACCATTTTCCGTTTGTGCAAACACGATCGGCACAGCCATCAGCAACGCACCAATCATAATCCAATATCGCTTCATACAAATTATTCTAGTTGTATTTAACTAATTTTTGCTTTCATTTTTCACTAACAAAGCAATCCTTATCCTAACTTTGAACAAACCATAAATTGCATTATTAAGTTAATAAGGTCCTTGGGTAAACTATAATACTACATTTTTTCGTTAAAAAATTAGACAATTTGACTATTGGCTATCATTTACAATGTACATTGGCTACTTTTATGATTCCCGATAATTGAATTAGGTAGCTGACTTGTACTTTTTTACTTACTGAGTACTCATGCGGAACAAGATTGTCCGGCCGATACTCGTTGTCGGTCTGCTGTCCGTCAGTTTATTAACTGCGTTTGGTGTAACAAATCCAGTACGTGTCATCTGGCATCGGCTGTCTGTGACATCTGAACGTATTAAATCCATACGGCCCGTCACTTCCACGGCCTATCGCGTTCGTGCGTATGCGAAACCGGTCGAAGTGTTTACGTTGCCCGATAGCGGACAACGCTGGGTTGATAGTGTCTTCAACACACTGACCCCTGAACAGAAGGTTGGGCAGTTTTTCATGGTAGCTGCGTTTTCTAACCGCAATGCCAACCACAACCAGTACATCGAGCACCTGATTCAACACAATCATATTGGTGGTTTAATTTTCTTTCAGGGCGGCCCGTATCGGCAGGCGATGCTGACAAACCGCTATCAGTCTCTGTCCAAGGTGCCCCTGCTGATCGGCATTGATGGTGAATGGGGGCTGGGCATGCGCCTGGACAGCGCGATGGATTTTCCTAAGCAAATGGCGCTGGGTGCCATTCGTGATAATGAGCTTATCTTCCGCATGGGAGCCGAAATTGGCCGGCAATGCCAGCGGCTGGGTATCCACATCAATTTCGCTCCAGTATCGGATATCAACAGCAACCCGGCCAATCCCGTCATCGGTGTGCGGTCTTTCGGGGAATCAAAAGAAAACGTAGCGCTGAAGGCCTCCGCCTATATGCGCGGCCTGCAGGGTAAGCACATCATTGCCACCGCCAAGCATTTCCCGGGTCATGGCGATTCCAATGCCGACTCGCACCATACGTTGCCGACCATCAGCCGATCGTCGGAGCAGCTTCGCGACATTGATTTGTATCCGTTCCGGAAACTGATTGCCGATAGTCTGATGGGCGTCGTAACAGGGCACCTCTATGTACCTGTTGTTGACAACACCCCCGCCCTGGCGGCAACGCTATCGGAAAAAGTAGTAACCGAATTACTCAAGAAAGAACTGGGCTTCCGGGGACTTGTATTCACCGATGCATTGAACATGGGGGGGGTAAGCCGGTCGCACAAAAACGTAGACATAAACCTGCAGGCGCTGATTGCCGGTAATGATATCCTGCTATACCCGGAGAACGTCAAAGAAGCGACACAACGGATCCTGACCGCCGTTCAGCTTGGTGTGATCTCGCAGGAACTCATCGATGAAAAAGTTCGTAAAATCTTGCAGGCCAAGTATTGGGCGGGTCTGGACAAGTATAAGCCAATTGACCTCAACGGCTTAGCCGCCGACCTGAATTCGCCGGACGCTACATTGCTGAAACAGGAACTCTGCGAACAAGCCGTCACTGTAGTCAGTAACCAGCAGAACCTGTTGCCTCTGTCACGGCTGGATACGCTCCGGCTGGCCTCTGTGGCTATCGGGGCAAACGCCGGTAACTCCTTCCAGAGCACGTTAACGCAATATGCCCCGTTCCGGCACATCGCTTCACCAGACAAACCGGCTACCGAAGCCGAGCTGAACGACATTCTGACGCAGATAGGCGATGCCAATACGGTTGTTGTCAGCTTCCACCGCATGAGCGAGTCGCCGTACCGGAAATACGGTATCACTAAAACTTCGCTTGACTTGATCACCCGATTAAAACAACGGGGGGCCAAGGTAATCGTAACGGCCTTCGGATCGCCCTACAGCCTGAATCAGTTCAGCGGGGCCGATGCGCTGTTGTGCGCGTACCAGGACTTTGATGAAATGCAGCGGGTGGTGCCACAGGTCCTGTTCGGTGGATTGGGAGCCCGCGGTATTCTGCCTATTTCAACCGGCCATCTGAAAGCTGGTCTGGGCGAAACCTTGTCGCCCGAAGGCCGCCTGTCGATTGGTACGCCGGAAAGCGTAGGTATGAAATCGGCCGTGTTATCAAAAATTGATGGGCTGGCCAAAAATGCGGTTAAAGATCGGGTCGTTCCAGGCTGTCAGATTCTCGTAGCCCGCAAAGGAAAAATCGTGTACAGCCAGAACTTCGGCAGCCTGACCTACGCGGCCGGTTCTGAGAAGGTCACCGACGAAACTTTATACGATCTGGCCTCCCTGACAAAGGTACTTAGCACGCTCCAGTCGGTGATGGTACTTTACGACCGGAAACAGATTGATTTATCGCAAAAGGCGTCGGCTTATCTGCCTGAGCTTCGGGGTACGAACAAGCAGAATATCACTATTCAGGACTTGCTTTGGCACCAGTCGGGCATGGTTTCGTTTTATCCAACCACCTGGGATCGTACCCGTACGGTGGGTGGTGGCCTGAAAGCCGAGTACTATAGTGCCGTTCATGACAGTCTGCACACGCTGCAAATTGCCCCTACACTTTGGGCCGTTCCGGCGTTAAAAGATTCGGTATGGAAATGGGTTGTTCAATCGCCCATGTCGCGTAAGACCGACGAATCGGGTAAGCCTGCCTATGTTTACAGTGATCTTAACTTCCTGACGCTGCAGAAAATTGTGGAGCGGGTGACTAAGCAACCGCTGGACAAGTTTGTTACAGAAACGCTCTACAAACCCCTCGGTTTGCACTCGCTGGGTTTTACGCCACTTCAGCGCCTGACTAATCCGCGTTGTGCGCCTACGGAGCAGGACACGTATTACCGCAATCAGTTGCTGGTAGGAACAGTTCATGATCAGATGGCTGCTGTGCAGGGGGGCGTATCGGGCCACGCGGGGTTGTTTGGTAATGCCCGCGACATTGCCACGCTGTTGCAGATGAACCTTCAAAAAGGCGTGTATGGCGATCAGCGTTTGCTTCAGCCGATGACGGTGCCATATTTTACCCAAACGCTTAGCTCTCGCAGTCATCGGGCTCTGGGCTGGGATAAACCCAATCCGGAAACGCATAGTAGTGTTTACCTGGCCGAACAGGCCTCACCACGGTCATTTGGCCACACCGGCTTTACGGGCAACGTAGTCTGGGTAGACCCTGATCAGGAGTTGATCTTTGTGTTTCTCTCCAATCGTATTCACCCAACGGCCGGCAACAACTCCATCAACACAACCAAGTTACGGCGCCGGATACACGAATTGATTTACAGCTCCATACAGTAGCCGCTATTTTACCGGCTGCTCATCCTATCTCGCTGCAAACGACTTCTGGGAATGCCACCTATCTATCTGATTAGGTGGCATTCTTATTGCTATAGGGAAGCAAGAGCCGTGCCTAAATCATAGAGTGAGCTTAGTTGTGGCAAATGAATTAACTTTAGGCCAATATATTTATTATTCGAACGTATGAATGGTCGAATCCTTTACTCTTATCTTCTTATATGGCTATTCAGTGTTGCCGCGCTAAGCGAAAGTGCAGCACAATCCATAGTTACCGGGACGTTAGCAGACAACTCGCTCTGTCAGGGCAATAGCCTGACCGTACCCTTTTCAACAACAGGTACGTTCACGGCCGGTAATATCTTTTCTGCCCAGCTATCGGACCCGAATGGTACGTTCCCTGCCAATCCCACGGTAATCGGGACGGCTATCGGCAACCCATCGAGCGGAACAACGGTGTCGAACAGCAGCATTGCGGCCCGAATCCCCGCAAACGCAACCCCTGGCATCAGCTACCGGATCCGGGTGGTTTCGAGCCTTCCCGCCCGAACCAGCACCAACACGCAGCTGCTTATTATCAACGCTGTTCCAAACCCGCCGACAACCAGTAATCCTTCCCCCTACTGCGAAGGCGCAACGGCCAGTCCGTTATCAGCCACAACCTCAGCAGGCGGGGTTTTAAACTGGTATGGGACCAATCCGACCGGCGGAACACCTTCCCTTGTAGCCCCTACCCCCAACACCAACACGATTGGTACGACTACCTACTATGTGAGCCAGACCGTCGCTGGTTGTGAAAGCAGCCGGGCGAGTATTGTAGTCACGGTAAAGGATGCTCCGCCTGCGCCAGGCACCAGCCCCGTCAGCTACTGCCAGAACGAAACGGCTAGTCCGCTTTCGGCTTCACCGGTGTCGGGGGCAACCCTGAACTGGTACGGTACGAATGCGACCGGGGGTACAGCCTCGCCCGTAGCACCGACTCCGCCCACCAGTTCAACCGGTTCGTCTACTTACTACGTCAGTCAGACGCTCAATGGCTGCGAAAGCCCACGGGCCAGTCTGCTGGTAAGTGTCAATGCAGTGCCGCCGGCTCCAACCGCTACGTCACCAGCCCCTTATTGTGAAGATGCCCCGGCGAGTCCGCTTACGGCCAGTGGGCAGCAATTGAGATGGTACGGTACGAGCGCTACTGGAGGCACAGCGTCAACGTCGCCTTCGGTTCCAAGTACCGATGTGGTTGGTACCACCAACTACTACGTCTCGCAAACCGTAAATGGGTGCGAAAGCCCGCGGAGAGCCATTCCGGTTGAGGTCAAACCGAAACCCGGCGCCCCCACTACGGCCACTGTACCACCTTATTGCCAGAATCAGACCGCTGGCCCCTTGTCAGCAACGGCAACCACCGGGGGCACGTTGACCTGGTATGGTACCAGCGCAACCGGCGGCACGGCGTCTTCAGTTGCGCCCACCCCCGGCACAACTACCGCCGGCATTGTCAACTACTACGTTAGTCAGACGGTGAACGGCTGTGAAGGCCCAAGAGCAGCCATTCCGGTAACGGTCAGACCAAGACCGGCCGCCCCCGGAACGAGTCCGGTGAGTTTGTGCCAGGATCGTCCAGCTTCTCCTTTAACCGCTACACCATTGGCCAATGGTACGCTGAACTGGTATGGGACCAGCCCGACCAGTGGAACGGCGTCTGCTACGGCGCCAACTCCGCCAACAAGCGCTACTGGTTCAAACACGTATTACGTTAGCCAGACGGTAAATGGCTGCGAAGGCGTTCGAGGTAGTATAGTGGTTACGGTCAATGCGGTGCCCTTATCACCCGTAGCGGCAACACCAGCACCCTACTGCGAAGGTTCTACCGCCCAACCTCTATCGGCGACAGGCCAAAATCTGAAATGGTACGGGACCAACGCCACCGGCGGCACGGGTGGATCAACCCCATCGACACCCAGTACCAACCTCGTCGGAACGACAAATTACTACGTTAGCCAAACCGTTAGCGGCTGCGAAAGTGAGCGACGGGCCATCCCCGTTCTGGTGAAAGATACACCTGACCGGCCGGGTGTAACGGCAACTGATTTCTGCCAGAACACGACGGCTCCGGTACTGGCGGCAGCGGCTCAAACCGGCGCGACATTGTCCTGGTATGGTACCAGCGCAACCGGCGGCACGGCGTCTTCGACTGCGCCAACTCCGCAGAACACCACTGTTGGCACCACGGCTTACTACGTCAGCCAGACCCTGGATGGTTGCGAAGGCCCACGAGCCGCCCTAAACGTCCGGGTGAAAGCTACGCCCGGTGCACCGGGTGTCAGCCCGATAAGCTTTTGTAACAATGGACCATCGCAACCCTTAACAGCCGCTGGAACCAATATCAAATGGTACGATGCGGGTAATAATCTGCTGGGGAACACGCCCACACCAAATACAGGCACTGTAGGCACCCAGGAGTACAAAGCGTCGCAAACGTCGGGAGAAGGCTGCGAAAGTCAAAAGGCGACGCTAATCGTGACCATTAACGCACTCCCGGCTCCACCGGGTGTCAGCAACGTATCATACTGCCAGGCGCAGACCGATCAGCCCGATCAGGCCGTAGTACCGCTACAAGCCAGTGGTCAGAATCTGAAATGGTATAGTGCAGAAGGCAGTCCAATCAACAATACCCCGACGCCGTCTGTCGTACAGGCGGGTACGTTTACGTATCAGGTCAGCCAGACTGTCAATAACTGCGAAGGCGGTAAAGCTAATCTGGTGGTAACAGTCAATACGACGGCCCCGCCAACCGTAACCAAAACGCTGGTTACCTACTGCCGCGACGACCAGGCAACCCCTCTGGAAGCGACCCCCGCAACCGGCGCCAGTTTACGCTGGATCGACCCGTACAATATAGTGACGAATGAAGCACCTACCCCCTACACGCTTAATGCGACCAGGCCCGGTGGCGAGACGTTCTTTGTTTACCAGATCAACAACGCAACGGGTTGCTACAGCCCTCGGGTATCCATCAAACTGATCGTCAATACGGTGCCGACTTTGTCGTTGCAGGGCTCAAGCCAGGTGAATCTGGGCCTGACAGCCCCCTTGCAGCTTCAGTTTACAGGCACTCCGCCATTTAGTTATACCTTGAGTGAGGGCTACTCGGGGGTAGTCAACCGCAACGATACGACGATCAACGTACTGCCCCGGCGTAACACAACGTATCAGGTCGCCAGCGTTGCCAACAGTTGTGGCGTTGGTTTACCAGGCAACCCGGCAACTGCTGTCATATCGGTAATTGCACCGACCGTAACAACCACGAGTCTGGCCGTTACGACGCTTTGCGCCGGTTCGACCTTCCAGGTACCATTTACCACATCCGGACCGTTCACCTCGGGCAATCAGTTCAAGGTTGAAATCGCCAGCACGTCCGATACCTCGACCTACACCGAAGTTTCGGCGTTTGCCGGTAGCAGCCCCATCACGGCAACCTTACCGCGCACGTTGGCGGGAGGTCAGTACATCGTACGCGTAAAGGCATCGAATCCGTCCGTCCCGGTAATGGGTACCCGCAGCCCAACCGTACTGAACGTGCGCCCACAACCGACGGCAACCCTAACCGGCACGCAAAGTATTTACGAGGGCTCACCGGCTAACCTAACGATCTCGTTTGGTGGCGATGGCCCGTGGACAATCGCTTATGCCGACAGTGCCCGTACGGTTAATCTTCCGCCAGTCAACAATAATCCGTATCTGCTGGAAGTTCGGCCAACCCGCACGACCGCATACCGCATTACGTCGGTCAGCAACAATTGTGGTTCTGGTCCTGTTTCGGGCACAGCCACTGTTACCGTACAGCCGCTGTTATCGGTTGAAGATGACCCACTGGCATCCCTGGTTCAGGTGTATCCGGTTCCCACAGGTACGACATTGACCGTAACGGTTGATGTGTCATTAAACCGGCAGCCGGCCGTGCTTACCCTGACGGACCTGCGTGGGCAGAGTCTTCTTCAGCAAACGACCCGAACCCGGCAGACTGACCTTAATCTGACCAGCCAGCCGGCCGGAACGTACCTGCTGCGCATACAGGTGGGCGATCGGCAGACAGTCCGGAAAATTTTGAAGCAATAATGCTTACTGACGAATACTTTATGGAAATCGCCCTCGGCCTGGCCGACGAAGCTGCTGCTGAGGGCGAGATTCCGGTCGGGGCACTCGTAGTATGTCGTAATCGTATAATCGGAAAAGCCCGCAATCAGACCGAGCAGCTCAACGACGTAACGGCTCATGCCGAGATGATTGCCATTACAGCCGCCACACAGCACCTTGGCGGTAAATACCTGACTGATTGCACCTTATACGTAACGCTTGAGCCCTGCGTCATGTGTGCAGGCGCTTTGTACTGGGCTCAGATCAGTCGGCTGGTCATTGCTGCCGACGACCCTAAACGGGGCTACAGCCGCCACTCAGCGCCGATACTTCACCCCAAGACCCGCGTGGAAACAGGCGTGATGGCCGATGAAAGCCGGGCACTGCTCACGAAGTTTTTTCGGCAGTTAAGAACATAAACGGAAAGAGGCTTGTTAACCCAACCGAACAAACTTCCATTTTAACTATCTTAGTCCAATGGCTTTTGTATTAGAACCGCTACCCTACCCGAGCGACTCGCTCGAACCGCACATTGACAAACAGACCATGGAGATTCACCACGACAAGCACCACAATGCGTACGTGACGAACCTCAACAACGCTGTTGCTGGTACTGACTTGGAAAATAAATCCATCGAGGATCTGTTGACAAACGTCAGCACGGCCCCGGCGGCCGTGCGTAACAACGGAGGTGGCCACTATAATCATACGCTGTTCTGGAACACCTTGTCGGGCAAAGGCGGTGGCCAGCCCACAGGCGAACTGGCTGATGCAATCAACCAGAAGTTCGGTTCGTTCGACGCTTTTAAGGAAGAGTTTACGAAAGCGGCTACTACTCGGTTTGGCTCTGGCTGGGCCTGGCTGATCGTTAAAGAGGGTGGCGAACTGGCAGTAGTTTCAACGCCTAACCAGGATAACCCGCTGATGGACGTAGCTGATCAAAAAGGCTTCCCCATCATTGGTCTTGACGTATGGGAACACGCTTACTATCTGAAGTATCAGAATCGTCGGCCCGACTACATTGCCGCTTACTGGAACGTAGTAGACTGGAACGCTGCTGAAAAGCGTTTTCAGCAAGGAAAACAGCAATAATTGAATACTGATGATGAATTATTAATCAGAATGGCGAAGATTTTTTTAAACGGAACGCTTCAGAGCCATTCAAAATTAATAATTCATCATTATCTTTGCAGTCCCAAAACGGTGGTTGTAGCTCAGTCGGTTAGAGCGTCGGATTGTGGTTCCGAAGGTCGTGGGTTCGAGCCCCATCATCCACCCTTCAAAAAGCCCTGGCCAAACCAGGGCTTTTTCGTGGACCACGGGCAACCTTCTGGCTAAACTTGTAGTTTGTACTGCATGCCAACGAGTCTCTCCATTTCAGATCGCCAACATGCTAAGGTGCTTACCATCCTGGTTCTGGCGTATCTGGCGGGTATTATCGGGTTACAGGTACCTCATCTGGCTACTTATTTTCGCCCCCTCAGCCCTATTACGCTCGTAGCCTCCCTAGCCGTTCTGCTGGCGTACCACACCGACTGGAAACCAGCCTTTTATGTCTATATTTTCTTAGCAATCGCGACGGGCTATTTCATTGAGGTACTTGGTGTGCAGACAGGCTTGATTTTTGGTCAGTATGCGTATGGTTCAGGATTAGGCTTTAAGCTTTGGTCTGTGCCACCGGTCATTGGTATCAACTGGCTTACCTTGTCGTACTGCTGCGGCTCGCTGTGCAACCGACTCCGTATTCCAACTTTTCTGAAAGTGGTTCTGGCCGCTACATTGATGGTTGGGCTGGATTTTTTTATTGAACCGGTGGCTGTACAACTCGACTTCTGGACCTGGTTTGGTCAGCCTGTTCCGCTCCGGAATTACGTTGGTTGGTGGTTGGTTTCATTCGCTCTGCTCAGTATCTGGTTCGCACTACCCTTCCGAAAAGACAACCGAATGGCGGGTTGGCTCCTCTTGCTGCAGTTTTTCTTCTTCCTATTTCACGGCCTGATTTTCCGATTAAACGGCTAGGTGAACAAAACGCACAGTTATCTTGTTTAACAATCAACCCGGATTTATTAAACAAAAGTAGCTATTTTTAATGGCTGAATGTTTGTTTAAGTGATTCGTTACTTGTAGATTGGTCACTATTTTTCATGCCGTGTGTCTGTTCAGTCTTTGGGACTGATATGTACGTACCCTTCGGATACCATCCAAATCGAAACAACCTTGTTCCATGAGTAATTACTCAATAAAAGACTTAGAACAGCTTTCGGGCATCAAAGCCCATACGTTGCGGATCTGGGAACAGCGTTACAATATCATTACGCCCAAACGGACAGATACAAACATCCGAACGTACGACGATCAGGATCTGAAACTGGTGTTGAATATTTCGCTGCTGAAAGATCACGGATATAAAATTTCCGAGATTTCGAAGTTGTCGGTTGAGGAGATGTACCGCGAGGTTATCAAAATATCCGACAAGCAGCTGAATTATCCGGATCAGATTCACGCCCTTACCATATCCATGATCGATCTGGATGAGGAGCGCTTTGAAAAGATTGTCAGTACGAATATTCTCCAGTTTGGCTTCGAAAACACGATGATTCACATTGTGTATCCGTTCCTGAGCCGAATTGGTACGCTGTGGGTGACGGGGTCGATTGGGCCGGCTCAGGAGCATTTCATCACGAACCTGATTCGGCAAAAAATCATCGTGGCTATCGACGGCCAGGTGAGCAAGCAACGACCCAACGGGAAGAAATATATGCTGTTTTTACCGGAAGGTGAATTACACGAAATCAGCCTGCTTTTTGCCAATTATATCATTCGCGCCCGCTATAACAAGGTCATTTACCTGGGACAAAGTCTGCCGTTCAACGAATTGGTGTTTGCTTATAACGTGCACCGGCCGGACTACATTTTCACGGCTATAACGTCGGTTCCTTCCAATAATGAGGTGCAACCATACGTCGACCGTATGGCGAAAAGCTTTCCGGAATCGCACATGTTGTTTACGGGCTACCAGATTGTTGGGCAGGACATCAACATGCCTGAAAACGCTACCGTTATTAACCAGATCGAAGACTTGATTCGTCTTTCCAGTACGTAGTGCGTTAATTGAGTATAGTTAGCTCACTACGTTGATAGGGCTACCATCCAGAAACGCCTGCAAGTTCTGAACAACCCGCGCCAGCAGACGCTGCCGGGCTTCAAAAGTTGCCCACGATACGTGGGGAGTAATCAGGCAATTTTTAGCCGTCAGTAACGGGTTATCTGCTTTGGGAGGCTCCACTGATAAAACGTCGATTCCAGCACCTGCAATCAATCCCTGATTCAGCGCGTCAGCAACTTCAGGTTCATTAAACAGACTGCCCCGACTGGTATTAATCAGGTAGGCAGTCGGCTTCATTTTCGCCATCAGGTGGTAATTCACCAGGCCAATTGTTTCGGGTGTGGCCGGGCAGTGCAGAGACACAACGTCGCTCTCGGAGAACACAGTCTCAATGTCAACAAATCTGACGCCATCCGCCGACGCCTGAGTTGGGTGGCGTCGGTTCACCAGTACGTTCATCCCGAACGCACGGCCAATTTCAGCTACTTTCCGGCCAATATCTCCGTATCCAACTAATCCCAGCGTTTTTCCTGACAACTCCACCAGAGGGGTGCGCCAGTAACAAAAATCCGGCGACTTAACCCACTCGCCGGCATGAACACTTTCATTGTGCAATCCAGCGTGGTTGGTCAATTCCAGCAATAGCGCAAAGGTTTGCTGTGCTACCGAATCGGTGCTGTAGCCTTTTACGTTGGTGACAACGATACCCTGCTCCCGTGCGGCTGCTACGTCGATAATGTCGTAGCCGGTGGCCGTGACGCCAATATATTTGAGTCTGGGTAGTTGTTGGAGCAGGCTGCGGTCAAGGCGGGTTTTATTGACCAGTATGGCGTCGGCTTCATTAATGCGTTCTGCCAGTTTATCGGCCGGAGTATGATTGTAAAAAACTACGTCGCCTAAAGCCTGCAGAGGAGCCCAGTCAAGATCGCCGGGATTGAGTGTATACGCGTCGGGGTAAACAATGGTCATACAAAAAGAAGAGCGTTTCTCTCGCGATTATACTGCTTTGCTAGCCAAAACCTACTACATAACTTGAGTTGTTGCAAACTGAAGTGCCCGGCGTTCGGCGTATGTATACGGATCGCGGGCTACGACAAACCCGACATGGCCGCCAGTACGGGGCGTTTCCAGATGGATGAGCGGGTGCGTCTGCGCCAGCCATGCGGGCGAGCATTCCGTGGACAGCAATGGATCGTTCTGAGCGTTGAGTACCAGTGTCGGCACGGTGATCCCAGACATGAAATTTACAGCCGAGGCCTGTTCATAAAAATCGTCGGCATCGCGGTAGCCATTGACTGGAGCGGAAAAAAAATCGTCGAAATCCTGCCACCGCTTAACCAATTGCAGCTTGGTCATGTCAATCGAACCCGGAAAGCGATCCGCTTTCTGTTGCAGTTTCAGCACAAGCTTTTTCATGAACCGATTGCGGTAGAACCGGTTCGATGGGCTATCGAGCAAACGAGCGCTGGCACCCAGATCGGTGGGCGACGAAATGGCAATACCACACCGCACTGCATCGGGCAGGTGACGCCCGTGAACACCCAGGTATTTTAACGTGATATTACCGCCCATACTGTAGCCGACCAGTACAATCTGTTCGTAGGGTCGGGTTCTCAGCGCATGGTTAATTACGTCGCCAATGTCGCCGATTTCGCCGTGGTTGTAAAGCCGGAACGCCCGGTTCATTTCCCCGCTACACGATCGACAATTCCACGCCAGTACGTCGAAACCATGCTGAAAGAACAATTTCGCTGCTCCCCGAATGTACTGTCGGTTACTATCGCCTTCGAGGCCGTGCGTTAAAATGACCAGTTGGCGCTGACCCCGTTCAAGCCAGTCGAGATCCAGGAAATCACCGTCGTTGAGGTCAATTCGTTCGCGTTCGTAGACCACTCCCGTAACCTTGCGCACGACACTCGGGAAGATCGTCTGGAGATGACCATTGTATAAAAACGGGGGCGAACCAGGATACGCAGATTTTATAACAGGCATAATATAAACAACGGCTAATTTTGAACGTTGTCTATGGTTGACATGGGTAGGGTGATAACAGGACTACCGGCTAAAATGTCCCCTTTAACCCCAGTATTGTTCTGATACGTTATGCAGGCCGCCAAGTATTTCTCGGTTATCATTGCCAGTACAATCAAATTCATCGGCGGTCCACTCGCCGGGATGGCACTGGGGTTATCATGGCTGGAAACGGCTATCTGTACCGTTACCGGGATGATGCTCAGCGTGCTGGCGATTACGTTTGCAGGAGCCGCGCTGGAAGCCCTAAAGCGCCGGTATCAGAAACAGCGCCCAAAGCGGTTCTCGCGCCGGACACGCCTGGCGATTCGGGTCTGGAAAGCATCGGGGCTGGCAGGCATTGCTTTACTGACTCCTCTTGTGCTCACCCCAATCGGAGGGACTGTACTGGCCGTATCGTTCAAAGTACACAAAGGCCAGATTTTGCTGTATATGCTCATCAGCGCCACTTTCTGGGCTATAATTCAAACGCTGGCTATTTACCAGCTTCCAGTGCTGAAAGGCTTTTTTAGTTAGCCTGTACTTACCGGCTAACCGACTGACTGACGGGTGCGGGCGATTTTTTCCGGAAATCGCCCCTGGAGAAGTACTTCTCAATCAGGCAATACATGAGGATGAAAAAGTAACGGCTCCCCATTTCCTTGATCTTCAGTTTTGACTCACCATACTTTCGGTTCGTCCAGCTATTCGGCACAACCGCGTAGCTGTAGCCACGAACGATTGCCTTCAAGGGCAGTTCGACGGTGAGGTTAAAGTGGGGCGATAAAAACGGCTTTAGCCCTTCCATCGTTTCCCGCTTATAGAGCTTAAACGCATTCGTGGTATCGTTGTACTTGATCCCGACAACCATTCTGATTATGAAGTTGGCCAGGCGGTTTATGTACTTTTTAACCTGCGGATAATCGATCACTTTGCCGCCTTTTCCCCAACGCGAGCCAAATACAGCGTCGACATTGGTTTCCAGCATCTTGTTGTAAAACCTGACCAGGTCTTCAGGATCGTCAGACATATCGGCCATAAACACGGCTACGCAATCGCCCGTAAATCGCTCCAGGCCGTATCGCACGGCATATCCAAAGCCATTAGGCCCCGGGTTAGTGTAGTAAACCAGCGTCGGTATTTCGGTTTCGGCCAGTTGCTGCAACACACGCAGGGTACCGTCTTTTGAGTTATCGTTCGTAACGCAGATCTCGTGCGGAATTCCGTGTTTGGCCAGCGTCTGGTAGAGCGTGCGCAGGGTAGGCGGCAGCGACTCTTCTTCGTTATAAGCCGGTATGACGACGCTTAATTTCATAGATAATCTACTAATGAGGAGTTTGACTGATAAAGTTAATGGATTTTCGACAGGGCGAAAATAACTCAGTTGTCACTGCTGGTACGGCAGCAGCCGGATCTTACTGTATAGTTTACTGATTGGAGCGGGCAATAAGTAATCGCGGATAACCACTTTTGTTTTATCCCACTGCGGCCGGCCCAAGTGCAGATATTTCAGGGCGTAATAAGCCCGGCGGAAATAGCTCTTCTTATACTGCTTCGCGTCCAGCATCATCCGGTAATACCGCGCAATGTTTCTGCGGAGCACCCGGTCGTATTTAAAATCAAGTTCACGATTAATATCGCGGTACATCTGAATCCGGTTTCGCAGGAAGGTTTCATCGTAGTAATTATCAGCGTAGCTGGCCCCTCCCCGGTTTTTGCGGTATACCGACATAACGTCCGGAATGTAACCGATTTTCCCCAGTTTAGCCTTGAGTATCAGGCGCGGAATGTCGCCACTTGATGACTCCCGGAACCAGGCCGGATACTCTTTAATGTTGTTCCGGTACATGGTGCTTGACGTAGCCATGAACCAGATTTCGTCTTCGCCGATCAGGTCATCGACGGTGTAGAACGGTTTCATATCGTCGCCGTTCACCAGATGGGAAGGCGTGCCGTCTTCGTAGGTAATGAGCGCATTATGAAACACCGTCGAGCACTCGGGATGAGCGTCCAGAAAGTCAACCTGTTTCTGCAATTTGAGCGAATCGGTCCAGTAGTCATCACCATCCATCAGGGCGTAGTACTCCCCTTTTGCCAGCCTGAGCGTTTCCAGGAAGTTGATTCCCCCGTTTTTGCCCATATTCCGCGGATGCAGCACACCAATAACCTGATTGGGATACAGCCGTTCGTACTCCTGAATAATTTCCCGCGTACCATCACTCGAAAAATCGTCGCCAACCAGAATCTCGACAGGAAACGTCGTTTGCTGCGCAAGCGCACTGTCGATGGCTTTACGAATAAATTTCCGCTGGTTGTACGTAATGATCAGAACGCTGACTTTAATCATGTATAAAACGGAAACCCGGCTGAAGCTCGAACCGGGTTCACAGTTGGTTACAAAGATAAAAACGAATAGGCGAGTGAACGTCACCTGCCTATCCTTATTTCTCGATTATACGGTAGCTTCCGTAGTTGCTTTCTTGGCAGCCTGAATCTGCTCTTTCCAGCCCTGAGGCTCTTTGTATTCGGCCGGAGTTCCCCATGGATTGTAGAACGGCAGAATTGCTACCCAACGCCCACGCGGATCGTCCCAGCTGAACCGGTCGGCAAAGCTCGACGGGCTCACCCAGTGCGGCAGATCATAGCGGAACAGCAGCAAATCGCCCATATCCTGGAAGCCTTCCGTTTCAATGACGGTGTCATTGATCACGTAGCCGGTACCACCCGAGTGGTAGTCGCGGCCGTATTGATTAAGCGCCAGAATCTGGCCAACTTTCTGCGGGTTCAGCGGGTGCCAGTGCCGCCCGAAAAAGCTTCCACCCATAGGATAGTGGGTAACCTGCGGGTGGAAGTAAGCATCGCCTTCCTTAAAACCAAACGCTTCCTGATTGCCCGTCAGCGCATTCCAGAACTTGCGCATCGGGTCAAAAATGGCCAGCAAGTCTTTTTTATACTCTTCCTCCAGATTAGCCACATCATCGAACGTATGGTCGTGAAAGAGCTGCGGAGCCTGCTGGATCTTGGCAATGTGCAGACGACGCTTATGCTGGTTGTTCACAAACGTATCAGGTCCTTCGGCAAGCGGGGTTTTCTCGGCCCAGGCACGCGTCGCGTCAACGGCTTTCTGGAGTGTTTCTTCGGGAATATTCGTTCTGACGATGACGATATTCGGCTCGTTGACCAAGCGCATCACCTCCTCATACGGAATCTCAGTTACGATCTCGCCATTCTTAAACTCGGCGTTAACCTGTAATAAGTACTTCGACAGTTCTTTCATAGTCTATCACTGCAGATTTAGTGCAAAAGTAGGATAGTAACTTTTTAGAATACAAACGCTGGAAGCTGATGAATGTCAGTCATTCCGGTGACTTTACTCCTTAGTCCGTAACTAACCGGGAAAAGCTGGTGTAAGAACGATTTTTAGCCGTTAATTGGTTGCGTTGCATACCCGAATCCTGACGCCCCGAAGCCATTTCCATTATAAAACATTATCCACTGGTCACGATGGGGGAAGATATGGCAGTAGTCCATCATCAATGAATCCCAGCCATCGGCCGACCGTTCGATGCCGGCGAGGTTATCTTTCCGGTTCCAGTTGATGCCGTCTTTTGATTCAGCATAGCCAATTCGGTAGCTCCGCTGCACATCGGTACGGTAGTTCGTCGCGTTACGATAGGAAAAATACATTTTGTACATATCCCCGTCTTTATACACCGTTGGTCGACCGATGGCGTCCGTAAATTCGTCATAACCGACGCATACCTGCCCCGTACGCTCCCACCGAACCCCGTCTTCAGACTCGGCGTATTTAACATCGTAGAATGGCTCCGGATGGCCGTTAATTACGTCGATTTTCGTGCAGGACAGGTACCACATCCGCCAGCGATCACCTTCGCGGACAACGCATGGCTGCGCTACCCAGACCTGATCATAAATAGACCGATCGAGTAACGGCCCTGTATACTTTCGCTCGAACGTAAGACCTCCGTCACGACTGACCGCCAACCCGATGCCAAGTCGATAACTGGCCGTTTCACTACGATTCCAACCGGTATAATACAACCAGATTTCGTCGCCGACCGGTAAAAACCACGACGGCATTGCCCCGGATTCGTCGAACATACCCACGGCTCCGTTCGTCAGGCAAGGTTTGTCGTGAATGTATACGACTTCGCTCAGGTCATCTGGATTCAGTTCAACAAACGATGTCGATGACTGGCTTTTTTCGTCGCGGGTAGCAAAATAGACCCGCAGCTTGTTCTCGATCGGAAAGCCGAAGGGAACCTGAGCGTGGGTCCGGCTGAACGGTTTAGAACCGTCCGGTTTGTAAATCAGTCCTTGTTTAGTCCACATGGTATGAGAAAGAGGAAAGAGAGGAGAAAGAGACGTTAGCATCCCTTTCCTCCTTTTTCACCTCAATTAATTTTTTGCATTTTCAAAGGGCACTTTCTCCGCAATAAATAAAAACTGTTTGCCCAGTACCCACCATACAAACGGCATGCGCATGTATAGATTTACCAAAAATGGATGGACGGGCAAGCCCCCCCTGAATGACAACGGCAGGAAACGGGCAAACGACTTATTGATTTTAAAGCCGGCCCCGTAGAGGTGCTCGGCTACGCCCAGCTCTGACAACACAACCGTATGATCTGCAAAGTCGAAATACTCCCGATAGCAGTATTTGAAATTTGGACCGATTACCCCCAGCTTTCCACCTGGCTTGAGGCAGCGGTACATCCGCTCGAGAAAAAAAGCGACCTCTTCCTGGCTACGCAGGTGTTCCAGAAAGTTGGAGATAAAAACCGCATCGAAATAGTTTTCGGGAAGTTCTACTTTTAATACGTCTCCTATGACCAGTTTCACCTCCGGAGCAGCAAACTTGCGGACTTCATCGACAATATCGACTGTCCAGCGCTCTTCACTGGGTACAGCGTTGATAAACTCACACATGCCACCAGCCGAATCCAGAATCCGGACCGGACGGTCTAGTTCTTCGTAGAAATAGTTAGCAATGATTTTCCAGATAACTTTCTTCTTATCGTGCGAGACCTGCTGGAATCGGTATTGATAAATACGGTCGTAGTTCATTAAAATAAAGTAGTGGGTACATTAATATTGGTGCGCAAGGGTATCTTGTTTTACGGCTTTTACCCGATCCTCCCGAACATAAATACGGGTATCATTCACCAGACCGATGTATCGATAATGAGCATCTACAAATTGTTTTAAGGGCTTTATCATTTCGTGCCCATGCGTCCGGCGGTCGGTCATCCACAGGTTTTGACTACCAACCGCATCCACAAAAACCGGTGGAAACGAACGTACGAAATCTGATACGTACCGACGCTGATAGATAGCCTGTAAAGGATGCTCAAACGCACTTCGAATGGTGTGATTCTCAGCAACACCCTGCGGCATCTGCGTTTGCACGTAATAGTCACACCGCCAGCCCCAGACGGCCAGTTTCTCGCCCGGTTTTGCATACGATAGGACTGCTTTGGAAACCGGCGAGGGCTGCACAACCCAGCCCTGCTGCTGATCAGACGGGTAGGCATTGATGGCGATACCTCGCCGATAATTCAACCCCGCCTGTATGCCGAAAAGCAACAGAAAAACCGCCGTTACTCCCACACTTACCCAGTGATTTTTCCCCTCATTGATACCCAGCCGCTGCCAGCCCAAGCCCAGCACAAAAAATAACGGACCGGTCAGTAAGTACAAATAGTGTACGTATTCGGAACCGGTTCGGGTAATGGCATATAACGTAGCGGCCAGCAGAATCCCAATAAACCCGCTTACTTTCAAGGTATCGGTATGGGCTTTACTTCCCTGCCGCAGACTGTAGATCATCCCGCCGAGCCAGACGCCGAGCGTTACCTTTACAAGCCAGTCAAATTCGCTGCCTTTTTTGAAAAATTCGGGCAGGCGAAGCAGATTTTGTACTGGGTCAGAATTGTTGGCGTATTTAAAATTTCCGATGATGTAGAACGTCACAAAGTCATCATACACGCCGTTCAGCCTGGCTAAACCAACAAATAGCAACGGAAAGAATACGCTTCCGCCGGCCAGTGCGCCGAGTTGTACCGCTTTGGCCATAGGTGATTGCTCACGGCGCGTAAGAATGTCTATCCCGACAAACAAGCCCACTACGCCAGCCAGCGGAACGGCCTGCAGCTTACCGAACGGAACCATCCCCAGGAGCAACCCAATCAGGGCAATAAGCCAGATTGAAGGATTTGTTTTCGCCAGAAGCTTTGCGTACAGATAGTAGGACCCACTTAGCAGAGCCAAAGGCACCAGTTCGCTATTATAATGCAGAAAATCACCGTTCTGCGTGAAGCCAAACGTAAACACAAACGGCAAGAACGCCACCCGGGCAGCCGCTGAACCAAACCAGTGCGTGGTGGTCTGGAACAAAAGCCAGAAGCTCAGGGCAACAAGACCAAAAGCCGTCAGGTGGGCTGTAATATAATCGAACGGGAAGCCAATCAGGCCCGGGAGAATCAAGAAATAACTGTCCAGCGGTCCGCCGGTGGTTCCATCGACTGATCTAAAATAAACCGGATCCTGCCGCAGAGTCATAGCCTGCGTAATCATCTGACTTTCGTCCGGATTGATTTCGTAGTTATAGACAATACTGGGCAACCGGAGCAAGAACAGCAATGCCATTGCAGCTACCAGAAAGGTTCGTTGGCTGACTTTGGCATTAATAGCTAACCACAAACCACCCCAACACAGTACATAAACAGGCAGCCAGTACAGAATTGGGTATGTGTCAAAACTTGGCATAAGTGCAAAATTAAAAATGTCAGCCTTTGCGACTGACATTTTTAATAATCTACAACATGTTATTTAACGACAGCCAGCCGGGCGGCCATGCTGTCATGGATCTGTACCATCGTTTCTTTCAGGTCGAACGTCCAGTGCCAGCCCGGATAGTGCTGCTTGAATTTACTCAGGTCACTCACGTACCAGATGTGGTCGCCAATCCGGTTCGTTTCTGAGTAGGTGTAGTTCATTTTGTTGCCTGAAATCTCCTCACACAAGGCAATAGCCTCCAGCATCGAGCAGTTGGCGTAGCGACCTCCGCCGGCGTTGTACACCTCGCCCGGACGTGGGTTCTGGTAGAAGTGCCAGAACATGTTCACCAGATCCCAGCTGTGGATGTTGTCACGTACCTGTTTGCCCTTGTAGCCGAAGATCGTGTACTGGTTGCCGGTGATGGCGCATTTCATCAGGTACGACAGAAAGCCGTGCAGCTGAGCCCCCGAGTGGTTTGGTCCCGTCAGGCAGCCCCCCCGGAACACGCCCGTCTTCATGCCAAAGTAGCGGCCATACTCCTGCACCATGATGTCGGCAGCCACCTTCGAGGCTCCAAAGATGGAGTGCTTGGTGTGGTCCAGGCTCATGTGCTCATCGATCCCGTTGGCGAAGTAGGGATGGGTCTGGTCGATCTCCCAGCGGGTTTCGGTCTCGATCAGGGGCAGGAAGTTGGGGTTGTCGCCATAGACCTTGTTGGTAGAGGTGAAGATGAAAACAGCTTCGGGGCAGTACTGGCGGGTCATCTCCAGCAGGTTCAGCGTGCCGACGGCGTTGACCCCAAAGTCGGTGAAGGGCTCGCGGGCGGCCCAGTCGTGGCTGGGTTGGGCGGCCGTGTGCAGCACGAGCTTGATGTCAGCCCCGTACTCGCGGAAGATGGGCTCCAGTTGAGGGACCTCACGGATGTCGGCCGTGTAGTGTTTGTAAGTGGCGTAGGAATCGGCCAGGCGGTTGCGGTTCCACTCGGTGGAGCCGTCGGGGCCAAAGAAGTACTGGCGCATATTATTGTCGATGCCAATGATAGCGTCGAACTTATCGGCGAAAAAAGCAACGGCTTCGCTGCCAATTAACCCGGCTGATCCTGTAACCAGTGCGATATTCATAACCTTTGTGCGGTTTTATTATAGCTTCTTTACCCAAAAAGTCCAATCAAAGACTGATTAGGCGGCCAAAGTAACGTAAAAAAATTATATTTAAAGAACCGCTACCTAAAAAGAGGAGCTACAAAAAAGCGATGCATGAGCCACAACAGCTTACACATCGCTTTTTGCAAGGTTCATCAATACGAACAGTACAGTAACGGCTGGGCTGTTACGCGCCTTCACCGATTGTACCGGCACCAAACAGTTTTTCGCGGATTTTCTGCGTCCGCTCTTCCAGAGCTGGATTTGGCGTGTACTTGTATTTTGACTGAATAGCAGCTGAATCTTTGTTAGGACCGTATACATACGGGTCGTTGCCCCGATAGTCAGACTGCCGAATAGTATTATATTTCTGGTAATCACAAGACGCCAGCGACAGTACCGCGACGACCAGTAATCCTTTACTTAATGCGCTTTTCATAGCAAGCTGGTTACGAATTGATTCCGCAAAATTAGTAAACAGTCGTCAGTCAACCGTCATTCGTTCGCAGTTTTTTACAACGAGTTATTACATCCCCACTACGACTTCTTTAACTGCTCAATTTCCTGCCATACAAAGCCGATTAGTTCCTGAATGTGCTCCCGTGAAAAATCGAACGGAACCTGAGCCGCATCATAGATTGTCCGGATCGGCGCTTTGTAACCCAGACTCAGAGCCGCCTTGTAGCCTTGCAGACCTGACACCGGGTCTTTCCGGTAGTTACGCCAGACACCAATGGCTCCCAACTGCGCAATGCCGTATTCAATGTAATAGAACGGCACTTCGTACAGGTGCAGCTGCCGTTGCCAGATATAGGTCTTGAATGCCATCAGCCCAGACCAGTCGGTTACGTTATCGCTGAACTGGTCGTAGATCTTTAGCCAGTTTTGCTGTCGCTCCGTTATTGAGTGCCCAGGGTTTTCGTAAATCCAGTGCTGGAACTTGTCGATCGTAGCAACCCAGGGCAACGTTTCAATAATCGATTCAAGATGCTGGAGTTTGGCCCGGCGCAGTTCGTCCGGATTATCGAAAAATACGTCCCAGTGGTCCATCGACAGCAACTCCATGCTCATTGAAGCCAGTTCGGCTACTTCCATGGGCGGGTTCCGGAAAGCCTTCAGCGGAAGTTCCCGCGTCAGGAACGAATGGACCGCGTGCCCGCCTTCATGTACCATCGTGACCAGGTCGCGCAGGCTCGACGTAGCATTCATAAAAATGAACGGAACGCCAACCTCTTCGAGTGGGTAGTTATAACCGCCGGGGGCTTTACCCTTCCGCGATTCGAGATCCAGATGACCCATGGCCCGCATGATGCGCAGGTAGTTGCCAAGCTGTACATCGAGCCGATCAAAACAGGCAATTGTTTTTTCCAGTAGCTCGCTGCCTGATGTAAATGGTTTCAGGGGCGGATGTCCATCAGGGTCAACCTTCGAATCCCAAGGCCGCAAAGGATCAACGCCCAGTTTCTGTTTACGCTCATCGGCCAATGTGTCCAATAAAGGAACCACTGCCCCGGCCACCGACTCATGGAAGTTGACACAGTCTTCGGGGGTGTAATCAAACCGTCCCAGTGCTGCGAACGCATAATCACGAAAGTTGGCAAAACCGGCATTCACAGCCACCTGATGACGTAGCGTACGCAGCCGATCGAAGAGTTCATCGAGCGGCTCGTGATCCTCATACCGCCGTTCCCAGATTTTACGCCACGCTTCCTCACGTACCGCCCGGTCGGTCGATTGCAGCAAATCGCTGGCCTGCGGCAGAGTGACTTCCTTTCCGTCAATAACCACCGTCATGGCTCCGGCAATAGCCCCATATTTCCGCTCTTCGGTCTGCATTTCGGTTTGCAGCGGGATGTTCTCTTCCCGGAAAATTTCGATGGCCTTCTTCATGCCCCGCACCATTACGTCGTAGCCGGCGTCGGTAAGCTGGCTCAGGAACGGGCTATTGACGGCTTTTAGATCTAGATCATTCCCATACGCCGTCATTTGCGGCTGAATTTCGGCAATGAAAAAATTCAGTTTGTTAATCAGGTCTTCGCTCGACGTATCGCAGGTCATGCGAATGTACCGCCAGGCAAAATTCTCGGATAAATAGGACTCTAGCTCACTCCGGTCAAGCAACCATTGCCGCAGGTCGTCGGCATTCTCAATAGGCCGGTTTAGCAGATCATCGTAAAACGGTCTGACGTCGTCCCAGCTTTTCAGATCCATCTCCTCCCCAATGAACGGCCGGGATGGGCGGGTAGGTATTTCCAGCGTTGTATCCTGAATCATGTGTTGCATAGGCGTCGGCCTGTTTCGTAAAAGCTGCAAAAAAGCATACTGATTGATGCCTTACAATAATCCGCTGTAAAAGTTTTTTGTTCAAAGCCTTGCATTTACGAAAAGCTTCGTATATGTTTACTACGAAATCATTCGTACGTTTATGGTAAAACCAACTGACTCCGAACTAGAGATTCTGCACGTATTATGGGTGAACGGCCCCAGCACAGTCCGGCAGATTCATGAGGAGCTAAGCCGAAACCGTGACATTGGGTACACTACCGCCCTGAAGCTGATGCAGATTATGTATGATAAAGGCCTGCTGACCCGCACGGAAGACGCCCGGTCGCATGTGTATACGGCCGCCGTCAGTGAAGAAGATACGCAGCGGAGCCTGGTCGATCGATTTGTCGAAACTACGTTTCGCGGTTCAGCTTCCAAACTGGTTATGCAGGTGCTGGGCCACCATAAAGCATCGCGCGAAGAGCTGGACGAGATCAAAAATCTGCTGAAGCAGCTCGATCAGACTAGTCCTGATAAACAATGAATCTAACGGGTAAATAAAGCGTATAACTCATTCAGTATATGCAGTTTTCACACTTCCTGTCTGGCCCCGTAGCCCACGCACTTGGCTGGACGTTACTTCACGCGCTCTGGCAGGGATTTGCCATTGTTCTACCAACCGCCGTTGGACTCCATGTTTTACGTGGGCGGTCAAGCAACCTCCGCTATCATATCGGGGTAGCCGCTTTGTTTGCTCAACTACTCGTGTCAGCCTTAACATTTGGCTGGTATTATCAACCGTCGGCACTGGCAACGGTAGCTAACTCACCGGCTCTGTTAGCCTCTCTGCCGGTTCACTGGCAGCCAGCAACTACCCAACTGCCATGGTACCAGTCGGTTTTGCTATTTCTGGAAGGCCACCTTACCCAGTTTGTCATGCTTTATCTGACGGGTGTAGCCGTTTTTGGTCTGCGGCTGACGGGCGGCTGGCTCTACCTGCAGCAACTCCGTCGGGCGGCCACCCGACCGGCTACGGTCCAGCTGATTGCCTTAACGGAACGGCTCCGTGAACGCCTGGCCATCCGGTCGGTTATTCAGGTCCGCGAATCGGCGCAGATCGCCGTTCCAATGGTAGTGGGTATGCTGAAACCGGTTCTCCTGCTCCCAATTGGTTTGACCACTGGTCTGAGCATGCAGGAGGTTGAGGTCGTATTGGCCCACGAACTGGCACACGTCAAACGACACGATTACGCCGTTAACCTGCTGCAATCAGTTGTTGAGGTACTGTATTTTTTCCATCCGGCCCTGTGGTGGCTATCGGCACGCGTACGGGAAGAACGCGAACATTGCTGCGATGATCTGGCCGTTGAGACTTGTGGCGATGGCCGTGTACTGGCACAGGCTCTGGCCCGCGTTGAAGAACTACGGCTGGCACAGGCCCCTGCCCTGGCCGTTGCGTTTGCCTCAAAGCGCCAGGAGCTACTGCACCGGGTTCGGCGGGTGCTGGGCGTACCAACGCGCCCGCTCGTGTCGAATGGCAGTCTGGCCGGTCTGACCCTGGCTACCCTGCTGCTTATGAGCGCGTCGGTTTACGCCGTACAGCAGAATGTGAACCAGGAAAAGCGGCCCGAACCTACCATTCGCCACAAGCCAAAAGGCAAAACGGAATTCGGGATGCTGGACAACAGCAACATTGAATACGTGATCTGGCATGGCAAACGGTTGTCGACGCAACGTATTGGCCAGTTGAAGGAGCAATTGGTTCGGCTTAAGGAAGGCAAATTGCAACTGAGTCAGATTACCAACGAAACCGACCGGGACATCCTCGAACACATGCTGGAAGCCGGAAAGGGAAACAAGGTTTCGAGTCGGCCTGATACGCTGGCACCGGTCTGGAGTGAACTGGACTACAACACGATCATAAAAAGTGCGTTTGAAGCGGCTAACGCGGCCGGTGCCTTTCCGGCAGACGAAGCCGTCATGGCAGGCGTACTGACTAACATTGGAAAGCTGGACTACAACCGTATCATCGGTAATGCCTTCCGTGAAGTTAAACTGCCAACCCTCAGCGCACTGGATTCACTACCTGAGACCTATTTCGGCGATCAGCGCCGGCATCTGGATAGCCTGGGGCGCATGATGGAGCAACATCATGCGCAGATGGAAACTCTGCACCGGCAGTTGGAGAAGGCTGAATTTCAGGCGGAGGAAATGCAACGCCGGATGTCGCTGCTAGATCTACAGAAAAACAACGCGATGCAGCAGCGGCTGGAACTGATCGAAAAACAACGCGAGCAGTTGCAACGTGAAGAACAAAAAACGGACGAAGAGCTTGAAAAACGCTTCAAGGAATTTGAGCAGAAAATAAAGGACAGCGAGAGCAACGTAGAGCGCTATAACCAGCTGATCGAAGACGCTCAGAAGCAGTTGCGGGAGGCCGAGAAACCTCTGGAAGAGCTACAGCGGAAGATGGAACGGCTGGAACAGGAGGTGTCGATGAACGGACTTGGGTACAACGATAACTTGAATATTAAGTTAAACCGTACGCTAAACGTTGATCTGAACCGCAACCTGAACGGCAGAGCGCTACGTGCTACAACGACACCAAGAGTACGCCGTCCTGGCTCAGTACGTGGCGCCTTGTCGCCCGTAGCTCCTGTTGTACCCGGTATGGCCACTGCTCCAGGCCCGGTCCCCAGCGTACCAGCCGTTATTATGCCGGGCGTACCAGCCCCGGCTATGGCCCCTGCACCCCCGAGACCAGGACTTACGCCAAGACCCGGTAGAACCCCGAAAGCCGCAAAACCGGCAACCTCACCAAAGCCGGCAAAAGAGTCGAGCGTTGTTTATCCCGCAACCGAAGGAGCCGTTTCATTGGCGGAATTAGGTAAGGTAGTCGATCAGCATCCGGCTATTGAACAGGCTACGTTCACGTTCAAAGCAAATCCTCAGCAGCGGGTTCGGGTACAGGCAGCTATGTTCAGAAAGCATAGCACACCAACCGCTACTGCCCCTGTACCCGTAGTAAACGTAGTGGGTACGGCCACGAACCAATAGTCAGCATCAGTACTTCTGTCACAAACCAAATCGGGCCGGATTGATATCCGGCCCGATTTGGTTTGTATTAGTCGATTTCAATCACCACATCACTTGTCAGCGGGTGTGCCACGCAGGTTAATACGTAACCCGCTTTCAGTTCGGCGTCGGTCAGGCCGTCTTCTTCATCCAGTTTCACCTTGCCCGACGTACAACGGCCCAGACAAGCGGTACACATCCCCGCCTGGCAGGAGTAAGGCAGATCAATGTCCAGTTCCAGTGCTGCTTCGAGGATCGTCTGATGGGGGGCTACCGTGAACTTATATTCACTGCCTTCATAGAGCACCGTGATCTCCGGATCGCCATCCTCATCAACGATACCGCCACCAGCCCCAGCCTCTTCTACCACTTCACCAACGGGAACGGGTGCAGTTACGTAGCTTTCCTTGTACACACGCTCGGACGGCACACCTAACAACGACAGGGCCGAACGGGCTTCGGCCATCATGCCATCCGGGCCGCACAGATAGAACGTAGCATTCTGCAACTGATACGAATCCAACTCACCCAGCAGCTTTGTCAGCGAATGCTGGTTGAGCCTCCCTTCGAGGCCACTCCAGCCAAAACCGGGCTGGCTCAATACGTGCGTCACCTGGAAACGATTTTTACCGTGGGCCTGCTCCATCGCATCCAGGTGCGCCTTGTAAATAATGGATTCCTTAGTACGGTTTCCATAAATCAGCCACACCCGACTGGCCGGTTCTACGTGCAGAATCGACTTGGCCATCGAGAACAAAGGGGTGATGCCACTACCGGCTCCAATCAGCACGACCAGCCGCCGGTTCTGCGAATCCAATTTAGGAACGAAGGTTCCCATCGGTTCCAGCGTTTCGATAATGTCGCCGGATTTGATACGGTCACAGAGGTAGTTCGACGCCAGACCGCCCGGCACGCGTTTTACCGATACGGCCAGCGATACGTCTACATGGGGCGAACTGGCCATTGAATACGACCGCCGGACCTTCTGCCCGTTGATATTCAGCAGGAATGTCAGAAACTGACCGGGCTGGTAACGTACTTCTTCGTTGATGGGGTGCCAGAAAGTAATCGTAACGGCGTCCGGCGTTTCACGAACGACGTCTTTAACTTTTAGAAAATATCGATTTGCCATTGTTTCAGGTTGCGCTTTACTCTTCGGAGCCTGGCCTTCAACGCCATCAGCGGTTAATGGCTCACGTCCGACATCTGCAAAAGTACGGCAGACCGCCGTTTAATACGCTTTATAAACGGTGAAACTCGACCAGCCGTTCAGCCGGAGCTTTCAAAATATGCCCTACGGTCATGTCCTCCTCAGCCGTTACCTGACTCAGCTGATCGGCAAAGTAGTAGGCAATGGACCCGACAAAGTGAACCGGCCACTCACCTGCCTCCGGAAACCGACGAACGTAGATGGTCAGAAACGACCGGAAGGCTTCTTTCACCAGCGTATTAACATACGGATGAGCCAGATGTTCGGTCAGAAAGGGTGTGAACGAAGCGAAGTAGCGATTGGGAAACGGCTTCTGGTAGGCATTTTCCAGCAGAGTAGCCCGATCCAGGGCGTAGCGTTCAGCGAATGCGCTGCGCAGGTCGTCCGGCAGCCGCTCCTGAAAATAATCCCGAACGAGCGTTTTGCCCAGATACCCTCCGCTGCCTTCATCGCCCAGCCAGAAACCCAGCGTCTGAATGCCGCGTGTGATTTGCCCATCGGTGCAGCAGCAGGCATTGGCGCCGGTTCCCAGAATACACACGATGGCAGCCTCCCGACCAGCCGCCCCCCGGGCCGCGCCCAGCATGTCGCTGTTGACGTCGACGGTTACCAGGTTTGGGAACACTGCCCTGAGCGCATCGGCTACTATGATGTTTACGCTGGGACCACTACACCCGGCTCCGTAAAAAAATACGTTTTGAACAGCCGCTCGGTTAATTTGAGGGAGCAATTGCAACCGTAGGCGGTCAATTATGGTCTCTGTATTCTGGTAGTACGGATTAAATCCGTCGGTATGCAGGGTCTGAACAGAACCATTGGCAGTTACTAACCGCCAGTCTGTTTTTGTTGAGCCGCTATCGGCAATGAGCATCATATAATTTAATTTATGTGGCGCCAGGCACGATCCAGTGGACGTGCTACGATTCGCGAAAATGAATTAGATTAACCGACCTACGGCTTTGAATTTGGCAAAAACCCAGTCGGCATGCGGGGCATCGGTCAGTTCGGCGGTAAGGTCCTGCCCGGCCCAGTGTTCGTAGTGTTTGCCGTTGCGCCAGAGCCTTGATGCCGATACGTCGTAGATGATGCCCTGGTAGGCGCACCAGATTTCGTCGCGGTCGCTGCCGTTGCGGAGTGCCAGTTGGGACCGCGTATACGGAGTCAGCAACGGCAGATCAGTAGAATGCATACGTCCGTTTAGTCAATCGGAATAATTATTGCTCACTTTAGATTGTGGGTGAACACAAATTTAGCGTAACTTTAGCCACTTCTGTTTACATGCAACGATTAACCATGAGAAAGACTTCTCTCCCCTTATTATTCACTATAGTAGCGCTGGTAGGTCTGCTGACAGGTTGCAGCAAGGAAAAAACGCCACCTATCACCGAGCGGATTGCCAAAATCTGGACGGCCCGGATCGTGGAAGAGAATAGTGTGGTGGTGTATAGCCGGGGCGTTACCAACCCTGCTCCCGTTCGGCCTACGTATTCGAACTTCAGACTTGATCTGGTTAACGCACCGACGGCCCGTTATACCGAGTTCGATGGCAATACGTTCGTTGGCCAATACACGGTAACGGATTCAAAACTGACACTGACTTCCCTAAACCCTCAGCCTACCGGTACTACGGGTACCATTGAGTTTACAATCAACTCAATCAGCGACAACGAATTAGTGCTGACGCGGTCGTCGCAGAGCCAGAAAACGGGTAACTCGACTAATAAGTACACCCTGTCGAATCCGTAAGGCCCGCAAACCAATTCTTACTTTAAGCCGTTCCGTTCATCAGACGGAACGGCTTTTTTGTTCCATTTCATCGTTCTGACTGCCACCTTTCTATTGTCTGGTTGGTAGTCCAGCCTTAATTTAACCATGACTGATCTGAATGCACTTGGCGAAATAGGATTAATTGACCGCATTCGACAAGCCACGGCCGCACCAACCCACCCGGAAACCATCCGGGGCATCGGCGACGACGCAGCCGTTTTTGACTGGGGAGATGCCTACGGATTGCTGTCGACGGACATGCTGGTCGAGGGCGTCCATTTTGACCTGACCTACGTTCCCCTGAAACACCTCGGCTTTAAAGCGGTGGCTGTAAACGTATCTGACATCGCAGCTATGAACGGCCTGCCGGTGCAAATTACGGTATCCGTAGGGCTAAGCAGCCGTTTCCCGGTCGAAGCTGTCGATGAACTCTACGATGGTATCCGGGCGGCCTGCGAAGCGTACAACATAGACCTGGTTGGGGGCGACACCACCACTTCGCGGTCGGGGCTGATCATCTCAATTTCCGTGCTGGGTAAGGTACCCAAAGATCGAATTACCTACCGCAGCACGGCTCAGGTTAACGATGTTATCTGCGTAACGGGAGACCTGGGCGCAGCTTATCTGGGCCTGCAACTGCTGGAGCGTGAAAAACAGGTGTTTCTGGCCGATCCGAACATGCAGCCAAGCCTGTCGGAAGAACGGTCGTACCTGATTCAGCGCCAGCTACGTCCCGACGCCCGCACCGACGTTGTGCATGAACTTCGGGACCTGAACATAGTACCCACGGCCATGATCGATATCTCAGACGGGCTGGCTTCGGAACTGCTGCATCTGTGCCGCCAGTCGAACAAAGGGGCAGTTATCTTCGACGAAAACATCCCTATCGACGACCAGACGTATCTGGCGGCTGACGAATTCAAGATAAGTCCCGTTACGTCGGCGTTGAACGGCGGGAAGGACTACGAGCTATTGTTCACGGTACGGCCGCAAGAATTCGAGCGGTTGCAGAACAACTCCCGCATTACGGCTATCGGCTACATCACGGCTGATCCGTCGCAGATTGTACTGGCAACAAAAGCCGGTCAGCAAACGCCTATCCGCGCCCAGGGCTGGCAAAACGGGTAAGCCGGGCTGTCACTGCGACCGTACGAACTTGATGTAGCAGGCATTGCAGGGAGGAATGATCAGCAGCGAGTCCTGCCGAACGCGCAGGGCCTGCTGAAAACGCACGTTTGCACCGTTGGTCGAAATGAACAGATTGAGCCGGAGCGTATCCGAATCGGGCCGGAGAGCGTCGGGATCAACGCGGTAATTGTTGATTGGCCGATAGTATGAAACCTCGCTGCCCTCGGTGGTCAGCTTGCCATCGTGTTCAAACGTCAGGGTCTGGGGATTCGTTGTGCCGTATCGCCGGATGACGTAGAAGGTAGTATCCCGATTGTAGTTGACCGTATCTATCCGGATGGTGTACACGGAATCCTGAAAAAAGCCCCGCTCGGCCAATCGCCACGTACCCACCACGCGTGGGTCGCCGGGGCCGGTTGAGAAGCCGGCGGTGGGGCCACTGCTACAACCGATAACGAAACCGGCTACTACCAGCAGCCAGCTACAGGCCAGAAGGTGCCTTTGCACGATCAATGAGGATAGGTTTACAAATGAAAGAGTCGATAGGCTACGTAACACGCTGTGCTGACGCAGCCTATCGACTAACAAAACGACGTTTGCGAACTTTTCTTACACAAATTCAGCTCCGCGTTCTTTCGCATCGGCCACAAACGCCTTCACTTTCTGCTCTTCTTCCTTGCGGCAGATCATCAGCACGTTATCATATTCGGCCACGATAAACCCATCGAGTCCGTTTACTACCACCAGCCGGTCTTTTGGCGTTTTGATGATGCAGTTGCGGGTGTCATACAGCATGATGTGACCGTCGATTACATTCAGATCATCATTTTTTGTTGATACCTCATATAACGACTTCCAGGTGCCCAGATCAGACCAGCCAAAATCACTCAGCACAACGTGTACGTTATCAGCCCGCTCCATCACGCCATTGTCGATGGAAATGCTTTTGCAGTGCGAGTACGCTTTATCGACGAAAGGCTGCTCCTGATCAGAGTAATACACATCTTTACCCTCAGCGAAGATTTCGGCTACCTCAGGCAAATGGTCCTCAAACGCTTTGATGATGGCTTGTGCATTCCAGACGAAGATACCGGCATTCCAGACAAACTCACCACTTTCAATGAATTGCTGCGCCAGTTCAAGGTGCGGTTTTTCGGTGAACGTCTTTACCTTCTTGATCGGGCTGTCTGTATCCGGCACGTACTGAATATAGCCATATCCTGTATCCGGCCGGCTCGGCTGGATACCGAGGGTTACCAGAATGTCCTGACCCCGGGTAGCGTCCAAAGCCGTTTGGATCGTACGCTGAAACTCTTCCTGTTTCAGAATAATGTGGTCGGCAGGTGCCACCACGACGTTTGCCTCCGGATCGCGCTGGGCGATTTTATAGCAGGCATAAGCAATACACGGGGCGGTATTTCGGGCAATCGGTTCGCAGAGAATCTGGTCGTACGAAAGTTGCGGCAACTGCTGTTTGCACAATTCCCGGTACTTATCGCTGGTAACGATAAAGATATTTTCGGGAGGGCATATACCGTCGAACCGATCGGCTGTTTGCTGGAGCAGGGTCCGGCCGGTGCCTAATACATCATGGAACTGCTTGGGATAGTTTGAACGGCTGAATGGCCAGAAGCGCGTTCCTACGCCACCCGCCATAATAACTACATACGTATGGTTCATTGATATACTGACTTGATTGAAGGGTTATTGTTGCACTGGAGTTGCATTACTCCTACCCCGAAGTTACCACAAAAGTTTAGAATTCTGCCGGTTTCTTAGGCAAGGCAAAGCACAGTGGCCAAATTACACAGCCAGCGGCTGGTCAACAAACAAAATGTATATAGTAACAGAGATTTTATAAATCAGAAGTCCCCACCAAGTGACCTGAGCAAGGCAACTACGTATTGCGCTTCCTGGCTTCGAAGCTGTACCAGCTGGAGTTCGCTGCTAAGCACCGTCCGTTGTGCGTCCAGTACCTCAAGGTACGTCGTTAGTCCCCGCACGTAAAGCTCCCGATTGTACTGCTCCGTCCGGCGAGCCAGCGTCAACGCCTGGCTCTGCTGCTCAATCTGCTGCCGTAATATTGTGAGGTTATCCACTGCCGTTTCGGCTTCCCGTTGCGCCACCTGCAGCGCCTGCTGGTAGGCCTGCTGATTGGTTTGTACCTGCTGCCTGGATAAGGCCACGTTCTGACGGTTCCGGTGCCCTTCGTAGAGCGGTACCGACGCATTGACCCCCACCAGATACGTAGCGCTGCTGGGCGTAACCCACGGACCGATCTGCCCCGAGAGCAATCCACCCGAGCCAACTACCGTCACCCGGGGCAACGTAGTGGCCTGCAGCACCTGTACCTGAGCCTGTGCAATTTCAGTTTGTTTTTCAAACTGTTGTAAATCCGGCCGACGACGAAGCAGGTCGGCGGGGATGCTGCTGTACGACAGAGTTGGTAGCGCATCGGGGAGCGTTCCCGGTTCGAGCCGGAACGTAGTGGGGTCCTGTGCACAAAGCTGAGCCAGACCGTTTACCAGTTCGGTCCGGACCCGTTGGAGCCCCCGTAGCTGAACCTGCAGATTGGCGTAGTCGGTTTCGGCCCGCTGAACATCGATCTGGTTGATCAGCCCGGCCCGGAAGCGTTCGCGAATGATGGCAATGGTTGTATCCCGCGACCGGATGTTGCGTTGAAAAACAGCCTGCTCCGTATCATTGCCCCGGATCAGGTAATAGAACCGGGCTACATCCGACGCCAGAATCAGCCGTAGGATTCGGTAGTCTGTTTCCGATGCCTGTATCTGCAGCGAAGCCACGGCAATGGAGCTGCGAATTCGCCGGAACAGGTCAATTTCGTAGCTGGCATCAATCGGCAGCAGCTGGAACGTATTTAACTGGAAGCGGGGCAAGCGGTCGGCGGCTGTCGGAATGGCGATGGGCCGGTGCTCGGACAGGCTCTGGGTTGTAATTAGGGCACTGCTCCGGACCGACGGTAACAGAAACGACTGAGCCAGCTGCAGACGAATGCGCCCCTCTTCAATCCGGCTTACGGCCGTGCGCAGGTTCGGGCTGTTGTCCAGTCCCTGCCTCACCAGCGACTCCAGCGTGGGGTCACCAAAGCGATTAATTCCAGCCTGAATCAGGTCGGGCGTCGAGGGCATCGGGTTAGCCCCACTTACAGACGGCGCTTGTCCCGGCAACGTCACTCCCCCAGTCGGTGCCGGCGAAGGATTTACTACCGATGGGTTATTACCAAGGGTTGCCGCTCCCCCGCTGGTGTTTAGCGGCATCGTTTGCGCCGATAGTTCACCAGCGATAAAACAGGCCGTTAAGCAAAATAGATAGCTTGTTCGCACGTGTATTAACCGAATACAGACCTACAGAAACCTCACTTATCGCTGCGCAATCGTTTTTTCGCTGCCTGCCTTGCGTAGCCGCACCCGTTGGCCGTCGCGCAGCCGGTCGTTAGGATTGGTTACAACCCGCTCCTGCCCGGTCAGGCCGCTAATCACTTCGATTGTCGTACCGTAGTCACGGCCAAGGGTGACCGGCTGAAACCGTACGGTCTGGTTTGGATCGACCACCACCACACGCGGCCCCTGAGGGGTAATCTGCAACGCATTGGCAGGAACAAGGACGGGTGCGTTTGCCGCAATCATGTCGAATTTCACCTGTCCATACAGCCCCGACGGCAACGCTCCCCCGCGGTTGGGAATGGCGACCTCGGCCAGCAGCGTTCTTGACTCGCTACGTAGCGTACCCGATGTCCGTACCACCCGGCCTTTCAGGGTCTGGTTCTGCAGTTCGGGAATAGTAACCTGAGCCGGCAAACCAACTTTTACGTAGCGGAAGTACGTCTGTGGTACGTCGACAAACACCCGCAGTGTGTCCAGTTTCGCAATTGTAAACAGCGGCTGCCCACTGCTCGGCGACACCAGTGCGCCAATATCCACGTTCCGGTTTGTTACAACGCCACTGAACGGGGCATGAATCTGCTGCAATGCCTTCAACGCCTGCAACCGGCGCAGATTAGCCTGCGAAACGGCCACAGCCGACCGGCGCGTATCGATGTCCTGTTTGGCCACCGCGCCCGGCAGCGTAACGCTTTCTAACCGGTTCAGGTTGGCTTCGGCCAATTGCTGATCGGCCTGTGCCCGGGCAATATCCTGGTCAAGCTCCGGTACGTCGATGGTGGCCAGCAGTTGCCCTTGTCGAACGTTCGTGCCAATGTCTACGTACCACCGGCGCAGGAACCCCT
This sequence comes from Fibrisoma montanum, assembly GCF_003583365.1. Lineage (GTDB taxonomy): Bacteria > Bacteroidota > Bacteroidia > Cytophagales > Spirosomataceae > Fibrisoma > Fibrisoma montanum. The sequence continues at coordinate 1,184,119 of NZ_QXED01000001.1, forward strand.
GGGTACGGGCATATAATGGCGTTTCGCGGTACGGTCGAATCTGGCCCGGCAGGGTCAGCGCGGTCGTATCCGAAGCCTGCTTTAAGGGTATGGCATTGACCACCGGCTCCCGGTTGGCTTCGCGATCGGCGGCTGCCTTCAACTCCTGCGTGTTTTTGATCCGGGGCAGTACGCCCACAAAAACAAACAGCGCAATGAGCAGGGCTACCGGAATAAGTATTCTAAGCGATTTCATACAGGTGCTTGATAACCAGTTATCGTATAGTTGCCACGCTTACGACGGCATCTTTGTTCAATGGGCCGTAGAGGTGTGGAAATCGGTCGTTGTTTGTCGATACGTCGTATTTCAGTTCATGCGTCAGCCGGGCCGGGTCAATCTGCACCAGTAATAAGTCAGGAACACCCTGATAATACCGTTCCAGTACGCCGGCTACCTGCTCCTCCGTCGACAGGTGAATGAACCCTTCTGACGCCAGACTTCCCGCTTCGTACGTCGGCTTGTCTTGCCAGCGGGCCCAATCGGTCGCCGTAACGACGTGGTACACGAACTCGTTTGACATAGCTCTTATGCGTTTGCCGACCGGTTTGTTGGCTGCTCTCCTTTATACTTAGCCAGGTAACTGAATACTACCGGTACAAACAACAGAGTTGTGAAGGTAGCCAGGAGCAACCCACCGATCACCGCCCGACCCAGGGGCGCGTTCTGCTCCCCTCCTTCGCCCAGACCCAGCGACATCGGCAGCATACCAATCACCATCGCGATTGCCGTCATCAGAATGGGCCGCAGGCGGGTACGTCCTGCCTCCAGAGCGGCTTCCATGGCATTTCCGCCTACCTCGGGCAGGTGATCCTTGGCAAAACTTACCATCAGAATGCTGTTGGCCGTAGCAACCCCTACGCTCATGATAGCTCCCATCAACGATGGAATGCTGAACGTAGTATGCGTCAGGAACAGCATCCAGACCATGCCGCAGAGGGCACCGGGCAACGCCGTGATGATTATGAATGGATAGCGGAACGACTGAAAGTTGACCACCATCAGCAGATACACCAGCACGGCCGCAAAGACAATACCGATACCCAGTCGGCTGAAGGCGCTTTCCATGCTTTCGACCTGCCCCCGAATGGCGATTTTGTTACCGGGCTTCAATTGGCTTTCGTATTCTTTAACCAGTTTGTTCAGTTCATTAGCCACCGAGCCCAGGTCCGTGCCCTCAACGGCTGCGTACACATCGTAGGCCGGTTGCGTATTCACTCGGTTAATGATCACCGGCGCGGTGGTGCGCTTGATGGTTGTTACGTTGCTCAGCAGTTGCGGCACCGCCTGTTGGTTGGCCGCTACGGGTATACGCAGCAGCTTATCATACGAGTCTAGCTTGTACGGTGGCGTCTGCACAACGATCAGATACGGGAAGCCCGTTACCGGATCGGGCCAGAAGTTCGGCCGTGTTTGTCCGGTTCCGCTGAGCGAAATGTTCATGTTCGTCGCGACGCGCTGTTCGGTCAGGCCAAACTGATTCGCCCGCTCCCGGTCGACGTCCAGAAAAAGTTCCGGCGCATCGAGTACCTGATGCAGGTGTACGTCGACCGCGCCCGGTATCTGGGCAATCCGCTGCCGCAGTTCCCGTGCTACCCGCAGATTATTGGCCCGATCGAAACCGCTGACTTGCACGTCGATGGACGAAGTCAGGCCAAAATTCAGAATCTGGCTGACGATGTCGGCAGGCAGAAAGAAGTACGTTACTTCGGGCATTTCTTCCTGTAGCCGACTGCGCAGTTCCCGAATGTAGTCGTTGGTGGGGCGCGAACGTTCTTCGGTCAGAGAGATCAACAATTCAGCATCCGCCACACCCGCAGTGGAGTTGTCCGTAAAGATGAAGTTGTATCGCTCCGACGTAAGACCGATGTTACTGATCACCGAACCGACTTCCTCGACCGGAATCACATTCCGAACGACCTCCGACGTCAAGGCCGCGATGCGTTCGGTTTCTTCCAGACGCGATCCGGCCGGTGCCCGCAGATGCAGCTTAATCTGACCAGCATCGACTTTCGGGAAAAAATCGCGGCCAATAAACGGCAGCATGGCGCTCGTGAATGCCAGTACGCCGATAAAAATGACAAAAACGAGCTTCCGGTTGGCTAAAGTCCAGTGAAGCGCCCGCATGTATCGGGCCTGGAAACGCTCAAATCCGGCGTTGAACCGATCATAAAACGTAGGACGCGGGGTTTGATGAAGGGCATTGTTCCCCCCGCTCTTTGCCCCATGCCCTTCATTACGAAGCATCAGGTCGGCCATCATCGGCACCAGCGTCCGCGACAGCACATACGACGCCAGCATGGCAAATACCACCGACAGCGCCAGTGGCCCAAACAGGAAACGGGCAGGGCCTTCGAGGAACAAGACCGACGTAAACACAATACAAATGGTCAGCGTCGACACCAGCGTAGGCGTAGCGATCTGGTGAGCACCTTCCAGAATAGCCGTCCGCAGCGGCATGCCCAGCTCCTCATTCCGGTGAATGTTTTCGATGGTTACCGTTGCATCGTCGACCAGAATTCCAATGGCCAGCGCCAGTCCGCCCAAAGTCATGATGTTGAGCGTTTCGCCCATAAAATACAGGACACAGATCGACGTCAGGATCGACAGCGGAATGGAAACGGCAACAATCACCGTACTACGCCAGCTGCCCAGAAAAAGCAGAATCATGGCGGCTGTAAGCAGGGCTGCAATCAGGCCTTCGACCAGTACGCCCTGAATCGACGCCCGCACAAACACCGACTGGTCGAACAACTCCTGAATCCGGAGATTCGAGGGAGCAGCCGCCCGGATGGTCGGTAAGATCTGATTACGGATTTTATCAACAATCTGAGTCGTAGACGCACTTCCGGTTTTTACGATACTCAGCAGAACACCACGGCTGCCGTCCTGCTTCACCACATTGGCCTGCACGGCGGCTCCATCGTGCACATTGGCTACGTCGCGCATGTGGACAACGGTCCCTCCTACGTTTTTAATGGGAATGTCGTTCAACGTCGTGATGACGTCGGGTTTGCTGTTCAGCCGGACGTTGTATTCCCGTTCGGCTACGCGCAGGCTACCAGTGGGCAGGGTCAGGTTCTGGGCCGACACAGCATTGAGGACTTCTTCCGGCGTTACGCCATAAGCCACCAACTGATCCGGCTCCAGGTCGACCATGATCTGGCGGGTTTTTCCCCCAAATGCCTGCGACAGCCGGCTGCCGGGTACGGTCGAGATCTGAGGCCGGATGCGCGTAGTAGCGTAGTCGGTGATCTGTGGTTCGGTCAGGCTGTCGGACGAAAGGCCCAATTGAAGCACGGGTACGTCGGTAGCGTTGTAGCGAACGATCAGGGGAGGCTGCGTTCCGGGTGGCATCCGCACCAGAATGGTCTGCGAGATGGCGGTTACCTGGGCAATGGCCTCCTCAATCCGAACGGTCGGATGAAAGTAAATCCGGATGGAAGCCGTACCGTTGTACGTTTGGGATTCAACCCGCTGAATATCGGCAACGTTGTTGATCAGCGACGTTTCGGAGAAGTTGGTAACCATCTTCTCCATCTCGTTGGTCGACAAGCCGTTATACCCCCAGAGGACCGAAACAACCGGAATATTAATCCGCGGAAAAATGTCGGTCGGCATCTGCGTAACCGACACGCCCCCCATGATCAGGATCAGCAGGGCCATTACCGCAATGGTGTATTTCTTCTCAAGAGCTAAACGTACTATCCACATACTCGCCGAAAGCGTTTCAGCAAAGCCGAGGCTGACCAGTTAGGGCGACGTCAGACAATGCCGTATTTAACAAACAAAAATAACCGGACGCCAACCGCCAAAACAGGTACGTTTCGCAGTTTCACTGGTAAAAAATGCAGATGCCTCACTTACCCGTGATTAAAAATACCATTATTGGTAGATAAAGTTGTGCTCATCAGCTCAACCTCACTGGGTTACGAAAACGCCTTGCTCCTGCTCCCGGTACGCCCGGGGCGTTACACCCGTCAGGTGTTTAAAGAATTTGGTAAAGTTGGAAGGATCATCGAACTGGAGCTGGTAGCCAATTTCGGCCACAGTCAGGTTCGTGTTACGTAACAGGGTCTGGGCTTCCAGAACCGTTCGTTCGCGAATATGCTGCAGGGCCGTTTTACCAGTGTACTTTTTTAAAATGTCGCTCAGATAATGCGGATGAATATGGAGCTGCTGCGCTATGGTGTGTACCGTAGGCAACGTACAGCCATTCTCCATATAATACGTCTGAATCAGTGTCTGGAAGCTTTCGACTAATGATACCGGGTGCGTATGGCTGGTAGCCGAAAGAGCCTGCTGGTAGATTGCACGGCTCTTGATCAACAGCACCTGAAGCAGGTGATATAGCAGCTCATGGCGTTCCGTTTTTTGCAGATCAGGATTGGTGAATTCCGTACGGAGCTGTTCGAATAGAAGGGCTAACTGGTGCGTATCGACCTGACTGATCTGAATGAGCGGATGTGCCCCTCGCCGGTAGAACGGGTGTTCTCGCATAGGATCGCTCAGCACCGACCGCCTGGCCACGAACTCGGGGGTAAACATCAGGATGTAGCCATGCCACTGGTCATCTTTGCGCAGCGACCGGAGGGTCCAGGGCCGCAGAAAGTACAATGTGCTCGAAGAAACGGCGTAAGGCAGCCCATCCAGATGAATGGTTCCGTTGCCTTCGGTGACCAAAGCCGCTACGTACGTATTGCTACGAAACGGCGGTATCACTTCTCCCGGCCCGCCAAACTGCTCGAACGGGTAGATGACAAAGCAACGGTTTGTAGCGTCAATGGACTTAACTACCTTCAGAAAATCGGGCAGGCTGTCGTAATACGGGATGGCTTGAGTCTCCACGGCGATTGAGCACAGGCAATGAATACCAATACAACCGTGAAAGTTACCAAACAATTTGCTTATGTGCGCACGAAAGCCAGTAAGATGTTTGGCAAAGAGAGCTGATAGCTCGCCTTGTCAATGCCGAACTTCCAGTTCCATCACCGGCGGTTTGCGGGTGATGATGCCGGAGATGGCCAGCAGCACGGCTCCGACGGCCCCCGCTACGGCGAACAACGGCACACGTTCGTTGCCTTCCTGCTCTACTGCAATAGCCACATAAGCCCAGGCAAACACGAGTATGTAGGACAGGCTGCGGAACCGGTTAAACACAAACGCGCCAATAACCAGCCCTACGATCAGAATACCTATTGCCCATTCGGCTTCGTTGAGTCCGAACAGATCAAACTCGGTTGCTTCCAGATACACCGCTACGTTCAGGATGGTTGCTACGGTAAGCCAGCCAAAGTAAATCGAAAAAGGAACCCGCGCCAGCCAGGTTTCCGTGGCTGATACGTATGACTCGGGCAGCGATGCATCCAGGTCCGGTGCGACAACCGGTACGTGGTGGCGAGCCAGGAGTTTCTGCTCAATGATGATGAGCGATACTAGCATAACCAGAATAACCAGCAGTGCAAGGCCAATCTGCTCGTTGTTGAACAAAGGGCTCCAGATAGCGTTGCAGAAGGCATTCAGGATCACCCACGGTCCGACGGCCCGAAAACGCGGGTTTGTTCGCTGCGACGGCAACGCCTGGTACACCGCGAAGGCCAGTAAACCTAGGAAGATAAGCCCCCAGATGGCAAAAGCATAACCGGCGGGAGTAATTAGTGTATGGTACTTATCGGATACCTCGCCGTTGGTCTGGCCACCAAATACCCCGGCGTTGGACAGGTAGTTCATCACAATCAGCGACACGATGCTGAAGACGACGAGGAACTGTCTGAGTCGATCATTACCCATAAAAAACCCGTTTATTGATACGTTATCAACAAACGGGTTTCAGGTAATGTTTGCTGCCGATGGTATCGGCCTTACAGCGACAGAATCTTGAACTCAGTCCGGCGGTTTCGCTGATGTTCCTCCTCAGTCTTGGCGTTTTTCACCACCAACTGCGTTTCACCATAGCCTTTGGCTACCATACGGTCGGCGTCCACGCCTTTTGATACGATGTAGTCGACAGCCGATTTAGCCCGGTTCTGCGACAGGCGCATGTTGTAGGCATCCGGAGCCCGTACGTCCGTATGTGAGCTCAATTCAATTTTCAGCGTCGGGTTGTCTTTCAGGATCGTAACCAGCTTATCGAGTTCTTCGGCCGCATCCGGACGGATATTAAACTTGTCGAGGTCATAATAGATATTCTCCAGTACGAACGTCCGGTTTAGGGTTGCCTTATCCAGCAGGATCGCTACGTTAAAGGTCGTATCGGTCTGCGGCTTGGTCAAAAACACCTCCGGAATGCTCTTGCCTTGCATCGTGAACGGCTCCCGGCGGGTCAGATACCCTTTGCGCTCGGCCAGAATGGTATAATCCTTACCTTCCTGCAGTGGATACTTACCGAACGTACCCGGCTGACCCGTCACCACCTCGGCGATCGGCTGACCCGTGGCATCGTCGATGATGCGAACCCGCGCCGAATCAAGTGGCGCTACGGGTTGCTCATTAGCCGACACAGTTCCGGCCAGGAAGTAGCGAACGGTCTTGGGCGCATTCTGGGCAATGGTCGGCGGAGCTTCGGTGGTTGTTGTACCTTCCTCGAAGAAATAAATATCATCGTCGCCCTTGCCGCCTTCCCGGTTCGAGGCCAGGAACCCTTTTTCCGGCTCGGTGAAGATCAAACCAAAATCATCGGCGGGCGAATTGATGGGCTGTCCCATGTTTTCAACCCGCGTTACGCCCCCCGATCGGGTTGCTACAAAAACGTCGAGCTTGCCAAGGCCCGGATGCCCATCCGAAGCAAAGTATAATTTAGCATCAGCGCTGACGTACGGGAACATTTCGTCGCCGGGGGTATTAATATCCCGACCCATGTTTACCGGACGGCTGAAGCGGCCCGATGCATCGATGCTGGTGCGGTACAGGTCAATTCCGCCCTGTCCACCGGCCCGGTTAGAGGCAAAGTACAGCGTTTTACCGTCGACGGAGAAAGCCGGTGAGCCGTCCCAGGCCGTTGAGTCGCTGATCGGCAGCCGCTGCGGTTCGCTCCAGGTGTTTCCTTCGCCCAGTCGGCTAATGAACAGATCTACGTCCAGACCACCCTTCCGCTTACCGTTGTTTCCCCGCGCCAGAATCATGGTCTTGCCGTCTTTCGAAAAAGCAGGCGTTCCTTCGTTAACGTCTTCCTTGAAAATATTGGCGCTGAACCGTTCAGGAGCGTTACCCGTTTCGTCAAGCTTCTGGTTGAGTTTAGTCTTGTACAGGCCCAGCATCTGCTGGCCGTTGTTTTTATAGACTTTGTCTTTTCGAGAAGCCGTAAAAATCAGCTCTTCACCCCGCACAATGGGCGCAAACTCTGCCCCCGGCGAGTTGAGGTTGCCCATATTCTTCAGATTGATCTGGGTCTTTTTCCGGGCGAGAATATCCATAGCCCGCAAGGTTTCGACCTCCCGTTTGGCTTTTTCGAGCGTGGCTTTACCGATTGTTTTGGGCGCTTTTGCCACAAACTGCTGGAGTTGCTCCAGCGCACCGGCATAATTTCCCTGCGTTTTCAGGGCGTAGGCGTAGTTGAACCGGGCGTTTGGCTCCTGCGTCCCGGCTTCGATGGCTTTCTGGTAAAACGGAGCGGCTTCGGCAAAACGGTTCGACTGGCGGTAGGCTTCGGCTTCGTAGTAATTCAGCTTGGCCGCATCAATGTTTCCCTTGCGGGCCTTTTCAAACTGCGGAATTGCCAGGTTATACTCCCCGGCGTCATAGTGCCGGACACCTTTTTTATACGCCTGCATGGCTGAGTTACAGCCCGACAGCCCGGTGGCTAAGCCTAACGCCACCAGCAGCACAGACGACGTATTGATCCTCATATAACTTGCGTGAAGGGTAAACAGTACTTTGCCGGCAAGATAAGCAAATCCTGACGGGTCTTACTTTTAACGAATACAATCTAATTTTATTGGTGAATGTTTGGGCGTAATCGATCAATGTACCTGCTTTTTCGACACCACCCATTCCTCCATAACGCCAACATTTTATAATCGACCGGCTATGGCCCGAAAGGGTTGTAATCTGGTCTGAATTTCGCCGGGGCTTCAGGTGCTGCGGGTGTGGTGCCTTCAGCAGGTAAAGTCGTAAAAAGCCTCCACTTCACCAATCGCACGAATAAACGCATCCGCGGCCTGGGTTTTCCTTTCCAACCGTCTTTTTGCCGTAAATTCGCACTCATTATGACCATAAAACCATTTATCGTCGGCATCACCGGCGGCAGTGCCTCCGGCAAAACGTCGTTCCTGCGTGGGTTGCTCAGTGCGTTTTCGGCCAACGACGTTTGCTTGATTTCTCAGGATAACTATTACCGCCCGCTTCACGAGATCGCTGTCGATGATCAGGGTATACATAATTTTGATTTACCCGAAACGATTGACCATCATCGCTACGCCGAACACATTCGTCAGTTGCGGGAAGGCCACGTTGTGGAACAGATCGAATACACGTTCAATAATCCGAATGTTGTTCCCGAGATTCTGACCTTTCACCCTGCCCCAATCATTGTTGTAGAGGGGATTTTCGTGTTTCACTTCCGCGAGCTGGCCGATCAGATGGATTTGAAAATCTTCATCGATGCCAAGAACAGCATCAAGCTCGAACGGCGCGTCAAGCGGGATGCCGAAGAACGTGGTTATGACCTCGACGACGTAATGTACCGGTGGAAATACCACGTTAAGCCAACTTACAAGCGGTATATCAAACCCTACCGCGCCGAAGCGGACATTGTGATTCCCAATAACGTTCAGTACCAGAAAGGCCTGGATGTAGTCATCGCGTTCCTGAAAACGAAGATAGTGTAAGAGGAATGGAAGAGGAGATGGAGGAATAAGGTCTGACGGTACGTCTGACCGCACTGGTAATATACAAACGGTCAGACGTACCGTCAGACCTTGTCGGCAATTGGCGTTTCCCTTTCTCCTTTCCTCCTAAATTTCCAGCACAACCCCGTCGCTTTCCGGGTAGCCGGTGCAGGTCAGCACCCAGCCGTCGCGGAGGTCTTTATCAGTTAGTACGTCGTTGATAGTCATGTGAACACTTCCAGACAGGCATCGGGCCGTGCAGGTCGAACACCGCCCGCCTTTGCAACTATACGGCAGGGAAACCCCTTCGTCCAAAGCCGCCTGCAGGATGGACTTGTAAGCCGGAACCTGAATGTTGATCTCCCGCCCCCGAAACCGGAGCAGCACCGTTCGATCGACGGCCAGCGCCGGGGGCGGGGTTCGGACGACCGGATTGATTACAAAGTTTTCCTGCCGGATCTGCTCCGGACCGAGGCCGCTGAAAACCAGTGTAAACCGTACCATCCGCATATAATCAGCGGGTCCACACACGTAGCACCGAACCGTATTGAAATCGGACCCGATCAAAGTTGGCAGCAGGCGCTCCAGCATCATGTTGTTCAACCGCCCGATCAGCCCCTGCCAGTTGTCGGATGGGCTACTAAGCAGATACAGGAGCCGAAAGCGATCGGAGAATAGCCCCTGCAGATGGTCCAGTTCGTCGCGGAAGATGATATCACGTTCATTGGAGCTGCTGTACAGCAACGTTATGCGTCGGTCGGGCTCTGTTTGTAAGGTATGTTTCAGAATCGAAAACAAAGGCGTGATACCGCTGCCAGCGCCAAGCAGCAACACGTCGCCCGAATGGTCGGGGTCGAGGGTAAACCGCCCGGCAGGAGGTAAACACGTCAGTACATCCCCCACCTCAAGCGTATCCAGCAGGTAGCGTGATATTTCGCCGTTGGTAATTCGCTTGATGGTCAGGCGTAGCTGCTGGTCAACGCCGGGCGCCGAACTGAGCGAATAGGACCGCCGAACCTCATGGCCCCCATGCTCGATAATCAGGGTCAGAAACTGCCCGGCCCGGTACGAAACCGGCCGACCGTCAACCGGTTCGAGCCAGTAGCTTCTCGCATCCAGGGTTTCAGATTTTATCTCGGTGATCCGTAAGAACAGAAACTCGTCGTTCATAGTGAGCACAGGCCTGCTGTTTTTGCTACAACCGGGTAAATAGGGTTAGATGTTTGAAAGCCGAAAACCTTTGCGCAAATTCGCCGGTTGAGACATTTTTTGGCGTCTGATTGTTTAGATGTTACAAACAGCCAACCACATGGAAGCAATTCTGGAAGAAGTAAAGCGCGTGGGTTATGTGAACGAGCCCGTGGCCGACAATATAGATTTAGTAGCCGAAATCAACCGGCTCAGGAAAGAGAAAAACGCAGTTATTCTGGCTCATTACTACGTAGACGGCGCCATTCAGGACCTGGCCGACTACATCGGCGATAGCCTGGGCCTGTCGCAGCAGGCCGCCAGCACCGACGCAGATATGATCGTGTTCTGCGGGGTGCACTTCATGGGTGAAACCGCCAAAATTCTGTCGCCGGACAAGAAAGTGGTCATTCCGGATCTGAACGCCGGTTGCTCACTGGCTGATTCGGCTCCTGCCGATAAGTTTGCGGCCTTCAAAGCGCAGTACCCCGACCACATTGTGCTGTCGTACATCAACTGCTCGGCCGATATCAAGGCACTGTCCGACATCATCGTTACGTCGTCGAATGCGCTCAAGATTGTTGAGAGCCTGCCGAAGGATCAAAAAATCATTTTTGCGCCCGACGCGAACCTGGGCCGCTTTATTGAGAAGAAGACGGGCCGCGACATGGTGCTGTGGGATGGTGCCTGCATTGTCCATATCGATATTTCGCTGGAGAAACTGCAGGCTTTGCGCGAGAAGTACCCCGATGCCAAGTTCATCGCCCACCCCGAATGCCAGGAGCATATTCTGGTCCACGCCGACTATGTTGGGTCAACAACGGCGCTGCTGAAGTACGTAGTGGACAGTCCGGAACAGACCTTCATCGTTGGAACCGAAGCGGGAATTCTGCACAAGATGCGGCAGGCGGCTCCGCATAAGAAAATCATTCCGGCACCGGCCAATGAGAACAACACCTGCGCCTGCTCGGAGTGCCCGTACATGAAGATGAACACGCTGGAAAAGCTTTATAATTGCATGCTGTACGAGCAGCCGGAGATTCTGGTACCGGAAGAGGTACGGGTTAAGGCCGAAGCCTCGGTACTGCGGATGCTGGAAATGAGCAAGAGTTTATAACTAATCGATTATGAGCGAACTTATCGCAAAATTCCAGGCGCTTGATGAGCAGGCTCAACAGGAAGTTGTCGATTTTGTAGACTTCCTGCTGGAAAAAAAAGGGCGCCGGAAACCTTACGATCCGGAAGAGTACAAGAGAAAATTGCAGAGTATTTCCGTATGGTCTGATCAAGACATTAAACCAATTGAAGAAGCTCAGCAACACTTCAATAACTGGAAAGCCTTGGAATGGTAGTCGACACTAGTGTATTTATAGAGCATATTCGTGCGAAAGACAAAGCCAGTACAAGCCTTACTTCAATAGCCTCTGTACAAGATAAATATGTGTCGTCGGCAACCATATACGAGTTGTACTGTGGCGCTACTTCAGCTGGAAAAGCGGCAGAGTTAGCTGTCCTGTTAAGTGATTTCGTTGAGTTATCATTTGACCGATTAGTAGCCATAAAGGCCGCGGAATTGTTCATTAATCTAAAGCGCCGGAACCAATTGGTTGGCCCGCTTGATATTCTGATTGCGGCCACGGCACTGGTTCATAATCTGCCCGTTAAGACGCTCAACATAAGTCACTTCGGACGGGTTGACGGGCTTATTATTTTATAAAATATGCCCCACCAATATGATTTCTTAGTCATCGGTTCCGGAATTGCCGGGCTGAGCTACGCCACCAAACTGGCCCTGCATTACGAACAGACGCAGACTCCCATCCGCATCGCCGTTATTACGAAGGTGCAGGCCGACGAGACCAATACCAAATACGCCCAGGGCGGTATCGCGGCCGTGTGGTCGGAAGAGGATTCCTTTGAGAAGCACATTGAAGATACAATGATTGCCGGGGACTACCTCAGCGACCGGCATATCGTTGAAACGGTGGTACGAGAAGCACCGGAACGAATCCGTGAACTGATCAGCTACGGCACCCGATTTGACAAGGAACATAACGGCACCGACTATGATCTGGCCAAGGAAGGCGGCCACTCCGACTACCGGATTCTACATTTCAAGGACATTACCGGCGCGGAAATTGAGCGGGCCCTGCTGGAAAAAGCCCATTCGCTGTCGAGCATTGAAATTTTCACGCACTACTACGCCGTCGAACTGATTACCCGCCACCACCTTGGCGAAACGGTTCATCGCTACGATACCGACAATGTGTGCTTTGGTGCTTACGTGCTGAACACCCAGACCGGCCAGGTCGAGAAATTTCTGGCTAAAACCACCTTGCTGGCTACCGGCGGAATTGGGAATGTGTATCAAAACACAACGAATCCCAGCATTGCGACCGGCGACGGTATTGCCATGGCCTACCGCGCCAAGGGCATCTGCAAGGACATGGAGTTTATCCAATTCCACCCCACGGCGCTATATGAGCCCGAAAAGAAACCAAATTTTCTGATTTCGGAGGCTGTACGAGGCTTTGGGGGAGTGTTGAAAAACATGAAGGGAGAAACCTTTATGGAGCATTATGACTCCCGGCTTTCGCTGGCTCCCCGCGACATTGTGGCCCGGGCCATTGACTCCGAAATGAAAAAGACCGGCGATCCGCACGTCTATATTGATGTGACCCACGTCGACTACGAGCGGTTCGTCGAACACTTCCCCAACATCACGGCCTATTGCCGCGACAATTATGGGCTTGACCTGCGAAAGGATTACATTCCGGTTGTGCCGGCCCAGCATTACATGTGCGGGGGTATCCGGGTCAACGAGTGGGGGCAGACCAATATCAACTACCTCTACGCCGTCGGCGAATGCGCCTGCACCGGCCTGCACGGAGCCAACCGGCTGGCTTCCAACTCCCTGCTCGAAGCGGTTGTATTTGGTCACCGGGCGTATCTGAAAACGCTCGAAGATTTCGATCAGGTTGTAGTGCCCACCGAGATTCCCGACTGGAACGATGCTGGTACATCACATCCCGAAGAACTCATTCTGGTAACAGAAATCCAACGCGAACTCGAAGCGATTATGTCCAACTACGTCGGTATCGTGCGCTCGAACCGGCGACTAAAGCGGGCAATGGATCGGCTCGAACTGCTGTACCTGGAGCACGAAGAACTGTATCGGCAGTCGAAGGTATCGGTACGAATCTGTGAACTACGCAATATGATTGAGATCGCTTATCTGGTTATCAAAGCGGCCATGTCCCGGCGCGACAACCGGGGGCTGCATTTTAACCTGGATAACCTCAAATAACTTATCCGGCTACTTCACCCGTTCGAGCAACTCGTCGCGGTAGCTTCCGCTGAGCGGCACCTGCACTTTACCAATGGTTAGCTGGTGCCGCTCAATTTTTTCAATCCGGTTCAGCGCAACGATATACGACTTATGAATCCGCATGAATTCATCGGCGGGCAGCATCTCCACTGCTTCGCCGATGGTCATCCGTGTCAGGGTTTTCTTACCGATCTCCTGAAACGTCAGGTAGTTTCCTTCTGACTCCACGAAGAGCAACTCATCCAGATTGATACGTACCCAGTCGTAGCCATCTTTAACAAATACGTAGGGCGACTTCTTATCGGATCCGGCCAGTCGCTCAAAGGCCTTGTTAGCCGCCTGCAGGAAGCGCCCGAATGCAATTGGTTTGAGCAGATAATCCAGCGCACTTAATTCAAAGCCCTGCAAAGCATATTCCGGATAGGCCGTTGTGAAGATCACCAGCGATTTATTTCCCACTACCTGCGCAAAATCCAGCCCGGTCAGATCAGGCATGTTAATGTCGAGGAAGATCAAATCAACCGGCTCAGTCCTCAAAAAAGCCAGTGCTTCAATGGCGTTGACAAACGTGCGACGAAGGTCCAAAAACGGCACTTTACCGGCGTGCGCACTAATTACATCGAGCGCAATCGGCTCGTCGTCAATGGCGATGCAACGGAGGGTGGTGGGCATACGATTTCAGGGCAGTTACGTTCAAAAGCAATAAGGCGGTACGTGTCAGCGCTGACTAGTTCTGCATAAATCATCGGAGCTACAACCTGATCGTTAATGAGACCCTGAATACGTCACCGTCCTCGCCAGCGACCAGCAGATGCCGATCAGGATAAGCCAGTTCAAGCCGCTTGCGAACATTGGCCAGGCCCAGTCCAGTCCCCTTCTCCAGATCGGTCCGGGGCAGAATACTGTTTTCGGTCAGCAGATAAAGCGTACCATCCTGCACCCGTAACTGAATCCGCACAAAACAGGGGTTTTGAATACTAATACCGTATTTAAAGGCATTCTCGATCAATGGATTCAGCAGCAGAGGTACGATCTGGGCCGGTTTCTCATCCCAGTCCATGTCGACCTCAATCCGGATATGCGCCTTATCAGGAATTCGAATGCGCTGCAGTTCTACGTAATCATCAATAAACCGAAGCTCCCGCTGAATTGTGGTCGTCTGCAACCTGGACTCTTCCATTACGTAGCGCACAATACCCGAGAGCTGCTGAATACTTTCGGCCGTACGCGGGCTTTGCTCCATGAGGGCTGTGCCGTAGATGTTGTTCAGCGAATTGAACAGGAAATGTGGATTAACCTGCGCCTTCAGCGCATCGAGTTCAGCCTGCGCTTTTTGCTGGATAAGCGCAAGCTGAACTTTATGCCCTTTACGATAATCCGTAATGAAGCCATATACCACCATATAGATCAGTATAATCAGGGCCATAGTTGAGGAAACCTCCCGGTGGTAGTCGCTCACTTTGATTGTCCCATTGGTCGCCTGGTGCATCCGATACGTATTGCCGTCAAACCCAAACGCGTCAGTAAACAGTTTGGACATGCCTATGTACAGGATGAAAAGCCAGATAACGTACAGGACGATGTAGGCAATCTGGTTGCTTTTAAAAACCCGCTTATGAAAGATGACGTAATACAAATGCGCAACGCCAGTCAATACGCCAACAATGATTGCGGCAACCAGCACCACCCCGACGTAAATGCTTAAGGGCAAACCAGTGGTCTTCTGCGGTATCCCCCGGCCATCGGCATAGCCGTCGTTGAAGCCTTTCTCAATCGCACTGAAATCAGTAAACCAACCCAACAGAGCTGCACTTCCGGCGATAGCGGCCCACAAGGCAACACGCTGCCACAACGGTGAAATTGTCAGCCTGGGCAACAGTCGTCTTGCCGGTTGTGGTCTGGTGCCGGTCACTGCCGTATCCTTTTTCAAAGTGCTGTCTAGAACCACCATTAAAAATACAGGAATCGTATAAGTTCAAAACCCATTGGCAGGCTCATCATCAGGATGTGAGCACGTACGGCGGCCCAGAACCCGTATTTTATTCGAATATACCCTAAGTACGTTCCCAACAATATACCAGGCGCCAGCAGGACTATTAACCCAAAGCCCTTTGTTGTTGTCAACGACAAAATTCCGTCGGCCCAGAATAAGGCATAAGCTACGACAAGTGCGTAGAATATACCCCGGAAATTAACGCGCCAAAATAACTCAACCTGCGCAAATATTCTCGGCCGCTTCAGAAATTGCCTGACAACATGGGCCAGGCCAACCCAGAGCAGAAAAAGCCACAGGCCGGTATAAACATGCGCTATGGCTTTGATGTCGTTGTAGTAGTTACCCAGGAGCAGAAGCAGCAGAAAAGCCACCAGATTAGCCAGTCGACCGGGGGTAATCTTCAGCACCGACCGAAAGATCGTTTCCGACACCAGTGGAACCAATACACATACCGTAATGACTATGGCCAACGGATTCGAATGCGATCGGGTTAAAAGCCACCCCACCTGCTGGCCAGTCAGGTAGCTAACCAGCTGTAACAGAACGATCGTAAGCGCCGTAATGCTTAGAAACAGCGGAAGCTCAGACCGGAGCAAGCCGGCAGGCTCCTGTTTACGTTGGCTCAGCGTTCCATCCTGTGGCCAAATGTATGCCGGTTGCCAGACAAATTTTCGGAAGTCGGCTGTATGAAGTGAGATCGGTTTCATGGGTACGTAGTCAGTTTGGGAATTGGTTTTTGAAAACGCTGACAGATACAATCCTTGTCAAAAAGCCGTTACATCCGCAGGCCGCGACAGCACATCCGGCGCTGCGCCATCAGTTGCAGCGGGCTGGTGTTTCCCCCTGGCAGGGTTTTCACTGGTGGGCCTGACCGGCTGATCAGTAGTGGGCTCAAAACCATCGATGGTGCGGGTCGGCTCAACCAACGTATCAGAACGAACCGACGTGTCTGTCAGCACAGCTTTGGCAGGCTTGATGTCGTTGCCGGTACAGGCGGTAAAGACTAGAGCAGTCAGAAAAAAAGCAGCAATGCGGTTGATAGCTTTCATGGCGATGTATGTTGTTGGTTACTGTTCAGCAGCGGATCTGCGTGATGAACGATTCAAAACAAACACCTCGCCGACTAGCTTTAAAATTGATGGGACGAAGTGACCAGTATCTGGGATCAAACGCCGGAAGTTTGTGATTTTTCGGGATTCGATCAGAGGAAAGCTTTGCCTTTAAAAAAGCCTTGTCCAAGGCTGACTTCTGCGTTAAACGCATCACGGTTGACACAGCAGCCCACGCAGCTCGTTTAGCGGATCAGGCCACGTTGCAGCCAGCAGCAATTCTGCCAACTTAAATGAACAAGCCTTCAAACCACTTATAAAAAACTGATTATCTGTAAGTTATTTACAAAAAACGCAATAAAAGTAACGAAAGTGCTCTCAAAAAATTGTTTGACAATGCAATGGGAAATCCGTTTCTTTGCGCAGTTTTTTAACTACAAAGGGCTACTAAAATGTCAGAAATTGCACAAAAGGTCAAAAACATCATTGTTGAGAAACTGGGTGTAGAAGAGTCAGAGGTTACTCCGGAGGCCAGCTTCACGAACGACCTGGGCGCCGACTCACTAGACACCGTTGAACTCATCATGGAGTTTGAAAAAGAGTTTAACATTTCTATTCCGGACGATCAGGCCGAAAACATTGGTACGGTAGGTCAGGCAATTACCTATCTGGAAGAAAACGCCGGCAAATAACAGCAACGCCTTAGCGTTTACCGCTTCCCTTCTTTTATTACCCCGCAGTTCATCTGTATGACATTCAAACGAGTAGTAGTGACAGGCCTCGGTGCCCTGACACCGATCGGTAATAACGTATCTACCTATTGGACCAACTTAGCCGCCGGTGTGAGTGGTGCCGGTCCTATCACGAAGTTCGATGCCTCAAAATTCCGTACACAGTTTGCCTGTGAGGTTAAGGGCTTGGATGTCAATGAATTCATTCCCCGTCAGGAAGCCCGCAAGATGGACCCCTTCGCGCAGTACGCCGTTGTCGTAGCCGACGAAGCCATCAAAGATTCCGGGTTGAACCTCGAATCAATCGACCTGGACCGGGCCGGAGTCATCTGGGGGTCAGGTATCGGGGGTCTCAAAACATTTGAAGACGAGGTTAAAAATTACGCCCGTGGCGATGGTACCCCCCGCATCAATCCATTCTTTATTCCGAAGATGATTGCTGACAGCGCATCGGGAATACTCTCGATTCGCTATGGTTTCCGAGGGGTCAACTACGTGACGGTATCCGCCTGCGCGTCGGCAACCAACGCAATGGTCGATGCGTTTAACTACATCCGTCTTGGTCGCCTGAAACTCGCTATTACGGGCGGGTCGGAAGCCGCCGTAACAGAAGCTGGTATTGGCGGCTTTAACGCCCTCCGGGCGCTTTCTGAACGGAACGACTCGCCCGAAACAGCCTCCCGTCCATTTGACAAGGACCGCGATGGCTTTGTGCTTGGCGAAGGAGCCGGCGCTATTATTCTTGAAGAATACGAGCATGCCAAAGCCCGTGGTGCTAAAATTTACGCCGAACTCATTGGTGGCGGCATGTCGTCCGATGCTTACCACATCACAGCCCCTCATCCGGAGGGAGCCGGTGCTATCAGCGTAATGAAAGATGCGCTGGATGATGCTGGAATCTCCCCTGAATCGGTAGACTACATCAATGTACACGGAACTTCGACCCCGCTGGGTGATGTTAGTGAAGCGATGGCCATTGAGAAGGTTTTCGGCGACCATGCTTACAAGTTGAACATCAGCTCAACTAAATCGATGACTGGTCACTTGCTGGGTGCTGCGGGGGCCGTTGAGGCCATTGCCTGCCTCATGGCGATGCAGCACGATACTGTTCCGCCGACAATTAATCATTTTACGGACGACGAGGAATTTAATCCGCAATTAAATTTTACCTTTAATACGGCTCAGCAACGACCGGTCAATGTGGCTTTAAGCAACACGTTCGGTTTTGGTGGGCACAATGTTTCGGTAATATTCAGGAAACTGGACGCATAAGTCGTGCAACTCGCTTTGCCTCGCAATGTATTAAGTCCTATTTTGAGTTTGTTCCGCCCCGGCGACGCCGATCCGCGGAAGAATCTCAGGCGTTCTATTGGCCATATAATTGGAGCTCGCCCATTGAACGTAGGCTTGTATCAGTTAGCCCTTCGCCATACGTCTGCATCTAAAGCAACAGCCATTGAAGGGTTTCGTGAATCGAACGAACGGCTGGAGTATTTAGGTGATGCAGTGCTGGGGATGGTGATTGCCGAGTACCTTTTCAAGCGATATCCTTACAAAGACGAAGGCTTCCTGACCGAAATCCGCTCCCGGATTGTCAACCGCGAAACGCTGAACGGCATTTCACGCAAAATTGGTCTTGACCGGCTCATTGAGTTCGACGGTAGCCGGACCCGTAGTCTGCCAGCCCGTACGTCTATGTACGGCGATGCTCTGGAAGCATTGGTAGGCGCCGTTTATCTGGACAAAGGGTTTCCGTTTACCCGGCGTTTTATTTTAAAGAAGCTTCTCTCCCATTACGATATTGATCTGGTAGTCCAGAACAATGCAAACTTCAAAAGCCGGCTCATCGAATGGGCTCAGCGGGAGGGCAAGGAGATTCGGTTCGAAATCATTTCCGAAAAAGGGAATAGCCATTATCGCGAATTCATTGCGCAGGTGATTGTCAATGAAGAGCCCTTCGCGACCGGCAGCGGCTACAGTAAAAAGAAAGCCGAGCAATCGGCGGCCGAAAAAGCCCTTGAGCTACTGCAGTCCACCTAATTTTCTCCTACTACTTTTATAGACTTTTTCTTTACCATACCCAAACAATTGTAGGGCTTACTTTCTTGTATTAATACGTAGCTGGCTAGTACGTTAATGCCTTTTCTACTGTTTAGGTAGGCCAATTTGTCAGCTGCAACGCCTTTTTAGACGTAATTTACTGACAAATTGTTCACAAAACCGGTCATTAACTCTATGGTACAAGGTTTGTACTAGACAGATAGCACTCAGATACTAGTAATCTTAAACCAAAAACGAGTATGAATTCGTTAATGCGTTCGAACAACAGTTTTCCATCTTTGATCGAGAATTTTTTTGGTCGTGACATGAACGACTTCTTTGGTGCTGGCATGCCTTCTATGAACAGCGTACCAGCTGTTAACGTAGTTGAGCACAATGACGGATTTCGCATTGAGGTGGCTGCTCCGGGTCTAAAGAAAGAAGACTTCAAGCTTCACTTAAACCACAACAACCTGACGATCTCGTCCTATCAGGAAACTCAGAAAGAAGACAAGGGGAACGAAAACGAAAAATATACGCGTCGGGAATTCAGCTATTCCTCTTTTCAGCGTACATTCATGTTACCCAATTCAGTGGATGCCGACTCGATTCAGGCAACTTATACAGATGGCGTGTTGAAGATTGAAATACCTAAGCGGGAAGAAGCCAAAGTAAAACCGCCCCGTCAGATTGAGATTGGCGGTTAACCCCTTTGCAATGTGACTAAAAGTGGCCCGCGGGACCATTTCCCGCGGGTTTTTTACTTTTTTTGCAAGACTTAACAAAGCCCTGTTAAAATTTGTTAAGCACCATACAATACCGAATTTTTCAGCAGTGTCTTTCCGTTATATTAGTGAACACAATTTACCCGTCTAACACACAAGACAGCAATCAGATTATCCCATTTGAACATGAAAAGCAACTGGAAAATTTTAGCGTTGATTGCCCTCCTTTCGAGCGCGGTAACGTTAGCCGCTTACAATATTTTAGGATTTAATAAGCGGGACGTAATTTTTAACGAATCGGCTCCGGCTCCAACCATTACGGGTCGGCTGGCAGCTTTAACTGGCAATGACGGCGCAGGTGCCCCGGGCGATTTCTCGTATGCGGCCGAGTCGGTAACGCCTACCGTTGTACACATCCGGACTACCATTACCCGGACCGTACGCCAACAGCAGGTCCCTGATATCTTCCGGGATTTCTTTGGTGATGAGTTTGGTGGTGGTGGCAGCGGCCGTCCGCGCCGTCAGCAAGGCCAAGCGTCTGGCTCAGGAGTGATCATCAGCAAAGATGGTTACATTGTTACCAACAACCACGTAGTACAGGATGCTGACGAGGTAGAGGTAATTTTAACCGACAAGCGCAGCCTGAAAGCTAAAGTTATTGGTACTGATCCACTGACTGACCTGGCCGTTGTTAAGATCGAAGCCAACAACCTGCCGGCCATTACCCTCGGCGACTCCGACGCCCTGAAGCTGGGAGAATGGGTTCTGGCAGTAGGTTACCCTCTCGATCTTGAATCGACCGTAACTGCTGGTATCGTGAGCGCAAAAGGTCGTGGTATTGGTATTCTGAACCAGAATGTTGACCGTAACAATCCGAAAGCCGATACACCGATTGAGGCCTTCATTCAAACGGATGCTGCTATCAACCCGGGTAACTCAGGTGGTGCGCTCGTCAATCTGCGGGGCGAACTGGTAGGTATCAACTCTGCTATTGCTTCGGCAACGGGCTACTACAGTGGCTATGGATTTGCCGTGCCGGTGTCGTTGGTGAAGAAAGTAACTGCCGACATTCTCAAATATGGCAACGTACAGCGTGGCTACCTCGGTATCATCCCGATTGAGCTGAACAGCACCGTTGCCAAAGAGAAGAACGCTAAAGTTGGCCGTGGTATCTACGTCGATGATATTGTTGATAACGGTGCTGCTAAAGCGGCCGGTCTGCAAAAAGGCGACGTAATTGTGAAAATGGAAGGTCAGCCTATTGACTCTGATGCGCAAATGCGTGAGATCATCGGTCGCCGTCGTCCGGGTGATGCCATTACTGTAACGGTGAACCGTGGCGGTAGCGAACGCGATTTCAAAATTGAATTGCGCAACCGTAATGGTGGCCGCGATGTGATCAAGAAGTCGGACGTAACAACAGCGAATACGTCGCTGAAAACCCTGGGCGCTGACTTCGAAGATATCAGCACAGCCGATGCCAAACAACTCGGTATCAGCGGTGGTGTTCGGGTGAAGAAAGTATACGATGGTAAACTGGCCGAAACCGACATCGAAGAAGGCTTTATTATTGTAAAAGCCAACGGTAAGAACATCAAGTCAACAAAAGAGTTGCAAACGATCATGAACGATGTGAAAGAAGGCGAAGGTCTCCTGCTCATCGGCATGTATCCGAATAGTTCACGGATGTATTACTACGCTGTTCCTGTATAAGGGGTTGTAGTAGTGATAGAAGTAAACAAGAAGGGCCGGATCAATGATCCGGCCCTTCTTGTTTACTTCTATCACGGAGCGGTTTGTGCAACCGGTGATGCAGGCTTTATTCAAAGTAGTTTAATACCTGATGGCCACTCTGCGCCAGGAATTGATCGCGACGGAACAGATCAATATCGGCCGTCATCATGTCTTTCACCAGTGCCTGCAGATCATACTTAGGCTTCCAGCCGAGTTTGGTCATAGCCTTGGTTGGGTCGCCCAACAGCAAATCAACTTCAGTCGGGCGGAAATACCGCTCATCAATACAAACAACTTCCTTACCTACCGGTACCGGGAAATCAGGGTTTGATGAACTAACAACGAAACCGGTTTCCTTTACACCTTCGCCTTTGAATTCCAGCTCAACGCCCACCTCGGCAAATGACATACGAACAAAATCGCGGATGCGGGTTGTAGTGCCGGTCGCAATCACGAAATCTTCGGCCTGCTCCTGCTGCAGAATCAGCCACATGGCTTCTACGTAATCTTTAGCATGACCCCAGTCGCGTTGTGCATCAAGATTGCCGAGGTATATTTTATCCTGGAGGCCTAATGCAATCCGGGCTACTGCGCGGGTAATCTTGCGGGTAACGAACGTTTCGCCACGTAGCGGTGACTCGTGGTTGAAAAGAATGCCGTTGCAGGCATACATGTTGTACGCTTCGCGATAGTTAACCGTAATCCAGTACCCATATAACTTGGCAACCGCATACGGTGAGCGTGGGTAGAACGGAGTCGTTTCCGACTGAGCGTGACCCTGAACCCCACCGTATAATTCAGACGTTGACGCCTGATAAATCCGGGTTTTTTCCGTCATGCCCAGCAGCCGAACAGCTTCCAGAATGCGGAGCGTACCGATCCCGTCAACCTGCGCCGTATATTCCGGTTCATCGAAGCTCACACGAACGTGCGACATGGCTCCGAGGTTATAAATTTCGTCAGGCTGTACTTCCTGGATAATACGAATGATATTGGTTGAATCTGAGAGGTCTCCGTAGTGAAGTTTGAAGCGCACATTTTTTTCGTGCGGGTCTTCATACATGTGGTCGATCCGCTGCGTGTTAAACAACGAACTCCGGCGCTTAATGCCATGAACTTCGTATCCTTTTTCTAAAAGAAGTTCCGCCAAGTAGGCACCGTCCTGGCCGGTAATACCGGTAATCAACGCTTTCTTCATATTGCTTATAATTGGAAAAGGCTGAGCATAAATCGCTTAAAGCTTATCAAAGCTACAGCATAGTTGACAAAAATTGTTACTAATTTCATTATTTTATTAATAGGCTTCTTCGGATTTCTACCTTGTCGGACTGTAGTTGAGCCGAAGGAATCAGTTGCCGAATTGATGAGTAGTACCGTTCGGCATCCAGACGACGCATAAAATCACCTACTTTAAGTCGGTAGGTTGGCTGGTTATAAGTTAGGTATGCACTAAGTTCGGGAAAATTCTGGTAAATCAACAATTTTGCCGATTCAGCCTGCTGCCGCTGATTTCCCACGTACACCTGGATACGAAAACCGGGCGCATACCGTACCGACCGGTTGGTAGCCGCAATCGTATCGAGGACTAAATCCAGCTGGCGGTTTACATGCATTGCTTCCACTGGCTTCGACGGCCGACGGGTTTCAGGGCGCGTAGTTGGGTTTGCCGGTGAAGGTGCTGCCGGGCGGGCTGTCGGCGCAGACGTAGCGGGTGCGTAGGATGGCCTGGTGACTGCCAGATCATCATTGTAGGCGTTATAATCCGACGATACAGTACGGTTGGTAGCCGGGCGACGCGATGCACAGCCGGCTATCAAAAGACTTACAACGAAACAAATCCAACCGTCGGTAAAGCGCATAACCAAAAAATCAACAGGCAAAATTAGGTAATTATCCAGACGGAAACACGACCGTAGGGTAACACCCCATGCTGGAATTTGGTTAATTTTACGCTTCCATTTTGCGATAACATGCTGAACATACAAAGCCACGTGTCGCTCAAGCCGTACAATACATTTGGGATTGAGGCTAACGCGCGGTACTGGGTTGAAATTAATGCGGAAGACGATTTACAGACGCTGCTCCAATTAACCGACTACACCGGTTTTCCGAAATTGATCCTGGGCGGAGGCAGTAATCTGCTGCTCACACGTAGCTTCGACGGGCTGGTTGTCAAAATTAGTATCCAGGGTATCGACGTAATCAGAGAGGACGACCGGCACGTATACGTAAAAGCAGGAGCCGGCGTTAATTGGCACGAACTGGTTATGTATAGTGTCAATCATGGCTTCGCCGGGCTCGAAAACCTGTCGCTCATTCCGGGAACGGTTGGGGCTGCTCCCATGCAGAACATTGGTGCTTATGGCGTTGAGATTGAGCAGGTATTTGACTCCCTGACAGCGGTACATATGCCCACGGGCGAAACCCGGACATTCACCCACGCCGACTGTGGTTTCGGCTACCGCGAAAGCGTTTTCAAGCGGGAGTGCAAAGGGCAATACATCATTACCAGCGTTACGTTTCGGCTCGATAAGCAGCCGACGTTTCATACGAGCTACGGAGCCATCCAGGAGACTCTGTCCGACATGGGTGTTGACGAAAACAGTTTGTCTATCAAGGCAGTCAGCGACGCCGTCATCAAAATCCGACGGAGTAAACTACCTGACCCGGCTGAGATCGGAAATGCCGGCAGTTTCTTTAAGAACCCGGAGATTCCGAAAACACAATTTGAAAACCTGAAAGAACAGTATCCGGCTATGCCCGGCTATCCGATTGGCGACACGACCGTAAAACTTCCGGCGGGATGGCTGATTGAGCAGGCCGGCTGGAAAGGCTATCGGGAAGGCGATGCCGGTGTTCATGCCAGACAGGCGCTGGTGCTGGTCAATTACGGAAACGCTACGGGTGACCAGATACTGAGCCTTGCCCACCGGGTGCAGGCATCTGTCGCCGAGAAATTTGGCGTTTCGATAACCCCGGAAGTGAATGTGATTTAGAGGAGGAAAGGAGAAAGGGAAGAAAGGAGAAAAGGAAAACTTGCTATCTCTTTTCTCCTCTCCTCCCTTCTGTTTAATCAAAGCAAAGCGACGCGGCTCCCAGCAGCCCGGCATCGTTCCCGAGCGTTGCGCGTTTAATGAGCAGGCCGTTTTTATAATACGGATTGAGCCAGTAATCCAGCGTTTTGTTTACGGCCGGCAAAATGTAGTCATACGAAGCCGATAGCCCTCCGCCGATCAGTACCTGCTTGATGTCCAGAATTTTAATCAGCGCGGCCAGGCCTTCGCCCAGCATCTCGCCGACCTCATTCCAGATTTGAAGCGCCAGTTCGTCGCCTTCAGCCGCTGCGGCTACCAGGCCGGTGGTCGACATACTGTCGTCGCTGGGAAGCTGTGTTTCGCCCGTGTATTCGGCACGCCGTTCGGTAGCCAGTTCGAGCAGTTCTTTTTTCCCGATGTTTCGCTCAAGCACCCGGCCATTTCTAGACGGAATGTGTCCTGGCTCCATGGCATTGCCATCCCCCCCGGTAAAAATCTTTTTGTTGATGATCGCGGCTCCGCCAACCCCCGTCCCGAGCGTAATGAAGATATAGTTCTCCGTGATTTTTTCTTCCGCGAAGTAATACTCGCCGAGTGCCGCTGCGTTGGCGTCATTTTCCAGAAAGAAGTCAACGCCCGGAAAGCGTTTGGTCAGCATATCGACCATCGGTACGTTGTTGATTTCGGGGATGGCCGTGATTTCCAGCGGCACAGTACGTGCGCGATTCAACATACCCGGCAGGCCGATACCTACTTTCTTAACGCTTTTGTTTGCGTATAGCTGAAGCGCAATAGCATCGCCGAAGCGTTCAACAAAATGACCGGATTGCCGCCAGCTTATGGTGTCGTGGCTATAGAAGTTTGAAATTTTACCAGTGTCGGCTTCAACGATACCCATTTTGACGTTCGTACCGCCAACGTCGATGCCCAGATACTCAACAGAAGACATTCTATCAGTTTAGAGTTTACAGTGATTAGTTCTCGGCTGCTTAGGATGAAGTGGCCGCAAGATACGAAAGAGAATGCAGTCGACCTTGTCGGTGAACAACTCGGCCGTTTTTTATCGGATCGCTCCTGTTAAATATCGCCCAGTTGCGGCCGTAGCAGAATCTCTTCGACAACGGCGCTTTTCGACAAGGTATACGCGGTCCAGGCACTGGCAGCAACATCGGCAGCCTGCATAAAGCGGTCGTCGGGCAGGTCAGTGCCCTCCCAACTGGCCGTCAGCGTAGCGCCGGGCAGAATAGCCGTCACTTTTACGCCATGCGGCTTAAGTTCTTCGCGAAGCACCCGGCTCATGCCCAGTAAAGCGAACTTGGAGATACAATACGAACCGCCATTGGTGTAGGGAGTAATACTGGCCGTTGAGCACATCATGAAAATGTGTCCCTGCCGCCGGGCAATCATCTCGCCCACCAGCCCGCGCGTCAGGTGATAAGCGCTCGCTACGTTGGTGTTCATCATCGCTTCGAACGTACCCTCGGCTTCGTTGTGGATCTGCCCCGGCAGAAAAATACCCGTGTTGTTGACCAGTACGTCAACAGGCCGGTTCAGCGACCGGATGTAAGCCACCAGCGCGTCGACCCCGGCGCGGGTCGACAGATCGGCGGCAAACGGTAATCGATTCGGGCCGGAGACGCCATCAACCGACCGGGCGCACACAACGGCGTCGAAACCCTCATCAACAAACTTGTCCACGATGGCCTGGCCTATGCCTTTTGTACCACCTGTCACTACGATTAATGGATTCATCCGGCAAACTTTGCCAAAGTTTTGATTTTTGCCAACGTTTACGCCCCGAACCATTCTACCTTTACCTGGGTTTTGACTGGTGCGGGTGGGTTTTTATCAGCCCAGCGGTGCCGCTTAAGACCGTACGTCGGCATTTCGGTCTGCTTCATGCTTATGTCACATATTGGCAAGTACTTCATTTTTCTGGGTACGCTTTTTACCAACCGGGAAAAAGCGGGTGTTTATTACCGACTGGTTATGGACGAATGTATATCCATTGGCATCCGGTCAATCTTTATCGTTTCCATTGTTTCGACCTTTATCGGTGCGGTAACCTGCGTACAGACGGCCTACAACCTCGTTAGCCCGCTGGTACCGTTGTATATTATTTCGGTGATTGTGCGCGACAGCACGATCCTGGAACTCGCTCCAACCATTACCAGTATAGTGCTGGCCGGTAAAGTCGGATCGAACATTGCGGGCCAGCTGGGCACAATGCGCATTACCGAGCAGATCGACGCACTGGAAGTAATCGGCATCAACTCTAGTTCGTATCTAGTGTTGCCGAAGGTGATAGCCGCCATGTTGATGTTTCCCCTGCTGGTAATTCTGGCTGGTTTTCTGTCGATCTGGGGTGGCTACATTGCAGGCACCCTGGCCGATATTATTACCCCGCAGGATTACATTTTTGGTCTGCGGTCCGGTTTTAATACGTTCAGCGTACCCTTTGCCATTATTAAATCGGTGGTGTTTGCGTTTCTGATTGCAACCATTTCGGCTTACCAGGGGTATAACGCCCGGGGTGGGGCGCTGGAAGTTGGTAATGCCTCAACAACCGCCGTGACCAATAGCTGTATTGCCGTGCTGGCGGCCGATTTTCTGCTGGCCCAGCTTTTATTGTAAGTTATTCGTATGCTGGAGATTAAGAATATATCCAAAACGTTTGGCGACCGCCAGGTGCTGTATGATATCAGCGGCTCGTTCAGACCGGGGCAAACCAGCCTGATCATTGGCGGTAGCGGCACCGGGAAAAGCGTACTGCTGAAGTGCATGATCGGCCTGGTTAAACCCGATTCTGGAGAAGTGCTTTACGACGGCCGGAATTTTCTGGCCGATAACGAGGAGGAACAGAAAGTTATCCGGCGCGAGATGGGCGTTCTGTTCCAGGGGTCAGCGCTGTTCGACTCCAAAACGGTACTGGAAAACGTTCGTTTCCCGCTCGACATGCTTACCGATATGAGCGCGGGCGAAAAAAACGAACGTGCGCAGGTTTGTCTGCAACGCGTGGGTCTGGAGGGAGCCGGCGACCGCATGCCGTCGGAAATAAGCGGGGGCATGAAGAAACGGGTTGGTATTGCCCGGGCCATCGTTCTGAACCCAAAGTACCTGTTCTGTGACGAACCGAACTCCGGTCTCGATCCGCTGACCTCCATCAAGATCGATCAGCTCATCAAAGAGATTACGGATGAATACCAGATTACAACCATCGTGATTACCCACGACATGAACTCCATGCTCGAAATCGGCGAGAAGATTATATTTCTCTACCAGGGTAAAAAACTATGGGAGGGCGACAGTGACTCCATTGTGCACTCAACCATACCGGAGCTGAACGACTTCATCTACGCCAACAAGCTGCTCCGGGAAATGGAAAAGTGATCCACTATTGCGAGCTACCGACGGGCGCCGGTTTCCGGCTACGGCGAAACCGCGCCCAGCCCTCGCGAATCGTATCCCGCTCAATCACCGCTATAACGGCTGCGCTCAGCCCAAAGAGCGCCAGGTGAAACGGCACTGCAATCCACGGATTAGGAATATCGATCTGCAACGATGCGTAGATCAGCAGACCGGCCCCGGTGATGTAGCCCAGCGCCGACCGAACATCATAGGGCACCGGGTAATGCTTCTCGCCCAGAACGTAGCAAATAACCGTCATCACGACGCTGGAGGCCAGAAACGCCACGGCACAACCCATATAACCCATTATCGGGATCAGGAACATGTTGCCCAGCAGGGTCACTACGGCGCCAATGACGGTGATCAGCGTACCGTATTTAGTTTTGTCGCTCAGCTTGAACCAGAACGCCAGGTTGAAGTAGATGCCCAGGAACAGGTTTCCCAGCAACAGCAGCGGTACAATACCGAGCCCCTGCCGGTATTTGGGTCCAATCAGTAAGCCCAGTACGTCGAGGTTCAGGCTGACACCTATCCAGATCAACACACACACGATAATGAACCATTTCGTTACGCGGGCCAATAAACCGGGTGCGTTTTTGTCTTCAGCTTTTGAGAAGAAGAACGGGTCGGCTGCGAAGCGGAACGACTGAATCGCCAGCGCCATAAAAACCGACAGTTTGTAACACTGGCCGTAAATACCAAGCGCATCTTCGTTGGTCAGGCCGGCGTAAAACCCTTCGGGCAGATAATGGCGCAGGAAGAGCCGATCCGTCAGGTTGTTCACTACGTTAGCCAGGCCGGTAAGCATAATCGGGTACGCGTACAGGTACAGGGTCCGGATTTCGGGCCAGTCAAGCTGAAACCGAAACCCGGCGAAGGCTTTCCGCAGCAGCCAGAAATAGCAGGCGTTACCCAGCAGGTTAGCCAGGAAAATATAGCCGGGACCAATCTCAGGGTCGTAGATGTACTGCACGAACGGCCGTAGCTGCGGTAGATAGTCACCTTCATACACATCCTTGCAGACGATAATGAAGAATACGTTCAGGGCCACCACAATACCGATGTTAATCATTTTGGCCTTTACAAACTGCCGGGCTTTGTTTTCGACCCGCAGCCGGGCAAACGGGATAGCCGTGATGGCATCGATGGCTACGATCAGGGCCGACCAGCGGATAAACATGGTCTGATTGGGGTAATCGAGCCAGCGGGCAATATCCGGAGCGAGCCACAGCAGCACAACCGTAGCTATCGACGTAATCACGATCACCATGCTGAGCGTATCGCTGAACACCTTCGGGGTCGTTTCGGGCCGGCGGGCCGCAAACCGGAAAAACGCCGTTTCCAGACCGAGCGTGTAGAGTACCAGCAGCAGGGCGATATAGGCGTAAAGCTCAACGTTGGAAGCAAGCTGCTTAGGCTGCCCAAACGCATAGGTCTGAACAGGAACCAGCGCATAATTCAGTAGCCGTCCGAGAATCGTACTGACCCCGTAGAGGGCAGTGTCGCTGGCTAATTTTTTGAATGCACTCATGTACCGGAATGGCTGGCTGTACGCCAGATTTAAACGTAAAGATACGTCTTTCCGACGCGGAACCACCTGTTCGTTATGGGTAATCGCTGTTATCTGTTCAATCATGGCTATCTTTGCCGCCTGATTACCACAGCTTACGCAGACTACTTTACAATTCTGATGTCTCTTACGATTTCCTCCGCGCTGATTTCTGTCTATTACAAAGATGGCCTCGAACCTCTGGTCCGGCTGCTGCATACGCATAACGTCAGGCTGTATTCAACGGGCGGCACACAAACGTTCATCGAGCAGCTAGGTATACCCGTCACGGCCGTCGAAGACCTGACAGGCTACCCGTCCATCTTTGGCGGGCGGGTCAAAACGCTGCATCCGGCCGTTATGGGCGGCATTCTGTACCGCCGGGAATTGCCCGAAGATCTGGCTCAGGCCGAGCGGCACCGGATTCCGCCGATCGATATGGTTGTGGTGGATCTGTATCCGTTCGAGGAAACCGTAAGCGCCGGTGCATCAGACGACGACATTATCGAGAAGATTGATATCGGCGGCATATCGCTTATCCGGGCAGCTGCCAAGAATCATAAAGACGTCTTGATTGTCTCCTCACGAACTCAGTATGAAAACGTCGTTTCATTGCTGACGGAGAAAAACGGCGCGACCGACCTGGCCGACCGCCGTCAATACGCCGGTGAAGCCTTTGCCGTTACGTCACACTACGACACCGCCATTCAGGCTTACTTCGCGGGCAATGACGGTCAGCAGCAAGCAGCCCCCGACGCGTCTGAGAATTACAAAACCCTGCCGCAGCAAACGCTTCGGTACGGCGAAAACCCCCATCAGCAGGCTACGTTCTATGGCGACCTGGACGCCATGTTCGATAAACTCCATGGTAAAGAACTGTCGTACAACAACCTGGTTGATGTAGACGCCTGCGTTGGTCTGATCGACGAGTTTGCGGATAACGAACCCACCTTTGCGATCATCAAGCACACGAATGCCTGCGGTATTGCCACGGCGCCAACAGCTAAGGAGTCGTATCTGAACGCGCTGGCCTGCGATCCGGTGTCAGCTTTCGGGGGCGTTATCATCACCAATACCACCGTCGATCTGGCAACGGCCGAAGAGCTGAACAAGTTGTTCATGGAGATTCTGATTGCGCCGGACTATGCTCCGGAAGCGCTGGAATTGTTGAAGTCGAAGAAAAACCGGATTCTGCTGAAGCGCAAACCGGTCGAGCTGCCCACCCGGATGATCAAAACCATTCTGAACGGCGTACTGGAGCAGGACAAAGACAACCAGACCGAAACAGCCGCGCAGTTCAAAACTGTAACGGAGAAAGCGCCTACCGACAGCGAAGTGCGTGCGCTTGAATTTGCCCTGAAGGTCTGTAAGCACACCAAATCCAACACAATTGTCCTGGCTAAAGCGGGCGGTACGGTATACCGGCAGTTGCTGGCCAGTGGTGTCGGTCAAACCTCGCGCGTGGATGCGTTGAAGCAGGCCATTGAAAAAGCCGGGGCTTTTGGCTTTGACCTACGTGGGGCCGTGATGGCATCAGATGCGTTTTTCCCGTTTCCTGATTGCGTAGAGATTGCCGATAAAGCCGGCATTACAGCCGTTGTACAACCCGGCGGCTCCATTCGCGATCAGGATTCGATTGATTACTGCAATCAGCACGGCCTGGCAATGGTAACGACCGGCGTTCGGCATTTTAAACATTAATCAGGACCGCACGGGCGTCTGAC
Source organism: Fibrisoma montanum (assembly GCF_003583365.1). Lineage (GTDB taxonomy): Bacteria > Bacteroidota > Bacteroidia > Cytophagales > Spirosomataceae > Fibrisoma > Fibrisoma montanum. The sequence continues at coordinate 1,215,488 of NZ_QXED01000001.1, forward strand.
AGAGCGGCCCGTGCGGTTCAGACACTATGCGACTCCTTTATTCGGCCTGGTGCGCTTTCTACATTGTAGTGCTGTACCTGATTCTGTTTCCATTTCAGCTCGTGTTTCTGCAACGCGAAGACTGGAAACCGTTGGCACATCGGGTTAACCGGCTATGGGGAAAGCTTTTTTTTGCGGGTGTTGGTATTCCGGTTCAGGTTGAGTACCGGTTTCGGCCGGAGCCGAGGGGCATTTACGTGTTCTGCGCCAATCATTTTTCGTACCTCGACATTGCGGTGATGGGCGTCGTGCTGGATAATTATTACGCGTTCGTGGGGAAGAGTGACGTGAAGCACATTCCCTTGCTGGGCTACATGTTTGCCAAACTGCACGTACAGGTTGACCGGGAGCAGGCCAACAGCCGGGCGTATTCGCTGGCTAAATCGATTCGACTGCTGGCATCAGGACGGAGCATCATGATTTTTCCGGAGGGTGGTATCAAAACAAAGCATCCTCCGCAGATGCACCACCCGTTCAAAGACGGGGCGTTTATCATGGCGATTCAGCAGCAGGTACCTATCGTTCCGATCACCTTGCTGACGAATCACCTGATCCTGCCGGATGCGCGTACCGTTCGGATGCACCGGTACCCCATGCGGGCTGTTGTCCATACCCCTCTCGATACCACAGGGTTAACTCAGGCTGATGTTCAGCAATTGAAAGAGCAAACGTATCATATTATTGACCAGGAATTAAAAAAAGGAGCGGCCGTTGCGGCCTGAGTGTCCATGAAAGTAGATCAGGAAACATTACAGAAGATAGCTCATCTGGCCCGTCTGGAGGTCCGGGCCGAAGAAGAAGCCGACCTGCTGACCAGTCTCAACAATGTGCTGACATGGATGGAACAGCTGAATGAAGTGGACACAACGGGTGTGGAACCCTTGATTCATATTTCTGAAGAGCAGAACGTATTGCGGCCGGACGTTGTGGGCGAACACCTGTCCCGCGAGCAGGCACTTGCCAATGCACCGCAGCACGACCAACAATTTTTTCAGGTACCGAAAGTACTGGAATAGCGTTCATCAATGAACAGTCGATGCGCCAGTCGAATAAATGATTACTTATGCAGTCTACAAAAACCAACGTTTCTAGTTCAGACACGAAGACGGATACGCTCTTTAACCGCAAAGATGTTTTTGCGTACTTCATTGTCGCGGCTATTGGCGCTTCGTTGCAGCTTGTTGTTAGTACAATTTCGCAGGAATGGTTCAAGGTTTCGTATGAGCAGGCTATTCTAATTGGCTACATCGTTTCATTCTTTGTTGGCTTTGTTCTGACAAAGCTTTTTGCCTTTAACGCCAAGAATTCGGCAAAAACCCGGCGTGAAATTGCCAAATTCACGATGGTCTCGGTGGTTTCCTGCCTCATTACGGTCGTTGGCTCTTCACTGCTCTACGAGTTTTCGGTGAATCGCATCCAGGCTTTCACCTTTGTCATTCCGTTCTCAGTGAAAGTAGTGAATGTCAACAAACTTGTGTCGCACACAACCGGTATGGGCCTGAGTTTCATCAGCAACTACATCCTGCACAAAACATTTACCTTCCGAAACACCGGTTTTTACGAAAAGCTGAAGCGACTGCTGGGGCTTTAAAACTGTTTGTGATAGCGGGGAGTCTACTTCCGTCTACGGCTAACTTAACGGGTTGTGATCTCAAACGCATCGGCATCCAGATACGCCGGGAATTTGCGCCGAAAAGCCCGCAGCTCCTCCAGCGAAAGCGTCTGCTGATGGACCATCTCGACATCGGCTTGCCGGAACATTACCTCGCCCCGGTAATCGATCACGGCCGATTCGCCGGCATACGGCAGCCCGTTACCATCCTCCCCTACCCGATTGACACCAACAACGTAGCTCAGATTCTCAATGGCTCGTGCCTGTAGCAGCGTATTCCAGGCGCTTCGGCGCGCCGACGGCCAATTGGCTACGTACAGCAACAGGTCGTAATCCAACGGCGGGTCGTTTGCATCCTGAACCCCCGAATGCCCTCCGTTTCGGCTCCAGACCGGAAAACGGAGGTCGTAACAGATCAACGGACAAATACGCCAGCCGTTCCATTCCTTCACCAGACGACGGGTGCCGGCCGTGTAGATTTGATCTTCGCCTGCCATTCGGAACAGGTGCCGCTTGTCGTAGACATCGAACGTACCATCGGGTTGCATCCAGATGAGTCGGTTGTGATAGCGGCCGTCCTCCTGCACGACGTAGCTGCCCGTTACAACGGCTTTTGTCTGGGCGGCCATCTGCTTCAGCCATCGAAACGTAGTGAGATTCATTGGCTCCGCAACCGCACGAGCGTCCATGGTAAACCCTGTCGTAAACATCTCAGGGAGTATAATGAGATCCGTCGGCTCAGGCAGGCTGAAGATACGCTCCTCGAGCATCGCCCGGTTCGCAACGGGATTGTGCCAGTGGAGGTTAGCTTGAAGCAGGGTGATGTTCATGGAAGGAGAAAGGGGCGAAAACGGAGGAGGGAGGAAAGGAATCAGGCATCCTCTTCTCCCTCCTCTCCTTTATTTTGGAAACTTCATGCGGTATTCCGCATCCGTTTTCCCTTTTGTGATGTCGGACAGCTTCTTTTTAATAAGCTGCCGTTTGAGGGGTGGCAGGTAGTCGGTGAAGAGTTTGCCTTCGAGGTGATCGTATTCGTGCTGGATGATACGGGCCGCCATACCGTCGTATTCCTCTTCGTGTTCATTCCAGTCGGTGTCGAAGTAGTGAATGACCACGATCTCAGGGCGGAACACCTCGCCCCGAATACCGGGAATGCTCAGGCAACCCTCTTCAAACCCCCAGTCGTCGCCGGCTTCTTCAACGATTTCGGGGTTAATGAACACTTTCTTAAACCCTTCCAGGCTGGAATCTTTTTCGTCGTCGGGCTCGTCTTCATTCAGAACGGTACCATCGACTACGAACATTCGGATGCTCTGACCGATTTGCGGAGCCGCCAGCCCAACGCCGGAAGCCTGGTACATGGTTTCGAACATATCCTCGCTCAACTTCTTGACGTCCAGACTGCCAGGTTCTATATCTTTCGCCCGCTTCCGCAGAACCGGGTCGCCATACGCTACAATTGGAAGTATCATGTTTCTGTATTGGCTATCGGTTTCCAGTTTTCTGAGCGCTGTTGCTTGCAAAACCGAAACCGAGCACGCTATTTTTTGCTTTCCATGTATGATTGCAGGATGATGGCCGCGCTAACCTTATCGAGGTTTCCCTTATCGCGCCGATCCTTTCGGGTCGACCCATTCGCAATCATCGCCTGCATGGCCATTTTCGACGTAAACCGCTCATCATGCCAGTGGACCGGAACATCAGGGAGAGCGGTTTGCAGCCGCGTCACGAACGACCGAACCCGGGGTGTGTTGTCCGTATCGGTACCATCCAGCCGCTTTGGCAGGCCCACCACGAAGACCTCAACCGACTCGGTTGCTACGTATTTCTTCAGGTAATCCAGCAACTGGTGGGTCGGTACGGTTTCCAGCGCCGTCGCGATCAGTTGCAGCGGATCCGTCACGGCAATGCCCGTGCGTTTCTGTCCGTAGTCGATTGCCATCAATCTTGCCATTCAGACGCAAAGATACAAAACCTGCTTTGTTTCGGGTTCCATGTTTTAAAATGGAAGCCGGCAGGCAGGTAGGATCAGGTTCAGAACCTGATCCTACCTGCCTGCCGGCCGGCAAACCAAACAACTCCGTAACGGTGTTAAACGTGAACAGTGATGTTATCCTTTAACACAAATAGCCCATGCCCCAAATGAACTACTGCCCGCAGTGCGCCAGCCCGCTCGTGAGAGGGGAAGCCAGCGGCCGCGAACGGCTTATCTGCTCGAAACCCTGCGGTTATATATTTTACGACAATCCACTGCCGGTTGTGGGGGCCATTGTTGAATACGATAACGATACGGTGATTTTAACCCAGAACGTCGGCTGGCCCGCCGACTGGTTTGGCATCGTAACAGGCTTTCTGGAAAAAGACGAAGAGCCAGCGGATGCCATCCTACGCGAGATTCGGGAGGAAATTGGCCTGACGGACGCCCGGATCGTTGAGTTTCTGGGCATCTATACGTTCTACCAGCGTAACGAAGTCATTTTCACGTATCACGTTCGGGCAACAGGCCCGATTGTAATGGACGAAACCGAGTTACAGGCGGTGAAAGTGGTCCCGATTGCTCAGATCAGGCCCTGGCCGTTTGGCACCGGTCCGGCCGTGCGGGACTGGCAGGCTAAACGACTGGCAAATGGCCTTCTTCCGTAGTTCAGCCACCCACTGAACTACCCTACCCGCCTGACAACGTCCCTTTTACAGGAAATCTTTATGGCGTTTTTATGACCGGAATACCTTGTTTCCACGAAACAGGTACGCTTGATAATAACCAGGTTCGGCCTTTATCATTATTGCCCTGAAAGAATAGGTACGTATGCCCCCGCTCATTCGTGAAGATGTGCGGGTGGCCGGATTCACTGCTGTTCCAGGCCCCTGGTGCGCCATTTTTCAGGAAAGGTTCAGGCTGAATACGTTCCCAATGTAACCCATCCTGGCTACGGGCGATGCCGATCTGCTGCGGCCAGTTGTTGTAAGCCCCGGCGTAAAACATGATCAGTTGGCCGTCGCGCTCGGTTACCGACGCCCCTTCGATGCATTCGCCCTCCCAGGGCAGTTCGGGCTTTAAAATGGGGCCATCGACTGCCACCTGTCGCCAGTCTTCGCGGTTAAAATTGGTGGTCAATGGAGCAACCGCCACGCCTAACTGCTGAATTTTATAAGCCGGATCACGGGTGGCGAAATACAGAAAATACTGGTTCTTGAATCGGTGTACTTCGGCATCAATGGCTCTCCCACACGACCAGTTACTCACCGCAGGCCGAAAAATGGGATTTGTTGGGTTACGCTCAAAATGGAGTCCATCGGACGAAACGGCATGGCAAATCGCATCGTTGGGGCCGTTGCCGTAGGTTTGGTAAAACAGATGTACCTGACCATCGCGCACCAATGCCCCAGGTGCACAGATACCTTTAGCTTCATAATCGGCCACGGGTGGTATTTCGCCAACTTTAACCCAATCGAACAGATTACGGCTCTGGGCCACGCCAATACCCCAGCCGTGTTTAGTGCCTTGTTTGTCGGTGTATTCGGGGATGGAATAATACATCAGGTAACGATCACCAAAGCGAACTACGTGCGGGTCTTTGGCCATTGGCCGCCCCAGCCGGGAGGAATCTGCAAAATACATGCGGGGCGTATTGGGGAGCGGTACCTGACCAGGAGCAGTAAAGGTGAGTCCGAGGACGAAGAGAAGAATGACCGTTATTTTAAACATACTTCTAGAGCGAACTGGCAATGAGACAGAATAACCTGGCACCAGATTGACGGCCCGGTTTTAACTTTCGGTAGAGACAAAACCCATCTATTCCCTGGCAAGGCCCGCCCGCCATGCCAGTAGCTTGGACCGCATAGCCCCCACAAGTTTCGGTTGCTGACCGGATACATCCGTTTGTTCGGATGTATCGATAGCAAGATTATAAAGTTCGGTACCAGAGCCATCATCATTGACCAGCAGTTTCCAGTTGCCCTCCCGTATGGCCAGATTCGGGCTTTTATCGCGCCCCGCCGGGTAACGAAATGATTGGTTGTTGCGACCATATTCCCAGAAAAGGGGCTTTTTACGAACGCCAGGTTTGCCCAGCAACACCGCTGCCCTATTCTCTCCATCACCGGGCGAAGGGCTCCCTTTTTTACCCGCCAGACTCACGAACGTCGGCAAAAGGTCAACCGCGCTAAGCACCGACTGGCTATCAACCTTGCCTCCGGGAGTCTGGGCCGGATAGCGAACGATAAAGGGCATGCGAATACCGCCTTCGTAAAGCGAGAGTTTACTACCCCGGAACAGACCCGACCGGCTCCCCTGAAAAGTAGGCAAGGCGCCGTTATCACTGGTGAACACAACGAGCGTATTATCGTCGACACCCAGTGCTTTCAGGCCCGCCATCAGCCGGCCGATCTGGACGTCGAGTTCGGCCAGGACGGCCTTGAATTCGCGCGGCTTTTCGGTTCCTTTCGGAAACGCGTTGAGCGTTAGTTCGTCAGGTACCCAGGGTGTATGCACGTCGTCGGGCCAGAGGTTGATGTAGCAGGGTTTACCAGGATTGAGCTTCAGAAAATCAAGGGTCTTGTCAACAAAGTACGCGGTGCGGTTCCAGCGTTTTACACTGTCTGATTTGGCCCAGATCCAGTCGGTCGACGTAAGTAATGGATCGGGATCGGGACTTTCCCAGGTACTGGCGTATTTGTCGAAACCGTATTGCCGGATACCGGGCGCATTGTCAACGTCGCGCCCACCCCCCATGTGCCACTTCCCGAAATGCGCTGTGGCGTAACCAGCCGTTTTAAGTTCACGCGCTACTGATGGCGCTGAAGTATCCAGAAAATCGGCTTGCTCGCAGGTACGGTTGTGTTTTCGATCGGCCAGAAAGGATGTAATTCGCCATTTGCTGGGTACGTTGCCCGTTGTGAGGCCCACCCGCGATGGCGAGCAGATGGGAGCCGCACTGTAGTAGTTGGTAAATTTGATGCCTTCGGCCGCCAGTTGGTCAATGTTGGGCGTTGGTGGCAGCTGATTGGCAACACTACTGGGTCGGTAGCACCCCACATCGGCTGACCCCATATCGTCGATCAGAATCAAGATGATGTTGGGCAACCGGTTCGGTTGCTTTGGTTTAGCATCAAACGTCGGCTGAATAGCACCAATGCTACTCAACAACAGTACTACAGCTAATGCCCGAAGGGCCAGTCGGATATGCATAGTCAGCTCAGGTCAGACCGATAATGAGCAAAGTAAGTAATTGTCTCTTATACTCATCAGGCCGATCGGTTTGCTGCATAAGGGCGTAGTTTCCGCTGAGCTTTACGGGCTGGCCTGTTTCTTTCGCTGGTAGTAGCGCCGGGCTTTCTCGTTGGTGCCGCAGGTTTGCATGTCACACCATTTCCGACGGTGATTCTTGGTTTCATCCAGGAAGTACCAGGCGCAGGCCCCGCATTGTTTAATCAGCTTTTGGTCTTTAGTAGTCAGTAACTCGTAGGCAGACAAGCTATAGATCCAAACCGCCAGCATGAGCTCTGACTTGGGACGCTCCCAACCGACTACTAGTTTGTCGGCCTGCCAAGAAAACCCCCGTTTGCCCAGGGCCTCGTTGACATCTCCGTTAAAGGCTCTCAAGGCGGAAGCCGTTACGTCTTCCGAATTTCCTTTTACCAACGCTGAAAATACGGTAAGCATTGACTGCCTTACCTGGCGAGCCTTACCCAACACGCGCTCTGCCTGCCCGGTATTGTCTTCGGCCAATCGCTCCAGGGCGGCAAGGGTATCATCGTCCAGCAGGGATAACCGGCGGGTAAGAACCAGTAGGTCGTTATACGTATGCAGTCGCTCTACGGGGACGTCAAAGTTCAGAGCTGTGTTCACAAAATCAAGACACGCAGCTCCGCCCGTCAAGTCCATTTCAGTAATTGTAGTGACTTTTGCCATCGCTTAAACCCTGCTAATTTTATAACTAGTAAAACAACTTTTGACAGTTATAGTTTTACCTTTGAATTCATACCTGTTAAATTTGTTTTAAAGGTTATAAAATGAATACAACAACCGCTTCTCGCCTTTGGCTGGTGCTGGCTTTTGCAGCTGTTTATTTCGTTTGGGGAACAACCTATCTGGCTAACCTATTCGCTCTGAAAGCTATCCCGCCATTCATTATCTCGGCGCTTCGTTACGTTATAGCTGGCCTACTGCTGGGTGTACTTGCTTATAGCCGAAGTCAATCTTTTCCGAAAGCGCAGGAAGTTCGGGACTTGACCATCAGTGGAATACTAATGCTTGTTGGTGGCTCGGGTCTGGTGGTTGTCGCCGAGCAGTACATTTCATCTGGCTCGGCGGCCGTAATTGTAGCTACTGAACCGCTTTGGTTTGTTTTGTTGGACTACCCACGCTGGAAGCTGTATTTCTCTAATAAAAAAATCGTTGCCGGGCTACTGATTGGCTTTTCGGGTATCGTCTTATTCGCCCAGTTTACGCCTGTTCCTAAGGGCATTCAAACAGCCAATACGTTACTAGGTACGGCGCTTGTGCTGGCAGCTGCGATTCTTTGGGTAATCGGTACGTTGTTTACCGCACGAAGAATTCAACCGGGCCGTTATACCTTTTGGCATACAACCATTCAACTACTGGCTGCCGGGGCTTTTGCCGGGTTAATTGCGCTGATCAATGGCGAGTGGCAACGATTTGAACCGCAGTCAGTCCCGTTGATGGCCTGGGGTGGTCTGGCTTTTTTGATTGTATTTGGTTCGCTTATTGCCTACCTGGCGTTTGCCTGGCTGGTCACCGTTCAGCCGCCGGCCATCGTCAGTACGCATACATACGTCAACCCGGTAGTTGCTGTGCTGATTGGCTGGCTGGCCGTTGGCGAACCGATAACGGGCTTGCAAATTGTGGCGTTGGTTATTGTCTTAGCGGGTGTGGTACTGACCCAGTTAAGCCAGGTGCGTGCGGAGGGATAAGCCGCTGCGTCGGTATGAATCAACCCGTAATTATTAATAGCGTAGTATAAGCTAACGGCGCTTTTTAACTTCTCCTATCTTTGCCGCACATTACTCACAACTCAGTTCATGACTGCTCAGGAAACCGTTACTGCTTATTACAACGCCTTCAATCAGAAAGACTGGGCAGCGATGCTCCGTCTTGTCCACCCAAACGTTCGCCACGACAGCAACCAGGGTGCTACCCGAACCGGCAAAGACCGCTTCAGCCAGTTCCTGAAACACATGGACGACTGCTACGACGAGACGTTGACCGAGATCGTCGTCATGACCGAGCCAACCGGTACGCGGGTCGCCTGTGAATTTGTCGTAAACGGGGAGTACAAGAAAACGGATGGCGATCTGCCGCCGGCTACGGGCCAGACCTACGTACTGCCGGCTGGTTCGTTTCTGGACGTGTCGGAAGGCTTGATTACGCGCATCACGACGTATTATAACCTGCCGCTTTGGGAGTCGCTGGTACTCGGTAAACAGTAATACGTTGTCGGCCGTACCACCTTCTTCCTTAACGTTCGCCAGGTTTACCGGCGCTGGTTTTCGGGCCGTATTCGATACGTTGGCGGCCTTACGGATCGCCGTATTTCGCGACTTCCCCTATCTCTACGAAGGCACCATCGACTACGAAAAGGACTACCTGGAAACCTACGCCCGGGCCGAGCGGTCGTTTCTGTTCGCGGTGTACGACGGCGATCGGATGGTTGGAGCCACAACGGCCATTCCGCTGCGTGACGAAACTTCGGACGTACAGCAGCCTTTCGTTCAGGCCGGTTATGAGCTCAATACGGTCTTTTACTTTGGCGAGAGTATCCTGCTGCCTCCCTACCGCGGCCTGGGACTTGGCCACCGATTCTTTGATGAACGCGAAGCCCATGCCCGCCAGTTTGGTCAATACACCCTGACCTGCTTCTGCGCCGTGCAACGCCCCGACGATCACCCGCTACGTCCGGCAGACTACCAGCCGCTCGATGCGTTCTGGCACAAGCGCGGCTATCAGCGCGAACCCGGCCTGCAAAGTGTGTTCAGCTGGCCCGACCTCAACGAGCGGGTTTCCACACCGAAACCCATGGTATACTGGATGCGCAGGCTCGATTAATAAGCGCCCCCCGGGATTCGGGCTAACATAAGCGGCTATCAGGCAGTTGTTCTACTGAATAGAACCTGCAACGCTATGGACAAAAACGCTGGCACCGACCTGGAACTTGGCATCGGTATCATTGGTATGGGCGGCTTCGGCCTCTTTGCCGCTCAACAGTTTCTTCAAACCCCAAACACGCGACTCGTAGCCATTGCCGGCTCAAAACGGGAGGAAGCCCTGCGTACGGCCCAGCGCTTCGGCGCCGACCAGCTGGATTCCATCGAGGAACTGGTGAACCACCCCGACGTAGATGTCGTCTACATTGCCACGCCCCCGTTTCTACACTATGAACAGGCGATGCTGGCCCTGAACGCCGGCAAACACGTCATCTGCGAAAAACCGCTGGCCCTCGATCCCGAGCAGGGCCGCGAGATGCTCGAAACTGCCCGGCAGAAAGGGCTGCTGATGGTCACTAACCTGATGCAGCGCTATAACCCCATGTTTGCCCGCATCAAGCACCTGATCGAGAAAAAGCTGCTGGGGGAGTTCCTGCACGGCTACTTCGAAAACTACGCGGGCGACGAAGGACTGATGCCCGACCACTGGTTCTGGGACCGCAGCAAAAGTGGCGGGATTTTCATTGAGCACGGTGTTCACTTCTTCGACATGTTTGCAGGGTGGCTCGGCGATGGGCAGGTGGTAGCGGCTCAGGTGGTGAAACGGCCGGGAAGCAACGCCATAGAAGATCAGGTGCAGGCCACAGTTCAGTACGGCAGTGAGGAAGAGGGGATCAAACTCGTCAATTTTTATCACGGCTTCACGCAGACCGGCCGGATGGATCGGCAGGAGATGCGGCTGGTATTTGAGCGGGGTGACGTAACGCTCTTCGAATGGGTACCGACCCGGATGATCATGCGCTGTGTGGCCGACGAAGCCACCACCAAAGCGCTGATGGATCTGTTCCCGGGCGCTCAACTGAACGTAACGGAAAACATCGGCGGCAAAGACCGGGTGATGCGCGGGCGGCACAAAGAATTTGAGGCCTACCAGCGTATTGAGATGCGGTTTGGCTTCGGCGAGGAGAAACAGCACCTCTACGGCGAACTGCTGCGGCTCATGTTCCGCGATCAGGCCAGCGCCATTCATTACCCTGAAACGCACCGGATTATTACGGAAGAAAACGGGCTAAACTCACTCGAAACCGCAACCGCGGCCGATCGGCTGGCGCGTCAATAGAACGGGGCAGGTAGTTTGCCAACTTTATATAATAAAAATTTTTAAAAACTTTAGTTGGTATCGTACAATCTCCGACGCTGGCTATAGCAAACTACCTGTTTTTTTTCTGACCTTTGCGCTGTCTTATCATCCTCCGCCAGCGCTATGATTACGGAATCCACGCTACTCGACAGTCCGAACGGACGCTCGTCGGGTGAGCCGGTTCAGTCGGCCATCACCTACGAAAAAATTCCTACGCACATTTACGCCGATGCGAAAGCGGCATCCCGCGCCGTGGCGCAGGAAATTGCCGATCTGATCCGTCAGAAACAAGGTGAAGGCAAACCCTGTATCCTGGGTTTAGCCACGGGCTCATCGCCCAAAACGGTTTACGCCGAACTGGTGCGCATGCACCGCGAAGAAGGATTGAGTTTCCGCAACGTGGTATCCTACAACCTCGACGAGTACTACCCGATGGAGCCCGACTCGCTGCAGAGCTACTGGCGCTTCATGAAGGAACAACTGTTCGATCACGTCGACATTCAGGAGGGGAACTACCACGTTCCCGATGGAACGGTACGTCCGGATAAAGTAGCGGAATTTTGCCGGCAATACGAAGCGGCTATCGAAGCCGATGGTGGACTGGACTTCCAGCTACTCGGTATCGGCGGAAACGGCCACATCGGATTCAACGAACCGGGTTCACTCAGCAACTCGCATACCCGCCTGATGATGCTCGACAACTCGACACGGGCGGCTGCGTCGGGCGACTTCGGCGGCCTGGCCAAAACGCCCCGGAAAGCCATCACGATGGGGGTTGCCAGTATCCTGAGCGCCCGCCGGGTTGTGCTGCTGGCCTGGGGCGAACGCAAAGCGCCCGTGATCCGTGGGGCCGTGGAAGGTACCGTTTCGGAACTGAACCCGGCGTCGTATCTGCAAACCCACCCGAACGTACTGTTCGTGATCGACGAAGCGGCTGCGTCGGAGCTGACCCGCATGAAAACACCCTGGCTGGTGGATTCGGTGGTGTGGGACAACAAGATGATCAAAAAGGCGGTCACGCACCTGTCGCTGACCCTGGGCAAACCGGTTCTGAAACTGACCGACCGCGACTACAACGACAACGGGATGAGCGACCTGCTGGCGCAGTACGGCCAGTCGTACGACATCAACATCGATATTTTCAACCAGCTTCAGCATACCATTACAGGCTGGCCGGGTGGTAAACCCAACGCCGACGATACCAATCGGCCGGAACGGGCGCTGCCCGCCCAGAAGCGCTGCCTGCTGTTCAGCCCGCACCCCGACGACGACATTATTTCGATGGGCGGTACGTTCCAGCGGCTCGTCGATCAGGGCCATGAGGTACACGTTGGCTATCAGACGTCGGGCAACATTGCCGTAGCCGACGACGAAGCGATACGTTTCGCAGATTATGTGGTCGACTTCAACAACCAGTTCGGCATCAAAAGTCCCGAAGCTACCCGGATTTTCCAGGACGCGGCTGCCTCGCTCCGCAACAAAAAAGATTCGGAAATGGACACTGCCGAAGTTCGGTACGTAAAAGGCCTGATCCGAATGGGCGAAGCCAAGTCGACCTGCCGCTTTGTCGGCATTCCGGTCGAAAACGCTCACTTCCTGAACATGCCGTTTTATGAAACCGGAACGGTAGCGAAAAAGCCGCTTGGCGAAGAGGATGTCAGGATCGTGATGGAGCTGATTGAGCAGATCAAGCCACACCAGATCTACGCGGCCGGTGACCTCGCGGATCCGCACGGAACGCACAAGGTATGTCTGGACGCGGTGATGGAGGCCGTTCGTCGGTTGAAGCACAAGAATTTCATGAAAGACTGCTGGGTATGGCTCTACCGTGGTGCCTGGGCTGAATGGGATATTCACGAAATCGAGATGGCCGTACCGATGTCGCCCGATCAGGTCATGCGGAAACGCCTGGGAATTTTCAAACACCAGTCGCAGAAAGACGGCGTAGTGTACCAGGGTACCGACTCGCGGGAGTTCTGGCAGCGGGCCGAAGAACGTAACCGAGCCACTGCCGGCCTTTACAATCGATTGGGCCTTGCCGAATACGAAGCTATCGAAGCCTTTGTTCGTTGGAAGTTTTAACACTACAGGCTGACACTATAATACAAAAATTGGATAGCTTTGCGGAGTTATCCAATTTTTGTATTATAGCACCTTGTTGTAAACTTCCCGTGCGGCATGATAAGACAGAGTAAGCAGAAGGCACTACGTTTGTTTGCGCTTCATGAATTCGTTCGTGACCATTTTACCAAGTCCGACTGGATTAAACTTGGATACCTTACCGACAATCAGGAGCTGATTGAAGAGCACCCGCGTCTGCTTCGTAGTCTGGACTTCAAAGACGACGATTACGAGGGAAATATTATGCAGGTCCTGTCGAAGCTCATCAGCGAAAGCAACAACAACCTAATCGAGATTGAGCGGATGATCGAGGATAAAAAACTCAGACTGAGCAGTCCGACGTATACGTTCGTCTCAACAGTGCATACGCAGGAGCCTGAGCGGGTCATTACCTTTGCTCCCGATGTGTTCCGTGTGCCCGACAAGCCGGTGGAAAGCAACGTCCTGTCGGTAATGATGCCGTTTGAATCCCGGTTTACCGGTACGTACACCGCCATCCGGAATGTGTGCAGCCGACTCGGTATCGAATGCCGCCGGGCCGATGATATCTGGGACAACAGCATCCTGATTCAGGACGTTTTTGATCTGATCTTTACCTCCCGGGCTGTCATTACTGACTTCACCGACCGGAATCCAAACGTGTTCTACGAAACCGGCATTGCGCATACACTGGGCAAGGTGGTAATTCCCATCACGCAGGCCGTTGGCGATATTCCGTTTGATCTGCGTCACCACCGGGCGCTGACTTACCTGCCCAACAGCGAAGGCCTGCTGAAGCTGGAAAAGGACCTGGAGAAAAAGCTGGCGAAGGTGTTCGTCTGACGAGTTGTTGAAGACCGGAGCGACCAATCGATTGTTCACGTTTCCGTAACAATTCCGTTACGTTCAGTTCATAGGGATTCGCCAGTTTTGACAATGTGATACATACTTTGGATGGAGTTAGCTTTCGATCCAGAGTTCGCTATAAACCACTCGTCAAATGATTCTCAGAACTGTTGTTCAGCTGGTTGCTGCCTATCTGATTACTACCGGATCCGCTTTTGCCCAAACCATCGGCCAGCCGCTGAACCCCTGGCAGGACGGGCAGGTTGAGATTCACTTCATCCATACCGGCCGGGGCAACTGTGCCTTCTATGTAATGCCCGACGGCACTACGTTCCTGCAGGACGCGGGCGAACAGGACCCGACCGATCCCCGCACGCTTTCGCTGCGGAACACGCCCCTTGTACCCGACTATACCAAACGACCCTACGAGTGGATTGCCGACTACATTCGTCAGTATATGCCCGCCGGTCGTACGCCCGAAATTGACCATGCCTTGGTGACGCATTACCACGATGATCACTACGGGCACGTGTACCAGGGCGCGCCCTACGACAGTAGCGGCCGGTATTTCAAGACCGGCATTACAGGTCTCGGCTCCGAACTGCCCATTCGCCATCTGATGGACCGGGGCACTACGTATCCGCTGCCGTTTGGCAAAGACGAGCTGAAAAAGCGTTTTGCATCCGGTACGTATCCCGAAGAGTTTGCCACGCTGCAAAACTACTGGACGTTCGTAGACGACCAGGTTCGGCGGAACAAGCTCAAACATGAGGTATTTGCCGTGGGGCGGACGGACCAGATTGCCATGCTGCGAAATCCAACGAAATATCCCACCTTCAGGATTCAGAATTTCTACAGCAACGGCGACGTCTGGACCGGCCAGGGCGTAAAACACATCTTCCCTGATTTCAGCAACGAACAGGCAAACGTTCGTCGACCGGGCACCGCCGTGCCCGGCATGGCCATGCCGGGCGAGAATCAGGTGAGCTGCGGTTTCAAACTGACCTACGGGCCGTTTTCATTCTTTACCTGTACGGACATCAGCGGGATGGCCGAACTGGGCTTACCTGACTGGTACAACGTCGAAAGCAAAGTAGCCCCGTACGTAGGTCAGGTCGACGTTATTACGACGAATCACCACGCCAACACCGACGCCATGAACGTTGATT
Source organism: Fibrisoma montanum (assembly GCF_003583365.1). Classification (GTDB taxonomy): domain Bacteria; phylum Bacteroidota; class Bacteroidia; order Cytophagales; family Spirosomataceae; genus Fibrisoma; species Fibrisoma montanum. The sequence goes on from NZ_QXED01000001.1 coordinate 1,230,558, forward strand.
ACCTCCGGGCGTTGCGGCCCCGGGTCATTATTCAGGAGGTCTGGTCGTCGGATCACCCGGGCCACGATGCGCTGCGCCGGATGACCTCCCGCTGGGTTTATCCGGAAGACCGCGACCTGTTCGCGACGAACATGCTGGAAGCAAATAAGATCGTGATCGGCCCGGGTCTTGAAAAGGCGTACAAGGCGTTTGAAGGGCACATTGTGGTGCGGGTTGAAGCCGGTGGCGAGCGGTACTGGGTGTACGCCCTGAACCACCGCAGCCGGCAACGGGAGGTGATGAAGATCGTTGGGCCGTACACGCCTAAAGCGAACGTAACGGCAAATCAGACCGGGCGCAGCCGATAGCCAACGTCGGCCTGGCTTTTTCTTTTGCCTGAATCGTAGTAAACTTACCTTTCGATTCGCAAACGGTCATGCAGACAACTACCTCACCGGCTTCGGTCCATTCGACGGCCACATTGACCAGTTCCCAACGCCTGTTCTCACTCGATGCCTTCCGCGGCCTGACGGTAGCCGGCATGATCCTGGTCAACAACGCAGGCGACTGGCAATACGTGTACGCCCCACTCAGGCACGCAGCCTGGAACGGCTGGACGCCCACCGACCTGATTTTCCCCTTCTTTCTGTTCATCGTTGGGGTATCCATTACGTTTGCGTTGGCGGGTGGGACGGAGCAAAACGGTGTGGTTGGCAAGATTCTGAAGCGGAGTCTGACACTGTTCATGCTGGGATTGTTTCTTAACTTCTTCCCCAAGTTCGATATTACGTCGGTCCGGATTCCGGGGGTACTGCAACGCATCGCCCTGGTGTATCTGGCCTGTTCACTGATCTATTTGCGAACAACTACCCGTCAGCAAACGTGGCTATTGGCCGCCCTGCTGGCTGGCTACTGGCTGATGATGACGGTTGTGCCGGTGCCCGGCGTCGGTTACGCCAACCTGGAACCGACAAGCAACCTGGCGGCCTGGCTCGACCGAACCATATTGACAACCGACCACCTCTACAGATCGACCAAAGTGTGGGACCCCGAAGGACTCCTGAGCACCATCCCGGCCATCGGTACGGGCCTGGCCGGGATTCTGGTGGGCACGTGGCTCCGCCGACGCGATGTAGCCGATGCAGAAAAAACAGCCTGGCTGTTCGCGGCCGGCTGCCTGACCACGCTGGGGGGGCTGATCTGGGATGCCTGGTTTCCCATCAACAAAGCTCTGTGGACCAGCTCGTACGTACTGCTGGCGGCTGGTCTGGCCATGCTGGGCCTGGCGCTTTGCTACTGGCTCGTTGACGCACAGCCTGCGTCGCGCCCAACGGCCCGGCGGATTGCCCAGCCTTTCGTCGCCTTCGGGGTCAACGCCATCACGGTCTTTTTCCTGTCGGGGTTGATTCCGCGCATTCTGAACATGATTCATATCCAGCAGCCCGACGGCTCAGAAATCGGGGCGAAGGAGTGGCTCTACCAGCTCTTTTTTGTACCTTACTTCACCAATCCGCACAATGCCTCGCTGGCCGGTGCGCTCACGTTTGTTCTGATCTGGCTGGGTATTCTGTGGATCATGTACCGGAAACATATCATCATCAAGGTCTGAGCGACCAACGGGTAAATCAACCGGCTTCGTTGGTGCCGGCAGAAACAGCGCCGGGTCATCACGGCCTGACCCCAACCGTTATCCGCTCGCTGGAAATGCTTCACCTGAGCGATCTGAAACGACAGGTGGAACGGATTCTTGGCTGGGAGCCGGCCCGGTACTGGCAATCCAGCGACTTTACTCAGCTCAGCAACAAGATTTTTGCGTACACGTACCACTACGTCAGCGCCCGGGATCTGCAACGGTTCTGGCAGGGCCCGCCGGCGGCTGTTCCTCACCCTCCCCTACTCGATACCCTCGCCCAATTCATCGACTTTCGCGACTGGGAGGACTTCTGCACCCACCATACGTATGGTATCATTGAAACCGGCCACGGCACCATCAGGCCCTATCCCCGCGTGTGGGAAGTACCGACCCGCTGGGTCCTGATTCTCTGGTCACTATCGGTGCTGGCTTCCATCCTGACAGCCGTTCTGCTCGTCTGGTTTCGGTAAACGTTTCTTCTGAATATTTCGTTATTTTGTTGCATTTTCCACTGACATACTCATGTACTTGAACGACCGCATGGTACGTTTTGCATTTCCGGCAAGTCTGTTGCTGAGCGCCACCCTGGTACTGGCACAACCGACTACAAAATCAAAACCCACAACGGCTTCGGCCACGAAAACCGCGTCGGCTCCGGCTAAAGCTGGAATTGACCTCAGCAAGGCTATTCCAACAGACCCCGCTGTGAAGGTAGGCAAGTTGCCCAATGGCCTTACCTATTACATCCGAAAGAACGCTGAGCCGAAAAACCGGGCCGAGTTGCGGCTGGTAATCCGGGCCGGTTCGGTGCTGGAAACCGACGAGCAGCAGGGATTGGCTCACTTCATGGAGCACATGGAATTCAACGGCACCAAAAATTTCCCTAAAAACGAACTGGTCAATGTGCTGCAATCGGCCGGTATTCGCTTTGGTGCCGACCTGAACGCCTACACTGGTTTTGACGAAACGGTGTATCAGTTACCCGTCCCGACGGATTCGGCCAACGTATTCCGGCAAGCCTTCCAGATTCTGGAAGACTGGGCACACAACGCTACCCTCGACCCGAAAGAGATCGACAAAGAACGGGGTGTTGTGCTGGAAGAATGGCGACTGGGCCGGGGTGCCGGCCAACGGATGCGCGACAAATACTTCCCGCTGATTCTGAACAACTCCCGATACGCGAACCGCCTGCCGATCGGCAAAGAAGACGTTATTAAAAACTTTAAGCCCGAGGTGCTGGAGCAGTTCTATAAAGACTGGTACCGCCCGGATCTGATGGCCGTGATTGCCGTGGGTGATTTCAACGTGAATGAAGTAGAAGGCATTATTCGGGAGAAGTTCAGCCGGATTCCGGCCGTCCCGAATCCGAAACCCCGCACGGAGTACGACATCCCGGCGCACAAGGATACCAAAGTGGTGATTGTAACGGACCCCGAGCAGCCCAATACGGTCGTCCAGGTTATCTACAAGCGTCCGGAGATTAAGGAACGTACACTGAACGATCTGCGCGAAAGCATCAAGCGGGGCTTGTTCAACACCATGCTTGGGAATCGAATTCAGGAGTTGACCCAGCAGGCTGATCCGCCGTTCCTGTTTGGCTATAGCAACTACAGCGATTTTCTGGGTAACCTCGACGCCTTTACGTCAGTAGCCGTTGCCAAAGAAGGGAACGTAGAGCGAGCCATTCGGGCCGTGCTCGACGAGAATGCCCGGGTCAAACAGTTTGGCTTTACGGAAACCGAACTGGCCCGCGCCAAGCAGGAGTTCTTCACGGGCGTAGAGCAGGCCTACAAAGAGCGCGATAAAACCCGCTCGTCGAATTACGTCAATGAATACGTACGGCACTTTACCGACAAAGAGCCGTACACGAGCATCGAGTTCTACTACGATTTTCTGAAGAAAGAGCAGGGCACGATCAAGCTGCCTGAAGTGAATGCACTGGTTGACCAGTTCATCCGGAACGAGAACCGGGCAGTGGTGGTGATGGCTCCGGAGAAAGACAAAGACAAACTACCCAGCGTTGAGCAGATCATCGGCTTCATCGACAATGCTGGAAAGGGCCTGACCGCTTATAAAGACGAAACGCTGAATAAGCCACTGCTTGCTAAAGAGCCTGTCCCCTCGTCCGTGGTCAGCGAAAAGCCGTTGAAAGACATTGGGGCGACCGAATGGACGCTCAAAAACGGAGTGAAAGTTGTAGTCAAACCAACCAACTTTAAGAATGACCAGATACTGTTCTCAGGCACCAGTTATGGCGGTACGTCGCTGTATGACCTCAAAGACTTTATGTCGGCGCGGTTTGCCTCTACCCTGGCGACCCTCGGCGGAACCGGCGAATACAACCAGATTCAGCTGGGTAAGTTCCTGGCGGGAAAATCAGTCAGTGCGTTCCCCTACGTTGGCGAACTGAACGAGGGTGTCAGCGGCAGTGCATCGCCCCGCGACCTGGAAACAGCCATGCAGCTGCTGTATAGCTACCTGACGCAGCCACGTAAGGATGCCGACGTCGTGAAAGGGTTTCTCTCAAATCAGAAGAGTGCGTTGCAGAACCAGATCAACACGCCTACACCCGCCCGGGTGTTTCAGGATACGGTGTCCGTAACGCTGGGCAACTACAACCCGCGCCGGATGCCGCTCAAACCCGCGGATCTGGACAAGATTGACCTCGACCGGGCGTTGACGATTTATAAGGAGCGCTTCGCCAACGCCGGCGATTTCACGTTCTTTTTCGTTGGTAACTTCGACGAGAAAACGCTGAAACCGCTGGTCGAGAAATACCTGGGTGGTTTGCCCGCCACCGGCAAACCCGAAAAATTCAAAGACCTGGGGATCCGGATTCCGGCCGGGCAGATCAGCAAGACGGTGTACCGGGGCGTTGATCCAAAAGCAACGGTGCAGCTGGTATACAGCGGTGACTTTACCTGGACGACCGACAACACAACGCAACTCGACGCCCTGGCCGAAGTGCTTGAAATTAAGCTGATCGAGAAACTGCGCGAGGAAGAAAGTGGCGTGTATGGCGTTGGGGCCAGCGCAGTCTACAGCAAGTACCCCGTTCCGCGCTATACCTTCCGCATCGGCTTTGGTTGTGCGCCCGAGAACGTTGAAAAACTCGTTGCCAAAACGCAGGAGCTGATTAACGATCTGAAACAGAAGGGTGCGGCACAAGGCGATATCAATAAGTTCAAAGCCGAGACCCGGCGCGAAACGGAGTTGCAGTTAAAAGACAACCAGTTCTGGCTCAGCTACCTGGCGAACCAGTATTACAATGACGACGATCTGGACGAGGTGTTGAAAGAGGATGAACACCTGAAAAAGGTAACCGTCGAAAGCACGAAGGAAGCTGCCAACAACTATTTCGGTGCCAACGTTGCGCGCTTCGTGCTGATGCCAGAGCAAAAAGCCGGTACGAGTACGGCCAGCCAACAGGGCGGAGGGAAGCAGTAAGTAGTCAAAAACCAGTAAAGCCACGTAGCCAATCAGGTTACGTGGCTTTACTGGTTTTATACCCACTCAAAGCCAGCCAAACCGTTCCATTAGCCGGTCTTTCTGCTGGCGGGCGACGGGGATGCTGACGCCGTTGGTCAGCAACAGATAGGTGCCTTCTCCCTTCACCAGCTTCTGAATGTGTTCCAGATTAACCATGTACTGCCGGTGTACCCGCAGAAAATCGCGGGTTTCGAAGACCTCCTGCACGTCGCCGAGCGTTTTGGCGACTATGTACTGCTCCCCGCCTTCGAGGTGAAAGCGAGTGTAATTGCTGTCGGCCTCGCAATACACAATCTGTTTCGTATCGACAAAGACCATTCCGCTGGCATGGGGTAGGGCAATGCGCCCCCTGGTGGGGGGAGGTGTACCGGCCGCGCCCGGGGGCCATCCGGCCTGGGGCCATCCAGCCGGGGGGTAGTACTGGCGCATGAGTTCCAACTGCTGGGGGTTGATGCGGGCGGTGGTTTCGGCCCGGCGCACGGTGGCAATCAGGTCAACGGTATCGATGGGCTTGAGCAGGTAATCCAGCGCACTGAACCGGAAGGCCCGCACGGCGTACTGGTCGTAGGCGGTTACGAAGACGATGTGGAAATTGATCTCACCGACCCGTTCGAGCAGTTGAAAGCCGTTCATCATCGGCATCTCGATGTCGAGAAATACCAGGCCTGGCCGCAGGGTCTGGATGGCCCGCAGTCCCTCGGTACTGTCGGTAAACTGGCCCAGCAGTTCAACCTGCGGGCAGTGCCGGGCCAGTTGCAGCGCCAGCAGCCGGACGTTGTCGGGTTCGTCGTCGATGATGAGGGCCTTGAGCATAATGAGCGAGTTAGTGAATGAGCGCATGAGTGAATGTTTGGTAGCTGCCTGATTCGCTCATTCGCAATTAGATCGGTATCTGTATAATCACTTCCGTTCCAGCGGGCTGACCATCCGTATCAACCAGGTCCTGAATCTCCACCTGTGTGTGCGTCTGGTACAACTGATTGACCAGGGCGATACGCTCGGAGGTCATCTTCAAACCGAATGACTTACGGTGATTGGCGGACTTACTTTTCAGCTCGGCGGCTCTCGCCCGGCCCACCCCATCGTCGGTAATGGTTAGTTGAAGCAGGTTTTCCTGCAGCTGGCTGGCCCGGACGCGAACGGTACCGCCTTCGGGCTTGTGCATCAGCCCGTGCCAGATGGCGTTCTCGACGTACGGCTGCAACAGCAGGGGCGGTATTTCGATAAAGTCTGCATCAACGCCGGGCTCCACCTCGACAAAAAACGAAAGCTTCTGCTTGAAGCGCATGGTCTCCATATCGGCGTAAAGCCGGAGCATATCTAACTCATTATGCAATGTCACGCGCTCGGACCGGGAATTTTCCAGGACGATACGGATAAGCCTTGAGAACTTGGTCAGGTACTCGGAGGCTCGGTCCGCATCGTTTTCTAGTGTGTAAAGCTTGATTGAATTGAGACAATTGAAGATGAAATGCGGATTCATCTGCGCCCGAAGGGCAGTCATTTCTGTCTCGGCCAGTTTTTGCTCAAACTCAGCTTCCAACTTCTTAATATGCTGCGCTTCCAGCAGGCGGTTTTGAGTTTCTATCTCGTGAGTACGTTCGGCTAGTTGGGTTTCCAGGTCATATGCATAACGTTCCTGAATTCGACGGTTTTCAACTTCAATAAGTCGTCCGCGATAAGCCAGCGCCAGCATGAAGCAGAAAGACTCAATGGCTAACCCAAGTAATATCCAGAACTGGGGATAATTAAAAAAAGCATCAACCAACGCTGATACATTGTAAAAATAAAGGTCAAGCGAACCTGGTATAAAAGAAATGCCCAGCAGGCTGATCATTCCGGTTGCCAGGTAAGGACGAATAGCGGATTGACTTCGAAAAGTAGCAACTAACAAAATACCCGTTGCCAGTCCGGAGGGTACCATCGCGTAGATGTATACAGCGTTATTAAGGAACAAAGGCCGCCCGTAAACCCACTCGGCAATTGAGTGAACCTCCTGAATCACCAGTATTACCAGCAGTATCTGTAAGATTCGCCAGATACGCGGAAACCCGTTTCGTATAGCCAGTAGATGAGCAATAAATAGAACGTAAAACGCTGAAATTAACGCAACGTGAAACGGCCCAAGTAAGTCCGAAACTTGGGGTGGAAACAACCAGTTCAAATAAAATGAAAATCGGTAGTTCATACTGTATACCGAAAAAAGCACACTTACCCCTGTGTAGAGCGCATAGAATAAATAGGCAATGTCCCGGGCTATAAGAAAGAAGTAGAAGGCATACAAGCTCATCAGGAGCAGCCATCCGGTGAGTAATGCCATACCCGCTAACAGCATATCCTCCGCAGCACCCCCAGGGCCAAAATGCCAGGCGATACCTGCCGAGGCAGTTATTAACTCCGACGAGATGGGGGTTGGATGCCAAACATAGCCCAGAACACGTACAAAATAAATTTGCTCTGTCAGAGGTGGAACGGTGAGCGGCAGAGCATACGGGCTGGGCCGGTTTTGATGCCTAAATGAGATGCCCGTTTGCCCAATCAAGTGGTCATTTTCATAAAGCGTAATAAATCCATGAACACCCGTTAGATGCAGCGCGAACAACGTATCGCTTGGATGTGAATTACGAAGGGTGAACCGCAGCCAGGTCACCATTACTGACCGGTCATTAAAGGAAACCCGTTCGTTACGTTTTTGGGCAAACGGCCGGAACGGTCGCGTACGGATTATCGATAAGGGCAGTGTATCCCCAGATGGATCTTCATAGAACATCGTGTACGGCCCTATGTCCATCTGCTGTTGAGGCAACTTGCCCGGCAACAACAGCAGTGGTTGCCCACATACGGTCAGAGCAGATAACAAAAGCCCGAAAAACAGACACCAGCGCATAGGTTCGGCATTTTTATAAATATACTGATGCTGAACGCGTTTGTACGCGCTACCGAGTGCGGATGGTCAGTCTTTTGAGTGATTGGTCGTTTTTCCGAGTGGAGCGAACAAACGGTCGTAGCCGCTGCCAGTCGCTCAGTAACTCACAATTCTTACGCTTCACGCAGAAAACCGGTGCCTTCGTCCGGTAACGTTTCCCGGCTAGATAGGCACCGTATAGGTTTGCCAACGTAATGCTGTTACCAAACCACTGTTAATCAACGACTAAGCAGTACAGCTATCCACACCATGAACACAATTCACTTACGTCCGCCGTTGCGGAGCCTGACTAGTTTTGTACTGGTCCTGGGTTTCGCCCTGACAACGCCCTCGCTCTACGCCCAGACCTTCGCTGGGCGGGGTTATCTCGTTGAATCACCGGTTAGTCTGCGTGCTTTTATTCATCCTGACACCGGGAGAACTGCCATTATAATGCGCCTTGATGGCTACCCGAGCGGTTCCGTACGAATCCATATCACGAATGAAAAGCAGGAAACATTTTATAATGGCTACGTATCGAAACCGAAGTATGCTGGTCGGTTCGATCTGTCGGCTTTGCCCTTTGGCGTCTACACAATTGAGCTGAGCGACCGCCACGCCCGGTATACACAGCAATTCCGAATTGAACCGAAGTGGACTGATCGTGTCGTGATGGTCACAGACCCGCCCCGGCGAGACAGCTTACTGGCAAGTTATTAACTACCATTTCCACATACCTATATGAAACCGCTTCTTATCCTCCCCCTCCTTTTTAGTGCCCTGACTGCAATACAGGCGCAGGACTTCCGGGCATTACCGCCATCAGAACAGCCCAACGCAGCCGAACTGGCTTACTTCGGTAGCAAGTATCCTAATCTTACGGCTGAGAACATTCTGGACTCCGCCAGTGTGCGACTGGTTACCGGATTTCTGAATGACATCATGGAAGGTCAGTTTGAAGCCGCCCATGAACGAATCGCCAACAAGTTTCGCGCGTACGGCCCTGGCCTTTACGACTTCCTGGTAGCTGACGAACTGTTTACCCAGTGGGAACACAACGGGCGGCTGTTTGCAGACCAGCAGCTCATTATTGAAGACAAGAAGTTTGTCAGCGTCTTGGATGGCGACCGGCAAGGTACGTGGGTGTATGTCAAGGGGGTCTGGTTGGCGCGGGATAATCGGTACCCGGGTAAATCCGTCCGAATTCCTTTCTATGAACTGGCGCAGGTACGTGACGGCAAAATTCAGAAGACCTACACCAGCTACGGCAACGACCAACTCTTCTACGACCTGGGCTTCCCACTGTACACTACCCAGCCCGAGGTAACACAAAACCGATGACCGGAGCCAAAACCTTCCATCTCTTTTTAACCATGAAAACAACATTACTTCTCTTGCTCATCATATCCCTGCCTTTCACGAGGGTACGGGCGCAGACGACCTTGAGCGGCTTGGTTCATGACGGCACGGGTAAGCCGCTGCCCTTTGCCACGGTGGCCTTGCTAAACGTACGCGATTCGGCCGATACGTCGGACCGGCTCGCCAAAGGAACCGCCAGCGACGCCCAGGGGCAATACGCCTTCGAGAACGTCCGGGCGGGGCAGTATCTGGTGCGGGTTACGGCCGTGGGCTATCAGAAGACGCATTCGGACGTTATAGCCGTAGCGAACCAGCCCGTCAGCGTGCCGGCATTGATGCTGGCCGAAGCGCCGGGCAAACTGGCCGAAGTGCAGGTTACGGCCAAGAAACCGTTTGTGGAGCAACAGATCGACCGGCTGGTTGTCAACGTGGCGCAGAGCATCGTGGGCAGCGGCAGCACGGCGCTGGAAGTGCTGGAGAAAGCCCCCGGCGTAACGGTCGACTACCAGAACGAGCGGCTGCAACTGCGTGGTAAAGAAGGGGTGATCGTCCAGATTGACGGGCGGCAGACGTACCTCTCACAGCAGGATGTGATTGCCCTGCTGCGGTCGATGTCAAGCGACAACATCGAAACGGTTGAGTTGATTACCAATCCCGGCGCCCGTTACGATGCGGCTAGCAATTCGGGCATCATCAACATCCGGCTTATAAAGAACCGCGATGTGGGCACCAACGGTACCGTCTCGGCAGCGGGCGGCTCCGGCCGGTTCGACCGGGAGCGGGGTAGCCTGCAACTGAATCACCGGGCCAGCCGGCTGAACCTGTTTGGCTCGTACAGCCTGAACCGGGGCGGTAATTACTGGGATTTCCGGATGGACCGTAACCAGGCCGACCCAACTTCCGATGAGCCCGACCGACGCAATCTGGCTCAGCAGTCCACCTTTCTGCGTTTTCGCGATCTGGGCCAGAACGCCAAAGCCGGGCTGGATTTCTCGCCTACCAAGCGCACGACCATCGGCCTGGTCTGGACCGGTCTGTGGAGTGACCACCGTGAGCGTGGCCCCGCCGATGCCCTGTTCCAGCGTTCAGAAGCCGGACCGGTTTATTTGCAGACGCATACCGAGAAAACGTACGATACGCACAGTCAGAATCAGGTGGGCAACCTGAACGTGCAGCACTCGTTCGGTGAGAAAGGTGGTCAGCTCACGGCCGACGTTGATTTCGGCCACTTCAGCCGGCAGTACGCCAACCAGCTCTTTACCGAGACGCTGGTTCAACGGGAGGAGGCTGAGCCGCCGGCTGGCAGCCTGCTGGTTACGCAACCGACCACCATCGACATCCGCACGGCTAAAGCTGATTATACCCGTCCGCTGCAGGGTGGCTGGAAACTCGAAACAGGCCTGAAAACCGCGTCGGTTAAAACGGATAACGACCTGCGCGTGAGTCTGGGAACGCTGGCACAAGGGCAACAGGGCCAGCTGCAGCCCGACCCTGGCCAGTCGAACCGGTTCCAGTACACCGAGCAAGTCAATGCCGCTTACGTGAGTGCGTCGGGAAAGCTGCACAAAAAGACCGATGTACAAATCGGGCTGCGGGCCGAACACACCCATTCGGTTGGTCAATCGCTGACGTTGAACCAGCGCGTGGAGCGCAATTACCTGAAGTGGTTTCCGAGCCTGTTCGTGACCCATCCGCTGGCGAAGGGACAAACCCTGACGGTGTCGTATAGCTACCGCATCGACCGGCCCAACTACCAGAACCTAAATCCGGCGCGGGGTTATGTCGACCCGTTTGCGTTCAGCATTGGGAATGCCTACCTTCAGCCCCAGTTTACGCATTCCGCCGAAGCCAGATACGCGCTGAAAAACAATATGTTAACGTCGCTGGCCTACAGCCGTACGACCAACCTGATCTTTTTCACGATTCATCCGGTAGAGGGTAACAAAACCTACGTCACGTTCGAAAACCTCGGCAGGATGCAGGGGTACACCTTCACGCTGGGCATTCCCGTAACGGTGATGAAGGGCTGGCAACTGCAAACCAACTGGCTGGGCTATTACAACCGCTTCCAGTACGAGTATGAAGGAACGCTCCTGCAGGTCGCGAACATAGCAGGACGGCTCAATGCCAATAACGCCTTTACGCTGGGAAAGGGCTGGACCGCCGAACTCAACGGTTGGGTCAGCACACCCGCCGTCAACGGTATCTGGGAGTCGCCCTGGCTGGGGTCGTTGGATGCGGGGGTGCAGAAAACGGTCAGTACCAAGCTAAAACTGAAGTTGAGCGGGCAGGACCTGCTGCATACCAACCGGTTTATTCCTACGGCCAACACCCCGGATTATTGGTCTCGCACCCGCCTGACGTTTGACACCCGGATTGTGCTGCTGAACCTAACCTACAGTTTCGGTAATCAGCAGCTTAAAGGCGAGCGCCAACGGCGCACTGCCTCCGATGAGGAAACCCGCCGGGCGAATTAAGGCTCCTCTATGTCTGGTGGTACTATTGGCTCAGCGGCTTAATAAACCGCCGTTCACACAATTGCCTCTACCGTTCGCTCAAGCAAAGCCACATCGTTACGCATTGATTTACAGATTTATATGGATGTTTACCGAGGTCCTTCATCCTGCTTTCTGGAACTGGGATGAGGCATAATACCGAGTAGCTATGGTATCGACTACGGCAGGCACTAACGATTAGTTCGAATGTGGCCGACTCAACTCTGATCGATATGGATTAGTCCAGACAATCTTACCAGACGACTCAATCATTCTTACAAACAAAAACCCAACCCGTATCAACATGAACCCAACGCACTACCTCAAATCCACCTGGCTAACCCTGCTACTCGTGCTGACTTTCATAGTTAGCTGGGAAGCTTACTGGCGACACAACCACTACGTATTGGCCTACAACGACGACGAAAGCCTTTGGGCTTATACCCGTCAACAGATCTACCAGAGCAGTCCAGCGCGACCCGTGCTGATTGGCTCCTCCCGGATCAAATTCGACCTGGACCTGGCTACCTGGCAACGCATCACCGGGGAAAAACCGATTCAGCTCTCCCTCGTCGGTACGTCGCCCCGGCCGGTGCTGACTGATCTGGGCAATGACCCCAATTTTAAAGGAACCTTGCTGATCGACGTAACGGAGCCTTTATTTTTTACACCAACGGGTGCTTTTCCCGAAAAGGAAGCCGCCAATCGAGTTGCTGCCTATCCCAACTGGTCACTTTCGCAGCAGGCCAGCTTCCAGATCAACCGCGTTCTGGAAGCGAATTTTCTGTTTCTCGATGCGCTGAATCTGTCGCTGAATCCGATTCTGAATCAGCTGCCAATTCCGGAAAGGCCCGGTACGTGGGGTGGTCCCAAATTTCCGTATGAGTTTGCGGTTAATGGATTAGACCGGCAAACGCGCATGACCGATGCCATGGTCGCGGATACGGCCATTCAGAACAAAGTAAAACGAATGTGGCTGGAAATTGGGGCGCATAGCCCCCGGGGCGCAATAGCCGGCCCACCCCTGCTGGACATTCTGAAGGCGACGAAGCGGTCGGTCGATCAGATTCGGGCGCGGGGCGGCCAGGTTCTATTTATCCGAACGCCGTCGGATGGGCCAATGTATCAGGCTGAAAAACAGATGTTTCCACGGACACAGTACTGGGACCGACTGCTCTCCTACACCCAGGCGCCGGGCATTTATTTCTCTGATTATCCGGCCCTGACCCGCTTTACCTGCCCGGAATGGTCTCACCTGACGCCTAAAGACGCCGAACGCTTCACGCAGGCATTGATCCCGATCATCGCGCAGAAAACGGGCTGGTCGTTGCAACGAAATTTATCCGCATCGTCATCAAAATCATCTTCCTCGTCCTTTTAACGCACCCTGATCATGGTCTTTAATTCCTATACCTTCATCGTCTTTTTTGCAGTCATCCTGGTGCTCCACAACCTGCCTTTTTCGTGGAAGGTAAAAAAGATAAACCTGCTGCTGGGCAGTTATCTGTTCTATGCCCTCTGGAATCCACCCTTTATTCTGCTGCTATGGCTGTCAACAGTCGTGGATTTCTACATGGCGAAGCTCATTGCTATTGAACAGCGGCCCCGCAACCGCAAACTCCTGCTGACGGTCAGTCTGATTCTCAACCTCGGCATGCTCTCGTATTTTAAATACGGCGGGTTTCTGCTGGAAAATTTCACGGCGTTGCTGTCGGCCGTGGGCATTACCTTCCAGGCTGCGAAGCCCGACATCATCCTGCCGGTTGGCATCTCGTTCTACACCTTCGTTACGCTCTCGTACACGCTGGATGTGTACCGGCGCAAATTCGCTCCTGAGCCTTCGTTTCTGAATTTCGCCTTGTTTGTTACGTACTTCCCACACCTTGTGGCCGGCCCCATCGTGCGGCCGGAAGACCTGATTCCGCAGTTCAAAACGCCCCGCCGGGCCACGGCAGAGCAACTGAGCTGGGGACTGTTTTTGCTTTCGCTGGGCTTATTCATGAAGGTGACGATTGCCGACGGGCTACTGGCCGATACCGCCGACCTGATTTTCGGCTTGCCGTTTCCCGTACAAACGCTCGATGCCTGGATGGGCGTGCTCGCCTTTTCGGGGCAAATCTTCTGTGATTTTGCGGGGTATTCAACCTGTGCTATTGGCGTGTCGCTTTGTTTGGGAATCGTACTGCCCGACAATTTCCGGTATCCGTATGCGGCCATTGGCTTTTCGGATTTCTGGCGTCGCTGGCACATTACCCTCTCCACGTGGCTGCGCGATTACCTCTATATTCCGCTGGGTGGCAACCGGCAAGGCACCGTCCGAACGTACATCAATCTCATGATTACCATGCTGTTGGGCGGACTCTGGCACGGCGCTTCGTGGACATTCGTGGTTTGGGGAGCGCTACACGGTTTGTTTCTCTGCATCGAGCGTTTCTGGCGAGACAGAGTTGCTCGTCGCCAGCTCGTTCGGGCGGAGGTTACCACCGGAGGTCAGGTAATCAGCCGTGCGGCCGTTATACCAGCCATACCGATTTCCAGCCCATTGGCGCAATTCGGGTTAGCGATGCTAACGCTGTTTCTGGTAAACATTACGTGGGTCTTTTTCCGGGCTCCAACGTTTGGTGGCGCTACTTTACTGCTGCTGTCGATGTTCGGGATTATTCCTGATGGCGCACCCATGCTCACAAATCTGGCTATCCTGACGGTCAGTATTGTCACGGTTGGTATCATTATCTGCCACTGGCTGATGCGAAATAGTTCGCTGCTGGTCCTATCGCAGCGCCTACCCTGGTGGGGATTGAGTCTGGTCTGGTCGAGCCTACTGATTCTGGTGATCCTGACCCAGAAAAGCAGCGGCTCGTTTATCTACTTCCAGTTTTAACTCTCAAGTGCGTTGGCGTTTATCAACTCTTATCAACATGACAACTCCCATTTGACGAATAGACAGATGTGATCTGTTGGCCTTTACTGATCAGCCGACCGGAAGAAAAGCCAACGCAACAGTGACCATTGTGGACTAACAAACCCGACGCGCGAACTAAATCACCTGACAGGCAAAGAATTACGTTTTGACTTGCCGAACTGGCAGTTCAACACTGACCCCATTGGTCGTGAAAGCACCCGCAGCTATTCTTACTCAAATCATTTGATCCGTATGGAATCTGCTTCGATAAAACACATGGACCGCATTCAGGTCATCGATGCCCTGCGCGGCTTCGCGCTCATCGGCATCATCGTCGCTCATAGCAGTGGTCAGTTTCTGGCTGGCCCCTCTCCGGCTGACTACAACATTCTCTTTTCGCCCCTGGACAAGTGGGTTAGTGACCTTGGCACGTACCTGACCTTTGGTAAGTTCTTTACTATTTTCTCCTTTCTGTTTGGGCTGAGTTTTGCCATTCAGATGGACAGCGCAGCCCGGGCTGGTCGCTCGTTTGTGGGTCGTACGCTGTGGCGGTTAGTGATTCTGTTTGCTATTGGCTTCATCCACAGTCTGTTTTATTCAGGTGACATTCTTCGAATTTATGCCTTCCTCGGCCTTCTTCTGCTTCTTTTGCGTCGGCTACCCAACGGCGTAATCCTGACCATCGGTACGCTGTTGGTACTCAATGCCCCATTGCTGGTGGGTCGGCTGGCTTCTCTAAATACCCCTCCACCAACAGCCGCTCAGGTGGCAGCGAGCCAGAAAGAAGGCGCCGTATTCGCCAAGATGGCTGAAGAAGGTTATCGGATTAAAAGCAGCGGTACACTCGCTGAGGTTATCGCGATGAATGCGCGGGAGGGATTGATCGGCACTCTGTTTTTCCAGCTTTTCACAGGTCGTTTGTTCATCACATTCGGCTTGTTTCTACTGGGCCTCTACGTAGGGCGCAAGCGCTATTTTACCGACACGCCACCCCATCGACAACTCTTCCGACGTTTGCTTGTCTCGTCTGGCTTGCTGGCCGTAATATCCACCACAGTAGTTCTGCTGACCGGGGGTGTTACGTTGGGGCCGCCAGTTCCGGGGTGGCAGAGCGTTGTTAATTTGACGGCTTTCGACGTGCATCAGGCAAGCCTGTCGGCGTTTTATGTGGCGGCCGTTACGTTGCTGTTCTGGCAAACCAAAGCGGTTTTTTTGCGGTCGCTGGTGGCCGTTGGACGGATGGGGCTGACCACCTATCTGTGCGGGAGCGCTTTTGGCGTACTTGTCTTTTTAGGGTACGGCTTAGGCCAGATCGGCAAACTCGGCATGGCCGCGTCGGTTGGTCTGGGGCTGGCGTTCTTTGCCTTGCAGATTCCCTTTTCAAACGGGTGGCTGAGCCGCTATCAATTCGGCCCGGTCGAGTGGCTATGGCGGTCGCTGACGTATGGGAAAGCGCAGCCGTGGCGTAAAAAGACTACGCTCCGGCAGGCAAGCGATTTACTTACCGCAGAATAAACCGCTGACTATCAATGCTTAGCAAATTTGTAAACTTTACCTAAATAACTGATCCTTCGCTATGCAACGACGTTTGTTTCTCCAACTGCCTTTAGTGGCCTCTTCATTCGCCTTTGTCTTACCACCATTAGCTGAGCTACGTAACGCCACTCAAAAGTTACCTAAAAAAGGGGTTTTGGTCAGAGCGGGTCAAGATCGGTACGACCAGCCGTTTAAGTTCCTAGATGCCACCTTTACTGTGAAGGTGTCGGGTAAGGATACTGACGGGCGCTGTGTTATCTTCGACACCCTTCGACATGAAAAGGTTGGCCCGATGCTACACGCCCATACCGACTGCGATGAGTGGTTTTTTGTCATGGATGGTGAATTCAAGTTCCAGGTAGGCGATGACATCCTTCGTCTAAAAGCGGGCGATTCGTTGTTGGCTCCGCTGGGTGTACCTCATGCGTTTGTAAAAACCAGCGAAGGAACAGCCCGTCTGGTTATCATGCACCAACCCGCCGGTACAATGGAAGAGCATTTTCGCACGGCCAGCTTAGAACCAGACCAGAGTTTGGAGGCTCGACGGGCGCGAGCCGAAAAACACGGCATGCGTTACATTGGGCCGCCACTCAAACCGGATTGACATAGCCATTTTACGCGCAATCGATAGTATTCCTACAGTTTAACCAGAACACTGGTCTTTATCTCACATGACCGTTTGACAATCACCCCGGTACGGGGCTGCTACGGCGGGGCCGTTTGTTACGTAGCGGACTTTTCTATCCGAATTTCGTATTTTGTTGGCCATGCAGCGATTTACGACCCTCTTGCCTGGCCTTCTCACGCTATATTTCCTGACGAGCTTCGGGCAACCCCGAACCGATTCATTCCTTACAAAACGCTTTGCTGCCAACCAAAACGCTACGTTCCAACGGGTTATTCAACACCCTGAAACGTACCGGTTGCAGATCATATATACGCAGATAAACCGGGATAAGAACAACGTACCCACCTTTACCAACTACTATTTCCGGGTCGACAGCACGGAGTATTTCAATCCGGCGTCTACCGTCAAACTGCCATTGGCTTTGTTATCGCTGGAGAAGCTCAACAACCTGAAAAATCCGCAGGTGACGAAGTTTACGACCATGCAGTTTGACAGCGCCTACAGCAGGCAGACGAACGAATGGTACGACACCACGGCTCAGACCGGCTATCCGTCGCTCGCGCACCTGATCAGAAAAGCCTTTCTGGTCAGCGAGAATGATCCGTACAGCCGCATGTATGAGTTTGTCGGCCAGCAGGCTATCAATCAGTCGCTTCATGCCCGGGGCTACCTCGACACCCGCATCACACACCGCTTCGTGCGGATGACGGCCGAGGAAAACCGCCACACCAATCCGGTCCGGTTTATGCAGGACGATGGTAAACTGATCCTGGCGCAACCGGCAGCCTATAATGCTGTGCCGTTCGATTTCAGCCGCACGGCCCGACTGGGCAAAGGCTACTACGTCAGGGACAGCCTGATTAATGAACCGTTTGACTTCACGACGCGGAACAAGCTGCCGCTGGAAACCTTGCACCAGATTCTGCGCTCGACCCTGTTTCCCAACTCCGTTCCGGCCAGTCAGCGGTTCAATGTAACTGACGACGATTACCGGTTTCTGTATCAGTACCTGTCCCAGTATCCGGGCGAAACAAACTTCCCCAAGTATGACGCTGCGCAGTATTACGACAGCTACGTTAAGTTCTTTTTCCGCGACAGCGTACATAAACAGATGCCGGATGGCGTTCGGGTGTTCAACAAAGTAGGCTGGGCGTATGGCTTTCTGACGGATGCCTCGTATGTGGCCGACTTTACCAACAACGTGGAGTTCATGCTGTCCGCAACGATCTACGTCAACAGCGACGGTATTCTGAACGACGATACCTATGAGTACGAACAGACAGGCCATCCGTTTCTGTACCAACTGGGTCAGACGATCTATCAGTACGAGCTGACACGTAAACGACGTAACAAACCTGACCTCAGCCGCTTTCGCGTACCGTATGAAAAGCGGCTGAACGACCGGCGGCCGGTCGTTAAAGATGTTGATAACTAACCCTAAACTGATTCATGAAACACCTATTACTCGTTCTAACCCTCAGTGCCTCTCTGGTGGTGCGGGGCCAACCTACTGATTCCAGCCGAACCGCCACGTTACCCGGTCAACCCGTCATGATCGTAGGGGGCAACCTGATTGATGTCGAAACGGGTAAGGTACGCGAGAACACCAGCCTGCTGATCGAGAAGGAAACGATTACGAAAATCGGCAAGAACCTCAAGGCGCCGGCCGGTGCTACGGTCATTGATGCCAAAGGCAAATGGTTGATTCCGGGATTGATTGACAGCCACATTCATTTGTTTCAATCCGGCAGCATCTACACCCGGCCCGATGGCGTCGACCTGACAAAATACCGTCCCTACGAATCCGAACGCCAGTGGCTGCGCGACAACATGGGCGATCTGCTACGTCGGTATCTGGCCAGCGGCATCACCACCGTCATCGATATCGGCGGGCCGCTGTATCATTTTCCGTACCGCGACCGCTTCAACCGCAGATACGTCAGTCCGCAGATACTGATGACTGGGCCACTGGTGTCAACGTACCAGCCGGAAGCGTATAAAATCGATGATTCGCCCATTATCAAAGCCAACACGTCGGAGGAAGCCCGCGACATTGTCCGTCGGCAGTTGCCTTACAAGCCGGATTTTATCAAAGTCTGGTTTATTATCCGCGGTATGGGGAAAACCGGCGAAGAGATGATCCCGGTTGTACAGGCTGCCATCGACGAAGCGCACAAAAACGGGCTGAAGTTGGCCATTCACACGCAGGAGTTACTCGCGGCTAAACTGGGCGTAAAATACGGTGCCGATTTTCTGGTTCACAGCCCGGAAGACGGCATTGTGGATGACGAACTGATTGATCTGATCCGGAAGAACAACGTCAGCTACTGCCCCACCATGATCGTGAACCGTGGCTTCATAGGCTTCTTTACCGACAACCGGAAGCTTACGACCTACGAATTCAGCCGGGCGAACCCCTACGTCCTGGGCACCCTTTTTGACTTTAAACACCTGCCGGAGCCGGAAATTCGCAAAGAATACGCCAGCATCCTAACCAGCCAGTCGTACCAGAACCGGGCGGCCCGAGTCGACTCGATCAAACGGGCGAACCTGAAGAAGGTCTGGCAAGCGGGCATCAACGTAGCCGCCGGAACGGACGCCGGCAACCCGGGTACTTTCCACGGTACGTCGTTCATCGATGAGCTGAAGGCCATGCAGGCCGCCGGACTAACCAACGCCGATTTGTTGAAATCCTCCACGATCAACGGCGCCCGAATTTTTGGTAAAGAAAAGCAAATGGGGAGTTTAGCCGAAGGCAAACTGGCCAACGTGGTTATTCTGAAGCAAAACCCGCTCGAAACCATCGACGCACTGACCAGCATTGAAACGGTGGTGAACCGTGGCTACGTAACCACCCCGGAGCAACTCCTGCCCGACAGCCCGACCGACCTGGCTCAGCGGCAGCTGAACGCCTACAACGCCCGCAACATCGACGCCTTCCTGGAGCCGTATGCCGACGACGTGGAGATCTACACCTTCCCCGACAAGCTTCTGTACAAAGGCAAAGAGGCTATGCGAAAGCAGTACAGCGGTATGTTCGAGCGAACCCCGGTTCTTCATTGTGAACTGGTCAACCGTATTGCCGTTGGTAATACAGTGATCGACCACGAAAGCGTGACCTTTGCCCCAGACCGCGAGCCGGTGAAAGCTGTAGCCATCTACAAAATCGAAAACGGTAAAATTGCGAAAGTTTATTTTGCCCGTTAGCGGAGCAGCACTCAATGGATGACCCTCCAGCCATCCATTGAGTTTCGGCCTAATACGCTTTCAGGCTCAGGTCCAGGCTTCGAACCCGGTGGGTCAGGGCGCCGGACGAGATGTAGTCCACACCCGTTTCAGCATAGGCACGGAGCGTCGTTTCGTCAATGCCTCCGGAGGCCTCCGTAATAAACCGGCCGTTGATAAGCCGCACCATATCCCGAACGCCCTCGGGTTTGAAGTTATCCAGCAGGATGATGTCGACCTTGGTTCCTTCCAACTGGCCGATGCGAAGTACCTCTTCGACTTCGGCGCGGTTGCGGGTCTCGACCTCGATGCGCAGTGAACGATCGGTTTCGTTCAGATACGTGTTTGCTTTACGAATGGCCGCTTCGATTCCCCCGGCATAATCCACGTGGTTATCCTTGATCAGAATCATGTCGAACAAGCCGAACCGGTGGTTGATGGCTCCACCAATTTTCGTCGCAATTTTTTCGCAGATACGGAAATTCGGCGTGGTTTTACGGGTGTCGAGCAACTGCGCCCGCGTACCTTCCAGCAGATTCACCATCTGGCGGGTATGCGTAGCGATACCACTCATTCGCTGCATGCAGTTGAGCACCAGCCGCTCGGCTTTCAGGATCGACCGCGCATTACCACTGACGGTCAGTACCACGTCGCCGGGCGTGATGGCCGACCCATCGGTGAGCAGTACGTCTACCTGAAGCGCGGGATCAACTTCCGCAAAGATGGCCAGCGCTACGTCGACGCCCGCCAGAATACCCGCTTCTTTTACCAGCAGCCGAGCCCGTTTCTGCGCATCGGCCGGAATGGTTGATAATGATGTATGGTCACCATCGCCGACATCCTCAGTCAGCGCTAATTGAATAAATTCCTGCAGATTCATGGGCGAAAGTTAACGGTTTCTTCACAAAACGACCTGTTGAACTATTGTTTTGCCCAATTAAAAACCTACTGAATTTATAGATTACCAAATACTTGCATTGTTCAGAAAATGGTACGAAATTTGTCTTACTTTTACCAATTCTATGAAACAACCGCGTGTCATTCAGCGTCTTTCGAGCCTGCTTCTGGCCACATTTCTGCTTTTCACGGCAGTTTGGGGACAGGGTGGCCTGATGGCGCAACACGCCGTGTCGACGAAAGCGGTAAAAGAACAGCAGCAGAAAACCCCCGATTCACATACATCGGATGCACAGCTGACAACGGCTTCGTTCGAGGCTGTCGTTACGCCGGCCGTTTCGTTTGATTTCAACCAGACGGCATTTCTGCTTCCTGCGCCTACGCTGCTTATTCTGCTGCTGCTGAGCGTACCTCTGCTACGGTACTTCACCTTACCGCATTATTATTTCTCGTTTTTCCGCCACGTCTTTGGGCATCATATTGCCACGAACGCGCCCTAACGTTTCGTAACACGGCCCTATTGGCGCCGATTGTCTCTTTCTATCTCTTTTATTTTCACTAATCAATTATTTCTCCGCACGGACTAACCATCCTTGCTACTTGTATGCAAAACCGAACCGGAATAATCATTCTGACGGCGGTAATTGCTCTGCTGAGCATTTATTATCTGTCATTTTCGTTCGTATCGCGCAGCATTAAGGCCGACGCCGAAGCGTATGCGACGAACAAACAGGGCGTGGTCGACCGCGCCAAAAAACAACGCTATCTGGACTCGCTCTGGAAAGAAGAAGTGTACCTCGGCAACACGCTGCAGGAAGTAACCGAGCGGGAACTGGGCCTGGGTCTTGACCTTCAGGGGGGTATGCACGTCGTGCTGGAAGTATCCCCGGCCGACATCCTGCGGGGGCTGTCCGGTAATAACCGCGACCCGAAGTTTAACCAAGCGCTGAAACAAACCATTGAAGACCAGAAGCGGAGCAGCGCCAGCTTCGTAGACCTGTTTGTCGACAATTACAAGGAGCTGGCACCCGGCACCAAACTGGCCAGTGTGTTTGCCACCAGCGCCAACCGGGGTAAAATTAACTATCAGTCGTCGGACACCGAAGTTCGGCGCCTGCTGAACAGCGAGGTTGAAGACGCCATCAGCCGGGCTTACCAGATCATTCAGGCCCGTGTCGATAAATTTGGGGTAGCAAACCCGAACATCCAGCGGCTGCCGGGCTCTGGCCGGATTCAGATCGAATTGCCGGGAATCGATAACCCCGAACGCGTACGTCGCCTGCTGACGGGCGCGGCCAAGCTTGAGTTCGTGGAAGTGTACCGCCTGAACGAACTGGCCCCCGCTATTGAAGGCATGGGTGCTTACCTCGTGAAGCAGGAAGCCGCTCGTAAAGAAGCTCAGAAGGCAACGGCTGGAACCCCGGCTACAACGAGCGCCACCAGTGGCAGCGGCACGTCGAGCCTTGAGTCGCAGTTGGCCCAGCGTAATCAACCGGCCGATTCAACCAAGAAAGACACCACGGCACAAGCCGCCCAAAGCACCGCGCTGACGCAGTTGTTCATTCCGATTTCGCAGGATCAGCTTGGCGTATACCTGAAAGATACGGCCCGCGCCAATGACGTACTGAACGACCCGGAAGTACGGACGCTGTTCCCGGCCGACGTAGCTTTTTCGTGGGATCGGAAAGCCATTGAAACCAACGACGGTAAAGAAATCCTGCCGCTGTATTTCCTGAAGAAGCCGGGTGGCCGCGCTCCGCTGGAAGGGGATGTGATTACGGATGCTTCTAACGACTACGACGACCGTGGCCGGCCGGAGGTGACAATGAACATGAACGCCGAGGGTGGCCGCAAATGGCGTAACCTGACAGCGGCTAACGTAGGCCGTCCGGTTGCCATTCTGCTCGACAACCTCGTTTACACCGCGCCGAACGTACAGAACGAAATTCCGAACGGTCGCTCCAGCATCTCGGGTAACTTCACCGTTGAAGAAACCAAAGACCTTGCGAACGTCCTGAAAGCTGGTAAATTACCCGCCCCGACCAACATCGTGGAAGAAAGCGTGGTGGGCGCAACGCTCGGTTCAGAAGCCGTTCAGGCGGGGGTACTGTCGTCGGTAGTGGGTATCCTGCTGGTGCTGGCGTTTGTGGTGTTCTACTACAACCGGGCCGGTTTCATCGCTGACCTTGCCCTGTTCGTCAACCTATTCTTCCTGCTGGGTGTCATGGCCTCGCTGGGTGCCGTGCTGACTATGCCGGGTATTGCCGGTATCGTACTGTCGATTGGTATGGCCGTCGACGCCAACGTTCTGATTTTTGAACGCATCAAGGAAGAACTCGCCCTGGGTAAAGGATTTAAAGTTGCCGTCGCCGATGGTTTCAAGAACGCCCTGTCGTCGATCATCGACTCGAACGTAACGACGTTCCTGACGGGTGTCATCCTGTTCATTTTCGGTACGGGTCTGATTCTGGGCTTCGCTACGACGCTGATCATTGGTATCCTGACGTCGCTGTTCGCGGCTATCTTCATCACCCGCCTGATGTTGGAATACTACATCCGGAATGGCAAAACGCTGTCGTTCAGCTCAACCTGGGCGGCTAAGTTGTTTGCCGATTCGAATTTCGACTTCGTCTCACGCCGGAAGCTGTATTACACGGTTTCGTCGGTTATTATTGGTCTGGGTATCGTTTCGATCATCTTCAAAGGCTTTGGCCTGGGTGTAGACTTCAAAGGTGGCCGGTCGTATGTAGTGCGTTTTGAAAAAGCCATCAGTACCGACGATGTACGTGCCTCGCTGGAGAACGTACTGGGCAGTGCGCCGGAAGTAAAGACCTACGGTGGTACGGGTATCGGTGCCAGTCAGGTAAAGATCACGACGCCGTATCTGGTAGACGTAAATACCCCGGAGGCCGATAAACAGGCAGAAGCAGCGATCTACAAAGGTCTGTCAACGATTGCGAACAACCCGGCAAAGATTGAAAGCTCGCAGAAGGTAGGGCCAACCATCGCCTACGACATTCTGACCTCGGCCCTGTGGTCAATCCTCCTGGCGGTAGCGGTCGTATTTGCCTACATTCTGCTCCGGTTCAAGCGGCTGGCATTCGGATACGGTGCGGTGGTGGCCCTGTTCCACGACGTACTCGTAATTCTGGCTATCTTCTCGATTTTCAACGGTATCCTGCCGTTCTCACTCGACGTCGACCAGGCGTTTGTGGGTGCCCTGCTGACCATCATGGGTTACTCCATGAACGACACAGTCGTGGTGTTTGACCGCGTTCGGGAGTACCTCAACGAAAACCGGGGCAAGAACGAAAGCATCCCGACGATCATCAACAACGCTCTGAACGCTACGCTGAGCCGCACGGCCGTAACCGGTTTCTCAACCCTGCTCGTGCTGCTGGTGCTGTTCATCTTCGGGGGCGAAACCATCCGGGGCTTCTCGTTTGCGATGCTCATCGGGGTTGTGGTTGGTACGTATTCGTCACTGTTCGTGGCTACGCCGATCGTGGTTGACGCCCTGAGCCGCGACCAGGAGAAAGAAGGCGATGCGCCGACCGGAACGACTGACAAACGGCTCGATCCGGTTCCGGCCGACTTCACGACCAAGGCCGCTCCGACGCCCGAAGAATTTACGGCCAAGAAGGAGAAAAAACCGAAAACGCCCCTGATCCGGCCGTCGCAGTCCTAAACCATGGGCGAATGAGTGAATTAGTGAGTGCGCGAATGTATTTACTGGAAAATAGTCGCTGCTTTACTAATTCACTCATTCGCTCATTAAATTTTGTATCTTTCCCAGCGTTTTACCTGAGAATCTTTTTCCGATCGGCATCCCAACCAAACTAAATTTTCCTGCATGGAAACCAGACTCAAACCAGTTGACACCAGCATCTGGCGCAAAAAGCCGCTCGCGGCCTATGAATCGGACGTTAAAAAAAGTGAGCTCAAACGCGTATTGACCCGCTGGGGTCTTACGTCGCTGGGTATTGGTGCCGTCATTGGGGGCGGTATCTTCGTTTTGACTGGCATTGCGGCCCACGACTGGGCCGGCCCGGCTTTGGCGCTTTCATTCGTTCTGGCCGGCATAGCCTGTACGTTCGCAGCCTTGTGCTACGCCGAATTTGCGTCGATCTTGCCCGTTGAAGGATCGGCCTACGCTTACTCATACGGTACGGTAGGCGAAATTTTTGCCTGGCTCATTGGCTGGAACCTTATTCTGGAGTACATGATGGGTGCCACCACCGTAGCCGTAAGCTGGTCGGGGTACTTTGAGAAGCTGATGCACCTCTTCGGCATCAACCCGCCACTTTACCTGATGAACGACCCTATTACGGCCCGCGAAAAAGCGGCAGCATTACGGGCTGCAGGTGAGGCCGTACCCGATTTCGCCTTTGCCGTCAATTTACCGGCTTTCCTGATCGTACTGGTAGTGACGTTTATCCTGGTCCGTGGCATTAAGGAAGCCGCCAGCACCAACAACCTGATTGTTATGATGAAGGTAACGGCAGTGATTTTCGTGATCATTGTCGGGGCCTTTTATGTCGACGTTGCCAACTGGACCCCCTTCATTCCGCAGCCGGTAACGGACAATGGAAATCAGGTTCACTACGGTTTCAGTGGTATCGTAACGGCCGCCAGTATCGTGTTCTTTGCCTACATCGGCTTTGACGCCGTATCAACCCAGGCCGGCGAAGCCATCAACCCTAAGAAAGACGTACCGTTTGCGATCATCGCGTCGCTGATTATCTGTACGCTGCTGTACATCCTGGTATCGCTCGTACTGACGGGTATGGTCCGCTACGACAGCCTTGACCTAAAAGCGCCGGTAGCGCAGGCCTTTGCCGATAAAGGACTGACGTGGGCGGTGTACATCATCACGATTGCGGCCATCGCCGGTCTGACTTCGGTTATGCTGGTGATGATGCTGGGCCAGACGCGGATCTTCCTCGGCATGGCTAAAGATGGTTTATTGCCCAGAAACCTGTTCGCGTCGATTCACCCGACGTTTAAAACGCCCTGGAAAAGTACGATTCTGGTTGGCCTGATTGTAGCAACCGTTGCAGCGCTGACTCCGATCGATAAAGTGTCGGAACTGTGCAGTTCAGGTACGCTGCTGGCCTTCGCCATGATCTGCGGGGCGGTCTGGCTGCTGCGCGTTCGCGAGCCACAGCTGGAGCGTCCGTATCGGACCCCTGCCCTGCCGGTTATCGCCACGCTCGGTATTCTCGCCAACCTGTATCTGATGTACAACCTGCGGACCGACACCAAGATTTCATTCGTCATCTGGTGTACCCTGGGTGTTATCGTGTACTTCGCTTACAGCCGCCGGCACAGCAATCTGAATAATCCGACTGATTACAACTCGTAACTGATAATTCCCGCGACGCGTAAAATCAAGCAAATATTTTTACCCAAAAAGGCCTCAGACTTAACATCTGGGGCCTTTTTGGTATCTCGGTGAACATGTTCCCCATCCGTTGTAGTTTTGTACTGGATGGAGACACAATACTCTATAGGCTATTCACTGGCAGTGGTGGTAGGGCTCGTCATTGGGCTCGCTGGTGGCGGAGGATCCATTCTGACGGTTCCGATCTTTGTCTACGCCTTTGGCATACCACCTATTCTGGCTACAACCTACTCTCTGTTCGTTGTAGGCACAACGTCGCTGGTTGGCTCGGTAAACCACATCTGGAAAAAACGGGTCGATCTTCGGATCACCGCGGCTTTTGCGTTGCCTTCGTTCGTGTCGGTTTACCTGAGTCGCCGGTTTCTGGTACCCGCCCTTCCCGATCCGTTGTTTCGCCTGAATGAGTTCATACTGCCTAAAAACGACGCCATTCTGTATTTTTTTACCATCGTGATGGTACTGGCAGCCCGGGCCATGATCCGTAATGACCAGCCCGAGCGGGGCGAAGCCGCCGACGGCCGCCCCCGATACGTATCGCTGGCTCTCGATGGACTGGCCGTAGGGTCGCTGACGGGAACCATTGGTGCCGGGGGCGGCTTCCTGATTGTGCCGATGCTGGTATTGCTGGCGGGGCTTCCCGTTCATCGCGCCGTGGCTACGTCCGTGCTGATTATCGCCGTTAATTCGTTTGTCGGGTTGCTGGGCGACATCCACCACACTGACCTTAACTGGAATTTTTTGCTGCCTTTTACGGGTTTATCCATCGTAGGCATCTTCGTTGGCATGTATCTGGCCCGCTTTATTGTTCCCGAACACCTGAAAAAAGGATTTGGCTGGTTCGTACTGGCGGTGGCCATTTATATACTGTCGAGGGAAATTTTACAGTATTGATAACAGCCTTAAAACTACCTTCCTCATGATCGTTGAACAACTGTATACGGGCTGCCTCGCACAGGGGGCTTATTACATCGAAAGTAACGGCGAAGCCGCCATCATTGACCCGCTCCGGGAAACCACGCCCTACATTCGGCGCGCCGAACAGAGTCAGGCCGTTATCAAATACGTGTTCGAAACGCACTTCCATGCCGATTTTGTGTCGGGCCACCTGGACCTGGCTCAAAAAACGGGGGCGACGATTGTATATGGCCCCAACGCCAACACGCACTACAACGTGCACCATGCCCACGATGGCGAACGCTTCCGGCTGGGGAACGTAACGATTAAGGTGCTTCATACGCCGGGCCATACGCTGGAGTCCACTACGTATCTGCTCATCGACGAGCAAGGCCGGGACCATGCGATCTTCACCGGTGATACGTTGTTTATCGGCGACGTTGGCCGCCCTGATCTGGCCATCAAAGGCGATCTGACCGAACATGACCTGGCCGGTATGCTATACGACAGCCTGCACACTAAAATCATGCCCCTGGCCGACGATGTTATTGTATACCCGGCACATGGCGCGGGTTCGGCCTGTGGTAAGAACATGAGCAAGGAAACCACCGATAAGCTCGGCAACCAGAAACGGTTCAACTACGCGCTTCGGGCCACCTCGAAAGAGCAGTTCATTGATCAGGTACTCGACGGCCTGACTACGGCTCCGGCGTATTTTGCCGAAAATGCCCGGCTTAACAAAGAAGGATACGAACCGCTCGAACGGGTAATGCAACGCGGTAGCCACGCCCTGTCGCCGGACGCTTTTGAGGCTGCCGTAAACGAAACGAGCGCGTTGGTACTCGACGTCCGGAGCGCCGGTGAGTTTGCCCGCGGATTCATACCTAATTCGATCAATATTGGCCTGGATGGGCAGTTTGCACCCTGGGTAGGCGCTTTGGTTCCCGATCTACGCCAGCCCATCGCCCTTGTTGCTCCCGCCGGGCAGGAAACAGAAACCATCCTCCGGCTGGCCCGGGTCGGCTATGACAATTGCATTGGCTACCTCGATGGGGGCATTGAGCGCTGGCAGCAGGCCGGCCGGGAGATTGATCAGATAGACTCGGTTTCGGCCGACGAGTTTGCGCATCGGTTACAGGCCAACCCGGACCTGACGATCGCCGATGTTCGGCGACCAGCCGAATATGCAGGCGAGCACATAGCGGGTGCCGAAAATATGCCGCTTGATACCCTCAATGATTTTATGGCCGGCCTGAATCGGAACGAACCGATTTACCTCCACTGCGCCGGTGGTTATCGATCGATGGTAGCCAGTTCTATTCTGAAAGCCCGTGGGTTCGAAAAAGTAATCAACATTGAAGGGGGCATTGCCGCGATCCGGAAAACTGGCCAGGTGTTTACATCGGAATCGTTTTCGCACTGATTCCCGGAGCGAATTTATTTAGCAGCGGCACTGGTGTCAGTGAACGGGATTATCGTCTATTTCCAGGCGCGGCAACGCTGGATTTAGTACCCGTGGCACAATTTTGATTCGAAAAACGCGCGTTCCGGCTACGTCAAAATCACAGCTATAGAAGCCGCGTTGCTTCACCCCCCGGTATACCGCCATGTAGTTCACTTTGGCCGGCCAGTTAGTCAGTGCCAGTTCGGCCGTGATCGCATCAACGGCTTTTCTCAGGTTTGAAAAGAAAATAATTGTGGGATCACGCTGCCGCAAAACGTTAAGCGACCCAACGTGCTGGACCGAAACTTCATAAATAATTCGGCTGGTTGTTTTAATGCCGCTAGCCTCTTTGGTCAGCTTTGCCTCTTTATCCACACTTGCTTAATTTTATGAAAAATAATTATTCTATTTTTCAAAGCCTAAACTAAAACCCGTCCTTAGGAGTTCTAGTATCATTAACACAGCAAAAACCCGGCCGTTTGTCGACCGGGTTTTTGCATTTTCCATCAATAAAGAAGCCGGAGCGATTGCCCCGGCTTCTTTATTTTCTGTACGGTTGCTTTCTACTTCTTGTACATCACGGCATCCACGGCCTGCAACGTCTTCTTTACGTTCGGCAGAATGGCTTCGATGAGCGTCGGTGCATACGGCAGGGGCAGGTCAAAGCTGTTTACCCGAACAACCGGTGCATCCAGGTAGTCAAACGCATTGCGCTGAATGTTATACGTCAGTTCTGACGATATGGCGGCCAGCGGCCAGGCCTCTTCAACAATGACGCAGCGATTTGTTTTCTTCACTGAGTTGATCACCGTTGGGTAATCAATCGGACGTACCGTGCGCAGATCGATTACTTCGGCCGATACGCCGTTCTTCGCCAGTTCCTCGGCAGCCTGGATTGCTACCTTCAGAATTTTGCCGAACGACACAATCGTTACGTCGTTACCTTCCCGAACGATGTTCGCCTGACCAATGGGAATCAGGTACTCTTCTTCCGGTACCTGGCCCTTGTCGCCGTACATCAACTCCGACTCCATGAAAATAACGGGGTCATCGTCGCGGATAGACGATTTCAGCAGTCCCTTGGCGTCGTAGGGGTTCGACGGAACAACTACTTTCAGACCGGGCGTATTCGCGAACCAGTTTTCAAAGTTTTGGGAGTGCTGCGACGACAGCATACCGGCATTTCCGGTCGGCCCGCGAAACACGATGGGGACTGAGTATTGACCGCCCGACATGGACATCATTTTGGCGGCCGAGTTGATAACCTGATCAATCGCTACCAGCGAAAAGTTGAAGGTCATAAACTCGATAATAGGGCGCAGGCCGTTCATGGCCGAACCAACACCAATACCGGCAAAGCCTAATTCAGCAATGGGCGTGTCAATAACCCGCTCCGGACCGAATTCATCAAGCATGCCCTGGCTCACTTTGTAAGCGCCGTTGTATTCGGCTACCTCTTCGCCCATCAGATACACCTTTGGGTCCCGGCGCATTTCTTCCGTCATGGCCTCCCGCAGGGCTTCGCGGAACTGTATTTCTCTCATGCTGAGTGCGTTAAGTTAGTTGTAGCTATTCTACGACCAGATGTCATGCGAATAACTAACGCGTTGGCTGAAAAACCGGTCAAAATTAGGTAAAAGTGGCTGATTCATCAAATGGCACGCTAAGTTGCCGACTGGCTGAATTCCTGTCCAATGCACACAAATTAAATACTGCCCTGAGCAACCTTATCGCCCCGTTTGTCATCATTTAGACGTGAGCGTTAGCAACCAGGCGGGCTGTTAAATTATCTTAAAGCCTGTCAGGGCTTCTGACCGCACTCTACTTTTGCTTCTACAACCGTTAGCCTTCCTTACTCAATGCGCTTTTTACTCATCGTTATGTTGTTGAGCTGGGCCGTTTTTGCGAACGCTCAGTCTTCGTCAAATCCGGGTAAAATCACCGGATCGCTGGTTGACTCGACGTCGACAAAAGCCGTACCCTACGCCACAGTCGCCTTGCTGGATGGCACCAGACTCATTACGGGCACCACTACCGACGGAGCGGGCGCGTTTGTCTTACCTAACGTACCGTTGGGCCGTTTCCAGCTTACGTTGTCGTTTGTCGGGTACCAGTCGAAAACCTTACCCGTCGTGCTTACCAAAGAGCAGCCCGCCCTTGATTTGGGTACACTGCAATTAGCCGTCGAGGGTAAAACGCTCGGTGAGGTTAACGTTACGGGCCAGAAAGCGCTGATTGAAGATAAAGGTGACCGAATGGTGTACAATGCAGAGAAAGACATTTCGAATGCGGGCGGCACCGCCGTCGACGTACTGCGTAAAGTACCCACGCTGACGGTCGATTTGAACGGCAATGTGTCGATGCGGGGCAACAGCAACCTGAAAGTGCTGATTAACGGCAAACCTTCGGCCATGATGGCCCGCAACCTCGCCGACGCCCTCCGGCAAATGCCCGCCAACACCATCAAATCCGTGGAAGTCATCACTAGTCCTGGTGCCAAATACGATGCCGAAGGAGCCGCCGGTGTGATCAACATCATCACCAAGAAGGCGCTGCAGGGATTTAATGGCTCGGTCAATGCTACGGCAGGTAATTTTAACAACTCGGTTGGTACGAACCTGAATCTGAAAAAGAAGAAATTCGGTGTTTCGCTATCGGCCAACGTTTACAATTACCGCAACATCAATGAGAGCATCGCCCGCCGAACCAGCCTGCAAAACGGCGTACCAGTCAGTTTTCTGACGCAGCAAAACCAAATGGACAACTGGGGCTTGGGCGGCTACGGCGAAATGAGCGCTGACTACGACTTCGACAGCACGAGCCGAATCAACTTTGCGGCCAACGTCTGGGGGGGCAACTTCCCCAACAACTCGGTGTCGACCGTTCGGCTAACCGATCCGTCCGGGCGCGAACTACAAGCGTTTCGCAATACTATTCAGTTTCGAAACCCCTATGGCAATGGCCAGTTGGACCTGGGCTACACCAAGACGTTCAAACGGCCAGCCGGCGTTTCGTCGGACAGGGAGTTCTCACTCCTGACGCAGTTCAGCCGAATGCCCGACAATTACTTCTACGATACCGACCGCTACTCGATTACGGGCGAACTACTACTATACCGCGAGCGCAGTAGCAACTACAGCCGTAACAAAGAATACACCGTACAGGCCGACTACACCCATCCGTTTGCCAGACGAGGCCCAAAAGACACGACCACGTTTACGCTGGAAATGGGAGCGAAAACCATCCTGCGCGACATAGGCAGCGAGTTTCGGGTGGACCAGTCAGCTGATGGGCGCGGGCCATTCGTACCGAACCCGGCGCTGTCGAATGATTTCGGCTACAGGCAGATTATCTACTCCGGCTACACGTCGCTGCGGATGGAAACCAAGCGTGGCTGGGGTGTGAACGCCGGTGCCCGACTCGAACACACGGACATTCAGGCCGACTTTATCACGACCCAAACCAGATTCGCGACTGACTACCGGAACCTGATTCCGAGCCTGACCCTATCGAAAAAAATCAAGCAGCAAACGCTCAAGATTAGCTATACGCAGCGCATCACGCGTCCGCTCATCTGGTTTTTGAATCCGTGGGTCAACGCGGCTGACCCGAAAAACATTAGCGTTGGTAACCCCTACCTGAACCCGGAATTGATGCACGCCACGGAGCTGTCGCATAGCGTCACGAACAAAAAAGGCCTGTCCATTAACTCAGCGTTGTATTGGCGGCAAACCGACAACGCCATTGAGTACTTGTCGACGGTCGATGCGGCCGGGGTTTCGACTAACAGTCCGCGGAACATCGCCCAGCGAAAAGCGTACGGCCTGAACATCAACCTGTCGGGGCAGCCGAATAAAGACTGGAACCTGAGCGGGGGCATCGACGGACGGTACGTATCGCTCAACAGTCCGGCGCTGCAACAAAGCAACAGCGGGTTCATCTGGAGCTTCAACGTGAATAGTACGTATAAACTGCCTAAGAATTACACGGTGCAGGTCAATGGTAACTACGGCACAGGCTGGGTATCGCTGCAGGGCAATTCGACGGGCTGGCTGTGGTACGGCATTTCGGCCAAACGGGAGTTCTGGGACAAGAAAGCCAGCCTGACGCTGGGCGTGAACAACCCGTTCGCCCGCGGATTTACCCAAATCAACCGGCAGGAAGCACCTACGTTCGTAGCCGAAAACCGCTGGTCGATTATCAACCGTTCGGCCCGGCTGACGTTCGAGTGGCGATTTGGGCAGATGACGGCCGGGGGCGGCAAGCAAAGCAAGAAAATCAGCAACGACGACCGGGGTCGTTAAGCGCCTGTTATCGGTTACGGGCCGAAGCCTGCCTCAGATCGTCTATAACAATTTCTTCAAAACCGGGTAACGTTTTATACGCGTAGGTAGCCCGCCAGGGGGTGTCGTGGAAGTCGTACGAAACTTCCAGATACGGCTTTTCGCTGTTAGCATCCGTATCGCTCGCTCGAACGTTGATTTGAACCGGTATGTCGTGGTAATACTTGAAATAATCCGGATGGGTCAGGTACCCAAGGGGCGTCGTATCCCAGGGAACGAACCCATCGACACCAAACAGCAACTCGTTGAACTGCTGCCACGGACGGAGCTGATCATATACCCACTTATCCGGCTCATTCGCGTTGTTCAGAAATTCAATGTCCGTTTTGCCCAGGAATAGATACACGCTGCATTCATAACCAGATAATACCATCTTCACGCCCGCGTCGAAGAGGATTCTGAACGATGCCGGGTCCATCTCGAAGTTGTAGTCCCCGACCGCCATTTTTTCCAGTCCTGGCTTGAAAGGCAAACCAGGCGTCCGACCCGCGCAGACAATCACTTCCTCAATCTGCGAAATCAGTTCCGGATGGTTCTGCACAACGGTGGCTACGTTTGTCAAGGGCCCGATAGCCAGGATTGGTAGCGTCTCGGTACGTAGCGCATCCGCCAGCGCCCGGGTGGCGTCGTTCTCGGTGCCAACGTCGTTCGCCGTATCGGAGCCGCGGTACACCGGAATATCGCGCCCTGTTTTGTTGTACCACGCCAACAGCTTTTGCGTCACCTCATAGCCGTAGTTGGCGTAAGTGACGGTGCTGATTCCAACCAGTTCAACCTGATCCGGATGCTGCAGCGCCATGATCAGCGCAATGGCGTCGTCTACTTCGCGGGGCGTCTGGTCTTTCATACCGATCATAATGTCGGTATCGAGCCAGATACGCCGGGGTTTAGGAGTTGTTGCGGGTAAAGTCATACAAATAAAACCAGTGGGCTACCGGTATTGATGTAACTACGTTTCGTTGAAATACTTTTTTTTGAAAAACCGGCGGTTAGCTCAGCAACGACCTGGCTTCTTCGAGCAGGCTCCGTTTCTGTTCCAGCGATAGGCGCAGCGGAAGCTGCGCCAGGCCAATAAGCCGACGCATGATTTCAACCCCGGTAAACCGACGTAGCAGGGCTTCGTCAAAACCGGCGGGCCGCTCGTACGTAGCCAGCACCGTATTCTGAATGGAAGCAGGCTGTTCGGCCATCATCAGGTGTGCCTGCATCACGCCCAGGTCAAACTCAGCCGGGCCATAGAAGCAAAACTCGGGGTCAATCACCTTTACCCCTGCGGTTGTTTGCAGCCAGCTTCCGGGGTAATAATCACCGTGGAGCAGAATCGGGCCATCGGCCAGGTAAAGTTCGCCCAGCGTGCGAACGATGTGTTTCAAGGCCGTATCCTGTTTATAAGGCATGGCCAACGCC
The DNA here is from genome assembly GCF_003583365.1 of Fibrisoma montanum. Classification (GTDB taxonomy): domain Bacteria; phylum Bacteroidota; class Bacteroidia; order Cytophagales; family Spirosomataceae; genus Fibrisoma; species Fibrisoma montanum. Next base: position 1,265,098 of record NZ_QXED01000001.1, read on the forward strand.
TGCAAACCTGGCTGAATAGTGTCCAGATCGAAGCCGTTGTCTTCCAGAAACGGGTAGCTGAAAATATGCTCGTGGTTGAGCGACCGCATAGCCCGGTTGGCAAAGTCCGGGTTCGGTTCGGTGCTTCCAAACGCCTGGTGCAATTCGGACAGATACGCCGACAATGCAAGCGCATCATCCTCGCTCAGTTGCCGACCCGGTTGGTACAGAAACGTATAATCGCTCGACGTACCGAGGTCTTCAAGGACCAGAATGTTGTTTGCTTCGTCCATGCCCAGCAACTCGGGCATGTAAGCCGACAGCATCGGCACTTCTGACGCTTTCTGATAAAAGCGTCCTTCAATCACCGCCCGGCCGGCCGGTGCCGGAATGGTCGGGTATTTTTCAACGTAGGCACGGGCCTGCTTCACAATCAGCGTCCGGACCGGGGTAATGACCCGCAGGGTGTAATTCATGTTCCCCTCGCCGGGCTTTTCAAGACGGCTAATCAGTTCATCGGGATTAAGCCACCCCATCCGAAGCAGATAATCCTGCAGGGCTTCAGGGTCCTGTGCGTTTACAATCATGAGCTATTTCGATTCGAAAGATTGATAGGACGTAGTCGAACTCGGCCTCGGGTTAAAAGTATGGCGGATCCGTTTAGTCAGCGCACTACCGCCAGTTTCCCGGCAACGCCCTCTACCCCATCGCGGCCCACAACTATAACCAGATAAATGCCGGTCTGTGCCGAACGACCGCGATAATCGCGAAGATTCCAGGAAGCCGTACCGCCCTCGGACCGGGTTTCGTAGACCAGTTGCCCACCGGCATCAACTATTTTGACCGTTGCATTATCGGTCAGGCCATTGATGCCCACGGTTCCGCCGAAGTCCGGACGTACTGGATTAGGAAAAATAGTGAGGCCGCTCAGTTGCTCCGCCGGTTCTGTAGCCGTTCCCCGGTATGAAATTAGCCCCTGGTCTGTTGCCACAAACAATCCGCCCGACACCGGCTCGATGGCCAGCGCCCGGATGGCGTTTGACGGCAATGGACTCGTGGCCACGGTAAACGTTTCGAGCAGTTGGGATCCGTCGGGCGAGACGCGGTATAAGCCGTTCTGCGTACCAATCCATTTGCGGTTCCCTCCATCGACGACAAGGGACGTAATGGGTTCGTTCGCCAGTAACCGGCGACGATTCAATATGGGCGGGTTGGCGTCTACGCGCCCATCCAGTACGGCCGATGGGTTATCGAATACCGTAACGCCCAGATCAGTGCCTACCCAGATGGCCCCATCCCGGTCCTTGGCAATGCTCCGAACTCCGCTGCTTGGCAAATTACCCGTGCCGGGTCCGCTGTCGAGAAAGCGCGTACGATTGGTTGCCGGGTCGAACACCAGAATACCACTGAACGAACTCAGCCGCATCCAGACGTAGCCATTGTCGGCGACGACGACCTGCTCGATCAGCTGGCTACCGATGTTGAATGAGTTAAACTGGCCATCGGCCCGGCGTACGTGCAGCACATTCCGTAGGGTTGACGTCGCCGACGTAGTAATCCACAGGTCCCCGTTTACGTCGGCGCTCAGGCTGTTGATCGTGTTGCCGATACTGGCGGGAAGCGGTACGGGCGTGAGCGGCTCCCCTTCTGCCTGGCTCCACAGCCCCCGGCCATTGCTGCCAAAGTAGACCCGTTGTTCGGCCGGTATGTAAGCTGCGGAAGTAAAGCGGCTTGGAAAGCCGGAGATGGTAAGCCCCTGCCAGCGACCGTTCGCTACGCTGAACGCTTCGGCCGAAAAAACCTGGGTTGCTGATGGAAGCGCCACCAGTGTTTGAGGATAGGCATACAACCCCGCAAACTGGTCCTGCGACGGTCCCTCCGGTCCAATTGGGGTAAACGTACCATTTTGTCCGTCCAGCAATCCGTTCTGCAGATCGGCCACCCAAACGCGATTGGCGCCATCGGCTACGGCTTCGCGCGGAAAGGCCGACAGCAACGGACTTGTAAGGGTGGTCCCATTTAGTAGTCTGACTCCGTTGTCGGTTACCAGTAGTAAGCCATCCGGGCCGGCAAATTGCAGAATAGTCGTATCAGTCAACGCCTGGGTCAGCGTCCAGCGACCGGCCTGCCGTTCAAAAATTCCCTGCTGACTGGCCGTGGCGAATAAACGCCCCTGGTTTGACACAATGGATAGCGTCAAGGGCCCCGGCCGGGGTATGGAACGCCAGTTTGCCGGATCGGCCAGATTAACCGCAGGAGCCAGCCGGACCGCCCGCATCCCCAGGTCGCTGGTACCACCTCCCGGCAGGCCAACCAACGCATACAGGCTGTCGGTTGTCGCGGCTGTCTGGTAGATGGGTTCCGGCTGCCCGTTGGCCGTGCGGCTGAAATACGTATCCCGGATTTCGTCGCGGGTCAGGTCGAGCACAACAACGCCGAAATCTGTGCTGAGGTAGGCCGTATTCCCCACCCGATTGATGTGATTGATTGACCGGGCAGTGGGCAGCTGTTGCGCCACGGCGATGGTATTGACATTTTTTACGTCGCCCGGCTCCCCCGTTTCCGACAAACTAAGGAAATCGAGGTTGCCGTTTCGGTAAGCAATCAGTAAGCGTTGCTGCTCGTTGAGATAGATGATTCGACTGATGCCAACGTCGCTCAGGCCGCTTTGCTTGGTCAGAGTGGTGGCCCCACCAGACGCTTTATCGTAGTAAAAGAACCCATTCAGACTGGCCGCATACACCTTCCCCCCGACGATCGCCACCGACTGAGCGGAGCGGTAGCTGACGTGCGTCTGCCAGGTGCCAATCTGGGCCAGCGACACCGTATGAACAATAAACGATAGTAGTGCGCCCAACCAACCCGCCCGTCTGCTTATCACCAAAGCGCCGTTATCGTTCATCCGTCATCATTCATTATTGACATCTTCGTAGGCCCATTCCTTGCGTCCGGCCTGGTCGCCGAGGTTAAAACAGCGTCGGCAGCGCGCTTCGTAACTATCGGTTTCACCCAACAGCACCCGCTCCTGGGAGGGCACGAGCCGGTAGGAATACTGAGCAATATCGCCACAAACAACACAGATGGCGTGAACCTTGGTTACGTACTCGGCGATGGCCATCAGCTGGGGCATGCACCCAAACGGCTGCCCGGCAAAATCCATATCCAGCCCTGCCACAATAACCCGCTGGCCCTGGATAGCCAGGGTATTACAGACGGCGATGATGTCTTTATCAAAGAACTGGGCTTCATCAATACCCACAACGTCGCAATTACCCGCGAGCTGAAGAATCTGACCGGCCGTCTGTACAGGGATTGACTCAATAGAAAGCGCACTGTGCGACACGATATCGGCTTCATGGTAGCGGGTATCGAGGGCAGGCTTGAAAATCCGGACATTCAGTTTGGCAATCCTGGCCCGATTAAGCCGCCGGATCAGTTCCTCCGTTTTACCGGAAAACATGGAACCGCAGATGGCCTCAATCCAGCCGGTACGGAGGTGAGGTGGGTCGCGTCGCCGAGTAGGTTCAATAAACATACGGTGTCGTGTTAGAAGGACTGACCGGCCAGTCGCAGGAGCCGATTCAAGCCTTCCGGATGTGATTTTGAGGTAGACAGCCCTGTAGTTCCTGGCCTGGCGGCTCTTGAAAACAAGTACGATCCACGAAACATCTATTTACAAAAGTAAAAACCCTGCTGAAGATTCGGCACGGCCAGAGTAGGTAAAGTCGTAAAATTTAGGAGCGGGTTGGGGCGGGGCGGAACCTAGCCTATCTAAAACTGAGCGGTTTGACATTGATTCCGGTACTACGTTTATCCTGCGTCAACCGGTTGGCGGGCACCGAATCTAAGAAACGAAATCCATTAAAAAGCCTGACATCATGGATATCAGGCTTTCTGACATTACATCCACACTAACAAGAACCTTTGGAAGGCGCATGTCGTGTGGGTGCAATATCGGTTAATAAATTTTTAGTACGGTTTCTTAGTTACTAATTGGTCATGAAATTGCTGCAAAAGTTTATAGTAACGATAAAACAGTATCTGTTTACTTGGATAATCCGGAATAGTGTTGTGGAGTATATCATATCGGCTACAACTCATCTGGTACACTTCGTGAGCTTGCTGCTATCAGGGTATTAAGCCGCCAGCGGTGAACGTATCAGCCCGTAACTTTGAGGGCGAAGCAGCGGTTTGTTCGGGCGGGTAGACCCCGGCCACCGGCGGTAGCTGCAATACAAACCAGATAACTAAGTGCCATTAAGGACAACAGTGGGACAATATTTGTGATTACTACCGAATAAACGTAGTTTTCAGCAATGAATTAGTGGCTGAAAATTTGCGGTGGCCAATAAACAATCCATAGTCAGAAACATCTAAGACAGTAGATAGGTAATAAAGGCTTTTCCCAATGTCGAACAAGTTCAACGCTAACGCACTTACCGAGTACAGCAAGTCGTACGCCCGCCGGGTGGCCGCCGATTTTTTTCAGCACCACCCAACGATCAGCGGTCAGCAAATTCTGAAACTAACGCCCATTAGCCAGATTAATTTGTTCGTCATCAGTACGTTGTCCGACAAGTGGAAGTCTGACGCGGAGAAGTTTCGCAGTCCCTATTTTGACTACACCAATGCGGATGTGCAGGAAGCCCTGCAAAATTTCATGAATGTGGTCTCACAGCATATTTCGGTACGTCGGGAGCACCTTGAACCCCTGCTGACTGAAGCAACGCGCCGGACGATCATCATGATTTTTGATCCCCGTCACTACTTCGACGAAGTACTGCGCAGCCAGCCGGACTTTACCCTTACCGCCGATGCACTTAAACAAATTACCCGGTATACCCACATCAACAAGTACATTCCGGCTCATATCGCCCAGCGGATGAACGACAAACCGTTCGTGTACGTCAACCAGGCGCTGAACTATCTGGACGAAGCGCTCACCCAGCGCGGCCATGAACTGGAGCGGTATGATAAGTTCGTAGCCCTGTTTTCAGAGAAAGTACCAATGGACGTAGCGGCCCTGCTGCGCAGCCATGTTCCTGATGATATTCCGGCCGCGCCGAATCGGTCGTTTTTTGATACGGCCATTGAGCCGACCGTTCCCCCGGCACCGCTGGTACCAACGGAGCCTATAGCTACTGCGCCGGTTGAGAGAGAGGAGCCCGCGGAACCGGCCGAATTTGTGCCGGTAACCAGCGAAGCCGAAGAAGCCACTATTGGTGGCGGTGGCCCAAAGTTTCTGAACGGCGGAGCCGGTCCGGAACCGGTTGCGCCCATCAGCCAGCCGAGCCCCATGCCCGCCGGTGCCATCAGCCAGCCAACCTCGACCGAAAGTACGCCGGTTATTGCAACAACCGAGTCGGCACCTACGCTCAACGACCGGCTGCGCGAAGCCGCGGCTTCGGCGGCTCAGGCAACCGTTGGCGAGTCGTTCAACCGGGCACCGATTGAAAGCATTGCGCGGAGCATCTCCCTCAATCAGAAGTTCCGGTTCATCAACCACCTGTTCAACAACAGTCCGAGCGCCTACAACCAGGCCATCGAGGAACTGGACAAAATGAACAACTACGGCCAGGCTCTCGACCTGATTTCGTATCGCTATGCGTCGCAGTACTTATGGGATATGAGCAGCGATGAGGTAAGCGAACTGGTCGAAATCCTGAAACGCCGGTTTGCCTGAGAACATACGCCAGGGATTAAAAGGTGATAAAGCCGGGGGTTTCCTCCGGCTCTCTTATTTTCTTTGCTTCTGTAAAGACTGCCGGATAAAGCGCCCCGGACTTTTGGCGTTACCGTAACTTGACAGAACATCTTGCGATTTGTTTACCTCCTGCTGGCGGCTGGATGCCTGCTGGTTGTTCCTGTTTGCGCCCAAACCCAGTCCCCCCATCGCGATGTCGACCTAAACCGGTTTCTTCAGGACCTGTTTCCGGTTCAAACGGAGGGCATCGATTACCAGTCAGTTTTTGACGCCCTGGCCCAACTGCATACAAATCCGCTCGATCTGAACACCGCTACCCGCGATGAACTCGCGGCCATGTATCTGCTTTCGGAACGGCAACTCAATAACCTGCTTACGTACCGAGCGGACAATGGCAATCTACTGTCTGTGAATGAACTTCAGTCTATTCCCGACTTCGACCTGCCGACCATCCGGCGCCTGTTACCGTTCGTGATCGTTGCAGACAATGCCCGGCTACTGGGCGGTTTGCCGACCCCAACGGACAACTACCTGATTGTCCGCTACGAGCAGATTCTCGAAGAACAGAAAGGATTTTCTGACGCTACGCCCGACAAGAACGGGAAATTGCCAACCCGGTACGTAGGCGGCTCCGGGCAATGGTACGCCCGGTACCGCTATAGTCGGCCGCGGGCATTCAGCCTGGGCCTGACGCTGGAAAAAGACCCCGGCGAAGTACTGAGCTGGCAACCATCGGCCGCGCGGTACGGGGCCGACTACGTATCGTTTCATGCGCAGGTGCAAAACCGCGGTCGATGGCGTAACCTGCTGCTGGGCGACTATCAGGTGCAGACCGGGCAGGGTCTGGTGCTGTCGGCCGGATTTGTGCTGGGCAAAAGCGCCGAAGCCATTCAGACCGTCCGGCGACCAACACTCGGGGCGCGGCCCTACACCTCGCTCACCGAATACGGCTACCTCCGGGGCGCCACGGCAACCTATGCCCTGCACCCAGCCTTCGACCTGACGATTCTGACGGCCCGGAATCGCCGGGATGCCAACACAGCCACCGGAAAAGGTGATGAAGGTACGATCGCTACGTCGCTGCTGACCTCGGGCCTGCACCGTACTTCGTCTGAACTGGACGACCACGCAAGTCTGCTCGAAACCAACCTCGGCGGGCATTTGCTGTACCACAACCGCCACCAGATTCAACTGGGTCTGACGGTCCTGCACACCATGTTCGACAAGACGTACCGCAAGCGCGATTTACCGTATAACCAGTTTGAGTTTACCGGCAAGCAAAACTTTGTCGTTGGCTTACACGGGGGTTACGTCTGGCATAACCTGAATCTTTTTGCCGAGGTGGCCCGTAGTGCCGGCTCGCAGACCAATAGCGGAGGCATGGGGGGAGTGGCCGGCGTGTTGGCCAGCCTGACCCGCCGGCTGGATCTTTCGGTGGTGCTGCGCCATTACGATCGAAACTTCCACAGCTTCTACGGCAACGGATTTAGCGAAGGAAGCCGAACCATCAACGAATCCGGCGCATACACTGGCATCAAGTATAGCGTGTATCGGCGCTTAACCGTTGGTGGCTTTCTCGACATTTATCGTTTTCCGTGGCTGAAATACCTCGTCGATAAGCCATCGCGTGGGTTTGATTACATCCTTCAGTCAACCTATACCCCAAACCGTCAGACAACGTTCTACGCCGTATACCACGAAGAGCACAAACAGAAAAACCGCCCCGGCAGCAAAACCTCCCCTAAAGAAGTCGTCGGCACTACGCGCCGGAGCATCGCACTGAACGCGGAGTATAGTCCATGGCACAGTGTTACATTACGGTCAAGAGCGCAGGTAGGTAGTTTTGCCTACAGGAGACAGGCAGCGTCTACGGGATTTACTCTGGTACAGGATATTACGGTCGAGCGGGGTCGTTTAAGCCTGAGTGGCCGCCTTGCCCTGTTTGGCACCGATAGTTATGATAGCCGTCAGTACGTATACGAGCGCGATGTACTCTATGCATTTTCCTTTCCGGCTTATTTTAACCGGGGCATCCGGCACTATGTCTTGGCTCAGTACACCCTGAACCGGCATCTGGATATCTGGGTACGCTGGGCCAGAACTGATCTGACCAATCAGGAAACGGTTGGCTCCGACCTCGACCAGATCAATGCGCCCCATAAGTCGGAGGTGAAAGTGCAGGCGCGATGGCGTTTCTGATCAACCAGCCGTACCAGGATAACGCTTCGGATACCCGCTTACGACGTTGGTTGACCAATAGCTTTTATAGACATTTTTTTGTTCATTCTTTTTCTAAATAAGTAACTGATTCTTAGTTAATATTTGAGAAACCTGTGAATATGTTAATAAAAAAGGGGTAGTAAAAATTTACTATTTTTCATATTTTATTTTGTACAAATCATTTTAATTTCTAATTTTCAGACGAGGCCTCACACAAGTCAAAGCAAACTTTACCTTCTAAACTTTTATGTCACACTTCTCAAAAAGTGCCTTAGTAGGCCTATGCCTGCCCCTTTTGCTGGCCTCCTGTCAAATCAATGAACCTGAGGCTGTTAGTACAAACACATCGGTGCCTAATGACCTCGTGCGGTATAGCGGAGATGGATCGGCCCGGGCATCAGCAGACGAAGAACTGTACATTGTTACGCTGAAAGAAGACGCATCGCTGGCTAACCTGCTCCCCGAACAGTCGGCTGCGTATGAAACCCGGCTTGTTGGCATGCGTGGTCTGATCGGGCGGCTGGCCGGATCCGACATTGCCCAGCGTGCCAAGCAAGTCTACGTATCGGCGCTGAAAGGATTTGCCGTTTCATTAACTCCCAAAGAAGTGGCGATTCTGCAAAGGCTGCCGTTCGTCGAATCGGTAGAACCGGATCAGACGATTCAGCTCCGGCTGCCGGGCGGTGGCGTAACGGCGCAGGCCCAGACAACTCCCTGGGGTATTACCCGCATCGGTGGAGCCGTTAACTACACCGGTTCAAACGTAGCCTGGGTAATTGATACCGGTATTGATCTGGATCACCCAGACCTGAACGTTAGCCAGACGCGCGGCCGAAGCTTCATCTCAACGGAACCAACGCCCGACGATCTGAATGGCCACGGTACCCACGTTGCCGGTACAATTGCGGCCCGTAACAACACAGTGGGTGTTGTGGGGGTAGCAGCCGGTGCCACAGTGGTTCCGATAAAGGTTTTATCGGGCAGCGGCAGCGGGTCTAACGCTGGGGTTATTGCGGGCGTCGACTACGTAGCGGCCAACGGCCGGGCGGGCGACGTAGCCAACATGAGTTTGGGTGGCGGCATCTCGTCGGCGCTGGACAATGCGGTTGTGAATGCGTCCAACAAAGGCATCTACTTTGCGCTGGCGGCTGGCAACGAGTCGCGGAACGCGAACAACTCATCGCCGGGGCGGGTAAACGGCTCCCGGATCTATACCGTATCGGCGTTTGATTCGAACAACCGGTTTGCCAGCTTTTCGAACTACGGCAATCCCCCGATCGACATCTCGGCGCCGGGCGTGAGCATCCAGTCTACGTATAAGAACGGGTCCTACGCTACCCTTAGCGGTACATCAATGGCTACTCCTCACGTAGCGGGAATTCTGCTGGTCAACGCCGGCCGTTTGTACTACAACGGTACGGTGACGGGTGATCCGGACGGTAACCCTGACCGCCGGGCGGTTCGCTAGACTGGTTTTCAATACTATTGCAACACGCCATGCTCTGAGAGTATGGCGTGTTTTTTTATGTGAATAGAATGTTTGGAAACCTCGGACCATTGAAACCGCTAAGGCGCGACCGATGAGTTGGAACGTAAGCAGAAGCTTAGCCCGATCGGTTTGGTCTGGCTATCAACCAGAGTTTAAGTTATCCACAATCAGGTGTGGATAACTACCGGTAATGTGAGAAACCAGCATTTTAGGTCATTGCACTGACCTTTTTGGGGTTATGCCTATTTTTTGTTTAGCTTCACTGGTAAACCACCCCGCCATGACCCCCGAAACCGCCTTTCAGTACGCCAACCTGCTGGTGCTGCCTCAATGGATACTGATGATTGTAGCCCCTCAATGGCGCATGACCCAGATCCTGGCCCGAATGTTGCCAATTCCAATGATTCTGGCCGGCATGTACCTCTACTGGCTTTTCAATATTCCATCGACCGGCAATGGTCCGGCACTGGACTTTCAGGCGTTTTCTACGCTGGCTGGCGTACAGTCGCTTTTCACCGGCCAGAAAGAGGCTGTGCTGGCCGGATGGATTCATTATCTGGCTTTTGATTTGGTGGCGGGCAGCTATGTCCTGCGGGATGGGCAGACCCGGGGCATTCACCATGGCTGGCTCGTACCATGTCTGCTTTTGTGTTTTATGCTGGGTCCGAGCGGTTTACTTTTATACGGACTAATTCGTTTAGCTCTGCCAAATTAGGAAGAGACAAAATTTTGATGAGCCAGTAAACAATTTCTATTGAAATTTGTTTCGCCATTTTTTAACTTCACGGTTCAACATGACCACGTCGACAGACCTGGTGTTTTACCGTGACTTTACGCAATGAAATTTGGCCATCTGGTGTTTCTGGCAGGACTGTGGATTGGGCTGGCCCATACGTCAACTGCACAAACGATTACCCCTAAGGAAGCCCGCGAAGATTTCAACTACCTTAAGCGCAAGCTCGACCTTCTTCATCCTGGTGTTGGGTACTACACCCCCAAACCGCGCATGGAGCAATTGTATGACTCGCTGTACAACAGCCTGACGGCTCCGATGGACTACCTCACGTTTTTTCGGCACGTCAGTCCGCTCGTTGCTGCCATCAAGGATGGGCATACCAACCTGAACCACCGGAAAAATTACATCGGAAAATCAACCCGGTTCATTCCGTTTTACATCCGTCAGGTCGGCACCAGCGACGATTACTTTATCACCCACAATGTGTCTTCCGATACGTCGCTTCGGCGGGGTACGGAACTGCTGACGATCAATGGGCGAACGGTGGCCAGTTTACATCAGGAGTTGATGGAAAACGATCGCTCCGGCTCAGACGGCGACAACCTGACTGGCCGGCGGCAGTGGAGCATGGTGCAATTTGCCGATTATTACGCAGCGTGGTTTGGCTCTGCCGATTCAGTTTCCATTTCTTACCGGCTACCCGCTGACACAATCATCCGCTACACTCGGGTGCGTTGTCCGTCACTCGATGGCTTCCGGTCACGTTTCCGCAGGCGATACTCCCATGAAATCGACACCCGGCCAAACCTGTCGGTCCGGATGGTTGATACGTTGACCCAAACGGCCGTACTGCGCATTTCATCGTTCATGGGACTCAAAAAAACGGATCCGTTCCAGTGGTCATTTAACCGGCGGCTGAAACAGGCGTTTGAGCAAATCCGTGGGCAGAACGTACAGAACCTGATCGTCGATATGCAGGGCAATGGCGGGGGGCTCGTGCTGAACTCAGCCCAGTTGCTCCGGTACTGGATGCCCGGTTCGTTCACGATCATGCAGCGGGAGCAAATGAAGAAAGCCGCCCGTGCCGAACTGGTAACTCGCTGGAACCCGTTCTCGGCGCTGAATTTTAGTTTACGTTACAAGCCCGATGGAAGCGGTGGGTTCGCCAGCCGGTCGTCACGGCACCGGTATAAGCCACATAAACAGCAGTTCAAAGGAAACCTGTATTTTCTGGTCAATGGCGCTTCGTTTTCGGCTACGACATCCGTCATGGCCAAGACGCTCGATGCCAACATGGGCACATACATCGGCGAAGCCAGCGGAAGCGCTTACTGGGGTGATTTTGCCGGTCATTTTAAGATGGTAACCCTGCCCAACTCCCGCATTCAGGTCCGGATTCCGTTGAAAAAACTGGTGCATGATGTTGATGCCGACCGCGCCAATGGTTTTACGGTAGAGCCGGATTTTATGGTCAAGCGGACGTACGAGGACCTGTTGCTGAATCGCGACTACATCCTTGATTATACCCTGCGACTCATCCGGCAGGGGGTCGTCGCCCGTCGGCCGATGGAACTGCGGCCGCTTCAGGCTTCCCGCTAACAGGCTGTTGAAAAGGTGGAGCAGACGTACTGCTCCACTCAACGGCGAGCGTATATTTTTCGTATCTTTAAGGCGTGTATTGTATCGTTGACGTCGAAACCACCGGGGGCGTAAAAGGCCCTACCCGCCTGACCGAGATTGCCATCTTCCGACATGATGGCCGACAGATTGTCGACACCTTTCATTCCCTCCTGAACCCCGGCCAGCCGATTCCTCCGTTCATCAGCCGCCTGACGGGCATAACCGACGAGATGGTTCAGTACGAACCGACCTTTGACGACGTTGCCAATGAGGTCATGAGTATTACTGAGGATGCGATCTTCGTGGCTCACAACGTCGGCTTTGATTTCAATTTCATCCGGAAAGAGCTGAACTGGCTGGGATGCGACTACTTCCGGCGAACACTCTGCACCGTACGGCTAAGCCGGAAGCTGTTTCCGGGCCTGCCCTCCTACAGTCTGGGAAATCTGTGCCAATCCCTCGATATTCCGCTCAATGACCGCCACCGGGCGCAGGGCGATGCAGCCGCGACGGTTCGGCTTTTTGAGAAAATGCTCCTGAATGACCCGGCTGGGCTAATTCCCCGTGTCGGGCTGCTATCGGCTCACTGCGGCTGAGACAACGGCTCGGATTTGTTGGGCGGACGTCGGTAGGTGCGGTTAATCGGAATTTCGATGGTGATGCGGATACCGCGGCCGGGCTGTGTCTGCCAGTCGGCCCGACCATTCAGAATAGCCACCCGCGATTCGATGTTGCCGATGCCGAGTCCGGAGCCTGCCTGCCGGGACTTCGTGTAATCAAAACCCTGCCCGTTGTCAGAATAGATCAGCACCAAGCGATCCGGAAACCCTTGAATGGACAAGTCGATCCGGCTGGCGTTGGCATGTTTGAGAGAATTGTTCACCAGCTCCTGCGTAATCCGGTACAACATCACTTCCATGCCGGCAGGCAAACGGTTGCCCAACAGACTGTCGGCCTGGCCATCGGCCTCGGGGGTATCGGCGCCCGGCGCATTGGTCAGCTCCAGGTATGCATTGAGCGTGCCCGTGCTGGTTGCATTGATGCGATTGAACAACTCTTCTACGGCCGCTACGTAGCCATACTGCTCCAGCGTTTGTGGGTTCAGTTTTCGGAGGAGATTCCGAACATCACTAATCGTATCGCCGATCAGCCCAAATATATTTTCCTTGAGCGAACGCACTTCGGCGGTTTCATCGACGAACTGAGCCAGCCGGGTCGTGTAGAGCTTCAGGGTAGCTAATCGAGTGCCGATTTCGTCATGCAGATCACGGGCGATATCCTTTTTGACCTGTTCCTGAATGTCGTAGGCAAGCCGGAGCCGGTCAGCCTGCTGGTGCCGGATGGCGTTTTCGCGCCGACGAATCCAGGCGAAAACCAGCAGGCCAATGGTCAGCACCACGAGCAGCATGAACGACAACGTTTGCCAGAACGGAGGCCGGATGTGAATAATCAGTTGACGAACCTGACTACCCCAGTGGCCATCCCGACCGGCAGCTTTGACCTGAAAAACGTAGCGGTCGGGGGGCAGGTTTGCGTACCGGACGTAGTTGCGTTCACCAGCCGACACCCATTGGGCATCGTAGCCGGTAAGCTGATACTGGTACGTGTTGTATCCATTGCTGAAATAATCGAGTGCGGCAAATTCGAGCGAGACCGTGTTCTGATCATAGCTCAGGTCGATTTCGCTCGTTTCGTCGACGTAGTGTTCCGTTTCGAAGGGCTCTTCGTTTATGCGAAGGTTATAGATATGCACTCTGGGGTTAAATGAACTGGCCCGATACTGATCCGGATGGAACCGGTTGAAGCCATTGACACCCCCAAAGAAAAACTCGCCGTTAACCGTCCGGCAAAAGGCATTCCCGTTGAATTCGTACCCCTGCAGCCCGTCGCTGAGCGTAAAGTTCTTGAACGTCCTGGTCGATGGATCGAACCGCGATATGCCCCGGTTGGTACTCATCCATACGTTTCGCCCGCTATCGGAAAGGGTACCGTAAACGAACGCGTTGGCCAGCCCCTGCTGAACAGTGTACAAAGCGGTGCGGGCCGTAACCGTATCAAACGTAGCGACGCCCCGATCGGTAGCTAACCACAGTTTAGGTTGATGAGCATCCTGCCGGATGTGCAGCACCGTGCATCCGTTCAGGCCGGCATACACCCGACGCCATGCGCTGGGCCGATCAGCCGATGGCAGCTGGTAGCACACAAACCCCTTCAGATACGTACCGACCCAAAGCCGTTGGGTTCGTGTATCAAACCACAAACTGAATATGTTCACCCCGGGCAACACCGGCAATACGGACCACGTACGCTGACGGGTGTTCAGAGCGTACAGGCCATCTTCGGTCGCGGCTACCAGGGTGCTGTCGTTTACATTGACTAGGTTGCGGACGTAGTTGGAAGTAACGAGGCTGGAGGAAGACGAGAACAGCACTGGCTCGAACGTTTCGGTTTCGGGGCGGAACAGCAGCACCCCGCCTAAGGAGCCAACCCAGATGCGCTGCTGCGAATCGCGGTACAAACACTTGACCAGATTGTGCATGGGCAGCTTACTACGTCGTTCAATTTCCTGAATGCCGTTGATCAGATAACGCCTGACAACCCGGTTTGTAGCCAGATCCAGTACGTTAATACCATCTTCGGTTGCCACCCATAATCGGCCGGGCCGCTCTTCCAGAAAACCCCGGATTGAATAATGACTCAGGCGCTGATCGTCGGGCAGTTCGGCGGTCGTCTGGCGTTTGCTAAAGCCGCCGAACACAAACGCATCCGGTACGATACGAGCCAGCCCATCGGGGTCGGCATTCGCCCAGATTACGCCCAGATTATCAACGTATACTTTGCTTACTTCAAAATCGTTCAACCGCCTGAAATCGTTGGTGAATGTATTGACCTGCCCGAACGTTTGCAGGCGTTTATTGAAGTATAGCACCCCGTCGCGCTGGGTTCCGAGCCAAAGCCGCCCACGCTGATCGGCCGCGATACTATAGATAGGGCTCAGGGCCATACTGCCCATTGTCTCGTACGTCTGGTACGTATTGCGCCGGTAATCGAATCGGATCAGGCCCGAACTGGAGCCAATCCAGACGATGTTATCGGTATCGACGTAAAACGAAAAAACGGCTCTTGCCGGTCCGGTCTGGTCGTCAGGCTGCCCGCTGAAATAGTGGTGTAAGGTCCGGTCGCGCAGGTTATACCGCATCAGGCCCTTGGGCGCATGCAGCCAGACGTCGCCGGTTGGCGTCCGGACGGTAGAGCTTTGCAGGTCATATTCTTTGGTTGGATGAAGCGATGGATTAAGTATCGTTTTCTGACCGGTGTGATAATTAAGCCGAACCAGTCCCTCGGCATCATTGAGGTAAAGCAGCTCGGTTTTATCAACATAAAACGGTAGTGTCCGGCTCAGCACCGGTTTCCGGCTACGCACCTGTTCGCCCGGCTTCACCGGTTGCGTGGCGTAATAACAGGTAAATCGGTCGCGCTGCCGGTCGTACCGATTCAGGCCGGCTTCGGTACCAACCCAAAGATTACCGTCGGGGTCTTCGATGATACCAAAAATATTGACGCCCTGAATGTGGCCGGGTTCACTCGACGACGGCCGGAAGGTTCGGAAACGATGGCCGTCGTAGCGGTTGAGGCCATCCTGCGTACCAAACCAGAGGAAGCTCCGGCTGTCCTTGAGCATGTAATACACCGATCCCTGGGTCAACCCATCGTTCACGCCGATATGATCGACACGTAGCGTCGGGCCAGTCTGCGACCATCCGGGTAGCGCCAGCGCCCCCAACAAGCCAATCAGGCAGCGGATGATCAGATACCGATACTGGATCATTCGGACGTGAGCCAATCAGATGAGATACTTGTCAATGAGTTATCTAGTTATAAAAATTTCAACAAATTAGAATGACCCATCCTAATTATTCGTCCCTTTTCGGCAAAGCCATTGCACTACCCCGCCAAAACCCTGAACTTTATCTAATTATACGGTTTTTTTAAAGATGGAACCTATGCGACTTCATATTCAGATTGGATTACTACTCATGTCAAGTTCATTTGCTGCCTTCGCTCAGACGTCGGGCGCTAACCCGTCTGTACCACTGACTTACCCCCAGACCCGGCGCGTCGATCAGGTTGATACGTACCACGGCACACGGGTAACTGACCCCTACCGATGGCTGGAAGACGACCGCTCGGCCGAAACAACTCAGTGGGTCAAGGCACAGAACAAGGTCACGTTCGACTACCTGTCTAAAATTCCGTACCGGGCGCAGTTGCAGCAGCGGCTGGAAGACGTGTACAACTACCCTAAGTATTCAGCCCCGGTCCGCAAAGGCGACTGGTTTTATTTTTACAAGAACAACGGGCTCCAGAATCAGTCCGTGTTGTACCGCCAGAAAGGTCTGGCCGGTACGCCCGAGGTGGTGATCGACCCGAACACGCTTTCCCCCGACGGTACGACCCGGTTGGTAGAGTTCAAACTGTCGAAAGATGGGAAATATGCCGTAGTGGGCTTCTCCGAAGGCGGATCAGACTGGCAGAAGTTTCGTATCATGGACCTGGCAACCAAGCAATACCTGCCCGAAACCATTGATTGGGTAAAAATCTCGAATGCAGCCTGGCAGGGTAACGGCTTCTATTACAGCCGCTATCCAAAACCGGAAGGCAGCGCGCTGGCGGCCAGAAATGAAAACCACCAGGTCTTTTTTCACACGTTGAACACGTCCCAGTCGGCCGACCGGCTGGTGTACGAAGACCCGAAAAACCCGCAGCGGTTTCACCTCGTCAGCACAACCGACGACGAACGATTTGCCATTCTGACGATCAGTGACCGCGGTCAGGGTAAGGACGGCAACGCCCTCTACGCGCTGGATACCCGTTCGCCCAAGCCTGCGTTTGTGTCGGTTGTGACCGAGATTACGGATTACAGCTACAGCGTAGTCGACAACGACAGCGACCGGCTAATCATCTCGACAAACGAAAAAGCACCCAACAGTAAGGTGGTTGCGTACGATTCAAAACGGAAAACGTTTGCAACCCTCATTCCGGAAAAACCGGAACCCATTGCCGAAGGTGGTGTTAATGCGGCCGGTGGCAAGCTGTTTGTCGAATACGCCAAAGACGTAACCTCGCGCGTGTACGTGTATGCCTACAACGGGACGCTCGAAAACGAGATCGACATGCCGGCTATTGGGTCCGTCAGCGGCTTTGGGGGCGAGAAGGACGACAGCTACGTATTCTATAATTTCTCATCGTTTACGTTCCCGCCCACGATCTATCGCTACGACATAACCACCCGAAAAAGCACCGTTTTCCGCGCTCCTGAAGTGAACTTCAAGCCTGCTGATTATGAGACGAAACAGGTTTTTTATCTCAGCAAAGACGGTACGAAAATTCCTATGTTCGTGACGTACCGCAAAGGCCTGAAACTGGACGGCAACAACCCAACGCTGCTGTACGGCTACGGCGGCTTCAACATCAGCCTGCCCCCATCGTTCAATGCACTGCTGGTTCCGTTTCTGGAACAGGGTGGCATCTACGCCCAGGCCAACCTGCGCGGAGGGGGCGAATACGGCGAAACCTGGCACGAACAGGGTATGAAGCTTAAAAAACAGAATGTTTTTGATGATTTCATTACGGCGGCCGAGTACCTGATTGCTCAGAAGTATACCTCACCCCAGAAACTAGCCATTCGGGGTGGCTCCAACGGTGGCCTGCTGGTGGGGGCGGTTATGAACCAGCGCCCCGACCTGTTCCGCGTTGCCATTCCGCAGGTGGGCGTAATGGACATGCTGCGTTTCCATAAGTTTACCATTGGCTGGAACTGGATTGCCGACTACGGCAGCAGCGAAAACCCGGAGGAGTTTAAAGCGCTGTACGCGTATTCGCCCATCCACAATATCCGGGAGGGCGTTAACTATCCAGCCACGCTGATTACCACCGCCGATCACGACGACCGGGTTGTACCGGCACATTCGTTCAAGTACGCAGCTACGCTGCAACAAACTTACAAAGGGGCTAATCCGGTATTGATTCGCATTGATACCAACTCCGGTCACGGGGCCAGCAATACGAAGAAGAACCTGGAAACGATGGCTGATATATACTCGTTCATCCTCTGGAACATGGGCGTAACGAGCCTGCAGGAACCAGCTAGGGAGTAAGCTTTTCTTAAAGCAAAAGAGCCCCTGCTAACATGGCAGGGGCTCTTTTGCTTATAGTCATCTGGATTAGAACTTGAATGACAAACCCAGTTGCAGCGGAGCTACTCCGAAACCTGCTTCGGCAAACGCGCCCAACGCTGGCTTAAAAAAGTAACGGGCACCAACGTGTCCACCCAAGCCTATACCACCGTATGAATTTCGGAAGCCCACATAAGTATCATTCCAACTCCATCCACTGTAAATGAGGCCAAGGCCAGCGTATAGGTCGACCTTATCATCTGATATACTTAATATTTCATTGAAGTGGTACGAGCCACGGCCACCGATGCTGTAGTATGATCCAAAACCGCTGTAGCTCCGGAAAGCACCAACAGCACCGACTGTGATATTTTTGGCAACACCTACTTCGAAAGATGCGCCAAGTCCCAAACCACCAGCATAGCCAATACCACCCCAGCCGCCAAGCCCAATACCTGCATTCAGAAACTTAGATCCTTTATCAACATCAAGCTGAGCAAAAGACTGGGTACAAGTCAATAGTAAAGAAGCAATTACTAAAGAAGCGAAGAATTTTTTCATGTGTCTCTTTCTGATTTAGTTGAACTTTAAGCAAAGTAAACAACATTAGTCAGATGCGTCCAAACGGATTGTGTATGGTTTGAGTAATCGGTATGATAATATGTTTTGGTTTATTACTTGCCAATGATCATCATACCATATATAAGCTTCTCAATGACAAATAGTTACCCAATACTCTATCTTAAATATAGGTTTTAAAAGCAAAGGAATGAATTGATTATTTTGCTGGTTGGACTGTGAACCACTATCAGTTGTATTTACTCAATACTGTTACCTACCCTTAGATCGTTGAGCCAACCACATCCAGCAATACAGCGATGCCATTGGCCAGACCCGGCTCTACCAACGAATAATAGACGTTCTTATGCTGCCGCCGGGTGGTTAGCAGCCCTTTGTTCTTCATAAAAACCAGGTGGTGGGATGTCAGCGACTGATCAGCGTCCAGATATTCCTGAATGGTCGTGGCGGTTAGCTCCTTCTTCTGCCCCAACAAAAGCGTGATCTGTAAACGCATGGGATGAGCAATTGCTTTAAACATATGTACAGCTTTTTCAATTCGTTGCTCCTGCAGCATAGTTGTATCAAACAGAATAACACATTGATTACTGACAAAAGAAGTTCGTTAGCAACCTACCAGTTAAGTAGCAGCCAACAAACAACTTTGGGCAAATGTCATGCCACCGTCCAAATAACCCTTTATAAATGAGTGTATTGCAGGTAACCGAACTATACCTGACTCATGCTTGCGGCTTTTTCGGTACTCCATATTCTACAAATGAGCGGCTCTGAACAACCGGTTACTCTGTGCTATGTGGCTATCCTCTAGGTACTAAGCATCGTTTCATCAATGGCAGCTTCTCTTTCACGGATGATCGTAGAGATTACCAAAAATCTATTGTCACAGCAACCATGCCGCTTTGTAATACGCATGGGCAAACCAACCCATCTTCAATAGGCAGCCTAAGCGCTTCAAAAAGTTTCTCTAATTGATTTCTAATTTATGCTTGTAAGTTTTATCCGCGGAGCCTTATATTTGCCACTGTTTATATTTAATCTAAATAAATGAAGCTCCTCTATAGTTGTCTGTTCACGTTTTGTTCTTGCCTTCTCTTTTATACAACCAGCGCAACCGCTCAGGATACGGGGTCTCTAACGGGTGTTGTCACTACCCTGGATGCCAAGCCGGCCGCTTTTGTGAACGTAGCGCTTAAAGAAATACGGAAAGGGACTATCACGGCCGACGACGGTTCGTTTGTTCTTAAATCCATTCCGAGTGGTACGTATACCCTGGTCGTTACTTACGTTGGTTTGCAGCGCCAGGAGAAACCGGTAACCGTCGTTGCGGGTCAGACAACCACCGCTGACGTAACGCTCTCTGAAAACGCGGCTCAGCTCAATGAGGTTGAGGTTACGGGTACCCGGCAGGTAGTGACCTTCGGGAAAGCTAACATTGCCCCGCTCGATCTGCCCCAGACAACGGGTATTGTCAGCAGAGTAGTTATTGAAAATCAGCAGATATCGCGCCTGGGCGACGCCCTCAAAAACGTGAGTGGAGTGTCGCTGACCCAGCAGCGGGGTGGTGTTGCCGAAACCTTCTCGGCCCGAGGCTATAGCATCAGCATTGCCGGAGCAGCCGGCAGCATTTTCAAAAACGGAGTAATTTCCAATACAGCCGGTTTTCCGGAGGCCAGCACCCTGGAATCGGTTGAAGTGCTGAAGGGTAGTGCCGCTTTGCTGTATGGTAACGTATCGGGCGGCCTGGTTGTCAACATGGTCACTAAAAAACCGAAGTTCACCTACGGGGGCGAAGTGTCTATGCGGGTTGGCAGTTACAACCTGCTTAAACCCATCGTGGATGTGTACGGACCGCTGGCCAAAAACCTAGCGTTTCGGGTGGTTGGTACGTATGAGAAAGCGAAAAGCTACCGCGATGTCGTCAAAACGGATCGGGTATACGTCAATCCGTCGCTGCTGTACCGGCTCGGCCAGAAAACAACCGTTTTGTTGCAGGGCGACTACCTGCGCTCAAACCTGACGCCCGATAACGGTGTCGGTTCGTTGAATGCCAACCAGCAGGCCGTTATTCCGACCAACATCCCCCGGTCACGTTTCATCAACACCCGCTGGGCTTACAACAACATGGATCAGACGAGTGCGTCGTTGACCGTTGACCATGCTTTCAGCAATACCTGGCGGCTGAATTTCATTACGTCTGCGCAACGTACCGATATCAGTTCCTACGGAGCCGGAGTTCCGAACAACAATATTGCCGCCAACGGTGACTGGAGCCGCTCACTGAGCCGGGCTAAAACCAGCGAACTAAACTACACGGGTCAGCTCAACCTGAATGGTCGGTTCAGCACCGGACCGATCGAACACCAGACGCTGGTGGGTACCGATCTGGTCAATATCGTCAGTGTCAGCAATGCCTTCACCATCACAAGTGGCGGCAAACCAGTTGTGACTTATGACAGAATTAACATCCTTGACCCAAATAAATTTGAGGTTCGGAATGACATCCCGGATGCCACGGCGATCACCCGGACAACGTCGCCTTCGTACCGGATGGGCGTGTATGCACAGGATCTGATTAGCCTGACCGATAAGATCAAAGTGTTTGCCGGCCTGCGCTGGTCGTACCAGAAAGCGGTACAACCTCAGCTTCTCGACCTGCGCACCAATGCCGAATCAAGGAGTGCGACGGCCACAAAGTACGACCGGGCTTTTTCGCCGAAGGTTGCCCTGATTTATCAGCCCTGGTCAACGAACTCGCTGTTCGCCAGCTACTCCAACAATTTCACACTTAACTCAGGCGTCGATATTTACGGTCAGTTGCTGCGCCCTTCCATTGTCGACCAATATGAGATTGGGTCGAAGAATGAGCTTTTGGGCGGTAAACTCTCAGCCAATGTCAGTGTCTATCACATTGTCAACAGCGACTTCGCGCAGATGGCACCGTTCAAGCTCGATGGTTCACCCAATACGGACGCTAACGTAAAAGAGTTTACCGGCGAGACGACCAGCGACGGGCTGGAAATTGACCTCAATGGCAATTTGTCCCGAAACCTGTTCTTCATTGCGGGGTACGGGTATAACTACATGC
The DNA here is from genome assembly GCF_003583365.1 of Fibrisoma montanum. Lineage (GTDB taxonomy): Bacteria > Bacteroidota > Bacteroidia > Cytophagales > Spirosomataceae > Fibrisoma > Fibrisoma montanum. The sequence goes on from NZ_QXED01000001.1 coordinate 1,286,686, forward strand.
GATATACGCAAACGTCGACGGTAAAAGGAGCGCCGATTCTGGGCGAGCGCCTGATTAATAACCCCGCTCACACTGCCAATGCCACTATCTTTTATACGTTCGATCTGCCGCAGCTTCGTGGCCTGAAGGTAGGCGCGTCAGCCTTCTATACCGGTGCGCGGAATGGCGGGTTGAACAACACCGTTGGACAAACGCCTGAATTCAACCGCCTGATTCCGCTGAGTGGCTTTACTACAATCGACCTTACGGCCGGCTACACCTACCGGAAAATATCCCTGCTGGCTAAGGTATCGAACATTACCAACGAATTGAATTACCTGATTCACGACCGATACAGCATTATGCCGATTCCGCCCCGCCAGTTCGTTACAACAGTGTCGTACCGATTTTAACAACCAGTTTTACCCGTAAAAAATAAGTGTTCATCCTAATTCGCTATGAAATACAGACTTAACCTATTGTTGTGCCTTGGCTTGCTCGCGGCCGTTATGCACAACGGCCATGCCGCCGACAAGTTTGCCGACCCCACGCGGGCCTATGCCGTTCCATTCCTGATGCAGACACCTCAGGGTCAGGTGGCCATGTCGTGGACCGAGAAAGACGATAACGGAGTTGTGTACTTCTACTGGGCGCTCTCGCCCGACAAAGGCAAGACCTTTGGCGACAAGCAACTGATCCATTCATCGGCGGGCATCGGCAACTCACGGCTTATGCGTCCCCGGCTGCTCTTCAGGAAAAACGGCACCATGATGGCGGTTTTCGCGCTGCGCGGTCCGGAACAGGCAGCCACGCAGGCGACTACAAACCAGGATGCACATGCCGGCCACGGTGCGGGCGCAACCCATCATGAAGGTCACCAGCCGGCCGCTCCGAAAGCAAATGCCGGTGGTGGACGGCCGCGCGATCTGCAAATTGTCTATGCTGTATCGAAAGACGGCGGTAAATCCTGGACGCAGCCTGCCTCCGTTCACAGCGATAAATCGCCGAACGTAGTACGTGGCTTCTTCGATGCAACGGTGCTGGCAAACGGGGAAGTAGCCGTAGCGTACCTGAATGACATTGAAGGTAAGGCTCACTCACGGGACCTCCGGTTTGTTACGTCGTCGGGCGATTCGTTCAGTGCAGAGCGCACCCTCGACCCCTTCGTTTGCGATTGCTGCCCGATCAGTCTGCTGGTCGATCCGAAAGGCCAGCTGCACATGTACTACCGCGAAAACAACGATAACGTTCGGGACATCGCTACGATGGTGTCTACCGACAACGGCAGGACATTTTCGAGCCCCCGCATTCTGTTCAAGGACAACTGGAAAGTGAACGGTTGCCCCCACTCGGGTCCAACGTCGGCGATCGGTACCAACGGGCCGCTGGTAGCCTGGTTCTCGGGCGCCGAGGATTCACGCGGCATTCGTCTGGTTACGGATGCGGGCAAGCGCCTGTTTGTGATCGACGAACCAACGGCAAAGAATGCGTATCTGGTACAGGCTCCGCAGTCGTCCGTGTTGCTTTGGGAGCAAGTAAAAGCTTCTGAAAATGAGCCGACCGCTACGATTGCTTACCGGACGCTGAGCGGTTCAGCAACGCCCACGACGCAGTTTGTGCCCAACGCCCAGGGCGGCTCCAACGCCAGTGGCATTGTGGTTGGCAACCAACTGCTGGTGGCCTACGAAGTGATCAAGCCCAACGTCAAGAATTCAATTGAATGGGTTAGTGTGAAGCTATAAACCGCTCTTTCTGAATCTATACAAAAGGACCCGGTACGTACCGGGTCCTTTTTTTATGTTGGCAGCGATTGATTGACAGTAAGCCATGGTCCTATCAGGCAAAGTAGGTATACGACTTGTGAACATCGCCCCCAAACAGGTGTGCGGAAGGTAAACTGTGGCTAGGAAATCGCGGTAGCCTTTGCCAGCGGAAGCAGAAAAGCCTTTTCGGTACTTAGGAAAGGCTTTTTTGCTTTTGTTCACCTTTTGTTCACCTCATTGCTTACCATCCGTCTACGTTTGGTATACCCCAATCTTTAGGAGCGCCATAAGCCACGTATCTACCTTTGCACCGTCATCACAGACGAGACAGAACAGCTCTTTTCCCCCTTGGCAGATTTGTCCGGCTGTGCTACAGAATCAAAATCTTTTTCGCCAAAAACAACAAATTACAATGAAACACAACTCAAAATTTACGCTGAAGCGTGCTACGCTGACACTTGTTGGGCTGAGCCTCCTGTCACTGCAAGCCTGCCATCCGAATTTGTCGGAAGAACCCGTCAGTCCCAAAACTAAAACGGCCGATCAGTTTAGTAGCGAGGTGGCTGTTAAGTGGGCCGATATGAGTCTTTACCTGGTTCGGAACAGTGCTGGGTTTACGCCACCAGTGGCTGCCCGGGCACTTGGCTACAGTGGCCTTACCATGTACGAGGCCATCGTCAACGGAACAACAGATCATCAATCGCTTGCCGGTCAGTTGCAGGGTTTGTCCAGCTTACCCAAAGCAAATATCAGCCAGCCCTACAACTGGGCACTCAGCGCCAATGCTGCCGAAGCCGTAGTTCTGAAGACGATGTTTGCGAATACATCCGCAGCAAACAAAGCAAAAATTGACTCGCTGGAGAATCAATTGCTGCTACAATACAAAGAGAGTGATCAGGCCGTAAATGAACGCTCGATTGCCTACGGACGTAGCGTGGCCGAAGCAATTGTTGAGTGGTCAAAGTCGGATGGCGGACACGAAGGTTATAATCGAAACTTTCCGTCGGATTATAAAAACCCTGTTTTTGCCGGTTCCTGGCAGCCAACCGAAAACGGGCAACAGATTCCTTTACAGCCATACTGGGGCAAGAACCGGACGTTCTTATCGGCTAATTCAACGATCGACTTGCCCGCCCCACTACAGGTATCAACCGAGCCGGCATCATCGTATTACAAACAATACGCGGAGGTCTATACCAAAAACAAGTCATTGACTCAGGAAGAGAAAGAAATTTCCGTTTGGTGGGCTGACGACCCGAGTGAAACGTTCACGCCCCCCGGCCACTCATATAATCTGGCAAAGATTGTGGTGAACACATCGAAGGCTAATTTAACCACAGCGGCCGAAACCTTTGCTCGAGTGGGTATTACCGTTGCCGACGCCTTCATTCTCTGCTGGAAGTGCAAATACACGTTTAACAACGAGCGCCCCTTTACGTTCGTTCGGCGGACCATTGATCCAAACTGGGTACCGTTCTGGCCGGCACCGCCGTTTCCGGGTTATACCTCCGGGCATGCCACCCAGTCGGCTGCAACAGCGATAGTTTTAGGTTCATTGTACGGTGATAAGTTCACCTTCACCGATGATACTCACGTTGGCCGCATTCGTGATACAAAGCGAAATGTAGATTTCAAAGCTCGCTCGTTTACCTCATTCTGGGCCACTGCTGAAGAGTCTGCTCTGTCTCGTTTCCTGGGCGGCATTCATACCCGGCAAGACAATGAGATCGGCTTATTAGAAGGCCGCAAGCTTGGGGAAAACATCAATGCTCTCCGGTGGAAGAAAGCCATCTGAATAATGTGAAACTAAAAGGGGCCGTTGATAGGAGGCTTCCTGTTAACGACCCCTTTTAGTTAAGTTGCCTCAGGCCTTAGTACGTTGGTTTTCAACTGGGTCACTCAGTAATCGAAGGGCAAGAACGAGGCTAGCTTTAGTCGTCAATTAAATCCAACTGAAGTAAGCTTGTCATTACAGATTCAGCAATTTATGTTACGTCCCTGGAGTTCAAGCGATGGCATTTGTAAATACGACAGCATTTACGCCAAAGAGTTACGCCGAATTTACCTTGAATCGCGCCAACAGACCTTCCACTGGTTTGACACGTCGGCTTACGAGCTTGATGATTTCGACCAGGCGACCCAAAATGAGGTTATCCGGGTAGCGCTGGTGGCCGGCAAATCGGTAGGATTTATCTCGTGGTATGAACCCGAAAACTTTATCCATAACCTGTTCATCGATAAAAATTATAGAAATCAGGGCATTGGCAAAGCACTTCTTAACCATTGCTTAGCCGAACTTGGCCGTCCTTCCCGGTTGAAATGTCTACAAGAGAATGTTAAAGCTCTGGGCTTCTACCAGTCTCAGGGCTGGCAGATTGAAGCGGAAGGCAAATCCGACAATGGCCTTTACTATTGGATGCGTATCGATTAGTTCTGTTATCAAACACCTACCTCTATCGGTTGAGGTTAGTTGAACGATTGCCGGAATTCAAGCGGTGATACGTTCGTCTTGTTTTTAAACAACTTGCTGAACGACTGCGGATACTCAAAGCCGAGCTGATAGGCAATCTCACTTACCGACAATGACGTAGTGCTCAATACTTCTTTCGCCGTATCAATCAGCTTATTCTGGATATACTGCTGCTGAATAAAATCAGGATGCACGATTAACCACCAGCCGTTCATCGCTACCTGATCGGCTGCATCGGTAGAGATTACCTGGCCGGGCGAAAAGAACGTCATAACCCCCTAGTCAAAATCATTGTAATTCTGCCCGTACTTCATTTTCCCGGTGAAGTCTTTCTTGATGCAGATCGAATAAAAATTATAAACGAAACTGCCCAGCATAACCTAGCAGCTACCGGCGACATCGCTCAGGTTAATTACGCTAATCAGCGGATGCTCTGGTTTAGGCAGTAATAATATGTAATCAATTCAGAAATTGATTACATAAGGAGTATTCGTTGTCTTTTTCATAGGTAGCCTGTATACATCAACCGGAAGAACCAGGTATACTACACCCAATTCTTCCGGTTGGTTCTGAATGGTTTATTTATCGATCCAGGCCATACCCGCTTCGTTATAGCGAGCCCCGGTCGATGTACCCAACGGGATAATGCTCAGGTCATCGACACTCAGCTTGATGTCGGCGGCAGCGGTATTCTGCTCAACGTATTTAACACGCTTCGTCCCGGGAATGGGCACGTGCCCTTTGACGATCACCCAGGCGAGGGCCAGTTTCGACGGCGTTACTTTCTTTTCAGCGGCCAGTTTTTGATTTCGTCGACCAGGTCAAGATTTTTGTAAAACTATTCGCCCTGGAAACGGGAAATGCCTCTTTTGAAATCGTCCTCCGCAAAATCGTCCGGGCTTTTGATATCACCCGAAACAAAGCCTCGTCCCAGTGGTGAGTAAGCGATGAAGCCGATGCCAAGCTCGTTCGGTGTATCGATGATGCCCGCTTCTTCAACATCCCCATTTTCAGTGGAACGAGTTTATTGAATTAGTTGGTAACCGCCAGTTTAAATTTCTGATTTGCAGCGTTGCCTTTAGTATCGCCCCGAACGGCGTCATCAATGAAGTAATACAGTGGCTTTTGTTTAAACGTAACCTGCTGTTTACCATCGGGGCGGTTGATCACGCCGAAATCGCTGGTTCTTAAGAAAGTTGGAACCGTTGCATATGGGGCGAAAAACTGAGGCCATACCTGCAGGCAGCCGCCCGTGCAGTTACTCACCTGTACGGCATCATTGTCGAACTGGTAGAGCGACCGGCCAGCGGCATCTACTAAGAACTTTGCGCCATTTTTGTCGGCTCCGAATACGGAATAGTTCGGATTGGCCACGAAGAATGTGTTGTTCAGGGCTCCGTTGCCTTTGGTTTCTCCGGGGGTTTCATCCTTGGCAAAGCGATATAACGGCCAACCCTTATACGTTGTCTGTAGCTTTCCGTCAGCACGGGTGATAGAACCGAAATCTTTTACATTCAAACCTGAACCTATTGTCAGTGTTTCTTCAAAGAAAATTGGCCAACTAGTCAGGCAACCATCCGTGCAGGCGCTGGTACCATTGACATCTTTCGTGAAAAAATACAGCGTTCTACCGGCTTCATCGGTCAGAAAGTTGCCCAGTGTGGCGTTGCTGCCAATTTTTACCTTCGCCGATACGTATGGTTCGGTTTCGGTTTGTGCCTGTTCGCAGGCGATTAAGCCAATAGCGAAGGAAAAACTTAAGGCTAATAGCCGTAGTGATGTTTGACAATACGTCTGTTTCATCAGTTAATATGTTGTTATAGTTTGAAAAAATGTGCTTGTTAATTTTGTGCAGGCAACTAGTATTCAGCGCCTAAGCCATCCGTTTCGTTACCGCCAGTCTGCTATAAAATCTGCCGGGCATTGTATTGCATCGCGTTGGACAAGGTCTGATACAGGGTTTGCCAAGCAGTTTGTAGTTCAAGTGTCCAGCGCTCGCTGAGTAGACGTGCCAGCGTTTTGAGTAACACACTACCTACCAGATCATAATCGACGGCGTGCACTCCGTACGCTACGTGACGCTGAGCCAGGGCCCGCATTTCGCCTTCCAGTTCATCCGGGAATTGCAGATGAGCAACCAGAAACGTCATCATGTCCGTGAACTTGCGGGTCTGGGCGGCCAGGTCATTGTGAAACAGCGTCTTTAGAGCAGGGAAGTCCAGGAATAACGTTTTATAGAATAAGGCACTCATTTGTTCCATCTGCCCGGACTGAAGCAGGATGTAGCTCCACGAATGTTTGATGATTAAAATCTGGCGTGCGTCCATAAGAATCAAGGTTATTTGAGCAGGCGCCTGCCCACTTTCGTCGCTTAGCTTAAGGTGATGTGCAGCCGTAGCACGTAATAGTTCTGATTCCTCTCCTGATAAGATATTGGCAAGAAATGCTTAACGGTTTTACCCGTCAGGCTTTTGATGATACCCGTTTTCAATCCTTCATCCTCCGTGTAGACTCGTACGTTCTGAATGTGATGGTGCTCGTCCAGGGTAAAGCGCACCATCACAATACCGCCTTTAAAGTTCTTGGGAAAGGCGGTCTCTTTTACGTAATAGCCAATTTCGTCTTCGTAGTTATCGCCGACCAGTTTCTTGTTGTCGAAGGCTACTCCTTGTGTGTACAAAGAGATCGTTAGGGCACTTGCTGTGATCAGCGTGCGAATCAGGTTGATCGTTTTCATTGTCGTGTTGTTTACAGTTAATTGTTTCTATCGCTGGACCGCGGTCATGCTCTTGTCCGAATTGACGCAACAAAGGTAGAGGGCGAGGTTGGGGCGCTCCTAACAAAGCCGGTAGACCAAAGGTGTACAGGGCCGGGAGGCAGGGGTGACAAAAAGTCAACAAGGGCTAATAAGCCCATTTCTGTATGTCAGGCCAATCTGGAAAGACAGAGTACCGACAAGCCCGATACGCACTGAACCACTGCTTGCGTAGCCTGATGCCGTTTGAAAACCCAGATGAACACCCGATAAGAGGCCTTTTTTGCTTTATGTTTCGAAAAGCCAGTCTGCTTTTCCCGCCAACGGCTCAGGGAGTAATTCTATACGGTTGATAGCGCACTTTTACCGGCTGACGAAATCACTTTTGATTACTGCTGAATTGCCCCCCTACTTAGTCTCACAAAGAAAAAAGAGGCTTCAACTTCTATCATCATGAAAACAATATATACACCGCTTCTCATCTTTATTTTGAGCATTCAAAGCCAATACGTATCTGCTCAAAACAACCTGTGGATTAATACACCTGGCAGCTCTGCGCCTGGTTCATTGAATACCCTCGTTGGCATTCAGGTGGGCAATCCTAATATGACCAGCATAGGTAATGTATACATTGGCTATATAGCGGGTAGTAATACAACCTCAGGCGGCTTAAATACATTTGTTGGGTCGTCGGCGGGTTTTACAACAAGCACTGGAGCCAACAACACATTCATTGGCGCATCGGCCGGCTACTATAACTCAACCGGTGGCCAAAATTCATTCCAAGGCTTTCGAGCCGGGTATTTTAATGTTGAAGGGAGCAACAATACGTTTTTAGGTCATGAGGCTGGGTATAGTAATGGCACCAGCAACAATGCCTTCGTAGGCTACCAAGCTGGCTATAAGACCGTAACTGGTAACAACAACGCCTATTTTGGCTATAAGGCTGGTCAGGCCAACGTTGAAGGCAAGTTCAACACTTACTTAGGCGCCCTGGCCGGTGTTAATGCTAAAGGCTCTTCGTCTACATTCGTGGGCGACCTGGCTGGCCAGGAAAATTTAGCCGACTTTAACACCTTTGTCGGAGCCTCGGCGGGTCAGAGCAACACCCAGGGAGCCGGCAACACCTTTGTAGGCTATCGCACGGGCCAGCTCAACGCCTTTGGCAACCAGAACACTTTCATTGGTCAGGAGGCTGGACTGCTCTCAGTTGCCTCAGCAAACACCTTTGTGGGTTTTCGGGCGGGTAATCGTACCAGCAGTGGCGGCTTCAACACCTTCATTGGCGTACAGGCCGGTCAAAATAACACCTCGGGTAGCTCTAACTTCATCATGGGCACCAACGCAGGCTTAGCTAACACCACCGGTTCTGCCAACTTTTTCCTAGGCGACAATGCGGGTGGGGGCAACACGGGCGGTAGCTTTAACGTCTACCTGGGGGCTAACGCCGGTAACGGGACAGGCGTCAATGGCGACAATAACCTGGCCATCGGCTTTGAAGCTGGTCGGGCCAACGTAGCTGGTATCAACAACACCTTCTTAGGCTTTCGGGCCGATGCAGGGGCCGGTGGCCTTTCCAATGCAACAGCCATCGGCAACAACGCCCGGGTGAATATTTCCAACGCTGTCGTATTAGGAGATAACGCCAATGTAGGCGTCGGTACATCGGCTCCGGCTACCAGACTGCATGTAGTTAGTGGGGTGGCTAATCAATCCGGATTACGGCTGGGTAACCTGACAAGCGCTTCACCGGCCAGCCTTACTAGCCAGACTAAATTTTTGAGTGTTGATGCGCAGGGCAACGTCATCCTGGCCAGCAGCAATACGAGTGCCCGGCAACCAGCTAATGAGAGCTTGTGGTTGTTGGACGGCCAGCAGTTGCGCAACACGGCTGGCCAGACGTTGGTGTTAGGTCGGCCAGGCAGCGCCGTACCGAGTGGCTATCGCCTAATTGTTGAGGAAGGTATTCTGACCGAAAAGCTCAAGGTAGCCATTAAAAACACCAATGAATGGAGTGATTACGTCTTCGCGCCTACTTATCAGCTCAAGCCATTGAGTGAGGTGGAGCAGTATGTGAAAGTCAACAAGCACCTGCCGGGCGTGCCTTCAGCCGAGGAGGTGGTCAAAGCGGGTTTGGACGTAGCCAAGATGAACGCCAAACTGCTGGAAAAGATCGAAGAACTCACTTTGTATATCATTGATCTTAAGCGGGAGAACCAGCATCAATCGAACCGGTTGCAGCGCCTTGAACAGAACACTAAATAATCAATCATCAGCTAAGTAACACATCTTCTTATGCGACTGAACATCTATTTTATCTCCCTGCTGAGCTTAGCTCCATTGTGCCTGCTGGCTCAGGGCAACTACGTAGCTAACACCGCTAACTCGGCAACTCCTGGTACATTTAATACGCTCCTGGGACCCGGGGCCGGTGCGGGAGGCAACCTTAAATCCGATCGGAATACAATCACAGGATATAACGCTGGCTTCTTTCTCACATCTGGTGCCCGCAATACCTTTTATGGGGTAGACGCAGGCAAGTTTACAACGGAGGGACGAGACAATATTTTCATTGGCTACGAAGCAGGATTGAGTAATACCACTGGTGAGCAAAATGTATATATTGGCCAAGGAGCTGGCAGGTCAGCCAGCGAAGCCAGTTACAATGCCTTTGTCGGGTATCATGCAGGGATCAGCAATATTACAGGAGGAAACAATGTGTTTTTGGGAGACCAAGCGGGTCAGGACAACACCACCGGCTCAAATAACCTGTTTTCCGGCGCCGGAGCGGGGCTAAACAATACAAGTGGAGGTTACAATACTTATGTAGGGTCTTCGGCGGGTATTTATAACAAAGAAGGGTCTGAAAATACGTTTATTGGCTACGAAGCCGGGCTTGGCAGTAGTTCTGGCAAAAACGTGTTCGTTGGTTTTCAGGCGGGTCACGTGAATGGAACTGGTGAAGAGAATACCATGCTGGGTTACAAAGCTGGTGCGAACAATAAGAAAGATTATAACACATTCGTCGGTTATCAGGCTGGTCTGTCAAATACGACGGGTAGTAATAATACCTTCCTGGGTAATAAGGCTGGTCAGAGAAACACGACCGGTTTTGGAAATGTGTTCGTAGGAGGTGGGGCTGGTTTCGATAATATTACCGGTAACGACAACTTATTTCTTGGTCTGGCAGCCGGTATATCCAATACCACGGGCAGCAGTAATGTATTTGTAGGAAGAAATGCGGGCTACTATAACCAACTGGGTAAAAATAATACTTTCTTGGGCTATGAGAGTGGTTTCGCAAACCGAGGTGATAATAATATCTTCGTAGGCTATCAGGCTGGAAATACTAACCAAACCGGTAGTCAGAACACCTTTGTTGGTTATCGCTCTGGTTATTACAACAATGGCTCGGCTAATACTTTCTTCGGTTATCAGACTGGACAGGCCAATACAACGGGGCAATTTAACTCGTTTATTGGGGTGCAGGCAGGTTTAAACAATACCACCGGCAACAGTAATTACTTCTTTGGTACTAATTCAGGGCTGTCTAATACCACGGGTTCAGGCAATTATTTTTTAGGGGACAATGCCGGGGGAGGTAATTCGACAGGAGGTTTTAACGTCTACATCGGTGCCAACGCCGGCAATGGGCAGGACGTCAACGGCTCTAATAACCTGGCCATTGGCTTTGAAGCTGGTCGGGCCAACGTAGCCGGCATCAACAACACCTTTATCGGGTTCCGGGCCGATGCCGGAGCCAGTGGGCTGAGCAACGCCACGGCCATTGGCAACAACGCCAAGGTAAGCGTTTCCAATGCTATTGTGCTGGGCAACGCAACAAACATAGGTATTGGTACGTCAGCACCCACAGCTCGCCTGCACGTAACGTCGGGCGTGGCCAATCAGTCGGGGCTGCGGCTGGAGAACCTGACGAGTGCATCGCCGGCCAGTGTCCTGAACCAGAGCAAGTTTTTAACCGTCGACGGGTCAGGTAATGTCGTACTAGCCAGTACAAGCAATAGCGGTCGAGAAGCAGCCAACGAAAGTCTTTGGGAACGGCAGGGAGCTTATCTGACAAATACGCAGGACGATGCCATCATTATTGGAAAGGGCGTCAGCAAAACGCCCGCTGGTTATAAGCTTTATGTACAGGACGGCATCCTGACCGAAAAGGTCAAGGTAGCAATCAAGAACACCTCTGAGTGGAGTGATTATGTGTTTGCCCCTACGTACACACTCAAGCCGTTGAGTGAAGTGGAGCAGTACGTCAAAGCCAACAAGCACCTGCCGGGTGTGCCATCAGCCGAAGAGGTAGTGAAAGAGGGGCTTGATGTAGCCAAAATCAGCGCCAAGCTCCTGGAGAAAATTGAGGAGCTCACCCTATACATCATTGATTTGAAAAAAGATCATCAACAACAGATCGATCAGCTCAAGGCTCAGATTAGCGCCAGCAAGTAGATCTTGCTTTACGCAGATCCAGAAATTAACCAATCAAAAATCAGTTGAATACGTAAACAACATGAAATCTATTTCAGCGTACATTCTTGGTGGCCTCATCGCCTTACCATCTTTAGCTACTGCCCAGATTACCTCAAACAACTATGTGGTTAACCAGGCAAATGCTTCCAGTCCAGGCATGGAAAACACAATTGTAGGTGGTCTGGCGGGAAGCTCGTCAATGACAGGAATTCACAACACATTTGTAGGAGCTAACACCGGCTACCACAGCAAATCGGGCTCAATGAATACATTTATAGGTAGTTATGCCGGTTTCGAGAACACCTCAGGCTCATATAATACGTTTATAGGCGCTTTTTCGGGCTCTAGAAACACAACAGGGGATGAAAATGTGTTCCTAGGCACTAACGCAGGCGATGAAAACTTGACAGGAAAAAGCAATACATTCCTGGGGATCATGGCGGGAAGCTATAATACAACAGGTAGTGATAATACATTTGTTGGACGCAAAGCCAGTGTTTTCAACTCAACTGGTATTAACAATGTGAGCTTGGGAGCTAACTCGGGCTTTTCAAATACGACAGGCTCCTACAACTTGATGCTGGGTAGCAAAGCGGGTTACACTAATCAATCTGGTCACTCTAATACATTTGTGGGCTTTCAGGCTGACGCTACTGCGAATAACCTCGAAAATGCTACCGCTATTGGTGCTAATGCAAAAGTTTCGCAAAGCAACAGTATCGTGCTGGGCTCGGGAGTTAATGTAGGTATTGGTACATCAGTTCCTCAGGCTAAACTGGAAATCAACTCCGATGTGGCTGGTCAGTCTGGCCTGCGCCTGACTCAGCTTACGGCTGCTTCTGCATCGACCATAACGACTAACAAGTACCTGACCGTCGATGCCTCAGGCAACGTAGTGCTTGGCAGTACCGCAGTGACCCGGGGGCGGCTGGCTGACACCCAAGATTTATGGCAAAAGACCGGGCAGTATGCCCAATCAACGGGCACGGATGGAGTTATCATTGGCAGTCTTGACAAGACACCAGCCGGCTACAAACTCTATGTGCAGGAGGGCATCCTGACCGAAAAGGTCAAAGTAGCCATTAAAGATACCGACCAATGGAGTGACAAGGTTTTTTCGCCAACGTATAACCTTACTCCGTTAGCAGAAGTAGAGCAGTACGTAAAGACCAATAAGCACTTGCCGGGTATACCATCAGCCGAGGAGGTCGTGCATCAGGGCGTTGATGTGGGCCAGATGGACGCTAAATTGTTGGAAAAGATTGAAGAACTGACGTTATACATCATTTCCCAGCAGAAAGAACTGGCTGTTTTGCGCCAGCAAGTGACCAATTTAACGAAAACGATTAAACACTAAGCTATCTATCACCCATGAAAAACTTAATTATGCTTGTATTAGCAGGTTTAATATCAGCGATCGCTCAAGCGCAGGACATACCTAGTCAGCAAACAATCCGTCAAGCTGAGACGGCAGGGTCTGTTAGAAATCGAATGGCTATTGAACAGATTTCGGCTTATAACACTGTCGAACGAAGAGCTAAGACTCGTTATACTGCCGGACGGGCAGTTACGCTACAGCCTGGCTTTATGGCCCAGGCGGGTTCCGTTTTCACAGCCAGTATTGGCCAGACTTTGGCCAATGCTACTCAACCCGAAATCGAGTTTAGCGCCCGAGCCTATCCGAATCCGTTCCAGCAAACCACCACTATCGAATATACTCTACCACAGGCAGGTCAGGTGTCGTTTACACTGGTTGATGAACAAGGACACATAGTTCAACAGGAAACGAGTAGCCAGGAGGCTGGTCGACAGAAACTGAATTTGACCAGTACAAACCTCACACAAGGTATTTACTTCTATCAAATTCGTCTTAACAATCATGAACAACGAACAATTCGTCTGCTGAAAACGCAATAGCTTGATGGCTTTATATTACCAACAACAAATGAATGCTTAGGAAGATGCTGCCTTAATGAAACTGATCTAATGACTTTCAGGCGTTTGACCAGTCGAAACAGTTTCACTCTGACTTCCGTGAGAACGGTGGCAATCAGGCAAAAACTAGCAGGTGGGCTGCACAAAACGCACAGCTCACCTGCTAATTTATTTGATACGTAACATTTGGTTGCTGCCTTTCTGAAACTCGTAAGGGACCATTAAACGCTCACTCTCGTAACCCCAATCGGTGAATTGCTTCTCTACTTTCGCAACGTAGGGCGAAAGCTCACCGGTTAGCGTAAGCAGCGGAAAAATGCGGACCTCTCTGGCTACCCGCAGCAACTCCCGAATAGATTGCAAATGAATGTCTTCAGACAAATGAGCGCTGTATAGATCCAGCAGGTGTGACACCAGCGCTAAGTCAAATGATTGATCGGCAAACGAAAGTGTGGGCAACTGCTGATACTGGTAGCGCCCCTCGGCCATGCCAGTATCATAATCGTCCAGGAAAAGGTTCATAGACGCCATTCGGTGCTGCCCTAAATCGTCGGCATCCTGGAACGCCGTCCAGTTGTAGTTACCGGCATTGATATCCGCATTTGTTCGACCACCTTTGTATAGGTCTTCTCCAACCGTTGGCGGATATCATCCGAAGTAAATTTATAAATAGGATCGATCGAGATAATCCGGCCTCCTTGCTTCGTCAGTTCAGCATTGACGCTGGCAGGGCCGTCGCCAACGCCCAGTATAGTTTTGGTCAGGTCTTGGTCGGTAAGGTTGAACATGAGTTGGTATTCATGGAATGAGCGGCCCCAGGGTACGACTTCCTTTAATTTCATGAATAGTTAAGTTTTTTAGTAGGGTCTCTGCTTCCTTTGTAAGGAACAAACTAAAAGGGCTGGGTTACATAGCCCTGAAACATACGGACTACGCACTCAGCTTAGCGAAAAACGTCCGGATGTCATCCGCTAGTTGGTCAGGGACTTCCCATTCAGGAAAGTGCCCGCCTTTTTCCATGACAGTCCACTGTTGCACATTGTAAAACCGTTCCGCCCACTTTCGGGGCGCTGGCACAGTGATGCCATCTCGAAGAGGCATTGCAATGGCAGTAGGCACTTCTACACGACCCGACAAGCCCGGATCTCGACTGTTCTCGTGATAAAGACGTATTGCGCCTGCTCCACTAAAAGTAAACCAATGCAGGCTAAGGTTATCCAGCAGTTTATCCCGGCCAAAATGCATATCCAGATCAGTTCCCGCGTCGCCCCACCGCTGGAACTTTTCAATAATCCAACTGGCTAAACCTGCCGGGGAATCCACCAACGCGGGCAGGAGTGTTTCTGGCCGAAGGCTCTGCAAGCTGGCATAGGCCGTTTCCCGTTGCACCCAGGCACCAACCTGCTTCTGGTAGGCTATTTCTTCCTCGCTCAGATCCGCTGGCAACAGATTTAAAAAGGGAGTTATACCGGTTCGATGCAAACCAATCAGACGTACGGGGTATTTAAGCCCAATCTGCTGTTGAACTAAAGCACCCTGGTCGGATCCTCGGGCCGCAAATTGTTTAAATCCCAGAATCTCTACCATCAAATGGACCACCAGGTCAGCAATTCGGGCGAAACCCATTCCGTGCTGCCTGGGTAGTTCTGAAAACGCATACCCAGGCAGCGAAACAGCAATTACATCGAAAAGAATAGGGTTGTTATCAGCCGGATTGGATAAACGCGGGAGAAAGTCCAGGACCTGTACGAAGCTGCTAGGCCAGCCTTGCATCAGAAGGAGCGGAACAGCATTGGGTTTTTTAGCTTCCGAGCGAATGAAGTGGATTTTTACGCCATCTATTTCGGCCAGGTAGTGGTCAAAGGTATTCAGCCATTCTTCGCGTTGCCGCCAATTGTACTCGGTAGCCCAGTAGCTTAGCAAATCCTGTAAGTAGGCTTGGTCGGTCCCCGCTTCCCAACTCGTGCTATTTACTCCAGGCGGAAATCGGGTATAAGCCAACCGACGACGCAAATCCTGTATATCCTCTTCAGGGATGTTAATATAAAATTTTCTAAGTGTTGACTTCATACAGCTATCTATTAAACTACAGCACATGGATCAGTTCAAGACGGTTTCCGCCGGCTGTAATCGGCAGCTCAAGGCGCGCCGATTTAGATAATTTCTCGCTGGAACCTCAACGTAGCGGTACGTTAGTACGGATAGTAGTAAGGTAGCTGTGACCACTGACAGACAGATTAACCAGGCCTGACTGAGTGTGTAAACAGCTTGATGGCCGAAGAACGTATCGAAGCCTTTGAAGAGCCTGGGTTCATCCGAAAGGATTAGTAGCCAACCGGTGTGAATACACAACATGTGCACCATGTACATCGAGAACGATAATTCGCCCAGGCGTTGCAAAGGCCGGGTTTCCAAAGCCCGTTTGACTCTACCGTGGTTGTAGGCTGCCGCTAGAATCAACAACGGAAACAACGCAACAATCAGTAGCTCATGGACATTCAGGTGCAAAGCCAGCAGCGTTAACGTCGAAACCGTGACAAAAGCCCAGTCGTACTGCAACGTACTCAATAGCCAGCGGCTCCGATACAATTCGTAGGTGAGCATGCCTAACAGAAATCCGGCCAGGCAACGAAAATAGCCAAAGTCTGCCGTCATGTTAATAGTTGGAGGCCCTAACTCACCGGGCTTCACCAGAAAGCGATTGCTATAATGGGGAGCCACATAGTACATCAAGAACAGAAACAGGCCTGCAATCCCCGCAAGGGCGACTCCTTTGCCAATGCCTCTCAGCCGAAAGAAGGGGCCAACTAAAAATGGGAACAGCACATACACCCACCATTCCGTGCTAAGCGACCACGATGGGGTGTTTAGGGGAGCCGTTACGTATAGATGTAAAGACTGAATCAACAGCAGGCAAGCCGGTATTGCCCGTATATTCAACAGTTCGCCAAAAACAGGGGAAATAGCCGTTGCTTTGGCATGAATGACCAGCGTAATTACCACTGACAGACCCAGCGTTACAAAATGCAAGGGATAAACCCGAGCGAATCGAGCCACCAGGTACGCTTTGTACTGACGCCAGGTGATGACTTGCTGAAATTCCGAACTGTAAACATGCGATAGCACAAACCCACTTAACACAAAAAAGAAGTCGACCCATAACTAACCGTTGGCAATCAGGTGTGTGACAGAAGGATCAGCCAAGGGCGCCAGCATCTGGCCTGAATGGAAGATAATCACCAGTAGGGCGGCAATGCCCCGAAGCGGTGTCAGGGTTGACAGGTACATGGGCTTGTTCATCAGACTTATTGTTTAGTTGTTGTTCACTACGTGCTCAAATTGCTGTTGAGCATCCGGGTGCACTCGCGTGGGCGCGAACTCGATGAATCGATATTCAGCAGCGCCGTACTGATAAAAAGGGTCCTGTTGAATGGCCTCATGCGCGGCTTGCAATGATGAAAAGTTGGCCACGATCAGTCCACCTTCTCGTGGTACTTTCCGGCCCGAAAAAAGAAAATGTCCGGCGTCGTAGTGCTGTTGTAAAAACGCATTATGCGCCCTCAACAGGGAATCGATGTAGGCCAGGTCGCGGATGTATGTGAGCTCAATGAGAAACATAACCGTTAGCCATTAATGGTCAATACGGCTTTACCAGAAAATTGCCGGTCGAGCAATTGCTGAGTAACTTCCGCAATGTTAGTCCATGGCGTTTCAATCGAGATCGACGTTTGCAATTGACCCGTCGCCACAAGTTGTAGTAATCGCGAAAGTCCCATGGCTGCTGAGTGGCGTCGGATTTCGTTAAAGATGAAGAAGCCTTGTAACGCTCCTCCGGCCATGAAAAAGAGACGAATGTTGAAGCTGGCTTCGGCCGATTCAGAAGCCCCAAGCGTAACGCACACACCGCCAAAGATCAGCATGCCCATTACGTTGCCTAACACCTGTCCACCAACCGATTCGACAATGAGATGATACGGACCGTACCCCGCAGCTTCGGCTCCATCGGCACTGACAACAACTTCATGCGCTCCGGCCTGTCGCACGAGTTCGGCCTGTTCAGGGCGACGAATCAAGGCGACGACTCGTACACCGGCCAATCTGGCCAGTTGGCAGGCGAATAGACCAACGCCACCCGTTGCGCCTGTTATTAATACGGTTTGACCCAGCAAAGACCCGTTACGTTCAAGTGCATAAAGGGCCGACAATCCTGCTATGGGTAACGTGGCCGCCTGCGAGAAAGAAACCGTATCGGGCAATACGGCCAATGAATTCCTCGGTACCGCAACCAGCTCTGCCCAGCCGCCCGACGGCACAAATCCAACTACACCTTCTCCGATTTTAGGGCCAGAGCAATCGGCTGCAGCCTGTTCAACAATGCCTGCTAAGTCCCAGCCGGGTCGGAAGCCAGCTTGCGAATGGTGAATACTGCGGACATCACCCCGATTTAAGGAGATAGCAGCTACCCGCACCAGTGCTTCGGACGAAGACGGTTCTGGCGTAGGAACGGCGGTATCAATGTGGATTCGGCCTGGCGCATCTGGCTTGACCACCACCGAACGCATGGTTGTTTGCTTCACTGGGATAAGGTTAGAGAACAGTGTTAGAGGCTATAATTGACAAAGGCCCGGCTTACTTTTCCTTCGGCCGTGAAAAACATGTTTTCAACCGATCGTTTGCCGGTGGCCGTGTTGACGTAATAAACAGTCAGGCTCTGGACGCCGACTAACAAATCGATGAGCTGGAAGTGCAAATCAGGAATACGACTAATCCCTAACTGCCAATAATCACGGACCGCAGGTTTACCTTCAATGATACCGTTCGATTCGGGTTTCAAACGAGCAGCCATAGGCGTTTCAATGACGAAGTCGTCGGTGTAATGGCTGAGTATGCGGTTCAGATCCCGACTATTCCAGGCAGCAATCCACTCCTCGGCAAAAGCTTTTGCTAATCATTGCTTGTAGATTTAGGCTGGTTCAGAAAGGCTGGAAGCAGTCGTAATTCCGTTGGCGAATAATCAGGCCATCCTTGAAGTCGTAGAACTGAGCAAAGTTGGCTTGCATTTGGCCGCCAATCGGAATTGAGCCGAGCGGGATAGCTAACGTACCGGTCCAGATCGCTTCAATAATGACCGTGTTGTCAAACACGTACGACCTGGTCACTTTGTATTCTTCTTTCTGCATAACTTGCTGGCCTCTCTCGGATGCCGCTTTCAGGTCGTCTAAGTTTCTGATCGCCGTGGTCCGCGTGATCGCGTTTGGAAACTCAATCTGCTCGATGTCAGGATGATAAAAGGGAATTAATTCATCCGTTGAGGTTCTGTTTTGCAGGGTATGAATAAACTTGTGGGCGATGGCTTTGATATCGTGTTCCATACGTAGTATTAAATGAGCCAACTAAAGGGTTAGCAGATAATCTGTCAGGGTCTGCTCTTCGGAAACGTTAAGCTTCTTACGCAATCGGTAGCGGGCCGTCTTGACACTATCGGGTGAAATTTTAAGGATGGTGGCCGACTCTTTCAGGTTCAGATTCAGCTTCACCAAAGCACATAACCGTAGTTCACCAGGGGTCAGGTCCGGGCAAATTTCTTTTAACCGAACAAAGAAGCTTTGGTGGACCTGCTCAAAATAGACCCGAAAATCTTCCCATTCTTTATCCAGGCTGAAGCTGTAATCGATCAGCTTAATCAGGCGATTGTAGTTTATCTTCTGTGGCTGAGCGGCAGTAGCAGAGACCTTCAGGATGTCGCTAATCATTTCCCGAACCTCTTCCATTAACGCATTCTTTTGCAACAGATTAAGCGTTTGGGTGGTTAGCTCCCGACTTCGTAACTCCAGCGCTTCGGTGAGGGTGGTTTTCTGGACCTCCAACTCCGCAAGCTGCGTTTCGAGCTGGCCACAACGCTGAAGCAGCGCGTCGTAGTGGGTGTTCGTTGCGGGCTGTTTACGTTCCTGGCCGACGCTCTCATTGAAACGCCAGAAACGTAAACTCATCATTCCGATGATGCTGCCGATGCTTAGCCAGTTGAGCGGTACGTACTCGTAAAACACACGAATCAATTGAGCAGAAAGCACTAGATTGAGCTGAACCGTTAGGAGGTGCGCAAACGTAGACATGGTATGAGTAGCCTTGATAATTATGGCTCGAATTTCGAGTCAGGACCACTTTTCTTAAAATAAAAGAACATGAAACGTCGGAAAGTAACGTGCAATTGTTAGTGAACAAAGGGCGAACCGTTCGCTAAATGAGCGTCGCCGGGTAAGCTTGACGCACCACTTAGATTAAACCGAACGCAAGCCCTAAACGGCGTCTTGGAGAAAGTTAATTGTTTGGCTTAATCCTCCTATTTCAACGAGTGAGGAGCAAAACCCTACGCTTGGCGAAAATTTAGTTGATGATGCATAAGGGTCGTACTTGTTTTGTACCATACCTTACGATGAGTTTAAATGTTGACACCTGATCAAATCAGAATCGTTAAACTTTCCTGGAGTTCATACCGGAATGTTGACCCCGCATTGCTGGGCGAAGTGTTTTATTCAAAGCTATTTTTGGAGTACCCATCAATGCAGTCGCTGTTCAAAGCCCCGATTGAACAGCAGTATAAGAAACTGGTCGAAATGCTCAATATCATGGTGGCCCGGCTGGACCGACAGGCGGAGGTGCTGAACCTGATCGAACAGCTTGGCACTCGCCATCAGCAGTACGGGGTTAAACCTGAACACTACTTTGCCATGGGCAAAGTTTTACTCTGGACGTTGAAATCGGGCCTTGGCGACCGGTGGACCAACGAAATTGAGATGGCCTGGATGGCAGTATATGAACTGTATGCTACTTGTATGATGCTGGCCAAGTAAGCCGCTTTAGATTAGTACGGATGTTAACACTACTTAACGATTTAGCCAACGCCGGAACGAATGTGCTTTGTCGCGACTAATTTCCACCGTTGAGGCCGCCGTAGTTTTCAGTTTAAGGTGAATTTTTCCCGTGCTGTCCTGCCGGTAGCTATCAATGGAATTGAGGTTGATAATCTGGGTGCGGTTGGCCCGGAAGAACTGACTAGGGTCTACTAACTCCTCTACTTCGTCTAAGGAAGCCTGATCAGCGACGTAGGTTTGCCCATCGTTACGTAGTATGAAAATGATTTCGTTCCGGTAAAACAAGGCTATATCCGCAGTATCGATTAACACTAAGGTATTGCGTTGATGAACAAGTAGTTTTTCCCGGTATGCTTTTTTGGCTGACTCACCTGACCGCTGGAGCATGGCCTGAATCAATTCGGTAGAAAACTGGACTTTTTCAGTACGTTTCTTCAGCTTATTCAGGGCCAGAATTAACTCCTCTTCGTCAACTGGCTTTAACAAATAATCGATAGCGTTATGTTTAAACGCTTTGATGGCATACTCGTCATAAGCCGTCGTAAAAATAATTGGGCATTGTAGGTCGAAGTATTGAAATAGTTCGAAGCTGATGCCATCCGACAACTGAATGTCCATAAACAACAGATCCGGTTCAGCATGTTGCATAAACCAACGACGGGCGGCCTTCAGGCTCGGCAAAATCGCCTGAACGTCGATTTGCGGGGCAATGTCTTCTAATGCCCGCTTAAGTTTATCGGCAATAATAGCTTCGTCTTCAATGATAAGCGCTTTCATATTGGGAGGTTTACTCGGTTAATAGCGGTACTTGCACGGTAAAGGATGTGTCGGTTTCCAACAGGGTGAGCGGACGGTCGGTCAGATATCCGTACAGTGTTTTTAAATCATTAAGGCCTTTACGATTTGAATTTTTCACCACGGAACGCTTCTGCAAATTGTTCTCAACAATGAGGTAATCGTTTTCTGTATAAATCCGAATGCGCAAAGGCGACTCGTCGTCTGTTGTGTTGTGCTTGATGGCGTTTTCGATCAGGTTCTGGAGTGTGACCGGCACAATTTTACTACCACCCAACCGCTCCGGTACGTCTACTTCTACTTGTAAACCCCGGCCATAGCGGGTGGTCAGAAGGTTGATAAAGTCGGCAACGAACCGCAATTCCTTTTCCAGCTGCACGGTTTCTATCTGGTCGTTTTCGATCAGGTACCGATACACTTTAGTCATCCGGTTGAGGTACTTGGCTGCCAGCTTCGCGTCTTTAGTGATCAGCCCATCCAGTACGGCCAGGCTATTAAATAAGAAGTGTGGATTAAGCTGATTGATCAGATTCTGATACTGCACCAGTGCGTTGTCTTTTTCCAGGCGCGTTGCCCGCATCTGTAACCGCGCTACCCGAAACGTCTGCCGCATCCGGTACTGATAAACAGCCGTGACCGTGGCTGCAATCAGTAACAAAATCATACTAATAAACCACCAGGTTCTGTAGAAAACCGTATCCACGTGGACATGAATTCGCCGGATTGGGCCATCCCAACGATCAGGTATCAAGCTGGCTCTGAACTCAAATTCATAATCGCCCCCCGGTACGTTCGTGTACTGCGCTACTGGGGTTTTGGTGTATACCCAATCCCGGTCAAGCCCCGCCAACCGGTACGCATACTGGCATTTTTCAGGATTTTCGTAGTGCAGAGCAGTCCATTCCAGTGTAAAGAAGTTCTCCTCCGCTTTGAGCGAAAGTTGTTGAACCGCTTCCAGGTTCTGCCGGAGCGTGACGGGGTGATTATAAATTGAAAAATTCGTTAGGTAGCAAACTGGGGCCGGGCTGCGACTGGTGGCCAGCAAAACTTCCGGCTGAAAAAGGGCGAAACCCTGCAAGGTGGCATAACAGAATCGACCGTCGCTAAGTTGATATGGTCGCTGATCGTTGATTTCATTGGTTGGCAGCCCATCTACCTGATCGAAGCGATAAACCGTTCTGCGGTCCCTTTCCAGGCAAAACAGACCGTCATTCGTACCCAGCCAAAGTCGGTTTCGTGCGTCTACCAGCAAAGCCCCGAACGCATTAGGCTTGAATAAATGGTCGTACGACTGAAATTGCTGCGTGCGCAGATCCAACGCACACAATCCGCTAAGCGTAGCTACCCAAACAAGACCCGCTGCGTCAGTTGTGATAGCCGTTATGTAGTTGTCGACTAAGGAAGATGAGTTACCAGGTACATGACTGTAATGTTTTATTCGTTTTTTTTCCGGATGCCAATACAACAAGCCGTCCCTGAGAAAACCGATCCATAAGCCGCCATCGGCCGCGTGGGCTACGTAGCGCACTGACCAGTTTGCGTATGGATGATATAACGAATCGTTCGTCAGTAGTTCGAGCCGGTCAAGTGCCGGATTATACCGGCGCAATCCGCCCGACGCTCCCGCCCACACTTCACCTTTTGGGGTAACCAGCAATGACCAGTAAAAGGCACCGCCATTGGAATTAGGCTCGGTCAGGGTGTGCCGTTGATATGTTTTTGCCGAAAATCGATGCAGTCCACTGGCGGTACCCACCCAGATATTACCACTCGAATCTCTGGCCAGCGATCGGGTGGAGTAGTCGGGTAATGAAAGACCCGTTGCTGTGTACCGTCGAATGAAACCCTGCCCCGTTTTGTGCACAACCACGCCTTTGCCGGTAGCGAGCCAGAGGTTCCCTTCCCTATCTTCAACCGCAGCCCGTGCCCAGGAATTAGGCAGGCTGTTTTGAGCCATTATTGATTCCTGAAAAACAGTAAACAGCGACCGGGCGGGCTTAAACCAGTTTACCCCTGCCAGACCGGTACCAATCCAGATTTGTCCTTCTTTATCCAGAAAGAGCGTTTCCATGCTCTGGCCTTTCAAACTGGATGGACTAAATGGGTCCTGCTGATACTGCGTCGCCTGGAGCGTCACCGGATTTACCTGCAACAGGCTAAAATGGCTCGTGGCAGCCCAAACGAATCCTTTTTGGTCAACGACAAGATCATTGATTAATGTAGTCGTATTCGTACGCTGTTTACCGGCAAACTGCTCTATAGTAATTCGTTCGACCTGCCCTGTCTGTACGGTCAAGCGCTCTAAAAACCCCCGACGACTATAGATGCCTACCCATACTCGACCGGAATCATCGGGCGCTAGTGCACTGACAATACCATCACTTATGGTTTGAGGGTTGTTCAGGATATGGCGATACTCCCGCCAGGTATTCGTTTGGGAGTTTACAATTTTCACACCGTCGCTGGTAGCCAGGTAGATAAAGCCCTTTTTGTCCGTTTTTATTTGATTAACCCACCGGCTGTTAAGGTGCTGTATGAGACTTTGGTAGCGCAAAGGTGCCGTGTAGCTTAATTTCTTTTTGTCGAAGAACCAGACACCATTCAGGGTGGCCAGCCAAAGCAAGCCTGGTGTGGCTTCGCAGATGTAATTAATGGTTTCTGATATGTTACCACCTGCTTGCCTTCCCCGACGGACTATAGCATTGCTGACCGAAGTGACAGTAGTCCGCTCAGGGATAGGAAATCGCCGGAAATTTTGGGCTTCGTAATCGAATTGAGCTAATCCGTGAGCCGTACCGATCCAGACCTTCCCATCAGCGTCTGTGTATAAAGCCGTTACCCGGTTATGGGGAATTGAATTTTTCTGATCCCGATTATAGTAATATGATTTGACCGAGCGGCCGTCATATCGACAAAGTCCGTTTTCGGTCCCCATCCAGATGAAACCGTATTTATCCTGCGTGAAGCAAAGTACCGTTGAATTAGGCAGACCGTCGGCCGTAGTCAGGTGCTTAAACTGCAAACTACCATCGGCCGCCACTACCGAGCAGCCCATCAACAGGCGGTACGTTGCTACTAGAACCAGAAAGAAAATACGCCCCGATGCCATTGTAATGGGCTTACTATAAAGTTGTGACCATGAGGTTAGTTGAAAAGATAGGCACTGATGAAGTAAGTGGCAAAAGAACGGAGCTAACTCCGTAGAAAACGGGCATGAGCCGTAGAAAACGCTTCATCAACCGTTTTTCAATGATCCCGTGTTAAACCAGCGATTTCATTGCTAACAACAAAAAGCCCCGGCAGAGATGCCGGGGCTTTTTGTTGTTAGTGGCTCGCGGCCACATCCGCTTTTAACTTTTCCTTGAAAACTTTTTTGAACTTGTCCAGCTTTGGCGCAATCACGAAAGCGCAGTAGCCCTGATCCGGATTCTGAGCAAAATAGTTCTGGTGATAGGCTTCAGCTTCATAGAACGTAGTGGCCGGACTGATTTCCGTGACAATTGGCTTGTTGTACGCACCTGACTTGTTCAATTCAGTTTTTGCGGTTTCGGCTAGTTGCTTCTGCTCGTCGTTGTGGTAAAAAATCACCGATCGATACTGAGTACCCACATCGGCGCCCTGCCGGTTCAGCGAGGTCGGGTCGTGGCTGCGGAAGAAAGCCTCCAGTAATTCCTGATACGTCACCTTTGAGGGATCATACGTCACCTCTACACACTCGGCATGACCGGTCGTACCGGTGCAAACTTCTTTGTACGTTGGGTTGGCTTTAGCGCCACCTTCATAGCCCGACACGGCCGAAATCACGCCGTCGAGCGTTTCAAACATGGCTTCCGTACACCAGAAGCAACCCGTTCCGAAGGTAGCCTTCGCTACGTTTGTCGATTGATTTGTAGTCATACTGCTTTTTTTCTTTTGATTTGCCGATTGGGCGGGCTGCCCACATGCCGACATCACGGCAACGGACAGAAAAGCGGTAGCCAGGGCTACCGTCTTTTTCAGGAATGGGGGCGCAACCATGAGGGCTGGATTGTAGTTGTTAGGTACTAGCATAACGCAACTCTTTCGCGTAAAGTTTACGCACCCCCTATCAGTGAAAGACCTCGACACCAACCGCTTCCGCTATGATGGCCACGGCTCAGACGCCAGGCCATTCGACATCAGGAAGGCGCCTACCAAAGTAGATGACCTGTACCAGAATAGTGATGATTACGAAAAATTACTTCGGCAACAGGTTGAAGAGATCGATACGTTACAAACCCAGTTGTACGTCGATAACCGCTACGGCCTGCTGACGATCTTCCAGGCGCTGGACGCGGCCGGAAAAGACGGTACCATTCAGCACGTCTTTACGGGCACAAACCCGCTGGGGCTGCGGGTTCATTCGTTCAAGCGCCCTACCGAACAGGAACTCGAACATGACTTTCTGTGGCGTTGCTGGCGGGAACTGCCGGAGCGCGGTACCATCGGTATCTTCAACCGGTCATACTACGAGGAAGTGCTGGTTACGAAAGTACACCCCAATATCGTAACCCAAACCCAACGGTTACCCGAAGCCGTTACGAAGGATATGGATAAAGTCTGGAAACAGCGGTATGAAGCCATCCGGAACATGGAAAAATACCTGTACCAGAATGGCTTCCCAACGGTCAAGTTCTTTCTGCACGTATCGAAAGACGAGCAGGCCGACCGGCTCATTGCCCGGATTGAGGACATTGACAAAAACTGGAAATTCGACGAAGGCGACGTAACGGAACGCAATTTCTGGCACGACTACCAGCAGGCCTACGAAGATGCCATCAATGAAACGGCCACCGACCATGCCCCCTGGTACGTGATTCCGGCCGACGACAAAAAGAACATGCGCCTGCTCGTGGGTCGTATACTGATTGACGAACTTAAAAAGTTACCCATCAGCAAGCCGAAGCGGGACAAAGAACGGTTTAATGAACTACAGAGACTGATTGAGGTTATTCGGGCACAATAGCCATCGGTCAGGCAGAATCGATTCAACACCCCACGTTATGAAAAAAATAAACAGCGCCGAGTTCCGGTATGACGGTCGGCGGAAGTTTTCAAAAGATTCTCCAACGAATACGGATCCGTTCTACACGGACGAGGCCGATCGGGGCCGCCAGCTCGATGACCTCTCCGAACGCATGGATCAGGCTCAGAACGCCATGCACGCCGACGAAGAGTACGGGCTGGTTGTGCTGTTTCAGGCTATGGATGCCGGCGGAAAAGACAGTAGTATCCGGCACGTATTCAAAGGGTTAAATCCATCGCGGTTCCGCGTAGGCGAGTTCAAGAAACCCAGTAAAGAAGACCTGGCGCACGATTTTCTGTGGCGATTCTGGAAAGAACTACCCGAACGCGGCTATATCGGCATCTTCAACCGGACGTACTACGAAGAAGTGCTGGCCCTGAAGGTACACCCCGACCGTTTGGAGGAAAGTTCAATCCCGAAAGATCTGCTGGCCGATTTACCTAAACTTTGGAAAGAGCGGTACACCGATATCCGGAATTTTGAAGAGTACCTGCACCGCAACGGTTTCCGGGTCATCAAGTTTTACCTCCACGTCGCCAAACAGGAACAGGGGCAACGGCTCATCAGCCGGCTGGAACATCCCAAAAAGCAGTGGAAGCTGAGCAAAAGTGACCTGGAAGAGCGCAAATTCTGGGGCGACTACATGCAGGCGTATGAAGACGCCATCAACGCTACGGCTACCAAACAGAACCCCTGGTACGTAATTCCGAGCGACGACCGGATGAATCAGCAGCTAATCATTGCGCATATCATGACCGAGATTCTGGAGTCGCTCCCGGTGTCGTTCCCCGAGAAGGATGAAGAAGAAGCCAAAAAGCTGATCAATGTGATCAAACGCCAGGACAAATAAGACCTCAAACGCTTGTGCTTTCTTAGCAAAGTATGGAGCTTTGTTGATCTTATTTGTAGCGTTATGAAGCTTGTTACACTGTTTGTTTTGGCTATTTTTTTTAGCAACTCTCATTTTTCGTTTGCCCAATCTGATACGGTTGAGCGCCAGAGCTACCACAACTATTTCGTGCAACAAAGCGCATTGATACAGCCCAAAGGAACGCTTCTTTACAACAATACGCTGTTTTTCATCAACTCGGTTAGCTACAACGTAACGGACAGACTGACGTTTAGCGGTGGATTCTCGTTCTTACCTACGAATAGCCCACCTTCGTTCGTCAGCGCCAAATATGTTCTACCCGTAACGCCAAAGCTATTTCTGGGGATCAGTTTAGCCTACGTTAGAATTGGTTATCGGGTACTACGGTCCGATTATTTTGTTGTTCCGCAGTTGCTTGTAACGGGCGGTGATCTTAACAATAACCTGACGTTCAGTATAGGAACCACCCGAGGCAATTATGTGGTGGACAGCTTTTTCGCTCCGGCCGTTAATCTTCCTGAGCGGGTAAACGTTGTTACGACCGTAAGCTACCAGAAGCGGTTCTGGAAAGAATTTTCTTTTATCACGCAGAATAGCTACGTAACCTCAAGAACGGTGGCTCTTGACGAATACTCCGAATTAGCGCTTCTTTCGGCCGGGGCCGCCTGGCAACTGAACCGGAGCGCCGTTAAGTTTGGCTTGGGTACCATCCACTACCCCCGGGGAGCAATGGTAAAGTTCTCTTCTGCCCTCCCCTTTCTGGGCTATACACTCACCATACGCTAAAAGGCTACAGCGCCTTCACGGTATAGCCTTCCTTTTTCAGCAACGCAATCAGGCCATCCGGACCGGGCAGGTGCAGCGCTCCGACGGCCACGAATGTTGGGCGCAGGGCCATCAGCGCCGGAAGCTTCTTCATCCAGTTTTCATTGCGCTCTTTTACCAGATACGACAGATCACCGTGTTTTTTTTCGTAATCCTGGCCCAGCTTCCACATCGCGTTCAGGTCGCCTTTCAGATACAGGTCGGTGAGCTGCTTGCTGTCGCCCCGCATCGAATCTTTTTCCTTCACCATCTTTACGAGGTCGGCGGCCTGTTTCTCCACCGGATCATGGTCGAGCAGCATCGCCATCTGCTGGTCCATCGTTTCGAGCGCCGTGACCGTCTTACCCAGCTTTTTACCCTCCGACGCAAAATACAGGTCGAGGGGCTGACCCGTGAACCGGCGTAATGTATCCGACTCCTTTTCAGCGTAGCCCATGCTCAGCATAGTCGACGTCATCACCGGCTTCATCATGTTAAATAATGCCAGGTCAGCGCCTGTTACCCGCTTAAACTCATCAGCTACCAGCTTATAGTCAGCTGCCGACAGCATCCGATCCAGACTCTTGCCGGGCATGATTGCCCGCATGGCCATACTGAACATCGCCGACGAATCGATGGTGGTTTCAACCACTACCCCCTGCGATTTGGCGTACACATCCCGAACCGTCGGTTTCTGGTTCAGATAACTGTCTTTCAGAATGTGATACGTACCGAATAAATACGATGGCTGTTTCAGGCCATTACCTGATACCTCCCACAACAACGACTGAGCGTAGGTGGGGCTGGTCAGCAAAATGAGTGCAACGAGTAGTTTCCGCATGGAGTATGAACTAATTATTAATTAAAACGATAAAGCCTACCCCTTTCTTATCGGTTTTATCCTATCGGTAAGACCATTCAGCACTTGATTTCGTGGGTTTATCTAATTTATGGATAAGCCTTGACTGATCCCCTCTACTTTTGTACAGTGCTCAACAAAGGGCAGGGCCGTTGGTTTACTACTGTGTGCTCACCAACTATAACTGTATGTATTACAAACTATTACTTTGGCTACTTGTTGCCGCTTTTCTGCCAATCTCGGCGCGGGCACAGACCTCCCAGAACGCACTCCAGCCAACCAACAGTCAGGATAAGCAAACCATCAGCGGATACATCAAAGACGCAGCCAATGGCGAGGGGCTAATCGGAGTTTCTGTTTACGTCAAAGAGACCGCTACGGGGGCCGTGACAAACAGCTACGGGTTTTACGGTGTAACGCTTCTTCCCGGCATCTACACTATCGTAATCTCCTACGTTGGCTATGAAACGCAGACCCGAACCGTAACGCTGAGTGGTCAGAACGTTCGCCTGGATGTTGAGCTAAGCCAGGAGGGCCGGAACCTTCAGGAGGTAACCGTATCGGCCGAACGCGAAGCCAATGTCAAGAATATTGAGATGAGCGTGAACCGCATCGATACCAAAACGCTCCAGCGTATTCCGGCCTTGCTGGGTGAGGTCGACGTAGTGCGGAGTATTCAGTTGCTGCCGGGGGTATCAACCGTGGGCGAAGGCGCTACGGGCTTTAACGTGCGGGGAGGCAGCATCGACCAGAACCTCGTCCTGCTCGACGAAGCGCCGGTCTATAACTCATCCCACCTGTTCGGCTTTTTCTCGGTTTTCAACCCCGATGCAGTAAAGGACGTAAAGCTGATTAAAGGCGGTATTCCGTCGAACTACGGGGGGCGGATCGCGTCAATCCTCGACGTGCGGCTCAAGGAAGGCAATGCCAAGAAGCCGGAACTCAACGGCGGCATCGGCCTGATATTCAGCCGCCTTTCGTACGAACGCCCCTTGTTCAAAGGCAAAGGCTCGTTTATTGTGGCCGGTCGCCGGTCCTACGCCGACGTTCTGGCGCAACCGTTTCTGAACAATGATCTGCGCGGCTCCAAATTCTACTTCTACGACCTCACGGCCAAAGCCAACTACCGCATCAACGACAAGAATACGGTGTTTTTGTCCGGCTACTTCGGCCGCGACGTATTCGGTGCAGACTTTGGTTTTAACTGGGGGAGCACTACCGCTTCGGTGCGCTGGAACCACGTATTCAGTAATAAGCTGTTTCTTAATACAACGGCTTACTACAGCAACTACGACTATTCGCTCGATAGTGACCTGAAGCGTAAAGAACCCACCGATTTTTTCCGCACCAATTCGCGCATTGTCGATTACAGTCTGAAACCGGACTTTTCGCTGTTCCTGGGCAAGAATACCATTACGTTCGGCGGTCAGGCCATTCTGCACGATTTTCAGCCCGGTACGGCCACAGCCGCCAGCTCAGGCTCAGTCCGGACATTTGGACTGGAGAGTAAATACGCGCTCGAAAACGCCCTGTACATCGGCAATGACCAGCAGATTTCGGCCCGGCTCCAGCTTCAGTACGGACTGAGGTATTCGCTCTTTAACTACATCGGGCCCGGCGAAGCGTATGCCTTCACCACGGACGTACCACTGGGAACCAGACGGTTTCCTATCACAACGGTTCAGTACCGATCGGGAAACAACATACAGACGTATGGCAACTGGGAGCCTCGTTTTTCGGCCAAATACGAACTGACCGACAACAGCTCGCTTAAACTGAGCTATAACCGGCTGGCGCAGTACATTCACCTCGTTTCCAACACGACGGCCTCAACGCCACTCGACATCTGGACACCGTCTACCAACAACATTAAACCGCAGATCGCCGATCAGCTTGCCGGGGGTTATTTCCGCAATTTTGGCCGCTCGGGTAACGAGTTTGAAGCATCGGTGGAGGTATACTACAAATGGCTGCAAAACCAGATCGACTACATCGACGGCGCTAACCTGATCCTGAACAAATTTCTGGAAGGCGACCTGCTGAGTGGCCGCGGACGGGCCTACGGGGCGGAGTTTTACCTGAAACGCAACACGGGGGTTGTCAATGGCTGGATCAGTTATACACTGGCCAAAACCGAACGGCAGGTCGACGGCATCAACAACGGCAACTGGTTCCCAACCCGCTTTGATAAGCGGCATACCTTTACGTCCGTGCTGCTGGTCGACCCGGCCAATGCCAAGCGCTGGAATTTCTCGGCTACGTTTACGCTCGCCAGTGGTACGCCCGCTACGTTTCCGACCAATCGGTTTGAATACCAGGGCTACGTAGTTCCGCAGAACTTCGGGAATACCCGCAACAACTACCGCATTCCGCCCTATCACCGGCTCGACCTGGCCGCTACGTTGCAGGGGCGTCGCCGGCCCAGCAAGCGGAAGGAAGATAACTGGGTGTTTTCGGTGTATAACGTCTACGCCCGGAAAAATCCATTCTCGGTTTATTTCCGCCAGAACGAAGACAACCCGCGCGTAACCGAAGCGGTTCGCTATTCTGTATTTGCTACGCTCATCCCATCGGTAACCTACAATTTTAAATTCTAGTGGCTAATGCCAGACCACAGAAACGCCATGAAGAAACTAGCTAAACTACCCCTTTCTCCGTTCCTGCTTCCGGCCCTGGTTCTTATGCTGGGAGGTTGCGAAACGGTGATTGACGCTAACCTGGACGAAGGGCCGGCGCAGTTGTCGGTCGATGGTTTCATCACCGACCAGCCAGGGCCACAAACGATCCGCCTGACGCAAACGACCAACTACTTTAACAACGGAACGCCCCCGGCGGCTACCAGTGCAACCGTTACGCTGACCGACAACGCCGGCAATACGTTTGCGTTTACGGACCCCGACAACGATGGCTTCTACGTCTGGCAGCCGTCAACGCAGTCGGGAACGCTGGGGCAGATCGGCCGGACGTATCAACTGTCGATCCGGTACCAGAACGACGAGTACCGCGCCACCTCGACCATCAACCGGGTACCCGTTGTAGACTCCATCATTTTTCGGGAAGAGAAGCTGAACCCCCTATCCAGCGAAACGGGGTATCAGGCCGAATTCTACGCCCGTGATCTGCCCGGCCAGACTGATTATTACCGGATTCGGTATTTTCGAAACGGAGAACTTCAGAACCGCCCCGGCAACATCATTACGCTCGAAAACGCTTCGTTTCAGGGAAGCGCCGATACCGATGGGCTGGTTTTTATCCGGCCC
This sequence comes from Fibrisoma montanum, assembly GCF_003583365.1. Classification (GTDB taxonomy): domain Bacteria; phylum Bacteroidota; class Bacteroidia; order Cytophagales; family Spirosomataceae; genus Fibrisoma; species Fibrisoma montanum. Next base: position 1,318,575 of record NZ_QXED01000001.1, read on the forward strand.
TTCCGCCAATCGATCAATCCGGAAAATTTCTACGACATGGGCGATTCCGTTACGGTCGAAATCCAGTCGCTGACACCCGATGCATTCAGCTTTTTTCAGTCGGTAAGTGGCCAGATTACCAACGGCGGTTTGTTTGCCACCCCGGCCACCAACGTCCCGACGAACGTCGTAAACACCAATCGGAACGGCCGCCCGGCCACCGGCTATTTCATCGCATCGGCGGTACGTCGCAAAACCGTACGGGTCGGTTCCGAAACGATTCGTCCGTAATGGCTTAGCACTAGTTTTTTTTCATTGTTTTACACTCACTTCGATAAGGACAGGCCTACCCGGCTTGTCCTTTTTCCGTTTCTTTGGTTTATGAATTACATTGAACTCCAGGTACAGGTTTCTCCCGATTTTACCGACATCCTGATGGCCGAACTGGCCGAACTGAATTTTGAGTCGTTTGTCGAAACCGACGAAGGATTGAATGCATACATCATCGAGTCTGCTTTTAATGCCGTAGCCGTTGACGACCTGGTCGCGAAATACGGTTCGCAGACCGCAATAGCCTACCAAGTCAGTACGTTAAAAAAACGTAACTGGAACGCCGAGTGGGAACAGAGCTACCAGCCGATCGAAGTTGCTGACCGAGTGCGGGTTCGGGCGTCGTTTCATGAACCGGTCGACCGCTTTCAATACGACATTGTCATCAACCCGAAGATGTCGTTCGGAACGGGCCACCACGAAACCACGGCTATGATGCTGGAGCAGCAGCTTGGGCTCGATCATCAGGGCAAATCGGTGCTCGACGTGGGCACCGGCACCGGCATCCTGGCGATTCTGGCGGCTAAGATGGGAGCCCGAACAGTGGTAGCGTTCGACATTGAGGAGTGGGCCGTCGAAAATACCCGTGAGAATGCGGAGCTGAACGAGTGCCCGCAGATCCGGGTGTTTGAGGGCACGATCGCCGACGTAAGCAACGCCGACCACGTTGATATCGTCCTTGCCAATATCAACCGGAACGTATTGCTGGCCGAGATTCCGACTTATGCATCGTTGCTCAGGGATGGTGGCTGGTTGGCGGTCAGCGGCTTTTACGAAACGGATGCGCCTGATATTGAACAAAAAGCAACAGAAGCCGGTCTAAAATCAGTGCAGCTACTGACTAAGAATCAATGGGCTTCGATCGTATTTAAGAAAACATACTAGAGCGCGGCCAGGTGGCTGGCACGGCTCTGTCACATCAACTATGCTAATGAAACGTATCTACTACCTACTGCTGCTAACTGCCCTTTCGGTGACAGGCGTTTATGCGCAGGCTGTCCGAATTTCGGACAAGCCCGAGCAGTTTATGACCGATGTGCAGAAACTGATGGCTACGGGTGGTTCAGTGGGGGTTAAGGCCGGCACGGATTTGCAGGCTCTCTGGAGCGAGAACCGGCTGTCGCCCCAGCAGAAGGAGCGCGTGATGGTACTGAGCCGGAAGCTGAACCAGAAACGGCTACCGGCGGCTTCGCACTTCGCCCCGTTCTACGAATCGCTGTACCACGCGCTGTATACCCAGCAACCCGCCGTTGCCGCGTCTGAAGTCGACAACCTCCTGACCATCGCCGAGAAGCTTTTCGACGCCGGCGATCCGAAAGCGTTTGCCCGGAGCCTGCAAACCACCCAGCGGTTTCTCGAACGGCGCGAATTCTACGCCAGCAACTACAACCGGCTCTACGCCCAGGGAGGGGCGTTTAGTTTTCGGTACGTTGAAGGTACCCTGCCTACCAGCACGACCGGAACCCCCACCGCTACCGACTCGCTGGCCCTGGTTAAAGCGGCTCAGGAGCGGTCGCGCTTTGACGGCTGGGATGATCCGATTGCCGCCGATTCAGGGGCTCCCCGGGTCGCAGGCGCTATTTTCATTCCTCAGCGTCGGCCGATACCGACGGTAGCGGGGGCGGTCATTTCGGTCAAAGACGTATCGCTGGCCATGGTTGCCAACGGCGATTCGGCCGTACTGACCAACACCAGTGGCGATCTGCTGCTGAAAGACGGTGTATTTGTCGGCAAAGGCGGCAAGTTCACGTGGGAGTCGGTAGGGCGCCCGGACATCTTCGTTACGTTCAGCGATTACGCCATGACGACGATGAGTCCTAAACTCTCGGCCGACGACGTAACACTGACCTATGGCACAACGACAAAGCCGGTCAAAGGGGTTTTTGAATACGTCTGTAAGAAAAAAAGCGGCTCGGCAACGTACCCTCGTTTCATGTCCTGGCAGAATGATGCTAAGATCCCCGGCCTAGGTACCGACGTTGACTATCAGGGCGGTCTGGCGCTGTCCGGCACGCAGATGGTCGGCTCGTCGGCCAGTGGGCAGCCGGCCGTCGTTACGGTCAAGTTCAAAGGCAAACCCGCCCTCAAAGCCCTCAGCCGTCGGTTTGATTTCAAAGATTCGACCATTTCCGCACCCGTGGCCGCGTTCACAGGGTATATTGAAGGTGATTCCGTGACGCACCCGGCCGTGGAGTTCCGTTACGACAAAACCCAGCGAATTGCGTGGCTAAACCGGATCGACCGAACAAACTACGCCTACGTACCCTTTGCCGATACGTACCACAAATTCTACATCAATCCGGAAGTAGCCCGCTGGGACCTGCCCCGGCAGAAAGTCGATTTTTACCAGATCGGTGCCAAGCGCGAGGTACCGGTACGTTTCGAATCATTCGATTATTTCCACCCGCAGCGGTACTCCGACCTAACGCTCGATTACGGCTTTCACCCGCTTCAGATCGTTGCCAACTTTGTGTCGACGAAAAAGCAACAGACCTTCCTCGACGACGACATCACCCAGTTTGCCAAAAACATCAATCCGGTGGCGCTGCGCGGGGCGCTCAACCGCATGGTGATGGAGGGATACATTGACCGTGATCTGAAAACCAGTCAGATGCGCCTGAGCCGCAAGGGAGTGCTGTATGTGCTGGCCAACGTACGGCAGCGCGACTACGATAATTTCCAGGTACGGTCAACGTTTTCGTCGAACGACAGCATCAAAAACGCAACCATCAACCTCAACGACAGAATCCTGACCATCCGGGGGGTGGATGCGTTCACAATCTCCGACTCGCTGAAAATCTTCGGCGTTCCCTCCGACAAAACTCTGCGCATCGGCAAGAACCGGGCCTTCACGCTGAATGGCCAGTTCAAAGCCGGAACCTTCCGCTACTCGGGATCGGGGCTAAAATTCGATTACGATAAGTTCTCGATGAACCTGAGTAAGATTGACTCCATTACGTTCCAGTCGCAGAAGGCCGTTGCGCAGGGAAAATCGGGTGAAGTAGGGGGCGACATCAAATACGAAACGCCGGGAACGGTCTTCTTCGGCAGCGCGGACAACAAATCAGGGCGTATTAAAGGCAAGAAAACCACCCAACGCCTGGTTGTACCCGAGGGGATTACGGTCTACTTCAACCAGCCGATCCGGGGCAACCTGACCTACAACCCAAAGGTCTATTTCAAGACCCCTCCCATCGACAACGACAGCCTCGGCAACGGGGATATTGCGTTTGTCGGTACGTTCTATTCGGATGGTATGTTCCCGCCGTTTAAAGCGGAGCTAAAAACCATGCCCGACAATACCCTCGGGTTTGTGCATAAAGCGCCGGCGGCCGGCTATTCGCTCTACAACGGCAAGGCAAACGTGAAGTTCGCCGGTGACCTGGTTATGGATAAAAACGGCCTGCGGGCCGAGCAGGGTAAACTGACTCACCTGACCACCACCCTCGACGCCCAGGGCATGCTGTTCATGACCGATTCGTTGCTGGCTTCGGGTGATAAAGGTGAAATCAAGGAAGGGCTCGTTGGCAAAACCTATTTCCCACAGGTACAATTCGCCAACTACAGCCTGAAGTGGCTGCCAAAGGTTGACAGCATGGTCATTATAACCCAAAAGAACAGCTTCAACTTCTACAACGCCACTACGAATCTGGAAGGTAATCTGGTGGTGCGGTCAACGGGCCTGTTTGGTCAGGGAACGCTGCGCCGGAAAGATTCGGAAGTTGTTTCGAGCAGCATCAAGTTCAATAAAGAGGGCTTCCTGGCCGATAACGCCAAGTTCAAAGTACTGTCGGACAAGGATGCGAACCGTCCCATGCTGCTCGGAAGTAACGTAGACGTTGATTTCAACCAGGCTAAGGGCCTTGTTGGGCTGGCCATCAATCAGCAAAAGCAGCAGAGCATCGACGATACGTTGGGGTCCAGCCTGGAGTTTCCGTTTGCCGCTTACAAAACCAGCATCAGCAAAGCGCAGTGGAATCTGAACGCCAAAACCATTGCCATGAAAGGCGATGTAAAAACGTCGACCTTCACGGCCACGGCCGAGGATCAGGAAGGGCTTACGTTCAATGGTGGAGCGGCTATCTACGATGTTGACAAAGCCACACTGAACATCAGCGGTGTTCCGTACATTACCTCCGCCGATGCCCGTATTTATCCGGATAAGGGTCTGGTGAGCATCAAGCGAAACGGCGAGATGATGGCGCTCAAAAACGCCCGGCTTGAACTCGATACCATCAGCCTGCACCACAAACTCAAGAACGGCAACATCCAGATTATTTCAAGAACGAAGTTTGCCGGCGATGCGTCTTACCTGTTCGCAACGGCCAAAGGAGATACAGCTACCATCAAAATGGGCAGCTTCGACCTGAAAGAAGCGCCTGTACTGACCGCCGACAACAGTAAACAGGCCAGCCGTCGCCGAAACTCGCAGAAACCGCTGACTACGTACTTTACCGTTGCCCGGGCTGACGTGGAAGAAACCGACAACCTGCAATTGGCCCCGCAGATGCTCTTCAAAGGCAGCATTGTGATGCAGGCACCGGAAAAAGACGTTGCGCTGGATGGTGCCATCAAACCGGCGCTCAAGAAACGACCGGATCTGGTAGGCGACTGGATACCGTTCAAGGAAAAGGTTGTCGAACGGCTGGAGATTAAAGTGGATAAAAACCTTAAGAATGAGGGTGGCCAGCAGTTGACGGCCGGAATACACTTCCGGGGAGGCAGCGGGGGCCTGTATCCTACTTTCCTCTCGGCCAAGGAAGACCCGCGCGACGACGATATTTTCACGGCAACGGGCGTGATGCGCTACGACGACAAAGCCAAAGTATACCGGATTACGTCGACCACGGCGACAATAGTCGAAGAGACGGATTCGACCGCTACGGCTACCGACAGCACGGCCAGCGATGAGGAGGTGGCCGTTAATACCAACGTTTTCACCTTCAACGACGCCAAAGGCATCATGACGTTTAGCGGCAAGCTCAATCTGCTCAATGCCGCCCCGCGCGAGTTTCTGCTGGCATCCGGCTCGGCCCGCGTGAACATCGACAGCATTCAGTACCGGATGAACACCTTGCTGGCGTTCACGTTCCCGGTACCGGAGCCGATTAATACGGTCATTGCGCAGAAAATTGTAGCCACCAATCAGGAGGAGAACAACGACGAAGCCGCCGACGATGACCTGAATCGGCTTTCCGATAAACTAACTCCGCTGATTGGCCAGCCGGCAGTCGACGCGTATCGACTCAAAGCCCAGAACCAGCACGTACCGCTCAGTCAGGCTTCGCCGAAACTGAACACGGCGCTGGTACTGGCCAATGCTAACCTGCGGTGGTCGGATAAATTCGGGGCTTTTTACAGCACCGGCCAGTTAGGCGTATCGAACATCGGCGCAACGGACGTCAATGCGAAGATGGACGGCTTTGTTGAGATCAGGAAGTCGGCTAATGGCGACGAAGCGAGTATGTATCTGGAAGCCTCACCCGACGTATGGGTTTTCTACGACTACAAACCCGGCAACGGGCCGGGCTCAATTGGTCAGCTGGCCATCATCACCTCGGAGCAAAGCATAAACGATCAATTGCTGGCGGGCTCAAAGAATAATAACAAGGCTGCCGTCGAAGTCGTAGCGGCTACTGTCGATGAAAAAACCACCTTCGTTGACCGCTACCTCGATCAGTATAAGACGAAAGCAAAACCTGCCCCCAAAGCGAAGGCAAAGCCCGGCGAGAAAACCCTGACGAAAGAAGAAAAGAAAAAAGAGAAGGAGAAAAAGGTGGAAGAGAAAGAAGGATTCTAACCTTTCGAGTTCTAACAAAAAGCCCGGCCGACGCCGGGCTTTTTGTGTTTATGCGAATGCCGTTCTCCTTCAAAAAAATATCTATTTTTACTTTAGCCAATAATTAATAGTACCTTTTTTATTAATTTAAATAACTGTTTAAAAAAACCATTCAAAAGTATTGCGTGTTAGACAGTGAACAAATACTTTTGATTCGTCAAATGAAAAGAGACATGAATTGCCCCCCTTTCCAGAAAACAGAGGAGAAAATAAAGGAGGCTGCCAAGAAAGTATTCCTGGAGAAGGGGTTTGATGGTGCTACGTCACGTGACATTGCGGAAGCGGCCGGCATCAACATTGCACTGACTAATTACTATTTCCGGAGTAAAGAGAAGTTGTTTATGAACATCTTCGAAGATATGATTCACTTGTTCTTCGAAGGTTCGGTTCACATCCTCAACAAGCCGATCAGCCTCCGCGACAAGATTGTGGAGTTGATTGAGCATGACTTCGAACTGATGAAGAAGAACCCTAATCTGGTCATCTTTATCATGAACGAAGTACATCGGAATCCGGAGCGGTTAGTAAAGGCAATTGGGTATGTAAAACAATTGCATCATACGCTATTCAAAATTCAGGTTCAGGAAGCGATTGATAAAGGTGAAATCCGTCCGGTCAATTCTCTGAACCTGATGACTATGATCGTAGCCAGTGTTCAGTTCCTGTTCATCAGCAAGCCGATGCACATGCAGATCTGGCAAATGTCGGAAGCTGAGTTTGCCCGCTTTTCTGATGATCAGAAACAACTGATTATTGACATGGTCACCAGCTATCTGTTTGAACCTGTGAAAGCTTAAATTTTTTTGTAATTACTTTAAACAAACATTTAAAATGATTGCTTACTTTTTAAAGCTTACCGGATAACATAACCTCTCCTCACGATGACACTTCAGCAAATTAACAGCCGCCTGCAGGAGATCCTTACAGGCATGGGCGTCAGCATAGCGTCGCTCTCTGATCAGGCTAATTTTGCCCGCGACCTCGGTCTTGACTCGTTGGACGTGACCGATCTATTAGTCAGGGTTGAGCACCAGTTCAGCATTCGGATTCCGGACGACGACTGGTGGAAACTGCAAACCATCGGTCAGTTAAAAGACTACTTACTCGGTGAAACGGCGTTCGACCTCTGATCGATGCGGCTTATGGACCGCTTTCCGGCTATCATTAGGCATTTAGACCGCCTGTCATAGTTCCGTTGATTATAGATAAAAGCAGGTATTAAATTTCGGTTCCTACCCCACTCTGCTACTCATCATGATATCATCAATGAATTCCATTCCACTTTTATCAATCACCGCCTTGCTGGCCGATTATGATCAATGGCTGGCTTTCCTGAACACCTCCCAACACACGTCGCGCCGATACGAACGTCAGCTCACGCGGATTGGGAAGCGCTATCCGTACCTGGCTTCGCTGAGCGACTACCTGCGTAGCTGCATGAGGCAACGTAGTCAGTTTTTTGGACGGCTGGCATCCATATTGTCTGAAAAGGCCGATAAGCTTCGAAGCGAACCAACCAACGACCTACTGGTTCAGCGGCTGACTCAGGCCCATCCTGTTATGCAACAACTAATTGACCAGATGAAACAAGCGTTTGCGGATCTTACCGAGTCGTACCATACGCTGCCCGTTCCGGTAGTTGCTGGTGGTACCTTATCGCGGATGCCGCCCATCAGCCTGCAGTAATATCAGCCATTCATAGCCACTTCCGATGAATACATACCAACGTTTAAAAGAGCTTGTTCTGGCCCAGGGCATCGTAACGGCCTCGGCCATTCATCCAAACGCTGATTTATCCCGCGATCTGACCTACACTCCCGGAGACGTAGCCGAACTCGTCCGCATGGCCGAACAGCGTTTCGGTGTGGAAATTAGCTTTGAAGAGTATACTACGTTTGAAACCGTTCGGGACATCGTGCACGTTCTTAACAACAAGCAAATTGAGCGCGATCTAACAGCCCCTTTTTCGGATTACTCATCCCTTGCTTTGTAAGGGCGATACCCAGTCATTGATTCAGCTCACATCAAAAAGCTCCGAAGGAGCGGCCATATCAGTACGGGCCGCTCCTTCGGAGCTTTTGTCGGCTTTAAACCAGGTAGCTATTGACAGACCATCGGGTTCTCTGCTGGTCAGACAACCTCTTCAAAACCGAACGCCGACAGCTTCACAAACTCGCTCACCCGAGCCTGAATGTCATCCTGCGTCAGATTCATGATCCGTTCGGCGCCAAATTTCTCAACGCAGAACGACGCCATTGCCGACCCGTAGATGATGCCCCGCTTCATGTTGTCGAACGAAATGTTGTCGGTTTTTGCCAGGTAGCCGATAAAGCCACCGGCAAACGTATCGCCCGCACCGGTTGGGTCAAACACTTCTTCCAGCGGCAGCGCCGGCGCGAAGAAAATGCGGTCTTCATGGAACAGAAGAGCCCCGTGTTCGCCCTTCTTGATGATAACCGTCCTGGGGCCCATCGTCTGGATTTTGGCCGCAGCCCGTACCAGTGAGTATTCGCGAGTCAGTTGCCGGGATTCTTCATCGTTCACCACCAATACGTCTACCTGCTTAATCAACTCCGTCAGGTCGGGATACGCGATTTCGATCCAGAGGTTCATCGTATCCAGCACAATCAGCTTTGGGCGAGTACGTAACCGCTCGATCACCGTCCGCTGGATTGCGGGGGCCGTATTGCCCAGCATCAGATACTGGCAGTCCTGGTACGATTCGGGAATGATCGGGTCGAAGTTTTCCATCACGTTGAGCTGAACCTCCACCGTATCGCGGGTATTCATGTCATTGTGATACTTCCCTGACCAGAAAAATGTCTTTTCGCCCTGCCGGATTTGCAGACCCTCGGTGTTTACCCCGTGCTGCTGCAGATCGTTAATCATGCTCGGCGGAAAATCGTCGCCGACAACCGCAACCAGGTTATTTTGTCGTGTGAAATACGATGCCGACAGCGTGATGTACGTAGCGGCTCCGCCAATAATTTTATCAGTTTTGCCGAATGGGGTTTCCAGCGCGTCGAACGCCACCGACCCGACGGTGAGTAAACTCATTGTCTGTGTTAATGTTGAAGCGGCAAAGATAGTTTGGCAGACCCAATATCATAACACTTGTTGCACCTTGCCTTCTATTCTCTGCCTCATCTTCATATAACCGGATGGCGCTTGAACTCCTTCGTTCGGTCGAATAAGTATCGGTACGTAATGTGCCGCTTGTTGATGACGCCCCCCAGCAGTTTAGCGAACCGGGTCATCTTGACGTTAAAATCGCCGATCCAGTTCAGTTCCAGATGCTCATACTGGAACCCCTGCGACCAGGCAATCTTGGAAAACGCGATGGCAATGGCCGACTCAATACCTCGCCCCTGAAACTCAGGAACCACTCCGAAGATCACCCCAAACGCTTTATTATTCGTTTTCCGGAGTTTGTAGTACAGGAACTTCATCTTGCCGATCAGGTCCATCTTCCCGTTGACGTGCTTGAAGTACTGATTTAGCTCGGGCAGCATGACAAAAAAGGCAATGGGCTGGGCAGTCGGTACGTGATAACCGAACCAGACCAGTTGCTCATCCATAACCGGCTTCATCTGCTCCATTACTTTCAGCGCCCGCTCCACGGTCATGTCGTTTACGCTCAGGTGTTTGGTCCAGGCTTTGTTGTAGATCTCCGCAAAATCAGCAGCAAACTTGGGGAGATTATTTCGTTGAATCGTGCGAAACTCATACGTAGGGTCGTTCAGAATCCGCTGCGACCGTTCGAGCACCGTTGGGTGCAGTACCTTATGAACTTTCTCCTCCGGGATCGGCAGGTAGAACGTATGCTGCTGGTAATAGTCCTGAAATCCGTAGGCTTCAAACAACGGAATGTAGTAGGGTTTGGTGTATGGCATGCCGTAGTTGGGCTCCTTGTCGAATCCGTCTACCAGCAGGCCCCACCACCGGTCGCGGTCGCCGAAGTTAATCGGGCCGTCCATAGCTTCCATTCCCAGATCCGCCAGCCAGTCGCGGCAGGCATCGAACAACCGGAATGCAGCCGCCTGGTCATCAACGCACTCAAAGAAACCCATGCCGCCCGTGGGTTGAGCGTTGTCGGCAACAGCCGTTTTGCGGTTTATGAAAGCCGCCACACGCCCCAATGTATTTCCTGAATCATCGAGCAGCAGCCAGCGCGTACATTTCCCCGCCTTAAACAGCTTGTTGACCTCAGGGTCGAACACGTTATTGATGTCTTTGTCCAGCGGGCGTATCCAGCACGGATCATTTCGATACAGCCGAACCGGAAACTGCAAAAACTCTTTCTGGTAAGCTGGGTTCGAACCAACCTCAACTAATCTCATATTTTTAAATCTGTTCAATCTGCGCAACCGGCAAATCTGCGGCTAAAGATAGCGAAAACCGCAACGCTCCTCTTTTTCCGGACAACATTGCGTAGTTTTGTACGTCAATTGATTAGTATTCAGTTAATGGCACAGCCACTCAAATTATACAATACGCTCACCCGCCGGAAAGAACTGTTTGAACCGCTTAACCCGCCATACGTCGGCATGTACGTCTGCGGCCCAACGGTCTACAATTACGTTCATTTGGGCAATGTCCGTACCTTCCTGACTTTCGACACACTGTTTCGCTACCTGACGCACATTGGCTACAAAGTCCGTTACGTGCGCAACATCACCGACGTAGGTCACCTCGTCGGCGACGGCGATGAAGGCGAAGACAAAATCGGGCGCATGGCCAAGCTCGAAAAGCTGGAGCCGATGGAAATTGTGCAGCGATACACGAACAACTTCCACCAGGTGACGGAGCAGTTCAACATCCTGCCACCCAGCATCGAACCAACGGCCACCGGCCATATGGTCGAGCAAATCGAAGCTGTAGAGAAACTGCTTGAGAAAGGGCTCGCTTATGAATCCAACGGCTCGGTATACTTCGACATTGAAGAGTATAACCGGCGCGGTGGTCGCTACGGTAAGCTCTCGGGCCGGATTCTGGACGATCTGCTCAACGAAACCCGTGACCTGGAAGGTCAGTCGGAAAAGCGGAATCCACTCGATTTCGCTATCTGGAAACGGGCCGCTCCCGAACACATTATGCGCTGGAATTCCCCCTGGGGCGAGGGTTTTCCCGGCTGGCACCTGGAATGTACCTGCATGAGTACCAAATATCTGGGCACGCAGTTTGATATTCACGGGGGCGGTATGGATTTGAAATTTCCCCACCATGAATGCGAAATTGCGCAGGGCGACGGCCTGACGGGTCATGATCCCGTTCGATACTGGATGCACTCAAACATGCTGACGGTGAACGGCCAGAAGATGTCCAAATCGCTCGGTAATTCCTTCCTGCCGAGCGAGCTGTTTACGGGTGATCACTACCTGCTCGAACAGGCCTACAGTCCAATGACGGTCCGGTTCTTTATGCTTCAGTCGCATTACCGCAGTACACTCGATTTTTCGAATGAAGCCCTTAAAGCGGCCCAGAAGGGGTACCGCCGGCTGGCCAACGGTCTGCGCGTAATCAAGACCATGACGTACCAGCCGAACGATGCCATTGCACCCGACCAGGCCAAGCAGGAAGATATTCGCCAGGCCATCCAGTCTTTCTACGACGCGCTGAACGACGATCTGAATACGGCCGTTGGCATTGCACAGCTGTTCACCCTGTTAAAGTATGTTAATATGCTTTATCTGAACCAGCTTCAGGGAGCTACGCTGGGTGAAGAAACGTTTACACTATTAAAAGAGTCGTTCGTTACGTTCTTCGAGGACGTATTGGGGCTGCAGGAAGAAGGCGTAACGAGCCAGCCTGTTCTGGAAGGTCTGCTGACTTTGTACCGCGAGTACAAAGAACAAAAGCAATATGACAAAGTGGATCAGATCCGGTCTTATTTTAAGGCGCAGGGTCTGTCGATCAAAGATATGAAGCACCAGATTGACTGGGCTTACGAAGAATAACAACTGGGCCAATCTCCAGATTGGCCCTTTTAAATAGTCAAACAGGCCAACCTGGAGATTGGCCCAGACGAAGCAATGACAAAAACGCTTATCTGTTTTGCAGTGGCTCTTACACTGGCCGTTGCCGGTTGTAAAACCAAGCAAACCGAAAACACCAACCAGACTGAGCAGCAAATGCCACAGGTGTCGGCACCTTCTTTCAATGCGGACTCGGCTTATACGTTCATTGAACAACAATTGGCCTTTGGCCCACGGGTACCGAATACGCCTGCCCATCAGCGTGGTGGCGACTACCTCGTAGCGAGGCTTAAGGAGTTTGGGTGCGACGTAACCGTACAGAACTTCACGGCAACGACCTGGGATGGCAAGAAGCTCAATGCCCGTAATATCATTGGGAGCATCAATCCGCAGGCCCAGAAACGCATTCTTCTGGCGTCGCACTGGGATTCGCGCCCGGTGGCTGACCAGGATAGTACGGCCGCTGATAAAACCAAGCCCGTTCCTGCGGCCAACGATGGAGCCAGTGGAGTCGGCGTGCTGCTCGAACTGGCCCGTACCATCCAGCAGGCGCAGCAGAAGCCCGGCGTGGGTGTCGATATTGTTTTCTTTGATGCCGAAGATTGGGGTAACAGCGAAAAAGCCAGCAGCGACTTCGAGCAGCCAACCGGCAATAGCATTGATTACATTGGCTTTTGCCTCGGTTCACGGTATTGGGCCAAGAATCCGCATAAGCCAAACTATACGGCATACTACGGCATTTTGCTCGACATGGTTGGGGCCAAAGGCGCTACGTTTGCCAAGGAAGCGTACTCGATGCAATACGCGCCCAGCGTAATGAATAGCGTTTGGCAAACGGCAAGCCGGTCGGGCTACAGCCAGTATTTTGTCGATGCGCAGGGTACTGCTGTACTCGACGACCACATCGCGCCCAATACGATCGCTAAAATCCCGATGATTGATATAATTCATACGAACCTGAATTCGGGCGGTTTCTTCCAGGACTGGCACACCACGGAGGATACGATGGAGAATATTGACCGGAGTACGCTGAAGGCCGTTGGCCAGACGTTGCTGCAAACGGTATACAATGAGCAATAGGCTGATTCTATGAAAAGCAAACTCTATTGTTTCGTTGCTCTTCTTGCCGTTAGCTGCGGTCCTCCACCCGACCGTTTCGGGCAGCTCGACATCAAAACCTGGCGCGAAGACAGGGGTGGTTGCAGCGGAAAACGGGCCGCTCTTGTGCCGGCCCTGAAAGCGGTTCAGCAGGACTTAAAGGGAAAATCCGCCAACGAAATTGGTGAGCTGCTGGGTCGGCCGGATGTTAACCAGATTGCTGATCGAAATCAGAAATTTTATATCTATTTTCTGGCGCAGGGCGACCACTGTAGCCAGCCAGGCACCAAATCCAATGCGCCCTCTGTCGCTTTTCGGATGAGTGCCATTGGTCTGGCAACCGAAATCACGTATCAAAACGGGATCCCTTGATGCTGTGTCGCACAGACCGAAGACAATCCGGTTCGGTCTATATGTAAAACTTCTTTCGGATAATCATTTCTTCCACTACCTCCGGTACCATGTAGCGGATCGAACGATTTTGCCGGATGCACTCACGGATATACGTAGCTGAGATATCCAGCAGGGGCGCTTCGACCATCTGGACACTGGCATGTTCGCGGAAGGGACTGGCTACGGCCTTTGGTCGGGGGTACACATACAGCCCGAAATACTCCAGAATCCGTTCGTAGTTTTTCCAGTTGGCAAACTGGTCCAGATTATCTTCCCCCATAATCAGCTTAAACTGATGCTGAGGAAACTTCTCCTGTAGGCGAATCAACGTATCAATCGTATAGCTGGGCTTTGGCATCGAAAATTCGATATCGGTCGCTTTCAGGCGACTGTTATCGGCGATGGCCCGCTCGACCATATCGTAGCGGTCGAATTCGTGCAGCAGGCTTTTGTTTTTCTTAAACGGATTCTGGGGCGACACCACAAACCACACCTGCTCAAGATCGGTCGTAGTAGCCATTACGTTAGCAATGATCAGGTGACCAACGTGAATGGGATTAAATGAACCGAAGAATAAGCCAATACGCACAGAAGTAAGGATAAACGAAATGCCATCCTTTAACAGAATGGCATTCCATACGTTCAGTAAAGATTACAGTACTGTTGACCGAGCCGGTACCTTTGATTCGTTAATGAAGTCATCGACCAGCTTCTGCGCCTTTTTCAGGGAGGTTTCCAGGTCGTCGTTTACGAGAATCACGTCGAAACGATTCTGAAAGCTCATTTCAAAATGCACTTTAAAAAGCCGCTTCGACAGGCTCTCTTCCGTTTCTGTGCCACGGGCCATGAGCCGCTGGCGTAGCGTCTCCTCATCCGGAACCTTTACGAAAACCGCGAGTGCCCGGTCGCCATAATACTCTTTGAGTTTCAGGCCGCCCTGAACATCTACATCAAACAGTACGTGTTTGCCTTCGTCCCAAAGTCGTTGAATCTCCGACTTGAGCGTACCGTAGAAAGCACCCGTGTAAACCTCTTCCCACTCAACAAACTCGTTGTTGTCGATTCGGGTCTTGAACTCCTCGGGGGTCAGGAAGTAATAATCCTTCCCGTTTTGTTCGCTACGACCGCGACGGTCGCGGGTACAGGCCGAAATGGAAAAGCCGAGATGTTCGTTCTCGGCTAATAAATGCTTGACAATCGTTGTCTTGCCCGATCCGGAGGGGGCAGAAAAAATGATAAGCTTACCTTCCAATGTTGGTGATCGATTGAATGACTAATAGCTGACTGATAAAACCGTGCAAAGCTATTCAGCAACTCTACCAAAATTAGCTAAAACTGTCAATTCGGGCTTTTATCGTTGCTACCAGTTTCTCCGGGCAGCACTTCTTCTCCATTCGTCCCTGCAACAACTCTTTGATCTCTTTCTCTAAATGGTACATCTGGATACAAGGCTGACAGGTTTCGAGATTAACCTTCAGCTTCTCGAGCTGCTGCTCAGTGGCTTCTCCGTCCAGTATTAACTGAATCATCTTCAAGCAGTCTGCCTGATGGTCACAATGCTGTTTCATCTTGGGCTGAGTATCGGACGAAGATGATATGGGCAACGACGTTTGCATTGGAAAAATTTTATTTATTCCAAGAATAAGAATACGTTATGTTGTCTGTAGAACCAATTTTGTTCAAGAAAAAGTTCGGTCTAGTCTTCGTTTTCTTCATTATAACCCATTGAAGACGCGTAATCACGCAATTTTTCTTTTAACAGGTTACGGGCGCGGTGTAATCGCGAACGAACGGTACCAATTGGTATGTCCAGGATTTTAGCCATTTCCTCATACGTGAATCCTTCGATGTCGCAGAGAATGATGACCGTCCGGAAATCAACCGGTAATGAATTTAGGGCGGTTGCTACCTCATCGCCGATCAGATCAGATACGGTTTCGGCCCGCAGGTCGACCGTATGTTCAACTTCAGCCTCCTCGGAGTTATAGGTCGTTTCAACGTCCTGATAATCTACCTTAGCCGGCTCTTTGCTTTTCTTCCGATAATCGTTGATGAAGCTGTTCTTCAGAATGCGAAACAACCACGCTTTTGCGTTAGTTCCTTGCTCAAACGACGATATAAACCGAAACGCCTTCAGATACGTATCCTGTACCAGATCGTTGGCGTCGTCTTCGTCCATCGTCAGACGGAAGGCAAAGTTGTACATGGAGTCTATGTGAGGCATAAACTCTTTATTGAAGATCTGATACTTCTGATCTTCTGTATAGCCGCGAGTTGGCGTATCTGACATAATTTCGGGCATAGTCGCCATAAAATTACAAGTTAATTGCCGTTCACCATCAGCGGTACCAACGACTTCATTACCTTTTCCTAATAAATTCGTTACGGCTTATCGGATATTGACTGCAAAAATCAATCCTTTGTTCAAAAAAAAGGTTTGAAAAAGATAATACCTGACGAATTGACAGTGAACGTTTTAAATACAGACAATGTTGAAAGCCGGTCCGTTGCCTAACATACGTAGTTAGCAACGGACCGGCTTTCTTTATTTTCAAAAAATGACAGAAAGTTAGGCTGTCACGTTCTTAAAGTACCGTTTTAGCCAGGAGTCGGCCGCTCGAACCGTCCAGTTGGCCGAGTATTCCTCCTTCGTTTTGACAAGCGTATTAAAGACAATCGTGTTAGGTGTCAGTGAGCCAACGGCCACGGCCGCTTTAATATCAGGCAGTGCAACCGTTTGAACATGTCCCTCGGCTGTCTGCAAAGCCGCCGACCGGTCGAAAAAGTCGATACCCTGACCGATCTGTTGCCCAATGGCCTGAAGTGTTCGTACGGATGAGTCAATTGAACAGCCGCTGGGCAGATTATAGCCTTCATCAACGGCTACAACCACAAATCGATTGGCAACCACCTCCGCCGAGGCCAGCAATGGCTGACCATGTGCGGCCCACTGAGCCAGTGCCGACCGGAGTGCCTGCTGAATATCTGTCACTTCGTCATCCGACAAAGGGCGATTTGCCTGGTATACCCACACGCGGGCTTGATCAGGCAGCTTGTCAAAGTCAATCCACATGGTTTTTTTGCTTAAGGCCCGGGGCTTGGGGCCAAGCAAGTTGGGGGTACTCCCAAGCTCCTCAACCCAAGCCCTGTGCAACTTTACAACCCTTCTCCGCGCGCAATGAGTTCCGAAATATCGTAGACTTTCACGGCATCCTCGCGGTTCTGGTTCTTTACACCGTCGGACATCATGGTCATACAGAATGGACACGCCACGGCTATGGTATCGGCACCCGTACCTATCGCTTCCTGCACCCGCTCAACATTGACATCTTTGTTGCCCGGCTCCGGCTCTTTGAAATACTGCGCACCACCGGCTCCACAGCAAAGGCCGTTGGTCCGTGAGCGTTTCATTTCAACCAGGTCGGCATCCAGTGCAGCCAGCACTTCGCGGGGCGCTTCATATATTTTGTTGGCGCGGCCCAGATAACATGAATCGTGGAACGTAATCCGGCGACCTTTGAACGACTCGCCGTCTTTAACCCGAACGCGCCCTTCGTTGATCAGCCCCTGCAGAAACTGGGAGTGGTGCACCACCTCATACTCGCCACCCAGTTCGGGGTATTCGTTTTTAAGCGTATTGAAACAGTGCGGGCAGGCCGTAACAATCTTCTTGACGTTATAGCCGTTCAGCACCTGAATATTGGCCATTGCCTGCATCTGAAACAGAAATTCGTTTCCGGCCCGCCGGGCTGGGTCGCCGGTACAGGCTTCTTCCGGACCCAATACGGCAAACTTGATACCGACATGGTTCAGAATGCGGACAAAGGCTATTGTTACTCGCTTGTACCGATCATCAAATGAGCCGGCGCAACCCACCCAGAACAGGATCTCGGGTTCTTCACCGGCCGCGGCCATATCGGCCATCGTCGGTACTTTATACACATTTTCAGCTGTTGCTTCCATTGTAAAAAGGTGCCAGATTGTACTCAATAGACTCTGGACGGATCGTTTTCACATTATGCAGCAATACGTTGTTTTGCCCGGTGCCGATTGGCAGTGGCCTGCCGGAAAGCCAGCCATACGAAGTAAGCAACACTACTAACTGTGCCGACTTCCATGACGTATTCAAGCAGGTACTGACCGTTTGTCAACATGTCTGGACTGGTATAGATCGGTGTCCCAAGCTTCCACCAATACGATGGCTGGACGGTTACCAGCGCGTTTAATACCAACAGGACTACTACCTGTTGACTGTCCCGCCAGTCGATCAAACCAAAGGAAAGCGGCAACAGGTAGATGAATGCGTAATTGCCAAACGAGCTTTTGTGGACAAACATCATAAACCCGAAACATAACACCCAGAGTGTCGGCAGGGCGCGGTCATAGTCTTCGTTTTTACGTCGTAGCTGCCAACCACCATAGGCCGATACAGCCAGTACGGCCAACAGACCGAGTGCACTTAACGTACCAGCGTACGGCATGAAGTCACCAATGAAGGGTGCCATCACAGTTGGCAGATTTGGCGCAAATGGCATATTCGCAAACATCAGCGGGGTTAGCATGCCTTCGCCGGTCAGCCAGTACAGAATCACCAGACCCGGCAATCCAACAACCGATAAGCCGGCAACGTAGCGAAGTGGCCGACGTACCCAGAAGAACAGGGCGGCTACGATCAGGACAGCCAGCGCTTTTGTCATCAACAACGCCACTGCCATAAGCAAACCCAGCCGAAACTCGTCGGGCCGGCGCGACCACACCCATAAACTTAGCGCACCGAATACCCACATCCAGATGTCTTCCTGACCACCGATCACGCAAAAGACAAGCGGAGCAGGCAGCAGCAGGTATAACAATCCGGCCAACTGGGCAACCCCGCCACGTCGCGGTCGGTAGAATCGATACGTTAGCCAGAACGCCAGCCCTTCCATGAGAATCATCAGCAATACGATCGCTTTCGCACTATGCCAGATAACCAGCGGAAGCGCTGTCATATAGGCAAACAACGGACTGTATGGCGACCAGAAATCGCGGTAAACAACCTCAGCCCTTAAGGCGTGACTGGCCGAATCATAAAATACCGGAACATCGGAACGGGGTTCCAGACCCAGTACGACATATATAACCACAAACGGCACAAGACGACAAAGAACGAATGCACTCAACAGTAACCGGCTGGCGGTTGCTTCGGGCAGGTTTACTAGTTGACTCCTTCGCCAGTAAGCAAGGCCAAACGCAACGCTTCCGCCAATGGCTACTAAAATTTTAATCAGAATGATAGTCATGTAATCAACAGATCAGGCCGAAAATTACGGCCCTGTCTGGGTATTAACGTTCATCAGCGGCAAAACTTTCGCAGCGGTTATTTTGTCGAAACCGGCTCGTTTACCTGCTCAGCCCAGTTAAAGCGGTCGCTCGGCGAAAATTTCCAGGGAGCCATGTTGTTCTCAATGTTGCTGAACATTGCGTTCCAGGAACCCGGTGCCTGCGCTTCTTCCATGACCCGATAGCGACGTAGCTGCAGGATAATGTCCAGCGGATTGATGTTTACCGGACAGGCCGTTACGCAAGCCTGGCAGGTCGTGCAGGCGTTGATTTCCTCTACGGTGATGTAATCGCCCAGCAGCGACTTATCGTCTTTATGATCGTTGCCGTGTTCTTTCCAGCCGCGCTGAATATCTTCCAGGCGGTCGCGGGTATCCATCATGATCTTACGGGGCGATAACTTTTTGCCGGTAATATTAGCCGGGCAAGCCGCCGTACAGCGTCCGCACTCGGTACAGCTGTAAGCGTTCATGAGGTTGATCCACTTCAGATCATACACGTCTTTAGCTCCAAAGCGGCCAATTTCACCGGATGTTGCCTCGACCGGCTGCTCGCCGTTGTCGTTAGCCTGCGAGCCATCGGCCCCGGTTGTAAGCGGCAGGCCCAGCGCCAATTGAACTTCTTTGGTAATTTCCGGCATGTTTTGCATCTCGCCCTTTGGCTGAAGGTCGGAGAAGTACACGTTGGGGAAGCCCAGGGCAATGTGCAGGTGTTTTGAATACGTTACGTACACCGCGAATGCCATAATTCCCAGGATGTGAATCCACCAGGCACCCCGTTCGTAAGCGACCAGGGCCGAATTACTAAAGCCAGCGAACAGTGGTTTCAGGTACTGACTGATTAAAAAATCGCCAACCGGTGCTTCAGCATAATGCCCTACGCCCCGATCGCGCAGCGCACTATCCGCTGCGTTCCAGGTTAGGAAAGCGATCATCAGGATGATTTCAGCCACCAGAATAATGGTTGCATCGGAGACCGGCCAGCCCCGTAGCTCGCGGTGACGGCTTGCTTGCAGGCGGCTCACCCGGGCGATAAACCGACGGGCCAGAAAACCGACGCAGACAATCAAAACGCCCGCAGCAAGGATCTCAAACACACCAATCAAAAACGGATAAACGGCCGTAATGTATGGCGCAAACAGCCGGTGGGTTCCTAAAATACCATCCAGAATAATCTCTAAAATCTCGATATTGATGATAATAAACCCGAGGTAGATGACAAAGTGCATAATCCCTACCAGAGGGTTTGTAAACATCTTTTTCTGGCCGAATGCGACCAGCAACATGGTTCTCAGTCGCTCATCCGGGTGATCTGTACGGTTCTCCGCCCTACCCAGTTTGATTGCCCGACTTATTAATTGAACGCGCCTGGTAATGTACCAGGCTGTAACTCCTACGGCGATAAAAAATAAAACTTGCTGCAAGTAATTCATACGTCTGTTAGAATTATAGCGACTGAAAATCAGCATTATGCTGACTTGACAGATTAGTTACTAAAAATTATTTCAAAAATCAGGTTGCAATTCGTTCACAAACCGTTAATTTTGCACCCACGTTTAACACGCCAGCGTATCAGGCGTTAACAAACTGACGGTGATGTAGCTCAGTTGGTAGAGCAAAGGACTGAAAATCCTTGTGTCGGCGGTTCGATTCCGTCCATCACCACTTCACTAAAGCCTTTCCAGTTGGAGAGGCTTTTTTTATGGTTGATAGTGAAGTCATAACCCTTTCTGAGCCACATAGTTTACGGTTGCTAACGCAGAAATAGTATGCACGCATACTATTTCTGCGTTAGCAAATATACAATATTCCGCTTGTTAAACAAGGAGAATAAAGCAGTTTTAGGATTGATTTTAGATAAAGAATAACAATTCAGCTACTTACAAATGATTGCTATCTCGCTGCAGCCCATCCTTAATTTTACGACTTTGCCATATCGATCTGAATACCAATTGCCCGCATTAACTGACTGGCGTTAAAACTTTCACAGATTCCAGTCCGGAGCTTATAATCAAATTGCAGCTCGCCGTTGTGAAGATCGGATTGGAAATGAAAATTGCGAACAAAGGCTGATGCGTCAGAGAGCTGTCCTAGTTCCAGGTCATGGGTCGAAACAAACCCTGAAGCGCTGGTACGGTGTAACTGCCGAATCAGGGCTTCTGCACCCCGATGCCGATCAGCCGAGTTTGTACCTTTCAGGATTTCGTCGAGGAAGTAAAGCACCGGCATCGGTGTACGGTCTGATGGGCTGGCTGACCCATGTTCGTCTACTTCGGTGGTTCCGGTCTGGGGTTGAGCCAACTTTATGAGCGTTTGCAAACGCTTTAACTCGGCGTAGAATGATGAGGTACTTTCTTCAAGGGAGTCCTGCGTCCGCATACTGGTAAAAACGTGTACGGGCGAGCACACAAACTTCTGCGCACTAACCACTGCTCCCGTTAACGCCAAGACGACATTAGCCCCCAGCGTACGTAAAAATGTACTCTTACCGGACATATTTGAGCCAGTAATCAGAACGGTTTGCCCGGAACCAGTTAGTGTCAATGAGTTGGCAACACTTTTCTCAGGGGCCAATAGTGGGTGGGCGGCAGCTGTAGCTTCGAGCATTAATTCGCCCTCAGTGATGTCCGGCGTAGCGTAACCTGGGTGTGCAAAAGCTAATCCAGCCAAACTGTTAAGCGTTTCGAGTTCGCCCAGAGCTTCGAACCAGCGCGCCAGATCAGGTCCGTGTTGTTGCCGCCACCGTTCGAGCCGAAACAGATAATGAATATCCCAGAGGGTTAAAACAGCAAAGAACAGATAAAAATATGGGTTTCGGCGGTAGTTGAGCCCATCGGTCAATGAGGAGAGCCGCCCGATGGCCTGGGAAGCAGAATGGCCGTTGGACAATAACGCCAGTTTGATAGCCTGGATTCGAGGGGATTCGCTTTGCTGCTCTTCAGCGTGCTTAAACAAACTTCGGAACGTATTCAGAGCTTTAGTAATATCAAACGTCTGCTCACTTACAGTCTGCGCCAGCTTACTGGTCTGGCTCAATACCAGCCCGTGCACTACCAATGCAAGCAGCACCACTAGTCCTGGCAGATACCCCACCATCCACGCGATAATAAGTCCTGCAGTACTTATCGGCAGCAGAAACCGAACACTATTCAGGTACGCCGGCAACGGTGCAGGTTCGGCAGTGGCCCATTGACGTAATGACTCAGGTGAGTTTCCAACGGTTTCGTCGAGGTAAGCCAGTGCTTCAAACCGCTGTCGCCAGTCGAGTTGGAGTTTGAGGGCATCAACCGCCTGCTGACGAAGCCGGATGGTTTCCGGTAAAGCAGGGGCCTTCAACCATGAGGCCAATCGTTGCTTCCCTTCGTAGGTATGTGTACGATTCAGGAGCCGAAACAGTGAGTGTTTGCCAAATACATCAAGGTCGCCCGAGTAGTAATGTGTTGGATCGGAAAACTCCTCCCCTGTTTCGGGCCGCAGATAGTGCCGCTTCAATCGGGCGGCTTCATCTGCGTTGATGAACGCCAGATGATGATTCAAATCGCGTTCGCGCCGGATGGTTTGGTGTCGCTTCAGCATGAACATAAACCCGGCTATGCCTATTACCCCCACCGTTATTGCTCCTGCCTGCTGATCCTGCCCAATCAGTAACCAGACAACCGCGATGCTGCTGATAAACCAAACAAGCCGCCAGAACGCCAGATGGTTATATTGACGCTGGGCGGCTTGTTCCGCTTGAGTAAATTCTTGCTGTCGCTGCTGGAATATTTCGATAGGCATTGGTAGTATATGGCCGGGCCTCGTTCGGCTTTAGCTTGTAAGAGTATGGTATAAACATACAAGCTAAAGCCGAACGAGGCCCGGCTACTCGTAAAAAATTACTTATTGCAATCAGAGCAAACGCCCTGAATCAGCAGATTCATTTCCTTACGGTTATATCCCTGAGGGAGCGCTACCGCCGGGATATGAACCTCATCCAGACAGGTCGTTTGCCCACAATTCTCACATTTAAAGTGCACGTGCTCGTGCTGGTGATGCCCTTGGGCGCAGGTTTCACGACAGAGTGCATATTTTGTACCACCCTCATCGTCAAGCACCTTGTGAATAATGCCCTTATCCAGAAACGTTCGCAACGTCCGGTAAATCGTCACCCTGTCGTGGTCTGGGCCAAGGCCGTGTTCAATATCACTATGGGCCAGTGCATGGTCGGCGTTCAGAAACAAGTCCAGTACCTCCTCCCGGCTGCCTGTATGCCGAAGACCGGAATTTTTTAGGGTTTGCGCGACTGAAGACATGTGGTTTGTGGTTTACAGTTCTTTGTTTACGATTCTTTCACTCCGGCATTTCAACCTGAACCGTAAAGCGCTATTCTATCGTTTCAAATTGCAATTTAACCAGATTGGCATAAATACCGTCTTCCAGATTTGCCAGTTCGTCGTGCGCACCCGATTCGGCAATCTGCCCTTCGCGGATAACGTAGATCATATCAACCTTGCGGATCGTGGCCAGCCGGTGCGCAATGATGATCGTTGTCCGGTTCTGCATAAGTTCATCCAGTGCTTCCTGCACCAACCGTTCTGATTCGGCGTCAAGGGAACTGGTTGCTTCGTCGAGGATCAGGATAGCCGGGTCTTTCAGAATAGCCCGTGCAATGGCGATCCGTTGCCGCTGACCACCCGAAAGCTTAACGCCCCGCTCGCCGACAACCGTTTGAAAGCCCTCAGGAAACGACTCGATGAAATCCAATGCGTTGGCCTTTCGGGCGGCTTCACGTATTTCGGCTTCGCTGGCGTTGGGTTTACCATACGAAATGTTTTCGAGGATGGTCCCGCCAAACAGCATAACCTCCTGCGGCACCACGGCGATGTTCTTGCGCAGCTCAGTGATATTAAACGTAGCCAGATCCCGATTATCTACCAAAATCTGTCCGTTGCCGACGGCGTAATACCGCATCAGCAACTGAACAATCGTGGATTTACCCGCTCCGCTTTGACCAACCAGCGCAATCTTACGTCCGGCAGCGACATCAAGCGAAATTCCTTTCAGCACCGGAACGTCTGGTCGCGACGGGTAAGAAAACTGAACATTTCGGAACGATACGTCTCCACGAACGGGCACGAACAGGGGAGCTTCTTCCTGAGTCACTTCAACCTCCGACGGCTCATCCAGTATTTCCAGAATCCGCTCTGAAGCACCGACCGTACGTTGCAGCTGCGCGTACAGATCGCCCATACCCGCTACCGAGCCGCCGATGAAGGTTGTATACACAATAAACGTCAGCAGATCAGCAAAGGGCATTTCGCCACCGAGCACGAGCGTACCCCCGTACCAGACGACACCAATGATCCCACCAAACAAGGCAAAAATAACGAACGAAACGAACACCCCCCGGAATTTAGCCGCCCGCAAAGCCGTGTTGACCACCTTTTGCAGGGCCCCGCCGTAGCGATTTATTTCTAACCGCTCATTTGTAAAAGCCTTGACGACATTAACCGACTGAAGCGTTTCTTCGACTATAACGTTAGCAGCCGCCAGCTGATCTTGTGCCAGCTTCGACAGTTTACGAATGAACCGGCCGAAAACCATGGCCGCCACAATGATGACGGGGAAAGTACCCAGCATAAACAGAGTCAGCTTCCACGACACGTAGAAGATAATACCGGTACCGATGGTTAGGGTTGCCACCTGCCGGAACAATTCCGCCAGCGTCAACGTCAATACGTCCTGAAGCTGCGATACGTCGGCCGAAATACGGCTGGTCAGTTCGCCCACACGTCGCTGTTCAAAAAACGGGATGGGCAGCGTAATAATTTTGCTGTAGGTTGCCCGGCGCACATCGGCCATGGCCCGCTCGCTTACCTGAGAGAAAAAGTAAATGCGGAAAAACGAAAAGACTGCCTGCAGGATGAGAACACCCACAAAAAACAACGTAACCTGATTGAGCGAGAAATCAGAGTTTCCCTGAATTACGCTGGTGATCTGGCCAATCAATAACCCGAAACTGAGCGTAGTGCCCGTCGACAGGATCAGAAAAATAAATCCCAGTCCGTATTGAAGCCGGTATGGTTTCACAAACCGGAAAATGCTCAACGCCTTCCGCAGGCTTTCGCCGGTAATCTTCTTTTTATCTTCAGGAGTAGCGTCGTCGCCAAGATTCCTTCCTCGCTTTGCCATAGTATTGGTTAAGTCTGAACAGCGATACCGCGTTTACGTACGTATTGCTGGTTATAAGGTCGCTGTTCCGGCAAGTTTATTTTATTCTTCCTCTATTTGCCCTTTGTAACCCGACTGCTGAAAAATCTGCCGGGCATCGGCGTTTGCCATTAGTTCCTGAATTGATACGTTCGAACTTTCATCGAAGTAGCGGCTTACGATTCGCCAGCCAACCCAGCGGGCAATGGCCCCCGGTGCTTTCGGACCGATCTCGGCCGTAAACGGACGCTCATTCAAATATCGCTGTTTTACGGCAGGATTCGTCTGGTACAGTAACTGATTATCAATAAAATGTGCCCATACTAAATCCTGCGCATTGTACGTCTCGACCAGTTGTTGTTCCGTGTAGCCGATTATGAAGCTGTTATCCACTTCGGGCAGCATGGTTTTGGTGAAGACGTAGCCTTTTCCGTAGTAGACCATATCGGCCAGCAAGGTCTGATCGGCGGGATTTGTGGCATTGTATTTGTCGGACAGTGCGAACACAATGGCCGGTACGATGTAGTCTTTTTGATAACGACGCAGGATATACTGTGGGAAATTTGGTCCCTGTGGCCGATATTTAGCATTAGGTCCAGCGAAATAGTCGAGTGCTATTACAACGAGGCTATCCGATACCAGCAGATCCGTGCCGAGAAACCCCGACATAACCGTAACGACCCTGGGCGGCCGAAAGTCCGGAAAATCGTTTTTGATGTTGGCAAAGGCTTCAGAAAGCTGCCCTTTCAGGTCAGCCATGTCGCCAAACTCAGTTTGTACCTGCTGGTACAATACGTTTAGCTCCGGGTCGTTAACTCGGGTGTATAATTCGTTCACCAGAGCCGTATCATTACCTGCTCCGTTCGCGTTAAAATACAATTGGGCTACACTCGGATTCTGGTTTAGAACGTTTCGGATATCATCGCTTGACTTGCCCGAAAAAAGCTGCTGATCGAGTCGTTGAATAGCAACTTCTTCGCGTTTTGTACACGAAACCAAGGAGATTAAACCAAACAGCAGAAAGATAGTCCAAGTGAGGACCGTTCGGATTTGCATGAAATCGACCAGTTTTCTTTATTGAAAACGTACAAAATTATGAAAAAAGTTGCAGGGTTTCTCCTGATTCTGGCCCTATTAACCGGTTCAACAGGCTGGGCCCAAAGCATTGCGTCCCAACCTAAAACGTATAAACCTAAGTTTCGTACATCGAAAGAAGCGGACCGGCGTTTTAAGGCCATTCTG
Organism: Fibrisoma montanum; assembly: GCF_003583365.1. Taxonomy (GTDB): domain Bacteria; phylum Bacteroidota; class Bacteroidia; order Cytophagales; family Spirosomataceae; genus Fibrisoma; species Fibrisoma montanum. The sequence goes on from NZ_QXED01000001.1 coordinate 1,344,941, forward strand.
GGCAATGACTACAACGAACGGAGAAAAAATGATGACGATGCGAACAGCCGGGCGTACAGCGACGAAATCAAGCGCAGAAAACGCCGGCGTACCGCCGAGCAGTCGAGCGACGAGACTTATCCCGACTACGAGCGCCCGAGCCATCTGATCGAAATGGGCATTCGGTTTGCGCCATCACTCAATACAAACACTGCCGAAGGAAACGGCACCTATGCCGGTTTTAAAGACAATGGCATGGGAGTTCGGTTGAGCGTTGGACCGACACTGGACTATTTTTTCTTCAAAGACCGCTACGCTTTCAGCTCGGGTTTGTGGTATACCATCAAACGCTCGGGCTTTCAGATGCCAGGATCGTATGGACTTATCCGTTGGACTCCCGGCGCTCCAGGTAAAGAATCTATATACAACCTGCAGTATTTGCAGGTGCCCGCTACCGTAAAGATGTTTGCCAACAACATTGCGCCTAACATCCGTCTGTATGTGCAGACTGGCGGACTCCTCAGCTTCAAACTGGCAGAAAAAGCCCTATACGAGGAACGTAACGGATTGTATCAGGCCGAGAGCGGTGGCGACCGCCGGCAATACAGCTACGGAGACGTCGAGTTACTATTAGGTACCGGCGTGCAGTATAAAATCAATTCTGTGAACGCCTTCAACATTGGGGTTAGTTATCAACGGGGCTTGTTAGATGTTGCGCGGGGCGGTCAGTTGATCTCGAAAAGCCGTACCGTTGCAGTAGATTTAGGCTTTAAGTTCTGATACACGAAGGGCCTGCTACGTTTAGCAGGCCCTTCGTGTATTATAATGTCATCCGCATCTCAATACCTTTCGTCTGCAAGTATCCCTTCAGCGCCGGAATATCAATTTCCTTAAAGTGGAAAATACTGGCGGCTAAGCCGGCATCAGCTTTTCCGGTCGTAAATACGTCTACAAAGTGATCCATCGATCCGGCCCCTCCCGACGCAATAACCGGAATGTTGGCCGCTCCGGAAACCTGAGCGGTTAATTCCAGCGCAAAACCGGCCTTGGTACCGTCGGTATCCATAGAAGTCAGCAGGATTTCACCGGCTCCCCGGTTTTCTACCTCTTTGGCCCAGGCCAGCGTACGAAGTTCGGTAGGTTTACGGCCCCCGTGGGTGTGAACAATGTGTTCGCCATCGACGTAGCGGGTATCTATCGCCACCACAACACACTGACTCCCAAATTCCAGGGCCAGTTCGTTGATCAGGTCGGGGTTGCGCACGGCCGACGAATTGATGGAAACTTTATCGGCCCCGGCATTCAACAGCGCGGATACGTCGGCTTTTGACGAGATACCTCCTCCAACCGTAAACGGTATATTGACCGCATGCGCTACGTTACGAACCAGATCGATGAGGGTTTTGCGTTCGTCGACGGTGGCCGTAATATCAAGGAATACCAGTTCATCGGCACCCTGCCGGGCGTATATGGCCCCGAGTTCAACAGGGTCACCGGCGTCGCGGAGATTGATAAAGTTGGTGCCTTTCACCGTCCGCCCGTCTTTAATATCAAGGCAGGGTATGATTCGTTTCGTTAGCATGTTAATACGTTTCGATTAACTTCATATGCATAAAAATCTCCGGCGTTTCGAGGCTCTTAAACCCAAACTGTTCATAAAGCGTGTGCGCGTCGCGGGTAGCGAGCAGCCATCGGCGTAGTCCTTGTAGCGTGGGCCAGGTCAGAATTGTTTTCATTAGCCGTTTGGATAATCCTTTGCCACGGTGGTTGGGTACAATAAATACATCGGCCAGATAGGCGAACGTAGCCTCGTCCGTAATTACCCGGGCGAAGCCAACCTGCTGATCGTCGAGAAATACGCCAAAGCACAAAGACCCCTCGATTGAGCGCTCGACGATCGCGCGAGGTATGTTTGGTGCCCAGTACGACTCCTGACTTAAAAACTGGTGGATGAGCGATACGTCAAGCCGAGCTTTGTCGGTGCTGATGGTGTACTCTTCCATCATGGATTTGTGAACCTGGTTAAATCCTTTAACGCCACCCGACCTTCGTAAATCGCCTTACCGACGATGACACCGTACAATTTCATATCGGCCAGGGTTTCGATATCGCTCATATTGCTTACCCCTCCGCTGGCGATAATATTAAGGCTCGGGTAACGATCCTGTAAATTTCGGTACAGTTCAAACGACGGCCCCTGCAACAAGCCATCTTTTGCTACGTCTGTGCTAATCACATACTTAACACCTTTATCCACATAGTTTTCCACAAAATCGTAGATCCACATCGATGTCGATTCCTCCCAACCGCTGACGGCAATCTTCTCATTTTTAGCGTCAGCACCCAGGATAATTGCTTCAGAGCCGTGCCGCGATAACCACCGCTCAAACACATCCGGCTGCTTCACGGCAATGCTGCCGCCAGTTACCTGCCTGGCCCCGCATTCAAACACGACACGCAGATCGTCATCGGACTGAACACCTCCGCCGAAATCAATGTGCAGGTGAGTTTTGGAAGCAATTAACTCCAGAACTTTCCAGTTAATGACGCGCTTTTCCTTCGCACCGTCGAGATCCACAAGATGCAGGCGGGTCAGGCCGGCGTCTTCAAATTGCTGAGCCACTTCGAGCGGCCGGGCGTTGTATTCTTTCTTCTGGCTGTAATCGCCCTGTGTCAGGCGAACGGCCTTGCCTTCAATAAGGTCGATGGCTGGGATGATATGCATTCTCTTAAACGCGGAGATAGCAGAGAATTTCCAGAGGCCACAGAGAATTTTGACTTCTCTGCGTAATCTCTGTGTCCTCTGCGTTTAAATCATAATTTCAAAAAGTTCTCTAAAATTCGCTGCCCCACGTTCCCGCTGATCTCGGCATGAAACTGAGCCGCGTAGAAATTATCTTTCTGCAACATGGCACTGAACGGCCGGACGTATTCACAAACGGCCGTTGTTTCAGCGCAGACATCAGCGCCGTAGCTGTGGACAAAGTAGACGTACGCCTGTTCGGGCAGGCCTTCGGTTAGTGGGCCACTTAAGCTGTGGATACTGTTCCATCCCGTGTGCGGCACTTTAAAACCAGGCTGGCTGGGAAACCGCCGGACGTCAATATCAAAAATGCCCATGCAGTTTGTGTCGTTCTCCTCCGAATGGCGGCACATGAGCTGCATTCCCACGCATGTACCCAACACCGGCTGCTTCAGCGTTGGAATAAGTTTGTCAAGGCCTTTCTCCCGCAGGTACGCCATGGCTGTACTGGCCTCGCCCACACCCGGGAAGATTACTTTATCAGCCGAGCGGATTTCGGCTTCGTCGTCGGTGAGCAGGTAGCTCGCTCCGAGTCGATCCAGCGCGTACATCACCGACTGAACGTTGCCCGCATTGTATTTAATAATGACTGTTTTCATGACGATCCGACGTATCGGTAAATAAAAAGCCCGGCACTTCAGCAGAACCGGGCTTGGTGTATCGTGAGTAACGTATTGCTCGTCTATATCCACAAAAACAGGCCATCGGATCTGCCGTCAGAAGACGACCGAATGATGATGCCGGTGCATGTTGTTTGTGGAATTCATGGGGCAAAGGTAAAGGGTTGATCGTAAAGCTACAAATCAAAACAAACTTCCCTGCACCACCTTTGGCTGCAACACGGGCTCCTTAAGGCTCAGACCACAATGCTTGTTCAGCTCGCGAATCCAGTACAGAATCAACTCCGGGGCCGTATCATTTTCCGCACCACCGTGGATAAACAGATAAGCCGTTTGCAAACCTTTTTCAAACCAGGCTTTCAGCCGCTGCACCCAGGCATCAGCCCGTGAATAATCGGTTGGATGGCCTTCGTTCGCGATAAACCGGAGCGTCAGCGTAGGACTGCTCAGGCCCATGTGCAACACATCCCGCCGACCCGCTACGTCGGTATTGACTACGTGCCGGTGTAATACGTGCAGCCCTTCGAGTGTCCGTTGCCAGACATCAGCCTTCCGGAACCAATCCGGATGGCGAAACTCAACAGCTACGTCGAGGTCGTCGGGCAATCGTTTCAGGTAAGTCTCCAGCACCGGCCACTTCTCCGGCCCAAACGACGGCGGCAGTTGCAGGAACGGCATCCCCAGAAACTCTTCAAGCGACAACACCGCATTGATGAACTCCTCCGTCAACGACTCAGTACCGACCAGCATCCGCTCGTGGCTTATCACCTGCGGAAACTTCGGGCAGTATCTGAACCCCGGCGTTGCCTCCTGCTTCCATTTGTCAAGCATGGCAGGCGTTGGGATCTGGTAATGCGTCAGGTTCAGTTCAATCGTGTTGAACTGACGGGTATAGTAGTGCAGAAAGTCCTTCTCTTTGGCGTTGGATGGATAAATTTTTCCAACGTAGTCTTTATTGGCCCAGATTGGCCCGCCAATGTATACTTCAGGATGCGAAGAATTGTCCAGACCCGACCACACCCGGGCGTTGAAAGCCGGGCCAGGCGGAAGGCCAAAGTTGACCGTATCCAGATTGGTAGTTTTTCCAAAGTCCATGACTGTATCTGATGAAGTATCGCTATACCAGTAAAACTGTGCAAAACAGCCATTCGTTTTCGCACCGACTTCTAATTAACTAATTTTGCAGAATATACTAAAACTCTGTGTTCGCTGCGCAAATCTCAGAGTCCTCTGGTTTTGTAAGTCGTTTAAACGCCAGAGGGCGCCGAGATTCACGCAGAGGGCGCCAGGAGAACAAAGCCCATGATTTCCAAGACGTACAACCCAAAAGATATTGAAGATAAATGGTATCAATACTGGCTTGATAACCAACTCTTCAAATCAACGCCCGACGAACGAGAACCCTACACAATCGTGATTCCCCCACCGAACGTAACGGGCGTATTGCACATGGGTCACATGCTCAACAACACCATTCAGGATGTACTAATCCGGAAGGCCCGAATGGAAGGCAAAAACGCCTGCTGGGTACCCGGCACCGACCACGCGTCCATTGCGACGGAAGCGAAGGTTGTGGCCATGTTGAAAGAACAGGGTCTGGACAAGCGTGAGATCGGCCGGGAGAAGTTTTTGGAACACGCCTGGGAATGGACCCACAAGTACGGCGGCATTATTCTGCAACAGCTCCGCAAGTTAGGCGCTTCCTGCGATTGGGACCGTACGCGCTTCACGATGGAGCCGGCCCTGTACGACTCGGTAATTGACGTTTTCGTCGACTTATACGAGAAAGGCCAGATCTACCGGGGCATCCGCATGGTAAACTGGGACCCGCAGGGACGCACCGCCGTATCAGACGAAGAGGTTGTCACAAAGGAAGTTCAGCAGAAGCTGTGCTACATCCGATACGAAATTGCCGAGACCAAGAGATCCGAGGGGGATAATTTCCTAAGCCCTTCGCCCCAGGCCCCAAGCTATATCACCATCGCCACCGTTCGGCCGGAAACTATTATGGCTGATACGGCCATTGCGGTAAATCCCAACGATGAACGCTATAAACACCTGCACGGTAGGAAAGCGATTATCCCGCTTATCAATCGTGAGATTCCCATCATCACAGACGACTACGTAACGATGGACTTTGGTACGGGTTGCCTGAAAGTAACCCCCGCTCATGATCCAAACGACTACGCCCTCGGTCTGAAGCATAGCCTTCCGGTTATTGACATTATCAACGAAGACGGTACGCTGAACGAAAAGGCGCAGATCTACGTCGGTATGGATCGCTTTGCCGCCCGGAAAGCGATTGTTAAAGAACTGGAAGAGAAAGAGTATCTGGTCAAAACAGAAGATTATAAGTCGAACGTAGGTTTTTCGGAGCGGACCAACGCCGTAATCGAGCCTAAATTATCGTTGCAGTGGTTCCTGAAAATGGAACACCTGGCGAAGCCTGCGTTTGAGAACGTAATGAACGACACCGTTCAACTGCACCCCGCCAAGTTTAAGAACATGTACCGGTCGTGGATGGAAAACCCACATGACTGGAACATTAGCCGACAGCTCTGGTGGGGACACCAGATTCCGGCTTTCTACCTGAAAGACGGTACCATCATTGTTGCTAAAAACAAGCGGGAAGCGCTTCGTAAAGCCCAGCGTGAATACCAATTGTTTGCCCTGACAGAAGCCGATCTGACGCAGGATGAAGACGTACTGGATACATGGTTCTCGTCGTGGTTGTGGCCTATGTCCGTGTTTGACGGCATCCGTCACCCCGACAATGCGGAAATCCAGTATTATTACCCGACCAACACGCTCGTTACGGGCTTCGATATTATCTTCTTCTGGGTTGCCCGGATGATCATAGCTGGGTATGCGTTCAGGGATCAGAAACCATTCCAGGACGTATATTTTACCGGAATGGTACGCGACAAACAGGGGCGTAAAATGTCGAAGCAGCTTGGCAATTCACCCGATCCGCTTGATCTGATCGAGAAATACGGAGCAGATGGCGTTCGGACAGGTATGTTGTTCAGTTCAGCGGCCGGTAACGACCTGTTGTTCGACGAGAAGCTTTGCGAACAGGGACGAAACTTCAACAATAAAGTCTGGAACGCATTCCGGCTGGTAAAAGGCTGGCACGTTAGCAATGCGGCTTCTGACAATTCCGGAAACGACTTAGCCGTTGCCTGGTTCGAGTCAAAACTGAATCAAACGCTGACCGAGGTAAACGACCACTTCAATAAGTACCGCATTTCAGACGCCCTGCAAAGCATTTACAAACTGATCTGGGATGATTTCTGCTCGCAGTACCTGGAGATGATCAAGCCGGGCTTTGAGCAGCCAATTGATGAACCAACCTATAAGGCCACGATTAACTTTTTTGAGCGGCTCATGTGTCTGGCGCATCCATTCATGCCGTTCATTACAGAGGAAATCTGGCAAGAAATCCGCGACCGACAGCCCGGCGAAAGCATCTGTGTGGTCTCTTTCCCAAGCACGGGTCCCATAGACACCGCTATCCTGGCCGATTTTGAGTTGTTGTTCGACGTGGTCACAAACGTGCGGAACATCCGAAACAGCAAACAGATTGGGCCAAAGGTCGAGTTGCCATTGGCCATCAAGAGTGGATCGCCCGACCGGTTCAGAACGCTGGAACCTTTGCTGCATAAACTGGCAACCTTAGCATCCGTCGAGTACATTCAGGAGAAAGTGGAGGGCATCAGTTTTGTCATCAAAGGCGATGAGTTCTTTGTTAACCTCGTTGGCGAGATCGATTTGGAACAGGAGCTGGCCAATGCCCAGAAAGAACTTGAATACACAATTGGCTTCCGGGATTCCGTATTAAAAAAGTTGTCCAATGATAAGTTTGTGGCCAATGCCAAACCGGATGTTGTTGATCGCGAACGGCAGAAACTAGCCGACGCCGAAGCAAAAATTAAGGTTCTGGAACAACAGCTTCAGGATTCGGCTCGGTAGCTATTTTCCTACTAAAGACAACAAAAGCCGGTGAGTAACCGGCTTTTGTTGTCTTTAGATAATTAAATGGAAACGATTTCTGATAAAATTTCAAAATATTAATAGAAAAATTTTATTTTTACTCTTCATACTTGCACTTTCCTGAAACATGAATAAATGCGTTTTTCTTGACCGCGATGGTGTGCTGAATGAAGACCGGGTCGATTACGTGTACCGAGTCGAAGACTTTGTTATACCCAAAGGTGTACCCGAAGGCCTGCGTATGTTAAAAGATGCGGGGTACTTGCTGATTGTCGTCACCAATCAGGCTGGCATAGCCAAGGGGCTATACACACGTGATGACGTAATGAAATGCTACCAGTACCTTCAGGAAAAGTGTAACAATGTTCTGGATGATATTTACTTTAGCCCTCACCATCCTGACTTTGATTCCCGTTCACTAACCAGAAAGCCTGAGTCGTTACTCCTGGAAAAAGCGATTGCCAAATACAACATCAATCCCTTCGATTCCTGGATGGTTGGCGATGCGCTGCGGGATATTCAGGCCGGCAAACGGGTTGGCGTCCGGACGGTTCAGATTACACACACCAGACCATTAGCGACGACCAGCGACGGCTATGCTTCCAACCTTCTTGAGGCTACGCAATTTCTGCTGAATTTTCAGCCTAACAACAAAAGCCAACAGCAGTTAGTCGAAAACTAACCATTGTCAGCTTAAGAAGTCTGGTTTTGTGAAGTCAGTCCTAGGCGCGAACCTGCGCTGGAGCAGGTTTCTGGACACTACCGTACGCCGGACAAGTTGCCTTCCGATTGCAGGCACCCATGAACAACGTAGCAACCAACGATCCGATAATGAATAGCTTTTTCATATAAATAAATATAGGCCTGGCCTTTATCATAAACGAACATACCACCGTTTACTGATACAAAGCCAGGCTTTTCGTTATTAATTTTCTTCTTTTATCAACTCTTCTTCACGCTCCTCGGCTGCTTCGGTAGCCGCATCAAGTTCTGTCGGTCCTGGTTCAGCCCCACCATAGCCAAGAATCTTCAGCATAATCTCGCTGTTTTGTTCCGGAGCAAACAAACGCGTGCGCAGATTACCCTCCTCATCCTTATCCACGATCACATGCTGCGGAGCTGGAATCAGGCAGTGTTGAATACCTCCATAACCGCCCAGCGATTCCTGATAGGCACCCGTATGGAATAGCCCGACGTATTGCTCCTCAGCTTCCTGATCAAAGATGGGCAGATACAAATCGGCGCTGTGTGCTTCGGTATTGTAGAAGTCATGCGAATCGCAGGTCAAACCACCCAGGTTTACTTTCTGGTACGGATTATCCCAGTTATTCACCGACAGCATAATATACTTCTGCCCCAGCCCCCACGCATCCGGAAGCTGCGTAATGAACGAGCCATCAATCATATACCACAATTCTTTGTCGTTTTGCAGCTTCTGATCGATTACCCTGTAGATTACCGCCCCACTCTCGCCAACTGTGTAGCTGCCGAATTCTGTGAATATGTGCGGAACCGGTACGTTGTTCTTGTTACAGATCCACTGAATACTTTCCACGATCTGGTCGATCATGGCCTGGTAGTCATAGTTAAACTGGAACGACGTCTGAATTGGCAGTCCCCCTCCAATATCGATCGAATCAAGATCCGGGCACATTTTACGCAGTTCGCAGTACTTGTACATAAACCGGCTTAACTCGCTCCAGTAATAGGCACTGTCTTTAATGCCCGTATTAATGAAGAAGTGCAGCATTTTCAGCTTAAACCGATCGCTGTTCTGGATTTTTGTACGGTACAGTTCATTGACATCACTATACCGGATACCCAGGCGGGACGTATAAAACGCAAAGTTCGGCTCTTCGTCGGTTGCAATCCGAATACCCAGATTCACCGTATCAGCCGTGACGTTCCCCTCGTACGCTTCTATTTCTTTAAGATGATCGAGAACCGGCACCACATTATACCCCTCATTGATCAGCTCACTGATGTACTGCGTGTACAAGGGTCGTTTATACCCGTTGCAGATGATATACGTACTTTTCGAAACTTTCCCCAGCTTATGCAACTCCCGGATTATGGGGATATCGTACGCAGAGGATGTTTCCAGGTGAATGTTATTCTTCAGTGCCTCTTCAAGCACAAACCGAAAGTGGGATGACTTCGTACAGTAACAATACGTGTAACTTCCCTTGTAGTTATACCGCTTCATGGCATTCTTGAACAGCAACTTAGCATGTTCAATATGCTCAGTTATCTTCGGCAAATACGTCAGTTTTAGCGGTGTACCGTACTGCTTGACAATGTCCATCAAAGGGACGTTGTTGAACAACAATTGGTTGTTCTCTACATTGAACTCCCGGGTCGGAAATTCAAATGTTTGATCAATAAGGTCATAATAAGTCTTCATCCCTTCGTTCGGCGCATAAAATTAGGCGGTCCGCCGTAGCGGTTGTGGTCTTGAGGAAAACACGCGAAAATGGCGCAAAAAGTGGGGTTTCCCAAGTTTGTCTGGCTCGCAGAATACAAAACGCAATAGCGCGGGGTTTGATTCTTTTTTATGCAAAATTTTACTCACATTTAACATACTCGATCAGATCTCCCTTTATTGACTGGCCATAGGATACCAAACTTCGACAAACTCAAAAGAACCGCTAATTTTGTTTTTTTACTGGCCACTGCGTTAATGAAATCCAAAGCCATTCATTTTATCTCAATCGGCGGAAGCGCCATGCATAACTTAGCTCTTGCTCTTCATCAACAAGGCTATTTAGTTACCGGATCCGACGACGAAATCTATGAGCCTTCGCGCACTCGCTTGGAACAGAGCGGTTTATTACCAGCACAGATAGGCTGGTTTCCCGAAAACATTCATGCTGACCTGGATGCAGTCATCGTTGGTATGCACGCCCGGCGGGACAACCCTGAACTGAAGAAGGCTCTTGAACTTAAGCTTCCTATCTTTTCGTATCCGGAATATATCTACCAGCAAAGTCAGCATAAACAACGTATCGTAATAGCTGGAAGCCATGGCAAGACTACTATTACGTCGATTATACTGCACGTACTTAAGCATCACAATCGGGTATTCGATTATCTGGTAGGCGCACAGCTTGAAGGATTTGAAACAATGGCCCGCCTTACGCCCGATGCGCCAGTCATTGTTATTGAGGGTGACGAGTACGCTTCTTCACCAATTGATGCTAGTCCTAAATTTCTTCATTACAAGCCGCACATCGCTCTAATCAGCGGGATTGCCTGGGACCATGTTAACATCTATCCTACCTGGGAGGAGTATGTAGATCAATTTGAATTCCTTGCCGAAGCCATGCCTAAAGCTGGCATTCTCGTCTTTGATGAATCGGATGATATGCTGGACGTTATTGGGCAAAAAGAGAGACCCGACATTGTCAAAGTACCGTACGAAGCGCATCCAAGCGAAATAGTTGATGGCAGGACGTATCTGCTGACAAATAAGGGCGAGAAGGTCCCTGTTTTTGTTTTTGGTGATCACAATATGAAAAATATTGCCGGAGCCATGGCTATCTGCGATCGACTGGGAATAACCGACGAGCTTTTTTATGAAGCAATCGGTACGTTTAAAGGTGCTGCCCGTCGGCTCGAAAAAGTTGTAGAAAAAGAGGGGCGCATTCTTTTCCGTGATTTTGCCCACGCCCCTTCCAAGGTTGAAGCATCGACAAAAGCCGTCAGACAGCAGTTTCCGGATCGAAAATTAGTAGCAGCCGTCGAACTGCATACGTATAGCAGTTTAAATAAAGCATTTCTCAACCAATATAAAGGATGTCTGGATGATGCTGACGTCGCTGTTATCTATTTTGATTCCCATACCCTGGCTATAAAGCAGCTACCCTCCATCAGCGTAGACGATGTGAAATCAGCGTTTGAGCGCCCAGATCTTCATGTCTTTACGGATTCAACTCAATTGCTTGAGTTTTTGATCGCTCAAACGACAACCGCCGAGGTCTTTTTATTGATGAGTTCAGGTACGTTTGGCAATTTAAATTTTGAACTAGTTGGAGAGCATTTACTACACCCAGTTTCTAATTGATTAATGTCAGTCAACACTTTAAATTAAAAACAGTGCAAAGTATAGTTGTTTATTGCGGCTCTAGTACTGGGACAAATCCATTCTACAAAGAATTGGCCGCCGAATTGGGTAAGGAGCTTGCCATTCGAAATATTAGATTGATTTACGGGGGAGGTGGTTTTGGACTGATGGGTACCGTAGCAGATTCAGTGTTAAATCACGGAGGCCAGGTTACGGGCGTAATTCCAAACTTTTTAGCTGAACTTGAAGTGGCTCATCAAACGCTGACGGAGCTGCATTTTGTTGAAACCATGCATGAGCGCAAGTATAAAATGGTTCAGCTAGCTAAAGGTGTAATTGCACTCCCTGGTGGCTATGGCACCCTGGATGAACTATTCGAGATTTTAGCCTGGCGTCAATTGAAGATCTACGACGGTCCCGTTGCTTTAATCAATAGTAATGGCTACTACGATTTTCTTCTTCAACAACTGGATCGCATGGTTGAAGACGGTTTTCTTAAGATAGAAAATCGCGCGTTATTAATTGTATCCGATACAGTTGCTGATGCACTTGAAGCGATCAGCAAGTTTTGGGAAGACCTGTAAAGCAGGAAAGCCGTCCTTGTGGGGACGGCTTCCAACTACAAATGACAAGAGGTGGCAGTTACCTACTCTCCCGGAAACGACTCCAGTACCATCGGCAGTGCGGGGCTTAACGGCTCTGTTCGGG
>NZ_QXED01000020.1 GCF_003583365.1 Fibrisoma montanum
CATTACAACTATGCAAGGCGTCACCGATCCCTAGACTTTATTACCCCGCAAGAAAAGTGGGAGAAAGCAGTGGTGTGTGACTCAACCGTTTTAGAAAATCTGTCCAACTAATAGGGGGCTAAGACAAAAAAAAGACGACGTCCAGTTGACAAAAGTCCAGCGGGTAACCGTCCAGGACTCCTTCTGGAGTCCTCAATTCGAGCGCTGGCGTACCACAACGGCTAACGATGTACTGGACAAATTCGAGGCTAAAAACCTGACCTCCGCCAGCGAGCAGGCGAAAAACAATGTTTTTGCCAACTTCGACGATGTCGCTAAGGGCAAGAAAGGTACGGGCCACCATGCCGGTCTGCCCTGGTTCGACGGGTTGATCTACGAAACCATACGGGGCATCGGCGATCTGCACCCCGACCCGCAGTTGATCGCGCGACTGGATAATTACATCGACCGGATTGAAGCGGCTCAAAAAGCCGATCCGAACGGATACCTCAACACCTACACCGAACTGATGGAACCTACCCACCGCTGGGGCGACAACGGTGGTTTTCTGCGCTGGCAGCATGACGTTTACAACGCCGGTATGCTCGTTGAAGCGGGGGTCCATTATTACCAGGCGACGGGTAAGACCAAGCTGCTGGAGGTAGCCACCCGGTTTGCCAATCACATGACTGAACTGATGGGACCCACCCCCCGGCGCAATATTGTTCCGGCCCATGCCGGCCCGGAAGAAGCGATGCTAAAACTGTACTGGCTGTATAAGCAACAGCCCGACCTGAAAACCAAACTAAACGTGCCGGTTCGTGAGCAGGCGTATTACGAGCTAGCCCGGTTCTGGATTGAAAGTCGTGGGGCAAACGCTGGTTATCCGTTGTGGCTAAGCTGGGGGAATGAGAAGTCTGAAAAATGGATAAAAGAGCAACAGTACAAAACCGATAAGCCAACGGCTCAAACACGCCCAAGCTGGGGCGATTACGCGCAGGATTCAATCTCCGTATTCAAGCAGACGACGATTGAGGGTCATGCCGTCCGGGCTACGTTACTGGCCACGGGCATCACGGCGATGGCGCTGGAAAACCACGCGCCGGCCTACGTCCAGACGGCTACCAAGCTGTGGGATAACATGGTTGGCCGTCGCATGTTTGTCACGGGTGGGGTCGGCGCTATCCACAACGACGAAAAATTTGGCCCTGATTATTTTCTCCCAACCGACGCGTATCTGGAAACCTGTGCCGCCGTAGGAGCCGGTTTTTTCAGTCAGCGCATGAACGAGCTGACCGGCGATGGTAAGTACATGGATGAGTTTGAACGGGTGCTGTATAATAACGTACTAACGGGCGTTTCTCTGTCCGGCACGCAGTATACGTACCAGAACCCCCTGAACGCCCATAAACATGCCCGATGGAACTGGCACTCCTGTCCGTGCTGTCCGCCGATGTTTCTGAAGATGGTTTCTGCGCTACCCGATTTCATTTATGCATCAACCGCCGATAAAGTGTTTGTGAATCTGTTTGTCGGCAGCACCGCCAACGTTACACTGGCAAAAAATACCGTTGCCCTCACGCAGGAAACCAATTACCCCTGGGACGGCAAGGTAACGCTCAGCCTACATCCGGACAAAGCAGCCGCTTTTGCCGTACATCTACGCATTCCCGGCTGGGCACGGGGCCAGGAAAATCCGTATGGCCTTTACCGATCAAGCCTTACATCGCCCGTTACATTTCGGGTAAATGGTCAGTTCGTAAACGTACCCATTACCGATGGCTACGCCGTTATCAAACGACGGTGGAAAAAAGGCGATCGCATTGAAATTAGCCTGCCGATGGAACCTCGGCTGATCACAGCTACTGAGCAGGTTAAGGACCTCAAGGGGCTGGTTGCCATTGCGTCGGGGCCTATCGTGTATTGTCTCGAAAATGTAGATAACCAGCAGTTGGACAGCCTGAAGCTGGATGCGACAGCTTCCCTTATCCTGAATCACCAGGCTACTCTGTTAAATGGCGTGAACGTAATAAGCGGAATGGCCAGGGACGCCCAGTCTCGACAGGTGCCGATCAAGGCCATTCCTTACTACGCGGTTGGCAACCGGGAAGGCGAGGGCTACAAAGTATGGCTTCCGAAAAGTCAGTAAACGTGTATCCCGTACTCTCCATCTTATCGCCTTTGCCTACTTAGTTTGGCTCGGCTAACCGTTTGGCTGATGGTATTTCAGTTTAAAACAGGTTCGGATAACTACATTGTCAACGCATTTTAGGTATGAAGGACGCGTTAAACGGAGGACAGGTCGGTTCTACATACCGATATAATCACCACCTTGAGATCCGCAGAATCATAATGGACCTGCTCTGACTGGGTAAGCCTCAGCAGCTGGTAGCGCCTGATAAACTAAGTCTGATCAGAGCACCCAGGCGTCAAAGCCACACTACTGAATAGGCAACGAGCCGCAGAGGGATCCCCCTGCGGCTCATTTACTTGTTAACCTGACTGCCTGGCAAACCGCAGCCAGCGCCGACGGCCTGACCCACTAGTCACCAAGGCTAGTGTTTGAGCAGCTTGACGACCTGCTGGCGACTGGGCGTACTCACCCGCAGCAGGTACACGCCCCCGTTCGGACCCAGCGCCACCCGGTGCCGGCCATCGCCCTGACCGGCCGCCAACCCCTGCTCGCTGAGCACATGGCCCCGCTCATCGCTCACCACCAGACGTACCGATTCCGAGCCCACGCCCGAAAGCGCCACCTCCATCCACTCTCCCGCCGTCGGGTTGCCCAGCACCCGCACCTGCAAGCCCGGCTCAACCGCTTCGCTAACCCCCTGACGAGCCCCGCAGGCCTGCACCGTTACGGCAATCGCCCCCGAGACGACCACCCCGCAATCGCCCGTCACCCGCACGTAGTACGGCTCACTCTGACTCACCCGTACCAGCGTCAGACTCGCCGTCGTCGTGCCCGTCTGCCGGCTGGCGTTCTCGAACAGCTTGTTCTGATTGGCCACGCTGCCCCGGAACCACTCGTAGCGCAGGTTGCTGCCCGTGGCCTGCACCGTCAGCGTCACAGTGCTGCCCGAGCAGACCGTCTGGCCGGCCGGGTTGCTCACCAACTGAGTAGCCGGGTTAACCGTCAGCGTGAAGCTCGTCGGTACGCTCTCGCAGCCGGTGGCCGGATCGACCTGCGTCGCCGAGAAGGCATACGTACCGGGCTGATCCAGCACCACACTCGACGAGGCCAGCAACTGCCCCGTAGACTGATAGTAGCGGACCAGGTAGCTGTTGTTGGTGCGACTCACGTACTGGCCCAGGTTCACCGGTGTTGCGTCGGGACACAGCTGGCGCCGGGTGGAGGTGGGCGGGGGCGACACCGGGCGCTGGTTCACCGTCAGCACCAGCTCCCGCTGCTCCACGGTGGTGCCATCGGCCCCCGTGATGCGCACGATGTAGCGACCGGCTTTGCCCCCGTCCGTAATCTCGACGGTATAGTCGGGGGTGGTGGCCTGGATGGGTTGTCGGGGGTCGGCGCTGTTCTTGAACCAGGCGTAGGTCACGCCCTGGTCGGGAGCCACGCGCACCGAAAAGGTAACGCGGCTGCCCACGCAGGCCGTCTGGTTGGCCGGGGCCTGGACGACGGTGAACAAGCTGGAGGGCCGCACGGTGAGTTCGTAGGTGGTTCCGGTTCCGCTGCAACCGTTGGCATCGCTGGCCGTCACCAGCACCGAGTAGCTGGCGGCCTCGGTGGGTGTACCCGACAACACCCCGGCACTGGACAGACTCAGACTGGGAGGCAGACTGCCGCTGGCCAGACTGTAACTATACGGCCCTACGCCCCCACTGGCCGTAAAGCTCTGGCTGAAGGGCTGGCCCTGAATCGCCGTCGTAACGGCCGGACTGGAAACGGTGATAAGCGTTGGGTTGGCCTGATACTCGTAAGCGCCCATATCGACGATGCCGGCCGGCGCTCCGGCGTTGCTGAAGAAGCGGGGATTGCTGGCTAAATCGGTGGTGATGCCATTTAACCCCGTTGCGGAGCTCAGCCCGGCGTTGATGGCCGGAGAACAGGGGGTCAGCGTCAGATCAGTGGCAGACACGAAGGGCGAGACGGTAGTGGTCAGATTATTACCATTGTCAGTGTAATTAGTAGCAGTAGCATCAATGAGGGAGTAACTAAGCCTGGGTAGACTACCGCCCGCTATTCTGATAGCAAATGTTTGCCCCCCCCCATTATTGAACAACACACAGTTAACGAATGTCGTAAAACTCGCCCTATTCCCCCCAAGTTCATAAACAGCCCCACCAGTTTCTGTGGCCCTGTTACCAGCAAACGAACAGTTCGTAAAAGTAGATGTCGTTAGTCCATCACCATCATTATTAAACATAACTCCTCCCTGTCCTCCAAAAAACGCGGTGTTATTTATGAAGGCACAGTTTGTAAACCGGGGACTGACAACACCTTCAATCCCTTGATTATAAATGGCTCCGCCCTCATAACTCCTATTATTCGCAAATAGGCAATTAATAAAGGTAGGGCTGCTGCTACCCCGAGCTCCATCATTATACACAGCTCCCCCAAATACTGCATTATTAGCCACAAAGGCACAGTTCCGGATGATTGGATTACAAAAATTACCAGCGTCGCTGCCATCGTTAAACATAGCGGCCCCAAACCCATCTTCGCCAATCCCGTTATTGGTATCACCCCCAGTGAGCATAAAGCCATCCAGTATTGCGGTATCATTCGTTCCCGGCAGGCTGTAAACGATATGATACGTGTTACCGCTATTGTTACTGGTTAATGTGCTACTGCTGGGCGTAGTAGAGGTTATAGATGGTCGTTGACTTAGCTCGGTTTCAGTACCCAGGAAACCTCCATAAATAGCCACCCCATTCTTCATCAGAAAACTAATTCGACGATCCGTCGTTGTCGTAGGTCGGTACACCCCAGTCGCTACCCAGATTTCGGTGAGCCCGGCCTGGCACGAATAGTTCAGGGCCGACTGCAAATCGGGGAAGGCATCGTCCCAGTTTAGACCCGTATTGGCTCCCGCAGCATTGGCCTTTACGTACAGCCGGGAAGGCCCTCCGCTGGTTTGAATCGTGATCGATGCGCTCACTACCGGACTGTCGCAACTGCCATTGCTCACCGTAACGGAATATACTCCTCCAACCGCCGTGCTGCTGGCAACAAAACCAGGGTTAGCTACCGCAGCCGTAAAGTTGTTGGGGCCGCTCCAGCTATAATAGGCTCCCCCGCTGGCGCTCAGACTGACCGGGCTACCCACACAGACCGTCTGGGCAGTCGGGCTGACACTGGCCACGGGACGACCCTGACAGAACGTAGCAAAATTGCCCCCACCGGGCAAACCGGGGTTGCCCGAGAAATTGACCGATACGGATTGACTGCACAAGGCCGACAGACTGGCCGGGAAACAGCCGCTCAACTGATTTTGCTGGAAATCCAGAAATGTCAGCCTGGTCAGATTACTCAACCCTGCCGGAATACTGCCCGTCAACTGATTGAAGGAAATACTGAGGTAATCCAACGCTGTCAAGGCCGATAGGCTTACGGGTATACTTCCCGTGATGACGTTGTTATACAGGTTAAGATAGTTTAGGCTGGTCAGCCCGCTTAAACTCAACGGTAAGCTTCCCGTTAAGTTTCGGCCCTGCAGATCGATATAGGTCACGCGGCCGTTTTGGCATTGAACACCTGACCAGGGGCTGCCGCCGTTGCCCGTGCAAGGGTCACAGCCACTGAGCCAGCCGGTGTTGTTGGTCCAGTTGGGACCGTTGGTGGCGTTATAGAGGTCGACCAAAGGCTGATAGTCGGGGCTACTGATTACGGTTAGACTCGTAGTGGCCGTGGCCGTCTGCCCGTTACTGCTCACCGTCAGCGTGAAGATCTGGGGGCCGTTGTCGCTGGCCGTTAGGCTCTGGCTGAAGGCGCTCGTGTTGACCGTGCCCGACAGCGGACTGCTGCCGTTGGTCAGCGTGAAGCTGTAGGGCGTCACTACGTTGCTTATCGTAGCGGTAAAGCTCACCGAACTGCCCGCACAAACCGGGTTGGGGCTGGCCGCAAAGCCGGTGATGGCAGGCCCGGCGCAGTTGGCCTCGACCTCGGCCAGCGTCGCGCAGCCCGGCGCATTATTGCTGATATCTTTTCTGTTGGCTGGTAAGGTAGCCAGCAGCCGACAGATGGACTCGGTAGCGCAGAGACTCAGTTGCGGGTTATCATAAATACTTAGCTTGCGCCCCACGTTGGTGAGTGACTGGACTCCGCTCAGGCTGATCAGGGCACCATTCAAGCTGATTTCAAGATCTTCCCCCACCTGTCGAAGTGCGCTCAGGCCGCTTACACTCGTTAACGAAGGATTATTGAGGATTATCAGATCATCCCCGATGCTGGCAAGTGACTCGAGTCCGCTTAGATTAGGCAGGGCAGTGTTTGAAGCAATTACGAGGCTACTCCCTACCTGACGGAGTCCACTCAGCCCACTCACGTTCGTCAGCAAGGGGTTACTGTCAATACTCAGAAAGCCCCCCACGCTGGTGAGGGATGCCAACGGACTCAGGTCTGTAATGTCAGCCCCAGAAATGGTTAAGTTACCGGGTACGACGAAGCAGCCCGGCGGGAAGGCGTCGACCTGGGCCGGAGTGCTTAGCGTGACATCACCCGTGGGGCACTGGGCCTGTAGATGGGTCTGGCTGCTGAGCCCAATCAGGCCGAGCCACCATAAAAGACAACGAAGGAGGTAGTGATTTTTCATACGAAAAGCGGGAATCATGGGGGGCCGTCTGGGGCCAATAAGTACCCCCACAAGTACCGCCAACAACGGGTAAATTGTTAACACGCTCGTTGCATTCTTTAACACTCTTGTCGCATGGACATTAAAAAAGCCCGGTTTTTCGGACTTTTTGCTCATCTAACGCGGGGGGCTGCCAGTCGCCACAGTCTTCGTTCATCGGTGGCAGAGCGCCGTCCAGACGGCGCGGACAACACCCCATACCGACGCTGAACCACTTTGGCAAAGTACGACAAAGCCACTGGCGGGACAGTAGCCTCACCGTGGCCGCCAGGTCGGCGGCATCCAGACAACATGGGGTTTATAAACGCACCGGGCGGGACCCTGTTCATAAGGAGCCCCGCCCGGTGGTACTAATGTATGGGTTAGGTGGTAAAGGCGTGTTCCGGCATGGTATTGCCCGTTGATTGGTACGCGAAGGCAATGAGTGGTGTTAGTGTCTGAACCGTAACCGCACCGTGCAAACATCATCCGGATGGAGATCAGGCACCTGAATTTTCTTACCCAGAAGCTGACCCGTAAGTTCGTCGTTTAGTTTCCTGTTGGCCGTGTGAACCGTTACCTGCGAGACCCGGCTATCTTCGGCGATGCGGAAGGTAACCACCACGACTCCGGCGTAGTTGCCCTCCGCCATCACCTTCGGATAGGTTACGTGTGCGATCACCGCCCGGGCTAGCTGAGGCTGGGTGGTAGCCGGTCGTTTGTCGTCGCGGGGCTTGGCCATACCCGAGCCCGTTACCCCTACCAGAACGAGTGCAACGAGAATGCAGTTTAGGACGAATAACTTGTTTAACCGCGTGTGAAGCGGCCTGACAGATGCGGTTGGCGTTGTTCTTCCAGCGCGGTCTGACTGAGGATACCCGGCAACGGTGGTGAGGAAAGAACTAGCGGGGAGGAAATAGTTTTCCGTTTTCATAACAATCGTTGTTTTTGTTAACATGAGGTCGGCGACCTTCGCCGAATTCGACTGCTAAGTACCGGCATTGCCCACCGTTGCACTAACGCTCTCGTTTCATTCATTAACACTCTCGTCTCATTTCACCTAAAAAGCCCGGAAATCCGGGCTTTTTTAGGCAATTATTTTGACTAAAGCGAATTTTCCAGAAGAAACTAGCGGCAATCAGGCCGATGAGGCCGATTCCTTTCCCCACTGCGAGGGCAGTACACCGTAGCGCTCCTGAAACACCTTGGCGAAGTACGACAGGTTGTCGAACCCAACCGCGTAGGCTACCTGCGTTACGCTCTGATCACCCGCCTGTAGCAGCTGGGCCGCGTGCGCCAGTCGGATGTGCCGGATAAAATCAGTGGGGGTAGTATTGGCCACGGCCCTGAGTTTGCGGTGGAGTTGCGCCCGGCTCATGTTCACCGCTTCGGCCAGGGTTTCGACCGTAAACTCGGTATTGTCGAGATGTTGCAGCACCACCGCCTTTAGCCGGTCAAGGAATTTCTGTTCGGCAGCGAGCAAGGCTGGTTTGGCGGGCTCAGGCTGCCCGGCCACAGCCCTGGTTTCGGTTGGAGCCGGGGTGGTTTGAGGGGTAGCCCTGGCAGCAAAGCGTTGAAAGAGCCGTTGACGCTGGCTAACCAGGTTCCGCACCCGCGCCTGAATTTCGGCCCGGTAGAAGGGTTTGGTCAGGTAGTCGTCGGCTCCCAGGTCAAAACCCTCGATACGGTCTTCCACCGTGGCTTTGGCCGTGAGCATTACCACGGGAATATGGCTGGTAGCTTCCCCGGTTTTCAGGGCGCGGCAAAAGCCGAACCCATCGAGCCGGGGCATCATCAAATCGCAGATCACGATGTCGGGCAAGCTGGCCGTGGCCTTCTCCAGACCATCCTGTCCGTCAACGGCCTCGATAATCTGGTAGTCGGCGGCAAACACCGAGCGCACATAGGCCCGGATATCGTCGTTGTCGTCGATAATGAGCAGCACGTTTTCGGACGTAGAGGATAACCCATCAGGCTCCGTACTGTCGGTTTGAGGAACAGACAGGACCGGCATCCCCGAACTAATCTGTGGAGATTTTTCCGCCGGTACATTCGCGTTAGCGGGGGAAGCTGTTCCGCGAGCGGGCAATACGTCCGATACCGGCATTGTCACAATAAACGTGGTACCAACGTTCTCTGTGCTGACTACATCGATACTGCCACCAATCACTTTCACCAGTTCGTGAACCAGCGCCAGCCCAATGCCGGTGCCTTCGTAAGGGCGCGGTCGGTATGCCGCATCACCGCCGTCGTGGTTGGTTTGCCCCTCCACCGTACGGACGGGCCCCTGGTAAAACCGCTCGAAAATATAGGGCAGGTATTGGGGCGCAATACCGATTCCCGTATCCTCAATGGTGCACTGCAACACGCCCGACTGACCCAGACGGGGGTAATGAACCGTCATTTTGACCTCATTGCCCGAAGGAGTAAACTTAAACGCATTCGACAGCAGATTCGACACGATTTTCTCCAGCTTGTCGCGGTCGAAAAGCGCCTGACGCTCGCTTTCGTTCTGAACGAAAATAAACCGGACCTTACGGCTTTCGGCCAGAGACGTAAACGAACTGGCCAGGATACGGAAGAAACCCGCGAGGTCGCCCGGTTCGGGTTCGGGCCGGAGCTGACCCGCTTCCAGCTTGCTCAGATCGAGGAGTTGGTTGATCAGGCTCAGCAGCCGCTGGGCGTTGCGCTGGATAAGCGGAAAACGGGCGTCGTGGGCATATTCCTGAACGGCCTGTTCGATGGGCCCCAGAATGAGCGTCAGCGGAGTGCGGAACTCGTGGGAAATGTTGGCAAAAAACTGCGTTTTCAGCGCGTCGAGTTCGGCCAGCCGACCCGCTGCCTGCTGTTCGAAAACGACCCGCTGCTCGAGCTGCCACCGCTGTTTCTGGAACCTGTAGAACTGCCATGCAAGGGCCGTCAGGGCCACCAGATAAAACAGATAAGCCCACCAGGTACGGTAGAACGGTGGATTGATCCGAATGGCCAGTTCAACGGGTTTGCTCCAGACCTCGCCGTCAGCCGAACCCATCACATGCAGCGTATACGTACCGTCGGGCAATTGGGCGTAATTGGCAAACCGGTTGGTGCCGGCCTCCACCCAGTTCTGGTCGATACCATCGAGCCGATACCGAAACCGGTTTTTGGGGGCGTTGGTATAGTCCATGACGGCAAATTCAAACGTCAGGCCATTCTGGTCGTGCGCTACGTTGAGTTGCGGGATATACTCGATCCGTTTCGTCAGAATACCATCGGCTCCCCCCACCACCAGAGGTTCGTTGTTCACCTTCAGGTCAACGATATGAACGGACGGGGCCGGACCGTTTTTACCCGTCACCGCCCCCGGCCGGAATGCATTCAGCCCGTTTACCCCCCCAAACAGCAACTCACCCGACGCGGTTTTAAAGTATGAGCCCGTGTTGAACTCATCGTCCTGAAGACCGTCGGCTTTGGTGTAGCTGCGAAACTTGAGGGTCTTCGGATTGAACTGAGCCAGCCCCCGGTTGGTGCTCATCCACAGGTTTCCGAACTGGTCGGCCAGCATGCCGTAGACCACTTTGTTGGGCAGCCCCTGGGCTTCGGTGAAATGCGTAAACTGGTTCGGCTGGGGGGGGCGGTCCGGCGTACCGGCCTCCCCGTCGGTACGGGTCTGTTTGTCGAGCCGTTCCAGACCTCCGCCTTTAGTACTCACCCAGAGGTAGCGGGCGGGTTCATTGGGATCATCGATCACGCACGACACAAAATTGTTACTGAGGCTCCGTCGGTTTGTTTTCGAGTTTTTGTAGAGCGTAAAGACGGGTTTTGTAAGCGGGTTCTGGGCCCGGATAAGTCCTTTCTGGGTGCCAATCCAGAGCGTACCGGCCTGGTCGAAATAGAGGGCATAGGTCTCGGTTTCAGCTCCGCTCCGGGGCAGCAGATGCCCGTAGCTGATTGTCTGGAAGACTTCGGTCAGCGGATCGAACCGGAGTAACTTCCCGTTGGTGGCTCCAATCCAGAGTCTTCCCTGCCGGTCTTCGATGATCTGGTTGCCATAGTACCCAAACCCTGTGTTTGGCGGTAAGGGGTATTTTTTTAACGGTTTCCAGTCCGCCGAGTAGGTCATCAGGTAATATTCCCGCGTGAGCTGATCGTGGTAAGCCACCCAGAAGTTGCCCCGTCGGTCCTGCATCAGGTACCGCTGCTGCTGCTCAGGTTTTAACTCACTAAACGCCGGAATGGACTCTACACGACCTGTTCTTCGGTCGAGGGGTACATACCGTGTAAATTGAAGGGCATACGTCCGTTGCTGCCGGTCCTGATACAGATAGCTGACCGATGCATTGAGAAAATACGTCTGAAATTGTTTGATCCGGGGATTGAATGTACGCAATCCGTACCCGGCGGTGCCCAGCCACAGGTTACCGGTCCGGTCCTGGATCATGGCCCTCAGGCTAAACAGACCAGCGGGCATCGTCGTAAAGGCGTTCCGGGCCGTCAGGCCGTCCGTGGCCATCAGCTCGGCGGGCGACATGATCCAGAGGTAGTCGACAGTAGCCACCACTACAGTATTGGCCCCCACAAACCTGATCACCACACTGTCGTATCGTTTGGGCAGGGCAATGGTTTTATGCACACCCCGATACCAGCCGTGGATTGATTCGACCGTAGCCGAAAACCAGTAGTCGCCCTGGCTGGCATCGTCGACAATAATCCACCTGGCTGGTTCAACGGCCGGGCGATTTACGGGTCTGATGTGGGTGGCATGCCGCCAGTTGAACGCGTACATGCCGTAGGTTGTCCCCACGATTGCCCTGCCGTCTGGTTCGAAACGGAAGTGGTGCGCCATCCCGTTTATTTTTACGCCCTGTAGCGGCAACTGGCTGAATCGTACCTGGCTGGTGAAGTTAGATTGGTTTGGGAATTCGGTTTTGAGCGGCTCGGGCAGGGTAATCTTTATCAGTTTATCCTGATCGGTATTGACCCAGATGTTTCCGTCGGGGTCTTCGGCCAGAAATCGCACTTCGTAATTACCGGCATTGGGCGAATCGCGGTCGCTGATGTCGATGTGATAGAACCGCTGCGTCTGGGCATCGAACAGATTCAGCCCCTGGGTGAGCGTGCCGATCCAGAGTCGCCCTCCGTGATCCACCAGCAGGGCCGAGCAGGTATTGTCGGAAAGGCTGAACTCGTTGTAGGGGTCATGCGTGAATACGGTAAAATTATATCCGTCGTAGCGGTTGAGTCCATCTTTGGTCGCCACCCACATGAACCCCTTCTGATCCTGTTTGAGATCAAAAATCATGCCCTGCGACAGTCCGTCGGATATAGTCAGTTCCTGCCAGCCCTTGGGTTGAGCGAACAGAGTAAACGGTAGGAGGAGTAGTAGGTACAGAACGCGCATTCAGGAGTGAACAGGAGTGAATTAGTTAACTAATTACGTAAAATTAGTGGCTTTCGATTTACAATTCATCGGTTTAAGTGAAGCAGATAGGCGGGCAGTGGGGTGCACCCGTCTTATTCCCGAAGCAACCTGATGGACTGGCCGCTTCGCCGAAACGTATCGCTCAGCTAACACTGACCCGTATTGATCTCAGATCAGGAGCCTGACAACAGCTGTCTGATCACTTGCAGCGTCTGCGGATGGGTGAGAATCGTTTCATGCGTTGCACCGGGCACGGCCACAAACCGGTCTTTTTGCGACAGTACCTGCTTCAATTGATACGCGGTACTATTCGGGTTGTCGGTGCTGATTACCACCACCGACGCGGGGGCCTTCTCTACGTCCTCTTGGGTGGGAAACACAAAACCAGTTACGGAGGGCAGCGGAAAATAAAGCTTATCGGTAAACCGATCGCTAAAGTCACCCCCCGCCGAGGCCGGGTCGATCAGCAGGGTACACTTCGGTTGATTAGTAGACGCCAGATGCGCGGCAATACGCCCGCCCAACGAATAACCGCAGACGACAATCCTGCTTTCTTGATACCGGTGTTTCAAAGAATCGTAAACCGTTTGCGCGTCACTGTAGAAGGTTGCCAGGGAAATGGGGCCTTTGCTTTTCCCATGCTGGCGGTAATCCATCACGAGTACGTCGTAACCGAAGGGTAAAAACGTAGGAGCGATAGCCCCCCAGTTGGCTACGGTTCCCCCGTTTCCCTTCCAGAAACAAACCACGCCCTTTGACTTCGGCACCCTGAACAGCAAGCCGTTCAGCAGGCCGGCCTGTGGGGTAGATATGTTCACCTCGTCAAAGGCCTGCGGAAAGGTAAACGCGTAGTCATCCGGCAATGGGGTGGACCGGTACCGGTTTGCCTGCTGGTCTTTGCCGGCATACAGAAACAGGTAAACGCCTGCGTAACACAGTACCCCAACGGATACGCCTACCCAAAATCTTTTAGACCACCTTTGTTTGGCCGACATACCAGCAGGAATTGTGAAAGCTAAAGCTACCGGGTGGTTTTAAAATCAGCGCTTTAAAAATCGTTAAATCGGTTGGCTCCTACGCGCCTGCCCACGTAGCCAACCCCAACGCCGATCACTTCTTGGCCTGTAGAAACGCGAGCAGATCCCGCAGGTCATCGACGGTTAACTGGCTTTCCAGCCCCTCGGGCATGAGTGAGGTTTTGATCAGGCCGTAGTCCTGAATGTCCTTCATTGGGAAGGTGACGAAACCGGCGGCCTGGGTGTACAGTTCAATCTCTTTCCCGCCTACGTCGATCTGGCGACCCTGATGCTCTTCGCCGTTTTTGAGCCTGATAGACCAGCCCTGCCATTCGGGGCTGATCTCCTGCGACGGTCGCAGAATGGCCTGGATCAACTGCGTTCGGGACTTCGAGCGCCCGACGTTGCTCAGGTCCGGCCCCAGATCGCCACCCCGGCCCTCGATGGCGTGGCAGGACGAACACGTAGCCTGTACCGAGTAGAATACCCGACGTCCCCGTTCCGGCATCCCCCCGGTTGCCAGCACCGACTCCCAGGCGGCTAACGACGTTGGTCGCTTTGGCGCATTACCGCCCGGAGCAGTCCCAGCCAGCGTGAGTTGCTGGGCCATCGGGCTGTCCGGATGGGTTCTGAGCGAGGCAAGGCGTGGCTGGAATAGTTTTCGGGCATCAGCGGTCGACAATCGGGTGCGCAGGTAGCGGACCGCTTCGAGCTGCACATCGGGATTCGGGTCATTCAGCAGGGTCTGTACGCCGGTCGATACGTCGGTTGGCTGGCGGGCCAGTGCCAGCAGGGCTTCTGCCCGTACCAGGGCTGGCTCGGCCCGGTTCGTTGCCATCCGCAGCAGCTGCGTTGCCACGGTCGGGTCGGACACATTGGCCAGGGCCCGTACAGCGTCCAGGCGCAATGGCGCGGCTGTTTCAGTCGTCAGCAGCGACACCAGCAACGGCCCCTGCTCAGCGGGATTTTTCAGGTGGCGAATTGCCAGAGCGCGCAGGTCGGCCGGTTTGGTCCTGTCCCCGATAAACTTTTCAATGAACCGGGGCGGCAGGGTTCGTTTGATGGATTTAGAATAAAGCTCCGAGCGGTTTTTGAACGCGTCAACAAAGTCCGGTGTCAGGTGCGCAACGGTTTCCAGATACGTATCAAACAAGGCCGGCGCCACTGGTCCGGCCGTCAGCGCCCGCTCCAGTTCCGGCTTCAACGCGACCATACCCACCTGTCCAATCCACATCAACGCCCGCTGCCGAACCCGCCCGTCGGGGTCCGACAGCAACCGACGGGCGATGGGTTCGGCCGGTTCGTGGCCCGCCCGGTGCAAAGCGATCAGAGCCCCTAACCGAACGGCAGGGCTGGCATCTGCCGTGGCTTTGATAAGGGGCTGGCGCAACGCTGGTTTTGTAAATGCCACGGTAGCCGCGTGTTGCCGGAACGGATCGGTGGATTGCAGATTGGTTGTTAGCTGGTCAGCATCCAGGCTGGCGTACAACTCCGTCAACGGCCTGTCGCCGTCGTTGGGGCCGGCTGCTCTGTTGGGCGATCGCGGGCGCGAGGCAGTCGTGCCGGGCCGGGCCGACAGTTTCCAGATACGGCCTTTGCCATGATTCGGGTAATCGCGGAGTACCCAATCGGTGAAGTAGATGGCTCCGTTACGGTCCGCGGCAAAAGCGACCGGCCGAAATTCCGCCCCCCCTGCGACAATAACCTCGGGCTCACCCGTCAGCGAAACGCCGTTGGGAGTCAGCCGAATCCGAACGATCCGGCTTTCCTCCCAGATCGACGACAGCATCTGCCCCTGGTAATCCGCCGGGAGAGCCGCCAGACTGGCATTGAGCAGACCCGACGGCGCTTCGCCCAGGCCAGCGGCATAGGGTAACGTACCGGGCAGTTCGCCATTCCAGGCCGAATACGGATGAATCCCACTACCGCCATACAGCGATTTATAGCCATAATCACCGCCCGGCACGACGTGTACCAGCCGGTTTGGTCCCCGACTGTCGGGGTCGTTGTCGGCCGCCAGGAGATGCCCTGTAGCATCGAACTTAAGATCCATGGGGTTCCAGAAGCCGGTCGCTACCTCTTCGAGCCGGGACCCATCGGGACGTGCCCGCACGATGTTGCCCCCGTCGCCGTAGCCACTCACCGACGAGCCATCAGTGCCGACCAGTTTCCAGGCTTGCCCGCCGGTGTTACCCCGGGACACGTACATCCAGCCATCGGGTGAGAACGTAATGCCGAGCAGGGCCGCGTGCGCGTAGACGCTGGCCGGGTGCGTCAGTTCCAGAACCTTCCTGCGCTCCTCACTTACGCCATCGCCATCCCGGTCGTACAATGTCCAGACCGCCCGGGACGTAACGGTATACAGGTGTCCTTCCGGCGAAAAGGCCAGGTTCAGCCCTTCCGTCAGGCCGTCGGCAAACACCGTGGTTCGGTCGGGTCGCCCGTCGTTGTTGCTGTCGACAAACACCTTGATGAGGTCACCGCGGGGATGCGGGTAGTCTTTGGGGGGCAGGTGCGTATGCGACTCCAGGACGAAGATCCGGCTGAGGCTGTCGATGGCGATCCCGATTGGCGTTACGATGTCCGGGTTTTCAGCAAATAGGGTCAGCTCCAGGCGGCTGTCCAGCACCCGGGGTTGGTCGCCCTCGCCCCCCTGCCGGCGAAAGGCAACTAGCAGAACCGCAGCTAGAACCGCGACGAAAGCCCAGCGCGCAGCCCTAAACCGGGTAAAGCAGGTAATCGTGTTCGTGGCCATATCCCTACCGTTCGTACTTATGGAACAGGTCGTACGCTTTTTGCAGGTCCTGTTCCAGCGTCTGCTGGTTCTGGGGGGGCGCCATCTCGATCAGCAGGTATCCCTTGTAGCCGTGGCCCAGCATTTTTTCGACCACCCCGGCATTGTCGGTCACGCCCTCGCCGTAGCGTACTACTTTGTGGATGCCCTTGCGCTCGGTGTCTTTCAGGTCGATGTGCAGAATCTTCGAATGGAACCGGTCAACCACCGCCATCAGGTCCACATTGGCACCGTCGAAGTGGGCGTTGTCCATGCACATACCGATTTTCGGCGAATCGACTGCGCTGAAAATACGGTCGTAATCTTCGATGGTTTCGAGGTTATTGTTGGCGTGGTTTTCCAGCAGCACCAGCATGTCCATGTCTTCGGCCGCGGGCGCCAGTTCCTTCAATACGCTGATGATCGCGTCCAGCCCGCCCTCGGTCCCGCGTCTGGCACCGGTAAACTTCACGCGTTTGCAACCCAGTTGCCGGGCCGCTTCCATATTCCAGAGCTTATGCGTTACGTCCTTGATGACATTACCCGACGCCCCGAACGAACTGCCCTGCACGCAGATGGGCGTCAGGTTATGCTGCCGGCATCGCTCTTTAATGCTCCGGATGCCGTTGGGCGTGAGGTTACGCCCGTACCAGCAATTGAATTCTACGTTTTTGAACGGCAGCCGGGGAATGACCGCGAAGGCTTTTTCGAAGTTTTCATCGCCGAATCCATCGCACGTAATGGTGGCTATGGCCAGTTCAACCTGTCTGGGTTTCCCGAGGGCCTGGGCGACCTGGCTGTCGGCGATCGGCAGTAACCCCAGCCCCGCCATTGTCAGGCCGGTTGTCTTCAGGAAATCGCGTCGGCCTGTCTCCTGGTTCATACAAATAAGAAAAGGTATAGCATACCCTTCCTAAAGAATACAGGCTGTTTTATTCTACTATGTTCGTTTTACAGGCCCAATCCGGTGGCCGTTTGTACGGTTTGCAGCCTGGACTTCAGCGCTGTTACCGCGTAACGGCCATACGGCTTTGTGGTCCCTCTACTACGGCCCGAATCGCGTCCTGTGCCTGCTGAACAACCATTTCGGGCGTTTGGCCCGCCGGCTCAATCCCCCGCAGGGCCGTACACGACAGCGACGAAAACGAGGTGAGCGGAAACAAGCCCTTCGGCGTAAAGCGACCCGTACCCTGGATGGCAACCGGCACGATCAGCGCGTTCGGGGCCCGCTTGAGCAGGGTCGCGATTCCACCCACCGCAAACGGCTTCATCGGTCCGCTGGCCGTGCGTGTACCCTCGGGAAAGATAACGGCGGAATGGTTCCGCTCCCTGATCAGTTTACCCAGCCGGCCGATTTCGACGATGGCCTGTTTGGCGTCTTTCCGGTCGATCAGGGCGGCCCCGCTTTTCCGCAGATTGTAGGAAATCCCGGGAATGCCCTTAGACAGCTCGATTTTGGAAATGAAGATGGGCGTGTGTCGGCGCAGAAACCAGATGATGGGCGGAATATCGAACATGCTCTGGTGGTTGGCCACGAAGATAATCGGCCGATCCGTGGGGAGGTCGGTCTCCTGCCGGAACGTAATCCGCGTGCCGGTCATCAGCCAGCCGTAGGTAATAAAAAAGTTGAAGACATCCACCGACTTCTTGTGGACCTGCTTCCCGAACAGGTGGAAGCAAACCACCTGAATCACGTGAAAAACAACCAGTAACAGTCCGAAATACACGACGTACACGACACTCAGCACGTAATCCAGCAGCTTCTTCATCAGGCAAATTTTTCTCAAAAATAAACAAATGCATCGCTTACACGGTCTTGCCGGGGTAATCTAATGCGCCAAACCCGTTTCGCGCGGCCTTACGGCGAACCACGGAACGGATAAATTCGGGGCATCAGTGAACCAGATCGCTCAACAGACGTTTATTAATCGGGTGTATGTCGGTTAAAATTGCGTAATTTGCGCCTTATTTTTTTACTACGCCCACTTCGAAAGACCTATGGTACTATCTGACGTACGTTTGGAAGTAATGCGATATATAGAGGGGAAGCTTGATGTAGTCATGGCCGAATTCCTCAAACCAGTCGAAGAGTACTGGCAGCCGTCTGATCTGCTGCCCGACGCGACGCAGGAAAACTTTCTGGAGGAGGTAAAACTGCTCCGGGAAAGCGCCCGGGAACTTCCCTACGATCACATTGCGGTACTGGTTGGCGATACCATCACGGAGGAAGCCCTGCCTACGTACGAATCCTGGCTGATGGACGTAACGGGCATTAATCAGCACGATCCCAGCGCCTGGACGAAGTGGGTGCGCAACTGGACGGCCGAAGAAAATCGCCACGGCGACCTGCTGAACAAGTACCTGTACCTGTCGGGCCGGGTGAACATGCGGGCCATGGAAGTGTCGACCCAATACCTCATTGCCGACGGGTTCGATATTCAGACCGGCCGCGACCCTTACCGCAATTTTGTCTATACCTCCTTTCAGGAACTGGCGACCAACATATCGCACCGCCGGACTGCTACGCTGGCCAAGCAGGCGGGGAACGCCCAGCTTTCGAAAATATGCGGGGTGATCGCGTCCGATGAGATGCGCCACGCCAAAGCGTATAAATCCTTTGTCAGCCAGATTTTTGAGATCGACCCGACGGGCATGATGCTGGCCTTCGAGGACATGATGCGCAAGAAAATCGTGATGCCGGCCCACTTCCTGCGCGAAACCGGCGTTCAGATCGGGCAGACGTTCTCCCACTTTTCCGACGCGGCCCAGCGGCTGGGCGTGTATACAACGCACGATTACATCAATATTCTCGATTCGCTGCTGACCGAGTGGCAAATCGCATACATGGAAGACCTCAACGACGCCGGTCAGCGCGCCCGAGACTACCTGATGGCCCTGCCCGACCGCCTGCGCCGGGTTGCCGAACGGACCAAACTGCCCGAGCTGGACTACCAGTTCACCTGGATCGCCTGACGAAGCAATCAGGCAGGGTTTCAGCAGGGGCGAAACACCAACAAACACCGCAGGTCATCATTCGGCTTGCGGTGTTTGTTTTCAAGCGGTTACGGGTCCGGCTACGCCGTAGAAATTAACCCGCTCAACGCTTGTGCAAACTGGTTTGCCGAATACATTTGCAGCATCACCGCCCCTCATCCAACCGGTCATTCACTGTGCGCATCGGCTATCTCCTTTTCTGGCTGCTTCCCGCGCTGGCGCTCGCGCAGAAGCCCGTTCCGCCGGCGTTTCATCCGGACCCGAAAGGGGCCCTCGGTCAATACCGCGAAAGCCTGACGCGGCTCCGGCAGGAACACCCCAGCCGCAGCGATCTGCCTGACCTGAAATTTTTTCTGTTCGGCATGGGCGACCGGCTGAAGCTGATTTACCGCGACGGCCGGCTGCTGAACGCCCTCACGGGCAACATTGAGGAGCAATGGCGGGTCGAGCGGGCGGTCATCGTTCCGTCGGAGTACCTCGTCCACCTGACGCTGGCCGGCGAAACAGACAGTCTGTCACGAACGATTCAGATTCGGGAGGATGAGAACGGAGTCTGGATTCTGCAGCCCGGCAAGCGCCCCAGGCTCATTCCCGGCACCCGAAGCCGGCTGTCGCTGCCCACCTTTGCCGACAAGGCCTATGGCCCGGTGCTGCGGGTGCTCCATCAGGAAGTGCTCATCAATATCATCAACGGCCGGCCAGTACCCAACTTTCTGGTGTACACCCGGCCGTGGTTCCGCGATGCTGCCCTGATGGCTATGGTCCTGCGTACGACGGATAACCTGCATCTGATCCGCGACTGGATCATGGCCATTCGCGACCCGTTCGACCGCAACAATCGCGGCATTGCCGAAGCCGACAACCTTGGGCAGGTGCTCTTTCTGATCTCACTCGTTTCCGACAAGAGCCACCCGGCCGTTGCTACGGTGCTGGACTCCGTCAGGCGGTTCGAGAAAAACGCCTACATCGTCGGCAAGACGGATTATGCCGAGCATCCGGTGTTTCAGACGAAGTGGCTGAAATACGGCCTGAAGGCCATGAACCTTCCCGACCCCTACGTCATCCCGGCGCAGTACGACAGCTATTCAGCCCTGGTCTGGTGGGCATACCAGGACCAGCACGTAGCGGGCAAACCAGTTGACGAGGAAGCAGGCCGGAAATACCCGTATCTGGCCTGGGCGGAAGATAACTTTTATGGCCGTTCCAATGCTACGGAGAAACGCGGCCTGTTCGGTACCCTGGATTATCCGCTGAGCTGGGAGCAGCAGGCCAGCCGTGCGCATTATCCCAGCCTGACCGTACTGGATCGCGATCTGGTGAAGCAGAAGCTGGCGTTTCCGCATACCTGGCACGCAGCCGAAATGTTTCTGTTATTAAGTCGGCAACAACTTAACAAGTAGATTTTTGACAATTTGGTTTTCTAAGGTATCATAGGTTAGTAAGGCGGGTTGCGGCCGGGCGGTATTGGGTTCGGCCGCACTTTTTTCAATACCCGTTCCGACCTCAGCGAAGCCCGCCCAACGCCCGATCCGGCCACAAACCACCACCTGCGAAAAGACGCTCCCGGGACACAGCATCCCGCGTCGGATACCTACCTTTGCAATTCGCTTGTTCTGCTCTGACTATGACGTATTTCTTTTTGCTGCTTGCCTTCCTGACCGGCATCGCCGTTACGGTTCAGGCGGGTGTGAATGCCAACCTTCGCTACATGATGGGTAATCCGGTGCTGGCGGCTGCCATCTCCTTCGGCTCCGGTTTCCTGACGCTTATACTCACTCAGCTGCTAACGGGCGGACCGCTGCCCGCCCCCGAGACCATTCGTCAGGTGAGCTGGTGGAAATGGACCGGCGGCCTCATCGGTGCCGTTTACGTAACGACGGTCATCGTGTCGGTGCCGCGGATCGGAACAGCCAACCTGGTAAGCCTCAGCGTAGCCGGACAGCTTCTCGCGGCCGTTATCCTCGACCATTACGGTATGCTGGGCTTCACGGTGCACCCGGTAAACGGCTGGCGCTTACTCGGCCTCGCCCTCATCATCGGCGGGGTGCTGCTGGTGGTCAGAAACTAAGTTCTTGGTTAGTGGTTTGTAGTTAGTGGTTTGTGGTTCGTAGTTAAACCGGGCGGGGTAACCATAAACCACAAACCACAAACCTGAAACCCATGATCAAATACCGCTTTTACCCGACGTTACTCAACGTGTTCTCGCGCTACGTCAGCGGGGGAAATTTGTCTGTTCAGGCTTTGATCGATACCATCAATCGGGTGCCGACACCCACTACCGAAGCGCAGGAACGCGGTATTTCTTTCGAAGACGCGGTTGTTAAAGGCGAAAACGAAGACCGCTTCGACCCGGACATCCTACGCAAAGTCCGGAAGCTGCTCCCCCGCCCAATCGTCGATACGCAGGTGTACTGCCAGTGGGAAATTGACGACGTACTGTTTTATGGCTACGTCGACCTGATCGGGAAGTTCAAAGCCGTCGACATCAAAACTACGGCCTCGTACCAGGCCAACCGCTACGTGCATAACCACCAGAATCTGTACCTCCATGCCCTCAAGCGCCGGGGTATCAAGCTGATGGAATACGTAATCACCGACTTTACCGATGTGTACGTAGAAAGCTACGCCCTGACCCACCCGATTGAAAAACAGATCGAGGAAATCCGGCTGTTCAAGGCATTCCTGGAAGAACACCGCCCCCTGATTACCGACAAGAAAATCTTCGCCGACGGCGATTAGCCCCGTCGGTTGGGCTGGTAACCAAAAAATAATACCGTTCAGGAAGTCCCGGGGCTACGGGACTTTTTTGTTGCTGCCCAACCGGCGACCTTTGCGGTATGGTACAACAAACGCTACGCCTTTACCGGAATGCTTACCAGGGTCTTTCGCCGTCGATCTGGCTGCTGGCGGGGGTGATGCTGATCAACCGCTGCGGAACGATGGTGCTGCCGTTCCTGACGCTTTACCTGACCCAGCACCTGCACTACAGCCTGACCGATACGGGTATCGTGATGGCCATCTACGGGCTGGGCGCTTTTGTCGGAACCTTCCTCGGCGGTCGGCTGACGGACCGGTTTGGCTTCTATTACACCCAGCTGTTCAGTCTGCTGTTCAGTGGTTTTTTTCTGCTGGGGCTTCAGTTCGTTACGAATTTCTACGGGCTCTGCGTGAGCGTATTCACATTTACACTGCTGGGCGATGCGTTCCGGCCGGCCAACCAGGCGGCCATTGCGCATTACAGCGAAGCCGACAACCGCACGCGCGCTTTCTCGCTGAACCGGCTGGCTATCAACCTGGGCTGGGCGGTGGGGGGCGGCTTTGGTGGGCTGCTCGCCAGCGTCAATTACAGCCTGTTGTTCTGGGCCGATGGGCTAACGTGCATCGTAGCGGGCCTGGTGCTGTGGGGCTTTCTGCCGGTTCCACCCCCAACGACCACCCAATCCCAGCCGGGGCAGGAACCCGTGCGGGTTATGTCGCCGTACCGCGACGTTCCGTTTGTGCTGTTTGTGGGCCTGTGCGCCCTGAACGGCCTGGTGTTTATGCAGTTTTTTTCGCAGCAACCCCTGTATTTCAAGCAGATGCTTGGTTTGAGTGAAGCCCAGATCGGACTGCTGATGGCACTCAACGGCATCCTGATTGTGTGCGTGGAGATGGCGCTGATCTACCGGCTGGAACAAAGCATACGGCAGAAATCCACGATTATCGCCGTGGGGGTAACGCTCATTGCCGGCTCCTTTCTGATACTCAACCTAACCGACTGGCCGGGCATAGCGGTGGTGTCGGTAGTGATCATTACGATTGGGGAGATGCTGGCCCTCCCGTTTATGCTCTCATTCGCCGTGGAGCGCGCCGGTACGGTCAACCGGGGCGAGTATCTGGCCCTGTACTCTATGGGCTGGGCCTTTGCCCAAACCGCAGCCCCGGCCTTTGGCTCGCAGGTGGTTACACACGCCAGTTTTGGCGCATTGTGGTTCGCCGTGACCGCCCTCGGCTTACTGGCGGCCGGTGGTTTCTGGTGGCTGGGTCGGCGGGTCGATCAGCCCGCACCGGTGGCCAGTCTGACTACCGAAGCAGCGACATAACAGCCTCGTCGCCCTGAACCGCCCGCGTCGGTAGTGGATGCTCCGCCGTAAAGACCTGCAGCGCAGCGGGCTCCAGAATGGTGTTGGGGCGTTCGTCGATCTGCCCGTTCGTCAGTACCCGATTCAGGTCCAGTTGCAGGTGTCTGGCCAGAAACCGGTAGGCCGCGGCCCGCTTGGAAGGCCCGTAATCGTGTCCTTCGTCGGGGAGATGTACGTTCTCGACCTGCTCCAACGCATCATACAGCCGGTACACGCGCTGAACGTACGGAAACTCAACCTGCGGGGTATTCTTCGTCCAGTCTTTCCCATCCGACACCAGCAGCAGGGGCCGGGGAGCGGCCAGCGCGGCAATTTCGGCATTGCTGGTTTCGTGGGTCGGGCGTTTGTGGATGGGCATACCGCTTTCGCAGGTGCAGCCGCCAAAGAAATGAGCCGATACCATCACGACCGGGGCCGCTACTTTCACCCGCGGATCGAGGGCCGTCAGCAGAAACGTCTGCGTTCCCCCACCTGATTCGCCCGTTACGCCAACCCGACTGCTGTCGACCTCCGGCAGGCTCAGCAGAAAATCCAGCGCCCGCCGGCTGTTGATCGTCTGCAGCGTCAGCGCTTTGGGAAGCTTATGGCTGCACTGTCTGGAATCGCCGTAGCCGAGCATATCGAAGGTGAACACCACCGCCCCCATGCGGGCCAGCGTAGCGCACCGCTGCTGGACGTACTCGCGGTAGCGGGCATCCAGACTGGGCAGGTGCCCGTGCGTACACAACACAGCCGCCCGTTTACCGCCCGTTCCGGCAGGCCGGTACAGATTGCCGGTCACAAAAAAGCCGGGCAGGCTCTCGAACGCCACGTTTTCTACGGTATAGCCGTTCATCGACCGCACGCTATGCCGGATGGGGTTGAGCGGAGCCAGAGCCGGTTGTGCGTCAAGCGCCATGCCATCGCGGATTCCCTGCCGAATCAGAGCCGCCCGTTTTTCCCAGGCCGCCCGGTCGGGGTAGGTCCGGGCCGCTTCCCGCAGTTTTTCGGCTCCCTGCGCTTCGGAGTAATAAGCCCCCTGCCGCAGATCGGGTTTTTCCGGATTAGGCTGCGCAACAGCCTGCAGGGCGACGGCCAGGCAGATGTGGACGAGTAGAAAACGGGTCAGCATACAAAAACGGGCGTTTGAAAAAAGGCGACGACGCACCACAATGGTATGATAAGAAGAAAGACAGCCCTGCTTTTTACTGATGGTTCAGCTACCAGACAGCCTTGCCCCTGCCACTTCACCCGGTTCTGTTTCAGCCTTTTCGTACGAATTTACCGTTCGTGTAGATTTTCCTTGGAAACCCAACGAATCGTGGTAGTATTGTGCTATCAATTTGATATCATAACACCATGAATGAAAAACCGCTTACCTCCCTGTCAGGCTACCTGCTGCTGCTGATTGGCCTGTTGCTGCTTATTTCGTCGGCCTTCCTGTTTGTCAGAGGAGCCATTGCGCTGGCCGTTCCTACGCTGATCGTTTCACTCGTTATCCTGATGGGTATTACGGTTATCAATCCCAACGAAGCCATAGCGTCTACGCTCTTTGGCGACTACGTCGGTACCATGAAACAAAACGGTCTGCGCTGGGTGAATCCGTTGTACAGTAAAATCAAAATCAGCCTGCGGGCCCGTAACCTGAACGGCCAGACCATCAAGGTAAACGACAAGATGGGCAACCCGATCGAGATTGCCGCCGTTGTGGTTTGGCGGGTAACGGATACGGCCAAGGCCTTATTTGAAGTGGATAACTACCAGTTGTTCGTGCAGATTCAGTCGGAAGCGGCCGTGCGGTTTCTGGCCAGTTCGCACGCGTACGACAATATGGAAGATGAGCATGAGACAGTTACGCTGCGCGACAATACCGGACAGATCAACCAGTTTCTGGAACAGGAGCTGAACGCCCGGCTGGAGCGCGCCGGTGTCGACGTAGTAGAAGCCCGAATCAGCCACCTCGCCTACGCCCCCGAAATTGCCGGGGCGATGCTGCAGCGTCAGCAGGCTACGGCCGTTGTGTCGGCCCGGAAACAGATCGTGGAAGGTGCCGTCGGTATGGTAGAAATGGCGCTGGCCCGACTGGCCGAAAAAGACGTAGTGCAGTTGGATGAGGAGCGAAAAGCGGCCATGGTTAGTAACTTGCTGGTTGTCCTCTGTGGCGAAAAATCGGTAAGTCCGGTTGTTAACGCGGGGACTCTGTACACCTAGTTGATCGGCCGGTGAGTCACAGCTTATGTGATTCACCGGCCGATGTTGCATAGACTATTTTATGGCGAATGAAAAGAAGGCGTTCGTGCTGCGCATCAATCCCGATACGTTGAAAGAACTCGAAATATGGGCCCAGGAGGAGTTCAGGAGCGTAAACGGCCAGATCGAGTACATTCTGAATGATGCGCTCCGAAAGCGAAAAAAACGGCCTAAAGACCCTACAGACAACGAGCCGGCAGCGTCGTAGACGCTGCCCGGGCTTCGTTTTTGCGTTCCGGAACCTGGTGTTTTTGCTTACTCCCTTTCGCCCTTACCCGGCTTTAGTCACCTCCGTAAGTCGGCGCATAGGTTTCGGCGGCATAGCGTTGTTTCAGCAGGTGGAGCATCGATACGTTGATGTCCCACTGGCTGGCGATCGGCATGTTCGTGAACGGGATGGTGGGCAAATAAGGCGCCGGCCCGAACTCGGTGTTGATGGTGAGTTGTTCCACCCCTTCGGCCCGCCGACGGGCCACGATGGCGTCCCACCAGCTCAGGTGCACGTCGAGGGCCGCTTTCCATTCCGGCAGGCGCGGGTCGGTTACCTGTGGCCCCTGCGAATGACCTACCCGCGAGTGGATGTGATACGCCCGCTCACAGGCCAGCGCCACCGCTTCGGGCTGCTGCTCCAGCAGTGACTCGGATACGCAGCACCAGTGCGAAAAATCGGCGGTAATCTTCAGGCTGGGCAGCCGGTCGAAATAGTCCCGGGCCACGTGGGCCGCAAACAGCGCCTTGTTGCGGTGAGTCTCATGGTAAACGGGTATGCCGGTGGCCGCTTCCCTATCGGCGGCTAGTCCGAACAAGCGGGCATTCTGCTCCGGCGTAAAGTAATCCTTACCGGTCTGCGCATTGATCAGCACAGGCCGGGCCGACGCCAGGTGGGTAAGGTACCGTTCATACTGACGGGCGTGCTGGTCAAAATCCCGGTCGAACGACTGGTAATACTGACCGATCAGCAGCAGGTCTGACCCGGCCAGCGCGTCGAGCATCTCGGCCCGCTCCGCTTCCGAAAACGGTACTTCGGCTTCCACGCCGTCGTATCCGGCGGCTTTCACCTGCCGGCAGAAAACCGGCCAGGACAGGGCTTCACTTCCCCAGCGGGGACAAAAAAATCGAATCGTCATTGGTTAAACCAGCGTGATGGGCGTAGGACCGGATAGCAGACACCGGACTGACTACGAATTGATTGGCCGTCAAATATAAGCCAGCATTGGTCGTCGGCAGCCAACTATCCGGTATAATCGGAAAATGACCGGTTCAGGTTACGCACTCGTCCGTTCGCAGTCCGGGCAATTGCTACTGAACATTAAGGGTAATTTCCTCTTCTTTGGCGAGGAAGTCAGCCACCGAGAGCTTCTGCACTCCGCTCGCCAGTAAAGCCTCGTCGGGCACAACGCTGATCGGCGTGATGCAGGACAGGTGTTTCTCCCGGAACGGTACGTTGTAGCTCAGGTTATACGCCGAAATGATCGACCAGCGGGGCTTATCGGACCGGTTGGCATCGGAGCGGTGGAGCAGGTTCGCGTGAAAGAACAGCACATCGCCCGGCTGCAGCGTGACGTACACCAGCTCACTGTGCTTCCTCGCTTCTTCCACAAACGCCTGATCGGCCCCCTGCTGCTCACCGACAAAGGTGTGCTCAAACCGCTGCATTCTGTGCGTACCCGGCAGCACCTGCAAACACCCGTTTTCGACGGTTGCTTCGGTCAGGGCTACCATCACCGAGATCATCGCTTCGGGGTAGAGGAAGCCGTTCTTGTACCAGTAGCCATAATCCTGATGCCACTCCCAGGCTCCGCCCGTGTGCGGTTCTTTCTGCATCACCTTCGAGTGAAAGTGACAAACGTCGCCTGCGGGCCCGAGCAGCGTCCGGACGGCGTTGACCAGCCGCTCCGAGCGTGACATGAGCCCGAACGAATCATTGCCGGGCGTGAACCAGAGCGTCAGTTTAGTGGCCCGGCCCTCGGTGTCGGTCAGGTCCATCGAGTGCCCCGTTACGGTGTCGTCGGTGGCTAATCCGTACAACACATCAATCTCTTCGGGGCTGAAGAGCCCGCGTTTGATGAGGTAACCGTCCTGTTGATAAGCCGCTTTCTCGGCCGATGTGATGTTTTTTTCCATGGTAAAGGATGCCGCAGCGGGCGTTCAGGGTGACAATGTGTTCTTGCTGAATACTATACAAAGGAAACCACACCGGCCGAGCAGTACCACCGCTTTTGTCGCAACTTTATCCGTTATATTTAGCTTATTATTCATTCTGGCGGACTAATCGCTACAGATAGCGCATGAAAACCCTTATCCAGAAACTGCCGCTGAACCACGCATCGTCGTTTGTAGCCCGGACGTACCAGACGCCGTACTTCGAAACGCCCTGGCACCAGCACACCGAAATCGAACTGGCTTTAATCCGCGAGAGCGAGGGTACGGCGTTTATCGGCGATGCGCTGATTGAGTATCACCCTGACGATGTATACCTGCTCGGCGAAAACCTGCCGCACTGGTTTCGGAAGGCCGACACCAGCGCTGTCGGCAGTTCCATGGTGGTGCATTTTACGAAAGACTTCTGGGGACGGGCGTTTCTGGACTTACCCGAGCTGAACGCCATCAAAACCCTGCTGGAGGTTTCTGTGCAGGGCCTGCGGCTGCGGGGAGAACTTCGTTGGCGGGTAGCCGGACAGCTACGTATCATTGAGCAGCAGCAGGGGTTTACGCAGTTGGCAACCCTACTGGACTGCCTGCACCTGATCAGCCAGTCGGGGGAGTACACGCGCATTAATCAGTCGCCGGTGCTGACGTATTCAACCACCGACCAGGCCCAGATTCATACGGTGCTGGAATACACGATGACTCATTTCCAGCAGAAGATTCGCCTAGACGAGGTCGCTGCACTGACTCACCGCAGTGTTTCGGCGTTCTGTCAATACTTTCGGAAAAGTACGAAGAAGAGCTACGTGCAGTTTCTGACCGAAATCCGGCTGGCGCACGCCTGCAAACTGCTGACGACCACCAGCCTGCCCGTAACGCAGATCTGTTTCGACAGTGGTTTTCACAACTGGGCCAATTTCAGCAAGCACTTCAAACAGCAGCTTGGCATGGCCCCCAGTCAGTATCGACGGCAATACAGCGCCCCCCAACTGCCTGAAGGGTAAGCCAGTCACTTCATCCGGTTCTCGAACAGGTAAACGCCGTTCTTGTTTGCTACGACGATATCCGTTTTTCCGTCGCGGTTCATGTCCTGCGCCACGATGTTGAGACCCACCCCGGAATCGTTGTCGATGACATGTTCTTTGTAATACGGGGCTTTGCCCGGCGTAAACTCAAACCACATCAGAATTGGCGGATCGCTGTCGCCGGGGTCGTTCCCGTTGTGGGCCAGAAAACGCTTGCCGGTGATCATGTCCCGGCGTCCGTCGCCGTTCAGATCGACCATCATCGTAGCGTGGGTCTGCGACGTGGTGTTGCTCATCAGGTGCGTCCGGAAGTTGATGTTCCCCTGCTCATCGGTCACCTGCTCGTGCCACCAGACGCCCAACGCGTGCGCCGATGCACTGACGACATCGTTTTTCCCGTCGCCGTTTACGTCCAGCACCTGCATGTGCGAACAGGGTTCGCCCAGGTTGGCCGGGTGAAACGCCCAGTTGCCCCCTGTTTTGTCGGCGGTTCCCTGAAACCAGCCTTCCCGGATCACGACGTCGCTGAAGCCGTCTTTGTTGATGTCGCCGTAGCCGATACCGTGGGAGAACATCTCCGTACCGGGCACATTCGGCTTACTCAGGGCGAAGCGTTTCCACTCCGTTTCGCCGGGTTTCGACGGGGCCTTCAGCCAGACAATCTGCTTCCGGGCTTTGTCGGCGCACAGGATATCGAGCCGACCATCGCCGTCGATATCCACAAAATTCGGCGACTCGTTGGCGATACCGACCGAATCGGCCAGGATGTGCTTTGTCCACGCGCCCGCTGCTTTGCCTTTCGGGTTTTCGAACCAGAAACCCGGCTTGCCAGGATAGTCGATGATAACCACATCGTCCCACCCGTTCTGATCGACGTCCATACCCATGCTCAGGAACGTATTGCTGTACTCCTTGCGCGGATCGAACGTACGCGACGGGGCCATTTCGTGGCGGGTCCAGTTGGGCGCTTCAAACCAGTAATAACCAGCCACGATGTCGAGCCGGCCATCTTTGTTCAGATCGACCACGGCCGCGCCTTCCGACAGGAAATCGCCGGTTAGCTTCGTTTTCTTGAAGTCGTTTGTCGGCACGAAGGGTTTCGCCGGCGCCCGTTCGCTTGTTCCCGCTTTTTCAGCTTGCTGCTGCCGTACTTTAAGCAGGGTTTTGTCCTGGCTGTAGGCAGTGGCGATACAGCCCAAAGCCAGCAGGCCGCTTACCACATGCCGGTTCACTACGTTGATTTTCATAGCTCTGATTACCGATTACGTTTACCCCTGAAGAACGGTCGACCGTTCTTCAGGGATTGGGGGTGTTCTTTACTCGCCCAGCACTTTGGCAAGCACCATCTGAATTTCGTGGTTCTCGTGCGAATGGTTCAGCTTACCGACACGCTCGTTCAGTTCCTTCAGCAGCTTCTTGGCGTCGTCTGTACCAATGGCCGCCACGCGCTGAATGGTGTACGGCAGGTGCTTCGGCATCTTTGACTTCTGGGCGAGAGCCAACGCCCGCTTCATGTCAATAGCGGCCAGCGGTTCGGCCGCATACCACAACATGAGCGGCAGGTTATGGTCATCCTTGTTTTCTACCTTCTGGACGAGGGCATCCAGTACGTCCCACCGCTGCGCCGGATCGATCCGTTGCATGGCAGAGGTCAGGTACAGCCGCACCAGCGCCGACCGGTCGGTCGAAGCCAGTTCGGTGAAGCGTTTCAGGGTCTCCGGCGATACGGTTCGGTCTTCCGCCAGCAGTTGGATGGCCCAGCTTCTGACGTATTCACTCTCATCCGACAACAGCGCGGCCAGTTCCTTCTCGGTCAGGCCCTGCGTGACATGCAGTGCCCAGAGCGCCCGAAGTTTGCGGGTGGCATCGGGGTTCTTGGCCAGGATGTCTTTCAGCGCTTTATGTACTTTTTTATTCGGTCCGCGTTCCTGCAAAAGGGTTCGGGCCTGCCGCACGTACCACTCGTTGGGATGGAGCTGGTAGTTGACCAGGTCCATATCCGACGCCCTGGACAGATCCACCTGCACCCACTTGTCGTTGTCGTGCGTGATTTTGAAAATACGGCCCATCGTTTTGTTATGCACATCCGGATTCGGGCTGTGGCACTGGTTTTTGTCGTACCAGTCAATGGCCCAGACCGAGCCGCTGGCGTCGTACTTCATGTTCAGCCACTGCGACCACGAATCGTTCATGGCCAGAAAATCGGGCTTGTGCGTAACGGTGTAGCCCGAACCCTCCCGAACCGGATGGTCCTGGTTCAGCCTGGCCCCGTTGATGTTATTCATGAAAATATCGTTGCGGTACTCCTGCGGCCAGCTATTACCGAGGTAAATCATAGCACCCGCGTGGGCATGTCCGCCCCCCGCCGACGCCGACCGGAAGTTACCCGCGTGAGGGCCCCGCTCCCCGACCCAGTGCCGGTGGTCGGCGTGGGTTTTGATGTCATCGTAGGTGTAGGGGTTGAAGTGGTTGCCGGCCTGCCGCTGGTAGCGCCCACCCTGAATCATGTGGTACATGTGCGGAATCACGCAGGCCGTAATGAACGCGTGGCCGTAGTCGTTGAAGTCGAGCCCCCACGGATTACTGGTTCCTTCAGCAAAGAGTTCAAACTGCTTCGTAGTCGGGTGGTAGCGCCAGACACCGGCGTTAAGTTTGGTCCGTTCCGAATCCGGGGCGCCCGGTTTGCCTACGTTGGAGTGGGTAAAGACGCCGTGAGTACCATACAGCCAGCCGTCGGGTCCCCAGCGGAGGCTGTTCAGGGTTTCGTGGGTATCGTCGGTCCCCCAGCCGTCGAGGAGTTTCTGGGGTGGGCCGAGGGGTTTATCGTTTTTGAAATCGGCGGGAACGAACAGCAGATACGGAGCCGCTCCAAGCCATACGCCCCCCATCCCAACTTCAATACCACTGACGAGGTTTAGCCCTTCCATAAACACCTTGCGCTTGTCGAGCGTACCGTCGCCGTTGGTGTCTTCAAGGATAAGAATGCGGTCGCGGCCCTGCCCTTCGGGTGCCGGAACGGGGTACGTATGGCCTTCAACGACCCAAAGCCGGCCGCGGGCGTCGGTCGTGAAACAGATCGGACGAACGACATCCGGCTCGGCGGCTGCGAGGGTAACCTTGAAGCCTTTGGGCGGAGTCATGGCTTTGGCCGCTTCCACGCCCGACAGGCCGGCGTTGAGCACCGGATCGAGGGGAGGCAGGATGATAATGTCTTCCCGTTTCAGCTCGTTGGGGAAGTTCGGGCGGGTCGGGTAAAAGCGAAAATCATCGAAATTGATGTGCGCCCATTTATCGTTGGGGATGTACGGAATCTGCGAAATCCCGGTCTCGTTATCGATGATCCGGATAAATATCTCCTGATTCAGATAGGGTTGCAGATCCACTACGGCCGGCTGCAGGGTAGCCCGCCCCTGCCCGGTGATGGTGTAGATAACGGTGTTGGTCCCGGCCTGCACCAGTTCGACCCGGGTGTCCTGCAAGGCCCCACCCGATACGTTAAAGGCGGCAAAGGGTTGTGTTACGGGAAACGGCGCTGAGGTCAACGTTCCGGTAAGTGTATAGTTGGCCGTTCCGCCACTGCTCAGAAAATGCTTCCCCTCGAAGCCGATCGTCATGTCTTTTTCATGCACCGGCGACGGGTCCTGAGTAACGAGCGGTTTGGCAAACGCATCGCCCGTCGCTGTCCAGTCGGTCAGGTTGCCCGTCTCAAAATTAAGGTTCAGCGGCTGTCCGTTTTTCATCGGCAGTTGTCCGGCAACGGTAGCGTTGGAAATGACGCCGTCCACTACCTCAACGCTGCCGACCATACCGG
Organism: Fibrisoma montanum; assembly: GCF_003583365.1. Lineage (GTDB taxonomy): Bacteria > Bacteroidota > Bacteroidia > Cytophagales > Spirosomataceae > Fibrisoma > Fibrisoma montanum. The sequence continues at coordinate 32,289 of NZ_QXED01000020.1, forward strand.
CCGCCCGGTGACCCGGCACCGAACAGAAATACGTATCATTTTTATCGGCGGTGAAGCTGATTGTGGTTTTACTGCCTTTCTCCTGCAGCGTCTTGCTTTTGATGCCCAGCTTTTCCAGCACAATGTCGTGCGTCATGGTTTCGCCGTTGGTGACCGTAATGCGGACCCGGTCGCCTTTGTTGACCTTCAGCGTTGGGTTGCGGGCACCGTTCGGGGCAAAATACCCCAGCATAGTTGCCTCCAGGGCGTACTCCCGGTCTACCTTGTCGGTAGTCTGCCCGGTTTTGGCCGCTTTGGCATTCTGAGCCGCGCAGTCGGGAGCGGGGAAAAGCCAGACAACAGCAAGGAAGGTTATGATTGAAGGTAATCTATTCATAATCGAAGGGCTTACTTCGTACAATTTGACTAAAAAATTCAACAAAATTACAATCTATTCTGGTTTTAACCACAATCCTGCGCTGGCAGGCGTCCGTAATCGTTTGCCGTTATCCACACGGCAACTGGGCGAATTTGCTACTGGCTAATCAAATGTCAGCGTCAGATACCGACAGGCCACGGCTCCGCGGTTTTGAACGGTATGACCTACCCCAGACGCCAGGAACACCACATCTCCCTGCCTGGCCGGTTGTGCCACGCCGTCAATACGGGGGGTTACGACCTTATCCAGCACGATCAGCAGCTCAGTTTCCGGATGCGTGTGGGCGGGGTGGCTCGACTCGCCGGGGCCAAGCACCGTCACGGCTAACCGCATACGTTTGGCCATCAGCGTAGGTCCCTCAAACAATACGTCGTCACCCCGCTCCGCCGAGGTAGACACTGGTTTAGGGGCGTCAACCCAGACCGATTGGCCCATCAGCCGATACAGATCGAGATCGGGCACTTCGTTGGAGGTCAGCCGGATCTGGTAATACGTGAGCGGCTGCGGAGTTTTGTTTTCCAGCTTAAAGAAGTCGCCGGGCATGACCAGGACGATACGGCCGGGACCCAGCTCCCGTTGTTCCTGCCCAAGGGTAACGGTCAGACGCCCTTCCTTGACAACCAGAATAGCCTCCTCGTCCAGCTGCTGGTCGGGCTGCGCGGGGTGATTGGCCCCCAGCGTAATGGCCTGAACTGTTACGTTCGAGAAACCGTGGGTCTCCCCTTCCAGCAGCGTGCGCTCTTCATACCCGGCTGCTTTCCGAAGTACCGGTGCTTTATCCCACGCCAATACGGCCGGGGCAAGGGCTTGACCGAAACCTGAACAGGGAACAACTACGATGAGCCAGAAAAGCAGGCAAAATCTCATGAAGGCGACGTAAACAGCGATTAGTCTATAAAGGCGGGATGCTGTGCAACCTAACCGGTATATTCTTGATGGATTTGCTGGCGTCGGATTCCGGCTTCACCAGTATCGGTAACTGAGCTGGATCAGCCACAAAAAAAAGCCCCAGCACCTGGTTAGGGCTGGGGCAAATCGGGCAATATGCATGCATAACGCGCCGACGGGTGTTTTATTGTGTAGTCTGAAACTAAATCGGTACTATTTTACAAACTTTTTTTACCCGAACCATCAGTACACACAACCGACAGACGTCGACTCGACCAGTCATCTAAAACATACCCATGGCTTTGTTCAGCCGCTGCTGCAGGGCCGTACGCGGCAACGTAATGAAGTGCCCAATCGGCTGGCCGTTGCGATACGGCTGTACCCGGAGCGTAATGGGTCCATCAGGCAGTTCGACCGGCTGGGCATACACGGCCGATTGGCGGTCGGGCATGGTATCGTCAAACGAATAACGCAGTTCAATACCCGGCACTTCGGTTTCCATCTCCAGCATCAGTTTGTCGCCGTTCTGACGGGTCCGGATGATGGGGTCATAGATTGCCCGCGATACGTTGATTCCGGCCTGATCGGCCCGCTCGAAGTGATTTTCCATACGCTGCACGAAACGCTCCCAGTTTTTTGCGGCTGCCGGCGACCAGTACACCTCGGCCAGGGCCCAGCCCCGCGGCCAGGTCATGTACTGAGCGTAGCGCAGCGTTGGAATCTGCTCCGTCCAGAGGTTACCCTGTCCGCCAAGAATGCGTTTGGCGTCCACCCCGGCCGGAACCGGCTCAAAACCATAGCACTTTTTCAGGCGCAGGTTGGCATAGATCGGCGGGTCGATGGTCGGCTCGCCCTGCACGTAGTCGAGGTAGGCGTAGGTTGTAGGCGTCATCACTACGTCGTGGCCCATCTGGGCCGCTTCGATGCCCCCTTTCGTACCCCGCCAGCTCATTACGGTTGCCCCCGGCGAAATGCCCCCTTCCAGAATTTCGTCCCAGCCCAGCAGCTTTTTGCCTTTGGCAGCCAGGATTTTCTCCACACGGTTCATAAAATACCCCTGCAGGTCTTCGACGTGCCGGATGCCGAGCTTCTTCATCAGCGCCTGACAGCCGGGATCGTTCGCCCAGTAGCCTTTGTAGCATTCGTCGCCCCCGACGTGGATGTACTGGTTCGGAAACAGCTGCGCCATTTCGGTAAAGACCTTATCCAGAAACTCGTACACCTTCTCGTCGGAGGGGTTGAGGGTATTTTCGACCTTCATCCGGAACGTACCATTGCCGTACCACTCCGAAAACGGCGTACCCGGATTCACGCTGACCGGCTGTTTGGTACAGCTCAGCTCGGGATACGCAGCCAGAGCGGCCATGCTGTGGCCCGGTACGTCGACCTCCGGCACAATTGTTACGTTCCGGTCGCTGGCATAACGGATAATCTCGCGGATATCGTCCTGCGTGTAGAATCCACCAACCGGCGTCGGTTCGCCCGGTTTTGGTTCGGCCCGGTCGCCGAAGTGGCCGCTGCGGGCCACGCGCCAGGCCCCAACCTGCGTCAGTTTAGGCAGCGATTTGATTTCAATGCGCCAGCCGTTGTCGTCGGTCAGGTGCCAGTGGAACGTATTGAATTTGTAGCGGGCCATCTGGTCGATGTACTGCTTCACTTCATCTTTGGTAAAGAAATGCCGGCTCACATCCAGCATGATTCCCCGCCAGCCAAACCGTGGGTAATCGGTAATGCGCACGGCCGGTGCCGTCCAGACCGCCGATGCTACGCTGGGGCTCTCAACGTCTTTGGGGAACAACTGCAGCAACGACTGCATGCCGTAGAACAGGCCCGCCGGCTGGTTGGCCGATAGCATTACGCCCTTCGGCGTTACGTTCAGCGTGTACCCTTCGCGGCCAAGGGTTTCGCTGGGTTGCGCGTTGAGCTGGAGGTGCACGCTACCCGCCTTACCGGCGCGGGGACGCAGCGCGAAACCCGTAGAGCGGTTCAGGAACTGGGCCAGCTGTCCGGCAACGGCTTCGGCAGCCTGGCCGTCGTACGTGATGGTACTGGCTTTTGTCAGCCGGAACTGGCCGGTCTGGGGCGTAAGCTCCACCGGCTGGGGAATAAGGTGAATAGACGAGGCCCCATCCGTCCGGGTTGTGGTCGACTGGGCCAGACCAGGCTGAACAACCGTCAGCGAGGCACTAAATAAAGCAGCAATCAGAAGTTTCATCGGGGATTGTTTTAACTGAAACGTTACGATGTACCAGCAGAAGGATGCGCAGGCCGTAATTTACCCTTCCGGTATCGGTGTGGCCCTGCAACAGTACGTTGGTAAATCGGGCCTGCCGGGCAAGGGTAAGCCGTGGCCGGTTCATGCCGCATGAGCTACGGCACCAGTTCAGGGAGTCGCGTCGGCTTCAGGTACTGCTGCTGGTACTTGAGCGGACTCATGCCCATAACCGCCCTGAAATATTTGTTGAAGTTGGAGACGGAATTGAACCCACTTTCGTAGCCTACCCGGGCAATACTGGTTTTGTTGGCCAGCAGTAGACTACAGGCTTTTCCAACCCGAAGCTCGGTCAGAAACTGGCTGTACGTTTTTCGGTTGTGCGCTTTGAAATACCGGCAGAACGCGTTGGGGCTCATAGTAGCTACGTCGGCGATCTGCTGTAAGGTAATGGGCCGCTGAAAATTTTCGAGGGAGTATTGCAGAATCCGGTTAATGCGTTCCGTGTCCACTTCATCGGTCGGCCGGAACAGGGTGGCCGTTGTCAGCAGGGTCCGTTCGTCCGAGTGGGCAATCTGATCGAGTATATCCAGCAGCAGAGTGATTCGTTTCAGGCCATTGGCGTTCAGCAGGAGCCGTAGTTTCCGGGCCACCGCCTTCTGCAACGCGCCGTGTAGCCGCATACCCAGCCGGGCGGTTTCGAGCAGACTCCGTACGTCGCGGCTTTCGGGTAGCTGCAGGAACGATTTACCCAGGCATTCCTCCTTGAAGTGAACGACCGTAGCAATCGCCCGGCGGGTGCTGTCCTCGGCAAAATACGCATCGTCGCAGCGCCAGTAGTGCGGCAGGTTCGAGCCAATCAGCAGCAGGTCGCCCGCCGAAAACGGCTGAATCCGATCGCCGATGAACTGCGTACCACTCCCCGCTTCCAGGTGTACCAGCTCCACATCCGGGTGGTAATGCCAGCGATTGTAGAAGTAAGGCACGATATCCCGGCGAACGCTGAACGACTGTTCGGATTTTAACGGAACGGTGAGTAGTTGAGGCTTCACACGTAAAAATTAGCAAAATTTTGCCATTCAATAGCACATGATTGGTAAAATATGAGCAAATCTGGCTAATCCGGTAGAACAGCCCTATCTCTCTTTTCGCTCAATTTGCATAGTTGGGTACGACGCCCTGCTCAACCGTTTCGGTGTCAGATGGCACTTGCTTCTAAACTCTGTATGAAAAAATCCATTTCCCTACACGCATCCGTCGGCGACAAAGCCTTATGGCAGCAGACATTAGCTGGTGACAAGCAGGCGTTTGGCCAGTTATACGTACGCTTCTACCACGCATTGAAGCATTACGGTCGCCGACTCGCCGACGACGACGAGCTGATCGAGGATAGCATTCAGGATTTGTTTCTGACGGTCTGGCAAACCCGCCAGTCGCTCAACGCCAACGCGCCCGCCGGCTACTACCTTGCCAGCGCTTTACGCCACGCGATCAACCGGCGACTGATGAAACAGCTGACGACGGAAAGCCCCAGCGAATCATCGGTCTGGTGCCAGTCGTCGGAGGATGACTACCTGAAAGCGGAAGAAGAACACCACCGGAAACACCTCCTCGACAAGGCTCTGCGCAGACTAAGCCCGCGTCAGCAGCAGGTACTGCACCTTCATTTTTTCGAGGCAAAATCGCACCACGAGATTCGTCAGATCATGCAGATTTCGTCGCAGTCGGTTTATAATGCCCTGTGTCGCAGCCTGAAAACCCTGCGGGCAACCTGCGTCTGACCCAGCCGTCAGAACGCACAGGGTCGGTTGCTGATCAATCCGAAGAGATCAACAACCGACCCTGTATCCTGCACCGGCAGTCCGCTACGTGAGGAGCGGAGGCTCCCAGCCTTTTTCGTAATCGCGGCTCCAGAGTTTCATGGCCTTCTTGTCCTTGACATGCCCGTTGGTTTCATCAACGGCCAGGTCACTGTTGGTGCGGTAGGCGATGTTGGCCAGGTGGCAGAGCAGCACACTCTTGGCACCTTCCTCGATGGGCGAGTTCTGCTTTTCCTTGCCCCGAACGGCCTCGAAGAAGTTAACGACGTGGCGAGTCGTCATGTCGCCCCCTCCGCCAAGCGCCGTACCGGCTTCCGCCCCCTGCGCTTTGCGCTCTTTGGTCAGTTTGCCCTCGCGGCTATACAGTCTGTAGCCGTCGCGGTCAACATAAGCCGACCCGTTGGTGCCGTAGATGATTACCCCCCGGTCGGAGCCGAAGGTTTTGTAGCCGTTGCGGCACTGGCACTCCCACTTGATGACCTTATCCCCGGCGTACCGGTACGTAGCATCCATGGTATCATACATGGTCCAGCCATCGTCGGCAAAATGACGTTTGGCCGCTTCGACACTTACCTGCTGGGGGTGCTCAACCTGCAACGCCCAGCGCGCTACGTCCAGCTCGTGGGTACCGTTGTTGCCCGCTTCGGCGGTGCCGTAGGTCCAGCCATACCAGTGCCAGTTGTAATCCCAGGTATCGTGCTGATACGGTTGCCGGGGAGCGGGCCCCTGAAACAGTTCCCAGTCCAGCCCGTCGGGGACGGGAGCCGCTTTCGGAACAGGTACCGCGCCCCGGTTGGCGATGTAAAAAGCCACCGCTTTGTAGGGCTGCCCAATGGCGCCACCGTGAATCTGATTCATCAGATCGATGGACTCAACGGCCGAACGCTGCTGGTTGCCCATCTGGATCACCTTGTTGTATTTTTTAGGCAGCATCGACAGGATTTCGCCTTCGCGGGGGTTATGGCTGCACGGCTTCTCGACGTACACGTGCTTACCGGCCTGCACCGCCAGCCAGGTCCCCGGCGCGTGCCAGTGGTCGGGGGTAGCGTTGATGAGCACATCCACGTCCTTGTCGGCCAGCACTTTGCGAATGTCGTTCTCCAGCTTTGGTTTGTAATCAATGTGCTTACCGAACTTCTGCAGGGCCGACTCCCGCTGTTTCTGCATCACGTCGCACAGATACAGCAACTCTACGTTGCTCGACTTCAGGGCGATCGGTTCGTAGTAGGCCCCCAACCGGCGGCCTAAGCCGGCGATGGCGACCTGAAGCCGTTCGTTAGCCCCAATGATCCGGTTGTAGCTGCGGGCGGTCATGCCCTTGGCCAGCCCACCTATGGCGACTCCGGCGGTACCGAGGGCGGCTGTTTTGATAAATTCTCGGCGAGAATGCTCCATACGTTTGTCTGCTAAATGCTTAGGTGTGCGGTTGTTCCATCAAAAGAGGAGTTTACCCCCGGAAGCAACTGCCTTTTTACCAAAAGACAGCGACGTGCTGCTTTTACCAGCTTTCGGCCGAAAACAGATGAACTTCAGGGTAACGCCGGTATCAAACTGGTACGCCGGACCGGTTTGGGGTAACCGGTCGGTGTAGTCCCTTTACAGCCAAAAAAATCAAAAATTATATACACCTGTATTGAACTATTCCATCTGATTCGGGGTCATTAGTATACGACCTTTCTCCAACCATGATGACTCAACCGCAACTTACCCAACTCGCCGACGATCCTGAACTCTTAACGCCCCTGCAACAGACGGCCGTTAACCTCATGATCCTGTTCCCGGACCTCCCCCACGACGAGGCCCTGCTTCAGGCAAAAGCGTGGGTCGGATTTTTTGCGATCGAATGACTCTCATGCTCCGCGTTCAGCCCTGCTCTACCGGGGCTGGCAGCTTTTGATCCGGTAGATTTTACCGTCCGATTTCGTGTACAGATAAAAGGCATTGTTGAGCCCCACGCCGAAACGGAGGTCGGTTTTCTGAGCGCCCGTGAGCGTCCGAAACGTGGTTACGCTATCGCCCACCGCAAGCTGCAGTTCCTCGATGGAGGCCTGTCTGCCCAGGCGTAACTGATCGCTGTCGACGTAAAAAACCCGTCCGTTCACAATGTCCCCGAAGATGTATTTACCCGTCAGCAGAGGAATGTCCGAGCCGGTGTACACAAACCCGCCCGAAAAGGCATTGCCCTCGTCGTGATCGTAGAGTGCAACGGGATAGACGTATTGAAGGGCAGCGTCATTTTCGGGCAGTGCATACACCTTATCCATTTTTCCGCGGTAGTTGATCACCAGCAGCCCTTCGCGTTCCGGCCAGCCATAATCTGCCCCGGCCACGCCCAGGTTCAACTCTTCCGCGTTGGCGTGGCCAATGTCGGAGATCAGCATCTTGCCGTCGGGAGCCCAGGTGATGCGGTTGGGATTCCGGAAACCCCGGCAGAAAATTTCCCCCAGCGTAGCCGGGTCGTTGTCCTGCGCGTAGGGATTGCCGGGCGGAATACCGTACCGGCCGTTCTGGCTGTTCCGCCCCTGCGGATCGATCCGGAGCACCGAACTCCAGATCCGGCTCTTCGAATTACAGATAAACGGAAAGCCGTTTTCGGTGGCTCCACCGTCGCCCACACCGATGTATAACAGGCCATAGTCCGGACTGCCCGGTTTGGCCAATGGATTGAACGTAATCTCCTGAACGCCGTGAATGGGCGACACCATGTTCACGCGCATCAGCTCCCGGCCCGATCCGGCAAACGTCGCGCCGGCCGGGTTGGGTAGTTTCCACTCGGTCAGGACCCATTGCAGCGTTACCCGGATCGAATCGGGATACGCAAAATCGGCGGGGGCCGTGTTGGCTTTTTCCGTGTGGGTGGTGTAGAAAAGCCCGTTTTTGTAAAAGTCCGGGTGGAAAGCATAACTACCGAAACCGGTGGCGTGACCCGGGGCGTGAATGAAGTTGGGGCGCTCCTTCCGCATGTCCATGTACACCCGGAGTTTATCATTCACGAGTTCGTAGAGCGTACCGCGCAGGTCTTCCAGAAACAGCCGATCGGTTGGACCGGGCAGCACGAGCATCTTGTTGATCCGGGCGAGCGGGGCCTTTTCAGCGCTGGCTGGTGCCGTAATGACCTCTTCCAGGCTGATCCGCAGACCTGAGCTGGCAATCCGGGCCGGAATGGGGTCCTGAATCGGTGGGCCCAGCCGGGCAGTCTCGGCCTCCGACGGTTTCTGCTTCTGGTTGGCGCGGATGTACGACATAAGGGCCTGCACATCGCCATCGCTCAGGCTCGTAAAGGCGGGCATCGCCTGCTTGTATTCCTCAAACAGCCGGACGGCCCGGGCATCTCCGCGCTGGATTACGTCCGGGGCGTTGCGGATGAATTGCCGTATCCAGTCGGGCGATGCATGGCTGGTGACCTCCGACAAGTTGGGTCCGATTCCTTTCTGCAGAAAATTATGGCAGGCCGAGCAGTTGCTTTGAAACAACTGCTGTCCTTTCGCCAATACCTGCTTGTCGGTAGAATACGGATTTGCGGCCGAAGCCACCCGCGCCGTCGATGTCGCCGGTTTTTGGGCAACCGGGCGCTGTGCGTTTACCGACCAGCCGCTGAGCGTCCCGAGCAAAAGTGCCAGGACCCGTATCGATTGTTTACACGTCGGAATGTTCAATGAAGGGCAGGTAGGTATAGGCATCAGAATAAGGTGTTGCTTCGTGATGGAACGCGGGTTGTGCACGCCCCCATCAACATCACTGTTTATCAGTTATTTATATCTTTTATTATGACTCTGACCAGAACGCGCAGTTGCCGGAAGGACTACCAACCACGTATTGAAGGCTACGGAATTAGCCATACCTTCCGTTGGTTTTTGACACCGGATGCCGCTTGTTGTCGTCACAATCAGTATCCGGCGCCGTGCTTTCTTTAAAGAGAACACAGCGCTGGTTTATAATCATGTACGCGCCAAAAAATATAGCCACGGCCCGACTCCGCTCCTGTGTCGTACGACAAAAAAATGAGCCAGTACCTCTTTTTTGCGGTCCTTTAGCCGGTCCCGCTGGTTATGACAACGAATTAACAAAGCAGGCAGAAACAGGCTATGAGAATGCGTTGGATAGGATTGGTAGGACTCGCTCAGTGGCTGCTGAGCAGTTGTTCAACGGGCGTTCGGGACATCGACTTTGAGGGAAGGCGCTACTGGATAACGGTCGACGCGGATTCGGCAAAGGGCGTGGACAGCGCTCAACTGGCGCAGCTGCGTACGGTAGAAACGGTGTATGGCTTCAGTAAAAACGGTCGGGGTCGACAATATATCAGACAGGGCACGGTTTCAGAAGCTGCCCTATTCAACTGGCAGATCATCGGCGATAGCCTCCAGATCAACCAGGCTACCTTCAGCGTCGAAAAACTGGACAACGGGTTTAAGCTCAGCTCCGATTCGGTGGTGTTGTTCATGCACCAGAAACCCTGATTCTCATCGTCACCCAGGCAGGCCGGCAACCGCCACTGGCCTACCAGCTGTGCAGCACGATTCGGCCGTTGTTCGTCGCCGTCAGGATCTGGTTGCCGGAGGGTAGCCGGTACGACTTCCGGGTATCGCCCCGTAGACGCAGGCCACTCGTTTCGGGATCAACCGCGGTGAACCTACCCTTGCCGTTACCGAGCAGCAGTACGCCCTGCGACGCGTCCTGACGCCCCATGTTCACCTCGTTGGCGTAGAAATTCCCTGTTGCGATGGCATCGGGCTGACCGTCCCGGTTGAAATCATCGATGACAAAGCCGGCTACCGGGGCCTGCTGCACCGGCAGGGGTAACGGCCGAAGCCGGAACTGGCCATTACCCAAGTTTTCGGCGTAGCAGCTTTGTAATTGAGCCACCTGCCCTACCCACGCCCCCTCCCGCTCGTCCGGCGCAAACAGGTCGGCAAAGGTTACGTCGGCGTAGTCAACGTAGCGCGGGTACTTCCGGCGGAACTGGATAATCTGCTGATTCAGGGCGTCGCGCGGGAGGGCCGGATAGCATTGGCCCTGCAGGAAATACCCCATGATCGGGTCCATCTGCCCGTCCTGATTGAAATCCTTCGCCAGGATTCGTACCGGTTCTTCGGCCGACGCCCGGTAAATGGTGTTCAGCCCTTCGTTGCCCAGCAGCAGGTCGGGGTCGCCGTCGTGGTCAAAGTCGGCCGCCGATACGCAGTTCCACCAGCCGGCTGACTGAGTGAATGCGTGACTTGCTGACTGAACGAATGTTTTGCCGTTGTTCGTCAATACAATCGGTGGCATCCACTCACCCACCAGCACCAGGTCCGTGTTGGAGTCGCCATCTACGTCGAGCGGGAGCGCGTCGCAGACCATCCCGGCCTGCAGAAGTGCCGGGGCAACCTGCCGGGTTACGTCCGCAAACCGTCCGTTGTCGTTCCGAAGCAGGTAACTGCTGGCGGGCATGGGGTACCGACCGGGAAGCTGTCGCCCGGTGATGAGCAGGTCGGCATCCCCGTCGCGGTCGTAATCAAGGGCGCGGACCGCCTGGCTGCTGACCGATAACCGGGGCATGGCATCCGGCACGGGCGTAAACGTACAACCTTCGTTTCCACGGGGACCGTTTCCACGTCGGCCGTCTCCACGGGGGCCGTTTCCACGTCGGCCATCATTTCGGTAGAGTATGGGCTGGTAGGCCTCTGCTACCGCCAGTGGCCGTTCGCTGCCCCCGCCGACCAGCAGAATGTCGAGGTCCCGGTCATTATCGGCGTCGACCAGCAGGACGTCCCCGGCTTCCATGGGGCTGTTCGTTAGCCAGACTTCCGCCCGGAAGCCGCCCCCCGCCTTTCCCCAGAACAGGGTTCCCGCGCTGCCTCGGTACGATGGACCGACTACTACGTCGGTTAGACCATCGCCGTTCAGGTCGCCCACGCCAACGGCCGGGCCGCTCCGCGACAGCATCTTGTGGAGGGCCGGGGTCGTTTTGAAATCTACATAATCCGATTCCTGGTGGACGAACTGAAACTGGCCGGTATCCGCCCGAAAAAGCGGTTTCGGCGGTGAAGCCGGGGCCGATGGTGCCGGACGGCTGTCGGCTTGCCGAAAAAGCAGCCGCTGGTTGACGGTCACCCGGTAGCGCGTTTCCACCCGCCCATCGGGCCAGCGTACCTGCACTGAATCGAGGGATGGGGCCGTGCCGGTACCGATGACCAGCCCCGGCTCGACCGACGACAGGTACCCGCGTACCGGCTGGTTTTCGTAACGTTGTTTCTGGCCCTTCTGCCAGACGGTCAGCGTAGCGCCCAGACCGGTTCGGTTGCCGGTTTCGCCCGCAAAGGAAACGGCCAGAAAGCCGCGTTGCCCCTGTTCGCGGCTTGTGTTGCGAAAGATGGAGGCCTCCTGGTCGATGTTGTTCACAATCAGGTCGAGGTCGCCATCCCGGTCGAGATCGGCGTAGGCGGCTCCGTTGGCATACGACAGTTCGTCGAGACCCCACGCGGCCGATACGTCCTGAAACGCCAGCGTACCGGCCGAGTCGCCCATGCGGTTCCGAAAGGCAAAATTGCGAAGCTTTACTTCGGGGATTTTGTCCAGCAGTTTCGCCCGCCGTTGCTGCCGGGCCGAGTCGGTACCGAACAGGTCAAAGTCTTCGGTGAAGTTGATAAAATCGCGGTCGGTGACGTTTTTGCGGTACCCGTTGGTAATGAACACGTCGCGGTGACCGTCGAGGTCAAGGTCGGCCAGGAGCACCGACCAGCTCCAGTCCGTGCGGGCCAGTCCGGCCAGCAGGCCCACTTCGCTGAACATCGGCAGGCCGTTGTGATTGCCGGTATTGAGTTGCAGCGTATTGCGCATGTACTGCAACTGGTAGCCGTACTGTGGTCGAAGGCTGAGCTCTTTCCGGTCAAAATCCTGCCCGGCCAGCATCTGTTTCAGCCGCTGGTTCGACTCGGGCAGCATATCGAGTTGCAGCAGGTCGGGCCGGCCGTCGTTGTTCAGATCGCCCGCGTCGATACCCATGCCGTAGAGGCTGGTGTGGGCCGCGGCTTCCCGAACCACGTTTCTGAACGTACCGTCACCCTGATTCAGGTACAGTATGTCGCTGCTGAGAAAATCGTTGGAGCAGTAGATATCGGGAAAGCCGTCGCTGTTCAGGTCCGAAACGACAACCCCCAGCCCCAGCCCCTCAAACCGGACCCCGGCTTCTTTCGACACGTCCGTAAAAAGGGGCAGGGGTTGCAGGGATGGCGGGGGTTGCCTGGTCCCCTGCACACCGTGCAATCCCTGCAACCCCTGCTTCCTTTCTACCGTCATGTTCCGGTACAACCGGTCGGTTGAGGGATACGTACCGTCGTTGATGGCCGGGCGCAGGTAGTTGGGATTCTGGACGTCCGGGGCCGTATTGAGCAGAAAACAGTCCAGGTCGCCGTCGCGGTCGTAGTCAACGAAAGCGGCCTGGGTAGTAAATCCGTCATAATCGAGACCATAGCGGGCGGCTTCCTCCCGGAACGTAGGCCGGGCAGTTCGCTGGTTGATGAACAGCAGGTTGCGCGTGTTTTTGAAGCGGGGGTGAGCCGCAACCCCGACGTAGATGTCGTCCCAGCCGTCCTGGTTGATGTCTACCACCGAAACCCCCGTACACCAGCGGTCGGTGGTTACCCCGGCGGCTTCCGTAATGTCCTGAAACCGCAGGGCGGTGGAATCACTCTGATTGAGGTACAACCGGCAACTGACCTGATTGCCGGAGAAAAACAGATCGGGCCGACCGTCGCGGTTGAAGTCGCCGACGCCGACGCCCCCGCCGTTGTAGAAGTTGGTAAACGTGAACGCATTCAGCGTATCGCTTGCGGTGATGGTGTTGGTAAAGGAAACGCCCGAATCGTCGGGATCAACTTGTTCAAAAAGCCGTTGCCGTCCATCCCCACAGCCTGTCAGGCACAAGCCCGTGAGCAAAGGAATGAACCGCAAAGACGCCAAGCAAAAACGCAAAGAGCGCGAAGTTTCCTTTGCACCCTTTGCGTTCGTCAATACACGTTTTACTGTCACAATCACCGTTAATACCCTGGGTTCTGGTCTTTGATATCGAGCGCCGGGCTGTTGTCGATTTCCTGCTGCGGAATGGGCAGCAGTTCGTGCTTATTAGCCTGGAAGTACGTCAGCGGCTCCGTTTTCAGCTTCTTGTTCTTCCGCCACCGAACGATGTCGAAGTTGCGAATCTGCTCAGCTGCCAGTTCAACCATGCGCTCGTGTACAATTGCATCGAATACCTGGTCTTTGTTGGCAACCGGGTAATTTTTGGTCGGGTACGGCGGCATGGCCACGCTCTTCCGCGCCCGCACCTGGTTCAACAACGAGATCGCTGCGGGCGAGTTGCCGAGTTCGTTCTCGCACTCGGCCATCAGCAGCAGCACGTCGGCATAGCGCATGATCCGCATGTTGATGCCACTCTGCTGGTTGGCGGCATTGGACTTGTACATCAGGGAGTATTTCCGCCAGCTTACCTTGAGCGTTCTGCCGTTCACCGTCGAGGTATTGCCCTGCACCATGGTAGACGTCAGGACGGTGGTGCCATTGTTGAACATGTCTCCTTCCGACCAGTACGAAAACGCGTAGCGCGGATCATCCTTGGTATCGCCTTTCGCTGTCATTTCGTATTCGTTCAGAATCCTGTTGGACGGGATCACGTTGCGCCACGCAATGGCCGCGTATTCCTGCGACCGAACGGTTTCTTCCTGCACGGCTGCTCCATCGCTGTCGGCACCCCAGTTGTAAGCCCCTCCCGATGGCGCATACACCACCTCGAAGATTGACTCGGCGTTGAACTCCCCTTCTTCGGTGGTTATGTCCACGTAGTTGTCCACCAGCCGGTACAGCCCCGAGTCGATGATCTTTTTCAACTCCGTCCGGGCGTTGGTGTAGTCACCCATTTGCAGGTAGATGCGGGCCATCAGCAGTTGGGCGGCCGATTTGGTAGCCCGGCCCAGGTTAGCCCCCGAATAGCTGGCGGCCAGCCCTTTTTCGGCTTCTTTCAGGTCGGCAATCGCAAAATCGTAGACGTCTTTCTGCGGAGAGCGGGGCAGTGAGCCGTTCACGGACTTAACGAATTCCTTGTAGAGCGGAACGCCCCCGAAGAACGTAGCCAGTTCGTAGTACGCCCAGGCCCGCAGGAACCGCGCTTCGCCCAGCAGCCGGTCACGGGCAGCCGCCGGTACACCCTGCACCTGAGACCCTTTTTCCAGCACGACGTTAGCGCGGTGGATGGTCCGGTACCAGCCCTGCCAGATGTTGTTTACCAGGCCGTTGCCGGTATCATGCACCCCGATAAGCAACTGGTTGCGGGGTGTTTCGAGCTGCCCACCCCCCGACGCCATCTCGTCGCTACGCAGATCGTGGGTGAAGAACCACTCCCGCGACACCAGGCTGTTGGACTGAACCAGGGCGTAGATGCCGTTCACACCCGCCGTCAGTTCGCTCTCGTTGTTAAAATACGTATCGAACGTAACGCCGTTCGGGTTTATCTTATTCAGTTCGTCGTCGCTGCAGCTTACGGCCAGGCCAATCGACAGCGCACTTAGTAACAGTACCTTTTTCATGTTTTTTCTGTGAATGGATTAGAAACCAAGATTTAAACCAACAATAAGCGTACGGGCCTGCGGGTAGTTAGCGTAGTCGATCCCATTGTTGAGGAGGTTACCGCCCCGGGTTGCAATTTCCGGGTCATAGCCCGTGTACTTCGTAAAGGTGAGCAGGTTGTTGCTCGACACGTACACCCGAAGCCGGTTCATGTAGCCGCGGGTCGTTTTGCTGAGCACGGCCGACGGCAGCGTGTAGCCGATGCTCAGGTTTTTCAGCCGCAGGTAGGAGCCATCTTCGAGAAAGCGGTCCGATGTGCGCGAGTTCTGGTTGGGGTCGCCACTGATCGAGCGCGGCACATCCGTATTGGTATTCTGCGGAGTCCAGGCGTTCAGTACGTCGGTGGTGGCGTTGAACAGCCGGAGCTGGCCCTGACCGATTACCTTCGTCCCGTTGTAGATCTTGTTGCCGGCTACGCCCTGGAAGAACACGGTAAAGTCAAAGTTCCTGTAATTACCGGTCAGGTTGAGGCCGTAGTTGAACTTGGGAATGTAGCTGCCCAGGTACGTCCGGTCGTTGGCGTCGATCCGGCCGTCGCCGTTCAGGTCGCGGAACCGGATGTCGCCGGGGGCGGTCCGGTCGTTCTGGTAGAACGTAGCGTTATTCCCATCGATCGCGTTGGCGGCTTCGATCTCGCCCTGGTTCTGGAAAATACCATCGACCACCCACCCGTAGAACGACTGGATCGGCTGCCCAACTTCGGTCCGGGTGATATCAAACCCGCCAAAGTCGGCATTGGACCCCGAGTTGATCGTCGCGTTGGGCGTGGCCAGGTTCAGCACCTTGTTCCGCACCAGGTCGAACACGCCCGTTGCCGACCACTGGAAGCTCTTGCCGGTGTGGTTGTAGCCCAGGGCCAGTTCCAGCCCCCGGTTGCGGATGCTGCCCACGTTGGCCAGCGGGCTGTTTGAGTACCCCAGCGAGTTGGCCAGCGGCACCCGCAGCAGCAGGCCGTCGGTCTGCCGCTCATACACATCGGCCGTCAGGCTGATCCGGTTGTTCAGCAGCGACAGGTCGAAGCCGACGTCGGTCGTGTTGTTGATCTCCCAACTCAGATCGCTGTTGCTCAGTACGTTGATGTAGGAGCCCAGCTGCGTTGCGTTGTTGAATGGATAGAGGGTGTTGTTGGCCAGCACCAACGCCTGCCATTCGTAGTCGCCGATGGCGTTGAAGCCGGTCCGACCGTAGCTGGCCCGCAGCTTCAGTTCGGAGATCAGCGGCACATTCTTCATGAACGTTTCCTCGCTGATACGCCAGCCGACTGAAGCCGCCGGGAACGTACCCCACTTGCGGCCGGGTGCGAACTTCGACGACCCGTCGCGACGAACCGACGCGCTCAGCAGGTATTTGCCGCCGTACTCGTAGTTGATCCGCCCTACGTACGAAATGAGCAGGTTTTCGTTGAGTGAGCTGTTGCCGTTGGGGTTCGATACGCCCTGAATGACCTGGATGTTGTTGTCGGGGCGCTGACCACTGGCCGATATGCTCCGCGATTCCGCCGACTGCCGCTCGGCAATGGCCGTGGCGTTGATGTAGTGCTTACCAAAGGTTTTGTCGAAGGTAAGCTGGTTGGTCAGCAGCAGCGAGAAGAAGTTGTTGCGGTTTTCCGATACGTTGGCAATCAGGCGGCTGCGGTTGCCGTCGCTGTAGATGGGCAGGAATCCGTTGAAGCGCGTCGTCGCGAAGTCGGCTCCGACCGTGAATTTGTAGCGGAGCCAGTCGGCAAACCGGATTTCGGTGAACACCGTACCGAGGAGTTTCACGCCCCGGTCGGTCTGGAACTGCTGTTCCTGTTCGGCCACGCGGAGGGGGTTTTCGGGGTCGGTAGCGTCGAGGCCCTGGGCCGTGGTGCTGAAACCACCGATCTTGGTCGGGTCCCGGACGGGCCAGTACGGGGTCATCCGCATGATGTTCATCACGAGGCTGCGGCCACCGCCATCGCGTTCGAGCCGCCGGAAATCCGTCGACGCCAGCAGCGTCTGGCCCACGGTCAGAAACTTACTGAACTTATGGTCGGAGTTGATCCGGAAGCTCTGCCGGTTGTAGTCCGTAAAGGGCAGGATACCCTGCTGGCTGAAGTGCCCCACCGACATATAGAAGCGCGACTGGGCATTTCCGCCCGTGATGGACAGCTGGTTGTCAGTGATGGGGGCGTTGCGGAACATGACATCCTGCCAGTCGGTATCGGTCTGGGCAAACGTCTGCGTAGCGCCATCGTAGATCGGCGTATTCAGGTTATTGAAACGCCCCGGCACCGGCTGCCCGGAAGCCGTCAGCAGGGCCGTACCGTAGCGGATGTACTCGTCGCGGTTGAGCAGATCGAGCGTGCGCCAGGCCGACTGCGTACCGTAATACGAGTCTATGTTGATGTTGATCTTGCCGTTGTTGGATCCTTTTTTGGTCGTGATCAGGATCACGCCGTTGGCCGCCCGCGAGCCGTAGATGGCCGCGGCACTGGCGTCTTTGAGGACCTCCAGCGACTCGATATCCTTGGGGTCGATGTTGTTCAGGCCCCCGGCCGGTACGCCGTCGATGACGTAGAGCGGGTTTGGGTTCAGGCTGATGGAGCCAACCCCCCGCACCCGCACGACGGGCTCAACCCCGGGGCTGCTGTTGTTGACAATAGAAACGCCCGGTACGCGTCCCTGCAGCGCCTGCTGGGGACTGATAACGGGCAGGGCTTTGAGTTCCTTGGGCGTTACGGTCGACACGGCCGCCGTCAGCGACGATTTCCGCTGGGTACCGTAGCCGACCACGACCACTTCGTTCAGTGCCTGCTGATCGTCGGCCAGTTGAATGCTGATGGTCGACTGGTTACCAACGGAAACCTCCTGACTGACGTACCCAATATAACTAAACACGAGGGTTGCCGACGAGTTGGCATTGATCGTATAGCGCCCATCCCGGTCGGTAGCCGTACCGCGATTGGTACCTTTAACAACCACGTTAACGCCGGGCAGAGGCCCACCCTGGCTGTTGGTTACGGTACCGGTCACCTGCTGGGCAAATGCAGTGCCAACGGCCAGAAAAAAGAAAAGGATTAGTGTACCAAATGGCCGCATCAGAGTGGCAGTAACGGGCCGTGAACAGGTAGAATGCTTCATATAATTAAAGAGGGTATAGTGATTGGTAAACTTAAGTATATGCAGATATAATTTAATTATTCAAAGGTATTGTATTAAACGAGAAATCAAAGTGTTAGCGATATTTTGTACAATCAGACTTGTTATAAGGATTTTTTCTAGGCAGTCGGGTGAGATCAGAGTATTATACACGTTTTCGGAGCGTGTATACATTGACTGAACAGCGGGGAGAGCGGCACCGTTGGCCGGGTGGGAAACTAGTGCAAGAAGGGGGAATTTGGCCCCGCCGGCCGGGGTACGTATCGACTTTAGTTAGAGGATTGACGGAGGCCGGGTTGAGTAACCAAAGCCCCCGTTTATCTGGCTTCGTTTGAAGTAAAACAGCAGACGTATAGAAAGCACTGTTAACCACTTTTTATTCTTATTCTTCTGGAAGTGGTACTCTGACCCTTCGCCAAAATGAAGGAACGCGGGTACGTGTGGGAGTCTTAATCCTTATTCTTCTGGAAGTGGTACTCTGACCCCTAACGAACAGATGGAACAGACACCCGAACAGCAGTAGTCTTAATCCTTATTCTTCTGGAAGTGGTACTCTGACTCAGCGTGGGCGAAGGCGAAGGCCGTAAGCAGTGGACCGTGTCTTAATCCTTATTCTTCTGGAAGTGGTACTCTGACCTATAAGGATCGCTATGGAACCCGACTTCTGGAGCTACTTGTCTTAATCCTTATTCTTCTGGAAGTGGTACTCTGACACCTTCGTCTGGAACGGCACCAACTACGAACTAATGTCTTAATCCTTATTCTTCTGGAAGTGGTACTCTGACACAACGTAACCGTCACGGACGGTACTGCAACGGGAATTTCAGGTCTTAATCCTTATTCTTCTGGAAGTGGTACTCTGACCGGGCTGAATACGCCGAAGTTGTCGACATAAAGGATGCGTCTTAATCCTTATTCTTCTGGAAGTGGTACTCTGACGATAAGCAGACCGGCTTATGTGAGTTGCACGAAAAAGTCTTAATCCTTATTCTTCTGGAAGTGGTACTCTGACTATGTCCCTTAGCGCGCTACTGGGGGAAGAAAACATGTCTTAATCCTTATTCTTCTGGAAGTGATACTCTGACGAGGGCGGCATTGTCGCAGTGGTTGAGTTCTGCCTGTCTTAATCCTTATTCTTCTGGAAGTGGTACTCTGACTGATTTAAATGTGGCTAAAATTAAATATGAAGTCTTAATCCTTATTCTTCTGGAAGTGGTACTCTGACACTATGAAACCCGACCGCGAATGCACCCGCTGCGGAGTCTTAATCCTTATTCTTCTGGAAGTGGTATGTCTTAGCCCCCTATTAGTTGGACAGATTTTCTAAAACGGTTGAGTCACACACCACTGCTTTCTCCCACTTTTCTTGCGGGGTAATAAAGTCTAGGGATCGGTGACGCCTTGCATAGTTGTAATGG
>NZ_QXED01000021.1 GCF_003583365.1 Fibrisoma montanum
AGCGGGGTTAGCACTACCCCCTGCCCCGCGCCCCCTGCCCCCTGCTTCATTACTCCGACCGCAGGCTCTTCACCGGATTCATCAGGGCGGCCCTGATGCTCTGAAAACTCACGGTCGCAAACGCGATCAGTACCGCCAGACCACCGGCTACCAGGAACACCCAAAGCGGAATGTCGATCTTGTAGGCGAAGCCCTGCAGCCACTTGTTCATCGCCCACCAGGCAATGGGCGACGCAATCAGAATGGCGATCAGCACCAGTTTCAGAAAGTCTTTGGCCAGCAGCATAACGATGTTCGTTACCGATGCGCCCAGCACTTTCCGGACGCCGATCTCCTTGGTCCGCTGCTGAGCCGCGAAGGCCGCTAACCCAAACAGGCCCAGGCACGAAATCAGGATGGAAATGATGGTGAACGTAGTGACAATGCGTGAGGTACGGGCTTCGGCCTGGTAGTTCTTCTGGAAATCTTCGTTCAGGAAGGTATATTCAAACGGCTCGTCGGGCCGCAGCGATCGCCATGTCTGCTCCAGGAAACCCAGCACATTCGCCATGTTAGGCGTATTGACGTGCACAATAACGTAGTTGAAATTCGGCCGGCGGTTCAGCATGAAGGCATACGGCTCGATGGTCTCGTGCAGGTCTTCAAAATGGAAGTCCTTTACCACGCCCACGATCTCGAAGGGGTACGTCTGGCCCTGCCACGTAAAGTCCAGCCGTTGGCCGATGGCTTTCTTCTCATCAATCTGAAACTTGCGTAAGGTGGCTTCGTTGACGATCAGACGGTCGCTGGTGTCGCCCGGAAACTGACGCGAGAACAGGCGACCCTGTTTCAGTTGGAAGCCCATCGTTTGCATCAGATCAAAATCGACCCGGTTGATCCGGACATCCTGCCCCTGATCAACGCTCTGGTCGGGGCGGTGAAAGACCATGTCGCTCAGGTTGGCGATGCCCGGGTAAAACTGCGTACCCGATGCGCCAGCCACCTGATTGTTTCGTATAATCTCGCTCCGGAACGCGGTGTAGACGGCCCGGGCTTCACTGCTGCGCAAAGGAATAGCAATCTGCTGGTCCTGCGCGAAACCCAGTGGCTGCTCGCGCATAAACTGCATCTGCTCCTGAATGATAAACGTAGCCAGCACCAGACCAACCGACACGACAAACTGGAAAACGACCAGCCCCCGACGCAGGGCTACGGCCGACATCGAGTTGATGAATTTTCCTTTCAGCACCTGCGCCGGGTTGAACAGGGAAAGGTAGAAAGCGGGGTAGCTGCCGGCAATCAACCCGGTCAGCAGGGCCAGGGTGATAAAGGCCAGGGCGATCTGTGGTTCAAACAGCTCAAAAACCGACAGCGACTTGTTAGTGAGCTGGTTGAACAGCGACAGAAAAATAGTCACCAAAAGCAGGGCAATGACCAGCGCCAGGACCGTCAGCACCATCGACTCACCCAGAAACTGCCGCACCAGAGCACCCTGTTCGGCCCCCATCACCTTCCGGACGCCCACCTCAGCCGCCCGTTTAGCCGACCGCGCCGTGGAGAGGTTCATGAAGTTGATGCAGGCAATCAGCAGCGTAAAAATCGCAATGGAGCCCAGAATGTAGAGGTACGTTATACTGTTCGTTGGCGTAACGACCGCCTGGAAGTTGTTGTACAAATGCAGGTCAGGTACCCGGACGAGAAACATATCCTTGTCGAAGCCGACTGCTTTCAGATCGGTCCGGGCGTATTTTTCAATAAATGCCGGAAACTTCTTCTGCAGCTGCTCGGGGTCGGTGCCGGGTTGTAAGCGCAGATACGTCAGGAACATGTTGTTGTTGGCGAAATCCAGCGGTCCTTCACGCAGGAAGCGGCCAATCCCCCCGGCGTAGAGCGGTAGAAACAGCCGCGCGTCGATGTGCGAGCTGGCGCTGGCATCGCGGAAAACGCCGGTTACCCGATACTCTTCGCCCGAACCGGCTTCTCCGCCAATGCGAATGAGTTTGTCGAGCGCGCTCGTGTTGCCAAACAGCTTCCGGGCTACTTCCTCCGATAGCACCACCGAGTGCAGATCCGTGAGCGCATGCTTGGGACTGCCTTCGATAAATGTGTAGGAGAACAGGTCAAAAAACGTCGAATCAACCTGGTAGGCTTTCGTTTCGTAGAAAGATACCACGGCTTTACCCTGTTCACGTACCTGCAACAGAGCTTTCTCGTCCAGAGCAAACAGCCGGGCCATCTGCACCACCTCCGGATAGTCGGCCTTTACCGCAGGGCCGTACGGAGCCGAAGCATTTGGCCATTCCCGGCCGGCGTTCTGGCCGATTTTAGCTTTTGAGCCCAAAAGGTACAGATTGTCAGCGTGCTCATGGTGCTTGTCGAACGACAGTTCGCTGCGGATGTAGAGCAGCAACAGCATGCAGCAGGTCATACCTACCGACAGACCCAGGATGTTGATGGCCGAAAACGACTTACTCCGAAGCAGATTCCGGACGGCGATTTTAAGATAATTGCGAAGCATATGTTTTAGGGGAGAAAAGGGAGGGGAGGGAGGGGAGGGAGGAAAGGAGGAAGGGAGGAAGGGAGAAGGGGAATAAGCCGGATTCTTTCCTGCTTTTCTACCTTTCCTCCTCTCCTCCTTTCCTCCCTTTCCTCCTTCTCACTCCATTCTAAGCGATTTCACGGGATTCATCAGCGCGGCTTTGATGCTCTGGAAGCTGACCGTCAGCAGGGCAATGATCAGGACGACGACAAACGGCAGCACAAACAGCCAGCCGCTCAGGTCGGCACGGAATGCGTAGCTCTCCCGCCAGCGATTGATGGCGAACCACGCCAGCGGAGCCGATACCACGAACGCGACGAACACCAGCACGACAAACTCGCGGTACAGCAATTGTAAAATCTCGCCCACCGACGCGCCCAGCACCTTCCGGATGCCAATCTCTTTGGTGCGTTGCAGCGTTGTGAACGACGCCAGACCGAACAGGCCCAGGCAGGCGACCAGTATAGCCAGGGTCGTAAAGAAGCCGAATACCTGCCCAAAGCGCTGATCGGCCCGGTACTGCTCGGCGAAATGCTGGTCGAGGAAGAAGTACTCGAACGGATTGCCGGGAAAAAACTGATTCCAGGCTGATCGGAGCGTAGTGATGGTCTGGCTTGCTTCCGTTGGGGCCATTTTCACCGAGAAAAAGCCCCGCACGTCCGGAATCAGGCGAAGGATCAACGGTTCGTACGCTTCCCGTAGCGACTGCTGGTGGAAATTGTCGACCACGCCGACAATCGTGAAGATTTCGCCCCAGAATTCAATCTCTCTGCCAATGCTTTCTTCGGGTTTGTTAAAGCCCAGTTGCTGAATAGCCATCTTGTTGAAGATAACCGCTTTGGGGTCGGTACCGAAGTCTTTGGCGAAGTTGCGGCCGGCCAGTAGTTTCAGGCCGTAGCCGGTCAGGTAGTCGTAGTCGACACCGATAACCCGGTACTGCTTGCCCTTGCTTTCGTCGAGGCCCTTGAGCCGGATACCGCCGGCATTCCAGCCCACCGGGTCGCCGGGAATAGACGTAGAAGCGGTAATGGTACGAATCGTCGACTGGCGAAGCAGTTCCTCTTTAAACGCCTTGAGCTGACCCATGTACGTTGAATCGCTGGCAACAATGGGCGGGCGGATAATCAGCGTCTGGTCGACGTTCAGGCCCAGTGTCTGCTCCCGCATGAACTGAATCTGCCGGAAAACGGCCAGCGTACCAACCAGCAGAAACAGCGAAGCCGCAAACTGGAAAACCACCAGCCCTTTGCGCAGCAGAATCCCCTGCCGCGTATTGACCATCCGGCCTTTGAGCACGACCACGGGCCTGAAGTTGGACAGGACAAAGGCTGGGTACAAGCCCGAGAAGAATACGCCAATGGTAAAGAGACCCAGCAACGCCAGCCAGAAGCGACCACTGCCCAGCAGGGAGAGCGTCAGGTGCTGACCCGACAGGTTATTGAACGCCGGTATGGTCACGATCACGAGCAGCAGCGCCAGACCGACGGCCAAGCCGTTGAGCAGGAACGATTCAAACATGAACTGATTGATGAGCTGGCTCCGCTGCGATCCTACCGCCTTCCGAACGCCTACTTCCTTGGCCCGGTTAATGGCCCGCGCCGTTGCCAGGTTGACATAGTTAACCCAGGCAATCACGACGATGAAAAAGGCAATACCCAGCAGCAGATACACCGTGTTGCCGTCGCCGTTCGGTTCGAATTCGCCGATATAGTGCGAGTACAGGTGAATATCGCGGAGGGGTTGTAAGGTGTAAATGGCGGCTGAATTGTAGCGCTTGTGTTCCTCGCCCGCCTGTCGGTCAACCACCGACGGAAACTTGGCTTCGAGCGCTTTCGGGCTGGTGCCGGGACGTAGTAACAAATACGAGTGGCAGCCATCCCACTGCCAGGCTTTGTCGGGGTTGTTGTCCGGCCCCATGTTTTTGACGAAGGTGGCATACGAACGGAGCATATCCGCCTTGAAGTGCGAGTTTTCGGGTATGTCCTGGTAGACCCCCGTTACTGTAACGGCTTGTTTCCGGTTGACCTGCATGGTCCTGCCCAGGGCATTGGACGTACCAAACAGCTTGCGGGCCACGGATTCGGAGAGCACAACCGTGTTGGGCTCCAGCAGGGCCGTCCGGGCGTCTCCGACGATCAGCGGGTATGAGAATACGTTGAAGAAGGCCTGGCTGGCATAGTATACTTTCTCAATTTTCAACTGCTCATTGGCTTTGGCATCAACCACGATGGGGGCCGTGCCGACGACTTTAACGTACTGCTCAATCTCGCCAAACGCGTCTTTGAAGGCGTTTCCGGCTGCATACGCCCCGGACACCCATTCGGTGCTGAGCTTGCCGTCGTTGTAGCGGTCCTGCCGGATGCGATAGATCCGGTCACCTTTCGCGTGGAAGTCGTCGTAGCTCAGTTCGAACGCTACATATTGCAGAATCAGCAGACAGGCTGCCATGCCGATGGCCAGCCCAACGATGTTAATGGCGGAGAAGGCTTTGTGGCGCAGCAGGTTACGCCAGGCGACTTTGAGATAGTTTCGTAGCATAAGGGTTTGGGGTTAGGGGCTTGGGGCTAAGGGCAGGGGAGTAGGGGTTGGGGATAGGATTGTTACCCTACGCCCCATGCCCCTAGCCCCACGCTATTCAGTTCGAAGCGATTTAACGGGGTCCATCAACGCGGCCCGGATGGCCTGGAAGCTGACGGTCAGCAAGGTAATGATGGTGGCACCAATGCCCGCGAGGGCGAAAATCCACCACGAAATGCCGGTACGGTATTCGTACTGCTGCAGCCAGTCGTTGAGGAAATACCAGGCAATGGGTGCTGAGATCAGAAACGAGATGATGACCAGCCGCACGAAGTCTTTGGACAGTAGCCCCCAAAGGCTTGTGACGGACGCGCCCAGCACCTTGCGTACGCCGATTTCTTTGGTACGCTGCTCGGCCACGAACGACGCCAGACCAAACAGACCCAGGCAACTGATGAATATGGCCAGCACGGCAAAAATGCGTGCCAACTTGCCAATGCGTTCTTCATCCCGGAATTTGTTGTCGTATTCGGCATCGGCGAACTTGAAGTCAAACGGACTTTCGGGGTCGTATTTCTTGAATACCATTTCGACTTTTTTTAGCGCGTCTTTCACGGGTACGCCCGGCTTCAGTTTGACGTTGAAGATGTTAGCCCAGTCGTAGTTCACCATGAAGATGGTCGGCTTAATGGGTTCATACGGCGACTCCATCACCATGTCTTTGATGACGCCTACCACCTGCATTGGCTTCTCGTTGTACCGTATCGTTTTGCCGACGATGTTCTTGAGGCCGGTCAGTTTTACGGCTGCTTCGTTCAGCACGAACGCCGACGTATCGGTTGAGTAGGCCCGCGAAAAATCCCGGCCGTCGATGATTTTCCAGCCGATGGTTTTTCCAAACTCATGGGTGCAGGCAATCGTGCCGAACAGCGGAACGGATTTGGGGTCTTTGCCTTCCCACTCAAAGCCGATCTGATTGGACCAGACGCCGGTCGTTGGGCTCGACGACTGGCTCATTTCGTATACCGCGCCCGTCTTCAGCAGGTCATCGCGCAGCGGGTCGTATTTGCCGCCGAGCGCTGTGCTGACGGAAATTTGCAGCAGCCCGGACCGGTCGTAGCCAATGGGCCGGTTTTTGGCGTGCTGAATTTGCCGGAACACGATGATCGTGCCGATGATGAGCGTAATGGATACCGTAAATTGAAGCACGACCAGTATTTTACGCGGCAGCGACGCCCAGCGACCGACCCGGAACGTACCTTTTAAGACGCTAAGCGGGTTAAAGGAGGAGAGATACAACGCCGGGTAGCTGCCCGACACCAGGCCTGTGAGGAGCGTAAAACTTAGCAGGAGTGCCCAGAAAACAGGCGACTGGTACGGGATCGATGCCTGCTTACCGGCCAGCTCATTGAAAGACGACAGCGAAACCAGTACGATCAGCAGAGACAGCACCAGTGCAAAGGTTACGACCAGGATCGACTCGCTCAGAAACTGCGCAATCAGTTGCTGGCGGAGTGAACCGACGGCCTTTCGGATGCCTACTTCTTTGGCCCGTTTTTCGGAGCGGGCGGTGCTGAGGTTCATGAAGTTGATGCAGGCCAGCAGCAATACGAACACGCCGATAATGCCGAACAGCCAAACGAACTGAATCCCACCGCCCACGTTTTTGCCTTCCTTAAAGTCGGAGTAGAGGTGCCATTTGCTCATGGGGTGCAGGAAATACTCCGGTTTCTCCTGCGGGGTGCTGTGGGCTTTCTCTACGTCCCTGATCTTGGTCGAAACGCGTTCAATGTCAACGTTGTCGGCCAGTTGAGCGAAGCACTGAAACGAGTGGTTGCCCCATTGATCAAGCGAATTTTTTACCCACGGCTGGTCGATCAGGTAGGCGCTCCACGGCATGTAAAATTTCACCTCGTAGAACTCGGAGTTGAACGGCAGGTCGTCGAACACGCCCGTTACCCGCACGTCGCGCTTCGTGTCTACCCGGATGATTTTGTTCATCGGGTCCGTGTCGCCAAATAGCGTCCTGGCCACCGACGCCGACAGCAGAATCGAGTTCGGCTCCTTGAGCGCCGTCGCGTAACTGCCTTTGAGCATGGTCAGCGAAAGCATCTCCGGCAGGCCCGTATCCACGTACATGCCTTCCTGATTGATCTTCTTGTCTTTGCTGACCAGCAGATGACCGTAGTTCCACGAACCCAGCGCTACGTATTTAAAATCGGATGCATACTTGGTCCGGATTTCGGTAGCCGACGGAATGGAAATAGCCCGGCTGCTGCCCGTACTCCCGTTGAAAGTCTGGTTGACGTAGAGCCTGGCCAACCGGTCGTAGTTGCGGTGGAACTTGTTGAACGACAGTTCGTCGTAAATCCACAGGCCAATCAGCATGGCAATGGCCATACCGACGGCGAGGCCCAGGATGTTGATGGCGGAATAGGCTTTGTTCTTAGCCAGATTCCGGAGGGCGATTTTGAGGTAGTTGCGGAGCATTGTTTTAAGGGAGGAAAGGAGGAGAGGGAGGAAAGGAGGAAGGGGAGGAGGAAAGGAGGAGGGGAACAGGCCGTATTCTTTTCTCCCTTTCCTCCTCACTCCGTTCTAAGCGATTTCACGGGATTCATCAGCGCGGCTTTGATGCTCTGGAAACTGACCGTCAGCAAGGCAACGGATGTAGCCAGTGCGCCCGCCAGGGCAAAAACCCACCACTCAATGTCAATTTTATAGGCAAAATCCTGTAGCCAGCGGTTCATGGCGTACCACGAAATGGGCGTAGCAACGACGATGGCGATTAGTACCAGTTTCAGGAAATCTTTGGACAGTAGCCCCACAACGCTGGCAACCGACGCGCCCAGGACCTTCCGAACGCCAATTTCTTTGGTACGCTGCTGCGTAGCAAAGGCAGTCAGGCCGTACAGACCCAGGCAGGCAATCAGAACGGATAGCAGCGAAAAATACAGGAAAATGGTAGCAAAGCGGGCTTCCGACTCGTACTGGGTATTCAGCTTCTCGTCCAGGAAACTGTAATCCAGGTATGACGTTGGGAAATGGGTATGCCACTGCTTTTCAATGAAGGCAATGGCTTCCTGAGGACGCTGCATGTCAATCTTTAGGATGATCTGGGCAAAGGTTTCGCCCCGTAACACCATCACAAGCGGCTCAACTTTATGCTGCAATGAGTTAAAGTTAAAATCCTGTACAATGCCGACTACCGTTCCTCGGCGGCCACCCACCATAAACGGCTTCCCAATGGCTTTATCCGGCGTTTCCCAGCCAAACGCTTGTACGGCCGCTTCATTCAGGATGAAATTCTGGGTAGAGTCACCGCGGGCATCGGCCGGGTATTCGCGTGAAAAGTTGCGGCCGGCTGCCAGACGCATGTTCATTACGTCCACGTAATCGTAGTCGACCATAAGCCGGTAAATGCTGGTTGAAATCGGCTTGCCCTGGTTGTCGACGGTATTGGCGCCGTTATTCCCCATGCCGCCTACCAGTATGCTGTTCGACGTGGTTAACCCTTTAACCAGGCCGCCCGCTGTTACGTCGTTCCTGAACGCATCAATTTTCGACTGCACCTGCGTATCGCCGTTGACCCGGAGAGTCAACAAGGCTTCTTTCGTGTATCCCAGGTCCTTATGCTGAATGAACGACATCTGCGAATTAATGACCAGGATACCAACCAGCAGCACTATAGTAATCGTGAATTGCAGAACAACCAGCAACTGACGTAGCCAGGCCCCTCTCGCCGATGTAGAAAAGGAGCCTTTGAGAACGGTTATGGGATTGTAAGACGATATGACAAAGGCCGGGTAGATGCCGGATAGCAAACCGAGGAGCAGCGAGACCGCCAGCATAAAACCCGTCAGGCCGGGCGATGCAAATACCGAGAGGTCTTTGTTCGTGACGGCGTGAAACAGGGGCTGGAAGAGCGTACACAAGCCGAGCGCGAATACGAACGACGCTATCGCCAGCAAAAACGCTTCGATCAGATATTGGGTAATCAACTGTTTCCTGACGGCCCCGATTACCTTCTTCACGCCCACTTCCCTGGCTCGCTGAATGGAGCGGGCCGTCGCCAGATTCATGTAATTAATGCCGGCCAGCAGCAGAATAAAAATACCGACGGTGCCGAAAATGTAAAGATTGTTAAGGCTGCTGGTGGGACTGATCTCATACCGCCGATGCGAGGTCAGGTAGATGTCAGTCAGTGGCTGCAGAATAAAATCCGTTCGCCCGGCCCCTCCGCTGCCCGCGTATTTGCGCGCAAGCGGAGCCACATGTCGCTCGTAGAAATCCGGCATTTTCTCCTGAAGTGCCTTGTCGTCAGCGCCTTCTTTCAGCAGAATGTACGTGTAGAAACTGTTATTGCCCCAGGCATTGGGCGATGTGTATTCGGCCCGGTCGGAAGCGATCAGGGTTGCAAACGAAACCAGGAAGTTGAACGTAAAATGCGCGTTTTGGGGGGCGTCGGGCATAACCCCCGTAACACGGTACGGCATGCCCCGCCCGGTGCTGTCGTAAAGCAGCAGAGTGAGCGATTTACCTATTGGATTCGCGCTGCCAAAATACTTTCTGGCCATGCTCTCCGTCAGGATCAGGCTGTAGGGGTCACGCAAGGCCGTTTTGGGATCACCCTGTTTCAGTTGGTAGCTGAATACGTTGAAGAACGACGGGTCCGTAAGGAGAATGCCATTCTCGGCAAACAACTGTGCTCCTTTCCTGACAACGATCTCGTTGTTCATATCGAACCGAACGTAGTCCTCAACCTCCGGATAATCGTTCTTCAGGGATGGGCCCATCAGTACCGACGATACCGCGTGTTCAAAGGTTTCGGACTCATTAATGATCTTACCCGAAACGCGGAAGATGCGATCCGCTTTTTCATTGAATCGATCGTAACTCCACTCATCAATGACCCACAGCGTAATAAAGGCAAAGCACGTCAGCCCCGCGGTTAGCCCGCCGATGTTCAACAGGCTATAGATCCGGTTTTTGGCCAGGTTCCGGACGGCGATTTTGAGGTAGTTGCGAAGCATATGTTTTAAGGGAGAAAGGGAGGAGAGGAGGAAGGGGAGGTGAGGAGGAGGAAGGGAGGAGGGGAACAGGCCGGATTCTTTCCTTTTCTCCTCTCCTCCCCTTTCTCCTTTCCTCCCTCTCCTCCTCACTCCGTTCTAAGCGATTTCACGGGATTCATCAGCGCGGCTTTGATGCTCTGAAAGCTGACCGTCAGCAGGGCGATGAAGACCGTCAGACCTCCCGCCAGCAGGAAGACCCACCAGTGAATGTCGGTGCGGTAGGCGAAGCCGTTCAGCCAGTTGTACATCGCATACCAGGCTATCGGCGAGGCAATGACGAGAGCAATGAGTACCAGTTTCAGGAAGTCTTTCGAGAAGAGCGTTACGAGGCTCAGCTCCGTAGCGCCCAGGACCTTCCGGATGCCGATTTCCTTGGTCCGTTGCTCAGCCATGAACATCGACAGACCGAACAGACCCAGGCATGAGATTAGGATGGCCACGCCGGCGAAGATGGTGAAGAGCGTCTGCTGCGTCTGCTCGCGGGCATAGAGCCGGTCGAAGCGTTCGTCCAGAAACTGGTAGTCGAAGGGCCGTTCCGGGAAGTATTTTTTCCATACGGATTCGATGTGCTTCAACCCGGCCTCTACGTTGCGGCCGCCACCGCCGATGTGCATCGACAGCCAGTTGAGCCGGTCAGGGGCCATCACCATCGCGATGGCCGACATGTTCTGGTGGAGTGATTCAAAATGGAAGTCTTTCGTGACACCGATAATCTGACCATCTCGGGAACCGTACCTGAACCGCTTGCCAACGGCCTGCTGGGGCGTCCAGCCAAGGAGCCTGACGGCCGTTTCGTTGAGAACGATCATCGACGTATCGGTAGAGAATGAGCGCGAGAAGTTCCGCCCGGCCGCCATACCGATCTGGTAGGCAGTGATAAAGTCTTCGTCGATCTGAAGCCCCCGCAGGTTGATATTGACCGGAGCCATGCTGTCGCCTTTCATAGCCGACGCTTCCCACGAGTCGAGGAGCCGCCCCGACGGAATCCGCGACGATCGCCCCACTTCCCGAACCAGGCCGGTCGATTTTAACGCTTGTTTCAGGGTTTCGTAGTTGGTCGTTGAGTCGCCAACGTCCGATAGCAGCACGATCTGGTCTTTCTGGTAGCCAAGCCGGTAGTTCTGAATGTAGCTCATCTGGTTGTAGACTACGGCCGTGGCGATAATGAGCGCAATGGCAATCGCGAACTGCGTCACCACCAGAACCTGCCGCAGCTTTCCGTTTCGCATGGCCGACGCCACCTGACCTTTCAGAACACCGATGGGCCGGAACGACGTCAGGAAGAAGGCCGGATAACTGCCCGCTACCAGGCCCGTTATCAGCGTAATGCTGATGAGTGTGCCAAGAAAGACAGGGTCAATCAATTGCCCGAACGACAGTTGCTTGCCGGTGAAGTCGTTGAGAGAAGGCAGGCAAATCACGACCAGTACAATCGCGAAAAGCAGCGCAAAGAGAACCAGCAGAATCGATTCGCTCAGAAACTGACCGACCAGCTGGTTACGCAACGCCCCGACTACCTTACGCATCCCGACTTCCTTGGCGCGGCCGGCCGACCGGGCTGTTGCGAGGTTCATGTAATTGATACAGGCGATGAGCAGAATGAACAAACCAATGGCCGAAAAAAGGTACACATTCTTGATGTCGCTGGTCGGTTCAATCTCCGAATCCGTATGCGAGTACAGATGAATGTCCGTGACCTTCTGCAGCGTAAGCTGCGACCATTTCGAAGCTTTGGTACTGCCGTCGGACGGTACGTGTTTATCCTGAAACGGCCCAAAGGCTTTTTCCATCCGCTGCGCAGCGGCCGGTGAAGCCAGCAGTACGTAGGTATTGAACGAGTTGTTGCTCCAGTTGGTCCGTAAGCCCTCCGCGCCATAGATACGTGGGTCGTTCAGGGTCGTGAAGGAAACCAGAAAGTTCGGGTGGAAGTGGGCCTGAGGAGGCAGCGGTTCGAACACGCCCGTAACAGTCAGGTCGTACTGGTTGTTATACCGAACCGTTTTGCCGACCGGATTCTCCCTGCCGAAGTACTTCTCGGCCATTGGGCGGGAGAACAGGATGGAAAACGGGTTCTCCAGCGCCTTGTCGGGATTGCCGCTGACCAGATCGAAACTCAGGATTTTGAAGAGGTCGGCCTCCGCGAAATACACGTCCTGCTCGTCGAAGCGGTTTTCGCCGTATCGAATCAGGCCGCCGGTTTCGATGGTTCGGGCAACCTGTTCCGCTTCCGGAAAATCCTGCTTGATCAGCGGGCCGAACGGAGGGGCAACCTGGGCCAGCCGTAGTGAAGGGACGCCATCCGACGACAGAAACGTCCGTGTGACGCGGTACGCCCGGTCGGCGTTGGCATTGTAGCGGTCGTAGCTGAGTTCATCGTTAACGTAAAGGGCGATCAGCAAAAAGCACGCTAAGCCAACAGCCACCCCAACGATGTTGATGGCGCTGAACGTTTTATGTTTACGCAGGTTTCGTAGCGCAATGAGGATGTAATTGCGGAGCATGATGTCTTTGTATAAGTAGAAAGGTATCGTACGCGAACCGCTTCAAATGCTATACCAGTAAATAGAGTATGCTGATTAACAGAGGTTTACTTAGTGGGCTGTTTGGCTAATTGTCCGCAAACGGACGCGGAGCGGACAAGTTTAGCCACCCGTTCGGTTCTACTCCGTCCGTAAGCTCTTCACGGGGTCCATCAGGGCCGCTTTGATGCTCTGGAAGCTGACCGTCAGCAGGGCAATGGCGATGGCCAACAAACCCGCTCCCATAAACATCCACCACTCAATGTCGATGCGGTATTTGAAATCCTGCAGCCACTGGCTCATGCTGTACCACGCAATGGGCGTCGCAATGACGATGGCGATCAGCACCAGGCGCAGAAAATCCTTGCTGAGCAACGTAACGATGCTGGGTATGGAAGCGCCCAGCACTTTGCGAACGCCGATCTCCTTGGTCCGTTGCTCGGCCGTAAACATGGCCAGGCCGAACAGACCCAGGCAGGCAATAAAAATGGCCAGAATGGCGAAGTAGTTGGCCAGCTTGCCGATCAGTGTCTCACTCGTATACTGCTTCTCGAAGCTCTCGTCGGCAAATTCGTAGGCAAATGGATAAGCGGGATTGTGCTTTTTCGACAACGCCTGCATGCTGGCAATAGCCTTTTCAATGTCGCCGGGGCGGGTGCGAATGATAACGGTACTGTTGTAGGTCGTATCCAGCCGAAGGATGAGAGGTTCAATGGCAACTCGAAGTGAGTTCAGATGAAAGTTTTTCATCAGGCCGATGATCTTGCCGGATTTACCCCAGAACTTGAGGTCCTGACCGACCGGGCTCTTCATGCCCATACGCCGGGCGGCTTCTTCGTTGACAAGGTAGTTGGTGCTGTCGGTAACGACGTTTTTTGAGAAATCGCGGCCGTCCAGCAGCTTGATCTTCATGGTGTTGATGAAATCGTAGCTGACGGGCATCTGCGTAAAGAGCGTCTTGTCGGCGGGGTCTTTGCCTTTCCATTCTACGCCGATGGTCGAATTGCCGATGGCCAGCGGATCAGAACCGGAGGAGGTGACCGACTGAATCCCCGGCGATTGCAGCAGCTCCTGCTTGAACACGTCGAAACGTTTGGGCAGATCGCCCTCCAGCGCCATGTACACGACGTTTTCGCGGTCGAGGCCAAGATTTTTGGTGCGGATGTAATCGACCTGCCGACCCGCGATCAACGTACCGATAATGAGTAGCAGCGACAGGGCGAACTGGAACACGACCAGCCCCTGGCGGAACAGTACGGCCCCCGACTTGAACCGCAGCGTTCCCTTCAGGATTTTGACGGGTTG
Organism: Fibrisoma montanum; assembly: GCF_003583365.1. Lineage (GTDB taxonomy): Bacteria > Bacteroidota > Bacteroidia > Cytophagales > Spirosomataceae > Fibrisoma > Fibrisoma montanum. Next base: position 13,929 of record NZ_QXED01000021.1, read on the forward strand.
CAGCGACGACAGGAACAGCGCCGGGTAGCTCCCCGAGACAATACCCGTCAGCAGGGTCAGTCCCAGCAACGTTAGCCAGTAGTAAGGGTTACCGTATTCAATGCTGATCTGTTTCTCGGTCAGGGTGTTGAAAACGGGGAGTAGTACCTGAATAAGGAGGACGGCAAAAATGAGCGCCATTCCGGCCGTCAGCACGGCCTCGCCAATGAACTGTCCGATCAAAAACGACCGCTCTGCACCAACTACCTTGCGAATGCCGACTTCTTTGGCGCGTTTGGCCGACCGGGCCGTGGCCAGATTCATGAAGTTGATGCAGGCAATGATCAGGATGAAAATAGCAACGATGGTGAACAAACGCACATAGTCGATGCGTCCGCCGTCGGGTTTGCCATTGGTAAATTTAGAATAGAGGTAGCTGTCTTCGAACGGAAACAGGAACGTTTTGATGGTCGTTACGTTCTTATCGTGCTGATGGACAAAGTCCAGAATCTTGGCGTTAACGCGGTTTACATCGGCGTTGGCGTGGAGCAGCGCAAACGTCCGGATGCCGTTGTTGTCCCACTTGGTTATCCATTGATTTTCTTTTTCAAAGGGCTCCAGGGGTAAGACGAAGTCAAACTTCAGCGACGACGTTTCGGGAATGTTCTGCATCACGCCCGTTATCTTGCGGTCTTCTTTGTTGTCCAGGCGAATCATGCGCCCCAGCACGTCCGTCTTCCCAAAAAGCTTCAGCGCCACCTTTTCGGAGATGACAATGGAGGTCGGCTCCAGAATGGCGGTTTTGGCGTTGCCATGAAGGAACGGGAACGTGAAAATCTGGAACAGATCCGGACCGGCGATCCGGCCTTTCTCCTTGTACGCTTTCTGGCCCAGGGCCAGCAGCCGTTCTTCTTCCCACGTAATCTTGACGGCCTTTTCCACCTCCGGCACCTCAGCAACCAGGGCCGGAGCCAGCGGGCCGGGCGTAGCGGGCGTGGTGCTGATATCGTTGCCGGTCCACTGCTGGTTTTCAAGTACCTGGTAGATACGTGGACCATTGGCGTGGAAGCGGTTAACGCTCCGTTCGTCCTGCACCCACAGCAGAATCAGTAAACTACACGTCATGCCCAGGGCCAGGCCCAGCACGTTGATAAACGAAAATGTCTTACTCTTGGCGATATTCCGCCAGGCGATTTTCAGGTAGTTGCGTAGCATAGGGGCTTGGGGTTTAGGGCGTGGGGCAAGGGCTAAGGATCTGGATGTATATGAGACGATTGAATCAGCCGAGCATTACAAGAGATGCGTAAATAGTTCCACTCGTTGCATGGGAGTGTAGGTCAGACGTTCCGTCTGACCCAAGCCCTACGCTCAGCATCAACCGCCCGTACGATTCAGCTCTTCCAGGCTGTTGCTGCGACGGCTCTCGTCTACTTTTTGACCGCGGCTGAATTTGTAGCGCAGAGTGACGCCGATGGTTCGGGCGCGGAAATACTGATCGAACTCGTTGACGTTGCGGTCAACAACGGTTGCGGTTTTGATCCGCTGACCTTTGAAAATGTCGTTGGCGTTTAGACTAAGATCCAGTGCTTTGTTGAGGAACGTCTTCTTCAAAGCCAGGTGAATCCACCACTGCGAATCGACAAAATACAGGCCGTACGCTGTTGGCCCGCGGTACGAACCGTTGACCTCCGCCCGCAGATCGAACGGCAGTTGAATGGTCTGGTTAGACTGAATCATGTAAAAAAGGCGGTCGTTGGCGATGGATGTCTGATTCACGACCGTGTTGTACTTGTTGTACGACATAACCAGCGTGTTGCTGCTTTCCCAACGCTTACCAAACTTGATTGGGACGATACCTGTCAGGCTGACGTTGTGGCCGTCGTTGACGTTGCCGATGTAATAGACCGTCGTGGCTCTTTCGGTATCCAACAGCGGCAGCTCGGCAATTACATCGCGGACAAGCTGGTAGCTCATAATCAAGCTGTAACGCTTCCTGAAGCTGTGCGTCATGCTGAATGCGTGGGTGTACTGGGGACGCAGATACGGGTTTCCCTGCCACCAGGTGTACGGGTCGCGGTACAGAATGAACGGATTCAGGTTGCCGTAGTTGGGCCGCTGAATACGTCGGCTGTAGCTGTAATTAATGTCATAGTCGGCGTTCACCTTTTGCTGGATGAACAGGCTCGGAAACAGGCTCAGGTACGACCGGTTGGTTTCCTGCCCAGTCGTCAGCAATTGCCCGTTAGATACAGTTTGTTCGGCGCGTAAACCGGCCTGCACCGTATAACGTTCGCCGAGTTTGGTGTTCCAGTTCAGGTAAGCCGCGTAGATGAATTCGCGGTAGTAGAAGTGGTTCGTCCGGCGCGTATCGAGCACCGGTACGTCGCCGTTATTGAGATAAAACCGAGCGTCGTTATCCGAGATAACCCGACTTGCCTTGGCACCCATTTCCAGCTTTCGACCCCTCGAAAACGGACGGGTGAAGTCCATCTTAGCCGCGTAAATAGTGTAGCCGCTCCGAATGTCAGTGAACAGAAAGTCGGTGCTGTCGGGTTGGTCGGAGTTTAAGTCGCGGAAATAGTTAAAAAAATCAGACCGGTTTGGGTTAGTGATGCGTGCGTAATCCAGATCGGCCGTAAGCGTAGTCCCTGACGTGTCGAGTTTGCCCGCGTAGTGCAGGTTCGAGGTAAAATTAGTGAATCGGCTGCTGGTGTAGTTGTCCGCGTTGATGTACTGCGAAGGACGGTTTCGGTTGCTGCCAATGTAGGTATCCGTTAAGAAATTACTGTAAGCCTGGTTGGTGTTGTAATAAGCCATCGCCCCAATGGTATGGCGGTCGTTGAGCGAATAATCCGTGCCGACCCGAACGGCGGGCGGTCCCTGCGCCTGGAAGTTGCCGGTAGCTACCTGGTCAAAATACGTCGTTTGCTGTTCGCCGTAGAAAATTCGGGTAAATGTGGCTTCGCGTCCACCGACCCGCCGTGCCCAATCGAGGTTCGCAAAGGAGTTCCAGGAGCCACTTTTGTAGTTAATCGTGCCTCCACTGTTGTAGCCGTGCTGCTTGCCGTTGTACGTGTAGCCCGCGTAGAGGCTGCCGTTCATGCCGCGTTGGGTGTTCTTTTTTAGATTGATGTTCAGAATACCCGACGACCCTTCTGCATCGTACTTCGCCGATGGATTCGTGATAATTTCTACGTTTTTGACGTTCTCCGCCGACATACCTTCGAACATCGTCCGTAAGTCGCGGGCGGAGAGGTAGGTGAGTTTGCCGTCGAGCATCACCGTTACACCATTCCGGCCGTTCAACTGAATGTTACCTTCCTGGTCAATAAACACACCGGGTATTTTGGCCAGCATCTGAAAAACCGTGTTGCCCGCCACCATCGCCGTTCCTTCGACACTGACTACCATTCGGTCGGCTTCCTGCGTAATGGTTGGTTGCAGCGCCTGCACGTTTACCTCCTTCAACTGCTTGACATCGCTTTTCAACCCAATCGTACCAAAGTTCTTGGCGAAGTCAGGGGCGGTTACAGTGAAGGCAGGCGTTTCAAACTGCTTATAGCCCACGGCTGTGATGCGCAGGCGATACGTACCAACCGCTGGTGTTTGGACGGCAAACTTACCATCAGCTTCGCTCACACCACCAGTCACAATCGTAGTTGTAGACGCTGGAACGACCGCTACAGTCCCAAAACTAATGGCAGCTCCGGCTTCGTCTTTCAACGTACCGGTTAGCTTACCGGGTGTTTGCGCCATAACGGAATGGGTGATTAGCGATAAAAAGAAAAGGAAGTAAGCGTTTCTCATAGAATTATTAGATTGAATGCAGACGTTAACGTACCGCAACGACAGACCTCGCCCTACCCCTCCGAGAAGGGGGCTTTTATGATCAGGTTTGTTTTTGAATTGGGGGGTCTACCGCTGCGGTGAGCTAACTTTAATACGCACCGGTTTTTAAAACTAATGTTTCGTTACAAAGACGTGTTTTATTCCGGTTCGTTGCATCAGTTACTTCATTTTCATGCATAAATACTTTGCCTTCACTCATTCCTTCGGCCACATGGTCGGCCATTGATACTCACGAGTAATAGCCCGAACCAATTCGTGAATAAGTGGAGTTCCATTGTCTGAATTGGTCATGACCACTACACCCCGGCCCGTCTCGGCGAAGGCGACCGCGTAGCAGGAAAACCCAGCGTTTCCGCCACTATGCCGAAAGCGAAGCGTTTCGCCCGAGCCGTCTACACCAAATCCTAAGCCACCCGCTTGCGGAATCTTAACCAGCATCTGACGAACAGTGGCCTGCCGAAGTATTCCTTTATCAGCCCGGTACGAATCGCTGACATTAATCATGAATCGAGCTAAATCAGAAGGTGTGCTCCAAAGGCCGGCAGCCGCTAATTCGGGATAAACGTGGTAGCCGCCATCCACCATGTCGCCGGTCTCTTCATATCCTTTAGCTGCGCGGGATGCCTTGTCGCTCGGCAAAGGCAGGCTGAACGTACTATGTTTCATGCCAACGGGCTGAAGAACCATTTCTTCCGCTAATGCTCCAAACGATTTGCCAGTAACATCCTCCAAAAGGAGTTGGAGAACAGTGAAACCTCCTCCCGAATACGTTTCCTTTTCACCGGGTGTCTCCTTAACGCGAACAGGGGACGAGTTAGCCGGTGGAGTTCCGTTAAGAATATTCTCTACGGTAGGTAGTTTGTCAGCAGGATTATAGCCAGCGAAACCATGTACGGTCAGGCCGGCCATGTGGCTGACAAGACGCCGGACGGTCACCTTCTCCTTAGTCGTATACTCGTTCTCAGGGACTTTCCAACGCCGAAGTTTCTGGTTCACGTCTTCATCCAGTGAAAGCGTCTTAGCTTCGATGAGCCTGAATGTAGTGACCGTCGTGACCGGCTTGGAAATCGAAGCAGCCTGAAAAAGAGTGGCTGTGTCAACGGGCTTGGCTTGTGATTTATCGCTTAGCCCGTACCCTTTCGCCCAACGAATCTGACCCCCATCAAATACGGCAATGCTAACTCCCGGCACGTTCAACGCTTTCATCCGCTCGTAAATCGTTTGGTAGGAACCGCTATCAGCACCCGCCTTTGTAATCGGGATGAGTCTGTTTTCTAGGCGTTGGCTGGTCAAGGCCGACTTGCTCTGTCCGTAAGACTGCATTGTGAAGCAAGTCGTCAACACTTGACCGCAAAGCCAAAGAAATAAGATCGTTTTGTTACTCACTGATCTGCCTATTTTAATGATAGTCAAGACCTGGGTAGCTACTTCGCCTTCCGGACAAAAATACTGCCCTGCATGCTCTTCATCATGATTTCGGGGCCGCCCCCGTTGATCTTGCCGTAGACCCAGTCTTCCACACTGACCCGGTACATGCCCGACTGGCTGGAGCGTGTGGCTTTCGGCTGTGCTTTTTCGATGTCGATGTCAAAATCGCTGAAAATATCACCCCGATCCGATTTCATCTTGACGTTCGCCTTGGCGTTCGAAGGGAACGTAACATCGACACGGCCGTTGAGGGTCGAGAAAGCCATCGGGGTTTTTGAGTCGACCTCCCGAAATACTGCCCGCAAATCGCCATTAACCGTGTTGGCAACCGCAGAGCCACTGATGTTAGTCAACTCAATAGGGCCGTTGACATTGTTGATTTCCAGTTCGCCGTTCACGTTTTCGACAATAATGTCGCCGGTGTTGACAGTGCTTAACTTGAGCGAGAACCGTTGCGGCACCTTGATGGTCAGATTAACCGGCTTCGAGTGGCTCGACGTGTTTACTTTGATCCGATTGTTACGTTCTTCGGCCGAGAGTTCAAGGCCGTTGCCGGTCGGGATGCGTCTCATTCCCGGTTCGGCGGCCCGTGATGTGCTTCGTTCGCGTCGCTGGCCGTCGGAGACCGCATCGATAACTACGTCTTTTCCGGTATAGCCAACTACGTGGATGAAGCCGTTTATCAGACCAATTTCTATAGAACCAGGCTTACCGGGATCACTTAGCGGAATAACCAATTGTTCTTTTACGTCGTCCTGGGCAAGAACGGGTGCTGTTCCGGTCAGGAGCAAAAAGGCAATGGCAGTTACGATGTTATTCATGCTGATTATGATTGTTTTTTAATGTAAACGTTACCGTTGAATGTCTCGAAACGAAAGGTTTTACCACCGGTTCCGATGCGTATGGAGGTGTTTTTGTTGAGTTTGTACACCGTTTTGTCGCCCCGGCGCTCCTCATTTTTGACGACCTGTATGGGTAAGATTTCGGCCTCAGGGAAGTCGGTGTAAAACTCGCCCTGAAAGCTTTTGAATTGCAGATCGGCGGAAAGATTGGCCGGATAGCTGACCTTGATATCGCCGTTGAGCGTGTAGTACGAAGACTTCTCGGGTGGGTTCGCGAGGTAATTAGCCTCCACATTGCCGTTGACGGTGTGGGCGTCGGTGGCTCCCTTAGCGTTGGTGAGCCGAATGGCTCCGTTCACGTTCCGGACCCGCAACGACCCCGTTACGTCTTTGACCGTTACGTCACCGCGATTGACGGTGGCTATCCGAAGGTTCATCTGACGCGGCACCTTCACGGTAAAATCCAGCGTAAAATCATACTCATTGCGATCCTCGTTGCCCCAGTTATTATTTCTACGGTTCGGCCGCGAATCAAACGGCTCGGCGATGTAGGCAATCACCGTGTCGCCTTTCTGCTCAAAGGCCACCTTGAACTCCCGTTTACCTTCTTCGAGGGTTTCCTTATCGTCGGCGGTGATGCGCTTGTCTACGTTAAGCAACACCTTATCGCCGGAGGTGCCCTCTACGTTGATAAACCCGTTGATGTTGTAGATAACCAAGGTGCTGGCTCCGGTGAACTCTTTGCTCACCTTCTCCTTGAATTCGGGCGACTGGGCGTTCGATTGGGCACAGGAAAGTACCAGCCCCGCCAAAATGGGGATTAAGATGGTTTTCATGATGTGTAAGATTAATAAGGGGTTTTAAAGAGCGAAAGAGTGAGAGAGCGAAAGATTGAAAGAGTGAAAGTTTGAAAGACCGGGCCGCCGGGCGGTGAAAGAGTGAATTGGCTGCTGATTCATTCTGAATTCAGGGAAAATCACGCTTTCACTCTTTGATGAATTATGATAATTCCCGAATGGTCTGCTCGATTTTGCTCTTAACCAGGTCGTTGAGGCCTTCCTGCCTGAGCATTTGTCGGAGTGGTTTCAATGAGCGCTTCTCCTGCAGTTTGACCATTACGTCGGCGAGGGCGACCTGCACCAACGGCGAATCCTGCTGGGGGAGCGCATGAATTAAGCCTTCGCGTACTCTCGAATCATGGCCCAGATCGGCCAGGGCTTCGAGCGTTACCAACCGTACGTTGACGTTCGGATCGTTGTTGAGCGTCGTCAGCAGAGCGTCGATCACGCGGCCATCTACGTCGCTGATATCTTTCGTGTAGCTCACCGCCCGTAAACGCTCCGTGGCCGAGGGGTTTTCGAGCATCGAAAGCATCATCATCTGGCGCATTTCCTGCACCTGCGACGACAACGTATCGATCTGCTGCCTGTACGCTACGTCCGGCGACTGTTTCTGTTGGAGCCAGTAACCGGCCGCTACGCCAAGGCTTACCAACAGCAGACTATACGCCAACCGAGCGGCCAGGGTCGGTGTCCAGAATGACTTAATCTGGTCCAGTATGCTCGTCCACGAACGGGTTGGCCGGGCGGCCTCGGCTTCTGCGAACGTATCGAGCATCGCGTAGAAATTCGTACGCATGTCCGGGCGGGGTTCCGGCGTCGGAACGGTCGCCATCAGTTGCCAAACCTGCTTCGTTTCCGCCAGTTCGTGCCGGCAGTCGGGGCAGTTGGCCAGGTGCGCGTCGAGCGTGGCCCGGTCAGCGGCCGGTAGCTCATTGTTCAGGTAGTCGAGCAACCTGTCTTTCGCGCCCTCGCAATTCATTGTATGGTTGTTAGTGTTCAAGTCTCAGGTAAAGCTTTTTCAATTCGTTCATCGCCCGGTGCACCCGTACTTTCACGGCGCCTTCCGTGGTGTTCAGAATCCGGGCAATCTCCTCGTATTTCAATTCCTGATACCGGCTGAGGACCAGTACCTCGCGGTGTTCAGGGCTGAGTTTGGTCAGTGCATCCTGCAACGTGGCCAGTTCCTGTTCCCGCTGCATGGACTCGTCGGCCCTTGCCCCGCCCCCGATTCGTTCGGCATATTCGGCTACATCGTGGTGGTGCGCCGACCGCTTGTTTTTCTGCACCGAATCGACCAGTACGTTGCGGGCAAGGTGGTACATCCAGGACCGGAAGCTACCGTCGCCGGTGAATGTGTGCCGGTATTTCAGCATCCGGTAGAACACCGTCTGTACCATGTCTTCACTAGCGTCGGCGCTGCCGCTCATGTGGTACAGGAAGCCGAACAGCTCACGATGGTAGCGCTCAAAGAGCAAGCCCATCTTTTGCATATCGCCCGCCTTGACCTGAAGCATCAGCGCGTTGTCCGTTAGTGAATTCAACCTGGTAACGAGTGGGGTTTCGGAATTTGACGTGGAAACTGAGAGAATTGGAGAAGGTTACAGCGAAAATTGAAAAATTTTTGAGGAAGGGTGTGAGATTGATTTTACTACAGTCCTGAAGCCCCTAAAATCAGAGCGTTCAGATTAAAGTTTTGTCATATTGTGTGGAACTGTAAAAACTCGTTGCACTATGGAAGCTGTTGTTGAGTCAATGACCGATTACGAGGACCTAAAAGTGACGAGTAGTAATCACGCCGAATTGCCGATGAGATTGTTGTTCAGGACGTACCCATTACTACCATAGAAATCCTTTCGCCGGAACAAAGCTTGAACAGCCTGACTGATCGCATTTACAAAAAGCATTTTCCCACCGGCGTGAAACCCGTCTGGTTGGTAGTGCCAACTGTACAGACGGTTTTCATTTTATTACCCCAGCGTAAGCAAATCAACTTTTCGGAAGGCGTATTACTGATCCTGTGACGAATGAACAACTCAATTTGAGCGAGCTAGTTGAGGAATAGTTACTCCGTCCGCAAACTCTTCACCGGATTCATCAGCGCGGCTTTGATGCTCTGGAAACTGATCGTTAAAATGGCTACTGAAGCCGCCAGTATTCCGGCCAGCGCGAACATCCACCACTCCAGGTCAATCTTGTAGGCGAAGTTCTGCAACCACTGGTGCGTGGCGTAGGCAGCAATCGGTGTGGCAATCACAATGGCGATGCACACCAGCTTGAGAAAGTCTTTCGACAGCAACGTAACGATACTGGCAACCGACGCGCCCAAGACCTTACGCACACCGATTTCTTTGGTACGTTGTTCAGCGGTGAACATGGCCAGACCGAACAGACCCAAGCAAGCGATGAAGATGGCTAAGCAGGAGGCCGTTGTGAAAATGGAACTATACCGCTTTTCGGCTTCGTACTGCTTGTCGTAGCGTTCATCGACGAAGAAGTAGTCAAAGGGGTTGCCCGGATAACTTTTCTTATAAAGCCGCTCCAACTCGGCTATTTTAGCCTGAATCTTATCCGTTGTTAACCGAACCGTCAGGTTGCCATTCTCGGTGCGGGGCAGGAAGATCATGGGGTCAATCGCTTGTCGCAGCGATTGATGGTGATAATCCTTCATCACACCAACCACTTCGTAAGGTTGTCCCCAGTTGATCAGTTTACCCACGGCTTCCTGCGCCGACGTAAAGCCTAATTGCTTAGCCGCTGTCTCGTTTAGCATCACTTTGAGGCTCTTTTCCCAGGCGAGTTCGCACATCGTTGGGGTAAAATTGCTGCCTGCGGCCAGTTTTATGCCGAACGTAGACAGGTAGCGATCATCAACGATCATCATGGCGTAGCCTTTTTTGTCGTCGCCGGGGCGCGGATTTGGCCGTGCAATGCCATTGGCCGTGAAGTTATAATTATTGCCCGGAACAGCCCCGACGCTGGTATACTCGTTGATGTATGACAATTGGCTTACCTGTTGTCGGAAGGCCGTTTTCTGTTGATCAAACAGTTTGTCTTCCGGACCAATCGATGGGCCCTGAATGACCAGGAGTTGTTCCAGATTCATGCCCAAGTCTTTGTGCTGCACGTACTGTAATTGCCGGTACAGCACGACCGTGGCAATAATCAGGACCAGCGAAATACTGAATTGAAACACGACCAGCGACTGCCGTAGCCACGCGCCTTTGCCAATCTTACCGCTCAGGCCTTTCAGGGCTTGCGTTGGCTGGTACGATGTCAGGGCGAACGCCGTGTAAGCGCCCGATGCCAGGGAGCCAGCCAGCAGCAACCCGATCCCAATCAGCCACAGGTTCGTTTCACTGAAAACCGCCAGGGATAAGGGCTTATCAACGAACTCGTTAAAGGCATTTTGCGATGAGGCTACCAGGAATAGTGCTAATCCAAAGCCGAGTATATTGAGCAGCAGCGATTCGCCCAGAAACTGCCCGATTAACTGGCTTTTGTTGGCGCCCACCACTTTGCGAACGCCCACTTCTTTAGCCCGCTTCAACGATCCGGCCGTCGACAGGTTGACGTAATTGAACCAGGCAATCACTAAGATCAGGATGGCGATTCCGGTCAGCAGGTACACGAATTTCAGGTTGCCGTAGGTTATGGACGGGTCGCTCAATGATGCACCCAGATGCATGGTTGCGACCGGTTGTAACCGAATCAGATCGGTGTCCTTCGGGTCGGCTTGTTTCTTGAAGGCATTGATCTTTTGCTCCAGAGCTGCAACGTCAACCGAATTCCCGATCTTGAAAAACGTTTGTACGTAAGTACCCGCATCCAGCCTGTCGAGGGCCGCCCAGCCGTTGCCGTTGAGGTTGGCTGGGTTAGCAAATGTCTTCAACGAAAAAACCATGTCGAGCTGTAAGTCGGAGTTCGCGGGCATGTCCTGGTACACGGCCGTGACGGTGTAGGGTGTCTTACCAAAGTTATTGTTCAGCGTCAGGCGTTTACCAATGGCTTTCTGCCGGCCGAAGTACCTGCGGGCAGTTGATTCAGAGATCGCCACGGTATTGGGTTCCCGCAGTGAAGCGCCCGAACCGGCCACTACCGAAAACGAAAAGAAGTCGAAGAAACTGCTGTCGACCATGGCAATATCACTCTCGCGAAAGGAACGTAGGGGCGCGTTGCTTCGGGTATCCTGATACGAGACGATCCCTTGAACCGGACTATTTGCCGAAACCCGGCAGAAGTCGGAAATCTCGCCGAATTGCTGCCTGGCAACCGTAGCGATGGCCGGTGATACAATCTCGTAGGTGTTGCCTTCCTTCGTTTGAAACAGCAACCGGTACAACGTCGGCAGATTTGCGTGGAACTGGTTCGTGCTGCGTTCAAAGCCGACGTACTCCAGAATCAGCACAAAGGCCGCAATACCCAGTGCCAACCCGGCTACGTTGATACCGGTAAAGACTTTATTCTTCCACAGGTTGCGGAAGGCGATGGTGAGGTAATTGTGGAGCATATAGGTGGTTTATTTAGGTCTGGTGGAAACGTTTACAAGGTTAGCGTGCCCAGATTTTACTTCGTTCACCGTCTGAGCGTTGATCCGCACGGTGGCGTTGGCCTGAGTAACTACATTGGCCGTCTTCACAACCAGTTGATCGGCGTCAATCGTGCCATTCGCTGAGCTGACCAGGTCAAATGTGTTTACCTTGCCACGTAGCGTAATGTCGGCATTGGCTTCATTGACTAAGTCAAACGACTCGCCTGCGAGACCAGTCACCCTTATATCGCTATTCGACCAGCCGTTCTTCAACTGCTTCAGCCTGGGCGTTTTGATGGAAACGTTAACGGTGGCTTTGCTGATCCAGAAGGGCTTACCCGCCGGATCTTTAAAAGCGAGCTTCAACTTCCCGTTTTCGTTCGAAATCTGTAAATAAGAGCGCAAATTTTCGTCGAGGCTAATGGTCAATGACGACGTTGTGGCTCCAGCCTCAATGGTTAAATCGGCTGGAAACTGTTCAATCTCGATGACTTCGAATGGTTGGAGCGTTTTCGTCTCACGAACGATCCGGCCGTTACCACGTAGCTCTTTGGAGGCATCATACTTGCTGTTCTGCGCGTACGTAGCGAAGGATAACAGGAGGAATAAGGATATGAATACGGGTTTCATAAAAGATTGTCTTTGACTCAGCCCCGCAGAAATTGTCAGAGTTGAATGATTGCCATGATTTGTGATTGTACAGGCGAAAATTCTGTACATCATTTACATTGGATAAATCCTGCTTCAGATTATTCCGTCCTTAAGCTCTTCACCGGATTCATTAGCGCGGCTTTGATGCTTTGAAAACTGATCGTTAAAATGGCGATTACAATTGCTATGAAACCCGCCAGTACGAACATCCACCAGGAAAGATCAATCCGGTATTCAAAATTTTGCAGCCACTGCCTGGCAACGTACCAGGCAAGCGGTGAAGCAACGACAATGGCAATCAATACTAACTTGAGGAAGTCTTTGGAAAGCAGCGTTACTACGTTGACTACTGATGCACCCAGCACTTTCCGCACACCAATTTCTTTGGTCCGTTGTTCAGCCGTGAAAGCGGCCAAACCAAACAGTCCCAGACAAGCGATGAGGATGGCCAGGCAGGCAAAAATCGTGGCTAAAGTTCCAATAATAGTTTCGCTTTTATAAAGCTTCTCGTACTCAGCATCGACGAACGAATACGAAAAGGGGAACTTGGGATTCAGTTGCCGACAAAGGGCTTCGATGCTGGCTAATGCCTGTTTGGTCTGTCCGGGCTGCGGGCGAATCAGAATGTTATCATAGTTCCAGTTTTCGGCCAGGCGAATAACCAGCGGTCGGATCGGTACGTGTAACGAGTTGAAATGAAAGTCTTCAATTACGCCGACAATCTTGCCGGGTCGTTTCCCAAATGAAAGCGGTTGGCCAACGGGGTCCTGGTAACCTAATCGTTTCGCAGCCGATTGATTGATGAGGTAATTGGTCGAATCCGTACCAAAGGCAGCGGAGAAGTCGCGACCCTGGACAATCTTGACCCGCATCGTTTTCGCAAAATCATAACCCACCCAGGTATTATTGAACTGAATAGCGACATTCGGGTCTTTGCCTGCCCAGTCAACACCATCGGTTGTGTTTCCGTTGTACAACGGACTGGTCTGCATGTGAGAAACCGATTCAATACCCGGCATACGCAGCAGTTCCTGTTTGAAGGTCTGGTATTTTTGGGCTATTTCTCCTTCGCCCTGAATCCGGATCAGGTTTTCTCGGTCGTAGCCAAGTGATTTCGTCTGAATATATTGAAGTTGTCGGTAAACGACCACCGTCCCTACAATCATCAGCATTGATAAGACAAACTGAAAGACGACCAATCCACGCCGTAACAACTGCGCCCCTGCACCAAACCGTAACGAAGGACCGTGTCCCTTGAGCACTTGTACCGGCTGAAGCGAGGATAGAAAAATGGCCGGATAACTACCCGCTAGTCCACCAGTGACGACTAGTAACCCGAAGACTATTGCCCAGAACGTAGGCTGGCTTACTGGCAGTGTAAGTTGCTTGTCGGTTAGCTGATTGAATAATGGTAATGATAAGCCAGCCAGCAATATCGCTAGTCCGAGTGCCAGCGTAGTCATTAGGAATGCTTCGCCCATAAATTGCCGAATCAGCGACGAATGGGCAGCCCCTACCACTTTCCGGACGCCAACTTCCCGCGCCCGCTTCACCGACCGTGCCGTGGCTAAATTCATGAAGTTAATACTGGCAATCAGCAACAGAAAGACTGCTACAATGCTGAATAGCCGTACGTATTCAATGCGTCCACCGTCCCGGTGTCCGTTTTTGAAATTGGAATACAGATACGCTTCTGTCTCTGGTTGTAAAAACAGCTGAATGTTGAAATGAGCGCTGATGTCTTTATTGCGGCCTTTCAGGAACGTCCTGAGTTTGGCGTCAATTTTGGCAACATCAGCATCAGGACGTAGCTGTAAGCGAGTTCCGGGACCGGCATTGCTCCAATCGTTCAACCAGGGCTCCCGCTTTAGGTACGTATCCCAGTTGAGTAAGAAGTCGTATTGATCTGGGGAGTGAGCAGGAAGGTTTTCGAAAACAGCCGTTACCTGATAATCAATCCAGTTATCAAGCCGTATGGATTTACCCAGAGCCGTCTGTGCATCACCAAAATACGTTTCGGCTAACTGCTTCGAAATCGCTAGGTTGTTTGGTGCCTTGAGGGCCGTTTCAGGTGATCCGGTTAGGAGCGGAATACCATACATCCTGAACCAGTCAGCTCCAACGAAGTGTCCGGTTTGTCTGGATACCTTATCGCCGACAGCCAAAACGTGTTGCTCCGGCCCCGAAAACCCGGCTGCGTAAACAACCTCTGGAAACTGTCGTTTAAGTTCGTCAGCTAATATCCCTGGGGTATCTTCATCTGTGACAATGCGACCATCAGCAATTTCATGCTCCATGACCCGGTACAAATACGGTGCGCTGGAGAACTCCGTTCCAATGCTGAGTTCATCCTGAATCCAAAGCAGAATCAGCAAGCTGGATGTCATACCTAAGGCCAACCCCAGGATGTTAATCATCGAAAAGGTCTTGTTGCGGATCAGATTCCGCCAGGCGATCTTAAGATGATTGTACAGCATGATTGTTGAGGGCTAGTTAGGTCATATAAATAACACCAAATGGCATACCACAAAAATAAATGTCTAGTAATCAGTAGTTTGCTGATGGGGATATATGAACAATGTCCGCAAACGGACGGGACTCGTACAGTTGCGGACATTGTTATTGCCTGATTGACTGAATGTTAATACAATCAGACTTATTCAGCTCTCAAACTTTTTACCGGGTTCAGCATGGCAGCCCGGATGCTCTGGAAACTGACCGTAATCAGCGCAACCACTACGGCCAGCAGGCCCGCCAGGGCGAACATCCACCACTCGATGCTGATCTTGTATTCGAAGTCTTTGAGCCAGCCGCTCATGACGTACCAGGCCACCGGTGAGGCTACTACCAACGCAATAAGTACCAGCTTCAGGAAGTCAACTGAGAAGATGCTGAAAATATGCGCGGTCGAGGCACCCAGGGCTTTGCGGATACCTACTTCTTTTGTCCGCGACTCGACCATGAAGGCCACAACCCCGTATAGCCCCAGGCAGCCGATAAAGATCGCAATGCCCGCCAGCAGCCGGAACACCGAGAACAGACGTTCTTCGTTCCTGTAGAAATTATCAATGGATTCGTCCAGAAACTCGTATTTGAACACAAAATCCGGGAAAGTGGCCTCCCAAGACTGCTCGACGGTACGAACCAGGCGGCTGATCGCTTCGGTCCCACCTTGCCGGGCGTCGAATTGGATACCCAGCGTGTTATACGTATCACGGAACGACGTCAGGAGAGAAGGCGCCGTTTTCCGGTGCAGCGAATACGTACTGAAATCTTTGACCACGCCCACAATGGGTTTCTTTTCCTGAGTGCCACCCAACGTAATTGTTTTGCCGATAATCTGTTTCGGGTCGCTGAAGCCCAGTTTCCTGGCGAGTGACTCGTTCACCACAAACTCCCGCATGGTATCGGCCGGCAGGTACATACGTCCCGCTATCAATTGCAACCCATAGGTGCGAAAGTAGGAGGTATCGGCCGGGCGCATAACCACGCTGAAATCAGCTTCCTTGTCTGCGTTTTCAAAGCGGATGCTGGTTGACCAGTTGCCATTGGCAGAAGGGATTGATATGCCGTAGCTGAGCGATTCTACATGGGGTAAGCTCGCGAGCCTGGCCCGTAGATTTTCGAGCTGACCGGGTTTTCGTTCGGGGATCGGCACGGTCAGGACGGCATCCTTGCGATAGCCCAGATCGGCCGACCGGAAATGCTGCATCTGGCTGTAGGCAATGATGGTACCGATGATCAGCATCTGCGAGATCGCAAACTGCACTATGATCAGGCTTCGGCGCAGGGTTAGCTGCTTATTGCCCGACCCACCCAGTTTGCCGGATGCGGATCGCCCTTTCAAGGCCAGCACGGGCTGATAGCCCGACAGCACCAACGACGGATAAAAGCCGGCCAGAACGGTCGTAAACACGGCCAGTACGATCAGGAAGCCAATGACGGCCGGGTCTACGAGCGTCAGGGCATCAACTTGAATGTCCAGTAGTTTGGCAACACTGGGTAACGCGAGATAAGCTACTACTAATGCCAGAACAACGGCTATGGTGGTCAGCAAACCCGTTTCTCCCAGAAACTGGCGGATCAGCTGCCCCCGCGAACTGCCCATTACCTTCCGGACACCCACCTCCTTTGATCGGCGGATGGCCAGTGCTGTGGCCAGATTGATGAAATTGACACAGGCGGTAATCAGAATAAACAAGCCGATCAGAGCCATGGCCCAGATAGTCTGCCGGCTGACCGTCCGGTTGGCATAGTTGCCGGTTTCCTTGTCGTAGTGAATCTCGGTCAGCGGCTGAAGTTCAAACTTGAAATTTGCTGCATCGTCGGGGCGCAGGTACTTTTTCCCGAAGGCAACCAGTTTAGCGCCCATCTGCCGGGCCGCCAGCTCCTGGTCAACCGAGGACGAGGGTAAGGTCAGATAAACCTGCGCACCGCTGTAGGTCGACTGCCAGTCGTCCCAGCCGGTATAAGCTCCGTATTGTTTCAAAGAGGCAAAGGAAAGCAGCACTTCAAAGGGGACACTCGTTGTGGCGGGTGGGTTGTCAACAACGCCGGTTACCGTAAAATCCAGGCGATTTTCTACCCGGATCGTCTTTCCCATTGGATCCGTGTTGCCAAAATATTTCCGTGCCATTCGCTCCGACAAGACGACCGTATTCGGGTTTTTGAGGGCTGTTTGCGCATTGCCCTGTTTCCAGCCATAATCAAAAATGGAGAAGTACTCGGGCTCGACAAACGAAACCAACCCCCGGCCTTCTTTAAACTTGCCCGTGGCTGAGTTGCCCGTTCGTATGACCACATCCGAAATCTCATGGGTTAAGGTTATGTGCTGCTTCAGCTCCGGAAAGTCGTTCCGAAGCGCAGCCAGGGCGGGTAGCTGAATACCAACGTTGAAACCGTCGGTTGTGCCATTGGTATAATGACCCACCAACCGATACGTCCGGTCGGCGTTGGCATTGTGTCGGTCGTAACTTAATTCATAGCGGATAGCCATGAACAACAGCAGGCAGCACGCCAGGCCGAACGTCAGCCCGACGACGTTGATGACGGTGTAGTTCCAGTTGCGCTTCAGGGCGCGGAAGGCGGTTGTGAAATAGCTCTTTAACATAGTTGTAGGGAGCTTGGGGCTAAGGCGTGGGGCACGGGAATGGTTACCGTATGCCCTGCGCTCCATGCCCCTGGCTATTCAGTTCGTAAACTCTTTACGGGGTTCATCAGGGCCGCTTTCATGCTCTGGAAGCTGACCGTCAGGAACGCAATCAGCAGGGCCAGCGTACCGGCCAGGGCAAACACCCACCACTCGATGTCAATCTTGTAGGCGAAATCCTGCAGCCACTGGTGCATACCGTACCACGCCAGGGGCGACGCGATCAGGATCGATACCAGGACCAGCTTCAGGAAATCCCGGGCCAGCAGAACCACAATACTTGGGACCGATGCGCCCAGCACCTTCCGGACGCCAATCTCTTTGGTACGGCGGGAAACGGCCAGTGTTGCGAGACCAAACAGACCCAGGCAGGCAATCAGGATCGACAGCGCCGACGCCATGGTGACAATCCGGCCCAGGCGCTGTTCTGACTCGTACTGCCGCTGCAAATCCGCGTCGAGGAACGTAAAGCTGAAGGGTGCATTGGCCGCTACGGTTTTCCAGGCCCGCTCCAGCATCGCTACCTTATCGGATACGTTGCCGGCCGATAGCCGAACCGACAGATCCGGCGATGGCGACGATTGGTACATCAGGTTTTCAATGCCTTTGAACAGCGAATCCGAGCGCATCATCAACACAAGCGGCTCTACTTTTTCGTGCAGCGATACGTAGTGAAAGTCCTCGACGACCCCGATAACCCGATGGGCCGGGAACCGGCTCGACAACCGCGCGTTCATCGGGTCTTTCCAGCCGAATTTTTTCACGAAGGCCTCGTTGACGATGACCGCCCCGAAGTTGTCGGCGCTGTTTTTAACGTCGAAGTTGCGCCCGGCTACCAGCCTGATTCCATAGGTGGGCAGGAAATAGGGATCGACCAGGTTGAAATTTGTTTCGCGGTACACCTTCTGATCGTCGGTGAAGCCCAGTTCGCCCCAGCTGCCACTGGCAAACGGGAAGGCCGACGATGTTACGCTCAGTACGTCTTTCTGGCTGGAAACTACGTTGCGAAACCGCTCCACAAGAGCCCGTCCCTCGGGGCCGCTTACGCCCGCCGGAATAATTACGGTCTGTTCTTTCTGGTAGCCCAGCGACTTGTTTTGCAGGAAGTTCAATTGCTGGTTCAGCACAAACGTACCGGCAATCAGCATCACCGACAGGCTGAACTGCACAACGACCAGCGCCCGGCGGAAGAAACTCACATCCGCTTTCAGCAGCAGCTTGCCTTTGAGCACGTCGACCGGCCGGAAGCCGGAAAGCACCAGCGCCGGATAGCTGCCCGCAACCAGACCGACCACAACCACCAACCCCAGCAGGAGCAGGGCCGTTGTGCCGTCGAAGCGGAAGCGCAGCGTCTGGTTGGCCAACTGCCCAAACAGGGGTGTCAGCACGATCGACAGGGCTAACCCCAGCACCACGGCCAGAACGGTCATCAGCAGGGCTTCGCTCCAGAACTGGTTCATCAACTGGCTTCGCAGCGCACCCATTGCTTTGCGAACGCCCACTTCCTGCGCCCGGCTGACCGAACGGCCCAGCGACAGGGTCATGAAATTAATGCAGGCAATAACGAGCAGAAACAGCGCAATGCCCGACAGGATGTATGAATAGGCCGGATCGCTCACGGGTTCATACCCACCGTTCAGGTCCCGGTTCAGGTGAATGTCGGTGATGGGCTGCAGGTTGATGATATAGTTGTTACCCTTGTACTCATCGCCAAGTACCGAGCGAAGCAGCGACGGGTATTTGGTCGCCAGTTTGTCGGCGCTGGCCGATTCGCGCAGCAGCACGTAGGTTTCGGGGGTAACGTTGAACCAGCTCTTCAGGGCGCGATCCGATACCAGGTTTTTAACGTGCGCCATCGGGACCAGTATCCCAAACCGGATGCTGGAGTTGGTCGGTACGTTCCGGGCAACGGCTTTGACCGTGAAGGCCTGCATGGTGCTGTCCAGCTGCATGGTCAGGGTTTTGCCGATTGGATTTTCCGCTCCGAAGTATTTCTGAGCCATCTCTTCCGACAGCACTACCGAAAATAACTCCTGGATGGGGTTGGTCTCCTGGGCATTGACCAACGGAAAGTCGAACATCCTGAAAAAATCCGGATCGGCCAGGTGAACCCGTTCGCTGAACACCTCCGTCCCTTTGCGAACGTTGACGCTATTGACCTGCACCCGGCTCATGGCTTCCACTTCCGGAAAGGTTGCTTTCAGCGTTGGGCCGAGGATATAGGGAGTAGATACGTTGACAAACGCTTCGCCTTTATACAGTTCCTGCGTCCAGGCGCGGTGCAGCCGGTCGGCTTTGGTATGAAACCGGTCGAAGCTCCACTCATGCCGCACGTACAGGCCCAGCAACAGACAGCAGGTTACGGCCACCGTCAGGCCACCCAGGTTGATGAAGGCATATACCTTATGCCTGGCGAAGTTGCGCAACGCCACTTTGAGGTAATTCCGGAACATGAGACAGGAGGTTAAGGGCAAAGGAATAGCCGGGAAAGAAAACGGCTTCCGCCATCCGTCTTTCCAACAGGTTCAGTGTGCCTGATCGAGGATTTTTACTGGTTAACCGACTTAATGCCTAAGCTGCGCTCGGTTTCCTTGATGATGGCCTGCTTTTCGCGCTCGGATTTACCGATTACGTTGACGGTGCGTTCGAAAACCAGTTCATCGCCGTCTTTCCGGAACGTGTACTGCATCCACAGCCGACCGTTTTCCTTGTCTTCGCGGAATAGTACCGATGAGGGCGGTACGTCGTTCGGCGAAAGGGTTTTGGTTGATTTCGCTTCGAGCAGCGCTACCTCCGGATTGGTAGAAGCTACCTGGTCTTCGGCGTCGACCTGAGCCGCGTAGGCAACCTGCTCAGAGCAGTCCTGCTTTTTTGCCTTGCTGCTTCTGGGTTCCCGCTTCCGCTCGTTGAACACGCCGGCATAACGCCCATCATTGGCCTGATCGAGTGAATCGAGTACGCTGCGTTCGAGGTCACGTACGGCGCTGGCGCTCATGGCCGATACGTCAAACGAACGGCTGAAGCGTACGACCCGATTGGGCTGTTCAATGTCAACGCGAATCCGAAGCTCCCGACCGTCGGTCGTCACTTCTTTGCTGTAGGATGACCGCTGTGCCAGGGCACCGAAGCCAGCCGTAAGGAACAGGAGCGTAAGTAGCGTTTTCATCAGTCGAAGCGAATTTGCGTATTGAGCCGTATAAGTAGAAATGCGTATACATGGCATATCTATGATCATGCCAAGTAATTATTGGTTTGATAGACAGGTAGTTGTCCTGAAGTATGCGGCAAAAAGTGTCCGTTTGCGGACAAGCGCCGTACGACAGCGGACAGCGGCTAAACTAGTCAGGTTCTGCCGGTTGCGCAAAGGGGATTTACACGCACGGTTTATTTCGACTCATGAATGGGGCGTGGGGCAAGGGGCAGGGGGTACTGTCGGCAAAGGTCTGACGGTACGTCTGACCCTGAGGCTTGGTGCGAGGGGTTTAGGGCAGGGGGCTGGGGGCAGGGGTTGAAG
>NZ_QXED01000022.1 GCF_003583365.1 Fibrisoma montanum
AGGGGGTACTGTCGGCAAAGGTCTGACGGTACGTCTGACCCTGAGGCTTGGTGCGAGGGGTTTAGGGCAGGGGGCTGGGGGCAGGGGTTGAAGCCGTTCTGTTTACCCCCAGCCCCACGCCCCACGCCCCCAGCCCAAACTACTCCGTTCGTAAACTTTTGGCGGGGTTCATCAGCGCGGCCCGAAGGCTCTGGAAGCTGATCGTCAGGATGGCGATAGCCACAGCCAGCCCACTCGCCAGCACAAACACCCACCACGTAATGTCGACCTTATACGCAAAGTGCTGCAGCCAGCGATTGGTCATGTACCAGGCGATCGGCGACGCCAGCGCAATGGCGATCAGGACCAGTTTGAGGAAATCCCGGCTGAGCAGAAAAACGACCCCGGCGACACTCGCCCCGAGCACTTTACGGATGCCGATCTCCTTGGTCCGTTGCTCGGCCGTGAAGGCCGCCAGGCCAAACAGACCCAGGCAGGAAATCAGGATGGCTAGGCAGGAAAAAGAAAGCACGATCTGGCCGGTCCGCTGCTCCCGGCGGTATTGCTGGTCCAGCTCCTGATCGACGAAACCGTACTGCAACGGGGCTTCTTTTTCGTACTGCTTATAAAGCTGCGCGACGGTCCGAATCGCCTGCTGGGCCTGACCCGGCCGGGTTTTAACCAGCATCTGAAAATACGGATTGCCGGGCGCGTACTGGAAGATGAAGGGCTCGATCGGTACGTTAAGCGGGCGGAAGTGGAAATCCCGGACCACACCCCGGATGCGGCCTTTCATCCCCCAGAACTCAACCCGTTTGCCGATGGCACTTTGGGCGGTATAACCCATCCGCTGGGCCGCCGTCTGGTTGACCAGGAACGTCCAGGTGGTATCCTTCGTCGACTTCTCGATGAAATTAGTACCACGCTCCAGCTTCATCCCCACCATCGAAAGGAAATCAGGATCAACGTTCATCTGGGTAATCAGAAATTCGTCTTTCGGCTGCTGACCTTCCCAGGTAATATTGGATGAATTGCCCACATCAACCAGGGTAGCGGTTGTGGCAGCCGCCGATTCGATACTGCTTTGGCGCTGCAATTCCTGTTTAAAGCCAAACACGTTTTCGCGTAATGCTCCTTTCAGGCGCACGTACAACAACTGCGATTTATCAAAACCAAGGTTCTTTTGCTGCATGTATTGCAACTGGTTGTAGATAAAAACCGTGCAGATGATCAAGGCTACCGACAGCATAAACTGACCTACTACCAGGGTCTGGCGAAAAGTCTGACCCGAACCCACTCTGAACATACTCTTCAGCACCCTGGCCGGCTGAAACGACGAGAGCAGGAACGCCGGATATAAGCCTGCCATAAAGCCAACCAGCAAGGTTATCACCACCAGCGCAAACCAGAAGGGGGGCGCTGCAAAATCCAGCGTCAGTGTCTTGCCGGATAGCTCACTGAAAATTGGTATCAGGACACTGGCCAGCACAAGCGCTGCCACTACAGCCAGCACCGTCAGCAAAAACGACTCGCCGAGAAACTGGAATACCAGGTGCCACCGCTGCGCCCCTACCGTCTTGCGAACGCCCACTTCCCGCGCCCGGCGGGTGGAACGTGCCGTCGACAGATTGATGAAGTTTACGCAGGCAATCAGTAAGACGATCAGGCCAACCGCGCCGAATAGCCTGACGTAGAAGATGTCGTTGTGCTGGCCCCAGTCGGTGTTAAAGGCGAAGTTGGAATACAGGTGGATGTCGGTCAGGGGTTGCAGACGCAGCGTTGTGCCTGTTTTGGCGTACCGCATGTACTGACCTTCTATTTTCTGGTTAAAGGCAGCCGCATCGGTAGCCGGCCGTAACTGGACGTAGGTATGAAAATTATTGCTGCCCCAATTGTAGTTCCACTTATCGAATAACTCCAGATTTTTAAACGAAAGCAGGATACCGAACTGAAGATGGGAGTTCGCCGGTACGTCTTTCAGGACGCCTACCACCCGATAGTCCCGCTCGTTGTTCAGCCGTAACGTAGCGCCGATCACCTTCGGGTTCTGCTGCCAGTTGTTGCCAAAATACTTGCGGGCGGTCGTTTCGGTCATCACCAGTTCGTCGGGCCGGGTCAGGGCCGTCGCGACGTTCCCTTTAACCAGCGGAAAATCGAACATCCGAAGCAGACCATTGTCGGCAAAAAACAAGTTGCCTTCTTCAAAAACCTGTCTGCCGTATTTCATCAGGCCACTCCACCGGCCGATACGTCCCACTTCGGCCACTTCCGGAAAGTCGGTTTTGAGGGTAGGGGCCAGGGGGCCGGGGGTAATGGCTACGTCGTAAATTTCTCCGGCCTGGGGTTGTTTCTCAACAACTCGATAAATATTGGGGGCGTTGCGGTGGAAACGGTCGTAGTTCCACTCGTCGTAGACGTAGAGCGCAATCAGCAGGCAACAGGCGATGCCCAGGGCCAGTCCGCCGATGTTGAGCAGACTGTACAAGGGCGATCGCCAGAGGTTACGAACCGCGATTTTGAGGTAGTTGTATAACATACGAGACCGGCTACGAGACCATCAGCAACTGACGCTGTTTCACCAGATCCTCTTTCTTCACGAACGTAATGGGCACAAACTGTTCAGTCGGTGAGCCAATGTAGTAGAGCGTCCAGTCCTGATCGTAGCCGGCCAGCATCTGCCGAATGCACTCGACCCGGTCGAAAGACGGCACGGTGCAGTCGTCCCAGTAAAACAGCTCCACGCGGTAATGCAGGGCCTGTTTCTGGCCGTTGACGGTCACTTCAATTTCAACGTCCTGTTTGCCAGGAATCGTGGGAATGGGAATAGCGATGTGTGCCATAGTTGTTTAGAGGTTTTATTGTTTGGGGAAAAGGGCTGGGGGCGTAGGGCTGAGGGCGTGGGGTAAACCATCCTATACCCCATGCCCCCAGCCCCACGCCCGTTGCTAATCGGTTCGTAAACTCTTTACCGGATTCATCAGCGCGGCTTTGATGCTTTGAAAACTAATGGTCAGAACGGCCACCAAAGCGGCCAGTCCGCCCGCCAGGACGAACATCCACCACCGGATGTCAATCTTATAGGTAAACTGCTGCAACCACTGATTCATGGCGTACCACGCGATAGGCGAGGCAATGACAATAGCCAGCAACACCAGTTTCATAAAGTCTTTGGAAAGCAACGCCACGATGCTGGCCACCGACGCACCGAGGACCTTTCGGATGCCAATTTCTTTGGTGCGGGCTTCAACATTGAAAGTCATCAAACCGAGCAGGCCTAAGCAAGCGACCAGCAGCGTAAGGCCCGTAAAGGCGTTGAAGAGCCGGGCCAGCCGGTCTTCTCTGGCGTACAACTGGTTGTAGGCATCGTCCAGAAAATAGTAGTCAAAGGGAGCGGTTGGCTGCTGCCGGTCGTAAATTGCTTTGAGCTGGTCGACGGCCTGGCCGACGTTCGTATTCGGATTGAGTCGCACCAGAACGTATCCGCCGTTGGCCATAATCGACCGGTTCGTATCACTCACAACCGTTAGCCGCATGGCCGAAACGGGGCCGTGCAGGCTATGTACGTGGAAATCGGCAATGACGCCGGCAACCACGGAATCGTACTTGAATGGAGCCGGCTGTTGCAGGGGATTGCCCGTTATACCCGCTTCGCGGATAGCCGTCTGGTTATAAACGGTTAAATCGCTCGTTACGGGTCTTGCTGCCCAGTCATCAGGACGATACAGCCAACGGATGCCCATCATGTCGAAGAACGACTTATCGACGGTGAGGGCGTTGACCATGAGCTGCTTCTTTGTCTTTTTTGTTTCGACAAACCAGGTCGATACGTTCGAGGTGAACAGCCTGGTGTTCGTTGTCGCTACGTTGGCCGGACCGGCCCACCCGCGAATGGCGTCCCGTAGCGCGGGAAGCTGGGCCTGCATATCTCCGTCGATGTGCATGGATACAACCTGGGCCCGGTCAATGCCGATGCTCCTGGTACGTAGGAAACGCATTTGGGCGAACAGGACTAGGCTGCAAATCAGCAACCCAATAGACGCGGTGAACTGAACCGTTGTGAAGGTGCGTCGAAGATTGGCTCCGCTGTAGCGCATCGTCAGGGTTCCCTTCAGGATCAGGGCTGGGCGGAAACCGGAGAGCAACAAGGCAGGATAGGCGCCCGCCAGCAGTGAACAGCCGAGCCACAGTACCAGCATAACGCCCCAGTATGGTCCCTGGCCCAGGACCCGGTTATCCATGTGAAGATCGAGGGCTTCGTTAGCCCAACTGAAAATGCCTTGCAGTACCAGCAGCGACGTGGCAAACGCCAGGGTTGTCGTCAGGAAAGATTCTAGGAAGAACTGAAAGATCAATTCGCGTCGCTGGCCGCCAATTGCCTTACGAATGCCGACTTCCCGCGCTCGTTTGGTAGCCCGGGCCGTGGTCATACTAATGTAGTTGATAATGGCCAGGGCCAGAATGACCAGGGCAATTGTCAGAAGAATGTACAACGACTGCCGGGCTTCGCCTTTCTGGTCGGTTCGACTGTACAGGTGCAGCGACGGCATGGATTCGAGCAGATACTCGGCTTTCAGATCACCAAACTGAAAGCCGCCTGTTACTCGCTTCAGTTTCCGGGTAACCGTGCTGACGTTGGCATCCGGTCGCAGAACAAGGTACGTAGTGAACATACCATACTGCTTGAACAGCTCGCGGTGCTTAGGCCCCAGGGTAGGCATCGACGGCAACGACACCAGGGCATTGAACTGAATGACCGAATTGGTGGGTAAATCCTTCATTACACCCGAAACCGTAAGCGGGAAATGTTTGTCAAACAGCAGCGTCTTACCAACCGGGTTCTGAAGACCAAAATACTTTTCGGCCAGGGGGCGGGTCAGCACAATCTGACCAGGAGTGGTGAGGGCCGTTTTTTTGTTGCCATACAACAGGTCAAAACCCATAACAGTTAATATGGACGCGTCGGCAAAGCCAATGTTCTCTTCCTTAAACTGATGATTGACATCCGATTGCAGTACAACGTCGGTCCCATCCGACCACCGCACAAATTCATCAATCTCGGGAATCTGCTGCTTAGCCAAACGGCCAAACGATTCGTGCAAACCGGGGAAGAACACCTCCTCGCCCCCGAACTTACTCATACACATGATTCGGTACGTCCGCTCAGCGAACGGGTGAAACCGATCATAGTGAAACTCGTGCCATACGTACAACGCAATAAACGTACTGACTGCTAAGCCAACGGTTAATCCAACCAGGTTCAGGACGCTGAACAGGCGGTTGCGCCATAACTGGCGGAGAGCGATTTTAAGATAATTGCTTAGCATGGGTGTGCGGGGCGTAGGGGTTGGGGCGTGGGGCAGGGGGCTGAGGGCGTGGGGTAGACCATCCTGTACCCCATGCCCTACGCTATTTTTTATTCGGCTTGATACCGAGTTCTTTCTCAATGCCTTCGATAATCTGCTGCTTCTCGCGGTCGGTTTTGCCTTTGACGTTCAGCGTACGTTCGTACGTATGCGCATCGCCGTTGCGCTCGAACCGATACCGCAGATGAAGTTCGCCCTTCTCCGAATCTTCGTTAACTTCTTTGCTGTACGGACGATCATCAATGTCAACCTTTGACTGGTGATAACCGTAGCTATACGACAGCGATCCATGACGCGGAGGAGTTGGTGGCGTTGGTGGCGTCGGAGGTGTAGGTGGTGTAGGTGGTGTCGGAGGAGTTGGTGGCGTCGGCGGAGTTAAATCAATGCCGAGCGAATCTTCGATACTGGCCATGAGCCTGTCTTTTTCGGCAGCGGTCATACCGGCTATGTCAAACCGGCGGTTGTAGCGGATGTGCTGTGCGTCATTATCAACCTGAATGCGGACATCCAGCGTCTTGCCGTCGTCGTTGACCGACTTACTGATGTGCTGCTGGGCGGCAGCGCTGAAACTTACGCCCACGAAAAGGATTGAAAGAATACGGTTCATAGTAATTGGCATTTATTCGGTACGTAATGATTTCACCGGGTTCATCAATGCAGCCTTAATGCTCTGAAAGCTGACGGTCAGGACAGCCACCGTGGTCGCCAGCAGCCCGGCCAGGGCAAATACCCACCACTCGATGTCGATCTTGTAGGCAAAGTCCTGCAGCCATTGGTTCATGGCATACCAGGCGATGGGCGTTGCCAGCAGGATAGCGACCAGCACCAGTTTGAGAAAATCCTTACTGAGCAGGGCCACGATGCTGGCTACTGAAGCACCGAGAACCTTGCGGACGCCGATTTCCTTGGTCCGTTGCTCGGCCGTGAAAGCTGCCAGCCCAAAAAGACCCAGCCCGGCAATGAATAAGGCAACCCCTGTAAACAAGCCGAATACATTGGTTAATCGGCTCTCCGATCTATGAAAGTTATCGAACGCTTCGTCCAAAAAATAGTACGAAAAGGCCGACTCTGGGTCGTAACGATGGCAGAGCTTGCCAATCTGATTCAGGGTGCTGCGCCAGTTAGTACCAGGCGTAAGTCTTAAGTAGAAACAACCGCCGGCCAGGTCGTAGAAAGTCGCTGAAGAATCACGACTGACAAACAGCATAACCGGCTCAACTCGGTCACGTAGCGAAGCGTAATTGAAGTCCTGCGTTATTCCCAGTACTTCTACAGGATTACCGAAAAGCGGCCATCGAACACCTTGATCGTAAATGCCTGCCAGTTTTGCTGCTGACTCGTTCAGAATCATAGTGTTTTTGGTACCTAAGCGGTTGTCAGCGGGTGGTTCAACAGCCCAGCGGATGCCAAAAAAGTCTAAAAATGTTACGTCGGCGTTGATGATTCCAAGTGACAGCTCCCGTCCGTTGACAGGTGAAGTAAAACCTACAGTCGTTGGTTGACGGCGGAACAGCGCCAGATCGGCAACTGTTACAGCGCCCACGCCGGGTAATTGGGTCATTTGCTGCTGCAACGTGGCCACGCGTGCCGACAGGTTAGCCGCGAATGGAACAGCCAGCACCTGAGCCTTTTGTAGGCCAATGTCTTTTGTTCGCAATAGCTGCAACTGCTGGTAAATAATGAAACTACAGGCGATCAGGCCTGCCGACGCTCCGAATTGTAGCACCGTAAATGCTTTGCGAAGTCGCCCACTTCCGACCCGTAATCCAAATTTTCCACGTAACGTTTCAGCCGGGGCAAACGCCGACAGTACCAGCGCTGGATAACTACCGGAGACTGCTACGCACAAAAGCATAAGTCCCAGGGCCACACTAATGAATAGTGGCTGTGATAAAAAAGCGTTATCAATTTGACTTTGTATCAGGTTTTGAAACGGCACCCGTAAGGTAGAGAACAGCAGCAGTGCCAACCCGAAACTGATCAGTGTTACCAGCGCCGACTCCATGTAGAACTGCCCGGCCAAGGTTTTTCGTGACGCTCCGGCTACCTTTCGAACGGCTACCTCCCGCCCGCGTTCGGCCGAGCGTGCCGTGGTGAGACTCATATAGTTAACGAGTGCTAAGAGCAGAATTAGTACGGCTGCCAAACTAAATAGGCTGACCAGCCGGACGTTAGCTATGTCGCCGAAATTAGCACCAAAGTGGATGCTGGTCAGTGGCTGCACGAAAAAAGCGAAAAGGTCTGTTTGCGTACCATTCTCGCCGGTTTCAATGGTCATCTGGTGGAGCAGCGCCGGAATCCTGCCCGCTGTGTAGGCGTTTTTGACGAGCAGATAGGTCTCGAAGTGCCCGCGGCTATAGCCCGGAAAATCCAGTTCTGTTTGTCCATCAGGTCTTTTGGCAGACGAATGGCGCAGCTGGTCTACCGCCCGGAATGAGGTTATCGGTGCCAACACATCCAACTGTAAGGTTGAGTTAGAAGGCGGATCAGCCATGACACCCGTTATCACAAAAGGCAGCTTATTTTTATACTGTACGATCCGCCCGATGGGGTCTTCGGTACCGAACCATTGTCGCGCTACTCGCTCGGCAACGACCAGTGACTGTGGAGTACGAAATACGGTTCGGACATCGCCCTGCAGGAGACGAAAACCGAACATCTGGAAGAACGAAGCATCGGTGAGCGCAAATCCGTCCTGTGTGAAGCGCCGGCGTGGCGACACGTCAAACGGCGCGTCTGGATTGCGGAAGAACCGTACGAAGTTAAGTACGCCAGGCAGCCGTTTTTGCAGATCGGGACCAATCCGGGCCGACGCCTTATCCGACGGAAATTCGTAGTCGCTGTACTGCATTTTCGTATGCACACGGTAGATGTAATCGGCATTGGGATGAAAGCGGTCGAAGCTCCATTCATGCGCAACGAATAAACCAATCAGTAAACTTACAGCTAAACCTACGGCCAGTCCTACAACATTAACCGCACTAAACAGCCGGTTGCGCCAAAGTTGTCGGAAGGCAATTTTAAGATAGTTGAGAAGCATAGAGCTTTGGATTAAGAGGGTAGGGTTAAGGGCGTAGGGCAGTTATACCCCATGCCCCAAGCCCCACGCTATTCAGTACGTAATGATTTCACCGGGTTCATCAATGCAGCCTTAATGCTCTGGAAGCTGACGGTCAGGACAGCCACTGTGGTCGCCAGAAGCCCGGCCAGGGCAAATACCCACCACTCGATGTCGATCTTGTAGGCAAAGTCCTGCAGCCATTGGTTCATGGCGTACCAGGCGATGGGCGTTGCCAGCAGGATAGCGACCAGCACCAGTTTGAGAAAATCCTTACTGAGCAGGGCCACGATGCTGGCTACTGAGGCACCGAGAACCTTGCGGACGCCGATTTCCTTGGTCCGTTGATTAGCCGCTAAGGTGACTAAGCCAAATAGCCCCAGGCACGAAATAAAAATTGAGATGGCGGCAAAAATCCGGAACGCATCAAACACCAACTGCTCGACAATGTAGCCCTTAGCCAGCGACTCGTTCAGGAACGTGTATTGATAAACATCCTGCGGAAACACCTGCTTCCAGGTCTTTTCAATGGCGCCCAGGGTTTTTGGCAGGTTCATCCACTGGCCGCTCTGCGTCTGTAACTGCACATGAATCTGCTCGTAGAAGCCTGTGTTCCAGCACATGAGCACACAGGGCGTGATTGGCTGCTGCAAGGATACGTTGTGGAAGTCTTTTACCACTCCTAGAATTGGTGCTTCTCCTTCAGTAATGGCTATGGTTTTACCAATCGCCGTTTCCGGGGTTAGCCCCAGCCTGTTGACCAGGGTTTCATTGACAATGAACGCGTTAAAAGCGGAGCCGTCCGGTACGATATTCGATGGGGAAAACCAGCGCCCGGCCACCATTTGCAGACCAAACAGCGACTGGTACGCTAAATCGGTCACTTTCATTTCGGCCTGCCGTTTCATGGTGATGTCTTCCGACTTTAGCCGGAAGTCCGTGCCGTAGTGGTTCTTCGTGATCGGAGCACCGCTGGAAAAACTGACCCCTTTAACGGATGGGTTCTTCAGTAGTTGCTGGCGGAACACCTCCATCTTTTCGGCCACCTGATTGCGCGGCCCATTGACGGTAAGGATGGCGTCTTTGGCAAAGCCCAGTTCTTTGTTCCGGAAAAAATCCATCTGCTGGGATGCCACAATCGTTCCGACCAACAGAGCGTAGGTGATGCAGAACTGCAACACAATCAGTCCCTGACGTAGTGAGAAGCGGTGGCGCTGTTGCGTAACGGTGTCCTTTAAGGCCGCGATGGGTTTGACATTGGATAAGACAATGGCGGGGTAGAAGCCTGCCAGCGCGGCTACTGTCACGGCCAGCCCCGCGCTGAATAGCCATACGGTGGTGTCAGTACTTAAATCAAGATTGATGATGGATAAGGACTGGTTCAACCAATCCAGCAGTACACTCAGCACCCCGAGCGAAATCAAACCGGCAATCGTAGTAACAACGAGCGTTTCGCCAGTGAACTGGCCAAAAAGCTGCCCTTTCGTGCTGCCCACCACCTTCCGAACGCCCACCTCTTTCCGGCGTCGGATGGCTTGCGCAGTTGTCAGGTTGATAAAATTGAACGACGCGATCAGGATGAGAAAAACGGCCAGGCTGGCCAGCCCCAACAGCATCTCGCGACTGACAACGTAGCCGCCGAAGAAATCTTCGTACCTCGTTTCGGTATGGATTTGGGCCAGTGGCTGCAGGACGTAGCTGATTCGGCGGTTGTCTTCCGCCTTCATATACTTTTTTTTCAACGACACCAATTGACGCTCAAATGCCTGTGGATCAGTACCGGCGGGAAGCGAAACGTAGGTGATACCCTGATAGTTGCCGGACCAGTTGTTCGTAGGATATGGGTTGTTAGCCTTGAAGAACCGGTAGTTCACCAGCATATCGAACAGCAGGTTCGTGTTGCGGGGCGGATTACGAATGATACCCGACACAACCAACCGGTCTGAGTTGTTGAGCGTCAGCGTCTTGCCCACAATTTGTTCGTACCGACCAGCGTGCCCGGCAAAATAACGCTCGGCCAGTTTCTGCGTCAATACGACGGCGTTGGGTTGCTCGAATGCAGTTTCGGCATTGCCGGCCAGCCAGATCCCGTTCGGAAAGGCCTTACCAAAATCAAACAGCCGCAGATAATGCTCGTCGGTAAACATCAGCCGCTTTTCCTCGAAGCGATGCACGTTGCCACGCTCATCGACCGAGTTGATGATGCGGCTATCGGGACCGGCCGTTTGCGTAACCTCGACGCCCGGCATCTCCCTGCGAATGGCCTCGGCCAGCGGATAGGCCGTGGTCGCCCAATATTGAACCCCATCGGCTTTCCGGCTATGTTCAACGATCCGGTAGATCCGGTCGGCATTGGTATGAAAGCCGTCGAAGCTGAGTTCGTAGCGAACAAAGACGTAGATGACCAGGCAGCACGTCATCCCCAGTGCCAAACCCAGCACATTGATAGCCGTGTGGGTCTTGTCAGTCCACAGCCGACGGAGGGCGATTTTGACGTAGTTACGAAGCATAGGGCAAGGGGGTTGGGGCTAAGGGCGCGGGGCTGGGGGTTTGGGGCAGGGGGCTAAGGGCAGTTATACCCCATGCCCCCTGCCCTACGCCCCCTGCCCCAACCCCACGCTATTCAGTACGCAGACTTTTTACGGGATTCATCAGGGCCGCTTTGATACTCTGGAAACCTACCGTCAGGATGGCCACCAACGTAGCCAGAACACCGGCCAGGACAAACATCCACCACTCAATGTCAATCTTGTACGCGAAGCCCTGCAGCCACTGATTCATCGCGTACCAGGCCACCGGCGATGCCAGGATGATGGCGATCAGGACCAGTTTCAGGAAGTCTTTGCTGAGCAACACCAGAATGTTTGTGACGCTGGCACCGAGAACTTTCCGCACCCCAATTTCCTTGGTGCGCTGCTCGGCTGTGAACGCGGCTAAGCCGAACAGACCCAGGCACGTAATGAAAATGGACAGGAACGTAAACAGACCGAACACCTTGCTGAAAATCTGCTCCGAGCGGTATTGCTCCGCAAACTGCTCGTCCAGGAAGGTGTACTCAAATGGCCAATCGCTCGCCAGCGACTGCCATTTTGCCTGCAACACGCTCAAAGCGGCTGTTGTGGCTTCTGGCCGGATGCGAACAACAAGGTAGGCATATTCTGATGGCACAATGTGTAACACCATCGGCTCAATCTTCTGGTGGACGGTCTTGTAGTTGAAGTCTTTCACCACACCGATAACTTTACCCCGTTTGATCGTGTCGCTCGGTGTCGGGGGCGACCATCTGGGCCAAAGAATCTCTTTACCAATGGCATCGGCGGGTTTGCCCCATCCCAGCACGTTTACGGCTGTTTCGTTCAGAATGAAACCCTGATCCGCGTCGGTGCCGAAGGATCGGGAGAAGTTACGACCGGCCACCATCGTCATGTCCAGCGTCGGAATGTAGTCATAATCGACGAGGAACATATTGGTGGAGAACTGTTTAGGCTTGCCCGGTAGGTTGATGCCGTCACCCGCAAACCGACCTCCCGGCACACCATAGCAGGCCGTAGCCGCTGTGATGGATGGGTTCTTCAGGAGCTCAGCCTTAATCGTCTCGATGTTTTTAGCGATGTCGGCCGTACGGAGCGGAACCATCACCAGCTGCTCCTTTGTGAAGCCCATGTTGTTTTGCTGGATATAGCGCATCTGGTAGAACACAATGCCTGCGCCGATGATCAGGATGATGGACACCGTAAACTGAACAACCACCAGATTTTTGCGCAGAAACGCCCCGCCCTGCGACCCCTTCATATCGCCTTTCAGCACTTTGATGGGCCGGAACGCCGACAGGAAAAAGGCCGGATAACTGCCCGCCAGCAGGCCGACCAGCAGTCCTGTAGCCAGTAGACCCAGGATGAACGGGACCGTCAGAACCGATGAGGAACTTAATGATTTACCCGCCCAGGTATTGATCGTTGGTACCGCCACAAGCGTCAACGCCACGGCCAGCACCAATGCCAGACCCGTCTGCAACACCGATTCGCCGAGAAACTGTCCAATAAGCTGCGTACGCTCGGCTCCCACGGCTTTGCGCAGCCCTACTTCCTTGGCCCGGCGGGCCGAGCGGGCGGTTGACAGATTCATGAAATTGAAGCAGGCAATCAGCAACGTAAACAGTGCAACAACGGCAAATGCGTAGACGTAACGGATGTCGCCTTTCCGAGCGAGGTCGTACTCGATGTCAGTGGAGCGGAGGTGAACGTCTTTCAGCGCCTGCAGATGATAGTTGTCATTACCAGCCTCATCCCCCGCATGTTGCGCAAAGAAAGCGGGCAGCTTGCTGTTTAGCTTGTCTGGGTCGTAATTCTCCGGCAACACGATATACGTGAAGAACTGCTGCCAGCCCCAGTTTGCCATGCGCTCTGCTCCGACCATATCGCGCAACACACCCAGCGAGCCTACAAAATTGACGTTAAGGTGCGATTGCGCCGGAACGTCCTGCATGACGCCCGTCACCCGGAATTTGTAGGTATTATCAATCGTGAGCACTTTATTGACCGGGTCCTGATTGCCGAAGTATTTGCGGGCCATCGTCTCCGACAGCACAATGGAGTTCGGCCCGCGCAGCACCTCAGCCGGATTGCCCCGCGTCAGCCGGAACGAGAACACGTCGAAGAAGGTTGAATCGGCCAGTACGATGTCGGCTTCGAAGAACTTCTTGTCTTCGTAGGCAACCAGCTCCTTGCTGCCGAAATCGAAAATACGCACCATGTTCTCGACCTCCGGGAACGTAGTCCGTAAGGTAGGGCCAAAGGGAGGTGGCGTTCTGGCCAGGTCCATTTCGCGTCCATCCGATGTCCGGTGGTTGACGATGCGGTGTATCCGGTTGGCCTTCGCGTGGAAGGCATCGTAACTCAATTCATCCTGGACAAACAGAAAGATCACCAGACAGCAAGCCAGTCCAATCGACAGACCGGCGATGTTGATGAACGTGTAGCCTTTGTAGCGAATCAGGTTCCGCCAGGCGATTTTAAAATAGTTGCGCAACATATTGGCAAGGGGTTAGGGCTTGGGGCGTAGGGCAGGGGGCTTGGGGCGTGGGGTGAAGAACCCTCTGCCCCAGGCCCCTAGTCCTACGCTAGTCAGTACGTAATGATTTTACGGGATTCATCAGGGCGGCTTTGATGCTCTGGAAGCTGACGGTTAAGACGGCGACCCCCGTAGCCAGCAACCCCACGACCACAAACATCCACCACTCAATCTCAATCCTGTAGGTGAAGTCGTTGAGCCACTGATTCATGGCGAACCAGGCCAGGGGCGTTGCGAGGACAATGGCTACCAGGATTAGTTTCAGGAAGTCTCTGGACAGCAGCGCCACCAGGCTCGGCACCGACGCGCCGAGGACTTTCCGAACACCGATTTCCTTGGTCCGGCGTTCGATGATGAACGTAGCCAGCCCCCACAAACCCAGGCAGCAGATGACCAGGGCAAGGCCCGCAAACACCCTCAGCAACGTAAACTGGCGCTCTTCTTCCTCGTATTGCTCCTGTAGGCTCTGATCCAGAAACTTGGCGTCAAAGAGGCCTTCCGGGTAAAACGTTCGGAAGGTGCGCTCAACAGCGGCTATAGTTTTCTGGTAGTTCGCCGTCTGTAACTTCAGGCCCGCCGTTCGGTAGAAGTACGGGAAGTTCATCATGACCACCGGCTCAATCGGTTTGCGGAGCGAACTGCTGTGAAAGTCTTTGACAACGCCGACAATTTCGGCCGTGATGTTGTTGATGCCCGCCCTGATTTTACGCCCGAGTGCCTGTTCAGGCTTCGACAGGCCCAGCGCTTTCACTACGGTTTCGTTAACCACAAACACGTAACGCCGTTGCTCTTCGGGAATCTTGCCGGATATACCCAGCGTATCGCGGTGTTCGAGGAAGCGACCAGCCAGCAGCGTCAGTCCGTACGTTTCCAGGTAGTCGGCATCAACAACTTTGAGCGATATGCCTATTTTTTTGTCTTCATTCGTAGGATCAGGGTGCATGTCGGTCCCGAAGTTATTGTCCGACGTGGGCGCTCCGAGCGCAAACGAAACGTGTTCAACGCCCGGAATCTGCCGGAATTCCTGTCCCAATGGTCTCAGATTCCGGGTTTCCGGCAAGCTCACCGTCACAATTGCCTCGCGGCTGAATCCCAGATCTTTCTGCCGGAAATAACTCATCTGACGATAAACCACCAGTACGCCCACGGCCAGCACTAGCGAGATGGTAAATTGAAAAACGACCAGCCCCTGGCGCAGCCAGGCCTGACCCCGCCGACCTGGCTCGGCATGAGCTTTCAGAACTTTGACCGGTACAAACCGCGCCAGAAAAAAGGCCGGGTAACTGCCCGCCAGAACCGTCGTCAGCACGGCCAGCACCGTCATAAAGAGTACCGATTCGGTCCACCGAAACCCGATCTGCTTCTGCATGAAGTCGTTCACCGAGGGCAGAAGGCCGTACGTTAACACCAGCGCCAGCACCGCCGACAAACCAGCCAGCCAGAATGCTTCACTCAGAAACTGACTGACCAGCTGGCCCTGCGTTGCGCCGACCACCTTCCGAACGCCGACCTCGCGGGCGCGGGTCATGGCGCGGGCCGTCGACATATTGATGAAGTTGACGCAGGCGATCAGGAGCACGAACAAACCCACAATGCCGAATACGTAGAGGTAGGTTGGTGAGATCGGCGGGGCGAATTTGCTGCCGTCAAAATCCGGATTGAAGTGTATATCGTGCAAGGGCTGAAGTACCAGTTGATGCGTTGAGCCCCGCTCTTCAGCGAAGTATTTTTTACTGGCTGCAGCCAGCCGGGCCGTGTACTGTTCGGGCGAGCGGCCTTCGGGCAGCAGGGCGAATACGCTTCCCCCGGAGCGGACGCCCCACTGATCCAGCGAAAACTCGAAGTAATCCTTCATGGTCGGGAAGGATATAATCATCCGGGCGTTCAGAATCGACTGCGAGGGGATATCGCGCATGATGCCCGCTACCTGCACCGTCACTTTGTTGTCGAGCTTGAGCGTTTTGCCCACGGCCGGGGTTGTGCCAAAATACGTCTTGGCTGTACTTTCCGTCAGAATCACCTGGTTGGGCTGGCTCAAAATTGTGCGGCTATTGCCCGAAACCATATCAAGAGCGAAGAGCTCAAACAACTCCGGTTCGGCAAAGAGCACCTTGTCTTCCAGCAGAATCTTCTCCCGCGATACCATGATTCTCACGTCGCGGTCGGCGTGGATCCGGGTGATTTTCGACCAGTCGGAAAAGTCATTGCGCAGAGCCAGGGACAACGGATAAGGCGTTGTCCCGGATCGTTCGACCTCTCCGCCGACGGTTGCAATTTCGTTGACGCGGTAAATGCGTTCTCCTAGTTTATGATGGCGGTCGTAACTCCACTCATTCTGGATAAACAGCAGAATCAACAGGCAGGTCGTCAGGCCCACCGTCAGGCCGAGCAGGTGAATGCCGGTGGTCGTCGGGTGCTTGAGCAGATTCCGCCACGCAATTTTAAGGTAGTTCTTGATCATGAACGTCGGCCGGGATTACTTTGAACAAGTTGCAAAAGGTCAGCCCAAACCTCGTACCAGACTTGTAATGTGTTGATTTTGAGAATTTACTGATTTCGGTTGTGCCGGGAATGTCCGCAAACGGACGTAAGGCCGTACAGTTACGGACAGGCCATCAGGGCGTAAAAAGCAAGCCGTTACAGCCTGCCGGGGGGCCAGGCTTCAGACTTCCTCGCTAACTTACACCATCATCAGGACCAACGACTAGATGCTATGAAAACCGAACTGGAAAAGATGCTGGCGGGCGAACTGTACATTGCCAACGACCCAACGCTGGTTGAGATGCGTTTCAGAGCCCGCGCCCTATTCTCTGAATTCAACCGAACCCCCCACCACGCTGAACCCGAGCGACAGGCCATTTTTCAACAGCTTCTGGGCGGTTTTGGGCCGGGGCTTAACATTCAGCCGCCGTTCTATTGTGATTACGGCTCGTTTATCACCTTCGGCGAGAACTGCTTTCTCAATTTCAACTGCACCTTTCTGGATTGCGCCCGCATCACTATCGGCAACAACTTTCAATGTGCTCCGAATGTGCAACTCTACGCAGCCTACCACCCCGTCGATGCCGTCGAGCGCGACAAAGGCCCCGAACTGGCGGCTCCCATCACCATCGGCAACAGCGTGTGGCTCGGCGGTGGCGTCATCGTGTGCCCCGGCGTAACCATCGGCGACAACACCACCATCGGCGCGGGCAGCGTCGTGACGAAGGATATACCAGCCAACGTGTTTGCGGCCGGGAATCCGTGCCGGGTCATTCGAGAGCTGGGGGGGTAGGGAGCGTAGGGCATGGGGCATGGGGTACTGCTACCTCTACCCCATGCCCCACGCCCTTAGCCCCAAGCCCTACGCTACTCCGCCCGCAAACTCTTCACCGGGTTCATCAGCGCGGCTTTGACGCTCTGGTAGCTGACGGTCAGCAAGGCAATACCGACGGCCAGCACTCCGGCAACGGCAAACACCCACCACTCGATGTCGATCTTATAGGCAAAGTCCTGCAACCAGCGGTTCATGGCGTACCAGGCCACGGGCGACGCCAGAATGAACGCGATAAACACCAGCTTCAGGAAGTCTTTTGACAACAAGGCGACAATGCCCGGAATGCTCGCCCCCAGGACCTTCCGTACGCCAATTTCTTTCGTTCGCTGTTGGATGATGTAGATGGCCAGGCCCAGCAGACCCATGCAGGCAATCAGAATAGCCAGCAGGGAGAACACGCCAAAGATACGCTGCGACACCTGCTCCGACTGATACAAAGCCCCCCAGTCTGATTCAAGAAATGAGTAGTGAAACGGCTGATCGGGCAAATAGCGCTTCCAGATGCCTTCGGTCCGGGCCAGCACCGCCTGCGGTTCCGGCGACTGGATGCGCATGACGATCTGGTTGTTGTTGCGCCCGAACCAGCGGTCGTTGATGATGAACAGGGGCGCAATCCGTTGGTGCAGCGACGTAAAATGAAAGTTTTTGACCACCCCGACCACCGTGTACACCACTTCGGCATCGCCCTCCCGGCCAAAATCATCGGGGCTGACGACGCGCTTCCCAATGGGGTCAGCCAGGCCGAGTTCTTTGGCGGCTTCTTCGTTGATGACAACCGATAAGGAGTCATTGAACGCCCTGGAGAAGGGCCGGCCGGCCGTCATCGTCATCTGCATAGTTTGCAGGTATTGATCATCTGCCACCAGACCACGCCCCGTTACGGTTTCGCGGTCGCCTTCTTTCCTGAACGTTATGCCGAAGTAGTTGGGCTGACCCGGTATAGCGCTTGCTCCGCCGACGGTCTGCACACCCGCAATCTGCCCGATGTCCTGTTTGAAGGCTTCGGTGTTGGGACCCAGAAAGCCGGCACCCTGTACGGTGATGACCGCTTCCTTGGCAAATCCTAACGCCTTGTTCTGAACGTAGTGTAACTGCCGATATACGATCAACGTGCTGATGATGAGTATGATCGAGATGGCGAATTGGAATACGACCAGGCCATTTCGCAGCAGGTGGCCCTGGCGCGTGGAGAAGAACTTACCCTTGAGTACCTTGATCGGTTCGAACGAGGACAATACGCCGGCCGGATAGCTGCCCGCCAGCAAGCCGACCAACAACGCCAGAATGAACAGGACCGGCAACGTAGTCCACCGGATCAGGAACAAGGCCGACAACTCCTTACGGGCCAGTTCGTTGAATAGCGGCAGTAGCATAATCACCAGCCCGATAGCCACCGTGAAACTGAACAGGCTCAGCAGCACCGACTCCGTCAGGAACTGGGCTGCCAGTTGGCCGTTCGTCGAGCCCAGCGATTTCCGGATGCCTACCTCTTTGGCCCGCTCCGACGACCGGGCCGTGGCCAGATTCATGAAGTTGATGCAGGCAATCAGAAGCACGAAACCCGCAATGACCATAAACATGTAAACCAGTGTGCGGTTGCCGTTGGGCTGTAATTCGCTCTCCAGGTTGGAATCAAGGTGAATGCTGCGTAGGGGCTGCAGAAAATAGAAATAACCATTCCCCGCTTTCAGGTACTGGTCGTAGCTGACGCCGAAATTACGTTCGACTTCACCAGCCGCGTATTTAGCAACAAGAGCCGGAAACTTGGCCTGAACCGCGTCGGGGTTGGCGTTGGGACGTAGCCGCAGATACGTAGTGGACGAAAAACTGATGTGATTGATCTGGTCGGCTACCGGAAAGCCCCGCGCTGAGGCCAGAAAGTCGAAGGTGAAGTGTACATTTTTGGGCAGGTCTTCGCAGATGCCCGTCACTTCCAGCTTGGGACCCTGTACAATTTCGAGCGTCTTGCCGATGGGGTTAGCGTTGCCAAAGATTCGCTTGGCCGTGCTCTGGGTCAGTACGACGGTGTTCGGTCGATTCAGGACCAGATCCGGCTTCCCTTCCAGCAGCGGCACCTGAAACACCCTGAAGAAACTCGAATCGGCCAGCATAACATGCCGCTCTTCGAGGGTCTGATTCTGGTATTTCAGCAGGGTAGGGGCGTTGCCGCCAAAGCTTATCAGCCGGACACTTTCGGCTACCTCCGGAATCTCTCGTTTGACGTCCTGGGCGTAAGAGGCCGGAATGATGGCGTATCTCGCGCTGCGGTCGGGATACCTGCGTTCCAGCGCCATCCGGTAAATCTGTTCCCCGTTGGCCCAGTATCGGTCGTAGCTCAGCTCATCCGTTACGTACATGACAATCAGGATGCAACAGACCATACCAATCGATAAACCCGTGATGTTAATCGCGGTATTCATCTTGTTTTTCAACAAACTGCGCAGGGCGGTTTTCAGGTAGTTCTTCAACATGGGTGTGTGGGTTTGGCGTGCTTGCTGGTCAGGGAGTCAACCTAGTGTGGCAGCTCTACAGGGTCTTGCCTTCCGAAATGGCTTTGATCATCGCTTCTACGCTGGCTTTGTTCTGCGGGTCAGGCGCTTGCGCCAGCGCATTTTGTAGGTAGGGCAGGGCTTCTTTAGGCTTACCGATGGCTGCTAAGCCCCGGCTCATGCCGATGTTCGTCGTAAACTGATTGGGGTGCTTGTCGTAGTTGGCTTTGAAAATGGCGTAAGCTTCCTGACTCCGTTGTTGGGTCAGCAGACTGCGACCGTACTGATGCAGGTCATTCATGGTGCCGAGGGGCAAGGCCTCGGCCATCAGGGCATTGGCTTCTTCGGACCGTCTGAGGGCTGTCAGCACGGCGGCTTTGGTACTGAGCGTCTGAAAGTTCTTCTGACCTACGTAGCGGGCGCTGATGGCCTGATCGGCCCAGATCAGTCCCTGTTTCAAATCACGACTGGTGGTCAGGCAATACGTAGCGGCCTGCACCAGCGACTGCCAGGTGAAGCCGGGTTTGGACAGCAGTTCGCGACGGAACGAGGCCATCTGCTGCCCGACCAGATCGACGCTTACCGTAAACGGAATCATCTGTTTCTCCCACGATAGGGCCACCGCGGCCGAACTGTCGGTCTGGTTTACGAACGAGTACGTCAGCCACTCCACCGATCGGTCGAGGGGTTGGTTTCTGACCGACACGCGCAGGACGTCCATCGCCGGATCGTAGTAATAACTGCCCCACGAAACGACAATCTTGGAGAAGATAACGGTGGTTTCCTGCTCGCCGAGGTTCATAAAGAGGCCGTAGGTTCCGGCCGGCAGCGGCTTTCCTTCCACCCGCACGTCGTCAGAAAACGTAATCGTAGTGGTTTCGTTAGCCCCGGCCCGCCAGGGTGCGGGTTGGCCCGGACCGTACCCCAGGTCCTGGAAGCCGTAGTGCGCCAGCGGTGTTCCCCAGATCTTACCCTCTCGTCCTTTCACGCCGGGTCGGTCGTAACGAACCGTAACGGTTGTCAGCCCGATCTGCTCCGATACCGACGCTTTTTTGTTGCCACCGATGGGTGGCGTGGTGAGCTGGGCCTGTGCCGAAGGGAGGAACAAGCAGGCAGCAAGTAGAGCCAGTAAGCTGATTTTTAGGTAGGTGGGTTGCATAAGGTACGTGGGGTTAGGGCGTGGGGCGTGGGGCTAAGGGCGTGGGGCAGGGGGCGCAGGGTAAAGAGCCCCTGCCCCACGCTATTCAGCTCTTAAACTCTTTACGGGATCCATCAAAGCCGCCTTGATACTCTGGAAGCTGACCGTCAGCAGGGCGACCAGCGCAGCCAGTACGCCCGCCAGGGCAAACACCCACCAGTCAATGTCGATGCGGTAGGCAAAATCGTTCAGCCACTGGCTCATGGCCCACCAGGCCACCGGCGACGCGATCAGAATAGCGATCAGCACCAGCTTTAAAAAGTCTTTGGACAGCAGCCCGACGATGCTGAACACCGACGCGCCGAGGACTTTCCGAACGCCAATCTCCTTGGTCCGCTGTTCGGCCATGAAGGCGGCTAACCCGAACAGCCCCAGGCTGGCAATCAGAATGGCCAGAACCGCGAACGTAATGGCGATGGTGCCGATGCGCTGTTCGGCCCGGTACATGTTGTCGAAAGCCTCTTCCATAAACGCGTAGTCGAAGGGCTGACCCGGTGCCAACTGCTTCCATTTGCTTTCGATCTGGCTTACTAAAGCGGGCAGGTTGGTGCTGCTTAACCGGAACGAAGCCGCCCCGCTGTTGGCATCCAGCACTAACCCCAGCGCCCCGATGTTACGCCGGAGTGATTCGAAATGGAAGTTTTTCACCACGCCGATAACCGTAAAGGTCCTGAACGACTTGAGCG
Source organism: Fibrisoma montanum (assembly GCF_003583365.1). GTDB lineage: Bacteria > Bacteroidota > Bacteroidia > Cytophagales > Spirosomataceae > Fibrisoma > Fibrisoma montanum. The sequence goes on from NZ_QXED01000022.1 coordinate 21,160, forward strand.
TTGGATCATCGAACGACATAATCCGTTTGCCGAGAATGTCTTTGCCGCCGAAGAGTTTAGCGGCTGTCTCGTTCAGAATCACGGCCGACGAGTCGGAGCCGAACGCGCGGGAGAAATCCCGACCCTGGACAATCTGCATACCCAGCGTTTTAACGTAGTCGTGGTCAACACCCCAGGCCTGCATGCTAACCGCATTCCGTTGATCAACCTGCCCCTCCGGAAAGAACGAATTATCGGTTCGGCTCGACGGTGTGGGCAGGAACCCCGACACGGATCCGCTTACTACACCGGGCAGGCGCAGAACTTCCTGCTTGAAGGTTTCGGCCTGCTTACCGAGTGAGTACACATCATTTATGGTCAGAATCTGATCCCGCTTGAAACCCAGGTTTTTGTTTTGAATGTAGGTGATCTGCCGATAGACAATAATCGTTCCGACAATCAGAATGACCGACATGGCAAACTGAAAAACGACTAAACCACTTCGCAGACCAACGTTTTTGAAACTAACGTTGATGCGGCCTTTCAGAACGCTGATCGGTTTGAACGACGACAGGAAGAAGGCCGGGTAACTGCCTGCCAGCAAGCCCACGACAATGGGCAGGACGATCAGGATTGGCAACAGGTACGGCGATAAGAGGTTTTGCATTGTTAACTCTTTGGCCGCAATGGTATTGAAGAGAGGAATAGCCGCGGATACCATAACCAGGGCTAACCCCATAGCCAGCACGGTCATCAGCACCGACTCGGCCATAAACTGCCCGATGAGCTGCTGCCGCTCGGAGCCGAGTACTTTCCGGACGCCCACTTCCTTGGCGCGGTTGGCCGACCGGGCCGTAGCCAGGTTCATGAAGTTGATGCAGGCAATCAGCAGAATGAACAGCGCTACGGCCGAGAAGATGTAGACGTATTGAATATCTCCGGTCGGCAGAAACTCGATCTGCTGCTTAGAGTGCAGGTGAATGTCCGTGACGGGCATCAGCCATAACCGGTATCGGTTGCCGGCCTTTCTGAACTGATCCATTGTTGAACCAATGGCCTGAAGCGCCTGAGGACCAACGTACTTCTCGATAACGGTGTCGAAATTCTTTTCAAACTGCTTGTAGTCAACGCCTTCCCGCAGAACAATGTAGTTATAGTGATTATTGCTGAGCCATTGTCCCCAGGGGTAATCGTCATTGAGCATGGTCAGGAAGAAGTCCGAGTGGAAATGCGAATTGGCCGGCATATCGCGCATGACGCCGGTTACCTTGAAGGCTTTGTTGTTGTCAAAAATCAAGGTTTTACCTACCGCATCCTGACTACCAAAGTGCCGCTTAGCCGCCGACTCGCTGATGACCACCGTGTTTGGGGAAGCTAACGCCCGTTTTGGATCGCCGGTCACGAGCGGTAACGTAAAGACATCGAACAGCGTGGAATCCGCGAACGTAATGTGTGCTTCGCGCAGATTGGTAGCCGATCCTGCCGGTTTCACCAGCCATGTACCCCGCTCATGCAGCCGAACAAACTGCTCCACTTGTGGATAGTCCTGTTTGAGCGTAGGGCCGACCGGATCGGGCGACACCGCCATTTTCATGTCATTCCCGCCAAACTTGATGTCTGAATTGATGCGGTAGATACGGTCGGCCTTCGCGTGGAAGCGGTCGTAGCTCAGTTCGTCGACGACGTAGAGCGTGATGAGCAGGCAGCAGGCCAGCCCGACAGCCAGGCCAACGATGTTGATAAAAGTGAACCCAACGTGTTTGCGCAGGGTACGGACAGCGATTTTAAAATAATTACGTAGCATAAGACAAGGGGGTTGGGCGTAGGGATTGGGGCGTGGGGCCTGGGGCTAAGGGCAGTTATACCCCACGCCCCCTGCCCTACGCCCTAACCCCCACGCTATTCCGTTCGTAAACTTTTCACCGGGTTCATCAACGCAGCTTTGATACTTTGATAACTAATTGTCAGGAGAGCGACCAACGTAGCCAGTACAGCGCCTGCGCTGAATAGCCACCACGATAGTTCGGTCCGGTATTCAAAGCTGCCCAGCCATTTGCTCAGCGCCCAATAGGCAAGGGGCGTCGCCAGCACCAACGCGACAAATACCAACTTCAGAAAGTCCGTGGACAACAGAGAGACAATATTGGCTACACTAGCCCCGAGTACCTTGCGGACACCGATCTCTTTTGTTCGCTGCTGGGCTGTAAAGGCGGCAAGCCCGAATAAGCCGAGGCATGAGATCACAATGGCCAGTACACCAAAGTAGTTGATCAACGTGTTGACCTGTTGTTCGCTGCGGTACATCTTGTCATACTCTTCGTCGGCGAAGTGATAGTCAAACGGATAGTTTGGGTTAAACCGCTTCGTCAGCCGCTCCACATCCGCGATGGCCTGTTGGGTTTTTCCAGCTTCCGTCCGAATCAGTATGTAGCTGGTATTGCTGGGTGCCAGTGCCAGGACCAATGGGGTGATGGGTTGATGCAGCGACTGCAGGTGAAAGTCCTTCATTACCCCGATGATGGGGCCCCAACCATTCCAGAACTTAACCTGCTTGCCAACCGGATTTTGCATCTTCATCAACTTAACAGTTGATTCATTGATGAGATAAGCGGATGAATCGGCCGGTCTATTCTTGTCAAAATCGCGGCCGTCGACCAACTGGATACCCATCGTTCGGATGAAATCATACCCAATCGTCATGGCTGATGCGTTGGCGTCGATATTCTCCGGTTTACCCAGCCAGTTCAGGTCCCCTGATGAACTTTGAATGTTCTGCGGCAACGTCATGGTGGTCGTTGCTGAAGCAATGGATGGCAACCGTATCAGCTCCTGTCGGAAGGTCTCCAGCCGTTTTCCGGTTTCATCGCCCAGATCGCCTTCTATAGTCGTGTACAGGATGTTTTCGCGGTCAAGACCCAGTTTTTTGTTTTGGATGTAGTTCATCTGCCGGCCTACGACGAGCATGCCGATGATGAGAAAGGTCGACAACATAAATTGAAAAACGACCAGCGCCCGGCGGAAATGGATTGCCCCTGCCCCAAAGTTGAGGGTGCCTTTCAAGATTCGAATCGGCTGCAACGACGAGAGAAACAGGGCTGGGTAACTCCCCGCGACAAAACCCGTTACGACAACCAATACGACGATGCTCAGCCAAAGGATCGGCTCGTTTAGATCGAGTGTAATCTGCTTCTCAAAAACGGAGTTGAACGTAGGTAAAACCAGCGTAGTCAGGAGTATAGCAACTACCACCGCCAACAGGCTGGTCAGTATGGCTTCGCTGAGGAACTGCCCAATCAGCGATGAACGCAGCGCACCCACCACCTTCCGAACGCCCACTTCTTTCGCCCGCATAGCCGAGCGGGCTGTGGCCAGATTCATGAAATTAACGCAGGCAATGAGCAGGATAAATAGGGCGACCAGAGCGAAAATGCGTACGTATTCGATTCGGCCACCAACGGCCTGACCGTTCTCGTACTTCGTGTACAGGTGAACGTCCTGCATCGGTTGCAGAACTGGGTGAATAATGGCCTTCCAGTCGGTGTAGCGCTTATAAATACCCGCCATGTTGGCTTCGGCTTTCGCCTGGCTAGCCTGCGGAGTCAGCTTCACATAGGTCATGCAAAAGCTGTTACCCCATGTTTTCTTCCAGTCCTGCTCCTGCACATCGTAGTTGATCAGCCAGTCGAACTGAAGCGATGACGTAGTCGGCAGGTCGTCGATCACCGCGCCGACCGTGTAGTACGTTGCGTTGTTGAATTGCAACTGCTTTCCAAGGGCCGCATCCGTCCCGAAAAACTTCTCGGCTGTCCGTCGGGTAATGATGATCTTGCTCAGGTCAGCCAGAGCGGCATCCGCATTACCGTAGATCGTTGGTACGTTGAAAACCTTGAAAAAGTCAGCGGTAGCGTAAAACCCATTTTCTTTCACGGCTTTGTCACCAGCCTTAATCAGCAACTCCTGCGGAAACTGAACCTTAGTGGAATACTGCACCTCCGGAATTTCCTTCTTCAGTATGCCCGCCAGGAGACCATTCGTGAGTGTACTCGTTTCTGTTTTGTCGTCGCCTATGAAATTGATCCGTACTGCGTAGAGCTGATCAATGTCGGGCATAAATCGGTCATAGCTCAGTTCGTCCTTTACCCACAACCAGATTAACAGGCTGCACGTCATACCGAGTGCTAAACCCACAATGTTAATGCCCGAAAAGAGCTTGTTTTTTAATAAACTCCGCCAGGCGATTTTGAAATAATTACGTATCATAACGATTTGATTAAGAATGGTCCGTGCATAAGATGCAGGTGGCTGCTTTCTGGCTGCATGGTATAGTGCGTAGGGCAGAGGGCGCTTGACCCCACGCCCTTAGCCCCACGCCCCCTGCCCACGCTATTCCGTTCGTAAACTTTTCACCGGGTTCATCAACGCAGCTTTCACACTCTGGAAGCTGACGGTCAGTAAGGCAATGCCAATCCCGAGCAAACCGGCCAGCGCAAAGACCCACCAGGCAATGTCGATCCGATAGGCAAAATCGTTCAGCCACTGGCTCATGGCCCACCAGGCCACCGGCGACGCAATCAGAATGGCGATCAGCACCAGCTTCAAAAAGTCTTTCGACAGCAGCCCGACGATACCGGATACCGATGCCCCCAGGACTTTGCGGACGCCAATTTCTTTGATGCGCTGAACGGTGCTGTAAGCTACCAGTCCGAACAGCCCCAGGCAGGAAATGAACATGGCCAGACCGGCAAACAGGCCCAGCAACTGCCCTTGCTTCTCCTGGATGCGATACAGGTTATCCAGCGTTTCGTCGAGGAAGGCGTACTCGAACGGCCGCTCGGGGAAAAACGTCTCCCATTGTTTTTTCAGATGAGCGATCGTTTCCGGCATCCGATCCGGCAGCACGTTAACGGCAAAAACCGTGAAGCGCGGTACGTCAATGTCAATAATCAGCGGTTCCAGCGGCTGTTCGAGCGGGTCGAAATGGAAGTCTTTCACGACGCCGATGATCAGGCCTTTTTTGCCGCCTTCGCCCCCGCGCTGAATCGGCCGCCCAACGGCCGCGGCTGCGTTCGCGTAGCCAAACGATTTGGCCGCCGACTCGTTCAGTATGAAAGCCGCGAGATGATCGGTACCCGTTTGCTTGGAAAAATCACGGCCGGCCAGCAGCGGAACCCCCAGTGTTTGCAGGAAATCGTAATCGACCGAAACCCAGGCCGCAAACACGTTGCTTTGCTCTGTTTTGCCTTCTGGCACGACCAGCGAACGAACGTAGCCGCTACCCGGCAGGCCCGACAGAGCCGTAATGCCTTTCACCCGACTCGATTGCACCACGGCCTCCTCAAAGGTATTCATCCGCAGCCGTAGCGGCCCGTCGATGCCCTGCGGCAGATTACCCGATGCACCACTGCCGAATAGCGGAATGGTAACAACCTGCTCTTTCCGGAAGCCCAGCGGTTTGTTGCGCAGATACGTCAGTTGCTGGAAAATGATAACGGCCGCTACAATCAGCACCATCGACACGCTGAATTGCGCTACTACCAGAACCTGCCGGAAGCCTACCCCGCGAAGCTGCCGTTCGCTGATCTGCCCTTTGAGCGCCAGAACGGGTCGGAATTTGGATGCGAAAAAAGCCGGATACGTACCGGCCAGCAGACCCGTTAGCAGGAACAGGCCAATCCAGATCGACAGCAGGTCCGGACGCAGGAAATCGGCGTTGCGGAACGACTGACCCGTAAACTGGTTGAGGTAGGGGAGCAGCACCACGGCCAGCACCGACGCCAGCCCGAATGCCAGACTGCTCATGAGCAGGGCTTCACCGAGGAACTGACCTACCAGCTGACTACGGACTGCCCCCAGTGTTTTGCGAAGTCCAACTTCTTTAGCCCGGCGAAGCGAGTAAGCCGTGGCGAGGTTGATGAAGTTGAAACAGGCAATCAGCAACGTGATGCCTGCAATGACCGAGAGCAACGTCACGTATCGAATGCTGCCTGAGCTGGTAGAACCCGACAAGTCGGCCGAGTGCAGGTGAACGTCGTGCAGAGGTTGTAGATACAGCCCAACGTGCCGGACCACCCGCTCGTCGTTGCTCCGGCGCAGAACGCCCGGAAACTGCGCTTCCACCTGACTGACCGGATAACCCGGGGCCAGCCGAACGAAGGCCTGCGCTGAGTTGTAGAGCCAGTCTTTTCGAAGAAAATCAGCCGCTCCTTCCGATTCAACCGCAAACAGGGTTTGGAAATGAACCAGAAAATCGGCTTTGAGATCGGTGGTCGACGGGAGATCAGCGAAAACGGCCGCGACGGTCAGGTCAACTTTATTTTCGTACCGGATCAGCTGCCCAATCGGATTGCTGTTGCCGAAGTATCGACGCGCGGCCGTCTCGGAAATAGCCACCGAAGCCGGGGCCGTCAGGGTACGTTTGGGATTCCCTAAACGTAACGGCACCGCAAATACGTTGAAGAACGTGGAGTCGGCAAAGACGACGTGCTGTTCCTGAAACAGTCTGGGCGATTTCCCCGGTAAGGCAACGCGCATACTGCCACTCCGTTGAAACAGCCGGGTCATGGCCTCAACGCCCATTACTGTCTGGGCAATGGCCGGACCCGCCGGAATCGATACCGTAGCGGCCCGACGGTCTTCTTCGAAGCGGTTGATCTGATTGATTCGGTAGATTCGCTCGCCGTTTGCCCAGAAGCGGTCGTAGTTCAGTTCCTGTTGAACGTACAGGGCTATCAACAGGCAAGCCGACATGCCCACCGCCAGGCCGGCGATGTTAATGGCGCTGTACGTCCGGTCCTTGCGAAGATTCCGAACGGCGATGTTGAGGTAGTTGCGGAGCATAGGGCAAGGGGGTTGGGGCGTGGGGC
>NZ_QXED01000023.1:0-3065 GCF_003583365.1 Fibrisoma montanum
TAAAGCAGGAAAGCCGTCCTTGTGGGGACGGCTTCCAACTACAAATGACAAGAGGTGGCAGTTACCTACTCTCCCGGAAACGACTCCAGTACCATCGGCAGTGCGGGGCTTAACGGCTCTGTTCGGGATGGAAAGAGGTGCTCACCCGCCTTATGACCACCAGCCTCCTTGTGACTGGCGCTGACCCCAGACAACGGGCCAGCTAATAACCTGTTCGTTCGTTGACGCACGTCCAACACGGGAACTAACCCGTCTTGGACAGCACAGAGAAAGACTTATCTACTCTTACTTACTTCCTGATTGATCTACCCAGCAAAACCTACACCTCCGGGCTCATTAGTACGGCTCAGCTCTAGCGCTCTCACGCCCTGCACCTGCCGCCTATCAACGTGCTCGTCTCGCACAACCCTTTATACCGGAAGTCTCATCTTGGGGCCAGTTTCGCACTTAGATGCCTTCAGCGCTTATCTGATCCGCACGTAGCTACTCGGCCGTGCCACCGGCATGACAACCGATCCGCCAGCGGTGCGTCCATCCCGGTCCTCTCGTACTAAGGACAGATCCCCGCAAACTTCCAACGCCCACCACAGATAGGGACCGAACTGTCTCACGACGTTCTGAACCCAGCTCGCGTGCCACTTTAATCGGCGAACAGCCGAACCCTTGGAACCTTCTCCAGCCCCAGGATGTGACGAGCCGACATCGAGGTGCCAAACCTCCCCGTCGATGTGAGCTCTTGGGGGAGATCAGCCTGTTATCCCCGGCGTACCTTTTATCCTTTGAGCGATGGCCCACCCATGCAGTACCACCGGATCACTATACCCTGCTTTCGCACCAGATCGGCCCGTCGGCCTCACTGTCAAGCCCGCTTCTGCTATTGCACTCCCCAGCCGATTACCGTCCGGCCTGAGCGGACCTTGGGAAACCTCCGTTACCCTTTCGGAGGTGACCACCCCAGTCAAACTACCCACCAACCACTGTCCCCCATCGGGTTAGACCACCAGTCAGCCAAGGGCGGTATTTCAAGGTCGGCTCCACGATGCCTGGCGACACCGCTTCACTGCCTCCCGCCTATCCTACACATGCCTGACCAGCGATCCATGATAAGCTGTAGTAAAGGTGCACGGGGTCTTTCCGTCCCGTGGCGGGTAAGCGGCATCTTCACCGCTACTACAATTTCACCGAACTCATGGTTGAGACAGTGCCCAGATCGTTACACCATTCGTGCAGGTCGGAACTTACCCGACAAGGAATTTCGCTACCTTAGGACCGTTATAGTTACGGCCGCCGTTTACTGGGGCTTCAGTTCAATGCCTCGGGTTGCCCCTAACATCCCCCCTTAACCTTCCAGCACCGGGCAGGTGTCAGACCCTATGCGTCATCTTGCGATTTGGCAGAGTCCTGTGTTTTTGGTAAACAGTCGCCTGGGCGTCTTCTCTGCAGCCTCCCATCGCTGGGTAGGCCCCCCTTCTCCCGAAGTTACAGGGTTATCTTGCCGAGTTCCTTAACCATGATTCTTTCGTCCACCTTAGATTATTCATCCCGGCTACCTGTGTCGGTGTGCGGTACGGGTACCCATGCGCTTAGCGTGACCCCACTTTTCTTGGAAGCCCCTTCAGAACTTCGGTTCAGCCGTAGCCTCCCCTCAACGCCCCCTTCCGGCCGGACGTAGCTCCCCCGGCGCTCCGTCATGGCGCCACCTGCATGGACAGTGCGGGACTATTAACCCGCTTGCCTTCAGAGCCCGCCCTTCGGCTGCCCCTTAGGACCCGACTAACCCTCCGATGACTACCATCGCGGAGGAAACCTTAGCCTTACGGTGTGGAGAGTTCTCGTCTCCATCTCGTTACTTATGCCTACATTTGCTTTTCTATACGGTCCACCACAGCTCGCGCTGCAACTTCACCCCCTATAGAATGCTCTCCTACCACAATACACTCACGTGTACGTCCACCGCTTCGGTGATGTGCTTGATGCCCGTTTATTATCGACGCCCGCCCCGCTCGACCAGTGAGCTGTTACGCACTCTTTAAAGGAATGGCTGCTTCCAAGCCAACCTCCTGGCTGTCTCGGCAGCCGGACCGCCTTTGTTCAACTTAGCACACACTTGGGGACCTTAGCGGATGGTCTGGGTTGTTCCCCTCTCGGAATGGGACCTTAGCACCCCACCCCTCACTGCCCAGCACCCACCCTAGCATTCGGAGTTCATCAGAAGTTGGTAGGATGTGACTCCCCCGCATCCTGTTGGTCGCTCTACCTCTAGGCTGGTAACACTGAACGCTGTTCCTAAAAACATTTCGGAGAGTACGAGCTATTTCTCAGTTTGATTGGCCTTTCACCCCTACCCGCAGCTCATCCGGAAGCTTTTCAACGCTTATCGGTTCGGCCCTCCACGGGGTGTTACCCCCCCTTCAGCCTGGCCACGGGTAGATCACCAAGTTTCGCGTCTACCCCCACTGACTATGCGCCCTGTTCAGACTCGCTTTCGCTTCGACTACGCTACTTCAGTAGCTTAATCTGGCCAGTGACGGTAACTCGTAGGCTCATTATGCAAAAGGCACGCCGTCACCCCCATCCGGGGGCTCCGACCGCTTGTAAGCGCCTGGTTTCAGGTTCTATTTCACCCGGGTACGCCCCGTTCTTTTCACCTTTCCCTCACGGTACTCTGCCCTATCGGTCTTCTGGTCGTATTTAGCCTTGGCGGATGGTGCCGCCAGCTTCAGAGGGGGTTCCTCCGGCCCCCCCCTACTCAGGAGTCCCCTACGTCCCCAACTCCTACGCCTACGGGACTCTCACCCCCTGTGGTTGACCTTCCCAGATCATTCGGCTTGCATTGGTTTCTAAAAAGAGGTCCTTCAACCCCGGCCGGGCCGTAACCCAGCCGGTTTGGGCTTCTCCCCGTTCGCTCGCCACTACTTGGGGAATCACAACTTGTTTTCTTTTCCTGCGGCTACTTAGATGTTTCAGTTCACCGCGTTTGCCCCCCGCAGGGTACTAGCTCTTCAAGCTAGTGGGTTGCCCCATTCGGACACGTACGGATCAGCCCCTGCCAGCGGGTCCCCGCA
>NZ_QXED01000025.1 GCF_003583365.1 Fibrisoma montanum
CAGCCAAGAGCTGCACGGCTACCCCGGCGATGCCAGCCTCACCCGCATCCTGCTGGCCGTTGGCGTTGCTGTCCTCAAAGACCAGATCACCCAGGCTCGCCGTCAGCGGAGCAAAGCCCGCATCGACCGTGGTCAGACTCTGACCTGAGGTCAGGGTGATGTTGCTCACCACCCCGTTGATGGGATCACTGTCTAGGGTATCATCGCCACCTACGTTCGGTGTAGAGGCCGTGAAGTTGGCAGGAGCCGTGAAGCTCACCGAGTAAGGCACACCTGGCGTCAGGCCCGTGAAGCTGTAGACGCCATCAGCGCCCGTCACCACACTGGCCAGGGCCGTACCGTTGCTTACCAAGGTCACCGTCACCGAGGCCAGACCCGTCTCGGCCGCATCCTGCAGGCCGTTGCGGTTAGCATCGACGAAGACCTTGTCACCCAAACTGGCTGGGCGGAAGAAGCCTGCGTCCACCGTCAGGTTGCTCTCGTTAGCGGCCAGCGTGTAGCTGCCACTGCGGCCCGTCACCGGATCGGCGTCACTGTCGGTAGCATCGTTACCTACGTTAGCCACCGTGGCCGTGTAGCCCGTGGGCGTACCAAACACGACTGTGTAGCTTACGCCCGGCGTTAAGCCTGTGAAGCTGTAGACGCCACTGGCGTTGGTGGTGGTCGAGGCCACCGGTGTCACTCCACTGTCAGCCAAGAGCTGCACGGCTACCCCGGCAATACCCACCTCACCCGCATCCTGCTGGCCGTTGGCGTTGCTGTCCTCAAAGACCAGATCACCCAGGCTCGCCGTCAGCGGAGCAAAGCCCGCATCGACGGTGGTCAGACTCTGACCCGAGGTCAGGGTGATGTTGGTCACCACCCCGTCGATGGGGTCACTATCTAAGCTGTCATCGCCCCCTACGTTGGGCGTAGACGCCGTGAAGTTCTGAGGAGCCGTGAAGCTCACTGAGTAAGGCACACCCGGCGTCAGGCCCGTGAAGCTGTAGACACCATCAGCGCCCGTCACCACACTGGCCAGGGCCGTGCCGTTGCTCACCAGCGTTACCGTCACCGAAGCTAGGCCCGTCTCCGAGGGCTGTTGCAGCCCATCGCGGTTGGCATCGACAAAGACCTTGTCACCCAGCGAGGCCGGGCGGAAGAAGCCTGCGTCCACCGTCAGGTTGCTCTCGTTGGCCGCCAGCGTGTAGCTGCCACTGCGACCCGTCACCGGATCGGCATCACTGTCGGTGGCATCGTTACCTACGTTAGCCACCGTGGCCGTATAGCCCGTGGGCGTACCAAACACGACTGTGTAGCTCACCCCAGGCGTCAGGCCCGTGAAGCTGTAGACGCCACTGGCGTTGGTGGTGGTCGAGGCCACCGGTGTCACTCCACCGTCAGCCAAGAGCTGCACGGCTACCCCGGCGATGCCCACCTCACCCGCATCCTGCTGGCCGTTGGCGTTGCTGTCCTCGAAGACCAGATCAC
>NZ_QXED01000026.1 GCF_003583365.1 Fibrisoma montanum
GGCGGGGGCTGGAGAGTGCGCCCTCCAACAAGGTGTGCGTCGATGCGTGTCCTCAGCTGGTGCTGCCCAACGTGTTCACGCCCAACGGGGACGGCAAGAACGATGTGTTCACGGCTTTGCGGTGTCCACGGTTTGTGGAGTCGGTGGAGCTGGAGGTCTTCAACCGGTGGGGGGTTCGGGTGTACCGGGGTTCGGGCCCGGAGCTGCGCTGGGACGGACGCAGCAGTTCGGGTGAGGAGCTGCCCAGCGGTTTGTACTACTACCAGGTGCGGGTGAGGTATGCGGTGGTGGACCGCAATGCGCCCCCGGAGGTGCTCAAGGGCTGGGTGCAGCTCATCCGCGACGGCGTCTCGATGAGGTAGAGGGGGAAGAGAAGGAGGAAAGGAGGAAGGGAGAAAAGGGTGTGATCGCTGTTTGACCAGCTCCTTTCCTCCTCCCCTTCCTCCTTTCCTCCTTTCCTCCCCCTCTTTCCTTTTCTCCCTCAAAACATACACAACATCCGCAGATTTCTTCCTAAACTTACACCCTGCGCTTCTTGGGCGGTTTACCGCCTGGACCTTTGTAAAATTAAATACACTTTTATCCCTGTAAATCGTTTTAAGGGAAATGTCGTAATTCTATGCGAATACTTTATACGATTGGGCTATATGGCCTTTTCTTAACCACCCTTCTTCTGCCTACGGTTAGCCAGGCAACGCACGTGCGGGCAGGGGAAATCACGACCCGCCGACTTTCGCCCACTTCACTCACTTATGAGATTACCCTGACGGCTTATTTCGACGAAATACGAGGAAGGGCTGCTGCCGACGACGCAAACCGATACATCTTTTGCTTTGGGGACGGCTCACAGGCTGAAGTACAGCGGAGTTCGCGCCGGTTTATCAACGGCCGTACGTCTTCTATCAACACGTATACCATCACCCATACGTTTCCTGGACCGGGTGTGTACACCATTGGCATACAGATTCCAAACCGGAATGCAGACACCAAAAACCTGCCGCCGGCCTCCAGTTCAGACAATATTATTTTCTACGTCTCGACAACGATCGTGATCAACCCGGCCCTGCAAATCAACTCTACGCCGGTGATGCTCAACCCGCCCCTGGACTCGGCCCGCGTGGGCCAGCGCTTCTGCCACAACCCGGCCGCCTTCGATGCCGATGGCGACAGCCTGGCTTACCGCCTGAGTGTACCTAAAGAAGGGCTACTGAACAACGTCTGCCGGGGTCAGCCTATTAACAACTATCTCGATCCGGCCCGAAGCTTCAGTCGCAACAGCGAGTCGGGGGGGCCGGCCTCGTTCTCGATCAACGCCAGCACGGGTGAGCTCTGCTGGGACGCCCCCGGCGAGGAGGGCCAGTACAACTTCGCCTTCATCGTCGAGGAGTGGCGTAACGGCGTGCTCATCGGCGAGATCACCCGCGACATGCAGATCATCGTCCTCGACCAGCCCA
>NZ_QXED01000027.1 GCF_003583365.1 Fibrisoma montanum
TGTCTTAGCCCCCTGAAGAGTTGGACAAAATTGTAAAAACAATTAAGTCCTTTTAACTTCAGAAATGATGAGCAAAACCAGACGAACGTTCACCCCCGAGGACCGCTATTCCATCGTCCAGGAGTCACTGCGCGATGGTCACTCTGAGACTTGCCGCAAGTATAACTTATCCCCTTCCCTTTTGCGAAAGTGGCGAAACCGCTATTTAAACAAGGGTAAAGAAGGCTTACGAGACTCCTATCCCCGGGTAGATCCTCAGGTTCGAGCCCTGGAAGAGGAAAATGAACGGCTAAAACGCATCATTGCTAAACAGGCCCTAGAGATTGAAGTAAAAAGTGAGCTGCTAAAAAAAACTCCTATCGGACTCAGGAAAAGCTGATGCTGGTGAAACAGTTTGAACCGCAGGTGCCTCGAACTCAACTTTGCCAATGGCTTGACTTGCCGCGAAGCGTATCATACTACCAGCCCCGCCTTGGCAAGCCAGGGGCCAAACCTAGCCAACTAACCCTTAAACAAGATGGTACTTTGGTGCCTAATGAGCAAGTCGTTACCAGGATTCGGGAGTGGCTGGATGAGGAGTTCAATGCCTACGGTTACGAGTATACTACGCACGAATTGAAGAGTGAGTACGTAATCAATAAAAAGAAAGTGTACCGCCTTATGAGTGAGGCTATGCTGTTGATGGGCAAGGTAATCCGACCAACTGGCAAACGAGAATTTGTGCAATTTCGACGCATCAAAGCCAGCAGGCCGCTGGAGTACCTCTGTTGGGATATCAAGTACGTTTGGGTGGCTGGCGAACGGCGTAACTACTACTTACTGAGCGTGTTGGATGTCTACACACGTAAAATACTAGACTGGATTTTACAGCCTCATATTCGTCAGATGGATTTGATCAACTTGCTGCGCCGGGTCAACGGGACACATGAACTGAAAGGCATCAGCCTGCGGAATGACAACGGCAGCCAGTTTATTGCCCATCGCGTCCGTCAATTTTTGAAAAACTCGGAGGTCAAGCAAGAGTTTACTCATGTGGCCACACCAGAGGAGAACTCCTACATTGAGGCCTTTCACAGCATATTAGAGCAAATCGTGATGCAGCGGCATGAGTTTGACAGCTATTATGAAGCTAAGGAAACGCTGAGACGATTCTTTAACCATTACAACTATGCAAGGCGTCACCGATCCCTAGACTTTATTACCCCGCAAGAAAAGTGGGAGAAAGCAGTGGTGTGTGACTCAACCGTTTTAGAAAATCTGTCCAACTAATAGGGGGCTAAGACA
>NZ_QXED01000029.1 GCF_003583365.1 Fibrisoma montanum
CCACATTTGGTGTAGAGGCCGTGAAGTTGGCAGGAGCCGTGAAGCTCACCGAGTAAGGCACGCCCGGCGTCAGGCCCGTGAAGCTGTAGACGCCATCAGCGCCCGTCACCACACTGGCCAGGGCCGTACCGTTGCTCACCAGCGTCACCGTCACCGAGGCCAGACCCGTCTCCGAGGGCTGTTGCAGCCCATCGCGGTTAGCATCAACGAAGACCTTGTCACCCAATGAGGCCGGGCGGAAGAAGCCCGCGTCCACCGTCAGGTTGCTCTCATTGGCCGCCAAGGTGTAGCTGCCACTGCGACCCGTCACCGGATCCGCATCACTGTCGGTGGCATCGTTACCTACGTTGGTCACCGTAGCGGTATAGCCCGTCGGGGCTGCAAACACGACTGTGTAGCTCACCCCAGGTGTCAGGCCCGTGAAGCTGTAGACGCCACTGGCATTGGTGGTGGTTGAGGCCACCGGTGTTACTCCACCGTCAGCCAAGAGCTGCACGGCTACCCCGGCGATGCCAGCCTCACCCGCATCCTGCTGGCCGTTGGCGTTGCTGTCCTCGAAGACCAGATCACCTAACGATGCCGTCAGCAGCGAGAAGCCCGCATCGATTGTCGTATTGTTTTGCCCTGAGGCCAAGGTCACACTCTGAGTGATGCCGTTGATGGGGTCACTATCTAAGGTATCATCCCCCCCAACGTTCGGCGTAGAGGCTGTGTAGTTGGCCGGAGCCGTGAAGCTCACTGAGTAAGGCACGCCCGGCGTCAGGCCCGTGAAGCTGTAGACGCCATCAGCGCCCGTCACCACACTGGCCAGGGCCGTACCGTTGCTCACCAGCGTCACCGTCACCGAGGCCAGACCCGTCTCCGAGGGCTGTTGCAGCCCATCGCGGTTAGCATCAACGAAGACCTTGTCACCCAATGAGGCCGGGCGGAAGAAGCCCGCGTCCACCGTCAGGTTGCTCTCATTGGCCGCCAAGGTGTAGCTGCCCGAGCGACCCGTCACCGGATCGGCATCACTGTCGGTGGCGTCATCACCTACGTTGGCCACCGTAGCGGTATAGCCCGTCGGGGCTGCAAACACGACTGTGTAGCTCACCCCAGGTGTCAGGCCCGTGAAGCTGTAGACGCCACTGGCATTGGTGGTGGTTGAGGCCACCGGTGTCACTCCACCG
>NZ_QXED01000002.1 GCF_003583365.1 Fibrisoma montanum
CCCGAACAGAGCCGTTAAGCCCCGCACTGCCGATGGTACTGGAGTCGTTTCCGGGAGAGTAGGTAACTGCCACCTCTTGTCATTTGTAGTTGGAAGCCGTCCCCACAAGGACGGCTTTCCTGCTTTATAGGTATTATTGAGCGCGTTAACGGTTAATAATTTGCTGCTCGTGTTCTGACTGATAACAATACTTGATTACTTAGCTGACGCTACACAAAAGCCTCAAAAAAGTAAATAAGCTTATTAATGACGCTGTTACTTTTGTGCCCGTAAATCCTTTTTTGCCTGATTCAGTAGCCAAATTGCCAGGTCTTTAGCTGCTGAAAAATTCTGATAAGTTGCCGGTATCCGTCGCCCATCCGTGTATTCGTTATACAGCCAAGGATCCCCGACCGCAAAGACGGTGCCTTTTCCATACGTTGCTACGGCAATAACAACGTCATTGCCTGCTGTCAGAGAAGCTTTTGCCGGGTCTTTTAAGTCAATAATGGCTAAATCTTTAATGTAAATGACACTGGTATTTTTAAAGATGGGATGCTTTGGAGGAATATCGAGCCGTCCTTGCTCCCACTTAGTTCCTTCGACGCTGTTGCGATTCTTATCTGAAAACTTAATACCAAAAGCCTGTGCAAGTTGATTAAACCGAGGAATCTCGCAATTCGCTGTGTCATTGGCCATCATAACCAGAACGCCACCTGCTTTAACCCAGTCGCTGATTTCGTTTACATCCTGTGGACGAACGTAATTTGGTTGTTTGGTTTCCTTCTGTGTGTCAGGATCTACTATGATGTAAATATCCAAGCCGTTTAGACTAGCGGCTGTTGGCGCGGTCGTAATGGCTTGTGTGTTTGCACCCAGATCGCGGAAGATAGAACCCCAAAGCCAGAAGCCTGAATGGGTGCGATCTTCCCAGGTGTAATGAAAGCGTTCCTGACCGGTATTCGATGGGCGATATTCGTTGTTGAAAAAATAATCGAGGCCAACCGTTTTTCCTGCTCCTGTTGGCTGCTCGTCAGCAATTTCAAGTTCAACACTGGCCATAATGAACGGTCCAATGCCTTTTAGATCATTTTTCCGAATTGGTTCGCTTAAATAGTAAGCGTAGCTCCCATCCCGATACGGATCACCACCTAATCCGCCAACGCTTACAGTACCGTTGAGGCTAAGCAGACCGTCGGTATCGGTCTTGACAAATTTGTCGAGTATACACTGATACCCTTTTCGGGCATTGTTCAGCATGTTTTTAGGCAGATAACCTTTTCGAACGCCTTTTGACAGCGTATACACAAACATGCAGGAGGCAGACGTTTCAATGTAATTTCCTTGGCGGTTCCCCTGATCAATGATTTGATACCAGCCGCCGGAAGCCGGGTCCTGATACCGGACCACTACGGGCATCAGGCGTTGCAGGTAGCTTACCAACTGGGGCCGTTTAGGATGATTATCAGGAAAATAATCCAGTACGTCAACCAGCGCCATAGCGTACCAACCTAGTGCACGACCCCAGAAGTTGGGAGATTGTCCGGTCCTGGGATTAGCCCAGCGTTGTTGCCGACTTTCGTCATACCCATGGTACAGTAAGCCTGTTTTGGAATCTGCAAGGCGTTTTTCTATCAGTGCGAACTGATTAGCAATGTCATCAAAAGCCCCTGGCTCGTTGAACAAAAGGGCATATTCGGCATAAAACGGTTCGGCCATGTATAACCCATCGAGCCACATCTGGTACGGATACCGTTGTTTGTGCCAGAAACCACCTTCTTTTGTGCGGGGTTGCTCGTTAAGTTGCCGGCGAAGAAGGGCAGCCGCTTTCTGATACCGCTCACGGCCAGGCTGCGTCTGTTGGGCTAGCGTGAGCAGCACGCGGCCGGTTGTAATGTTGTCGAGATTATAATCGCTGGTTGTATACGTGCGGATACTGCCATCCTTGCCAACGAACTGATTGATGTCGTTCAGGATGTAATTGTAATACTTGCCGTCGCCGGTGCGATTCCAGACCATCTCGATAGCCTTAAGCACCAAGCCCTGTTCGTAATCCCAGCGGGCACTTTTCTGATTACCAATTACGATAGAATCTTTGTGCCGGGCCATAAAGGCGTCGGCCATTTGCTGTGACCAGGGTTTAGTCTGTGCAAAAACAGACGGACTGAAAAACAGAAAGGCAAACAGGAAACGGATCAACATGAGGGCGTTGCTTGTGTTGACCCTAAAAGCGATTAATCCAGACGAATCTACCCCTTAAAATTTACCTTGACATGCGAACCGTCGCAGTACGGCTTGTTGTTGCTTGACCCGCACCGGCAAAAGGCCGTGACGTTATGTTTCAGGGTTTCATGGCCTTCAGCATCCTTTATGCGGAGGTTGCCATATACCAGCAGCGGGCCGTTGGGCAGTGGCTCTACAATGCTTTCAGCCTGTATATCGTCTGGTCTGAGCTGCTCTTCGTTATGAAAATAGCTCAACGCCTTGGACGGACAACGGTCAACCTGTTCGATGATTCGCTCGGTAGTTGCGCCACTCATGTTTACCCAGGGGCGGGCGCGGGGATTGAACACCTCGATGAGCTGAGTCCAGCAAAGCTTGGAATGGATGCACACATTGGGTTTCCAGACCACAGTGATGTCGCCGTTGGTGTAGGTTTTGGTGATGTCGTCGGAGGGGGTCATGGTTCAATCAGGACAGTATCGAAATCGATGGGGTTTTTCAGCGCTTTATGAATAGGGCAACGATCCGCGATTTCGCGCAACCGCAGGCGTTGATCTTCCGACAAATCACCGTTCAGGATCAACTGCGTGGTGAATAACGACCGGTTACTTTCTACATCCCGGGCGTAGCCGACGTGGGCTACTGCCGATTCGAGCGGCCAGCCCTTTCGATCGGCATACATCCGCAGGGTGATCACAATGCAACTGGCCAGGGCGCTACACAGCAACTCGGTAGGACGCATGCCCCGGTCTAAGCCCCCGACATCGAACGGCTCATCGGCGACAATTACCTGGGTTTCGCCGGAAATGTGGGTTTCGTAGGGCGTACGTTCAATGCGTGCAGTTACGGTTGACATGCTGCAAGATAGCGAT
Source organism: Fibrisoma montanum (assembly GCF_003583365.1). Lineage (GTDB taxonomy): Bacteria > Bacteroidota > Bacteroidia > Cytophagales > Spirosomataceae > Fibrisoma > Fibrisoma montanum. Next base: position 3,075 of record NZ_QXED01000002.1, read on the forward strand.
TTATCGGATGCACAGCCGGCGAACTACCGGCCCCATTCGGCTGGATTCTCACGCCAGGCGGCCAGCGATGTCATTGCATCGGCAGAAATATAATCCAGCGACTGAGCTTCGGTGAGTAATGCTTCGTAGTCGCTCAGACACACCAGCGATACGTTTTTGTCGGCAAAGTTCTGCGTCGCGAGCGGAAACCCGTATGTAAAAATGGCAGCCATACCCAGCACCTGAGCCCCGGCTGCACGGAGCGCATCGACTACTTTCAGCGAACTGCCACCGGTTGAAATCAGGTCTTCGATCACGACAACCCGGGTGCCAGCTTCCAGCCGACCTTCGATTTGGTTGCCCATGCCATGTTTTTTCGGCTCCGGGCGGACGTAGCAGTATGGCAGCTCCAGTACGTCGGCGACCAGTGCACCCTGTGGTATACCAGCCGTGGCAACGCCGGCAATGGCTTCTGCTGAGGGGAAATGCTGCCGAATGGCGTCGGCCAGGGCCTGTTTGATGTACGTCCGTACGTCTGGATATGAAAGCGTAATGCGGTTATCGCAGTAAATAGGCGACTGCCAGCCTGAACTCCAGGTGAACGGTTGATCGGGCCGCAGGCGAACGGCCTGTACCGTAAGCAGATGCCGGGCCACTTCGCGTTTGATGGTTGTTGGATTCAATGGGAAGAACCAGATGATTGATCGATGCTGCAAAGAAAGCATCAAAACCGGCGCGTTCGACGCGGCAGGTAAACCCCGGCCGGCAATAAATTTTCTGATTGGTGTTGATGATGTCTGCTGAATCAGAAAAATAGTTTATTTTAAACCTCACAAATCACCTTCCTTGTTAAACCTTCATCATTAATGTATCCGCTTACCCTGTCGCCGGAACTACTGTTGGAGAGCGTATTTCGGACGTCGCTCGACGGCATTTTATTATGCCGGGCCGTACGCGATGGATCAGAGGAGATCATTGATTTTACTGTAATTAAATGTAATAGCCAGGTTGCTGCTCTGACAGGTTTTACCGAAGAGCAAATACTCAACAATACAATGCTGACGCTCGACCCGGGCGGCTGTACGAATGGTATTTTTGATCAGTATGCGTCGGTGGTAACTACCGGCCAACCGGTTCGGATTGAGCATTACTTTGCGGGAAGCAATGTATGGCTGCTGCAGGCGTTGTCGAAGTTTGACGATGGGGTGCTGGTTTCTATGACCGATATCACTGCCACGAAGCTGGTTGAACAACAGCGACTTCAGGAACGTGAGTTACTACAAACCGTGCTGGATTATGCCCAGACGGGTATTGCGATCATGGACGCAGTACGGGATGACAGCGGGCGGGTAATTGATTTTGTGTTTACGGACATCAACCAGGATGCTGAGCGGATCACGAAACGGAGTCGGGCGGAATTGATAGGACAGCGCTATTCGCAGGTCTGGCCGGAGGCTGCTTCGAACGGGGTACTGGACTGGCACATTCGCGCGGCTGAGTCCGGCGAGCCCGTCAAACTGAACGGGATGAATTACCCGGTCGGCGACTACGATGGCTGGTACAATATCCGCATCCGGCCGTATGGCAACGGGGTGATCGCTACGTTCGTTGATGTCACGGCCCTTAAACAGGCGGAACTCGATAAAGAGCAGCAGGCTGAACTCCTCCGTTCGGTGCTGGACAACTCGTCGAGCCTGATTATTGCATTTGAAGCCATTCGTGACCCCAGTGACAACCGGATTGTCGATTTTCGGTACGTTGCCCAGAACGAAGCCAGCCGACAGAGCGTAGGGCGTACCGACGAGCAGGTGATCGGGCATACGATGCTTGAATACTTTCCCCACGTCCTTGAAACCGGGTTATTCAATCGGTATCTACGGGTCATCGAAACCGGTAAACCCATGCGGTTTGAGCAGGAGTATAACTATGATCAGCTAACGGGCTGGTTCGAAATCTCCGTGATGAAGTGGGGTGATGGGATAGTGCTGACGCTGGTCGACATCACGGCCAGTAAACGCCACCAGCAGGAGATTGAAGCGGCTAATCTCGGATTGCAACGCGCCAATGATAACCTGCAGCAATTTGCCTACGTAGCCAGCCATGATCTTCAGGAGCCGCTGCGCAAGATCACGGCGTTCAGTGACGTACTGGTTGATCAGTATGCCGACGTACTCGACTCGTCGGGGAAGGACATAATCCGGCGAATGCAGTCGGCTGCGGAGCGTATGTCGGAGCTGATTCGGGACGTACTGGCGTATTCGCGGGTAAGTACCCACCGCGAGCCACTCCGCCGGGTATCGCTTGCCAGAGTGTTGAAGGAGGTAGTCCGGGACCTGAATCTGGAACAGCCAACGGCCGAAATCACCATTGACGCCGATAATTTTCCTGAAGTGATCGGCGATCAGATGCAGCTTTATCAACTGTTCGAGAATTTGCTGAGCAATGCTGTAAAGTTTCAGCCGCCGGGCCAGCGGGCGCTTATCCGGATTGCTTTCAGAACCGTTATGGACCTGGATGCGCCGTTTGGCGGGCGTGGCTCGTTCTGTGAAATATGCATACAGGACAATGGAATTGGTTTCGATCCAAAATACGCCGACCGGATCTTTCAGGTTTTTCAACGCCTGCACACCCGGCAGCAATACGCTGGTACGGGCGTGGGGCTGGCCATCTGCAAACGGGTAGTCGAAAATCATAAGGGCGTTATCTACGCCAGCAGTCAGCCCGGACACGGTGCTTCGTTTCGAATTTACCTGCCTACAGTTGCCGATTAGCCCTGTACTTCGCTTGCATCTGCGTCCGCAGACCGGGTTATCCAGCGGACGCGGATTTGGTTTGTCATTCTTCCGGCGGTTCTTTACCTTCGTTAAGTCCCTTTGCGTACGTTTATGGATGCCACGCTTCCAACAGACACTGCTATTTCTGCCCTCTGGCAACTCGCATTAGATCATTCTGCCACAGGAATTGCAGTATATGAGCTCTTGGAGGACCCTTCGGGGGCGTTCCCTGACTTTCGCTTACTGATGGTGAACCGACGAGCCTCGGAAATTACTGGCGTCGATCTGCAACAGAAAGTGGGCGGGAAAGTGAGCGACCTGTTTCCGAATGTGCAGGAAACCGGCCTTTGGGAAGCCGCCCTCCAGACAATCAGAACCGGTCAGAAAAGCAGTCGGGAGTTGCTGTATACAATTCAGGAGACCGGCCAGGCGGGTTGGTACGACCTGACAATCAGTTCGGCCAACGACGGCCGGCACGTGGTGTTTTCATTCACTGAAAGTACGGAGCAGCGCGAACAGATAAGCCGCGAACTTCATCAGAACAGTTTGCTGCGGAGCATCCTCAACAGTGCGTTGAACGGTGTAATTTATTACCGGGCCATTCGTGAAGAGGTTCCCGACGACCAGAAGCCCGGCCGGATCATCGACTTTCAGGAAGTGCTGCACAACACCGTTGCTGAACAACAAACGGGGCAAACGGCGGACGATTTCAGGGATAAAACCATGCTGGAACGCTACCCGGAGCGGGGGCAAGCCGGCGAGATCGCCAATGAACTGTTCCAGGCCATGATCCGCGTGACCGAAACAGGGATTCCGGAGCGTAGGGTGCAGTACATTCCATCGCATCAAATGACTTTCGATCTGTCGATGGTTAAGCTGGAGGATGGGTTCGTGATATCGCTGCTGAATATCTCCGAACGGATTGAACAGCTCAGGCATATTGAGCAGCAGGCCCGTCAGTTCAGCGACCTGCTCGATAGCCTGGCGACCGGACTTGTTATCTATGCCATCAGGCGCAATGAAGCCGGTGCGGTCGTCGACCTGGTATACGAAAGTATCAGCCAGTCGGTGCTGAACGATATCGGACGTACCCGCGACGAGGTAGTAGGCAAAGGCGTTCAGGAGCTGTTTCCCGGCTCGACGACTACCTCGCTCTGGCAGAAATACCTGGAAGTGATTGAGACCGGGATGCCAATGCGGTTTGAGGATAGTTACCCGAAAGGCGATACGATCTATTACCTCGACATATCGGCGACTCCGTTCAGCACGGACAAACTGCTGGTCAGTTATACGAATACTAACGAGACCCGGAAAATGCTGCAGGTGCTGCGGAGCCAGGCAATTCTGTTTAATACCATGTCGCGAAACGTACCGGACGTCGGGGCGCTGGTTGTGAACAGTACCCTGCGGGTTGTGTTTGCCAACGGCGAGTTGCCCGAAGAGCTGTTTCCGCTGAACCTCCCGGCCGGCATCATCGACCGTCGGCTGGAGCAGGCATTGCGGCCAACCTACCGCACGGAACTGAAGCAGTACCTGCAGGATGCGCTGGCCGGTATCAGCCGGACACTGATTCAGCCGGTGGGCGACCGGGTCTACGAGGTCTATGTGGGCCCCGTCAACGACGAAGACGGAACCGGGGATACGCTGATGGCCATGGCCATTTACCGCAACATCAGTCAGGCCCGGCGTTATCAGCGGGAGCTGGAGCAGTCGGTGACGGAACTGAAGCGGTCGAACGAAAGCCTGGAACAGTTTGCCTACGTAGCCAGCCACGATCTGCAGGAGCCGCTGCGAAAAATTCAGGCGTTTGGCGACGTGTTACGAGGGCAGTACCTTACGGCCCTGGGCGCGTCGGGGGCCGATCTGGTCCACCGCATGCAGTCGGCAGCGGCCCGGATGTCGGACCTGATCAAAGACCTGCTCGAATTTTCACGGCTGACCAACATGCAGCAGTCGCACGAACTGGTGTCGCTGGCGTCGGTGGTTAACAGCGTCGTTCAGGATCTGGATATGATTATTCAGGAAAAGCGGGCCGTTATCGAATACGACGATCTGCCGGCCGTGATGGGTGATGCCCCGCAGTTGCACCGGTTGTTCCAGAATCTGCTGTCCAATGCGCTGAAGTTCTGCAAGGCGGACGTACCCCCCCACGTGTTTATTTCGGCGGTTATGGTTGAGGGGCGTACCATCCAAGGTGTGTTGCTGACGGACGAACGCCGGTCGTTTGTTCGGATTGATGTGAAGGACAACGGAATCGGTTTTGATGAAAAGTACATCGACCGGATCTTTACCATTTTTCAGCGGCTGCATGGCCGCAGTCAGTACCCGGGCACCGGTATTGGCCTGGCTATCTGTCGTAAGATTACGGACAACCACCGGGGCTACCTGCGTGCCACCAGCCAGGAAGGCGTAGGCGCTACGTTTCAAATCTTCCTGCCGATTGGCTGACTCCCTGCGTAGTATCCTGAGTAGTATAAATCCCGCAGCACTCCGCTTTAGGTGATATAGTCTCTGTTCGTATATAGGTCATTCCCACCTTCTTATGCAACGCCTGATTCTGTGGTTGCTCATACTAGCCGTGATGCTGAGCGCCGGCCTGCAACTACCCATTCCGCCGGCCCCGGATACCGACTGGTTTGAATACAACGGCGATGGTGCCCGGAGTCACTATTCAACGCTCGCGCAGATAACGCCCGACAATGTGACGCAGCTGCGGGTGGCCTGGACGTATGCATCGGGGGGCGCCGATACGGTGCAGAACCGGACGCAGATGCAGTGCAATCCGATTGTAGTGGGTGGCGTGCTGTACGGCGTATCGGCGGGTACGCAGGCGTTTGCGCTCGATGCGGCAACCGGCCGGGAGTTGTGGAAAACGGCCCTGTCCGACAACGGTGGCACTACCAGCCGGGGGGTTACGTACTGGACCGATGGCCAGAACGCCCGCATCTTTTTTGGAGCCGGCAAATGGCTGTATGCGCTCGACGCCCGAACGGGGGAGCCCATTGCCGGCTTCGGCGAACAGGGGCGAATCAACCTCAGAATAGGGCTGGAGCGGCCGGGCGCAGATGAGTACGTGGTGTCCAATACGCCCAACACGATTTATAAAAATCTGCTCATTGTGGGGGCACGGGTGGCTGAGTCAGAAACAGCATTGCTGGGCGATATCCGCGCGTTCGATACCCGAACGGGTAAACTCGTCTGGACGTTTCGAACCATACCGCAGCCCGGCGAAACAGGCTATGATACGTGGTCGCCACGGCCAGGGCGTCAGTACGTTGGTGGAGCCAATGCCTGGGCGGGGATGGCCATTGACCGGCAGCGGGGAATCGTTTACATCCCAACCGGCTCGGCAGCCTATGATTTTTACGGGGGGAATCGTCGGGGTACTAACCTGTTTGCCAACTGCCTGCTGGCACTGGATGCCCAGACCGGAAAGCGGTTGTGGCATTTTCAGCTCGTTCATCACGACATCTGGGACCGTGATCCACCCGCTCCGCCCAACTTGCTGACTGTAACGCACAAGGGACCCGACGGTCGGCCACGGCGGGTCGATGCCGTTGCGCAAATTACCAAGCAGGGCTACGTTTTTGTGTTCGACCGCGTAACGGGTAAGCCATTGTTTCCCATTGAGGAACGATCCGTTCCGACGGATGGCGTTGCGGGCGAACAGCCGAATCCGACGCAGCCGATCCCGATTGGACCGGATTACTTTACCCGGCAGTCGTTCACCGAAAAAGAGCTTAATTCATTTGTGGCCAATCGGGATTCGCTGGCGGACGTGATCCGACAGGCCCGAACCGGACGGGCGTATCTGCCGATCACCCAAACTCTGACCCTGTTTTATCCGGGTACCGATGGCGGAGGGCAGTGGGGTGGGGCCGCGGTCGACCCGAATGGTGTTCTTTACGTTCCGGCCAAAGAAATTCCAGTCTATACCTCGCTGGTAGAACGCCGAACCGCATCAGCCGGGACCGCGCTGACCGGTACGCAGCTGTATAACCTGCGATGTGCGGCCTGCCACGGCACCGATCGGCGCGGCAACCACGACGGTTCGTATCCGTCGCTGGTCGCGATTGACAAACGGCTGTCGGTCGATCAGGTCAGGCAGATCCTACAGAAGGGGCGCAGTATGATGCCTTCCTTTGCCCATCTGTCGGCGGCCGAACACAAAGCCCTCATTGACTTTCTGTTTCAGAACGAGTCGGCACAATCCGTAGTTTCGTCGCAGGCAACGACCGTGCCCTATCAGCATACAGGCTACAACCGCTGGTATGATGCGAATGGCTACCCGGTCAGTACCCCGCCCTGGGGAACACTGACGGCCATCGATCTGAACACTGGAAAACGGCAGTGGCAGGTACCGTTGGGCCACTATCCGGAACTGACGGCGCGGGGGGTACCGCCAACGGGAACGGACAACTACGGTGGGCCGCTCGTTACGGCCAGCCGGCTGCTGTTCATTGCCGCCAGCCGGGATGAGCAGTTCCGGGCGTTCGATACCCAGACTGGCAAGGTGTTGTGGCAAACGTCGCTGCCGGCGGCCGGATATGCGTCGCCAAGTACGTATGCCGTGGGTGGGAAACAGTACGTAGTAATTGCCTGCGGTGGCGGTAAGTTGAAGACTAAATCCGGGGACAAATACGTAGCGTTTGCGCTGCCCTGATGGGAGCGCTTACTCGGTCGTTTCCCGATTCAGGTGCACTTTCACGGTATCGATCCGCGTACCGCTCATCGACACGATCGTAAACGTGAAGGGAGAAAGCTCAATGATTTCACCTACCTTCGGCAGGTCCTCATTTTCGGCCAGAATATAGCCGCCGAGCGTATCGTAGTCTCCTTCGCGGATTGACCAGCCGTATTTTTCGTTCAGGTCGTCGATTTCGTGGCGGGCGCTGAGCAGCCAGGTCCTCTCGTCGAGCTGTCGTTCAACCCAGTCTTCGTTGGTATCGTACTCGTCCTGAATTTCTCCAAAAATCTGTTCGACCATATCTTCCACGCTGACAATGCCGGCCGTACCGCCAAATTCGTCAACGACAAGGGCGAGGCTTTTTCGCTCGGCCAGAAAGCGCATCAGCAAATCCTGGGCGGGCATCGTTTGGGGGACGGTAATGATCGGTGTCAGAATCTGTTCGATAGACGACGGCTTCTGAAACAGGGCCAGTGCGTGGCAGTAACCAATCACATCGTCGATATTTTCCCGGTACACTACAATTTTCGAGTGGCCGCTATCCTGAAAGGCTTGTCTGAGTTCTTCAAGCGTATCATCGACGGCGACGGCGGCAATCTCGGTGCGGGGCACCAGACAGTCCCGAACGCGTACGTCACGGAACTCGATGGCGTTGTTGAAAATGCGGGTATCAACCTCCAACTCTTCCTGCGTATCGGCCTTCTGGTTAAGCTGCTGAAGGTAATTGTTGAGGTCCGTCAGCCCGAAAACCGGCTTGATTTCGGTTTGCTGCCGCCCCATAACGTAGCGTATAATGAAGCGGGCGATACCAACCAGGATACGCACGATGGGCGCAATGGCCTGGTAAATTACCCACAACGGTACCGCCAGCCGCTCCAGAAACGCATCCGGGTGAATCAGGGCCAGACTTTTGGGCAGGTAATCGGCGAGAGGCAGAAAAATGACGGTCAGGATAAGGGTTTCGAGCATGATGAGCATAAACTCGCTCTCGGCCCACCCCGCCGGCAATATCGATAACAACAGAGGATTCAGTACCGTAACGCCCAGTACGGTGAACGTGACCAGAAACAGCGTATTGCCGGTGAGGGTTGTCCCGATAAAGAGGATTGGATTTTTCAGGAAGCCTGAAACCAGTTTCTCACCGAGTGGCCCCTGCTTGCTGTGAATCTCGAAGTACAACCGGTTTACAGATACGTAGGCCATCTCGACGGCGGAGAAAAATCCAGCCGTGACAAGCGCCAGCAACGCACCAAAGAGGAGGGTAAAGGATTCCATAGGAAACCGCAATCTATTTCTTTTTCTTCTTCCGATTTCGGTCGGCTTGCATCGGCTTGATGGTTGGCGACACGACTTTCTCGCGTTCCAGCCGCCGGTTTCGTATGAACTGGAATGAAAACAGAAACGCCAGACAAACCATCAGGATCCAGTAGCTTTCGGCAAAACTGGTCCGGCGGACTTCCAGTATCCACAACAGCAACGATCCGACCGCCAGCGCGATCAATATGGTTTCGGATAGTTTCATAAACAAAAACCAGTTGGTCAGCCGACCCATGCGCTCAGGCACAGCTCGGCTGACCAACTGACTTATTAACTATTACGCCATGCCCTTGTTCCGCATTTTCGAAAATTCGCGGTAGCGACGGACCGTTGCCATCAGAAAACCGATGACCAGGATGAGCGTGCCAATCCAGAGAACATTGATCAGCGGTTTTTCAAATGCTTTCAGCACGATGTAATCCCGTTGGGTCCGGTTGACGGCGAAGGTGAACTTGCCGGTACGCGGATCAATCTCGTTCAACTGAAGGCGAAGGCCAAGTTCGTCGCTCGTTTCGGCCTGGCGACCAACCATGCGGTCTTTGATGATGAATGCCGGCGACAGAATGTGCTCACCGTTTTTGTCCAGTACGCGAACGCGGGCTTTAACAGCCGCGTCGTTCGGGCCAATCTCCATGCCGTCAACTTCGGTGGTACGAACCACATCGTCCAGAATAGCCACGTAGTCGTTCAGGAAAAACGTATCCTTAATGGCTACGCTGTACGTTTCAGTTTTTTCCCAGCGGTTCTCCGCCGTAGGGTCCGGCACTGAAGATACGTAGGTGTAGAGATCGCGGCCGGTTTTTCGCTCAATGTCCGGCGACACAACCAGGCCCATTCGGTCGTTGACCTGCGCCCGGGGGTACAGCGTGAAGATTTTCCCGTCGGGTTCGCGGTATTCAACTTCGTAATACGTGTTCTCGGGATACAGCGCCAGGGTGTCGCCTTTCTTATGATACACTTTGCCGTTCACTTCAATGTCGCGCTGGGCAATGCCGTGGAAATCGCCTTCAACCACGTTTACCCACGAACGAGGGAAATAACCCGGTACGTCGCGGGCTTCAATCCGCTGGCCCCGGTACGTAAGCTGGAACTTACCCATGCGTTCGGGCTGGTTGAGCCACAGCAGGACGTTTTCCTTGTTTTCCTTGTTGTCGTTCTTGGTAAACTCGTCCTGCTTCGAGATCAGGATACCGCTGTTGTTCAGCGAAATCACCCGCGAGAAGCCCGATGAATACAAAATACCGATTAGCATGAGCGCCATACCGATGTGGGCCACTGCGCCACCCGACAGCCGGTAGTTACCCTGAGCAATGCCGATCAGGATGGAGCCGTTCGTAATCAGAGCAAACGTAGCTGACACCAGCAGCACCATGTAGATGGGATTCTTCACCTCACCAAAGGCAATCAGACCGGCGCTGATCAGCAGCGTCAGAATGGCCGGTGTTATGAGGGCATTCCAGTTCTTGTTCTCTACTTTCCGCCACCACATGTACTGGCCTACGCCCGTCAGCAGGGCGATCACCACGAAGAACCAGACCTGAAACTTATTGTAGTGCGCAATCTGATCGACAGGCAGGGCCAGGTTCGACACCTTTCCGAATGACTCCAGAATGCTGTTGTACACTGGAATCGATGTGGTCGCAATTACCTGAAAAGCCGCCAGGCACAGCACCGTAGCACCGATAAATAACCAGAATTCTTTCGTATAGACCGAAGCTTCCTGCTCATCGCTCGGAATCAGTTTCCATTTACGGGCAGCCAGCACAACCGACAGGACCACAAAGGCCAGCAGGTACACCAGCAACTGCCCCGACAGACCAAGGTCGGTGAACGAGTGAACCGATGCGTTACCGAGAATGCCACTCCGGGTCAGGAACGTAGAGTACAGAATCAGAATGAACTGAGCAATGGTCAGGATGATGGCGGTTTTGAGGCCGGTAGAGCTGCGCTTGGCGATAAGCATGGTGTGCAGCGAGGCTACCATAATCAGCCACGGTACGTATACGGCGTTTTCGACGGGGTCCCAGTTCCAGTAGCCCCCGAAGTTCAGGGTTTCGTAGGCCCAGTAGCCTCCCATCATGATACCGACGCCTAGAATCATCGCACCCAGCAGGGTCCAGGGCAGCGCCGGCCGAATCCATTCCAGCGGCTGGTTGCGCCACAGTCCCGCCATGCAATAGGCAAACGGAACCAGGGTCAGCGCAAAGCCTAAAAACAGGGTGGGTGGGTGAATTACCATCCAGTAGTTCTGAAGCAGCGGATTCATGCCTTTGCCATCTTCCGGAACAAACAGCGGATCGGTCGCGAAGATGGGCGCGTCGGGCATGGCCTCCCGAAGCAGCAGAAACGGCGATGAGCCAATCTTTAACGTATCGCCGAACACGACCCCCAGGATCATAGACGCCAGAAACGCCTGCACGAGGGCAAAAACGGTCATCATCGGCGCTTCCCACTTCCGGTTTGTGTTAATGAGAATCACGCCCAGCACCGCATTCCAGAAAATCCAGAGCAGAAAGCTTCCCTCCTGGCCATGCCAGAAACTGGAAATGATGTACTCGGCCGGGAGCGCTTTTGACGAGTAACTCCACGCGTAATGGTATTCGAAGTAGTGATTGCTGACAATGTAGAACAAGGCGGCTACGATACCGACAACCGCCACGCCATGAACGTAGAAAGCCCAGCGGGCCAGCACGCGCCAGTCGTTGCGTGGTTCGGCTGCATTGCTGGCATTGACTGCCTTGCCAGACGTAGTTTTCTTGCCGGACCTGGGGCCTTTGGACGAAACCGGAATACTGGTCCGACCAGCCCCGGCGCTCGCCACTTCGGCGTATTCGAGTTGCTCGGTCCGCTCAAACTCAACCGGAGCGTTGTCGGCCCGGCGCTGCGAAAGCGCTACGAGCAGATACGCGACGGTTGAGACCAACGCCGTTACGAACGACAGAATGACAAAGAAGTGACCGATATTACCGACCGTTGTATGTATCATTAGTTGAATGATTGAATTGCTGAATGCTTGAATGACCGAATTCAACAATTCAGTCATTCCGTCACTCAATAACTTATAGCCGTGCCGTTTTGGCTTCGTGTTCGGTGGTTTCCAGCTTACCGTCCTGGTATTTCGACGGGCATTTCAGCAGAATCTTGTTGCACTGAAAGTGATCGCCCCGCATCGAGCCGATTACGACAACCTGCTCCGAACGGTCGAAATCCTGTGGCTTCGGCGCGTTATAGACGACTTTCTGCACCCGGTTATCGTTGTCGACGAGCGTAAATTCAAAATGGTTCGGGTCGATCTGGGGCTGGTAAAACAAGCCCTCTATCTGCCCGGTGGCATTTTTCTTGAGTTTACCGACCACGTGAATCATATCGTCGTTGCCTTCCTTGGCCATCTGAGCGGCCTGGTTAAAGGTTACGTACGAACTAGCGTCGCCGGCGGTCGAGACGATGATAGCAATGGCAATGGCGATAACGATGATGCCGAAGATATGAGAAAGTTTCATTATACGTACGAATTGATGGTGAACGCCTGACCACAGTGATGGTTCATTACGGCCTGACGTTCAAGGGCTGATGTTTGTCTTTAACTTCGTTTTCCAGTTTGCCGATTTTCCGGTCAAGCTGAATCAGGTACACGATAATGCCGGCAAACACCAGCGCGATGACGGCCACAACGACCCAGATCTTACCGTCGGCCCGGAGCCGGTCGGCCATCTCAACCCCATCCGTGACAGGTTGTTGAGCGAAAAGGTTCTGGGCGGTCAGCAGAACCGTTGCCAGTGCAAGTTTGCCTTTCAGAAATAAGCTCATAATCGTAATCAGGTAACGAAAAAGGACTCCGAATCATTCCTCAATAACGGCGCGAATTCGGCTTAATCTGACCCGTAGTTCAGTAATCCAGACGCCCAGGAGTGTGAAGCCGATAACGGCCGGGTAAAACACCATCCGCATCTGGCTATTCATGTCGTACTGCCCGAATGCCGGATTACCCCCGTTGCCGGGGTGCAGTGAATCGGTCAGGCGCGGCAGAATAAATATCAGCGGAACAAAGACCGCAAACGCAAAGATGTTGTACACCGCCGAAATCCGGGCGCGTCGCTGTTCATCATCGAACGAACCGCGCAGAATCAGATAAGCAAAATACAGCAGCATCGCGACGGCGGCCCCGTTTAATTTGGGATCATTCGGCCACGGCTCCCCCCACGTAAAGTTAGCCCACATGGAGCCGGTTGCGCAGCCCAACAGACCAAATACAATACCTGTGTTGGCAAATTCAACCGCGATCCGGTCATGGTCAGCAAGGCCGCTGCGCAGGTAGCGAATCGAGAAAACGGCCGACGTAAGCAGCAAGGTCGTCATCCCAAACCAGAGCGGTACGTGGAAGTACACGTTACGGATACTTTCATTTAGAATTGGCTGCCGTGGTACATTACCCAGAACCCCCCAGAATACGGTGTAGGTGAGAATGGCAACGGCTAAAATTTTCCACCAGGAATTTTTCATCTTTCTTACAGTTTTCGGTATTCAGGGTCTGGTTTTCGATAAGGCATCGTTACGGTAGCTACTGAAGCGCCGGATACCTATCAACTACCGACCCTAACTTCGCCAAAGAAACGGAAACAGCATCCACGACAGTACGAGTACGATGGCATCAATGGCCAGCACAATCCCGATCTCATCCCAGCTTACGCTACGGTCGAGGCCGTCGATGGCGTTTTTCGATACCCGCAGCAGCATCAGCAGCAACGGCAGCACAATCGGAAAACTCAGTACGGCCATCAGGGTCGCTGAGTTCTCGGCTTTCGAAGCGATGCCTGCAATGAGCGTCAGCGAAACGGCAAAGCCAATTGCCCCCAGCACCAGGCTCAATACATACAACCCGACGTCTTGCACCGGATTACCCAGTACGGACGCGTAGACAATAAACCCCAGCCCGGCCAGCGCCAGCATCAGCACGGTATTGTACAGAATCTTCGACAGAATAATCTGCTGCGGACTGGCCAGCGTATAATAATACAAAAGCCGCCCGGCCCGTTCCTGCACAAAACTTTTGGCAATGGCATTGATGGCTGTAAAGAGCAGAATAATCCAGAACAACGTATTCCACACGATCGGTGTCAGCAGGCCACGCCGGGCGCTGAAACTCAGGTAGCACACGAACACCGCCCCGACGATGTACAACAACATGCCATTGAGTGCATAGCGCTGCCGCCATTCGAGCAGAAACTCCTTCCGCATCAACGCACCCAATTGCCGTACTGATTCAGCCATGCTGCTTCTTTTTAATGTACAAAATTACGACACAAGCAGGTAGGGTAAAAGAAATAAATTGAAGTTCGTGGATGAACTGAAAATTTTATCCAGTGAAACGGAAACCTAAACCGATGAGGAAATGCTTTCGTAAAAAATAAACCAGTGAGTATGGAGTATAGTACCCCGCTTACGCTCTGCGGCTTTTCATTTCTGGCGGGTTTTATTGACGCTATTATTGGGGGTGGCGGTCTCATTCAGACACCCGCTATGCTGTTTACGCTACCCAGCTATCCGGTGCCGACGCTGATCGGTACGACCAAGATTCCCTCGCTGGCCGGAAGTCTAATGGGCGCGACTCAGTACAGCCGCCGGGTAGCGGTGGCAGGGCGTTTCGTAGGTCCGGCGATGGCCATTGCCTTCAGCATGTCGTGGCTCGGCTCCTGGACGCTCACGCGGGTGCCGAACAGCTTCATGAAACCCCTCGCCCTGGTTATCCTGACGGCCGTGTTCTTTTACACCCTGAGCCGGAAAAACTTCGGGCAAGCCAACCAGCGTACTGTTTCGGCCGGGCAGCAACGTACCCGTATGTGGCTGATGGGGGCCCTCGTTGGGTTTTACGATGGCTTCTTCGGGCCCGGAACCGGTAGTTTTCTGGTGCTGGGCTTTATTGCCCTAATCGGGTTCGACTTCCTCAAAGCCAGTGCGCATGCCAAGTGGATCAATGCCTCGACTAACCTGGCCAGCGTATTGTTTTTTGTGAATAAAGGAACAATGCTCTACGCGCTTGCCCTGCCAATGGCCGTGGCCAACCTGTCGGGGGCGTTTTTGGGGGCAAGACTGGCCATTCTGAAAGGTAATCAGTTCATCCGGGTGTTTTTTCTGCTGATTATCGCGCTAACCATTCTGCGATTTGGCTACGATATCTTCGTCTCCATGGCCTGAGCAACGTACTGGGCCCGGGGCTCTCTTTTTCTCCGTGTCTCTGCTTGCATCATTAAACTTTCCGTCGTAATCTTGCGTTAATTTGAATGAATCTAAATAAATGTAACGCCTGACGGCGGCATCCACCGACACCATGAGCAAGCGCAGTGTTGCTGATCTGAAAATTGGAGAACGAGCCATTATCCGGTCCTTTAATGACCAGCTGATGTCGCTTAAGCTGTTGGAAATGGGCTGTCTGCCGGGGGCTGAAGTTTGTCTGCATTGCAAGGCCCCGCTGGGTGATCCTATCTGCCTGAACGTATCAGGCTACTGTTTATCCATGCGTCGGTCAGAAGCGGCTACAATTCTGATTGATAATTAGCAACATTCGTTCAGGGCCGGCCAGTTTTGGTGGCTTGCCCATGAGCCGAATACTGCGAATCCCGGCGGGGAACCGCGTACACCAATTTGAAAACGTCCCCCGTAATTGCTTTAGTTGGAAACCCGAATGCCGGCAAGTCATCGCTCTTTAATCAACTGACCGGCCTCCGCCAGAAAACCGGTAACTTTCCCGGCGTAACGGTGGATAAGAAATCCGGTCCGTGGTCAATCGACGCCCACACCGAAGCCATCGTTGTTGATCTTCCCGGCGTTTACTCAATTTACCCAAAATCGCTCGACGAGCAGATTGTCACCGATATTCTGGCCAATCCTGAGCACCCGGACTATCCGGATGTGGCTGTGGTGGTGGTCGACGCATCCAATCTACGTCGGAATCTGCTGTTATTCACCCAGGTAGCCGATCTGGGCGTACCGGTGGTGCTGGCGCTGAACATGCTCGATGTGGCCCAGAAACAACATCAGGAAGTCAATGCCGTTCGGCTGGCCATGCGCCTGGGTGTACCGGTGGTACGTATCAACGCCCGTTCGGGCGAGGGGCTGGAACCGTTGAAAAAAGCCGTTGTCACGCAATTGAATGCTCCGGCACTGCCGCGTCAGTTGTTCTTCGACCCGGCCGAACAGGTTGGCGAACTGATTGCCGACACCAAAGGCTCCTATCAGCTCGAAAACAACTACCTCGCCCTTCAGTACGTCATTCAGCACGATGGCTTCTCGTTTCTGGACCAGCAGCAGCGCCGGGGACTGGACCGCATCATCGACCGGTATCAGTTCAGGGAGCCGGAGTTTCAGGCCAGTGAGACCATTACGCGCTACCAGCGCATTGCCGATGTGATGGCGGATGCGGTTGTTGACCGCCGACCCATCGATCAGCCCACCTGGAGCCAGCGGCTCGACCGGATTCTGCTGCATCCGGTGTGGGGCTATGCTATTTTCGGCTTCATCATGCTGCTAATTTTTCAGGCCATTTTTGCCTGGGCACAACCGTTCATGGACGCTATCGATTCAGGCGTAGCCTGGTTGAATGGTACTCTGAAAGAGCAATTACCCGAGGGGCCGCTCACCGACCTGCTCACCGATGGGGTACTGGCCGGCATCGGTGGCATCCTGGTTTTCATTCCTCAAATCGCCTTCCTGTTCTTCCTGATTGCGCTCCTGGAAGAATCGGGTTATATGTCGCGGGTGATGGTCATTATGGACCGGATCATGCGCAAATTCGGGCTGAACGGCCGGAGTGTGGTGCCTTTGATTTCGGGCGTGGCCTGCGCGGTTCCGGCCATCATGGCGACCCGAAGCATCGGTACCCGGCGCGACCGGCTGATTACCATCCTGGTTACCCCACTGATGAGCTGCTCGGCCCGGCTGCCTATTTACACCATCCTGATTGCGCTGGTCGTACCTAAACAGCAGGTCCTTGGCTTTTTCAATCTTCAGGGGCTGGCCTTGATGGGGCTTTATCTGCTGGGTCTGGTCAGTGCGTTGCTGTCGGCCTATGTATTGAAGCTGGTGCTCCGGTCGAAGGAACGTAGCTTCTTTATAATGGAACTGCCGACGTTCAAACTACCCCGGTGGAACCATGTCGGGCTAACGGTCTGGGAAAGTGTTCGTTCGTTCGTGTGGGAAGCCGGTCGGGTAATTCTGGCTATTTCCATTGTTCTGTGGGTACTGGCCAGCTACGGGCCGGGCGACGCCATAGAGCAGGCTGAAAACCGGGTCCGGCAGCAGAATCCCGGTTTATCGGGTGAGTCGTTGGACAATCAGATAGCTTCCCAGCGGCTTGAGGCCTCGTATGCCGGACATTTTGGACACTTTATCGAGCCGGCCATCAAACCACTGGGCTACGACTGGAAGATTGGCATTGCTTTGCTGAGTTCGTTCGCGGCCCGCGAGGTGTTTGTTGGCACGATGTCAACCATCTACAGCATCGGCTCGGGGGACGACGACGGCACCACAATTCGGGAACGGCTTCTTACGGAGCGAAATCCCGATACCGGCGGACCGATGTATACCCCGGCGCTGTCATTTTCACTGCTGGTTTTTTACGTCTTCGCTATGATGTGTATGAGCACGCTGGCGGCTACCCAACGTGAAACCCGAAGCTGGAAATGGCCCGCCGTTCAGTTGGTATACATGAGCATTCTGGCCTACGTTGCTGCGTTCCTGACGTATCAGGCGTTGAGCTGATAGTTTATAAAAAGCAAAGGCCCGGCAAGTCATACCTGCCGGGCCTTCGTCGTGTCGGGTGCAATCACCAAAGAAGTCCTTTAGAGATTAGCGGATAGATGAAGTGATACAGGATGTAAGTGAATAGAGCGAGTGTTAATCCACCCAAGGCGGTAGTCTGATCCAGTACTAAACGACTCTTTCTGGCCGGCCGGCTCATCCGCCACTCCCGTTGTGCTACGTTTCTCATGGTATCTGGTGGTATAGATATGGTGAAGACAACGCAAATTTGGGGCCGGGCGCCGAGTTATTTTAGAGCAAAACCACGCTTCATTTATTTTACGTATAACTACCTGATCGTTTTGGTATGAACGTATAGGGATTGAATGTGAATTAAGCGAATGGACACGCTGAGCGGCTGTTTGTAGCCTTTGTACTGTGGCGATTTCTCCACATTTTTAGTAGTCTAAACTCCACACCCTTAGCTCCAGCGTAAGGCATCAATCACGTCTGAGGCAATCATACCTATAGGGCCGCGTTGTTCAGCTGCGTGGTCGCCGGCCAGACCATGCGCATATACACCCAGTACAGCCGCTTCGACCGAGTCATAGCCTTGCGCCAGTAGGGCCGTCAAGACACCTGTCAGTACGTCCCCGGTGCCGCCCGTACTTAATCCCGGATTGCCCGTCGAATTAAAGTGTACGTCACCGTCGGGGGTAGCTACGGCCGTAAAGGCACCTTTCAGCACTACAACCACCCGATACCGTTTGGCAAACTCCTTCAGGCAGTTCAGTTTTTCATAGTCATCCGCCCACGGCTGAGTCAGCCGTTCAAACTCTTTAGGGTGCGGGGTGAGAATGCTGTTAGGGGGCAGCTCAGCGAGCAGTTCACGGTTCTCAGCCAGCAGGTTAAGGGCGTCGGCATCGATCACAACCGGCTTTTTTAGGGTAGGCAGGAGTTCACGCAGCATGGTCAGGGTTTCGGGAGCTTTGCCAATGCCCGGGCCAAGACCCACCGTCGAGTACTCGGCCGGCGCGGGACTTTCTACTTCGCTCTGCCCCGTCAGCACGTACTGATGGCCGTCGGGGCGACACATGGCTTCGGGAACGGCCGTTTGCAGTACCGAGTAGCCACAACGGGGTACCTGGACCGTCAGCAGTCCGACGCCGGACCGCAGGCAGGCCCGGGAGGCTAGTACAGCCGCACCAATTTTACCGTAGCTGCCAACCAGAAGCAGCGCATGGCCGAATGTACCCTTGTGCGAAAACCGGTCGCGTTTGTGCAGCAGCAGCCGGGCTTCATGAGGAGTGGTGTAATAATACGGGGTAGGCGCCAGATCGATGTAGCGTTTGTTCAACTGGATGTTCACCAGGTGCCATTCCCCAACGTAGCGGCCGTTGCGGGGCAGTACGAAAGCTAGTTTGGGCAGTTGAAACGTAACGGTATGATCGGGTTCGATGATTACGTCGTCGGAATGATTCGGTCGGTCGGCATACAGACCACTGGCGATATCGACCGAGATCACGGTGGCCGGGGCCCGGTTAATCGCTTCGATGGTGCTCCGTACGATGCCCTCGGCCGGCCGCGACAGGCCCGATCCCAGAATGGCATCGATCACAATTTCATTGTGCCGGATGGCCGGAATGTCGGTCGAAAGTTCAATGTAGCTGATCTGTTCGGTAATCAGTTTCAGCCGCCGGTGATTGTGCATGAAGTCGTCCGATTCGCGGGGAGCATACCGTACTACGTAAATTTCGAGGGAGTATTGCCGCTCCAGGAGGAGCCGGGCGATGGCCATACCATCGCCCCCATTGTTGCCCAGGCCGCAGAAAATCTTGATGGGAGCTGTGTTGAGATACCGGGCCACAAACCATTCGACGAAGCCCTGAGCCGCTCGTTCCATGAGGTTGAGCGGGGCAATGGGTTCGTACTGGATAGTGGCCTGGTCAAGCGCGCGAATCTGGTCAACGTTCAGTATCTTCATGGAGTGCACTCAAGGTAATTTTGCAAAAGTATTTTCTGGCAGTGAGAAGTTTACTATATTTGCGGCTCATTTCGCAAATTCTTATCTGGCGATAATAGCTATTATATATACAGTCATGAACGACTTGATCAAACTGGTGGAGGACGACAACGCACAGCGTCGCACCAATCTGCCCGACTTCCGGGCCGGTGATACCGTAAACGTGCACGTCAAAATCCGCGAAGGTAATAAAGAGCGTATCCAGGTTTTCACGGGTACGGTGATTCAACGCCGGAACCCAAACACCAACGGCGAAACGTTTACCGTTCGCAAAGTATCAAACGGCATTGGTGTCGAGCGGATTTTCCCGGCTCTGTCGCCCAACGTCGACAAGGTTGAAATTGTACGTATGGGTAAAGTCCGTCGTGCGCGGTTGTTCTATCTCCGGGGTCGTCAGGGTAAGGCTGCCCGTGTGAAAGAGCGGAAAGCAAAAGTAAGACAGGCAGTAGCAGCCTAAACGCTGCCAAGCACATTGTTGAAAAGCTGCCTGCAAAGGCGGCTTTTTTTGTAAGCTATGAACTTCGTCAAATACCAGGGAACCGGCAATGACTTCGTGCTGATCGATGACCGCGACCAGCTGTTTCCGGTTGGCAATCAGGCACTCATCGAGCGGCTCTGTCACAGGCGGTTCGGCATTGGAGCCGACGGCCTGATTCTGCTCCAGAACGATCCGGACTACGACTTCCGGATGGTGTATTTCAACGCCGATGGCGCCGAGGGCAGCATGTGCGGCAACGGCGGGCGGTGTATCGTCCGGTTTGCTCACGACCTGGGCCTGTTCGACAGCGAGACCCGCTTCCGGGCCGTCGATGGTGAACACGTAGCGGTGGTGTGTGAAGAGGAAATCTTTCTGAAAATGAACAACGTAGCCGGAATGGAGCGACAACCCGGCTACACGTTCCTGAATACCGGATCGCCCCACGTCGTTGTCTTTACCGAAGACCTGGCCGCTATGGATGTGGTCGGTGAGGGCCGTCCCATCCGGTACGCTCAGGCGTTCCAGCCGGGCGGCACAAACGTGAACTTTGTGCAGGTCATGGACGACCATACGCTGTTTGTCCGCACCTATGAACGGGGCGTTGAGGACGAAACCTACTCCTGCGGTACGGGCGTAACGGCGGCCGCGCTGGTGGCACACCGGCAGTTAAACATGCCCGATCCGGTGTTTATTCAGACGCTGGGCGGCCATCTACGTGTGTCGTTTAACGCCCGGGAAGAGGGTGGATTCGACAATGTGTATCTGATTGGTCCGGCCAGGCGTGTATTTGCAGGAGCCATAACCCTTTGATTCAAGTCGCAGTTATAGGTGGTGAGGATTCATAAAAGATAAAGGTCACTACCTATGATTGTTTACAAATCGAGAGACTGGCTACCGGCTCTTTACCATTTTCATACCGGCCCGACAGCAAGAGACTTGTTAGGCAAACTGATAATCGTAGCCATCTACGTAACTACCGTTTGTATTGTTGAGATTCGGTATTATGACCTACGGCTGAAGGATACGCCCAGTTCGTTCCTCCAGGCCATGGGCATTCTGCTTAGCCTACTGCTCCTTTTTCGCAGCAATACCGCCTACGATCGTTTCTACGAAGGGCGTCGCACGTGGGGGGTTCTGGTAAACTGTTCCCGGAACCTGGCTATTTTTTACAATGCCATATTGCCCGCCGATGATACCATCAATCGACAGTTCTTTGCCAAGGCCATCTCGAACTTTCCCTTTGCGCTGAAGAATCACCTGCGCGACCGGCCCAATCCGGACGAACTGGATGTGCTGGAAGATGGCGACCGGCGTGAGCTGAGTAAAATTGAACACGGGCCGGCGAGTGTCACCAATCATCTCTGGGTGCGTACGGAAGAACTGTATCGGAAAGGGTATTTTACGGAATCGCAGCACATCAACCTGAACGAACTGCTTACCGTGCTGATGGACGTGAGCGGTATCTGCGAACGAATCAAGAGTACGCCCATTCCTTTTTCCTACAACCTGTTTATCAAGCTCTTCATCCTGCTCTACGTAGCGGTGCTGCCGTTTACCGTCATCGAAGTCTATGGTTACCTGACCATTCCGATGGTGCTGTTTGCGTCGTATATCCTCGTAGGACTGGAACTGATCGGGGAGGAGATCGAGGATCCGTTCGGGCTGGAGCGTAACGATTTACCCTTAAACCAGCTCAGTCAGCAGATTCGCGTAAACGTCCATGACATCCTGCAGATTCGTCTGCCGCACGTGGAAAAACAGGCGGCAAAAGCCGGCTTTACCATCGTAACCTAGTTCAATCCTCAACGCCCAGCAAACCGCCGTGGAGGTGGTAGATCGTTTTGTGCTGCAATTCCGGCTGGCGCAGAAAGTCCTTGGCGGCTACCCGGCTGCGAACCCCGTTGGAACAGATTACAATGAGCGTATTGTAGGATTCCAGTTCGGCTTTGCGGGCGCGAATGTCGGGCAGGGGGATGTTTACCCCGCCCAGGTTAAATTCGTCGAATTCCCACTCATCGCGCACGTCGACAACGACCGTACCCGGGCCTTCGCGCAGGGTGTCGAGGTCGGCGAGATGAATGTCCGTGTAAGGCTGTGTGGTCATACACCGACGTAACAATCAATCTCGCCGACCTGTTCGCACAAGGCTCCGCAATACAAGCAGACTAGCTTCTGACGCGGCTCTGTTCGCTCTCAGAGCCGCCCGTTTGCCGTTGCCGGAGGGTTTGTCCGCTGTTGAAGCGGTAGGCGAAGGAGATGGTAGCCACGCGGCTGTCGAGGTAACTGTACCAGCGGGCCGTGGAGTTGCCCAGTCCCTGGATGTCTCCGCCTACCTGGTTCGTATAGAACAGATCGCTGACGGCCAGTTTGAGGGTTCCTTTATTTTTCCAGACCGTTTTGGCTATTCCCGCCCGAACCTGACCAATAGGGATGATGATGAACTGCCCAACGTACGCACGGGTCTGGTACGTACCGGCCAGTTCGGCGCTCCACGAAGAGGTAAGCCGGAATTGGTTCGTTGGGGCTACGTACCAGTACGTACCGCTATTGTCTAGTTGCTGGTTGTACAGGTTAGCCTGGAAGCGGTTGTACATCACTTCCGAGTACACTTGCAGCGTCCACCATTTAACAGGCTGCCAGGTGCCGTTGAGCGCAATACCGTAGCTCACCTGTTTGCCGATGTTTCCCGGACGGCTGTAAAACACCTGATTTCCCTGCTGAATCGTTTCGAAGATGACATCCCGCGCCTGACTGTAGCGCAGCGTGGTTGTAACGGAGTTGTTGAACGTATGCGATAGCTCCAGGTTATCAGAGAACGTGGGCCGCAAATAAGGGTTGCCGCCGTAGAGCGTGAAGCGGTCCAGTGGGTACGTAAACGGATTCATCGACTGGTAGTTGGGCCGGTCAATCCGGCGGCCGTACGAAAAGCGCAGTTGATGCTTACCCGCCGAGTCGAGCCGGTAAGTCGCGTAGAACGTCGGGAAGAGGCTGTTGTACTGCCGACTGAACGAGGAATCGTTTACCATCTCGTTGCCTAGCTGCTCGCCCCGGATGGCCGTATGCTCAAAGCGCAGGCCTGCCTGCATGGTAAACCGTTTGCGCTCCAGGCTGTAGTTCAGATAACCGGCGCTGATGGCTTCGTTGTAGGTAAAGTTGTTCGAGAACTCGTAGTTGGGCCGGCGTTCATTGCCCACTACGTCGAAGAAATTCGCTACGTTGTCGGTTTCGATATCGCTGCGTTTTACCCCGGCTTCCACCTTGCTCCCTTTGGCCAGCGGATGTACGTAGTCGGCCTTCGCCGTCCGGATGTTGATTGTTGACGGCAGCGATGACTCCAGAACGGTTTTTTCGACGGGCTGTCCGGTGGCAAATACCGTGTTGGTCAGCGACTGGTCAGTGTCGGAGCCGTAGGTGAGGTAATCCAGGTTAATCGACAGCTCCCGCCCGGAACTGTCGAATTTGTAGGCGTAGTTCAGGTTGGCGCTTTTGTTGTCCAGCAGTCGGTCAGACGGAGTGAAGGCTTCTACCCGGGCCGTTACCCCACCGTTGGCGTCAAACAGGCGGGCGTTGTTGGTAACGGTAGACGTGGCTGGGTTATGAAACCCGCTTAAAACCAGTCCGAGCGTCGACTTACCGGAGACGTACCAATCTACGCCGGCCTTGAGGTTCGCGCTGTTCATCCGACGCCGGATGTATGAGTTCTGGGTAAAGCCGGATTGTTTCTGACCGGTGGGAGCGAAATACTCACGCCAGATGGTCAGGTCCTGGTACATGTTGTTGGCGTTCAGGCTGACATTCCCGAAAAAGTTAAGATTACCCGTGCGGTAGTTCAGGTTCGCGCTGTTGTTGCTGCGAAAATAGCGTCCCTGCCCATAGCTGACAGACCAGCCGCCGTTCAGGCCCCGCGCTTTGGTCTTCTTTAGCCGGATGTTGATAACACCCGCGTTGCCGGCCGCATCGTACTTCGCCGGTGGGTTGGTCATGATTTCAATCGTTTCAATCGAGCCCGACGGCAGCGACCGCAGATAATTGGCCAGTTCGCCCGCCGACAGATACGTCGGTTTATCATCAACGAACACCACCACGCCCGCACGCCCCTGCAGACTGATCACTCCGTTGGCATCTACCTGGACGCCCGGCGCTTTCTCAAGCACTTCCAGCGAGGTCGTGCCGGCGTTGCTGATGAGTGCGTCGGGGTTGACGACAACCCGGTCAATACGCTGTTCTACAAACGGCTTTTTGGCCACGACCCGGACCTCGCTCAGGCTTTTCTCGGCGGGCTGGAGGGCTATGGCCGGCAACGTAACGCCCGCGTGCTGTTCGTCCAGGGTAATCGGTTGGCTCATGTAGTTCTGGTAGCCAAGGTAACTCACCGACAGGCGAAACGTACCAGCCGATAGTTTAGCGATCGCGAATGTACCGTTGGCGTCCACCAGCGCGCCTTTGACAAACGATGAATCCGTTGAGCGAAGCAGAGAGACGACCGCCCCTTCCACGGCTTTTTGGTCAGCACCGGCCACCGACCCGGTGATGGAATAGGACTGGGCCGCGGCAAAACTGGTCGGTAGAAGTAGTAGAAGCAGGTATCGTAGCATCGTGAACGGCAGGGTTGTTGAAAAGAGTGGGGTGAACAGGCGCTGAGTCATTCGCTTTTTGGGTTTGAGAAATGGTTCGTCTTCGTTTGCTGCTTACTGGTTGTGGCAATGAATACACTGATCTGGTTTTTGACAGGGGGCACCGTTCGCAGGTACTCATATATGGCTCCGAGGTCGGTTTCTGTCATACCCGCGTACAACGTCCAGGGCATAACCGTGTTGAAGCCGTCGCCGACGGGAGGAGCTGCGAAATGCGCCAGATCGTAGGCTTTGAAGCGATTAATGAAATCCTGCCGTGTCCAGCGACCGATGCCGGTTTCGGGGTGGGGGGTGATGTTTGCCGACCGAACGACTCCGCTCTTCACCTGAACCGCCATGCCCCCGGCAAACGGCGCTTTAGGCACCAGTTTACCCATGACCCGGCGAGTATGACAGTCGGCACAGCCAGCCATCTGCGTGAGGTAGCGCCCGTAGGCAACCCCCGGCAGCGCCGTTGTATCCGTCGACAGAACGGCCCGGTGAGGCATCAGGCGTAACCCCAGCCGCAGGGGGGCTGGTACGCGGGCGGTGGGGACGTCATTGGCGACGGGGTCGAGCGTGCGCAGATACGCTACGATGGCCAGCGCATCGTCCAGCCGCATCTGGTGGTAGTTGCGGTACGGCATCAGCGGAAACAGAGGTTTGCCCTGTTTATTCACCCCGGTAGTCATGGCCACCAGCAAGTCGCCGTCCGACCACTGGTTCAGGGCCGCGGGGGTCAGGTTCCGGCCGTAGACCCGGCCCGGCAGACCGTAATTTTTTCCGTATTCTTCGCCCCCGGCCCCCAGCGTACCTGGTTTGATCGGACCGGTCAGCAGGGTCCAGTCGCGCCGGGAATGGCAATCCATACAGGCCGCTACGTGATTGGCCAGATACCGGCCGCGCTCAATCCGGGCGGGCGTAGGCTTCAGAGTGATGCTTCGGAGTGGTTCGCCCCGGTCAGTTTTGACCGAAGGGTGGACGCAGCTCGTAAGGCCGTTTAGTACCAGGAAAAAAACGAATCGAAAAGCGGGTTTCACAGCAGAGCGATCAAGGCAATCAAATTTACCCGGCGGCAGAAGCGGTGGAAAGCAGATTATGCGCGAACTACCGGTTTTACGCTCTCAACTGCTGGATACATTATCTGAATGGGGCCTGCTTCGGGCTGCTCTGGACAGGATGCTACCGGCAGGAGCGTACACTACGTGTCCTGTCCTGCCAATGTGTCAGCCAGAGGGCATCTGGAACAGGATTTGCCCTCCGCCCGTTCAGAGATATAATCAGTCAACTAGTCAACATATATGGAAGCAGTACAGAACGAAAAGGGCGATACCACGCGGGGCGAATCCACGCCGGGCGAATCCACGCGGGGCCAAATCTCGATCCATACCGAGAATATCTTCCCGATCATCAAAAAATTCCTTTACTCTGACCACGAAATTTTCTTGCGGGAACTGGTTTCCAACGCCGTCGATGCAACGCAGAAACTTCGTCAACTGGCATCGTTCGGTGAATTTTCGGGCGAGCTGGGTGATCTGAAAGTGACCGTATCGCTGAACGAGGAAGATAAAACAATCACCGTCAGCGACAACGGTATCGGTATGACGGCCGACGAAATCAAAAAGTACATCAACCAGATTGCGTTCTCCGGCGCCACCGAATTTTTAGAAAAATACAAGGACAAAACCGGGGCGGGCCAAGCGGACGACAAAGGGCAGATTATTGGTCACTTTGGCTTAGGCTTTTACTCGGCCTTTATGGTGGCTGAGAAAGTCGAGATTGTAACTAAATCATTCCGCGAAGAAGCGAGCGGGGCCGACCATTCGGGTGCCCGCTGGGTCTGCGACGGCTCAACGGAGTTTGAACTGAGTCCCGCCGACCGCGCCGAGCGGGGAACGGACGTAATTCTGCACATTGCCCCCGACTCCGAGGAGTTTCTGAACAAAGGTCGGCTGCGCGGTATTCTGGACAAATACGCCCGGTTCCTGCCCGTGCCAATCGAATTTGACGGAGATGTCGTAAACAACACCACGCCGATCTGGACCAAAGCCCCGTCGGATCTGACCGACGAGGACTATAAGACGTTCTACCGCGAACTGTATCCCATGTCGGAAGAGCCGCTGTTCTGGATTCACCTGAACGTCGATTATCCGTTCAACCTGACGGGGATTCTGTACTTCCCGCGGATTAAAAACGAATTCCGGTTCCAGCGCGAAAAAATTCAGCTCTACAGCCGGCAGGTGTTCATTACCGACGAGGTGAAGGACGTAGTGCCCGACTTCCTGATGATGCTGCACGGGGTGATCGACTCGCCCGATATTCCGCTGAACGTATCGCGCAGCTTCCTGCAGGCCGATGCCAACGTAAAGAAAATCAACGGATACATCACCCGTAAAGTAGCCGACAAGCTGAACGATCTGTTCAAAGCCGACCGGAAAGCGTTTGAAGAGAAGTTCGACGACATCGGGCTGTTCATCAAATACGGGGCCCTCAGCGACGAGAAGTTCTGGGAAAAAGCCAAGTCGTTTGTCCTGCTCAAAAATACGGAGGGGGCCTACTACACCTTCGATGAGTACCGCGAGCAATATCAGGTTAATCAGACCGACAAAAACGATACGCTCGTGATCCTGTACGCGACGGATCGCAGGCAGCAGGATGCTTATGTCGAGTCGGCGCGTCGCCGGGGCTACGACGTAGTGCTGTTCGATACCGTTATCGACCCGCACTTCATCAACAGCATTGAATACAAGCTCGAAAAAACGACCTTTAAGCGGGTTGATGCCGATACGCTGGACAAGCTGATCGACAAGGGGCTGAACAACGAAAGTGTATTGTCGGAAGACGACCGCACTAAGCTGAAGGAGCTGTTTGAGCAGGCGCTCGAGAGCAAGTCGCTGACGGTAAGCGTAGAAGCCCAGCCAACCGACGAACTGCCCGTTACCATCACGCTGCCGGAGTTTCTGCGTCGGATGAAGGATATGTCGGCGCTGGCCGGTGAGCAGTCGTTCTACGGGAACTTGCCGATGAACTACAACGTGGTCGTCAACGCCAACCACCCACTAGCCGGTAAGATCCTGGCGACGGAAAGCGAAGACGCCCGCAAAGCGCTGATCAAGCAGGTGTACGACCTGGCCCTGCTGTCGCAGAACATGCTGTCGGGAGCGGACCTGACCGCCTTCGTACGCCGGACGGTGGAGACGCTGTAAGTGATCTGAATGCGTAGACCGGGGTGGACTGCCGGATTGAGGGAAAGCCGGGGCAATGGCTCAGTGGCTGACGTCAATCAATCCGGTTGTTCACCCCGGTCTATTGTATCCGGGCGATTAGTAAAACCGGCCGTTGGTGGGCTTTTCTGCCTATGAACGCACAGAAAATGCTCGCAGTAGCCGCGGTGGGAGGGATGCTCATCGCCGGAGTCGGCTTTTTGCCGGTGAGCCCGCTTTCCATTGACCGCCCCACCGCCACGCCTACATTCAAACTGGTACCCAGCCAGACGTTTTATTTCAACTCCTTCGTCGACTGTAACATGGCCGAAGCCTGGGTTGGCGATACATTCCGGATTTTTCCGGGCAAACACGGCGAAGACCCGGTCTGGGGCTATGCCGACGACCTAAAGTTTGCCGATGGCCGAAACGCCGACGAAGCGTTCAGCCGAAAAGCCAATGAGTTTCGAACGCCCAAAATACCCGACAACGCACCCATCGGTAAAGCCGGACTACACGGGGCCGTCTGGTTTGAAACCGTTTATCAGGATGCCCGCGACCGCTCCGGCAGGACGCTCTACGCCGTTTACCACAATGAGAATTACCCCTCAACGCTTCCGTATGACCCAAAGACCGGCGAAGGCTATATCAACAAAAACTGGCCGCAGGGGTTGAAAGGCCCAACGTCGCCGGCGGCTGTATGCCGGATCGGTATCATGAAATCGACCGATGGCGGCCGAAGCTGGGATAATCGGGGACTGTTCATTGAAGACCTCCAGCCCCGGATGATCCTGAAGCCGCACAACACGTCGAACACCTTTGCCGGGGGCGTCGGCGATCCATCGGCTGTGGCCAGTGGCGATTACCTGTACCTCTTTTACGGCGAATACGGCTTTCCCGGTACGTACCAGCCGGCGGCATACCAGCCCGAAAATGAATACAAAGGCCAGTGCATCAGCGTAGCGCGTATCCGGCTGTCGGATCTGGACAACCCGGTTGGGAAGGCCCGGCGCTGGGACGGTCGTGGATTCAATGCTCCGCCCAACGGCATTGGCGCGCCCATTGCCTCGCTTCAGATTCCACGCACGGAGGGGGGCGGCCCGGCTTCGTCGCCCACGGGTGGGTTCCACTGGGGGCCGTCGGTAAGCTGGAACTCGTACCTCAACGCCTGGGTAATGCTGATGGGGAAAGTCGTCGGGCCGTCGTGGGCGGGCAGCGATATTTTCATTTCCTTCAATACCAACGCCGACCTAAGCCAGGGCGACAACGCCCAGCAGTGGAGCAAACCGCAGTTGCTGCTGAGCCGGCCCGGGCATTTTTTATGGTACCCTTCCCTGCAGCCGCTCAACACGCCCGATGACATCGCCCAGAAACGTACCTGCCTGAAGCTGGGTCAGAAAGCCCGGCTTTTTGTAAAAGACATCCTGCCCGAAAAGAGTGTGTATCTCTCGGAGTACGTGATTGAATTTGAAAAATAACCGGTCGGGCGTCTACACCCGGCCGTTACTGCTGCGCGGAAACTGCGCCGGGCTGGTACCACCAGCCTGGTTGCGGCCGGCGCGGGTAAACCACACTTTGCGCCGGCTCAGCAGCCGGGCCGCAACGAACAACAGCACCAGCACGATAACCACGAACGCAAACAACGGTAGCAGAACGGTCAGGATGGACAGGCCAAACGAGGCTATGTTCTCGCCAGTAGCCACAACCGGATTGCCGATGCCCCCCGTTGTGGCCGTAGAACCGAGCCGCAGCAGACTGGTACCGGCCTGAACGAGTCCCGCCGATCCGCCACCCAGCATCAGGCCAAGCCCCCAGTCAAGAATGGGGCTGTCGATCTGTAGAAACGACGTACCGAGCAACGTACCAGCTATGATCGATGCGGGTGTGGCAACGGTATCCAGCAGGTTATCCAGCCAGGGGATGTAGTAGGCACCAAGTTCAAAAACGGTCGCGACCGATAGCACCGCCAGAGCCGACCAGGAACTGATCCACTCAAGGCCGTCCATGGTGCCGATGACACCTAATTTAGTAGCGACGCTGGCTACGAGCAGGGGGACGAACACCCGGAAGCCGCAGCAGGCGGCTAAACCAACCCCCAGGCAGGCGCTGATAATCCATTCTATAGTCATGGTAGTACGTTGGATTTCTGGTTACAGTTTACGGTTTTCTGTTCAACAACTGGTGACGCCATTTACCGTTGAACGGAAAAACTCTAAACGGTAAACTGAAAATCGACTTCTGCTGTTACCCAGAAAACTTGCCATCTAGTCCTTTCCCGTGAACGAAGAACAGAAGAGTGGCCGCATTTTTGACTGGCCAACGCTCAAACGCCTGTACGACTTTGTACGTCCCTACCAAAGCCGATTCTACCTACTGGTGTTTATCATCCTGCTGTCGGCTTCGCTGGCACCCCTGACCCCATTGCTGATTCGGTATACGATTGACAATGAGATCGCTGAGGGCGATTATCAGGGCCTGACGCTCATGCTCGTCCTGATGATCGGCGTGCTGGTGCTCCAGGCTATCATCCAGTTTTCAAATACGTTCCTGTCGGGCTGGCTGGGGCAGCACGTCATCCGCGATATTCGCGTGCAGCTGTACCGTAAAATTCTTCACCTGCGGCTCAAGTTTTTTGATAATACGCCCATTGGCCGGCTCGTGACGCGCTCAATTTCTGACGTTGAAACCCTCGCCGATGTGTTCAGTGAAGGCATGGCTGCCATTGCCGGGGACATTCTGCAACTGGTTCTGATCGTAGCGGTAATGTTCTATACCGACTGGCGGCTGTCGGCCATCAGCCTGTCGATGATTCCGCTGATGCTGCTCAGTACGTACATTTTCAAAGAGAAAATCAAGGATTCATTCAACGAAGTGCGGGCGGCCGTGGCTAACCTGAACTCATTCGTGCAGGAACACATCACGGGCATGAGCATCGTTCAGATATTCAGCAGCGAAAAAATTGAGGCTGAAAAATTCCGGGCGATCAACAATGAACACCGCAAAGCCAACATTCGCTCGATCTGGTACTACTCCGTCTATTACCCCGTTGCCGACATCATTTCGGCGCTGGGCGTGGGGCTGGTCGTTTGGTACGGGGCCCGCGAAATCATTAA
The DNA here is from genome assembly GCF_003583365.1 of Fibrisoma montanum. Lineage (GTDB taxonomy): Bacteria > Bacteroidota > Bacteroidia > Cytophagales > Spirosomataceae > Fibrisoma > Fibrisoma montanum. The sequence continues at coordinate 33,995 of NZ_QXED01000002.1, forward strand.
CGAGGAGGTAACCTTCGGGACCGTTACGGCCTTCGTGATGTTCATCAATCTGTTTTTCCGGCCCATCCGGATGCTGGCCGACCGCTTCAATACGCTCCAGATGGGTATCGTCAGCACCGACCGGATTCTGAAACTGCTCGACAGCGACGACTACACCGTCAACAACGGAACGTACGTACCCCCGGCCATGAAAGGTGAGGTCGAGTTCAACCACGTCTGGTTTGCCTACAACAATGAGGATTACGTACTGCGCGACATTTCGTTTAAGGTCCGGGCCGGCGAAACCGTCGCGTTCGTGGGCGCTACCGGAGCCGGCAAGTCATCCATCATTAACCTGCTCAGTCGTTTCTACGACATCAACAAAGGCGAAATTCTGGTCGATGGTGTTGATGTGCACGACTATGAACTGGGTTCGCTGCGTCGGAACATCGGGGTCGTTTTGCAGGATGTGTTCCTGTTCTCCGACACCATCGAGAACAACATCACCCTTGGCGACAAACGTATCAGCCGCGAAAAAATGGTAGAAGCCGCCAAGCTGGTGGGCGTTCATGACTTCATTGAGCGGTTGCCGGGCGGATATAGCTACAACGTCATGGAACGGGGCTCTACGCTGTCGGTGGGGCAGCGTCAGTTGATTTCGTTTGTCCGGGCGATGGTGCAGGACCCGAAAATTATCGTGCTGGACGAGGCTACGTCGTCGGTAGATACCGAAACGGAGGAGATGATCCAGAATGCCATCGACAAGCTTATGAAAGGCCGTACGGCCATCGTGATCGCTCACCGGCTGTCCACGATCCAGAAAGCCAATAAAATCATCGTAGTCGATAAGGGCCGGATCGTGGAGCAGGGAACGCACGAAGAACTGCTCCAGCACGAAGGATTCTATGCGAATCTGTACCGAATGCAGTACAAGGAGGTTGTGTAAAGAGGTCAGGTTTCAAGGGCAACGTTCGAGAAGCATCAACGTTGCCCCTGAAACCTGAACATGAATTATGGATAATTACCTGGACTAAAAATAGGCGCCGTAATCCCGGACGGGACGCGTAGGTGCCTGAAGAACCGAAAAAAGCGGCCACATCAGACAGATAAATAATGTGTCTGATGGCATACCATTCATACCGTCTGTTACTTACAAAAGACTCCGGAATCCCTCTTCTTCATCTTCCGGACCGGCACCGGTGATGCCTTCGTGAATCACTTTCCGTTCGGGACCTTCGGGTTCCTGGCCTGTTGGGCCGGGGCCGGACCCATCAATGGCATAGGCAATCGAGTTCGCAAGATCATTGGAGGCCTTGTCCGGCTCTTCGTCAGCCGGTTTGGGGTATTGTTCGCCCGCCTGTTGATCAATGATCTCTTCGTCGGCGTTTGGATCAAAGTCCATGCCGGACGGAATCTGGCCCGAATCGCCGGGCGTGCTGGCATATTGAATCAGGTGTCGCATGGTTGCTGATGAGTTTAGTTACCCATTACAACCGGCTCCGGGGTATGGCTGTTCGGAAAAAATTTATTCTTCGGTAGGTTTACGAACGAGAATTTTGTCAATCCGACTTTTATCCATATCGATAATCTCGAAGGTGTAACCCTGCCACATAAACGTTTCGCCGGTTGTTGGAATGTCTTTCAGGATGTGCAGGGCGAAGCCGCCGAGCGTATCAAAGCCCGTCAGATCGCGTCGGCTCTGGGGCGAGATCGTAATGTCGAAATACGACACAAATTCATCAAACGGCAATTGAGCATCAATCAGGAAGGAGCCATCTTCGCGCTCCCGAATCTCATAATCGGAATCGGTATCATCAGCGATGTCCCCCACCAGGGCATCAACGATATCATTCAGCGTAACGATGCCCAGGATGCCACCGTATTCGTCCACGATGATGCCCACGTACTGCCGTCGCTCCCGGAACCGTTCCAGCACCTGATACGCCCGGTTATTTTCGGGAATGAACAGCGCATCGCGTTTCAGATCCATCAGCCGCAGCAGCTCAGTATCAAGGTCTTTGCCTAGAAAATCTTTGCTGTAGATCAGCCCCAGCACATCATCGACGCTGCCTTTGCAGAGGGGGTACACCGAATGCTTGGACGACATGATCCGGGCTTTGTTCTCGGCCGGGTCTTCTTCCAGATCGAGATAGGTAATCTCCTGCCGGTTGGTCATCAGGGACGTAATCCGGCGGTCGCCCAGTTGGAAAACATTCTCGACAATCTCCTGCTCGATTTCCTCGATGGTGCCGGCCGAGCCGCCTTCTTCGATCATACTCCGGATTTCCTCTTCCGTAACGGCGCTTTCGTTGGGCTTGATGCGTAACAGCCGGATCAGAATATCGCTGGAAAAGCTCAGCAGGCCAATAAACGGCGAGGTCAGCCGCGACAGCAGGATCATGGGCGCGGCCATAGTTTTGGCAATCCCCTCCGGGTTGGAGAGGCCGATGCGCTTGGGAACCAGTTCGCCCAGAACCAGCGACAGGTACGTCAGCATCAGCAGGACCAGCACAACCGCAATGGGATGGGCGTAGGGTTGGAGGGCTTCCACCTGCGCTACGTAATTCTGCACATCGGTTGTAAGCTGATCGCCCGAAAAGATACCAAGCAGAATACCGATAAGCGTAATGCCGATCTGCACCGTCGACAGAAACCGGTTCGGCGCGTTGGCCAGATCGAGTGCCACCTGTGCCCGCCGATCACCATTCTTGGCGGCCGATTCTAATTTGGATTTTCGCGACGATACCAGGGCGATTTCTGACATGGAAAAGACTCCGTTCAGAATCGTCAGCAATAAAATAATGAGTAGTTCCACAAAGGAGAGGACTTGACGTATTGCAAAAATAGCAATCGCAGGCAGTTTTTAATGAGCTGCTGCATAAGTCCTGTTTCAACTGGTTGCTGCCTGGTTGTCTTATACCACCAACACCGTCGTGTGAAGGACCAATAGTTTTGCTACTTTTGCGGCACGAACTGCTCTTGTCTGCATGATTGTCTTTATTGACGACCGACCCATTCGGCTCGTCGGCGCGAAAGCCGCATCTCAGATTCTCGATTCCACGCAACAACAAACGTTTACCGATTATGACCTGATTCTCGACGCCCGGCTGGAAATTCTGAAAGAAGAAGCCCTGCACGGACATCTTCTGGTCATGAACGCGACGCCGGCCACCATCGACCGGCTGCTCGTTCTGCTGCAAAAAGCCCGGACCAATGGATTACTGTCGGTAACGCTGGTTTGCGCCGATAAAAGTGCGTGCGAAGATGAAATAAAAAGCCATTTCAAGGTCATTAAAGCCGCCGGGGGCGTCATTGTAGACAACCTGCAAATCCTGCTCATGTACCGGCGGGGGGTCTGGGATTTACCCAAAGGAAAACTCGACGACGGCGAATCGTCGCGCGAAGGAGCCGCCCGGGAAGTGGAAGAGGAAACGGGTATCAAAGTCACAGTTGGCGAACGCATCTGCACAACCTGGCACACGTACAGCCTGAACGGTAGCCGGATCCTGAAGCGGACGAAGTGGTATCGGATGGGCGTCGTAGACGACAGCCGGATGGCTCCCCAGGCCGATGAGGACATTGAGAAACTGGCCTGGATGGATCGCCGGCAGGTGCAACTGGCCCTGACCAACTCGTTCAGTTCCATCCGCTACGTTATCGAGTCGCTCGGTACGTGGTAGTGATTGCCTACGTCTCCTGAAATTTATACGGCAGAAATGAGTCAATTTCTTTGCCGTAGCGGTGCAGATCCCGGATGATACTCGAACTGATGGGAGCCAGGTGGGGCGACGTAATCAGAAACACGGTTTCGACTTCCTCGTACACAAAGCGGTTCACCTGCGAGATGCCGTTCTCGTATTCAAAGTCGGTGGTGTTGCGCAGTCCCCGCAGCAGAAACCGGGCGCCCAACTGACGGGCTACGTTCGCCGTCAGGTCATCGTAGCTCACCACCCGCACGGCCGGGTAGTCCCGGAAGGTTTCTTCGATGAGCCGCATCATCGGCTCCAGCGCGAAATACCGCTGTTTGTTGGCATTGCGCCCGATACCGATCACAATCTCGTCGAAGAGCCGCAGCCCCCGTAGTACGATGTCTTCGTGGCCTTTTGTGAACGGATCAAAGGAGCCGGGGAATAAAGCGATTCGTTTCATGTACATAAATGACGGAAAGACCGCGAAAGATAACGGCAAAATTGTCATATCGCTACTTTGACCAGTATCAGCGTACCGTCAGACCGGTCCGGTATCTTTGAGATGACTCCTATCCTTTCAGAATAGCTTCGGGGGCGTAGTAGCGATGCCGGTAATAAACCGTATACAGGCTCACGCCCAGGAGGGTGATGATTTCGGCTAGCGGCCGGGCCAGCCAGATGGCATCCAGTCTGGTCGTAAAAAAAGGCGGCAGCACCGACAGAAGCAGGCCAATCAGAACCACCCCTTTCAGTACACTGATCAGGATTGATACCGTATACTGGCCGATTGTCTGCATGTACATGGCCAGGATAAAGTTGGGCCCCGCTACGATGTAGAGCAGGAAGCTGTACCGGATGGCGTCGGCCGCTACCTGGCGGAAAGCTGCGCCTTCTTTCCCCGCTACGACACGGACAAAACCGGTTGGAAACAACAACCCGATGCCATAGAGTGCGCTGCCCAGCGTCAGGGTAAACAACAGCGCAAACCGTAGGGTATTCTGCACCCGCTCCGGCTGTCGCGCCCCGATGTTGAAGCCAATGATAGGCTGTATGGACATCATGGAGGCCGTAAACAACCGCAGAAAAATGTTATTCAGAAAATTAATCAGACCAAAGGCCGAAATGGCCAGCACCCCATACGGCTGAAGACTTCTCGACAGCAGGAGCAGCCCCAGCGAACCGGACACTTCTGACACGAAGGACGGAAAGCCAACCCTGAAAAAACTGCGCCACTCGCTGAGATGGAGCGTAGGCCTGAAGTGCCGTACATCGAGGTGGCCGCTGCCTTTTCGCAGATAAACAAGGATGTAGACGATAGCGGCCAGCAGCGAAAGGCCCGTGGCAATGGCGGCTCCGGCAATACCGAACGGAAACACGATGACCAGCAATACGTCCAGAACAATGTTCAGCACCGACGAAAATACCGTTACGTTCTTGTTGACCTTTGGCGCGTTGTCGTTGTTGAGAAAAGTACCCCACAAAAACCGCAGAAACAGAAACGGTACAAAAACAAAGTTCCAGAAGATGTAGTCGGTCGTGAACGTCAGGATGAGCGGACTCTCCTGGCCTGCGATGAAAGTAGCGATGGGAGCGGCCAGCAGCGGAGCCCCAACGGCCAGGATACTGCCCGCGAGCAGCACCAGGGTGGTTGTAAACCGAAACACCTGCTGGGCGTGCTGATAATTTTTCGCGCCGATGCTCCTGGAAAACGTAATGCCTCCGCCAATCATCAGCGGCAGCAGCAGCGAAATGAACGCAAGCAGTATTGGGGCGTACAGCCCGACGGCCGCAATGGCTTCCTTGCCTACCTTCTGCCCTAAAATGATGCCGTTGATGAGCTGGTGCGAGGTAACCGACACCATGCTGATGAGGGTGGGAACGTAGTAGTAGAAAAAGAGGGAGCGGACTGAGTCGTTGCCCAGGTCGGTTGATTTACCCGTATCGCGCATGATCAAGAGGAAGCCGGAGCCGGATTGACTGGATGAACAATGGGATAAGCAGCTGTAGCGGAACGCCCAGCCGGGACAAACAGCCCCTTAGCTAAGCAGGCAAAGCCCGAACAGACTCAGGTAGCGGTGTTCGGGCACTTCGTCGAACTCCTCAGTCAGCGAAACACCGGGGGGCGTTTGCCCAAACGACAGATTGGGCAGAAAACGGGCCAGTTCAGCGTAGGTATCGGCGAAGGGCGTAATCTCACCATAAAGCGATACGGTCGTTGCATCAGGAACCAGTTTCAGCTCGTCGAGGATGTACAGAATGTAGTAGGCCAGGTCCTGCGCATTTTTGAAGCCAAATCGGTTGCAGTACCGTAGCTGGTGGTCGGCACGGTGGATGATGGTGACGAACTCGTTATCAAAGTACAGCCACACATTTTGTCGCGACAGCGAATGCCGGTCGAGGTTGGCGGTTGCCTGCAGCAGCGAACTGCTCTGGTGCACGAACGTTAGTGGCTGAAGCGGATATACCTCCGAAAAATAATCGGCCAGCGGATGCTCCAGGTTGAACACGGAGAGGAAACCTTCGGCCTCGTGGGCATACGACTGCGCAAATTCATGTCCCGGCAGGGTGTTACCCCGCATCAGGCCGAGATAACTGCCGGCGTACTCTTTCCGGAACAGCGGTTTGGGAATCAGCGTAAACGACGACGAGTTCACGGCAATCCGGATCTCCTGCCACGTCCGATCCTGCGCAACTCCGTTGGCATGCAGCCCGGCCGACAGCACCGGGTGCTCCCGAAACACGTCGGGCAAGACGTTCGTCAGGGGGCGCTCGGTGAGCAGAGAGGGAAAGGTGTAATCTTCGAAGTAGCACCCGCGCCTGCCGGCGTTCTGAACCAGGAAGCGAAACCGGTCGTGCCCAACTTCCATACATAGCACCGACTGCCGGGTTTTGGCCAGGTCGAATTGGTCGGAGTGAATGGCTACGGTTGGCGCTAGGGACACAGTGGTTTGCACGGGTTCAGGCAACTAAACGGTTACTGACAGGAAAAGGGTTTTAAACTTACAAAGCGGTTGCGACTTGGACAACTACTGATGCAAATACCCTCGCAGACGGAATATATCGTCGAATGACTGGCAATAGGTAAATAAAGCGTGTACTTCTTCGGGTGGGTACGATTTGATTTCTTCAAACGTCATCAGCCGCACATCCTCAATGATCTGCCCGTCGAGGCTCATTTCAGGGTCGGTGCCCTGGCGAAGCGAACCGCCCGTAGCCCGCACCGTAAAGAAGAGTTCCATGGCGTGGAGCGGGGGCTGCATGAATTCATTAACGAACAACAAATCCCCTACGTCAACCGACAGCCCGGTTTCTTCTTCAAATTCGCGGATGAGTGCTTGGGGAGCCGATTCGCCGAACTGCGCCCCGCCACCCGGCGGGCACCAGAAGGTATCGGTCGGGCCAATACCCCGGTGGCGAACCATCAGCAGGCGATCAGCCTCGTGGTAAAGACCGCAGACACGAAGCCGCAGCCGGTTTCCATATAATTTAAGCACTTCTTCGCGGGCTTTATCCAACGTTTGCGTCACGGCCTGAAACGGTTAAAAAAGAACGCAAAGATAGTACATAATTAGAAATGGATAACCCAGACGGTCGATAGTCGATACAGGTTAACAAAGAACCGACGCCCGTTTCGGCTATCGACCGCCTTGCATTAGTAAGGGCTGCCCGAAATGTAGCTTTCGAGCGACGCAATGCGGGTTTTCTGGTCGCGGATGATGGCCGTCACGACGTCGTTGATGGAAATAATACCGATGAGGTTCCCCTGCTCAACCACGGGCAGGTGGCGAATGTGCCGCTCCGACATGATGACCATACATTCGTCCAGCCGCTGATCGGGCTCAATCGTGATCACGTGGGGCGTCATTACCTCGCTGATGCTGGTGTCGGCCGAGTGGCGGCCTTTCAGGATGCCTTTGCGGGCGTAGTCGCGCTCGGAAAAAATGCCGGTGAGCTGCCCATCATCGACCACCAGCACGGCCCCGATGTTTTTGTCGGCCATGAGTTCGAGGGCTTCCAGCACCGTCTGGGTCGACGTAACGGTGTAGAGCGCGTTGACTGCTTTCCCTTGGAGAATCTGACGGATTTTCATGACAAAGAAGGGTTTAGTGGAAAGTGAAGGTAAGAAATTTGGAAGGAGGATGCAAATGGGGGGAGGAAAGGGAGGAAGGGGAGGAGGAAGGGAGGAAGGGAGGAAGGGGAGGAAGGGGAGGAAGGGAGGAAGGGAGGAAGGGGAGGAAGGGAGGAAGGGAGGAAGGGAGGAAGGGGAGGAAAGGAGGAAAGGGAGGCTATGCTCCTATCTCCTTTCCTCCCTCCTCCCTTTCCTCCTTTCCTCCGTCTTTTCCCTCTTTTCCCTTTCCTCTTTTTTTCGTAACTTAGAAGCATGAATGATACCCAAACGGCCGCGCAGTTGCTGGCCAAACGCTTCCCCTACAAACCCACTCCCGGCCAACAGCAATTTTTTGAACAGATCGGCGAATTCATTGCTCACGAAGAGTTTGAGCGGTATCGCGACTGTTTTCTGCTGCGTGGGTATGCCGGTACGGGGAAGACAACGCTGGTCGGTACGCTGATTAAAGTGCTGCCCCGGTTTGGGTATAAATCCGTACTGCTGGCTCCAACCGGCCGGGCGGCCAAGGTGATGTCCAGCTATGCCAAGAAGCCCGCTCAGACGATCCACCGGAAGATTTACCGGCAAGTGGCTGACCCCGCTTCCGGTACGCTATCGTTTCAACGGCAGAAAAATTACCACGAGAACACCCTGTTCATCGTCGACGAGGCCTCGATGATTTCCGACGAAGCGGATTTTGGCGGCAAGGGCCTGCTGACCGATCTCATCGATTTTGTGTTCGAAAACCAGGGTAACAAGCTGATGCTGGTGGGCGATACGGCTCAGTTACCACCCGTTGGTCGGGAGCTGAGCCCGGCGCTCGACCGGGGGTTTCTGATGCATTCCTTCGACATGACCGTTTTTGAGCAGGAGTTGACGGAAGTTATGCGGCAAGACGAAGAGTCAGGCATTCTGCACAATGCCACGGGGCTGCGGCAACTGCTGACCGGCATAGAGCCGACACCGGCCGCTATCGGGTTCGATGCGCTGCTGGATACCAATCCCAGGTCGTCGGTAGGCGATACGCCGTCTATTCAGCTGAATGTGAAGTCGTTCCGTGATATCTACAAGATGCCGTTGAATAAACTGGAGGATGGTATTCGCTACGCCTACGACAAATACGGCCGGGAAAATACGGCGATTATCTGCCGGTCTAACAAGACGGCTGTGCAATACAATCAGTTCGTCCGGCGGATGATCGACCAGTGTGAGGAGGAACTCGACGCGGGCGATATGCTGATGATAGCCCGTAACAACTATACCATCCTGGGCGAGGATTCACCGGCTGGGTTTCTGGCCAACGGCGAATTTGCGGAAGTGATGAAAATCCGCAACCAGGAAGAAATGCACGGTTTCCGGTTTGCTACCGTTACGCTGCGGCTGGTCGATTACGAAGAACAGCCCGATTTTGAAGCGAAGATTATCCTCGACACCCTGCATTCACCCTCGCCGTCGCTGAGTTCGGAGCAGCACAAGATGCTGTATGAGAGCGTCCAGAAGGATTATTTCTATATCAAAAGCAAGAAAGAACGCACCGAGGCCATTCGGCGCGACCCGTACCTGAACGCCCTTCAGGTGAAGTTTGCTTATGCGCTGACCTGCCACAAAGCACAGGGGGGGCAGTGGAGCGCCATCTTCGTCGATCAGGGCTTCCTGCCCGATGGGCAAGTGAATCAGGAGTTCGTGCGCTGGCTGTATACCGCCCTCACCCGGGCTACGGATGAAGCGTATCTAATGAATTTTAATCCGCAGTTTTTTGGGTGAGCGGCTTGGGGGTAAGAGACTTTTGCCAGGTCTTTGGCAATACGCTTATTGACGGTTCAGAATAAACCGCGCTGATTCCCACGTCTTGCCATTATTGATCTTCAGGAAATAAATTCCGGTCGGAAAGCTCACCATATTGAGCGTAAACCGACGCTCGGTCGGCACGGTCCGCAACACAATCTTGCCCGTTACGTCGGCCACGAAAACCTCCGTCGGGGCTTTCCTGCAGTCTACGTGCAATACGTCGCTGGTTGGGTTGGGGTAGTGCTTCCAGGAAAGCGCACTGTCCTCGTTTCCGCCGTTGAGGGCTGCGTTTGTTGAGGCAGTGCCGTCTTCATATTGCCTGGTTGTCTGCTGTGCTACGTCCCGGATAGGCTGGCAGTCGGGCGTCTGGGCAAAGCTGGTAATCAGCCGGACCAGGACCTTGTTAAGCAGTTCCACCTTATAGCTATCCGTCGTTGGAGCGATGTGTGCATCACCAATACCACTGTGGTCGGTCAGGAATACGTATGTGCCGTTGGTGGCCAATGCCCATGACCGCATCAGGTATTCGGTACTCTTGTCAATGCCGCTGGCAACAATCGGAATGATACGGATACCTTTTTCCGACGCTTTCTGAATGGATTGCTTGAGCAGGGCCCGGCTCTCATCGTCGTCGTGAGGTGGCGCGTCCAGAATGAGGAACAGTAAACGAGCTTTCGCCTGTTCGTTCCAGTTCAGCTCATGAACGGCTACGTTCAGGGCCTGATCGACGGCTTCGGGATAGTCATCGCCACCTGCGGCATTATGCCCGTTGATAAACCGGGAAATGGAATCCAGGCTTTCAGTAAAGTCCGATTTGTGGGTAAGGTAATCATCGCTGACATCCCGGTAAAAGACGCTGCTTAGCCGGATTGAACTGGCAGGAAGCAGTTCTCTGGTCCGATTGACGATGTCGCTTAGTTCTGCTTTCAGGTAATTGATCTCGTCCTGCATGGAGCCGGTGGCATCGACAACAAACGAAATGTCAACGGCCGACAAGGCCCGGCAAGGCTGGCTCACCTGAATCCGGTTGAGGCCTTTGTTGAAAAGAACCGGTTTTTTCAGGATATACGGCTGACCGTCTACGAGCGCTTCAATGAAAACCGGCTGTCCAACGGCTGCGCTATCGAACAGGTTGTTCCACAACTCACTTTTGCCGGTATTGTCTGAGCGGGAGGTCCAGAGCGATACGTTGGGGGCTGTTTTTAGAGAGACCACGGCGTTGCTGATCGGATAGCCGTCGGCCGTGGTCAGTTGAACCGAGTAACGTTCCAGCGGCCGGATGTGCCATTGTTGCTGCCAGGCCTTCAGATCCCGCTGGGCAATGTCCTGCCATAATTTCCACTTACTGTAGTCGTGAATTTCACCGGCGGTCAGTTGGCCGGCTCCTGCCTGCGGGCCTTTGTACGTCTGTCGCTGGGCGCTTGAACCGGGGCCTGATACACCTTTCGTTGACGACAGGGTAGCGACTGACCCGGTTATGTCTCGTCGGGCCATCGTTTTGTAGCCCGTAACGACTACCTCGGCCAGTGCCCGTGCATCTTCCTGCAAGAGTACGCGAACAGAGTCAGTCGTTTTTGACACTACTACCTCCTGAGTCTTATACCCGATAGAAGCCACAACGAGCGTCGTAGATGCGGTCGTGGTTGTCAGGCTAAACGTACCGGTGGGACCGGTCGTCGTACCGATAGTGGTGTTTTTCAACAGAACCGTAGCGCCCGGGACAGGAGCCTTGTCAGCGGCTGACCGAACTGTGCCGCGTACCGTCCGGGTCTGAGCAACAACTAATTGGCTGAATAGAAGAAGAAACAGGAGTAAAAAAGCCTTCATACGTCGGTTCTGGTTTAGGGTCGGATCAGGTAGCGATAGACGGTACTATGAGTCTAATTTAGTTAAAATGGTTGCTTTCAGGTGATGAACTACGAAAAAATCAAGGGTCGGCAGCCGAGATAATATCTTGGCTGCCGACCCTTGCTAAAAGAACAGTCTGACCGTTTACGCCTGCTCGTCGTCCAGGATCGTCACTTCCTGAATTTTATCCCCCTGCCGGATCTGGTCGATTACATCTAGACCGTCTACAACTTTCCCGAACACGGTGTGGTTGCGGTCGAGGTGCTGGGTGTTCTGGCGGTTGTGGCAGATAAAGAACTGCGAGCCACCCGTATTGCGGCCCCGGTGGGCCATCGACAGCACACCCCGGTCGTGGTACTGATTATCCCCTTCCAGTTCGCAGGGAATGGTGTAACCGGGACCACCGGCACCGGTGCCGGTTGGGTCGCCACCCTGAATCATGAAGTTTGGAATAACCCGGTGAAACGTGATGCCGTTATAAAAGCCTTTCTTCGCGAGCGAAACAAAGTTATCGACGGTTTTGGGGGCGTCCTGCTCGAAGAACTCAATGGTCATTGTCCCCTTGTCGGTACGCATTTCTGCCTTTCTCATGGTGATCTGTGGTCTGTTAAATCGCACAAAGATAGCAAGGTCGGTCGGATAGGTACATACAGGCTTATTGAGTAGAAAGCCGTTGGTGACTGCTCTATTAGGATTGTTGAAACTACCATGAAACGACGAACATTTGCTGGCTTATTATCTTCGTGGCCATTTGTGATGGCGGATTATAAATCCGCTGCAGGTAACATTGGAATTGGAAATCGCGATGAGCTTGCCAGTTCATTGAACCGTACTAATGCCGACGAGCGGGCGTATTGGCTGCAAACCTTACTAAAAGTGGCCGATCCGGTACTAACAGCCCTGGCGCAGAACCGCCTGAAGGCGTCCATGCCGATTGAGTCGGCACCGGGGCAGGACGCGAGCCGGAAGGTGGTCTCGCACCTGGAAGCGCTCGGTCGGACGGTGGCGGGCATCGCTCCCTGGCTTGACCTCGAAGCGGATGAGTCGGCGGAGGGCCGTTCGCGGAAGCGGTACCTGGACCTCGCGCGACAAGCCATTGCCAACGGTGTCGATCCCAAATCGCCGGATTTTCTGAATTTCACCCGAAACGGTCAGCCGTTGGTCGACGCGGCTTTTCTAGCGCACGGACTCGTGCGGGCCCCTAAAATCTGGTCTGGGCTGACCGCCGATCAGCAGAAAAACGTAGTGACTGCCCTGCAATCCAGCCGCGTCATAAAGCCGCCGTATAACAACTGGCTTCTGTTCAGCGCGATGGTCGAGGCCGCGCTCCTGAAGTTCACCGGCTCGGCCGACGAAATGCGGATGGACTACGCCATCAAGCAGCACCTGAACTGGTACAAAGGCGACGGGGCATACGGGGATGGGCCTGACTTCCACTGGGATTATTACAACAGCTACGTTATTCAGCCGATGCTGCTGGACGTAGTAAAAACTCTCCTCGACGCTGGAAAAGCCACTAAAGAACTGTACGACACGATTCTGGCCCGCGCCCAGCGGTATGCGATGGTACAGGAGCGACTCATTGCGCCAGACGGCTCATTTGCCGCCTTCGGCCGGTCGCTGGCGTACCGCTGCGGGGCGTTTCAACTGCTGGCGCAGGTAGCGCTACAGGGGCAATTGCCGAAAGAGCTATCGCTGGGTCAGGTACGTAGCGCTTTAACCGCCGTCATTCACCGGACCATGGACGTACCGGGCACGTTCAATGACAAAGGCTGGCTGCAGATTGGCTTGTGTGGTCACCAGCCCGCTATCGGCGAAACGTATATCTCGACGGGCAGCCTGTACCTGTGCTCGGTCGCGTTTCTGCCGCTGGGACTGCCCACATCCAATCCGTTCTGGTCGGCACCGGCCGAGGACTGGACCGCCAAACGTATCTGGTCAAGCCAGAGCGTTACGGCCGACCACGCTTTGAAAGGTTGACTATAGATGTTATTTGACGTGAATGATGGATAACATTTGAGCCACAATAGCCGCTGTTTGTCATCCCGATCCTTTGGTCGGGATGACAAAAAAAGCTTAATGATGGCTGAAAGGGTACTTTCAATTCACGTTAACTCACCGTCCCGCCGTTCCACACCGTTTTATCCGGGGCGATCAGCGACAGGCTGCCATCCCGGTCTTCGGCCATCAGGATCATGCCCTGCGATTCCAGGCCCATCATCTTGCGGGGAGCCAGGTTCGCCAGGAACGTCACCTGCTTTCCAATGATATCTTCAGGGGCGAAGTGTTTGGCAATGCCGCTCAGAATCTGCCGCTGGCCGGTACCGTCGTCTACTTTCAGTTTCAGGAGCTTGTCGCTTTTGGGAACTCGTTCCGCTTCCAGAATGGTGCCGATCCGGATGTCCATTTTGGCAAAGTCGTCGTAGGTGATTTCCGTTTTAGCGGCTGGTACTTCCTTAGTGGCCAGTTCATTCATACGCTTGGCGTCCAGTAATTTCTGAATTTGTTGGTTAATAGTATCGTCTTCAATCTTGGCGAACAGCAGGTCGCCCTTACCCAGCTCGTGCCCTTCGACCAGTATGTCCGCGCGACCCGCGTTGGTCCAGTCCAGCCGGTCTTTGATCAGCAACTGATCGCACAGCTTCTGGGCGGTGAAGGGCAGAAACGGCTCGCAGACAATGGCCAGGTTGGCGGTGATCTGCAACGCGATGTTCATGATCGTGTTTACCCGCAACTGATCGGTTTTAATAACCTGCCAAGGCTGGGTTTCGGCCAGGTATTTGTTCCCCAGCCGCGCCAGATCCATCAGGTAACCCAGGGCTTCGCGGAACCGGAACTGATAGATGGCCTGTCCGATCCGGTCGGGGAACTGAGCCAATTCGTCGAGCACCTCACGATCGTAATCGGTCAGGTCGCCGGCAACGGGCACTTTGCCATCGCAGAACTTCTGGGTCAGCACCACGGCCCGGTTCACGAAGTTGCCAAACACGGCCACCAGTTCGTTGTTGTTGCGGGCCTGAAAATCCTTCCAGGTAAACTCACTGTCTTTGGTTTCCGGCGCATTGGCCGCCAGCACGTAGCGCAGTACGTCCTGCTTATCAGGCAACTCCTGCAGATACTCGTGCAGCCAGACGGCCCAGTTCCGCGACGTCGAAATTTTGTCGCCCTCCAGGTTCATGAACTCGTTGGCCGGTACGTTGTCGGCCAGAATAAAGCTGCCCTCCGCCATCAGCATCGCCGGGAAGATGATGCAGTGGAATACAATGTTGTCTTTACCGATGAAGTGCACCAGTTTGGTGTGCTGATCGCGCCAGTACAACTCCCAGTCGCGGCCCTGCTCAGCAGCCCACTCTTTGGTCATCGAAATGTAGCCAATCGGCGCGTCGAACCAGACGTAGAGCACTTTACCTTCGGTGTCGGGCAGCGGTACCTTAACACCCCAGTCCAGATCGCGGGTCATGGCGCGGGGGCGCAGCCCTTCTTTCAGCCACGACTGGCACTGACCGAACACATTGGTTTTCCACTCGGTATGGCTGTTGACGTAGGCCTCAATCTGCGGCTGCATCCGGTCGAGGGGCAAATTCCAGTTCTTGGTCGTACGCAGCACCGGCTTGGAGCCCGACAGGGTTGAGTGCGGTTCAATCAGTTCGAGCGGGCTGAGGGCCGTACCACACCGTTCGCACTGGTCACCGTATGCGTTCGGATTGCCGCAGACGGGACAGGTCCCGACGATGTAGCGGTCGGCCAGAAACTGTCCCGCCACTTCATCGTAGTATTGCTCAGTCACTTCTTCCACGAAGTCGCCCTGGTCGTACAGTTTTGTGAAAAACTCCTGCGAAGTCTCGTGATGCACCGGATTGGTCGTGCGGGAATAAATATCGAACGAAATGCCGAAGTCCGCGAACGACTGTTTGATCTGGCCGTAGTATTTATCGACAACCTGCTGTGGCGATATCCCCTCTTTCTTGGCTTTAATCGTGATGGGAACGCCGTGCTCATCAGTGCCGCTGATAAAGGCAACATCCTTACCCGTCGAGCGGAGGTAGCGGACGTAGATATCGGCGGGCAGGTAACAGCCAGCCAGGTGGCCGATGTGGATGGGGCCATTGGCGTAGATCAGGGCCGCCGTAACGGTATAGCGTTGTGGATTTTCTAATGCCATATTGTGGTTTGTGGTTTGTAGTTTGTAGTTTGTAGTTAGCCCAACGACCACCACGAACTACAAACAACAAACTGATTTGGGCGCGAAATTAGCAATTCAGGGCCGAACGTTGTTATGTTTACGCAAACACGCCGGACTAGTATGGAGAACACCGAAGCCGCCACGAATAATTTCCTGAATTGGGTTGAGATCAAAAACTTCAAGTCCATCAAAGACCTGCCCCTGGCTTCCTCACCCTCGAACGCATCCTGAATGACCTCATCATTACCTAAAACGGTGTTCATCACCGGGGCAACGGGCTTCATTGGTTCTCACATCGCCCGGCGCTTCCTCGCGGCTGGTTATCAGGTCGAAGCCCTTCACCGGCCCGAGCGTAGTCATGGTATGCTGACCGACGTAGCCGACCAGATCATCTGGCACGAAGGCGACATCCTGGACATTCCTTCGCTGGAAGCGGCCCTTCTGGATGAACCGCACCGGCGAACCGGCGGCATTGACGTAATTCATGCGGCTGCCATCGTGTCGTTTACGCCAAAAGACCGCAACCGGATGGAAACGATTAACGTAGCCGGCACCGCAAACGTCGTCAACGTGTGCTTGAAAGCGGGTGTCCGTAAGCTGGGTTACGTCAGTTCCGTGGCGGCACTCGGTCGGCCGACGGCAAAAGGCCCCAGGTCTGCTAATCCGGTTATGATTACCGAAAAACAGAAATGGGAGGATTCTCCGAATAATTCAACCTACGCAAAAACGAAATACCGTGCTGAACTTGAAGTCTGGCGGGGGGTAGCCGAAGGGCTGGATGCGGTGATGGTGAATCCATCGGTGGTGCTGGGCGTCGGCGACTGGACGCGGAGCAGCCTGCAGCTAATTAAATACGTGTACGATGAAAAACGATTTTACCCCGAAGGGCTAATTAACTACGTTGATGTTCTGGACGTTGCTGAAGCGTTGTTCCAACTTATGGCACACGACCATGCCCCTGAGCCCGACGCGGCCCGTCGGTACATCCTGAACGCGGGCACCATTCCGTACAAAGACTTGTTACATAAACTGGCAACGGTGTTGGGGAAGCGACCACCGAGTGTGCGGGTGCCGCCTGTTCTGACCCGAATCCTGTGGCCATTGGAGGCTGTTCGATCGTGGGCAACGGGTAAAGCCCCCCTGATTACCCGCGAAACGGCCAGGTCGGCCAGTTCGCGTTATCAGTACGATGGACGCCGGATTGAGCAAGTGGTTGGTTTACAATACCACTCGTTAGATCAAACCCTTCGGCGCGTGGCAGACGCGCTTGGAGACCCCCAGTACCGTTCGTAAAATTTCGGTCCGGGGGTTGCGGAATTATCTTTTTCCGTTTATATTTCTACTGCCAAAGGATAAACCGCGCCGATGGCTGCGGCCCCTATCCGACCCCCACTTAACCCGCTGAGGTAACGACATGGAGCAAGAGTTTGAGGAACGAGAAGGTGATATAAAAGAGTCTATCCGGCGTTTTGAACAGATGCTGGACCAGCAGGAAAGTCAATTTTTCGACCTGGATGTGTATGAACAGATGGTCGAACACTACCTTAGCCAGGGCGATCTGGACAAAGCCCTTAAGGCCGCCGAGGCCGGTCTGGACAACT
Organism: Fibrisoma montanum; assembly: GCF_003583365.1. GTDB lineage: Bacteria > Bacteroidota > Bacteroidia > Cytophagales > Spirosomataceae > Fibrisoma > Fibrisoma montanum. Next base: position 51,191 of record NZ_QXED01000002.1, read on the forward strand.
TCCCTTACGCATTGGAGCTGATGCTCGACAAGGCCCAGATTCTGGCCAATTTCCAGAAATTCGACGAATCGCTGGAGTTGCTGGAACGGGCCGGTTTGTTTAATCCGGGTGATCTCGACGTACCTTACATGCAGGGCTCAGTGCTGGGCATGGCCGGTCGCTACGAGGAGTCGGTGCAAGTGCTGGAAGAACTGCTCGATCGCGCTGAGGAAAAAGATGATATTCTGTTTCAGCTGGGGCAGAGTTATCAGAACTGGGGAAAATACGACGAAGCCATTGAACAGTATAAACAGGCTATTGCCCTGAATATCAATAACGAGAATGCCTTGTACGAACTGGCGTTTTGCCTCGACGTTACGGGTGAGCTTGAGAACAGCCTGTCCTATTACGAACAACTGATTGATGCGGACCCGTATGCCTACAATGCCTGGTATAACATTGGCATTGCCTACAGCAAACTGTCCCGGTATGCCGAAGCGGCCGAAGCGTATGAATACGCGACGCTGATCAAGGAAGACTTTGCCTCGGCGCATTTTAACCTGGGTAACACGTATATGAACCTGGGTTTGTTCGAAAAAGCCGAAGTCTGCTACCGCGAAACGCTGAAATATGAAGAAGCAACGGCCGATACGTTCTGCCACCTGGGGGCCAGTCTGGAAAAGCAGGACCGGTTGCCGGAAGCAATCAAGGAATACCGCGAGGCCATTAAGCTGGATTCCATGTGGGACGAGGCCTGGTTTGGCATCGGGGTTTGCCTGAGCGAATCCGGCAAATGGTACGAAGCCCTGCCGTTCCTGCAGAAAGCTATCAAACTGAACGATCAGAACGGCGAATATCTGCTGGCGCTGGCCGAAACAGAATATAAAATCGGCAACGTGATGTCGAGCGTGGAAGCGTTTCAGAAAGCGGCCGAGGTGGATACGACCAATCCGGACGTGTACCTGACGTGGTCGCTGGTGCCCTTCGATCAGGGCGACTTCATGAAAGCCAACGAGATCATTCAGCTGGGCATCGACGAAATGCCGAAAGAGCCGGATCTGTACTACCGTTCAGCAGTTTATTTGATTCATGCTGGGTATTATCGAGAAGCTTTGCTACATTTGGAAGCCGCTTTATCGCTCAATTACGACGCTCACGTGCAGTTGTTTGAGTTTTTTCCGGAGCTGGAAAAGCAAAAAGCGCTCTATCGAATCATTCAGCAATACCGCAAAACCTAATCCAAATAATATACCACTTAAATTAGGAAAGCCGCTGCCAGGATTGGGAGCGGCTTTTTTGTGGTTTCACTGCCGGTTCAACTGGGCTACGGCCCTGGCAATCTCGGTTTTATTGAGAAATACGTCAGCGGCTTTTTGCCCAACCTGTTCCTGATACGCATAAAACCACCGGTTTAGCTTCTGCAACGAGCTGAACCGGTGAAACTTGCCGGCATCGTCGAGGACGTAGATACGGCTGCCAATTTTTCCGCGGTCTTCATCAACAGTATAGACTTGATCCATTACCATCGTTGGGCCACTGGCCAGCTCCCGGTACAGGCGAGTACCCATCCGAACGAAGATGGTAGAGTCGGTACGGGCCGTAACCAGCGTATCGGCACCCACCAGCGCCAATCGCCGGATGCTTGAAAACCCAAATTTCTGCTGTGGGGCCTGCGCTCCGGCTCTGTAGATAAACGTTTTACGGCCGTTAAATTGGAAGCGGCCTTTCAGAGTCGTGCCGTCCCGCAACCGTATGACGCCATCGTGGTACGTATAATCGATGACAGGTCCCTGGTATACTGTTTGCGGGATATAGATCGTCTGAGGCTGTGGTTTTTTTTGCTGAGCGTTTGCCTGAACAGCTACCAGCAGGAGTAGCCCACTAATGAGTAAGCCTGATTTCATAACGATAGTTATTTATACGTAAGTAGTGGTATTTATGTAAGTTTTGATTGTAATAATTCCTGTTTAAGGTATGAAAATGTTTTAGATGTTGTACTGACAAGTGCAAATTTTATTCCGGGCCGGAATCCGGCTGACTCTTTGACCGCCGGAAGTTTTCGAGATACATATACACGTGCAGGGCATTATTGAACCGGAATGTTCTGAGCCGGTCGGCAGCATTGGTTTGTATCGAGAACTGATTCAGATAACCCAGTTCAAAGCGAATGTGGTCGTTCAGCCGGCGGCCCATAGCCACGTACGTCCGGTTCTGGTCGAACCGGGTGATGGAGCGTGAAACAACGACCATAGGTTCAAGACTGACGTGCGTGTACCACCGTTTGTCGGTAGCCGACCGTTTGAACACCGGGTTCAGCCAGCGCGCCATCGCCCGCAGCCGGATGTTGAAGCGGTCGGCCAGGACCTGCTGCGATTCGCCGTCGGACAGAAAAATATAGGTCGTAGCCAGTGTGTCGGTCTGGGAGGGCCAGCGGAGTTCAGTACGGAATCGCTGGATGAACTCGCCATCGCCTAATGGCTTTGTAATCTGCAACTGGGGAATGACACGAACTTCCTGAAAAAACGTCAGTGGCTGGTATTCGCTGGTTCGGCCCCAGTTCCACCATAACCCAACGGGTGAAAGCGACAGCCGAACGGGAGTAGAAAGCTGGTAGCTAACCCACGGCCGGAATACCTGCAGTAACGGGTACCGGAATACGTTCCAGTCGCGGCCATTATTGTCTTCAGCCTGGCGCCGGTACTGATGATCAAGCTGAAACGACCAGCGGCCTTTGGTTTTATACATCAGGTTCACCTCAGTCCAAAAGGCCTGCCGGGCGCGGGTTTCACGCTCATAGTCTTGAGCGATGAGAAGGCATGGCAGTAAAAGCAGCAGTAGCGTTAAGCTTACCGGGAAAAATCGTTTTGGCATTGTTTGTATTGGTACTAAGTTGAACCCTAACCGAAGTTAGTAGGTGAATGTTCGGTTTGGCTTTCTACACTAAATTGTTTCCACCATGAACCGCCGAACCCTTCTCCAGCAATTAACCACCGGGGCTGCGCTCAGTGCAGCCAGCCTCGCACCCGTGCCAGAAGCCCTAGCCCAGCAGCCCAGGCCCAAAACACTCAACGGCCTGCCACCCCTGACCATCACCGATGTAAAAACGATCCTGACCAGTCCGAATGGTATTCGGCTCGTTGTTGTCAAGATCGAAACCAGCGAACCGGGGCTCTATGGCATCGGCTGCGCTACGTTCACGCAGCGGGCCTACGTCGTGCACACGGCCATTGAGAAATACCTCAAGCCGTTCCTGATGGGGCGCAACGCCGACGAGATCGAGGACATCTGGCAGTCGTCGTACGTAAGTTCATACTGGCGCAACGGCCCGGTGCTGTTCAACGCCATGAGTGGGGTCGATATGGCGCTGTGGGACATCAAAGCCAAACGGGCCAACATGCCGCTCTACCAACTGCTGGGTGGTAAGTGCCGCGCCGGGGCCGACCTCTATTTTCACGCCCAGGGCAGCAGCCCGGAGGAGGTTGAGGATTCGGCCCGGGCGGCCATGGAACGGGGCTACCGGCACGTCCGGGTGCAGATGGGGTTGAAAGGCAACGCTGTCTATGGTGCCAAAGGCCCTACCGGCACGCCCGCGAGTTCGGTTGGTACGTCGGGGACGCAGGCCGGACTGGCAACGCCCGCCGTTACGGTGCCCGGTCCGACCAATCCCAAGCTGGTTTTCGATCCCAATGCCTACGTCAAAAGCGTTCCCAAACTGTTCGAACACCTGCGCGTGAAGCTGGGCGACGAGGTTGAACTGCTCCACGACATCCACGAACGGGTGAGCCTGAGTCAGGCCGTGCAGATATGCAAGACCGTAGAGCCCTACCGGCCGTTTTTCATCGAAGATCCGTTCCCGCCCGAAGACAACGATCATTTCAAACTCCTGCGCCAGCAAACGACCGTACCGCTGGCCATGGGCGAGCTGTTCAACACACAGCACGAATACGTACCGCTGATCAAGGACCGGCTGATTGACTTTATCCGGATCCACATCTCGCAGATTGGTGGCCTCAGCCCGGCCCGCAAGGTGCAGGCGATGTGTGAATTCTTCGGCGTAAAAACAGCCTGGCACGGACCCGGCGATGCCTCGCCCGTTGCGCATGCGTCGCAGCTTGCCCTCGAACTGGCCAGCTACAACTTCGGCATTCATGAAGGGTACGTGTTTCCGGAAAACACGCAGGAGGTGTTCCCGGGCTGCCCAACGGTGAAAGACGGCTACATGTATGCGCAGGAAAAGCCGGGCCACGGCGTCGAAATCAATGAGAAGGTAGCGGCAAAATTCCCGTTCCCGGATGGCCCGACGTTCGATTACAGCTGGGGGGCCACGCGGAAAAAAGACGGAACGGTTATTCGGCCTTAGGACAAGTAGACAAATATGTTATTGATAATTGTAGGTAATCAGCACGAGTTTATATTCGAGAAACAAAATATTTCTATGATCCTGGATAAATATAAACTCGTGCTATCAATTGTTTTAACCGCGCTTTTTCTAAGTGTTTCTGACACATCTGCTCAAATTACTGTACGGAATCAGATAAGCGAAAACACACCTATCGTTGATAAGGTAACAGGAAGACGTATTTCGTTTCAAGAGTATCAAGGGCTTATCAAGCCGGATCCTTATGCATACCATTTGGAGCCAGTCTATGACGAATATGGTCAAGCAAGTTCATACAAGTTACGCCGTGCTACTTCTGAGGAACATGACACCCACGGATTTGACTACCGAGATTCGACCTTACAGCTTAAGATAGGCCAGGAGATACCGTTATTTATCATGAAAGGAGCAGATGGTAAGACATATCGTTCTACTGATCTGAAAGGACAGCCCGTTGTACTTAGTTTCTGGCTTAGTCTGAATAAACCTTTTTGGACTAAGGGGCGGGCAGATGCTTTTGGTAAAGCGATTGCACCTTACCAGGTCGTTTCCCTGGGCATTATCAACAACTCTAAACAAGAAGTAGCAGATCATATTAAGGAGGAAACATTACCTTTTGTTCCCATACCTGACTCATATGGATTTGCTCGTAAATTTCAGATGTTTAGTAGTCCGGCTTTCATTGTAATAGATAAGACTGGTAAAGTAGCTGCACTTATTGAAGGAACTAAAGATGAGCAGCTAAAAACCATTTTAGAAGAAGTGACGCGTTAGCGTTATGCCTTCATCTCCTCCTGCTTGCGTTTCTTCAAATCAAACGTATGGGGCGGGAACATCATCAGGATATCGTTCTGGTCGAACGTGGTTTTCAAGGCTTTCAGGGCTTCGCTGAGCGCCAGGGGCGGGTTCACATCCGGCTGATCGATCCAGAACCAGACAAAACCCTGCACATTGTCGTTGGTGAATCCTTTGTAATACACTTCCACGCGCTTGTCTTTGCGAACAAACGGCAGCGCCTGAATGGCCTGTGCGGCCAGCTGCTGGGCTTTGGTCAGATCGTCGATGTAGGAGATGGCAAAGTTCAGTTCAATACGTCGCTGGCCGATGCGGGAGAAGTTGGTGATCGACTTCTGAAAGACGTCTTTACTGGGGATCTCGACGGTCTGGCCCTGAAAATTATCAAGCAGGATGGACCGGAGCTTAATGTCCAGTACGCGGCCCGTGAAGCCGTTGGTTTCTACAACATCGCCAACCTGAATAGGGCGGGCCAGGGCAATCATCGTACCCGAGATAAAATTGGCTGTCAGGTCCTGAAAGGCGAAACCAACGGCAAGCGCCAGCACCCCGGCGCCCGCCAGCAGCGACGTAACGGTTTTGTCGAGCCCGAGCATGCCCAGCGCTACAAACACCCCGACGGCCAAAACCACGACCTGCGCCAGGGCACCCGTCAGGTTGATGAGCGATACGTTGTTGCTGAACCGATCGAACCCGCGAATGACGATGCGACGAACGTAGCGGGATAAAAAATTAAAGATGATTACGACCAGAACAGCCGTAATAATTTCTGGAACGTAGCTAATGGCCGACCGGGTCCAGAACAGTAATTTCTGGTAGATAAGCCGGGCAGCCTGGTCAATGTCAATCATGAATTGAATGGTCGTTTCTGTGCAAAACGTTCTCCCGAACACACTTGTTTGGACAACTGAACCTCCGGCTGGATCATCGCGTTGACTAATCAGGCCGGTAATCGTACTTTTGTTCGTGCGATTGCCAATTCTATCAGCTTGATAATGACCACCCCTCACGCCCCCGTTTACTTAGACAATGCAGCAACGACCCGGCTCGATCCTGAAGTGCTGGACGCTATGCTACCTTTATTGACCGATCATTTTGGTAATCCGTCATCGATTCACAGCCACGGCCGGACGGTACGTACCGCCGTCGAGAAGGCTCGCAAAACCGTGGCGATGCTGCTGAATACGTCGCCCGCCGAAATCTTTTTTACCTCGGGCGGAACCGAAGCCGACAACACGGCTATCCGCAGCAGCATTGAAACCTACGGCCTGACGCACGCCATTACGTCGCCCCTGGAGCACCATGCCGTGCTGCATACGCTGGAACACCTGGCCAGGCATGGTCGTGTCGAACTGAGTCTGGTCAACGTGGATGAGAACGGCCACATTGACCTGGCGCATCTGGAAGAGTTGCTGCGGAGCCACCCGCGTTCGCTGGTGTCGTTGATGCACGGCAATAATGAGATTGGCAACCTGCTGGATCTGAATCGGGTAGGTGAGCTGTGCCGGCAGTACGAGGCTATTTTTCATTCAGATACGGTGCAGACGATGGGGCACTTCCGCCATAACCTGCAGGAGCTGCCGGTTGATTTCATCGTGGGGGCGGCTCATAAGTTTCACGGACCGAAAGGGGTTGGCTTCCTGTATGTCAACGCCGGCCGGACGAAGATTATGCCGTTCATCCACGGGGGGGCGCAGGAGCGTAACATGCGGGGCGGTACCGAAAATATTTACGGTATAGTTGGCCTGGCCAAAGCCCTTGAAATCGCTTACCGCGACATGGAGCAGCACCGCCGGCACATTACCGGGCTCAAACGCCGGATGATTGAGCAGTTGCGGGAGAAATTACCGGAAGTGCAGTTTAACGGGGATTCAGCTAACATTGACGGTAGCCTGTATACGGTTCTGAACGTGAGCCTGCCCCCGTCCGACATCAGCGATATGCTGTTGTTCAACCTTGATATTGCGAAAATTTCGGCGTCGGGTGGGTCGGCCTGCTCAAGCGGCTCCAACGTTGGCTCACACGTGCTGGCGGCCCTGCCCGGAATCGACCCGGATCGGGGTTACGTCCGGTTCTCGTTCGGTAAATACAACACCACCGAGGAAATTGACTACGCCGTCGATACGCTCGTGGGCCTGTACCAGAAAGAATTAATGAATTAAGGGAAAAGGAGGAGGGAGGAAAGGAAGAAAGGAGAAAAGGGCAGTCGACAACGTATTTCCCCTTCCTCCTTTCTTCCCTTTCTCCATTCCTCCTCTCTAAACTTTTTCCACCAGCGATGGCTGCAACCAGCGGTGGGCTACATTCAGGGTGTACTCCAGAAAAGCCTTCGACGTACGACCGTACACCTCGTGGCCATTGAAGTGGCCGTTTTCATCCAGATTCTTGTCGGTTTCGTGCGATTCGTACAGTTTGGGCGATACGATCGAGTAGCTGTTCGTGAAGCTGATCACCTTGTTGACTACCGTTGTCATGTCGAGTGCCGGCTGGCGGCCACCCCGGCCGTTGGAAATGCCGACCATCGCAAACACTTTGCCTTCGAACAGGTGCTTAAAATGCGGTCCTCCCAACTGATGAATCGCGTTGGTGGCCTGTGGCGGAGCGGTCCAGTTATATTCGGGCATGGCAAAGATGACAATGTCAGCGTTTTGCCAGGCCGTGATCAGCTTCTGCTGAAACGGGGTCAGTGTATCGGGTTTTACCGAACCCTGCCCAACGTACGGAATATCATAGTCTACAAAGTCAACGACACTTACTTCATGCTGGCCCGACTCCGTCAGTACGTGCTTGACGTAGTTGCTGAAGCGGAGGGAGTTGCTGTTTTTGCGTGATGACGTAGCGATTACGGCGATGTTCATACCTTCAGGTCCATTCAATATGGTTTAGTAACTACGAGGTTAAGCGTTTAGTTTCAGACCAAAACAGACGTATCGTAGCCATGCAACAGCCCCGTATCTGTGCCATCACCGGCTCTAATTCCGGTTTGGGAAAAGTAACCGCTCTGGAACTGGCCAAACAGGGATTTGACATCATCATGATCTGTCGCGATGCCGACCGCAGCCGCCGGCAGCAGGCCGAAATCCGAGACGCCAGCCTGACGGGCCGGGTTGATCTGATTGAGTGCGACCTGGGGAACATGGACGACATCCACCGCGCATCGGAGGAGATGCACAGCCGTTACGACCGGCTCGATATCCTGATCAATAACGCCGGTCGGGTGGTCGATACGCTGCAATACTCGCCGGAAGGCATCGAACTGACGTTTCAGACCAATTACCTGAGCCATTTTCTGCTGACGCACCTGGTGCTGGACCTGCTGCGGAAAAGCGACGAGGCCCGTATCATCAACGTAGCGTCGGAACTCCACCGGCTGGCCCAGTTCGATATGAGCCATATCGTTCGGCGCGACAAAGCACCGTACCGGGCCATACCGGCCTACGATGACTCCAAGCTGGCCAAACTGCTCTGGACATTCGAACTGGCCGATCAGCTCATGGACGATGGCATTACGGTCAACGCGCTGCATCCGTGGCTGGTCGATACGGCGTTTGGAAACAGCGAAGACGCCAGCGGGCTGCTCAACTTCGCGTTCTGGTTTTTCAAGCTTTTCGCGCCCAAACCCGAAACGGCCGCCAGGACACACATCTATCTGGCTTCGTCGCCGGAGGTCAGGCACGTAACGGGTCTTTACTTTGCCAACTGCAAACCGTATCCACCCAGCGACAAAGCGCTGGACCGCTCCCTGGGGAAGCAGGTGTGGGCCCTCAGTGAGCGACTTACCGGCATCTACGATTACCTGCGTCGGCCCTTGCTGAGGGAGTCAGGATTGCCTTTGGTTAGTGGCGGATAACAGGAAGAGCTGTTATATCAGAATAGCTTTTGCGTTTCTGTAACCTCACCGGATCATCAGCTGGTGGTGGCCAGGGTAGTTATCCGGTAGGGCAGGGAAACGATACGAAGGGTGATTCGCTACTCTGTTTAGCTTGTTGAATGGCGAGGTTTTCTTATCCGATAACTCACGATCCCGAGCGTGATGATCAACACCAAACCCGTCAGAACCGCAAGAATCAACCTTGTCATTTCGTGGAGCGGCAAAGACACGCCCTGTGATTCGAACACCCGGTACTTGAGCAGGTCTTTTTGCAGGTCGTTCATATACGCTACGTCAAATGTCTGGTTGTACTGGATTTTCCGACCGTCTACGTTACCATTTATCCGGATGGAAAGCGTCTGGCTGTTGTCAATTAGTTGCGTTTGCAGGACCGACCGTTGACTCAGGGCGGTTAAGCTAACGCTCATAAGCAGGGTAATGAGTATGAGTCTCATAAATGTGTTTGGTTTTGGGCTAAGGGCGTGGGGCATGGGGTACAGCTGCCGGCAACCCCACGCCCCATGCCCCATGCTCTCTACTCTGACCGTAAGGACTTAACCGGGTTCATCAGGGCGGCTTTAATGCTGTGGAAGCTGACCGTGGCCAGCGCTGCCAGCAGGGAAGCCAGGCCGACACCGGCAAAAATCCAGATGCTGATGGTAATGCGCTCGGCGTAATTGTCGAGCCATTTCTGCATGCCAAACCAGGCCAGGGGAATGGCAATCGCCAGGGCGATGGCTACCAGCTTCACGAAGTCACGGGACAGCACAACGATGATGTTAACGACACTGGCCCCCATCACCTTCCGGATGCCAATCTCTTTGGTTCGCTGTTCGATGACCAGCAGCGCTATGGCAAACAGGCCCAGGCACGATAGCAGCATGGCGATACTGGCGGCCAGGCTGAATATCTGCGACATAGCTTGTTCATTCTGATACCAGCCATCGACGTTTTCGTCCAGAAACGAGCCTAGAAATTCAGATTGGGGGGCTACTTCCTGCCAGATCTTTTTTATCTTATCCATCGACTGCGCGAGGCTCTGCGGAGCGACCCGAACGAATACGTAATGGATATCCTCCCGGTTTGAAATGTGCATCGCAATGGGCCGGGCTTCGTCGGCTACGGAGTACAACTGAAAATCGGGTACGACACCGATAATCTCTGACTTTGCGCCCGTCGTGTCCGAATCATCCCGGATAAACGCGCCAACCGGCTGTTTCGCGTCGATCAGTTTAGCCATGCTCTCCGTCACGACTACGCGGTTTACGGAATCGGCCGCATACGCCGGGTCAAAATCACGGCCGGCCAGCAGCTTCATGTCGAGCGTTTTCAGGTAATCGTAATCTACCAGCAGCCAGTCCGTCGTGATCTGTTTTCCCTTGTATGTAAAACCGAACGTACTGCGCGACGTAACGCGGTCTTTGCCCTTGCCCAGGTTGGTACTCGTACCCGTCACGGCCAGCACCGTGGGGTCGTTGGTTAGCCGGTTCCGCAAACGACCGAGTACCTGTCGGCCATTCACCTGGTTGCCGACCGGGATGCTGATTACCTGTTCCTTGTCAAAGCCGACCGGTTGCTGGCGCAGGTGGTCTACTTGCTGAATGGCGATAAGGGTGCAGCAGGCCAGCAGACTCGACATGGTAAATTGCGTAACGATCAGCGAGTTGCGCAGGAGTCCCGGCCGTTTCAACGATACTTTCCCTTTCAGCACCTCCACCGCGTTGAACCGGGCCATTTGCCAGGCCGGGTAGCCGCCCGCTATGAACGTAACGACAACGAATACGCCCACCATCCAGGCAATGAACCCCGGCTGAAACGCGTAGGTTAACGTAAATTTGGTCTGGAACGTACTATTGAATGTTCCGAGCAGCAGGCACGTGAGGGTGATTCCGGTAACGAAACCAATGAAACAGATGAAAGTTGATTCGCTCCAGATCTGGCCGAAAAGCTGATGTTTCTGCGCACCCAGCGATTTACGGACGCCAACTTCCTTGGCCCGCGTGAATGACCGGGCAATGCTCATGTTGATGAAGTTGATGCAGGCAATGGACAGGATGAAAACGCCGATTCCGATCAGTACGTAGATCAGCGCAATGGGCGCTCCTTTGCCGTTCGATATGTCGCGGTCGAAGTGAACATCGGCCAGTTTCTGTAAGCGTATCGCAAACACATCGCTACGTTCATCGGGCTTTGCGCCTTTTTTGCGGAGGTCTTGTATCGTGTTGGCAAAATACTTCTGCGCAAACGGTTTCAGCCGGGCTTCAAAAGCCGTTTGGTCAACATCCGGCGCTACCCTGATGAACACCCGGTGCGAGTTGGCATACCAGTTATCCTTGTCCGTTTGGTAGTTCGGGGCTGTTTCGATCCGGACCAGCGCATCGTAGTGGACGGATGAGTTATCCGGTGAATCGGCAATGATGCCGGTGACGATGTATTGCTTTTTGTTGCCCTCACTGCCGATCAGCAGGTGCTTTCCGATCGGGTCCTCGTTGCCAAATACGGCCTTCGCCATCGCTTCGCTGACGACAATGCTGCTCAGGTCACGCAGCGCCACATCTGAACTACCCTTGATGAGTGGGAACGAAAACAGCGTCAAAAAATCCGGATCAGTCTGGATAACCATCTTGTCGACATACTTACCCCGGTACTCGACCAGGCTCGTTCGTCCGGACATGATCCGGGCCGCAGCCTCCACTTCCGGAAAGTCAGCTTTCAGGGCCGGCATCAGCGGTAAGGGCATGCCACCCGTTCGGCTGACGCGCTCTGGGTCATTGGCGAAAAGATAGGTCTGGAAAATCCGGTCGCCGTCTTTATGGAACGAGTCGAACGTAAACTGGCGGTACGCCGTGAGGAACAGAAACAGGCAGATGCAGAAAGCGACGGAGAGGCCAACTACGTTGACGGCCGTATAGCCTTTGCTACGCCAGAGGTTGCGCAGGGCGATTTTGATGTAGGAACGGATCATGTCAGGATGAAACAAAGAAGGTTGAGGATACGAATGAGGCTGTTGTCGTCGACGCACAAAGGGCGGCAGCACCGACAGCACGTTGAGCAGGTAGCGCAGCGTAGCCTGGGTTTTACCCGCCCGCTGGTGCCAGTAGGCGTAGAGTTCGTCGAGGTCGCCTTCGACTTCCTCCAGTGTGTTGGCCGGATGCAGCCAGGCCAGGAGACGCTGCGCCCAGCGGGGCGGGGTTGATTTCATGGGATTAAGGGTTAAGGTGTGGGGTCGGGGCTTTGGGTTACAGTCACCCTACGCCCTGGACCCCCAGCCCCATACTATTCGGCACGTAACGACTTAACCGGGTTTGTCAGCGCAGCCTTTATGCTTTGAAAGCTGACCGTTAGCAACGCAATTCCTATGGCTAACAGACCCGCCAAGGCAAATACCCACCACTCTATGTCAATCTTGTAGGCAAAGTCTTGGAGCCATTGATTCATGAGATACCAGGCAATGGGTGTGGCTAGGACAATAGCGATGATTACTAACCGTAGGAAGTCTTTCGAGAGTAGTGAAACAATACTAGTAACCGATGCTCCTAAGACTTTGCGTACACCGATTTCTTTGGTCCTGCGTTCGGCAGAGAAGGTCGCTAAACCAAACAGCCCTAAGCAGGAAAGTAGAATGGTAATACTGGCGAAAACGTTGAATAGCTGTCCAGCTTTTTGTTCGGCCTGATAGAGCCTGTTAAAGCTCTCGTCTAGGAAGGTGTATTTAAAAGGCTTGCCAGGAAATTGTGTTTGCCAAATACGTTCTGCTTTGGCCAGAACTTTAGGAGTGGTTCCCGGAGCCGTTTTGGCGAAAATGTGTGATTGCCAACTAGGAGCGTAGAAAAGCACCATCGGTTCAATTTTCTGATGGAAGCTTTGGAAGTTAAAATCTTTGGTAATACCAATGATGCGCCCGCGTCGGCTTTGAAACTCGAACCATTGCCCCACTACAGGCGCTTTGAGCCCCAGTGATTTCACCGCCGTTTCGTTTAAAATTACGTTGGCTGTGTCGAGTTTCATATCACGGCTAAACCAGCGCCCCTGCGTTAGTTTCAGATTGAACACCGAACGTGTTTCTGGCTCGACGGAAAACTGAGAGACTGTTGGCTTGAAATCGTCGCGTTTGCCCGCCCATTTCAAGCTACCACTGTGCATGCTCTTCATGTCAACAATGGGCTGATTGGCTGAGGTAACACCGGCCACTCCGCTCAGGTCTCGTAGTTGTTGCTTTATCAGACTACGAATGCTAACGGTGTTTCGACCGTCCTCAAAGGGTACCTGAAACATGAAGATGTGTTCGCGCTGATAGCCAGGGTCCTGCGTTTGGACATAGTGAAGCTGCCGAGAAATAATTAGTGTTGTAACGATGAGGGCAATAGAAATGGTGAACTGTACCACAACCAATCCCTGGCGAAACCCGGTATTGCGAGAATTAAGGACGTTGCTACCCTTCAAGACCTTTACAGGTTCGAGCGAAGAAAGCAGTAGCGACGGATATACGCCTGACAATAAAACCGTCAACCCAACGCTGCCTAGAAGGAATAACCAAAGCATGGTGTTGCCTAGGTCAAGCCTAAACTGGTTGTCGGTGAAATGATTAAATAGCCGTAAGCTTAAACCAATCAAGCCAAGAGCTAGGCCTAAGGCGAGTAAGGTTAGCAGCACCGATTCACTCAGAAACTGTGCAAACAAGCGTCCTCGGCCCGCGCCAATAATCTTCTTAACGCCTACCTCCTTTGCCCGCTGACTAGTCAATGCGGTAGCCAGGTTTACGTAGTTAATGCTAGCGATAATAAGAATTAGCAAACCAACGAGGCCAAGTGTCATCACTGTTTTACGCTGACCTTTAGGCAATACATCATTTTGGAAGGATGTATTGAAGTGAATGTCTCTAAGCGGAATCAGGCTGGCTGTTATGCTTGAATCTAGCTTATGAACACGATAGAGTTGAGTCAATTGCTGGCTAATTTTCTCGGGCTTGGCACCAGCGTTGAGCTGCAGGAACAACTGGTAATTGAAATTGTTCCAATCTTGCTCATTTGCCCGGGCATTCGCATTTTGTAATGAGACGCCGATCGGCATTAGCACGTCATAGCGAAAACTGGAATTTGGGCGATTATCACGCACGACGGCTCGGACAACTAAATTCGTTGAATCCATTCTGACAATTTTACCAACGGCCGCTTCGGGATTACCAAACCAGGTACGGGCTTTCGTTTCGGTGAGAACAACGCTGTTTGGATCGTCAAGCGCCTTTTCCTGATTACCTACTAAGAAATTATAGTCGAAGACTTTAAACCAGGTAGAATCAATAAAGACAGCTTTATCTTCACTATACAGGTCGTTACCCACCTGAAAGTTTGGAGCTTGCCACGGCGTTTTGAAACGAGTGATGCGCTCAATGCCGGGCACTTCGCGCTGGGCTGTTTCTCCTAATTTCAGGGGAGAGTTTGACCAAACCCAGGGATCGCCTGAAATTTTTAGTGTGTTTGTTACTCGGTACGTTCGGTCGGCTGCCGGGTGATAGCTATCAAAGCTCAATTCATTTTGCACCCAGAGCAGAATGAGCGCCGAAGCCGCCAGACCTACTGCTAATCCAGTTAAGTTCAACGAGCTGTACAACTTGTTTCGCCATAAATTGCGCAGAGCGATTGTGAAGTAGTTGCGTAACATATCAGGATGAAACAAAGAAGGTTGAGGATATTGATTAATTTGTTGGCGTCGGCGCACGAAGGGCGGCAACACCGACAGTACGTTGAGCAGGTAGCGCAGCGTAGCATGTGGCTCACCCGCCCGCTGGTGCCAGTAGGCGTAGAGTTCGTCGAGGTCGCCTTCGACTTCCTCCAGTGTGTTGGACGGATGCAGCCACCGCAGCAGGCGCTGCGCCCAGCGGGGCGGATGGTCCGGTCCGCCGGTGCGGTTGCGGGGAGGTTGGTTCACCGGCTTCATAGGCCACTTAGCTTCAATGATTGCGGTGGCATAAGCTGCCAGAGTTCGTTACGTAGCTGCTGAATGTCCTGCAACGCGCGGCTGCCCAGGGCCGTCACTCGGAACAGGCGTTTGCGCCGACCACCTCGTTCGGCGGTGGCTCCACCCAGTTCCGATTTCACAAAGCCTTTTTCTTCCAGCCTGATGAGCGTATTGTGTACGGTGCCGAACGTAACGATCCGGCCCGTGTGCTGTTCGATTTCCTGCGACACCGTTACGCCGTAAGCCTGCCCATCCAGGATGGCGACCATCAGCAGAACGATCTCTTCAAACTCGCCTAAATACGTGCGACGCATGAGCTGAACTATTAGTTTACATTTTATCGTACAAATCTGCGGCCAACCCAGCGAAAACGCCGAAAACAGCCTGAAATGGCAAATTCACCGTAGGTAAAGATCATTACAATGTCCATTTACGGACAGAGCCTGTTCGCTTGTGGACAGCCCGGTAAGATAGTTGGGCGGTCTTTTGACAGCCTGTGGCGCATCAGATCGACGGAGTGAAGAGCAACTCAGCCAGGGCTGCGATGCGGCCGTGGTGACTGGGCTGTTGGCCGTTGCCTCGAATTCTGGAACTATAGCAAGACTTGTATATTATTAGCTAATGCCTGACTATCAGTAGTGCCAGCTTTTCTGAAAGTTAGTATATGGGTCTTTAATTTTAAGCGGCTTATCGTTATTCTAACCCCCAATTTATTAGTTGATTGATGTTGAATTAGTGGTCAGGCTATCCATTAGAAAAGGCTGCAGGGCCACCAACCACCTATTGGATCGATTAGTCATTGACTGAATGCGTTGTCCAAATTGCTACATCGCTTTATGAAACAGGATGAACCGTTAGTTGCCAGGAACTCGTATGCCATAAACCATTACCCAACAAACAAATCACTACGTACTCGCTCAATTCAGTTGTCGCAACGGTTGCGTCGGCGCTGGTTAGTATTGCCTATTGCACTGGTAATACCCTTTGTTGGGGCTGCTCAGACCGAACCGCCGACGTCGCCCAGCCAGTTGAAAAAATTGAGTATCGAGCAACTGATGGACCTGGAGGTAACGCTCGTGTCGAGAACACCCCAAAAGCTGTCGGAGGTTGCTTCGGCCATTCAGGTCATTACCGGGGCCGACATCCGGCGGTCGGGGGCAACCAATATCCCCGAAGCGTTACAACTCCTGCCGAATCTCCAGGTTGCGCAGTTGAACGCCAGTACGTGGATCATCAGCGCCCGCGGCTTCAACACGATCTTTGCCAACAAGCTCCTCGTGATGATCAACGGCCGGACGGTTTACACGCCCTTCTTTGGCGGGGTGCTCTGGGAGTTGCAGAACCTGCTGCTGGAAGATGTAGAACGGATTGAGGTGGTGAGCGGACCAGGCGGTACGTTGTGGGGGGCTAACGCCGTCAACGGTGTCATCAACATCATCACAAAAAGCTCGGCTGAGACCCAGGGCACCTACGTAGCGGCCACGGCGGGGACCTTCCTGAGAGATCGGGTGGCGTTGCGTTACGGTGGCCGGTTTACCGACAAGCTAACGTACCGGATCTATGGCCAGCACTTCAACCGAAACTCGACCATATTGCCGTCCGGCGAAAACAACCAGGACGCCTGGAATCTGACCCAGGGTGGTTTTCGGATGGATTGGGCAGCTTCGGATACCGACCAGTTTTCGCTGGAAGGTGAAGCCTACGGTGGTACCCGCAAAACGGCCGGCGGCAACTCGGGGCTTGACGGGCAACATCTGCTGGCTCGCTGGTCCCGCGCCATCTCCGACCGGTCGGGGCTGATGCTGCAACTATACTACGATCGCTATTACCGGGACGACGTACCGTCAAACCTGTTTGATCAGCTTGAAACGTACGATGTTGACTTTCAGCACCACTTTCCCGTCCGAACGCGGCACAATGTTCTTTGGGGACTTGGCTACCGGCTGGCCCGCGATCTGACCGAATCCGGAAGTGCAGCGGCTATTCTGCCACCCCGGAAAAACCTCCCGCTGTACACCGGGTTCATCCAGGACGAAATTACGCTCAGCGACCGGCTCAAGCTGACGGTCGGGACCAAACTGCTGCACAACGTCTACTCCGGCTTTGAGGTCCAGCCAAGTGCCCGTATGGCCTGGTCCGTCAGACCCAACAACCTGCTGTGGGGGGCCATCTCCCGGGCCGTTCGGACCCCTAGCCGGCTCGACGTCGATTATTTTCTGCCCGCTACTCCGCTGCCGCCTACTCAGCCGAGCGTGGCCGGCGGGCCAAACTTCACGTCCGAAAAGGTTGTGGCCTATGAGCTGGGTTACCGATGGCAGCCTTCTACAAACGTTAGTCTCTCACTCGCCAGCTTTTATAATGTCTACCGCGATGTGTACAGCGTAGAAGCCCTGCCCAATACGTTGACGTACCAGATTCAGAACGGGTCGGAGGGCGAGTCGTGGGGAGTTGAGGTATCGGGGCAGTACCAGATTGCACCAACGTGGCGGCTGCGGGGCGGCTACACGTATTTTGATAAAAACCTCCGCAGCAAACCCGGCCGAAATTTTAATCCTGATTACCTGGGAAACGACGTTAAAAATCGGGTATTGTTGCAGTCAATTCTCGATTTACCCGGTAATTTTCAGCTTGATCTGGCCGGGCGCTATCTCGATTATTTACCCAAAACCCTGGCTACGGCTCAGGTACCGGCCTACGTAACGTTCGATGTTCGGCTGGCCTGGCTTTACAAATGGCTGGAGGTGTCGGTTATCGGGCAGAACCTGGGCCAGCGCCAGCATGTCGAGTTCCAGACCTTGGCTATACCCAGGAGTGTGTACGGAAAGGTGTCCATTCGCTTCTAACCCACTTCATTCACCGGTAATCGGCCAGCGCACGATGAGAGTACTGATAGCATGGTTATTGATTGGATCACTCGGCGGGGTGTCGGCGCAGCCGGCTCCTGAATGGAGTGTCAAAGCCGTGTTTATATACAATTTTACCCGCTTCGTCGAATGGCCGGAAATGGCGTTTGCGGGACCAGATTCTCCGTTTATCATCGGGATCGTTGGGGCTGACCCGTTTGGCCCAGTGCTGCCCGAAGCGGTTGCCGGTGAAAAAGTTGGTACGCATCCGATCCGGGTGCAGCGTTTCCAGCAAATAGCCGACGTAAAGGATTGTCATCTGTTATATATTAGTGCTAAAGAGCCCGAAAAAGCCCGGGAGATGCTGGCGGCCATACCCCGCCGGCCGATGCTTACGGTGGGCGAATCACCTACATTTGCCCGGCAGGGCGGTATGATTCGGTTCCTGACGATGAATAACAAAATCCGGCTTGAAGTCAACCCAACCACCGTTCGGGCGGCTCAACTGGACATCAGCTCGAAGCTGTTGCAGGTAGCTCAAATTGTCGATTGACATGGAAACGAAAAGGCCGAAAGCAACTCCGATTCAGCGTCAGCTCATGCGCGCCATGTTGCTGACCAGCGGGTTGGCATTACTGCTGACCTGCGCGGCTTTTTTCATCTACGAATACGTAACGTTCCGGCAGACGCTGAAGAGCCAGCTTACGGCTTTGGGGGAGATTATTGCCGCCAACAGTACGGCAGCGCTGGCGTTTGACAGCGTTGAGGATGCGGAGGAAACCCTGCGGGCGTTGCAGGCGAACCGCCACATCGTAGCTGCCGGGCTGTATGATAAGCAAGGTCAGCTGTTTGCAACATTTCCGGCTGAAGTTCCTGAAAAACAGTTTCCGCCTTCACCACTGGCGCCGGGGTATCGATTTACAGGAGGCTACCTGGAAGGCTTTCAGCCGGTGGTACAAGGCTCGACCCGGCTGGGAAGCTTGTACCTCAAATCCGATATGCAGGCTATGTACGAGCGCTTCAGGCGCTACGGCCTGATTGTGGCCATGGTGCTGGGGGTGTCGCTGGGGTTAACGTACCTGCTTTCACGTCGGTTGCAGGTGGCAATTTCCCGGCCTATTCTGAACCTGGCGCATGTGGCGACGCAGGTCTCGCGCGATCATAACTACACGGTGCGGGCCACCAAAAGCCAGGAAGACGAAGTAGGTCTGCTGACCGATGCCTTTAATCACATGCTCACGGAGATTGACCGGCAAAATACCGAAATCCTGGTCTGGAACCAGCAGCTCGAAGAGAAGATCAGGGAACGCACGCGGGAACTCGAACAGGCTAATGCTGAACTTACCGTGGTGAACGGCAAGCTGATAAAGTCGAACCGGGATCTGGAGCAGTTTGCCTATGTTGCTTCGCACGATCTGCAGGAACCCCTTCGCAAGATTCAGACCTTTGCGCAACTGGCCGAAACCAATTCCGGCGACCCTTCCCTGACCCGGCAATACCTCAGTAAAATCTACGCGTCGGCCGAACGGATGGGAGCACTCATCAAGTCGGTACTCCACTACAGCCGCTTGTCTAACGTATCTGAACCGTTTGCTCAGGTGGATCTGAATCAGGTGATCGAGCACATTCAGGCCGACTTTGAACTGCTGATGCTGGAAAAGAAAGCGACGCTGATTACGGAGGGGCTGCCGGTTATTCAGGGAATTCCGTTGCAGATTAATCAGTTGTTTGCTAACCTGATTCACAACGCACTCAAGTTCTGCGACAAACCTCCGTGCATTATCATCAGGGCTACCACCCGGGCGGGTAATCAGCTCAGTCTGCCCGAAGGATTACCGGCCAGCATGGATTACGTTGAGCTGATGGTCGCCGACAACGGCATCGGTTTCAATGCCGATTATTCCCGCAAAATATTTACCATCTTCCAGCGCCTGCATACGCAGAAAGAATACCCCGGAACGGGCATCGGCCTGGCTCTCTGCAAAAAAATTGTGGATAATCACTCCGGTACGATCACCGTCCAGAGCGAAGTGGGCAAGGGGACAACCTTCTTTGTGTATCTACCGGCCAGCCCGCAGCCGGTTGTTCATGTCCAGGTCTGACGACCTATACTCGAATACTAACAGGTTCAGGCTGATACATCGTCTTACCCGGCACCTTACGGGGGCTTGGCGTTGCCATGTCAAGATTTGTCCATCAGCAATGCCAAGCCCCTTCACGCGGTTAGGTTTTGGAGGTATACGTTCTTTAAGGAGAACGATAGGTCAGGCTGAGGTCAGCGCCCGCGCCAGATCCATGATCAGATCATCGGGGTGTTCAAGGCCAATCGAGAGTCGCAGCAGGTTGGCGGGCGTCGTAGTTGTAGGACCTTCAACGGACGCCCGGTGCTCAATCAGGCTTTCGACTCCCCCCAGGCTCGTGGCCCGCCGGAACAACCGCAGCCGGCTGAGCACCCGGAGGGCTTCCTCAGCCCCACCGGTTATGTGCACGGACAGCATCGCACCGGGGCCGTTCATCTGCTGTTTGATCAGCTGCCGATCCGGATGATTTGCTAGGCCGGGGTAATTAACCTGCTCTACCATCGGGTGGCCATCCAGAAACTCGGCTATGGCCTGGGCCGTAGCGGTCTGCGCCCGAACCCGTACCCCCAGGGTTTTAAGTCCCCGCATCACCAGCCAGCAATCGAACGGCGACGGTACGGCTCCGGAAATGGACTGAAGCTGCCGGACCCGCTGCGTAAACGCATCGTTGCGCCGGAAGATCAGCGCCCCACCGATAACGTCGCTGTGGCCGCTCAGATACTTCGTAGTCGAATGCATCACGATGTCGCAGTTCAGGTCGAGGGGCCGTTGCAGAACGGGCGTGGCCCAGGTGTTGTCGCAGACACAGAGCGCCCCGCCGTCGTGGGCAATCCGGGTAATAGTCAGCAGATCAACAATCGTGAGCGTTGGATTGGAGGGCGTTTCAACCCAGACGATGCGCGTGTTTTCGTGAATAGACGCCCGTACGGCCTCGATATCCCTCATGTCGACCCGGGTGTAGGTGAGGCCCCACGGATGAAACACCGTTTCCAGCAGGGACGTTGTGCCGTAGAAACCATCGTGAGCCAGCACGACGTGATCGCCGGGCCGCAGCGCCTGAAACAGGGTCATGGTGGCGGCCTGGCCCGAACTGAACGCTATGCCCGTCGTGCCCCCTTCCAGCGTTGCCAGCGATCGTTCGAGGGCTTCGCGCGTGGGGTTGTTCGGCCGGGCGTAGAGGTAATTGCCCGGTAGTTCATGAGCCTCATTCCGTTCAAACGTTGTGGAGAGGTGGATGGGAGGAACAACGGCCCCGGTGGCGGGGTCCTGCTGATGGGTGGCCTGAAGGGCAAGCGTATCAAAGTGCATACGGGTTCGAGTGTTGAAGGATTATCTTGCTTGTCGGAATAGCCTATCAACGATTGATCACGTATTGCAGTTCACCGGATGCGTCGGGTTCGAGTTTCCAGAGGACGTGGCCGCTGCCTTTTTTCTCTTTTTTCTGGGCTATTACTACCCGTATGCCGTCGGTTCGAACGCTGATGGTGCCATACACGGCTACGTTCCGTTCCAGCGTCTCGCGGATGGCCACGATGCGGGCCTGAAGGGCTTTTTTGCGAACAGGGTCGGTTGTCGAGTCCAGTTCGGCAAATAAAGCCCCGACCTCCCGCAGCAGTTCGTCCTTAATTACTTTTTTGTCTTCCGACGACCGGGCCAGCTCGGTGCTGAAAATAAGCGGCCGGCGGCCCCGGCTCGATTTACCGATGGCTCCCAGCGTATCGGGGCGGGGGTGCGTATACGTTTCGTTATCGCCACTCGAAATCACGGTTGCCAGCGGGTGCAAAAACGCCATGAAATCGTCCAGAAAGCGGTCCGATCCGTGGTGGCACGATTTGGCCAGATCGCTCTGAAACACGGCCCGCCCCCGCTGGATCATCTCTGTCCGCTCGGCATCGGTCAGGTCCGACAAAGGGTCTTTTCCGGTGTATTGAACCGTCAGATAGCGCTGGGCTTTATCGTTCAGGTCGCCCCCGAGCAGCATCGAAACGGTACCATAGCGCAACCGAATGACTACCGAGTGCCCGTTCTTGGTTTCGTCCCAGCCCGGATGCGTGCTGAAAGGCGTCGGCTCGTCCAGGTACGGCAAATATTTCTGGCCATCGGTCGCTTCGTCCTGCCGGGGTATCGGGGCCAGAACTTCCATGTGAATCGGCGATTGTTCGTCGTACCCGTCGATAACCGACCCTTTTTCCAGCATCCGGATGTCGGCCAGCCCCAGCGTAGCCGATTGATACGCGTCGTGAAGCAGATTAGGGTAAAGCTTATTGCCGCGGTTGGTGGCTACGTCGAGCAGTTGTTTGACCTTGTCGAACGTATCGCAGAGGTCGGTGATGTATTCTTCCGTTCCGACCGTACGTACCGGCCCGATCAGGTTAAAGCCCGTTCGCTCGACCAGCCCGTTGTGGTAAATATGCCGGATCGTGAAGCGCCCCGAATCAACGATCGGCCGGAAACCGCCGTAATGATCCAGGTCGGAGTGGGTCATAACCACGTAATCGAGCGGAATCACGTAGTTGTTGTGCGAGAGGTTGAAGCGCCACTTCAGGAATCGGTACATGCTGTCGTCCCGGCCCGCGTCGATCAGAATGAACTTGTCGTCGGGAGTTACCAGAAAACAGCCGTCGCCCTGGCCGACATCGATAAAGTTGACCTCAAGCAGCCGTTCTGCCTGTAGCAGTTCGCTGGCCACCCAGCCTTCGGCGTTGCGGCATCGGACTTTGGTGTGGGTGGCTGACGTGGTGGTATCGATGATGTCGGCGTAATCGCCCCACAGCACACGTTTGATAATGTCCTGCGGTTTAACCAGTTCGTCGCTGAGGGGTTGTTTCAGCAATTTTGCGTCGGGATAGCCAATGAAAGCCATAGGATGGTCGGGAAGGTGAACAATAACGTATCGGTAAAAATACGGTTTCGCGGCCACCCATAGTTTACCGATACGTTATGCTTCGCGCACCGCTTCCCAGGCGGTCTGCATACTGGCCATCGCCAGGTTCAGGTCGTCGGGGGTGGTGCGCCAGTTGACAAAGGCCGCCCGCAGGCAGCAGACACCGTTGTAGACGGTTGGTGTCATGAACACCTGCCCCAGCGCTTCGAGCTTTTTCTGGAATTGAGTCAGTTTTTCTTTATCTGTTCGGTACGGTTTCAGCGAAAAACAAACCACATTCAGCCGTACCGGCGCTTCGAGTTGCAGAAAATCAGACTGGTCGATCAGGGTTCCAAACGCCCGGGCCTGCGCTACATTCTGTTCCACAAGCTGGCGGTACCCTTCCCGACCGTACGCCAGCAACGTAAGCCAGACCGGGAGCGCCCGGAGTCGCCGGCTGTTTTCGGGACCGTAGTTCAGGTAGCTGAAGTCGGCCAGCGGATCGCCCAGATACGGGGCACTGGCGTTCTGAAACGTCTGCACCTGCAGAGCCGCGTGGTGGGTTTTGATGAGATACACGGCGCTGTCGTATGGTACGTTCAGCCATTTATGGTTGTCGATGGTAAGGCTATCCGCTTGGTCCCAGCCGGCCAGCCGGTCCTGAAAAGAGGGCGACAAAGCTGCAAGTCCCCCGAAGGCTGCGTCGACGTGCCACCAGAAGGCATACCGGCCCCGGAGTTCGGCAATGGCCTGCATGTCGTCGTAATCGACCGTATTGACCGTGCCTCCGCTCGAAATCAGGATGGTCGGTACGTTGGGCTCCTGAGCCAGTACGTCTTCCAGATGCGCTACGTCCATGGCTTCACGGCCGGTGAGCGTTCGGAGGTACGTGATGTGCCGGCTGCCGAGGCCCAGCATCGCCAGCGACTTAACGGCTGACGAGTGGGGCGTAGCTGCCAGAATCCGAATTCCGGACGTAACGCCGTCGCGGGCAATGTCGTGGCCCTGTTGCCGACCGGCCCACTGCCGCGCTACAGCCAGCGCGGTGAAGTTGGAGAGCGTTGCGCCCGTCACAAAACCACCCATAAAATTGTCGGGCAGGCTGAACAACTGCCGGTAGAGCTGCAAAGTATGCAGTTCGATACTGGCCGATACGTCGCCCGGTCCGGTGATGCTCTGCGGATTCTGGTCGTAAACGGCCGTGAGCCAGTCCCCGGCGATGGCTGCGGGTGTAGTGCCGCCCGTCACGAATCCCCAGTAGCGCGGGCCGGATGAGGCCACAAGCGCCTGCGAAAAATGGGTCTGGAATTGCGACAAAGCCGCTGGCGTACCGATCCCGTGTTCGGGTAGCTCAACCGCGGGTTGAACGGGGGTAGGGCGGCTGATCGGCATGTCGGGTAAGCCTTGCAGATACGACAGAGCCTGCGATTGAGCCAGCGCCAGCAGTTCGTTAAGTTGCCGGCCTTCCTGCTGCATGAGGGTCATACGGGTAGTGGTTTGTTCATTGGTTGTTTGTTGGGCAAAGTTCTGCGAGGTTTGCAAAACGAAACAGATGCACTTTTTACAAAACAAACCATATCAGTTAACAGCATGGCAGACGACTTTCGGTATCGCCAACTTGCCGACCAGCTTCGGCAACAGATTGAGCAGGGTGTGCTGCGGGTAGGCGAGCGGCTGCCTTCGGTGCGGCAACTGAGTCGTGAGCGGGGCATTAGCGTTACAACCGCCTTCCGGGCCTACTACGATCTGGAAGCCCGCGGATTGATCGTTGCCCGGCCACAGTCGGGCTACTACGTCCAGTCGGCAGGGAGTCGGCCCGGGCCAGTACCGCGTACCAGTCAGCCGCGGCCGATGGCAACGCCCATCACGATCAGCGAAGCCATGCGTAGCCTGGCCAGGGGATGGTCACAACCAGACCTGGTTGATCTGGCCGTGGCGGTGCCGAGCCTTGACTTGCTCCCGCAGGCAAAACTCAATAAATCGCTGCTAACGGCAGTACGTCAATTGCCGGACAGCGGTCTGGGCTACGAGGCTACGGCCGGGTCGCCCGAACTACGTCGGCAAATTGCCCGGCTGTCGTTCAACGGCGGAAGTCGCGTATCGGCCGACGAGGTGGTGGTCACGAACGGCTGTCTGGAAGCCATCACGCTGGCATTGCGGGCAACCACCCGGCCCGGCGACGTAGTGGCGGTCGAATCACCAACGTACTACGGTATTCTCCAGGCCATGGAAGGCATGGGCGTTCGGGCGTATGAACTGCCGACCGACCCCCAAACGGGTCCTGAGCTGGCAGCGCTCGAACAGGCCATTCGTAAAGAGGCCATTCGCGCCGTGGTGCTGACTCCTACGTTCAGCAACCCCAGCGGGTACTGTATGTCCGACGACCGGAAAGCCGCGCTGGTGAACTTACTCGCCCGCTACGATCTGCCCCTGATCGAAGACGATATCTACGGCGAAACATATTTTGGCAGTGTCCGGCCGCGTACCTGCCACAGTTTCGATACGGCCGGGCGGGTGCTACTCTGTTCGTCGGTATCAAAAACGCTGGCTCCCGGCTATCGGGTTGGGTGGGTGCTGGCGGGCCGCTACCAGGAAGCCGTAATCCGGGCGCAACTCATGCAGACCATCAGCCCGGCGACGATTACGCAGGCCGCCATCGCCGATTTCCTACGCATTGGCCGGTTCGATCTGCACCTGCGCAAACTGCGGGCTGCGCTGCAAAAGCACATGCTGACGTACCTGGACGCGATCCTGACCAGCTTTCCTGACGGCACAACGGTCAGTCGGCCCAACGGTGGATTTGTGCTGTGGGTTGAACTCCCCGAGGGGTATTCAGCCGCGGCCATGCTGGCCCGGGCCGTCGACGCCGGGATTACATTTTACCCGGGGCACCTGTTCACGACGCAGCCGCAGTACGCAGCCTGTTTACGTATTGCGTATGGTCATCCGCCAACAGTTGCCTACCTGGATGGGTTAAAGCAGTTAGGCCGGTTGTGGCAGCAGACCTGATAAGTTAATAAAGCCTGCGGCCAACAGTATATCAGAATAATACTACCTTTACGCTAACCGTATGCAAGCATACTAGTATGAACCAGACGTATCAATCACTCGCTTTCGACCAGGCAGATGGTGTTCTGACCGTTTCGCTGCTGGGGCCGGGCAAAGGCAATGCCATGGGGCCTGAATTTTGGGAGGAGCTTCCCCGCGCAATGGATGAAATCAACGGTATGCACGACGTACGGTGCGTCGTTTTCCGGGGCAGTGGCGATCATTTCAGCTATGGGCTGGATCTGCAACGGATGATGCCCCGGCTGGGCACGATGACGACCGGTACGATGGTGGCCGATCAGCGCATTGAACTCATGGCCGAGATTCGGTTTATGCAGTCGGGTTTTCAGAAGATGCATGAGTCGCCGAAACCCATCATTGCAGCCATCCACGGCTGGTGCATCGGTGGGGGCGTCAACATGATCTCGGCAGCCGATATCCGCCTGTGTTCTCAGGATGCCAAGTTCAGTCTGCGCGAGGCTAAGCTGGCCATTACCCCCGACATTGGCGGTCTACAGTTTCTGCCGCATATTATCGGTCAGGGCTACACCCGCGAAATGGCCTTCACCGGCGATGACTACGATGCTGCCTTTGCCGAAAAGATTGGCCTGATCAATCACGTATACCCGACGCCCGACGAGCTGTTTGCCGAAGCCGAGACCCTCGCCCGGAAGATTGCCGACAATCCGGCCGGGGCGGTGCAGGGGGCCAAGCAGGTACTCAACTACAGCCTTGATAAATCCATTGAAGACGGCCTGCAGTATGTCGCCCTCTGGAATTCGTCGCAATTGCAATCCGACGATTTCAGCGAAGCCATGCAGGCCACCCTGGACAAGCGAAAAGCCGAATTCAACAAAAAGATCGAGCGGGGGTATTGATTTACAAAGAGCGAATCGGCCCGCCGAAGCGGAGTGAATGAGCAACTCACTCTCACTCTTTCGCTCCGCTTCGGCGGGCCGATTCGCTCATTCACTCTTTCGCTCATTCACTCATTATTACATGACGACAGGTATGCTGCGCGATGACGCGCTCAAGGGAAAAACCATCATCGTAACCGGCGGAGGAACCGGCCTGGGTAAATCCATGACCCGCTATTTTCTGCAGTTGGGTGCCAACGTCACGATTTGTAGCCGCCGACAGACGGTGCTGGATCAGACGGCCGGGGAGTTGACGCAGGAGGTGAGCGAAACTGCCGGAGCGGGGCAGATTCTGGCCGTAGCCTGCGACGTGCGTAAACCCGAAGAAATAGAACATGTAATTGCTCAGACTATTGAGCGGTTTGGACGGATCGACGGCTTGCTGAACAACTCGGCTGGGAATTTCATCAGCCCAACCGAACGGCTGTCGTACAAAGCGTTCGATACCATTGTGGACATCGTTCTGCGTGGCACGTACTACTTCACCCTGGCCGTGGGCAAATACTGGATCGAGAACCAGATTCGCGGTACGGTGCTCAATATCTCGACAACCTACGCTACTACGGGCTCGGGTTACGTAGTACCCTCGGCGGTGGCCAAAGGGGGGGCATTGATCATGACTAAATCGCTGGCCGCTGAGTGGGGGAAATACGGCATCCGGCTCAACGCCATCGCGCCGGGGCCGTTTCCGACCAAGGGGGCCTGGGAGCGGTTGTTTCCGGAGCCACTGATCAAGATGATGGACCCGGTCAGCCGCATTCCGCTTAAGCGGGTAGGGGAGCATCAGGAACTGGCGAATCTGGCGGCCTTTCTGCTGTCCGACTTCTCGGGCTTTATCACCGGCGAGTGCATTACAATCGACGGGGGCGAGGTACTGATGGCCGGGGAGTTCAATCACCTGGAACAGGTCTCCAATGAGCAGTGGGATACGATTGAGCAAGTGATCAAGCAAGCCAACCGCGCCAGTAAGAAAGAATAACTGGCTCCGGACAGGCGACAATCAACACAGGTGGGGGAACGCCAGGAGTCTGCTTCACCGGTTGTAAAAAGAAAGGAACGGTATACCGTCAGTCACCCGGCGGATGCGGGTGTGGCGACCAGCGGCAGTATCACCACGAACTCCCCGCTGCCATCATGTACCGTTGGCAGGCCCTGTCCCAGCATCCGGTATTGAGTCAGGATGTTGCTTAAGCCGATGCCATTGCTGAGAACACGCGAGGCTTTGCGCTGAAGATTATTTTGAACCACCAACTGCCCGTCCGGATTAGTCGCAATGGCAATTGTCAGGGGTTGATCAGGCAGCACGACGTTGTGCTTAACGGCATTTTCGACCAGCAACTGCAGGGTTAGCGGAGGTAACTGCGTGTCGAGGAACCGGTCGTCTACGGCGATGCGCAGGTCGATGCCCTTACCGTGGCGTGTCTGAAGCAGGTGGTAATACGAGCGGATAAAATCCAGTTCATCGCGCAGCGTAATCAGCGGGTTATCATTGGCCCGCAGCAGATAGCGGTATACACTGCTGAGTTCGTCTACAAATTCGCCCGCCTGCCGGGGACTGTCATCAATCAGGGAAGAGAGGGTGTTGAGCGAGTTGAACAGAAAATGCGGATTCACTTGCCCCTGCAGGGCCCGGAGCTGCACGGCCATTTTTTCCTGTTCCAGTCGCCGTACCGCCAGTTCTGCTTCGAGACTTTCCCGCTGGCGCTGCTCGCGTTCGCTCACCAGTTCCTGTTCGGTTATCGCCTGCTGACGGGCCTGCGCCACTTCCTGACTTCGCCGTAGGAAGGTCAGGCAGAGCGAAAAGCAAAGCAGCTCGGCCATCAGCATGCCCTGAATGACGAGATTCACGGATGCCACTACGGGCTGGGTAGCCCAACCCCATGGTATGCCCGAAAACAGTGCCACCGACAACAACCCCCGAAGCGTCATGAAGGTGCTTCCGGCCAGAAAAAGCCGGCCTACGGAGTCCCGGCGACGGGCGGCCAGCCAAATAGCTCCGAGGTTGATCAGCACCGCCAGTATACGGAACATATGCGTCAGGACCTCATAAGCAACGTTGTTGGACGTACCGGCGGGTTGCCACACGATCCATCCCCCGAGTACATAGGCCACCACCAGTGCCTGCGCCACCCGAATCCACCGCCGGGCGGCACTGCCCCGCTGGGTGAACATCACAAGCACCAGTTCAAGAAAATTGAGCTTGAAAAAGCCCATGCTCAGATTCATCAGCAAGGTGCTCGTTGCTGCCGATAACGCTACGGTGTTGTCAAACAGGAAGAGGTTGGTCAGCCAACTGAAAGTGTGCAGGGTGAACAGGCCATAAATCCGCTGGCGATACAGCCCCCATTGCACCGCATTGAGCAGAAACAAGGCCCAAACAGAACCCGTGAACAAAAGGCGTAGGTTTTCGTGTGTCATGCACAGGGTCAGGTCAAGGATTCGGGAAAGACGACAAACCGTCTTTTGTCGTTCACGGTGGGGTAGCCGGGTATCTGGTTTTACAATGGGGTAATGGTCAGGTAATCAAAAATAACGCTGTTTTTCAGGAACTGAAAATGACCTTGCTCCAAAAAACAGTCGGGCCCAGCAGTCACTTACCGTTGGAGTAGCGTAGCCAACCCTCAGCCGGCTGTTACCGACGTAGTAGCCGGCTCCAGTATCGATCGAATGGCCTGCGCTTTCAGCAGGCACTCGTCCCATTCCTGCGCTGGGTCGGCGTCGTAGGTGATGGCGCTGCCCACCGAAAAGGAAGCGTAGTGGCTGTCAGCTGTATATTGCAGGCTCCGGATCACGACGTTGAAGTCGAAATCGCCGTCGGGGGTAATAAAGCCGATGGCTCCCGAAAACAGTCCCCGGCGGCTGGCTTCCAGCTCGTCGATCAGTTCCATAGCCCGAATTTTGGGCGCGCCGGTCATGCTGCCCATCGGAAAAGCGTATTTGATGGCATCTGACCATGCTACGCCCTCGCGCAACGTAGCCGACACCGTCGAAATCATCTGGTGTACCTGCCGGAACGTATAAATCCCGAACAGCTCCTCCACCCGAACGGAGCCGGTCTGCGCGGATCGAGCCAGGTCATTACGTACCAAATCAACAATCATCAGGTTTTCGGCCCGTTCCTTTTCGCTGTTGAGCAGTTGGGTACGTAGCCGCTCATCCTCCTCCAGGGATTGCCCCCGCCGAATCGTTCCTTTGATGGGCTGCGAAACGAGACGGTTGCCCGATTTCTTCAGAAACCGCTCCGGCGAGGCACCCATCAGGTAGCGGTTGTCCAGCTTCAGGAACGTGGAAAACGGCATCGGCGACCGTCTGGTGAGGGCCTCGTACGTAGCGACCGGGTCGAGGATAACGTTTTCGGCAAAAAACTCGACGCAGTAATTCAATTCATAGACTTCGCCCTCTTTAATATATTGTCGGATGCGCTCCACGTTGGCAAGGTAATTGGCCCGCGAAACCCGGCACTGCACCGCCGACAACGTTTGCTGAAGGGGCTGGAACGAATGCTGGTCGATGGCCGTACGCAGTGACTGTACATCACCATCGCCCCAGACCGTTACGATCCCCGCCGGATCGACATCAATCACCCACTCGGGTTCGGCAAAGTAAATCTCCGGAAACCCAAGCCGGTCCGGGTGGCGGCTGTGCAGCGCTTCAAGCTGATTCTTGAGGTCGTACCCAAAGTAACCGACCAGAAAAGCCGGATCTGCCCGATGAGCGCGAAACAGGGCTGAAAACGCGTCGCCGTCTGCAAATGAAACAACCCGTTTCGCGCCGATGCAGAGTCGGTCGGGAAACGGGTTGTTGGGGTATTCAATGCCGTTGCTGGCAAACCACATCACGAACGCGTGCTGTGTGGTAGCCCAGCGAAGGGCGTTCCAGCGCCACGATTCGGCATTGTCGACCGCAAAACGGACTGAATTCATTTATTGCTGGAGCAACCTTACTTCAACGGCAATGTCTTTTCCTTCGGCGTTTTTGCCAAGGGTAAATTCCACCTCGTCGTCGATCTGCAGTTCGTTGAAGTCTACATCAAGCAGGCTCGTGTAGTGGAAAAACAGGTTATTCGGCGGGTAGTTAATGAATCCATAACCGGTTTTGAGGCTGCGGATTGTGCTCACTTTCCGGCCTTCCGGGTCGGTGTCTATATCGGCTACGTTGTAGTTGGGCTCGTCGTCGAGCTGGTAATTTCCGAACGAAGTACCGCTACCGAAGCTGTTGCCGTTTGAATAGCTGCCGTTGCCGTTCACGGCCGTGAACGTTGGGCGGGGCTGTTGCTTAACGAACAGGTTCTGAATGACCGGGTCGTTTTTCCGCAGCCGGGTGTCGATCAGCTCATGCATCCCAACCGGATACGATACGTCTTCGAGCAAATCCTGCGAGGTGCGCGTTACCTGCTTTTCGCCTTCATCGTTCAGGAATTCAAAATCCCAGCTCAGAACCATCACGCGTGAACCCAGCGTGTTGAGCTTACGAATGAGTGGTACGTAGTCGCCGTCGGAGGTGATCAGCACCACTACGTCAAACTTTTTGTGCAGGGCCAGCTCAAACGCTTCGAGGGCGAGCCATACGTCAATGCCTTTTTCCTGGCGGTATCCCTGGTAGGTTTTTACGGGCAGGTAATGCGTCACGACGCCTTCGGACATCAGAATATCGTCGAACAGCCGGTCGTAGAACAACTGATTACCGCGCTGATTGGCCTCGTGCGCGTTCAGACGGCCCCGAAAGTAGTGGGCATCGACAATCTGACACAGCCGAACGTCTACGTTTTCTTCTTCGGCTACCTGGCGACGAATAAATTCGTGCAGACCGGAAATGCTGATCCGGCTGCGACGCTCATGTGAATAATTGTAATAGTTACTTACGTGTAGGAAATAATTACCATCATAGAAAACCCCAATACGGGTTAATCTGGAAGGAGTTCCGGGCATGTGTTACTATGGTTTATGTATGCTAATTTGTTTACTTGTACTCCAACGGAGGTGTTATTGATTGTCGGTTTCTCACTAGGTACGATGAATCTATCAGATTGCGTAAAATCAGGTTTATTTAACGAAGCTAATTACAAAGAGATATTAAATAGGTATGGTATGGAGACTACGTAACTGACGATAGAACTAAGAAACTGGTATGATCAAATAACGCCGTAAAATTAATACAAATCTCTTACGTAACAGGGCCGTGTGGTATCTTTGCCGGTTGAATAACAAGCCCGACATGCGAAAAGTTTTGTTTATTGACCGCGATGGAACCCTGATCGTGGAACCCCAGCCTGATCAGCAGGTCGATTCGCTGGCCAAACTCGAATTTATTCCCCGCGCCATTTCAGCTCTGCGAAAAATCGCGCAGGAAACTGAGTATGAACTGGTCATGGTGACAAACCAGGACGGTCTCGGTACGGCCTCCTTTCCGGAAGATACCTTCTGGCCCGCTCACAACAAGATGATGACGACCTTCGCGGGCGAATCCATTCACTTCGCAGCCGTCCACATCGACCGGCATTTCCCGCGCGACAATGCCCCAACCCGCAAACCGGGTATCGGTATGCTGACCCGCTATTTTTCGGATGAATACGACCTGGCCAACAGCTACGTTATCGGCGACCGGATGACCGACGTGCAACTGGCCGTTAACCTGAGCGCTAAAGCGATTCTGTTCGTGCCGCCCAACGCCGTACCAGCCGTGCAGATTGCGGACATTGGCGGTCCGACCGACGTAATGCAGCAGACGATTGCGCTGACTACCGAGAACTGGGATCAGATTTATGAATTTCTGCGCCTGCCCGCCCGCACGGCTACGGTAGAGCGAAACACGAAGGAAACCCAGATCCACATCGAGCTGAATCTGGACGGTACCGGCCGGGCGGATATTCATACGGGCCTTGGTTTCTTCGACCACATGCTCGATCAGGTGGCCAAACATTCCGGCTCCGACCTGACCATCCGCGTCAACGGCGACCTGCACATCGACGAGCACCACACCATCGAAGACACCGCCCTCGCGCTGGGCGAAGCGTATCGCCGGGCATTGGGCGATAAGCGCGGAATCAGCCGGTACGGGTTTCTGCTGCCCATGGATGAAGCCCTGGCGCAGGTAGCCATCGATTTTTCGGGGCGGCCGTGGCTGGTCTGGCAGGCCGAATTCCACCGGGAGAAAGTGGGCGATATGCCGACCGAAATGTTTTTTCATTTCTTTAAGTCCTTCTCCGATACGGCGCTCTGTAACCTGAATATCAAGGTAGAGGGCGACAATGAACACCACAAGATTGAGTCGATCTTCAAGGCGTTTGCCAAGTCGATCAAGATGGCTGTTCGGCGGGATATTAAGGAACTCGATAACCTGCCCAGCACAAAAGGGGTTCTATAAGACAAACCGTCGGCTGCTGTTGGTCGCAGACGTTTTACGTCGTACTTTTGCAGACGATTTAATTTACTACGATCATGGATTTATCAACTCCTCTGACCCTATTGTTCTACGTTGTTCTGCTGGCGGCATCGTTTATGACCGGTCGCTGGCTGGAGCGCAAGGAGCGTAAGTATTAAGAAGGCTGCCGTCCGACGTTCGCGCTGGTTTGTTCGTAAGCGTCGGACGGCAACTTCTACAACGTTTATTTGAGTTCAGCGTATGTTGAGCCCCCTGGCCCGATGGCTGTTTTCAATCGCCGGCTGGCGACTGGCCGGTCCGGTGCCAACCGTGCCTAAAAGTATCTGGGTAGTAGCCCCCCACACAACCAACTGGGATTTCCTGGTCGGTGTGGGCGCCCGGGCCGCTACCCGGGTCTGGATTCAATACCTGGCCAAAAGTTCGCTCTTCACCTGGTATGCCGGCTGGCTTTTCCGGGCGCTGGGCGGAAAACCCGTTTACCGCGACAAATCGAATAATCTGGTCGATGCCATCGTAAACGTACTTAACGAGAACGAACGGCTTCATGTCTGCATCGCGCCCGAAGGCACCCGCTCGGATGTCGGTAAGCTGAAAACGGGATTTTATTACATCGCCCTCAAAGCCAGCGTACCGCTCGTGCTGACCGGCTTCGACTGGCCCCGCAAACTGGTGATTCTGAGTGAACCTATCTACATGACCGGGAATTACGAGCAGGACATGCTGCCGGTTTACCAGTTTTTCTCGCAGGTTCATGGCAAGAAAAAACAGTGGCTGACGGATTGGGAAAAGACAGGGATCATACCTATTCCAACCACCAGCCGCTCACAATCCGTCTGACTGCGTTAAAGCCACCATCCGCTGACCAGCCCGCTCAGACGCGCCCGGTCCGCCCATTTTCTCCCTAATCTCCGCATAATCGGCCAGTACGTCCGCCCGTCGGGAACCGCCGGGCAGTATGGCCTGAAGTTCAGCGGCCGTACGGTCGGTGGTCAGGTCATGCTGAATCAGTTCCGTCACTACGGTGCGGTCGGCAATAAGATTCACCAGCGAGATATACGGGACGGCAATCAGTCGCCGGGCAATTTCGTACGACACAAACCCGGTTTTATAGCAAACCACCTGGGGTATGTTCAGGAGGGCCGTTTCGAGTGTTGCCGTACCGGACGTTACCAGCGCGGCTGTTGACACATGAAGCAGATCATAAGCCGCATCCGCTACGCGCTTCACCGCTGGGTAGTTTGCCAGTAGCTGATCGTAAACCGCATTCGGAAGATTGCTGACCGTACCGACAACAAACTGATAGGCCGGAAACCGCTCGACTACCGTCAGCATAACCGGCAGGATGGACGTAATTTCCTGCAACCGACTGCCAGGAAGCAGCGCGACGACCGGTTTATCCGTCAGGCCGGCGCGGTCACGAAACGACGGATCGGGCTGAAAATCGGCCAGGGCATCGAGCAGGGGGTTGCCAACGTAATCGACGTCGTAGCCAAACTGGGCGAAAAAGGTGGTTTCGAAGGGCAGGATCGTGAACAGCCGGTCGACACTCGCTTTAATTTTGAGCGCCCGGCGCTGATTCCAGGCCCAGACCTTGGGCGAGATGTAGTAAAACACGCGGATGCCGTGCTGTTTGGCAAAGCGGGCCATCCGCAGGTTAAACCCGGCGTAGTCGATCAGGATGAGCGCGTCGGGGCGATTAGCCAGCAGATCGGCCTGGCATTCGCGCAGGATACGCCGGATAGTCCCCAGGTTTTTAGCCACCTCCCAGAAGCCCATGAAAGCCATCTCGCGGTAATGCCGGACGAGTGTAGCCCCGGCCGTCTGCATCTGTTCTCCGCCGTATGCCCGAAAGCTGGCTTGCGGATCGTGGTGCTGAATGGCCCGAATCAGGTTGGCACCGTGCAGATCCCCCGAACGTTCGCCGGCAATCAGGTAGTAGGTCATAAGCAGAAGTAAGGGGTCAAACGAGTAGAGGGGATACGGGTTTTCATGCCTGCTTATCCCCTCTATGCGCTCAATTTATTCCCCGAAGTAATCAACGAAGTTCTTGGGCGTTTCGTAAAGCCGGAGCTGATGAAGGTGAGCCTCTGTGACGGGAGCGAGGGCCCGTTCCAGAATCTTCCAGATTTCCATGATGAAAATCTCGCAGCTAGCCATCTTACCCTGCATAAAGTCGACGTCCAGGTTCAGGTTTTTATGATCAACTTTCTCGATAACCTCGCGCCGGATGATGTCGCCCAGCAGTTTCAGATCGATCACGAATCCCGTATCGGGATCCGGCTCGCCCTTAACAGTAACGATCAGTTCAAAGTTGTGGCCGTGCCAGTTGTGATTGGCGCAGGGGCCAAACACTTCCTTATTTTTTTCGTCAGACCACGCCGGATTGTAAAGCCGGTGGGCCGCGTTGAAATGTTCAATTCGATTGATATAGACCATAATCTGGTTTATTTAAGGCGGTTGCCAGAAACGCCGGTGAACAAAGACTGCAAAAATACGGACCTTTTTACTGGAACAGAAATGCCGGCCGGAAGTCTGGGGATTTAATCAGTTCAACTACTACGTAATGGCGAAAAAGTACAATTTATTCATTAAATACGCTATTCATTTTCTTAGGTCAAAAGAACTAACTTTACGCTCAATTTCACTTTCGAAACCGGAGCTAAACCTCTTTTTTATACTGAACACGTTTACGACTACCAATTTATGATTATCGTCACGGGAGCCGCTGGTTTTATAGGGAGCTGTTTGATAAGTAAGCTTAATCAGGAAAATTTCAATTTTATCATTGCTGTTGATGATTTTACAACTCCCGAAAAAGAACCTAATCTCGTCGGTAAACGCATTCAGGAACGGGTTCATCGGGAGCAGTTCTTCCAGTGGCTCGATCAGAATTATCAGGAGGTTGAATTTATCTTTCACATTGGTGCCCGAACCGATACGACCGAGCAGGACTACACCATTTTCGATCATCTGAACGTCGAGTACTCCAAGCAGATCTGGTACAAGTGCATCGATTATCAGATTCCGCTGGTCTATGCCTCATCCGCAGCTACGTATGGGCTCGGCGAACTTGGCTACGATGATAACGAATCCCAGATTCCGCACCTGAAGCCGTTGAATCCCTATGGCGAGTCGAAAAACGAATTCGACATCTGGGCGCTGGAACAGGATCGGAAGCCGTTTTTCTGGGCCGGACTTAAATTCTTCAATGTATACGGCCCGAACGAATACCATAAAGGCCGCATGGCATCCGTGGTTTTCCACGCCTACAACCAGATTTGTCAGTCGGGGGAGGTAAAACTGTTCCGGTCGCACAACCCGAACTTCAACGACGGCGAGCAGATGCGGGATTTTGTGTACGTCAAAGATGTGGTCGAAGTCTGCACGTTTCTGATGCATCACCGGCGCAATTCGGGCATCTATAACCTCGGCAGCGGCAAGGCCCGCACCTTCTTCGATCTGGCCAGCAGTACGTTCCGGGCGCTGGGTCAGGACCCCCGCATCACCTTTGTAGATACGCCGGCCGATATCCGCGATAAGTACCAGTACTTCACGCAGGCCAATATGGCCAAGCTTCGGTCCATCGGCTACGACCGGCCGTTCCAGTCGCTCGAAGAAGGCATTACCGATTACGTGCAGAATTACCTCGTTGGAAAGCGGTACTATTAGGGCCGCTTATTCCCAGATCACTTCAATCACTTCTTTCTTCAGGTCGACCGTCGTCTGCTTTTCGCCATTGGCCCGACGCAGCACCAGTTTGCCGTCTGTGACGTGCAGGGCGTCCTGACTTAATACGTGCATGGCGTTCTTTTTCCGGAACACCGACACGACGGACTCGGAAGCCGGAACGGGCAGCGTGATCGATTTGCCCGTGGCTTTTACTGATCGGGCCGTTTCGGGCAGCGGCTGGTTCTTGAGCAGGGCCAGCGCACGCGATGCCAGCGGGACGCCGTAGCCGACGTAGTTGTTGCCGTAGGGGTACAGGTGCGATGATTTTTCGATGATGTCCATTACCTGCTTATTGGTCAGTTTGGGGTTTGCCTGCATGATACAGGCGGCAAAACCCGTAATGACCGGGGCCGACAGCGACGTGCCGTACAGGGAGAAGCACGATACGTTCGGCTTCAGGTACGGCAACTCTTCGGGGCCAATGCTGCTGTAGCCGATCCGGTTCCACAGCTTGGCATTTGTTGCGCCGATGGCCAGTACGCCCTTTGCATCGGCCGGGGTGCTGATGATACGCCAGCTCCGGTCGTCGCCTTCGTTACCGGCCGATACGATGATCAGAATGCCTTTTTTGTCGGCGGCAATCTGCGCGGCCCGGCTGATGAGGCTGGTATGGCCGTCCATCTGCTTCGGCTCATAATTTTCTTTTGGATTGCTCATGCCTTTGGCGTAGCCGAGCGAGGTGTTGATGAGCCGCACCCCCAAACTGTCCATCCATTCCATGGCCGCCACCCAGTTGTCTTCTTCACCACGAAACTCGCGGTTTCCCTGATCCGTGCGGGCTAGGTAAAACGTAGCGTCGGTAGCCAGACCGTACTGAACGTTTTCGGCCGGATCGTTGCCGGCAATGGCGGCCAGTACCTCCGTGCCGTGGAAGTCGGACATGGTTTCGAGCGTCCGGAACAGGTTATTCTGCGTTTTTTTGGCGTTGACGTAATCCCGTACCTGTTTGACGCCCTCGCGCTTGAAGATATGCCGGAGCGCGCCAACCGAATCGGCGCCGAAGAAGCCCGCGTCGATAACCCCGATGTTTACGAATCGGCCCGTCAGGCCGGCCTGCGCAAACTCCGGGGCCTGAATCTGAGTCATCACGGGCGCCATCTGCGGATTGATCTGATCCCCCGATTTCAGGGCCGATGCGGTGCTGGTAATGATAATGTTCGGGTCAATGGGCTGGATGGTCCGCACAAACGGCAGGGCTGTTACCTGGGCGTACTGCTGGGATGTCAGGCGGGCCGAAACGCCGTTGAGCCAGCGGGAACGGCACTCGGGCCGGATGCCTGACCGTTGCAGTTGATTGATATATTGACCCGCGACCGGCTGATCGGTGTCATCGATGGGCAGGTTTTGAAGCCGCCGACGTTCGAGGGTTGCCGGCGAAAGGGCAGGAACTGAGGATTGATCCTTGTCGGTAAAAAGAATCCAGTATTTGGAAGAGCCGGCACCCGATGAGACCGAATTTACCTGCGCCTGCACAAACGTAGTGAACAGGCAACACGTGAGGATCAGAAAATTTTTCATTCTGGAATTTACGAAGAATCTATAATTGCCAAACTAAAAGTAAAGACAATGTTTCAAAAATCACATTGTATGGTTATCGGAAAATGCTCCGCCCGGTACCGTGGCCTGCGTGCACCGTAGCCAAGAGAAATTGACCAAAACGTTGCGTAGGGCTAAGCTGATCCGCAAAAATGCCTTTCTTTGCGACTTTATCAACAATCCGGTATGCGCTACGAATCCATAGATGCTCAGCTCTTCGTTCAGAACCGGCAACGGCTGAATGCGCTGCTGAAACCCAAATCGCTGGTGGTGTTGAACGCCAACGACATTATGCCTACCAATGCCGACGGCACCATGAGCTTTCGGCAGAACAATGACCTGTTTTACCTGACGGGCGTTGATCAGGAAGAAACCCGCCTGGTGCTTTTTCCTGATCACCCGGACGAGAAATTCCGGGCAGCTTTGTTTCTGCGCGAGACCAGCGAACTGATCGAGATATGGGAAGGCCATAAGTTAACCAAGGAAGAAGCCAGTCAGGTGTCGGGCCTGCCTGAGAAGCAGATCTTCTGGACCCACGAATTCGATTTTGTGTTTCAGCAGATGGTTTTTGAAGCCGAGCAGGTGTACCTGAACACAAACGAACACACCCGGGCCGAGGTGCAGGTGCAAACCCGCGATGCCCGCTTTATCGAAGAATTCAAACAAAAATACCCCTTGCACCGGCTGGAGCGGCTCGCGCCCCTGATGCAGCACCTGCGGGCCACGAAACTGCCGCAGGAAATACAGTTGATCCAGACGGCCATCAATATCACCGAGCGGATGTTCCGGCGGTTGCTTACGTTCATCAAACCGGGCGTCTGGGAATACGAAATTGAAGCTGAGGTATACCATGAGTTCCTGCGGAACCGGTCGCGGGGTCCGGCCTATTCGTCAATCATCGCGTCGGGGCCAAGTGCCTGCGTGCTGCACTACGTTGACAACAACAAGCAGTGCAAAGACGGCGACGTAATCCTGCTCGATATTGGTGCGGAATACGCGAACTATAATGCCGATATGACCCGATCGGTGCCGGTCAGCGGTCGTTTTACGGAACGGCAGCGGGCCGTGTATGACGCCGTGCTGCGCGTAATGAACGAGGCTAAGCAAATGCTGCGGCCCGGTAATCTCTGGGACGAATACCACCGCGAAGTAGGTAAGGTGATGGAATCCGAGTTGATTGGGCTGGGGTTGCTGGACCGGGATGCCGTGCTGCAACAGAACCCGGATGCGCCCTTGTATAAGAAATACTTCATGCACGGTACGTCGCACTTTCTGGGACTCGACGTCCATGACGTTGGCAACAAGTACCGGCGGTTTGAACCGGGGATGGTGTTCACCGTTGAGCCGGGCATCTACATCCGAGAGGAGGGGCTGGGTATCCGGTTGGAAAACAACGTACTGATCACCGAAGATGGTAACCTGGATCTGATGGCCAGCATACCGCTCGATGCTGATGAGATCGAGGAGTTGATGAATCGGTAGGGCATGGTTTACTGTTTACGGCTTCCCGAGTGGAAAATCGTAAACAGTAAATCATCACTTATTTCACTTCTGCTTTCTTGGAGTCTTCTCGTTCGAGGGCAAGGTTAAGGCCGGCGTAGATTCGGCGAACGGCCTTTTCAATACGTTCCCAGCCTTCATCGGAGCGCAGGTCGATGCCTACGATCTGCTCCCGTTGGCTGCTCATAAGCACCATGTACGTAACGGCGGATACCATCAGGCTGGTGATGGCCAGCGGATCAAAATCGTGGTGAGGAGCGAGTTTCTCAACCAGTTTTTTGTACGAGTCGTCGCGGAAAGCGGCCAGCCGGCGGGCCAGTTCCGTTTCGCCATGCGACATTTCCCAGCGTACCAGTTCCTGAGATGATTTGCGGGCCCGGAATTCGCGCATGAACTGGATCGTGTACTCCGACCAGACTTTACTCCGGTTCTCCGATGCGAGGTGCTCCGGAACGGCTTCCAGGAACTTCTCGTTGAACATCGATAGGAAAAAGCCGCGCTGAACATACGCTTCGAGCAATCCGTTCCAGCCGCCAAAATAGCGGTAGATAAGCACCTTGTTAACGCCGGCCCGTTCGGCCACGGCGTTGATGCCTGCTTTTTCGGTGCCGCGTTCAGCCATGACATCGCCCATTGCCCGCAGGATTCGCTCCATGGTCATTTGACGATTTCTACGCTTGATAACCTTCATGATACTAACTTTTGTGTTTGAGAATTAGGCGTGCAGTGCATTAACTAACAATACGTTAGCATTCCCACTAATTCAGTAGAGAATTATAAGGAATGCACAAATATGGTTACTTTTCAAATTGTTACCAAGTGGTAACGTCAGCTGCGAACTGGAAAACTTGAAAATTGCTGTTCGAGTTGATGAATCGCTTCCGACAGCTTGTGTTTGTTGATGACGACGGGAAGCCAGAAAGGGGTAAACGGATCGTAGTGCCAGTCGGGGGCGACCTCGAAGGCTAATTTAATCTGCAGCAGAAACTCGTCAGTATCAGCCGATATACATTCAAAACTCAGACAGGGCTCCGCAAACAGCAAACGGGGTAAAGGTCTCCCGGTGGTGCAGAGGTGCCGAAGCCAGTTGATTAATCGTTCAATCTCGTAGGTATGCAGAATGGCGGCCGTTGCCGTCGACTGATGATGCTGCCAGCCGGTCCGAACAGCAACCCACAACAGATTCCGATCCGCCGACGAAGGAGCCGTGTGCGGGTGTTCATAATCAAGGAGGTTAAGCTCAAAATAGCTGCGCTGGCCGTTCAGTAGCATCGGGTAGATCGATAACGGATTAAGTAGTCAGATAGGTGCTGACGATACGCTATCTATATACGTTGGTAAGATAGCGACAATATTACGAAATGCAAAACCCAGTATGGTAAGCTATACCATACCGGGTTATAACGATACCCTGCCTGATCAACGTTCGGGGTAGCTGGCCAACTCGCCGGACAGGTCGCTGATCGCTTCCTGTAACTGGCTGGGAGTAAGGAGTAAATCCATTTCAACCGGAAAATCCGGATAGGTATGCCACGATGGAGTCAGCGTATGATCCAGCTGAATCTGAAGCCGGTACAGATCGTTGGGTAAAGCGGTCGCTTCTACGCTCAGACCGGGTTCCGAGAACGTAAGGGCCAGATGGTTGACCACTTTATTGCGTAACGAACGCAGGCCATCCAGCAGCCGACCGATTTCCCAGGTCTGCAACGGCGTCGACTGCGTGTCTTTCTGGTGCCGCCAGATGGTCGAAATCCGGCAGCGCAGGTTGTTGCGGTCGCGCCAGTTAGCGCTGGTGTTGCCGTAGCCGAGAATGGACAGTTCGAATGAGCCCGTAGGAGATATAAACTTCATAACGTAAGAGAGACGGATGCCTTTGGTCTATAAAACAAATATACTATTTGTTTGTTTATCACGACATTAAAGTTTTCGCCGGGTCGTTCGTACCGCCGGCAGACCGCTGCCTATGATATTACTGTGAAGTTGGTGTATATCCCGAACAGGCGGTTTCAGGCTGTCGGGGTTTCCGTATCTTTGCGGCCAAATCATATCACGACAAATAAGCAAGTAAATGGCAAAAGTGCTCATTATCGGAGCTGGGGGCGTCGGCAGCGTTGTGGCGCACAAATGCGCGCTGAACCGTGAGGTCTTTACGGAAATTATGCTGGCCAGCCGAACCAAATCGAAATGCGACCGGATTGCGGCCGAGGTTCAGGCGATGCACGGCGTAACGATCCAGACCGCGCAGGTCGACGCCGACGTAGTTCCGGAACTCGTCGCGCTGATCCGGCAGTTCAACCCGGTGATGGTCATCAACGTGGCCCTGCCTTATCAGGACCTCCCCATCATGGATGCCTGCCTTGAAGCCGGCGTTCATTACCTCGATACGGCCAACTACGAACCCAAAGACGTAGCCAAGTTTGAATACAGCTGGCAATGGGCCTACAGGGAGCGTTTCGAGCAGGCCGGATTGATGGCTCTGCTGGGCTGTGGCTTTGATCCCGGCGCTACCCAGGTATTCACGGCCTATGCCGCTAAGCATCACTTCGACCGGATGGATTACCTAGATATCGTCGACTGCAACGCAGGTAACCACGGCAAGGCGTTCGCGACCAACTTCAACCCGGAGATCAACATCCGCGAAATTACCCAGCCGGGCCGCTACTGGGAAAACGGCGAATGGATCGAGATTCCGGCCATGAGCATCCATAAGCCCATTGAATACCCAGAGATCGGGCCCCGTGAGTCGTATGTGCTGTACCACGAAGAACTCGAATCGCTGGTGAAAAACTTCCCAACCCTGAAGCGGGCGCGGTTCTGGATGACTTTCGGTCAGGCGTATCTAACGCACCTGGACGTATTACAGAACGTTGGGATGACACGTATTGATCCGGTTAAATTCCAGGGTATGGACATTATACCCCTGGAGTTCCTGAAGGCTGTATTACCCTCACCTGATACGCTGGGCGAAAACTATACAGGGCAGACGTCCATCGGCTGCCAGATCAAAGGCGTGAAAGACGGGGCCGAACGGACGTACTTCATCTGGAATAACTGCGACCACGCCGAAACGTACAAGGAAGTGCGCGGGCAGGCCGTGAGCTACACCACGGGCGTACCGGCCATGATCGGCGCGATGCTGATGCTGACCGGCGTCTGGATGAAGCCCGGTGTCTGGAACTGCGAGGAACTCGATCCCGATCCGTTCATCGAGCAGATGAACAAACAGGGGCTGCCGGTGCAGGAGCGGGTGGATATTCCGCTGCCGCACGAGTACCCGGCGTAAGTTTGTGGAAGTTAAGGCAATTGTGCATCCATTGGCTGTAACCAAACCAGCCCGATGTTATGTCTACTGCTTCTACTCTCGACGAACTGGTATTTGAAAATCGCCTGAAAGCTTATGGCGCGTTTGATCTGCGCCGACAGTATCGACCGACGCTCGCCCGTGCACTGGGATTGGGCGTCGGTTTGTTTTTATTGGGACTGGGCCTGCCCACGGTGTATGGCTACCTGTGGCCCGACGGAATCATGAGCGATCAGCCCACAATGATTGAGGCCGAACTGAC
Source organism: Fibrisoma montanum (assembly GCF_003583365.1). Lineage (GTDB taxonomy): Bacteria > Bacteroidota > Bacteroidia > Cytophagales > Spirosomataceae > Fibrisoma > Fibrisoma montanum. The sequence continues at coordinate 94,633 of NZ_QXED01000002.1, forward strand.
CAGACTGCCCGACGTACCGGCTGAGAAACCCATTTCATTACCGCCCGTCGAAGCACCCCCAACGGTCAATACGGTCCGTGACTTACCCCCGGTGGTTATGCCCGATGCTGAGGTTTTGGAAGACGTATTGCCACCAACTACTGACGAGCTGGCCGACGCAACGCCCGGCGATCAGACGGCCGAAGGTACCGGCGATGTGGAGGTAATTCAGGCACCGGAAGGTAACGTACTAACCGTAGTAGAAAAGGCCGTTGAAGCGGAGGTGAAATCCGAAGAACCGTTTATCTCCGTTGAGCAGCAACCGCAGTTTCCCGGCGGCCTGGAATCGCTCCGCAGTTTTCTGGAGAAGAATCTTCGGTACCCGGCCCCAGCCAGTCGGTCGGGGATATCTGGGCGGGTAGTTGTGAGTTTTGTGGTCAACACCGACGGCCGCCTGACGGATGTACAGGTACTGAAAGGCATTGGCTTCGGCTGCGACGAAGAAGCATTACGGGTGGTGAAGCAGATGCCGCCCTGGAAGCCGGGCAGGCAATCGGGCCGGATGGTTCCGGTTAAGTTCAATCTGCCGATTGCCTTCGCGCTGGAATGAAACAGATAAGCACGCGAAAGACTAACGGGTGGAACGGTACGCCGTCGCGGTCAGGACCCGCTCTGCTCCTTACTTGCCAAGGTTCGTATAGAAATGAGGGCATCAAGACCGCAGAGATTATTTGTAGCGCATCTAGTGAAGTACGACAAACATTGTCAATTAGTTAACCTTTTCAAATAGAGACACTACTAAGAAAATACTACTTCGGATCAGCGAAGGGCTTGTAATCTTCAAATTCCCAACGAGCAATTCTGTTAATTTTTAGTGCTACCTCCTCCCAAGTTTGTCCTTCCACCGATAAAATATAATTGGTAATAGTAGAGAGTATGCGTTCAAAATTGTAATGATTCGCAAAAATCAAGTGCTTACCAAATATGACATCTGAAGGAGGATAAATTTTTTTCATTAACTCAGGCAAATAAGAGGGACTACAAATAAAAACGTTGAACATATCTTCACTATTCTGAAGGGGGCCTTCATCAGGCGCTAAAATCAGCTCCAAGTTGAATCCAAAGTGAGTAGGATCGTCAGGTTGAAAACCAAAAAGATCATGAATATCTATGCTATAGTATTCTTTTATTATTGCTTTCATAAAGCACTTTTTGCAGAGAAGGTAAAGGTTCAAAATCTTTTTACTATCACCAAATAGTAACACTGATCTACCAAAATGTACGCCAATCCGGGTAAATACTTGCCTATTCTAGTTGTGAAACACCCTCTGTATTCATTCGGGCACAATACCATATTGCCCGACGTACCGGTTGAGAAACCCATTCCATTACCGCCCGTCGAAGCACCCCCAACGGTCAATACGGTCCGTGACTTACCCCCGGTGGTTATGCCTGACGCTGAGGTTGTGGAGGACGTACTGCCACCAACCACCGACGAGCTGGCCGACGCAACGCCTGGCGATCAGACGGCCGAAGGCACCGGCGACGTCGAAGTGATTCAGGCACCGGAAGGTAACGTACTAACCGTAGTAGAAAAGACCGCTAAAGCAGTAGGGGGCATTAGCCAAAAGCTTATGATCAGCATTCTGCTCTGGATTCTGACGCAACCCAGTCATGGCCAAACGTTTATTAACACGGTAAAGGAACCTGCATTTCCGGGCGGACAAAAAGCATTGACCAATTATATGCGTCAACAGGTACGGTATCCAAAAGCTGCCGAACAAGCTGGCGTTAGGGGCCGAGTTTTTGCGTCATTTGTTATTGATACGCTCGGCTTTGTGGATATATCCACCATAAAAATTTTAAAAGGATTAGGGTATGGATGCGATGAAGAGGCCGTTCGGGTAATTCGCCACATGCCGCGTTGGACACCAGGAACAAATTCTGGAAAAGTTTGGGCGGTACTTTATAATTTACCCATTTACTTTCCTGTCCGCCAGGAGTAAGTAGTTTGGCGATCTGCAAGGTCAATGCAGTTGGGGGAGGAAGCGAAAGGCCGTACCTTTGCAGCATGAATACGACCTTACGCGAAAACGTCCATACATTTCCATCCCCCTGTTTTGTTCTCGACGAAGCGAAACTGCGCCAGAATCTTGAATTAATAAACGGCGTGCAGCAGGCGGCCGGGGTGCAGATCATTCTGGCTCTCAAGGCTTTCTCCATGTTCAGCGCCTTTCCGATTGTGCACGAATACCTGAGCGGGGCAACGGCCAGTTCGCTGAATGAGATCAAGCTCGTCAACGACTACATGGGTGTGAAAGCGCACACGTACATCCCGGCTTACCGCGACGATGAATTTGACGACGTACTGGAACGTAGCAGTCACCTTACGTTCAACTCGTGGAGCCAGTGGGAGCGGTTTGGGGCGCGGGCCGTGGCAGCCGGGATTTCGTGCGGTATCCGCGTCAATCCGCAGTACTCGGAGGTGGCCACGGATATGTACAATCCCTGCGTGCCCGGTTCGCGGCTGGGCGTCACGCGCGACCACCTGCCCGATCAGTTGCCGGGAGGTCTCGAAGGAATTCACTTTCACACCCTCTGCGAAAACGATTCGTTCACCCTCGAACGTACGCTCGAAGCCCTCGAAAGTCGTTTCGGCGATCTGCTGCATCAGGCCAGCTGGGTAAATCTGGGCGGTGGCCACCTGATGACCCGCGAAGGCTACGACATCAATCACCTGATTGGCTTACTGACGGCCTTTCGTGAAAAATACAACGTTCACGTCATTATGGAACCCGGCTCGGCCATTGCCTGGCAAACGGGCGTACTGGTTTCGACGGTGCTGGACGTATTTAACAGCCAGGGGATCGACGTCGCGGTGCTTGATACGTCGTTTGCGGCCCATATGCCCGATACGCTCGAAATGCCCTACAAACCCCGGATTGTTGGGGCCTACCACGAACCGGTTGCCGACAAACCGACATACCGGCTGGGGGGCATGACCTGTCTGGCTGGCGACTTCATGGGAGACTACTCGTTTGACGAACCGCTGGCCGTAGGCGACAGGCTGATTTTCGACGACATGATTCACTATACGATGGTGAAAACCACTACGTTCAACGGGGTAGGGCTGCCGGCCATCGGCATCTGGAAACCGGAGAATTCATTTCAACTGATACGGTCGTACGGCTACGAAAGCTTTAAAGATCGGCTCAGCTGATAGTTGGTGGTTGCTAATATTCCGCTATCACCGGCAACATTTCACCTATACAGGAGCGTTTGAGAGTAAATACCCAATCGTAAATTTTTATTTATGCTGTCGACCGTATTGCTTGGCCTTGCCTTGGTGTTCGCTCGTGAACCACAGGCTGACCAGACTGCTCAACTCCAGAATCAGCTAAACAAAGGTGCGGGTAAAACCGTAACCTTCCCGGTCGGTACGTTCACAGTCCGGACGCTGAAAGTACCCAAGAATACCCGCCTGACCATTGGCCCAAAAACTATAATCAAAGGCGCGCCTATGAGTACGCCGGTGCCGGTACTTGAATTACAATCGGGCGTTAAACTGGCCGGAGGGGGACTGATTCACGGTAACCGCACGAAACGGACGCGGGGCACGGGAATTCTCGTTCACGCCTGCAATGGGGTAAGCATCAACGGCATACGCATTCAGGAAGTAGCCGAACAGGGCTTACAGGTATCGGGCTCTAAAAATATCACACTCACTAACGTGCAGGTCAATGGCTGCGGGCTGAAGGGGATTGATCAGTATCAGGGTATCAACATCGTGATTACCCAGAACGTGAAAATAACGGGCTGCCGGGTCGAAAATGCCCAGCACGGTATCCAGTGGTGGGGCGACGATACGAACGGCTGGTGCGAAAACATTCAGATCAGCGGTAACCGCGTCCGGCGCGTAGGCGGGGGAGGCATCTGGGGTAACCGGGGCCGAAACGTCACGGTCTCTACCAATACGGTTGAGATCTGCGGGGACGTAGGCGTTGATTTTGAACACAGTCAGAACTGCAAAGCAATCAATAATACCGTTCGGGACGTGAAAAACTACGGGTTGGCCGTCTTCTTCGCCAGTGAGGGCATTACGTTCACGAATAACCGGGTGACACAGGGATTGACTTCCGGCCACGGCATTGGGTTGCTGGGCGATGGGCTCAGTAAGAAAATTTCGTTCATCGGCGGCAGCATCAACACGAAAGGTGCCGCTGCATGTGGCCTGACGACGATCGGTACGAACGTAGCGCAGGACGTACTGGTTCAGGGTGTCCGGATCGTTACAGAGGGTTCGGGCGGCATACCCATCCGAATAATCGACAACAACGAGTTCCGCATTATTAACAACCCGTTGATTTCCGGGGCAAATCCGGCCGGCGTCAGCCTCGAAGGCTCAAGCCGCAGCGTGGTCGAAGGCAACGTTATTGTTCATCGGGGCGTTGACAAATCACAGCTGGGCGAACGGGGTGGCATCTTCGTATTCTGGCGCTCGCCTGAATTTCCGTCGCAGAACAACCGCATTGCCGACAACACCATCCGTGGGTACCGGACAGGCATCAACGACGAATGCTGGGGGAACAACAACTCGAACAACGTATTTGAAAATAATACGACCCCAAATCTGGTACACCGGGGGGCCGGAGGAGCCTGGGGTGGGAAGGCCGTTCAGAATCGTACGGCTGCCCGGGTAGCCGCGCCGGTTGAAATCAAGCAATAAAAAAAACCTGCGCACAACATGGCCCGCAGGTTTTCATCAGACAGCTAAAGGTGTACTGCACAAGGCAGTTACTGCCGTAAAAGTACAAATTTTTTTTACAAGAACGTCACGTATTGGGTTATTTCTTCACAAACTCGCGGTGATACGCAGCGCGGTATAACTCCTCTTCCGGCAGGCTTTTGAAGTAGTCGTATGTGATACGTAATCCTTCCGCCCGTGCCACCTGCGGCTCCCAGCCAAGAATAGCTTTAGCCTTGGTAATGTCCGGCTGTCGCTGTTTGGGATCGTCCTGCGGCAGTGGTTTAAACACCAGCTTCTGCGACGTACCGGTCAGTTTGATAATTTCTTCGCCAAACTCTTTGATCGTGATCTCCGACGGGTTGCCGATGTTGACCGGGTAGGGGTGGTCGCTCAGCAGCAGCCGGTAAATGCCTTCAACCAGGTCGTCGACGTAGCAGAATGAACGCGTCTGGCTGCCATCGCCGAATACGGTCAGGTCTTCGCCCCGCAACGCCTGACCAATGAAAGCCGGCAGCACACGGCCGTCGTTCAGCCGCATCCGCGGGCCATAGGTATTGAAGATCCGGACAATCCGGGTTTCCAGTCCGTGGTACGTATGGTAGGCCATAGTCATGGCTTCCTGGAACCGCTTGGCTTCGTCGTATACCCCACGCGGACCAACCGGGTTTACATTGCCCCAATAATCTTCATTCTGGGGGTGAACGGTCGGATCGCCGTACACTTCGGAGGTGGATGCAATCAGCACGCGGGCGCCTTTTACCCGCGCCAGACCAAGGCAGTTGTGAATACCCAGCGAACCGACTTTGAGGGTCTGAATCGGAATTTTCAGGTAGTCGATCGGGCTGGCCGGGGAAGCAAAGTGCAGGATATAATCCAGTTCGCCCGGTACGTGAATGAACTTGGAAACGTCGTGGTGGTAGAATTCGAAGTTCGGCAGGTGAAACAGGTGCTCGATGTTGCGGATGTCGCCCGTAATGAGGTTGTCCATCGCAATGACGTGGTATCCTTCCCTGATAAATCGGTCGCACAGGTGCGAGCCCAGAAAACCGGCCCCGCCGGTAATTAAAACGCGCTTCATTGATAAGGTTTATGGTTCATACATACAGTTTACGGCACACAGCGTACGAACAGCGCTGGAGGCTGCCAACCGTACACTATGTACCGTATCCGTAATAGCTTATACTTTCTGTTCGACCGATACGTTGACGGCTTCGCGACCGATGCTGTAATACGTATAGCCCAGTTCGCGCATCTGGTCAACTTCATACACGTTCCGGCCGTCGAAAATCACTTTATTCTTCAGCAGCAGGTTCATCTTGTCGAAGTCCGGCGTACGGAACAGCGGCCACTCAGTCATGATCACCAGCGCGTCGGCATCGTCGAGGGCTGCGTAAGACGTGTGGGCGTAGGTAATCTGGTTGCCCAGGATATTCCGTACGTTTTCCATCGCTTCGGGGTCGTAGGCAGTCACCTTCGCCCCCGCTTCGAGCAGGGCCTTGATGTTGTCCAGGGCCGGAGCTTCGCGGATGTCGTCGGTGTATGGCTTGAACGCCAGGCCCCATACGGCGATGGTCTTGCCGCGCAGGTTGCCGTCGAAATGCTCAACGATCTGCGGAATCAGTTTCGTTTTCTGTGAATAGTTAACCTGCATCACCGACTTCAGCACTTTGAAATCGTACTGGTAGTCCTGGGCCGTTTTGGCCAGCGCCTGAACGTCTTTCGGGAAGCAGCTACCGCCGTAGCCAATGCCCGCAAACAGGAACCGCTTGCCGATCCGGCTGTCGGTACCGATACCCCGACGGATGTCGTCGACGTTGGCACCTACCCGCTCGCACAGGTTGGCGATTTCGTTCATGAACGTAATTTTGGTGGCCAGGAACGCATTGGCAGCATACTTGGTCATTTCGGCCGAACGCTCGTCCATAAAAATGACCGGGTTGCCTTGCCGAACCAGCGGAGCGTAAAGGCGGTTCATTACCCCTTTGGCGCGTTCGGAGCGAGTACCGATCACAACGCGGTCGGGTTTCATGAAGTCTTCAACCGCTACGCCTTCGCGCAGGAATTCCGGGTTCGATACGACATCAAACTCAACCTTGGCGTTGTCGGCAATGTGAGCGTGTACTTTTTCGGCCGTTCCGACGGGTACGGTACTTTTGTCTACTACCACCACGTACTGGTTGAGGATCGGGCCGAGGTCGCTGGCCACTTTCAGGATGTACTTCAGATCGGCTGAGCCGTCTTCGCCTGGAGGGGTGGGCAGCGCCAGAAAGATCACTTCGGCCCCTTTGATTCCCTCGACCAGATCGGTCGTAAATTTCAGGCGGCCTTCTTCCACGTTACGATGGAACAGCACGTCCAGACCCGGTTCGTAAATGGGGATGATCCCGTTGTTAAGTTTTTCGACTTTACGCTCGTCAATGTCAACACACGTAACCTGGTTGCCAGTCTCCGCGAAACAAGTCCCAGTGACAAGCCCCACGTATCCGGTTCCTACGACTGCTAATTTCATATAGAGTTATTTGATAAAGCTTTCTATCGTTGGTAAAAGCGCTCAGGTTTCTTGAGCAGATGCTACAAAAATAGGAGTTTTTTAATAATCGCCTACGGATAGAGCTGAATAGTGACTCACCGGTAGCTTGTTCAGCACTATCTAAACCAGTACGATGTATAGTGTCTTTCAGGACAACTGATACGGTTTGTCAAAGTTACCGTTTTTTTAGAAATGTTAATAGATGATCAAGTGAAAAATTTTCTGGACGGTTAGCACCTGAATTTTAAAACTTTGCCATCCGTTTTGTCGTATTAGAAGTTAGGTAAGAAGCGGTTGGATTTTACCGACAAAAAGACGAACTTACAGATAATTCACTTCATCAGATTTTCAGATTTATGGTTAGCGAAATTGTAGAAAACCAAGTAGACACTACACAATTAATTGCTCAGTCGGTACGGGAGTTGAGTGAACGGTTAATTCGTCCGAATGTACGGCAGTGGGACGAAGAGCAGCATTTCCCGGCCGATCTGTTCCGGCACCTGGGCGAACAGGGTCTCCTGGGGATGCTGGTACCGACCGAATATGGGGGTACCGGCCTGGGCTACCGCGAATACGTTACGGCCATTGCCGAACTGGCCCGGGTCGATGGGTCGGTGGGGCTGTCGATGGCGGCTCATAATTCACTTTGCACCAACCATATTTTATTATTCGGTAACGAAACCCAGAAGCAAACGTACCTGCCCCGCCTGGCTACGGGCGAATGGATTGGGGCCTGGGGCCTGACCGAACCCAATACCGGCTCCGACGCGGGCAATATGCGGACTACGGCCGTGCGGGTGGGAGATGAATGGGTGCTGAATGGGGCAAAAAACTTCATTACCCACGGCAAAACCGGCCATGTAGCGGTGGTAATCGCCCGGACGGGTGAACCCAATACGTCGCGCAACGCCACTGCCTTCATCGTCGAGCGGGGAACGCCCGGCTTTCAGGGGGGGCGTAAGGAAGACAAGCTTGGGATGCGGGCATCCGAAACGGCCGAAATGCTGTTTGAGGATTGCCGGATTCCGGATAGTCAGCGCCTGGGCGAGGTTGGGGATGGCTTTGTGCAGTCGCTGAAAGTACTGGACGGGGGGCGGATTTCTATTGCAGCCCTGAGTCTGGGTATTGCCCAGGGGGCCTACGAGGCTGCGCTTCAGTATGCGCAGGAGCGCCGGCAGTTTGGCCAGCCGATTGCCAGCTTTCAGGCGATCGCGTTTAAGCTGGCCGATCTGGCAACGGACATTGAAGCCTCCCGGCTGCTGACGTTCCAGGCCGCCGATCTGAAAGACCAGGGAAAAACCACTACGAAAGAATCGGCTATGGCCAAGCTGTTTGCGTCTGAAACAGCCGTAAAGGTAGCCAACGAAGCTGTTCAGATTTTCGGTGGCTACGGCTACGTAAAAGACTTCCCGGTGGAAAAGTTTTACCGGGATGCGAAGCTCTGCACGATTGGTGAAGGAACCAGTGAAATCCAGAAACTGGTGATCTCGCGGCAGATTTTGAAATAGAAACGTAACAAAAGAAGGAGGGAGTAAAGGAGAACGGACAACATCCATTCTTCCCTTACTCCCTCCTCCTTTTATGCGTCTTTATCTACACCGTCCGGCGAGAGCCTTTTATCAGCGCGGCAATACCGAGAATAATAACAGCACCAACGAACGACGTCAGAATATTGTCCAGAAGACCAGATGAGCGGCCGAAGATCCAGCCACCTACAAAACCACCGGCGATACCAAGCAGGATTTCAACCAGCAGTGAGAACGAAAAGCGTTTGAAGACGAGGTCAGCCAGCCAGCCGGCAATGGCACCTACCAGGATTGAAACTAAGATACCCATGATTGTATAACGTTGAGTGAAACATGTTTGAAAACACCTATACAACCAGCGTATTTTAAATTTGTTTTAGCTCCGCAGACCAATTACTGCGAGCATTCGGCCAGTCTGTCCTTTTTCAGCGCGGAATGAGTAATAATCGTCATTGTTCAGCACCGTCGAGAACGTAGAAATACTGATCTGCGCCGTAGGTATTCCGAAGTCGACGAGCGGCTTGGTATTGGCCGATTTCAGGTTAATGTAGATCTTCTCCGTATAAGGATCAATCCGCTTGAACTCGGCGGCAAACTGCTCGGCCACCTCGGGGCCAACTTCAAAAGCTGTTTCGTCGATGCAGGTGCCCACGTACGCGTAGCAGGTACTGCCTTTTGTACCGAATGCGGTTTGCATGGCTTCCAGGGTTTTAACAACGATGCCCCCTACGGTCCCCCGCCAGCCGGCGTGAATGGCAGCAACGGCCTGGTTTTCCTGATCATATACCAGAATAGGAACGCAGTCGGCAACGGTTACGCCCAGAAACGTATTCGGCTCATTGGTAATCAAAGCATCGTAGCCTTCATAGCGGCCCGGCCCGGTAACGGTCAGGACCTCTGTGCCGTGGACCTGGTGTGACGAAGCGAACCGGTCCGGGTCGACACCCAGCGCGTCGAAAAAGCGTCGGCGATTTTCGTCGACATGGGCCGGATCGTCGGCCGTGTTGATGCCGAGGTTGAGGGAAGCAAACGGCCACTGGCTAACCCCCCCGTGTCGGGTGCTCTCTGCCGCCACAACCGTATGGATTGAGGCAAAGATGGCAGGAACGCGGAAAAAAGGGCCATTGATGGCGGTTGATGGCAGCATGTATATCTGAGTTTGAGTGCGTCAATGGCCATACAACGCAAGATGACCCGTAGACCGTTCGCTCATGCATACAGACTTTCGTCCGTTTATCAAGTCTGGTAACCGTCCCGGTAGTTTGTAATGCAAGGTACCCGGTTTTGCTTCTACCTTTGATTCATCAATCAGGCAGAAAAAGATTGATCCATTTCAACAACTGATGTTCAACCTTCTTACACAACAAATACGATGAAAACGCTCATTAACACCTTCGCTCTTGCTCTTGCTTTAAGCACAGCCACCTTCGCCAATCCCGTTGAGATCAAAGCGCCGACCCGCCCGACGGCTCCCGCAACCTACCAGGTAGGTATGTTTTCGTCCGTTGACGGCACTCGCTTGAACGTCATCGTCGATAAAGCGTCCGGCGGACACGTCGACATCCGGCTGAAAGAAGCCGACGGTACGGTGCTGTACAGCCAGCACGTCGGCAAAAAAGAAGCAACGCTCCGCGTAAAACTGAATGTGAGCGAACTGCCCGATGGCGACTACCTCGTTGAAGTGACCAACGGCGTTGAAACCATTACGAAGAACATTACCCTGTCCACCAAAACGCCGGTTGAACCCGTGCGTACCGTTTCGATGAATTAATTGAAAGTTGGTCCTAAATCCTTACCCCGTTCGTAGCCGGACGGGGTTTTTTGTTGTTTACATAAAAGCAAAGGCCTGTCCAGATGAGTTGAGGTATGTATACACTCCGATCATGGTTTCGTTCTGAATACGACTGAGTGTTTACTTAGCCCAGTACTAATTGATCCGGAACGAAGAAAAGGCAACATTACCTGTAATCTATCAGACGTTTTGACATGGCTAAACGCACGTATCAGAATTACATTCTATTGCCCAGAACGGGCGTACGCTTTCCGGCTGGGGAACCAACATCGACCACCCTCTCTACGCTGGCCAAACTGACTGTGAATACGCAACTGGACGACGTACTGGACGGCGATCTGACCAACCAGGCCGTGGTTCTGGATACGACCGGCACCACAGGAGCCAAACTGATCCGGCTGGCTGAAAGCGAACTGCCCGAGCTCCGGGCGCAGCTGCCAGGGCTGCGGATTGTGCCGGAGGTGTTTTACTTTCCGCAGCGGTGGCGGTACGAAGTTCGCCGGAAACCTACCCCGCTGGCGAACCAGCCCCAGGTAACCATACGTATCCGGCTGACGGAAGCCAGAACGAACCGGCCGGTAGCGGGCGCTATCGTGGTGGCGTTTACGGATTTTGAGCAGCGCGAAGGCGAGCAGGCTACGTCGGATGCGCAGGGGGTGGTGCGGTTCAGGAGTGTGGGTAATCGGAAACTTGAGCAGTTTTTTGTGTATCCAAAAGCCGGCTTGTGGAGTCTCTGGCGGAAGAACATCACTCTGAAAAACAACGACGTGCTGCAACTCCAGCCGGTTAAGCTCGACGTACCGGATGCCAAAGGCTTTTTTTACCCAATGGTGCCGGAAGGCGAACCCGCCGGACGAGGGGTGAAAGTTGGCGTGATTGATACCGGAACGGGGCCACACCCGGATCTGGTGATTGCCGGGGGCGCCAGCACCGTAACGGGCGATGAACCAACCGATTTTGCCGACGTTGACGAACACGGTACCCACGTAGCGGGCATCATTGCCGCCCGCGGAACACCCCCAACGGGTGTGCGGGGCGTAGCACCGGAGGTTGATCTGTACGTCTACCGGGTCTTCGGACGGGGCAGCGAGGGTGCATCGAACTTTGCGATCATCAAAGCCATTGAGCAGGCCGTAGCGGATGGCTGCGACATCATTAACATGAGTCTCGGCGGTGGTTCGCCCGACGACGCCACCGAAGATGCCATCACGTTTGCGCACGAGAACGGAACCGTTTGTTTTGTGGCTACCGGCAACGATGGCCGCGAGCCGGTGAGTTTTCCGGCTTCGTTTTCCCTGTCGCTGGCCGTGGGCGCAATGGGACGGAAAGGTACGTTTCCGGCCAACACGACGGACGCGCCGAACGTAGCGGCTCCGTACGGTACCGATAAAAAGAATTTCGTAGCAGCATTTTCCAACGTTGGTCCCGAAGTTGACTTTATTGCGCCGGGCGTCGGCATCGTATCGTCGGTGCCGGGCGGGTACGCTCCCTTCAGCGGTACGTCTATGGCCTGCCCCATGGCTGCGGGCATAGCAGCCCGGTTGCTCTCGGCTGAGCCGGCTATTCTGAGCCTGCCCCGGAACGCGGCCCGCGCCGAGGCTATGATCCGGCTGCTGGCCGCGAATGTGCAGTCGCTTGGCTTCGGGCCAACTTTTGAGGGGACCGGGATGTTGTTTGTCTAAAGTTTGTTTGCTACCTATGCAGACGATTCGTAACCAGATAGATATCAGGGATATGGCTCAGGCTCGATACATATTGAACTTCAAGGGAACGCCACCCTTTCCGTTAGACGATCTTCGACTTATTCGGGATGCGTCGCAGGTGCTGGATTCGGGCCGGAAAACGCTGCTGATTGAGGTGGAAGAGGACACGGCGTACGAACTGGCCCGCAAACTACCGGACTGGACGGTCAAAAAGGAAACGCGCTACGCCATTCCATCGACCCGGCCGCAGGTGAAACGACCGCCCCGGTGATTGGCTTATACCGGTTTGTTAAACGCAAAAAACCAGCCTGTTGTCCAACAGGCTGGTTTTTTGTTGGGTAGTGGTCGACATCAACTTTCCTTTGGTCGCCGGATTCCTTAGTATTACGACGCGCTTTTACAATGCCATGGACACTCAGCAGGAGTCTACACAAGGCCTTCAAACCCTGTTGAAAAAAATCTGAAATAGCCGAGGTCGTTTATGCCCCCATTTTTGCAACAAAAGAAGGGCGTTACAGCTTTTACTCTGAACAACTGGTTAGTTAAACAGCAACATGGAATACAGAAATTTGGGAGAGTCTGATCTGCGCGTATCGGCCATTACGTTTGGGGCCTGGGCCGCCGGGGGCTGGATGTGGGGCGGTACCGAGCGCAGCGATGCCGTCAACGCCATCCGGGCCAGCTATGACCTGGGCGTAACCTCCATCGATACGGCCCCTGTTTATGGCCAGGGTGCCAGCGAGGAAATTGTGGGGGAAGCCATCAAAGACATTCCCCGCGACAAGGTACAGATCCTGACCAAGTACGGGATGCGCTGGGATCTGACGCAGGGCGATTTTGCCTTCAAAAGCAAAGACAACGCCGGCAACGATATCGACATTTACCGGTACGCGGGTAAAGAAAGCATTATCAAAGAATGCGAAGACAGTCTGAAGCGGCTGGGAACGGATTACATCGATCTGTACCAGATGCACTGGCCTAATAAAACCACGCCCATTGAAGAAAGTATGGAGGCCGTGCTACGGCTGATCGAGCAGGGCAAAATCCGGCAGGCGGGCGTCAGCAATTATAACGTCGCTCAGATGCAGCAGGCCGAAACCGTGCTGAAACTGGTAGCCAATCAGGTGCCGTTCAGCATGATTAACCGGGGTATCGAAGACGAACTCGTGCCGTATTGTATTGAGCACAAAAAATCAATTCTGGCTTACAGCCCCATGGAACGCGGCTTACTGACGGGAAAGATTAAGCCGGGCCACCAGTTTTCGGAGGGCGATCACCGGGCTAATTACCGATTCTTTAAAGAAGCGAACATTGCGGAAACCAACGACTTCCTGCAACGGATCAAGCCCCTGGCCGACGAAAAAAACGTGTCGCTGAGCCAGCTCGTTATTCGCTGGACCATCGACCGGCCGGGCATCACCGTGGCGTTGGTTGGGGCACGTAATGCGGAGCAGGCCACGCAGAACGCCAAAGCCATCGATCTGAAGCTGTCGGCCGATGAGCTTTCGTTTATCAACCAGCAGCTTGAAGAGCTGGAATTAGTGTAACCGGTGAATTATTCCCCAATCGTCGAACCCGGGGATTGGGGAATGTATTTACTCCAGTGTTTTATCGACTTTTAGTACCGCCGTATGCTCATCCGCCTTGTTCGCATGACCTTTCAGGACGACAAGCTGCCTGACTTTCACCAGATTTTTGATAATTCGAAGGCGCAAATCCGGGCTTTTCCGGGCTGCGAACATCTTGAACTCCTCCGCGACTGGGATCATCCGAACGTACGCATCACCTATAGCCTGTGGGAATCGCCGGATGCGCTGGAAAATTACCGCCAGAGCGAGCTGTTCCGCACCACCTGGGCCGCTACCAAAGCGCTGTTCGCCGAACGCGCCGTTGCCTTTTCCATGGAGCAGCTGGAGGAGGTGTAAGAGCGTTTAAACAGTAAAATGGGGAGCCCGAAGCCTTTGTAAATCAAAGGAATTCTGTGGGTATGCGAGGCTTCGGATTCGTGATAACATTGGTAGTCTGGCTCCTGAGTGGGCTTTACCAGCGCACGTATGCCCAGACTCCTACCGGCACCGCGTCGGGCCGCGTTACCGATGCCGCTACGGGTAAACCTCTGCCATTCGCCAACGTATACCTGAACGCCAGTACACGCGGCACAACAACCGACGAGCAGGGGAGGTACCAACTGTCAAACCTGCCGCTGGGCACCGTCGAACTGGTAGCCTCCTACGTGGGCTACGAAACCATACGACGTACCATCCGGCTCACGAACAATCAGCCCCTGATGGTCGCGTTCGACCTGAAAAGCACCGGTCAGGTGCTGTCGGACGTAACGGTTAAAGCCCGTCGGACCGACAAGGAATGGCAGCGCCAGTTCCGGCGATTTCGGCAGGAACTGCTGGGGCAGCCGTTTGCCAGCCAATGCGTCATCACCAACGAATACGCCGTTCGTTTCACCGAAGAAAATGGCCATCTGAAAGCTACTGCCACTGAGCCGCTGGTTATTGAAAACCAGGCGCTTGGCTACCGACTGCAGTACGATCTTATTCATTTTGATACGCGGCAGCGCCACGTGTACTACGGGGGCTCATCCCGTTTTGAGGAACTGCCCGCCACCGACGAACGACAGGCTACCCGGTACCGGCGTAACCGGATGCGGGCTTACGAAGGATCGCTGCGGCATCTGATGGCCAGTCTGGTGGCCGGAACGTACGAGCAGGAAGGCTTTCTGGTCTACCAGGAGAATCCAAACCTGCCCCTTCTGACAATCAACGGCCCTGCGTCGCTGTATCGGGAAGTTAATCGGCACCTGTTACCGCTTAAACTGAACGAGCTTATCCAACCCGGGCAGCTGCCGTTCGAGCGTCGGCTGGTATCGTCGATGCCGCTGGCTATTTTTTATACCAAAGATACGTCGCCGTACTCGCCTTACCGGGATGCCCGTTACGCCTATTCGCAACTCTGGCTGCCCAACCGGCAGATGGACATTACCGTTGATGGGTGGGTGACGTCGCCACAGGGGATGGAAATTCAGGGTTCGCTGGCCGACGACCGGCTGTCGACGCTGCTGCCCGCCGACTGGCAACCGGAGAAACCGGAGTCGGCAGGAACTGCCCAGCCCACGGAGCTTGCTCAGGGACAACTGCTTCCGCCCGATGCCCGGCTGGGTCGGTTGACCGAGCGGTTTAACGAGCAGTTTCGGACGCTGGCACCGGGCGCATTCCTGCACATCGATAAGCCGTTCTACGCGACCGGCGACCGGATCTGGTTCAGTGCTTATCTGCTCGATGCTGCAACGCAACGCCTGCCCGTCGGCGAAGTGGCTCTCCAGGTCGATCTGCTCATGCCAAACGGTAAAGTCGTTCAGCACCAATGGCTACGTATTGTCGATGGCCGGGCAGTCGGTACGGTTCGCCTGTCGGATTCGCTCGCGACCGGTACGTATCGATTACGGGCGTATACCGACGAAGACGATGTACAGCATCGCCCTGCCTTTGAGCGGTCGGTGGCGGTTTATAACCTGATGATGAACCCGAACGTATCAGGTATCCCTACAAGCCTGGCTACACCACCGGATGTTCAGTTTTTGCCCGAAGGTGGGCGCTGGGCGGCTGGGCTACTAACCCGCGTGGGCATCAAAGTAGTTGGTGCCGATGGGCACGGGCAAGCCGTTACGGGCCGAATTCTGGACACAACCGGGCGTGAAGTGGTCCGGTTTACGACCAACCGGTTAGGCATGGGCAGCGTAGCCATCACGCCCGCACTGGGGCAGACGTACCGGGCGGAGATTCTGTCGGCAACGTCAACCCGACACGTACCCTTGCCGCCGGTTGAGCCGGATGGGTTAGTACTGACGGCTTTTATGGCCAATGACAGTAGTCGGCTCACGGTGCAGATTGCCGGAACCAGCAGCCACGCGGCCGAGCCAGTGTACATCCTGATGCAGAACCGGGGGCAACTGGTGTACAGCCAGAAAGTACAGTTGCAGCAGGGACAGGCCCGACTGGTGGTGCCCGCAGCGACGCTCCCGCCCGGCCTTACCCAGATTACGCTAATCAACGAGCAGGCCAAAGCGCAGGCTGAGCGGCTGGTGTTCGTACCCGAGCGGCTGCCGCCCATTCAGGTGCAGCTAACGACGGACAAAAGTCGCTATCAGCCAAGAGAACGGCTGGTACTCAATCTGAAACTAACCGACGATGCCGATTTGCCGGCCGTTGCGGCTTTGTCAGCCTCCATTACGGACGCTGCCCAGATTCCCGACGACACGGCCGCGGCCGACATCCGGGCGCATCTGTTGCTGACGGGCGATCTGCGCGGCCGGGTGGAACAGCCTGGATTTTATTTTCGGGATTCATCGGCCGATACGCGCCGGGCACTGGATGACCTGTTGCTGACCCAGGGCTGGCGACGGGTCAGTAGCCCTCCGCCGATCGGGCAGGAACCCGGAGGAATTTCGGTCGTAGGTCGGGTTGTTTCGGCCAAAGGGCAGCCGCTGCCGGGTACGCAGGTCGTTATTGCCTCCACCAGGCCGGGGCAGGCCTTTGTGCGCTCGGCCGGAGCCGATGAGCAGGGCCGTTTTCGGGTGGGTGGTCTGGTTTTTTCGGACACGATGAGCGTCGTGGCTCAACTTACCGACCGTCAATTAAAGACATTGCCCGCCAAGGACGCGAGGCTCATTCTGGAGCGGGTTGGTAAGGATTGGCCTGTAGCCGGGGGCGATACTGTAGCCGACTGGTCAACCCTTCGGTCGCAGCTCGAAGCGGCCCGGCTGCGCCAGGGGGCGGACCCCGGTACGTATCGCGACAAAACTGCCAGGCAGTTGAAAGAGGTAGTGGTCCGGGCCCGGAAAATTGAAGACCGTCCCGATGATATTAAACAACGGAGCCTGCACGGGTCCGCCGACGCGACCATTCTGTTCGACGACAATTCGCCACGCTATCCCAACCTGTACGAAATGCTCCGGGGGCAGGTGCCCGGCGTAACGGTTTCGCAAACCCAGTCACTATCGGCGGGAGCCGGCTATTCGGTCATCATTCGGGGCATTGGCAGCTTTACGTTGAGTAATCAGCCGTTGTTCCTGATCGATGGGACGCCGGTTACGGGCGACGGTGGGACCGAATTGCTCAGCTTCAACCCGGGCGATATCGAACGGATCGAAGTTCTGAAAAATGGCGGCTCAACCGCTATTTATGGCGTTCGGGGCGGCAATGGGGTCATTGCGTTCTATACCAAACGTTCGCGGCCGGGGCAAGCCAGCGCGTCGACATTGGCCTCGGCTCAGCCGCTGAGGTTGTTCGGATTTCCCTCCGTACAACGTGAATTCTACGTACCGCGCTACGACCTGCCTGCCGATCCACCTATGGCTACGGATCTGTCGCCCATCGACCGGCGGGATGTCCTTTACTGGAAGCCCATTGTGCAGACGGATCGGCAGGGGCGGGCTATGCTGGCGTTTCCCACATCCGACATCGTACGTACCCTGCGGGTGGTCATCCAGGGCGTAACTACCGATGGCCAGCCGGTGGTCAGCGTTCAACAGATCCGGGTGCAGTAAGGCAACAACTCACTTTGCCCAGGGCGGTGCCGGTGTGCTGGGATCGAACAGTTCATCGATGTAGTACGACCGGCGCGGTCGTTTGTCGCAGTCGTCGTTGCCGATGGCGTATCGGCAGGTTGCATACACGCTGACATCGTTGAGATTCATAAGACTCACGAAGGCACCGTTCGGGAAGCGGTCCGTCTTATGCAGCCGCTTCAACACGCAGTGCCCCAGTTCGTGAAACACCAGGCATTCGCGTTCCTGCGCATTCATCTGCTGCCAGCAGAGCGGGTCGTTGCTGAACGTAATAACAGGCGTTTTACCGGCCTGAAGCCGACATTCTCCGCACACATCCTGCTCTGAAACAGCCCCGAACCGGATGATCAAGTTGTCGATCGCAACGGATTGGCCGCGTTGCCGGGCCTCGTTCCGAAACGCCTGAACAAACGGTTCAAGGTCCGTTGGGACGTTGTACTGCGGTGGCTCGGCCGGTGGCTGATCGGGCTGGCAACTCAACGCAAGCAAAACCAGTATAGTAACGAAACGTGAGGGGCGCATACCGGTCAGGGTTGTTAGGCAGGTTTGTGGTCAGATAGTTTGCAGGTCAATTAGTGTTGATGGGCGTATATACTCGTTCGCTCATCCTGGTATATTTTCTGATACGCGCCAATGCGCTGGGGAGCGTCAGGCGGAATGTAATAGCTATCATTCAAAGGACTATCGCTCACAATATACTCAACTGCGTTTTGCTCCGCATCGGAGAAGAACGTAGACAACGGTATCGCTTGCCGCTTGTTCATGTGATCTACCAGCAGCAGGGAATACAAAACGAGCGGCTGCATGATCTGGAGTTGAAAAAGCGCAACAGGCATTACGGTCTTATAAAGCGTTACAAGACTGGTTAGGCAAGCCTCCGGAGGAACGTAAAAAGGAGTGCTATCAGGTAATTTGTTTAACGAACGTCTTCTGCATCTGCCGGGCGGCCAGCCAGGTCAGCAGCATCAGGCAACCGGTAAACCACGCGAACGGTAACCGCAGGTCGATCAGCGAAATGGCGCCAAAAACAAGCGTCGTAGCGAAACTGCCTAATCCCTGCATCGCCTGATTGATGCCGAAAATTTCGCCCCGGTCTTCGTCGGTGGTGAGTTGCGCCATCAATCCCTCAATCAGGCCCTGAATCAGCGATAGGGTCAGACAGTCAATCGTGAGCACGACGTAGAACATCACCTCCGACGTACCGACCAGTCCGTAAGCCGCCAGGGTTGGTGTACCCAGCAGGGCAAACCAGAAGATAGCCCGGCGCTGGTTGATGCGGTCGGCGATGTAGGTGTAAAAAATGTAGTTGATTACAATGCTCAGCAGGCCAAAATAGATGAAGGTGTAGGAGATGTCCTTAGCGTCCATACGCAACTGACCAACGCTCAGATACGCCACGAAATAGTTGTAATAGCCGGTGCTGAAAGTCAAGGCCAGCTGCATCAGCACCAGTTGTTTGAGCCCGTGGTAGCGTCGGCTTTTTTCGACAAGGCGAGCCCACAGCCGCTGCACATTCAGGGCGTTGATCAACTCCCCTTTAAGCACCTGGCGACTTATCCCGGGCGGATTGGCATGGGTTTCGCGGAAGCCCCAACTCAGCAGCATGTTGATGGCCGACAGCGAAACGGCCATGATCGTTACGTAAGCTGCCTGGTCTTTAGGCACTACGTCGAAGGTGGTCAGCAGCAGCCCCGACGCCATGGGCCCCACCACAAACCCGAGCGATATGATCGCCCCTTCGATACCAAGATTTTTGAACAATTGATCTTTGGGCGAAATGTCGGTGATGGCCGAGCGGACAGCCGCGTACATGCCGTTGGTGGTGCCGTCGCTCAGCCGATTGGCAAAGTAGAAACCAACCCGGACGGGCAGCAGCAGACAATCGGCCACAAACGTACCGATGGCCGAGATGATGACAATGGGCCGTCGACCGTAGCCATCGGCGAGTTTGCCCAGCAGCGGAGCCGAGAACAACTGCATCCCCAGAAACAGGGCGGTACCGGCCGAGAGCCACAACTGCGGGTTGGGCAGGCCCTTGACAAACTCCGGCATGATCGGTCCAATGGCCGAGCCGACAATGACATCAATAAGAACGATGGTGTAAATCAGCAGTAACCGGCGGTCATTGAACATGTTGATGATTGTAAAAAGGCGGTGGTCAGTCCACCAGCCGGTCCGGTCGACGACCTAAAACCGGAGTACGTAATACTGGCACAGAAACGTCTGGCCAAACTCCTGGACCGGTCGCTGGTACGTCGGCTGAAACTCGTTCCGTTCATAGAACTGCATCAGGGCGGGTCGGGTTGCGTCGGTTTCCAGCTGAATCTCCCGAATGCCCCGGTCCCGGCAGAGCCGTTTGCAGAACTCGATGATGGGTGCGAACAGGCCCTGTCCGGCAAACGGCCGCCGAATCGCCAGTTTATGAATGAACCCGGCTGTACCTGCCGGCACGTCGCCGTAGTACAGTGGATCTTCCCACTGAAGAATGAACACCGCAGCCGGCTCGTCGTCTTTGTACATGACGTAAAGATTACCCTCGGTGTAGGTATCGATCAGGTTGTCGGCGGTAAGCGTGTCGATTTCCCACAGGGTTTGCTGACTGTCGATGAGCCATTGTCCAACCTCGCGCAACACGGCAATGGCTACGTCGGGCTGGTCGTTGCGGAACGTGAACGGCATAAGGTGATTGGATTCCGAACAAAATACGTAGTGAGAAACGCGAACGGACCGGTGTTTTGATCCGTTCGCGTGCCAAACTTACTTTTTGGCCAGTCCCGACTGATCGTCCACCACGGTACTGAGGATCGATACGCCGTTTTCGTTGAAGGCTTCGATGGCGAAATAGTACGGCACCCCGACGTTGAGCGCCCGCAGCTCGAATGTGTTAGGCTGGTCGTTCCAGAACTGATACGTCTGATACAGCTTGTCAGGTGCAATGCCCCAGCGGATGTTATAGCCCACGGCTCCGGGTACCTTTTCCCACGCGAGATCGGCGTTACGCTGGTCTTTCTGGCGTTTAACGGTCAGTTTGCCGGGTGTTGCGGGAGCTTTCCCGCTGCCGTTCCCAAAGATACGGAGCCCATTGATGGCTACCGTTGGTCCGGCAACGTACACGTGCTCATAGCGAACGTAGCGGGCGCGGATAGGCTTACCGTCGGCCCGCAGCGGTAGCTCGACGTAAGCACAGGCATGGTCGCGCTTGGGCTCCTTGGTCAGGTCGGCGGCTACGTCCCACTTCTTGCCGTCGCGGGAGGTCAGGATTTTGAACTGGGTATACACCGACGAATCGGAGTCGAAAATGGTTTGCTTGTAGTCGAAGTAATTCACCTGTACCGCCCGGATGTCGCACTCCTGCTGCAAATCAACAGTCAGAGTTTCGCCGGGTTTGTTCTTGGTTGAGGCCCAGAACGTGCGTGGATTTTCGTCGTTCACCAGTTCGGCCCGCATCGTGTCCGTCATCGACGACGCCGTCACGGGTTTTTTGTAGTTCAGCAGCATCCAGCCCGTAAACAGCTCGTCACCTGACTGGCCCGATCCAGGGCGGCCCAATCCAGGGCGGCCCAGTCCAGGGCGGGTATCCACTTTTTTGGTGGGAAGGAAATGCGGAAAGTCGCCGAAACGGGTATTGACATACATCTGGTCATCTTCGTCGAAACCTGCCGGGTTCATCACAATCCGCCGTTCCATGCCCCAGTTGACGCCGATCCAGGTTGTGCCGGTGTTCCAGTAATTACCGAAGTTATCCTGAAACGTATTGCCGTGACCGCAGCCCGTTGCGTAGCCGCCGGGTTTGTACGCCACCGGATTGTAGGGCGCGTACTCGAACGGGCCAAGGGGGTCTTTGCCGACGTAGGTTCCGTTGCCGTAAACGTTGTACTCCGTGCCGGGTGCACCGTACTGCAGGTAATATTTACCGTTGTGCTTGGTCATCCAGGCGCCCTCCGTGAAGGGCTTGATCGGGTCGGAATGGTTCGGACCGAACCGTTCCCAGCCGTGCTGATACGGATCAAGCCAGAACATAGCTTTGTAGGCCTGGGCCGGATTATTGCCGGCGTAGGTCAGGTTCCGGCTTTTGTCGAGTTCAGCGCCAAAGATGGGGTACACATTCGACGACCCCCAGTACATGTACCACTTATCCGTGTCAGGATCGTGGAAGAGCGCCGGGTCCCAGGGACCGATGTCTTTCGGCAGCCGGGGCATCCAGCGGTTATAAAAGATCAGCTTCCCTTTTTCGGGCTCGGTAGAAATGAATATAGGCCGCTGTTCAAACGTCGACTGAAACAGATACAGCGTATCGCGAACCGACAGAGCCGCCGGGGCGCACATGTCTTCCATCGGCCACTTGTTGGGGACAATGTACTCCCAGTCGACCAGATTTTTGGAGTGCCACCAGCCACCCTGAATCGTTACGAAGAGGTAATACTCGCCGGGGCGGCCTCCCGATTTGTGGTTGATGATGACCGGATCGGCACCAGAACGGTACGAAATTCTCTCGTTCAACTGCTCGAAATTATACCGGTAGCTGATGTCCATCGGGTTGCAATACGTCTGCTGCGTTGCCTGCCGCTGAGCCATAGCCGCTGAACCGACAACGAGCAAAAAGAGAAAAGCCAGATTTTTCATACAATACATGAATAGCAATTGGGCTCGCCTGTAACGAAGGCCGTATTGTAAAATTAAGGGATGCGAACCGCATTGAAGTCTATTGCATCTGAGAATTATCAAATTTCCAGCCAGCGTTTCGCCACGCCGGTTACCGCTCAACGGCGTTGACTTCACAAAAACTTCACGTACCAAATCCCGGCGACTACTTATCTTCATGCGGTGAATTAATGTACAATGCGACCCTTTTGCCTATATTTTTCGGCAGATCATCTGGTAATCAGGGTGCCTGTCGCCTGCTGGTTTATCCTGGCGATGTGGCTTACCGAAGCCAGGCCGGGTAATGCGCAGGCGACCACAGCCGGGCCGGTTGTATCGGGTATTGACCAGCTGGCGCGTCAACGTCCGGATTCAGCGTACCTGGTGATCAAACAGGCGCTGGCAAAGGCTACGGCCGAGAACGACCGGATTGCCGAGGGAGACAACCTGCAGCAGCTGGGACTGCTTTTTTACCACCAGGGCAACTATTCGCAGGCGATCAACTACCTGTTGCAGGCCCAGAAACTATTCCGGACGGCCAACGTACCCGACCGGCTGGCCCGCAATCTGAACGAACTGGGTACAGTGTATTATTACAATCGGCAGAGCAGCCTGGCCCGTAAACAGTTTGACGAAGCACTGACCCTCTACCAGCAAATTCGCAGCCGGCAGGGCATGGCCCGGACGTACGGCAACATCGGGCACCTCTACGAAAAAGGAGGGGATCTTAACCAGGCGTTCCGCTACCAGCGACTGGCCCTGGCCAACTACCAGGCCGTAAAAGACCCGTCGGGACTGTCGAAGATTTACGAGAACCTGGGGAGTATCTACGAGGATCGGGCGCAGTATGATTCGGCCCGGTACTACTACCAGAAAGCCCTGAGCATGAGCGATCAGAGCCGCGACGAGATCGGGCGGCTGGAAATCGTCAATAACCTCGGGGATCTGTACCGGAAAACCGGCCGCTACCCGCAGGCGCTGAACATATATTATCAGGTGAAAAACCTGGCGGGGCAGAAAGGCGAGCGGTACCAGCTGAATGGTGCCTACCGTGATCTGGGCAAAACCTACCAGTTGATGAACCGGCATGATAGCGCCTATCATTACTTCGAACTAAGCCACGACCTGACCGACCAGATTTATGCGACGGATAATAACCGGCAGATTGCCCTGCTGCAAACGCTGTATGAAGTGGAGCAGAAAGACAGCGAAATTGCTCAACTGAGCGCCGAAAAGCGAATCAACGTCATCCTGACCGTAACGGCGGTGCTGGTGCTGGTGTTGATCGGTGTGCTGGGGGCGGTGGTCATCAGCCGGCAGCGGCTCAAGATCCAAAACGAACAGGCGCTGAACCAGCAGAACCAGGAGATCTTCCGCACCCAGAACGAATTGATGCAGGCCGAGCTGACCAACAAACAACTGGCCGAAGAAAACCTGCGGTACCAGCTGGAACTGAAAGGGAAAGAACTAACCTCGCACACCCTGCACCTGATCCAGAAAAATCAGGTACTGGAGGACCTGAAGAGCGACCTCAATACGATTCTGAAAGACGACAAGCGGGACCAGCGCAAGCAACTCAAACAACTGGTTCAGAAGATTGGACAAAGCTTCAGCCAGGATAAAAACTGGAACGACTTCCGTACTACGTTCGATCAGGTCCATCCCAACTTCTTCAGTAACCTGACGCGCCACTTCCCCGATCTGACCGCTACCGACCTGCGGCTGATCGCCCTGCTAAAGATGAATATGAACTCGGCCGACGTGGCCACGATGCTGGCCATTTCGCCCGATAGCCTGCGGGTGTCGCGCTACCGGCTTCGTAAAAAACTGGGTCTGGCCGAGGGTGAGTCGCTGTCGGGGTACATTCAGCGGTTTGTGTAGCGACCGATAAAGGGAAGCTTTTATCTTAGCCGGTCAGAACCGATTTAGTTGTCAGCATGAATACACTTCGCCTTAACGGCCGCATCTGGCTTGAAACCATGTCGGACGATGCGACCGAGCGGTTTTTTGGCATTGGCCGAATGGAACTGCTGGGCCATATCCAGCAGACGGGCTCGATCAACCGGGCTGCCAAAGCCATGCGGATGTCGTACAAACGGGCCTGGGACTTAGTCCAATCCATGAATAAGCAGGCCGATGCGCCTTTGGTAGTCACACAAACGGGGGGCGATAAAGGCGGGGGGGCCGTGCTGACGGCCGAAGGAGAAAAATTCCTTGCCTACTATCGCGGCCTACAGGAGCGGTTCCAGCAGTTTCTGGCCGACGAAGTAGCCAACCTGCCGCCTGGCTGATAGCCGCCGGGTTTGTGTAGCGGTCCGTACAGGTGCTGTGCACGGGCTGCACGTACTGGATGGCCAGGCTAGACCTGCCCGCATACACAAAGGGCCACTGCAATCGTAACGATCACAGCAGCCCCGATTCAAGTGAACGGTGGGTAACACTTTGTTTAACAAGCACTCATCTGGCTGTCAGACCGGCCTTCGGTATACGAATTGCCCGCAGCGACTGATGTAGTGATGTTGCTTTTGAGGCCATACGCCCGAACCTCGGTCGGTAGCCTCGTTTTCTCATGGTGATCGCCCCGAAAGGATGACCTAAAGGTACGTTGACTGATCACCCCCGGTCGGGCGTTTTCGATGAAATGCAGGTTTCAGCCGTTTTTTGGTAGGATTTCCGCCGAAAGGAGATTGTTACTAAACTGAATTTAGTATTAAATAAAAATCTGAACTAATAACGTAGTAGTCGTTTATAGTGTGGTGTTTTGCCACTATTTTTATGCAGTTATGGGATAGTGGTTAAACTTTAGTAAACCGGATCATACACCTCATCACTACTTCACTCGTCCATCAATCATGAATCGTAAGAAGCTTGATACGGTAGCCGTCTTGGCCGCGCAGGAGCGGGCTGCTCGTATGCAGGCTGAGACCATGCTGGAGCAACGCACGAAAGAGCTTACCCTGCTCAACGAACAGTTGATTCAGGTAACAGCCAGCCTTGATCAGCTGCGAAAAAGCGAGGAAAAATACCGCGGCATCATGAATAACATGGATCTGGGCCTACTGGAAGTAGACAACGACCAGATCATTGTTCGGGCCTATGACCGGTTCTGTCAGATGATTGGCTACCGCGAGGATGAGCTGCTCGGGAAAAATGCGGGTGAACTGTTCTTGAAGCCAGGAGACGCTGATGTGCTTGAGAAAGAGCAGGAAAAGCGGAAACATGGTCTGTCGAGTTCCTACGAGTTACCGCTGCTGCATAAAGACGGGCATACCATCTGGGCGCTCGTCAGTGGTGTGCCGATCCTGAACGAAAAAGGGCAGGTTGTCGGCTCCATCGGCATTCACTACAACCTTTCTGAACGTAAACAACTGGAACAGGAGCTGGAGAAAGCCCGGCGTCTGGCGGAAGAGGCCCGAATCGCTGAAAATCAGTTTCTGGCGAACATGAGCCATGAAATTCGGACGCCCCTCAACGCCATCATCGGCATGACCAACCTGCTGTATGATACGTCGCCGTCTGCCCAGCAACAGGAATACCTCGACATGGTGAGGTCGTCGGCCGACTTGCTGTATGAACTGGTTTCCGATTTGCTGACCATGGCCAGGATTGATGCCGGGCGGATTGACATTCGCCCCGAGCCGTTCAGCCTGATCGATTTGCTCAAAACCCTGGGGCATGAATTCAGGGAAAAGCTGACGAATTCGTCGGTTCGCTTTGAGCTGGCCATCGAGCCTGGTCTGTCAGAAAGCTTCATCGGCGACGGGGCAATCTTACGCCAGATTCTGAATACCCTGCTGAGCAACGCCGAAAAATTTACCGAAGAGGGAATGATCCGGCTTTCGGTCCGGCTACAGAAGCTGGAAGGTAATAAAGCCTGGATTGAGTTTGCCGTAGCCGATACCGGCATGGGCATTCCGGACGATAAACGCGGGCAGATTTTTGAGAAATTTCAGCAGGTGAGTCACCTGGAGCTCAGGCACAAAGGCGTGGGTATCGGCCTGACCATCGCCAAACGACTGGTTGATATGCAGGGCGGTCAGATTGGTGTGCAGAGTACGATAGGGCAGGGCACTGTGTTTACCGTTTCACTGCCCTACGTAATGAATAGTGTAAATAGCCAGTCGGGAACGGCAGACTCAGCCGCCCTCGTCGGCCAAATGAGCGTGCTGGTGGTAGAAGACAATCTGATGAACCAGCGGTACATCAGTGCCCTGCTCACCAAATGGGGGGTAACGTATCAGGTAGCTAAAAATGGCCAGGAAGCGGTAGACGTTGCCCGGCACACCCGGTTTGATCTTATTCTGATGGATATCCAGATGCCCGTTCTGGACGGCTACGAAGCAACCAGGGCGATTCGGGCCTCGCCCAATCCAAACCAGCAGGTTCCTATCGTTGCGTTGTCGGCTTCGGCCATGCTGGACCATCGCGAGAGCCTGCATGCAACCGGTATGAACGACTTTCTGGGTAAGCCATTCTACCCCGCAACGCTCCTGGAACTGCTTCAGAAATACGCACTGGAAAAAGCCAGCGCGACCCCGGAGACCATAGACCTGACCGCGCTGGACCAGCAGCAGCTCATCGACCTCTACGGCGACGATGCGGAGTACGCGGCCGATATGTTTCAGACATTTCTGGAACAGATTCTGCCGGAGTTCGACGCCTTTGAACCGCTGATCCGTGAGCAGCAATGGACAGCCGTTCGCCAACTGGCGCACAAGCTGAAACCTACGCTGCGAATGGTAGGCCTCCCAACGCTCGAAAAAATGATGGCACGGTTAGAAGAAATGGCATCAGAACATCCGGATGGCGTTGAGGTTCAGACGCTCTGGCGTAGCTTCTACTCCGAGTTGACAAGTAAAAAATCTTTGATTGAGGCCCAGTGGCAACGCTACCTAACCAGTTGATATGATCCTCAAATGCATCATCGTTGACGACGAGCTAATGGCCCGAAAGTCGCTGCAGCGGCTTTGTGAGCAACACGAATCGCTGGCACTGGTAGCGGTCTGTGAACAGGCCGATGAAGCACTCAGGGTACTGACGGAGCAGGAGATAGACCTGATCTGGCTGGATGTCGAAATGCCGGGGTTATCCGGTTTCGACCTGCTGGAACGGCTCCCGACAACTCCGCTGGTTGTCTTAACCACAACAAAGACCGAATACGCCTTTGATGCGTTTCAGTACCAGGTTGCGGATTATCTGAAAAAGCCTATCGCCCTCCCCCGGTTTAACCTCGCCGTCGAAAAAGTACTGGACTTGAGCGACCACAGGAAACCCGTTCAGCCGCCGATCAACCCCCGCAGGGAAATTTACGTCAAGACCGACGGTCGCTACATCCGCATTCCCTACGAGACGATTTCATACATCGAGAACATGGGAGATTACGTCAAAATCATCACGAACACCCAGGCCGTTGTGGTGTATACTACCATGAAATCGCTGGAAGAAAAGCTGGGCCGGGAGTTTCTCCGGGTACACCGCTCGTATATCGTACACCTGGATAAGATCGTCGATATTGAAGAGAACAACCTGCTGATTGCCAATAAAGTAATCCCAATCAGCCGCGCAAACAAAGCCGAATTGATGAACCGCTTAAACGTACTTTAAACCGGATAGGCCGGCCGTTTAGAGCCCCTGTTCATTGGCAAACCGGATCAGTTCAGCCAGGCTGTTGATGTCTAGTTTATAATAAATGTTCTTTCGGTGCGTCTTCACGGTTTCTTCGGACAGAAACAGGCGCTGGGCAATTTCGCTCGTTGTCAAACCATGTTTCATCAGGACGATGATCTCCAGTTCGCGGGGCGATAGCTTGAAGCGTTTGACAAAGTCATCCTCCAGGTGCAGATCGCCGGCTTTGCCGCCCAACCGTATGTCGAAGTAAGTGCCACCCTGCCCAACACGGTCCAGGCAGGTGATTAACTCCTGCTGAGAGGCACTTTTCAGGAGGTAGCCCGCTACACCAATAACTTTCAGTTCTTCCACAAACTTCTGGTAGCTATACATTGACACGATAATCACCCGAACGTCCGGAAATTCCCGCACAATCTGCCGCGCAATGTCGAGGCCGGTACGCTGCGGGAGATTGATATCCAGCAGCACCACATCCGGTCGCCAGGTATGAATGGCCGGTACGACATCGGCCCCGGTGTACACCTGCTCGACAACCCGGAAGGGCGTACCGTCAAAGGTGAGCAGGTTGCGCAGCCCATCGTTGAACAACTGATGATCGTCGGCAATAAGAACGGTAGTGGGCTTGATCCCGGAAACCATAATCTGGGTATTAATACGGCACGTCGAGGGTGATGGTCGTGCCGGCTTCTCCAGAGTCGACTACCAGTTTCGACTGCAGGTAAGCCGCCCGGGAGTGAATGTTACGCAGGCCAATTCCGGCTTGTCCGTTCCTGGCTGCCACAGCGTATCCCTGGCCATCATCCTCGACCAATAAAGATACGTGTTGCGGATAAAAAATCAATTGTACCGTAATAGTACGGGCCTGGGCGTGTTTAATGGCATTGCTGATGAGTTCGACGGCAATGCGGTAGATGGTCAGTTCGGTTTCGTGATCCAGGCGCCGTTCGTCGCCGAACGTAATAAACAGAAATTGAATCTTGGAACCTGCTTCGACCCGCCTGACAATTTCACGGATGGCTTCGGTCAGCCCAAGCTTGACAAACTCGGGTGGCATGAGATGATGAGCGATATGGCGCAGGTCAGCGATGGCTTTCTTCATGAGTTGGATGGGGCCTTCCAGCTCGTCGTGCGGTCGATGAAGGGTTTGCAACTGCCCTTTGATGACCGATAGCGTTGCGCCTAAATCATCGTGGAGATCGGCCGCCAGCCGTTGGCGTTCTTCTTCCTGGGCCTGCAACACCCGTTTCAAATTCGTCCGTTGCCGACGGAGCCGGGCGCGGGTATAAAGTCGGATGGATACGACCGCCAGTAATACCAACAGCAGGCCGGCCAGGAGCCTGAACCAGGTGGTTTGCCACCAGGGCGGGTGGATGATAACCCGCAAAGCCACGCCTTTATCGTTCCAAACGCCATCGTTGTTTGACCCTTTGACCCGAAATACGTACGTACCAGGGGCCAGGTTGGTGTAGCTGACGTACCGGCGCGAACCGCTGTGTACCCAGTCTGGCTCAAGCCCGTCCAGTTTGTAAGCGTACTGATTTTTAGCCGGGTTTGTATAATCCATCGCAGCAAACTCAAAGGAAAGAAAATTCTGGTCGTAGGTCAGCTCAACGGGATCGGTGCCTGTTTTGCCGGGTAGCGGAGTGTCGAATAACTTAATCTGAGTTATAGCCAGTGGAGGAACGTGCCGGTTGATGGTCAGCTGGCGAGGATTAAACGTAGTAAAGCCGTTATTGCCTCCAAAGTATAATGTACCGTCTTTTGTTTTGCAATGAGCCTGTCGAAAGCCATTGCTTTGTAGTCCGTCGTTGACATCGTAATTGGAAAAGGTCGTGCGATTAGCCGAAAACCGGGAAAGCCCTTTTGTGGTGGCCAGCCAGAGATACCCCTGGCTGTCTTCAGTGATAGAAAAGATGGTGTTGTCGCCCAGCCCGTTAGCTTGTGTAAACGCCTGAAATGTTTCTGTCTGGTAGTCGAACCGGCAGAGGCCGCCACCCAGAGTGCCAAACCATAGGTTTCCTTTTGAATCCTGAGTGATGCAGGGAACGCCATCCGACGTGATGCTGCCGGGCTTGTGCCGATCGGGTCGGTAGTAGGTGAAACGACCCGTTTTTCGGTCTAACCGATTCAACGCAACGCTCACGGTACCAATCCACAAGTTACCCCGGTCGTCTTCCAGTATAGACGTAATGTGAGTGTCGCTGATCCCGTTTTTTTGCCGAGGGGCGTAATAAACGACCTGACCTGTTTTAGGGTTGAAGCTCTTAAGGCCGTAGGTCGTACCCAGCCAGAGCAGTCCCTGTCGATCTTCATACAGCGCTAGAATCGCTGCCTGGCCACTCAGCCCTGGATACCGCTTGGTTTGTCGTGTTAAACAGCTAAACGTTCCTGTTTTTGGGTTGAACAGGGCCAGTTCGCCCCCGCTGGCCACCCATAGATTTCCTTCCCGATCTTCAAGCATGGCCTCAGCGTTCCAGTTAGGCAGACTCGTTGGATCAGTGAGGCTGTGCCGATACTGTGTAAATTGACCAGTTCGCTGATCCAGCCGGTTCAACGCATTGCTGGTGCCAATCCAGACGGTGCCCGATCGGTCCTCCAGGATGGACTGAACAATCTCATTATTCAGCGAACGGGGATCGTACGGAAGTGGCCCGTAATGGCGAAAAGGGTGGCTAAGATTGACTTTGTCAATGCCTTTGCCGTACGTGCCAACCCATAGTAAACCGGACCGGTCGACCAGCAAAGACAGCGCACAGTCGCTACTTAGGCCGGATCGATCAACCGGGTTGTGGCGGATGTGGTCGAATTGCCTGCGTTTTGTGTCGAACCGAAACAGACCCTCGCTGGCGCAGCCTAACCAGAGATTCCCCTGCTGATCCTCCGCAAAGTGGCGGAAGTGCTTGTTAGTGAACGTATTGATGGTTTGAGAAGGGCTCAGTCCATACGGGTAATGAATAAAGGTCTCCGTTTTTCGATCAAACTGGTTGATCCCATTGTCAGTGCTTACCCAAAGCCTGCCGGCCCGGTCCTCGTAGGCTTCCCACACTTTATCGTGGCTTAAGCTACGCGGATTAGTGGGGTCGTGACGGTACGTAGTCAAACTGACCTGCGGAGGTTTACCCGGACCGGTCAACCTCACCCGCATGCCATGCAGCCCACTGTCCGTGCAAAGCCAGATAGTACCTGTTTTGTCGCCGTAGATGGTATTGATAACCGGAATGACGGATTTCCCCTCAGCCGACTGTTCGGACAGCAAGGAAGCATAGTTGATGCGGGAATAGGCACCGGTTTTTTTATCGAATCGCCGAAGTTCGGCCTGGCCGTTGGAGACCCAGATGAACCCGTCCTGGTCTTCGCAAAGCGAATGAATGCTGCCCTGGCGAAGTGTAAGCGGTGATGGCGGGTAGCAGGTAAATGTTTCTGTCCGCCGGTCGAATTTACACATACCCTGGCCCATTAAGCCAATCCAGAGATTGCCATCCCGGTCCTCCATGAGCTGGGGTATTGAATTGCCGGCCAGTGAGGTCGTATCGCCGGGAATCTTTTTGTACGTAGTCAGGGTGTAGCCGTCGTATTTATTAAGACCATTGTCCGTAGCAAACCACAGGAAGCCATAGCTATCCTGGAGCATAGCGTAAATCAAATGATTGGAAAGCCCCTGATTGACCGTAAGGTGTTCAAACCGGAGCTGAGTGGGCTGGGCCTTACCCGCTGCGGCAGCGATAAGCAGCCACAGGGCTATCCACCACGAACGAATCATAAGAAACGGGAGAGATATGATCGGGTTGAAAGTAACATGCGACCGGTGACTAAAAAATACCCCTTTCGGGGTATAGGCTACGCCCGGAGAAGCCCGGAAATTTACAACGGTTAATGCACAATGTCACGTAACCACAGCAGGCTTTCTGTTCTATCCACAGACCATATCGCCCATCCATACCAATCTCTTCACTCCACCCGTTCGTTCTTCAGGTAAAGGAAATTTGTTTAGCCGGAATGCGCTGACAGCATTCCGGCTTTTTCTTTTTGCACAACGAGTTTGTGCTCGCCTTAACAATAGCGTAACAGCTTGTTAATAATAAGATAATGGCAGGCCTGTAACGGTATATAACACTGGTATTCAGTTGTTTATTATTTGTTTGTTCACGTTGTTGCCTGCTTGTTAACGCCCGTTGTTGCCTTGTTGCTTTTTTGTTCACGGCCCTGAATAGGTCTCCTCCTCTATTTCATCTGACCTTTGTCCTGTCGAAACGGTACAGCCACTACAGCACGTAGACTGCCCCTCCGGCAAAGACATGTAACAGGCAATGAAAAACGTATATCTGATCTTGATGGGGCTCTTCGTTTCGCTTCAGGCGGTGGCGGCTACGGTCAGAGGCCGGGTGGTCGAATCGGCTACCGGGGAGCCGGTCATCGGGGCGAACATCCTATTCGAAGGGAACAGGCTGCATGGTGTATCGGGGCTGGATGGATCGTACGTTGTCCGCAACGTGACCCCGGGGCAGTATCGAATCAAAATCAGCTATCTTACTTACAAAACCCTGGTCAGGTCAATCACTGTCGATAAAGATGAGACCCTCACGATCGACTTTACAATGGAGCTGGCCGAAGACCGGATGCTTCAGGAAGTAGCGATCGTTGCCAGGCGCGACGGTGCCAGCGACAACACGGCCCGTAACCTGGAACGGAATGCCAACCAGGTTATGAACATTGTGTCGGGCAAAACCATCCAGCTTTCGCCCGATCTTACCGTAGCGAATGTAATTCAACGCGTTTCCGGGATTTCAATCGAGCGAAACAGCAACGGCGACGGCCAGTACGCCATCCTGCGCGGTATGGACAAGCGCTATAACTACACGCTGGTCAACGGCGTCAAGATTCCGAGTCCTGACAACCGCTACCGCTACGTCCCGCTTGATATCTTCCCTTCCGAGCTGCTCGACCGGCTGGAGGTTTACAAAGCCCTCACGCCCAGCATGGAGGGCGATGCCATCGGCGGGGCTGTCAACATGGTCATGAAGGATGCGCCGGATAGCCCATCCATTATGGCCAACCTCTCGACGGGTTTCAGCGAGCTGTTTTTCGACCGGGATTTTATGCGGTTCCAGACCGGACAGGTAAGCAGCCAATCACCCTACGAACGCTTCGGAAATCAGTACAACGCGACGGCTACCGATTTCTCAAAGGCTACGTCGACCTATACCAACAGTCGGCCGGCACCCAACCTGCTTGGGGGCCTGTCGATCGGCAACCGGTTCTTCAACCGGAAGCTGGGGGTGATCCTGGCCGGTAGTTATCAGAATACGTACCGGGGCAGCAATAGCCTGTTCTTCGATTTCGAAACGGTCGATACGTTGCGGGGCGTGACGCTGACGGAACAGAACGAACGGTTGTATTCTGAGCAGCAAACCCGCTACGGTATCCACGCCAAGCTGGATTATCGGCTCAGCCCGCGGCACAAGCTGCAGTGGTACAATGCTATCATGAGCCTGACCAATGCGCAGGTCCGGGATACCAAATCGACTCAGTTGACCATCGGCGGCTATGACCCGGAACTGGGTAATGCGACGCTGGGGTACTCGACGCGGTCGCGGCTGACCAAGCAGCAGATTTATACCAGTACGCTTCAGGGGGAACACAAACTACAGGATGCCCTGCGGCTGCAATGGTCGGCGGTGTATTCAGAAGCTACGAACGACGTACCCGACAACACGACGATCCCCCTGCTGGGCGAACGCAGGAACAACGTCGAGACCCGTACGACGGTTGGTAATGCAACGCGCCGGTGGGAGCATAATTCCGACCGCGATCTGGCTGGTTACCTCAACCTGACCTACACGACGTCCATCGCAGGCATTGCCATCGACTGGATGGCGGGCGGTTTATACCGCGACAAGCAGCGGGCTAATTTCTACAACAACTACCAACTGCGGCCAACGAATCTGCTGGCCCGCTACGGCACCGATTTTGCCAACTACGCCGATATTGCCTGGACCGTTATCAACCCCCGCGGTGCCGTAGCAACGGCCCTGACCTACGACGCCAGCGAAGTGATCAAGGCGGGCTATGTTCAATTTAAAACCCAGACGCAGCGAACGGAGATAGTGGGTGGTGTCCGGGTTGAAAACACCGATCAGGGGTATACGATGCGGTTCCAGATTGGCGAAGATCGGCCGACGGGCCGGCAGGTATACACCGACGTACTGCCGAGTCTGCACATCCGCTACATGCCTCAGGAGCGCACGAATCTTCGGGCGTCTTACTTCCGGTCGATCAACCGGCCGGGCTTTTTCGAGATCGTACCGTATCGCATCGTGCAGGAAGAATACCAGGAGCGGGGCAACGCGGATCTGAAGCGGGCCATCGCCGACAACATCGACCTGCGCTACGAATTTTTTCCCCGACCTTCGGAGCAGTTCATGGTGGGCGCTTTCTACAAGCGGCTTCAGAACCCGATTGAATACACCCTGCAGCGTGACGCCATTCGCGGACAGGATACGTACTACTCGCCGGGCAACTTCGGCAACGCCAGTAACTACGGACTTGAAGTTGACTTCATCAAGTACCTGAAAGTGTGGGGCATCAAGGCCAACTACACCTATACGCACTCCCGGATCACAACCGCCAAGTCGAAGCGAATTCGTAATCAGACCGGCGATCTTGAAACCATCACCGTCAACCAGACCCGCCCGCTGTATGGACAGTCGGCGCACGTAGCCAACCTGTCGATGCTCTACAAGAATACGGAGAACGGCTGGGATGGTCAACTGGCCCTGAATTACACCGGCGACCGGATCAATACCGTTTCGCAGTTTGTGGACAATGACCTCTGGCAGAAGGGGTTTGTTCAGATGGACGCTTCTGTCGAAAAAACGTTCGGGAAAGGCTTCAGCTGCTTCGCCAAGGCCAATAACCTGCTCAATACGCCCCTGGA
The DNA here is from genome assembly GCF_003583365.1 of Fibrisoma montanum. Lineage (GTDB taxonomy): Bacteria > Bacteroidota > Bacteroidia > Cytophagales > Spirosomataceae > Fibrisoma > Fibrisoma montanum. Next base: position 129,691 of record NZ_QXED01000002.1, read on the forward strand.
AGTTTACATCAAAAACGCAAGCCCGAAGAACGAAGGCGTTCCGTTTCAGTCGGAATCGGGCCAGACGCTTGTGCGCCGGGACTTCTACCAGCGCTCGTACCTGCTCGGACTTCGGTACCGATTTCAATAACACCTAGTACCAAACATACTATCACGTATCACAAGCAAACCTCATGAAAAAGTTACTAATCTTCGCTGCGCTGTCGACCGTACTCGTTACGGGTTGTAAGGAAGAAACCAGCACCACCGATCCTACCCCGCAGCCGGTCGTTCAGGAAGCCGTTTCGGGTGAAGTGTCCGGGGTCTGGAAAAAAGGAAGTACCTACAAGATCACGGGCCACCTGCAGGTTCCGGCCGGTAAGACCCTGACTATTGAAGAGGGCGTAACGGTTTTGATGAACGACTCGACGGTGAAGCCCGAGATCGTCGTGCGCGGTAATCTGTATAGCCTCGGCACGACGCAGAATCCGGTAAAAATCACCGTTCCGGATGCCTGGAAAATCGCAAAAAATGAATTTGGTGCCCTGTGGGGTGGTATCGTAGCCGCTCCGACCTGCGCGGAGTTCGTTATGCAGAACACCGTTCTGGAATACGGTGGTGCCGTTACGACGGAAACGTCACCGTCTGTAAAAGGCGGCTTGTACAAAGCGGCTGCCGGCGAACGGATCCCGGCTATTTATTACTCGAACGTAAACGGTCAGTTTGTGGTGACAAACAGCATCGTTCGTAACTTCTACGAAGACGGTTTCTACCTCGAAGGGGGTAAGGTAATCGTGGCGAACAATAAGTTCTACACCACGGGTATTGCCAACGGCGACGCCATCAACATCAAATCGGGCGTCGTGGCCGACGTAGCGTTTAACCTGATCTACAGCCCCAACACCAACGGTCTGAAGCTGTCGAACTCCGGCGACCGTACTCCGCAGGCTTACGTGATTGGCTACAACAACACGATCCTGAACGCCGGCTGGCGCAGACCGACTACCAAAGGCGGTTCAATCTGGCTCGAAAAAACCGTGCGTGCCGATCTGTACAACAACCTGCTCGTGAACGACCGCTTTGGCATCAAACGCGACAAGGGCGCTCCGGAAGATAACCGCTCGAAAGTGAGCAACAATATGTACTACGCCTTCACGCAGGAGGCCGTTAACCAGTTCCAGCCGTCGACGGAGATTCTGGCGGGAAGCAACGACATCATCAGTAAAACGGCCGGCGACAACGATCCGAAATTCGTCAACTACCCGCTGAACACGGCCATGACGAACGCTACGTTCAACCAGGCATGGGATTTCAACGTACAGGCCGGATCGCCGACGCTGGGCAAAGGCACTACCAGCTTTACACGCAACTACGCCAATGGGTTGACCATCAATGGCGTAACGTACAAGTCGCCTGAGCCGACGACTACCATCGGTGCTTTCGGCACGAAATAAGGTGTTTATTCCCCGGTCTGGCCCGATCGGACCGGGGATTTCCAGTTTTTAACTCTGAACGGCCAGTGAATTCGTCAAAACTCATTCTTTACGGTTGCCTGCTGCTCTCGGGGCTGGAACAGAGCTGCCGGACCGAAGCCCAGACGGCGGCTGCGACCACGCCGATTGGGGAAACCATTGTTAAACCAGTTGTCATTACGGATCCTGTTCAGCATGATTCGGATGATCCGGCGGTATGGATTAACCCGCAGGACCCGACTAAAAGTCTTATCATCGGAACGGACAAAGAACAGGACGGTGGACTGTACGTGTTTGATCTGAACGGTAAGATTCAGACCGACAAGGTGGTAAAAGGCCTGCAGCGGCCCGACAACGTAGATGTGGAATACGGCCTGATGCTCAACGGTAAACCTACCGATATCGCCGTCACAACCGAGCGATTTACCCATAAGCTGCGGATTTACTCGCTGCCGGATATGAAACCGGTCGATGGGGGCGGGCTTGATATGTTCGTCGGTGAAACGGGTACCGCCTTCCGCGACCTGATGGGAATTGCCCTGTACAAGAACAAAGCCGGGCAAACCTACGCCGTAGTGGGCCGCAAGAGTGGACCGACGGATGGTACGTACCTGTGGCAGTACCTGCTGGCAGATAACGGATCGGGCACCGTAAAAGCAACGCTGGTGCGCAAATTTGGGCAATACAGCGGCCTGAAAGAGATTGAATCCATCGCCGTCGACGATGAGCTTGGCTACGTTTATTACTCCGACGAAGGCAAGGGCGTCCGGAAATACTACGCTGATCCGGAAAAGGGGAATCAGGAACTGGCTCTTTTTGCCTCGACCGGCTTCGCCGAAGACCACGAAGGGATCTCAATCTATAAGCTGACTGATAAGACAGGTTATATTCTGGTATCGGATCAGGGAGCCAATCGGTTTCACATTTTCAGCCGGGAAGGAACCGCACTGAATCCGAATCAGCATGACCTGATCAAGGTCGTTACTGTCAGTGCCCACCAGAGCGACGGCTCCGAAACGGTATCCGTACCCCTGAACAGCCAGTTTCGCTACGGCCTGTTCATCGCCATGAGCGACGACCGGACGTTTCAACTCTACCGCTGGGAAGACATTATGGGTAAGGACCTGAAAAAGATTGCGCTGAAGTAACACCGGCCTGCACAACGCCCTGCCCTGACTAGTTGAGACGCTAGCCAGGACAGGGCGTTTCAGTCTGACTAACTTGTCCAAACGCCCTGAATTAAGCCCCTGTTTGTCCGGCCAGCTACGTTCTCTGGGGTAGCCGGCAAGATTATAAGTGCTTAGCTGCTAACGATGGATAGTTTCAGAGCGATATCGTCTTCGATCATCTCTTTGTTGATCCAGGCACCGGCTTTGGCTCCGCTGGCGACGGCGATAGCTACCTGTCGGAAGGGCGTACTAATGTCGCCGGCTACAAACAAACCGGGTACGTCGGTTTGCCCCATCTCGCCTGCCTTGACCAGTCCCATCTCGGTCAGCTTACAGCCCAGCTGTTCGGCCAGATCCGAATGCTGCCGGAACGGTACGCGGCTAAACACAGCGCTTAGTTCGTGCCGCGATCCGTCCGAGAACGCCAGGGCTTCAAGATTCCCAGCCTGATGAACAAGGTGCGTCACTGACCGCTCATCAACCGGAACGCCCAATTGCTCAATGAGCTGCTGTTGCTCGCCGGTCAGCGTAGCAGGGCCATTGGTGAACAAGGTCAGGTTGCGGCTCCAGTTCTGGATTAGACGCACCAGGTCGTAGGCCATATCGCCGTTCGCCAGGATACCCAGCGGCTGACCGTGCACCTCGTAGCCGTGGCAATAGGGGCAATGCAGTATCGTGCGGCCCCAGCACTCGGCAAAGCCCGGAATGTCGGGCATAACGTCTGCCAGGCCAGTAGCGATCAATAGCTTCCGGCTGCGGTACGGCTGCCCGGACTGGGTTTCTACCCAAAAGCCATTGTCGTCCGGCCGGGCCTGGGTGACTTTGTCGGAAAGAAACGAAACCGTCGGGTAGGCGAGGACCTGCTCTTTGGCGATGGTCGCGATCTGGCCCGGTGTGTCACCGTCACGGGTTAGAAAGCCATGCGAATGGGGCGTTTGGCGGTTGCAGGGCTTGCCACTGTCGATGATGAGGACGGTACGTAGCGACCGACCGAGCGTCATAGCGGCACTCAATCCGGCGTAACTACCTCCTATGATTATGACATCGAAACTGCTTGTTGATTTCATTTGCCAGGGTGTTTGAACTGAAGAAACACAAAGCTAACCCTATTTTTCTTAATTGCAACAATGTTGCATTAATAAACGTGTGGATAAAAAGCAAAACACCGAAGTTTCCGGCGTAGACTTTAGCGGCTACAACCTTAATTTTGTTACGTTAGTAATCACCAGCAGGGCGAAAATCAGCCAGTAAACGGCAACTCGTTGACCATGATTAAGTCAGAGCACTCTTTCGTAATCTTTATTTTTTGTCATGCTGACGCAGGAAGCAGCTCCGGTAGTCAGATAAACATGTCAACCGAAGATGCTTCCTGCGTCAGCATGACAAAAATAAACTACTGGCATTTCGTTGATCAACTATGGGAAGACTCGTAACCTTTGTGGGTCAATGTTTCATAAATTTCTGGATCTAATCAGAACTTTTATTTTGTAACACTGTTATAAGACTGAAATGTCACGGAAAGCCGAATACCAGGAGTCACTTAAGCAGGATATTCTCTACCAGACCCTCACCCTGGCGGGCGAAGAAGGCTGGCCGGGCGTATCCACCCGTAAAATTGCTGATCGGCTCCAGACAAGTACCACGGCAATCTACCACTACTTTGGTGGGAAAGATGCTATTCTGGCTGAACTGCAGCGGGAAGGCTTTCGGCAGCTATGCGACGCTCAACTGGCCGCTTTAGCCCAACGACCCGATAAGCCTAAGAAACAGTTGAAAGCGGTATCGCTGGCTATGCTGCACTTCGCCCGGCAGAATCCGGAACAGTATGCGCTCATGTTTAACCTGGATGGAGCCGTTTGTCACAGCGATGCCGGCGACGAAGCGATGGAAGGCATTCATCAAATCCGGGGGGTGCTGCAAAAGTTAACTGATGATAACGTCGAGTCGGTCTTTATGCACTGGTTTGCCCTCATGCAGGGGTTTGTTGCCCTGGCCCGGCATGATTGCCACCCGGAAGCAACGGATCGCTTTGAGCAACTGGTCGAAGAGGCCATTGACCGATTTATAAAGGGCTTGTAAGCCTTTTATTTTTTGCCTGATTGAAAACACTGTTATAAAATAAAGCAATGGTATGAAACAGGTAGCAGTACTGATTGGCGCAACCGCGGGTATTGGCAAAGAGACCGCCCGGCTCCTGGCGCGGGAAGGGTATCGTGTACTTCTGGTTGGCCGTAACCAGACAGCCGGACAGGCGCTGGCAACTGAGCTACAGGGCTCGTTCATTCAGGCCGACGTGTCGCTAATGAGCGACGTACGTCGGGTTGCGGATCAGGTCGGTCAATTAACCGATACCTTGGATCTGATCATTCATACGGCCGATGTGCTGACGACGAAACGCCATGAAACCGCGGAAGGGTTCGAGGTATCGATTGCAACAAACTATTACGGCCGGTTTTTACTGAATCACCTGTTGCTCAACGAAGCGCCCGTGTATCGACCCGCCCGCATCATTCACGTAGCCGCGGCAGGATTTCCGGCAGGCAAAACGTTCAGGGCGAAGTTTCCGGTTGCGGCAACAGCCAGTGGTTTTACGGCCCACAACATCGGGCAAATTGCCAATGACTTTTACGGACTAGCACTGGCGGCTAAGCTGCAGCCGTCCGGAACGAAGGTCAATATCCTGAACCCGGGTCTGGTCGATACCGATATACGGCGCCGGGGCGACTTTCCGGGCTGGTTCAAAGCAGTTGAACCTGTGTTTGACTGGTTGCTCAGGCCCTGGATCACAAAACCCCACGACTACGCGCAAGTTGTAGTCGACATTGCGACCGGACGTAACGCTGAGGCCGATCAATCGGTGCTGATCAACCGCAAAGGCAAATCCATTCAACCGTCGACGGCCTTGCTGGACAACGAACTGCGTAACTACGTCTGGGAGCAGACCGCGCAGCTTACCGGACTTACAACTACATCAATGCTTACCAATTAAACCGTTTATTGTATGGAAACCCGGATTACATCTACCCCCCGTGTCGGCCGAGTGCTGTCGCTGGCCGCTATTGCCGGTAGTATATCGGCTATTATTAATGTCCTGCTGTTTCAGATTGGCCTGACCACGGGCGCTATTCCCGGCGATCTGATCATCCCGAATGCCGGTGAACCGCTGAGTGCTGTGCCGGTTATTATTGCTTCCATATTCCCATCTCTAGTGGCGGGTGTGGTGCTGGTAATCCTGAACCGGTTCACGAAAAATCCACTGCGGATTTTCAATAGTCTGGCGGTCGTTATTTTTCTGCTTTCGTTTTTCTCGCCGTTTAGCATCCCTAATGCGCCGATGGGAATGGTAGTGATTCTGGAACTGATGCACATTGTAGTGACGGGCGCCGTTCTATATATCTTCAATCGATTCGCTCGCAGCTAGCTGTAAAGACGACCGTTCAAGGCCCGGGCACACGCATTTCCATGAAATGCGTGTGCCCGGGCCCATTTTGTTAAATTATCTTATTCATTGGTACCGGTCCGTTAATCCACTCATAATATTTATTTGTAATTGATCCGGAAAAAATTGAATATTATCGCCAGTTACTGATTGATTAACAGCTATATCTATAATTAAATGCTGGAAAAGTTTATAAAAGCTCAGGACCGTTTACTGGCTAATTGATGAGTGTATTATCAATTCTTTAATTCCCCCTCAACGCATTCCGACTGACGACGCATACCCGGAAATTTGTGGTTGAATTTAAACTTCCTGCTATGGATTTTTTTTATCATCTTCTCTCTTCGCTGACCGCTCGGTTTCGTTGGGGAATGCTGCCGCTACTAATCGCGGTGGCCATCCTGCCTGCTGGTGCATGGGCAAACGACACGTTGCTGGATCAGCCTGCGAACACACCAAGCCAAACTAACCAGCCCAAAGCCGATATTACGGTTAGCGGCCGGGTCACCGATGCTACTACGAATGAAGCGCTGGCCGGTTGCACCGTTCTGCTGAAAGGTACGCAGCGCGGTACTACCACCGATGCTTCCGGTAACTTCCGGATTGCGGTACCCAACGAAGACGCAGTGCTTGTTATCGGTTTCATCGGGTTTGTATCCCAGGAAATCCCTGTCGGCAATCGCGCCACTATAAACGTAGCGCTCGCTCCGTCGGCGTCGGAACTGGCGCAGGTCGTTGTGATCGGGTATGGTACCACCACCAAGAAAGACGCGACGGGTGCGCTGACCACCGTAAAAAGTACCGAATTCAACCGGGGTATCATCAACTCACCCGAACAGCTCCTGCAGGGTAAGGTAGCCGGGGTGAACGTTACGTCGGCGAGTGGCGAACCCGGTGGCCGGCAGAACATTACCGTACGCGGCCCCGGTGGCGTTCGGACGGGCAGTACGCCCCTGTTTGTTCTGGATGGTATTCCGCTGGACAACTCCAGCACGGGCGGGGCCACCAATCCGCTGAGCTTCCTGAACCCGCAGGATATCGAAGCCATCGACGTCCTGAAAGATGCGTCGGCAACGGCAATTTACGGTGCCCGGGGTGCCAACGGTGTTATTTTGATTACGACCAAAAAGGGGAAAGCCGGTACGTCGAACCTGACCCTTTCGAGTAACGTCGGTATTTCGAATATGGCCCGTCCGATCGACGTGTTTACGGCCGACGAGTTCCGCCGGCAGGTGGTAGCCGTAGGGGGTGTGCTGGATGATCAGAATGCGTCGACGGACTGGCAGCGCGAGATCAGCCGGACGGCCGTTACGCAGGATTACAACATCGGCCTGAGCGGTGGCAGCGACAAGCTGACGTACTACGGATCGCTGAGCGTACAAAACCAGGAGGGCATTCTGAAAAACAGCCAGTTCAACCGCTACACCGGTCGCTTCAACGCTTCGCAGAAGTTCCTGGAAGACCGGCTTACGCTGGATGTGAACCTGACGGCTTCGCAGACCTTCAACGAACGCCCGCCCATCGAAAGCATTGTCGGAGCCGCTATCTCGGCGAACCCGACCTACCCGGCATACGATGCTACGGGCGCACCGGCCCGCTACCAGGCCTTTACAAACCCGCTGCTGACGCTGAATCTGCAGAAAGACATCACGACGATCAACCGGGTGGTGGCCAGCGTGTCGCCTTCGTTCAAGATCACTAAAGACCTCATCTATAAACTGAATCTGGGCGTCGACAATGCCAGCTCAACGCGGGATCTGCAGTCGCTGGCCAACACGGTTCCGCAGCAGGACGGACGGCTCGAAAGCATCTACGGTAACAACCGGAACGTACTGATCGAGAATTATTTCACCTACACCCGGGGCTGGAACAATCACAACCTGACGGCGCTGCTGGGTCACTCGTACCAGAAGTTTTCAATTTCGGGCCGGAACTGGAGCATCAACCGATTCCCGATTTCGCCCATTGAGCCGATTTATAACCCCGGTCTTGGTCAGGACCTGACGCTGGCCAACAACCGACCGGGTGGGTTTGCGCTCGAAAACGAACTGCAGTCGTTTTTCTCGCGGGTCAACTATGCCTACCGCGATCGGTATCTGCTGACGGCGACGGTACGGGCCGACGGATCGAGTAAGTTTGGGGCCAACAATAAGTACGGTGTTTTCCCGTCGTTCTCGGCGGGCTGGCGTTTGTCGGAAGAGCCGTTCCTGCAGTCAGGACCGTTCTCTGACCTGAAACTGCGGGCCGGCTGGGGTCAGACTGGTAACCAGGAGATTCCGTCGAAAATCACCCAGGCGCTGTTTACATCGAACGTATCGGCAACGACCAGCTATCCCCTCGACAACTCGACGACTTTCCCGGCCGGAACCACCTACACCCGACTGGCGAACCCCGACATTCAGTGGGAGGTATCGACCCAAACCGACATTGGTCTGGATTTTGGCCTGTTCAAAGGTGCCCTGACGGGTACGCTCGACTACTTCCGCAAGGTATCGGGTAAAATCCTGCTCGAAGTAATCCCGGCCGACCCCATCCAGCCGGCGGCTACCTACTGGACCAACGTACCGGACATGACCATCACCAACCAGGGCGTTGAACTGGGGCTGAACTACCGCTACGTCAGCCAGAGCGGCCTGCGCTTCGACCTCGGGGGGAACGTTACGTTCATTAAGAACGTAGTGAACAACTCGCCATACACGGTGATTACGTCGGGGTCGGCAACGGGGGCTGGTCTGACCTCCGCTACCGTGAACGGCTACGTCAACGGCCAGCCGATCGGTACGTTCTTCCTGCGCGAGTACACCGGCATCGACGACAAGGGCGTGAGCATTTACCGCGACATTGACGGCGACGGTATCGGCGGAACGGACAAAGACCGGATTGCGGCCGGCAGTGCGCTGCCCACGCGGCAGTACAACGTGAACGGCAGCGTGTCGTTCAAAGGCTTCGACCTGACGGCCAACTTCAACGGTGTGTCGGGCAACAAGCTGTACGACAACACGGCCAACGCGTTCTTCTACAAAGCTCGTCTGGTGAAAGGCCTGAACGGTCCGGCTGAGTCGGTGGGTGAGCCGACCGAATCGATCAATAACTCGGCACCGGTATCGACCCGCTTCCTGAAAGACGGTGCGTTCTTCCGGCTGAACAACCTGACGCTGGGATACAACCTGAACCCGCAGCTGATCGGGATGAAACGGTGGATATCGAACATCCGCCTATCGGCCACCGGCCAGAACCTGTTCGTCATCACGAAGTACAACGGCTACGATCCGGAAGTGAACACCGACCGGACGGTTAACGGCATTTCGTCGTATGGTATCGACTACCTGAGCTACCCGAAAGCCCGCTCGTTTGTGTTTGGCCTGAATGTGACGTTTTAATTAGTTCGTGGTTTGTGGTTCGTAGTTTGTGATTAGCACCTGCCTGTTTCAGGACCGTTAACCACAGACTATGAATCACAAACTACAAACCTGAAACTATAATCATGAAAAAGATATTCATCTCAACCATAACACTGCTCAGCCTGCTGTCGCTGAACAGTTGTACCGATCTGAACGAGAACGTCCTGGACGAAGCCTCAGCAAGCGGTCTGACCGATAAACAAGCCGCCGATGGCAATATTGCCCCGGTGTATGCCCGCCTGCCGGACGTGTTCACGCACACGACCTACTTTGCCATTCAGGAAATCTCGACCGACGAGGCTATTCTGCCGTATCGGGGTGGTACGGACTGGGGCGACAACGGAATTTACATTGCCATGCACCAGCATACCCACACCAGCACCGATCCGAACCTCCGGAATACGTGGCTGCTGCTGGCCCAGGGCATTTCGCGGTCGGTTACGGCGCTGAACACGCTGCCGACGATCAACGATCCGAACGTAAAAACGTACATCGCCGAAGCGCGGGGTATGCGGGCGTATTACAACATGCTGCTGCTCGATCTGTTCGGGCTGGTATTTGTAAAAAATGACCCGCAGTCGAATTCAGAAATCCTGCGGGGTGAACCGGCGCTCGAATACATAAAGAGTGAGCTTCTGGCCGTAGAGCCGGATCTGCTGACGACGGTTGGTCCGGGTCGGTTGACTAAAGGAGCCGCGTGGGGCTTGCTGGCCCGGCTGCACCTAAATGCGGCCGTGTACCGGGATCGCTACGCTGCCCAGTTCACGTTCAAGCCCGAGGATATGGACAAGGTGGTGGAGTACTGCGACAAGATTATCAGTTCAGGGCAGTACCAGTTGTCGCCGGATTATTTCTCGATCTTTAACGACAACAACCACGACAATAAAGAGCTGATTTTTGCGGTTGATCAGCGCGCCGAGCTGAACGGTCACAACCGTCTGGCGTACTTCTCGCTGTCGGGCGACCAGTTCCCGCTGCCGGCATTCCCGGGGGCCAACGGCACGGATGGCCCGGCCATCACGCCGGATTTTTACCGTACCTGGACGAGCGCCTATGCGCCCAGCGACCCGGCTGGGGTTGACCCGCGTTTTTACAAAAAGAACATGAACATCCCCGCCGATTCGTGCGCGGCTGCCGCTGATATCGTTATGGACCGGGGTATTCTGCGTGGCCAGCAGTATGGTTTGCTGCGGGTGAACGGCGCGTTTGTGCGGTGCGGCAACAACTACCGGCTTGGCAAGCTGTTCAACGTAACGCGGAACCGGCCCACGCTGCCCGTAAACTTCACCGAACAGGTTGACTTCAGCGTAGCGGGGAGCAACTACAACACGGGTTACCGGGTACTGAAGTACGAATTCGGTAAGAAATCACAATCCGGCAGGAACCTGGGCGATGCCGATATTTCGATTGTCCGTCTGGCCGATGTATACCTGATGCGGGCCGAAGCAAAATTGCGGAAGAGCAACGATGCGGCTGCTGCCCTGACCGACGTGAACACCGTCCGGGCCGCCCGGACGGCCATCAAGCCGGCCCCGGCCCTGACGACCATGAACCTTGATCTGCTGTTCCGCGAGCGTGGTTTTGAACTTTACTGGGAGTGCCTCCGGCGCACGGACATGATCCGGTTCGGTAAGTACGAAGGTACCTGGACCGAGAAGACCAACGCCGATCGGCAGAAGCGGATCTTCCCGATTCCGCAAACGGCCATCGACGGTGCGTCGAACATTCCGGGTTATCTGGCGCAGAATCCCAGTTATTAATACCTACGTGCCTTTGCTGCGCCGGATTATCCTGAAAAGGCTCTGGCTAGAACGCCGAAGCGATTTTGACGTAGTATAACGGATACCGTAGCAACGTAAACCGGCCCTGTTTCTCACGGAGAAGCAGGGCCGGTTGTTTTATGGCCAGCGGTTTTTCTGCCCAAGCAGGTGCCTGCTGAGCCCGTCTGGTTAGTCGATCGGTTGCAACGTACTCATGGCCACGTCCATTACCGCCTGCATAGCCGACAGGTCCGGGCGGGCCCGGCTCATAACCTTCAAGCCCGTAAACGTCGTGAATAAGAAACGGGCCAGATCAGCCGCCGAATGTGCCCGGTTGATACTGCCTTCCCGCTGACCGCGCTCAATAACCTGCCGGAGCCGCTCTTCAAACGTTCGTTGATTGGCGGCAACAATCCGGGCAATTGCCGGGTCATGCGGGGCCAGCTCAATCGTAGCATTGACAAGGAAGCACCCTTTTTGCTGCGGATCATCGACCGATTGCCGAATGCCACCGGTAAACAAATCCCGTAGCAGGTCGATGGCCGGCCGAGACTGATCCATCCACTGACAAAAGCCGTTGTGTTCGGCATCGCGGTAGTGTTCCAGCGCTTTTATGTACAACTCGCGCTTGTCGCCGTAGGTGTCGTACAGACTGGCGCGGTTGATCCCGAGTCCATCCACCAGGTCCTGCACGGACGTAGCTTCGTAGCCCCGGCACCAGAACAGGTTCACGGCTTTCTGCAGAACGGCTTCTTCGTCAAATGCTTTGGGTCGCGGCATATACAGGAATAGCTTAGTTATAACGGTCAGAGCTATAACTACACTACGTGGAATGTTCGTTCCAAAACTACGCAAAAAAAATTATAGCGTCACCATACCACCGTCGGCGATGAGTTCGGCACCGAGCACAAACGACGAGTCGTCGGAAGCGAAGAACACGGCTATTTTGGCGATTTCGTCCGGCGAGCCGAACCGGCCCAGGGGTACCTGCCCAACGATGCTTTGACCCATCTGTTGAAGCTGCTCTTCGGAAATCTGCAGTTTTTCGACGCTGTGCATGGGCGTAACGACCGGGCCGGGGCTAACGGCATTGACCCGAATCCGACGCGGCAGCAACTCAGCCGACAGGTTGCGTACCAGCGAAATCAGGGCGGCTTTGCTGGCTGCGTAGGCGCTGGCGCCGGGCATACCCATGTGCGCATTGACGGAGGTGTTCAGCAAGATGGAACCGCCCGCGGGCATCAGTGGCAAGATGCTCTGGATGGTAAAGTAAGCGCCTTTGAAGTTGATGTCCATGTTGTAATCAAACACATCCTCGGTCATGGCGTCAATCGGCGCAAATTTGCCAACCCCTGCGTTGACGAACAGCACATCAACCCGTTCGGTAATAGCTGTAACCTGATCGCCCAGTTGCCGGATGTCGGCCATGCTGCTGGCGTCTGAGACGATGCCGGTTACGTTCTCGCCGAGTTCCTGAGCTGCGTTCTGAACGGAGTCGGCGTTACGACCGGTAATGATCACGTGTTCGGCTCCCTCGGCCAGAAATGCCTGAGCGGTGGCAAAGCCAATGCCGCTGTTACCGCCCGTAATGACGGCGATTTTTCCTTGTAAGCGATTCATAAGTAGTGGTTTTAAGAAAAGAATAAGACATTACAATTTTAAAGCGATTAACCGGGTGACATGCGCCGGGCCGTGGTGATACGCTCCCTCCGCCAGCGTAATCGACTCGTTGTTGAGTTGTTGGATGGAAAAACCCTCCGCAAAAACGGCGCGCAACTCCTCGACGGTATAGCAAAACTCTGGCGCGTTGGGCCCACCCGACGGATTTCCGATTTGCCTGGGGTGAAAGCCCTCAAGAATCAGCGTGCCGCCTGGTTTAAGTAACCCGGCAAAGCGGACCAGCATGTCACGACGTGGAGCAGGGGCAAGGTGTACGTAGATCAATGCCAGCGCATCATAGCGCGTCTGGGTATCAAACGTGAGTAGATCCGCTAGTTCGTAGCCGATGCTGACACCCCGTTGGGCCGCCAGCCGGAGGGCTTTCTGCCGACCTTCTTCGCTGAAGTCAAAGGCGTCAACGTGCCAGCCCTGCGATGCCGCATAGACTGCATTACGGCCTTCACCTTCGGCGGGCAGCAGTAAGTGCCCCGGCTGAAGTGAACGTAGTGCCTGAGCGAAAAACTGGTTGGGCTGCGTACCGTACACAAACTCGGCCTCGCTGTATCGATCGTCCCAGAAGCGATTCGCCTGAAAGGGTGCCTGCATTTTAGAATGATTGTTCTGAAACAAAGGTAAACGTATTAGAACGAGCATTCCAAATAAAACATCGAAAATTTTAAATGTAACGCGGACCGTTACTTTTCGATCGACCAGCGAAACCGCTTGAAATGATTTTTGAGATTTTTAGCGAGAAAGGGGTGATTGACCAATTGATCCATTCGTTCGGAATTGGCGCTGCGTGAAAAATAGACCTCAGCAACATCGCGGATACTCAGGCTGCGGTCCGGTTCTTCTTCCAGCGTAATGGAATCCCCAGCCTGTACATCGCCTTCGTCCAGAACCCGGAAATAAATGCCACAGCGCATGGCGTTGCTGAATGTCCTGACCATACTGCGGTCGTTGAACCGGGCGTTCAGCTTGAAACATGGAAAGCGGGGCTGCGCTACCTGTAGCCGGGCGCTGCCAACCCGGTAAACACTGCCGATGTAAACAACCGGATCCGGAAGTCCGTCGGTAGTCAGGTTTTCGCCGAACAGGCCGTAGGTCCAGTCAGGCCAGTCGAGCTGCTGTTTCCAGTAGGCGTAATGGTCGATGTCATAGGCGTACACGGCTTTATCAGGCCCGCCGTGTACGCTGAGATCGGCCTGCTGATCACCGGCTACGTTCAGCCGGCTGATACGTAGCCGTGTCGTCACCGGGGATTTAAAGATGCCGGTGCTAACCGGTTTGCCCTGCCACTCAATCACCTGGGGCAGCCCTACGTTGACAGAAACGATACGTTGCATTTCCAAAGACGAATGACACGTAACTTACTAAAAACAATCTGGGCAAAAGCAGGCGAACAGGATGGTTAGCCGGGTTTTACTCCCCAAAACAGGTATGTTAATACGACTGGAAGCTGTCCAGCCGTCGGTTCAGGTCAAAAGCGGCACTGATTAGCCCGAGGTGGGTGAACGCCTGCGGGAAATTGCCGAGGTGCTCACCGCGTTTGCCCAACTGCTCGGCAAACAAGCCCAGGTGGTTGGAGTACGACAGCATCTTCTCGAACAGCAGCCGGGCCTTGGAGAGTTGCCCCGCCCGCGACAGGCACTCGACGTACCAGAAACTACACATCGTGAAGGTTCCCTCTTCGCCTTCCAGCCCGTCGATGGCCCCCGAATCGAGCCGGTAGCGGTGCACCAGCGAGTCGGAGATGAGTTCGCGCTCGATTGCCTCCAGCGTGGAGAGCCAGCGGGGTTCGTGGGGATGGATGAACCGTACGAGCGGCATCAGCAGGGCGGACGCATCGAGTGCGTTGCCGCCTTTAAACTGCACAAACGCCTGTTTTTCTTCATTCCAGAAGTTGTCATAGACGTCGCGGTAGATCTCGTCGCGACTGGTGCGCCACCGGTCGATAGGCGAAGGAAACGAGCGGTGTTCCACCACTTTGATGGCCCGGTCGAGGGCTACCCAGCACATAAGCCGCGATTGCAGAAATTCACACTCCTGGCTACGTACCTCCCAGATGCCGTGGTCGGGCCGGCTCCAGTTATCGCAGACGAATTCGATCTGCCGCTCCATCTTCTTCCAGAAGGCGTAGGTGACGGCCCCGTGGTATTTGTCGTAGAGGTAAATCGAGTCCATCAGCTCCCCGTAGATATCGAGCTGAAACTGGGAATAGGCTGCGTTGCCGATGCGAACCGGGGCCGAGTTGCGGTAGCCGCTCAATTGATCCAGTTCCTCTTCGGGCAGCTCGCGTCGGCCGTCCAGCGTATACATGAGCTGAAGGGTTTCGCCGGCCTCGTCGATGGTATCAAGCTCCTGCTCAATCCAGTGCATAAAGGCCGCTGCTTCTTCCATGAACCCCAGGCGCAGGAACGCGTACATCGTGAAAGCCGCATCCCGAATCCAGGTAAAGCGGTAATCCCAGTTCCGGTTTCCGCCAATAACCGAGGGCAGACCAAAGGTCGGGGCGGCTACGGTCGACCCGAACTGGAAAGACGTGAGTAGTTTCAGGGTCAGGGCAGACCGGTTGACCATTTCCCGCCAGCGCCCGGTATACTGCGATCGGCCAATCCAGGTTTTCCAGAAATCGACGGTGGCTTCAAAATCGGTCGTAGTGTAGAAGTGAATGGCATCCTCTGCGCTCCGTATTTCGTCGTCCGACGAGGATTCGATTACAAAATGGGCTTGTTCCACTTCACTCAGCGTAAACTCCGCGTACACGTCCGGGCCGTCGATGGTCATCGGTACGTTGCTCATAAGCCGAAACGACGATTTTGGATTCGACAGGCTGGTGAACATGATTTCGTGCGGACCACCTTCGATGCGGTGTTCAGCGCGGGCGTAGTCGAACCGGGGCATGCACCGCATCCTGAACGGTACGTTACCGCGGGTGATCGATACCGTTCGTACCAGTACGCAGTTGCGTTCAGACGTTTTTACCGGCATAAAGTCGGTAATTTCGGCGACACCCGCTTCTGACAGGAAGCGCGTGACCAGTACGGTGGTATCGGGCAGATACAGCTGTTTGGTGTCAGCGTCGTCCAGCCGGGGGGTAATTTCAAACGTTCCGCCCCGCTCGGCATCCAGCATGGCGCCGAACAGACTCGGCGAGTCGAAGCGGGTGAAGCACATGAAATCGATGGAGCCCGACATGGAAACCAGCGCAATGGTGTGCAGATTACCAATGATACCATAATTGCCGATGGGTTGATACGCCCCTTCGTTCATACGTACAGTGAATTAGGTGACCATAACGACGTACCGGACGAACCGGGTTTAGCCGCTATCATTACCATTCAAGCGCTTTTATGGCCGTATGGTTTTGAAAAGCCCGAAATTTACAGGGAATTACCAATGCCCACCAGAACAATCGAGATCAGAATCACGATCAGTCCCGCCATAAAGGTGCGGAAGGTTCTGGACGATACGCCCGACCACTCCTTGAGATACAGCCCCCAAAGGTTGGCGGTCAGGATGATGGTCGCCATGTGGGTGATCCACGACGATGCGCCGTTACCCAGTTTACTCTCGCCCATGCCGTAGAAGAAGAACTGCAGAAACCACATGGTTCCGGCGATGCCCGCAAACAGAATGTTCGCTGTAATGGGCGTCTGGGGATTGGTGTAATCACGGAAGGTTCCGTTGCGGGCGTTGAGGTACATACACCACAGGAAGTTGGTCGTGAGGCCACCCCAGAGCAGCACGACGTAGGTTACATTGTTCTGAAACAACGGGTCGCTGCCCTGCCGGACAGCCTGGTCGGCCAGGGGCTCACCGGCTTCGATGCCGTAATTGAAGAACGCACTCAGGATGCCTGAAATAACGGCAATCACGAGCCCTTTGGTCAGGCTGAACTCTTTGACAGACGCTTTCTTTTCGGCATCGGTAAGTTCGGCTTCCTTCAGCATGCCGGCCCGGCCCGAGATGGCAATGCCGATCAGGCACACCAGTACGCCCAGCAGTACCAACCGGCCACCCGCCGAGCCCAGCATGTCGGTGAACGAGGCTTTACCCGCAACCGGGTGGAGGTTGTAGTAAATCGGTGGTACCAGCGCGCCAAAAGCGGAGGTGAAGCCCAGCACTACGGAGTTCCCCAGCGACATACCCAGAAAGCGAACCCCCAGGCCGTAGGTAAGTCCGCCGATGCCCCAGAGCAGGCCCATCAGAAACGTAATGGATTTGGTACTCATGTCGGCGGAGGCAATGATACCCGTGAAGTCAGGAATAGTCAGATAAGCCGCCAAAGGTGGCACGATCAGCCAGGAAAAAAGGCCGCCGACAATCCAGTAACTCTCCCAGGACCAACCCCGAACCTTGTTGAAGGGCATGTAGAAGCTGCCCGAGAATCCGCCACCAATGGTGTGGTAAATGATGCCTAAAAGTACCTGCATGTACGTCGCTACGGTGGCGGTTAAACGCCTGGGTTGATAGGATATCGTTTAAAGTCAAAAACGTGTGTTTTCATACTGATCGTCGTAGCGGGAAACCAGGACAACTTTTCGGTCAGGGCATCGAATTACGTCAACCTGGCTTCTGTGTATCACCCCAAACAACCTCTCAGGGGTTTGGAATGATACACACAAAAGAAAGTGAGTAACGCCAATCAGCAGTCGTCGGCCTTGCAGTCGTCGGCTGTTACCTCGGTTTCCAGCGTAGCGTGGCCGATGCTGCGGTGTTCGAGCCGGTGGCGGATGTCGTGCTTGAGAGCCGCTACCTGCGATGCGGTCAGGCCCGGTTGCAGCACAAGGTGGGCCGTCAACGCGTTTTCGGTCGTGCTCATCGCCCAGACATGGACGTGGTGGACATCGCGAACGCCCGCAACGGTCCGCAGGTCATTCATGACGGAGGTCAGATCGATAGTCGCCGGAACGCCGTCGAGGGAGAGCCGGACACTGTCGGAGAGCAGCTGCCAGGTTGAAACCAGAATCACGGCCGCCACAACCAGCCCCAGCGTTGGGTCGAGCCAGTACCAGCCCGTTGAGCCGATAACGAGACCGCCGACCACTACGGCCAGTGAGACCAGGGCGTCGGCAACCAGATGCAGGTAAGCCGACTTGATGTTGAGGTCGTGCTCTTTGTCGCGGAAGAACAGCAGCGCTGATACGCTATTGACCACGATGCCAAGGCCTGCGATCCAGGCAATCGGCCCGCCCGGAATCGGTTCGGGATAGCGGAACCGCTGCACACTTTCCCAGACGATAGCGCCGACCGCCACCAGCAGCAGGACCGCATTGATCAGCGACGCCAGCACGGTACTCTTGCGGTAGCCATACGTAAAGGTCTCGGTTCGGCGGACCTGCGCCAGTCGGAATGCCAGCAGGGACAGCAATAGCCCGGCTACGTCGCTTAGGTTATGCCCGGCGTCGGCTACCAGCGCCAGGGAGTTGTAGTAAAAACCCAGCCCGGCTTCGGCAACGACGTAGATGATGTTCAGCACCGCACCAATAATCAGGGCACGACTGACCGACGTCAGGGCTACCGGGCCGTGGCTATGACCGGCATGACCGTGGGTGTGCGTATGAGAATGATCGTGTGCCATAGGTCTCTAGAGCTTTAACTTAAAACCGCCGTTAATGATTCGGCCATCGGTTGGAGCGTAGATGTCGGTCACGAACGTAGGCTGTTGCGGGGCGCCTGTAACCAGCGGCTCAAACCGCGACTGCCGGACATCCAGGAAATTCTCGAAGTTGATGAACACACTGCCTTTCGTGTTCCGGCCCCAGCTCCACTTTTTCTCGATCATGTAGCCGATTGACCAGTACGGCCGCGTCAGACCGCCGTTTGAGCGCTGCTGCCGACCCGTATAGAATGCTTCGAACCCGGTTTTGAGCCGCTCGGTTTCGTAGAGCGTCGTCATGTAGAGCCGGTGTTTGGCCGTGAGCGGCAGGGCATCGCTGAGACCGTTATAATGCCGCTTGGTATCGATGAACGAGTACCCCAGAAATCCGTGGATGTCCTTATACACGACCCGGATGTTGGTTTCAAAGCCACGGGTATCGATGTGGCCACGGGCGTTGACGAGCTGCTGCGCCAGCGAGAATCCGATAAAATCCAGAATCACCGGACGATTCAGCCGGGTATAAAAAAATAACTGATTGATCGAGAGCGTCAGGTCATCGGTCAATTCGGTGCGGTAGTTGATGTCCCAGTTCAGCCCGGCCGACTCTTCCGACCGTACGTCGCGCACGGACGTCAGGCGAATGTTCCGGAATGACTGTCGTTCGGCTTCTTCCGTAAACAGGGTCGGAGCTTTGTAGCCCAGCCCGCCACCCAGTCGGCTTGTCCAGTGTTCCGAGGCCCGGTAGAGCAGGGAAAAGCGGGGCAGCAAAAAGAACTCGGGAGCCTCGCGGTCCGACGTACTGTAGGGCCGTGTTGTGACGAGGTCGCCCCGCAGGCCGCTTTCGAGACTCAGCGTTGGCGATAAGGTCAGCGTGTTCTGGATGAAAAGCCCGGTTATGCCCTGTTGGTACACCAGCAGGTCCGGCGCACTGCTGCTCAGCCGGTTTTCGTTCCGAAACTCGTCGGTCCAGAGGTTGGCGCCAAAAATCCAGTCCGATTTTTCCCGGTGTTTGAAATAACTGACTTCCGAAAAGGTGGAAACCTGGTTACCGTCAAATCGGTAAAAACTGGACGCTGTGCCGGTGGCTACTCCGATCGACCGCCTGAATTGCGAGAAACTGTTCTTAACGGTCAATGAAGCCGAATTGGCGAACCGTTTGTCCAGCCTGAACTGCGTCGCGACCCGTCGCGACTCGTTAGCTTCGGTGTATCCTTCGGCTGTCTGCTCCCGAATAACGGGAAGGAAACCGCCTGTTCGATCTTCATCGCTGTAGATCAGGCCGGCCGACACCGTCGTTGTTTCGTTCGGATACCAGAACAGTTTAGGCTGCAGGGTTGTCCGGCTGATCTGCGGAATGTCGGAAAACCGGTCGTTGTTGGGGTCGTAGGCCCGCTGCCGGTTGTGCGTGGCGTAGAGCGTAATGCCAAGTTTACCGTAGCGCTGCGCATAGTACCCGTTCAGGTCCAGCCCCAGCGCCGACGTACCATTGACCAGAAACGACAGCTCCCGCTCATCCGTTGGACTTTTCGTGATCAGGTTCACCAGCCCGGCAATGGCCCCACTGCCGTACAGCGTGGACTGGCAGCCTTTGATAACCTCAACCTGTTGTAGATTCAGGGGGGGAATCTGCAGCAGGCTGAGCCCGCTGGCAAATCCGCTGTACAGCGGAAAACCATCCTGCAGCAGTTGCGTGTACCGGCCGTCGAGACCCTGAATCCGCAGCGTCGCGTTGGCCGATGTAACGGAGGTCTGCTGCACCTGAATGCCGGTGCTTTCGCGCAGAATAACCGAGATGTTACCGGGCTGCATATTGGCCTTTTCGTCCAGCTCTTCGCCGTCGATGATTTCGACCCGGGTAGGCTCGTCGGCTACGGCGCGGCCCGTTCGCGTAGAAGTGACAATCACTTCCTCCAGCTCCTCCTCCGACGGGGCCATCGCGATCCGGAGCGTATCAGGTATGGGAATCGTAACCGGCTGCGTCAGGGTTTCGAACCCCACCCCTGATACCCGGATGCGCTGCGGACCGGCAGGTACGTTCCGGAGCGTCGCGTTGCCCGACTCATCCGTGACGGCACCATTGGTGGTGCCGAGCAGCAGAACGGCAGCACCGGGTATGGCTTGCTGGGTCAGGCGGTTCCGGACCTGGACCCGGAGCGAATCCTGCGCAAAGGCGCTTGTCGCAATACATAGTAATACGAATAAACAAACGTTTTTCATTGAGTTGAACGGATACAATGGAACAATCAGCCAGTAGATGACTGGCCGGAACAAAATCCATGAAAACCGTTCAGCGTTTTGGCGGCTGCCAGATGGACGCGATTACGTCCTCGTGTTGACTGGGATGGTAGGCAAACGTCGACGGATTGGATAACCGGCTGGCCGTTTGCGGGAGCAGAGTGCTCACCAGCGGTTGCGGTACCGTGAAGCCGACGCAGGTAGCGCAGTGGCAAAATGGGCTGCACGGGGCTTCGTGCTGCTCATTGCTGTCGTGGGATGCTGGAACACTGCTGGTTGAAACGGCATGGGCATGGCAGTCGCTGTCGGGGCAGGGGAGTCCTGTCAGGATCAGTACGTACATCGCCAAAAGCCAGATCAGCCGATTCATGGCGACAAATGTACGGGCGTATCAGGTGCAACAGGTAGTCAAAAACCAGGTTTGTGCTGGCTCCCGGGGGCGTGGTGTCGAATTTAAGAAACTGACACCACGATTCTCCCGGGTTTCTGCACTATCTATTTCCGTTCCGCTCCTTCCAGGGTGCGGGGCAGCATCTTCAGATCCACGTAGAACGTACCGAACGGAATAAACGAAGCCGCTGCGGCAATCAGCGTCTTGCGGACGTTCCACCGCAGGTCAATATTGGCCTGCACCAGATACAGAAGGTAGAGAATGAACAGAATACCGTGAATCATTCCTACGTTCTGGACCAGCCACGGCTGTCCCCAGACGTATTTGAGCGGCATGGCAATGAACAGCAGAACCAGAAACGAGATCCCTTCCAGCCAGGCAACCAGTTTAAATCGGCCGATGCGGGTAAAAAGCAGCTTGGATAGCATAGCGTGAATTGCTAGAATGTTCGGAAATAAGGCCGTTGCGCCAGGGGTGAAAAAGGCCAGGGCACGGCTATCAGTATAACAACAAGAGCGGCCAAAAAGTACAGCGCAACGGTGCGGTGTTTTGCCTGAGCCGGTTCCGCCCGGCGGCCGAATGACGAACCCAGGGTCAGAACCACGACCGCAATCAGCATCAGGCTGATGTGAATCAGGCCAAAGAAGCTGAATTCCAGCGATCCGATAACCGCGCTGAAGTTGGCCCGGAAATAGCTCGTAATCGGACTTTTGAAGTACAGCACAAACCCAATCAGCAACTGGAGGTGGGCAATGGACGTAGCGGAACTGCGAATGGCCGCGTCGGCTTTGGTATACGGTCGGTTGGTAAGCCAGCCATGCAGGGCGGCCAGCAGGGTGCTCAATAAAGTCAGCAGCACGAGCCACCGCAGGTAGGAGTGAAGAGGTAGAAGAATGTCGTACATCGTGGGTAAAGTAACACGGTGCAAAGGTCCGGTCTGCCGGGTGAATTGGTGAGTAGTTATCGAATCATTATTAGGACAAATCAATCCTTTTTGCGGAATTCCTGGGGGGTAAGGCCGGTTGCCTTTCGGAAAAATCGGCTGAAATAGGATTGGTCATTGAAACCGAGCCGGAATGCAATCTCCCCAACGGGCTGGTCCGAATGCCGGAGCAGGACTTTAGCTTCCAGGAGCCGGGCTTCGGTAAGCAGCGTGCTGGCCGGCTGACCGGTTACCTCCCGAACCGCCTTGTTGAGGTGGTTCGGCGAAACGCCAAGCTGGTCGGCATAAAACGTCAGCGGTAGGTGGCAGCCGGTGTGCTGGCTGATCAGTTGCCGGAGCCGCTCGGTCAGTTCATACGCCCGACCCGGCCTGGGTTTGGTGCCCGCTTCGGGTAAGGCACTCTTGATTTCGTAGCAAAGCGTGACCAGATAGGCGTCGATCAGGCTGAGGTCATTCCTGGACGTATGTTCGTCGAGCAGCCGTTCAAACACCGACCTGACGGCAAGGCCGACTTTACCGGGTAACGTAATGGCCTTGTTAGCCATGGCCGTATGCAGTACATCCAGCTCCCGGACCATGTGTTCACGGTGGTAGAGCCGAATGATGGTGTCGAGACTGAAGTGGCAATAAAATCCCGCTACATCGTCGGATAGGTAATTCACGCTGGCGATCTGGCCGGCCAGCAGCAGATGGACACCGCCGGGCTCCATCTGAATCGTGCTCAGATTGCAGCCCCGTACCAACCGGCCACTGGTCACAAACACCAGTTCGTTGACATCCCGGCGATGCGGCTGGGTGGGCAACCGGAGCGCCTGGCGAAAGTTTTCCAATCGGGTTATGTAAAAGTCCTCGACCGCTGGGGGCAGGTCCGGTGCCTGGCGGTCGCCACCGAGAACGTACTGCTTCCAGAGACCGGCCGTCGTCAATCTGGGAATGTCGGTAGTCGGTGCAGTCATGGTCAGTTGGTAAAAATCAATCATAAAGGTAGCGCCTAAACAGATGCAACAGCGCAGTGGTATGTTTGGGCAATACATATTGGGTCGGGTGGCCGACCAACGAATAAATCTGCCAGGTACTGAACAATTCAACTGAAACCCTGCGTACTTTTGCCGCAACCTTCGCCTGCTTCATGCGTACGCTGCTGGTTTATATACTGCTCGTTGCCACCCTGCTGCCGACCGTCAGTCAGTGGGGGACCATCGCGTATTACCATGCCAACAAAGCGTACATTGCCCGTGTCCTCTGCGAAAACCGCGACCGCCCCGAGCTCCACTGCGACGGCCACTGTTTTCTGGCCAAGCGCCTGAAGGCCCGGCAGGACAAGCAGGACCAGGAAACAACGGAGCGCGTCCAGCGCATTCCAACGCTTCAGTTATTCTGCCAGTCCCAGGTGCCGTTTGCTTTTGGCGCGTCAGTCACTGACCTTCCGCTGGTCAGCCTGCCGAAGTACCTGCTTCAATCTTACGCAGCTCCCCTCGATGGCTTGCTGCAACCACCCCAGGCTTAGTTGATCTGATCTGGATGAATACCGGCTCGTTTTAGCCGGCACCATCGCTTTATGGCCGTTTCCGTCCGGATACGCATCTGACGGCATTGGCCTGATCCTATCAACCTAAGCAAAACTTCATGATTATCTCCAAACGATTACTACCGTGGGCGTTTTCGCTCATGGCAATACCTGCTGTCTGGGCACAGCAACCCGTAAGCGGCCGGGTGTTTGATGCCCTGACAAAAGAATCACTCGCCGGCATAACCATTTCGGTACCCGGCCATACGATCGGTACCACTACGGATGCGGCCGGTCACTTTTTCCTGCAAACGACGGCCGATTCGCTCAGGGTCAGTGGGGTTGGCTACCGTCGACAGATGATTGCGGTACAGGCGCAGCCCATGCGCATAGCCCTCGAACCGGCCGTTGAAGACCTGCAACTGGTCGTGGTGACGGGCAGCCGGGAAGCGGCTCTGCGTACCGAAACGCCCATTGCTATCTCGAAACTCTCGTCAAAACTGATCGACGAAACCAAGCCCACGAGTATCTACGAGGTTATTAATAAAGCCCCGGGTGTGCTGATGGTGAACCTGAATAACGAGCAGCACATGATGGCCATTCGCCAGCCGATGACCACCAACGCGTATTTTCTGTACATGGAAGACGGCGTACCGATTCGGCCGATGGGGGTGTTCAACCACAACGCCCTGCTCGAAATGAATCAGTTTACGGTCAGTTCGATGGAGGTTGTTAAAGGGCCGGTTTCGTCGATTTACGGGCCGGAGGCCGTGGGGGGAGCCGTCAACTTCATCACCCAGCGCCCTACCGCCGTGCCGACGGCCCGCGTCGGTATTCAGTTCGATCAGTGGGGCTACAAACGGCTTCAGGTTGGAGCCGGAGCGCAGCAAGGTAAGTTTGGTCTGTACGTGGGAGGCTTTGTGTCGCGGCAGCGCGGTTCGTGGCTGGCCCGGTCGGACTATGATAAATCGTCGTACTTCGCCCGGCTTGAATACGCCGTTTCAACGCGCACCCGCCTGACGGGTACGGCTTCGTACAACAACTACGACTCGCAGACGAGCGGGAGTGTGGACAGCACCGCTTTTTTTGCCCGTCAGTACGTAAGCACGACCGATTTTACGTACCGCAAAACGTTCTCGTTCCGGAGCCGCCTGACGCTCGAACACGACTGGCGCGATGGCTCGCAATCGTTCATCACGGCCTTTGTCCGTAACAACAGCGTAGGACAGAACCCAACGTACGCCATCCGGTGGACGATTGGGTCGTCGACGGCCACGGGGCAGGTCAACAGCAACGATTTTTCGAGTACTGGGTTTATCGCCCAGCATACACAGCGGGTCAATTTTCTGAACAGTAAGCTTGTTGTAGGGGCCACGCTTGACCTGTCGCCCAACACCTACTACGCCTACCAGACCGAACTGGCGGCTGAACTTCGGCCCGACAAACGGGCGGTACTGAAGTATACCCAGCTTCGCGAGCGGCCGGATGTTCCGCTGGCGAATTACCAGGCCGACATCCACAATACGGCCGCTTATGTGCAGTATGACCTGGAACCGCTGCCTAAGCTGCGGCTGTCGGCGGGGCTGCGCTACGACCGCATGGCGTTCGATTACACCAATGCCCTGGATAAAAGCACGGGCAGTAAAGCGTACAGTCAGCTAACGCCCAAACTGGGGGCTACCTACGAACTTGGTGCCGGAAAAGGGCTTTACGCCAATGTCGCCACCGGATTCGCCCCCCCGGCGCTCACGGCGGTTTTCCTCAGGCGGACCACGCCCACGGCTTCCGGCGAGTTGTTCTACTACAATCTTCAGCCTGCTCGGTTCAACAACCTGGAAATTGGCGGATGGGCGTCGCTGCTGAACAACAAGGTGTATGTCGATGCCGCGCTGTATCAGATGACAGGTACAAACGAACTTCTCAACATTCGGCAGCCCGACAACTCCTTTGATTACCAATCGGCGGGCAAGACGCTGCACCGGGGCATTGAACTGGGTCTGACGTACCGACCTTCAAAGCAGGTGTTTTTCCGGTTCGGTGGTACGCACGCCATCCATCGGTTCGTCGAGTTTACGCTGAGTCAGCGGGCGTCGGATGCGGTGCAGAACGTCAACGGGAAGGATATGCCTTCGGCTCCGCGCTGGCTGTGGAACACCGAGCTCAGTTACTATCCGGCCTGGTTCCGGAATTTCCGGGCGTCGGTGGAGTGGCAGCACGTATCAGACTGGTATCAGAACCAGATCAACACGCTGCGCTATGGCGGCTATGACTTTGCTAACGTACGGGCGGGGTATCAATGGAAAGGCATCGAGGCCTTTGTCAATGTGCTGAATGCGACGGATGTTCTCTACGCCACCAATGCTACACGGGGCAACAACGCAACCGATCGCACTACCTACACCCCGGCCGCGCCGAGGACGTTTGTGGTGGGGATTCAATACAATTTCGCTAGTAACTAACTGATTATCTGTACAGAACCATGAATATAGTATTCATCATCCCGTTGCTGCTGGCCCTGTTGGTCGATAAACCGGTGGGCGAAACGCGGGTATCAAACCCAAAATTCACGGGCGCTACCCCCCGCCTGACAACCGACGCAGCCGGAAACCCGCTGCTGAGCTGGGTGGAGAAGGAAAGCGACAATGCCGCATCGTTCTACTTCGCGCGGTCGAGCGACGGTGGCCGGACGTTCGGCGAGAAAGTGCACGTAAAGGCACCGGCTAATATATCGGTTCATGCCGAAGGTATGCCCAAGCTGGCTGTCAAAGCCGATGGAACGATACTGGCCCTTTTTGAAGTGAGTAAACCAACGGCCGATTCACCCCGTGCCAGCGACCTGCTGTACGTTACGTCGGCCGATGGCGGCAAAACCTGGACGCAGCCTAAGCCCGTTCACCGCGATACCACACCCGGCAAAGGGCATTCGTTCAGCGATCTGACGCGCCTGCCCAACGGTGAAATCGGCCTTGTCTGGCTGGACGAAAAGCTTTCCAATCAGGAGGGCCGCAGCGTCAAATTTGTGCAGACGAAACCCGGTGGTGGGTTTACCCCCGAAGTGGTCGTCGATGAAAATGCCTGCCAGTGCTGCCGAACCAACGTGTTCGCCGATACTGATGGCCGGATTCACCTGACCTACCGTGACTTGCTGCCCAATGGTGACCGCGACATCAGTCATGTTGTCTCGACGGATGGAGGCCGGACGTTCAGCCGCCCGCAGGTCGTTTTTGCCGATCACTGGACCGTCAATGCCTGTCCGCATACGGGGCCGGTGGTGGCGCAGGCTGGGCATGAGCTGTTTGCTACCTGGTTTTCGGGCAAGGAGGATGCCATAGGCCTTCGGCTGGCGAGGTTTGGAAGCCCCCGGCTGGAAGCAATCATCCTTTCCAGCCGGGCTAAACACCCGCAGGTGGTAGCCGTCGGCGACCGGCTGGTCTGGTTGTGGGACGAATCGGTACGTAAGCCCGGGCAGGCCGAAGATGAAGCCATGCCGGTATATAGTCAGAAGATCGCGTTGCGAACAAGGCCAGCCGGGTCAACCACGTACCTGACAACGGATGCCGTGAACGCCAGCTACCCGGTTGCCCTGGCTACATCGCAGGGCCTGTTGATTGCCTACGAGCAGCGAAAAGGAGAGGAAAACGCTGTAATTGTCTGTCGATTTGTAGATTCGCTGTAAAATAAAGCCATATTGAAACCATGAAAATATACGTAGCCGTTATCGCTCTGGCCCTGCTGGCCAGCGCCTGCCAAACGAAATCTGATTCGCATGCTGAACATAATCATGCCGTTGCCGAAAGCAGCGCCGGTCCCGTTGCTGACCTGGAGCAGCAGGTCATGGCCGTTCACGACAGCGTGATGCCAAAAATCAGCGACATCCTGCGGCTGAAAAAGGAGGTGACCGCCAAAGTGGAAAAAACGACAGACCCCGAGGCCAGAGTAATGGGCGAGTCGATCAACAGCCAACTGGTCAACGCCGACAAAGCCATGATGGACTGGATGCATCAGTACAACGGCGACACGCTGGGCAAACTCGATCAGGCGAAGGCGGTCGAATACCTGAAGGATCAGCAGCGGAAAGTCAACGACGTACGCGACCAGATGCAGAAAAGCATCGCCGACGCGCAGCAGTATCTGCAATAGCCATGCAACCGATTCGACGGATTATCTGGATCTGCCTGATGGGCGGGCTGGTCGGGTGCACGTTGTCGGCGGAGAAGCTGCCGGTGCTGGGCGAACCCCAAACGGTGAAGAAACTGGTCGATGGCAAAGAAGTTGACGAATTGGTTTACCCGACTATTCCCGACTTCTCGTTCACAAACCAGGATGGTAAGGCGGTTACGCAGAAGGAGGTTGAGGGTAAAATCTACATCGCCGACTTCTTTTTCGTGACCTGCCCGACGATTTGCCCCATTATGAAAAAGAACATGCTGGAGGTATACAAGGCGTATAAAGACAGCCCCGACGTGCGAATCATCTCGCATACCATCGACCCGGAGCATGATACGCCCGCCGTGTTGAAGCAGTACGCGCAGGACATCGGCGTAACGGGCGATACCTGGCAATTCGTGACCGGCGACCGGGACAAAATTTACGAGATTGGCGAACGACACTATCTAGTCACGGCCCAGGCCGATTCGACCGCACCGGGCGGCTACATCCACAGTGGCGCGTTCGTACTGGTCGACAAGGAAAAGCACATCCGCGGTATGTACGACGGCACGACGGAAGAGGGCACGAAAAAGCTCATCAACGACGTCAGGACGTTGCTGGCTGAGTATGAGTAAATCCATATTCGGCAAGACCGGATTAGAAGTCAGTTAGAGCCAATACTTTAGTCTGGAGGTGTTCGTTATCCAGACTGATAACCGACCGCTCAAACAACCAGTTATTGACCTCATAGTGAGTTACCCATCACCGTATCAACATGAGAAACGTTTGCTACTTCATGCTTGCCCTCCTGCTTGGCGTATCGGTCTGGGCCTGCAATGACCCCGATCCTGAGTTTGGTACCAACGAATTCGGCCGGCTGCAACTGGTGTTCGACAACGTAGTCGGCACCGAAGACCTGCGGCTACAGACGGGGATCTACAACAACGCGGCCGGGGAGCAGTTCTCAGTTTCGGCGCTCAATTACTTTGTCAGTAATATCCGCCTGAAACGGGCCGACGGTTCCGAATACGTAGTGCCCCAGGACAGCAGTTATTTCCTGATCAGGGAAGCCGAGCCAGCATCGCAGACCGTAACGCTCACCAACGTACCCGCCGGTGATTACGTGGGCGTGTCGTACCTGATTGGCGTTGATAGCCTGCGTAGTACCAGGAATATCAGTGAGCTGAAAGGTGTGCTCGAACCATCGAGTGACATGAACAGTGGCATGTCCTGGGATTGGAACTCGGGTTATATTTTCTTTAAAATGGAAGGCAGTTCACCTCAGGCACCTATCAATCAGACGACGGGTGAAAGACGATTCCAGTACCACATCGGACTCATACGAAACCTGCGCACAGCTACTGTATCATTCGGACCGGACGTGGCACAGGTATCAGCTACCAGTACCCCTCGTCTGACGATCCGGGCTGATATTCTCCGGGTATTCGATGGTACGCAGCGAGTCAGCATCGCTCAGAACAACAACGTCATGGTGTCGCCGTTTTCGGCTACGATTGCCGACAATTACGTTACTATGTTTCGATACAGCCAGCAGGTAAAGACGAACTGAGATGAAACGGTGGCAGGGACTTGGGGTGTTGATTAGCGCCGGTCTGTTCGGGCTGGTGGTTTCGTGTCAGTCGAATGAGCCGGTTGAGCCGACTACACCTACTGAGCCGCAGCCTCCGCAATACCAGACAACGCCGTACCCGTGGCAGAAACCGGCTAATTTTCCCGATCCGGTGTATGACTTCAGCAAGAATCCGCTGACGCAGGAAGGCGTCCGGCTGGGAAGGGCCCTGTTTTTCGATGGCATGCTGTCCCACGATGGGACCATTACCTGCGGATTCTGCCATATTCCGGAAGCGGCTTTTGCGCATACCGATCATACGCTGAGCCACGGTATTCGTGACCAGATCGGCCCGCGCAACGGCCTGAATATCCAGAACGTAGCCTGGAGCCGGACTTTCTTCTGGGACGGCGGTATCCGCGATCTGGATCTGCTGCCCATCGCCCCGATTCAGAACCCGGTCGAGATGG
Organism: Fibrisoma montanum; assembly: GCF_003583365.1. GTDB lineage: Bacteria > Bacteroidota > Bacteroidia > Cytophagales > Spirosomataceae > Fibrisoma > Fibrisoma montanum. Next base: position 159,440 of record NZ_QXED01000002.1, read on the forward strand.
GCGATACGTTGACGAAGGTGCTGGATAAGGTTCGGAACAGTGCCAAGTACCCTCCCTTGTTTTATGCCGCTTTCGGAACCAGGGACATCACCCAGGAGCGGTTCCTGAAGGCCCTGTCGCAATTCATGCTCACGATGGTGTCGGCCAACTCGCGCTACGACAAGTACGTCCGGAAAGAAGCCGGCGGTACGCTGAACGAGCAGGAACTGCGCGGCCTGAACCTGTTCAAACAAAACTGCTCGACCTGCCATACCGGCGAACTGTTCACCGATCAGAGTTTCCGAAACAACGGCCTGCTGCCCAACCCGAACGCACCACAGCCGGATCTGGGCCGGTACAGCATCACCCTGAACGAATCGGACAGGAACAAGTTTCGGGTGCCGAGCCTGCGGAATATCGAACGAACGCTTCCGTACATGCACGATGGGCGCTTCTCATCCCTCGAAGCCGTGCTGAATCACTACGCCAGTGGGGTGAAGGATAACGCTGCCCTCGATCCGGTACTAAAGCAAAATGGACAGGTAGGGATTGCCCTCACCAAACAGGATCAGCAGGACATCATTGCGTTCCTGCGTACGCTGACCGACCAGCAGTTCGTAACCGACCGGCAATTCAAGCCGGAGCGGTAAGTCAGTATACAGTGTCGGCACTGATACGCAGCGGTTCTACGGTACGCCCTGGAACCGCTGCGTATTTTTATGCAACATTATTGCAAAAAGTCGATTCGGATGGTTATACTTGCAACATTGTTGCAAGTATAACCATCCGAATCTTATGTTTTCTTCTACGCATTCGCATCGTTTTCTGTTGGCTGTTTCTCTGGGTTTGTTAAGTACGGCCTGCGATCGGGACAACGACCAGCCTGCTCCCGTCGAGCGGGAAGCGGCTTTTGCCCGCCTGTTGGTCACTGACGCCGAAACGCCTGCTCTATCGCTGGTGAACCCCGCAAAGGGCACCACCGAATCGTTCCAGGCCAGGCACGTTGGTTCAAACCTGTATCCTACTAAAAGCGGACGCTTCGCGCTGGTGCTCAATTACGCCAATAACTCTGTCCAGTTCTTCGACAGTGGGATTGAGAGCCACAATGACCACGCTCATGTAGTTGGAACGCCAAAATGGGCCGCTTTGACATCGGAAGCGGCCAAGCCCACGCACACGTACTTCTGGGGTAACCGGATTGCCGTGTTCAACGATGGGGAGGGTTCGCTTACGCTGACCCGCGAGGAAGATCTGCACAATGCGGGCGCAAAACCCAAAATTGTCAGGGTAGACGTACCGCATCACGGCGCGGTGGTGGCCTACAGCAATAATACGTTCGCCGTGACGGAGAAAGACGGCAGCGTAGCCAGCACATTACCAGAGCGCGTGAAGATTGTGGATGAAAACGGCACGGTGCTGAAGAAGTCCGTGCTGGCCACCAAGGGAATCCACGGCGACGCGGGAAATGGGCAGGTAGCCTTGTTCGGTCATCCGGAGGGGATCCTCGTAGTGAATCAGGAAGGCAACCAGCGGAACATCACGTACCCCGCCAGCATTGGGAAGGAGTGGCTTGGCACAGTGATTTATAACGAGGGGGCCGACGCGTTCTATGGATTTAGCGCGAAAGCCGGTGTGTATCGGATTGATGTGAATCAGAACAAAATTACGCCCGTTCTGGAAAGTACCCAGATTGCCCAGTTCCGGGTTGATAACGAAGGACGCAATGTGTACGCGCTCTTGAATGATGGTACGTTGCAGAGCTTCGACGGAAAAACCAATGCCCCGCTGCGATCAGCCAAGGTCATTGACGCAATTGACCCGAATGCCAAAGTGAAGCCCGATATGACCATCTCCCGGCGGTTCATATACATAACACAACCCGACAAAGGCCAGATTCGGGTTATTCGCCGGGAAACGCTGACAGCCGCTGAATCCCTGACCGTGAGCGGTAAACCGGCCAAAGTTGTTATCATCGGCGCGCAGCAGGATGTTGAAAAAGACGATTAAGTTGTAACGGATAGTAAGACGATAACCCTGACCGGATTGGGCCAGGGTTATTCTCTTACTACGCGCTATCACCGAAGTGAAATTGATTACGTCAATGAGTAAGGGTAAGCTATCGGGAGCCGTTAGTAACGATAAAATTATGCGTACCTTTAGCGATATAGGGCCTAACCCTGAAATGACATATGGATGAAATGCAACTGCGCCAGATTGCCGGTCAACTGCGTCAGCCTCATGGTGACGCGGGCATTGAGGTCGGTCAGCGAATGAACGTCGGTAACGAAATTATTAACCGCCGGGCCATTGCTCAACTGACCGTGCAGCCGGACGACCGGGTGCTGGAACTTGGCCCAGGTAACGGGTACTTCGCCCGCGAAATCGTTACTGTTCATCCGTCCGTTCGCTACGTCGGCTGCGATTTTTCCAACGTAATGATCGAGCAGGCCAGGCAGCTTAATATTGACCTGGTGCAGAGTGGACAAGCCCAATTTATCCTGCGGGCCGACGCGACCTTGCCGTTCGCCGATGCGTCGTTTGAGAAGGTTTTAACCATCAATACGCTTTACTTTTGGGATGATCCAGCCGCTGAACTGGCCGAAATTCGGCGGGTGTTGGTGCCGGGCGGTCGAATTGTCATTGGTATTCGTCCACGCCGGGTTATGGAGCAAATGGCATTTGTGCAATACGGCTTCACCACGTACGCTCCCGAAGAAGCCGCCGACTTACTAACGAAAAACGGTTTCAAACTTACCAGTCTGACCGACGAACCGGAGCCGGATCAAATCTTTTTTGGTAAATCAATTGCTATGGCAAGTGTGCTGCTTTGCGGACAAGTGCCAGGTTGAAATGAAGCAAAGCCTGAACTGCTGTATTGCTGATTTTAACAGAAAAGCCTCCAAAACCAGTCAGTACGATCCGGTTTCAGAGGCTTTCGTCGGGTGAGTAAACGCTACTCGCTTTTCGAACTCAGTTCGGCGCTGCCCTTCGGCAGTGTGCTTTCGTAGAGCGCGTTGAAAATCAGTTTGTACGTACCGCGCGGCTGCCCCCGAAACTGCGGACTGAAGCCGAACATCACGACGTTGCCTTTGCCCTGAAACGCCCGCACCACGGCCGGTTTGCCGGCAATGTACCGGTCTTCGTTCAGCGCCCAGCCGCTCATCAGCAGGTCTTTTTTGGCGTAGCTGGCAATCACCTCCACTTTCGGTTCCGGCGCGGCTTTTACCTCTTCGCGACCGCCTTCGCCCTCCCGCGACTGCTTCACGATCTCAAAGGCCCGGCTGTTTGAAAAGGCAGCCGCTACTTCGGGCTGCATGCCGTAGGCCAGCGAATGCTTCGTGTCCACAACCGTCCGGATCAGCGAGCCGGGAATGTAGAACTGCTGGTTCGACAAGCCCTCGGTTACGTTCTTCACCGGAAGCCCCAGCATTTCGATGGCAAAGTCACTGGCGCCATCGAACGTAACCAGCGTACCGCCGTTGTTGACGTACTGCTGCAGGGCGGTTGCACCCATCAGGCCGATACCACCCACGTACGGAGCAGGCATGGTGTTGGGCGCGTGACCGTTCAGAATCCGTTTGGCGTCCTGATCAGGAATGATGATGGCGTTGTAGGTCGACAGGTCGCGCTTGGTGATGTCGGCGTCGTGGAGCGTATCGACCGGAAATCCGTAGCTTTCCATCAGCCAGCGCGTCCAGCCTTCATCCATGTTGGCTACCCACGATTTATACAGCCCAATCTTTGGCAGCTTAAGCGGGTTAACGGCGCTGGTGGGTTTGCCCGCCAGGCCCGTAAACGTCAGGCCCAGTTCGTTGGCCAGTTGTTTGACCCGGGCTTCGGTAGCGGCTCCTTTCTGGATCAGGAACGAACCCGCTTCGACCGATGGAACGCCGGAAGGCAGGCTGAACACCGTTTCGCCATCTTTCAGCAGGCGGTTCACGGCCATGGCGCTCGCATTCTGGTTGCGACTGAGTACGTAGCCAAACCCCGCGTCGGCCGCTACCTGGCCGGGTACTACCGCAGCCAGTCCTTTGAGCGGTTCGGCCTCGGCTTTGAAGGCGCTACCAATTTTAGCGACGCTCACCCCCATCTGCATCGGCAGGGTCCAGCCGGCCAGGTCGTAGGGCGGAATCGGGGGCCCGCCGGGGTATAGCCGCTGGTTGGGGTGCACCTGTTTTTCCATCAGGTCCACAACGTACGGACTGAACGCCTGACCGCCGTAGATGATGTACGATCCGGCTGCGTAGGATTTGTCGCCGGCCTGGAACGGCTGCGTTGCGCGGTGAATTTCCACGCCACTCTGCCGGAACATGTTGACCAGATTGAGGGCTTCGCTTTTGTCCCACTGCTCGGCGGGGATCACATACGCAAACGGCCTGGTTTTACCGGCCGCTTCGATGGCGTCGCGGCCCATCCGGTAGATGTTATACAGAAACTCTTCGCGCTTGTCGGCCGCCAGGACCAGCGTCGCCATGGATGCTTCTTCCATGTAATTGACCGCGTCCCGGAAGCGGGATTGTCCGCCTTTCCAGGGATCGGCATAGAAGATCTCGGTACCGCCGGTCGATGCCGTTACGCCCTGCCCAACGGTTTTCGGCAGTGAATCGGGCGGGTAGAAGCGGGGCGACGGCGTTGCGTGTGCCGTTTCGGTCAGGATACCGATCTGGTTGTGGAAATACGGTACGGTGCGCATCCCGCCGTTCCACCACATACTGAACCGTAGCTGCGACACGACGCCGGGCATCCGTTTGATGGCAAAGCGGCTGGCCATGGCCGTTCCGACCAGGTTAACACCGGCCGTTACCCCCGGGTGAATCTGTGGGTTAACGGGATTGGCGAAGGGCGGAATGAAAATACGCGTCCAGGCCGGTGAGGTCTGGTGGTGGTTGTAGACGATCTGCGGATACCACTGGTTATACAGTACGTTCGACACCGCCTTCGTTTCGGGCATGTTGTTGGTGAACCAGTCGCGGTTGTTGTCGTGGCCGACGTAGTGGTGGTACAGCCAGGGTGGTTGCGTGGTTTCGAAGGGGGTGCCGAGGTTATGCCGGTACCAGTCGGCGACAATATCCAGTCCGTCGGGGTTCATCTCCACCATCAGCAGCGCTACCACCTGATCACGGATTTTCTTCATCTCGCTCGACTCTTCCGTCGCCATGCGATACGCCAGTTCGGGCATCATCTGCGCCGAAGCCACCTCCGATGCGTGCATACCGGCGTCAATCCAGACGATGGCCTTGCCCGTTGCCGCCAGTTGGCGCGCCTGAGCGTCGTCGATGCGGGCCCGCGACAGTTGTTCACTGATGCTGCGCCAGCGTTCCAGTTGCTTCAGGTTGGCTTCGCTCGATACCATCAGCAGCAGCAACGGCTTGCCTAAAACCGACTTGCCGATGGTAGTCATCTGTACCCGGTTACTGGCTTTGTCCAGGCGCTGGTAATAGTCGAGCAGCATCTTGACGTTCGCGAGTTTGTAGTCGGCACCCGGTTCAAAGCCGAACACATCGGCCGGTTTGGGTACCTGGGCGTGGGCCATCAGGCCGGCCAGCATAGCCGCCAGAACCAGCAGCAGGCTCCGGTAAACGATCATCTTCAGATCAATCGATTTCATGCCATTGAGGGAGGTTATGTGAAAGACATCGATATCCGTTTGCTATTGACGGGTCCGACCCGTACCGTTACTCAGCCATGCCTGCTTCGGCCAGCAGGACCAGCATGATGCGCTGCAGGCCAAGATGGCCTTTGTCGTTCAGCCACCATTCTTTCAGCGAATGGGCTCCTCCGCCCGTGCCACCGCTGCCGATGGTAACCGACGGTACGCCCCGGGCAATGGGAATGTTGGCGTTCGTTGACCCTACGCGCAGGGCGGGTTCGGCCTGAAGGAATCTGGAAACGGCCATCGCCCGCTGCACCAGCGGAACGGTCGGTTCAATCCGGCCCGACGGACGGTCGCCGACCATCTTCACCTCAACGGTCAGGTCGGGGCCGTTCCGTTTCATCGCGTTTTCTTCCCTGAGCGCCCGCTGAACAGCCGCCTGCAAAAGTTTATCAATGCCCGCCAGTCGCTCGGGGCTTTCCGACCGCATATCGACTTCCATCCACGACTCGTAAGGAATGGCGTTGACCGACGTGCCGCCCCCGATGACACCGACGCTGTAGGTCGTTTTGATGCCCTGTTTGGTGAATTGATCGGCGTCGGTAGTGAAGTACGCAATGGCTTTGCCGAGCGCACCGTGCGGGTTTACGATGCCGAATGCGCCGTACGAATGGCCACCGGGTCCGCGGAACGTAATGCGGTAGCGGTGCGACCCAAGGCCCCGGTGCGTAATGCTGCCGATGCCGTGTCCATCGACGGCGATGTATGAATCAATCTTGGGACCATTGGGCCGGAACAGGTGTTTGACCCCCCGCAGGTCGCCGAGGCCTTCTTCGCCCACGGCTCCTACGAACAGTACGTCCGCGTCGGTTTCAATATTGGCCTTTTCCAGGCCCCGCAGTACGGTCAGCACGGCCGTCAGGCCCCGGGTATCGTCGCCAACGCCGGGCGCATACAGCGTATCGCCTTTCTGCCTGACCTTGACATCGGTTCCGGCCGGGAAAACCGTATCGAGGTGCGCTTCGACCACTACGGTTTTTTTGCCGGATTTGCCTTTGCGTTTGGCCAGTACGTTGCTGACCTCATCGATCCAGACCGAGTCGGCACCGGCTTCGCGCATCATGGCCGCGTAGGCTTTGGCTCGTTCGTTTTCCTTGAAAGGCGGGGAGGGAATTTCGGTGAGTTTAATCAGGTCCTGTTTGGTCTGCGGCTCCAGGTCCATGAAAATCTGGTTGGCCTTCAGCACGGCCGGCCGCTTAGCCAGGGTACTGATTTCGCTGACGTAGCGTTTGTCAAGGGCCACTTTTTCGGTCGCATCGTCGGCTTCTTCCTGGGCCAGTATCGGCTGCGCAGTGCCGGCCATCAGTGCCGACGCGACCATCGCTAGGGTAAACGGTCGATTCATAGGGTGAACGAAAACGTGGAGAGTCGAAAAAAATCGGCGGCCCAACCAGATGGTTAGGCCGCCGGAAACTACGAATGTTATTCTTCACTCACCGTCTCGGTGCCCGATTGGGTCGACGTACCGGTTGAGTAGAGTTGATTAAACAGAAGTTTGAAGGTACCCTGCGACTGCGCCCGGAACGTGATTTCGGGACCGAAGGCGTAGAGCTTACCCGAGCCGACCGGGGCCATGAAAGCCGCGACGCCGTCCTGCAGGTACGACTGCCCCCAGGCCCAGCCACTCCGCAGCGGCTTGTTGCTGGCGAACCAGGCCAGCGGCTTCACCGTTCCTTTGGCGATGGCTTCGGGAGCCAGTTTGAACACCGGGCTGGCATCGAAATACACATCTGTCAGGTTCGGCATGCCCCACGTAGCGTGCTGGGTCGAGTCCAGGTTTACGCGCAGTACACTACCCGGAATGTAATACTTTTCGCCGGGAAGCGGCCGGTCCTGTCCGCTGCTGGTCATTTCCGTCAGCGCATTCTTGACGGGCAGGTTCAGGTGGTAGGCCAGGTTTGTGCTTGAGCCGATGGTGACGACCGTGCCGCCCGCTTCCAGAAACGCCTTAATCTGCGGGATCGACTTGTTGGCGGTGATTTTGCCGAGCCACGGACGGTATTCGGCCGGGGTGTTTTCTTCTTTCGGTTCGCGTTCGAGGGCCCGGAAAATGTCGTTGTCCTCCCCTCTGACGGGCGGAATAGCCCGGGTCACGAATACGATCACGTCGTATTTTTTGCGCAGGTCGCCGGCGTCAATATCCGACGGGTAAATGACCTTCATTGGGAAGTGATACTGCTCCATCAGCCAGCGTACCCAGCCCGACGGCATCGACCCGCCATATGTATCCCACAGCGCGATGCGCATCGGAGACACTTTAATCATCGACGTAGTGGGGCGTTTCGATACGCCCGTAATGTCGAGGCCGAGGTCCTTGGCCGACTTGTCGAGCAGCGTTTTGGCCTTTGCTGAGGCCGGTACAAAGAACGCGCCGGATTCTACCGACGATTTACCACCAACGCCGTTTGGCAGGCGGTACACCTCCACCCCCGACGCCAGCAGGTCATTGACGGCAATGAACGAGTTGTTGGCGCGGGCACTTAGGAGGTAGCCGGCATTGCCACTACCCGCAATCCGACCTTCGGGCGACAGCAGTTCGCCGTACGGCAGCTTCTTGAAAGGCCCGTCGAAGCCGTCGAGAACCCGGTCAAACTGCACGTTCATCAGGTAAGCCAGGGTCCAGCCGGCGGCATCGTACGGACGAACCGGCGGGCCTCCCGGATACTGGAAATCGTTGGGGTGGTCCTGCGGCTCGAACATGTCGAGAATATGCGGCCGGAACGACTGATCGGTCTTGACAATGTACGACCCTTCGGGGTACTTCTTGCCCGCTACGGTGAAGTCGGCCGTAGCCCGTTGCACCTGAATACCCGTCCGGATCAGGGCGTTGAGGAATTTGACGGCGGTGGCAAAGTCGGGCTGATTAGCCGGAATGATGAAACCGCGCGGGTCGCGCAGGACCGGCGCTTTCATGATCGTATCGTAGTACTTAACCGGCATCCCGCCACCCCGGGGCAACAGACCGTACTGCGCCAGTGCGGCATTGGTAGTGGAGGTCGGCTTCTTCGGGTCGGCTTTGTAGGCTTCCTGAATGGCGTCGATGCGCTTCGGCGAGAGCGCCCACGTATCGGTGCTGCCGCGCTCGATGGAGTTCTTGCCCATGCGGTAGATGTTGAACAGCAGCTGATCGCGGTAGCGGGCGGCATAATCCAGCACGGCGTAGTTCAGCGACAGCGAGTAGTCGATCGACTGCTTGAAATGCCACTTCTGCGGCCGAACCGGGAGGGGCGTGTTGCCGTTCGGAATCAGGCGGTTCGGGACCAGCGGTACGTCTTCGGGGGTGGGGCCGCCGATAATCTCGGTTAGCAAACCAATCATGTTGTGAAAGTGCGTCGTCGTGCGCAGCCCACCGTTGTACCAGGTCGAGAACACCGAACCGCCCAGGCGCGTAAAGCCCGGTTTATTTTCGGCAATCAGCCGGTTGATCATGGCCGCGCCGAGGGCGTCGATACCAGTAACCATCAGCGGGTCGAACGCGTAGTTAAACGGATCGCGGTAGGGGGGACCCGCCAGCACCGATCCGGCCGGACCGCGCTGGTGGTGGTTGTACATGATCTGCGGAATCCATTCGATGAACAACTGCTTACCGATGTTCTGGGTTTCTTTCATGTTCAGCATGAAGAAGTCGCGGTTGTTGTCGTGGCCGATGTACTTCTGATACAGCCGCGGCAGATTGTCCAGCGACCGTTTCTCCGGCGTTTTTTCGCGCATGTACCAGTTCGTCACAATCTCCTGCCCGTCGGGGTTGGCGTGGGTAAGCAGAACGATGTCCTGGTCCAGAATCCGCATGGTTTCCGGGTCTTTGCGGCTCACCAATTGCCAGATCGTTTCGATCAGCTGCATGGTTCCGACGGTTTCGGTGGCGTGCAGACCGCCGTCGATCCAGACCACCGCTTTCCCTTCGTTGGCGAGGGCGCGGGCCTGTTCATCGGTCAGTCCTTCGGCGCGGGCCAGCTTCTGCGAAATCTCTTTGTAGCGGTCGAGCTTTTTCAGGTTCTCCGGCGACGAAACGATCAGCATGTACTGGTGCCGACCCTCTTCCGTCATGCCGATGTCCACGAGCTTAACCCGGTCCGAGGCCACGGCAATCTTCTTGAAATACGCTTCGGTCTGGGTGTAGGTAACGAGCATGTAGTCGTCGCCGATGTTGAACCCAAAGTGCTCCTTGGGCGAGGGGATGTTCTGCGCCCGGGCCGTAGTTAGGCCGAACAGCAGTCCGATCAAAAGTAAACGGGGAAAAAAACGCATCATAGCGGGTTGTTTAGGGTATTACGTTGTTGGTTAGTAGGGTGTGTGATTCATTGTTTGTGGGTAGACGGCCCGTTGTCGGTACGGTAATCCGAACCATAAACCACAAACTGAGAACTACACACTAATTTCACTTCCGCCGGAACCGGACTCCGACGCGGCAGTCGCCGACTTCGCCCCGGGCTTCGTCGCAAACGTTCTCCTGAAAGCCGACAATCCGGCGACCGTCTTTGAGGTTCAGGATAAACTTGAACAGAAAGTAGTCATTCTGGGCTACTTTACTCAGATCCGTACCCGTAAAAGCAGCCATCTGGCCGGCTGTTACCGTAAACGTCTTGGGAAACTGCGAAACCGTTTCATAGAGTTTGTCGGCCGACCCTACCCGGCTCGGCAGCGGAAACTGAGTTGCCGTCGGATACAGACCACCCGGTTGGGAAATAGCAATCGGATAAGGCGGATTGCCGGTTGCCGGCGCTTTGTAAAAACCCAAATATACATCAATTGAGGTGACTTCGGTACGCCCGAAGCCTTCCCACCGGAGCGCGTATTCAAACTCCTGGCTGGCCATATTGGCGGCTCCCAGGTCAAAGAAAGACGTGTTGGACGTCGCTACCGTTGGCAGCGCTGATTTGGACGTATTGACGGCCACCAGCGGAACGGCCGTGTAGGTGTAATTCTCCCAGACGTAGTCCTCGGTTTTGCAGGCGTCGAGGAAAATAGGCAATACTATGGCGATATAGAGGATGATCTTTTTCATGGTCTTCAGTGGTTTACTGGCTACGGTTTTCGGTGGCGGTGCTTCGGCGTCCTGTCTGGCGAAGCCGGCTGAAAACCGTACCGTCTTTTGCCGTTATTTATCCCAGAACACCGGGGTTGTTTGCTGGGCCGTCTGAACCTGATCGGCTTTGGTCGATACGTTCGCGTTGGTCGACAGTTCGGTGATCGAGTACGTGAGCCGGAGCGGGAACGTATTCAGGGGCGCGATGGGGGCCGGCAGTGCCGGCAGACCCGTCCGGCGGTAATCGTTGTACGATTCTATACCATTGCCGTAGAGCGCGATGTATTTCTGGGTCATCACCAGATTGAGCTTCCCGGCATCGTCGGCGGCCGTAAACTGGCTCACCCGGTTGGCGGCAAAAGCCGTGATCGAAGCGGCTGGAATGGCCGGGGCCGAGTTTCCCGAAGTCGACGAAATCGTGTTGACGCTGTTGAGGTGGGCCGTAACGCCGTCCTGAAACAGTTGTCGGGCGTCGCCGGTCGTGCCGAGGGTCAGGGCGGCTTCTGCCAGAATGAACTTGACCATCGCGTTCGTGATAAAGGGGAAAACCCCCGCGCCGGTGCCGTCGGTATTGGTCACGACCTTCGGCGCGCCTGTAGCCCCGGCGTTGGTTACGAACGTATTTGACGCCGGCAGGTTGTTGATCGGCGCGTTATCATACAACCCCCCGGCCGGATAGATCCCGATGGTAGCTTTCAGGGCGTTGTCGTTGGGCGAGGCCGTTGGGTCGCCGGTGTAACGGCCGAAGTACCCGTTGCCGGTTGGCGTAAAGCCCACGGTATAGTTTGGCGTCTGCCGGAAGAAGTAGTACCGAATCCGCGGGTCATCGCCGTTGAAGAGCCGCTCAATAAAGCCCTGGCTCATGTAGTACGATTTGCTGGCCTGGTATTCGGCCCGGTGCCACGGATGCCGGTTGGCGGGCGTTTCGCTGGTGCCGAAGCGGAACGAGAAATCCTGCGCGTTTGTGCTGATCAGCGGGGCATTGGCCGACAGCAGCGCGTTGATGCCCGTCCTTGCTTTCTCCGGCTGTACCAGCCGTATCTGGTTGAACAGTTTCAGCTTCAGCGAGTTGCCCATCCGAATCCAGGCGTTTCTGTCGCCCCGGTAGATGATGTCGGCCGTGGCCGGCTGGATGGCGAACGCTCCTTTGTTGGCGTCGGCCAGGGCTTCGTCGATCAGCGTAAACAGTTTATCGTAAATGGCAGATCCGTTCTCGAAAACCGGGTCCGACACCGTATTGCCCTTTGAGGCTTCGGTGAAGGGGATGTCGCCCCAGAGATCGACCATGATGCTGTAGATATACGCCTTTTCCAGTTTGGCGATGGATACGTAATCCCATCGGTTCTGGCGCGTACCCTCCGTAATAATGATTTCGAGGTCGTTCAGCACCTGAGTATACAGGCCGTTCCACGACTGCTGGTAATCGGTGCCATCCTGGAAGTTGCGGCTGGCGTTGTTGGTGTACAGATGCTGCACCAGCACGGATGTGCCCTGGTTTACGTCCCGCAAACTTCCCGCCATGGATACCTGCGTAGCCGGCAGCAGCAGTTCCAGTACCGGCGTGGTCGGGTTGTTGGGGTCGGAGTTGATATCGACAAACTCGTTGCAGGCTCCCACCGTCAGGAGCAGCCCCAGTAAACAGATTATTCGTATGATGTTGACTGTCATATTGCCTGATAGTTGTTAACCGCAACGACGCGAAGGAAGCGCAGTGGTCGCCAGATACGTTGCGTTCTTCGCACTCGCTCGGCGTCGTTGTGGTTTGACGATTAGAAACTGAACCGAAGGTTAACGCCCAACCGACGCGTGGTTGGAATACCGATGAAGTCGAAACCCTGCGAGTTGCCCGCTCCCAGTGAACTCACTTCCGGATCGAAGTTCAGGTACTTCGGGAAGTTGGGGGCCAGGTACCACAGATTCCGGCCGCTTACGGAAAGGAAGGCCGAACCGAACGGAGTTTTTTCGAGCCACCGCTTGGGAATCTGGTAGCCCAGCGAGACTTCGCGCAGCCGGAACACCGTAGCATCGAATACGTTCACCTCGGCGGCACCACCCGGCCCGAAGCCCCCACTGAAGTAGTAGTCGGCCACGGCAATACCTACGTTGTTCGGGATTTTCCGGCCTTCGCCGTCGAGGATAGGCTTCAGCGTGTTTACGTCGCCCAGCACACCCGGTCCGATGATGATGGCTTCCCGTTCCTCGGTGTCGCGGGTGACGCCCCGGCTCAGCAGTTCATAGGCCGTGAAGGAGTACATATCGCCCCCTTTCTTCCAGTCGAACAGGGCGCTGAGTGTCAGGCCGCGGTACGTCAGGGTGTTCGTAACGCCAAGAATGAAATCGGGATTTGGGTTGCCGATTGCTTCCGTTCTGCCGCTCAGGATGGGTTTGCCCGTGTTGGGGTTCACCAGAATATTGCCCTCGTCGTCGCGGGCGTAGGTGGAGCCGCGAATCATGCCGTAAGGCCGACCGGCAATGTGTACGCTACCCAGGTCGGCAAAACCGCCGTAGGGCAGTTCCCGCAGCGAACCAATGTCGCGCACGATGTTCCGGTTCAGCGTAAAGGCCGACGAAATGTCCCAGGATAAGCCGTTGGGTGCCTTTATCGGCGTAGCGTTCAGCCCGATCTCAATGCCTTCGTTGGAAGACTTCCCGAGGTTGATCACTTTCTGCGTATATCCCGACGACGGCACCGCGTTCACCGTGAAGATCTGTGACGTACTGATCTTATTATAGTACGTGACGTCCAGTCCCACCCGGTTGTTGAAAAATTGCAGTTCAGCGCCCAGCTCAAGTTCGTTGATGAACTCCGGTTTCAGGGTCGCATTCGCCAGCAGATCCGACTGAGTCAGGGCGCTCTGGCCAATAAAAGGCGTCGAAATGGTGCCCGTACCGGATGCGCCGGCACCCAGCACCGGGTTGGCGATGTACACCGTCTGGGTTTGATAAGGCGTTGCTTCATTACCGACCCGCGTGTAGCCCGCCCGCAGTTTGCCGAACGACAGAATCGACTTCGGTAGCCGGAACGCTTCCGTGAAAACCAGCGATGCGCTGGCGCCACCGTAGAGGTAACTGCGGCTGTCGGGGGGCAGCGTAGACGATACGTCATTGCGGGCCACGAGGTTCAGGAACAGGTAGTTCCGGTAGTCCAGCGAAATGTCGGTGAAGAAAGCGTAGAACCGTTGCTGGAGGACGTTCCGGTTGTTGGGCAGCACCCGCGGAATCGTTACGCTGGTGTTGTTCAGCGAGTTGATGCCCCGGAAGATGATCCCGTCGCCGAATACGACCTGCCGTTCCGTAGTCCGCTGATTGACGTTGCCTCCTAAAATTACCTTCATCCCGATGTTCTCGCTGATGGGTTTGGTGGCCGTCAGCAACAGGGTGTTGTCCAGCTCCTGCCGGAAAATGTTGTCGTTCGAAATGTTGCCGTTCGGGAAGTAGTCGCCCCCCTTGCCGTTCACAACCGTTCGGCGGTCGGTGTATACATTAAAGCCGGCCGTGTTCTGGATGTTCAGCCACGGCAGCGGATCGAAGCCGAGCACGATGTTACCGTAGTAGCGGTCAACCTTACTCGTGGTCGGGCTGTTTTTAACCGACCAGTACGGGTTGTCGGTGCCGACCCGGTCGTACACGTTGTTGCCGTTCAGCGGGTTCGTGTATGGGTAGTTGGTCAGATCAAAACTCGTCGGCACGAACATCAGAATGTCCAGAATCGAAGCCCCTGTGCCGTTCGCGGCCGTAAGCTGGGGTGACGTCTGGTCCGTATTGACGTAGTTCAGTGCGCCACTTACGTAGAATTTGTTGTCCAGTTGCGCGTTACCGCCGATGTTCACCGCCGTCCGGGTAATCTCGTTTTCCGGCACTACGCCCTGGTTGCCCGTTCGGGATAGGCCCGCCGTGAAGTTACCTTTCTCCCCGCCGGTCGATATGGACAGCGCATTTTCGAAGACACTGCCCGTCCGGAAGAAATTCTTGGCGTTGTACTGCGCGAACGACTGATACGGTACCTGAACGGGTGTGGTACCATCGGCCTGGAAGATGTCCGGGAAAACCGTCGATGGATAGCGGTTATTGGTTGTCAGGGGGTGCGGAATCGTCTGCCGCGTCGGGATCAGGCTGGTAACACCCGGATACGGTGGCCCCCACGACCCGAATACGCCACTCCGGTAGTCGAAGTTGGTGCCCTGCCCGTACCGGGTCTGGTACTCGGGCAGCCCGGCTACGGTCTCCGTCGAGTAGCCGGTATTGTACGTGATTTCAAGCCCTTTGCGGCTCTGGCTTTTCCCGGCCTTGGTCGTGATGATAATCGCCCCGTTGGCCGCCCGGGAGCCATAGAGAGCCGCAGCCGCAGCGCCCTTCAGTACGGTCATCGTCAGGATGTTGTTCGGGTCGAGGTCGAATGCCCGGTTGGTAACGGTCGATCCGCCTACCGTACCATCCGTACTGCCGAAACTGGAGTTATCGAACGGAACGCCGTCGACGACAAACAGCGGCTGGTTGTTGTTCCCCAGCGACGAGTTTCCCCGGATGGTGATGTTGGTGGCTCCGCCGGCGGCCCCGCCCGAGCCCTGTACGTTAACCCCGGCCACTTTGCCGGTCAGCGCCCGCAGCGGGTCAGGTTCCGATTTCTGCGCCAGCTTGTTGGCGTCAAGCGTAGTGACGGAATAGCCGAGCGCGTTTTTGTCCCGCTTGATACCGGCGGCCGTTACAACTACCTCGCTCAGTTGTTTGGTGTCCACCGTCAGCGTTACGTCAATTACCTGCTGTGACCCTACGGTCACTTCTTTCGACTGAAACCCAACCGAGGAGAACACCAGCACCGAAGCGCCGTTGGGTACGTTGATCTGGTAGCTGCCCTGCGCGTCGGTAACGGTCCCGACCGTAGTGCCCTTAACGGTCACCGACGTACCGGGTAATCCGGCTTTATCGCCGTTATCGCGGACCTTCCCCTGGATGGTTCGTTGCTGACTGAACGCTAAAAAAGGGAGCAAAAGGAGAAAAGCACATAGATGTATTTTCATACAGTTTCATAGAGGAGTTAATTGAATACCGAGAGAATACCAGGCTCGTGAAAGCAAATCAATATTATCAAATTATATTTTTTGATTCAAAGGATAAGACGAATAATATTTTAAAAAATTTATTTATATCAGTATTTAATTCTAAAATTTGATTTTATTTAGAATTAATTGAATCTTATATTTTCTCCTGTTCATCCATTTTTTCCCCAGTTGCCTGCGTAGTTTATACGTATATATTTCGGGGTAACGTTGGCGGGATGGACCGTAAAGGCGCCGGTTCAGACACGAAAAAGCCCGTGCCATCGGTGAGTTAGCACGGGCGATTATAACTGACAGGTTGATGCCTAAGAGTCGGGTAGGTTAGTGGGCGTGCTGCAGGCGGTGAGCGCGAATGTTGAACAGGTGCGAAACCACCAGCCCGACCGAAGCTGCGTAGCCAAGGTATTCAAAGAATTCGCTGACATCTTCGAGCAGAATGGCCACCGTAAACAAACTTAAAAAGCCCCACAGGCAGGCGCGGATACCGGGCGAAGCGTAGTGCCGGGTGGCGAAATAGACAGCCACAATATTGACGCCGATAAACACGTAATCCAGGCTCAGGTACCCGATGCGGAACGCGTCATGTTTTAGAATTGAAGACGTCATCAGCAGCATCGGCGTGATGAGACAGTGAATCAGGCACAGTACCGAACCGGTGATCCCAATGTAATCGGCTTTCTTATCAAGACTATCTGTTTTCATAGACAGTAAAGCAAAGGCTTAACAGCACAAAGGTAACAGTATTTTCTTATTTGCAACATTGTTGCAAGATCAACTATTAAGGTGACGTATAGACAAAGATACGAAGACCATTGCGTAGAGAAACCATAAGCAATGCAATATAGTTGCAAAAATTTTTGCAACTATATTGCATTTGGGATAGTTTTGCCGACCGTATCAACCGATATGTGTTTACATTCAACGATTTACCCGCATGAACAAGGTAGTGAACAAGTGGCTATGGATGCTGATCGTGGCTGTCCCTTTATTAAGTGGTTGCAACGATAACGCCGATGATCCGCAGCCCGCCGATGAAAACGAACTGATTACAACCCTCACATTGCGGTTCACCCAGCAGGGGGTGACCAATCCCCAGTCGCAGACGATCACCTTCCGGGATGTGGATGGTGATGGGGGGACAGCACCAGTCATTACGGGCAGCGTAACGCTCAGGGCTAACCAGACCTATACGCTGGACGTAGCTCAATTGCTCGATGAAAGCAAAACGCCGGCTACGAACATTCTGGAAGAAGTAGAGGAGGAGAGCGATGAGCATCTGTTCGTCTTTACGCCCAATCCGGCTTCGTTGTTTACCTACACCTATGGCGACAGGGACCAGAATAATCTGCCCATTGGGATCACCGGAACCGTACGGGCCGGAACAGCCGGCACCGGTACGTTTACGGTGCAGTTACGCCATCAGCCCGGTACGAAGAACGGTACGCCCGCACCCGGCGACGATGACGTGAACGTACAGTTCAACCTGACGGTGGCCAACTAACGGATAGCCACTGGCCCGTCACCGCCTGGTAGACGGGCCAGTTGTTTAATTTACCTGGCTAAGCAGGGTGTAGCCCATCAGCTTGCCGTTTTTGTTGTACGTCTCCGATTTGACATCGAACAGCAGGTTGCCCGTCCGGTAGCTGACCACCCGCATCGTGCCCCGAATGGGAATGCCCATGGTCCGGTTTTCGAAGCCCATGTCCGAGGTTATTTTATAGGTGTCGAACGTACCGGCCGGCGTCGTGATCGACTGCTGGCCTTCTACCTGCCGGTTGCTCATGGTCATGTTCATCTCCATCATGCGCGCGCCATTGGTGAAGAACTCGGCCTCCATAGCCCCATCCGGTAGTTTCTGCCCAACGGAATACTTGCCCGGATAGACAATCCGGTTCATTTTCATCCGCATTTCTGAATCCTTGAAGGCCGGGTTCTGCATACTCGCCATCATGCTCGACAGATCGGCAATGATTTCGTCGCCGGTACAGGTGTACCGAACGTCGGATGGGGGCTGGGCCTTGCCTTTTTCGTCCTGAAACTGGGTGGTAATGTCAACGATGGTTGAGTTGCCTTCGCGGCTTACATTCTTGATCTGGTACGTGATTTTGCCGTTCGGTTTTTCTTTGGCGTTGTAGGTGGTCAGCTCAAAGTTCATACCTGGTTTGAGCGTCATACCGGCGCAGGTTTGTGCCCGGCCGGTTGTCAGAACAGCCGCCGTCAGCAGCAGTGAAAGGACTAATTGTTTCATAAAGCGTAGGTTTGTAAGCGTTTAGTCGATAAAACTACGCGTTTGACAAACCCGATTGCCGAAGCTTTGAGGGAAAGGTCACGCCCAGGCCATACTCAGCACGCCCATCAGCATAATCAGCTTGCAGAGGCTGCTCAGGTAGCCGAAGTCCCGGCGGGTATCGGCAAAAACGAGCCGGTACACCAGCCACCCGATCGGTAGCAGGAGGAGCAGGAAAATCCAGCCCAGCCGCAGATTGCCCAGCGAATCGGCCATCAGAAACAGGGTGGCGATAAAGGACGCGATCAGGACGTAGAGCAGGTATTTGGTCCGACGCAGCCCCCAGACGATCGGGAGCGTCCGGCACCCGAAGCGGGCGTCGCCACGGATGTCTTCCATGTCTTTGATGATTTCCCGGACGAGTGTAATGGCAAACGAGAACAGGGCGTAGATCAGCAGCATGTCAGCGTTCTGGCGATAATACACCGCCAGAACGATCAGCGAGAGCGCCGTCAGCAGCGAGATAACTACGTTGCCGATAAACGGCTGGCGCTTGAACTGCGCGGAATAAAACCACAGTAATCCGGCCGCCACAACGTCGGTCACGAACACCCAGTTGCTCAGGTACAGCCCGATCACGCAGCCCACGAAGTTCAGTAGCTGGTGGGCCCCCATCGCCACCCGGCGTTTGAGGTAACGGCCAATGATGACCCGCTCGGGTTTGTTGACCAGATCGATCTTGATGTCGAAATAGTCGTTGATGATGTAGCCCGCTGCGGCAATGCAGACCGTCGAGAAGGACAGGAGCCAGATGGTTGGGTCAACCAGAATCTGCAGCCATTGATCCTGCGGTCCGACCAGAAAAATACGGGCCAGGAACTGCGTGAGCACCACAATCAATAGATTCTGCACCCGGATCAGCCGAAGGAATCCGAAAACAAACGCCGAGAAAGGAACGGGCTGGTGCATGGCCGGGCTTTTAACGACAAAAATACGGCTTTTTTATCATGCCGCACGGTTTACCCGGCTGTACCTATTATACGTAGCATGAACCCGTTGCCGGCCGGTTCGTACGTACTTTGACGGTGTTGTCTGAACGAGTGAACCGAAGGCGCTGGTAGAACGACATCGGCTGTAACAAATACTTTACATGATGATTGGGATTCTTTTCAGGCTGGTTTGTTGTTAGAGGAAAAAACCGTTCCCGGCCTTCGGGCTCCATTCTATGAAAATCGGTATTGTGTGCTACCCCACTTTCGGGGGCAGTGGCGTAGTCGCCACCGAACTTGGTAAAGCACTGGCTAAAAATGGCCACCAGATCCATTTCATCACGTACCAGCAACCTCCCCGGCTCGATTTTTTCAATGAGAATGTTTTCTACCACGAAGTAAATATTCCCTCGTATCCGCTCTTTCAGTATCCACCCTACGAATCGGCGCTTGCGAGCGAGATGGTTAACGTCGTGCTGAACGAAAACGTGGATTTGCTGCATGTTCATTACGCCATTCCGCACGCGTCGGCGGCCTACATGGCCAAAATGATTCTGCGGTCGCAGGGGCGGCACGTACCCGTGGTCACTACGCTGCACGGTACCGACATTACCCTCGTCGGAAAAGATGCCTCCTACGAACCGGTCGTGACCTTCAGCATCAATCAGTCCGATGGCGTAACGGCCGTGTCGGAAGACCTGCGGCAGGATACGTTCGCGCACTTCAACGTACACCGTGAGATCGAGGTCATTCCCAACTTCATCGACCTGAGCCGGTTCAAACGACAGCAGAAAGAACATTTTAAAAAAGCGATCTGCCCCAACGGCGAAAAACTCATTGTACACACGTCGAACTTCCGGCGGGTCAAACGTATTGACGATGCCGTTATGACGTTTTACCACATTCAGGAACAGATGTCGGCAAAGCTGCTGCTCGTCGGCGACGGTCCCGAACGCGCCCGCATCGAGCGACTGGTGCGCGAACTGGGCATCTACGACCAGGTCCGTTTTCTGGGTAAACTGGATGCCGTGGAGGAGGTGCTGTCCGTGGCCGATCTGTTTCTGATGCCCTCCGAAAACGAAAGCTTCGGACTCGCGGCACTGGAAGCCATGGCCTGTGAGGTGCCCGTTATCTCATCAAATGCCGGTGGGCTGCCCGAACTGAACATACAGGGCGTATCGGGCTTTCTGAGTCCGGTGGGCGACGTAGCCGACATGGTAAAAAACTCGTTGTATATCCTTGATGAAGCAAATCTGCCTACCTTTAAGCGAAATGCACTGGCCCGGGCCGAGGAGTTTGCGTTGCCGCTGATTCTGCCCCGCTACGAAGCGTATTACGAGCGCGTGCTGCAGGAAGCGCGGGAAACGGTTTAAACAAGCATTTAGGATTTACGGTTGTCAGTGTACAGCTGTCGGTTTACCGTTTTCAGCCGATCGATTCTGACCAGGCCTCCTGCCGGTATCAATCCCCGTACATTGTAAACCGTATACAGAAAACCGAGTAACGAATGAATCCAAACATACCCAAAACGGACCGGAAGCGGGTAGTGATTGTGGGAGCCGGCTTCGGTGGACTGAAACTGGCCAAACGGCTATCGCGACGGAAAGAATTTCAGGTTGTCCTGATCAATCGGCACAACTACCACGAGTTTCAGCCGCTCTACTACCAGGTGGCTACGGCCGGACTGGAGGCAAACTCCATTCTGTTTCCGCTGCGGGCCGTGTTCGGTAACTGCAAAAACGTACACATCCGCGTTACGGTCGTAACGGGTGTGCGGCCGGCCGATAAAACTGTTGACACCGAACTCGGTCCGATTACGTACGATTACCTCGTGATTGCAACAGGAGCCGATACCAACTTCTTCAACATGAAGAACATTGTCGAAAAGGCGCTGCCCATGAAGTCCGTGTCGGAAGCGATTGCGCTCCGGAACCGACTTCTGCAGAATTTCGAGGATGCGCTGAGTGTCGAAACCGAAGAGGAAAAAAATGGCCTGATGGATTTTGTGGTGGTCGGTGGCGGCCCAACGGGTGTCGAACTCTGCGGAACGCTCGCCGAAATGCGTAAAACGGTGCTGCCCCGTGATTATCCCGAGCTTAACTTCAAGATGATGGATATTTACCTCATCGAGTCGGGTGGGGAGTTGCTGGGGCCGATGTCGAAGCAATCGCAGGACCATTCCCTCAAATACCTTCAGGATCTTGGCGTTAATGTGCGGCTCAACACCCGGGTCAAAGACTTCGATGGTGAAACGGTGTATATGGTCGATGGGTCAACGCTCCGGACGAATAACCTCATCTGGGCGGCCGGCGTAAAAGCAAACCCGCTGAACGGATTACCACCCGAAGTCATTGGCCGCGGAGGACGTATAACCGTGAACCGGTACAGCCAGGTAACAGGGTTTACAGACGTATTTGCGATCGGTGACGTAGCTCTGATGACGGAAGAGAAATGGCCTAACGGACACCCCCAAATTGCGCAGCCGGCCATTCAGCAGGGTAAACACCTCGCTAAGAACCTGATTCACTGGATCAAGGGCGAACAGCCGGAAGAATTTACGTACCGCGACCTGGGCACTATGGCTACCATTGGTCGGGGATTGGCCGTGGTCGATCTGCCGTTTTTGCATTTTGGCGGTTTCTTTGCCTGGCTCACCTGGCTGTTTGTTCACCTGATGAACATCCTCGGTGTTAAGAATCGTCTGTTCATTTTTCTGAACTGGATGTGGAACTACCTGACGTACAATAACTCCCTGCGGTTGATTATCCGGCAGAAGCTTCCCGAAGGGAATTTAAATGCTATGCAGGAAAAACTTTCCGATCAATTGGAAGTTACTAAGACGTAGGAAGATAGTAAACCTGCTTTACTAAATTTATTTTTACGAATCACTTTTCGTTGTACTTTCGCGCCACTATTAAACGAAGCACTTCTATGCAAGGAACTGTTGACAATTATAAAAGTCACGCACGACCCAAGAACAGCGGGACAAAGCAACTGTTTGACAACCCGATCCTGGAAGCTTTATCGCGGACTCACATTATGGTACCGATCAGCATGTGGCTGACCTCGTCGGCGTTTCTGCTGTGGTACGCATTGAATTACACCGATTACTCAACGGGCCGCATCATTGCTTTATTCGCAGCGGGTTTATTCGTCTTTTCATTGTTCGAATACATACTGCACCGGTACCTGTACCACCTGGAACCGACTACCCCTCAGCGGGCCAAAATTCAGTATACGTTCCACGGGGTTCACCACGAGTACCCAAAAGATAAGACTCGCCTGGCTATGCCGCCGGCGCTGGCCATTATCATGTGGTTTGTGTTCTTCGGCATGTTTTTCCTGATCATGGGCGAATCGTCGTACGCGTTCTTCCCGGGCTTCCTGGTGGGGTATTCGGGGTATCTGTCCGTGCACTTTATCGTGCATGCGTATCCACCCCCGAAGAATTTCTTCAAGCAGTTGTGGGTCAACCATAGTGTTCATCACTACAAAAATCCCGACAGTAACTTCGGCGTTTCGTCGCCGTTCTGGGATTACATATTCAGATCGTATCAGAAGTAAAAGAAAAAGCCTGAACGTTGATTCAGGCTTTTTCTTTATTCCCCACTTGGCCGTTTAATCCATTCACTCAGCGGCACAGGGGTGCCGAAATCGGGGCTGCCGTCGGCTTTCCACGTAAACCGCTGGATGCGGGGGGATCGGAGGTTGCTGCAACCCGTATTGATGGTTGGGTTCGCGTGGTACAGTAACCAGTTTTCGGTGCCGTCGGGTGTTGTGAAAAAACTGTTGTGGCCAACCCCGTACGCGCCGTCGCGGGCGTAGGGACCAAATACCGGCTGCGGTGTTTTGGTCCACGACGCCGGATTGAGCAGATCGGCGGTGGCACTGGCCGTGAGCATACCCAGCGCGTACGCATCCGTGCTGCAGTGACTGGCCGAATACACCAGGAAGATTTTATCATTGCGCAGCAGAAACTCGGGCCCTTCGTTCACATCCGGGCTCCCTTCCTTCTCCCAGTTGAGTTCAGGCGTGGAAATGCGCACCCGGGGACCCTGGGCCGTCCAGGGGTTAGTGAGCCTGCACATATACAGGTCCTGCTGCCCATCCGAAAAGTTCGGCCAGCCCGACCAGGCAAAATAAAGCTGGCCGTTGTGCTGCAGCAGCGTTCCGTCAATCGCCCACTTGTCTTCGGGCAGTTCCAGTTCGCCTTTCGACACCCAGGTGCCCTGCGTCGGGTCGGCCGATTCGTTTTCCAGCACCCACATGCGGTGGTTTTCGTTCCGGCCGTCGTCGGCCGCGTAGTAAATGTACCAGCGGTTGTTGACGTAATGCAGCTCGGGCGCCCAGATGTTTCGGGAGTTCGGCCCCGACGTTGGCGGTGTCCAGACGACCGTCCGCGGTGCCGAACTTAACCGGCTCATCGACCGGGTTTTGTACAGCACCAGGTTATTGCCGGTAGTGTGCGTGACGTAGTAGTAGCCATCGCGGTAGATGGTCCAGGGGTCGGGGCCGGACGTCAGCAGCGGGTTCTGGAATTTACCCGTTGTATCGACGGTAGGCTTCGGGGAGGGCGTTGTCGTAGACGTACCCGGGGTCTTCCGGCAATGGGTAAAAGCCAGCAGGCTGGTCAGTAGAAGCAGGCCCGTTAGCGTTGGTAATTGAAAGCGTCGATCGGTCATTGATGCCAGGTTTCAGGATGAAAACGAAAACAGTGCTGATTGTTACGGTAAACAATCAGCACTGTTTTCTCATCGGTCAACTCAATAATTCGGATTCTGGACGAGATTAGGGTTTAAGTCCCGGTCGGTTTGCGGAATGGGCAGGAGTTCGTCCTGGCCTTGCTGGAAGTTCGCAAAGCCCGGGTCGCGTACGGCCAACTGCGGACCCAGATCACCCCAACGGGCCAGATCATTCCACCGCCAGCCTTCGCCCGCCAGCTCGGTGACGCGTTCGTGTTTCAGTTGATTCAGAAACTGTTCCTGACTCAAACCCGGCCGCACCGTCGAAAGCGGAGCCAGCCCGGCCCGTTGCCGCACCCGGTCAACGAAGGGGTACGCCTGGGCGGTCCGGCCCGTGGCGTTCAGGGCTTCGGCATACATCAGCAGCACATCGGCGTAGCGGATGTAGCGCCAGTTGTTCGGCGACCGGTACCCTTCTTCGTTTTTCCAGTGATCGTTCTGGAACTTCCGGAACCACACCCGCTGGTTGTTGGCCCCGTAGCGCTCCAGGAAGGTTCGGCCGTAAATCTGCGTGAAGGCAGGCCCCCGTACGTCGGTTGAATCGAACAGGAACGAGGCCGCTACCCGTGGATCGCGGGCACCGGTGGTCGTGGGCTCGTAGAACTCACGAACAACCCAGCGCCGGCATTCTCCGTCTGACCAGCCGATGGACTGCGGGCCAAAAAACTGGGCAATGGACGTACCGTAGTTGTGGTTCGGCGTTTCGGTGTCATCGTCGGTATACTCGGCCGGGTTCTCGGCAAACTGCCATTCAAACACCGATTCGCGGTTGTTTTCCGTCGTGATCAGGAAGTTGTCGCGGTAATTCGGCACCAGCGCGTAAATAGACCGTCCGTCGCCTTCAACGAGCCACTGCAAAGGAGTAAGCGACTCGTTGTACTTGCGCTGCTGAAAATAAGCGCGGGCGAGCAGGGCGTAGGCGGCTCCTTTGGTAGCGCGTCCGAGGTCGGCCCCGCCATACGTAGCAGGAAGCGCCGGGATGGCCTCGGTTAAATCCTGCTCGATCTGCGCCCATACCTGCTGAATGGTGGCCGAACTGGGCCGGTCGCCTACCGTCGAAGGCGTCAGGATCAGCGGTACGTTGCCATACAGGGTTACGAGATGGAAATAAAACATGGCCCGCAGGAACTTGGCTTCGCCGATGTACCGCTGCTTCAGGGTCTCGTCCATCTGGATGGTCGGCACGTTGGCGATCACCTGATTGGCCCGGTTGATACCGATGAAATTATCGTTCCAGACGCTGTACGCATTGCCGTAGTTATAGTCGCTGATCAGGAACCGGTCCATGTTGTTCAGGATACCGGGATCGGGGCTCTGGCTCCAGCCGATGTCGGAGCGAATGATGTAGTAAAACGGCATCCACCGCGAAATACCGCCCCGGTGCGTTGTACTGTAAATGGAATTTACCCCCACCAGGGCGTCGTCGGCCGTTCGCCAGAACACCTGGGTCGTTACCTGGTTTGGGTTTACAATGTCTAAGTTCCGATCGCAGCCGGCCAGTGTTATCGTTGCGGCCAGCGCCAGGAGTATGAATCTATTTTTCATGGTTTGCTGAGTCTAAAGAAGGGTCATCAGAAGTCGCAGTTGATACCGAGTGAAATCACGCGGGGGGTGGGCCAGTGGCCGTTGTCGACGCCCCGTTCCTGGATGTTGGCCCCCGTTACGTCCGGATCAAGTCCTGAATACTTCGTGATCGTAAATAGATTTTGACCACTAACGTACACGCGCGCGCCCCGAACGTTGAGCCGGTTAGTCAGGGTTTTGGGCAGGTTGTACCCAAGCTCAATGTTCCGTACCCGAACGTAGGAAGCGTTTTCGAGCCAGCGGTCGCTGTAGGCGAGGTTGTTCGAGATAATCCCCTGATCATTGGCTTCCAGGCCCAGTCGCGGATCGCTCGTGTCGGTGTTGTTGGGTGTCCACGGGCTGATGTCCCGGCGGAAGTTGGTGTTCTGGTAGCTGTCCAGAATCCGCCGGATGTCGTTGTAGACCGTATAGCCAAAAATGCCGATCAGCTGAACGTTCAGGTTGAAGTTTTTATACGACCCGTTAAACTGCGCACCGGTTTGCAGCGACGGCCAGGGCGACGTAACAAACTGCCGGTCGTTGACGTCGATGCGGCCGTCGTTGTTGGCATCCTCGTAGCGGATATCGCCTGGTTTGGCGTTCGGCTGGATCAGCGAACCGTCGGGCCCCCGGTAGTTATTGATCTCCTCCTGGGTCTGAAAGAGGCCGTTCGTTTTCAGCACAAACCACTGACCCACCGGATTGCCCACCTGCGACCGCGTGTTGCCGCTGACGATGTAGTTGATGTCCTGCCCCTGGTTGCCGACGTTCTCGACCCGGTTGCGGATGGTGGTGAAATTACCCGATACGTCCCACTTGAAGGCGTTTTCGTTATTGCGGTACGTCGCCGAGAACTCGACCCCCCGGTTGCGGATGGAAGCCGTGTTCACGTATGGATTTCCCCGCAGGTTACCCAGGTAGCCCGGTACGGTGAGGTTCAGGATGGCATCCGACGACAGGGAGTTATACACGTTGAATTCAGCCGTAATGCGGTTGTTCAGGAAACTGGCCGTCAGCCCGTAGTTCTGCTGAATCCGCTCTTCCCAGCGCAGGTTCGGGTTGGCCAGCTGCGCCTGATAGGCTCCGACGTTCGCGGTTTGGCCGTCGCCGAAAATGGCCCGGGGGTTGTTGTTGATAAAGGCCGTATACGGGAAGGAGCCCAGCGTCGGCACCACAATCCCCAGCTTGCCGTACGAAGCGCTCAGCTTCAGATCGGAGATCCAGTCTACGTTGAAAAATTTCTCTTCACTGATGCGCCACGCACCCGCTATTGATGGGAAGAAACCCGTTCGGTAGTTCGGACCGAACCGCGAATCCTGGTCGACGCGCCCGGTCAGGGTCAGCAGGTAGCGGTCGTTGTAGGTATAATTGATCCGGCCCAGATACCCCAGAATGCGGTAGTACTCGGGCGTACCGCCGGCCGACGTAGCGATGCCCGAAGCGGCCCCGATCGTGGGCAGGTACTGACCACCGGCAAACGCCAGGTTTGTGCGGCCGCCCGTGGTCACGTCGCGTCGGGTGTTTTGCTGGCTGATCCCCACCACGCCGTTGATGTTGTGCAGACCAAACGTCCGGTTAAAGTTCAGCGTGTGTTCAAACAGGAGGCTCGTGAACCGCGAACGGTCTTCATTGATCGAACTGGGAACGGGGGCTGCGTTGTACTGATACACACCCACCCGGCGGAGGTTCTGCGTGTAGTCGAAGCTGGCATCCAGACCGGCGTTGAAGCGATAGGAGAGCCAGTCGGCGAACTTGAACTCCAGGAAGGCGTTGCCGACCAGCCGGGCGAAGTTGCTCCGGTTGCTGGACAGATTTCGGGCGGCCACGGGGTTGTAGGCGTACGAGATGCTGTTGATCGAACCGATACCGTAGCCCTCCGGATTCGTTGGGCTGATGTAGCTGGGGTCCTGAACCGGAATTACGGGCAGGTTGTAGGCCATATCGTAGATCGGATTGGTTCCTATCGGCTGGTTCTGCACGTTGGAGTTCGTCAGCACTACGTTCTCGCCGAAGGTAAAGCGCCCGAATTCGTTGCGGGTATTGATCCGCAGACTGGCCCGGTTGAAATTGCTGCCGATGACGTAGCCCGTATTGTTGAAATAACTGCCCGACAGCAGGTACCGGCCCGTTTTCGTCCCCCCCGACAGGGTCAGGTTATAATCCTGTAAACTGCCGGTCCGCAGCACCTGATCCTGCCAGTCGGTGTCGATAGCCGGGTTGAACGTTCCTTCGGCTACGCTGACGGGCGGGGTTTGGCCTGAGTTCTGGTACTGCGTACGCTGCAGGGCCGCAAACTCCGACGCGTTCATGACGTCCCAGCGTTTGTACGCCTGCTGTATGCCGTATTTGCCCGTGAACGAAACCCGCGCCGGGCCTTCCTTGCCCTGCTTGGTGGTGATGATGACCACGCCATTGGCCGCCCGGGACCCGTAGATAGCAGCCGCCGACGCGTCTTTCAGAATCTGGATGGATTCAATGTCGTCGGTATTGATCGTCGGGTTGGCATCGGCAATCATGCCATCGATGACGTAGAGGGGTTCCGTATTCAGGAAGCTGGCTACCCCCCGGATCTGGATGGACGCCTGCTGACCCGGCACCCCCGTATTACGTACGGTAACGCCCGGCGACAGTCCCTGGATGGACTCGGGCAGCGACTGCGCCGTGACGCGGTTCGCTTCGGTAGGGTTGATGACCGCGTTGGCTCCCGTTACGTCACGCTTCCGTACGGCCTGATACCCGATCACCACCACCTCCTCCAGTGTCCGGTTGTCGGGTACCAGCTGCACGTTGATGGTGGTCTGGTTGCCGATGGCCACGTCCTGGGACACGTAGCCCACACTCGAAATGGTGAGCGTAGTGGCCTGGTCGCTGACGTTCAGGACAAAGTTGCCGTTCGCGTCGGTGTTGGTACCGTTGTTCGTTCCTTTTTCGATGACGTTGGCACCGGGCAGGCCCTGTCCTGTTTCATCCGTTATCTGACCGCTGATGCGTTTCACCTGCGGGGCAACGGCCGCCAACGCCGATTCAGTCAGGACGCCGGCCGAGGGTATGGTCCCGGCCATGTCGTTTTTTGCGTCCCGCGGGGCTTCGGCTGCCGGTGTTTCGGCCGGCTGAATCACGAACAGCTTTTCCTTGATTTTCGTATAGCGAAGCCCCTGCGGACGTAGCAACTGGAGCAACGCTTCTTCGAGCGAAGCCCCTTCAGGGACTACGCTGGTCTGTCGGCTGGCGACCAGTTGATCATCGTACGCGAAACTGACCCCGAACCGACGTTCGAGATCCGACAGGGCCTTCTTGAGCGGTCGGGTGCGAACGGCCCGGCTTGCTGACGTTGTCTGTTGGGTAAGTGACGGTTCGGCCCGGCTCAGCAACTGAGCATCCACCAGGTTCGGCCAGGCACACAGGCTGATGCCAATGAGCAGCGGAATGGTTGTAGATTGGTTTTTCATAACGGGAAAAAATTACCACTGTAGTTAACGTAAACTGAGGATTTCGTAAGTCGATGTTGTGGTGTCATAAGTCGAGTTGATGTTGAGTTAATTGTTGCTGATACGGCTTGTTAAACTTGTTAGGAAAAGGCCACCCGCCGGCCGGTCGGGTTATCTGGCCCGTCGCAGCACAATCTGGTTGGCCGCCCGGTCGGTGGTCAGATTGAACGTAGCCGAGAGGGTTGCCAGCAGGGTTTCGATGTCTTCGTTGGACAGGTTGCCGGTGAATCGCCGGGCGGCTAAGTCGCTGTCTTCAAATACCAGTTCCAGGCCGTACGTATCCTTCAGTTGCTGGGCGATGTCGCTCAGAGCCATGTTGTCGAACACGAACTGATGGTGCACCCAGGAGGTACGTAACAGCGGTTTTTCGCTACGGATGGCCACTTTTTCAACGCTGGGTCTGGCCGAGGCTACCTGGCCCGGTTTGAGTTCAATGCCGTTGCCGGCTGTCTGGCCTGGTTTGACCAGCTGCACGCGGCCTTCTACGAGGGTGACGTCGGTATGGCCGCGTCGGCTGTTCACGTTAAACTGCGTGCCAAGCACCGTAATGTCCAGGTTGGGCGTGTGCGTAACAAACGTTACGCGTTTAGTACGGGCCGCTTGCCGACTGTATTTTTTGGTGACCTTGAAATACCCTTCGCCGTCGATCCAGACTTCGCGGGGCTGATCGTCCGTCCAGTTGGCGGTAAACGTCAGGGTCGAGTTGCCGTTGAGCAGCACCGTACTGCCGTCGGGCAGCGTAACGGTGCGGTTCTCGCCATAAGCCGTATGAATACGCTCCTGGCGGGGCTGACGCACGTACCAGATCGTTCCACCGGCCAGCAGTAACAGACCCGTCAGCGACGCGGCAATCGGCCACAGCCAGCCCGATCGCTGCCAGACACGCAGCGGACGTACCGAAGCCAGT
The DNA here is from genome assembly GCF_003583365.1 of Fibrisoma montanum. Classification (GTDB taxonomy): domain Bacteria; phylum Bacteroidota; class Bacteroidia; order Cytophagales; family Spirosomataceae; genus Fibrisoma; species Fibrisoma montanum. The sequence goes on from NZ_QXED01000002.1 coordinate 189,071, forward strand.
GGTTGCTGCTCGTCAAAAGCCTGTTCCAGCACCTGCCGTATGCGCTGCAGGCTGCTGTCGGTCAGGTCGTCGTGGCTGGCCCGGAGGTGAAGCACCATCGACGCGGCTTCGTCAATAGCCGTCTGCTGCTCCGGATGACTAAGCATAAAAGTGTGCCAGAACGTCATGCTTTCCTCGTCGGGCTGAAGAATCCAGCGCCGGAATGCATCGTCGAGGACAAAATCCCGGGCCGTGAACCGGTGGTAGGGCTGTTCCATGCGGGCGTAACCGTTGTCTATCTTCCGAAGAACGAAGTCGCGGTTTTTATCCCTCGGAAAGTGAAAAATTTTTACGGGTATAATGATACGCTGCGCCGGAAGTCAACCGGTAACAGGCCCGATTCAACACCATTGGTTGCCACGACGTCGAGTGTGATGCCGATGGAGGCATTTTAGAGCGGATCAGATAGCTGCGCGGTTGGCTCAGAACAGGCCGTAGAATCACCGGAGCCTCGGTAATTGGACGGCTAAACTCATTGCAGCAGGCAGTCTGGGTTGTTCAGCGTCCTGTTTTCAGGATAAACGGCAAGATTTTCGGGACACTTTAGGTGAATTTCTTGTTTTATTATCGGTAGGCCACTAAGTTGGTCGCCACAAAAGAATACCCTGACAAGTAACCTAACAACGAACAATGATTTCACCCTGGATATTAATGATCGTGATCTTCGGCCTCAGTGCGTTTGTGAGCTGGCGGTTGCGGAGTAAGTTTAACGAGTATTCACAAGTTGGGTTGAGCAACGGCCTGAGCGGAGCGGAGATTGCGCAGAAGATGCTGAACGAAAACGGTATCTACGACGTGCGCGTCGTGTCGGTGGAAGGTATGCTCACTGACCACTACAATCCGCAGGAAAAAACCGTGAACCTGAGTGCCGACGTTTACTACGGCCGAAGCGTAGCGGCCGCTGCGGTGGCGGCCCACGAATGTGGTCACGCCGTACAGCATAAAGTAGCCTACGGGCCTTTGCAGTTCCGGTCGGCCATTGTGCCGATTGTAAGCGTTGCCTCGCGGTATTTACAATGGGTAATCCTGCTAGGCATCTTCATGCTGCAAACGACACCGCTGCCGCTTACTATCGGTGTGGGTTTGTTTGCCGTCACGACCCTGTTCAGTTTCATTACGCTGCCCGTCGAATTTGACGCCAGCAAGCGGGCCCTGGCCTGGGTGCAGAACCGGGGTATTGTCAACAAGCGCGAATATGGTTATGCCAAAGATGCGCTGTGGTGGGCCGCTATGACGTACGTAGTAGCCGCGCTGGGTTCACTGGCTACGCTGCTTTATTACCTCAGCATTCTGTCAGGTCGTCGTAGTGACTAACCTGGGTTAACCGATATGGTAAACGCCCCGCTCGATCGTCGAGCGGGGCGTTTTGTTAAGCGGCCATTATGGTTTCGCAGGTCGGGTTCATCATAGTCCGGGCTCCAGAGAGGGCTTCAGTGGCGTGTACGTCAGCGTCGGGAGGGTTGTTCCCGGCGCCGATCTGATGAATACGCTGCTCAAATTCTTTTCCGGAAAGAAAATGTCCGTCATGACCGTCAACCCGTTATCAGCAAACAATTCAACGGAGGCTACATCGACCAGCAGCGTGAGCGTAATGGTACCGTCGGTCGACAGACGCGGGGCGGTGTGTCGCCTGGCAAAGCCTTTCTCGAAACCAGTTTTACCGGATTTTGTCCGGTCAATGTAGTACGCGTTAGCCGCTTTATCGTAGCCAACCACCAGTTCGTTGTCCTGCTCATTGGCGAGTACAATGGCAAAGTCGCTGGTAGGGGCAGCCGTTAGGGTCAGTTTGAACAGCTCGTTCCGGCCGCCGGTTTTGGCCGTCAGGTCATACTGCCCTTTTACGGCTACGTTACGCAGCGAGCTGGTCTTCTCATGGAGTACGTCCAGTTCCTTCACCGGGGTCGAGGTCAGGTACAGCTCTTTGTTCACTTCCTTCAAACCAAGCTCGCGCGGTACGGTAGTCGCACTGCGCCAGGAGGTAGTAGGCACCACATTCGCGTATTGCCAGTTGCTCATCCAGCCCATCAGCACCACGCGGTCGCCGGTATTGGAAAACGTAACCCCGGCGTAGTTGTCGGTGCCGTAATCCATCCATTTGGTGTTGGTCGAGTAAGGCCGGAAGGTCTTTCCGTCGAAGTCGCCGACGAAATACTGCGTTGCCGAGCCGCCATTCGGTCCGCCCGGATTGATGCTGACCAGCAGCACCCAGGCTTTGCGGCCGTTGTGGTCGAGCGGAAACAGGTCCGGGCACTCCCAGACGCCCCCGTGGGCCCCTACTTCCTTACCAAACTCACTTTCTCTGGTCCAGTCTTTCAGGTTGGGCGACGAGTAGAACGTAACGCGGTCTTTGGTGGCCAGCGTCATGATCCATTTCTTCTGCGGCTCAAACCAGCGCACCTTCGGGTCGCGGAAGTCAACGATGCCGGGGTTGGGCAATACGGGATTACCCGCGTATTTGGTCCAGGTCCGTCCTTCGTCGAGGCTGTAAGCAATACTCTGGTACTGGTATTTGTCTGATTTCTTCGTCTTCTCCAGCGAAGCGTTGTGGTGCGTAAAAATGGCGACCAGCGGCACCTGACCATCCTTACCGAACCCGCTCGTATTATTGACATCAACAACGGCACTTCCCGAGAAAATGTACCCCAGGCTATCGGGATAAAGCGCGATGGGCTGCTCCTGCCAGTGTACCATGTCCTTGCTGGTGGCATGTCCCCAGTGCATAGGCCCCCAGGTGGTTCCGTTGGGGTAGTGTTGAAAAAACAGGTGATACGTCCCCTTGTGGTAAACCATGCCGTTTGGATCGTTCATCCAGTGGGCTTTCGGCGAAAAATGGTACTGGAGCCGGTGGACTTCCGATTTCTGGCCGGCTTGCGTGGTCTGACCAGTCGAGACGTGGGGCAGTGATGCCAGGAACGTCAGAGTCAAGAGTATTTCTTTCATGCTGATTATCTGCTTGCTAAATCCCGATTCAGGTCAGCCGATCGGCTTGCCTGAACCGGGACTGGGTTTAATAACCGGGATTCTGCTTGTATAAGCCTTTGGTGAAGGTTATCTCCCGTTGTGGGATCGGCAAATATTCATCGCGGCCCGCGGTGAACCTGGCCCCGCCCAGAAAGGATCGCCGGGTTTTCTCAACGGCCAGGTAGGCGTTCAGCGTTGGTTCGGCAATGCCCCAGCGAACCAGGTCGAAGAAACGTGGCCCTTCCGTGGCAAATTCGAGCCGCCGTTCCCATTGCAGCGCCCGACGGGCATAGGCCTGCGTCCAGTTGGCGGCCTCATACGGCCTGATCAGGTACTTCGACGGGTCGGTACCGTCGGCTTTTTTCAGACGGCCGGTGCTTTTTGCAGCCCGCTCCCGAATCTGGTTGATCAGGGGCAGCGCCTGATTCGGCTGACCCAGCTCAATGTACGCTTCAGCCTGCCAGAGCAGGACATCGGCGTATCGGATGATGTCGATGTTTTTCGACGTCCCGATAAATGGCCCCTGCTTTTTGTACGATGAACTAGTGGCCAGCTGCTGTTCTTTCATACTTTGGAAGAAACCATACACGCCCGGATCGCGCACCCAGCTGTTGCTGAACGGCAGGGCCGCGTTGTATTTGTACGGGTGACCGTCGATGCCGATGGTATGATCCACGCGTGGATCAACGGTGGCGGTCTGGAAATTGATGTTTGCATTGTTGTACGTATCGAATTTAGGCAGTCCGCTGGCGTCCGTACCAAACGCATTGGCCAGGTTCTGCGTAGGCTGGTGGAAGCCGCAGCAGCCGTACTGCGGAGCCCCGTGCGGGTAATTCAAACCCGTTTCGAAGTTCAGCCGCCCCAGCGTTGTACCATCGTTGATCGAATACTGCACCGCAAACACCGATTCGACGCCGTTGTCGAACTCCGGCAGGAAATTCTCGGCATAGTCGGGCTGAAGGCTGTACTGGCCCGAACTGATTACCATGTCCGTGAGCCTCACTACTTCCTGCAATCGGGCTCTGTTGATGTTCATGACCTTGTGGCTTTCGTCCTGCTCGTAGGCCTGAAACAATCGCAGTTTGGCCAGGTAAGCCGCAGCCGAAAACTTGTTGGCCCGTGCCCGCTCAGGTTGGGTCGGCGGGAGGTTATCGACCGCGAACTGGAAATCCTCACCAATTTTGTTCCAGAGTTCATCGTTGGTGTACTGCCGGTTCGAGGTCGTCAGAATCTGATCGTTCGTCAGCGTTTCGTCTACGTACGGAACGTATTTGAACAGGATCTTGAGCATGAAGTGCGCGTGTCCCCGCAGGAAGCGCAGCTCTCCCAGCCGGGTTTTCTTCAGCGGATAATCGCTCTCGTTCAGCGCGTTGATCGACCGGATCGCAACGTTGGCGCGGGAGATGGCCTTGTAGTAATTTTCCCAGGTGTAGGGGTGGAAGAAGCCGCCACCCTGCTGCGGCTGCGTCAGGTTGTGCTGCTCGTAGAAGTTAATGTCTTCCAGGTCAGCTACGCCACCACCGCCTTTGTGGGCGTCGTCGGCGCGGACGCTGCCGTACACCCACATGCTCGCAACGGGGCCAATCATCTCGCCGTTGCCCAACGACGCATAAGCGGCCGTAACGAGCGCGTCGGCATTACCGGCGCTTTTGATGTTATCCGAAGAAAGAGTGCCCTGCGGCTGGTATTCCAGAAAATCGGTGCAGGAAGAGAAGAGGCTGCCACCCACCATGAGCAGGCCCGAAAGTAGTCGTTTAGTTTTCATGATCGTGAGGTTGCTGGTTTTAGAAAGAGACATTTAAACCGAACGTGAACGTGCGGGGCACGGGTACCGTGTTGACATCGACCCGCTCCGGATCAGGTCCCAAAAAGCTCCTGCTTTTGAACCAGACTACGTTCTCGGCCATGCCGTAGAGCCGCAGGCTGGTCAGGCCAAACTTGCCGATGGCTCCTTTCGGGAAGGTGTAACCCAGCTGAATGTTCCGGATCTTGTAGTACGAGGTATTGACGTTGAAGTAATTCGACGGCCGGGTTTCGTTGTTGCCGTCCGAGAGCGTCAGGGCCGGGATGGGCGACGAGGTATTCTGGGGTGTCCAGGCATCGAAAACCCCCGGTCCTACGTTATCGCGGCCCCGGATGAAGTTGTTGTAGAACGTGTACGAATCAAAACCCGTCCGACCGGCTACGCCCGAGCCGAAAATGGCAAAGTCGAAGTTTTTGTAGCCCAGCTGTACCTGCGCCCCGTATTCGAGGCCGGGCAGGGTTGTACCGTAAAACTCCTGATCCAGCGCGTCAATCCTGTTGTCGCCGTTGAGATCGCGGTAGCGGATACGGCCCGGCGCGGCTCCTACCTGAACGGCATGGTTGTTCACTTCTTCCTGATTCTGGAAGATACCATCGGTCCGGTAGCCAAACAGGTCAAACTGTGAACGGCCGATGATGGTCGTTACCGCATTGCCGGCGAAGGCCGAGCGTACTTCTTCGGGCAGCACCGTGATCCGGTCGCGGAAGCGGGCAAAGTTGGCCGATACGTTGTAGGTGAAGTTGCCGATGGGCTTGCCATAATACCCCAGCGACAACTCGAAGCCTTTGTTCGTTTTGGTGGCTCCGTTGACAAATTTCAGCTGACCTTCACCAACGGCAGCCGCAACGGGTGGCTTGATCAGAATGTCGCGGGTCTGCCGCGCAAAATAGTCGAACGAACCGGCCAGACTCCCGTTCAGAAACGAGAAATCCAGTCCCACGTTGACCTCGTCCGTCGTTTCCCACTTGAGGGCGGTGTTTTCGCCCTGGGTCTGCACGAAGCCCGACGGCAGGGTACCCGAGTTGACGCCGTTCAGGTCGTAGGCCGTTCCCACGTTCCAGAACTGATCGAAGAAGCCGTTATGACCGTTGGGTACCTGCGACGCCAGCGTACCATAGCGGGGCTCGAACAAACCAAACCGGGCCAGATCACCAATATCCTGGTTGCCGATTCGGCCCGCGCCGGCCCGCAGTTTCAGGCTGCTGATCGCTTTTATGTTCTGCATGAACGCTTCCTTATCGATGCGCCAGCCGACCGAAGCCGCCGGGAAAAAGCCGTAGCGGTTCTGGGCACCAAAGCGCGAGGAACCATCCCGGCGGAGCGTCAGGGCGGCCAGGTAACGGTCTGAGAAGTTGTAATCGATGCGGGCGAACTGCGAAAGCAGCCGGCTGCCGGTCGACGTACCGGTACTGCTGGCGTTGCCCGACGCGGCACTCAGGACGAAGAAGTCCTCGGTCTGCACCGCAAAGTTCTCGCGGTACGAAATCACGTCGTTCAGATTGTCGCGAATGGCTTCAACACCGCCCAGTACGTTGAAGCGGTGGTCGCCCAGTCCGAAACTGTAGCGCAGCGTGTTGGTCCAGGTCAGGCTCAGAAATTTGTTGGTGTTCAGCGTAAGGCTGTTCAACGACCGGGCAATGAAGCCGTTCTGGAACGACTGCTCGATGTTTTTGTTCGAGAAGCCGGCGTTATCCATCCCCAGCGACGACCGGAAGATCAGCCCCGGAATCGGTTCAAGCTCCGTGAATACGTTGCCGAAGAGAAACGTCCGGTTGACCTTGTCCCAGCGGTTGATGTACTGCATGAACACCGGATTGTTGCGGTCTGAGTAGCCCGAGCCAAGCGGTCCGGCGAAGTCGCCGGTGCTGGTGTACACCGGGATCGTCGGCGCGAGCGTCACGGCCAGCCCCGGAGTTGGCGCACCACCCAGATCGGAGCTTACCGGGGTTTCCCGCGAGGTGGTCATCTGCAGGTTAACGCCGAGTTTGAATCGCCCGTTGAACTTGCTGGTCAGCCCGTTAACGCGGCCCGTGAGTCGGTCGTAGCCGGTGTATCTGACCAGCCCCGTGTTGTTGAAGTAGCTCAGGTTAACGAGAATGGACGAGTTGGGCGTACCCCCCGAAATGGTCAGGTCGTTGTTGGTCACGTAAGCCGTTTTGTAGAGTTCATTCTGCCAGTCGGTATCGCCCACCGGTACGTTCTGATTGCCTCCTACGAAGGGGTTTACCGTCACGCCGGTTAGTTGCGGATTCCGGAAATCCCTGTTCCAGTTGAACGTATAGATTTCCCCGTAAGCCGATGCCGGATCGATGCCGTCGTTCACGGATGCCTGCCAGAGTGCCCGTCCCCGATCGGCCGCGTTCAGCATCCTGAAACGCTGGGGCTTTTCCGACTGGGCCGTGATGCTGGTATTGAACTGTACGTTCAGTTTGCCGTCGGTGTTCGAGCCGTTTTTGGTCGTGACGACAATGACGCCGTTCGATGCCCGAGCTCCGAAAATCGACGCCGAAGAGGCATCTTTCAGGACCTGGATGGACTGAATAGCCGTTGGGTTCAGACTTTGGAATACCTGCGGCCGTTTGGTCGGTACGCCGTCGATGATAAACAGCGGATCGTTGTTACCTAACGTATTGGAACCCCGAATCAGAATGCGGCTGGCTTCGCCCGAAGGGGTTCCGGTCTTTTCGATGAACAGGCCGGGGGTACGTCCCTGCAACGCCTGGAGCGGATTGCCCGAACTGGTGTTTTTTGTAACAGCCGGTTCGATAACCGCCACGGCACCGGTCAGGTCCTGCCGCCGGGAGGTTGTATACCCCAGCACCACGACTTCGGCCAGCTGCCCGCCTTCCACCAGGGCAACCGTTACGTTATCGACACCCCTGACCGGCACTTCCTGAGCCGTATAGCCAATGAACGATACCGTAACGCTCGTGGCGCTGGCCGGTACTGAAATTGAGAATTTACCTTTAGGGTCGGCTACCGTACCGATGGTTGTGCCGGGAATGATGATGCTGGCACCAATCAGGGGCTCCTGGGTTTTGGCGTCGACGACGCTCCCCGAAACCGTGCGCTGCGCCAAGGCCAGCTGCACCGTCATCAGCAGGACGACGATCGTAGATAGATACTTTTTCATGGGAGAAAATGGTTTACGTTAGTGCATTTGTAAAAAATCAGGCGGTCATGGCCATTTGCGCTGCGTTGGTGATCGTTTGCTCCGAAAAGTCGGGGGTAGCGCCCCGCTGCGTAGCCACGTAAGCCCCGGCAGCGCAGGCAAACGCCAGGGTTTTCTGCGCCGATTCGCCCTGCAGGGTCTTAGAGAGAAAAGCCGCCAGGAACGCATCCCCGCTGCCGATGGTGTCGGCTACCGTTACCGGAAAACCGGCCTGCTGCACGAAGCCGTCCTGATTCAGGAGTACGGCTCCTTTCTCACCGCGGGTAACGCAGAGCGTCCGGACCGAAAAGCGCTCCATAAGGGCCTGCATCGCGGCTGCTTCGCCCGGGTGGGTTCCGTACCAGGCCGCGATTTCGGTCAGTTCGTGGTGGTTCATCTTGACGATGTCGGCCTCGGCGAGCAGGTGTTCAATGATCTCGCGGCTGTAATGCGGAGGCCGGATGTTAACGTCAAATACCTTCAGGGGGGCGGTTTTCAGCAGGCGGTAGAGCGTATCGCGTGAGGTCTGGCTCCGGGCCGCCAGGCTCCCGTAAATGAACACATCGGCCTGTTCAACCAGCCGGGCCAGCGACTCATCGTACTGAATGTAGTCCCAGGCTACGGGCTGGACGATCTTGTACGTTACCTCGTTGCAATCGCTGACGTTCGCTTTTACAATGCCGGTGAGGTGCGTCTGGCCGCGCTGAATCGTATCGGTCGGGATGCCTTTACCGGCAATGAAATCGAGGAGTTCGTTACCCGGATCGTCCTCGCCGACCCGGCTGATCATGCGTGCGTCTAAACCAAAGTTGCGGAGATGTACCGCTACGTTCATGGGCGCTCCACCGGGTTGCTTACCGCTGGGCAGTACGTCCCAGAGCGTTTCGCCAAAACAGACAAGGATTGGTGTCATAATCGGTTTACAGTTTTTTGTTTTCTGGGAATGGTGCCCGGTTTTCGGTCGTTTTATCGGCACAGATCGCGTTGAGCGGAATAGCCGAAAACCGAATACCGCGACCGTTTTAATGAACGACGAAGGTTTTTTCGACCTGTTCCAGGCTGGTACCCTTGGTTTCGGGCATAAATCGAAGGACGAATACGAGCTGAAGCACCATCATCAGGCAGAAGAACGAGAAGGTGTAGGCACCGCCAAGCTGCCCGGCGAAGTAGGGAAACGTAAAGGTGATGATGGCCGCCATCAGCCAGTGCGTGAAGCTGCCCAGCGCCTGCCCGTCGGCCCTGACTTCGTTGGGGAAGATTTCGGAGATGAACACCCAGATCACTCCACCCTGCGAGAAAGCAAAGAAGGCGATGTACACGAACAGGAGAATCGGCACCGACATACTGCCAAAATCCTCGACATAGAAGGCCCGCGCGACCAGACCGAGCGTAACGATCAGGCCCACTGAACCAATGAGCATGAGCGTCCGGCGACCAAAGCGGTCGATCAGGTTAACGGCCAGTAGGGTGAACAACAGGTTGACAACGCCAATCCCTGCCGACGATAACAACGCTGAGCTTTTGCCGAGTCCCGTCATTTCAAAGATCCGGGGGGCGTAGTAGATAATGGCGTTGATACCCGACACCTGGTTGAAAACGGCGAACAGCACGGCCAGCATGATCGGGGTTTTGTAGCGGGATGAGAAGAGTCGGGCGGGTTTGTGCGAGAGCGTTTGCTGCTCGGCGCTGAGCTGAAGCGCGTTCAGCGTCAGTTCATAGTTGTCGCCGTCGATCATCCGCAGCACCTCACGGGCTTCGTCGACCCGACCGCGTTTCAGCAGCAGCCAGCGCGGGCTTTCCGGGATGTTCAGCACGGCGATCAGGAACAGGAGAGACGGAGCCGCCTGCACGCCCAGCATCCACCGCCACGCATTGTCGCCCAGCTCCTGGAGCAGGTAGTTCGACAGGTAGGCGATCAGAATACCCAGCACAACGTTAAACTGGAACAGGGCCACGAGCCGGCCGCGCGACCGTGCCGGCGAAATCTCGGTGATGTACATGGGTGCCGACACCGACGACGCCCCAACGCCCAGCCCGCCCATGAACCGGAACACCAGAAACAGGCTCCAGTCTGTAGCCAGGGCGGAACCCAGCGAGGATACCAGATACAGGACCGCAATCCAGAAAAGCGTTTGCCGCCGACCCAGGCGGTCGGCGGGGATTCCACCGAGCATGGCCCCCAGTACGGTGCCGATCAGGGCCATCGAAACCGTCAGGCCGTGTTCCCACACGCTCAGGTTCCAGAGGGGTTGCAGCGCCTGCTCGACGCCGGAGATTACGGCCGTATCGAACCCAAAGAGGAAGCCACCCAGAGCGGCCGTTATCGACCAGAAAAAAACACGTTGTTGTTGACTCATAACAGACCGGAAATTGTCGATTGATGAGTCAAAGCTACCGTACCGTATTCCGGTGGGCTTTTAGAAATCGTTCAGATAGTTCTAATTTTAAGATTATACGTAATATTTTGATTATCAACGTATTATTATTGTAATACATTGGCAGGATTCTACTTTTGCTACATGAATTTATGATTTTGTAACAGTGGGTTGTGGTACGGAAAGGGTTATAAAACCAGTCGGGGAGCTGTGGATGATGAGTATCCCGTTCTGAACCGGACACTCATCATCCACAGCTCCCCAACCGCGCCTGTCGACCCCGTTGGACGGCCCCCGTCAGAAGTCAATCCGGTACAGGAAAATTGGCAGGAAACCCAACTGATATTCCTGCTTGATAATGCTACCGTCTGGTTGTGGGGCGTAGCTCAGCGACAGGATATTCTGGACGCCCAGCACGTTGACCAGGTCTACCGAAACGGTATGGGTCAGACCCCGGCGACCAATGGCACCCCGATTGATTTTATAGTCGGCCTTCAGGTCGAACCGCCGATACGGGGCAAACTGCATGGTGTTGCGCCCTTCATTCTGGAAAATCACTTCCTGATTCAGCCGCGACGCCCGCTCATCGACAGGGCCGTACCAGCGTCCGCCCGTGGCGGTGTACTTGAAGCCCAGCGTGAGCGACGACCGCCGGAACGCGAACTCGCGGGCGAACAGGGCGTTGAACGCGTAGCGGCCGTTGAAGTCAGTATTACGCAGTACGCCGTCTGAGCCTTTGTATTTGGCGTCAAACAGCGAGCCGGTTAGCAAGAAGTAGTAGTTGTTGCTGAAAAATTTCTCTACGGTCAGCTCCACGCCGTAGTTGCGGCCGGTACCGGTGTTGGCCACGGGCCCCGGAAAGACCCGGGAGAAGGAGGCCCCTGCGTTAACCAGCGAAAACGACGACCGCTCCCGCTCAACCGGAATGTTGAACAGCCGTTGATAGTACGTTTCCAGCAGCACGCGGATGTTGCGGCCCAGCAGCCGCTGGTAGCTGGCGACGTAATGCCAGCTTTTGGTCAGGCCCATGTTCCGATTGGCCAGTTGTGCCGCGTCGGTTGAACTGTTGAGGTCTTCGGCGTAAAAGTAAGCGTACACCGGCTGAACCTGGCTGTGTAGCCCCGTGGCCAGACTCAGCTTCTGGCGTCCCGGCAGGTCCCAGCTCAGCCCCAGCCGCGGCTCAATGGGCGACAGACTCCGATTGTTGAGGGTAAACCAGAGGGCGTTCAGGCCGGCCGTCAGCGTCAGGTTTTCAGTCAGGCGGTTGCGGTAGCTCACGTACGGCTGAACGAGTGCAAACGCTTCGTTGGTGTTCCAGCGGGTGCGCCATGGGGTAAAGCGGGTGAAGTTGACATCCACAAACGTCCGCACGCTGTCGAATGCTTTGAAATGGTACAGATCCGTGTTCAGCCCGGCTTTGATCGTGGCCCGGGCGCTGAGCTTGTGGTTGACATAGGTCGACAGTGCGTAGCAAACTTCCGAAAACCGGTAGTCCAGAATAGGGCGCAGCGAGTCGATTACGTAGCGGCTGTTCTGTACCAGTGGATTACCGCTGCCATCCTTGCGCAGGAACAGGTAGTCGTGATTGGCATCCTGCGCGTTGCCCGATACCGCCAGCGTCGCTTTCAGGAACGTCTGCCGGTTCAGCGGCCGGGTGTAAGTCAGGCCCGCGGCACCCATCCGGGAGGTGTAGTACTGATCGCGGTCGTTCTGACCGAAAATGTTCCGGTCCTTTACCTCCTGCTGACTAATCAGAATATCAATAGTGCTGGTGCCGCCGAGTGCCCAGAGGGCCAATGATCCGCCCGATTCGCCGTTCCGTTTCTTCAGGGGGAAGTTTAGCCGGAAAAAGCCGTCCTGGTAAGCTGGTACAGCCTGCGTACCGATGTCGATGCCCAGTTTGCTGAAAAGCCACAGGTTCGCGTACCGATACGTAGCCAGGTAGGACGCGCCCGATTTTTTCGACAAGGGACCCTCAACCATCGCTTCCGTACCCAGAAATCCGAATTGCAGCATTTTTTCGTGGCGTTCGTTGTTGCCGTTGCGCAGCTTCAGATCAAACGCCCCGGCAATGGTATTGCCGAATTCGGCCGGAAAGGCGCCCGTAAAGAAGTCGGAATTGGCCAGGTATCGGTTGTTGATGATACTGACCGGCCCGCCCGACGTTCCGGCAATGGCAAAGTGGTTGGGGTTGGGAATGCTGACGCCATCGACCCGCCACAGCACGCCCTGTGGGGAGTTCCCCCGAATCACGATGTCGTTGCGGGAGTCGTCGGCCCCCTGCACACCGGCGAAGTTGGAGGCCATGCGGGCCGGTTCGCCCCGGCTGCCGGCGTAGCGGTTGGTCTCGTCGACCGAAAACTGCCGGGCCGATACGACCGCCATTTCGTTGCGGGCTTCGCCGGTACGCTGTGCCTGAACAGTTACGGCCGTGAGCTGCCGGATTTCTTCTTCCAGTTCAACATCGAGGATTTTCTCCCGGCCCGCATCGATGATGATGTCGTTCAACAGGGCGTCTTTGTAGCCGACCAGCGACACTTTTACCGTGTGCCGTCCAACCGGAACGCCCGCCAGCCGGAACGTTCCTGACGTATCGGCAACGATGCCCTTGTCGGCTGTTGTGACCAGTATGGTGGCACCAACCAGCGGAAACTTGGACTCTTTATCAACAACCCGCCCGCGCAGGGTCTGGGTAGCCTGACCCAGGGCAAGTTGAGTGGACAGGGAACAGAGAAGCAGTAGGGTATACGGTGGTTTCATACAGTAAAAGGAGTGTGTCGGTACAAGCCGGTACGTAGACAAACAAAGATGTCTACAAACTTTCGGGTTGAATATAGTTGGTATTGGGTATTGCAGTAAAGGAGTTTTCATACAATTCGACGAGCATTTGATTAACCGTAGAACGAATCAAAAGTAGTCGCCGTCAGTGCGTTATAAAACCGAGGGTTTATCTGCGGCAGGATTGGGTTTACCTCCGGCGGTGAGGGCGGCCTGAAAGCAGGGGGGAGATTACCGGTCGACCGGAAGAACAGGCTACAGAGTTACACGCTCACCGACGGCGACTTCCGGAACTCCGATGGCGTGCGCTGGGTGTGCTGCTTGAAGAACGTAGTGAAATAGGCCGGGGAACTGAAGCCGGTTTCGTAAGCAATTTCGGCGATGGGTTTGCCGGTTTCAGCCAGCAGGGCTTTGGCTTTCTTGAGCCGGATTTCTACGAAGTATTCGTTGACGTTTTTGCCCAGCAAGGCCTGCGCTTTGCGGTAAAGCTGCACCCGCGACAGGCCCATCTCGCGGCTGAGCTGCTCCACGCCGAACGACGGGTCGGTCAGGTGATTTTCGATCAGGGTCGTCAGTTCGTTCAGGAATTTCTTCTCCTGCCGGTTTTCGGTTTTGGCCAGGTAATCGCCGGTGTAGCGCTTCTGCCATTTCTCCCGGTTGGCCAGCGTCGTGTTGATGGTTTCCAGCAGGTACGCCATTTGAAACGGCTTGGCAATGTAGGCGTCGGCCCCGGCGCGGGTGCCTTCTATGCGTTCTTCCATCTGGCCTTTGGCCGTCAGCAGAATCACCGGTATGGTCGAGGTCCGGAAATCACTCTTTACGCGTTGGGTCAGTTCCAGGCCGTCCAGCGTGCCGGGCAGCATGATGTCGCTGATGATCAGATCCGGAATCGTTTCCAGAATGCGCTCCCAGCCTTGCTCGGCCGAGGGTTCCGCCACTACGTCGTAGCGGTCGCCGAGCCGGGATGCCACGTAGTGCCGGAGTTCGTCGTGATCTTCAATAACGAGAATCGTACCGGCTTTGGCTGACTGGACCGCCTGCTCGTCTGGTGCCGTCGGCAGCCACTCGTCGTCAACCGGCAGAGCCGTCGATTCGGTGCGGTGGGGGTCGGGAACCGGACCGATTTCGCTGGGATCGAGGTGAGCATTGCCCAGGGGCAACTGCAGGGTAAACGTCGTGCCTTTGCCCGGCTCCGACTGAACCAGCAGTTCGCCGTGGTGCAGCGTCATGAACTCCCGCGACAAGGCCAGCCCCAGTCCATTCCCCAGCGTGAACTGCGTTGATCCGGTATAGAACAGGTCGAAGATGCGCTTCTGCTGGTCTGGGGTCATGCCTTCGCCGTTATCCTGCACCTCAATCCGGACCGCTCCGTTAGTCGTGGTCAGATGCACGTGGATGAAACCATGCCGGGGGGTATACTTGAAGGCGTTGGACAGTAGGTTGAACAGGACTTTGTCCAGCTTCTCGCGGTCAAACCAGAGGGGCAGCATGGATTGGGTCGACAGAAACCGGAGGTCGATGCGCTGCTTGTCGGCCTTGGCCCGAAAGTCCTGCACAATGTCCTGAATAAAGGCCACCACATCCCCTTCCTGCGCTCTGAGCAGCAGCTTCCCGGCGTCGGCCTTGCGAAGATCGAGCATCTGATCGACCAGCCGCAGCAACCGGTGGGCGTTTTTCTGAATAAGCGACAAACTGTTTTTTACCTCCCGGGTGTCCAGGTGTCGTCGGGCCAGCAACTCCTCCGTCGGGGTGAGAATCAGGCTTAGGGGTGTGTTGAACTCGTGGGAGATGTAGGAATAAAACCGGAGTTTTTCTTCCGTTGCCTGCCGGGCCTGTTTGGATACGGCCTCAATCTGGTCTTTCTGCTGGCGAATTTCTTCGTTCTGCTGAGCCAGGCGCTGATAGGCCGCCTGTTTGGCGCGGGCCAGGTACCAGGCATACGCGCCGAGAATAATCACAATCAGCAGACTGACCAGCGTGACGTACAGCCGGTTTCGCTGCGATGCGTAGGTCCGGTTCAGGTCGTCGATTCGCTGGCGCTGGCGCTCAATATCAATCTGCTGCTCGGTGACCTTATCATTCTGGAGCTTCATGATCTGCACGTTCGTCGAATCGATCAGCGTTATCGGCAGCCGGTTTTCGCGTTTAAACGGCTGCTTTTGCAAAATGGCCATGGCCGTCCGGATCGCTTCTTTGCCCCCGGTCGGGTAGAGAACGGTTGCATTGAGGATACCCCGGTCAACCAGGTCGATGCCTTCGTTTTTGCCGGGCAGCCCGTCGACGCCAATAATCCTGATCTGTTTATCCAGCCCCAACTGCTCACAAACCTGGTAGGCTTTCAGAGCGGTACGGTCGTTCTGCGCAAAGATGAGTTGTATGGTTGGTCGGGTTGTCAGCAGGCGGGTAAGCTCGGGGGCAAACGACTGCTTATCCCAGTCGCCTTCCAGCTTACTGACCAGCCGGATGCCGGGTTGGCGGCCGATAGCTTCCACGAAGCCCCGGTGCCGGTCAATGTCGGCCGAGGAGCCCGGCGATTCACCAATTTCGATGACATCGCCTTTGCCGTCGAGCAAAGCCCCGGCGTAAATACCGGCCGTGCGGCCCACGTCGACGTTATCGGCCCCTACGTAGGCGGTGTATTGATCCGAAGCAGTCCGGCGGTCCAGCACAATAACCGGAATACCCTGCTGGTAGGCTTTTTCGACGATGGGCGTAATGGGGCGGGCCGAGTTGGGCGAAACGATCAGCAGATCAACCTGTTGCTCAATCAGTTCTTTGATCTGATCAACCTGTCTGGCACTTTGTCCACCGGCATCCTTAACAATAAAGTCAACCCCGGGATAAAACGACAGCTCGCGGTTCATGCCTTCCAGCATGGTTTTCCGCCAGGTATCCGCCGTGGTGCGCTGCGAAAACCCGATCCGATAGGCCGGTTCCTGCGGTGTTTCCGAGCAACCTGATAAAGCAATGCCGACAGGTATAAATAAACCCCGGCACAACAGCCGGTACGCCCAGTGTCTGGGGCTGCCTGCCTGCTGTGCCGGGGAGAAAAGAAGTCGCTTCATCAACGGGAATGATCGCATCAATAGCCTGTAATGGATAAAGATAGCGCCCCCGGTTGGATGTTTTGTCGATTAATTGATAAAATTTTAATGCCAGTGAGTAAGGCCGTCTAGCCAAGACGCAGCGAATGAAGGATACTCACAACGTAGCCCGACTCAACCATCTGCTCCGACGGGGCCGACCGGTCGATCAGCATGCCGGCCACGGCTACGGCGACGGCAATCACCAGCGCGGGCCAGAAGCCATGAATGGTAAAGCTGTCGAGAATGCGGTCAATGAGCTTCAGCAGAAGGGCCGTAACCAGGATGCGGACGATGCCCGTCAGCAGGAAAAACGTAACGAGGTTCAGCGGAAAGCGAATAAGCCAGCCTACAAAAAAATTGAGCAACCCCAGGAGTACGGCAATCAGCAGAGCCGTGCCGAAATTCTTAACGTCAATCTGGGGCATGATGTAGGCCAGTCCAAAAATTACGGCAGCGTCCAGCAACAAATGTAAAATCAAGTTCATAGACTCTTGGGTGTTTGATGGTTCGACGTTCGAAGTTAGCCGTTTAACCCGTACCAGCTTCAAACGCCGACCATCTTATTTGGCTACTGACTCGAATTACTACGCCCGTCGCCTTCCTGGAAATACGGCCGGTTTTCGTCGGCGGTCGGGTAATCGTGCTGCCGCAGGCTGTCGTAGATCGTTCCCGTAACGGTTACGGCAAAGCCGATCAGTACCGCCGACCAGAACCCACGCAGCGAAAAGCCTTTAAACAGACGGGCCAGCAGAATCAGCGAGACAACGGTCAGGATCATACGCACGAAAAACGTGAGGGTAAAAAACGTAAGCAGGTTTTCAATGCTGTACCGCATGCCAAAACTGATACCTACGTTCAGCAGCGCAATCAACACCGCAATGACAAAGGCAATGCCTGCGTCTTTCACCTGGGTTTGCGGCAGATACCGGGCCATAAAGTAGATGACGGCAGTATACAGCAGTACGGGGCCAATTAAACTTACCATAATCGTTGAGTTTGGTTGATGTTAATGTATTAACTGTAAAGGCATTTTGTTTGATTTCTAAAGCCACCGGTATTTTAAATCAATACGTTGACATTTTGGGTTATGCATCTGAGCAACTCAAACAAGCATGTACCGCCTTTTGATTTTTTTGCTGGCTGCGTTCTTTTCCTGCGGGCCAGGTTCGTCGCAGCAAACCGCTGGTAAGGCCAAAACCGACTCGTCGGGCTACTACCAGTACCGAAACGCAACCCGCGACGGCATCGGCAAGGTTTACCAGGGTCGGGAAATCGCGCAGGTGATGGGCCACCTTGGAGCGGCCTGGCTCGAACGGCCCGAACGCGAACAGGAAGAACGTACCGACCTGCTGCTGGATGCGTTGGATCTAAAACCCACCGACGTAGTGGCCGATATTGGTGCCGGAACGGGGTATTTCACCTTCCTGATGGCACCCGAAGTGCCCCAGGGTAAGGTGCTGGCCGTGGATATTCAGCCGGAAATGATTGACTACCTGAATGCGGGCAAGCGTAAACGGAATATGTCGAATGTGGAGGCCGTGCTGGGAACGGAGTCAAATCCAAAGCTGCCGGCCAACAGCGTTGATTTGGTTATTATGATTGATGCGTACCACGAGTTTTCGTATCCACGCGAAATGATGAATACCATCGTGAAGGCACTAAAGCCGGGTGGCCGGGTAGTGCTGGTCGAGTACCGCGCCGAAGATCCCAGCGTGCCGATCAAGGAACTGCATAAGCTGAGCGTCGCCCAGGCAACCAAAGAGATGAAAGCAGCCGGGTTGAAACTGATCAAAAACGACAGCCGTCTCCCGCAGCAGCACGTCATGTTTTTCGGCCGGTAATCTGATTTACCGCAAGTGGCACTACGTCGAAATTAGCCCTTTTTTGGCCAGTTTGCTCTTGCGGAAGCCGTACGAGAAGTAGATAACAAGGCCGATGACGAGCCAGACGACAAAAATGGCCCAGTTCGTGACCCCCAGTTCGGTCATCAGGTACAGGTTCGTCAGAATACCCAGCACCGGCAGCAGCGAGAAGTTGCGCTGAAACGCAAGCACCGAGAGGGTGGCCCAGGTTAGCCAGAAAACGACCAGCAGCGGTTTTTCAGCCAGGTGCGCCGTAAAGTCGCCGACGTACAGGGCAAAGCCCAGCGTGGCAATAAAGCCAGCCCCGATGATGTACTTCCCGTTGACGTATGGCACCCGGAACTTCGACTCTTTAGAAATGCCTTTTGCATCAAGGTACAGAATACCCCCGCAGACCAGAATAAAGGCGAAGAACGTACCGACGCTGGTCAGGTCGATAAAGAACTGCATGTCCAGAAACAGCGACGGAATGGCCACCAGCGCACCCGTTACGATGGTTGCAAACGAGGGCGTCCGGTAGCGGGGGTGGATTTGCGCAAACTTCGGCCACAGCAGCCCGTCGCGGCTCATGGTCATCCAGATGCGTGGCTGGCCGAGCTGATACACCAGCAGGGCACTTGTAATCGCCACCACGGCGCTGACCGAGATCACCCCGGCTACAAAATCCAGATTTACTTTCTGAAACACGTACGCCAGCGGATCGTCAACCCCCAACTCCTTGTAGTTGACCATACCGGTCAGCACCAGCGTAATCAGGACGTAGAGAACGGTGCAGATGATCAGGCAATACATCATGGCTTTGGGTAGGTCGCGCTGCGGATTGCGGCATTCCTCGGCCGTGGTGGAAATTGAGTCGAAGCCAATAAAGGCGAAAAAGACCGACGCTACGCCACTGAGTACACCACCCACGCCATTCGGGGCGAAGGGCGACCAGTTGGTAGGTTTTACATAGAACGCGCCGACCAGAATGACCAGCCCGATAACGGCCAGTTTCAGAATAACCAGCAGGTTGCTGGCATTGCGCGATTCTTTGATGCCGATGTAAACCAGGTACGTAATCAGAATCGTGATGATGCCCGCGGGCAGGTCCAGAATCAATCGCAGACCGCCGAGCACCGGCGCGGCCTCATACGCCCGGGCCAGGGCCTGTACGTTGGCCGGCATGGCTTCGCCCGTGCGCAGGGCGGCCTGCACCTGTTCGTAAGCGCGGTGGGCCGATCCGTAGTCGCTGGAGAGGTAGCCCGGAAACTGGATGCCGAATCCGCTGAGCATGGACGTGAAATATTCTGACCACGAGATAGCGACCACCATATTGGAAACGGCGTATTCCAGAATGAGCGCCCAGCCGATAATCCAGGCAAAAATTTCGCCGAACGAAACGTAGGCGTAGGTATACGCGCTGCCGCTGACGGGTACTGTGGAGGCAAACTGAGCGTAGCTGAGGGCCGTAAACACGCAGGCAATGGCCGTAAACACAAACAGCAGCGACACCGCCGGCCCGCCGTTGAAGCTCGCCCGACCGATGGTGCTGAAGATACCGGCTCCGATAATGGCTGCAATTCCCAGCGATGTCAGGTCGCGTACGCCCAGCACCTTCACCAGATTAGAAGCCTCTCCTTCCGCCGAATCACCGACGGCCTGCGTTACCGACTTTTTTCGAAAAATGGACATGTATGAGTATTCAATAGAGATAGAAGATACTGGATAGTGAGTCCCGGATCATTTCCGGCAGAAAGTCTATGATTCAAGATCCAGCATCCCAGCGTTCAAATTTCAGCGTACAAAGGCTAAAAATAGAAATACTTTCCGGTTTTTTGCGCGTTAATAAGGCAAAACACCTACTCATGTCGATCCGGGTTCAAAACCTGACTAAGGAATACGGCCGACAAAAAGCCGTTAACAATATCTCACTGACCGTGCAGCCCGGGGAGATCGTCGGATTTCTCGGGCCTAACGGGGCGGGTAAGTCCACGACCATGAAGATTGCTACGGGCTACCTCCCGCCAACCGACGGTACCGTTGAGGTGAATGGCTTCGACGTTCGGACCCAGCCGATGGACGTTCGTCGGAGTGTAGGCTACCTGCCCGAGCATAATCCGTTGTACCTGGACCTGTACGTCAAAGAATACCTCCGGTTTGCGGGGTCGCTGCATGGACTGAGCGGTACGGAGCTAACTAACCGCATTACGCAGATGATTGAGCTGGTTGGGCTGGGTCGTGAGCAACATAAACGAATCGTTCAATTGTCGAAAGGCTACCGTCAGCGCGTTGGGCTGGCGCAGGCGCTTCTGCACAATCCGCCGGTGCTGATTCTGGATGAGCCCACCACCGGTCTGGACCCAAATCAACTGGCCGAAATCCGACAGGTAATCCGCGAAGCGGGCCGCGACAAAACGGTGCTGTTCTCAACGCACATCATGCAGGAAGTCGAAGCTGTCTGCGATCGGGTAGTGATCATCAACCGGGGCGAAATCGTGGTGGATGAGTCGCTGAGCCAACTACGCGGGCAGACCGGCGAAGGCGTTACGGTCGTGGCGGAATTTGAAAATGATCTGGCCGACGCGGCTCTGTTGGGGTCGGTGGCCGGGGTGCAGCGCGTGGAGTCGATAGGAGAGGGTCAGTACCGGATTACGGCGCAGGCCGGAACCGATCTGCGGGCGGCTGTTTTCCGGCTGGCTGCGGATCAGGGATTGACGCTGGTGGGATTACGCCAGCAGGAAAATTCGCTGGAGACTATTTTCAAAGAATTAACCCGGTAACGTAACAGGGGTTAATGGCATTTCGCAAAACGCCATTAACCCCTGTTACGTTGGTTCATTACAAGCCGGGCTAGCGGCTGGTCGCCATCAGCGGATACTGGTCGAAAATCGACCGGACAATGCCTTTGAAATAGTTATTCTTGAAATTAGGGTTACGCATCATCTTGGAAGCGTATCCTTTCCAGATGACTTGATACGTTTCGGCGTCGATGAGGGAGATCATCAGGGTGCCTTCGTCCAGGTTGTAGTCAATACGTTTGTAGGTGGCATCATCATCTTCGCGCACGACCCAGTCCTTAATCACCGGCTGCTGGTAGCCCCGGAAACGCAGGTCACTGCGGAAGATATTGTACGAAATCAGCAGATTTGGATTGCGGTTGGCAACGCGATAGCCGCGGGCTTCCATCTGGTGCCGGATGGCATCCTGAATGTCTGAGCAAAGCAGGGTGGAGTCAACAAACTCACACTCCAGAAAATTGAAAGATTCGTAGTTCTTGAAGTGGCCCTCGTAGCTGTAATCATGCTCCACAAACAACTTCCCGGGCATACAGCCCGCCAGACTGACAACGGCCAGTGTAAACAGGATACCGATGCATTTTTTCATACTCGATTACGTAAACGTTTTTTATATGAGTTTAACTGAGTTAAGATGGGAATGGGGTTATGACTTAGATGCTTTGGGTCGAACTCAAAGATAAACGTAAATGTTTGGCAAACAATAAACTATTAGAAAATTTTAATTTTCCGTTACCCCCCGGTAAAAGGCAATGGCCCGACGCATTTCTGCCGGTGTAACGGCTATGTCGAAGGCGCATTTTCCCGGTCCATCCAGCAGTGCCATCCGCACCTGACGCCCCCGATTTTTCTTGTCCTGAGCCGTCAGCGCTACAATAGGTTCTATGTCTGCTTCCGACAGGCGTACCTTGCCATATACGGCGAATACGTACTCTTCGATTTGAGCGAGTAGCGCTTCATCAATCATTTTTTTCTGCGTGGCAATGTAGGCTTCGGCGGCCATACCCACGGCGATGGCTTCTCCGTGCAGGAGCCGTGCCCGGCCGGGCTTGGTCAGGAAGTACGTTTCAACGGCATGACCGATCGTATGCCCGAAGTTGAGAACTTTGCGCAGCCCTTTTTCGGTCGGGTCCTGTTCCACAATCCGCTGCTTGACGGCTACCGAATGGGCCACCAGGGCGGGCCAGTCCTGCTCGTCCAGGTCGCGCCGACGGACCTGTTCCCACATGGCCGCGTCGGCAATAAGGCAGTGTTTGATCACTTCCGCAAAGCCCGACCGAAGTTCACGCTCGGGGAGCGTTTGCAAAAAAGCCGGATCGATCAGCACAGCCGCCGGCTGCTGAAAAACGCCGATGTGGTTCTTGTAGCCTTTGAAGTCAATTCCTAGCTTCCCGCCGACACTCGCGTCGACCTGCGCGAGCAGCGTGGTCGGGATCTGCACGAACGAAATGCCGCGTTTGTAGGTAGCGGCACAAAAGCCGCCCATGTCGCCGATAACCCCACCGCCAAGATTCAGAACCAGTCCGTGCCGGTCGAAATTGGCGCGGGTCAGCGCATCCCAGATGGTTTCGCAGGTGCCGAGGTGTTTCTGCTCTTCGCCGGCCTTAATCCGGATCAGGGTGTGTTTGGGCAGCAGCGGCTCCAGTGTTGGGTAACAGTGGCGCAGCGTGTGATTGTCGGCAAGAACAGCAAGGGCCGAATGATCCAGTGTTTGCAGAAACGACGACAGGCTCTCAGCGAGCGGGGCGATGGTGACGGTTGACATAGCGGCAAAGGTAAGCAATCACTGAGAAGGGAGGAAGGGGAGGAAAGGAGGAGGGAGGGGAGGAGAGGAGGAAGGAAGGGGAGGAAGCCCGCTTACTCTGTTTTGGTAGATTGTATAAGTATTTAATAACTAAAGTCGATTGGGTTAGTTGGTTTTTAGGGCTCGCACGATTACTCAAGCCAACCAAAGCCCAGCGACTATGATCTTAAAAATAGATCAGCTCCCGATCGAGCTGCCTACTCCCAAAAACCCCTCGCCCAATAACGCGGCTGCCGTTCAGGAACTTCTCGGCGGTAAGTTCGGTGAGATGTCAACCCTGATGAACTACACGTATCAGTCGTTTAACTTCCGGGGCCGTAAAAAGCTGCGGCCGTTTTATGACCTGATCTGTTCGATTGCGGGTGAAGAGTACGGTCACATTGAAGTAGTCGCCTACACGACTAATCTGCTGCTGACGGGCGTGAGCAAGCGGGGCATGGACCCTACGACAACGCCACTGGCCAATGGGGTCGATGCCCGTAACACGCACCACTTCATTGCCAGCGGGCAGTCGGCGCTGCCGATGGATTCGATGGGGCATTTCTGGTCGGGCGAGAACGTATTTAACAGCGGGAACCTCAAACTTGATTTACTACATAATTTCTTTCTCGAGTGCGGAGCCCGGGCCAACAAAATGAGAGTGTATGAGATGGTTGATGATCCGACCGCCCGTACCATGGTGGGGTATCTGCTGGTACGCGGTGGGCTGCACGTAGTGGCTTACGCCAAAGCGCTCGAAAAACTGACGGGGGTGGAAGTCACGAAACTGCTGCCCATTCCCAACCTGAGCAACGACGCCTTCCCGGAAGCCAAAAAGTTTATGGAGCAGAAACTGCACCTGCAATTGTACACCTTTAGTCAGGAGGATTACAGGCAGGCCGGTCTGATCTGGAACGGGCCGCACCCCGAGGATGGTCAGGAGTGCGTAGTGATTGAAGGCGCAATTCCGGGCCATACGCCACCGGACCTTGAGGAGGAGCCTCAACTGAACGCGCCGGGTGGCGACGATTTTGATCCGCAGATGTTTGCCGATATGGCCAAAAAGATGGGGATCAAATACGAGTATTGACTTTTATGATTTACGGAGCGGGACCGCTGAGCGGTCCCGCTCCGTTCCGTAATCAGGAGACAACCTTCAACGCGTCGGCAAAGGCCTGCATCTGCGGCATGGTGCCGAGACTGACGCGGCACCAGAACTGCCCGTCGAACTTCCACTGACGAACACTCACGCCCTGCTCCATCATCTTGCCGATGAAATCGTCGCCTTTCATCCGGATCGGGAACAGCACGAAGTTTGTGCCCGACGGCAGATACGTATAGCCGTTGGTCTTCAGGGTTTCGTACAGAAATTCGCGGGCTTCGAGTCCCTTCGACAGCGAGTATTTGATAAACTCTTCGTCTTTGTAGCAGGCCAGACCCGCCCGAATGGTCGTCATGGTCAGGCCACCGGGGCCGCCCCCCCACTTGCTGATGGCCATGAGCGTATCCGGCTGACCGACGAGGTAGCCCAGGCGCAGACCGGCCATGCCGTAGATTTTTGAAAAGGTGCGGGCTACCAGTACGTTCTGCCCTTTCTTGATGTTGTCAATGACCGAAAACTTCGCCGGGTCGCTGGTGTAGTGAATGTACGCTTCATCGACGAAGACCGGTTTTTTGGCCGAAACCCGGTCGACAAAGGCCCGTAGCGCAACCGGGTCGATGGTAACGCCGGTTGGGTTGTTGGGATTGTTGACGTAGACCAGGCTGGTCGTATCCGAGATGCGCTTTTCCATTTCTGCCAGGTTATGGTCATAGCCACCGGCCGTGAGGGGTACCTTTTCCCATTTGGCACCGTGCTGCACAGCGGCCCGCATCAGTTGCTCATAGGTCGGGTCGGCCGAAATGATGCTGCCCCCCGGCTTGGCGTAAGTGTAGTGCATGGCTGCGGCAATCAGCAGGGAACCCGAGCCGGGTGCCAGCAAAATCTGCTCTTCGGAAACCCCTTCCTGCTCGGCAATCATCTTACGGAGCTGTGATCCATACTGGAACGGATACAGATACCCATCCTGCGCAGCCTCGCTGATGACCTTCAGGGCTTTGGGCGACGGCCCGTACGGATTTTCGTTGGCCGATAGCCGGGCTTTCAGGGCGCCTGTTTTAGGAGGGAAAAATGTCGGAGCCGCAGCTTCATCGAGCCACGGTTCACAGTAGCCGGTCTGAGCAGTAACAAGGCCTAAGCCAGAAAGCAGACCGGCCCGCAGCCAGTCACGACGGTTAAGTTGCATGGGTTATTGATTTTCGGTTTACAGTATAAAAATTACAGTATTCGGTTCAGGGTTTTCCGCTGACAGGAACAGTACTGAACGTACCGGATCGCCATCACCGAAAACCCCAAACCGAATACCAGCTATTATTCTACAGCCTGAATGCGCGACAGCCGGCTGAAGGCTTGTCCTTTGTGCTCGCCTGACCAGGTGAGCTGCACACTATTTCCTTTTTTAGGGGCGGCAATGCCCAGTTCCGCCCAGGTTTTTGTCAGGACGGCCCGGCCACCGGCATCCGTTTTCAGATCGCCTATGGCCGTACCGTCGCGCCTGGTAAGCTTGAGGGACAGGCCTACGACCGGAATCGAATCGATGCCGACTTTATAGTCGAGGATGCCGCTTTTGTCAAGTTCGAAAATCTTTACAGCCATGGTAACCGGGCTGGTGATTTTCTGGTTGACGACCGGCTCGGCGGTCAGCCCGCCCCCGTCGCCCGATGCGTTGTCGATCACAACCAGCACGGGGGCGGCTACGCGGTCAACAAACGGATCTTCCGCTTTCTCGCAGGCGGTGAGGCCCGTGATTGCCAGAAGGGTTCCAAAAAGTAATGCGTTATATCGGTTCATCTGTGTTCGCTTTTGTGATTTTAGTCTGCTTACTTTTCTGACCACCACAGTTTCATTTTCGTGTCGTTCTTACCGCCGATCAGTTCAATGCCTTTTTGGTAATTGACTTCGTTCAGTGAAGCTTCCGACGTAGGGTAGGGCAGGCGCGTCGGCAATACCCCATCGTTTTCGAACACGGCGCGCGGGTCCTTGGCCGGCAGCACCGGCAGACCCGTCCGGCGGTACTCCGTCCATGACTCCAGCCCCTGTCCAAACAGCGCAATCCACTTCTGTTCCATAACCTTCTCCTTCGTGGCTGCGCCGACCGTCTTCAGATAGGCATCCGTCATTTTCAGACCGTACTGCTCAAAGGAGGCCGTCATACCTTTTTCAAAGTACGGCTGGGCTGAGCCGCTGATGTCGCCGTCGAGGGCGGCTTCGGCCAGAATCAGATTCAGTTCGGCGTAGGTCATGACGACCTCCGGCGAGGTTTTCTGGATGAAGTACGTGCCAATGTTGGAACTGACACCCAGGTAAGTTGTCGCTACGGCGTCGGGGAGTCCGTTGGCGTGACCGAGGTATTTGCCGTCCTTGTTGGGCTGGGCGTACACCGTCAGGCGCGGATCGCTCAGTTCGGTCAGCTTATCGACCAGCGTTTTGCTCACGTTCCAGTCGGTCCGGCTGTCGTTGATCATGACCAGATACAGTTCGTTGTTGCTCGACAGCACCTCCGTACATTTCAGCGACGCATTATCGGCATTGCTGGTAAAAACCGGGTACTTGGTTGGGTCGGCCAGAATTTCAGCCATGATCGCCCTGGATTCGGCCGATTTTTTGGCGGCCTGGCGGTTGGCCAGCCGGAGCCGGAGTGAGTTGGCAAACTTTTTCCACTTCAGGATGTCGCCGTTGTAAAGAATATCGCCCGAAACGGCCGGTCCCTTGACATCGAGCTTTTCGTTAGCCGTTTTCAGATCGGCGAGCAGACCGGCATACACCTTGTCCATCGAGTCGTAGGTGGGGCTGTAGACCGGCGCATCGGCCGTGCCTTTCAGCGCTTCCGAATACGGAATGGGGCCGTAGAGGTCGGTCAGCAGCGAAAATACCCACGACCGCATCACCAGAGCGATGCCCTCGTAGTTGGCGTTCTGGAACTTGCCGCCGGGCTGCGAGAGGGCGATGATGCGCTGGAAGTTAACCAGCCCGTCGTTGAAGAGGGATTTCCAGTTGTTGTTGTAAAACGCGACCGACAGCCCGTAATTATCGCCTTCATTTGAGTAGATGTTCCGGGTCAGATACTGCATCCAGAGCATGGCACCGTCGAGGTTCAGCCGCTCAAAGCGCGTCCGGCCGCCCCACGACCGATCGATCGAGTACTCAATCGCGTACGGCAGAAGGTACTGCGGACTCAGCGCCGTAGGGTTGTTGGGGTCGATGTTCATCTCGTCGAACTCCTTGGTGCACGACGAGACGGTTAGTAAGGTGAATATGAAGAGAATGATTCGTTTCATCATCGTTTGTGGTTTGTGGTGTGTAGTTTGTGGTTTGTAGTTCCTTCGGTGTCAACCAACTACAAACCACAAACTACAAACCCATTTAAAACCCTAGGCTCAGGTTCAGTCCCAGGCTGCGTGAGCTGGGTAGTTCACCGTAGGCAAATCCTTGGGCATTGCCGCCGAACCGGTCAACCTCCGGATCGAGGTGCGGGTGATTGCTGAAGAGCATCAGCAGGTTCCGGCCAACCAGCGATACTTTCGCCGTCCGGATCTTCACGCGGCTGAGCAGGCTGGCCGGAATCTGATAACCCAGCGATGCCTCGCGCAGCTTGACGTAGGAACCGTCGAAAATGGCCGCTTCGTGGTAGCGACGGGGGTTGTTGTAGCCGTAGAGCGTCGTGGCCGGCATAATCACCGTGTTCGGTACGTACTGCGGGTTTTCGGCTGATCCGACGTTGACAACCCCCTTGCCGATGATGCCTTCCTCGCGACCGATGGCCGTTTCGGCGTACTGCCCTGTCCAGCGGGCGTTGGCTGTTCCCTCGTCGTAGAACTGTCCGCCCATTTTCGTGTCAATCAGAACCGACAGGACGATGCCTTTGTAGCTGAACGAGTTAAGCCAGCCGCCTGTCCATTTGGGCTGGATGTTCCCTAGCACCCGCGGATTCGTCGAAACAACCGGCAGGCCGTCTTTGTAAATGATCTGGCCGTCGGGTGCGTGCTCGAAGCCGATACCGAACAGCGTACCGTACGGCTGACCAACCCGTGCTTCGGACGTAAGGCCCTGCCGGGAGTTCAATACGTAGGTGGTCAGGCCTTCGGCCAGTTCAACCACTTTGTTGCGGTTGCGGGCGAAGTTGACCGTCGTTTCCCAGCTAAAGCCGTTGGGCAGCTTAACGGGCGTGCCGGTCAGAACGATCTCAATGCCTTTGTTGGTCAGAGCACCCGCGTTCAGGACGCGCTGGTTGTAGCCGCTGGCTTTGGAAATGTCAACCGCCAGAATCTGGTTGCGCGATGTTTGATCGTAGTACGTTACGTCCAGCCCAACCCGACCCTTAAGAAACCGCAGGTCCATTCCCAGTTCGATACCTGTCGTAATTTCAGGCTTGAGGGTCGAGTTCGAGATTTTGGTGTTTTCATAGAACTCCGGTACGGAGCCGTTCCAGGAGCCGCCCGATCGGAACGTCTGCGCAAGCTGATACGGATCGGTGGTGTTGCCCACCTGCGCCCAACTGGCCCGTACCTTACCAAATGACAGGAGGTTGCTTTGAATCCCGAGCAGATCGGTGATAACGGCGCTGGCCGATACCGATGGGTAGAAGTAGCTGCGGGCATCGGCCGGCAGGGTCGACGACCAGTCGTTGCGGGCCGTGGCGTTCAGGAACAGGGCGTTCCGCCAGCCCACTTCAAACGATCCGAACAGACTGTTCATCTGCGACTTCTGGATGGCGCTTTCGACGGCGTTCTGGCTTACGTTCGAGTTGGAGAGGTTGTATACACCATCGACCACCAGTTCGCCGACGTAGGTGTAATTACGCTTGTAGTAGTTCGTCCGCTGCACCCCGCCCACCTGTACGTTGGTCGTGATGTCGCTGGTCAGCGATTTATTGAACGTCAGGATGAAATCGTGGTTGGTTTCCTGCTGGCGGAGCACTTCTTCGGAGTAGCGGCCGGGCGTACGGTTGCCGTTCCGGACCCGCTCGAAGTTGACGATGTTGATGCGCGTATCGCTCCAGAGGTCGGTACCGCTGCGGAGCATCAGGCTCAGGTACGGCATGATCTGGTAGTTCAGCGCAATGTTACCGACCAGCCGGTCTTTGTCGTTGGTGTACGGCAGCAGTTCCGTCAGGTAATACGGATTCGTGAAGAACGTGTGCTGCCAGTTTGGTGGATCGGTATCGGCGGGTCGGCCGGGGAGCGCCCGCTGGATGTGCACGGCCGAGTAGTCGCGCCAGTTACGAATCCTGTTCCAGTCGGTCTGGCGGTGGGCCCAGATAAACTGCTGACCCTCCTGGAAGCCCCGGTTACCGCCCGATTTTACGTATTCGGCCGAAACGGCGACGTTTAGCTTCGGGGTGAAGTTGTACGCCGTATTGAGCTTGAAATTGGACCGTTTGAAATCGTTGAAGTACATGATGCCATCCTGCGACAGCCGCCCAACGGCCAGCCGGAAACTGCCCTTGTCGTTACCCCCCGACAGGGCCACGGTGTTGGTAATCGTCCGGCCGGTTTGCCAGTAATCGTTCCAGTTGTTGGGCATGGGCGTCAGCGGAGCCACTTCCCGGCCCGACCACCAGTGCCGCACAAGCCGGCCGTCCATCGGTCCGCCCCAGCTTTCGTCGGTGCCTTCCGTACCGCTGAGCGGGCCGTTCGGATACGCGGCCCGGTACTGCGTGATTTCGAGCGGATCGGTGATCGCCCCGCTCCAGCCGTCGGTATACCAGGTGCGGTAGCCGTTGCCCCCACCGTAGATGTTCTGAAACTGGGGCTTGATCCACGGCTCGTCGAACGTAACGTTCGAGTTGACCTCCACGCCAATTCCTTTCGTGCCGGAGCCGTTTTTGGTGGTAACCAGAATGACCCCATTGGCCGCCCGGGAACCGTAGAGAGCCGCAGCGTTGGGGCCCTTCAGCACACTGATTTCTTTGATGTTATCGGGATTGACCTCTGATAAGCCACCCCCCCATTGTTTCTCCGAGGTCTGCTGAATCGGTACGCCATCGACAACGATCAGCGGCTGGTTATTACCCGATACCGACGAGGCCCCCCGAATCTGAATGGACGAGCCACTGCCCGGTCCGCCGTTGCTGCTGATGCGCAGCCCGGCAATTTTACCCGACAGGGCGTTGGCGACGTTGGAAGACCGGGCCTCCGTAAGGGCCGAGCCTTTCAGTTCCTGCACGCCGTAGCCGAGGGCCTTTTTTTCTTTGGCAACCCCCAGGGCTGTAATGACAACTTCCTGAAGCTGCCGGGTGTCGGCTTTCAGCGTCAGGTTGAAGGTCGACCGGTTACCGACCGTAAGTTCTTCCGTTAAAAAACCAATGGAACTGAACGTGATCACGGCCGCATCGCCGGGCACAGAAAGCGAGTATTTTCCTAAGGCGTCGGTAGTAGAACCGACCGTGGTGCCTTTCAGCACGACGTTGACGCCCGGTAGGGGACCTTCTTCCGCCGAACTGACAATACCGGTTATCACCCGATTTTGAGCCTGAACGGTAACTGAGGTCCCAACCAGCAACGCACTACACCAAAACAGAAGCCAGATACGTAGTCCTTTTTGCATAGTTTATGATTAAGAATAAAGTAGCTGGGTGCTCCCGGTGGCGCGGGTTGGTAGCAGGCACTGGCCGCACGGCCCGTACCGCCCCGTACCAACCGGGCGCAACACAACTACCCTGACCGGCCCTGCGGACCGGCAGACGTAACACAAAAAAAGTTTGGCTAACAAGGGCCGATTGCGCCGATCCGAAATCGGGCAGTCGCTTCACGTATGTACCCAACCGGCACCCGCCCGAAGCCGGAATTACCGATTGACGTACCGTACCATCTGTCCTACGAGTGCGGCCAGTAAACAGACAGTGCGAGAGGCTTGCGTTTTGTTGTACTCAAATTAGATGATCAAAATTAACCTTGTTCGTGATAAAACAAATAATATTTCTTGTTTTTTTTAATAGAGCTCCAATAAATTCTAATAAAACAAAAAATGACAAAATATTATGCAACTTATGTGAAAATATTTTCTTGCCAAAGTGCAAATGCACTACTACCCGGTAGAATATAAGCTAGACTATTGGTTATATGTGATTTTTCAGCCAGTTTTGGGGTCATTTTCCAATTCAATTCATCTAATAATCTCTGCATATGCAGTCTTTTGTACGATTATTCCTATTCCTGCTCATCAGTACGATGGCCGGCGTTGCCGCTATGGCCCAGGATCGTACCATCACGGGCAAGGTTACGTCGGCCGACGACGGGACGCCGATTCCGGGAGCCAGCGTCGTGGTGCAGGGTACATCGCGGGGGACAACCACCGACGCCACCGGTACCTTCCGTATCCAGGCCCAGAGCGGACAGACCCTGCGCATCAGTTTTATTGGCAATGCCAGCCGGGACGTTGTAGTTGGCAACAGCGACGTAGTTAACGTAACGCTCCGTCAGGAATCGAACGCCCTGAACGAGGTCGTTGTGACGGCGCTCGGAATCAAGCGCGAGAAACGGCAGCTTGGGTATGCCGTAACGGAGGTAGCCGGTCAGGATCTGGCCAATTCGCAGCGCGATAACTTCCTGAATGCCATCCAGGGCCGGGTGGCCGGGGTGCAGGTGGGGGCGTCGAGCGGGATGCCGGGATCGTCCTCGTCGGTCATCATTCGCGGCATAAACTCGCTGAGCGGCAACAACCAGCCCCTCTACGTAATCGACGGGATGCCGATCAGCAACAATACAATTGCCAGCAACAGCTTCGTGTCATCGCGTACGTCGGGGCAGTCGACCGAAAACCGGACCGTCGATTTCAGCAACCGGGCGCAGGACATCAACCCCAATGACATTGAAACCATTACGATTCTGAAAGGTCCCGAAGCGGCTGCGCTTTACGGTGTGGAAGCGGCTAACGGGGCCATCGTTATCACCACCAAGAAAGGACGTGCCGGACAGGGCCGTATCAGCTACCAGAACAGCTTCACCTGGCAGGAGCCGGGAGCACTGCCCGAAACGCAGCGCGTGTACAGTCAGGGTAACAACGGGGTTCCTCAGGCGAACAATTATAATGCGTTCGGGCCGCGCTACGCTGAAGGCGTTCAGTTTTACAACAACGCCGAAAACTTCCTGCAGACCGGATTCGGGCAGCGGCATAACGTATCGTTCGACGGGGGAACTGACCGCTACACGTACCGGTTGTCGGCCGGCTACACCAACTCCCAGGGGGTAATTCCGACGACCAATTATAAGCGTCTGAATATCAGCCTGGGCGGCACGGCCAAGATCACCGACAAGCTGTCGCTGGAGTCGACGATTCAGTACATCAACACCGACAACCAAAAGGTATCGAAAGGAACGAACAGTTTCCTGTTGGGGATGCTGGTCTGGCCGGCAAACGATGATATGAGCAATTACCTGAATCCCGACGGGTCACGTCGTCGTGCGACAACGGCCAATGCAGAAATTGAAAACCCGTATTTCGACGTTAACAAGAACCAGCTTCGCGACCGGGGTAACCGCGCCGTGACGAATATCGGCGCCAACTATGCCGCAACTGACTGGCTGACCTTAACGGCCCGTGTCGGTCTGGATGTGTTCTCGACCCAGTACCTGATTAAGTACCACCCCGAATCGAACCGGGCGGGGGGCGTAATCGGTGGGGCGCTGGACCAGGCTACCGATAACAACCGGACCCTGACGGCGCAGTACTTCGCCACGGCCAAGCGCGACTTCGGTAAATTCAGTACGTCGGTGCGCGTTGGGCAGGCCATCTACGACTATCGATACGAGGTGCTGGCAACCCGGGGTGAGAAATTCCTCGATCCAAACTTCACGTCGATTAACAACACGGACCCGCTGACGCAGAAATCGCTCACGACGCTACGGCAACGGCGGCTTATCGGGGTGTTTGGCGACGCGACCTTCGGCTACGACAACCTGCTGTTCCTGACCGTAACGGGCCGCAACGACTGGTCGTCGACTTTCCCGCCGGCCAACCGCTCGTTCTTCTACCCGTCGGCGTCGCTGGGCTTTGTCTTCACCGACCTGGTGCCGCAGGGGGCGTTCCGCAACGCGCTGTCGTATGGTAAGTTCCGGGTGTCGCTGGCGCAGGTAGGTAAGGAAGCGCCCGAGTATTCGACCTCGCAGGCCTACGAAAGCCAGACCACCACGGGCGGAGGCTTTGCCTATGGCTTCACAGCCCCCAACCCGTTCCTGAAACCCGAAAAAGTCAATTCGTTTGAAATTGGAACCGAACTGAAATTCTTCAACGGGCGGCTGGGTGTCGATGCGGCTTATTACAGAACAACCAGTACGTCGCAGATTATCCGCGACCTGCGCATCAGCTACGGTACCGGGTTCATCCTGAAGACCATCAACGGTGGTAAACTCTGGAACAACGGGGTGGAGATCTCGCTGACCGGCGAACCAATTCGTTCGGCAAACTTTACGTGGAACTCGACCGTCAATTTCACTAAAACCAACAGTCAGTTAGTGGAGCTGGCGCCGGGTCTGCCCGAGTTCTATAGCTCGGATACGTGGCTGTATGGCAACATTCGGAACGGATCGCGGCTGGGCGGGTCACTCACGACGCTGACCGGCAACAGCTACGTTCGCAACAACAAAGGGGATATCCTGATTAGCCCTGTTTCGGGTTTGCCGTTTACCGAAACTGCCTGGAACGTAGTCGCCGACCGGAATCCTGACTTTGTGATGGGCTTCCTCAACAGCTTTTCGTACAAGAACTTTTCGCTGAACTTCCTGCTCGACATCCGGAAAGGAGGGGATGTGTATAACGCTACGGAGTCGTTTTTGTACCGGCAGGGGCTGAGTATGAAAACCCTCGACCGTGAGACGCCCCGCATCTTTACGGGTGTGCTGAAAGACGGTCTGGAAAACACCGACAACCCGACCCGCAACACCATTCAGGTTGTGCCCTATTACAACAACGCGTACTACTCGGCGCTGGCGGATGAAAACTTCATCGAACGCGACATCAACTGGTTGCGGCTGAAGGAAGTAACCCTGCGGTATAACCTGCCGTCCTCACTGCTGACCCGCTCGCGGGTGTTCAAAACGGCGGGGGTATTCTTTACGGGAACGGATCTGCTGCTGCTGACCAACTACACCGGCGGTGATCCGGGCGTAAACGGTGTCAACACGGCTACGGGTGGTTCAGGCGGCTACGGCATCGATTTCGGGAATCTGCCCCTGCCGAGAGTGTTCAACGTGGGCATTAACGTAGGCTTTTAATTGAGGTTGTGATTAGCAGTTTGTGGTTAGTGGTTTGTGGTTGGTTGACACCGGAGGAACTACAAACCACTAACTACAAACCACAAACCTCGAACCACAAACGACAAACAAAACATCATGAATTATAAGAAATTAACCGGCTTGTTGCTGACCGGACTGGCTCTGACGCTGAGCAGTTGCAACGAGTATCTGGACATTAACAATAACCCCAACAACCCCGACCGGGTTGAGGCTGCGCTTCTGCTGGCTCCCATTCAGAACCAGTACACGCTGGGTATTCAGTTCGATGCCCGCTATCTTGGTTCATATAACCAGAACTGGCATAATTATCTTTCAGGTGTATCATGGGATCTGCAGGGCTACGTACCTTCCTCTGATGCCGGTGGTGAAATGTGGCGGAGCGTATACTGGAAAGGTGGGCGGAATCTGATCAATCTCATGGACGATGCCCGCGCCAACCAGAAATGGGATTACCTCGGCGTAGGACTGGTGATGCAGGCCTGGGGGTGGCAGATGCTGACCGACCTGCACGGCGAAATCATCCTGTCGGAAGCGTATGACCTGGACCCAACCAAGAATACGTTCAACTACGATACGCAGGAGGCCGTGTATGCCAAAGTGGTTGAGTTGACCACCGAGGCCATCAAGAACCTGAACCGGGCCGATGGGGCCGTATCGCAGGCGTCGCTGGGCCGGGGTGATGTGATCTACAAAGGCGACCGGACGAAGTGGAAGAAGTTTGCCTATGGCCTGCTGGCTATCAACGCGCACCACCTGTCGAACAAGAAAAGCCTGTACAAACCCGATCAGGTCATCGCCTACGTGGATAGTGCACTGACGAGCAACGCCGACGATGCCCAGTTCACGTTTAATGGCCTGAGTACGGCCGATGGTAGTTTCTTCGGACCGTTGCGCCAGAACCTGCAGGTATATGGCCAGTCGGCGTTTACGCTCCGCCTGCTCGATGGTACGGTGTTCAACGGCGTAAAAGACCCGCGTCTTCCCGTCATGCTGGCTGCCAGTGGCGACGGACAGTACCGGGGCATTACGCTTGGACAGGGACAGTCGACGGCCGCCAGTGTCCCGCTGAATATCCGGGTGGTTAGTCCGTGGGGGACACAACTGGGTGTTAACCCGCCGGCCGGTACGACGGGCCGGTACATCTTTACCGACAAGGGACCGTTCCCGCTGATGACGTATGCGCAGTTGCAGTTCATCAAGGCGGAAGCCGCGTTCATCAAAGGCGATAAAGCGACCGCCCTGGCCGCGTACCGGAAAGGCATCGAAGCCCACCTGACGGCTCCGTACGTCAACGTACCGGCTGCCGACCGGACGGCCTACCTGAACAACCCGGCTATCATACCGGCATCGGCCGCCAGCCTGACCCTCAGCCAGATCATGTTGCAGAAGTACATCGCGCAGTGGGGGTGGGGTTTCCTGGAACAGTGGTCCGACCTGCGTCGGTACAACTACAGCGCCGACGTGTTTACCAGCCTGACCTTGCCGACGACGTATTATCAGAACAACAACGGTAAGCCCGTGCAGCGGCTGCGACCCCGTTACAATTCAGAATACGTATGGAACGCCGACGCGCTGGCCAAAATTGGTGGCCTCGAGCTTGACTTCCATACCAAACCGCTCTGGTTCACCCAACCCTGATTGCTAACTTCTTGACAATTCGTAGTATGAGATACAAACTTTTTTCGGTAATGGCGTTGGCGACGGCGGCTCTGGTGGGCTGGTCGTGCGAGAAAAACGCGTTGACCCTGCCCGACGAACCCGTTACGAGTGGTGCGCGGGTTAAACTGGTGCATGCGGCACCGGAAGCCCCGGGGGTTGACCTGTTTGTCAACGGAACCAAACTGAGCGCTTTTACCCCGGCCAATGCGTCCACAACCAGTCCGGGAACGCCCGTGCCGATCAGCTTCAACAATACGTTTCCGGGAACCGGTGCTAACTACGCGGTGGTTCCGGTTGGCCAAACGGCCCTGAGGGTCTCGGCCCCAGCTACCACCACCGCTACCAGCGCTACGGTCATCTATGAGCAGACCACTCAGCTTGAGGATAACAAGTATTATTCGCTGCTGCTGACGGGGGCCGGTCTGAAGCCGGAGGTACTGCTGGTTAACGACGACTTCAGTAACGCAATCGACCCGAACAAATTCTACGTGCGGTTCGTCAATCTGATTCCTAATGACGTGAAGTACGATCTGGCCCTGTCGACGGGCACGGTAGTGATACCGGGCGCTGCGTACAAGAGCGTATCACCGTTCGTTGGCGTCGACGTCAGCAACAACGTATCGCTGGTGCTGCGGGCTGCAGGAACGACCACGAACATTGGCACGACCTACACGTTCACCAGCACAGCCAACGGTCGGGTCCTGACGCTTTTTGCCCGCGGTCTGCCCGGGAAAACCGGTGCGCAGGCACCCGCGCTGAACGGATACCTGAATCGATAGCGGCTAAAACTTATGGGGGCGTTTCGGCGTATATGCTGAAACGCCCTTTTTTTATGGTTGCTGCGCTGGCTGTCTTCTCCTCATTCCTGCTTACGGCCCCGGCCGACTCTACACCCAAACGCTTCAGCATCTTTCCGTTCCCGCTCGTTTATTACACCCCCGAAACCCGGCTGGCCTATGGCGTTGCAGCTACCATGACCTTCCGGTTCCGGCGCGATACGATACCGGCTGTTCGGCCGTCGCAGGTGACGGTCGGAGCGGCTTACACCCAGAACCGGCAGACGCTTTTCTACGTGCCTTTCCAGATTTTCTACGACCAGAACCGCTATTACGTAAACGGGGAGGTTGGGTACTACAAATACAGCTATTTTTTCTTCGGACTGGCTCAGCGGGAGGTTCCCCGCGAGTTATACAGCGTGAATTTTCCCCGTATTCGGGTGAATGCCTTTCGCCGGGTAGCCGACCGGGGCGTCTGGAAAAGCCTGTATGCCGGTGTGCGCTACCAGTACGAGGAGTTCGACGTAACCCAAACTGAACCGGCGGGTCTTTTAAGCAGTGGGGAGGTGCCCGGTGGGTTGGGTAGCCGCCTGTCGGGAGCCGGAGCCGGACTTTTTTTCGACACACGCGATAATATTTTTTACCCGTCCAAAGGTGTCGTCGTTGATTTGACTTATCTGCTAAACAATTGGAAATCAAAGGATGTTGTTGGGCAAGGCTTTTCGGACAGCCGGGCCAACCGCTTCGGGCGTTACGTACTCGATGTTGCTTCCTACCATAAACTGACCGACCGGGCAATCCTGGCGGTTAACTATATCGTAAGTATGTCGGATGGGTCTGCACCGTTCAATGCGCTGTCGTTGCTGGGCGGAACCAAACGGATGCGTGGTTATTACGAAGGCCGGTTTCGCGACTGGAACGTAGCGGTGCTTCAGGCTGAAGGCCGATTTACCCTCTGGCAACGCCTGGGGGCCGTCGTGTTTGGGTCAGTTGGCGTGCTGGGGAACAACACCGAGCTGATCCGTTTCGCAGACCCCAAAGGAGCTTATGGAGCGGGGCTGCGCGTCCGAATTAACCGCGACCGCCTGAATATCCGCGCCGATTACGGGTTTGGCCGACAGTCGAATGGCCTTTACCTGACGATCGGTGAAGCCTTTTAAGGCTGCATTGTTACTAATGTATATTTTGTGGTAACTTTGCGCGGTGGTCGTATGCGAGCCTTGAAAAGGTATAGTTATTATTGAAAAAGGAGCCGTATGACACTGAGCGTAATCATACCCACGTTCAACGAAGCCCGGCACATTGGTACGTTACTGCGCGAGTTACAGACGTTCGGAGGGGCTGATGTGGTGGATTTACTGGTTGTGGACGGTGGCAGCACGGATCAGACGGTTGCCCTCGCCCGGCAGGCCGGTGCGCGGGTTTTGCTTGCCCCGCGGCCGGGTCGGCCCCAGCAGATGAATTACGGGGCTGGTTTTGCAACGGGCGACGTACTGTATTTCGTACACGCCGACGTTCAGGTTAACCCTGATTTCGTCAGCGACATCCGGGAAGCTCTCCGGAACGGATACGAGGCTGGTTGTTACCGATTTCGCTTTGCATCGTCTCATCCTTTATTGCGGCTCAACAGCTACGGAACCCGCTTCCCCGGTCTGATGAGTCGCGGGGGCGATCAGACTCTGTTTGTCACGCGGGACCTGTTCACGCGGCTGAGTGGATTCAACGAACGGTATGTGGTTATGGAAGATTTTGACATCATCATCCGGATTCGGAAAATGGCGCGGTTCTGCATCATTCCCAAAGATGTGATTGTGTCGGCCCGGAAGTATGAGGTCAACAGTTGGTTGCGGGTGCAGATTGCCAATCTGACTGCGTTTACAATGTTTTTTATGAAAATAGCACCGGTACGTATTGCCAGAACGTACAGCCGGATGCTGAACCACCGCGGATGAAAACAGTACTACTGACCGGTGCAAACGGATTCCTGGGAGGCCATCTATGCCGTACACTGCTGCAGCGCGGTTACGCGGTACGGGCGTACGTGCGGCCAGGCGGTAACCAGCGCATGCTGAGTGGATTACCCCTGGATATCTGGGAGGGCGACCTGCGCGATACCGACAACGTACGGGGCGCTACCTACGGCTGTGACTACGTGATTCATGCCGGTGCGGTTGCTCAGGTAAACCCGGCCCGCTCACGAACGGTCGTGGATGTCAACGTGGGGGGAACAGCCGCCGTGCTGACCGCGGCAACGGAAGCCCAGGTAGAGCGGCTGGTGTTCGTTGGTACCGCCAACGTATTCGGATTTGGCTCGAAAGAACAGCCCGGCGATGAAGCCTGTCCGTACAACGGTGCCCGCTATGGTCTCGATTACATGGACAGCAAACTGGTAGCTACCCGGATGGTAACTCAGGCGGCCGTTGAGCACCGGGTACCCGCCGTACTGGTGCATCCAACGTTCATGCTGGGTCCTATTGATCATAAGATTACGTCCAATGCGCTGTTGCTGGCGCTGTATCAGGGGCAGCTGGCAGGCATTCCGACGGGAGGAAAAAATTACATCCATGTCGACGATGCCGCTACTGCTACGGTGAACGCCCTGACCGAAGGCCGGCTGGGTGAGTCCTATATTCTGGGCAACGAGAACCTCAGCTACCGGGAAGCGTTTGCGCTGATGGCCGATGTGATGCACGTGCGGCCACCCCGCTGGCTGGTTCCCCGACCCGTTACCCGGCTGATTGGTCAGGTCAGCGACTGGAAATACCAGTTGACCGGCCGGTTGGCCCAGCTAAACTCCGCAATGGCGGCTGTCGCCAACGACGGCCATTATTTTACCGCCGACAAGGCCATTCAGGAGCTTCATTTACCGCAAACCCCGGTCAGAGTAGCCATTCAGGATGCGTTCGACTGGTTTCAGCAGCACGGTATTATCCAGAAAGCAGCGTGGCAGCCCGGCACCCACGAATTCCGGCAGTTCGCCGGTTCGGGCCAGTGATCAGGGCAGGCCGCCCGCCGGTCCAAACTGCATGACGCCATCGTTGATACGCCCGAACCGGATGGTCAGCATATCCTGCAGGTAATTCTGGTACACCTGCCAGGGCCGGCGCGAACCCTGTTGGGGCAGTACTGAGCCGGCTCGCTGCACGTAGCCCGAGGTAAAATTCAGGAGCGGCTGCGGCTGGACATCAGCCTCCCGGCGCGGTACGGCAATGGCATGGTTGTGCTGGTCCATGTAGCGGAGCAGCCGGCACACGTAGCCCGCAGTCAGGTCGGTCTTGAGGGTCCACGAAGCATTGGTGTACCCAAAAGCAATCGCAAAATTAGGTACGTCGCTGAGCATCATGCCTTTGTACATCATCAACTGATTCGCCTGACACACCTGACCGTCGACGGTCAACTGCATCCCGCCCAATAGTTTTATGGTTAAGCCCGTGGCCAGTACAACAACATCGGCCGGTAGTTCTTCACCTGACCTGAGCTTCAGCCCGGTAGGCGTAAACTGATCAATTTCGTCTGTCACTACCGAGGCTTTGCCCTCCCGAATGGCCTGAAACAGGTCGCCGTCCGGTACGACACAGAGCCGCTGGTCCCAGGGGTTGTAGCGGGGCCTGAAATGAGTATCAACGGCGTAGTCGGGACCGAGCTGCTCAGCCGCCATCCTGACAATTCGTTGCCTGGTAAACGCAGGCAGGCCACGGGCAATCCGGAAGGTGAGCATACTGAGCGTGAGGTTTTTCCACCGGGTTAGGCCATACGCCATACGTTCGGGCAGCAAGCGCCGGAGCCCCTGGGCAACGGTGTCCTGACTTGGCAGCGCAACAATGTAGGTCGGCGAACGCTGGAGCATAGTCACGTGCGCTGCCGAACTGGCCATAGCCGGTACCAGCGTCACGGCGGTGGCTCCGCTGCCGACCACCACTACTCGCTTGCCGGTATAGTCAAGGTCTTTCGGCCAGAACTGCGGTAAAACGATCAGCCCTTCAAAGTCGTTCTCCCCGGCGAACGTAGGACGGTAGGCTTCCTCGTAGCTGTAATACCCGCTGCACATGCAAAGAAATCGGGCCCGTACGGTATGGCGATCGCCCGTAGCCCGGTGCTCAGCCTCCAGGGTCCAGCAGGCCTGCTCGCTCGACCAGGCTGCGGCAACAACCTTGTAGCCAAAATGAATGTGCTGCGTAACGCCGTACTCGCGGGCGGTTTCTTCGATGTACTGCCGAATGGACTCTCCATCGGCAATGGCTTTGGGTTTGCTCCACGGCTTGAATACATACCCGAGCGTGTGCATGTCGGAATCGGACCGGATGCCCGGGTAGCGGAACAGATCCCACGTACCGCCGATTGTATCGCGGGCTTCCAGAATGGCGTATTGCTTGTCGGGGCATTCAGTTTGCAGCCAGCAGGCCGTACCGATGCCCGACAACCCGGCCCCTACAATCAATACGTCCAGCGGCTTTTCATCGGACGGAAATGGAACAGCAGACATAAAAGTAAACGATGTCAGAATAGTCTGATAACAAAAAAGGGGCGGGGTTTGATCCGGCAGTATACGCCGTCAGAACGGATTGGAGCTGGACAGATCAAATACGCAATCTGGCCGCTGATGTTGCTGATAACGCTGATGGTCGCCATCAGACCCTGACGTTAACCAATACATGGTTTACAGCAACTGCTCCGTCCGGATGCTGTAGGCGCAGCGGTAATGACCGAGCGGGCAGCCCGACCGGCCGTGCAACGTACAGGGGCGGCAATCGAGCGGCTCGGGGGTGCCAACAGTTCGTGACTGATCAGCCAGCGGTCCAAAGCCAAACTCCGGCACCGTCGAGCAGAACACGGCCGTAGTAGGCGCGTTCATGGCCGAGCAAAGATGCAGCGGGGCCGAATCGTTCACGTAGTTCATTACCGCGTCCTGCATCAGCGCTGCCGATTGCAGCAGGGTCAGCTTGCCGGCGAGGTTCCGCACACCTTCCTGCCGGCCCGACAGAGCAATGATCGCATCACAGGCCACTGCGTCAGCTGGCGCACCCAGCAGATAAACCGTGGTGTCGGCAGGCAACGCCCGAATCAGTTCCGCCCAGCCTTCGGCGGGGTATTGTTTGGTAAACCAGACGGATGTCGGTGCGATACAAACGTACGGATTCGACTGGTAGCCCCGGATGCTTTCGTAGTCCTTCGTCAATGGGTAGAGCTTAGGGCGGATCCGGACGGTGCCTGCTCCCTGGGACAGCAGGGGCTCGAGCAGACTCCGGTTGCGGTCAACTTCGTGTACACCCGGCAGAATGTGGTGCGGAAGGGCGTAGGTAAAAAAACGGGAAAACGGATTTTTGTCGAAGCCAATCGTCGTTTTGGCATTGGACAGAGCCGTCAGCAGGCCCGTTGTGCCGAAGCGCTGCAGGTTTACGACGGCATCGTACGGCTCGGCCCGGATGCGCTGCAGCACCTGCCACAGACTCTGGTATTTTTTTTTCTTGTCCCAGACCAATACCTCGTTAAGAAACGGATGGCCCTGCAGCAACCCCTCATTACCTTTGCGTACCAATACATCGAGCCGGGCGTCCGGCCGGGTCTGGTGTATTTGTTCAAGCACCGCCGTAGCCAGAATCACATCGCCGATAAAGGCAGTTTGAATGATCAGGAACCGGGGTGAATTGGTTACGGTTATCATTAGTACGCTGTCGTGCGTAAATCTACGAATGGAAGATTACGAAATTTATACATTGCCAAACGGGATACGGATTGCTCACAAACAAATTCCGCACACCCAGATTGCCCACTGCGGCATCATGCTCGACATCGGTAGTCGGGATGAACAACCGCACCAACAGGGATTAGCCCATTTTTGGGAACATATGGCATTCAAAGGTACGGAGAAACGTAAATCGTACCACATCATCACTCGCTTAGAAACGGTAGGGGGGGAGCTTAACGCATACACCACCAAAGAAAAAGTTTGTTTCCACGCGTCGGTGCTGGGTGCTCATTTCGAAAAAGCAACCGAACTACTGGCCGATATTGCCTTTCATTCGGTCTTTCCGGAAAAGCAGATTGAGCGGGAGCGGGGTGTCATTCTGGAAGAAATGGCGATGTATTACGATTCGCCCGAAGATGCGATTCAGGACGATTTCGACCAGTTGATTTTTCCCAATCACCCGCTGGGGGGCAACATCCTCGGTACGCCCGAAACCGTGCAGTCGTTCCGCCGGGAGGATCTGCAGCGGTTTATCGCGGAGAATTATGACACCAACCACATCGTGTTTGCGTCGGTGAGTAATGAGCCGTTCAAAAAAGTGGTGAAAACGGTGGAAAAATACCTGCGCGACGTACCGACGCAGACGACGCAGCGCCAGCGTCGGGCCCCCTCGGTGTATGCGGCTCAGCATACGCAGGTGGAGCGGCCGATCACCCAGGCGCAATGTGCCCTGGGGCGACCCGCCTACAGCCTGACCGATCCGCGCCGACTGCCGTTTTTTATGCTTGTCAATCTGCTGGGCGGACCAGGTATGAACTCGCGGCTAAACATGAACCTGCGCGAAAAATTCGGGTTGGTGTATTCGATCGATGCCAGCTATACGCCGTTTCTGGATACGGGGTATCTGGGCATCTATTTTGGTACGGACCCCCGAAAGGTGGAACGTAGCCACGCGCTGATCATGAAGGAATTGAAGCTGCTGCGCGAAAAACCCCTGACAACGCTTCAGCTGCACCAGACCAAAGAACAGCTGATGGGACAGTTGGCCATGGCCGAAGAGAGCAACAACAGCTTTATGCTGATGATGGCCAAGAGTATTCTGGACATCGATCGGGTCGAAGCCCTGACGGATATTTTCAACGACATCCGGGCCGTAACGGCACCTGCCATTCAGGACATCGCTCAGGAGATGTTCGACGAGAGCCAGTTCAGTTCGCTGACGTTTGTACCGG
Organism: Fibrisoma montanum; assembly: GCF_003583365.1. GTDB lineage: Bacteria > Bacteroidota > Bacteroidia > Cytophagales > Spirosomataceae > Fibrisoma > Fibrisoma montanum. The sequence goes on from NZ_QXED01000002.1 coordinate 232,368, forward strand.
AGAAGGATTGATGGTGTACGGTTTTCGGTAGGTCATTCGGCTTTGTCCAGCCACAAACCGAAAACCACAAACCAAACAACTAACGCTATGACCCTTAAAGAAGCACAGGACACCGTTGATCAGTGGATAAAAACGGTGGGGGTTCGCTATTTTGGCGAGCTGACTAATATGGCCATTCTGACGGAGGAGGTTGGTGAACTGGCCCGGATCATGGCCCGGCGGTACGGCGAACAGTCGGAGAAGGAATCGGACAAAAACCGCGACCTGGGCGATGAAATGGCCGATGTGCTCTGGGTACTCATCTGCCTGGCCAATCAGACCGGTGTGGACCTCACCGAGGCTTTTGCCAAAAACCTGGAGAAAAAGAACATCCGCGACGCTACCCGGCATCTGAACAACGAAAAGCTCAGGTAATCTTCCCTTTATTCCGGATATAGGACGAACCGTTGCCCGCCGACAAACTGACGACTTCACTACGTGTAGGCAGACAGGTACATTCGTTTTCTTCGGCCAGATATGATTTGAATAAGATCAAGTAGTAAAAAAACAGTATGCAGAATGTCGTTAAACTACGCGAATTGGTGTAGCTTTATCCATTTATAAGATTAAGTCAATAGGAGTGGAGGAGGTTCGTACATACGATCAGGCAACCGATGCCCAGATTTGGGATGACTTTCTGCAGGGCAGTAAGGCGGCCTACTCGTTCATGTACGAAAAATACGCGCGAATCCTGTACAACTATGGCTATAAGATCGCCCAGGACCGGCAGCTAACCGAAGATTGCCTGCAGGATTTGTTTCTGACCATACTCGAAACCCGCGAACGGCTGAGTCATACGGATTCCATCAAATTTTATCTCATGCGGGCGCTCCGGCGGGATATTGTCCGGAAGCTGAATGCCCAGCACCGATTTGCCGATGCCGCGGAACCGGAAGTGGGCTTCAGGGTCGAGTTTCACTACGAACCTACCTGGCTCGATTCACAGATCTCGAAGGAGCGTTCGGAAGCCCTGCTTGAGGAGTTGAATCAACTCCCCGCCCGCCAGAAGGAAGCCTTGTTCCTGAAGTTTTTCGACAACCTCAGTTACGAGGAAATTGCGGGGATTATGGGGATTGAGACCACGTCGGCCTACAAAGTAATCTATAAAGCCATCGCGTCGCTGCAAAAACGCATGCTGCTGGACCTTTTCTGCTGGGTAGCGATACTGAGCCAGTGACCCCTACGATGACGAACGGGTAAGGGTATATTCCTTGTGCAGCCAGCGGCAACCTTTGTAGACCCGGGCCACTAGGGTTCTGGAATCCTGAAGTTTCAGCTCCACATCAAAATGGTCGCCTGTTTTGGGATGGACCAGTTTGCCCCCCGACCAACCCGTGCCGTTGAACGATAGGTTGCTGATCAGCAACTGATTCTTGACGATGCCAAATTGTTGACGGCCCTTACCGCTTACATCGGCGATACGCCCAAAGTAGCGGTCGCCGGAACGGTATACCTCAATGCTCGACTATTTGGCCGGGAAAAGCCAGCGCCCCAGAATCAGATCGGCCGAACGGTCGTCGGATGGCTGGCCCGAATGGGGCCATAACAGAAAAAACAGCAGGCCACCAGCCCAGGTAGTACGTTGAAGCAGCAGTTTCATATAGGTATCCGGGACTTTATAGACAACTAACTCTATTGGAAAAGTCGTTGTTATAACGAAACTAACACGTGAATATGTGCTAATCTCACTAAAGTTATAAAATTCCGGGTTTTACTGCTACCCGTAAAGGCGTTCAGGTGCAGTCTGTCGGCTGGGTCAGGCCACAGGGCAGGCTTTGTGGAGACAAAAACGTACTGATCGTCAGGACGCTGGGCCGTTCGCTCAGAAACTGGTTTTGATACGTTCAATCAGCCGGGTGGTCGAATAGCCGGGTACCAGCGCAATGGTTTCGACCCGGCCGCCCCGGCCCAGAACAAAATCCGACCCGACGATATTGGCAACCGTGTAATCATCGCCCTTTACCAGAATGTCCGGCTGAACGGCCTGGATCAGTTCGAGGGGAGTCGGCTCATCGAATAAGGTAACCAGATCAACAAATTCCAGAGCGGCCATCAGCCGGGCGCGGGCGTATTCGTTCACCACCGGACGCAGCGGCCCTTTGATGGCACTGACCGACGCGTCGGTGTTCAGGCCCAGAATCAGCCGGTCGCCGAGGTGGCGGGCTTTTTCGAGGTAGTCGATATGACCCAGATGAACAATATCGAAGCAGCCATTGGTAAACACAAGCTGCTGGCCGGCCGCATGCCAGGCTTCGGCCTGCCGTATGGCTTCATCGCGGGAGACAATCTTGGAGGCTGTCATGCAAAAGTTACCGTTCGGCGTTGATGGGGGCGGGGTTATTGACCGGTACGTCTGCACCTGTCTGGTTCCGGCGCAGCAGAACAACCAGCAGGCTCAGAACGCCAAGGATGATGATCATGATCGTGGAAACGCCATGAATAAACGTTGCCAGCACCTGGCCGTCCTGGCTGGTCAGGCCGTAGAGCAAGGCCACCTGTCCCACCAGCAGGTGGAACGAACCGATACCGCCCGGCGTAGGCGCGGCCATACCGAGCGATCCGACCACGAGGATGGTTAGTCCCGCCAGCGGACCGAGATTGGCCGTACTGGGCAGCGAGAAGAACAGCGTATAGGACATGAAGAAATACATTGTCCAAATCAGGGCCGTGTGGAACAGAAACAACCCCGGCCGACGTAGTTTCCGGACGCTCAGCAGCCCTTCCAGCAGGCCACTGACAAAACCGCTTACTTTCTGGTAGAGCGGATGCCGACCCAGGGCTTCGCGGTAGCGGGTGTACAAAAACCAGCCGAGCACGGCCAGGCCCAGCAAAACGGCACCGACCAGCAGCAGAATACCCGCCCCACTGGTACCCTGGGGGAGCTTGCCGCCAAAAAACTCAATGAAAAACTGGCTGAGCCGGTTAAACTCCAGCAGGAACGTAACACCCAGCAGCACCAGCAGCATCAGGACGTCGAACAGCCGCTCGGCTACCACCGTTCCGAAACTTACGTTGACCGGTACGCCCGACAGCCGGTAGAGCGTACCGCAGCGCGCTACTTCGCCCGCCCGGGGCAGCGCCAGATTGGCCAGGTAGCCCGTCAGAACGCTCACCGTGGCATCGACGGAAGAAGGCCGGTGCGAAACAACCGGTTCCAGCAGCACCCGCCAGCGTTCGGCCCGGCTCCAGTGCGCCACGATCGTCAGAACGGCCGAGACCAGCACCCACCGGTAGTCGGCGGCACTGATTTTGCGCCAGAGGTCAGCCGCATCAATATGACTTTGCTGGAACGTAAACCAGAGCAGGCCACCCGCGATGACCAGCGAAATCAAGTATTTCAGAACGTTCGTGAGGTTCATACCGCAAAGTTGGGGAAAAAGGACGAAAGGAGGAAGGGGGATGAAAGGGAGGAGAGGAGGAAAGGAGAAAGGGAGGAAAGGAGAAAAGGGTATGGATCGATTTCCTTTTCTCCTTTCCTCCCTTTCTCCCCTCTTTTTACCCCTTCACCAATTGATTGTTATCGTCCGGAAACACAACCGTGGGCTTGAACGTACGGGCTTCGTCGGGTGTCATCATGGCGTAGGCGATGATGATCACGATGTCGCCCACCTGCGCCCGCCGGGCAGCGGCTCCGTTCAGGCAGATGATGCCCGAGCCGCGTTCGCCCTTGATGACGTAGGTGATAAGCCGTTCGCCGTTGTTGTTGTTGACGACGTGGACCTGTTCATTTTCCATCAGTCCGGCGGCATCCATCAGGTCTTCATCAATGGTGATGCTGCCGACATAATTTAACTCAGCCTGCGTGACTTTGACGCGGTGCAATTTCGATTTCAGTACGTTGACGAACATGAGTGTCAGTGAACAGCGGCCTGTGCGAGCACAAACCACGTAGTAGGCCCTTGGGCGCGGCAAAGATAGCGTAATCGCTGACCGATCCCAACGGCACTTCCAAAACAGCCGGCCGGCGGGCTTGGTTCCGCCGGAGTTTTCCGCTGCTTTGGTCTGACCCGAATGCTTAATACACGGCCATTTCGGGCTCGATCTCCCGCGCCCAGGCGTCGATACCGCCTTCGAGGTTGTAGAGATTCGTCAGGCCCTCCTGGGCGTAGAGGTAGTTGGCGACGTTGGCGCTGCGGATGCCGTGGTGACAGTACACCACCACCGGCCGATCCGTCGGGATGCGCTTGCGGTTGTTCGGTATCATGCCAATCGGAATCAGTACGGCCTGCTCCAGATGGCAGAGATCGTACTCCGGCCGTTCGCGAACGTCCAGCAAAAAGATCGATTCGCCCCGGGCAAGCCGGTCGGCCAGATCCCGCGCCGACATTTTCTGGGGGCCGGTTGAGGTGGCCGTTGCTGGTCGGTAGCCCGAGGCCAGTCCCTGCCGGGCCAGTTCGTCGGCGTCGGTCCGGCGTTTTACCTTGATTTTCTGCTGCTGCATCGACAGCAGGTCCATCATCAGCAGGTGCTCGTTCAGGGGTTGACCAATGCCCGTGATGAGTTTAATGACTTCGTTGGCCTGCAACGTACCGATCACGCCCGGCAGCACGCCCAGCACCCCCGTATCATTACAGTTCGGAATTTCAATATCGTTGGGATACTCCGGAAACAGGCAGCGGTACGTTGGCCCCCGGCGAACGGTAGGGTTTTTTCTGTCGTCAGACGTTCCGTCAGACGAGGGAGCGGGAATGGGGGCGTTCAGCACGGCTACCTGCCCTTCAAACCGGTGGATGGCCCCGTATACGAATGGTTTGCCTACCGTAACGCATACGTCGTTGACCAGATACCGGACCTTAAAATTGTCGGTGCAGTCGACCACAATGTCGTATTCTTCAATGATGCTGCGGGCGTTGCTGATATCCAGCGCCAGCGTGTAGGTGTTGAACTGAATTTCAGGATTCAGCCGCATCAGATGACTAACGGCAATCTTGGCTTTGGGCTTGCCCACTTCGTCGGTGGTGTACAGAACCTGCCGCTGCAGGTTGCTCATGTCTACCACATCGGGATCAACGACGCCAATTTTCCCGACGCCCGCGGCCGTCAAGTACAGCAGGACGGGGCAGCCGAGGCCACCGGCCCCGACAACCAGTACACGCGCATTCTTTAACCGAAGCTGGCCTTCCGGACCAATCTCGGGTAGATTCAGGTGCTTCTGATAGCGTTGTTGTTCGGTAGGTAATAAGGTCGTTGATTCCATAGTGTCACACGTTGAGCAACTGCCGTTGCTATATTCCAACAGGTTTGGCTCTACTAAAATTGCACCAAAACCCTAAAATTGTTCCAATATTTCGTAAGCGTCGACTCTAGGGGGTGGCGAAAATTTACCGCTGCCGGTTGTCTACTGACCAACAGCGCGGTTACCGTACGCGGATGCTGACGGCCGCTTCGTCGTCTTCGCCGGTGGTGTAGCCGTTGCCGGGCGTCGAGTCCGGATCGGCCGGCGTGGCGCTCTGAAGCTGGGACCGGATAGTGCCTGATCCACTCACCCGCACCGACAGCGACAGCGAGGCCGAGCCGCTGGGCGGAATGTTCGTCAGCGTACCCGTAACCGTCTGTCCATTGACCGATAGACCCGTGGTGTTGGTTAGCTGCCAGCCGGGGGGCAGGAGTGTCTGCACCGCAGTCGACGAGACCGTCAGGCCGCCCCGGTTGCTGACCTGCAGCGTGACGGTAATGACATCGTTCGGGCTGGGTACCTGATTGCTCACGAACGCGCCAAGGCTCAGGTCGGCTTTGGCTGGGTCGGGCGTAGGCTGGTTGCTCTGAACGGGTGGGAGGGGTGTCTGATTGGGATTGGCCGAAACAATCAGCGGACCGGTGGCGTCGGCCGTGCGGAAAAGGACCGTGGCGGCATCATCCTGGCCGTCGCCGGTGCCCGAATCTGGCTGGCTGTCGGGGTCGGTGGCGTTGCTGGCCGTAAGCTGAGCGGCCGTGGCGAATGTACCCGACTGCACCGCTTTCGCCCGGAACGAGTAGGTTACGGCGGTGCCATTGCCGATGGTCCCGGCGTTCACCGTCACGACGCCGTCGGCCGCGCTGAGGCCGGGTGTCGACGTATCGACGAAGCTGAGACCGGTGGGCAAAAGGCTTCGGGCCACGACCCCCGTTGCATCCTGCGGCCCATCGTTGGTTACCCGAATCGTATACGTAACGGGCTGGTCGATCCTCGGCGTCCGGCTGGTGAGCTGCATGGTCAGCGACAGATCGGCCGTGCCGCCTGCGACGGGACAGAGCGTAAGCGGTTCGCTGGGCGGGCTTTCGACTGCCGGGTTACTGCCTGTAATCTTGATGCGGTACGTAGCGCCGGTCGACAGGTTGTTCGGAAGGGTTGCCGTAATGGGACTGCTGGTGCCAGTGCCGATAGTCGTGGCATTGGTAAACGAACCCAGCGCGTCCGACAACAGCACCGAAAACAGATTGCCGGTACCCATTACCCCTTCGCTGACGTCGAAGGACACGGCGAATGACTGACCGGGGCAGGGCGTTGCCGGCGACAAACCCGTCTGGCTGATGATAGGAGGCACGGGCGCGGTGGCTTCCTGGCCAATGTACACGGTCTGACGGCCATCGAGCAGGTACGTTTCGATCTGGTAGCCGCTGCCCGTATCGCCCGTGCGCCGAACCGAGAGCCGGTAGCGACCCGGCTCAACGCCCCCCACGGCGAAGGCAACGGGGGAATAAAACCGCACAAAATTATAATCGGCAAACTCCGGATAGTCGGGGGCCTGGGAGCGGGGTGGAGCCTGGTGCCAGGCCGAATCGTCGAACGGGCCGCCGTCGATACGTTCCATCCGGACATCGATCTGGCTGGTGGCTTCGACCATGATAAAATAACCGTGGCTGCCTGATTCGTACCGGTAGCCAATCCGAATGATTGATGGGTCGGGGGTACCGTTGTAAATAACCCGGCCAATCGTTGATTGAGTAGACGTAGGAGAGGTGTCGAAGGTGACTGTTACCGGCTCGCCCGCGTGGCCGATCCAGGCAGGTTTGGTGCCCACAGTCCGAATCTGGTAACTGCCCGGTGCCAGATTCGCCGGAAGCGTCACCGGCAGCGGGTTCTGTAAGCCGGGAGCCGACTCGCTCACTACGGTCCCGTCCGACGGCCGGATCACCTGCGCCTTGTACGTATTGTCGGCTTCGGTGGGGTTGTTGCGCAAAGACGGAATCAGAATGGTTTCGCCCGGTCGGCGTTTCACGGGCAGCGTATAACCGGTGGTCAGTAGGGTTGTCGGATCGGAGGGCGTGAAAGGCTGCGACTGCGCAAAAAACGCGTCGGTCAGGCTTTCGTTCCAGCGGTCGGTTAGCCGCAGCATACCAATCCCGCTGAAGTGAACGCCATCCCCCCGGCGGTTCTCGTTGAGCATATCGTCGGTCGATGGTCCGGGAAAAACGTCCGGCACCTCCGCAATCAGCCGGTTCTGAGCCGAAATAACCGACGAATTTGTTGAGTTGTTGATGTAGCTCACCCGCGACACAAGCCAGGGCAGCCGGTTGAAGCCGGTCTGCTGCCGACTTTTATTGATGACGTACTGGATGTTGTTAAAATACTGCTGGGTACTGACACCGTTCAGGTTATCGCTTTCACCCTGGTGCCACAGTATGGCCCGCACACCGGTTCGGGCTACGTAGTGCAGCAACGCTACGCCCAGACAACGGTAGGGAACCGGTTGGTTGTAAGCCGGATCGTTGATGCCCTCCGCCGACTGCCGCCACTCCGTACTGCTGGTTCCGCCCTGGGCCGCGCCCAGGAACAGCACCGGTACGTTCAGCCGGGCAACCAGTTTATCCCCCAGCGGCCCCCAGATGTAGGGAGGGTTGGAGGGGGCTATGTTGGTACCACTACTGATTTTACTGAACAGGAGAGGAAACATCTGTTCATCCAGAGCCCGCTCCTGCCGGAAGTCGACGCAGGAAACGCGGTCGTCGCCGGCCCCTAATCCCGGTTCAAAGCCGCCGAGTGCGTTGGACTGGCCCGCCACCACAAACACCTCGCCGATACCGACCCGAAAGACCTGCTTCTGCTCAAGGAGTGTAGCCCCGTTTTTAGCCCGGACATCGAGCCGGTACCACCCGCCCGAAGCGGTCAGTGGTCCCTGAAAGGCCGTGGAGGAAGCCAGCCGTGGAAGGGCTACCCAAGCAGTCGGCTGCCCCTGACCAGCCACCAGCGGTACCAGCCGGGCTTCAACGAGGGTTGCAGCCGGAGGAGCCGTACCCGTTACGATGATTGTGGCCTGATTAGCCGGGTTGCGCTGAAAGACCATCCGTTGTACCGGATTGGTGATGACCAGTTGAGCAGATAAAGAGAGCGGAAGTAGGCAGCCAGCCAGCAACCCCATAACCAGTACATGTAGTTTCATGAACTATGGCAATACAAGTGGTATGAATTATTAAAATATGTAATATCGATAATTTAAAGGAATCGTAAGACCGCATAAACGCAAAAAAGCAGCCCTGACCGGGGCTGCTTTTTACAGAGCAAATTTCGTGCTGAGGACAACTAGTTTCGTAACGCATTGTCTGTGCGTACACGATTAATTCGCATCGGCTGCCTCAACGGGCAGGCTGGTAAACGGATTCAAGCGGATATCAGGTATCGGTACGTACCTCATCCCAAGGTTGATCCATATAGCGTGTAAGCCAATTGAAGGCGTAATGACGCTCATACACGACGCTCGCGTTGAGGCCGGCGGGGGCCGGCTGGCCCATGACCCGAGCATTGACACAAGCCCAGTCCAATCGATACGTAATGTCTGCCTGATCCAGAAGGGTGGCTGGGCTTCGAAGCGTAGCCTGGGCGAGCATGGAAGCGTAATCGCCCGTACGTTGAATTATGCTGGCTGTTGCTGGTACGTCACAAATCTGATCGGGAAAGGCCAGGTCGTCCACGAACGACAGCGCCCATAATAACACCCACAGGGATTCATACCGCCAAACGAATCGTAAGCGATCGTCGTCTGTGGGTTGAGCGATGTCTATAAACGCTCGTTCGACCGGTGAAAAGAACGGAGCTGCGTCAAACCGTCTGATTACTTCCTGAACGATGGCATCTTCCAGACCTTCAGCCTTTACCGCGACAATAGCGAGGGCAATGGTGCGTTGGACTATGTCTTGTTTCGTCCGGGGTTGAAGCTCTTCGTCGGCAATAATGCATGGTAAATGCTCGATAACCGGCACTCCCCGTTCACGCAGTACCGCCATGCTTCGATTCTTGCGGGCTACCTGCGATTCGTACAGGTTGTGCGGTGAGCGCTGATCGGCTTGTCCCAACTGGACAAATGCATCGGGCACCGGCAGGTCGTCGATTGCTGATTCACCGGCGTCATTCAAGACCAGTTGCCCTGTGTTATCAATAAAATGCGTGTTATCGATCAGCGCATAGCCACCAACGGCTTCTAAAAATCGAAGGATGTCGTCTTTGAACACCTCAACCCCGCCCGTACCAATCAGCACCAGCGACAGCTTTGTGTTCTGGATGATTGTCATCAACTTTTCCTGTACGTTCGGCTTATGAGCACGTATCGGGCCGGCGAGGTTCATGGCCCGTGTCAACACAGACGCAAACTCGTCATGACCAGCCGGACGGTACTGAATGATCAACGCTCTTCGTTTAAACCAGCCCAACTTCCTTCGTACAATAGCATTCTCCCACTGGTCGGATGGACCATAGAACGAAAGAGGTTGCCCGGCGAAGGTTTGTTGAAGTAAGCTGGTAACGGTTAGCGAATCCTCCGCCGGGAGAAAAATGGTACAGTGAACCATCGGTCAGGCAACCGGCTTTATCTTCAGTTCGTCCAGTTGCGCCTGGCTGATAACCGACGGTGAATCAATCATGACGTCGCGGCCGGAGTTATTTTTCGGGAACGCGATGAAGTCGCGGATGGAGTCTGCCCCGCCGAAAATCGAGCACAGCCGATCGAAACCGAACGCAATGCCGCCATGGGGTGGTGCGCCGAATTCAAAGGCGTCCATCAGGAAGCCGAACTGAGCTTTGGCTTCTTCGGGCGAGAAGCCCAGCAAAGCAAACATCCGGGCCTGCAGTTCGCGCTGGAAAATCCGGATGGAGCCACCCCCAACTTCCGTGCCGTTGATCACCATGTCGTAGGCGTTGGCCCGCACTGCCCCCGGGTCGGTGTCGAGCAGCGGAATGTCCTCGGGTTTCGGCGACGTAAACGGGTGGTGCATGGCGAACCAACGGCCCTCGCCAGGGCGGTGTTCGTCCTCGCCGTATTCGAGCAGGGGAAAGTCGAGCACCCACAGGGCTTTGAATTCATCGGGCTTGCGCAGGCCTAGCCGGCTGCCCATTTCGAGCCGCAGTTCGCTCAGCTGCTTCCGGGCTTTGGCTGCTTCGCCGGAGATGATCAGGATCAGATCGCCGGGCTGGCAGGTTTCGCCTTCGCCGTTGAACCGGGCGACCCACTGCATCAGATCGTCTTCGGAGTAAAACTTATCGACCGACGACTTGAGCGTTCTATCTTCGTTGTAGCGGACATAAATCAGACCTTTAGCTCCGATTTGCGGGCGCTTTACCCATTCCGTCAGCTCGTCGATCTGTTTGCGGGTGTAGCTGGCTCCGCCCGGTACGCAGATGCCCACGACGAGTTCGGCGGAATCGAACACGCCAAAGTTTTTGCCGGAGGTCAGGTCAACCGTATCGAACGTACCTTTCAGTTCGACGAACTTCATGCCGAAACGCGTATCGGGTTTATCCGATCCGTAGAGGCTCATGGCTTCGGCGTAGGTCATGCGGGGCACTTCAGGCAGATCGATATTTTTCACCGTTTTGAAGAGGTGACGTACCAGCCCTTCGAACATCTGAAGAATATCTTCCTGCTCAATGAACGACATCTCGCAGTCGATCTGCGTAAACTCCGGCTGGCGGTCGGCGCGCAGGTCCTCGTCGCGGAAGCATTTGACAATCTGATAATAGCGATCAAACCCCGACACCATCAGCAACTGCTTGAACGTCTGGGGCGACTGCGGCAGGGCGTAGAATTCGCCGGGGTTCATGCGGCTGGGGACGACGAAGTCCCGTGCGCCTTCGGGCGTTGACTTGATCAGTACCGGCGTTTCGACCTCGATGAACCCCTGGCCGTCCATATAAATCCGGGTCTGCTGGGCCATCTTGTGCCGTAGTTCCAGGTTCCGGCGTACGGTATTCCGGCGCAGGTCAAGGTAACGGTATTTCATGCGGAGGTCGTCGCCCCCGTCGGTATCGTCTTCAATGAGAAACGGCGGCAGTTTAGCCGGGTTCAGTACGTCCAGAGCGGTGACCCGAACTTCGATGTCGCCAGTAGGAATATTCGGGTTTTTCGATTTCCGCTCAACCACCTTGCCGGTGGCTTTGACGACGTATTCGCGGCCCAGCGTCCGGGCGGCTTCAAATAAGTTGGAGGCCGAAACGCCTTCTTCCAGAATAAGTTGTACGAGACCGTAGCGGTCGCGGAGGTCAATCCAGAGGACACCGCCCTTGTCGCGGACGGTCTGAACCCAGCCGGCCAGGGTAACTTGTTGATCAACGTTGGACAGGCGGAGTTCCCCGCAAGTGTGTGTTCGGAGCATGTTTTAATGAGTGAAAGAGCGAAAGAGTGAAAGAGTGAAATCGGACCGCCGAAGCGGAGCGACCTGGCTCCGAGTTTTTTACTCTTTCGCTCTTTCACTCTTTTACCCTTAGAAAGCTGGTTGCAAAGGTAGGGAGTTTGCCGCTACTGCGCAGCAGTTATCTATTTGCGCGTTCATTGATTCACCCTTTCGCTCATTCACCGCCCGGCGACCCGGTCATTCACCCTTTCACTCTTTACTTCCTATAGTCCAGCGCCGGGGCGCGGTCGCCGAGCAGGGCTTCGTATTTGAAATTGGCTCCGCGTTTCTGTTGCCATTCGGCGCGGGCTTTCTCGATCAGGGCGGGGGTTTTGTAGAGATCCAGCGCGGTCAGGGCCAGGGTTTTGGCGGCTACGAGCATACCTTTCTGGCCGATGCTCATACCACTGGCGGCCGTGGACTGCCAGCTATGCGCCGATGAGCCCGGTACCCACGTAGCGGTCTGGAGGCCAACCGTCGGAACGGCCCAGCTTACGTCGCCGACATCGGTAGAGCCGCCACTGGTCGCACTCTCCGACGCATCGCGGAAGTCTTTAACGAGGGCCGCGTTTGTGACGGGTACTTTCTGCCCTTCGCCGAAGGTTTCGCTGATTTTCTGCGCAAACGCCGTCTCCTCGGGCGTGTACTGGATACCGCCGACCGTTTGCAGGTTTTTGTGCATTGCTTCGGCCAGCGTCACGTTGGGCAGGAGGTTATAGACCCCGCCCAGCACTTCCCATCCCACTTTGGTGCCGGTGCCTTTGGCGGCTCCCTCGGCTGCGTTCTCGATGCGCTTCCAGACGCTCTGCAGAATATCGCGGTCCTTGTGTCGGGCGTAGTAATACACCTCCGCGAAAGCGGGTACGACGTTGGGCGCTTCTCCGCCTTTGGTGATGACGTAGTGAATGCGGGTGTCGGACGGAATGTGTTCGCGCATCATGTTCACCATGTAGTTCATGGCCTCCACACCGTCGAGCGCCGACCGGCCCCGTTCGGGCGAAGCAGCCGCGTGGGCGGCAATGCCCCGGAACCGGAACTTGGCGTTTTTGTTGGCCAGCGACGTACCGGCATCGGCGGCATTCTGCGAGCCCGGGTGCCAGTGCAGCACCACGTCTACGTCGCTGAACAGCCCTTCGCGGACCATGTAGACCTTCCCCGAGCCGCCCTCTTCGGCCGGGCAGCCGTACACGCGGACGGTTCCGGTATGCCCGGCTTTGAGCCAGTTTTTGACTTCGATCCCGGCGGCAACCGAGGCCGTACCGAACAGGTTATGACCGCAGCCGTGGCCGCCTTTCTGGCCCTGGATAGGCGTAAATTCGGGTTTAGCTTCGGTAGCCAGACCGGGCAGGGCGTCGTATTCGGCCAGGATACCGACAACGGGTTTGCCGCTGCCATACGTCGCGACGAAGGCCGTCGGGATGCCGGCTACGCCCGCTTTTACGTCGAAGCCTTCTTTCTTGAGCTGTTCCTGCAGCAACAGTGAGCTTTTTTCTTCCTGATAGCCCAGCTCGGCAAAATCCCAGATTTGTTTGGAGATGCCCGCGTACTCGGCGAAGCGGTTGTTCAGGCTGGCGATGGCAGCCTGTTTGTCTCTGTCTGGAGCAGGGGTGGCTGATTTCTTCGCCGACTGCGTATAGCCGGCCAATGGCAGCAGCAGGGCCAGGGTAAGTAGGTGTTTCTGCATAGCGGTTGTATCAATTCGTGGGTTGTGAATTGATAAAAATAGGGAAGAAGCAGAGAAAACAATACGAACGTGTACCGGAATATTACCGCAACAACGACAGTAGCCGCTCCAAAGCGGCCTGAACCGTATCGGCTACCAGCCGTATGAAATCGCTTTTGTCGCCGGACGTTTGGGCCGTTTCCAGGGCGTTGTAATACGTAATTCGGGCATCAGCATCGCCCTTGAGAATAGCCAGTGGAAAGCCATGACGAAGCAAGATCAGATTCATGATTAACCGCGCCGTTCTACCATTGCCATCGATAAACGGATGAATAGTGACAAGGCGTTCGTGAAGTTCGGCTGCCAGCACTACTGGATGAAGTGACTTTGTTTCGTTCTCATACCAATGAAAAAGGTCTTCCATTTGCCTGGCCACCAAATAAGGCTGAGGGGGTACGAACCGACTACCGCGAATCAGGACCGGAACCTGCCGATACCGACCAGCATTTTCCCGGTCAATCCCACGCAGAATCAGACTATGCAAATCCAGCAGGACCCGCTCTGACAAGTTAACACGCTGCTGTACAATATCTTTCATGTAGTCGAGAGCATCGCGGTGGTTAATGGCTTCCAGATGGTCTTTCAGCGGTTTCCCCCCGATGGTTAGTCCCTCATTGAGGACCAGGTCCGTCTCACGCAGGGTTAGCGTATTGCCCTCAATGCGGTTGCTTTCGTAGGTATATTCCAACTCCAGCGCCTGCCGAATGCGGTCGTTGTCACGATGACGTACGGTGTCGAGCTGGGCTTTAAGCTGGTCTAAATGGTCGAGCTGGGATTGCATGACGAATGAAGCTGGTAAAACGCAAGTGTGTTTTGTTGCTTAGCAAGCTACAAATTGTGTCTTTGCTGAATGGTAAATTTTACATCTTTGTAGAAGTAGCTATTCTTAATGCATGTCTGAAAACGCACTAACCTACTACCTCTACGCCTTTACCCATCTCAAGTTTGATAAGAGTAAAGGCGACGCTCCACACAAGCCTGTTCTGTTAATAAGCATCCTGCAAGCGTTTGAACGTAAACTCATTGCTGATAGCCAGATTTACATCACGCCCGAACTGACTGATCTGTTCAAAACGAATTGGAACTTACTTGTAACAACTAATCATACACTAGGTTTTGCGCTGCCGTTCTATCATCTTAAAAACGAAAGAGGTGGTTGGTGGGAATTGGTACCTAAGCCTGGCTGTGAGATTTGGTTGCAGAATGCTGGTTCAATGAAGACATTCGGTAACCTAAACGCGGCCGTTGCTTACGCTGAGATTGACCAAAATCTAACTATACTACTGAAAGACGAGCAATCACGTACCGTTTTGAAACAAGCCCTGCTGGAAACTTACTTTCCTGGTCAAGTTTTCACCAATCCAGGCTTTCCGAATAATCATTTGAACGACTTGAAACGCGAAATGCTGGAGGAGTCGCCGGCCGAATACATCGCTAAGTTAAAGAGTTTAAAGACGAGGCTTGATCCAGAAACGTATCAAATCGAAGTGTACTCACGCGATTCTATCTTTCGCCGGGAAATCGTCCGGCTCTACGACGATATGTGCTGTATTACCGGTGCTCGTGTATCAGCCCCCTATTCGTTTTCTATGGTTGATGCCTGTCATATTGTACCGTTTTACAAGACGTTCAATAACCATCCAGCCAATGGCATCGCCCTCTGTCCAAACCTTCACCGGGCGTTTGATAAAGGTGCTATTTCAATTGATGATGACTATTGTGTGATTGTTTCGACCACGTTTGTTGAGAGTGAAAACAGTGCATATAATTTGAAAATGCTGGCAGGAACACAAATTCATTTACCGAAAGACGAGCAGTTTTTACCTGATTTGAAAGCGTTTGCGTGGCATCGGGAGCATACCTACAAAGGCTAATCGAATAGGCTTAGCTATATCTGTCATGCTGCGTAGGTACTGCTGGTTACTTTGTAATAAGTTGAAAGAGTATTATAGGGCTGAATCTATTACCGACAATCGAGCTTATTATACGTTCGTGAGCGGCACCTCTCGAAGACGAGTTTGCCGATTTTAAGCAAGCAACTCAGATACCCTGGATTTCGTTATCTTGCTGGAAGATAAACAGGATAAGCATGGAAACAACATTTGTCGCTAAACCCAGCGAGCTGAAAGAACAACTTTTGGCGAAGATCGAATCTTTATTTTCTGACAGCGATACGCCGGTGACCATTACACTAAAGCAAGAAGAGGTTAAGCCACGTCCTGACCAATGGGAGATTTTCCTGAAGATGGAAGAAATCCGCAAGCGGACCGAATTAGTATCAGTGACCTTGCCGCCCGGAATGGACATAAACGATATTATTGATGGTGTAAACGACGTGGACTTATAACTTGATGCAATATTTCGATACCGACGTTCTAATACACTATCTGGTCAATCAGGAACCGCTCAAGCATCAGCAAGCTCGACAATTATATCAACAGGCTGCCACTAATCAGACATTCTTCATTTCGTTACTCTCATTGCAGGAGTTGACGTACGCACTGGCGAAACTACAGGTTACCAATATCGACGTTGAAGCATCAGCGATGAATTGGCATTCTACAAGTCTAATCAACTATACGGCCGAAAACTTTGCACGAGCGATTGAACTGTCGCGGCAGATTGGCTTTAAGCATATCAATGATTGTTTGCATATTGCCTTTGCTGAAGCTAATAATTGCTCAGAGTTATTAACTTATAACCGTAAAGAGTTTAGCCGCATACAGCCGCTAACCAGTCTGACAATTACCATTCTGTAGCTTTACACCAACGCCCGCAACTCCTCCACGATTCCTTTCACTGCATCGACCGTAGCCGCTACGTCCGCTTTGGTATTAAACCGGCCCAGACTGAACCGAAGGCATGAAAATGCTTCCTGCTCAGTCAGGCCCAGCGCCAGCAATACGTGGGAGGGGTCGATCGAAGCCGCTGTACAAGCCGACCCATTGGAGACGGCCATACCATCCAGGCCCATAATGAGCGCGTCGGAGTCGCAGTTTTCAAAATAGATGTTTGTGGTGTTATAAAGCCGATGTTCCCGCGGTCTGTCGCTACGGTTGCCGTTTACCCTTACCCTGGTGCCGGGAATCGTCAGCAAGGTAGTTTCCAGTTCGTCCCGTAGAGACGCAACATATTGTCGCTCCGGTGCCGGTACAGCAGATTTGCCAAGTCCCACAATACTCGGTCCTGGCGTCGGGACGACAAAAAATGCTCCTTTTATATTCCAGAGCTATTTATACCTCACGTTAAATTATGAAAGATAAGCAGCAGGCTGGCGTATACGTCGCAAAATTCTTACTTTTCATGCGACCACTGTCCGGTCAACTGACTAATCACAACCTTATGAAAAACATCACCATCACTTTGGATCTTAAATCCATCTGCATCGGGGCGCTGGGTGTATTCGCCATCATGTCATTGTCTAACTTTAACAACGCCGACGACCGCCGGAACGATGCCGCCGATGAAGTACGTCGCTACCAGGCCGTTTCTGGTCCGCAAGGGTTGATCATACTTGACACAAAGACAGGAAAGTATGTACACTCCCCGAGTTACGTCGGACGGACGCGCTGGATCAGGGGCGATTTTAACGCCAAGCTCAGCGATACGTCAACGAAGGAAGACTAAAAAAGGATAGAGTCTTACGTCTTCCGCTTCTTCTTGCGGGCCGACGGAAATAATACGTTGTTCAGGATGAGCCGGTAACCGGGTGAGTGGGGGTGGAGGTTCAGGTCGGTGGGGCTGCGGTGAAAGCCCCGGATGCCTTCGGGGTCATGCCCGCCGTAGAACGTCCACTGCCCATTGCCGATTTCGCCGTAGATGTAGCGGTGCGACGACTGGCTTTCGCCCATCACCAGTACGTTGGGTTTTACGGTGCTTTTGCGGAACGCCGTGGTCTGTCCGTGAAACTCCCGGATAATCTGCTCGTGGTTCTGCACCAGCATGGCCGGAATCATGTCAAACTTGGCCGAAAAATCGAACAGCTGGAAGTGTCCCAGCGACTGATCGTAGTACGACCGGCCGGCCGAGATGTTGATGTCGGAGAAGGACATGCCGCGATAGCCGTTTTCCAGTTCGAGGTTGAAATTATGGAAGGCCATCGTTTTGCTGAAATCCAGCTTCGACTGCGCATTGGGGTCCACCCCGTCGCCGTCGAAGCGGCTGTCTACGATATCCACGCCCTCGGCCGCCAGCGCTACGTCGAAACTTTCGGCCCCCGAACACATGGCGAAGAGGTAGCTGCCACTGGCGCAGAACGCTTTGATCGTTTTGGCAACGGCCAGCTTCATCTGCGACACTTTCGCGTAGCCGTATTTCTTGGCGATGTTTTCCTGCGCCTTGATATCCTCGGCCGACATCATGCCCGTGAACCGGCCAAACTGCCCCGTAAAATCTTCGTGGTGCAGGTGAAGCCAGTCGTACTTCGCCAGTTCGCCCTTCAGAATCTCTTCGTCGTAAACCACCTCGAAGGGAATTTCGGCGTATTTCAGGACCAGCAGGACGGCATCGGTGTTTTCAAACTCGGCCGGCCCAACCTTAATCGGCGAATACACCACAATTTTGGCCGCTTTGACCAGCTTGACCGCACTCATGTTCAGGTTCGGCGTGGCAATTTCCTGCTGGATGGCATTGGCGCGGGCGTCGGAGATCACCTCCAGGGAAACGCCCCGGATGCGGCACTCGTTTTCGACTTTCGCCGAGTATTTCATCATGAAACTACCGCCCCGGTAGTTCAGCAGCCAGTCTACCTCACCTTCATCCTTCAGCACGGAGTAGGCGATGCCGTAGGCTTTCAGGTGATTGGACTGTTGATCGTCCATCGGAATCAGGATGGAGTTGGCGTTGGCGCGCAGAAACAGGCAAACCAGCAGGAACGTAAGCAATAGTCTCATAGCATAGGGGTCATTGAGTAGTTGACTTACGAATGATCGTGGATCATCCGCCAGCCTTGTTTCGTACGTGTCCAGACGGTCGTGAACCAGCCGGTGCGGTCGGGGCGCCCCCCGCCGGTCAGCACAAACTGGCCCGTCACCAGGGCGGCTTCCTTACCCAGCATCCGCACCTCAACGTGTTCGTAGCGCAGTTGCTGAAGCGGCCGGCCTGTTTTCCAGAAACCATTCCGCATGGTCAGTTCAATGCGCTCGACGCCCCCGCGCGGTCCATCTGGCCCCATCTCGGTAGCCGTGGGTACGTAAGCGCTGAGGTACTGCGACAGATCGCCTTTATTCCAGCCCGATGACGTTGAATCAAGAGTCGCCCGGATTTCGGTTTCGGCCGGAACAGGCTTGATTCGGCCCGAATGGCCCCCGCGTGGTAGGGGTGCGGCATGAGCGGCAAGGGTAGTGAAAACAACGGCAACCGGCAGGAATAGACGTAAACGCATGGGTACTGACAGTGAAGCGGTTAATGGTAGGTCAAATTAAGAAATTAATCCAAAACATACCACGAAAGTTTTGCCTGTTCGCCACTTTACGAGCGAAAGGGGCAAAGGCGCGGCAAAGTCCACGTTGGTGAGGTTGCCCGCAAGTCGTTTTGTTTACCGGTACCCCGCCAGAATGGCCAGTTCCTGCCACGAAATCAGCCCGATGGCCAGCACGGCCAGGCCCAGCCCAATCTTGTTGGCGGTGGTCAGGTTCTCCTGAAAGAACAGGGCTGCCGTCAGGGCCGCGACCAGAATCACGCCGATGTTGTAGAGGGGATAGACGAACGCGCCGTTGCCGCCAAATTGCGACAGGGCCAGCAGCAGCGTATAAAAACTCAGGAAATTGGGCACCCCGAGCGTAAAGGCCGCAATGAAGCTGCGCGCCTGAATGGTTTCCCTGCCCTGAAGGAGTCGGATGGCCAGCATCAGCAGCCCGGCCACGATCGCGCCCAGGACCATCGTCAGCGTAACGACCACGGTTTTATCGGCCGAGGGAATGTAGCGCAGGTTGATGTAGTTGATCAGCGAATTGGTACTGCCGTAGAGCAGGAACACGGATACCGGCAGCAGCACGTTAGCGCCCAGGCGCTGGCGGCTGGTGGTTTTTTCTTTCTTGAACGTACTGAGCGCAACCGCCACTACGGCCAGAATCAGGCCCGCGTAGTTGAGGGCGTCGAAGGCTTTACCCCCGGTCTGAAACACAAACAGACTGAAACTGACCGGAATCACCAGCGACAGATTATTGGCCAGCGAGGTGGTTGTGATGCCCGTCCGCTGCGTCGATGCCCCCGACAGCAGAAACGTAACGATAAACCCGACGCCCAGGCCCAGCGACAGCCACGTCCAGGTCTGCCCGAAATCGATCGAGAACGACTGGCCGCTGGGCATCAGCAGAAAGCCGGTCAGGAAGCAGACCGGGTAGTTGAACACAATGGCCTGGAACGTATTGACGTTGTAGCGGGGAAACAGCCGGAAATTCAGCAGCAACAGAACCGAGAGCAGGATACTGAGAGCGAGGAAGAGCATAGAGCCAGACTACAGCGGGTTTGATCGGCGAATTTGCACGATGTTTCTCAAATCAGCAGCCATGTTAAGAAATAATGAGTTTCGGTGTCTACTGATTGGTAAATTGGATATAGTTACAGATATTGGTAGCATCTTCTTAAACACTTTAACGTATTTACTCCTTCATGAAACGCTTTTCTATTGGATTGGCTGTATCCGTACTGTCGATAAGCCTGACCAGCTGTGCTACCATCTTTTCGGGAAACCGCCAGTCCGTCCGCGTGGAGTCGGTGCCTGCGGAGGCCCGAATCGAAGTAAACGGCATCGATTACGGTACGACACCGGCTACGATCAGCCTAAAAAAGAGCCTCGACACACCCAGCATTCTGCTCCGGAAAGACGGTTACGAAACCAAGGCCTTCAGTCCCGAAAGTACGTTTAACATGGTCAGTATCCTTAATATCTTCTTTCCGGCGGGCTTCATTGTAGATGCCGTTACGGGGGCCATCAAAAAGTACGATCCCATCAATTACAACATTACGTTGGATCCGGCGCGGTCGGCAAGCAATCGATAAGCCGATCTGCCGGATTTCGTTCGAATGCTTATCTTGGCCGGGGCGCGTGAGTGCCCCGGCTTTTTAGCTGATTGTCAGACCTGGTTTATTGGTATGCAACGATTCAGGGGGCTGTTGCTTTGTGGAATGCTGCTGTATGGGGGAGGGGCCCTGGGGCAGAAAAACTACTCGTTGTCCATCACGGTCGCGCCGACCTATGCGTATACCGTTTACAAACCGCAGTTTCTGTTCCCCGACAGCGACGGGCAGGTGGTGGAGCCCATCCTGCTGACGGGGCGAAGCCATTCGGCCGGGTACCTGATCGGGCCAGCCGTCGAATACACCTACGCGCCGGGCTGGTCGGTGGCGTCGGGCGTCTGGTTCAACACGCTGACGTACCGGCAGGCCCGGCGGTCGGCCGACGGGCAGGTGCTGACGGCCATCCGCAACCGATCCCTGCGCGTCCCCGTCCTGCTGAACTACCGGCAATCGGCTGGGCGGTTAGCGCCGTACTGGTCGGGTGGACTGTTGCTGGAGTATCTGCTGCCGGCCCGCGTGCTGGTGCGTCGCGATGAGCAGCCCCGGCAACGCCTGGATCTGACCTACAACGGGGGGTTGGCTTTCCGGGTGAGCGTCGCGGGTGGGTGGTCGTACCGGCTGACCAACCGGATCAGACTGCTGGGGCAACTGATGGTGAACTACAATCTGGGCAAATTCGGGCAGGCCGCCACCCACAATCCGTCGCTTGAACTGAACGGGCTGATGCAGACCGCATGGACCTTCTGACCGCTTCTGACTACGGGATAAATTTCCCGATTTCTTAACAAACCCTACACGGTTTGGCGGATTGATTAGGGTTGAACCATAAACCGAAATGCGCATGAATACACTGATTGCGGTCGCGTTCGACCAGAAAAACGAAGCGGCAGACGTCCTCAATCGGCTGGGTCAGCTCCAGCGTGATTACCTCCTCGATCTGGCTGCGTAATGCGGTAGAGGACAAGGTACTCGATGAGTTGAAAGACGTCCGTGGCCGAATCCTGCGTACGTCCCTGTCGAAGGAAGCGGAGGAGCGCCTGACCCGCGTGCTGAGCGGCCCTACGGCTACCGTCGATAATCCGGCCCCAACGATGGCGCAGTAAGCGTATTGATCAGTATAGCCCAGGTGTCAACCCATCGGTGGCGCCTGAGCTATGTTTGTTTCAGTGCAACGATTCCGGTTTCCTGTGCATCTTTACGTCAGCACAGACCAATCGTCGCTCATGAAGCGTTTCGCTAGTTGCCTCCTTCTTCTCCTGGTTGTAGTACAACGGCCGGTTCAGGCCCAACTGACTCCCCGCCAGATCGATCCGGTTATTACCCGGATTATGGACAGTGCCAACGTACCGGGGCTGTCGATTGCCATCATTCGGAACGGAAAACTGGCCTACAGCAAGGGCTACGGACGTACCAAAGCTGACTCGACACAGCCTGTAACGTCGACGACCATCTTCGATGCAGCCTCGCTGAGCAAGCCGGTGTTTGCCTATGCGGTGCTGCAACTGGTCGAAGAGGGGCGGATTGAACTGGACAAGCCGCTTTACGAGTACATGCCGTATCCGGACGTAGCGGCCGACGAGCGCTACAAACGCATTACGGCCCGGATGGTGCTGAGCCACCGGTCCGGCTTCCCCAACTGGCGCCGAAACCGGCGGTCGAAGGAACTGACAATCAGTTTTAATCCGGGCGAACGGTTTGGCTATTCGGGGGAGGGCTTTGTGTATTTACAAAAGGTGGTGGAGACGATTACGGGTAAACCGATCAACGAGCTGATAACGGAGCGTGTATTTAAGCCGTTGCAGATGACCAGCAGCAGCTACGTCTGGCAACCCGCGTTCGACGCCAACTTCGCGCAGCCCCATTCCAACTTCGGTCAGCCTGAAACCAAGAATAAGCCAAATCAGGCCAACGTGGCGTATTCGCTGCAAACCACCGCCGACGACTACGCGAAATTTATCCTGGCCGTCCTGAACGGAAAAGGCCTGAAAACGACGACCATCGACCAGATGCTGAGCCCACAAAGCCGCCTGCCCAAGCAATATGGTGGGACCGATACGTTGTCGGCTGCGTTGCGCTGGGGCCTGGGGTTTGGTCTGGAGCAGACCCCAGCCGGCGACTATTTCTGGCACTGGGGCGACAATGGTACGTTCAAGTGCTACGTTACGGCCAGCCGGACGGACAAGAACGCGGTCGTGTATTTTGCCAACGGCTATAACGGCCTGGGCCTGATCAGCGCACTGGTCAACCGGTTTGTGGGGGGCGAACACCCGGCCGTGGCGTTCCTGGGCTACAATGCCTACGATGATAAGCACAGTCTGTTTGCGCGTTATGTACTGGACAAGGGCGTACCGGCGGCAATAAAGCCGTATCTCGACGCGAACGGTACATCGACACTGGCGGAGGATAAGCTGAACTGGGTCGGGGATCAATTGGTCAGCCTAGGACGCATGACCGACGCCCGGGAGGTGTTCCGGTACAATCTGGCGGCCTATCCAAAATCGGCCAATGCCCTGGCTAGTTACGCCTACGCAAGTCTCTATGCCGGCAACCCGTCGGAAGCCGTTACGTATTTCCGCAAGGCGCTGGAGCAGAAGCCTGATAACGACCGTCTGAAGAAACTCGTTGCCCAGCTGACTGCCGCCCCGGCCGGGCAGGGAGGAACCAGGCTGGTGCTGAAGGGCTACCCGGCTGCGAAGCTGGTGACGGTGGCCGGCAGCTTCAACGACTGGGACGATCTGCATACCTTCCTGATCAGGAAAGGCGACGTCTGGGAATGTTACCTGGATGTTAAACCCGGCTCGTATACCTATAAATTCGTGGTCGACGGCAAATGGATCACCGATCCGGCTAACTCCACAACGCAGCAGGATGAGTCGGGCAATGTGAATTCGCTGCTGACCATAAAGTAGTTCCTGATCATTCCACTAGTCTCGACGCTTTGTCGGCCAGCCACCGCATCCGGTAGGCATTCATGGCCGTTATGCCCAGTTGGTTAAGGAGCCGGTAGTTGACCACCAGCCCCACGGCCGCACCGATGCCGGGAATCAGCTGCGCCATTTTGGCCAGGTCAATGTAATCGCGGTACTCCTGCTGGAACGTCAGCCAGTCGAACTGGTTAATGTCTTCGGGAAGCTGGCGGCTGTGCTCAGCCCAATCGGCCATGTATTGGTACACCGTCTGCCGTCGTTCCTGGCTGGAAAAAGCCAGTTGAAAAATGTAGAGAATGAACAGCCGTTCGCGGTAGTCGCTGACGGAATGGCCGTAGAGAGCCGCAATTTCGAACAGCATCTTCATTTTCAGGCTGAGCAGTAACGGAAAATCCGCCAGTCCCCACCAGAGTCCGCCGGCACCGGTAGCCCCTCCTTCGGCCGCGCCAACTTTCTTGTAAAAATTAATCCGGTCCACTACGGCTGCTTCACGCTGGGGGAGCGTAAGGCCGTCGACGGGTGGTTTGGTCAGGTAGCCGGCCCCGAACAGTACGGCCCGTGTCATCTGCTTGATGGCGTTGGTAATCAGTTGATGGACCTTGTTCGGAATGAGTCGGTTCATCCGGCTTTGCAGGGCTTTTGACAGCCGGTTTGCCGATGACGGAGGCTTCTGCATTTGCTGCTGCCAGTAGCTCAATTCGTTCTGAACAGACGTTTCGTACGGTGACATGGCGAAATTTTAATGCAAAATATTCGTATTAACAGAATTTTAATTCAATCTAAGGCGTTAGATTAGCAACTCCCAATAACAGCTAGAAACCCCAACCCCGAGCTTATGAAAAAAGCCGTGCTCCTGCTTTGCGCCCTATTCAGCTTCGCCCGTGTTGGCAACTCCTCTCACACCCCCACCGTTCCTGCCCGTACTGTTAACGCAAACAAGGCTGCTGCTTATCTGCAGGTATACGACGAATTAAACCTGAGCAGTTCCGGACTGCGGAAAGAAATTTTTGATTATGCCCTGCGTGGCTGGCAAAAGATGGCGTCGGCCAAGCCCGTCATTTCCATTGTGGACCTGAGCCAGCCTTCCAATAAAAAACGCCTGTACGTTATTGATCTGGTAAACCGGAAGCTTCTTTTTCAGACGTATGTGTCGCACGGCCGCAATTCCGGCGATCTGGTGGCGAGCCGTTTCTCCAACGTGACGTCATCGTTCCAGTCGAGCCTGGGCTTCTACAAGACCCTGAAAACCTACTACGGGAAGCATGGCCTGTCGTTGCAGCTCAAAGGACTGGAAAAAGGGTTTAACGATAAGGCATACGACCGGAACATCGTGTTGCACGGGGCCGATTACGTCTGTGAGGATTTTATCCGCCGGACAGGCCGACTGGGTCGCAGCCAGGGCTGCCCGGCGGTTCCATACGCGTTGAGTAAGTCAATCATTCAGGCGGTCAAAGACGGCTCATGCCTGTTTGTGTACTCACCCAACGCCGAGTACCTGAAGCGCTCGACTTATTTGTCCAACGCGTAGATGTCTTTGTAGAACCGGAGCTGCCCCGTGGCGTCGATATCGGCCGTGTTGTAGGCGATAAACACCGGGAATGGCTTCGGTATTTTTAGTGTCTGCGGCTTCTGATCGATCAGACACCGGTCCATAAAGCCTTTATCAAATTTAGCCTCGCCCAGCACAAAGTTGGCCAGTTCGACGGGTTTCTGCACCCGGACGCAACCGTGACTCCGCCACCGGTCTTTGGTCAGCGTAAACATATCACGGCCGTTGGTGTCGTGCAGGTAGATGGCCAGCGGGTTCTCCAGATCAAACTTGATCAGCCCCAGGGCGTTTTCGCAGCCGGACGCCTGCCGGATGCGGTACGGAAAGTTTGTTTCCGACAGCGAAGCCCAGTCAACCTCTTCCGGATCAACCTCCTTGCCCCGCTCGTCGAGCACCTGCAGATTCTGCGAATACAGAAAATCTACGTTTCGCTGAATCTTGGGGAGCATCTCCTTGGTGGCGATGCTTTTAGGAACGTTCCAGTACGGATACGCCACAATGTCTTTGATGTAGGTTGTCATGCAGGGCGTCTTTTTATCAGGCTTCCCCACGATGGCGTGCATTGTCATCAGGCTTTTTCCGGTGCGGTCATAGACGTTCAGTTCGGCGGCCGGGATATTGACCATCACAAACCGATCCATGTCGAACCGGTTCAGATACCGGTAGAAGTTGAGGGTTTGCCGCAGGAGTCGCAGTGAATCCGTCACGGCCGGACTGCTGCCTGTCTGGGCCCGAAGACGTTGATAGTGAGCGGCCAGTTTGGCGTAGGGGCCAAATGAAGACGATTTTTTGGCCAGCTGAACCACCTGATCGGGTGCGTAGGATTGCGACGCCGTCCAGGAAGAATCGACCTTTTCCGACAAACCAGCGAACGTAATACGCGACGGCTTCTTGCCGTACCTGATCTCCATCAGGAGCCGTTTGGTTCGATCCTCTATCTCATCGAGGGTGGCAGTTGGGGCGGCAACGAACCGTGTTGTATCAATGCCGATGCCGTCGGCAAACGTGCGTAACTGACTCAGGGCAAGCTGGGCTTTCTGAACGTTGGCGTCGGCCTCGGCCTGACGTTTTCGTTCCGCCTGATTATTGAGAAATTCGCGGCCTAGAAAAAACAAAAGCACCAGCCCCGCTGCAACAGCGACGCCAGTCCAGATTCGTTTATTAGTCATAAGTCGTTGAGTGTTGTATTTTTAAGACGCCAAAAACAATTTATGATCGTACGTCTTACATAATAACGCATAAGTCTTCTGATAAGTTATACCTAATTTTTATGAGAGCAGCGGTCTTCAACGCCTACGGCCCGAGTAGTGTTCTGCACATTGCCGATGTGCCCATTCCGCAGCCTATGCCGCATCAGGTGCTGATCCGGGTTCATGCCGCGGGGATCAATCCCAGCGACTGGGGTATCCGGAAGGGGCAGCTCCGCTGGGTATTACCCATTACGTTTCCCAAAACGCTGGGGTCCGAGTGCGCCGGTGTTGTCGAAGCGGTTGGCGAACTGGTTATGCACGTTAAACCCGGCGATCGGGTGGTGGCGCTGCTGGGGCATAAAGGCGGTGGCTATGCCGAATACGCACTGGCGATTATGGAGCGGGTGGTGAAACTGCCCGACACCGTTTCGTTTGTGCAGGCGGCTGCCGTGCCGGTTACGGGCATCACTGCGCTGCAATCCCTGCGCGACCTCGGCCACGTCCGGCCGCGCGACGAAGTGCTCATCAACGGTGCATCCGGGGGTGTAGGTACGATGGGCGTACAGATTGCCAGACTGCTCGGGGCGAACGTAACGGGCGTCAGCAGCGGAGCCAACGAAGCCCTGGTTCGGGAACTTGGAGCCAACCGCTTCGTCGACTACCGGCAAACCGACTTCACGGAACGTACCGGCGACCGCTACCGGGTCATCTTCGACGCTGTTAACAAACGAACGTTTGCCGACTGTCGGCGCGTCCTGACGCCGGATGGTACGTATGTGACGACCCGGCCGTCGCCCGCCGTCCTGCTACGTTCTTTTTTCAACGGACCCGACCGCCAGAAGGCAAAGTTCATCGGGGCCAAAGACCGGGGCCGCGACGTAGAGTGGCTGATTAAACAGATGAGCAGCGGTCGGCTGCGGGCCGTGATTGACCGGACGTATCCACTGGAAGCCGTCGCCGAAGCTCACGATTACAGCGAGGGGGGGCATGTAAAGGGAAAATTGGTAATCGAAATTTTCTGACCTAAGCCGGCTGCGTACCACGATCCGGGCAACTACCGTAGTTGTGAAGCAGTCAGGCATACTAACGTACTGCTAGCCAACCATCGCCAGGGGGTGCCGTTTTCCGGCCGCCGGCAACCGAAAGTAGTGATGACCGCGGACGGGGCCGGCCACAACCGTACCTAGAAAAAAAGAGGGACCTGACTACGAGCCAGATCCCTCACAAAAGAGCAGTACCCTGCCTTACGAGCCGCCGTAGGCCGGCTTGTCTAGATCGGGCTTACCGTCGCGGTTACGGTTAGGGTGCATCTCGCGGACGTTCGCGCCCAGTTCGTCGCCGTCCATGTATTCGTCTTCCAGCTCGTCGGATGGTGCTCCGCCCATGGGAACCATATCGTCCGGGAGCTGGTCTATGTTATCGGCCCGGTCGCCCAGACCAGCGGGCGAAATGGCCTGCTTGGCACGGATTTGATCTTCTTTGTCGGGATCCTGATTTTCCATAACGTTTGTGGTTTTACAGATTGGGTCAATCGGCTACTGCCGTACTAGCCTTAACTGTCCTGTATTCGTATTGTTTGCTGATATACCTGATAGAGTAGAATGGCGATCGGTCCGCCCTGTGTTCACCTGTTCATTTTATCAAATTATTACGCTTACGATCCGGGCTTTTTCCGCCCGGCGACCGGTGTAGTTTTGTGCGGTTATCTCCTTACCTACCTCCATGAAAACCTTTATCTTCCAGCCGATTAGAGCGGCTGTTGCCGGGCTTGCCCTGCTCGTATCGGCTTGTAACGTAGCCACGGTTCCGGAGCCGGTGGTGCCCGTTGAAACCACCCGGGATGGCGCCCGGATCAGCGCTACCAGCGCGGCCCACGCCAATTTGGCCCTGCGCTGGGCTCCGGTCCACTACCAGGATACGGACGTAACGGGGTCGCACGGCCTCAGTGGCAAAGGCGACTACATCAGCGCGATCAATTTTGACAACGACTGGGTCGCTACCAACAACTGGAACAACCTCGCCAGCTACCCGGCTACCGGCCACTGCTATTACTCCGTCGTTGAAACGGGTACGCACTGGTACATCATCTACGCCTTCTTTCACGCCCGCGACTGGACCGACAATCCGTTCCTGTACAACATCGACGAACACGAGAATGACCTGGAAGGGTTACTGGCTGTAGTGAAGAAAGATGGGTCGCAGTACGGTAATCTGCAGGGCATCGTAACGGTGGCCCACTCCGATTTCTTCTCATTTACCCCGAGTGGCAGCCCGTTGCAGAGTAATGAAGAAAGCATCGACGGTACGCTGACCATGGAAAGCTACAACGGCCAGCTCCGTCCGGCAACGGCGCAGGAAGCTAAAGGGCATGGTCTGAAAGCAAACCCGTACTACAAGATCAACGGCGACGGCCTGAAGTACCTGCCGTCTACAACCGGTACGGCCGAAGCCCCCGCCAATGCCGACGACCGCGACGTGAAATACAAACTGGTCGACATCTTTGCGCCGGGTGGTTTGTGGGAGCAGCGGTTCAACACGAACCTGTTCGTGAGCCCTGAAGGGTCGTTTAAAAAGAGCGTGGGCAATGGTGGTGCCAATGCCCCCTGGCGGTGGGACGACAAGGACGATCGGCCCGGAGCCGGAGCACTGGCGAAAGATCCGGCTGGTCTGGTGCAGTCGTACTTCAAAAACCTGGGTACGTTCGATCGAAACTACATCGATAATAAATACCTGCAATAACAAACGTTCGGCTTCACTTTGATTAAAGCAGCGCAGCCCGCCAGAACTGGCGGGCTGCGCTGCTTTGAAAGCCCTGTCTTCACCCCTGCCCATCTCGCATTGGGGCCTGGGGTAACATGCCAGGATTAGTTAGCCGAAGCCGGTGCCAGAACGGTATCGATGGAATGGATAACGCCGTTGGTGGCTTCAATGTCGGCCTGGTTGACCGTAGCCGTATTACCGGCCGCATCGGAAATGGTGACCGTTTCGCCCTGTTTGCTGACCGTCAGTGTCTTACCCGTTACGGTCTTCAGTTTCTGACCGTCCTGCAAATCCCCGGCGTTGAACTTCCCTTTCACAACGTGGCCGGCGAGCAGGTTGACCAGCTTCTTTTTAGCGGCTGGTTTCATCAGGTCGTCCAGCGTACCAGACGGTAGTTTGCCAAAGGCGTCGTTGGTGGGCGCAAAGACGGTATAAGGTCCTTTACCGGCCGCCTGGTCCGTCAGGCCCGATACCCGCAGCGCCCGGAACAGGATCGTGTGATCGGCCGACTTGGCGGCACTGATGGCCAGGTCTTTGCCGGTTGAGCCACCCGGCTTCATGCCGCTTTCCGACATACTACCCATGCTGGTGGTACCGGTAGAGTCCGAACGGCTCATGGTATTCTGAGACTGGGCCAGGGCACCGGCATGAATGCCTACAACCATGGCCAGGGCGAGCGCCCACATACGATTTGATCTGTTTCGCATAACGCGGATCGTTTAGTGAAAGACTGGTAATGCTCAGGGCCCGAAGGCGGATGAGCGGTGGGGAGGCTCCCAACTTGTTGATTGAACGGTGGCTTAGTGGTGAATGTTTTATCGGGGGGCAGTATATGAGCGAATGACACGGGTTTGGAAGCGGATTGTAACCGGTTGATAGGTAGCGGTTTTCATACGCTCACTTTTTGAGAAAATCCCGTCGCCTGACTGTTTTATTTATTTCCTTTGGAGAAAACATTGGTAAGCCGATAGATCATGCAAATCACAAAACACAAGGTAGCCGGTATTCATTATACCCTTCGGGATAGCAACGGAAACGTGCTGGATTCGAGTGAGGGCCGTACACCGCTCTACTACCTCCACGGCGAGGGAAACCTGATTCCGGGTATGGAAGAAGGACTGGAAGGAAAATCAGAAGGCGATAAACTGCACCTGGATGTGGAGCCCGAAAAAGGCTACGGACGGCGCGACCCGCAATTGATCGGCGAAGTGCCCCGCGATGCGTTCGGTACTCAGCAGGTTGAAGTAGGGATGCAGTTTGAAGCCAATCAGGGTCAGGTCATTACGGTCACGCAGGTAGGCCCCGATACCGTAACGGTTGACGGTAACCATCCGCTGGCCGACCAGAGTCTTCATTTTGATGTGGAAGTGGTGGAGGTGCGTAATGCTACGCCCGAAGAAATTGCCCACGGACACGTACATGGTCCGGGTGGCCATCATTAATCAGTTTGGTGTTCCAGGTTTGATAAGTGTGAACCTGGAACACTAAACCTGGAACGCCGGCCCCGATTATTTCGAGAAAACACCTTTCGCAATCAGGTACGGAATGATCAGCCAGAGCAGGCCTTTGATCAGGAAGAACAGAAAACCCAGCCAGCCAACCCGCTTGAGCCATACTTTAAACCGCTCGTTCATTGGTACGTCGTAGTTTTTGGTTGCAGGTTCCGGACCCGCTGATGTACATTCACTGTAATAACCGTCTGTTTGCCGGTTTAGTGCGCGACGATAATTCCAGGCTGGGGTGTTGCGCAAAAATAGTATAAGCCGCTGCGGCAGCAACATAATCCGGCCGCTTACGCAAACCTGGCGGCCTGCACCTTCCTTCACTACGATCACGTACTACAACGGCGTAGCCAAAACCGACGGCTGGCCTGGTGACGAAATTAACCCTTCATAGCATTCAGCGGGTCGTGCAGCAACAAGCTTCCTGATTACCTTTGCCGTACGGTTATACACCCTGATCTCTATGCGTCTGCGTCAGCTTCTTCTCCTTGTTCATCTGCTGGTTGCTGTATCCTGCCAGCGGCCACCCCAGCAAACAGCCACCCAGGCTACCTCGTCGACGGTTTATTTTCCGCCTAAAGGTGATGCCTGGCAGCGCAAAAGCCCGGCCGAGATGGGCATGGATGCCGCCTTGCTGGAACAGGCCGTGGCGTTTGCCAAAGCGACAGAAACGAAACAGATGCCCCGTGATTTTTCGACGCAGGAGGAAATCTTCGGCAAACTGCTGGGACCAATACCAAACGACCGGGCGGCAACTAACGGCATCGTGCTTCGGCACGGCTACATCGTGGCCGAATGGGGCGAAACCCAGCGGGCCGACCCGACCTACAGCGCTGCTAAGAGCGTTCTGTCGACTATTCTGGGCATCACCGTCGATCGTGGTATGATCAAAGACGTCCGTGATCCGGTGGTGAACTACATCACTGATGGGGGCTACGATTCTCCGCACAACCGCAAAATCACCTGGGAACACCACGCCCGGCAGACCAGCGAATGGGAAGGCGAGATGTGGGGTAAAAAATGGGATTTCGTCGGCAGGGAAGCGTTTGGTCGGGGCGAACGGCCCCCGCGTGAGCTGAAGGAGCCCGGTACGTACTACGAATACAACGACGTGCGGATCAACCGGCTGGCCCTGTCGCTGCTGCGCTTATGGAAAAAGCCGCTGCCCGAGGTGTTCCGCGATGAAATCATGAACCCCATCGGAGCCTCCGATACGTGGCAGTACATTCCATACCCGAACGCGTACGTCGATATTGACGGCAAGCGGATGCCATCGGTCAGTGGCGGAACGCGCTGGGGCGGTGGTTTGTGGATCAACTCCCGCGACGAAGCCCGGTTTGGCCACCTGATTCTGCGCAACGGCCGCTGGAACAACCGGCAGATTGTGTCCGAAGGCTGGCTGAAGCAGGCCGTTACGCGGGGGCCGGTTGGTCCCGATTACGGGTACCTCTGGTGGCTCAACACCGAAAAGAAAGCCTGGCCCGATGCGCCGGCTACCAGTTTTGCGGCAATCGGGGCCGGCTCCAACATCATCTGGATTGACCCCGAACACGACATCGTGATTGTCTGGCGCTGGCACGACGGAAACCCCAACGAACTTTTCAAACGGGTGCTGGCCGCGGTGAAGCCGTAGCTCAAACCGGCTGGCGGTGTTCAACAATCGGCCGCGTTTGGGGGTTGTTACCCGGAGGCCGGCCTATCCTGTCGGCACAATAACATGCGTACTGTCATATTGTGGCTGGTTGTTGGATTCATCAGTGCTGGGCGTGTGGCGGCTCAGGGGGAGGTTACCTATCCGTATCCGGTACAGTATCTGTCGCTTACCATCGAGTCGCAGCCGGTTCAGATGGCGTATATGGACGTAAAGCCCGCCCAGCCCAACGGCCAGACGGCACTGCTGCTGCACGGTAAAAATTTCAACGGGTTTTATTGGGCCAACGTGATCCGGTGGCTGAGCGACAGGGGCTATCGCGTGGTAGTGCCCGATCAGGTGGGGTGGGGCAAGTCCTCGCATCCGAATATTCACTACAGTTTTCCGCTCCTGGCCGACAACACCCGTCAGTTGCTGGATAGACTGAAGATTGATCGCGTCGTTGTGCTGGCGCACTCGATGGGTGGCATGCTAGGTACGCGGTTCACCCTCATGTTTCCGGATCGGGTCAGTCGGTTGGTGCTGGAAAACCCCATTGGTCTGGAAGACTACAAGACGTTCGTGCCCTACCAGTCGATTGATGCGCAATACAAAAAAGAAGTCAAAGCGACGTACGAGTCGTATAAGCAGTATCAGAAAACGTACTATCCCGACTGGAAGCCGGAATACGAAGCCCTGGTGAAGGCGCAGGCCAGCGATCTGGATAAGCCCAACTTCGAGGAGATAGCCTGGGCCAATGCGCTGACGTACCAGATGATCTACGAACAGCCCGTTGTGTACGAGTTCGACCGCATCCGCGTTCCAACGTTGCTGATCATCGGTCAGGAAGACCGCACCGTGGTCGGCAAGGCGCTGCTACCTAAAGATCAGCAGGCGAAGTACGGGCAGTACCCGGAACTGGGGAAGCAGACGGCCCGGCGCATCAAAGACAGCAAACTGGTCGAACTGCCGGGCGTCGGGCATATTCCGCATAGTCAGACGCCGGCGTTGTATTTTAAGGCGCTGAATGAATTTTTGCCTTAAAACCCCTCCAATCAATCATGCTTACCTGGGACGAGTTTGACAAAGTAGATATGCGCGTCGGGACTATCATCGACGTTAACGATTTTCCAAAAGCCCGCAAGCCGGCTTATCAGCTTACCATTGATTTCGGCGAAGCAGGTATCAAACGCAGTTCGGCGCAGATTACCCGGCTGTACAGCAAAGAGGAATTGGTTGGCCGACAGGTGATTGCGGTCGTCAACTTTCCGCCCAAACAGATTGCTGACTTTCAATCCGAATGCCTGGTTCTCGGGGCCGTGGGCGACAACAACGAGATTACGCTGCTGCAACCGGAACGCCCCGCTAAAAACGGGCTGCGCATTGCCTGAGTTAACGTAGCGGTTTCCTGGCCCAGATCAGGCCGTAATCCATCTGCGTGGGAATGTCCTTACTGGTCGGCTCCAGTCCGGCTTCGGCAAACCAGCTGCGATACTCCCGGCGGCTGTAGCAGCGTCCTTTCGTGACCCAGAACAACTGCGCTGAGTAGTCCGTCACGGCCAGCGGTCCGTCGAGGGTATCGTCCAGAAAAGCGTCGTGTACCCAGAGTTCGCCCCCGGGCCGGAGTGCTTCCGCAAAGCGACGGGCCAGCTGTCGGCAGGTGTCCGTCGGCCAGTCGTGAAACAGGCTCGCGGCCAGCAGCACATCGGCTTGGGGGAGGGCGTCGGTCAGCATATCGCCGGGCTGGAACGTAAGGCGGCTGCGGACCGTATCGGCGCCCGGCCGACCGTTTTGGCTGAACGTATCGAGCAGTTCGTCGGCAACGGCCAGTACCTGCGGCCGGTCAACCAACGTAGCGGTCGAGGTGGGATTTGCCAGCAGCCATTCGAAGGTAAAAAAGCCACTGCCACCCGCTACGTCGAGCAGATGACCCGGGTGTTTCGGCATCCGGTCGGCCACCAGCGGAGACAAGTGCTGAGCCCGGCCGGCCAGCCCCAGCGTCAGGAAGCGGGCCTGCTGCGGGTCATCCATCGGCGAGTGCGCGTCGCCCTCTTTAACGAACGCCAGCCCCTCCGGGGCCTGCCGTGGGCCGTCGTTCCGTAGCCGTTCAACCATGCCCAGCACGCCCGGATCGTTGCCTTCGAGACCCAGATAACCGGCCAGCGTAGGGCGGTTGCCCGGCGTCAGGTATTGGCCAAGCGCCGTAAGAGCCAGCCGGCCAGCCGTATCGTACTGAAGCATGCCCATGGCGCAAAGGGCCGGAAACAAGACCATGGCGGGCCGTTCGGCGAGGCCAAGGCGGTCGCGGAGGGTACCGGGCAAAAGCGGGCCGTCGCTGAGGTGATCAAAAACCGACAGGTGGTGAACGGCGGCAATCAACAGCCGGGACCCGAACATGGCCCGCTGGTGGCGGGTGATGGGGGCCAGGTCAGGCGCGGAATGGGTTGGCATGCCGCAAAGTTACTGCACGGAATCTTTTGGTGCTACGCCCGACTGCTCCTGTTCTTTCTGCTGTTTAGCCCGCTCTTTTTCCCGCTTTCTGAAGAAACCGCGCAGCAGGAAGTTGTGCTGGGCGGCTTCCAGATCCTCGTTGAGCAACTGGCTGCCCCGGTTCAGATTCCGCAGCGTAGTTTTCAGGTTGCGCGACGTTTCTTCATCATTGAGCAGGGTTCCGATCGCATTGTTGTTCGAGGTAAGCTTAGTGGAGGCCTGATTCAGCCTGCCGGACGCCTGACTTAACGTACTGACGGTTTCCTGCGCTTTGGTAGCCACTTGTTCAAGCTGCCCAATCGACGACCGAATGCGGCTGAACACGACGGTATCCGTAACCAGTTCGTTAGCCAGGCCACCCTGCTTGTTGAGTTTGCCGGCAAATTGGGTCACCGCCCCCGACAACTGAACGGTGTTTTCGGAAGCCTGCTGCAGGTTGGTCATGGTTCGGCGGAAATTGGACGCCAGTACCGAATCCGTCAGCACCGCCCCAATCGTACCTTTGCCCCGTTTGATGTTGCCCAACAGGTCTTTCACGTCGTTGGTGACGCGCAGCAGGTTCTGGTTGTTTTCCTGAAGGGTCTCCAGCAGCTCGTCCGAACTGAGGGCTTCGCGGGTTTGGAGCCGGTCGCCTTCTTCGATCGGTTCGGCCTGGGTCGTACCGCCGAAAATCTCAACGATGCGGTTCCCGATCAGCCCGTCGGAGCTGATGGTAGCGCTGGCATTCTTGCGGATGTAATCCTGTGAGCTTTTCTCGACGTTCATCTCCACTTCGACCTGGGCATTGCCGAGAAAGTGAACTCGCTTGACGGTGCCGATTTTCACCCCGGAGAACCAGACGTTGTTGCCCGCCCGCAACCCGCCGACGTCTTTGAACACCGCATTGATCCGGATGCTGCTGGTAAACCGTTTCTGCTGGCCTCCCAGTACCAGAACTCCGGCAACCAGAATAATTAAACCCAGTATGATAAATATGCCGACGACGATTGAACGTCTGTTATCTCCCGCACTCATGGTGGTTAGTTGATTTATAGCTGTCGATTATTCAATGAAATTATAGTGGTAAAACTGTTGAACGCGCTCGTCGTTGGTGGCAAACACCTCGTCAAACGTACCCTGCCGCTCAAACCGGCCGTCCAGCAGCATGGCCAGGCGGTCGCCGGTTTCCTTGGCGCAGGTCAGGTCGTGGGTAATGATGATGGACGTAGCCCGGTGGCGTTCCTGCACCTCGTTAATCAGGTTGTTGATGTCGTTGGACGTAATGGGGTCCAGGCCGGCCGTCGGTTCGTCGTACAGCATGATGTCCGGTTTCAGAATGAGCGTCCGGGCAATACCGATCCGTTTGCGCTGCCCGCCCGATAGTTCGGAAGGCATCTGGTTGATGGTCTGGCTCAGGCCAACATCCTCCAGGGCTTCTTCCACGGCCCGGTTGATCTCCTGACGGCCGAGGTTACGCACGTTCCGAACTAGCGGAAACTCCAGATTCTCGCGGATGGTCATGCTGTCGTAGAGGGCGCTGCTCTGGAACGAAAAGCCAATTTTTAACCGTAGCTGATCCAGCTCCTTGACCGACAGGCTGTCTACATTGTGCCCCAGCACGTTGACCGTACCGGCGTCTGGTTTCAGCAGGCCGACGATGATTTTGATCAGTACGGACTTACCCGTTCCCGAGCGCCCGAGCACGACCAGGTTTTCACCCTGATACACATCGAGGTCCACGCCCCGCAGTACGTGCAGATCGCCGAACGATTTGCGCAGGTCCCGGATCGAAATGACGACGTTGTTGTAGTCGATATGTTCTTCGGTTCTTTTCATGTCTTTACACCGCCCGTAGAGCCGCTACAATCTGCAGCGCCAGCAGTTCTTCGATAAAAACCAGAAACATGGACGTAACGACCGACGAGTTGGCGGCTTTCCCGACGCCTTCCGTACCCTTCGACGAGTGGTAGCCCTTGTAGCAGCCAACCATGCCGATGGTAAACCCGAATACGAACGATTTGATGACCGACGAAAACACGTCGAGGTAGGTGATGGCCCCGAAAAACTGTTCGATGAAGGCCGGAAAGCTCGTGGCTTCGTTGGCATTGACGTTGATGAACGCACCGACCATGGCCACAAAAATGGTGTACATTGTCAGGGTCGGAATCATGAACGTAGTTGCCAGAACGCGGCTAACGACCAGAAACTTATACGGGTTCGTGGCCGATACCTCCATCGCGTCAATCTGCTCGGTTACTTTCATCGATCCCAGCTCGGCCCCGATGTTGGAGCCGACTTTACCCGATGCAATCAGGGCCGTGACGAGCGGAGCCAGCGCCCGAACGATCGCGATGGCAATCAGCGACGGCAGCCACGACGTAGCGCCAAACTCAGCCAGCGATGGCCGCGACTGGTTGGTGAAAACGATGCCGGTAATGAAACCCGTCAGCGAGATGAGTCCGAGGGATTTATAACCAACCTCGAAAAACTGGCGAATAATCTCTCTGCCCTCATAGGGAGGCACGAGAACTTCCTTAAAAAAGCGGCCAACAAAAACCGCAACGTTGTAGAGTTCCAGAAAAACGCGGTCGAGCCGTCGCGAAACGACCGGTTTCTCGGTAGCTGCTTCTTCTGGTTTCGTAGTAGTGGACTCCATTCACAAAGTTGTAACCTGGCCATTATTCAGTCTTCTGACCAGCGTAACCTTCATAACGCGAATAGCGAGTGTGGGGTTTGAATTTGTTATGAACCGAACCCAAAAGAACGGCAGTCAGTAAGAAAATCTGACTGTCCGGCGTCGTTCGGCCCGCCGACAGTACCTGCCGTTCTCAGGATTTACCCCTTCGACGATCTCTGACAACTTTCGGGCAAGTAATGCCGTGAAGCTGTTTGGAATTCAAGGAAAGAAAACAAGAAGATTCCTCTGTTCACCCTGGATGATTTTCGGGCCGGAAACGGTAACATGATCAACCCTCTGCCCGCGGCCAACCGCATCCGGTGCATCCGTGAAGAGCGCTGGAAGTACGCCTACTATTTCTACATCGCTCCCCCGGAGCAGATGCCGCCCCAGTCGTATCCGCAGGAATAGGAAATGTATGACCTTGAGGCCAATCCGCAGGAGACCAACAACCTGGCTAACCCCAGCCATCCGAAATACAACGATCCGGTTATTGCCGCCGAACGCGACCGGCTTCACCAGAAGCTGCTGCGGCTGGAGCAGGAAAAACTGGGTGCCGCTGCGCTGGCCGTAGAAGCATAACCGACCGCCCTGACGCAGAGTGTGCCAGCTGAAAAGCGGATAGTGTAGGCGTATGGGTCAACGTGATTCCCGGGTCACTAAGTGTTAGTGTTTCAACGGGGCTGCTGACGATGACCTGGCAGTCAACCGGTTGCACCTGTCCGCCGTTACGTCGGCGGGACGCGTGTAAGCGATCACAAACCAAAAGAGGGGCCTTTTCAGGCCCCTCTTTTGGTTTGTTGGGTAAACCGATACGGCGACCGGGCTCACGCAGCCTGACGATAAAACGCGTCGGGCCGGACGTGGTACGTCGTTAATCGCTCCGTCGACAGAAACGAGGAGTAATCGTCGGGGCGCGACAGCAGTTCCTTATACAGCAGGACGCGGTACAGATAAAACCGGGTCTCACGCGGCAACCGCATCTGGTAGTAGCTGCAATCGGCCTGGCGTCGGAGTTGTGCTTTAATAAACCCCGGTCCTGCATTATAGGCCGCGGCT
Organism: Fibrisoma montanum; assembly: GCF_003583365.1. Lineage (GTDB taxonomy): Bacteria > Bacteroidota > Bacteroidia > Cytophagales > Spirosomataceae > Fibrisoma > Fibrisoma montanum. The sequence goes on from NZ_QXED01000002.1 coordinate 270,493, forward strand.
ACCAGCGACCACGAGCCAAACTGGGTGTAGAGCCGGCGGAGGTATTTGCAGGCCGCTTCGGTGGCTTTGCGGGTGTGGAACCGTTCGTCAACCCGGCCGCTTACCTTCAGGCCCAGTTCGCGGGCGGTGGCGGGCATCAGTTGCCAGTAGCCCCCCGCGCCTTTCCGCGATATGGCTTTGGCATTCAGGCCGCTTTCGGCCAGGGGGACGTACCGGAAATCCGGGGGTATGTCATACTTCTCCAGGATTGGATCAATCGTGGGGAAAAAAGATTCCGATTTTTGCCGGAGACCACCCAACTGGCTGCTGTGTGGCCGGAAGCTGGTGAATACGTGTTTCCAGCGGCTAACGACATCGGCCTGATCGAGGGGCATGGTTTCGCCACAGAAGTTAACGTCCAGCAGTGGGAGGTCGGCCTCGTTGATCGCGTGCCGCAGCATAGAAGATGCGGCATGATCGGCAAAAACGGCTTTCGTGTTGTCTTTAAGGATGATTGGCGACGCGACAAACTTGGTTGCGGCCATAGCGGCTGGGCGAACTACGGCCATCAGCAATGAAAATCCAACTCGTTTAATCAAAACACATTCACACTTGATACTGCTATCCTAACGTTGTCGAACGTGCGAATCGTGCCTGATTATCAATATAATGCAGGCTTTTCTTCTATTGTAACAAAAAACGCAGTGTAACCGGAAGCGCCTGTTTACACTGCGTTTTTTACGTATATTTATCGGTTAGACTATCTAGTAGATTTAATAAGTAGTGTTAACCTATGTTTTCGCTTCCGTTTCTGGTATGGATAGATCTATTTACTAGGATTAGCTAAACTTTTACCAATTGGCTGAACGGTCACTATCCGGGCGGGTGACGGCTCCGGCTATTCGTCGCGGATCAGGGTACGAATCTGGCCCGCCATTTCAGGGGTTACCTGTGTGTTGTGGGCGGTTTGTGCGTGAGCAGCAGCCTGTTGAAGAACTTCATCTTCGCTGGCTGCGTGAATCTCGGCGTCGCAGTCAAAGCCGGCGTCGCGGCAACGGAGTGTTTTCATGGCGTGGTTGGGTTCAGAATTAATTTCGTAGCTAAATTTAAACGGATTTTTTCAAACATTGACCGGGAATTTTCACCTATTTTTTGAGCGGTAGGGGTGTAGTAAAACTGATGCCTCTGCTGCTTTTTACAGTATACTTTTCGCTGAACAATGCCCCTTCGCTCCCAAGAATGGTTTGGCCGCACCGGTAAAGACGGCTTTATCTACCGCGCCTGGATGAAAAACCAGGGTTTCCCGCATCACGAATTTGACGGCAAGCCGGTCATCGGTATCTGCAATACATGGTCTGAGTTAACGCCCTGCAACGCCCACTTCCGCGACCTGGCCGAGGCCGTGAAGCGGGGTGTCTGGGAGGCCGGTGGTTTTCCGCTGGAGTTTCCGGTGATGTCGCTGGGCGAGTGTCAGATCAAACCGACTGCCATGCTGTTCCGCAACCTGGCCAGCATGGACGTTGAAGAATCCATCCGGGGCAATTCACTGGATGCCGTTATCCTGCTCTGTGGCTGCGACAAAACCACTCCTTCGCTGGTGATGGGGGCCTGCAGCGTGAATCTGCCTACGCTGGTTGTGTCGGGCGGACCCATGCTGGCCGGCCGGTTCCAGGGGCGGAAAATTGGTACCAGCGACCTCTGGCGCTTTGCCGAGGACTACAAAACGGGCAAAATGACCCAGGCCGAATTTGTAGCCGCTGAAGCGAGCATGGCCCGCAGCCAGGGGCATTGCGCCGTGATGGGAACCGCGTCAACGATGGCCGCCATGGTCGAATCCCTGGGCCTGGCCCTGCCCGACAATGCTACCATCCCGGCCGCCGACTCGCGCCGGAAGGTGCTGGCTCATCTGTCGGGTATGCGGGCGGTTGAACTGGTTAAAGAAGACATCAAACCGTCGGATATTCTGACGCGGCAGGCCTTCGAGAACGCAATCATGGTGAACGCGGCCCTGGGCGGTTCAACGAACTTCATCATTCACCTGATGGCCATTGCCGGACGGGTAGGGGTGGAACTGTCGCTCGATGATTTCGACCGGTTGTCGGCCAAAATTCCGCTGCTGGCAAACCTTCAGCCGTCGGGCGAACACTTCGTTGAGGACCTCTTTTATGCTGGTGGCCTGCCCGCCATCATCCGCGAACTGCAGGGGTTTCTGCACAACGATGTACTGACCGTCAATGGTCGTTCGCTGGGCGACAACTGCGTAACGGCCCAGTGCTACGACCCGGCTGTTATTGCGTCGGTCGATAAGCCGTTCAAGCCGGAGTCGGGCATTGCGGTGCTGAAAGGAAACCTGTGCCCTAACGGCGCGGTGCTGAAACCGTCGGCCGCTACGCCGGAACTGATGAAGCATACCGGCCGGGCCGTGGTGTTCGAAAATATCGACGATTACAAAGCCCGGATCGATGACCCGGATCTGGACGTTGACCCGAGCTGCGTACTGGTCCTGAAAAACGTAGGACCCAAGGGGTATCCGGGGATGCCCGAAGTGGGAAATATGCAGCTTCCGGCCAAAGTACTGGCCCAGGGCGTTCACGACATGGTACGGATCTCCGACGGACGGATGAGCGGTACGGGTTTCGGAACGGTCGTGCTGCACGTATCGCCCGAAGCGGCCGTGGGCGGCAACCTCGCACTCGTTCAGAACGGCGACCTGATTACGCTCGACGTGGAGCAGCGGCTTCTGCATCTGCACGTATCGGACGAAGAGCTGGCCGGTCGGCTGGTGCATTTCAAAGTGCCGGAACTGGGCTATGACCGGGGCTACGTCGGGTTGTACATCCGGCACGTTACGCAGGCGCACGAAGGGGCTGATTTTGATTTCCTGCGCGGAGGGTCGGGTTCGGTGGTGAAGCGCGATTCGCACTGATTGGCTTGCCGATAAACGACCATCGTATGAAAATAAGCCGTTTGACAACGTATTGCATCAGCTCCGCACCCTATTGAAAGAGCTTACCAACCGCAGTTTTCAGTACCTTTCGGCGCAAGGCTACGTAGCATGACTCCATTCACCCAGTACCCGTTTCAAGATCAAGTGGCTGTTATTACCGGTGCCGGACAGGGGATCGGATTTGCCATCGCAAAAGCGCTGGTTCGGCAGGGAGCCGCCGTGCTCCTGAACGATTACGACGAGACACTGGCCCGTAAGGCCGTTGACGCCATTCAGCAGGAAGATCAGGAGGGGGGGCGTTGCGAAGCGTATTCCGGCGATGCCTCCGACGTAGCGTTTATTCAGCAGATGGTCAACGCGGCCGTGGAGCGGTTCGGGAAGTTAACCATCGCCGTCGCCAACGCGGGCATTACGGTTTTCGGGGATATTTTCACGACAACGCCGGAGGCCTTTCAGAAGATAGTGGACCTGAACCTGCGCGGTAGCTTTTTTCTGGCCCAGTTGGCTGCTACGCAAATGCGCGATCAGGGGGCGGGCGGCAGCGTTCTGTTCATGTCGTCGGTGGTGGGGCATCAGGCGCACCCCGGCCTGCCGGCCTACAGCATGACCAAAGCCGGTCTGGAAATGCTGGCCAAACAACTGGTCATTGATTTTTCACCGCTTCAGATTACGGTCAACGCGATCGCGCCGGGGGCCACCCTCACGGAACGGACGCTGGACGATCCAACCTACATTCCGATCTGGTCACGCATCACCCCGATGGGTCGCCCGGCTACGGTCGAGGATATTGCCAACGCGGCTTTGTTCCTGGTGTCGCCTGCATCGCGGCACATCACGGGACAAAGCCTGGTTGTCGACGGCGGCTGGACGAGCATAAGTCCTCCGCCGGTGTCGTAACCGGAATGCTCAGAAGCGAATGCCTATCCATCCGTTCGCAAACAGGAGTCCGGCGACGTAGCAGCTTGACAGAATGGTCACCAGCAGATAGGTCTTCAGCCAGCCGCTCTGCAGAAACTTCCACCGGCGCACCAGCAGATAAACCGCTGCGAGACAACAACCGGCGAAAGCCAGTGTACCCACGAACAGGATGGTAGCGGGTCCGGTTTCGTCCGGACTGGCGGTTAAGTTGCCCACCAGACTGCCCAGGGCGGTAACGACCGCAATCAGGGACAAGGCGCCCAGACCCGGTAGTAACCGCAGCCAGGCATCGGGGGCTGCGTAACTACGCTGAAAGGTAAAAATAAGCCAGACGATTCCGGCAAGAATTGAAACGCCAACGAAAGCGAGGCTGATCAGGAGCAGCAGTCGCAGTCCCCACGCTTCCAGCCACGAGCTGTGTCTGAAATAGCTGCCCTGTTCGCTCAGCACCCGATTCCCGTCCGCGTCGACCGTCAGGACGATACTGGGCAGGTTTTGGTTTGCTTTACGGAAGGTGAGCGGACTGGTCTGAACCAGGCGGGTTGCCTCGCCGAACGCCCGGCTGAGCACCAGTGAGTCGCCGTCCATACGAAGCGATACCCCCGAAAGCTGCCGTTCCAGAAATCCTAAGATCTCATTGCGTGGGCTTCCGGCGCGGTACTGCCCCAAATACGGGTCAACGGCTTTCTTGTCGAGGGGCTGGGCGGCTACGCTGGGCGAAGGTGCCTGGCGGGTCAGAAAAGCCGCCACCAGTTTATTGATGGATGTTAACGGGTTGCTCCCGTTATTCGACAGGGCGTATCCAACACCCAGCTCCCGGTTGTAGCTGAATACCGATATAAAACCGTCAATACCGCCATTGTGACCCTGGTACGGGTATTTGCCGTCCAGGTTGCCGGTGTAGTTGGCCAGTGCGTAACCAGCCCTCAGGCCCGCTTTGGCGGCTAGTGTGCTGTGGGGTGTTTCCATCGCCGTCAGCACAGAGTCCGGTAGCCACTGACCCGTCTGGGTTTGCCAGTCGTTGAGGAAAAACTGAATCCAGCGGGCCATGTCAGCCGCCGTGGCATTCAACGAACCGTCGGCTCCACCGTAAATTGGCAAAAACGGTACCTTTTGGTATGAACCGTCGGCCCATTTATAGCCCTGCACGTACCGGCCAGACGGATCAGCGCGTAAGTTCAGATTGCTCCGGGTCATACCGACCGGGCGCATAACCTGCTCCGTCACAAACTGGTGCCATGGTTGACCGCTCAGTTTTTCGATGAGGTAACCAGCCACGACATAGCCCGGATTGCTATACGAAAACCGCTCGCCCGGTCGCCAGCGACACGTTAAGGCCTGCTCAAATTCCTTCACAGCCGCCAGTCCCTGCGGGTCGGTTGCCTCGTGGTTGTAAACTTTGTTGAACGGCATATCGTCAAATCCGGCGGTATGCTCCAGCAGATTGACCACCCGAACGGGGTTTGTAGCCGCCCAGTCGTTCCGGATGGGTACTTCCGGGGCGATTTTGCTGACGGGGTCATTGAGCGCCAGTTTGCCCTGACTGACCAGTTTCAGAATGCCCAGGGTAGTAAACATCTTGGTGATCGACCCCATCCGAAACAGATGCTGAGCCGTAACGGGGGTTTTACGATCAACGTCCGCCAGTCCGAGTCCTTCAGCAACCAGCACCGAGTCTTTAGTGGCCAGCACCAGCATAAGGCCGGGAATGTGTTCCCGCTTCATAATCGTCCGGATCGAGTCGCGCAGGTCCGCCAGGGTAGTGATGGACTTGGGTGGGCGTGGTTTGGCCTGGCTACCAATGGGTAAGGCCAGGCATACCGCCAGCAGCAGGAAGAAGCGCATAGTGAAGCGAGTTTGCCGTAAGTTGACAACTTTCCGGTTGGTTGTCAATCTGAGTTGTATAAACGGTTTAAACCGGTCATGGTCCAGTAGTCATACTGCATGTACCGGGCCGTACCGGAAGCCACATCGTTGCCCAGTAATTTTCCAACTACGTAGAGCGCGAGATCAATACCGGCCGAAACCCCGGCTGAGGTCAACACGTTGCCGTTGTCAACGTAGCGTTCGGCGGGGAGAACCTTTGTATTGGGGGCAATCTGTCGCAGACTTTCCACGGCGGAGAAATGAGTCGTAGCGGATAAGCCGTCCAGCAAACCGGTTTTCGCCAGGATCAAGGCGCCCGTACAGACCGACAGGACCAATTCGGCGGTTTCGGCTGTGCGACGTACCCAGGTCAATACCGCTGGATTATCCATCTCGCGCCGGGAGCCGTAGGGTGTTCCGTCGGGATGGTAGCCGCCACCGCCCGGAATTAGAATGAGGTCGGCGGGCGGGTGATCAGTCAGCAGGTACGTTGGCTGAACCACCAGGCCGTTGCGGGCGTACACAGGGGTCCGTTCGGCAACGGTAAATACGGTGAACGGCCGCTGTCCGGCGTAGTGACCAGCTACGCCGAAGACTTCGAAAGGTCCGGCAAAATCGAGAACTTCAACCTCGTTGAAGAGAAGAATGGCTACGTTGCGCATGGTGGCTGATTGACTGGCTGACCGGTTAAATTTTGGTCACAAGTATAGTCAATCCGTCACCGTTATTTTTTGCCGAACGTAATCAACACGACGCCACCCAGCGCAATCAGCGCCCCGAGGAGGGATTGGGCCGAGAACGTTTCCCCCGCAAAGAACACACCCAGCAGCATCGCTACAACGGGGTTCACGAAGGCATACGTTGAGAGCAGTTGCGGGCGGGCGTTACGGGCCAGCCAGGCATACGAAGAAAAGCCGATGATGCTGCCGAACACGACGAGGTAGAGCATGGAACCGATGGCTTTGCTGGGGGCGTCGAGAATACTCAGGAGCGTGACGGGCTCAACCGCCAGACTAATGCCCATCAGGATAAACCCCCCGACCAGCATCTGGATACCGCTCGAAATGATCTGCGACGGCAGCGATACGCGTGGGGCCAGCAGGGTACCAACGGCCCATGAGAAATTGCCGACCGTTACCAGTCCGGCACCGATAAGATTGGCGTCAACACCGCCGGTCGTGTGCAGGCGGTCGGGTTTCACCAGAAAGTAGATACCCAGCAGACCCACCGCTAACCCGGCGAGCGCCATGTTCGATGGACGTACTTTGCCGAACGAAACCCAGTTGAGCGTAAGCAAAAACACGGGCAGCATACCACCCAGCAGGGCCGCCATGCCGGTCGGAATGTATTGCAGCGCGATGGTGAGCGCACCGTTGGCGATGGTCAGCAGCAGGATGCCAACCAGCCCGGCCGACTTCCAGTGCTGGGTTGTGGGGCGGGGTGTACCCGTCAGGCGGGCGTAGCTGTATAGCAGCGTCCCGGCAATGATGTAACGCAGCGACGCCATATACAGGGGCGGCATTCGCTCGGTCATGAAGTGGATAAACAGATACGTTGATCCCCAAAGAATGTAGACTGACCCCAACGCAGCCCAAAGCGTCGTTCGCTTGGATGGGGTGATGACCGGAGTAGTAACCGCTTGCATAACTCGTACTGCTTGTTTGCCACAGTAACAGCAGCAAGTTGACTTTTTCTCCGTTGAGTCTCAAGTATTTTACACAGTTCCTAAATTAATTATGAAGATTCTAAGCAAAAGGATATTTGGGGGAGGAAAGGAGAAAGGGAGGAGAGGAGGAAGGAATGTACAGTAATACTTCCCTCTTTTCCCTTTCTCCTTTCCTCCCTTACCTCCCTTCCTCCTTTCAATAAAACACTTCCGTCTGGTTGGCTTCGAGTTGCTTGATGAGCTGGGCGTAGGGACCGGATCGGGCATCGCGCTGCGACAGGGGATTAGCCCGCAGGTAAACTTTTTTGAGGCTTTTGAGGCTGCTGAGTGCGATGGGCAGCTCCTGCAGGTTATTGTTGCTCATGTCCAGTTCCTCCAGCGACGGCAGTGATGCCAGGACCGCAGGGGGGACTGTGAACCAGTTATAACCAATATCCAGCACCCGCAGGTTCTTGAGGGTCTTGAAAGATTCCGGTAGTTCACTGATGCGGTTGTGATGCGCGTACAGGACCTGTAGTCGTTTCAGCCGGCCGAGCGTACTGGGTAGGGCTGTAAAGGTATTATGGGCCAGAGCCAGCTGCTCCAGGCGTTTCATCCGGCGCATCGACCGGGGCAGGGTTGTTAGTTTATTGTAGTACAAATCCAGTACGTTCAGGCGACGCAGGCGACCGAAGTTTTTGGGCAACTGGGTCAGGCCGGTGTTGTACAGGTTCAGATCGTTGAGCCGACGCAGGCGACGAAGTGGTTTGGTCGTGAACGCCTGTAGTTTATTGTTCCCCATCCACAAGCTCTCCAGCCGACGGTTGTTACCGACCGATTGCGGAATACGCGTGAGCCGGTTCCCCTGTAGATTCAGCGCGATCAGGTGGTTATTTTTTGGGAAAAAGACGCTGTCGTTCGGGAGGCTGTTGTACAGAAAGCTCAGTCGTTTCAGCGTGGGGATGCGCTCGGTTAATTCCGCCGGAACGTAGCGGAGCCCATTCTTCGACAAATCCAGCTCTTCCAGGTTTGAGAAGCGGTAAACAACGTCGGGAATGTCGGTCAGGTCGAGCTGGTTGAAAGCCAGCATTTTTACCGTGTCGGGGCGGTCGGTTTTGCGGGCGGCTTCCAGGGTAGCGATGATACCGGGCCCCCGTCGGGGTTTGCGGGGTTGCGGGACGTTGCCTATCTGGGTGAAATTACTCGTCCGGAAGCCGGTGGTCGTTCGGATGGGAAACGGGTGCTGTGTGTACCAGTCCGTCAGAAAAGTCAGGAGTGCCGTGTTTTGAGCATCCGTCAGGGTGTCGGTTTCGAATCGACAAAACACCCAGTCGTAGCTGCCGTCGGGTTTAATGAATTCCTGGACGTTTAGGAAAACTCCTTTTGCTGGCAGGCGTTTCCTGTTGGTCTCCATGAACTTGAAAAATCGCATCATCGACGCATGGGTACTATCCATGAATCGTTTGCCGTGTCGCTCGAAAACGCCTGTTTCGCCACTTCTTGTCGCCAGCGCCGGCGGATAGGTCTTCGCCAGTGTCGCAGGCGATACGCCCAGTCGAGCCGTATCGCTCAGCAAAACAACCCGGGGCTGAGCCCAACCGGTTAACCATATCAACCCAAACAGGGTGGAAAGAACGAGCTTTTTCACGACCTAACGTTTTTTTTAGTGAAGTAACGAAATTTATAGTTACTATGCTGCAAAAATTGGGATGTATCTGATTAAAAATGATCTGCTGGGTATGGTTAACACCAGCTGAATCCGTTTCAATCAGATACACCCCGGGGAGCCGCCTGGGCGGTTTAGCTACTCGTTAATCCTTCTTCCCGCTGCCTACTGACGCTGCGGGCTGTTTCTCGGCCAGCTTCTTGGCGGCTTTCTCGAAATCGCCGGCTTTAACGGCTACCATCTTGCTGTAGTCGAAGTATTTTTTCACGGCTGCGTTCACCTGATCGGGCGTGAGGGCTTCAATCTTTTTCTCGAAGTCGGCATCCCAGGCCAGGGTGCGGTTCAGATCGAGATAGCCGTTTAGCCGACCGGCCAGCGCCCCGTCCTGCGACCGCGTTACCGACCGGCTCTGTAGCCAGCCGCTCTTGGCCGCTTTGATTTCGTCGGGGGCAAAGCCATCCTTGCCCATCTTCTCAAATTCCTCCCGGATGGCTTTTTCCAGCTTCTCCGCGTTTTCGGGGTTGTAGATAGCGTAGGTGCCAAACGAAGCTATTTTGTCGCGGGGGTCGGCGTTCATGTATGAGCCAATGCCGTAGCTAATCCCTTCTTTCTGCCGGACGCGGGTAGCCAGCCGCGAGTTCAGGAAACCGCCACCCAGCATGTAGTTGCCCAGCACCAGCGCCGGATAATCCGGATCGTCGTCGCGCATTGGCAGGTTAAAGCCGGCCACAAACATGGCGTTGGCCTTGTCGTTGGTCTGGATCGACTCACCACCCGGCTTGATGTCCCGGTACGTCCGGGCGATGCGGGTGTACGGCTTCGCAGCTTTCCACTTGCCCAGGTCGTTTTTAATCATGTTGCGGAGGGCCGCTTCATCGAAATCGCCGACGACCGCCACGGTTGAATTGTCGGCCCCGTAGAAGTCTTTATAAAACTGCTTAACGTCGTCCAGCTTCAGGGCCTTAATGGCTTCGATTTCTTCGTCGAACGTCATGGTGTAGAGCGGGTGCCCTTTCGGATAGGGGCTGAGCAGCCGCTGGCTTACGTTGAACGCGATGGCCTGCGGTTCCTGCTTCTGCGATTCAATCTGCGCCAGCCGTTCTTCCTTCAGCTTCTGAAATTCGGCTTCGGGGAAAGTCGGGTTTTTGAGGTAGTCCGTCACGATTTTCATCACGGCGGGCAGGTTCTCCTTCGAGGCTTCGACAAACACTCCGGCCGTTTGACCGCCCCCACCCACGTAGGCGCGGGCTTTCAGCTTGTCGAGTTCATCCTTGATCTGCTGATACGACCGGGTTTTGGTGCCGCGTTCGAGCATAGACGCCGTCATGCTGGACACCACCGATTTGTTCATCAGGGTTTTCTCGTCGCCGTAGCGGATGGTCATCTGTACGTTTACGCTGCCACCCCGGGTGCTTTTCGGCAGCAGGGCGTACTTGACGCTCTTCGGCTCCTGGCCGCGCTTAGTGCGGGATTCGATGTTGGCGGGCGATACGTCGAACGCTTCGCCGGCGGCAATGGCTTTCTCGCCTTTGTAGTCTTTTACCAGTTCCGCTACGTTCGGCGCTTCCGGAACTTCAGCCCGGTCGGGTTTCTGGTCGGGAATGAACACGCCCACGGTACGGTTGGACGGCTTCAGGTAAGCCGACGCAACGCGCTGCACGTCGGCGGGGGTCACCTTGCGGATGTTATCGCGGTAGAGGTAAACCAGACGCCAGTCGCCGGCACCCATCCATTCGCTCAGTTGCAGACCAACGCGGTCGGTATTCTTGAACAGCAGGTCAATGTCGGCCAGCAGCTTCGTTTTCGACCGATCGACTTCTTCCTTCGTGGGGGCTTTGCGGGTGATCTCATCCAGGGTATTCATCATCACCGTCCGGGCCGAGTCCAGCGACTGTTCCTTACGTACTTCAGCATAGAAATACGCGAAGCCCGGATCATGTACCGAAGGCGCCCAGCCGTATTGAAAAGCGGCTTTTTTGCCTTCAACCAGGGCTTTGTACAAACGGCCGGACGGCTCATTGGTCAGGATGTCGATAACGACGTCCATCACGGCATAATCAGGGTGAGAGCCGGAGGGAGTATGGTAGGCAACGCCCACGGCCTGAGTATCGCCCACGCGTTTCAGCGTCACATTCCGTTCGCCGTCCTGCGTTGGCTCAACGGTGTACGGCTTTTGCAGTACGCGTTCCGGGCGCGGAATGGGCCCGAAATACTCGTTGATCATGGCCAGGGTTTTGGGCTCGTCGAACTTCCCGGCCACCAGCAGAATCGCATTGTCGGGCTGGTAATACTTTTTGTAAAATGCCTTCAGGTTGTCGATGGGCACCCGCTCAATGTCCTCTTTCGAACCGATGGTCGATTTGCCGTAGTTGTGCCACAGATACGCCGTCGACAGAATCCGCTCCATCAGCACGTACTGGGGCGAGTTTTCGCCCATTTCGAACTCGTTGCGCACGACCGTGAACTCCGTCTCCAGGTCTTTCTTGTCGATGAAGCTGTTAATCATCCGGTCCGATTCCAGGTCGAGGGCCCATTTCAGGTTCTCGTCGGTGGCCGAAAACGTTTCAAAATAATTGGTGCGGTCATACCAGGTGGTTCCGTTTGGGCGGCAGCCATGTTCGGTCAGTTCCTGCGGGATATTCTTGTGTTTGGTCGACCCTTTGAAAACCATGTGCTCAAGCAGGTGAGCCATCCCGGTTTCGCCAAGTCCTTCGTGCCGGGAGCCCACCAGGTACGTAACGTTTACGGTGATGGTTGGCTTTGAGGGGTCGGGGAAAAGCAGCACCCGGAGGCCGTTTTTGAGCTGATATTCCGTGATTCCTTCGACCGACGTGACCTTCGTAACGCCGTTGGGCAGGGCGCCCGCAGCCTTGTCCTGCGCGGGCAATACGGCAACGCTGCCGGCCAGCAAAGCGGCTGCCAGCAGCCATTTTCGAGTAGAGTGGTTCGGGAAAAACATGAGGGTAGCAATTATGTGGAAACTATTCGTATAGTTAACAATACGTAGCTGCAAAATCAACTTCTGTTACAACTTTTTAACAAAAGGGGTTTTAAGCTGATGTATGGCTATCCCGTTACTAATCAGGCTGCAAAAACGCTTCATTGTTTGTAAGGCAGCGGTGGTTAGGTCGGGTCATACCAGCCCGGCAGATAAAATATGCCGGTTCGGGGTAGCTCTCGGCAGCGGTTTTGGGTTATTCTGAAAAATTCAGAACCACCTAAAACTTCACCAAACCATGCAGGAAGGCCAGGAAACATACCTTTGGTGGCAGACAGGCGTAGTTTATCAGATTTATCCCCGCTCCTTTCAGGACAGTAACAGCGATGGCGTAGGCGACCTGCGCGGGATCATCCAGCGGCTCGATTACCTCAAATGGCTGGGAATCGACGCCGTCTGGCTGTCGCCGATCTATCCCTCGCCGATGGCCGACTACGGCTACGACATTTCCGATTACCGGGGCATTCATCCGCTGTTCGGTACCGAAGCGGATTTCGACGAACTGCTCCGGGAAGTCCACAGCCGGGGCATGAAGCTGATTCTGGACCTGGTGCCGAACCATACGTCCGATCAGCACCCCTGGTTTCTGGAATCCCGCTCCTCGCGCGATAACCCGAAACGCAACTGGTACATCTGGTGCGACCCGCTCCCGGATGGCTCCGTGCCGAACAACTGGCTGAGTGTTTTCGGCGGCCCGGCCTGGGAGTGGGACGAAAGCACGCAGCAGTATTATTACCACGCTTTCCTGAAAGAGCAGCCGGATCTGAACTGGCGGAACCCCGAGGTGCAGCAGGCCATGCTCGACGTTATGCGTTTCTGGCTCGACAAGGGCGTCGATGGCTTCCGGGTGGACGTGATGTGGCACATGATCAAGGATGAGCAGTTCCGTGACAATCCGGTCAACCCCGACTATCAGGCGCACATGGCTACGTACGAACAGCTCCTGCCGGTGTATTCGACCGACCAGCCCGAAGTACACGACATTGTCCGGCAGATGCGGAACGTACTCGACGGCTACAACGAACGCATGATGATCGGCGAGATCTACCTGCCCATTCAGAAGCTGGTAACGTACTACGGTATCGACGGAAAGGGGGCGCATCTGCCCTTTAATTTCCAGCTGCTGTCGCTGCCGTGGGATGCCCGGCAGATTGCCTCGGCGATCGACCAGTACGAGGGGGCATTACCACCGAACGGCTGGCCCAACTGGGTGCTGGGTAACCACGACCAGCCGCGTATCACGAGCCGCGTTGGTATGCAGCAGGCGCGGGTAGCGGCCATGCTGCTGCTCACCCTGCGGGGCACGCCCACCATCTACTACGGCGATGAAATCTGCATGCGCGACGTACCGATACCGTTCGAGGAGGTACAGGATCCGCAGGGGCTGAACATGCCCGACAAAAACCTGAGCCGGGACCCCGCCCGGACGCCCATGCAATGGGACGACAGCCCCAACGCCGGTTTCACCGATGCGAAACCCTGGCTGCGGCTGGCGGCTAACTACAGCCGGGAGAACGTTGCGGTACAACGCAACAACGACCTGTCGATGCTGAGCCTCTACCGGCGGCTGATCGACCTGCGTCGGAATGAGCCGGCCCTGCAGGTCGGGACGTATACGCCGGTTTATTCGGACATGAACCTGGTCGCCTTCAAACGGGAAGCCGAAGGCCACGACAGCTTCCTGATTGTGCTTAACCTGAGCCACCGGCCGGGCTACTTCCGCCCCCAGCACTTCCCGTTCAGCGGAACCGTAGAGATGGCAACGTATCCGGAATCGGAGGGGGTCAGCGTCAGCGATGCGCTCAACCTGAGTGGCGACGAAGGGCTGATTATCCGGTTGCACTGACCAGGTCCCAACCCTTCTCCCTGCTAAGGAGAGGGGCAGTCTGGCCCGATTAAATGAACGTAATTCATCATTCCTTAACCGGCCGATACAATCCTGTCGGCCAAACCATTCATGAAACCAGTTGGTGCTATTTATGTAGCCAATAACCGGTGCCGTTTTACGGTGTGGGCACCCGAAAAAAAGAGTATGATGCTGCATATTGTGCAGCCTGCCGACCGAATCATTCCCATGCAGGCCGAATCGTTCGGGTATTTCAGCGTCGACGTTGACGATATTCCACCCGGTACGCGTTATTTTTTCCGGCCCGCCGATCAGCCCGATACGCCCGACCCGGCGTCGAATTACCAGCCAGAGGGAGTACATGGGCCATCGGCCGTTGTGGATCACGGGGCGTATACCTGGCAGGACGACGGCTGGCGTGGCATTCCCTTCAACGATTTGGTTTTGTACGAACTTCACGTCGGTACGTTCACCAGTGAGGGAACCTTCGACGCGATCATCCCGCGGCTTGACGACCTGCTTGATACGGGCATCAACGCCATCGAAATCATGCCGGTGAACCAGTTTCCCGGTGACCGGAACTGGGGCTACGACGGCGTGTATCCGTACGCCGTGCAGGCGTCGTATGGAGGGCCGGATGGTCTGAAACGGCTGGTCGATGCCTGCCACGCGCGTGGTATGGCCGTTTTGCTGGATGTGGTGTACAATCACCTGGGTCCCGAGGGGAATTACTTCAACCGCTTCGGGCCGTATTTCACGAGCCAGTATTGCACCCCCTGGGGCGACGCGCTGAACTTCGACGGCGACTGGTCGGACGGAGTGCGGGAGTTTTTCGCGGGCAACGCGCTGTACTGGCTCGAAACGTATCATCTGGATGGACTGCGGTTCGACGCCATTCATACCGTGTTCGATTCGGGAGCGGTGCCGTTCTGGGAGCTGGTCAACCGGGAAGTCAGGCAACTGGAACAGAAACTCGGCCGAACGCTGCACATGACTGCCGAAAGCGACCTGAACAGCCCCCGGGTGATCCGGCCGGCAGACGTCGGTGGGTTCGGGTTCAGTGCGCAGTGGCTCGACGATTTTCACCATGCGCTCTACGTCCTGATCGACGAAAACGGCCGCGAACGGTACGAGGATTTTGGCCGGATGGAGCAGTTAACCAAAGCCTATACCGATGGATTCGTACACAGTGGCGAGTACGTCAGCTTCCGGAAACGCCGATACGGGGCCTCGTCGGCGGGCATACCCGGCGATCGGTTCATCGCCTTTAATCAGAACCACGATCAGGTTGGTAACCGCGTTAAAGGGGAGCGGCTGTCGGTACTGGTCGATTTTGATCGGCTGAAGCTTGCCGCGGCTGCGTTGCTGCTGTCGCCCTATGTACCGCTGCTGTTCATGGGCGAAGAATACGGCGACGATGCGCCTTTCTACTATTTCGTCAGCCATTCGGAGGAAGAGCTGATCAGGGCCGTCCAGGAAGGCCGCAAAGAGGAATTCAAAAGATTTCAGTGGGATGTTGAACCACCTGATCCGCAGGCTGAGGAAACTTTCCGCGACTCAAAACTACAGTGGCACAAACGTACGGAAGGTAAATACGCCCGGTTGCTGAACTGGAATAAAACGCTCATTCAGCTCCGTCGTACGCATCCGGCTTTACAGACCGTAAGCAAAAACACGGTGCAGGCGTATCCGGTAGGGCAAGCTGGGTTTGTACTGGTTCGGCGGCCGGAAGATGGTCAGCAGCAGTTGATCGGTCTGTTCAATCTGTCCGACGATGCACTTGTGTACAGCATGCCCCCCGCCGACGAGGGGTGGCACAAGATACTGGATTCAACCGAGGAGCCGTGGCAGGCCGAGCCGGTACCGAACCCGGTGACGCTGCCGGGTTCGGTACGTACCGGCGAGACAGTGAGCCTGCCCCCGCGGAGCGTCGTGGTGTTTGAAGGACGGATAGAGTAGGTACAAAAAAAGCCGCCCCTCACGCGAGGGGCGGCTCATTATCTATCGACTTCGCTTACATTACATATCGGCGATGGCTTTGTTGATCTCGTCTTTAGTCTTGCCGGTCTTCTGCTGGAGTTTACCCCACATTTCGTCGGCCTGACCTTCTTCGTACGCCAGATCATCGTCTGTTAAATCGCCGTAGGCTTGCTTGATTTTACCTTTCAGTTCGTTCCAGCCGCCTTTGATTGTTGTCTCATTCATAACCGTGTAGCGTTTATAGTTGAGTAATAGTCGACTCACCCTGAGTCTATACTATAAACTACGAGCGGGCCGTAATGTTTTTTGCCGCCGGTTGCTTCGGTACCTGAGCGCTGATGTGACCGGCGATTTTAGCCGAGTCAATGTTGAGGTTGTAGAGGATACCGGTGAGTGGTGTCGTGAAGCCCAGACAGTACAGCCCCCGCAGATCCGGCTGGTCGAACCACAAGGCTTTCGGATACCCCCGCTCGTTCAGAACCTGTGCCGACACGTCGTTTCCCAGCATAGCCGCCAGCCCCGGCCGGTAGCCGGTCGCCAGTATGATCGCGTCGAAGGGGAGCTCCCGGCCGTCGGTGAACGTAACGGTTTTGGCGTTGATCTGCTCAATAGCGGGCACTACCTTGATCGTCCCGGCTTTGATCTGGTCGAGCGTACCGATGTCGATGACCGGAATGACGCCCCGGCGTGTGTCGTACGAAGGCGCGTGAGTTGGTTTGCCCAGGCCGTAGGCCGACACATCGCCGACGGTCAGCCGCTGCGACAGCCGCGCCATGAAGTCGTAGAACCAGTTCGGAAACCTGCTCAGGAAGATCGCCGTCGGCTGAGCGGGTCGCCCAAACACCTCGCGCCGGACAATATTGATCGGCCGCCGGACCGAAATAAACGGCCGGGCACCGTGTTCGAGCAGGTCGAGGGCAAGTTCTGCCCCGGTGTTGCCCATGCCCACAACCAGTACGTTCTCGTCGCGGAAAGCGGCCCCGTTGCGGTAGTCGCGGCTGTGCCAGATGATGCCCCGGAAGTTGCGCTGTCCGGGCAGGTCGGGCAGGTTCGGTTCGCGGTTGTAGCCTGTGGCAATGACCACCCGCTCAGCCTCGAACACATCGGTCCGGGTCTGCACCTGCCACAAACCGGCGTCGTTCCGGCGAATCGATACGACCTGCTGGTTGAAATGGGGGCGAATGTTAAAATGCTCGGCGTACCGTTCAAGGTATTCGACTACCTGAAGTCGCGATACGTAGGTCGGGTACTCGGCCGGGTAGGGGAAGTGCGGCAGAGCCGAGTGTTCCTTAACCGTATGCAGGTGCAACCGGTCATAGTGATTCCGCCAGGCAAACCCTACGTAGTCACTGGCTTCCAGCACCGTGAAGGGCAGGTTGCGGTGGGCCAGCTGCCCGGCCATGGACAGTCCCGCCGGCCCTGCACCGATGATGAGTGTGTGCATTGTTTAGTTTGGAAGTTTGTAGTTCGTAGTTTGAGGTTGGCTAATGTCGAAGTTGTGGAAGCGTCAGCTAACTACAAACAACAAACTTTATAAACAATCATTTTACCCGGGTCCAGGTCTGGGTTTTGCCAATCAGCGAGATCCCCATGTAGCCGCGAACGTCCAGCGTATTGGGGCTGGTCAGGGTCATTTTGCAGTTGTACTCCTTGCCGTCTTCCGGATTGTAGATTTTACCGTCGCTCCAGACGTTATTGCCGTCGTACTTGAAATTGTACATGATATTGAGGTTCATGATCGGCCGATTCCGCTTGGCAGCGTCGGCGTTCTTGATATCCGTTTTAGGCTTGCCGGTCGTTGGGTCATTGGGTTCTTTCAGCCAGACCAGTTTGCCGAAGTACGTTCCCCCCTTTTTGTAGATTTCGACGTGGCCTTTTTTCGTGCCGTTCAACCACGTACCAACAACGGCATCGGATTCATCAGCCGGTCGGAAAGAGAACAAAGAAAGTATGACAATGAACGCGGGAATTGCAACACGAAATGACTTCATAAGCTTACTGAACTTGTAATTAAACGTTGATTTTTTGGTACTAACGTAAATAAGTGGATCGCGATTACATGGATTTATTGATTAGGTAGATTTTTGTGGGAAATTTTACGGTTATCGTGCCGTCCGACGGCGATGCAAAATCAATACGCTCATGTTCAAACGCGATCCCAACAGAATTTACCCGACCGAGACCGAATCGCGGGCTATTATCCGATTTCAGGACTGTGATCCACTGCAGCACCTGAACAATTCCAAGTACTTCGATTATTATTTCAACGCCCGCGAGGATCAGGTAGCTAAGTTGTATGACTTTAACCCCGGCCAGCTATTTCGGGAGTTTAAGACGAGCTGGGTGGTGTATCAGCACCAGATTGCTTACGTCCGGCCGGCGCTGGTCAGCGAGTGGGTACGTATCATGTCGCGGGTTATCTTCTACAACGACGATACGCTCGTAACGGAATTTTACATGACCGACGATGCCAAGTCGCACCTCAAGAACGTGCTCTGGATGACGTCTAAATACGTTAGTGTGGAAACCGGCAAGCGCATTTCGCACCACCCGGCCGTGATGGAACTGCTCGCAACCATCCTGGTCCCGAACGTCGATTTTGTCAGTCTGAATTTTAACGACCGCATCCGGCACATTAAACACCAGTTGCAGCCCGTAGCCTCAATCTAATTATTTTCAGTACCTTGTTCTGGTTGTCGTACCGAACAGCTCATCAGTACGACAACCAACTCCGAACCGCTGCGATACCCTAACCAATGAAACTCCTGAACAACCTGACCGTCCGTGTCCTGATTGCCATTACGCTCGGTATCCTGACGGGCTATTTCTTCCCCGAAACGGCCACAAAGCTGAAGCCCCTCGGCGACCTGTTCATCAACCTGATCAAGATGGTGATTGCGCCGATTATCTTCCTGACCATCGTGTTGGGTATCAGCAACATGGGCGACCTCAAGAAAGTCGGGCGGGTTGGCGGTAAGGCGCTCCTGTATTTCGAAATCGTTACAACGGCGGCTCTGATTATCGGGCTGGTCGTTGCCAACCTGATCCGGCCGGGTGAGGGCGTGCAGACGGGGGCCGTGCAGGGGGGCGATGTAAGCCAGTACGCCGAAAAAGGCAAGGGTATGGACTGGGGCGAGTTTTTTCTGCACATTGTGCCGAGCAATGCCGTCAAAGCCTTTGCGGAGGGTGATATTCTACAGGTGCTGGTGTTCTCTATACTGTTCGGCGTCGGTCTGACGCGGATGGGCGATAAAGGCCAGCCGCTGATCCAGACCTTCGAGCGGTTGTCGCGGGTGTTCTTCAATATCCTGAACGTGGTGATGGTGCTGGCTCCGCTGGGCGCATTCGGCGGGATGGCGTTCACGATCGGTAAGTACGGGCTGGCTACGCTGCTGCCCCTGGCGAAGCTGATGGGTACGGTGTATACCACCATGATCCTGTTCATTTTCGTGGTGCTGAACCTGATTCTGCGTTACTACAAAGTCAGCCTATGGGCAGTGCTGAAATTTATCAAAGAAGAACTGCTGATCGTGCTCGGTACGTCCTCGTCGGAGTCGGCGCTGCCGCAGGTGATGGATAAACTCGAAAGTCTCGGCTGTTCGCGCTCGGTGGTCGGACTGGTTATCCCGGCCGGTTACTCGTTCAATCTGGACGGTACCACGATTTATCTGGTGATGGCAACCGTGTTTCTGGCGCAGGTTTTTGGGGTGGACCTGACGCTGGGGCAGGAGCTGACCATCATCGGCATTCTGATGGTGACCTCCAAGGGAGCCGCGGGCGTAACGGGTAGCGGTTTCATCGTGCTGGCCAGTACGTTAACGGCCGTTCAGGTCATTCCGGTCGAGGGGCTGGCGCTGCTGCTGGGTGTCGACCGGTTCATGTCCGAAGCCCGCTCCATCACCAACATCATCGGCAACACCGTCGCCACCATCTTCATTGCCAACAACGAAGGCGAGTTCGACCGGCGGAAGTATAACCGCGTACTCGGCCGGGAAGAGGAAGAGGTGTTGACGAACTACAAGTATTAGACGAGAAGCGATGTAAGACGCCCGGCTGAATGGGCTTGTTGTCAGTCCGGCCGCGACATGAGGAACGGAAAAATCGTCTTGTTTTTATCGCCTTCCAGTATGCCTAGGCAGGTTTGACATCCGACAATTGATAAGGTTGAAAAATTTTAGAAAAATTCGGAGAGGTATTTAAACCATTTCAAGGGCGGCTGTTCAAAGGGACAAATACAACCTGAAAACAATTCCGATCCCATGAAACGAGTCATGATGATGGCGGTGGCAGCAATTGGGCTGCTCACCGCCGGGGCAGCCACTGCTCAACGCTACGACTATCCCAGCCCACAGCGCCCGACTTATAATAACCCCTATCCTCAACAACCGGGTTATGGCCGTCAGGAATACAATTACGATTTCAGTGACGAACACTTTGAAGAGCACCTCGACTGGTGGGACCGCAACCTGAATTTATCCCGTCGGCAGGAGCGTCAATTGCGCCGAATCCACGAAAGCTACGACAATCAGCGGTTCAATCTCCGCGACCCGCGCCAGCGCGACGCGTTTCGGGATATGCAGCGCCGTCGATTCTACGACATGATGGCGGTCCTAACGCCGAACCAGCGGGCCGTCGTAGTCGAGCGGCTACGTCCCTACGAACGCCGGGGCCGGGGCTACGACCGCGGACCCTACTACGGCCGGCGGTACTAAGGCAGCGCATAAAGACCAATGGGATCAGGGTTCTCTCTGGTCCCATTGGTCTTTACGTATATAGGTCAACGTTTAATTGTAAGCTCTTTTTCTATTTCCTCCAACGACTTACCTTTTGTTTCGGGGATACGCACCCTACGAAGAATAGGTCAGTGAAAGCAATTAAGCTTAAGTCGGTTTAAACTTATAGTCAATTGAGGAAGTGAACGCGCGTCATGAATTCACTGGCTGTCCACAGGCGTTTTGCCAGCTCCCGGTTTTTAGAGTATTCGTCGGAGTCGACTACAACCGGATAACCTCGCATCTGCTGAAATCCGTCGGGACCAACAAACTCACCGCCGTTGATGGCGGTATCCAATGCAGCATATAGCACCGACAACGCGCCCTGCTGGGCCGGCTGTAAAAAAAGATTGCCCAGCGGCCGAATGAGCGCCGGGAAATACTGATCCAGATTCGTTTTGGAAAGACCCGGATGGGCGGCTACTGAGCGGGTGTCGTAGCCAGCATCCGACAACCGGTGTTGTAGTTCGAAGGCAAACATCAGGCAGGCCCGCTTGCTTTGCCCATACGCTTTAGTGCGGCTGTAGCCCTTCTCCGCATGAAAATCGCCAAACTGAATCTCTGCCCATTTGTACGACAAACTGCTTAGTGTGACAATCCGGGAGCCAGGGATGCGGGTCATCAGCGGCAGCAATCGACCCGTAAGGGCAAAATGGCCCAGATAATTCGTTGCCAGTTGATTCTCGAAGCCATCTTCAGTAACCTCGTAGGGCGACATCATGATTCCGGCATTGTTGATGAGCAGGTCCAGCGTTTGATGCTTAGTACTAAACTGAGCAGCAAAATCTTCGACGCTGCGGAGGCTGCTTGTGTCGAGCAGCAGGCAATTAACTCTGGCTTTGGCATATTCGTCGATGATTTTAGCCCGGGCTTCATCCGCTTTCTGCCCATTGCGGCAGGCCAAAATGACTTCTATATCCTTTTTAGCCAATCCCAGAGCGACTTCGTAGCCTATACCGCTGTTGGCACCGGTAACAATGGCAACCCGCCCGGGCTTCGGCTTTACCTGTTGTAGGCTCCATTTAGTACTCATTTTTTTCGGATTATAGTGCTTCAAACAGGTTGATGGCCTCTGGTTTTGAGCCGGGGTTATACCGAATCACCGAAGACTCGAACTTAGGTTTTCCGAAGGGTCGATAATTGTTGCCAAATCCGATTGGTTCTTTCGGGATATTCAGAAAGTTCTGGTCTAACGTTCCGTTTTCGTTTTTGTCCTGATAAATAGAAACAGCATACTGTCCGGGCGGAACAGTGAAAGAAGCGGTTTTTGTAGATTTGTCAGCAGGTAGCGTAAGTTTACGAAACGGCGTTTTGAGCCAGTCTGCCTTGTCCTTATAAAGTTCAACCACAATTTTTCCACGGTTGGGCTGAACATTGGTAATCTCAATCAATAACGACGGTTGCTGAAGCGTGGGGCGGGCTGCCGACAGCATCAATGCGAGAAAGCCTGAAAGAAAGATTGGCGTCATACAGCGAAGCATAAAGTTGATTGCAGGGATAAAAACCTTTGTCGGTAAATAACGCTGCAAAGGTGGAGAAGACTACTGACCCGCCGTTGTCAGAAATCATGCCTGTACCCGGACAAATCTTGCGTGAGGGTGTTTCTATACTCGGAAGGTGTCTGACCGGTCAGCTGCTTAAAAAACCGACCGAAATAGGATGGGTCCGAAAAATTAAGGGCAAAGGCAACCTGGGCAATGTCTTTTGAGCGATCCTGTAGTAGCAACTTGCTATGAATGATCACCATTTCGTTGATGTGCTGTTTTGGGGGTTTATTCGTAGCCCGGTTAACGCACCGGTTGAGATAATTCTCCGAAACGGCCAGTGAATCGGCGTAGAACGCTACGTCCCTGTTTGTCGAAAAATGTTCATACAACCGCTCTTTGAACAGCATGGTTATTTCGGATGGCCGGTCTGGTCTGGAGCGGGCTGCGGCCGATGCTTCCGCCAATTTCAGCCATATAGCCCGGAGAAGAACCACCCTGATTGCTTCAGCATGGGGGCTGGTGTTCTGTTGGTTGAGAAGCAGCTCACAGCAGTTGCCTAACCATTCCAGATCGGCGCCGGAAACCGAGTGCTTTGGATGAAATGTAAACCGGTGAAGCAAGTTGCTGTCGGCAAAAAGCTGGGGTAGTAGCCGACTTTCCATGTAAATGAAGTACCCGTCTGTGTTTGCCTCAATAGAGTGGATGGCATTCAGGTGGCCCTCCCGGATGAAGAGGATATCGTTCGGGTACAAGTCAAAAAGGGTATTGTCGATCTGTTGTTTGCCCCCGCCTTCGGTTATGAGCAGTAAAAAGTTGTACTCGGCCCTGAATAAGGGGCTTGGGGTTATTACACCCGCCGGAGCCATCGACAGCGGATAAATTTGGATGCTGTTTGCCGAAAACGCAAATTTATCCATGGTGATGGCCATGAACTGATTCACAAACCCTTTGAAGGTTACACGCTCATGATGCTTATCAGTCATACATGGGCCAAAATAAGCCATGTTCAGCCAAAAACATAACAGTCCATCAGGCCAATGAACATTGGCGTCACGGGTTCCGTACAATGCCTGATCTATACCTGTTAGTAAGTGGCCGTTTCGCTGGATGCCCGACCTTTCTGAACGGAGAAGCGGTGTGCAATGTGAACTTGTTCGATGCTCGAAAACGGCTTCTGCCGCAACATACCAGTCTGGTACCTGTTAATCAGCCCAAACGGGTCAACTCGTGCTCAATTTCCTCTAACGACTTACCTTTTGTTTCGGGGATACGCACCCGGACGAACAGGAAGTAGATGAAACACAGCACCGCATGAATGCCGAACGTAGTGGGTAGACCCAGATACTCCTTCATGACCGGAAACGAAGCTGTGGTGAAGAAGTTGGTAATCCATAACGCCAGCGTAGCCAGCGCCATGGCGTTGCCCCGGATACGATTCGGAAAAATCTCCGACAAAGCCACCCAGGTAACCGGCCCCAGCGTAGCCGAATAAATGGCGATGAAGGCCAGTACGAACAGCAGTACCCAGGCACCGGGCAGCTGCCAGTAAAAAGCGCCTGCCAGTGCCAGCGCATCCAGACAAAGCAGTGCTGAGCCGTACTGCAACAGCTTTTTGCGTCCCGTTCTGTCAATCGTACCGATGGCTACGAAGGTGAAAATGAAGTTGATAACCCCGATGATGATGGATTGCAGAAAGGCCGAATCCTGCGCCATACCGGCCTGACTGAACAGTTCCGGCGCGTAGGAAAACAGCGAATTCTGCCCGACGGCCTGCGAAAACACGGCCACCACAATGCCAATGAAAACGATTGGCCATAAATCCTTTCTGAACAAGTCACTAACCGACTCGCGGGCTTCCCGCGAAAAGCTGGTCTCGATCTGCCTCGCTTCGCTCTGCGCATAGGCCCGGCCACCAATCCGGTTCAGTACGGTTTCGGCCTCTTCGTTTCGCTGCTTGCGAATCAGCCAGCGCGGACTTTCGGCGACGAAGAACAGGCCAATAAAAAACAGCAGCGACGGCACCGACTGCGACGAAAACATCCACCGCCAGTTGTTGTCGCCGGTGTTCAGCAGCAGGTAGTTGGACAGGTAGGCCAGCAGGATGCCAATCACAATCGATAACTGGTAAAACGACACCATCCGACCGCGCATGGGAGCCGGTGAAATCTCGGCAACGTACATGGGGCAGACCAGTGCAGCGGCTCCAACCGCTACGCCACTCAGCATCCGAAACGCGATGAACGACACAAAGCTTCCGGCCCAGCCCGTACCGGCGCCCGTCAGGGCAAACAGCAGCGCGCACAGCATCAGGAGTTTCTTCCGCCCCAGCGAGTCGCTAAGTTTGCCGCCCAGTAACGCCCCGATGGCCGCGCCCAGGTTGATGCAGCCCACGGCCCAGCCCGTCTGGAACTCATCAAGGGCAAAGTGCCGGGTAAAAAACGGGACCGTACCCGAAATGATGACCAGATCAAAGCCAAACAAAACGCCACCCAATGCCGCAATCGCACTGATCAGGTAAACGTATCGTCGGTTGACGGACACCTGCGCGGTGCTGACATCGGACTGGGCCTGGATGATAACTGCCATTGGTTGAGGGGTTGGTTAGTTGTACGTATGCCTTGTCATTCGTGTCCTGTTCACCATAGGGACAATAAACGGCCAGGGAACACTTACTGGGACAGCGAATAACCACGAATTGACTGGCTTACTTCAGGGATACGTCGGCTTCTTTGCTGAGAAAGTCAGCGCCTTCTTCTACTAAACCGGCTGCGTTCCAGGTCAGCAGCGCTTCGTTGGGGACCACGTCAATGGGCGTGATGCTCGACATCGACGAAGCTGAATCGTTGTAGCCAATGTTGGCCTGGCGGTTGTAGCACGAAATCATCGACCAGCGCGGCTTGTCCGACAGGTTGGCTTCCGAGCGGTGCAGGATGTTGCTGTGGAAAAAGAGGACGTCGCCCGCCTTGAGTTCCACGAATACGTGCTCCATTGTTTTCAGAGCCAGGTCAACGTACCGCTGCGACGCGCCAACCTGTTCGCCCGCGAAGCCGTGCTCAACGCGCCCCATCTTGTGCGAGCCTTTGATGACCTGCAAACAGCCGTTTTCCTGATTAGCGTCGGTAATCGCCACCATGACGGACATCATCTGGTCGGGCAGCAAAAACTCGTTCTTGTACCAGTAGCCGTAATCCTGGTGCCATTCCCAGGCCCCGCCGACCCGCGGCTCTTTCTGCATCAGCTTGGAGTGAAAGTGGCAGACCGTAGCGACGGACGGCGTCGAATCCGGGTTGTCGAGCAGCTTGTCCACCGACTCCACGAGTTGCTGGCTGCGGGTGAGCAGACCGTACACATCATCGCCGGGTTTGTACCAGAGCGATAGTTTGCTTCGTTTGCCGGTGCTGTCGTTGACGTTGATGGCATGTTTACTGACAGCACTGTCTTCGATTGCCACCTGATACAGTTTCTCAACTTCGTCTGAACTCAGAAAATTCTTGATGATCAGATAACCATCCTGGCGATACTGCTGGATTTGTTCCGGGGTCAGTGGTTGATTGGTCATGATAATTGACGTTTAGCGTTTTATTTCGTATTTGTAGTCAGTAGCGTATCCGTAACTTCAAAGAGTTCACCGGAGTACGGAGCCGTCAGCGTTACGGGAAATCCGGTGGTCTGCAAGGCTTCGCCGGTAAGCGTGGCTACCACCTTCCCGGTCGTTGTTTTAATCTGGTACGTTCGTTTAGGCTCCAGGTAGTTGATGATCACCTGACGTGTCTTTTCGACCGCGCCGTGCCGGAAAACGCCCACCATGCCTCCGCTTTTGGCGTCGGTGTTGATGCGCTGGAAGCCATCCCACATGCCTTCCATCGGCTCCCCAAATCCGGCCAGATCCTGCCGGTAACTCATGATCTGGTGCTTGTTTTCCATCAACTGGAGCCAATCGGCGTAGGCCCGGTATTTTTTCAGATCAGCCGCCGATAACTTCCGGGGATCGCCCAGCATGATGGGCAGAGCGCCCGCCAGCGACTTGATGTGCATGTCCCAGCCGGTATCCTGCATCTCCGGATTGCCAATGACCAGCGCGGTAGCCGGAATAGCCGGGGACCGCCACCAGGCCATGTTCCTGACGCGTAGATCGACTTTGGCATCCGGACCGTTGAAGTTGGATAACCAGTTGCCTTCGGCGTGTTTCAGCATGGCGTAATCGATCAGCTGCAAGCCGCCCATCGTCTCGAACGTGCAGTCGATGAACAGGTTCGGCTTGGCAGCGTGCAACTCATCAAAAAGCGCCCAGACCTCTTCGTAGTTAGTATACAGTGACTCGTGGTGATCGTTGTGCCCTTTGTGATTAGTAGCATAGCAGCCCGTTACTTTGTTGCCGAACCGGTACGTGCTGGTGACCACCGTAAAATCGAGCTTCAGGTATTCAAGGCCGTAGTCGAGCGCCAGTTTGAGCAGTACGTCCTTAATGTACCCCCGCCAGCCGGTGCCAAAGCAGGCCGTCCGCATGTTAGCCGCATCTTCGTGCAGATTGGTAGGCTGTTGCTGTTCGTCCAGTACGAACCATTCCGGGTGCGCTTTGTACACTTTGCTGTCGGGCGAAGCGCTGCCCACGCTTACCCACATCCCCGGCTTCATGCCCAGCGATTTGATGTAATCGAAAACGGGCTTCAGCCCATTGGGAAACTTCTTCCTGTCGATGACCCAGTCGCCGTAATTGTCCGCCCAGCCATCGTCAATCACGAATTCTTTCATACCGGCATCGGCGGCCGCTTTGGCCAGTTCCATGACCAGTTTTTCGTCGATGTTCTGACGAAAAGGTACCCACGTATTATAAACGAAGGTGGGCTTTTGGTCCAGTTCCGACAGTCGTGTTCCCAGATGTTTCCGGACGAAATCCGGCACGGCGGTATTAAGAATTTCGTCTGGGTCTTTGTGGTTGTTGTAAACGATGGTGAAAACCTGCGGTGTTGTAAATGACTCGCCTTTGCCAATGTATTTCCGAAAAGGAAATCTGGCTTCTTTGTGCGTCAATCCGCTCAGAATGGCTGGTTCATTCCAGAATACAGAAGTATGTTTGACTACACCGGCGGCTTCGTTACCAATCACAATGCCCTGTTGCCAATCACTGTTGTGAACCGTCAGCAACGCATCCTGCATGTTACCATCATAAGGTCCAATGGAACGTCTCCGGCCGTAGTCGTGGCAAATCCAGCTAAACGTAGTGGCCTTATACGGGGTTACAATAAACTTCTCCACATCGACCGACTCCAGGCGTACAGGTTCGTTATCCAGATTCTTGACGGTCAGGCTTTTCCGAATAACCGGCAGGTTGGGATACAATAAGAAGTTTACGGTCAGTTCGACGGTGCCGTCTTTACTCTGCAGCGTGACAGCCGCTCCGTCGCCCTGTTTTGCATCGGTAATTTTTTGAACAGCTACCAGCTTCCAATCCCCTGAACCTGTATACGGCTTGCCGTTCAGCTCAAACTGAAAGTCAGGATTCGTTTTGATGAAATAGTTGAATTCTCCATCAACCGGTTTGTACTGAGTAGTTAAAAAGCGGCCATCGGAAGCCGGCAGTTTGATCGTGCGCTGAACGAGTCCGTTGGAAAGGACCAGTTCGGTGGTTGTCCATCTGGCAAAGGGTGGGGAAGTCGGCGCAGGAACGGCTGCCACCACATACCGGCCGAGTGCCGTCAGAAGAAGTATCGTACAGAGAAGCCGCATGATCTGTAGCGTAAACAGCTATGGTTTAAGGAGTTTTGGTATTGCATTATACACTCTCAAAATTCGGTTTTTCGAAGAATCGGCAGATGAAGTATTTTGGCATAAACATGGATTATTTTACCTTTCAGCCGAAAAGCAGGATGTAGCAGGCGATGAATAGCGTAACGCGAAAAAGCCGGGGATTTGCCGGGGAGCGAATTATTGAAATTCCCCGGGATGCGCTGGAGCGGTGCCGCACTATGCCGTTGATCAACAGTCTGTTTATTACCCGCATGGGATTCTATCCAAAAGCCCGGTACCATTATTACCAGCGCCCCACCGGTATCTCGCAGGTAATTTTGCTGTACTGTACCGACGGGCAGGGATGGATTCAGCTACCCAATCACCGGGTCTTACTGACGGCCGGAGAGGTGTTTGCTATTGCGCCGGCTACTCCGCATTCCTACGGCGCAGATGCCGACAACCCCTGGACAATCCACTGGTTTCATTTCAGCGGTACGCACTGCCAGCAGGTGATGAACACGGTCATGGACGAGCGTAGTAGTACGCCCCACGCGTTTCGGGTACCGTATTCTGAAGAACGGATCGCGTTGTTCGACCGAATGTTCGATACGTTTCTGAAAGGATACAGCACCTCGAATCTGCTGTTTGCTAACCTCACGCTGCCGTATTTCCTGGCCTCGTTCGTGCTGCCCGAAAACTTCCAGCCCGAACTTGGTACATCCGTTATGTCGCCCACCGACAAGGCTATCCTGTATATGCAGGAGCACCTGTCACAAACTATTACGCTGGATAATATTGCTCAGTCGGCCCATCTGTCGGTTTCGTTTTTCTCCCGAAAATTCAAGCAGGATACCGGCTACGCACCCATTGAATATTTTAACCACCTGCGAATTCAGCGGGCCTGCCAGCTGTTGCACTTCGGTGACCTGCGCATTAATGAGGTCGCGTCGCAGTTGGGTATCGATGATCCGTTTTATTTCTCACGGCTTTTTAAAAAACACATGGGTGTTTCGCCGGCAGATTATAAAAAGAGCGAAGGAATCCAGCGCAGAACGTAGTGGGATCCAGCGCAGAACGGCGCAGGTACCGGCGTGCTACGCGACGGGAATGAGGAGTATTCGCCTGCTGGTGCCTTATGGTGAGGTGATAGCCAGCGTGCAATTGGCTGCCATTGTGTTTACCTGATTAGCCTGCTTATGATTCGGTATTGTCTTCTTTCTCTTTTACTCTCCTTTGCGGTGGGGAGCTGGGCGCAACAGAACCAGCCAGCGCCGAAACCGCTGCCCAAACTGGCCCGACCAAGCGTGGCCCGACCGAACGCGGCCCGACCAAGCGTGGCCCGACCCCGCAACGTTATTTTTATCCTGTCGGACGATCACCGGTACGACTTCATGAGCTTCATGAAACCGGCTATTGCGCCCTGGCTGGAAACGCCGAATCTGGATCGTATCCGGCGCGAAGGAGCGCATTGCCCGAAGGCGTTCGTGACAACCGCCCTGTGTTCGCCCAGCCGGGCCAGCATTCTGACAGGTATGTTTTCGCACCAGCATACAGTGGTTGATAACGTAGCCCCCGAGCCGCCCACGCTGACGTATTTTCCGCAGTATTTGCAGCAGGCTGGTTACCAGACAGCCTTCCTGGGCAAGTGGCACATGGGCGATGAAGACGACCGGCCCCGGAAAGGGTTCAATCACTGGGTGAGTTTTCGGGGGCAGGGCGTGTACTATAACCCCGTCCTGAACGTAGATGGCAAACAGGTCGAACACCGCGACAGTGCCTACATCGCCGATGTACTAACCGACTATGCGCTGAATTTTCTGAATCGACGCGATAAAGACAAGCCCTTTTTTATGTACCTGTCGCACAAATCGGTACACCACCAGTTCCAGCCTTCGCGTACGGACCGGAACCGGTTTGCCCAGTCGCCGATACAGTACCCGGCCTCGTTTTATCAGACCGATCCGCGCAACCAGAATCCGGAAACCAAAGAAAGCGGGGTACCGCACTGGGTCAGGCGGCAGCGTTACAGCTGGCACGGCGTTGATTACCTCTACCACGGCTCCACTACGTTCGATTCGTTCGTGCGCGACTACTGTGAAACCCTGCGGAGCATGGATACCAGTATTGGCCGGGTGTTGAAATACCTCGATGATAACGGCCTGGCCGACAATACGCTGGTAATCTACATGGGCGACAACGGCTTCATGTTCGGCGAACACGGCCTGATCGATAAGCGGACCGCCTACGAAGAATCCATGCGGGTGCCGTTTCTGGTACGTTGTCCGGCGCTGATCAAAGCCGGCACCACCGTGCCGCAGATGATTCAGAACGTGGACGTAGCACCGACCATTCTGGAACTGGCCGGGCTGCAGAAAGCCCCGCAGATGGTGGGACGCTCCATCATGCCCCTGTTGCAGGGGCAGTCGGTGCCGGACTGGCGGGATAAGATTTTCTACGAGTATTACTGGGAGTATGATTTTCCGCATACGCCCACGGTCCACGCCGTCCGTACCGATCGCTACAAATACGTTCGTTACCACGGCATCTGGGATACCAACGAGTTTTTCGATCTGGAAAAGGACCCGAACGAGATGAATAATCTCATCAAAGACCCGCAGCACCAGACTACCATCAAGGAAATGGCCGGTCAGATTTACGACTGGCTCGAACGTACCGGTGGCATGGAAATCCCTCTGAAACGTACGGTCAAACCGCGTTTCGGCGATCACGAAAATAAAAATACGTACTAGACAAAGCCGGCGCTGCTTAGCCGGCTGCTGAGATAGGCCTCACGGGCGCGAACTGACCGGATGCTGCTGCAACTGCAAGGCATTCAGTGGGTTCGCGCCTGTTTTTTAGGCTCCACTTATCCCTGTCATAGGCCATTCGTGCAAATAAGGGTTGTATGATTTGTCATTGTTTCGTAATTTTCTGGGAAACTGATTTAACAAAATCGTATGTTATCATTTCGACAAATCATCTTGACAGCTTCGGCAGTGGCAGCGCTGGTTCAGGCCGCCTATGCCCAGCCTTCGCCAGATAAAGCGAAAATGAACGAGAATCCTTTTTTACAGCCGTACACGACACCTCACCAGACGGCTCCGTTCGACAAAGTAAAGAACGAATACTACCTGCCTGCCCTCAAGGAAGGACTGGTACAGGGCCGTAAGGACGTCGACGCGATCGTCAACAACACGGCCAAGCCAACCTTTGATAACACGATCGTGGCCCTCGAACGGAGTGGCGATCTGCTGGGTAAGGTAGCCTCGGTGCTGTTTAACCTGAACAGCGCTGAAACTACCCCCGATCTTCAGAAAATTGTTCGGGAAGCGTCGCCCCTGCTGACCGAATTCGGCAACGACGTAACCCTGAACGAGAAGTTGTTCAAGCGGGTGAAAGCGGTATACGACCAGCGGGCCTCCCTAAAACTGGATACAGAAAGCAAAATGTTGCTGGAAAAAACCTACAAGCGGTTTGCCCGGAACGGTGCTAATCTGGACGAAAAAGGAAAAGAACGGCTGCGGGCTATCGACAAGGAACTGGCCCAGCTCTCGCTGCAGTTCGGCGAAAACGTCCTGAACGAAACCAATGAGTTCACAATGGAAGTAACCGACGAGAAAGACCTCGCCGGGCTGCCGGAGTTTGCCCGCGAAGCGGCTAAGGCTACGGCCAAGCAGAAAGGCAAGGAAGGCTGGGTATTCACCCTTCAGGCGCCGAGCTACGGACCGTTCATGCAGTACGCCGACAACCGCGAACTGCGGAAGAAACTGTTCCTGGCCTATAACTCACGGGGCTTTCAGGGCAATAAGAACGATAACCAGGAGATCATCAAGAAGATCGTGAATCTGCGTTATGAGCGGGCTAACCTGCTGGGCTACAAAACCCACGCCGACTTCGTACTGGAGGAAAGCATGGCCGGTTCAAAGGACAAAGTGCAGAGCTTCCTGACCGAACTGGTGTCGTATGCACGCCCGGCGGCCGAAAAGCAATACGCTGAACTGACCACCTACGCCAAAGCGCACGGTTTCCAGGGCGACAAACTGGAGCAGTGGGACAACAGCTATTACGCCGAAAAGCTGAAGAAAGAGAAGTATTCGCTCGATGACGAGATGCTGAAGCCGTACTTCAAGCTGGAGAACGTACTGGATGGCGTGTTCACCGTAGCTAATAAGCTGTACGGCCTGACTTTCAAAGAAAACAAGAGTATTCCGGTATACAACCCGGAAGTGAAGGCCTACGAAGTATTTGACAAAGACGGTAAGTTCCTGGCCGTGTTCTACGGCGACTACTTCCCGCGCCCGGGCAAGCGGGCCGGTGCCTGGATGAACGACGTTCAGGGCCAGAAGGTCGAGAACGGCGTTAACATCCGTCCGCACATCGTGAATGTCTGCAACTTTACGCGGCCGACCGACACCAAGCCCTCGCTGCTGACCTTTGGCGAAGTGACCACGCTCTTCCACGAGTTCGGTCATGGCCTGCACGGTATGCTCGCCAACGGAAAATACGAGAGCCTGAGCGGGACGAGCGTAACCCGCGACTTTGTGGAGTTACCGTCGCAGGTGATGGAAAACTGGTGCTACGACCCCGAAGCCCTGAAGCTGTTTGCCAAGCACTACCAGACCGGCGAAGTGATTCCGGCCGAGCTGATCGAAAAAATCCGCGCCAGCCAGAACTTCATGGCCGGCGTAGCGAACCTGCGTCAGTTGCGTTTTGGTCTGGTCGATATGTACTGGCACAGCCAGCAGCCGACCAATGAGTCGGTGACGGAGGTAGAAAGCAAAATCGATTCGCTGGTGAATCTGTATCCGCCGGTGAAGGGGATTGCCTTCAGCCCCGCCTTCTCGCACATCTTCGCGGGTGGCTATTCGGCTGGTTACTACAGCTACAAGTGGTCGGAAGTGCTGGATGCTGATGCGTTTGAGTTCTTCAAGGAAAAAGGCGGCCTGAACAACCGTGAGGTGGCCGATAACTTCCGCAAAAACGTACTGGAAAAAGGCGGTACCGAGAAGCCGATGGAGCTCTATAAGAAATTCCGGGGACGTGAACCATCACCGAAAGCGATGCTGCGCCGAAGCGGCCTGATTCTATAAAGCGGTTGCGTTCAAAAAAACACTGAGCCACTCCCACTGGGGGTGGCTCAGTTAGTTTATAGACCTGGAATAGTCACTTAATGTTTATGAAGTCAATAGGTTTGCTATGGATAACTATATATTAAATAATTAATAGACAAAAAACTTCGATATAAATAGGTACGTATCTATATTTATTACAAAGTAATCATGCTTTTAATTATAAAAACCAGGTATGGAAAATAACTACAACGTTAGAAAAGGTCTGTTCTCTGCGAAGCTCCGCCACGCTGCTCTCTGCGTACTGAGTCAGTTATTGCTGTTATGGGTATCGACCAACCGGGCACAGGCCCAAACGTATCCAGCTAATTTTAGCCAGGTACTGGTTGCCAGTGGCATCAATCAGCCGACGGTGGTGGTGCCTGCGCCGGATGGACGCATGTTTGTTGCGGAGCAGACGGGGGCTTTGCGCGTTATCAAAAACGGGACGCTGCTGCCCACTCCCTTTCTTCAGTTAACTGTCAATTCAGAAGGTGAACGTGGTTTGCTGGGTATTGCGTTTGACCCAAATTTCGCGTCTAACCAATACCTCTATCTGTACTACACAACATCGGTCGGCACAATCCACAACCGAGTAAGCCGGTTCACCGCTCAGGCCAATGGCGATCAGGTGGTGCCTGGCAGTGAAACCGTGCTGCTGGATATGGAACGGCTGGAAGCGGCCAACCACAATGGCGGGGGGATTGCTTTTGGCGCCGACGGAAAGCTGTACATCTGCGTTGGTGAAAACTCGAAGCCCGATAGCGCACAAACCCTGACCAATCACTTGGGCAAAGTCCTTCGCATCAATTCGGACGGATCGATACCGGCCGACAATCCCTTTGCGAATGCACCGCTCGACGTGACCAGACGCATCTGGGCGTATGGCCTGCGTAACCCCTATAATATTGCCGTTCAGCCCGGTACAGGACGGATTTTCGTTAATGACGTGGGGCAGGATAGCTGGGAAGAAATCAATGACGCTACGGTCGGGGGCCGCAACTTTGGCTGGCCACTGGCCGAGGGTCCCAGTGCTAACCAGAACTTCGTTAACCCGGTGCATGCGTATCCGCACTCGAATAATGTAGAAATTGGCTGTTCAATCACGGGTGGTACGTTCTTTAATCCTGCCACAACCAATTACCCGGCCGTATACATCGGGAAGTACTTTTACCAGGATTTCTGCCGGCCCTTCATCAACCTGATTGACGTGGCAGGTGACCAATCGGCGTTTGCCAACAGTATTCCTCCATACGGGGTTAGCATGGCCACCGGCCCCGATGGTAATCTGTATTTTCTGAGCCGGGGAGATGGGGCCCTGTATAAGATTGTGTACACTGGTCCGAACGAACCTGAACCCCCAACCGATTTTGCAATCACCGGCGTTACGCTGAACAGCTGTAATGAGGTATCGCCCGGCCTGCGTGCGTTGACGTTTACGCCACAATACACCGGCCAGTCTGGCCGACCCATTACGTTCCGGGTGGTCAATGAGTCGCTGCCTACCACAAATCCTGGTCCGTATACCATAAACCTTTATACCGATAATCCATCCATCCAGCTGAGGGCGCGGCAGGATGGTGTACCGGGCGAGGTTGGTTTTACGTACAACTGGCTGGCGGCCTGTAACGGTAGTGAGCCGGGGCCGGGTAACGTTGCGCCCGTTGTGGCGACTAGCATCGGGGCGCAATCGGGCCAGGTTGGTCAGCCTTTTTCGTTCATACTACCGGCCAATACGTTCAGTGATCCCAATGGCGACGCGCTGACGCTGTCGGTGACCGGCTTACCGGCCGGGCTCAACTTTGTCTCACCGAATACAATCAGCGGAACACCGGGTGCGCCGGGTGTATCAACAGTTACGGTAACGGCCACCGATCCGGGCAGCTTGTCGGTCAGTACGCAGTTCACGCTGACGGTTAATCCGGGTTCGACCAATCCGCCATCGGGTTTTGCGATCACCGGAGTGACCCTTAACGGCTGCGAAAGTCTATCGGCTGGTGAGCGCAGGCTGACGTTTACCCCTCAGTACAGCGGACTAAATGGCCAGCCTGTCAGCTTTTCGGTTGTTAATGAGATGCTGCCCACTACCTCGCCGGGACCGTACTCCATCCGACTTTATACCGACAACCCCACGATTGTGCTGAAGGCCCAGCAGGCTGGCTCACCTGGTGAAGCCAGCTTCTCTTACAACTGGTTAAGTGGTTGTGCTGGTGGTGCACGCCGGATGGCCGAACGGGCCGAGACGCTGTCGGTACGGGTGCTGGGCAACCCTGTATCGTCAGAAACCGTCGATGTGGAGGTACGGGGTGTGGCCGGTCAGCGGGTGCAGGTCAAGGCGCTGGACAGCCGCGGTCAGGTTGTCGGGCAGGCGAGTGTACATCAGGTCGGAACGGTTGAGCGAGTTACCGTACCACTGGGCCGCCCGGCGGGTATGTATCTATTGCGGGTCAATACGTCGACGGAGCAGCGAACACTGAAGGTGTTGAAGAATTAAGTTGACAATACGGTTCAAAACGACTGGATTTCTGCCTGTTTGCGGGCGGGAATCCAGTCGTTATTTTTTATATGTAATACTCAGTATATCAGATAGTTATTCTGTAAGTAATATTAATTATTAATTGCACGTTTATGGTCTTATTTTTGTTTTCTTATTAGACAAATCAAGCAAAAAATGCCAAACTGGTTTCTCGGAAAAATTCGCTATCAGCAACCTATCGATGACTCGAACGTTGGGACGCGAAACGAAGAATTTATCAAGCAAAAGACCGTTACGGAAGCTTACCTGATCGACGCCGTGTCGTATACGGATGCCGAAACGCGACTGTATCAGAACATCGCGGCTAATACGCCCGACTTCGAAATCACCAATATCAATCGGATGAAACTGGCCGATGTGTTTCATATTGAGGACGGGGGCGAAACCTGGTACAAAGTAAAGGCGGTTTTCACAATAGAAGACCTGAAGACAGGTAAGGAAAAGAAGTCGCCGAGCGTGATGCTGGTCAATGCCGAAACCGTTAAACAGGCGTATGATCGCGTAGAAGAGGGGCTTCGCACGGCCCTCGATCCGTTCGAAATTACGGACGTTAACCTGACGAAGATTCTGGATATTTTCCCCTATACGGAAGAAGAACAGCGAAATCTTCGGCCAGTGGCCGAAGTGGCCGCTCCGGCAGAGTAACAAAAAAGCCCTTGATCAAGGGCTTTTTTGTTACTGCACACGTATGCCTGTGAGGAACTACTGCGCAGCCATTTGATGATTTCCGGCCACTACCCGTTTCCGTCCCCGCGAATCAATGATTTCGACCGACTTCACCGTGGGCCCAACCGTGAGCTGGCGGGCCGACTGCGACAGAAACGAGTTCCCATAACAGAATTCAACTTTCTGCTTTTTCTGATCGCCGTACACCAATAGGGCGGCTACGTCGGTAGGTTGCAGACGAATAACCCGGTCTGGTTGGTTCTCGCGGAAAAGGCAGAGCCGCCCCCGATTTTGTGTTGCTACCAGGAGTGTTTGTCCCTGCGCGTTGGTAAGTTGAGCCAGCCCTTTGGCATTACCCGGTACGTAGAAGCCGCTGGCCGCGATGGATTGTGGTGTAAAGCCGCCCTGCCCGTTACCTTTCAGCCACAAGCCGTTCAGGGCGTCGTAGCGGCCCATCAGGACTTCCCCGCTGTAGTCGTTACCGACCAGCACAACATCCAGGTTACCATCGTGGTCGACATCGTCGGCCACCATGCCGAAGATAGGCGCCAGCTGAGCCTGAGTAGGCAGCGGATGCAGCGCGAAGGTGCCATCGCCCCGGTTTTCGACGTAGGCCGACTGCAGGTAGTTGGCTTCCAGCACCAGGGCTTTCTCGCGCTCTTCGGGTTTCAGCAGTTTGTCAATGCTGGCCTGCGTAAAGTCTTTGTACAACGGAAAACGCGCCCGCATCGAAATCATCTGCTTGATGAGGTCGTCGCGGCCGTGGAAAGTGAACTCCCGGCGCTGCCCGTTCTCGTCGGGGATGAAGATGGTCGGTATGGCGTCGTAAAACCCGTTGTTGTCAAAGTCGCCGGCGTATAACCGGACGGGTTCGCGATCACTGGCCCGCATCCGGGCGTTAAGGCCAAGGTTGCCGGCTATGTAATCCATATCGCCGTCGCGGTCGAAATCGCCGGCTACCAGTGAGGTCCACCAGCCTTTAGCATTGGCGAATGAGGGAATGGGTGAATGAGTGAATTGGTTGCCACCATTATTTTTAAAGATAGTCAGCGGCATGAACTCTCCGGCCAGCATCAGATCGGGCCAGCCGTCGTTGTCGTAGTCGGTCCAGAGGGCATCGCAGACCAGACCAAGGTTGTCCAGGCCGGGCGCTACGGCTTTTGTCACGTCGGTGAACTTCGGCTGTCCTGGTTTGGAGTCGTTGCGGAAAATGAAACTGGATACGGGTTTCGGATAATGGTCCGGCTCCACGCGACCGCCCACAAACAGGTCCAGATCGCCATCCCGGTCAAAATCCATGGCTTTTACGCACGACTTACTGGTCGTATTGGCGGGCAACGCCGACTGGGCCAGGGTAAAGCCGCCCCGACCGTCGTTGAGGTACAGGCGATCCTGAAACGTCGGCGTGTTGGCGTTGCCTTCTACGCTGCCGCTGGCGACGTAGAGGTCCAGATCGCCATCCAGATCAGCGTCGAAGAGTACTGTACCCATGTCTTCTTCGGTTTTGCCCGGATTTGCCAGTTGTGCGTTCGGCACCGATGCGTAGGGGGAGAAAGGCGCGTTTGCCGGGCCGGGCAGCAGGTCTTTCTGCACAAATTTGCCCTGGGCGGTTTGCAGGAAAAAAGCGCCTTTGCGAAGCCGTGAACCGCCAACGAAGATATCATCCAGCCTGTCGCCGTTGACATCGCCGACTGACACGGCCGGGCCAAACTGCGACAGTTTGTGGGGCAGCAGTTTCTGGACGTTGAAGTCGATGTACTCCGGCTCTTCGTGCGTGTAGGCAATCGACAGCGAATCCGTTATTTCCGTAAAAGGGGGTGTGGCAGGCTCTGTTGACCGGGTCGGCGTTTCGCGGGCGTTACGTACGTCGACCGACAATACCTGATTGGTCTTGACATTCCGGAACGTTTGCTGGCGAGCCGGCTCAGCACCGTGGGCGGGCCATATAACGCGTACTTCATCAATGGTGGCTACGTCGCCCAGACCAAAGTGAGCCACCGGTTCAACCGTCGAGAGGTAGCCGCGGTAGGGGCTGTGCTCGTAGACCTGGCGCTGTAACTCGGTGCCTCTTTTGTACCGGATGGCAACGGTCGCGCCCAGACCCATTCGGTTCTGCGCCGGGCCGGTGAATGAAATCCGCAGATAATTTCCCGGTTTGTTCCTGTCGCCGATCAGGTTGTTGCGGTACACGAAGGCCGAGTCGTTGATGTTGTTGACCACGTAGTCCAGATCGCCGTCGTTGTCCAGGTCGCCGTATGCTGCGCCATTTGAAAACGAGGGGGTATCCATGCCCCATTCCTTCGTTACGTCTTCAAACGTCAGATCACCCTGCCTGTTCCGAAAGGCGTAGTTGCTGATTTTGATGACCGGAATCTGCTCCAGCATGAACGACTTGGTCGACACCGACGAACTCTGCGCCCGGAACGACACGAAATCACGGTCCGTAATGTCCTTTGGAAACCCGTTGGTAATGAGCAGATCGCGGTAACCGTCGTTGTCCATATCGACGAGATTGGGTGCCCAGCTCCAATCGGTCTCGGCTACGTCGGCCAGCAGGCTTATCTCGCTGAACACCGGCTGTTTGGTTTGCGGATTGATGCCCTGATTCAGTTGGAGCGTATTCCGGACGTACTGATAACCGTAGCCGTACTGCTCGTTGTTGAGGTAGTTCTGGTAGTTATTAGGCCCGATGAGCATCTTCTTTCGGTAGTTGTCGCGGGGCAGCATATCGACTGCTACGACATCGGGCAGGCCATCGTTATTGATATCGGCAATGTCGTTGCCCATGGCCGAACTGCTCGTATGTTTGAAATACCGGCCCGACTGCTCCGAAAACGTACCGTCATGGTTGTTGATGTACAGCAGGTCGTCCGTCAGGTAATCGTTCGTGACGTAAATATCCCGCCAGCCGTCGTGGTTAATATCGGTGATGTTGATGCCAAGGCCATAGCCTTCGTGCAGAATACCGGCCTGTTTCGATACGTCGGTGAAAACAGGGTGACCACGTTTCGCATCAAAGTCGTTCCGGTACAGCCGGTCGGTGGTAGGAGAGGAGCCGTCGTTAACCTTGTCGCGGTACGCGTTAGGATAGCTTTCGATGGTGTTGGTCAGAACGTACAGGTCCAGGTCGCCATCGTTGTCATAATCGAGAAAAGCCGAGTTGGTCGAATGGCTGTCGTCGGCAACACCGTACTCGCGGGCCATCTCCCTGAACACGGGTATGCCCTGCCGAACGCCCTGATTGATGTAGAGCAGGTTCTCGCGCCGGCGGGCTACTTTGCTCACCGTTGCGCTGACGTATATATCCAACCGTCCGTCGTTGTTGATATCAACGAGCGATACGCCCGCGCACCACTTCCCATCACCGCCAACGCCGGCCTGTTTGGTAACGTCGTCGAATTGAAGATCCCCTTTATTAATGAATAGTCGATTGGCCACCTGATTGCCGGTAAAGAACACATCGGCCAGCCCGTCGTTGTTAAAATCACCGATGGCCGTTCCCCCGCCGTTGTAGATATACTCAAAATCAAGAATGTTCATCGTATCATTGTCGACAATACGATTGGCGAACGTAATACCGGTTTGCTCGGCAGGAAGCTGCGTGAACAGGGTAGCGTTCAGGAACTGGCATGAGTTACTGAGCCAGCCGGTTGCGCTAATGAAGACAAGAAGGGTAAAGCGTCGGAACATCACTTTATGACATAAAAAAAAGCTAAAATACAACATATTGCCCAGATAGTCTTCAATTGAGTAAACACCCTGAAGAAATACTCAAAGAATGGCTAATCTGACTGTGGAATCGTTTGCATAGGTATAAACCATCGGTTGGCCATTTTCCCGGAAATGTTAAAAAATAATAAGTTTGTTACTTAAAATAATACTATTCACAGACAGTATGCATAAATTTATTCACATTCTGCTTTGAAATAGAATTTAACTAACATAATATTGTTGGTGATTTTCTACCCTTTTAACACTAACCTACATGAACGCAAAGTTTTACAGGTTCTTCAGAGTGACTGTTCTGAGTGCCGTTGCGCTGCTTTGGAGCATGACTGTATTTGCTCAGGATCGCCGAGTCACTGGTAAAGTAACGGGACCCGACGGCCCAGTCCCCGGTGCTAACATTGTACTGAAAGGTACCAGCACCGGTACGTCTACGGATGCCAATGGAACGTACACCATCAATGTACGTGGCAATGATCCAGTCCTTGTTATCTCGGCTATTGGTTCCAAAAGCCAGGAGGTAGCCGTGGGCAACCGCTCAACGGTAGACGTAACCCTTGCCGACGATGCAACGGCACTGGAAGAAGTCGTTGTAACGGGTTACACGACTGACACCAAACGCGAAACCACCGGTGCCGTTTCGACGGTAAAAGCTCGTGCCCTGGCCGTTACCCCTTCCGGTAACGTAGAGCAGCAGCTTCAGGGTCGCGTTGCCGGTGTGACCGTTATTACGAATGGTCAGCCGGGAACGGCCAGCCAGATTCGGGTTCGTGGTTTTGGTGCCTTTGGTGGTAACGAACCGCTATACGTAGTAGATGGGGTGCCCGTGGGTTCTACCGACTTCCTCGCGCCCGACGACATTGAAACGACAACCGTACTGAAAGACGCAGCATCGGCTTCTATTTACGGTGCCCGTGCGGCCAACGGTGTAATTGTGTACACCACGAAAAAAGGGTCACGTACGGCCCGCAAACTGTCAGTGTCTTACGATGGTCAGTACGGGATCACAGATCCGGGCAGAGGCCAGGAGATGCTGAATCCGACCGAGTTTGCGCAGTGGACCTGGCAGGCTTTCCGCAACTCTGGTTATAAGCCAGGCGACAAGGAATGGACCCACCCTCAATTTGGTAGCGGTCCTGAGCCGGTCATCCCGGACTACATTCGTGTAGGTAATCAGTCTGGTGTAGTTGGCTCGGTTGATTTGGCCGCTGAGCGTGCTAAATATAACGTGAACCCCACGGCTGGCCCTGTTTATCAGGTTGTACGTGCCAACAAAGAAGGTACGGACTGGTATGACGCCATTACCCGCGTTGCCCCCGTACAGCGCCACGGTCTGAGTTTCGCGGGCGGTTCAGATTACAGCCGGTATTACATCGGTTTCAGCGCGCAGGACCAGAAAGGTATCCTGCTGAACAACAGCTTCAAGCGGTACACGTTCCGGGCTAACACGGAATTTGATCTGTCGAAGCGCGTTCGCATCGGCGAAAACCTCCAGTTCACGTACCGCTCCGTACTTGGTCAAGGCGGTCAGGGTGGAGGCCAGGGTGTAGCGGCTGACGAAAACTCAATCCTGGGTGCTTTCCGGATGCCGACGATCATTCCCGTGTACGACGAATTCGGTGGCTACGCCGGTACGGCAGCCCGGGGCTTCAACAATCCGCGTAACCCGGTAGCTGAGCGGGATAACCTGATCAACAACCGCGACTTTAACGGGAACGGCTTCGGTAACATCTACATCGAGTACGATCCGATCGCTAACCTGACGCTGCGGAGCAGCCTTGGTGGACAGTATAACAACTTCTACGGCTTTGGCTACTCGCGTCTGCAGTACGAAAACTCGGAGAACAACTCCAGCTTTGGGTACAACGAATACGGTGGGTATGCATTCTCGTGGGTGCTGACAAATACCGCCAACTATAAGCGCCGGTTTGGTATCCACAACATCGACGTACTGGTTGGTCAGGAGGCTCTGAACACAGGCTCAGGCCGTAACATCAACGGTAACGGTCTGAACCCCTTCTCGACCGACCCGAACTACATCACGCTGAACACGGTATCGGCAACGGGCCGGGTTGTGGGCAGTAACCAGTTCAAGGGCGTAAACTTCTATTCGCTCTTTGGCCGGGTTAACTATTCATACAACGACAAGTATATTGTTACTGGTTTGCTTCGTCGTGATGGTTCAAGCCGGTTTGGTGCCAACAACCGCTACGGGGTGTTCCCGGCTGCATCGGCTGCCTGGCGGATCTCGGCAGAAGAATTCATGAAGAATGTGCCGTGGGTAACTGACCTGAAAATTCGTGGCGGCTACGGGATCATGGGTAACTCGAACAACGTAGACCCGAACAACCAGTTCACGCTGTATGCCTCGAACCTGGGCAACTCCGCTTACGACATCAACGGTACAAACAGCAGTACCCTCGAAGGTTACTACCGCTCGCGGATTGGTAACCCGAACGCCAAGTGGGAGACCAGTGTCACGACTAACTTGGGTATCGATGGGTCATTCTTCAATAACCGCCTGGAGGTAATCTTCGACATCTGGCGGAAAGATACAAAGGACCTGCTGTTCAACGTGCCTATTCCGGACGTTATTGGTACTCCCTATACATCAGCGCCTTCGGTAAACATTGCCAAAATGCGTAACCAGGGTATCGACCTGCAGGTAATTACCCGCGGCAAGATTGGATCGGAAGTTGGCTACGAGGCTAACATAACGGGTGGTGTTCTTAGCAATGAAATCGTTTCACTGGCACCCGGTCTGACCTACATTACCTACATTAACCCGGGTTTCCGCGGTATCAATCCGATCCGGAACCAGTTGGGCTACTCGATTTCGTCGTTCTACGGCTACAAAGTGACTGGTCTGTTCCAGAGCCAGGAGGAGGTTCGCTCAGCCCCTGAACAGGACGGTGCTGCCCCGGGTCGTTTCCGGTATGCTGATATTAACAACGATGGTAAGATTACTCCCGACGACCGTACCTACCTCGGTAGCCCGGTTCCGAAATTTACGGGCGGTCTGAACCTGAAGTTTACGTACAAAGGCTTTGATATTGAAACCTACGCCTATACTTCAGTAGGTAACAAGATCTTTAATGTATCGAAGTGGTTTACTGACTTCTATCCGTCGTTTGCGGGAGCTGCTATCAGCGCCCGGGTACGCGATTCCTGGACACCACAGAATCCGGATGCCAAACTGCCGATTTTCGAATCTGCTTCAAACTTCAGCACGAACTCGCAGTCGAACTCGTACTACGTTGAAGATGGTACCTTCTTCCGTCTGCAAAACCTGTCAATCGGTTATAACCTGCCTGCCGGTTTCCTGAGCCGTATTGGTCTGCAGCGGGCGCGGATTTTTGCCTCAACGAACAACCTGTTCACGATCACGAAATACCAGGGGCTGGATCCGGGCGTAGGTGGTAACGCCGACACGAACTTCGGTATCGA
This sequence comes from Fibrisoma montanum, assembly GCF_003583365.1. Classification (GTDB taxonomy): domain Bacteria; phylum Bacteroidota; class Bacteroidia; order Cytophagales; family Spirosomataceae; genus Fibrisoma; species Fibrisoma montanum. The sequence goes on from NZ_QXED01000002.1 coordinate 313,810, forward strand.
CGTAGGTAACTATCCCATCACACGTAGCTTCCTGGGCGGTTTGAGCATTGGTTTCTAATCAACTTGTATGGGGAGTTGAACCCGACTATAAACGTCGGGTTCAACTCCTGACCTGAAAACCTACAGATCTAAAATCGTTTGAAATCAAACATGAATACGTACATCAAAAAAGGAGCGATTGGCGTAGCGACCACCGCAGCACTTACGCTCGGTGGAGTCGCCTGTCAGGATAAGTTTCTGGAAATTCCAGCCACCGGCCAGTTGAGCAATGCCCAGTTAGCGTCTAAGAATGGAATCGAAGGGTCACTCATTGCCGCCTATTCGATGCTGAACGGCCGTGGTGACCGCTTTGCCAGTGCTTCAAACTGGTTGTGGGGTAGCATTCGCGGAGGGGATGCCAACAAGGGTACTGACCCGGGTGACTTTTCGTCGATCAACCCAATTCAGCGCTTCGAAACTATCTCTACAGGCGATGTGGCCGGTTCGTGGCAACGCAAGTACGAAGCGATCAGCCGGGTCAATGCAACGTTGCGCCTACTGGCTTCGGCTGGTCCTGACGTTTCCGCGGCCGACAAAACCCGGATTACTGCTGAAGGCCGGTTTCTACGTGGCTTCAACTACTTCGAACTGAAGCGCTTGTATAACAACACGCCGTACATCGACGAAACGGTTGACTACGCTGCTGGCATTGAAAAAATTAAAAACGATGTCGATTTGTACCCTAAGATCGAAGCCGATCTGAAATTTGCGTACGACAACCTGCCCGAAACACAGGCGGCTGTTGGCCGGATCAATAAGTGGGGTGCAGGAGCCATGCTGGCCAAGGTGTATCTGTATCAGAAGAAATACGCTGAAGCTAAAGCCCTGTTTGATCTCGTTATTGCCAACGGTAAGACGTCGAACGGCAAGAAGTATGGACTGGTGCCAAGATATGCTGATGTCTTCAAGGCGTCGAATGACAACAACGAAGAGTCAGTTTTTGCCATTCAAGCTGCCGCTAACACGGGTAACGTAAATAACGCTAACCCGGAGTTTGACCTGAACTTCCCGTACAATACGGGTCCGAACGGTCCTGGTAACTGCTGCGGATTTTTTCAGCCGAGCTTTGAGTTGGTTAACTCACACAGAACGAATGCAAACGGACTACCGTTACTGGATGGCTCATATAATTCACCTGCTAATGAGGTGAAGAACGACCAAGGCATTCAGTCTAAAGATCCGTTTACACCTGACGCTGGTAATCTTGATCCTCGCCTTGACCACGCAGTTGGTCGCCGGGGTATTCCTTATCTGGACTGGCAGGATTTCCCTGGTTACGACTGGATTCGGAAGCAGGATTACGGCGGGCCGTATTCACCAAAGAAGTTCGTCTACTATAAGTCAGACGTTGGGTCGCTCCAGGATAACAGCTCATGGACGCCTGGTTATACTGCGCTTAACTTCCCAATCATGCGGTTTGCCGATGTGCTGTTGATGGCAGCCGAGGCTGAAATTGAAGTAGGAAGTCTGGAGAAGGCACGTGAATACACAAACATGGTGCGTAAGCGGGCGGCTAACCCGGCTGGGTTTGTTACGAAAGGTGGGCAACCGGCTGCTAAATACGTGATCAATGAATATCCTGCTGCCAACTTTGCTAGCAAGGAGTTAGCTCGTACAACTGTTCGATTTGAACGCAAAATCGAGTTGTCAGGCGAAGGCCATCGGTTCTTTGATCTGGTGCGGTGGGGTATTGCCGAACCAACCATCAATGCTTACCTAACCTACGAAGGTGCCAAACTGCCTGTGGCACTGGGTGGTGCTAAGTTTACGCCGAACCAGGATGAGTATCTGCCAATTCCGCAGGCCCAAATTGACCTGCAGGGTAAAGACGTATTGAAGCAGAACCCTGGTTATTAATAACCGTTAACTAATTGAAAAACGGGCTGGTACTCTGTATCAGCCCGTTTTGTATGAATACACATTAAACGCTCATTAAAAAACACTTGACTATTTGCACAACATCATCTACATTTGACGCGATATGAAACGTGCTCTGTTCCAATGGTTCAATGTCCTGATGGCCTGCGTCGTGCTGCTGAGCAGTACCGGCTTCGGCCTGATTGAACATACGTGCCAGATGCGGGGTAAAAAGCGGATGATGGTAACGGTCGTCAGCCAGCACAAGCAGAAAGGCTGTGCGGCTGAACACGCTACAACTACCGCCAGGCAGACAGGGGACAACCTGCCTGCGCTTGACAGGGCAGCCTGCTGCGACGAGGATCAACAGTACGAAAACGTTGACGTTTCGTCGTCACTGAGTCAACTGGTAGCCAAGGTGGTCAAGACGGTTACGGAAGCCGTCGCGACCGGTGTTGTGACCATGCTGGCCTGGCTGGTCGACTGGATCTTTGATCGGGAGTCGTCAACCCCAGTCGCTTCCGCATCATCTCCCCCCATTCTCTCCGGGCGCGACATCCTTGCGCTGGTACAGAGTCTGTTAATCTGATTCGCTGATTGGAATGCATAATGCCGGTGTTCGCGAGACACGGGCTTCTTGTGTTTTTCTTATCAATCAACGAACTCATGCGACTCTTATTAATTCTAATCGCCCTCCTGTACTACGGACCGGGATGGGCGCAATCCGATTCTACACAGGCCGGCAACGTATCGGTCAATCCAACCACATCCATTCGGGGAACCTCCGTTCGGGGAACCGTACGTGAAGTTAGCAACGGCAGACAAGTGCCTCTTGTTGGAGCCACGGTGCTGTGGGTCGGTACGCCAACGGGTACGGTCACGGACTCGGCCGGGCGTTTTCAACTGCCAATGGTGCCCCAGGCCCGGCGAATAGCGGTGAGTTACGTCGGCTACCGGTCGGATACTCTGACGCTGACCGACCCGGCGCAGGAAGTGGCCATTACGTTAAAAAGTGAGGCTACGCTGCAGGAGGTTACGGTATCCGGTACGTCCGGGCAGATCGACCGGATGAACCCCATCCAGACCGAACTGCTTACTCAACGAACGCTGGCCAAAGCGGCTTGCTGTAATCTCTCCGAAAGCTTCGAAACCAACGCGTCCGTCAGCGTACAGTACAGCGACGCCGTGACCGGCGCGAAGCAGATTCAGTTTCTGGGCCTGGGCGGCCAGTACGTCCAAACCAATGTCGAGAACATCCCGACGGTTCGGGGGCTGGCCACGGCTTTTGGCCTGAATTACATCCCCGGTACGTGGATCACCTCAATCGATGTCGGCAAGGGGGCCGGATCGGTTGTGAACGGCTACGAAGCCATGACGGGCCAGATGAACGTGGAGTTACAGAAGCCTGACAGCCAGCAGAAAATTTTCCTGAACGGCTACGCCAACAGCTTCGGCCGACTGGAAGGCAACGTGAACTGGTCGCAGCCGATAAGCGAAAAATGGAGCGTTGGCGTACTGGGTCACGCCAGTACGTTGCGGACAGAAATCGATCAGAACAACGACGGTTTCCGGGATTTGCCGCTGTATACGCAGGTGAATGGCATCAACCGCTACAAGTATAGCAGCGACCGGTTCATGGCCCAGTTCGGGGTAAAGGCGCTGTACGAAGACCGCGACGGTGGGCAGTTAAACCGCGTCACGAGTCCGCTTCGCTACGTGTTCGGCAACACGACCCGGCGGCTGGAGTTCTTCTCTAAAATGGCCAGGCTGTACCCCGAAAAGCCGTACAAAGGATTAGGGTTTATCCTGAACGGCGTCCATCACCAGCAGGATGCCCAGTTCGGCTTCCGGCCGTATGCCGGGCGGCAGCAGACGTTGTACGCCAATCTGATCTACCAGTCGATCATCGGCAACACCAACCACGCGGTCAAAACCGGTCTTAGCTACCTGCTCGACGATTACCGCGAGACCTTCGCCGGTGCCGGGACCACATCTACCCGGACGGAATCGGTGCCGGGGGCGTTTGTTGAGTACACGTATACGTACCCCGAGCGACTGGTGCTCGTACTGGGCGGCCGGTTCGACTACCACAACCTGTTCGGGGCGCAGTGGACACCCCGGGTTCACGCGAAGTATACGCTGAGCGACAACCTCACCCTGCGGGCATCGGCGGGCAGAGGCTTCCGCGTGCCAAATGCCCTCGCCGAAAACTTCGGGTATCTGGTGAGTTCGCGGGCCATCCTGAACGAAGCAGACCTGCGCCCCGAAATCTCCTGGAACTACGGCCTCAGCCTGGTCAATGAGTTTGAGGTGCTGAACCGGAAGGTCACGCTGTCGGCCGACTATTATCGGACCGACTTCCGGAACCAGCTGGTAGTCGACCTGGATCATCCGCGTGAGCTGCATTTTTACAACGTACAGGAGCGGTCGTTTGCCAACAGCTTTCAGGTCGAACTGAACGTACAGCCGGCCAGGCGGTTTGAGGTTAAAGCGGCCTACCGGCTGTTCGACGTGCGGCAAAGCATGGGGGGCGTTTTTGGCGAAGATCGGTTGCTGCCCCGGATGATGGTCAGCCGCGACCGGGTCTTGCTCAATGCCGGATATGCCCTGCCCTACGACAAGTGGAAGTTCGACGCTACGTTGCAGTGGAACGGCCCGAAACGGATACCGTACCTGCGCGAAGGGTACGTTCATACGTCGTACACGAACATGCCGCTGGCGTACGCACCGGGTTTCTACAACCTGAACGCGCAGGTGAGTCGGGCGTTTCGCAGCGGTTGGGAAGTGTACCTGGGGGGCGAGAACCTCACCGGTTTCCGGCAACTGAACCCGATTGTAGCGGCCAATGATCCGTTCGGGCGGAATTTTGATGCGGCTTCGCAGGTCTGGGGACCAATAACGGGCCGGATGGTGTACGTAGGATTCCGGTTTAAACCAGCCATCTGATGATACTGACTGTTCGAAATATGGTGTGCGACCGCTGCAAACGGGTGGTGCGCGAAGAACTCGAAAAGCTGGGACTGGTTGTCGGCCGGGTCGACCTGGGCGACGTGGAGGTGGACGAGCTGCCCGCGACCGTCACCCTCGACAGCGTCCGGCAGACGTTACAGGCCAATGGCTTCGATCTGGTCGATGATCGTAAACAGTCGCTGGTGGAGCATATCAAGGTGTTGCTGATCAATGAGATTCAACACCTGAAAGGTGAGCGTCTGCCGACCGAAAATTACTCTGATTTTCTGGCCCGGAAGCTCGGCTACGAGTACTCATACCTCAGTGGCCTGTTCTCCGCCGGCGAAGGGCAGACGGTGGAGAAATACATCATTGCCCTGAAAATTGAAAAGGTCAAAGAATGGTTGCGGTACGATGAACTGACGCTGAGCGAAATCGCCTGGCGGCTGGGCTACAGCAGTGTGCATCACCTTTCGAACCAGTTTCGGCAGGTGACGGGCCAGACGCCGGGACAGTACCGCAAAGCCGCCCATGCCGACCGGCGGCCGCTCGATTCGGTCTGAAAGCCACGAATCTGCACAGCAAGCGGGAAATTATGTAAAAACTACGGCGAAGCTGAGTGGTTATTTTGTCATACCACTGTTGGTAGACAACTCCAATCAAGTTCGTTATGGAAAACATGACCCAACACACCGAGCACGTCGACATCTGTTTCGACTGCGCCGAAGCCTGTGAGCGCTGCGCCACGGCCTGTCTGCAGGAAGAAAACGTACAGATGATGGCCGACTGCATCCGGCTCTGCCGCGACTGTGCCGATTTCTGTACCATGTGCGCCCGGCTGACCGCCCGCGATTCGCAGTTCATGAAGCAGTTTATGGTGCTCTGCGCCGACGTGTGCGATGCCTGCGCCGATGAGTGCAGCCGGCACGACGACGAGCATTGCAAGGCCTGCGCCGAAGCCTGCCGCCGTTGTGCCGACGACTGCCGGCGGATGTCGGCCAACGCCTGACGACATCAGACGGGATGATGCTACGCTACATGAGTATCATCCCGTTGTTCAACACATACAACAAAGCTGATGAACCAGTATGTATTTATAGGACTATTCCTGCTGACTGGCTACGTCGCTGCGCAGTCAAACTCAACGCAGCCCCAGCATCATCAGGGACACTCAATGCCCACTGAGAACCGACCGGCGGTAAAGGAGCCATCGGGTGAATTAAAACCGGATTCGGCTGCTCACGGAACCCATGATGAGCAGCCTGGTAACAGTGCTATGGGGCAAAGCATGAATAGGATGATGAGCCATCTGTACTCCCGCAACCTGCCCATGAATCGCAACGGTTCCGGTACGAGCTGGCACCCCGACAACACGCCCATGTACGCCTACATGCTGCATACCCGCACGCAAAATGGCCAGGGCTGGATGTATATGCTTCACCACAGCCTCTTCATTCGTCACACTAACCAGAACTTTAATAACCACGGTAAACGTGGACGGGACATGCAGTTTGACGCACCTAACTGGGCGATGGGCATGGCCCAGCGGTATGTAGGCCGTCGGGGTTTGTTTGCCGCTAAAGCAATGCTGTCGCTTGATCCGCTGCTGGTGGGCGCAGCTGGCTATCCACTGGTGTTTCAGTCGGGAGAGAGTTATCAGGGACGCCGGTTAATCGACCGCCAGCACCAGCACGACCTGTTTGCCGAACTGTCGGTAGGATATAGTCATGCATTTAGCCCGCATTCGGATGCATTCATATACGTTGGCTTTCCCGGCGAACCGGCCTTGGGACCACCCGCCTTTATGCACCGGATTTCGTCGTTCAATAATCCTGATTCACCCCTCGGCCACCATTGGCACGATGCTACACATATTACCTTTGGCGTTGTCACGGCGGGATATCGGCTGGGCATAGCAAAAGTTGAAGCATCGTCGTTCACCGGCCGCGAACCCGACGAAAACCGGCTGGGTTTCGATCGTCCCCGCTTCGATAGTTATTCGTTCCGGCTGTCGGTAAATCCGTCGCCCTCCCTGGCGCTACAGGTATCGCATGGCTTCCTGAAAAGCCCCGAAGTCGCCGAACCGGATGAGAATGTCAACCGTACCACGGCATCGTTGTTGCACAGCAAACCCTTAGGTAACTCCCCCGACCGGTACGTGGCCTCCGCGTTGGTGTGGGGCATGAACAGCCACGATGGGCTGCACGAGAACGCCTACCTGGCCGAAACCAGCCTGCAATTGAACCGCGTGGCTTTTTATGGCCGGTATGAAAACGTATCGAAGTCGCCCGAAGAGCTCGAGCTGGAAAGTGATGTGCCGAATCAGACGCTCCTGACGATCAATAACCTCACGCTGGGAATGAACTATCGGCTTATCCGGTACGCTATGACTGATCTGGTGGTTGGGGCGCAGTTAACGGGTAGCTTACCCGAGAAGTCGTTGCAGTCTATCTATGGCAGCATGCCGTTATCCGGGCAAATCTACCTCCGGCTGACGCCGGGCGTTCTGATGATGGGTGGTCAGTCAGGGTCTACTAATCGAATGGGTAATCACGGGCACCATATGAATTAAAATTTCGTTCTATATTTACCGTAAAGCACACAAACTATGTATCGTACATCATTGCTGGCCTTCCTGACTGCCTTTTTCCTGCTGGGAAACCTATCGTTTGCCGCCGGATCGTTGACAGACGACGATAAGGAGAAAGAGATAAAGATTAAGACCTCGGCCGTCTGCGGCATGTGCAAAGCCCGTATTGAACGTAATCTGTCGTTCGAAAAGGGCGTTAAGAACGCGGCTCTTGACGTAAAATCGAAAGTGGTTACCATTACATACAACCCGAAGAAAACGGATGTGGCCAAATTAAAGGCTAACATTGTTAAAACCGGGTACGACGCTGACGAGCTACCTGCCGATGAGGTTGGTTATAACAAACTGCCCTCCTGCTGTAAGAAGGGTGGTATGGATCATCAATAGTTGGTTTGATTGCCACCAAAAAAGCCGTTCAGCAATGCTGAACGGCTTTTTTGGTGATAGTAGTTGTGAAACTAGTTTATTTCTCGTGCGTCGCGAAGGAGTGTCGGAACCAAAGCGTGCATGAACTGGCAAAGCGAGACAATTGCGTCATAAAGCTGGGTTGAGCAGGCCGGGCTGACGATAGGTCGGACACGGTGTTGTTATCCAGCTTGAAGTATAAAATGTGGTCATCGGCAGCACGAACAATGGCCATGGCATCGCTGGGGCTAACCTGATGTTTTGTTATCAGGCTGCTCAGGTGCCGCCTGGCATCTTCCAGCGTGTTCGTATACGTAAAAGCAGGCGTCTGGCCGTTGTAATGAATTGCGATGAACTGGTTCATGGGTGGGGTTGGCTTGTTGATGCAATATTACAGGTGCCGGGAGAAGTCGTAATTAAGGTCGGATTAAATTCAGGACAAAATAAATTAATTGTTGATTAAAGTCCTTGAATAACAACGTAGTAAGTAGACTAAAGGCAGGTTGGCTAGTACGCTCACAACCGAATGCTGACTAGATAAACCGGTTGCAGGTCGATCGTTTCTTTTACGCCATTCCGGGTTTCGGCCGTTATTTTGTCAAGCTGGATCACGTACCGATCGCCGGATCGGGCCTGAGCAGCCAGTGAGGCAATGGAGCCGGTACCATTCGCCAGACTGACAAAACCAACGCGCCGGCTGTCACGTACCAGACTGACAACTACCTCACCGATTGTTACGTAAGGTGCGTAGCTTTTAGAGGCAGCATCAGTAATTTTTCCTTGCCAGGCCATCAGCGTATCCGTCTTACTCGCAAACACGTCCTGCCGGCCAAAATCGATGGTCCGATTGTTTAAGGACAGAAAAAGCTGCGGTTTTGGCGGCTTGCTTACCTGATTCGTTGTACCCTGAGCCAGTAGGTTCGTGCTCAGTAAAAGACAAAGCAGAAGGGAACCGAGTCTTTTCATGATATTTGCAGATTAGTTTAGACAACGTAGTAACGTAGCGGGAACTATATTATTAGTTAAAGCTGTGTTTTCTGCTTGAATAGCCGACCATGGTATTCCACAATACAAGATCATTTGCTCAGGAACTCGATCGTACAGATCCACTACGTCACTTCCGCGATCGTTTTTTCATTCCGGAGCGCGAGGGTAACGCCCTGATTTATTTCTGTGGCAACTCACTTGGGCTACAGCCCAAGGCTGTTCGGGAGGCCGCCGATGCTGAACTAACAACCTGGCAGCACCTTGGAGTGGAAGGGTGGTTTGACGGGGAAACGCCCTGGTTAAGTTACCACCGAACCTGCAAAGAAGCTTTGGGGCAGATTGTCGGTGCGGAGCCGGTGGAGGTTTGCCCTATGAATGCCTTGACGGTAAACCTGCATCTGCTGTTAGCGTCATTCTACCGGCCAACGCCGACTAAATACAAGATTCTGACCATTGCCGGCGATTTCCCGTCTGATCAGTATGCCCTCGAAACGCACGCTGCGTTCCGGAGCTATCCACCTGCCGATGCGATCATTGAAGTGTCGCCCCGGACCGACGGACTGATTCATACGTCTGACATCCAGCGGGCCATTGCCGAACACTGCGATTCTCTGGCGCTGATCTGGCTGAGTGGACTCAACTATTATACTGGTCAGGTGTATAACATGGCCGTTATTGCCGAAACGGCCCGGCACTATGGTATTCCGGTTGGGTTTGATCTGGCTCATGCCATCGGGAACGTACCGCTGCAACTCCACGACTGGGGCGTTGATTTTGCGACCTGGTGCTCCTACAAATACCTGAATGGTGGCCCCGGAGCGATCTCGGGCATTTTTGTGCACCAGAAACACCATGACCGTAATCTGCCCCGGCTGGCGGGCTGGTGGGGCTACCAGGAAGAAACCCGGTTCGCTATGACCAAAGGGTTTGTGCCGATGCACGGAGCCGATGGCTGGCAACTCAGTACGCCCAACATCGTGGCGCTGGCAATGCATCGCGCTGCGCTATCCATCACTGCCGAGGCAGGCATGCCCCAGCTACGTCGAAAAAGCGAACAACTGACCGGTTTTCTCGAACATGTTCTGCTGGAAGCCGGATTCGGACGATCGGATGAGGCTGGTTCGTTGCCGTATCAAATCCTGACGCCCGCTGATCCGAATCAACGCGGTTGTCAGCTGTCGTTACTGGTACGCGACAACGGGAAGGCTCTGTTTGATCGGCTGGCATCAGGCGGCCTTATCGGCGACTGGCGCGAGCCCAACTGCATTCGGCTGGCCCCCAACCCACTCTACAATACGTTTGACGAAGTATGGCAGGTTGGGGAAGCCCTAGGCCGGGTTTCCATCGGTTGACGAGAGGTCTGATTCGGTCAGGTGTGGCATCGTCGTCAGGTCCGGTAGCTGCTTTTTCATGAAAGCATACGACCCTCGGAAAATGTGTCGAATGACAGCCTCAATCTGTCCCCAGGCGGCATCATCGTCGAGGTCGAGACCAAACGGTTTCTTATGCTGCTGCTTAAAGACCGTAAGCGTAATCATGGCACTGTGCATGAACGTAGCAAAGGCAAGGCCGTAGGGAGCTTGAATGAGATCACTGATCTGTTTAATGATGGCCCCCAGGTGCTGCTCACGTTCGGCAAACACATTGGCCGGGTAGTCTTTGCTCAACAGGGCCGCCTTGAGCAGCTCCTGCGCCCTGGTATCCCGCCGAAACCGCCGGTATTCGTCGATGAAATAATCTGCACAATACTCGAAGATTTCTTCCAGCGTCGCGTTGTGCAGCCGTTCCATATCGATTGCGGAGGATGTCAGGTTAAGCTGAAGGTGCTGTAGATAGGCGTCGAGTAATCCCTGTAACCCACCAAAATAGCGATAAATCAAAATCTTGTTTACGCCGGCCCGGGCCGCAACTCGATTAATGCCAATTTTATCGTAGCCTTCTTCGGCAATCATGAGGCCTACTGCTTCAATCAGGCGCTGCTCAGTCTGTGCTCGATCTCGTTGCATTGATTCGGAGTGGATTTCAGATGTCATATATAACGCAACAAGTGGACACATTTCATCTAGATTTAGCAAACGGGACAAATCCTATGATAAGGCATTCATTGAGCAGGAAAGACGCCCGGAATTGGTGATTATGTTGTAGAAGAGTCGCCTACAAACCGAATGTTGCGCTTTAGCCCTTCCAGTTTGGTTCGTTTGACGGCCGATCGGCGAAATACCTCCCGAAACACCTCTTCGGTAATGTCTTCCCAATCGTTCCGCGAGAAAGTAGTCAGGTCGGGGTGGGGTGCGAATTCGGGCGTCTGATGCGGGCGGGCAAAGCGGTTCCAGGGGCAAACGTCCTGGCAGATGTCGCAACCAAACACCCAGTTGTTAAACTTGCCCCGAACGTCGTCGGGCAGGGCTTCCTTTAGTTCGATCGTAAAATAAGAAATGCACTTGCTGCCGTCTACTACGTAAGGCGCCACAATAGCCTCGGTAGGGCAGGCGTCGATGCAGCGGGTACACGTACCGCAGTAGTCGGCCATGGGGCTGTCGGGCTCCAGGTCAAGGTCCAGAATCAGTTCCCCAATGAAAAAATAGCTGCCAATCTCACGGTTGATCAGGTTGGTATGTTTACCGACCCAGCCCAGTCCGGCGCGTTTGGCCCAGGCTTTGTCCATCACCGGAGCCGAATCGACAAACGCCCGGCCGCCCACCTCGCCGATCTCCGTCCGGATGAACGCCATCAAGTCTTTCAGCTTGTCTTTTATGACAAAATGATAGTCGGTGCCATAGGCGTATTTCGACAGTTTATAGTCATCGTCGCCCTCGGGGAGCCGCTGCTCCGGGTAGTAATTGAGCAGTAACGTAAGTACGGATTTGGCGTCGTCGACGAGCAGCCGAGGGTCGAGCCGCTTGTCGAAATGGTTAGCCATATAATCCATCTGGCCGTGCATGCCGTTCTTCAACCAGGTTTCGAGCCGGGGCGCTTCGTCTTCCAGAAAATCAGCCCGGGCAATACCGCAGAAGTCAAAACCCAGCTCAAGGGCTTTGTGCTTAATCAGTTGAGTATGCCGGATGGTTGCTGTATTCATGCTGTGGCCTGTTCTTGAGTAAACGGAAATTTGGCCTCAATAAATTCGATACTATACAAGAATCTTATGTAAATGAACCTGTCAGCTTGTCAGTAGACGTGGTTTTGGCAACTTTATTGCGCATCTTTGCTCATGGATTTCTGGAAGAGAAAGAAGAGTTCTTTTATGGAAAATAAAGACATTTTGGACGAGCAATCGTCTGCCAATACCGAACAACCTGACAACGTTACCGAAGAAACAACTGCTGCTGAATCGAGTACGCCTACAACTGACGAAGCCGTGACAATCAACGGCGGAATGCCCGAGGAAGCGCAACCGGCTGAACCGTCGGCAACTGACACCACCGCCCGCGAACTGGCCGAACTGAAGGACAAATACGTTCGGCTCTACGCCGATTTCGAAAACTTCCGCCGGCGTACGGCCAAAGAGAAGCTGGACCTGATCAGCGATGCCAACAAAGGGCTGCTGCTCGCCCTGCTGCCGGTGGTCGACGATTTCGAACGGGCCATGCAGTCGCTGGAAACTACCTCCGACGTTGCTGCGTTGAAGGAGGGGGTATCCCTGATTTACAACAAGCTCTATAAAACGCTGGAAAGCAAAGGCCTGAAGCCGATGACGTCGAAGGGAGAGCCGTTCGATGCTGATCTGCATGAGTCGGTGACGCAGTTTCCGGCCCCAACCGACGACCTCAAAGGCAAGGTGATTGACGAGATTGAAAAAGGGTACTACCTGAACGATAAAGTAATTCGATTTGCTAAGGTTATTATTGGCAGTTAATTGAATGATTGAGTTGTCGAATGATTGAATTGCGTAGCCTGGCCACCAATTCAATCATTCGACAACTCAATCATTCAATCGTTAAGATATGGCAACGAAACGCGACTATTACGAGATACTGGGCGTTGACAAGAATGCGTCGGCGGAGGATCTGAAGAAGGCTTATCGGAAGATGGCCATCAAATACCACCCGGATAAAAATCCGGATGATCCGACCGCCGAAGAGAAATTCAAGGAGGCTGCCGAAGCGTACGACGTCTTGAGTGACCCTCAGAAAAAGGCCCGCTATGATCAGTTTGGTCATGCTGGCATGGGAGGGGCGGCTAGTGGCGGCTACGGACCCGGCGGCCCGACGATGGAGGATATTTTCAGCCAGTTTGGCGATGTGTTTGGCGATGATTCACCGTTCGGCAGCTTCTTCCGGGGAGCGGGCGGACCGGGTGGTCAGCGGCAGCGCGTCCGGCGGGGCTCAGACCTGCGCATTAAACTGAAGCTGAATTTGCAGGAAGTTGCCAACGGCGTCGAAAAGAAAATCAAAGTAAAACGCCACGTGTCCTGTACGACCTGTGGTGGAAACGGCTCCCGCAACGGCACCGCCGTGCAGACCTGCTCGACCTGTAATGGTACCGGGCAGACCCGCAAAGTGGTGAACACCATGCTGGGGCAGATGGTCTCGACCAACACCTGCCCGACCTGTAACGGCGAAGGCAAGATCGTAACCGAGCGCTGTGACGTTTGCTTTGGCGAAGGCCGCGTATTGCAGGAGGATGTAATCCCAATCAAGATCCCGGCTGGGGTGGCCGAGGGGATTCAGCTCTCGGTAGGTGGCAAAGGAAACGTACCACCGCGCGGGGGCGTTGCGGGCGACCTGCTCATCGTGATCGAAGAGGAGGAAGATGCCGACCTGAAGCGCGATGGCAATAACGTCGTGTTTGATCTGTACGTCAGCTTTGTGGATGCCGCCATCGGTACCAGCGTGGAAGTGCCAACCATCGATGGTCGCGCCCGCATTACGCTGGAGCCCGGTACGCAGAGCGGTAAAATCCTGCGCCTGAAAGGAAAAGGCATTAAAGAACTGAACGGCTACGGACGCGGTGACCAACTGGTTCATGTAAATGTCTGGACGCCCAAAACGCTGTCGTCCGACGAGCGGGCCATGCTGGAGAAACTGCGGAATTCACCAAACTTCCAGCCCAAGCCGAACAAGAACGAAAAAGGGTTCTTCGAGAAGATGAAAGATTTCTTTCACGGTTAATTACCGGCCCCAAGCTGATATATAACTAACGACTATTTAAAGCCCTTGTACGTAGCGTATGAGGGCTTTTTCGTTTATATCCTATGTGTTCTTTATAGCTTTGATATTGGTTTATTTACCTGTACTTTGTACCTTTAGTGGCTACTGATTCCGTTTTTACTTTAGGATGAGGTACAAAACTCAGGTGTAAGATACAAGCCATGAAAGTAACCCTACGTGAGAAGCCAATTAGTGATGCCCGTAAAAGTCTCTACCTGGATTTCTATCCACCTATTCCACATCCGGAAACTGGCAAGCCGACACGCCGGGAATTCTTAGGGCTGTATATCTTCGAAAAGCCACGGACCGAACTGGATCGACGGCACAACAAGGAAACAAAGCTGTTAGCTCAGAATATTTGCGCCGGTCGACAGCTGGAGGTTCAGGCTGGTAACTACGGCTTTTTGAAAAAGAAGCTGAACGTAACGACTGACTTTCTACAATGGTTCAAGGATCAGGCCGATAAGCGGTTTAAAACCAACCAGACTAAAGCGCGGGGCAACTGGCTGTGTGTTTACCATCATCTGCATATTTTTAGTAATGGTCGTTTGCCTGTCGATGCCGTTACCGAAAGCTTTTGTCGACAGTTCAAAGAGTACCTGCTAACGGCTAAGAACCTTAACACGCAGCGGCTTAATAATCAAACCATATCCTACAGCACGGCCGTCGGTTACTTCATCATCTTTAAGACGGCTATCAAGCGGGCGGTTCAGGACGGGGTACTGGCCAGCAATGTAGGAGAGAAGGTAAAGCCATATAAGCCCAAGGCTGCTGAGCGTACCTTTCTTAGCCTGGCCGAACTACAGGCCATAGCAAAGACCGATTGTGATATACCTCAGCTTAAACGAGCTGGGTTGTTTTCGGCCTTGACAGGCTTGCGTTACAGCGACATTGAAAAAATGACTTGGAGCGAGGTGTATGACGATGCGAACGGTCCATATATACGATTCATTCAGCGAAAGACCCAGGAAACCGAAACGTTACCCTTAAGCTCCCAGGCCCGGGCCCTCCTTGGTGAGCGTGGACGGGATGCTGAGCGGGTTTTTCCTCACCTGCTGTATTCCTCTCATCAGAACAATAAACTGCAGCAGTGGGCTACCAGCGCCGGCATTAACCGGCCGATCACGTTCCATGCTTTCCGGCATACGTTCGCAACGCTCCAGCTTCAGAACGGTACCGACATCTATACCGTCTCCAAACTATTAGGCCATCAGGACCTGGCTACTACGCAGATCTACGCTCGGATCGTCAATGAACAGAAGCGGGCGGCTGTTGATCGGATTAAACTAGATATGTAAAATACCGTTGCTATGTGGAGTATTTCCGTAGATGAGCACGCCTTAGACCTGCAAGAGGAAGCGTATGAAATTCGGGCAAGCTTTGTTAAACAAGTAGAAAAAGTATTGGACAATTGTCTGGATGATGATGAGCTCATATCCTGCCTGACTCGTTTCAACTGTATTTATCTTGAAGTATGGAATGAGCCTATCTGGCGGGACCACCATCTCAAAACGTTTGTCGAGTTTGCCCAATGGGAGTTGCAATTTGGCAATTGGCAAGGGTTAGATGGCTCTAAGTACGCCCGAAGCTGGGCGATGAATTGGATGGAAGATTGGACTGGCCAGCAAATTGTAGATATATGCGCCCGTCGGATAAGTCAAAAAGAAAACGAACATAATAAACAAAAAAATGACAGTGCATTAGGAGGAATAAGTTTTGCAGAATATTTAGATGCAGAAAACCGCGAGAATATTGTGAAAAGCCGTGAGGAAATAATGCAGTTTCTTATTGAAACGTATACTGGCAAAAGCCCAAAGGATTTTGCTTACATGCTGTATGCTTTGGATGGTCTCGAATTAATCAAACCCATCTTAGGACATAATCAAACCGCTTTGCATAAAGCACTAGTTACCTCTTTTGGAAATGTAGGTGGCCGATCCACATTACATACAAATATTCAACTTCTTCAAAGAGCAGAAATTAACGAAGAACTCCAGATAAAACGCCATAAACTGACAATTAACAATTTTTTGACTAATCATTGACAGTCAGAAATACAAATTAACCATACCTCAAATTTGACCCATCAACCAAACTTGATGGGTCTTATGGCAAGTGAAAAAGATCTGATTACCGAAAACCCCTTTGCGATACTGGTCCGACGAATGAACCGTATAGAATCGCAGAACGAGCAAATTTTATGTTATCTACAAGGTAAGGAATCATCTTCAGCCTCTTCAGATGAGATCTTAACCATTGACCAGGCTGCTGATTTCCTGCATCTAACAACTCAAACTATTTACGGCCTTGTCTCTGACCGTAAGATTCCGTTCTCCAAACCTACTGGATCTCGGCTATACTTCTCACGCTTAGAACTTATCGAGTGGCTGAAATCGCACAGAACAGCTACTGTTGACGAACAGGCTCAGCAGTATAATCAATCACGGTCAAGCCGCGGCAATCGCAGAGGGAAGGGGCAGGTAGCATGAAAAAGCTCCATCACGTCAAAGCTCCTGATGACCCTCAGCAGAAGCGTACGTTAATAGACCTGATTGTTGCCACTCTAAAGAGCCATGGCCGTAACGTAAGAGGGGTTTATGATCACTTAAGCTTAGAGGAACTGCAACATGGTGGTCTAAAAGGTCTATTACAACGACGGCCGTTAGATGGCGTTCGTTGTGAGATCGGCGGCAAAACCATAACCATTGAGGTTTTGTCCGGCCGTCAGGGTGAGCAGCCTGACGCCAATGGGCTACGGTTTGCCACGAATAACTACCCAAACTTCTGGAACTGGTTTCAAGTCGTTCTAACAACGTCTGGCCAGCATCCTCGTATTTCGTCACGCTCCTCAAAACTTAGTCTAAGCTTACGGGCCGACTTGCGAAGATTGCCCCACACTAAAAAAAGATAGCCGCCATGAGTGAAGTCCAACCGTTCACCCAGGCGGCTAATCAAAGTCAAGTGCCTAAACAACAGGGTGAAGTTACGAAAAATATTAAAGTTCCACCCGGCGGGTCGCTCAATAACCTGACGTCAGCTCCGGCAACAAGTAACGTTCCTACAACCGATTTGCCTGACTTTGATCGGATACGGCAGACAGCTAGGGTAAAGCCATCGGAGCAGTACGAACGGCCGGCTGTGTGTTTAACCGTTGAGGAGGGTGACAGCAAAAGCATTGTTGCCACTTTGGGCAATTTCTCCTTGCTCATCGGGAAGGCAAAGGGCGGGAAAACCTTTACAATTACCATCGCTGTCGCTGCGGCTATCAAGCAGGATCTTGTACTAGGATGCATTCGAGGTACTCTTCCCGCTGATCGTCCGATAGTACTTTACTTTGACACAGAGCAAGGGCGTTACCATGTCTGGCGGGTAGTCAAGCGGATCTGTGCGTTAAGCGATATGGCCGAGCCCCCAAACCTGCAGGTGTATGCTTTGCGGTCTTATCCCACGCAAACCCGTCGGAAGTTCATTGATTGGCTGATCAACCAAACCCCGAATATAGGCCTGGTTGTAATCGACGGCGTTCGTGATTTAGTCTACGATATCAACGACGGACAGGAGGCAACAGAAATCGCCAACGACCTCTTGCGCTGGACTGAAGAAAAGCGCATCCATATCCTAACCGTCCTTCACCAAAACAAAGGCGATACCAATGCAAGGGGACACTTAGGTACAGAGCTGGTCAATAAAGCTGAAACGGTCATCACCTTAAGTAAAGATCCGTACGATAGAGACGTCAAAATCGTCGCACCAGAGTTTTGCCGGGATAAAGAGTTTTCACCGTTCTCGTTCGCCATTGATGAGCAAGGGTTGCCCTACCGGGTTGGTGACCTTAACTCTAGCAGCCAGTTTCCCGGCCAACCAGGCCATACTGTTTATCCCCACCGTCGATTAAAGCCCGGCAAGTTAACCCCCGCTACCATGGAGACGCATGAGAGCATCTTAGCCAAAGTCTTCAATGAACAAGAACCGACCGGGTATGCTGAAACCTGGCGCCGGATCAAGGGAGCCGCCGAATACTTAGGACAGCCAATCACGGATGCCTTGGCCAAAGAAGTGCTGACTTATTATCAATCTCAGGGATGGGTAAGAGCTATCAAGCCCGCCAAAGGGTATCCGGTTTATTCTCGAATCACTACAGATTCATTATCTGACCCGACAACCGTTCTCAAACCGGTTTGAAGTTGTTCAGACTAGTTTAGACTGATTTACAAACTAGGTTAAAGTAAGTGGTTTTTTTATGCGCCTATATATAAGGCGCTTAAACCACTTTCCCAAACCACTTGTGATTATGCAAAACGTTCTAGATGTTAAGGTTAGTTGGTTTGAGCGAGATAGCGCTCCTGATAAACCACGTGGACCGGTTAAGCTTTCCTACTGGGTTACTCGTCGATCGGCTCAGTTGGAAGCCCTCGTCGACCGGATTCGTTCCACGGCCGACGAGGGTGAGCGTAAAACGTTGAAGCGATCACTGATCGGCTTTACACCCCATGGGACATTTCGACATCGCAGCGGGAAGGGCTTCGTTCAGCATAGCGGCATAATATGTCTGGATATTGACGGCAAAGACAATGCCCACCTTGGCGATTTCGACCAGCTAAAAAGCTACCTCAGTCAGATTAAAGAAGTAGCCTATTGTGGTCTGTCTGTCTCCGGGAAAGGGTACTTTGTTCTCATCCCTATCGCTTATCCTGAACAACACGAAAAGCAGTTTGATGCCCTGGTCTGGGCATTTGCTCAGATGAATATTAAGGTCGATACGTCGGGCCGTAATTTAGACCGGTTCCGTTACTACTCCTATGATCCGGATGCGTATATCAATTCACAAGCCCAACGCTTTACTGGTTTAACCAAACCACCAGTAAAAGCGGTACGGCCGGTACCGACTTACAGCATCAACACAGATAAGGGGGTGCTGCTGGAGCGGTTAGCCAATATGGTACGGAATGCGGCCGATGGCCAGAAACACCATGAGCTTTTAAAAGCGGCCAGACTAGCCGGCGGGTTGGTAGCTGGTGGTCAGCTGGCAGAAGATGAAGCGGCTGAGGTGTTAAATCAGGAGATCGCCAACCGACCTGATGTACGTGATGTGCAGGCTGCTTACAAAACGATCCGGGATGGTATTACCTATGGACTAAGCGATCCGATTTACGCAGAGGAGAGGCCAGCTCAATCTGATCAGAGTTTACCTCAACCTATCCATTACTTTCCTTCATTTGAAATACTGACCGTTCAAATGGTCGACCAATACCCGGCCGAATGGGACGAGCCTGGCCAGCCGACCTGCCAGCTCGTTAGTAGTCCACGCCGGGAAGCCTTCGCCCGGTTATTAGGAGTCCGAGTTGAGGATTTAGATCTAACCACCTTCACACAACCCGCCCTATGACCACCAAACAACTACGGCAGGCCATTGCCCGCCTATATCCCGATACATACAGCCGCTGGAGCTGGAAGCGCCTGCTGGCTGACTTTGTTGACCGTCACCTGAAGGCTTATATAGAGGAGGTAAAACGGGCCATAGTCAGCGGCCATCCAATTCCGGTTATACCCGATGACCTACGGGCCGCGGCTCCACTGCTGGCCAGACAACAACAGCTGACCTATGATGAGCTTGCCCTTAGTTGCTATATGCTGCAGCTGGAACTGGAAACAGCCAGACAGGAACGCGATCACCTGAAAAGACAAGCCGACCGGATGCACACTATAGCGATTAATTCCCAGCAGGTAGCTGAGGAAAGTGTTACCCTACTGAAAAACCTGACCAACTGGAACCCCGACAGCCGGCTAAATTAAACCCGTGCCAACCATGACCACTCTGCAAATTGAACTGGCCAGCCGGTATCCGGATGCCTTTCAGATCGACACCTGGCAGGAACTGCTGCCCCGTTTCGTCGACGATCAGCTCGTGATCCATTATGCCAGGTTAAGCCGGTTTTATGACCAGTGGAACCGCTGGCAGGCTAACCCACAACTGGAAGCCGAACCCCAACCGATTCCGCTGTCGGCTGAACTACTGGAAGCCTGTGAGCTACTGGCTCAGCAGGATCAAAAGACTTACCAGGTTCTGGCCATGCAGTACCAGGTACTACAGTACGATAAACTGCAGCTACATAAGGCCCTGGAGCACGCTCACCGGATCATTAAGCATCTGCACCGGCACTATCACGAGCTGGTACCTGATGATCTGGCAAACCGGCTGAATTAAAGCGACACCGTAACGGGTCAAATCAGTTGGGTACGTTCGGCAAATTATGGGTAACTTAGAGCTAGGTACCAGCAACCATCAAATGAGCAATTACACCGCGAACGAAATAGAACCGATGGGTCAGAAAAAGGGGGAGTGGCTGGAACCGCTGACGCCTTCGCTATCGGCCTGCGCGTTTTGTCAGCACTGGCGGGCCGATGCGTCGTGTTCGGCCTATCCGGACGGCATTCCCGACCGGTGGCTGTTTAGCGAAGCGGTGCACGATCAGGTTGAAGCCGATCAACTGTCAACCGTTGTATTCAATGCCATTGCCGGCTTTCATTAAGTAGTTCAAATTCCAAGCTATTCTCTATGGACAACAATCAGCCACCCGATAACACCGATCCCTTAAAAGGCCTAACCACCCGTGAGCGCAAGTTTGTTCTACTCTACTGCCAATATCAGAACGCAGCCCGGGCCGCTCGGGAGGCTGGCTATTCGGCTCGTTCAGCCAAGCAGATTGGCCATGAGAACTTGACCAAACCTTACCTTTTAACCGCTATTTCAGCGGTGATGGATCAGTACGGCATGCCAGTCGGTGAGTGCATTGGCCGGCTAACCAAGTGGGGTAGAGGGAGTTTACGCCCGTTCATTACCGAAACCGGCGAGATTACTCTGACCACTGAAGAGGCTCAGGACAATCTCGAACTGCTCAAGAAAGTAAAGCACCGTAAAGAAGTGCGAACTACGGAAGAAGGCGAAACCATTGAAACGACCACCATTGAGATCGAACTGCACGATCCTAAAGATGCCGTCGATAAGATGATGCAGGTTCACGGCCGCTATAAGCAGGTGCCGGGCGATGCGGGTGGTAAGCCCCGGGCGGTGTATACCCTGCCCGATGGCACGACACTGGAGTTTTAACGTAGTCCCCAATGGATAAGCAAGCTAATCGTATTTTGTCAGCACCTGCCTGTTATTTCTGCGCCCACATGCGGGCCGGAAAGGCGGGTGTATACTGTTCTGCCTATCCAGATGGCATTCCCGCCCGCATCAGAACACGCGGGTTTGTTCATGATCAGGTAGAGCCCGATCAGGTCGGCACAGATGTGTTCGAACCTATGAAGGAAGAAGTCGAGGTATAACTCTACTTCCCTCTATTAGTACGCTTACCTTGGCCTTCCCCGGCCGCAATAGGGGTAGTATCTTGGCCTCCCCGGCCGTAATGGGTTAATCTTGGCTAGCCTGGCCGCAAAAGGCGTCTCACTTCAAAACCCATTATACCATGGCACAAGAGATCACTGCCAAATACAATCTCGATCTGTCGGAATTTTTCGACGGCATGGATCAGGTCAGCGACCGC
Organism: Fibrisoma montanum; assembly: GCF_003583365.1. Lineage (GTDB taxonomy): Bacteria > Bacteroidota > Bacteroidia > Cytophagales > Spirosomataceae > Fibrisoma > Fibrisoma montanum. The sequence continues at coordinate 335,334 of NZ_QXED01000002.1, forward strand.
CTTGATAAGGCCGATAATCGGCTGCAAAGTTACCGGCGGCAAAATCCGTTCGCGGCCGTCAATCAATCCGCTACACAGTTCAATCAGACGCTTGGACAACAGATACAGATCTACCAGCGGGTGCAGGCGGTAGAGAACTCCCTGCTGGCCGAACGCAAGCGGATGGAGAATCAGCTCAAAGACCTCAAAAGCCGGCAGCTTGAATTCCTGGCGGCCGGCCGGTACGGTGAGCTCAAAACCCAGATTGGTCAGGTCGAAGCGGCCCTACGCCGGATGAACGCTACGCTGGGGGAATCCTCCTCCCTTTGGGACCGGATCAAGACGAAAGCCGCCGGGCGCCTGCAGGGCGTGGGTGATTTCCTGTCGGGGCGTAGCCTGGCCGGTGGGCTGGCACAAATGGCGGGCGCGGTGGGCATTACCCTCAGCGTTGCCGATGCCGCTCGAAAGGCTGTCGTCGACTGGAAAGAGTTCGGGGCCAAGCTCTCGGAAGTATCGGCCATTACCGGTGTAACGGGTAAGGCGCTGGACTACCTGGCACAGCGGGCCCTGCAACTTCAGGACGATACCGGCATTGCCGCTACCGAGATCCTGCAGGCCTTTCAGAACATCGGCTCGATTAAGCCTGAACTGCTGGAAAATCAACAGGCGCTGGCTGATACGACCCAGGAGGTTATTGCCCTCTCGCAGGCGTCGGGGCTGAGTCTGCCTGATGCTGCGAAAGCGGCCTTGGGTAGTTTAAACCAGTTCAGCGAGGGAGCCGATCAGGCCAGTCGGTTTGTGAACGTCTTGGCCGCTGGAGCGCTCAAAGGGGCCTCTGAGATCAACGAAACGGCCGACGCTTTACAGAACTCGGGAACGGCCATGAAAGCGGCCGGTCTGAGTTTTGAACAGGGCAACGCGCTGATTCAATCGCTGGCGGGGGTAATGATCAAAGGTAGCGAAGCCGGTACCGGTCTTAGGAACGTACTGGTCAAACTCGAAACGCAGACCGACAAGAACCTGCGCCCGTCGGTGGTCGGGCTGGATCAGGCCCTGGAGAACGCGGCTAAGAAGTTTGATACAACCACCAAGCTGCAAAAGGTCTTTGGTGATGAGAATATCATCGTAGCCCGGCGCGTACTGGACACCCGGGAGGAGATTACCAAGATGACCCAGGCAATTACGGGAACTGACGTTGCCTATGAACAGCAGCGAAAGCGGATTGACAACCTGGCCGGTGATCTGGAAAAAGCCAGTGCCGCCATCACGGGTTTTTTCACCGCGGCTGGCCAGAGTCAGGACGGCTTTATGCGCCGGTTTGTGCAGAACTTCACCCGGCAGGTGCAGGACCTGACCAAAGGTAGATCCGAGTTGGTCGCTTTCTTTCGGGGCCTGAATCCGCTGAACGGCGGAGGGTTTTATTCGGCCGTGCGGGATGCCAATCGCCAACGGGAGTCCAATCAGATTGCCGATGCGTTGAAGAAAGAAACCGAAACCATCGTTCGGGATGCCCGCCGGTCGGTCAGCGAACAAACCCGGGCGCTGGAGCAAACCTTGACCCAACAGGGCCTCAGCGTACCTAAAGCGCAGAAAGCCGCGGCTGAGCGCGTCAAACAGCTACGGGATGAGGAGTACGCTCAAACCCGGGCCGATCACAACCGACTGCGGGCCGAATATGAACGGGCCGCTGCTAGTGAGCGTAGTCAGTTCGACAAACGCTTTGCCGATTCTCGTAAGCGCATCCTGGCCGCTCAGACGGCCCAAAAGCAGGCGACTGGTGAACTGGCCCGACTCAACCGGCAGGAAGCCGAACGGGCCGCTACGCTGGCCAATCTGGTCAACGAAGGGCCTACCGACGAGCAGAAGCAAAAGCAGGCTAAAAACCAGCGGGATGCCGAACGGGCAAGCATCGAGCATTACAAGTTGCTTCAATCAGCTCAGGACGACTACCTGAAGGAATTCAATGAGTTGCAGGAGAAATACGGGAAGGACCGGCTGGATAGCCTGCAAAAAGATGGGGAGGCTTATATCCTGGAAAAGGCCAAACTCGATAAAGTAGAAATCGAAGCCGAGCGTAAGCATCTGGAACGGCTGCTGCAACTGGCCGCGTCGAACAAAACCCGCATCAACAGCTTGACCGGCAAGCGCGAGATCGTACCCGATCAGTCGGTGAGTCTGGAACGCAATGCGCCCGACATCGCCCGGCAGTTTCAGCAGCGTACCAACGCCGTCGACGTGGAAGCCGACCGGCAGATTCGCGTACGTCGTATCCGGGAGCAGCGCGAACTGCTCAACACCCTGCGCGGCACCAATGAGCAGGAGCTGGCCCTGTTTGATAACAAGTGGGCCGAGATTCTGGCCCTCGAAGAAAAGAACGCGGGCACGTACGCCGAGATGTACAACCAGTACCAGAATGCCCGGGTCGATTACGTCAAACGGGGCAATGCCGAGGAGCTGGCCGCCTACGATGAAAAGTGGGAGCGCCTCTTGGCCGCCGAGGAAAAGAACGCTCCCAAGTACGCAGCGTTAGTAAAACAGCAGGCCCGGGAACGGCGCGATTTGATCTACGATCAGATCATCCGCGATGCCAAGGCGATCGAATCCATTGCCCTGTCGAACATCGAACTGCGTACGAAGGGGAATGATGAAACCGGTACGAGCTTTATCAAGCGTAATCAGATCGATGCCTTACAGGCGCAGGAGTTTGCCGCTGAACAGCAACTTACGGCCCTGCAAGGGCAGGCCAATCCGGCCAATACGCCGGAGATCAAACGCCTGGAAGCTTACGTAAAAGCCCTCAAGGATAAACGCAAGGAGATTCAACTGCTGAGCCCGGCCAACCGTGACGTCTGGGACTTGCTGGGTATTAGCAAAAGCTTCAAAGATGAAACCGAACGCGAAATCTTCCTTCGTTCGGTAGATGCTGTATTTCAGGCCGTGCAGGGCGCAACGCAGGCCATGATCGAAGCCAGTGAGCAGCGCATTGCCGCCATTGACCAGCAGATTCAAGCCAAGGAAGAACAGGTCCGTATCGAAGAGGAACGCGATAAGGAAGGGGCCGCTAACAACCTGAAACTGCGTAGGGCCGAGCTAGAAGATTTAAAGCGTCAGAAGGCCGAAGAGGAGGCCATTAAACGCAAATCCCAGCAGGTGCAACAGGCGCTTGATCTGGCTACGATGATTTCCTCACAGGCCGTAGCCGCGGCTAACCTGTTTCAGGCCTCCACCGAAGCCGCCAAGCAGAACGCCAAGCTGGGTCCCATCGTGGGCGTCATTGCGGCCGTGGCTGGAGTGGCTACTATCATTGCGACGCTGGTAGCGGCCCGTCAGAAGATCAAAGCCCTGTCGGCTACCCAGCTGCGCGAAGGGGGCCGGATTCCGCTGTCGGGCCGCACCCACGAGCGGGGTGGTCACCGCATCGACGGCACCGATATCGAAGTCGAGCGGGGCGAATGGGTAACCAATGCGAAGAGTTCGGAAAAATACGATTCGGTACTGGAAGCCCTCAATCAGGACAACCCACATAGAGCGTTACAGGAGTTGGCCGCAAAGGGTTTTGGTTTGCCGGAGGTAATTATTAAGCAGATTAGCCATCCGGACTTTGGCCCGGGTACGAACGACTTTTCAGCGCTCAAACGAAGCATCGATGAGATGGGCAGGCAGGTAAGTACGGTGCTGGCTAAAATCGAAAGCAACACCAAACCCGGTAAGCAGATTGTGCCGCTGGCTAACGGCAAGATCATGATCGTCGATGGTAGCCATACCAGCTTTCAGGATCCGCCAAAGTGAAGCTGCGTAAAGGCTGGTCAGGTTGCTGCCTGGCCAGCCTTTACCGTTGGCTCACTGAGTATCAAAGCGTACGTGTAGAGCTGGTAAGTTTGTAGGTTAAAACTAATATGACTGTTAAGCGTAATTCACCAAAGTAAAACGTATATTGCCCATGGTTCAACCATCAGAGGATATGTCAGAGATTGCCAAGCAGGTAGGCCAACGAATTAGACAAGCACGGGAAATGAAGGGGTTGACACAAAAAGAGCTGGCGAGCGCTTTAGGGGTGTCAGAAGCGGCTGTGTATAGATATGAGCAAGGGCAGAATTTTACATTAGATACTTTATGTAAAATAGCGAAAGCTGTTGGAGTGACGGTAGAGGAGCTAGTAAAAGGATACTGAAATTTTTTTCTCCTTAACCCAACATATATATTGGGTTTTATTATCTTTACAGAGTCAAGCGACAACAAAAAACCCCAACGCTTTACATTCTTGGCGGAATCAGCATTGGGGCATGTGTCACACTTAAACGCATAGTTCAAATGAACACAGAGCAAAATTACAACAATCCAGCGCACAGCGCAACCACCACCGAACCGTCTAACAGGCCCGTTGACCGTTCGACCCGCCCCGTATCACGTTCCATTGCGGACCTACACGATGACATTGTAAATGATGTAGGTGGTTACCTCAACTTTGAGTCTTTGCAAAGCACGCTTGATAACGTGTTGACTGCTCAACAGTGTTATCTTGAATCCTTTACTGGTATTGCTGAGGATCACGATAAAAATAAGCAATACACCATCTCCACCAACACAGTTGAGGTTGTATTCTCTCTTGGTAGGCTGGCGGTTTTTCTGGTGGGCATCGGTGAGAAGATGATGCTGGCGCGGGAAATTGCTTTAAAGGATCAAATTCCAAATCAAAAGAAAGACAATGAATCCGGCAGCTAGTATAGCCAACCCGGAGCCGGTTGGCTGATGTGCTTTGATACGCAGTGCATATTACTAAACAACAATAGTGCTGATACACACTTACGGACGTGTGTCAGCACTATATAAAACCCCAATAGACCTTATGCCATCTACCCCTGAACACCCCACTGTCACGGCCCAACGCCGGGCTGAACTGCTTGACTGTATTCGTGACAACGCCGTCAACCTGGCCGATGCCGTCCGACAGGCTAAGGCCGAAGGCCTACGTATTCGCTTAGATCAAGGCACGGACGATAGCGGCCAGTTTTGCATTAACGTAGTTCAAACCGTCTAATCATGGATCTACTCACCGCTTTTGCTCAGTTGCCTGAACTGGTTCGCAGTTTTACCCAGCTTCAAAAGGATATGGCTGACATCAAATCCCGTATTGACCCTCATCCAGATATACTGACCGTACCGGCTATTGTTGAGCGGTCTGGTTTTTCACCCAATGTCGTCCGTAGCTGGATTAACGAAGGTCGCCGGATTCCCGGCACGAACCGTGTCGAAAAGCTCCGTATCATGGACGGCATTACGGATGGCCCTTACCGCATTCGATGGGAAGAATGGCGACGATGGTTAGCTCTCTTCCCTGACATTCAGGCTTGAGCTACTAACTGGCTGGTAACAACTTTAACGACGACTTAATACTGTGGCTCAGCTATCGCTGTAGTTCTGCAAATTCACTCGGTTCAACTCTGAGCAACCAAACTTAAGTTAATCGATACCAAAAACAGAGGTATATATTAATTTTAAAACTTCCGTGAAAACAAACCCTGAGGTTCGCATTCCGTTTTCGGCATCATGTTGTCTGGTCTGCGTACACTCGGAACCGAAAGGAAAGACGTTGACCTGCCCGGCCTACCCCGATGGCATTCCCAGGCGGATCGATAACCGCAGCTATACGCACGACCGCATTGAAGCCGATCAACAGGGCACGCTGGTCTTTGAACCCGATCCGGTTTTTACACCATAAACCAAATTATGACACAAGAGTACATCCTGCTTACACCCGCTCAACTATCTAAACTGCTTAAGCAAACAATCGTGGCTGAGTTAGACGCTTTTAAAGCAATGGCGGTTCCTCATCCGGACGTGCTGAATATTCAAGCTATCGTTGAACGGAGTGGCTTTTCGTCCGATACCGTTCGCGGCTGGATTCTTCAGGGTAAACGTGTACCGGGTACCGGCCGGGTTGAGAAGCTCAAAGTGATGGACGGCATAAGCGACGGTCCTTACCGTATTCGTTGGGAAGAATGGCGACGGTGGCTCTCGCTGTTCCCCGATATTCAAGCCTGAGATGTTGGTTTAGTAAAGTTGCACGCCATGAGGTTGCAGTCCACAGATCCTGATAGCCAAGTTATTTCTGCGTACAAACCAGCAACTGTAAATCCTAAATCATCTATCCAATGACACAAGAATATATTTTACTGACACCGGCTCAGCTAACTTAACTGCTAAAACAACCCCTTGCCACTGAACTGGAGCACTTCAAAGCAATAGCATCTCAGCAGCATCCGGATATACTGAGCGTTCAGGCTATTGTCGAACGAAGCGGCTTTTCGCAAAATGTGGTCCGGAGCTGGATAAATGAAGGTCGGCGCGTGCCGGGAACGGGACGCATTGAAAAGCTAAAATCATTGATGGTATCAGCGACGGGTCTCACCGCGTCCGCTGGCAGGAATGGCAGCGCTGGCTTAGTCTGTTCCCCGATATTCAGGCATGAGACAGTCGGCAACTTTAACCCATGCTTAATGCCCTAGTTCGGTTGGCGAGATAGCTTTGCATCAACATTCACTCATAATGAATGTACGGTGTACTTCTCAATGACCTGACGTAATACGTTGGGTCATTTTTGTTGGCTGACAGCTACTCGTTAACGCTTCCGTATACCAGTCAAGGCACTACCTCTCAGTTGATTTTAAAGCCCTTACTTCAATATAATTGTAGCTTGAAGTCGACATTCTCAAGCAGTAGGTTTATGAAAATAAAGATCGAGATTGACTTAACTGATACTAACGTCAGATACCGTCAGCAATGCACCCAGGACGTTGCTGCGGGCAGCAGCGAAAAGATTGCGACGGCGGCCCAAGTGTTGATTGCCCAGATGTATAGCATACTGAAGACCAATGAGGCCCCGGCCGTCCACGAAGGGCCCCATTCGGTAGATGCCTGAGCACTTAGGCCTTTGGTGGAAAAAGCGTAAGTTTGTCTAGTCACCACATAGCTGGTTACAGCTTGTTGGTGTGGATAGGTTTATAAAAGCCTGGCTTTGTTAAGGTCAGGCTTTTTTGTTAGTGGGCCGGTATAAGCAGATTTTCTAGTCAGCGAAGCCTGTTGCTATTTTTCGCCATTTGGCACCATTTACGCTTATCACGCTTCGTATTAACAAAACACCCCGTGTATCTCACGGGGTGTTTTGTTAATAGGGGCTAAAAACAAGCCTGGCTACCGGCTGGATTTGGCAGAAGCGCCATCAGAAAGCTGGGCAGCTAACCGAAAGCGGGTTGTCAACGTAGCTAGTTGATCTTTGTCGATCCAGACTCGTGACTTACCTACGGCAATCAAGGTCTTATTGTCATTGTCACCTGTTTTTTCTTTCATCACAAACGCATACTGAAAGTCCTTGATCCCCGTAGCGGTTAACTCACCCGATAGCACTGCCAACGTTTTATAAGGAATGCTGTTGGATACGCCTTCATCTTGTGAGAAAATGGTGAACTTATTGGCGTTGCCAGCGATGAACGCCCCTTTTCCGTTCCCCTTGTCGCTGCCGTTGTTGGTAAAGTCATATTTGATGTCACCAGCGTCAGTTTGGTCGTAAAACTGATACTTGTAGTCATTGATGATCTTGCCTTTCTGCCATGGATCTTCAGGTCCATAAGGGCTCAGCATCTCAAAGGGAGATGCCTGGTAAGCACTGTTTGTTAAAAGCTTGGGAGGAACCTTGCCTTCGTTGATGGTCATGCCTTTTGAGCGTAGATCCTCAATGACCGTTTGTGGAATGATGTTCTGAATCTTGGTCGTAAAACCCTTCGTCGGATCGTCGTCGGCTTTTTTCTTGCAGGAGGTGGCGAAGAGCACAACAAACAGAAGGGGCGCGGCCCATATAGACCGCGGACAAGCAGTAATTTTAGTAAGCATGTGGATAGATTGTTAAAATTGATAACGTCACAATGATACACAGAAGACAAATGAAAACCTCCTCTACAGCTGCCCAAACGCTCTCTAAGCCGCTATATATGAGGTTTATGGCGGTTATAGTCTTTCCATATTTACTAAGCGGCCAATTCTGTTAACGGTTCGACCAGCAAGAACCAGATCAGCATCAGACCCATAGCTAAAAACACAAGAGCCGCCAGGCCGTACTGGATGCGGTGTCGCCACCCCTGCGTAGTCGTTTTGGCTTCATGAACAAACAGTCCGCAGGCGAGCAGTTGTAAGACGGCGGATAGACTGATAAGTACAATTTTTACCATATACAAGCGGGTATAGCGAGTAGGTAATGTACTCATAAGGCCTACCTGCAACAAGCTGAAGTTGAGTAAACGCTTCTGTTTTACACAAGCGGAGGTAAGAGTATATAAAGAGACTATGAAGCCCAGCCCAATTTAATCTAAGGTTAATACGCTGGTTGCGTGAGGAAAATATCTTTGCCCAGCGACATCCGGTTCATAACGGATGTACGGTGGGATACTCAATGGCCTGGTGGTATGCATCAGGCCATTTTTGTTTCAGCTTGGTTGGTAGTGTCTAATGATAATACTTGTAAATATTCATTGCTTACTTGTAATTTTCGAAAGACAACCCTCGTTTACTATAACCATGAAAAAACAGCTTTACTTCACCTTCCTGTTATTGCTTCTGTTTGCCCAGCACAACGCTCGGGCTCAGACGAATTATGTAGCCGCTACCGGCAATGTAGAAAGCCCGGGGCTACAGAACACATTAGTAGGCGTACAGGCCAGTAACGGTGCCCCAAATGGTGACGGCAACACGCTCGTGGGTTATCAATCGGGCTATTCACAGACACAAAGTTTTTTTAACACGTTTGTTGGCCGTCAGTCTGGCTACTCCAACACGACAGGAAGTAACAATGTGTTCGTGGGCAGTTCAGCAGGTTATTCGACTGCTTCGGGTAATGGAAATACTTTTGTTGGCAGCCAGGCAGGTCAAAACAACAATGGTAATAACAATTCATTTTTTGGCAATCAGGCTGGCTTCGCAAATACGTCAGGGAATAGCAATGTGTTCTTTGGCAATCAGGCTGGCTCTTCGAATACAACCGGCGGGTCTAATGCTTTCATTGGGGGCAATGCCGGACGAAGCAACATAAATGGAATCTTTAATGTGTTTCTGGGCCAAAATGCCGGCTCAAATAACACAGCCGGCAGGCAAAATACCTTTTTAGGGGGTATAAGTGGATTTTCAAATACATCCGGAAACAATAATACACTAGTGGGTTACCAAGCCGGTGCCTCTAATACGACGGGACAGAACAATACGTTTATTGGTGTCGATGCAGGCATCAGTAATACCACCGGATATGGCAACGCCTACATAGGTATCGGAGCAGGATCGAACGGAGTAACCGGCAACCTCAATGTAGCGGTGGGTGATTCAGCAGGGTACAGTAACACAGTTTCGAGTAACGTCTTTGTTGGCTCTAAAGCTGGTTATGCAAATGTTAGCGGTAGCCAGAACACATTTATTGGCTTTCAGACAGGTTTCCGCAACACGGCAACCGCCAACCTGTTTGTCGGCTACCGGGCTGGAGAGAATAACACTACAGGTCAGTTTAATTCGTTCCTGGGCGTACAGGCCGGCTTGAACAACAACACCGGCTCCTCCAACTACTTCTTTGGCACCAACTCCGGAGCAGCCAATACCAGTGGTACGGGCAATTACTTCCTGGGCGATAACGCTGGGGGCGGCAACATCACCGGTGGTTTCAACATTTACATTGGTGCCAATGCTGGTAATGGTGTCAACGTCAATGGCTCCAACAACCTAGCCATAGGTTTTGAAGCGGGTCGGGCCAACGTAGCGGGTATCAACAACACCTTTTTAGGCTTCCGGGCCGATGCCGGAGCCAATGGGCTAAGCAATGCGACGGCCATCGGTAACAACGCCCGTGTTAACGTCAGCAATGCCGTTGTGCTGGGCAATGGGGCTAACGTGGGTATCGGCAACTCAGCCCCTACCGCTCGGCTTCATGTGACGACGGGCGCCGCTAACCAATCAGGTGTGCGACTGGAAAACCTGACCAGCGCTTCACCGGCTAGCCTGACCAACCAGACCAAGTTCCTGACCGTCGACGGCTCGGGTAACGTTATCCTGGCCAGCACCACCAGCGGAGGGCGGGAAGCGGCCACCGAAAGCCTGTGGCAGCGCAACGGGCGTTTCCTGACCAGCTCAGCGGACAACGCGGTAGTCATTGGCCAGAATGTAGGTAAAACTCCGGCCGGCTACCGTTTGTACGTGGCCGATGGGATCCTGACTGAGAAGGTCAAAGTAGCCATCAAGAACTCGGCCGACTGGTCAGATAAAGTTTTTGCCCCAACCTACTCGTTGACGCCACTAGCTGAGGTGGAGCAGTACATTAACACCCATCAACATCTGCCGGGTGTACCCTCAGCCGATGAGGTCGTTAAGAACGGGGTTGACGTGGGTAAGATGGATGCCAAGCTCCTGGAGAAGATTGAGGAACTAACGCTGTACTCGATTCAGCTGGAAAAGGGTAACCAGACTCAGCAGCGTTTAAATGATAAGCAGCAGCAGATGTTGCAGCGGCAACAAGCCGAAATTGACGAACTCAAGAAGCTGGTTCAACAACTCCTTCAGCGTAAGTAAAAGTCAGATGTGATCGAAGAAAGCCCGTTTTAATGAACGGGCTTTTGTTTTTCAGTTGGTACGTTCAGGGTTGTGCTGCCCTCAAGGTAGATAATTAACCCGCTAGTTGCTGGTAGCGGCTATGAATCTTATCACGCGTCCGCTTCAGGCGCATCTTGACGGCCGATGCTCTGATGCCTAATTGCTGGGCAATGGCTTCAATACTTAGCTCCTCTTCGTACCGGAGCCGCAGCAGCGTCCGCTCAGCCGCCGGTAAGCCATTGACAACACCCTTTAGCTGCTGTATACGTTCTTCCGTCCCAGCTTGTTCGTTCTCATCGATGCAATCGTGTTGGTCGCCCTCAAAGGCCTGCGTGCTGATGCGCTTGCCTCGCTGGTGCTGATCGGCGCAGTAGTTGTAGGTCACCGAGTAGAGCCAGGTGGAAAAACGGGAGTTTCCCTGAAACGAGCTTAGCTTGGCAAAGACTTTCAGAAAGATGTCGTGGGTAAAGTCCTGGGCCTGCTCGCCGTCTTTGGTAAAAGTCAGGCAGCGGTGGTAGACTTTGTTGACGTAGCGGCTATAGAGTTCGTCAAAACACGCCGAAGGATTAGTGGGTAAGTGCTGCTCGATGAGGGCTTCGTCGGTCAGAGGTGGTATCATGTACTGGCCAGGTAAACAGTCGATGAGTGATTAAGTGATCTATCTTTCCTTTAGCCATATTTAGGTAAAGAGTGCATTTACGGGCAATGCCAACACTTGGATGCATGATCCTTGAAGAATGTAAGAAGTTCTTTAAATGCTTACAATTGAAATACTTACCCTTTGATAGCTTGTATCTATGAGGGCGTATTAACTTGAACGGATCATCTCCGGCGGTCAGACTGGCATTGATCAGATGGCTCTGGAAGTAGCCCGGTCCTTGGGCGTACCAACCGGTGGCATGGCTCCGAAAGGTTGTCTAGTAGTTGAGATTGAGTACTAATCAACTTGATACAGTTTACATCAAAAAGGATCGTGCTCGTTCGTTAAGCACGATCCTTTTTAATAAACCGTAAAGACTTTTTATCGAGGCACGTAGTCTAAGGCATCGATTAACGTAATTGCCTCTTGATAGCACTCACCGACAACTTCGCCATAAGAATTGTATTGGCAGGCTCCGTAAATACGATCAACCAAGATTGATTGTGTACCGCCCGGGATGGTAAGGGTATTGTTATTTATACCACCATACCGATCATGTTTCCGGTATTGAATAGGTAACTGGTTTGGTAATGACAGTGGGATTGTACAGGCATCATCAGCAAAAACTTGGAAGTAAACATCGTAAGTTATTCGCTGAGTGCCTGACGGATCCGTATAGCTTTCAATGACGTTGTAAAAAGGCCGTACTCTGGGGCCAAAATACATTCGATTTATAGTTTCGATGTCTCCTCCGGATAGACCGTTGCGTTGTACGCCAAAAGTAGATCCATCCAGGCGCGTAATAACCGGTTGAGTGCCGCCGGGCTCAAAAGAGGCATACATCATAACGGAGCCAAAGTCCAGATCACCAAATTCGAAGCCAGCAAAGCCCAAATCTGGGTATCTATTGTAGTTAACAGGGGCAGCCGCTGGGTTAAGCGAGTTGTTGATGTTGACAATTACAAAGTTGTCTCGATCTGCTCGCTGATGTTCGTGAAACAGGCCCAAGGCATGCCCTATCTCATGAATGGTGTTGCCAGTAGAGCATCCGGGCGCTAACGTAATTGTCTGTTGCCCGCCCCGTCGGCCCACAGCCGAGGAACAGCCGTTACCAGGGACGAACTCAACGTAATCAGGTTGGTTTGTGCGTTGTACAAACCGAATCCCGGTCACCCCTTGCCAGTGGTTAATGGCATCTGTCACCCTGCCTTGATCAGTAAGGTTGGGGTTAATCGTATAGTATACTACACCCCCAGGCCATAACTGAGCACTATTAACTAAACCGGTTCTGGCTCCTTTCAGCTTAAGCACACTCTGCTTGTAAGCCTCCATTTGCTTGGCAGAAAAGCGCATGTCCCCAATGGTGTACTCGTCGCCTTTCTTGATAAAACTGACGTTTTCTTTCCCTAAGTTCAATTGAACGGCAACGCCAGGGTCCTCTGGATTGTAGACCTCCCAGGCGGTAGGATCATCTAGAACAGGTTTGGGAGTTGTTCGGGGACTAGCTGCCTCTCGGTCGTCATTACAGGCTGATAACCCTGCCAATAAAAGAAAGATGTAACAGTAAGACGTTTTCATTTAGTTTAAGTTGATTAAGAGTTAAATAATCCCTTAAACTTATACAGTTTATTACCTATTTAGAGTATTTTATATTATTATGTAAATGTTATGTTGTATTATATATATAATTATTATTCTAAAATTACTTATACGAAAGTAGCGATTATTACTTTGTCTATGAGCGGATTACTAACTCCAGAGGGTTACGCCTGTAGTTTTCAATCTCCAGAATTCTGAGTATAAATGATCAAATAAATATAAACCGATAAATTATTGTACGGCCTTCTAATCAGTTATCAATTTGATCAGAGAAGTGTATACAAAACTCTTCTAAACTTTAAATACAGCCAGTTAGTAACAAGTTTTGCCTCTACCGTTCACTCAATTTGTAACCTATTACACAGAGTATGTCCCAAAATTATAAGAGACTGTCCCAAAACTGTAAGCGTCTATACACTACTATTTCTCAAATTTGTACCAAGTATTAGCAGCGTAGATATGCCAATATAAATCGCTGGCCACTCACTTACCTTTTAGTACTATATCCTATAAACCTGCGTAACCAGTCCACATTATGAAAAGCAAGTTTTGCATCTTGGCTTTATTCACCCTGCTCAGTTGTGTCGGTGGTGGTGACCCGTCTCCTTCAAGCAGTAAAACCAACCGATGTGGTTGTTCGAAGTACAACAAATCTCAGTGCGGTTCGCATTTGTCTTGTTATTGGAAAGTTGGCACTGGCTGCACCTGCTAACCAATGGGATTTTCGTATCGTCGACGCGTTAGCCTGGGAGGGGGGACCAGCGTCAACTTCAGTAAGTCAGGAGTCTCGTTTAGCCAACGTACATCGTGGGGTAGCATCAGTAGCCGAGGGATTAGTTTCCGAACTGGCGTTCCAGGCTTAAGCTACCGAATGAATTTTGGTCGGGGCAAGAACGCCGGCTATGCTCTTCTGGCCTGGCTAATGGTGCTGGCCGTTATTGGGCTTATAACTGCGGCTTACTATGCGTTGCTGGCTTCGGCTTGGCTTCTGGCCAAAGGCTTTGAATGGAGCCGCTTTGCTTACTACCAGATCCGAACCAATCTCTTACGGAGAAAATTGGACGAGCATCCATTAGGATCAATTCTTCTTGGGCAGTACGACTATACAGGCGTTGATGTAGCACCCGATCAGCAGCCGTATTTCCTGCTGAAAGAGCAGCAGTTTCGAAAGTGGCTTTATAGTGAGCTGTATCCTTTCGCCCCCGACCTACAAGGCCAGATCTTGAAGTATCAGTATAGCGTACTGACTGGCGAATTTGAGATCAGCGGCTTTGATAATGAGCAGTTAGCTAACCGCATTACTAGTTATTTGTCTGACGTCCCATCCTATCAATTAACTTAAAGCCAACCTCTTTATAGGTATGAAAAAGCTGTATATGGTCCTCAGCTTCTTTTTGTTGCTGTTCCTTACCAATTGCACTCAACGCATTCAACACAGCAAAGAAAAAAGCATTGAGCAAAGTAATGACGAAGACCTTGTCCAATATAATTATGTAGTCTCGATCTCCTCGCCCTTGTTTGAAGAAGCATCCACTGACAGCCGACAATTAGATGACTTGATGCCAGGTGATACAATCAGTTGTACAGGCAAACCAATAGAACTAACTGAATGGCGGCTTGTGGAATACAAGGGGTATCGCGTATACGCTTATAACCCTTACGTTTATGCGGTGGCTTCAAAACGTTATCCCAAAGGAACCAAGATCAGCTTCAAACCTGCTACTGATTATCCGGTTCAAGTTGCTTCACAGGAAGTGAGTTCCCCTAGTTCTGGCTATACGCCCTCAACCGGAGCCACTATTCACACGGGACCGCGTGGAGGTCGGTACTACATCAACCGCAACGGCAACAAGACATACATAAGCAGTAAGCGAAGCTCGAGCAGCGGTAGCTATCGGAGCCGTAGTAGCAGTTACCGTTCAGGTGGAGGCTATCGCCGTCGTTAGGTAAGATCATGAAGCGATTAGCACTACAGATAGGTGTTGTTCTGATCTCAGTAACGTCGGTATTCAGCCAACAGCCTGGCACGTACAACCATCCGCGTAAGCAAGTTCGTAAGAAGCCAGCCGCGGCTGCCGTGCTCATCTGTAGTAGTCGTTCAGCTTATGCCTACCACAGCTACGAGTGTCACGGCTTGGCCAGGTGTCGATCCGGAGTACGTCGAGTTAGCGTGAGTGAAGCCAGGAGCATGGGGTACCGGCCGTGTAAGAATTGTTATTAATAAAGCACAAAACATAAATCAATTAAAACATGGGATCAACAGGCACCGGAAATTTTAGCGATTATCCAGGTAGCTCAAGCAGCGACGGAAAGACAGGAGGTAAAAGTGGTCAAGATTTATGCTCTCAAGCATTTTCTACAGCCTTAGAAGATATAGAACGAAGCGATTATTATTTAAGACATCAAAAGCTACCCTCCGCTGGGACAGAAGTCTATGTTCAGAAACAAAAAAGACTTGTTGTAACAACCAAGGATAATGTAGTAATAGGGCACTTGCCTACAAAATATAACTACTTAGCCGGATGTATGGAAGGGGGATTAAATTTCCAAGGATTAGTAACAAACGCTGCATCCAGCCCGATTTCAAAAATTATTGTAGATATAGCTCCCGCCTAGCATTAATGAAAGAGAATATTTGTTTAGTTGGCGAAATTATTGTCGACCTTACTTTAAAACCTGAAAAAAAGCTGAGGTTAGGTGGTATCTTACATGCTGCGAGAGCTTTATGGGCCGTTGATGCCCAATATGATTTGCTTTATTTTGCTCCCGCTTATTTACATAATCAAATAAAAAAGTTTGCTTCACTGCATGGAGCTAGTAATGTGATATGTATAGGTGAAGTCGAAGGAGCTCCAAATATTATTTTAATCGAAGAAGCAAAAGAAGTTGGAAACCAAGGATATGAGTTAATCCTTGAAGATGAGTACGATGTCAGATACAATCTCTTTGAGTTGAAAAAATACCTGCAAAGAGGACTATGCTCTGATATAGTGATATTTTCTGGACAATTTAACTTCGAAAAAATTGTAAAAGAACTGGAAGGTTATGATGCACGCTTCCATGCAGATATAGCTAATGCTTTTAAAAATATTTCACCGCTAAAAAAGTGTAATGTAAGATTTGAAACTCTATTTATTTCAACTTCATCAAATTTATTTTTAAGTTTTTTTAACTCTGACGTAGAAGCTTTAAATAATTACTTACTATCTAATCACTGTAATAATTTATTGTTCAAGCAAAATCGTGGAGGGGCTGTACTTTTCGAAGGGGATGGTCAAGAAAATTTTATAGGCGCTCAAATTCGTAAAATATCGCATTCTGTAGGCGTTGGAGACTGCTTTGATGTAATCTATGTAAACGCAAAAAGGAATCTCAACTCAACAGAGGCTCTGTCTTACGCTTCCTGGATTGCTGCTGATTATGCTACCACTTCTTTTCCCGATGACTTTAAAGCACTTACAAAAAAGACTTTATTATTAGACAAAAATTTTATTTTAGAAAATAAAGGTATATATCTTCCTTGGTCTTTACGAACGTCCATTAATATATATATTGCTGGAGCAGATTTTGACTTCAAAGACACGGCATTTATCAATGCTTTATATGAATGCCTCAAATATCATAACTTCTCGCCAAGAAGGCCAGTTCAAGAAAACGGCCAAATGGAAGCGGATGCCTCTCTATCAAGACGCCAAGAATTATATGAAAACGACCTCAAAATTCTTAAAGAATGTCAAATAGTGATTGCTGTATTAACGGATAATGACCCTGGCACGTTAGTTGAGATCGGAATTGCAAGTGCTTGGCAAATCCCAATTTTACTATTTGATCCATACAATATGGCTAAAAATTGTATGCTTACGCAGTCATGTAATTTTATAACAAATTCAATGGATGATTTAATTGACGAGGTGTTTAGACTTTCAATACGACTATAATGGCTTTAAACAATAGTATTCTTTTAGCATCTGGTGGGTTAGACTCCACAACGTTAGCCTACTGGTTAAGAAGTAATGAAATTGATTTTTTACCAGTATTTATTAATTACGGGCAACATTGTGCTTCAACAGAATTGGAGACTTTACGCCAAGTTCTTCCCGGAAAATTAGCTAAGAAAATCGAAGTAATTGACGTATCTGCTGTATATAAATACAGTCAATCTCTTTTAATAAGAGAGCCTGATTTATGGAATGATAAAGTTGATTATAAACGCCTCTATTTGCCTTACAGAAGCTTATTACTTTTAACTGTCGGAGCTTCTTTCGCTCAAAGTATTAATTGTAACAACGTCTATGCTGCTTTCATCAACAGTAATCATGCCCAAGAAATAGATTGTTCAGCTCAATTCTTTAATTCATTGGAGACTGTTTTTGAAGATTATGGTGGTGTTAGTATTATTATGCCGTTCAGATACATGAGTAAATATGAAGTAGCTCAATTGGGCATTGAGCTTAAAGCTCCAATAGGAAAAAGTTTTTCATGTCAAGCTTCAAGTGATATTCCATGTGGAGCTTGTCCTAACTGTGTTGATAGATTAGAAGCTATACAGTCGTTATAATATACAATTATGAAAGCTTTAATAAATGCTAGAATCCTTGCAGACTACATTCTTAATCTTTCAAATTTTTGTATCACTGACAGGGAGGAAAGAGTTTCTTACAATCACATAGGTGCGCTTTTGGCTGATGTTATCTTGCAATCTGGTTTGAATTATAAGCATGTGGTTTTTCCTAGAGTCCAACGAATATTAATTGAATATTCAGAGTATAATACTACAACTTCATTTCATAAACTGTTAGACGAAAACGGACCAAGATATGTAATAAATTGGACGCACCCTGAGAAAATAAATAGAATTATGTCTGTTATTAGCCTTTTAAAAAAGTATGGCATAAGAAATGAAGATGAATTTAAATTTTGGCTTACCTCAGAAGAGAACGTTGAAATATTATTAGCACTTAAAGGGATAGGTCCTAAAACGATCGACTACTTAAAAGGGTTACTCAATATTCCAGGTGTAGCAGTAGATAGACACGTAAAAGCTTTTATAGCGCAAGCTGGTCTCAGATTGAACGATTATAGTGAGATAAAGAAAACTGTCGAATTCTCAGCTGATCTATTAGGGATTTCAAGAAGTAGTATAGATTACAGCATTTGGGTTTACATGAGCGAAAAACAATATATTATTTCTAAAAACAAGTAATAAGAGTGGTATCTATAGAGGCAATAAATCAATATTGTTCTCTAATATTAGTTCTATGTCTTGTGGAACGTTCTTTAACAGGTCCAACCGAGTCCGCTTCTCCACCTCATCCACGCTAGTCCGATAAGTACCCCACGACTGTTCACCCACTGCGTTTGTGTTATCCATCCAAACGGCAATAACCCTCGTCTGAGCGTTGATCCGGTTTAAGTCGTCAGTTCCTACTGGTAGCACTACAATCACTTTCCAGAGGGCAGAGGGAACCGTAATACGATTGATACCGATAACCCGAGCCGCTCCGTTGTCGCCTGTACCTCCTATGCCTGATGTACCTGCTATGATATAAAGCTCGTTGCCTTCGCTGACTAGCTTACGGCAATACTCCTCCAGCAACCTCCAGGCTTGCCGGTTATGCTGCGGAGCCTGCGGTACGATGTTCGACAGTAAGAACGTTGACCGGTTCTCCTCGGCCGTACTATCCCGATCATCTGAGGGGCAGAGGTGGCCACGGTCAAAGCCGGTATTGGTGTAGTCGCCATGCACCGCCCGGTCCCATCCGCTGGGTAATGACGTATCGGTTATAAAGTTTCCAGCGTACCGGCTGGCACTGCCTTTCCAGGCTGCACTTAAATGCCATGAACACCAGTTAGCCAGATTGCGGTTTCTGTTGTAGGAAAGCGTGTAGGTCGGCCTGACGATTAGATAAGCAGATTCGCTGGAAGGTTCAGCCTTGGCGCCGTCAGGATTACCTAGCGCTAGGTTATCATCCCGGGTAGGGAAGTTGGCGGTAGGGGTAGGGTCAGTCCCTTTTTTGCATTCAGTAAGAAGAAAGACTAACGATAAAAGCAACCACAGACGGATGGTTGATAGACGCATGATTTGAGTTGTGAGTAAGTTGTTGTACCTGACGTTGTACCAAAGAACAAAAAAGCCGATCAACACAATAGTTAATCGGGTATATTTCAATCAGTTAAGTGACCATGGGGAGACTCGAACTCCCATACCTTGAAGGCAAACCGAGTAGTATTATTTTTTTCTTTAGTCTAAGATTGGTCATCTAAAGCCTTTTCAATACCAAGGCGGACAATAATCCTCATATCTTCAGATGCGTTTTTTATTGTAATTCTTTTAAAAAAATCTTGAGGAGTCATTGATATATATAATTGGCCAAATATTTGCTTAGAACAAAACGTAGCCATCGAAATAACATCAGTGAAATCTATGATTATAGACTCATTATCTATGAGCATAGCATTAATATCTTCAAGTATCTGGTTGCCTAACTCACTTTCACTTATAACACGGCCATATTCTGACAAAGTTATCGTTTGCATATTATTGAAAGTTTATTTCGATTAAACTATTATTTGGAACCAATTCTTGCCGTATTATGTCAGAAGGAGTTATTGGTTTAGCTAGAGGCAAATGTAGAAAAATAAATGTGCCTTGCCAAAAACCACCTCTATTTATACTTTTTCGCTTGCCATACTCGTTAATGTAATACACACCTTCTGAATATAAGTGAAAAACTCCATTAATTCTTGTAACGATTTCGTCAATAATCCAAAGCCCGTATCCCATGTGATTTGTTTTTGGCTTGGAAGTAATTCCTTTCGTCAAAGCTTTAGCTAACAGTTTTTCGGGTGTACTATTACTTGAGAATTGTTTAGAATTCATCAATGTAGATATTACACCACGTCCAGTATCAGCGCATGAAATTTCAATTTTGTCTTTATTGCCTTCTGCAACAAGGATTGAATTATTATCATCAACTGCATGTTCCCAAAAATTGCCAATAATCTCACTTATGCAGCCAAAAATCATATCTACAGCTTTTGAATTGTCATGATAGAAAGTATTAAGTTCTGGAGCAAATTTTTTTTGGAGCATTTCATTTACGTGTTTGTGCTCATTTTTTAACAATGGTTGTGGTGCAATAATTAAATTGCCTTCTGTTTTAAATTCTAGATAACCGTAAGACTTATTTGAATGATGGTTTTGAATATATGAATTTAATAATTCTAAAAATCCATAATGTTTGAAAACGCTTTCTAGAAAAAACGAATCTCCTGAAATATATGATCCTACAAAACATCTGTTTTTAAAAGCATAATCTATTAGTTTGTAAAGTACTAGAACTCCCAACATTGAAATTCTTTTCAGTTGTTTCAGATCATATTCGAAATCAGTTCTGTTTTTACCAGCAGACTTAAACATATATTCTGTTTGTAAGAGAACAGGCAATATGCTATTATGATTTACAAAATTTCGAGGAAATATAATTTTAGCCATTAGAATTTACTTTTAAAGTCTTTCATAAAAATCTTTTCTCTTGCAATATCTTTGTTGGTATTGCTGACAAGTATAGTAGAAAAATAATCACAACAATTTCTAGCAATTTGCTCCTCGTTATCTTTTAGGTAAATTGAATTTTCATTAATATACTTAGATGTTATCTGCAACTCCCTTTGAAGTGTAACATCATCATTGAAAATATTTCTTAGCAGATCCATTTTTCTATACAACTCGTGCATTATTTCTATTCTTTTAGATTCTTTAATGTTGTCAGAATGAACGCGCGTTTCGAGTCGCTTTAATTTGTACTGAACCCAAACATTTATTAAACTGACAAGAATATTTACCCCGACAAACACCAGTATTGTAATTAACAAACTATGGCTCTTTTCAAATTTCTCAACTAAATCTTTAAGGATTCCGCTATCAAGCATGTTTCTGTAACTAATTAAAAGTTATGTTAATGTAATCCTTATGGGTACGAAAATCGGCAATTATTATGAATTCCCCTTAGCTCCATCTCCAGAAAATTCAACTCACTCTTTATTAAAGCTTGCTCGCTCTTTCATTTCAACAAAAATTTCTTGTGAAGCTTGATTTACATCTTGTTTTGCATTAAAACTGTTTTGTTCGTCTGTCTGTACGAAAAGAGCCATAACTTATAAAAGCACAGAAGCGCAAGGACCAGTTCTTGAGCCTGTTGATAACTAATGAATGATGGCCGGTTATTAATAAGCCGGATCATACGGCCAAACTTGTCCTCAACCGATTTATTGAACGGACGTTCAATGGCCTCAGCATCGTTCAACTGAAGACGTGAAAGGGTCGCTGGATCCCGAATAGTATAGAAGTCCAATGAGTAGCCTACCTGCGAGCACGAAAATTCTTTAATCTTAGGAGGAGTACTGCTTGATTGGTTGCTCACTATATGTAATAAGCGTCGTGAGTTCTCTAAGCTCTTAAGATATACCTTTGGAACGAAGTGCTGATTCAAGGGTCTTGACTATAACAGTGTGTAACCGAAATATACGAAGATTTTGCGCTACATATTCAGGCAAGCTGCTGCAAAATGGCCTCTATTTGTACCTTATTAAGATATATAGGTCATAAATTATTGATTATCAATAAGTATTCAATTATTTCACGGGTAATGGAGGCAACATACAATGAATAGAAAGCCTTGGTAGTCACTATCAAGGCTTTCTATTTTTAAGCGTCTTTCGGTATTTTATCGTGCATTATGGCGGATAAACAATGATGTTGATTGCTTACCCTCTATAATGCGCGTTAGTTTAGAAGGGCTTTTGCCAGTAACCACTATTGATTAACTGGTACGCTTGTTCAACCTGACCATATATGCACGAAACCTTACTACTCTGCCTGGCGCTGCTGCTGGCAGTCTCGCTTTTCGTTATGTTGGGACAACGTCTGCGGGTTCCGACGCCGATTTTTCTGGTAATAGGAGGGCTGGCCGTCAGCTTCATTCCTGGTGTTCCCCGGATTGACGTTGATCCGGAACTGATCTTTCTGATCTTTCTGCCACCCCTGCTCTATGAAGCGGCCTGGTTTACGTCCTGGAAAGAGTTCTGGCGCTGGCGACGGATCATAATGGTGATGGCGTTCGGCCTTGTTATCGTCACGGCTTCTGCCGTAGCGTACGTATCGTCGGCGATGATTCCCGGCTTTACGCTCGCACTGGGATTCCTGCTGGGGGGAATCATCTCGCCACCTGATGCCGTGGCTGCTACGTCGGTGTTGCGCACGATCAACGTGTCCAGGCGGGCCATCAGTATTCTGGAAGGCGAAAGCCTCATCAACGACGCATCCAGCCTGATCGTGTTCCGGTTTGCCGTGGCCGCGGTGCTGTCGGGCACCTTTGTCTGGCAGGAAGCTGCCACTGATTTTGTGCTGGTTACGGTGCTGGGTGTAGCGGTTGGCCTGGGGGTCGGTGGCGTGTTCTACGTCATTCACCGGTGGCTGGTCACATCGACCCGTATTACAATCCTGCTGACGCTCATGACCCCGTACATCATGTACCTCACGGCCGAGCAACTGCACGTATCCGGCGTGATGGCGGTTGTCAGCGGGGGGCTGCTGTTATCCAATCAGAGTCACCGGATTCTGAATCATACTACCCGAATTCAGGGGATGGCCATGTGGTCAACGGTCGTCTTTACCCTCAACGGGCTGGTGTTTATTCTGATCGGGCTGGAACTGCCGGTTATCATCAACGCGCTGGGCGGCTATTCGAAAACCGAGGCTATTCTGTACGCCCTGGCTATTAGTGTGCTGGTCATTGTTGTTCGATTGGTCGTAACCTTGTTCTCATCCTGGTTCACTTGGGTTGTAGGAGGAATAATTCCGGTGGCAGACCGGAATCCGGGCTGGCGTGGACCAATTATTGTTGGCTGGGCCGGCATGCGTGGTGTCGTATCCCTGGCGTCGGCGCTGTCCATTCCGCTGCTGCTGGCCAACGGCCAGCCGTTCCCGCATCGGAATCTGATTCTGTTTATCAGTTTTGTGGTAATTCTGGTTACGCTTGTTTTTCAGGGTTT
The DNA here is from genome assembly GCF_003583365.1 of Fibrisoma montanum. Classification (GTDB taxonomy): domain Bacteria; phylum Bacteroidota; class Bacteroidia; order Cytophagales; family Spirosomataceae; genus Fibrisoma; species Fibrisoma montanum. The sequence goes on from NZ_QXED01000002.1 coordinate 358,222, forward strand.
AACCTTGCCCCTGATTATTCGCTGGGTGAAATACGAAGACCCGGATCAGCGGATGCCGGAAGAAGAGCAGGAGTCGATGATCCGGCTGAAACTGCTGAACGTAGCACGCGACCGGCTGAATGAGAAATATGCCCTCGAAATACTGAACAACGAGCTGGTGAGCAACCTGAAAAACCGAATCGACAGTGATCTGTACCTGACGTCACAGCACCTGGATTCGCTCGAATGCAACGCCGAGCAGGTAAACCAGTACAATCAGATACTGACTGATGTTATTGCCGCAAAGCGCCATGAATTACGCCGATTGCGCCGGAAGCAGGAATTCGACGACGAAGTGATCCGGAAGGAAGAAGCCCGGATCGATCTGGAAGAAGAAAAGCTGGACCACCCGATTCATTGAGTAAGGATGGGCAGCTAAAAAAACGCCCCGGTCACGAAAGTGGCCGGGGCGTTTTGCTGGCAAACGTACTGATCAGCCGAACGCATTGATATGCTTCTGGAAGATAGCTTCAAACTTACTGGCCGCGGCCGTCTGCTTGGATTCGCGGCAGGCTTCGACGATGGTTTGCAGCGTATACAGATCAGCGTCGGGATTACCGAACCGGCCCTGACCCGACCGGATGTATGTCAGGTTCTGGTCGACGCGGGTAGCCATTGTGTTGGCAATGTCGAGTGCCTTTTTGGTTTCGCCTACGGCAAACAGGAACCGGACGTAGTTCGACGAAATCTGGTCGTACGGAATGCTCTTGTCCGGCATCACCTGCAGCGAGTAGTTCAGGACCTCGCGGGCTTTGCTTTCCTTGCCTTCGCGAATCAGTTGATCGGCGAGACGGAAGAACGCGATCCGGGCCGAAATGGCCGGGGGACCCTTATAGGTTTCGTCGTAATACACGTGCTCGTTATCCAGACCGCGCCAGAAGGTTTTCTTCATCATGTTGGTATACATGATGTCGGAGTTAACGTACCCATCCGTAGCACCTGGTATGGCCACCGGCATCAGGCGGTACGCATACCCTTCCAGCTGCATGTAGTTCTTCAGATTCAGGTAATTGTCGCTGGCCAGGGTGCTGGAGAAATACAGCGGACGCTGCCAGTTGTTCGTCGCGATCATATCCAGCATGATCAGGTCGGGCTTGTACAGGTCTTTCTTGCCGATGGTCCACTGCAGCGTGTCTTTGATGAACGGACGCAGGTTTGCCGGAACAAAGTTTGCCTTGTCAATCGCGGCTTTGTCGAGCGGCATGAACAGCACCGACGACGGCAGGATACTGGTCATTTCGCCGGTGGTCAGCGGCACCTGAACGGCCTGACTATTGGTCTGAATCAGGTTGATGTACTGCTTCAAGTCAATGCCGTTTTTCACGCCACCCACTTCGTAGAACGGAATGATGTCGTTCTTGCCTTTATTGAACTGGTCGAATTCGAGCGAGATGGGCAGGGCTTCCGACTCGTAGGTCTTCCGCTTCATCTGCTGGATGTACCACTCGGTTCCGAGCAGGCTGAGGTTACACACCCGCACGTCGCGCCGGAAGCCTTCTACTTCCTGCACGTACCAGAGCGGGAACGTATCGTTGTCTCCGCCGGTGAACAGAATAGCGTTCGGAGCGCAGGAATTCAGCAGGTTTTTGGCGAAGTCGACCGAATGGTAGCGGTTCGAGCGGTCGTGGTTATCCCAGCTTTTGCTGCCCATCATAACCGGCAGCAGCAGGCAAAGCCCCACAACCAGACCATTCCGCATGGTGTCGGCTTTAACGTACTGCCGTAACCCCTCGGCAATGGCCATCACGCCCAGACCGAGCCAGATGGCGAAGAAGTAAAACGAACCTACGTAGATGTAGTCCCGTTCGCGGGGTTCCGACGGGGGCGAGTTCAGAAACACCTGCAGCGCAATGCCCGTGAAGAGAAACAGCAGCCCGACAATCAGGAAATCGCGCCGACGGCGAAAGTACTGGAACACAATGCCGAACAGCCCCAGCAGGAACGGCAGCATATAGAAATTGTCGCGGGCTTTGTTCGTTTTAAGCAGATCGGGTACGTTGTCGTTCGATGACCAGGGCAGCAGGTAACCGGCCCCTTCTTCGTCGCTCTCGCGGCCGGCAAAGTTCCACATCAGGTAGCGCCACCACATGTGGCCAAGCTGGTAGCTAAACAGAAACTCAAGGTTGTCGCCCATGGTTGGCTTCTGCCCTTCGGCCAGGCCGAGCATCTGGCGGTACAACTGCGGGTGGTTCTGCTGGTTGCTGTATACGCGGGGGAACAGCATCTCATCGCCCGGCTGGTAGATGTATTCCGGCTGGTGGTCAAACACGACGTACTTGTTGCCTTCCTTTTTCCAGATGGGAGCGCCCTCTTTCTGGTCGATGGGCCGGGCGGTGAAGACCGGGCCGTAGATCAGCGAGCGGCTGCCGTACTGCTCCCGCTTCAGGTACGACAGGAAGTTCAGGGCGTCGTCGGGGTTGTTTTCGTTGATGGGTGGGTTGAAATCCGCCCGAACCAGTACCTGGATGTACGACGAGTAGCCGATCAGCACGAACGCCAGCGCCAGCAGCGAGGTGTTCAGAATCGGGCGCTTCTGACGAACTGACCAGATGATAGCGTAGGCCACCGCAGCCAGGAACAGGACGATGAAGAAGGTCATGCCCGAGTTGAACGGCAAGCCAAGCGTATTGACGAAGAACCGTTCCAGGGCGAAGGCCATACTGGGCAACCCCGGAATGATACCTGAGTTGATGATCCCCAGAATAACAAGACCAATGCCAAACGCAATGGCTCCTCCCCAGAACGACGGCTTGGCGGTTTTCTTGAAATAATAGATCAGAGCCAGCGCGGGCAGCGTTACGAGGTTCAGCAAGTGAACCCCGATGGACAGACCGGTCAGGTAGGCAATAAAAATCAACCAGCGATTGGCGGCTGCCTCGTCGGTGATGCGCTCCCAGCGGAAAGCGGCCCACACCACAATGGCCGTAAAGAACGACGACATGCCATACACTTCGGCTTCGACGGCCGAGAACCAGAACGTATCGGAGAACGTATAGGACAGCGCACCGACGGCACCGGAGCCAATGACAATGATTTTATCCGCCAGGGTATAGTCGCTTTCGACTTTGCCCAGCAGTTTCTGCGCCAGCATCGTGATGGTCCAGCACAGGAACAGGATCGTAAAGGCACTCGCCAGTACGGACGCCATGTTGACCCAGAACGCCACTTTAGCCAGATCGCCGAGGGACATCAGAGAAATGACCCGTCCGAGCAGCAGGAAGAACGGCGCTCCTGGAGGGTGCGGTACCTGAAGCTTGAACGCACACGCAATGAATTCACCGCAGTCCCAGAAACTGGCCGTCGGTTCAACGGTCATGCCGTAGGTAAACAGCGCCACCGCGAAGGTAAACCAGCCTGTGAGGGTGTTCAGGCGTTGGAATGATTGCATACAGTTAATAGTTAAACGAAGGCTACTTTAGTATAAACATTGCCCAAAAATAGCAAAAGAAAGCCCCCGCCGGGCAGCAGGGGGCTGTTAAAGTTTGTTAAGGCTTTGCTGGTCGTCAGAAGCCGGTGTATACCTCGCCCCGGGCGGCCTTTACGGTGTTCTGCATCAGCGAACAGATCGTCATCAGCCCAACTCCGCCCGGAACGGGCGTAATGTAGCTGGTCCGGGGGGCCACCTCGTCGAATTTTACGTCTCCTTTGAGCGCGAAGCCGCTTTTTTTGGTGGCATCCGGTACGCGTTCCAGACCTACGTCGATCACCACTGCGCCATCCTTCACCATATCGGCAGTAATGAATTCCGGACGACCCAGGGCGGCAATCAGGATGTCGGCCGAACGGCAGATGTCGGGCAGGTTCTGCGTGCGGCTGTGCGTGATCGTAACGGTACAGTTGCCGGGGTACGTATTGCGCTGCATCAGAATGGCCATCGGCAGCCCCACGATCTGGCTCCGGCCGACCACGACGCAGTGCTTGCCGGCGGTTTTGATGTCGTAGCGCTTCAACATTTCCAGAATCCCCTGTGGCGTAGCCGAGATATAAGCCGGAAGTCCTTTCGCCATGCGGCCAATGTTGATCGGATGGAAGCCGTCCACATCCTTGGCTGGGTGGATGGTTTCCATCACTTTATCGGCGGAGATGTGGTCGGGGAGGGGGAGTTGCACAATCAGCCCGTCCATATCGGGGTTATTGTTTACGTCACGCACCGCATTGAGCAGTTCCTCTTCCGTAACCGTATCGTCGAAGCGGATCAGCGTCGATTTCATGCCTACTTCTTCGCAGCTTTTCATCTTGCTGGCGACGTAGGTTTCACTGCGGCCGAGGGTACCGACCAGTATGGCAACGAGGTGCGGAATCTTGCCGCCCTGTTCGCGGATCTGGGCCACTTCGGCCGCGATTTCCTGTTTAATCTGTGCTGATAGAAATTTGCCGTCGAGGAGTTGCATGGGCATATCTTTGCGTTCTTAGCGAAACCTTTGCGTCGTAGCAGCTAAAAAATTACCGCAACGACGCAAAGGATGGCGCAAAGGTCGCAAAGGATTAGCAACTACCCATATTTTTCCTGCCACTCCTTTTTCAGGCGTTTGTAATCGTCGTCTTCGCGGGCCTGCAGGTATTTTCCGTAAAAGATCCGGGCGCTTTCAGCCTTGACGGGGTCTTCGTCGCGGGGGAGCTGATCGCGCCCGTGCGCCCCGGAGCGACCTTTCTGATCGGCGGGGACGGGACCGTCGTACTTCTGACCGGTTCGGTGGTTGGCGTAACGCCGGGAGCGGGTGTAGCCCATTTGCAGAAACTTTCTGGCCATGTCCATGCCCACGAAATCGCCTTTTGTCTTGTACTCCAGAAAAAGCTGGTAAATAGTTTCGGACGATTCGCGGGCGATGTCGGGCGTTTTAAATTTCCAGTACGGCAGAATCTCTGACTTGTAGGGTTCTACCAGCAGTACGCCCTGTTCACCCTTCCCGACACGGTATAGTTCAGGATGCTCGCGCAGGTTCAGGTTCCGGTAGTCGAGGTCATAGTTGAAGGCCTTGTCCAATTTTGCCATCGTCGTTGCGTATGGGTTGTACGTAGGGTAAACTAAGTTTGGTAACTTTCGCCAAAAACCAAGCGGTATGATCTGGCATAATGAACCGGCAAACTGGTCGGAAGATGGCGATATGGTACAGGTACGGGTGGAGGGTGGTACCGACTTCTGGTGCATTACCCACTATGATTTCGTCCGCCACAACGGCCATTTTTACTATAAAGAACAAGCCGGCGATTTTGTTGCCAGTGTGAAGGTGACCGGCCAGTATGCCGACCTCTACGATCAGGCCGGACTGATGCTCCGGCTCGACGAACAGCACTGGATCAAGACCGGCATCGAATACGTTGACGAACGCCAGAATGTGAGCGCGGTCGTAACCCGCGAATTCTCCGACTGGTCGGTCAGCCCGCAGGATCACAATCCGCCTACTGTTTATCTGCGCCTGACCCGGCAGGGCGATGCCGTCCGGATCGATTACTCGTTCGATGACTTTGTGTACCACATGCTTCGGATGGCCTATTTTCCGCCGGCTGTTCCGGTGCAGATCGGTCTGATGGCAGCCGCGCCCGATGGCCGGGGTTTCAACGTAACGTTCGAGCGGTTTACGGTGCTGGATATTTCGTGAAACGTAGGAAGTGACGCTACAGAGCTATTGCCTGATTATTCGAAAGGTTCGTTGTCGGTTACCGGCTTGCGCCCTGAGAATGTAGACTCCGGCCGGATAGGATGCCATCGGGATAATGCGGGTACCTCCATTTTTGATTGGCGTTTCCTGTTGGAGTATGTACTGGCCATTTATGTTTGTCAGCGTTAATGAAAGGGTATCTGCTTCGCAGGCAAACACACTCACCCGAATATTGTCGCTGGTTGGGTTTGGAAACACAATGGCTTCCAGGACGGTTTCGTCATAAGACTGCCCGAAAACCTCAACGGTCATCTTGGCTTTACCAGGAACAATGGTACCATAGCCGCAGGTTGGTGTATAAACATCTAGTAAACAGTATTGCTGAGAGGTGTCCACCTGCGGGCGTATCACATGCGTCGTGCTGGGAGCGCCGAAGCCGTCCACGACGCTGTAGTAGGCGCTGGCCAAGGCGTACCGAAACGGTGGGATTCCTGTAAAATTGATCACTATAGTTGCTGAATCGCCTTTGTTAAGCTTCTGATCAGTGCTACTGATTAAGGCCGTTACGGGTGGAGAGATCGCAATAGGGTAGGCCGTTGATGACCCCACTACCGCTGGACTGCTGGAAGTGACTCGCATGCGGTACGTACGACCGGTTGGCTGATTAGCGGGTAGCGTAAACCGGAATTCTGAACGAGCACCCGGCGGGTTGGAGACAACGGTTTGGTAATTCTGACCTGTCGAGTCAGACAATTGCAGGGCGAAAACATTATCGGCGTTGAAACTTCCAGTTGGTTTGAAGCTTACGATGGATTCCTTTGCAGCGCATAGCGTATTGAAGTTACTTGTGTAGTCAATGTCGATCGACGGGTTGGTACGGGGTATAACAACTACAGTGGCTTCGCCGGAAACGGTCCCATTACCGCACTGGTTCGAAACCATGTTCAATCGGTAGGTGGTCGTCTGTGTTGGTTTAACTTCCACTGTTCCCGTTTCAAAAAAGCCCTTGATTAACTGGCCATTCGTAAATTGAACACTTCTTTCAGAGCCGTCACCCGTTACAACTATGGGAATGTAGGCAGATTGGCCTGGGTAGATCGTGGTGGTGCTTGGAAGAAGCTGAGCCTGGGGTAATTGCGCTATGGATACATTGTCAATATCATACTGAAAAGCAGGGTTTGAAGAGATCATCGTAATCGATCCGGACACGAGTGTCGGCATTGTCGTCGGCAGGGTAAAGGTAATCGGGCCCTGCAGTTGTTTGGTCTTGGCAAGCACATAAGCGTCGCCATAGGGGAATGAACGAAAAACAAATGTAAACGCATTGTCAGCGGCAAACTCGCCAACGGTTTTGTAGTTCAGCCGCATGGTACGGTTGCGGCAAAGCGGATTGTTATCCAGCGAAAATTGCTTGATAGCGGGTTGAAAACTAACCTCCACGCGTCCCTCGACCGGCATGTACCCGCAGGCGCTCACGGCTTGCCGTACAGTAAAAACGCCGGCCTGATAGAAGGGTACGTTCACCGTACCTTCAGATTGATTGTAGGAAGTAAGGGCTGTTCCATTGTTTAGCCAGATCAAAGCAGGTCGGGCTCCCTCTGTAAGGGCTACGGTTCCATTACTGGCATCACTGTTCCGATCAATTTGCAACTTGCCATCAATACCGCCCGTAAGCCGAACGCTGCCCACTTTGTTAATAAATATTGAGTATTCAACATCTGATGTTGCCGACAAAACCGAATCGCCCAGCATCACTACCAGTTGCACACTATACTGACCAGTAGGATTAGGGACCGAATCAACCCGGATGGTGGCTGGAGACACCGGGTCCAAAACTGTAAGTTTGTGCAGGAACTTCCTCCCGGGGCCAATCAGTCGGGCTTCCAGCCGGGCCGCGGCCGGAAAATTGCCGCGTTGTAGATAAGGTAATCGCAAAATGGCACCTTCGCAGCGGATATGGCGCTGAGAGCGTGATGACAGGTCGCCAGCTGACAGGATTTCGGGTTTGACATCAGCCTGCGTTACCTTTTTGGGGATCATTACCGGCGAGTTCTGAAGAACAACGGGTACGTTGCAGCCACCGGAGGCCGACACCAGGCTGTAGGAGGCAGGGGTTTGATTTGATACGAACACATTGGTTTCGTACGTATCACTGGTACGTTCCAGTCCGTTGGAGAGCCGGAAGGAAAACGGAGGACGGCTTTCGGAAAAACGGACAACAAGTGTTATAGGTTGATCAGAGAAGCTATTTTCTGAATAGGATAAATTTACCACCGTGCGGCCGGTTATGGCCACGCGAACCGGTGAACTGGTCTGGCCTGTTGCCACTGATCGGGCCCTCAGCCAATATATTCCTGATTGTGCGGGAAGTTTCAGGCCAAGTTGCCCCGGCCGTACGGAACCGGTCAGATACGTATCCGACCAAACACCTTCCTGGGCTGAATATTCAATGCGGTAGGAGGGAGTATCGGCCAGATTTGTGACCCGGATACTTACTTGTATCGAATCGCCCGGGCAATAGTCGGCTGTCGTAGTCTGTGGATAGAAGGTGGGCAACTGCAGGGCCAGCACAGAGGCTGTTGGTTGCCTGACGCGGAGTTCAACCCCGCCCGCTATCGAGCCCAAACCGCATTCGTTGCGAACCGATGTTAAATTGTACACAGTACTTGCTTTATCTGCATACACGTATACGAATTCATCTGCATCAGCACGTGTACGTAGCCGAACAGACTGACCATCCGACAACGTAGCGACAAACTGGCTGGATGTGGTACCGGTTTCAAGGGCCAGAACACGCACGCCCGGCCTGTCATACGTGTAACTGGCTAATTGAGTCGAGTAAGGCTCACTGATTTTTAGACGGGCAACAGGTGGAGCTTTGATTGTCAGCGAAAAGGTAGAAGAACGGTCTGCCAGCCCATCTGTAACAGCGGCCAGAGAGTAAGCCCCCGGTTTAATGGAAGGAGGTATCTGAAAACGCAAACGCTGCCCGTCCAGGATGGTGGCCGTAATACTGGTTGTGCCCAGGAGCAGGGGGATCGTTGAGCCAGAAGCTATGAGAAAGTTGGCGTGGTAATAGGCCGTAACGGATGCACCTGTGCAGGCTTCGTAACTGTTCAGCGAATCAAGGATGATCCCTGGTCGCACGTTTACCGTGTAACTGACTGGTCTATCAATCGTGGCAAATCCGCAAATAGCCGATTGAACGGCGCGTATTGTGTAAACCGTGCGTTGTGTTGGATAGACCACCCGACTGATCACACCTGCTGACGTGTAAGGATCATTTTCGGCGATGTACCCATCTTCAAATACCATTCGCGCATAGAGAGCGTCATAGGTACCACTTAACATAGCCCGGCTACCAAACGGAATGGTTTGAACCGGATTACTGATGGAAAAGGTGTTTGTTCGGGTGACCTGCACAAAATCGGTGCCTGGAATATCGGCGCGTAATTTGGGGGAGTCAGATCGGATGGAGACGTGATACTGTCCAGGTTTAATCGTGCCCGGGGCCGTTATATCGAATATACCCACCGACGATGTTGGTGAAACCGAGGCCCGGTATGACTGGCCGGTCGATCCCATGGTTGGGGTTAGTATGGCATACAACGTGATCGTGGCGGGTAGGGGTTTCTCAGTGACCAGTTTGATCGAAAAAGGCTTACCGGCACAAACGTTGGTTGTGCCAAACTGAAGGATATGAATAGCAATTGGATTGACAGCAGCAGAGAGGGTTTTCGGCGATACGTTGCCGATGCCACATTGATTTGACACCTGGCTGACCTGGTAAGTAAACGACTTCTCAGCTAATCGCATAATCTCGTTTGAGAAGTCACTCATCGTATGAGTGCTGCTATCATTGAGCGTAACCCGATATGGGCTGCCTCCGCTGAGCTGCAGTTGAAACCTGAGTGCGCTCAACGGGTTCACTTGCAGGCTATCCGTGCTGATCCCGTTTGGGTACAATGGGCTTTGTTGTAGTCCTTCTGTTTTGGCACTGATCAGGCCAGCGGTTGGTAAACTGAGCACATCAACCTCGACAGTATTGGAGGTTAACATTGGGTTAGTGGTAAGGACCCGAAGGTATGCTTTGCGTTCAGCTGGTAGACTACCGGGGAGGGTTGTTTCAAGGGTGGCTGCAGCTACAAAGCGGCTACTGAGTGATTGCCAGTTCGCTCCATCAGTACTTACCTGAGCAGTGAATTGATTATCGGCGGCAAATTCATTTTTTGTTTCAAGATCCAACCGAATCGGCTGGTTACGGCAAGCCCGGCCGACGCTACTGATAGAAAGCTGTTGAGCAAAACTCAGAGAGCCGATTTGAATCAGGAGTAGTGTAAAAATAAGAAAGCGCATATGCGGTGTGAATGGATCAGGCATTGCGCGAAAATTAGATAATAAAGTTTTATAAGCATGATAAATGTCTCAACTATTGTTTGCGGTGGGTTGATAGCCTGGTAGGTATTACGGGGCCAGCCATTGCCTGCCTGTTTCGTCGCCCTGGTACGTAAACTGCGCCCGGGTCTGTCCGGCGCGGCTCAGGTGCAGGTAGTCCATCCGGAGCACCTGACAGGCAATCACCGCGAAGTTGACGCGCCCCGCTTCGCTTTCTTCCTGACTCGGAAGCTCTTCGCCCAGTCGCTCCGGAAAGCCAGGATAAGGACCGGGTTGCCCGCTGCCGGGCTGCTGCTCGGACAGGTACGTTTTGCGGCCACCGACCCAGAGTTTCTGCCACTGCTCATCGGCTACGTTATCGTTGAGGTGAATGGTGGTCCGGACCACCAGCCGGAGCTGGATTTGCCGGTCGTCGTCCCAGAATAACAGCGTAGCCTGTGGGTTGGCTTTTAACTGAGTCACTTTGCCGGCTCGCCGGTCGGTGTGAAACCAGATGCATTTCTGAACCTCATCGGCCTGCCGCAGAACAACGGTTCGGGCGTCGGCACCATCATCCAGGCGGGTGGCTATGGTACAGGTTTTAAACCCGTCTTTTTTTCGTTGCGGGGCGGAGACAAGCTGCTTCCAGGCGTCGCGTTCGAGGTCGGCGAGGGTTCGGGGAAGATTGTCGATGACGACGGTCGGTTGATTAGTGGGGTTCATAGATAAATTCAGGGAGTTCGTCGGTAATGCTATACGATCTACAACCGACGGTGTAAGTTTGTAGTTATGAATTTGGTGGAGAACGTTCGGACAGAACACGACACCACAACCCTGATGTGCTATCATATTTCGCTGGCCGTAGATCAACCTGAACTGGAAAACCGCTTCAAAGCGAAGCTGGAAGCGGGCGGCTCGTCCGCGGGCGGTTCGAAACCAACGGCCGGTTTGTTACCTGTGTATCACGCCAATGCGTATCAGTTTCCAGCCTGGCCGATTGTGACGCGGCAGGAACCTGACAAACTGCAGCTGTTTCGCTGGGGACTAATTCCTCGCTGGGCCAAAAGCATCGGAGATGCCGACGAGATCCGGACCAAAACAATCAATGCCCGCTCGGAAAGTATGTTCGAAAAGCCTTCGTACCGGTCGGCAGCGCAGGCTGGTAAGCGGTGTCTGATTCCGTCAACGGGCTTTTACGAGTGGCACACCATTGGCAGTAAGAAGTTCCCGTTTTTCATCAACCTGAAGGACCAGCCGATCTTCTCCATTGCCGGTCTGTACGACGAATGGGCTGACCCCGATACCGGTGAGATCATGCCTACCTATACGTTGCTGACGACCGACGCCAATCCGCTGCTGGCCGCCATTCACAACAGCAAACAGCGAATGCCCTGCGTACTGACGCCAGAGGCTGAACAGGCCTGGCTGCACGAGGATCTGAGCGAGAAAGACGTACTGGACCTGCTGACCAGCGTGTACCCCGCCGACCGGATGCACAGCCACAGCATAAGCAAGCGCATTACGTCGCGAACGGAGCCCAGCGACGTGCCCGAAGTTATGGCTCCCTCAACGTACGCCGAACTGGCCGATAAGCCCGAATTGTTTGCCTGACCGCTGTATCCTTCTGTACCGGTAGTTTGCCGCTTATGTAAATTTCCAAGGTAAATCGTGTTTAAATCAATTATAACGTAAATCAAATTGTCTTTTTTTAGTGTACGAGTGTATTGAGTGCCTCCGCTAAGACAAGTTTCTTCGACAAATCGCTTCTATGAAAAATTTACTACTTACACTGCTTCTGGGTACGTCGACGGTTGTGGTTCCGAATGTGGCTCAGGCGCAGTTTCCTTCGTTTCCAGGCGGTGGAGGCCAGCGCCAGACGCCACCGGCCATTCCCGGAACGGCCACCGATGACTCCCCTCGCGGCAATGCAAAGGTGACCGGCATCGTGGTGGATTCTACGACCAACAAACCCATTGAATTTGCGAGTGTTGCGCTGATCAATCCCCAGACCAAAAAGCCGATCGATGGTACGGTCTGCGACGAAAAAGGACGCTTTACGCTCAATAAACTACCCCAGGGTGAGTTTAACCTGCTCATTTCCTTTGTGGGCTACCGGAACAAAGCCGTTAACGGCCTGAAGATTGACCGGAAAGGGGCCGACCTGAACCTGGGTACCATTGTGGTTTCGCCCGACATCCGGACGCTCAAGGAAGTCGAAGTGGTTGGGCAGGCGGCCATCGTTGAAGAGAAAGTAGACCGGCTGGTGTATAATGCCGATAAGGACGTTACCAACAAAGGCGGGGACGCATCGGACGTAATGCGGAAAGTCCCGCTGCTGTCGGTTGACCTTGATGGGAACGTATCGCTGCGGGGTAGCCAGAATGTACGGGTGCTGATCAATAATAAACCCTCTACAATCGTTGCCAGCAGCGTAGCGGATGCCCTGAAGCAAATCCCGGCCGACATGATCAAATCGGTGGAGGTGATTACGTCGCCTTCGGCCAAGTATGATGCCGAAGGGTCTGCCGGTATCATTAACATCATTACGAAGAAAAATAATTTGCAGGGCTTCACCCTCAATCTGGATTCGGGTGTTGGTAACCGGGGCGCTAACCTGGGGTTGAGCGGTAACCTGCGGACGGGCAAGATGGGCTTCAGCCTGAACGGTTTTGGTCGGACCAACTACAACGTGCGGGGCGCTTTTGAAAACGAACAGCAGACCTTCGACAGCCGGGGAACCACCACGACTACGCAGATTGCGAACAGCCGGAATCAGGGCATCTTTGGTCAGTATACGCTGGGCTGGGATTACGATCTTACCAAAAACAGCGCCATTACGGCCAGCCTGCGGTATGGAACGCGAAACAACATTCAGACCCAGGACAACCTGCTGACCCGGACGCTCGGACCGAGAGATTACTTCCCGCGCATCAATGCCCGCGACGTAAGAACCAAAGACCTGTCGGGTACGGTCGACGCGAACATTGATTATACGAAAACCTACAAACCGCAGCAGGAACTGAGCGTATCGGCCCAGTTCAGCCGCAACAACCGGAACAACGATTTTACGGCCGAGATTCTGAACGGGGGTAACCTGACGTCGATCATCGCCCGCCAGCAGAACCTGAACGACAGCTACAACCAGGAAACGACCCTTCAGGCCGATTACCAGACGCCCGTTAAAAACAACCAGTTGTTTGAATTTGGGGGTAAAGGAATTTTCCGGCAGGTAGAAAGTAGTTTCCGGTATAACTACGCCAATGGCCCGAACGAACCGTTCCAGCAGGATCTGTCCCGTCAGGGCAACACCCTGAACTACGATCAGAACATCGCAGCCGGCTATCTGTCCTACACGATCACAACGAAGAACAAGTACACGATTAAAGCCGGGGTGCGTGTGGAGCATACGGTGATCAACGCCAGCTTCAATCAGCCGCAGGAGATCGAGCAGCCCAACAGCCTGTCGACCACGACCGGCAGCACGCTCGACATCCCGGATTACACGAACGTAGTACCGAGCATAAATATTTCGAAGGCGCTGAAAGGCGGCCGGACCATCAAGCTGGCTTATAACCGCCGGTTGCAGCGGCCGGGTATTCAGTTTCTGAACCCGAACGTAAACGCGGCTAACCCGCTCAACATCACGCAGGGTAACCCGACGCTGTCGCCGGAACTGACCGACAACCTGGAGTTCAGCAGCAGCGCCTACATCAAGAGCGTGTACGTAAACGGTACGTTGTTCTACCGCCGAACCAATAATTCGATTGAAAGTATTCGGGACACAATCAGTAGTGCAGACATTACAAACCCGACGCTCGCTCGCCCAATCCGCACAACCTACGCCAACATCGGCCGTCAGGAAGCATACGGTGTCAACATCTTCGGGAACGCCACGCTGTTCTCAAAATGGCAGATTGGCGGGGGCTTAGACCTGTTCTATTCGTATCTGACCAACAACAGTGCGATCCAGATCTACAACGCCACCAATTCGGGCTGGGTCGTTACAGGCCGGCTGTTCACGAGCCTGAACCTGAAAAACGGATGGGGTGTGCAGGGCTTCGGCTTCATGCGGGGCCGTGAAATTCAGTTGCAGGGCTACCGGGGCGGTTTTGGTTTCTATAGTCTGGGTGTGAAGAAAGATTTCAAGAACAAGCGGGGCAGCTTCGGTATCGCGGGCGAAAACTTCTTCAACAATCCGTTCGTGATCCGGTCCGAGTCATCGTCGCCGATATTCTCGCAGCGCAGCCTGACGAGCCTGTACAATGCTGGTGTCCGGGCCAACTTCAGCTATCGGTTTGGTAAACTCAGCTTCGACCAGCAGCAGGGCCGTCGCCGGCGCAACGGTGGCAACGACGACCTGAAAGATGAAGGTGGCAACGACAACGGTGGTGGACAGCCCCAGGGCCAGGGTGGCGCACCGGGCGGTGGTGCCCCCGGTGGTGGCGGTGGTAACCGCGGAGGTGGCGGTGGCCGGCCACGGTAACCGTAGTCAATACGATCATAAGCGGTCGGTCAGTGGTGGATACGTATCCACCACTGACCGACCGCTTGTTTTACAGCATGGCAGCTCCGAAAACGCCTGCGCTGTCGCCGAGTTTCGGTTTCAGGAAGCGGGTGTTCACGATGCCGTTGTTGAACACATATTTTTTGGCTCGTTCAACGCCCTCCGTGTACAGCAGATCGACGTTGCCGACGCCCCCGCCCAGCACAATAGCGTCGGGATCGAGAATGTTGATGATAACGGAAATCCCCCGCCCAAAATACTCCAGCAGCCGGTCGACTGTCTGCGAAGCAAAGGGATCGATGCCGGCCTTGTGTCGTTCCACGATGTCCGGCAGTTTTCGGTCTTCGCCACTGATGGCTTTATAGTACCGTTGCAGAGCCGGGCCCGACAGCACCTGCTCCACACACCCCTGCTTACCGCAGAAACACGGGTAGCCGTTTTCTTCGAGGATGTTATGGCCCCATTCGCCCCCGATGCCGTGTAGTCCATTCACAACAAAGGGCTGGTTGTCTTTACCCCGGAGCACAATCCCCCCGCCGACGCCCGTACCCATGATCACTCCAAAAACGGTGCGGTAATCGGGGACTACGTCCGGAACGATCCCCAGCGTGGCCTCGGCCAGTGCAAAACAGTTGGCATCGTTAGCCACCTCGACCGGAACCCCCAGCAGCCGGGCCAGATCCTGTTTCATGGGTTTGCCGTTGAGCGAGGTTGTGTTGCAGCCTTTCATTACCTGCAGTGATGGGTCGAAGGTGCCGGGTGTGCCAAAACCAATGTGGTCGGGCTGATAGCCCGTTTCGGCTTTTAACTGGTCGATCAGAACGCCCACGCGGGACAGGATATGGTCGTAGCCCAGGTGAGCTTCCGTATCGATACGTTTGCGAATAATGACGGCGTCGGGCGAGGGCGCCGACAAAATAGCGCCTTCGATTTTGGTGCCGCCCAGGTCAATGCCCCAGTATGTCTGCATGCGGAAAAAAGAGTTTTGGTCGGAAAGATATTACTTTTTTTACCGTTCAGCGGGATAAGTGCCCGTCTCTTAGGGAGTGCCCGGCAGGCGTTTCATTGCCTGCCGACATTTCTCTACTTTTGCGACCAGTTATCTTTATACAACCTCAACATGGCCATTCAAAACGGGCTGAAAGCCCCGGAGTTTACGCTTTTCAGCAGCGACAAAAAGGAAGTTTCACTAACCGGTTTTGCCGGCCGCAAGCTGGTAGTTCTGTTCTTTCCACTCGCTTTTTCCAGCGTGTGTACGG
The DNA here is from genome assembly GCF_003583365.1 of Fibrisoma montanum. Lineage (GTDB taxonomy): Bacteria > Bacteroidota > Bacteroidia > Cytophagales > Spirosomataceae > Fibrisoma > Fibrisoma montanum. The sequence goes on from NZ_QXED01000002.1 coordinate 373,998, forward strand.
CCGAACTCTGCGAGATGCGGGATAACATCAGCCTGTATACCGACCTAGACGCCGACGTAGTGGCCATCTCGGTCGATTCGCCCTACGTACTGGCCCGGTTCAAGGACGACCAGCATCTGCCCTTTCAACTGCTTTCTGACTTTAACAAGGACGTATCGACTGCCTACAATGCGCTGCACGAAACGTTTTCCTACAACATGCGGGGTGTCAGCAAACGGGCCGCTTTCGTAATTGATCGCGAGGGCGTAATTCGCTACAATGAAGTGCTCGAGAACCCCGGCAAGATTCCCAATTTTCAGGCCGTACAGGACGCCCTGCAAGCAATCGAGTAACCATTCCGGGCAGCAGGCGGTCTGCTGCCCAACCCCAACAGACGATGGCCTGGTATCACCATTTTTTTTACGGTCTGCCGCAGGAGGCCTGGCGGGCCGCTCAGTCAGACGAAGCCACGCAGCTGGATCTGGAACTTCTGGTCGAAACGCTGGAATTTGGCCCGGGCGATCGGCTGCTTGACGTTTTCTGTGGCTACGGTCGTCATGCGCTGCCCCTGGCCCGGATGGGTGCCCACGTAACAGGCGTCGACATCTCCGCCGAATACATTGACGAACTTCAGGCCACAGCTACGGCCGGCCGGCTGTCCATTGAAGCGCTTTGTGCCGATTTTCAGACGGTACCGCTGGATGGCGAGTTCGATGCTGCCTACTGCCTGGGCAACAGTTTCAGTTTCTTTCCCCGGTTCGGGATGCAGGCGTTTCTGGCACGGATAGCCGCGTTGCTGCGGCCGGGCGGCCGGTTTCTGGCGCACTCGGGCATGATTGCCGAGGTGGTACTGCCCGACTACCAGGAACGTAACTGGCTGCCTGTGGGTGAGGATATTCTGTTTCTGGTCGAGAACGAATACCATCCGCTCGAAAGCCGGATTGATTCACACCTGACCTACGTTCGGAATGGCGAAACACAGACCCGAACCGCCGAGCAGTACATCTTTACGCTGGCCGAATTAATTCAGTTATTTGGGGAGGCTGGTATGACGGTGCTGGCGGCTTACGGAACCGTCGATGGTACGCCGTTCGAGCTGGGGGATGAGGCCGTGTGGCTGCTGGCGGAGAAACGGTGACGCCCGTAAGCTCTGTTTAAAATTTAGTTAAAATTTCACGTATCGGTCTATGCACAATTGTTTATAAGACAGATCGTTAGCGAAAATTTTTCGGTTGTTTGTGATGACTTTTTCCGAAAACGCCGTATAAAGGGTAGTGATTGCCGACTTAAATTACTAGTTTTCAGCGAATTTAACACCGTTAACTCATACAAATAACCGATACCGAATGGAAGCTATCGAGCGAAAGCCGCGCAGCCGGGAGCAAACCCGTTCTGGAATTGTCTTAACGGCAAAAGACATTGCCCGCCGGGAAGGCTGGCAGGCCGTTTCAATTCGTAAAATTGCTGATGCTATTGAATACAGTGCGCCCATAGTCTACGAATATTTCGATAGCAAGGACGTCCTGCTCGACGAGATCCGGAGTGAAGGATTTCGCCATCTGCGGCAGGAATATGAGCGCATTCTGAAACTGTATCGCGATCCCGAAAAACGGCTCTATGAAATTTCGCTCATCCAATGGGAATTCGCCCGTCGTCAGCCGGAGATTTACCAGGTAATGTATAATCTGGATGGGGCCTACTGTACGCTGCCCGTGTATCAGTCAAGCGAAATGCAGGCTGTCAGCGACATTGTCAGCGACATCATCTTCTCGTTCATTCCGAAATCAAAGGAAAGCATCCGCAAGCTTTATTTTGAGTGGTGGTCTATCTCGCACGGCATGATCATGCTGACGATGCTGTTGAAAGACCAGCAACCAATTGAGCAGTCGGAGCAGGTGTATCGCGACACCATGCGCCGGTTTGTTCGGGGGCTTCGGTAAGTCAAACCGACCGGGAAGCTGTTACCTACTGAGCGCACTGAACTATTTCGGTGCGCTTTGCTTTTTTCAGGCAAATAACCCGCAACGTATGACAACGCAAAAACCACGTATCATTTATATCTATGATGCGCTCTGTGGCTGGTGTTATGGCTTCAGTCCAGTTATTCGTCGGTTCTATGATACCTACGCGGATACGTTCGATTTCGACGTGCTGAGCGGTGGGATGATGACCGGTCCCCGCGTTCAGCCTATTGGGGTGTCGATGTCGTACATTGAACAGGCCTATAAAGTGGTTGAGGAGCATACCGGTGTGCAGTTCGGTGAGGCTTATCTGGACAAGATCCTCAAGCCTGGTACCTACCTGTCGGATTCGGAAAAACCGGGTATGGCGATGACGCTTTTCAAAGCGCTGCAAACCGGTCGGCAGCTTGAATTTGCCGGAACGCTGCAGAAGGCGCTATATTACGACGGTATTGATCTGAACGTTGATGCAAACTATGGCCCGCTGGTAGAACCGTTCGGCGTAGACCCTGATGAGTTTACTGCCCATATTGCTGATCAGGCCATAAAAGAACAGACCTGGGCCGAATTTAACGTAGTGGCTCAATACGGTATTAACGGGTTTCCGTCCGTTATCGTTGATGCCGGCAACAAGCTGTACCTTATTGCACGCGGCTACGTTCCCTATGAACGACTGGATGATGCAATTAAACAGATAACCACAACCTGATTAACTACTGATAATTTGAATACCGTAGTTTTGTTAATTTTGTGCAATCGATTGCAGCCTGTGCTTTTATTTAGTTAATATTGCCTTTATACAATTCGTGGACACATCCTTGTATGATTGGAAAGATTAAATCTATTGTTCCAGCGCTGGGTCTGACCCTGCTTGGAACCGTTTCTGGTTTTGGTCAGCAGCAGGCCAGAACTGCTCCTAAGCTCTTATCAAAGCCGCTGGTCAGCCACATCTACACCGCCGATCCTTCAGCGCATGTTTTTAACGGCCGAATCTACATTTATCCGTCTCACGATTACGAAGCGGGCGTACCTGAAGATGACCTGGGCAGCCACTTTGCCATGCGTGATTACCATGTGCTGTCGATGGACCGCATTGATGGCAAAGTAACGGACCACGGCGTTGCGCTGGATATCAAGAATATTCCCTGGGCAGGCAAGCAATTATGGGCTCCCGATGCTGCGTATAAGAATGGTACCTACTATCTGTATTTTCCCGTTAAGGACAAGCAGGGCGTATTTCGCATCGGCGTTGCTACCAGTAAGTCGCCGACCGGGCCGTTCAAGGCTGAACCGGCTCCTATGAAAGGAAGTCTGAGTATTGATCCGGCCGTATTTACCGATGCGAACGGCCAGGCGTATATGTACGTTGGCGGTATCTGGGGCGGGCAGCTCCAGCGCTGGCGCAGCGGGAAGTATGATCCGAACGGCAAAGAACCGGCCGCTGCCGAACCCGCTCTGGGACCTAAAGTGGCCCGGTTGACCAAGGATATGCTGGAGTTTGACGAGCCACTAAAAGAAATCAAGATTCTTGATAAAGCCGGTAAGCCGCTGCTCGCCGGCGACAACAAACGTCGGTTCTTTGAAGGGGGCTGGATGCATAAATACAAGGATAAATACTATTTCTCGTATTCAACCGGCGACACTCACTTTCTGGCCTACGCAACCGGAACCTCACCATACGGGCCCTTTACGTACCAGGGCGTTATTCTGACACCCGTGCAGGGCTGGACGACCCACCACTCCATCATTGAGTTTAAGGGAAAATGGTACCTGTTCTACCACGACACCGAATTGTCGGGGAAGACGCACCTGCGGAACGTCAAAGTGACCGAGCTGACGCGCAAACCGGATGGTTCCTTTGAAACAATCAATTATCCGGCCTCTACCAAATAGATTAATCAACCTGAATAGCATGTCTGAAATTAAGCTTACACTGGGCGATACGGCCTACTTCCCCTTTGTCGACAAGCCCATCGCCTTCGAAGGGCGTGACTCCGACAACCCCCTCGCCTTCAAGGTCTACGACCCCAACCGTCTCATCCTGGGACGGCCCATGAAGGACCTTTTCCGCTTTGCCGTCGCCTACTGGCACTCCTTCTGCGGCACCGGCAACGACCCATTCGGACCCGGCACCAAGCACTTCCCCTGGGATGCCCTGGCCACCAACGACCCCCTGGCAGCCGCCCACCACAAGATGGATGCCGCCTTCGAGTTCATCACCAAGATGGGCATCGAGTTCTACTGCTTCCACGATGTCGATGTCGCCCCCGAAGGCAAGTCCAACGCCGAGTTCGAAGCCAACTTCCGCGCCATCGTCGACTACGCCAAACAGAAGCAGGCCGCCAGTGGCGTCAAGCTGCTCTGGGGCACGGCCAACCTCTTCTCCCATGAGCGCTACATGAACGGGGCGGCCACCAACCCCGACTTCCACGTGCTGGCCCACGGGGGCTGGCAGGTCAAGAACGCCATCGATGCCACTATCGAGCTGGGCGGCTCGGGCTACACCTTCTGGGGAGGCCGTGAGGGCTACATGTCCTTGTTGAACACCAACATGAAGCGGGAGACCGAGCACCTGGGCCGCTTTTTGCAGATGGCCCGGGACTACGCCCGCCAGCAGGGCTTCAAGGGGGCCTTCTACATCGAGCCCAAGCCCATGGAGCCCTCCAAGCACCAGTACGACTTTGATGCGGCCACGGTGGTGGGCTTCCTCAACCGGCACGGGTTGGCCGATGACTTTGAGTTGAACATCGAGACCAACCACGCCACGCTGGCCAACCACACCTTTGCCCATGAGCTGCAGGTGGCGGCCGATGCGGGCATGCTGGGTTCGATCGATGCCAACCGGGGCGACTACCAGAACGGCTGGGACACGGACCAGTTTCCCATGGACCTCTATGAGCTGACCGAAGCGATGCTGGTGATCCTGGAGGCAGGCGGCTTGAAGTCAGGCGGGGTGAACTTCGACGCCAAGACGCGGAGGAACTCGACCGATCTGGAGGACTTGTTCATTGCGCACATCGGGGGCATGGACGCCTTTGCGCGGGCGGCCGTGGTGGCGGAGGCCATCCTGGAGAAGTCGCCGTACCGCAAGCTTCGTCAGGAGCGGTATGCGAGCTATGACAGTGGTGAGGGGGCACGTTTTGAGCGGGGTGAGCTGACGCTGGCGGATCTGCGGCAGTATGCACTGGAGCAGGGCGAGCCGCGGCAGATCAGCGGCAAGCAGGAGCTGTTCGAGGCCATCATCAATCAGTACATCTAAAGGATAGTGAACAAAAAGCAGCCGGGTCGTCAGAAGACGACCCGGCTGCTTTTTGTTATTTTGGATAACTCCTATTCATTCAATTGGCCGGAATAATAGAAACGTTACCCTGGCAAACCGGTAAGCGGTTGACCTGAAACTGGTGTCATTTACCGCTTTTCAGCGACGAATGGCGGACGACCAGTTCAGAATGGAGAATGATCTTGTTCGTTGTCTGAATGTCCAACAGGCCGTTCAGGTGGTTGATCAAACTTTGGGCCGCGACTTCGCCCATTTTTGCCCCGGGATAATGAATCGTAGTCAGGTCCGGCTCGACAACCTGCGACACCGGGTCGTCGTTGAAGCCCACTACGGCAATATCGTCGGGAACCGAAACGCCCAGCTTCTTTAACGTAATCAGACAGCAGACCGCGCAGAAATCGTTGGTCACAAAAACGCCGTCGGGGCGTTCGGGCATGGCCTGCATGCGTTTAGCGGCTTCTGTACCCGCTTCCTGACTGAGGTCGGTGATCATCACAAGCGATTCGTCGAACGGTAATCCATGTTGCCGCAGTGCCTGCTGATAGCCCGTTAACCGATCAGCGTATACGTTCCGCTTCAGGTTGCCCGTTACGTGTACAATCCGTCGGCATCCCTGTTCAATCAGGTGCGTTGCGGCATCATAGCCGGCTTTAACGTTGTCGATGACAATGCTGGTGCATTGCTTGTGCTCAATAACGCGGTCAAAGAACAACAAAGGAATACCCTTCTTGATAAAAGCCTCAAAGTGGTCGAATTTATCGGTATCGTAGGCAACGGACACCAGCAGCCCATCGACCCGGCTGTTAAACATGGTCTTGGCGTTGGCAATTTCTTTCTTAACCGATTCCAGTGACTGGCTGATAATCAGGTTGTAGGAGGCTTCGTTGGCTACTTTCTCCATTCCGGCCAGCACGGTCGACATGAAGTTACTGTTCAGGCGGGGTACAATGACGCCAATTGTATTAGTCCGTTGTCGACGCAGGTTGCTGGCGAACGTATTGGTGCGATAGCCCATCTGCCGCGCCATAGCCGTGATCAACGTTTTGGTATCGCTGTTAATGGCCGGATGGTCGTTCAGCGCCCGGCTAACCGTTGCGGGCGACAACTTGAGCCGTTTAGCAATGTCATATATAGTTATTTCTTTCTCCATGAATGTATACGGGCAATCGTATTCGTGGTTAGGTATAGCATTAATTATGCAATCGATTGATAGCACTTGTTAAATATTATTCCAAAGTACGTATTTATTTAAGCCGTTCCCGCGCTTCTGCCTGACTTTTGATTGCGTGATTATTGAAAGGGTACATAAATAGGGTTAAATCAGGGCATTTGTCTTCTTTTCAGCACCATAATCAGCAAAATAGTAATACAAGGATAAAATACCAGATCAACTCAGTTGATAGAAACAAGCGGTTGATTATTGACTTGAAAAAGGCTGTAGCACCGAAAAATGAAACGAAAATCAAAAATTTTTATGCAATCGGTTGCAAAAGATCAGAAATTGTAGGATTTTTAGACGCTAAATGTAGACGAATCAGCTAGGATCGTCGGCCTGTTCTAAAAATCCATACGTAGTAGCAGTAAGGACTAACCAATGATGACCCGTTAATTATGGAAGTTTTACCTCAACAAACACAACCCGCTCTGCCGGTTCGACTACCCGGATCTGCAAAGCGTATCCTGTTATTCCTATTTATATGCCTCAGCAGCGTGGCGGCATTTGCCCAGACCAGCCAGGTGAAAGGGGTGGTTCTCGACGAAACCAACCAACCGCTGCCCGGCGTCAGTATTCTTGTTAAGAACACCCAGCGAGGGACGGCGGCCGACGCCAATGGTCGGTTCACCATTGCCGCCGAACGCGGGAATATCCTGGTCCTCTCGCTGGTTGGCTACGCCAGTCAGGAGGTAACCGTTGGTAATCCGGCGGAGGAACTGCGCGTACAGCTTACACCGGCCAACAACCAGTTGAACGAAGTGGTCGTGGTTGGTTACGGTACCCAGCGCCGTTCGGACCTGACGGGGTCGGTCGTATCGGTGGATGCCAAAGCGTTGAAAGAAGTGCCCTCGGCCAACGTACTGCAGGCATTGCAGGGCCGTGCGGCCGGGGTTGACCTGGCTCGTACGGGTACGGCGCCGGGTGCCGGTGCTCAGCTCCGGATTCGGGGTAATCGCTCGCTGAGTGGGTCAAACGACGCCCTGATTGTGGTAGACGGTGTACCCTACGGTGGCAGCCTGAACGACCTCAATACCGACGACATTGCGACTATCGACATTCTGAAGGATGCGTCGGCCACGGCCATCTATGGGTCACGAGGTTCAAACGGCGTATTGATCATCACCACCAAGCGCGGTCGGGCGGGAAAACCGCAGGTCAGTTACAACGCCTACGCCGGTCAGAATACCGTGCTGGGCCAATACCCGATGCTGAACGGTGCTGAGTTCAAAGCGATGCGCGATCTGGCGCAGTACAGCGCCGGGTACTCGCCCGACGAAACGGCGGGTATCGCAGCCGGAACCTCTACCAACTGGCAGGACCTGCTCTATAAAAAAGGCTTCGTTACCAACAATGAGCTCAGTCTGTCGGGCGGAACGGACAACACGCAGTACAGTTTTTCCGGCGGTTATTACAAAGAAACGGGGGTAATCACGGGGCAGTCGTTCGAGCGGTTTTCCCTGCGTACGTCGATTGATACCAAAATCGGAAACCGCGTAAAAGTTGGGCTGACAAACCTGAGTAACCTCAACTACACCCGTGGGGAAGGGGTGAATCCGATCTACAACACACTGCGGCTAAGCCCGCTCACTTCGCCTTACCTGCCAGACGGTTCACCTAACCTGCGCCCGCTGCAGGGAACAATCGATGAACTGTCGAGCATGAACCCGATTACGCTGGAAGACGAAAATGCCATTGTGCAGCGTCGGCGTCGGATCACTACGTTCAACAGTCTCTATGGCGAAGTGCAGATCATTGACGGGCTCAAGTACCGGCTGAACGTCGGTCTGGATTTCCGGCAGGAAAACTTTGGCAGCTATACCGGGCCGAATACGATCATCAACCCCGGCTCGACCCTGCCGACGCAGAACAGTGCGGCCGTACAGAACGGTGAGTCGTACCGCTACACCATCGACAACATCGTGACCTACGACAAGGTGCTGGCTGAAAAACACCGCCTGACGTTCACGGGTTTGTACGGCGTTCAACAGGATCGCGGCTTTACCAACCGGGTCGAAGCGACGGGTCTGCCCGCCGACTACATCCAGTATTATAACCTGAATCTCGCCAGCGGTACGCCCGTAGTGCCGGCGGGTGGCAATAACAGCTTTAACCGGAGCGGTCTGGTGTCGATCATGGCCCGGGTGAACTACGTGTTCAACGACCGCTATCTGCTGACGGCTACGTTCCGGCGCGACGGCTCGTCGGTGTTTCCCGAAGGTACGTGGCTGAATTACCCCGCCTTTGCTCTGGGCTGGAACATCAGCAACGAAGATTTTATGAAGGAACTGACGTTCATTTCGAACCTGAAGCTGCGGGCCGGTTACGGGATCACGGGGAACCAGGGCATTCCGTCCGGAGCGACGCGGGGCAGTCTGTCGACGAACCGCTATAACTTCGGTACCGTCAACTCGCTGGGCTACTTTGTGAGCAGCCTGGGCAACCGCGACCTGCGCTGGGAATCGACGAGCAACACCAACCTTGGCGTTGATTTCGGCTTCTTCAACAACCGCATCACCGGCTCAATTGACCTGTACCGGCAAGTTACGGACCGCCTGCTGGTGCAGAAAAACCTGCCCCTCAGCAACGGTGCCAACAGCTACTGGACCAACGCGGCCAAAACCCAGGGACAAGGGGTTGAGGTAGTGCTCAGCACCGTAAACGTTGACAACCGGACGGCCGGCTTCAAATGGACAACCGACCTGAACTTTGCCATTAACCGGGAGAAAATCGTAGCGCTGGAAGACCCTGCCAAAACCCAGGACATCGGCAACGGCTGGTTCGTCGGACAACCGCTCAACGTCATCTACGATTATAAGAAAATCGGTATCTGGCAGACCAGTGAGGCTGAGCAGGCCAAGCAGTTCAATGCCGTGCCGGGACAGATTAAGCTCGAAGACCTCAACGGCGACGGTCGGATCACCGATGCCGACCGTACGATTGTCGGCTCGTTCCAGCCGAAGTGGATCGGTGGGATGACGAACCGGTTTACGTATAAAAACTGGGACCTGACCGCTACCATGAACGCCCGCATCGGCAACACACTGGTGGCGACGTATTTCCAGAATGACGGAACGGGCACGGGGTACGCTTTCCTGAACAACGGCCGGGTGAACCAGGTGAAATTTGATTACTGGACAGTGAACAACCCGACCAATGCGTTCCCGCAACCGGCTCCGGGCGACCGTATTAATTACTCCTCGACGCTGGGGTACCACGACGGCTCGTTTGTTCGGATGCAAAGCCTCAGCCTGGGCTATACGGTACCCAATAGTTTCCTGAATAAGATCGGCTTCGGATCGGCGCGGGTTTACCTCACGTCGCGGAACCCCTTCCTGATCTACTCGCCGTTCGTAGCCAATGGACTGGGTATCGATCCCGAGGGAACCGGTACTGGTGGGGCAGTGCCGACGCAGGGAGCCAGCAGCGGTACGGGCGTATCCACGCGGGCAATCACCGTTGGGTTGACAACTCCGCCGACCCGCCAGCTGCTGATTGGTGTAAACCTTAAATTCTAAATTACTGCTCCCAACTCGTTCAATCAGGTTGGGGTAGCCAAATGCAAATACATCATGACAATCAATAGAAAATTAAAACTAAGCAGTGTGGCTCTGACGTTGATGGCCCTGCTGTCGACAAGCTGCCAGAGTGTACTCGATCAGGAGTTTCGCTCAGAACTGGGCCCCGAGTTCTTCGCCACGGCCGGCGGACTGGAGGGCGGTATTACGGCCTCGTATTCGATCATGCGTTTCTTCTGGGGCTCAGAAGGGTTTACCTACACCGCCAACGCTGGTACGGATGAGTCGATTCTGGGAGCCAGCGACGGCGACCGGACGTACTTCGAGTATGCCAACATCCTGCCGTCGAACGGGAACATTACCGGTATCTGGAACAACGCCTATCAGGCCATTAACAACCTGAATGGAGTGCTGAAATTTGGACCGAGCGCGAACATTGACGCGGCTCGTCGGACAACCCTGCTGGCCGAAGCCAAATTCCTGCGGGCGTTCTACTACTTTGAACTCGTAAAGACGTTCGGAGACGTACCACTGAGCCTTCAGTTTATCGACGTACCGACTACATCGGCGGCCCGGGCACCCATCGCTGATGTGTATGCCGCGATCATTAAGGACCTGACCGAGGCTATTCAGGAGCTGCCCAACACGGCTACTCCCTCAAAAGGCCGGGCGGCCAAGCCGGCTGCGCTGCACCTGCTGTCGAAAGTATACCTGACTCGCGGCTGGTCGGCGGCTGCTCAGCCAACGGATTTCCAGAACGCCTACACCACGGCTAAGCAGTTGATCGACAACCAGGCTACGTATGGGGTAGGGCTGGAGCAGGATTTTGCGAACGTACACCGCGAAGGCAACGAGTATGGTAAAGAAGTGCTGTTCGTCGTAGACCGCAACACCGATCCCAGCTACGCAGAAAGCCAGTTCAATAACTCGCCCCAGATTGCAAACGGCAACAAAGAGAACCGGTCAAACTTCTTCTGGGTGTCGCTGTATACCAACGCCCTGAACGTCAACGCGGGGATCAGCGGAGCGCCAAATAACACCATCGCCGTGATGGACCGCGATTTGCGCAATGGTCGGCCGTTCCGGCGGTTCCGGCCGACCAATTACACGCTGAACACGGCTTTTGGCGATCGCGCGAACGATTCGCGGTATTTTAAAACGTTTCAGTCGGCCTGGATTTTCAACCGGACGGTGCCCGTGACGACTTCCCGCGGTACGTTGGCAGTTGGCGATACGGCTATCTGGATGCCAGGGGTAGAAGTGACCGAAGCCCAGCGCCGGGCGTTCAAGGGGGTAATCATTGCGCCGTCGCAGTACACCGCTGACCTGCACCCGACCATGACGAAATATGCCGCCGTAAACCGACTGACGGTCAATGAGTCGTCGTACCGGCCGTATATCCTGTTCCGGCTGGCGGATACGTACCTGCTGGCGGCTGAAGCATACATCAAGGATAACAAACCCGCCGAAGCAGCCACACTGATCAACGCCGTCCGGCAGCGGGCCGCGTACCGGGCGACCAACACGGCCGCGCAGAACACAGCCGCAGCCGCTGCGTTGACCATTACCCCAGCGCAGGCCACGATTGACTTCCTGCTCGATGAGCGGACGCGTGAGCTATACGGCGAATACGTGCGCTGGCAGGATCTGGTTCGGACGCAGACGCTGAAGACCCGGCTGGAACGCTATAACCCAACACCGGGCTTCCGGGATTTCCACGTGCTGCGGCCTATTCCGCAGTCGCAGATTGACCTTACGACCACCGGTCCGAAGTTTCCGCAAAACCCGGGCTACTGATCGTCACGACGACGTAGACCGGCACCGATAATTGATTAATCATAGGTTTTGTAATGCGCACACTCCCTGACATTCGGCAGGGAGTGTGTTTTCTCAAATAGGAAAGCATGCTGGCCAGCATGCAGCGTTCTGTAAACCGATTGCATAAGATAGGTAGAAGACAGGTGCAACCTGCTTATTCACATCAAATTCTAAACCCTAAATTCCAGACAAAATCTATGAAGCTGGCATGCATTACAGCAAGTTTACTCTGCCTGTTTGGTAGCCTGACGGTGTCGCTGGGACAACAGATTTCCCGCGAGGATCTGATCGCCATGACGCCGGAATGGAAAGGTGAGCGCTATCCTGACGGTCGCCCGAAAGTACCCGATTCCATTCTGAAGCGGATGAAAATGGTAACCCACGAAGAAGCCTGGGCTGTTCTCCGTAACGAAAACTACAAGTACCAGTACGCGGATGGCTGGAAAACCATCAACCCCGACAGTGTGCTGGTTGGACGGGCCGTCACGGCGACGTTTATGCCCGGTCGGCCGGACGTACACCGTTTTCTGGACAAGAAAGGCCACGAGAAAGACGGGCGCGTGAAAGCGCAGAACACCTGGCCAATTGCCCTGCTCACCAAAGGCGATGTGTACGTAGTGGATCAGTTCGGGATGCACGAAGACGGCCCGACCATCGGCGATAACCTCGGCAACGACATTTACACAAAAACCGGCAACGGCATCGTATACGAGGGGGCCATTCGCGACGTCGACGGGCTGAAGGAACTGGGCGGGTTTACGTCTTTTTTCCGGTCATACCACCCGTCGCACCACCTCAACGATCCCAATGGCGCCCTGAACACAACGCTGGTGAGTATCAATCAGCCGACGCGCATCGGCAAGGTGATGGTGATGCCCGGTGATATTGTGCTGGGTCGCGATGGGGGCGTGATTTTCATTCCGCCCCACCTGGCCGAAAAGGTGGTAAAAACCTCTGAGATCGTTCGGCTGCGCGATATGTTCAGCCACCAGCGGCTCCGCGAGCAGAAATACACGTCCGGGCAAATTGATACCCGTTGGTCGGCCGACATCGAGAAGGATTTCTCGCAATGGCTCAATACGTACATCGACAAACTGCCCGTCCCGAAAGAGCAGATTCAGGAATTTTTGAAAACCCGTACCTGGTAAGTCAGACACCTAAACCCTCATAAAACCATGAAATCAACTACTTACCAGTCGGAAAACAAGTCGCTCGGCCGGCGTTCATTTTTAACCAAAAGCGCCCTGGCCAGTGCATTTGCCGCTACGTCGATGTCGTCGTTCGGCGAGGGCCTCGAAACAGCCCTTGATCGTACCCCGCAGTCGTCGGCCCCGTCGGATCTGAAAGTTACGGACATCAAATGCGGCTACATCCGTAACGGACACAGCCTGTTTGTGAAAATACACACCAACCAGGGGATCTGGGGCTGCGGTGAAGCCGTTGACGCCACGCCTGGAACGTACCACCTGGTGAAGATGATGGGGCAGCGGATTAAAGGTAAAAGTCCCCTGAACGTCAACCGCTTGTTTGAAGATGTGCGCAAGTCGGGCTTCTTCGAAGGGGCGCAGTCGGGGATGTACATCGGGGTGCTGTCGGCGGTCGAAACGGCGCTTTGGGATCTGGTCGGGAAAGCGCTTGGCTTACCGGTCTACCAGCTGCTGGGCGGCAAATACCGCGACAGGGTGCGGGTGTACTGCGATACGGGTGCCTACCGGGAAACCGACACCAGCCCCGAATCATTTGGCAAAAGCGCCAAACGGGCCGTCGACATGGGCTTTACGGCCGTTAAGTTCGACATCGACGAACGCAATGACCCGAACAAATACGACGCGTATAACTGGACGGCAAGCCCCGGCGAACTGGAGCGGATGTATAACCAGATTTCGGGAGTTCGGAAAGCCATCGGCTCAAAAGTCGACATCTGCGTCGATATGCACGGTCGCTACGACGTAACGACCGGTCGGCGGGTGGCCAAGATGATGGAGCCGCTGAACCTGATGTTTCTGGAGGAGCCCATTCCGGCCGAAAACCCGGAAGCGTACCGGCAAATCCGCGAAGCAACCAACACGCCGATCTGCGCGGGCGAAAACCACTACCTGGCGCATGGTTTCCGGCGGATGCTCGAAATTGGCGCGGTAGACATCATCATGCCGGATTTACAGAAGGCCGGCGGACTGGGCGAAGGGCAGCGGATTGCCAACCTGGCTAACCTGTACTACGTGCCGTTTGCCCCGCACATGGTGGCTTCGTACCTGGGCGCTATGGCGTCGAGCCACGTGTGCGCGTCGGTGCCGAACTTCCTGATTCTGGAGTGGCAGATTTACTTCCACGAGGACCCGATGTTCAAGGACATTGTGACGTTCGACGGCCCGATGGTGAAAGATGGCTTCATTCCGCTGTCCGAAAAACCGGGTATCGGCGTCGAAATCAACGAAGAAGGGATGCGTAAATACGCCACCAAGGACGTACCGTTTTTTGTGTAGATAAACGCTTGCCCTAACCCCGCAGTGGGGTTAGGGCATCACTAAAAGTTAGTTCTGATGAACCGTCTGCTTTTTCTCACGCTGTTTACTTTCGGCTTAATTGCCAACGCCTTTGGTATCGACCCTGACACCTACGTTTCGAGCCGGAATGGCCAGGGACGGTTTGCGTTGTCGGAGGGCGGAAAGTCGGCACCGCTGGTCGTAAGTACCGCTGAGTATGCAGGCGTAATCCGGGCCGTCAGAAACTTACAGACCGACATCAGGCAGGTAACGAACGCCGAACCGACGTTGGCCACAAACCAGCAGACAGCCGCTAAGCAGGTTGTTCTGATTGGTACGATTGGCAAAAGCCCGCTGATCAATCAACTGATAAAAGCCCGGAAGCTCGACGTATCAGCCGTAGCGGGCAAGTGGGAAACGTTCATCATCCAGACCATCGAGAAACCGCTGCCGGGCGTTGATCGGGCGCTGGTCATTGCCGGTAGCGACAAACGCGGCACGATCTACGGGATCTACGACCTTTCGGCGCAGATTGGCGTATCGCCCTGGAACTGGTGGGCCGACGTACCGGCCGCGCAGCAAGCCAATTTGTACGTATTACCCGGTCGGCATACGCAGGGAACACCGGCGGTGAAGTACCGGGGTATTTTCATCAATGACGAAGCACCGGCCCTCTCGGGCTGGACAAAAGAGAAATTCGGTGGTTTCAACCACACGTTTTACGAACACGTATTTGAGCTGATTCTGCGCTTAAAAGGCAATTACCTCTGGCCGGCTATGTGGGGAAATGTCTTCTACGACGATGATCCGCTGAACCCGAAGCTGGCCGATGAATACGGCGTGGTGATCGGCACCTCGCACCACGAACCGCTGATGCGGGCGCACGACGAATGGCGACGCTACGGCAAAGACAAAGGCCCCTGGAATTACCAGAAAAACGATTCGACGCTGCGGGCGTTCTGGAAAAGCAGTATTCAGCGGATGGGCACCAACGAAAGCATCGTCAGCATTGGGATGCGGGGCGATGGCGACGAGCCCATGAGCCGCGAAAGTAACATTGCCCTGCTGGAACGTATCGTGGCCGACCAGCGGAAAATCCTGACGGAAGTAACCGGCAAGGATGCCTCGGCAACCCCGCAGCTCTGGGCTCTGTACAAGGAAGTGCAGGACTACTACGACAAAGGCATGCGCGTTCCCGACGACGTAACGTTGCTGCTCTGCGACGACAACTGGGGAAACATCCGAAAGCTTCCGGCACTCGGGGCACCAAAACGCAAAGGCGGCTACGGTATCTACTACCACTTCGATTATGTGGGTGGACCCCGTAACTACAAATGGCTGAACACCAATCCCATTGCCCGTACGTGGGAGCAGATGAACCTGGCCTATCGGCATGGCGTCGACCAGATCTGGATCGTGAACGTCGGGGATATCAAACCAATGGAGTTCCCGATTGAGTTCTTCCTGGATTTCGCCTGGAACCCGGACAAATGGCCGGCCGACAAGCTGAACGACTACACGCGGTTGTGGGCCGAAAAGCAGTTTGGCAGCCGGCACGCGGCCCGCATTGCCAACATCCTGACCCGATACACGCAGTACAACGCCCGCCGGAAACCGGAGTTACTGTCGCCCGATACCTACAGCCTGACCCACTACCGGGAGGCCGAAACGGTCGTGGCGGATTATAACCAGCTGCTGGCCGAAGCCGAATCGATTGCCAAAGAGCTGCCGGCTACGTATCAGGACGCTTTTTTTCAACTGGTGCTCCACCCCGTAAAAGCCTGTGCCAACCTGAACGAGTTGTACGTGACAACGGCCAAAAACCGGCTGTACGCCAAACAGGGCCGGGCATCGACCAACGTACTGGCTGAGCGCGTGAAGCAGTTGTTCGAGAAAGATGCGCAGATTACCCGTTACTACAACGATACACTGGCTGGTGGCAAATGGAGCCACATGATGGATCAGACTCACATCGGCTATACGTACTGGCAGCAGCCGGAAAAAAACGCAATGCCGAAGGTCGAAACCATCACGGTGCCTGCCGCGGCTGAGATGGGGGTGGCCGTTGAGGGGACCGAAAGCTGGTTCCCGGGCTCCGGAGATGAACTGACGCTGCCCACGTTCAGCGCCTATCAGCGTCCAACGTATTACATCGACCTGTTCAATCGCGGACAGGGTACGTTCACCTACACTGCCGAAGCCGGTGCTCCCTGGGTGAAACTAGCTGCTCCGGCCGGAACGATCGCTACCGAACAGCGACTTTGGGTAAGTGTCGACTGGGCGAAAGCACCCACGGGCACGAACCAGGCCCCCGTTACGATAACCGGTCCGAATGGGAGCCGGGTGGTAGTTCGGGTGGTGGTCAGTAACCCCGTATCGCCAAAGCCCGGCGACGTAAACGGGTTTTTGGAGAGCAACGGCTACGTTGCTATTAATGCCGAACACTACAGCCGGGCCGTCGGAACCGCAGCGATCAACTGGCAGCGCATTCCGGCTGTTGGCCGAACGGGGGATGGTGTAACGGTGTCGCCCGTTACGGCCCCTGGTCAGGACAAACTGGCTGGTGATTCGCCCCGACTGGAGTACCGCGTGTACCTGGCCGACAGCGGAACGGTTCGGGTGCAGACGTACCTGTCGCCGACGCTCAACTTCAACGACAACAAGGGGCTGCGGTACGCCATCTCGTTCGACGACGAAGCCCCCCAGATCATCAACATCCACGCCAGCGAAACCAACCGGGTCTGGGAGCAATCGGTCGCCAACAACATCCGCGTGCTGACGTCCCGGCATACGCTCAGCAAACCCGGCGAACACGTCCTGAAGTTCTGGATGGTCGATCCGGCGGTGGTTGTCCAGAAACTCGTTATCGATCGGGGTGGGGTAAAACCGAGCTACCTCGGGCCGCCCGAAAGCGTACACGCACCAGCACTGAGCGACCTGAGCAAGTCGTCCACTAACTGACCTACTCCTTGCCTATCATGCGTAAAACTCCACTCATTTACGGTTTACTGCTGGCCATGCCGATCGTGGGCCAGGCTCAGTTTGGTCCCCGA
Organism: Fibrisoma montanum; assembly: GCF_003583365.1. Lineage (GTDB taxonomy): Bacteria > Bacteroidota > Bacteroidia > Cytophagales > Spirosomataceae > Fibrisoma > Fibrisoma montanum. The sequence continues at coordinate 391,303 of NZ_QXED01000002.1, forward strand.
ACACCCGAGCAGGACAGCCTGTTTGCCCGCCAGCAGCGCAAAACTCAGGCCGACCACCGAGCCATGATGGCCGCGCTGAATATCAAAGAACTGCGGCCGGGACCATCGGGGAATCCGCAGGCGCCAAACGCAGCCAACGTAGACGAAAGCAAGGCTACAACCTACACCGCACTGCCCGATCCGCTGACGCTGAAAAACGGCAAAAAAGTCACGACTGCCAAAGAATGGTGGCAGAAACGGCGGCCCGAAATTGTGGAGGACTTTGACCGGGAGGTGTACGGGCGTATGCCGGCCAATACCCCAAAAGTCACCTGGGAGGTGGTCAGCTCAATAGATACCGTCAACGGCGGCTACCCTATCAAACTGAAGCAACTGGTCGGCCACGTCGATAATTCGGCGTATCCGGCCATCAAGGTCGACATTGAACTTACCCTGGCAACGCCCGCCAGGGCGACCGGACCGGTGCCCGTCATGATGAGCTACGGCTTCCGGTTCCCGGCCGGGTTCCGGCCTCAGCAACCGCCCGCATCCACGACGGCCCCGGCGCCACTTACCTGGCAGCAGCAACTGCTGGCTAAAGGCTGGGGGTACGCCGTGATTTACCCCACCAGCTACCAGGCCGACAACGGTGCCGGCCTGACGGAGGGCATTATCGGCTTAGTCAACAAAGGACAGCCCCGCAAACCCGACGACTGGGGAGCGCTTCGGGCCTGGGCGTGGGGCGCCAGTCGCGCTCTGGATTATTTCGAAACCGACAAGGCCGTTGACGCCAAACAAGTTGGTATTGAGGGCCTGTCGCGCTACGGAAAAGCCGCTGCGGTCACGATGGCCTACGAACCCCGCATCGCCATTGGCTTCATCGGATCGTCGGGCGAAGGGGGTGTTAAAATTCATCGGCGCACCTTTGGCGAGCAGGTCGAGAACGTAGCATCGTCGGCCGAATACCACTGGATGGCGGGTAATTTTATCAAATATGCCGGCCCGCTGACGCCGAACGACCTGCCGGTTGATGCGCACGAACTGGTTGCTCTGTGTGCCCCACGGCCGGTATTTATCAGTTCTGGTTCGCCTAAGGTGGAAGGGCAGTGGGTCGACGCGAAGGGCATGTTTCTGGGGGGCGCCTATGCCGGGCCGGTCTACGAACTGCTCGGCAAAAAAGGACTCGGTACAATGGAGTTTCCGCCCATTGAAACGGCGCTTGTTGACGGCGACGTTGCGTTCCGGCAGCACAGTGGCGGGCATACCACCGGCCCCAACTGGCCGACCTTTCTGCAGTTTGCAGATCGATACGTGCGCGTGAAAGGTGAAACCGCCAAACGGGGTGGAAAGTGACGACGAAAAGACGACAAATCAGTTGACATGCAAACCATTGATATAGACTACAGCCTGTCGGCCAGCGGTAATTTTCTGGACGAAAACTTTGTCCTCGACAGCGAAACCGCCCGTTACCTGTATTTCGAATTCGTGCAGAATTTGCCCATCGTGGATTACCACAATCACCTGCCCCCCGATGAGGTCGCGACGGACAAACGCTACGCCGACATGACGGACTTGTGGCTCAAAGGTGACCATTACAAGTGGCGCGCCATGCGGGCAAACGGCATTCCGGAGCGGCTGATTACGGGCGATGCCGGCAACGCCGAGAAGTTTCAGGCCTGGGCGCAGACCGTCCCGTATACCATGCGTAATCCACTGTACCACTGGACGCACATGGAGCTGAAACGGCCGTTTGGTATCAGTCAGCTGTTGAACGAAACAAGCAGTCGGGCGATCTATGAGCAGTGCAATGAACAGTTGCGGCATCAGTGGTCGGCGCGTTCCCTGCTCCAGTACCACAACGTCAAGGTAGTTTGCACCACCGACGAGCCCACCGACGATCTGCGGTATCACCAACAATTTGCCGCCGAACGCGCTGCCAACGGCGAAGAAGGCTTGACAATGCTGCCTACCTTCCGGCCCGATGCGCTGTTTCCGGTTGCGGGCACAGCCTGGCGGGAGCGGATAGAGCAGTTGTCGATCAGCAGCGGCCTGGCCATCACCGACCTGGATTCGTTCGTGCAGGCGCTGGCCCGGCGGGTTCAGTTCTTCCACGAGACGGGTTGCCGGGCCGCCGATCATGGACTAGCCCAGATGCCACCCGTCGTGGACCGCACGACCGAACTGGACAAGGCCTTCAACCGACTGTTGACGGGGCAGATGGAAGCTGATCCGATCCAGCTCGAACAACTGACCGGCTACGTACTGCTCGAACTGTGCCGGATGTATCACCAGCGGGGGTGGGTGCAGCAGTTTCACCTCGGTGCTCTGCGGCAGGTCAATACGCGGATCACCCGGCAGCTCGGCATTAACGTAGGCGTCGATTCGATGGGCGATCTGCCGCAGGCCAACCGCCTGGCGTCGTTTCTCGATGCGCTGGACAAAACCGATAAGCTCGCCAGAACGGTGCTGTATAACCTGAACCCGGCCGATAACGATGTCTTTGCGACAATGGTCGGTAACTTTCAGGATGGGAGCGTAGCCGGCAAGATGCAATGGGGCTCGGCCTGGTGGTTCCTCGACCAGAAAGATGGGATGGAAAATCAACTGAACATTTTGTCGAATATGGGCTTGCTGAGCCGGTTTATTGGCATGGTAACCGATTCGCGCAGCTTCCTGTCGTTTTCCCGTCACGAGTATTTTCGACGAATTCTGTGCCGTCTCATCGGTAGGGATGTGGAAAATGGTCTTTTACCTAAAGACCTCAATTGGCTGGGGCAATTGGCAGCCAACATCGCTTACCATAACGTCACTAAGTATTTTGATTGGGAAAACTAACTCCTCGCCGAACGGAATTGCACCCCACGGCACGGTTACGGACGGAAGCCAGGCTTCCGGTATCGGCCAAACAGGCGGCAAGAGTAGCTACCGGTGGTTCATCGTAGCCCTCCTGTTCTTTGCTACAACGATCAACTACCTGGATCGACAGGTAATCAGTCTGTTGAAACCCATTCTCGAAAAAGAATTTAGCTGGACCGAATCCGACTACGCCAACATTGTGACCGTGTTCACCTTCTTCTACGGTGGCAGTACCCTGTTTGTGGGCTATCTGATCGATAAAATCGGCACCAAGATTGGCTATATCGGGGCTATTTTCGTGTGGAGTCTGGCGGCCATGGGGCATGCCCTGGCGGGCGGTACGTTTGGTTTCATGGTGGCGCGGGCGCTGCTGGGTTTTGGCGAGGCCGGTAACTTCCCGGCGTCGATCAAGACGGTTGCCGAGTGGTTCCCGAAGAAAGAGCGGGCCCTGGCCGTAGGTATCTTCAACTCGGGCGCTAACATCGGGGCCGTGGCGGCTCCTGCCGTAGTGCCCTGGCTGGCACTCATCGGCGGCTGGCAGATGGCCTTCATCGTAACGGGTGCGCTGGGTTTTATCTGGATCATTGTCTGGTGGCTTTACTACGAAGTACCGGCCCGTCATCGGCGCGTTAGTCCGTCAGAACTGGCTTATATTACGTCGGATGCCGCATCGACCGACATCATTGGCGAAGAGCAACCGGCTACCCGCTACCCTATTTTTGCGAACAAGGCCATCTGGGGATTCATGGGCGGTAAGCTCCTGACCGACCCGATCTGGTGGTTTTTCCTGTTCTGGCTGCCGTCGTACCTGGCCAATATCTACAACCTTGATCTGAAAAAGCTGGGGGCTCCCCTGATGATCATTTACCTGGCCGCTACCATCGGCAGTGTCGGCGGTGGGTGGTTATCGTCGCGGCTCATCCACATTGGCTGGAACCCGACGCGGGCCCGGCAGATGGCCATGGCGTTGTTTGCCCTGTGCGTTACCCCGGTCATGCTGATCAGTCAGATGGGCAGCATGTGGCCCGTCATCGCCATTTTGTCCCTGGCCGTAGCGGCTCACCAGGCGTGGTCGGCCAACATTTTCACCGTAGCCGCCGACCAGTTTCCGAAGCAGGTGCTGAGCCGGGTGGTTGGTCTGGGAACCATGGCCGGAACGCTCGGCGGGGTTGTTTTTCCGATTGCTGTCGGGCGGATTCTGGACCACTACAAAGCCCTCAACCAACTGTCTGAAGGGTACTACATTCTGTTCTACGTTGCCGGGCTGGCTTATCTGGTAGCCTGGGGCCTGCTGTATGCCTTTGTGTTCCGTCATGCTGCTAAACGTAACGAATCCTCGTAGCAGGAATTTTATATAACGTATCTATTCGCTTTACTTCATGAATCTTGAGTTCAGTTTCCTTGATTACGCTATCATTGGGGCTTACTTCCTGATTGTCTTTGCCATCGGCTTCTATTTTGCCCGCCAGGAACGCTCCTCTACCGAGTATTTCCTGGCCGGGCGGCATGTCGGCTGGTTTGCCGTCGGTGCTTCGTTGTTTGCCTCCAATATCTCCACCGAACACTTTATCGGCCTGTCGGGTACGGGCTACGTATCGGGCCTGGCGACCGGTAATTTCGAATGGTCGGCCAGTATCTGTCTGCTGATTCTGGGCTGGGTGTTCGTGCCGTTTTACCTGAAATCGGGCGTGTTCACCATGCCGGAGTTTCTGGAACGGCGCTACTCGTCGGCCAGCCGCTGGTACCTGAGTTCGGTGTCGATTATCGCCTACATCCTGACCAAGATATCGGTGCACCTGTTTGCGGCCGGTATTCTGCTGAAGCAGGTGATGGGCTGGGACATCTACACGTCGTCCATTCTGCTGGTGGTCGTGACAGGCATCTACACCATTGCCGGTGGTATGAGTGCCGTAATCTACACGGAACTGATTCAAACATTCATTTTGCTGGTCGGGGCTATTGCGCTGACCTGGATTGGACTGGACAAAGTCGGTGGCTGGAGCGAACTGGTTGCCAACGTACCGGCCGGCCACTTCGAGATGTTCAAACCCATGAGCGATCCGGAATTTCCGTGGACGGGGGTGATCATTGCGCCCTACATCGTAGGAATCTGGTACTGGTGTACGGACCAGAGCATCGTGCAGCGGGTGCTGGCGGCCAAGAACATCGACCATGCCAAATCCGGTACGGTGATGGCGGGTTTCCTGAAAATTCTGCCGGTGTTTATTCTGGTCTTGCCGGGCCTGATTGCCTACGCGCTGCAACAGAAGGGCATGCTCCTGCCCGGTCAGAAAATCAGCCCGAACGACGTATATCCGGTCATGGTGAAAACCCTGCTGCCGTCGGGCTTCCGGGGGCTGGTGGTGGCATCGCTGCTGGCGGCTCTGATGGCGTCGCTGGCGGCCGTGTTCAACAGTGCCTCTACACTGATGACCATTGATGTGTACCAGAAATTCCGGCCGGAAGCATCAGAAAAGAGCCTGGTGAACTTTGGCCGAATCTCGACGGTCGTGCTGGTTGCGGTGAGCCTGTTCTGGGTACCGCTGGTGTCGGTACTGTCGGACCAGTTGTACGTCTACCTGCAAAGCGTGCAGGGCTACATCAGCCCACCGATTGCCTGCGTGTTTCTGGTGGGCCTGCTGTGGCCACGGGCTAACGCCAAAGGGGCCGCCGTGGTGTTGTGGACGGGATTTGTGCTGGGACTGCTTCGGTTCGTACTGGAGATTATTCATAAATCGTCGCCGTTCACGAACCCATTTCTGCGCACGGTGATCGAGATGAACTTCATGCACTTTGCCATTCTGCTGTTCGTTATCTCGATCCTGCTGCTGATTGTTGTCAGCCTGGCAACCGAACGCCCAGCGCAGGAAAAGCTCGACGGTATGACGTTCGAGTACGCCCGCAATGTGGAATTGAACGAAGAGTACAAAATTGAACGACCCGCACACCGTCAGCAAAACCTCGTGGCTTCGGCTATTCTGGGGGTGATGCTGCTGGTCTTGTGGATTGTGTTTTTCTAATACTATGGGAATGCTACAAACGATGCGTTGGTTCGGGCCGAATGACCCGGTTTCGCTGATGGACATTCGGCAGGCGGGTTGCTCCGGCGTTGTGACGGCGCTGCATCAGATTCCGGTCGGCGCAGTCTGGTCGGTGGAGGAAATCGAAAAACGAAAGCAGCTCGTCGAAGCTGACAACGACCGCTACGCACCGCTCCACTGGGCCGTGGTCGAAAGTCTGCCCGTACACGAAGCCATCAAGAAAGGAGAGCCGGAACGGGCCGGCTATATCGAGAACTACAAGCAGTCGATTCGAAACCTGGCGGCTTGTGGTATCCAAACGGTCTGTTACAACTTCATGCCCGTGCTGGACTGGTCGCGGACGAACCTGAGCTACGAAATGCCGGACGGGTCGCGGGCGCTGCGGTTCGTTTGGGAAGACTTCGCCGTGTTTGATCTGTACATCCTGAAACGACCGGGGGCGGAAGCGGATTACGAACCGGAAATCATCGAATCGGCCCGCGAAAAATTTGCGCAGATGACCCCGGAGCGGGTGCTGGAACTGTCGGCCATTGTGTTGCTCGGTCTGCCGGGATCGGAAGAAAGCTTCACGATGGATACGTTTCAGGGCCTCCTGAACGAATACGCCCGCATCGGCGATGCTGAGCTTCGCGAGCATCTGTATTACTTCATTCAGGAGGTAGCCCCGGTGGCTCAGGAAGTCGGCGTAAACCTCTGCATCCACCCCGATGATCCCCCGCGCCCGTTGCTGGGATTACCGCGGGTTGTCAGTACGGAAGCCGATCTGGCGCAGCTCATGGCCGCCTGCGACGTAACGGCCAACGGTATTACGTTCTGTACGGGTTCGCTGGGCGTTCGGCCTGACAACGATCTGCCGGGCATGATCCGGCGCTTCGGTGAGCGCATTCACTTTATCCACCTTCGGACCACAAAGCGGGAAAAAGACTCCCGAAACTTCCACGAAGCCGACCACCTGGCCGGGGATGTCGACATGTACGCCGTCGTGAAAGCGCTGGTCCTGGAACAGCAACGGCGGGAACGGCTGGGCGTAGGCGAACCGTCGATTCCCATGCGGCCGGACCACGGCCACCAGATGCTCGACGATCTGCACAAGAAGACGTATCCCGGCTACTCGGCCATCGGTCGCCTGCGCGGACTCGCTGAGCTGCGCGGATTGGAACTGGGGATTACGCGGGCGCTGGAGGAGGCTGTCATTCTTCCATCAGCGGGCGAATTAATCGCCCGTTCGTGAAAGAGTCACATTCGAAATTGAAAGAACAAATGATTACTTGTCGTGAATTGAACAGGCTGTGGGCAACGTATTTGACGGCCTTGTTTTTACTACTCTGCCAGGGTTCTGGTTACGAAGCGCGGGCCGATGACGGCTATCGGCTGTGGCTGAAATATGACCCGATTGCCAACGCATCGCAACGGGATGCGTACGCTCGGGCGATGCAGTTCATTGCGGTCAATGCAGCTACGCCAATGGTCCGGTCGGCGACCGACGAGTTGCGGATGGGCCTGCAGGGACTGTTGGGAAAGGCGGTGCCGGTAGTGACGGGTGCCGGCAGCCGAACCGGTGGGATTGTGCTGGAGGTAACGCCCGGTGTGTCGGTAGCAAACGACGAAGGCTACCGGATTGAGAAACGGCAGAACAACATTGTGATTTCGGCTAAAACCGATGCCGGTGTGCTGTACGGAACGTTTGCGCTGCTGCGTCATCTGCAAACAGGCCAGTCCATCGATCCGCTTACGCTGGTTAGCAGCCCGAAGGTGAAGTTTCGGATGCTCAACCACTGGGATAATCCAAACGGCACCATCGAACGGGGGTATGCGGGTGGGTCGCTCTGGAAATGGTACGAATTGCCCGAAACGATTGACCCACGGTATAAAGACTACGCCCGGGCCAATGCGTCGCTGGGCATCAACGGCACCGTTGTCAACAACGTCAACGCCAGCCCTCGCTTGCTGACGGGCGAATACTTGCAAAAAGTGGCGGCTCTGGCCAACGTGTTCCGGCCGTATGGAATCAAGGTTTATTTGTCCGTGTATTTCGCGGCTCCCAAAACGCTCGGTGGCCGAACGGGCGCCGGCGTAAAAACCTCCGACCCGCTCGATCCGCAGGTTCGGAAGTGGTGGGCCGACAAGATAAAGGAAATCCACCGGTACATACCCGACTTCGGTGGGTTTCTGGTGAAAGCCAACTCAGAGGGCGAGCCCGGCCCGCAGGATTACGGCCGCACCCATGCCGACGGAGCCAATATGCTGGCCGAAGCCATGAAACCCTACAACGGGATTGTGATCTGGCGGGCCTTTGTCTACAAAGCGGATCCTAAGGCCGATCGATTTAAGGCGGCTTACGAAGAGTTTACTCCGCTCGACGGGCAGTTTGACCCAAAGGTCATAGTGCAGGTGAAAAACGGTCCCATCGACTTCCAGCCCCGCGAACCGTTTTCCCCTTTATTCGGCAATATGCCCAAAACTCCGCTGGGTATGGAGTTTCAGTTGACACAGGAATACCTCGGTTTTGCGACGCACCTGGTCTACGAAGCGCCCCTGTTTAAAGAGTGCCTGGACTCCGATACCTACGTAAAGGGCAAGGGATCAACGGTTGCCAAAGTCGTGGACGGTAGTCTGCACGGCTACACACAGACGCTCATGGCGGGGGTTGCCAATACCGGCACCGACCGCAACTGGACCGGCCACCCGCTGGCGCAGGCCAACTGGTATGCCTTCGGACGGCTGGCGTGGGACCACACCCTGTCGTCGGAAGGCCTTGCTGATGAATGGGTGAAAATGACCCTGACGCGTGAGCCATCGGCCGTGAAGCGCATTACTACTATGCTGCTGAAATCACGCGACATCTACGTCGATTACAACACACCGATGGGCTTGTCGCGCCCGTGGGCTGGCGTGCATTTCGCGCCCGAACCCTGGCAGGACAAAAGCCCCCGCCCGGACTGGACAGCCGTGTATTATCACCGGGCCGATTCAGTGGGCGTAGGCTTCGACCGGACGGCCAGTGGCAGCAACGCCCTGGCGCAGTACCAACCCGAAGTACGTCGGCAGTGGGAAAACCCGCAGACCTGTCCGCTGCCGTATCTGCTGTGGTTCCACCACGTACCGTGGGGCCAGAAGCTGTCGACAGGCCGCACGCTCTGGGATGAACTCTGCACCCGTTTTTACACCGGAGCCGACTCGGTACAGTGGATGCAGCGGGAGTGGGCGCAGGTCAAACCAGCCGTCGATCCCGTCCTTCATGCCGATGTAGCCGGGCGGCTGGCTACCCAGCACCGGGAGGCTATCTGGTGGCGCGACGCCTGGGTGCTGTACCTTCAGGAATACGCCCGCAAACCCATTCCGGCCCCGTTCAAAAAGCCGGACCGTACCCTCGAAGAGGTCAAACAATTAGTCGATATCTATCTGCTGCGGTAGTAGGTATAAACAAGCGAAAACTTTTATACAAAACCCTAACTCATAAAGCCATGAGCAAAGTAGACGAATCAGCCTTGTCGAGACGGAATTTTCTGAAGACGAGCGCTCTGACTACGGCGGTTATCAGCGGTTTCCCCACGATTGTACCGGCATCCGTATTCGGTAAAAACGCACCGAGTAATCGAATCAATGTCGGCGCTATTGGCACGGGCCGTATCTCGCGGGGGCACGACATACCTGGTGTCTGGCAGTATGATAACGCCCTGATCATGGCGGTGTGTGATGTGGATAGCAAACGGGCCGAGGATGCGAAGAAACTGGTAAATGGCTATTATACGAAGAAGACGGGTAAAGACTACGACGGTGTCAAAGTCTACACGGATTACCGCGAACTGCTGACTAACAAAGATATTGACGCGGTACTGGTCAGTACGCCCGACCACTGGCACGCACCCATCGTGATTGACGCAGTACGGGCCAAAAAGGACGTGTACATGCAGAAGCCGGCGTCGCTCACCATTTCGGAGGGCCGCATGATGGCCGATGCCGTGAAGCAGTCGGGTCGGATTGTGCAGGTAGGCAGCCAGCAGCGGTCGTCGGAGCAGTTTCGGTACGCGGCTGAACTGGTACGTAACGGACGGATCGGGCAACTCAAAACGGTGTACGTTGGCTTACCCGGCGATCCGTCGGGGGACGAAGAAGCCGAAATGCCGGTGCCCAAAAACCTGAATTATGATATGTGGCTCGGCACAACGCCGGAGGTGTATTACACCGAAAAGCGGGTGCATCCGCAGGTAGGCTACGACCGGCCGGGCTGGTTACGTTGCGAACAGTTTGGCGCGGGCATGATCACCGGCTGGGGGTCGCACCACATCGACTGTGCTCACTGGGCCATGAATACCGAATTCACCGGCCCGATTGAAATTGGGGGCAAAGCTGATTTTCCGAAGAGTGGACTGTGGGATGTTCACGGCATTTTCCGGACGGAAGCCCTATACGAAAATGGCGTTCGAATGATCGTAAGCAACGAACTGCCCAACGGCATCCGGTTCGAGGGGACCGACGGCTGGGTGTTCGTGTCGCGGGGCGATGCGTCCGTTACCGCCAGCGACCCCATTGCGAAACAGAATGCAGCCAAGAAACTGGACGCCAGCGACCCCAAACTGCTCACGTCGGTGATCGGTCCGAACGAAACCCACCTGACGGTCAGCAAAGAGCACCACGGTAACTGGCTGGAAAGCATCATCAGCCGGAAAGAACCGATTGCGCCCGCCGAAATTGGCCATCGTTCCTGTTCGGCCTGCTTGCTGCACCACGCGGCCATGAAACTCAACCGAAAGCTGTACTGGGACCCGAAGGCCGAGCAGTTCAAAAACGACCCGGAAGCCAACAAGTTGCTGTCGCGCCCGCAACGAAAGGAATACGCGATCAAAATGCTGGCGAGCAACAAAGCACGTTAGTGGGTCAGCGCAAGAGGCCGTAGTCATGACCGTAACCCGAACCGTCCGGGCAACCCCGCTTAGTTCGGGTTACGGTAAGATGCACCCATATAATTTCTCGATACACATGAAACTGTTTGCTGCCGTTTACCGCTGTTTTTTGCCTATGCTCATAGTCGCCGGGAGTTCTGCGTTGGCGCAGGATGCGCAAAAGAAAGCCGCGTTTCAACTGGTTACGTTAGACCCCGGTCACTTTCATGCCGCTCTCGTGCAGAAAAGTATGTATCCGGAGGTCAGCCCTGTGGTGCGCGTATATGCGCCGGCGGGACCTGATGTCAAACTGCATCTGGACCGAATTCAGTCGTACAACAAACGACCCGAAAACCCGACGCGCTGGGACGAGAAGGTATACACGGGCAACGATTACTTCGAGAAGATGCTGACTGAGAAGGCCGGTAACGTAGTTGTCATCGCTGGAAACAATCAAAAGAAAACCGAATACATCAAAAAAGCCGTCGACGCCGGTTTCAACGTACTGGCCGATAAGCCCATGGTGATCGACGCCCGGAACTTTGATCAGTTGAAGGACGCGTTTGCCTCGGCCGCCAAAAAGAACGTACTGCTGTACGACATCATGACCGAGCGCTTCGAGATCACGACGATGCTGCAGCGCGAGTTTTCCAGGCTGCCGGCGGTCTTTGGTACGCTCGAAAAAGGGACGCCCGACAATCCGGCCGTAACGAAGGAAAGCGTTCACCACTTCTACAAATACGTATCGGGCAGCGTGCTTCAGCGGCCGGCCTGGTTCATGGACGTAGCGCAGCAGGGAGAAGGAATCGTAGACGTAACGACCCACCTGGTCGACCTGGTGCAGTGGGAATGCTTCCCGAATCAGGTCATTGACTACAAAAAAGACATCCGTCTGAACACGGCCCGCCGGTGGACGACCGACATGACCCGCAGCCAGTTCCAGACGATTACAAACCAGTCAGGTTTCCCGGATTACCTGAAAAAAGACGTAGTAAACGACACGCTGTTGAAGGTGTACAGCAACGGGGAAATCAACTACCAGCTTCGGGGTGTACACGCGAAGGTATCCGTGACCTGGGCCTACAAAGCACCGGAGGGCGCCGGTGATACCCACTATTCCATTATGCGCGGTACGAAAGCCAATCTGGTAATTCGGCAGGGCGCTGAGCAGCAGTACAAGCCAACGCTGTACATCGAGCCCCTGGCCGAAAACCCCGCTTACGAAAGCAGCCTGACTGCCGCTGTCCGAACGCTTCAGCAAAACTATCCCGGTATTGAGGTGAAAAAGCTGAAAACCGGCTGGGAGGTCATCGTTCCGGAAAAATACAAAGAGGGCCACGAAGCCCATTTCGGCCGGGTAACGGAAAACTACCTGACGTATCTGAAAGCGGGTAAGTTGCCGGACTGGGAAGTGCCTAACATGATCGCAAAATACTATACGACAACCCAGGCACTGGAGATGGCTAAAAGCGAACGAGCGAAATAGCTAACCGATTGCTCCATAATTCAAGCATCCATTCACTCTTTCGCTCATTCACTCATTAAATCATGAACGACTTACACGCAAATCGACGGAATTTTATCAAAACGGCGGCTGGCATAGTCGTAGCGCCGGCTATTCCGAATGAGTTTTTAAACCCATCAAAGCCGGTTATTGAAAGCCCGGCCCTACTCCGCCCGAACCAACACGTAGCGCCCCGAATCCGGTTTGCCGTGATCGGGGTGAACCACGGCCATATCTACGGGCAGGTGGGTGCGGTGATTCGTGGTGGTGGCGAACTGGTATCTTTCTACGCCAAAGAGCCGGATTTAGCCGCGGAGTTCGCCAAGCGCTTCCCGCAAGCCAAAGCCGCCCGCAGTGAGCAGGAAATCCTGGACGATACCTCCATACAACTCGTGCTTAGCTCTATCATTCCGGATGAACGCGCACCGCTCGGCATCCGGGTGATGAAGGCCGGTAAGGATTACATGGTCGATAAGCCCGGCATCACGACGCTGGAGCAACTGGCCGACGTCCGGAAGGTGCAGAAGGAAACGAAGCGTATCTACTCGATCATGTACAGCGAACGTCTGGAGAATCGGGCCACGGTGAAAGCGGGCGAACTGGTGAAGTCAGGTGCCATCGGCAAGGTGATTCAGACGGTAGGCCTGGGGCCGCACCGGATGAACCCCAAGAGCCGGCCCGACTGGTTTTTTGACAAAAAGCGGTTCGGCGGTATCATCTGCGATATTGCTTCCCACCAGTTCGATCAGTTTCTGTATTTTACCGGCTCCACCAATGCCGAGGTAGTAGCCTCGCAGGTCGGGAACGTGCATTATCCGCAGTACCCAAATTTCGAAGATTTTGGCGATGTCATGCTCCGGGGCAACGGCGGTACCGGCTACATCCGGGTCGACTGGTTCACGCCCGACGGCCTGAAATCGTGGGGCGACGGCCGCCTGACCATCCTGGGTACCGACGGGTTCATTGAAATCCGGAAGAACATTGACCCGGGCGGACGCGATGGGGGTAATCACCTTTTCCTGACGGATCACAAAGAAACGCGCTATATTGATTGCAGCAAGGAACCGCTGCCCTACGGCGAGCAACTGGTGAACGACGTTGTTAACCGCACCGAAACGGCTATGTCGCAGGAGCACTGCTTTCTCGCGACGGAACTGGCGCTCAAGGCCCAGAAACAAGCCAAGCGCATTGATCTGAAAGTATAACGTCTGCTGGTCTGATGAACCGATATAACGCTCTGCTGCTGGGTTTCCTGTTCCTGTGGCTGACAACCATAACCGCTGCGTGGTCGAAAGACGACGTCAACTGGAAGAAAGTGAAGGTGCTGGTCTACACCAAGAATGGGAAAGGCTATGTCCACGACAACATTCCAAACGCCGTGGAGTGCATCCGGAAGCTTGGCCAGCAATACGGTTTCAAAGTCGACGTATCGGACCAGCCAACCGTTTTCACGGAAGATAATCTGAAACAGTACACTACGCTGATTTTTCCGAGTACCAACAACGATGTATTCGACACCGATGCGCAGCGGCTGGCGTTCCGGCGCTACATCGAAGCGGGTGGCGGGTTCGTCGGCATTCACTCCGTAATGGGGACCGAACGCAACTGGTCCTGGTTCAAACGCATGATCGGCGGCACGTTCGCCTGGCACCCGCCTTTCCAGAAGATCAGGGTCAACGTAATCGACACGAAACATCCGTCGATGGCGGGGCTGCCGAAGGTGTGGGAGAAGGAAGACGAGTTCTACTTCTCGAAGGATATGTCGCCGGGGCCAACGGTCATTATGGCCAACGACCTGACGTCGCTGAACCAGGGTGAGCCGGAAAAGATCAAAATGTTTGGCGGAACCTACACACAGCTGTACCCATCGGCCTGGTACTACCATTTCGACGGCGGCTATACGTGGTGTACCACGCTCGGGCATCACAAAAAGGACTACGAAGACCCTACGTTTGTACAGCACATTTTTCAGGGCATTCGCTACGTGGCTGGGCAGGTAAAAAAGATTGATTTTAGCAAAGCCTACGCCGATTCGCGGGATACACCCATCCAATAGTGAACCGGTCTGTGCTTTTACTTACTTGGTACAATGGAACAGATAGAAACAAAAACCAACGGACAACTGGTAGACAAGCCAACCCATGCCACCGCGTTCTCACTGGAAGGCAAGCTAGCCCTGATTACGGGCGGGGGGAGTGGTATTGGCTTCGACATTGCCCGTTGCATGGTACAATCCGGGGCCAATGTGGTGATTACGGGCCGTCGTGAACAACCGCTTCAGGAAGCCACCGAAACCCTGGGTGACCGGGCGCATTTTTTGGTCAACGACGTAACGGTCCGCGAGTCGCTCGACGGGTTGGTCGAAACCATCGAAGCGACGTACGGACCCATCGATATTCTGGTTAATAACGCCGGCATTAACATGAAAAAACCGGCGCTGGAGGTTTCCGACGAGGACTTCGACCGTGTTGTGCACACCAACCTGAACTCGGTATTCAGCCTGACCAGGGCCTGTGCGCAGCGGATGGTTGATCGGGGCAGCGGTTCGATCATCATGATTTCGTCGATGGCGGCCTACTACGGGATCGACCGGGTGGCGGCCTACGCAGCGTCCAAATCTGCCGTTGAAGGGATGGTAAAAGTCCTGGCGTCGGAGTGGTCGGGGCAGGGCGTACGCGTCAATTCCATAGCGCCCGGATTCATCGAAACGGCCATGAGCAAAACCGCCATGAGTGGCGACCCCGACCGCTTTGCCCGGGCCATGCGCCGGACGCCGATGGGCAAGTTCGGCAAGCCCGAAGACATCGGCTGGGCGGCTGTGTTCCTGGCTTCGGATGCCGCCCGCTACATCACCGGGGCATCGTTGCCCGTGGATGGCGGAAATTCCATTGGGTTCTAACCGTATCGATGCCTTATCCGGGGTTTTGGAAGCGGCCTTTACCGGGATCGTTTACCACGGATGATTGATAAAACGTACTAAAACAACAAGGCCCCTGATTTGCGTCAGGGGCCTTGCTGTATGATGGGTATTGATCGCTTTACTGTTTCAGCACCTTAATCACCTGCTGCTGCGTCGACGTAGTAGCCTTGAGGAAATAAATACCGGTCGACGGCCCCAGTTTCAACGAAGCCCGCTGGGTCGATGAGCTTCCATTGATCATGAGCTCACTCAAGGCCTGGCCCTGGCTGTTGAGCGTTTGCAGACGGACCGGCTGACCGGCGGCTCTACGTACCTCAACCTGAACCGTTTCAGAAAGGGTCGGATTGCCCAGCACCGACAGGCTCAGGGGTGACTCCAGGTCTGCCGCACCCCGACGGCTGTTGGCGCTCGGACAGGCCGCCAGCCAGTTGAATGGGTACGTAGTAGCTCCCGGCGTTCCGGCCTGCTCAGCCCGCAGCGTTACGGTCGGGTTGTCGGTGTACAACGTCAGGGTATACGGGCCTGATGCCGTGGTCGGCAACGACTCGTTTACGACCGAGAACGTAACAGCCTGCCCGTTCAGCCCCGAATACTGGGGCGTAAACGTTACGGTACGTTGGGACGGCGTCACCGTGGTGCAGCTAACGCCCGTTACGGCCGTGATGGCAAACGTACCCGAAGGCGTCGGCGTTGGGCCGGTAGCGCAGGCCTGGCGGAAATTCCAGACGGCGTACGTTGTACGGGTTGCCTGATCCTGAATGGCCAGTGTGTTCTGGTTCGCATCGAACGAATACGTATACGGCGTTCCTAACTGACCATTTGCCGTAACCCCGTTGATGAACAGCGGAGGCACACCCGGCGTGTAGGACCCGTCTTTGTTGCCGACCACAAAGTCAACCCCTGTCAGCGTTGATTCGGTGTATTTACAGGTGAAACTGGTGATGGCGAGCAGCGAGGCATTTTGCACGTAGTCTCTCAACCAGACGAGCGCAGGGCGTTCGGCGCCGTTTTCGAAGGCAATGAAGGCGCCCTGAGCCGTTCGCCAGTGGCCAGGCCGGTAACCCCAGAGCGATATACCTTTCACGGCCGGGTGCTCCCAGAAAATCGGAAAAACACGCTGGTATTCCTGCAGCTGGATTTCATCCGTCGCCCCATCGATGTCAAACTCGGTGATATAGATAGGTAAGCCAGTTGCTGCAAACAGGTTGAGGTTCGCCCGAAGGGCATCCGCCGACGCGAACCGGGTTGAAAACGCGTGGCTCTGCATACCGATAGCATCAATCAGGTTTTCGGCTTTCAGCAGGTTAACAATCGTCAGATACCGCTGGCTGTTGGCGTTGTTGGCTTCAACGTTGTAGTCGTTGAGCATCAGCTTGGTCGTCTTCGGGAAATACTCGCGGGCCAGTCGGAAGGAGGTCAGGATCCAGTCCCAGCCGGTTGTACCGCTGCCGCCCAGCGCGTTGATGTAATTACCACCACCGCTGCCCGGCTGGTTTGGCGGATCGTTGGTCGGTTCATTGACGACTTCCACAATATCAATGGCGGGGTAGCGCTGCGCCACGGCCGCGAACCACTCTTTGATTTCCTCCAACTGCTCGGCCGGCGGCAGGTTTTCGATCCACGAAGGCTGCTGGTTACCCCAGATCAGCACGTGGAAACGGAACGGATAACCGTTGTCTTTGGCCAGTTTATAAGCCGCGTCGAGTTCCGTCCAGTTCATGACATCCCGCGTCGCTTCGACCGATCCCCATTTGCCGGCGTTTTCGGGAACGACCTGGTTCCAGTAGGCCGTAAAGTTGGTGATTTGCGGAGCGCTGTAAACGCCACCCAGCGTTTTAGGCTTGCCCGTTGCAATTGGCGGGCCCGTTGGGGTAAACGGCGGGGGCGGAGGATTGGTCGTGCCCGGTTGACCGTTGTCCAGGTTGGCTACGGTATAGCGAACCCCCACCGGACCAAAAGCGAACTTGTCGAAGTCAAGCCCGTTTTCGCGACTGCCAATCTGGAACGTCTGCGTCAGGTTGCCGGCAGGAACCGTCAGGCGAACCCCGGTGAAGTCGGAGATCCGTACCCATTTCCAGGTGCTGTTGCCGGCGGTGCCATTCCCCTCGACGTAGGCTGTCAGAGCCGTGAAGCCTGCCGAGGCCAGCCCATTCGCCAGGGCCCAGTCGTTGCTGTTCGTCGCCGACTTGCTGCCGAACGAATTAGCCTGGTAGAAACTATCGTCGTTGAAACCACCGGCGCCTACCCGAACGCGGGCGTAGAGTTCATACGTACCAGCGGCAGGAAACGTGACGGTGTACGAAAGGATCCGGCTGGCTGTGCCTGGATTCTGGGTAGCGGCAAAGTCGGCCACAACACGCACAAATTGAGTCCCTGATTCGTTCAGGGTGCTAAATACCGGCGGGTCGGCCGGCGGAATGGTACCGGATTCCGCCTGGACGGTAATTGGCTCATTCTGAGCTAGTGAGACAAAAGAGAGACTGGTGATCAGCCCCAGGGTAAGTAACGTAGTTTTTCTTAACATAAGTGGTAAAGGAATAAAAGGTTGCACGTCGAGAGAACCGTTTTGAACCAACGGATCAAATTTGTAATGAGTAAAAGGCAATGCAATCGGTATCAACGAGTACCTGATTGACAGGCACCCAATTGAAAAAGTAAGAAGCGCTGATCAGCAAGAATGTGAGTGTAATTAAGGTGCCATAAATATAGGACAGATCATTGTTAACTTGCAATCGATTGCATAAGATTTTATATAAAAATTTGGTTTTTATAAAGTTGTATAGACCAGAAGCGCATAAGGAGAGCCGTTGATGTAGAGCAAGGCAGTACATTTGGCCAGGAAAACAGGAAATTTGTATCATTCACCCATCGCTATGCAACGTACCATTGCCGTAATCGGGGCAACCGGCATGCTCGGCCGACCCGTAACTGACCAGTTTATTAAAGCTGGATTTACCGTTCGTATCGTGGCCCGTGATGTGGTCAAAACCCGGCGGCAGTTTCCGCAGACGGAGGTAGTTCCCGGCGATCTGGCAAATCCGGCCAGTTTGGTCGATGCACTGCGGGACGTGGATGTGGTTTATCTGAACCTGTCGGTGAAGCAGGATGAGAAGCCTGCCGATTTTCATACCGAAACCGACGGATTAACCAACCTGATTCAGGTAGCCAGGCAGGTGGGGGTGAAACGTATCGGGTATCTGTCGTCGATCATCATGCGCTACCAGGGTACCAACGGGTTCCACTGGTGGGTGTTTGACATCAAACAGGAGGCCGTGCGGCTGATCAAAACGTCCGGGATTCCGTACAGTATTTTTTATCCGTCCTGCTTCATGGACAGCCTGTTCTACACCCAGAAACAAGGCAGCCGGATTCTGATGGCCGGGCGGTCGCCGGTGCGGCCGTGGTACGTAGCGGGGAGCGATTACGGCCGGCAGGTGGCGAAGGCGTTTCAGAAGGCCGCCGATGGTCAGAATCAGGAATACGTCATTCAGGGTCCAGAAGCCCTGACCCAGCACGAAGCCGCCGAACGGTTCGTTGCCGCCTACCCGAAGGAAAAGCTGACCGTTACGACGGCTCCGCACTGGATCATGCGCCTGGCAGGTACATTCGCAAGGCAGATGGACTACGGTGCGCACATTACCGAAGCCCTGAACAAGTACCCGGAAGAATTTGAGGCCGGCGCTACCTGGGCCGATCTGGGCGAGCCCCGAACCACAATAGAGCAATTTGCCAAATCACTTTGAGTGGAAAAAGGCACTCAACCGGCTACCACATGGCGATTATCCCGGATGACATCCAGTTGGCCGATAAGCCCATCGGTAGCCAGTTCGTAGTGAACAAGTTCGCCAATGTCCAGGCCTCTCCGGCGTTGTAGGTAATAACCAGTTTATCGATAGTAGCCTGGGGGTAGCACATCAGTACAGGCCGTCGATGGACAGATAGCGCTCGCCGGTATCGTAGCAGAATGTCAGAATGCGGCTGCCGGCCGGAAGGTCCGGGAGTTTTTTGTGCACAGCCGCCAGCGAGGCCCCCGACGAAATGCCGATGAAAATGCCTTCTTCCCGGGCCGCCCGCTGCGCCCAGGTAAACGCTTCCTCCTTACTGACCTGGATCGTGCCGTCGAGAACGTCGGTATGCAGGTTATTGGGGATGAATCCGGCTCCAATGCCCTGAATGGGATGCGGTCCGGGCGCCCCTCCACCGATAACGGGCGAGAGTTCCGGCTCCACGGCGTAGGTTTTCAGGTTCGGAAATCGCTCTTTCAGTACCTCGGCAACACCCGTGATATGTCCGCCGGTACCAACGCCGGTGATCAGGGCATCAAAACCTTCCGGAAAATCGTTCAGAATCTCCTGGGCCGTCGTACGCTTGTGAATGGCAATGTTGGCCGGGTTGTCGAACTGCTGCGGCATCCATGCATTGGGCATGGCCGATACCAGTTCGTGCGCCCGGGCGATGGCTCCTTTCATGCCCAGTTCGCGGGGAGTCAGGTCGAACTCGGCTCCGTAAGCGGCCATGATGCGTCGGCGCTCAACCGACATCGATTCAGGCATGACCAGAATTAGTTTGTAGCCCTTCACGGCCGCGACCATAGCCAGACCAATACCGGTATTGCCCGACGTCGGTTCAACGATGGTGCTGTCGGACGTAAGCACCCCCCGCTGTTCGGCGTCTTCGATCATGGCCAGTGCAATGCGGTCTTTAATGCTGGCACCCGGGTTCGCCCGTTCGAGTTTCATCCAGACCTCATGGCCCGGATATAAGCGATTGAGCCGGACATGGGGCGTCTGGCCAATGGTTTCTAGAATCGTGTTGGCTTTCATGGGAGAAGAAAACGCCGGCCACGAGTTAACGTATCGCTAACCGGTAGCCGGCATTTGTTAAATCACAAAATTAATGGGCTCGGAGTCTTCCAGGGATTTCAGTCTGACCTCAGTCTGGTGCTGATTGTACACCAAGGAGTAGGGCTCAACGCTTTCGGTCAGCCAGACGTTGCCGCCAATAACCGAATCGTGACCCACGACCGTCCGACCGCCCAGAATGGTCGCGTTGGCATAGATAACAACGTTGTTTTCAATCGTCGGGTGGCGTTTTTTCTGCGCCATTGATTTGGCTACGTGCGTGGCTCCGAGCGTAACGCCCTGGTAGATCTTCACATTGTCGCCAATCACGGTGGTCTCACCAACGACAACGCCCGTACCGTGGTCGATAAAGAACGAGCGTCCGATTGTAGCCCCGGGGTGAATGTCGATCCCGGTATGCCCATGCGCGTATTCGGTCAGCATCCGGGGAAGGAGCGGCACGTTGAGGTTCAGCAGTTCGTGGGCAATCCGGTACACGGCAATCGCGTAGAAGCCAGGGTAGACGGCAACCACTTCTTCAACACCCACAGCGGCCGGGTCATTGTCCGAAATAGCGTGCGCATCCAGCAGCAGGTGATCGTAGATCGTGGGAAGGCTGTCAAAAAACGCGTCGGCGATGGCCTCGGGGTAGTTGGGCAGATGACCCGACAGCGGCCGCAGCAGGCAAACGAACTGATCGTACAGTTTTTGGTACGTTTCGTCGACGTGTTGCGTAACGGACTGGCATTCCTGCGTAACGGGGAAAAGCAGCCGCATCAGTTCATCAATGAATCGACCGGCATCGGGCCGGGAAGGAAGTTTGTAGCGGTATTGCGCACGCTGGGTGAGCAGATGGTCCAGAAAAGACGACTTATCGGTTGTCATGAGGCTGTGTTAAAAAATCGTTGCGAAGAACGAAGAAGGTTGTACGCATCGTTTTAGGATAGTGGAACGGGTGCCCCGTTGTGAGGAGGATCAACAACATCGTCCGCTGCTCGTCGTCAGGTCTTTTCTCATACGTTGCAGGCAAATATTTCATTTTGAAACAAAAAGTAGGCCGCAAAGTTCGTACGGCAAAACTGGCGTTGAATTTGTTTACGCTTTATCAGCTCAATATATTAACTGGACATGTTAGGCAAAGCACTAATAACGCTTCTTTTTTCACTGGCTGCTACGTCGGGTTTCTCCTGGCTGGTTGCCTGGGCGTGCCGCTCAGACAATACTAAGGAAACAGCGGCAACGGCCACAGCCGCCACCAAAGCTCCGGCGGCTGTACGCGTGGTGGATGCATACCCCAAACTTAAATTTGATGCTCCGGTGGAGTTCACCCACGCCAACGACGGCACAAACCGCGTGTTTGTGGTGGAGCAACCCGGACGAATCCGGGTGTTTGACAATAACGCCAGTACGTCGTCGGCTGGTACATACCTCGATATCCGCAATAAGGTAGCGTACGGTGGCGAAATGGGGCTGCTCGGGCTGGCGTTTCACCCGAAGTTCAGCGAGAACGGCTACTTCTACGTCAACTACACGAAAGACAACCCGCGCGAAACGGTGGTGAGCCGGTTCCAGGCTCCGAAAGGCGCTGCAACCGTTGATCCGGCTACGGAGGTAGTGCTGTTCAAGTTCCGGCAGCCGTATTCCAACCACAACGGCGGCAAGGTGCTGTTCGGGCCGGATGGGTATCTGTACGTCAGCACGGGCGACGGCGGCAGCGGGGGCGACCCGCAGGATAACGGGCAGGACCGTACGAACTGGCTGGGTAAGATCATCCGCGTGGATG
This sequence comes from Fibrisoma montanum, assembly GCF_003583365.1. Classification (GTDB taxonomy): domain Bacteria; phylum Bacteroidota; class Bacteroidia; order Cytophagales; family Spirosomataceae; genus Fibrisoma; species Fibrisoma montanum. Next base: position 413,110 of record NZ_QXED01000002.1, read on the forward strand.
TGAACAGTAAGGAAAAAGGCAACTACGGTATCCCCGCCGACAATCCTTTCAAAGACAACAAAGACGGCTACCTGGAAGAAATATACGCGTATGGGCTGCGTAATCCCTGGCGCATCAGCTTCGATGAGGAAGGCCGGCTGTGGGCGGGCGATGTAGGCCAGAACGAAATCGAAGAGGTGGATATCATCACCAAAGGCGGGAATTATGGCTGGCGGGTGAAGGAAGGAAAATCGAACTTTAAGTCGACCAGTAAGAATGCACCCTCTACGTACATTGCGCCGGTCTGGCAGTACTCACACAGCAACGGCGATGTATCGGTGACGGGCGGTACGGTGTATCGCGGGCAGCAGAACCCCTCCCTGAAAGGTAAATACGTGTATGCCGATTACGCCAGCGGTCGGGTGTGGACGTTGACGCCCAAGGGTAATGAAGCTACCAACAATCAGGAGATCATCAGCCGCGCGGGTACAATTTCGGCTTTTGGCGAAGACCAGAAAAATGAACTGTATCTCTGCAATCACGGCGAAGGAAAAATCCTGAAACTGGCTTCCAACTAGTCTGTTCCGCCCTACGTTCTGACAACACCCCGGCAACAAAAACGAGCCTATACATTCACAGCCCGGCCAGATGGTCGGGCTTTTTTGCGGTAAAACCCGTAACTTGTCCAGGCTACAAGGCTCATCCTTCCGACTTATGAAATTACTCCTCATTGGCTGGCTGACCGTCTGCCTGGGCGGTCCGGCATTTTCCCAATCGGGCTCGGGCCCCAGCCGCTACTCCATCGAAGACGTACTGTCGGCTCCGTACTGCGCCGGCCTGGTGGGCGAACCGCAGGCCGGTCGGATAGCCTGGGTCAGTGCGCAGGAGGGTATACGAACGGTATTCGTACACAACGTGCGATCGGGTCAGACAACAGCACTCACCAATTACCAGACCGACGATGGGCAGGACATCAGCGACCTGCACATCTCGGCCGATGGGCGCTGGCTGGCGTTTGTGCGGGGTGGGGCCAAAAACAGCGAGGGAGTAAGCCCCAATCCAACGAGTAGTCCAGCCGGGGCCGAGCAGGCTGTTTACCTCTTACCCACCGATGGCAGCCGAGCGCCGGTGCGGGTGTCGCCCGGTAACCAGCCGGTCTTTTCGCCTACGGGCAAACGGCTGTTGTTTGTGCAGGGCGGTCAGGTGTATCTGGCGGAGATTCCCGGCCTGTCGGCCGACAAACCAGTCAATGCACCCGTGCGGCTCTTTACGGCCCGGGGGAGTCAGTCGGACGTAACCTGGTCGCCGGATGGCGGGCGGGTCTTGTTTTCGAGCGTTCGGGGCTATCACAACTTTATTGGCGTGTATGACCTCAGCCGGAAAGTCATTACGTGGCTTGCGCCGGGCGTCGACCGGGATCAATCGCCGGTATGGTCGCCGGATGGAAGTCAGGTTGCTTTTATTCGGGTGCCGGGCAAGAAACACGGCGAAATGGAGAATGTACAGGGGGGACACCGATTCGCGATCTGGGTAGCCGACGTAGCCACGGGCGAAGGCCGGACGCTTTGGCAATCGCCCGCCGACGATGGCGGATTTGCTCAGGATTACCCCGCTGAGCCGCTGCGCTGGACGGCATCCAACAAATTGCTGTTCTTTTCCGAACACGAGGGCTGGATGCACCTGTATGCCCTGTCGCCAACGGGCGGGAAGCTCACGGACATGACACCCGGCGCGGCCGAAGCCGAAGAAACGGCTGTGCCGGCCGATGGTCGCTACGTATACTACAGCACCAATCTGAACGATATTGACCGGCGGCACATCTGGCGGGTTGCGCTGACCGATGCTGGACCCGTAACGCCCGAACCGCTCACGACCGGTACCGGCATAGAAACCGATCCTGTCGTGGTGGGCGATCAGTTGTTTTACCGGTCGGCATCGTGGAATCGGTCGACAGGTATTGCGAAACGTAGGGTAGGGGACTCCAGCCAGACGCTGCTGTTTCCAGCCGAACCGGCTCCGCGTTTTCCGACGATGGCGCTGACGGAGCCGAAACAGATCGTTTTCAAAGCCGCCGATGGGGTAGAGGTTCACGCCCAGCTCTTTCTGCCCAATTCCACATCCCAGACGCCCCGTCCGGCTCTGGTGTTTATGCACGGCGGCCCCATGCGGCAGATGCTGCTGGGCTGGCATTACCGGGGCAGTTACTACGCCAACGCATACGCCATGAATCAGTATCTGGCCAGTCAGGGCTACGTCGTGCTATCGGTGAACTACCGGGCGGGCATTGGCTACGGTCGCGCGTTTCGGCGGGCCGACCGGCAGGGACCGCGCGGAGCCTCCGAATACCAGGATATTCTGGCCGCGGCCAAATACCTGCAAAGTCGCCCTGATGTGAACCCGCTTAAAATCGGTCTGTGGGGCGGGTCGTACGGCGGCTACCTGACGGCGCTGGGTTTGGCTCGCAATTCCGATCTGTTTGCCTGCGGGGTGGATATTCACGGCGTTCACGACTGGGCCTGGCGCGGCAATCACTTTTCGCCCGGTGGCGGCTGGGCTATCGGTGAGGCTGAAGCTAAAGTTGCGTTTGAATCGTCGCCGGCGTTCAACCTCGATTTCTGGCGGTCGCCGTGCCTGTTCGTCCACGCCGACGATGACCGGAACGTGACCTTTGCTGAAACTGTCGATCTGGTGCAGAAACTTCGCGACAAGGGCGTACCAACGGAAGTCCTGATCTTCCCGGACGACGTGCATAGCTTTCTGTTACACAAAAACTGGGTTCGTACGTACCAGGCGCTGGACGTTTTCTTCCGAAAGCACCTGATGAGTCAGCCGGAGAAACCTTTAACCAGTGAAAAATAAGATGCTGACCGCGTTCATGAACAGTCCGCTTGGCCCCGTCCGGATTACCGGCGACGAGCAGGGCGTAGCGGCTATCTCCTGCGTGGTTGTTACGTTGCCGGACCCCATACCCGACGTACCTGAGCCGTTGCAGGCGGCCGTTCGGCAACTAACCGAGTACTTTGCGGGAACGCGGCAGACCTTCGACTTCGCCCTCAACCCGTCGGGTACGGTGTTTCAGCAGAAAGTCTGGCAGGCCCTGCTCGACGTACCGTTCGGCACTACGCTGTCGTACCTGGCTTTGACCCGTCGAATCGGCGATGAGAAGGCCATCCGGGCGGTGGCGGCTGCCAATGGGAAGAATCCGCTGTGGATTGTCGTACCGTGCCACCGCATCATCGGCTCCAACGGCAGCCTGACGGGCTACGCGGGCGGGTTGTGGCGCAAACAGTGGCTATTGACGCATGAAGGCGTCCGACCGGGGGCAAACCAGGGGCAGTTAAGCTTGTTTTGATGCCTGTCGGCCGGCAGGTAAAGTAATTGACCATCAGCCTGAACAGGCAGTTACCCTTTGAGCAAGAGCTGGACGTGTCCGGCTGTTCAGGCGCACGGAAGGCGGTTCTGTCGTTTTCGTCGGGAAGAAGCCGAACACTGCCTGCTGCGTCAGGCTGCGATGTATCAACTGTATCAACGAGCACATGATTTCAGGAGCCATTTCTTCAGACCAGTCGATCTGGAAACGGATCGGCCAGTTCATCTACCTCATCCTTGCCATCTCCGGCATTTTACTCGATAGAATTACCCCCCTGCGGGTGTTGCTCTGGACGCTGATCGCAGCTAACATTTTGTTTCTCTGGTTTTTCAAAGATTGGGTAACGCTGGAGGCTGTCATCCTCTTTTTCGTAGCCATGTTCGTGATCCGTTACGCCATGCTGTTTGGGTCGTTCGGGCAAAAGGGGCTGGCCCCGTGGCTTATTCATCGGTTTGGAGAAAAACAGGGCTACGCGTATTACGAAAACCTGACGGCATTTTTGTTTTTTTACCGGGGCACCAGCTTCAATCTCTTGGTCGAATACACGGCCGACAGCCTGCTGATCCCGCTCTGGCTGGAACCCTGGGCTACCGGTCTGGCGCTGGTTGGTATGATCGGTGCATCCATCATCAACCTCTGGGCAACAGCCATCGTCGGGATTGATGTGTACTACTACAAAGACATGTTTCTGGGACGGGCTGTGGGTAAATTTGAAGTACGTGGCCCGTTCCGGTATTTCAGCAATCCGATGTACGGCATCGGGCAGTGCAATGCCTACGGGGCGGCTCTTTATTACGGCTCAGTGTGGGGGTTGCTCGGTACGTTGCTCAATCAGGTTCTGATGTACGTGTTCTATTTCAGGTTTGAGAAACCCCACATCAAGCGATTATTTGCCGGGTCAGATGCATCCCTTCCGGCTAATTTGTAACTTGTAAACAGATTCCACCGTATCAAAAACCGAAACAGTTAAACCCCTATTTGCTGTCTGTGAACTGGATTAAAGACCTAAAACCCATTCATTGCCTGGTTCTGCTTTGCCTGTTGCTGTCGGGATGTTTTCGGCGGTTCCAGATGACCGAGCGTGAGGTCCGGGCTCATTATGCTGGCCGTTCGGTGAAGCCCCGGTTTCATACCCTGGAAACCGATAGTACCAAACTGTTCGTCGCCAGTATCGGGGCTGATACGTTGCCGCCCCTGCTGCTGATTCACGGTGCGCCCGGAGCCTGGTATGGGTACCTTCGCATGCTGGACGACAGCCTGTTGCAGCAGCGCTACCACATCCTGTCGATTGAACGGCCGGGCTACGGAAAGTCGCGGAAAAGGCGCCGGGCCGTTACGTCCATTAATCAGCAGGCCGCGTGCATCAGCCAGGCCCTGAGCCTGAACTGCTCCCGGAAACCAGCCGTCGTGCTGGGCCGATCTTACGGCGCACCCATTGCCGCGCGGCTGGCTACCCTGCACCCCGACCGGGTTGGCCATCTGTATCTCGTTTCGGCGGCTATTGACCCGGATAAAGAAAAATTCTTCTGGTTTTCGGGCTGGGGGCGGATGCCGTTCGTAAAGCTGTTTCTGCCCCGCTCGCTGAACATCGCAACGGCCGAGAAGTATAGCCACGCGGCAGAGCTGCGCCAGCTGCTGCCCTGCTGGACGCAGCTCTGCATGCCCGTTACGGTGATGCAGGGCGGTAAGGACTGGATTATTGACCCCGGTAACTTTGATTTTGCCCGGCGCGTACTGGCCAATACGGACGCTCGGTTCATTTATCTGCCCGATGCCGGGCACGTGATTACCAGCTCGCACCACGACCTGGTCGAGGAGTTGCTGCTGAATACGGCCGATAGTCTGTACCAGCAGTCTGCACTCAGCGCGCGTCGGCCCTGATTGGCAGAATGGCCGGGCTGTAACACGCGGTCGACTGGTTCAGGGGTGTAAAAAACTGAACGTACGATTCTGGTAATACGGCAGCTTCACGTGTTTCTCAATCTCCGAAAACGACTGATAGGGTGCCGTGGCAATCAGGGAATTGATCAGCCAGACGGGAATGTCGCCCCCCGGATCAACCTCGAAAAAATAGTCGATCTGAAGCCGGTTGGTACCAATTTGCTGAATTTGCCATTGTGATCGCCATCTGGGTATACGGACTACCCCTTTCTTTTCCGGCACCAGGCCCGGTACGTTGTCGGCTTTGATGTAGACGGTGCCGGTCGTCTTATCCTGGCTCAGTACCATGTGCATCACGACGTCCCGGTCCGATGCGGGCCAGGGCAGGGCTGACCGATGGTAGTAATACAACTCCCGGTCGCTGACCCGCCGGATCACGTAGGCGTCTACGGTCCGGGCCATGATTTCCCGGTAGTGTTCGATCCCGGAAACGTACGCAACCAGCTGCGGTACCGTAGCGTTGACTTCGCAGTGAACTTTAACTGCTTTCCGGCGACTGTTGGGGAGCGGGCGCGAATAGACCTGAATGCCGTTTTTCGCTTTTTCCAGTTTCCATCCCGCCGGCTGAGGATTTGATTCCGTGCCTTGTGCCAGCAGACACGCTGAAGACCAAATCGTAAGCGAACAGGCCAGAAGCCAGAATCTCTGCCGGTAGATCAGCATAATCGATGTCGGGTAAACTGGCCGTAGCCGCGGGTGGGTAAGCCCGAAGATAGCTGAAAACGGTCAGATTGTCTGAAAAAGCGGCCATTTCCTACCGTACGTAACCCCAGGCCCGCCGAACGTAAACTCTGAATTTCGGACTGAACCCAGCCTCCTAATTTTGGGCATAACCAAACCCAAATATGTCTACACAAATGAGAACGTTCTTCCTGCTCAGTGCGGTGCTGGTCATCTTCCCGTTCATGGTAGCCACTGCCCAGTCTGCTCTCTCTGACTCCAGTTCCAGTGTCGTTCCATCGTTTTTCCGGCTTTATTTCCTGGAACTTGTCATGCATGAAGCCCGTGGGGGATTCGAAATAGGAACTGCTCCAAAACAGGCCCTCGTGATCGATGGTAGTTACTTCTGGGGCTTTCCGTCGGCGCGGGGGCTGGGTCGCCAGCCCGGATGGGCCATAAAAGCCGATTACCGGTTTTATAAAACAAAACCCAATCGGCGTACACGCTTTTTCTATGGTCCCAACTTAATGTGGAAACAGCAAACCTATGTCTAAGAATACATCAACGGGTTAGCGATCAAAGGGCACCGTTCCGTTGTTGCTCTTAATGTAAAAACGGGGATAGATTTTCCACTGGGCAAGGCTGATCAGCCGCGGCTTGAACTATTTACTGGAGCCGGCTTACGGTTTCAGTCCGTAGGCCAGGAAAGCGAATACAGTTCAAACGTATTGACCCCTTCGAAAGGAGATAAAACGACGATCCGTTTTGTTGGAGACTACACAGGCCCTGACATCATGCCGAACAGATAGTTCGGCATACTGCTGAAGTTCTGAATATACCGGCAAAATGTTTCAGTGATAAGGTCAGCGGGCCGGGCCGGTGCTGAATCGGTCCGCTGGCTCGCCGGGGCGTACCTATTAGTAAATACATTTCAACCGGCGGTTCGGCACCCGTATCTTTCGCATAATCATGCATTATTGTGCCGCTATGATACGTCCAACTATCTACTTCCTCTTTATACTGTTACTGCCCGGTCAGTTGCTGGCCCAATGGAAGCCGCTGGGTCCTTACGGCGGCCCGATTGAGATCCTCGAATCCAACGAGAAGGTGACGCTGGCCTCCGGTCCGACCGGCAGTTTTTTCCGGTCGACCGACGGGGGGAAAAACTGGCAGATCACGACCCAGGGTTTGCCTAACTCGCCCATTACGGCTGCGTTGGTAACGGATTCGCTGATTCTGGTCGGTACCGGTGGTACCGGGGTGTACCGATCAATCAACGGTGGAGTCACCTGGTCAGCGAGTGGTCGTTTTGATGCATCGCGGACCAGCGGGCAGCCCCGGGCCTACGGTTTCCTGCGCGTGGGGCCGTTCCTGTACGCTGCCACGGCGGAGGGCGTGTTCCGCTCGTCGAACAATGGTGTCAACTGGCGCGAGGTCAGCAATGGTCTCTACACCCGCGACGGTATTTTCTCGTTGGTGGCTATTCCGGGCAGCCGGGCGCTTCTGGCCGGTACGGGCCTTGGCATCTACCGTTCCATCGACGACGGTGAAACCTGGGCATTGATACGGTCGCCGATTACATCGGCCAGCCGTAACGCGCTGGAAGGAGACGTGTATGCGCTTGAGCAGGGGGATGGGGTAATTATGGCCGGTTCGTACGGGCAGGGCTTTATTCGCTCGCTCGATCAGGGTACAACCTGGACCGCGTCAAACACCGGTTTGCCGTTCGGTACGTCGGTCTACGTCATTAAAGTAAAAAATGGGGTGGTGTACATCGGAACCGATACCGGCATCTACCGCTCAACCAACAAGGGTACGACCTGGGTGCAGATGGAAAATTTTCCGTCTGATGCGCCCATATCCGGCCTTTCGTTCATTGGAAACTCATTGCTGGCGGCTACGAATAGCGAGGGGCTGTTCCGGACGGACAATGCCGGCCAAAGCTGGACCGAATCAAACGCCGGGCTGCTGGCCGATACCGAACTGCTCGTAACCAGCGGCAATAAACTCTGGTGCGTTTCGGGCGAGAACGTAGTCCGGTCGCTGGACGGAGGCAAGACCTGGAAGATTGTTCGGTACAAGATGACCGCAGATGAGCTGATTCAGGACCTCAAACGCGACGGTAATACGTTGTACCTGACCAACCGGGATCTGTACCGCTCTACCGACGACGGCGACACCTGGCAGAAAGTAAACCAGCCCCTGGCTATTCCGGATGGGGTGTTTCTGACCTCGATCTGGGTAGCTGGCAACGATATTCTGGCTGCGACGCTGAACGATGGCATCTATCGGTCGACGGATGGGGGTCGGGTCTGGCGGGCTTTGTCACGCGATGGGTTACCCACGGCTGCCAACCTTCGCCCTACGTTCATTACCAACGTAAGAAACACCCTGTACGTCGGCTTTTCCTCGGCCGGCCTGTTTCAATCGACCAACAACGGAACAACCTGGGAGCGTGTGAAAGGCATCCGCGAAAATGCCGATGTCTGGACGCTGGCGACCGTAGGCGATACACTTTACGTAGGTACAAACAGCGAGTCGCTATACCGCTCAACGGATAAAGGGCAGACCTGGACGCGGGCCGACAAAGGCATCACATCATCGACGGTTCGGTCTATCCTGCCAACGCCGACCGGTATTTTTGTCGGTACGTTCAAAGGGGTGGGTGTGACGACCACGAAAGCGGCATTCTGGCGACGGTACAACAACGGACTGCCGCTGCTGCAGGCCAGCCGCGAAAACGTAGCGGCCGAAGACCTGCGCATGTTTCCGCTGACGACGGAGAACAACCAGTTGTATGGCTCAACGCTGTATGGCGTCTGGACGCGTCCCCTGAATGAGCCGCCCTATATCACACCGGAGCCGGTCGTATCGACCACCTGTGTCAACGGGCTGATTCAGATCCGGTACCGCATCAGCGATACGTTCGAGGAGAAAAACCAGTTCACTATTCAGGTGTCGGGGCCGGATGGGGTGTACTCGACTACGCTCATTACGCCGTTGGCAGGCTGTGCTTCGCCGGGACAGGCAACGGATCAGGGGTTCTTTGGGTGCCCGATTGATTTGCGGATGCCGACTGGTACGGCCGCCGGCGACAATTACCGCATGCGCATTGTCGCGTCGAGCCCGGCAACACAAAGTACCGATATCCCTATCAAGCTGACGCCGAACCCAATCCCGTCAAAACCGGTGATAAAAGTGGACAGCTCAAAACTTACGACAGTCGATGCGGCTTTTGCGTACCAGTGGCTGCTCAACGACCGGCCCGTTCCGGGGGCTACCAGCCGTATCTTTGACCCCAGAAACTTCCCGGGAATTTATGCCGTTCGGGTGGCCAATGAATGTACCGGCACCGCCGTGTCGGATCAGCTGGCCTACCTCATTACAGCCACCGAACCGACGTTCGATGATGAGGTGAGTGTTTTCCCGAACCCCGCCGACGATGCCCTGACGGTTCAGCTGCCCCGGGCGGTGAAAGGAACCCGGCTGCGGCTGCTCCGGCCCGACGGAGCGTTGCTGAACGAACAGACGACCGCGACTACGCAGCATAAACTGTCGATCGGTGCATTACCGGCCGGTTTGTATCTGCTTCAGGTCAAACAGGGCGACCGGCAGACCGTGAAACGGGTTCTGAAAAAATAGCCTCTGACGCAATCTGTAAAGCCAGGCCCCGCCGAATACATCAGCGTATTTGGCGGGGCCTGTTGATTTGTTACCGGACTACTTACCTGGAAGCCCCCAGATTTCGCGGCAACTGCCGATGGATTTGGAAACAACAATAGGAACCGTTAGTTCGTCCAGGACCGTGCGGTCTGCCAACTGATCGGGTTGTAACGTACGGGTTGGCGAGTAGGGACTGGTCGAGGTTAGGGTATTCGTGAGGATAAACGCTACGGGCAGCACGTATTTGCCAACGTGTTCAGGTTTTAAAACCGGTAGTTTTCGCAATCCCTGTTTGACGGCCTGATCGAAGCCGTAGTCGTCGTTTTCGGGACCAAGCGATGTGATGTTAATTACGTCCCCGCGTTCGGTCAGCTCAAAGCCGATGTACACGCGACCGTAAGCACCGGCGTTCCACGCACGGCTGGGGTAATTGATGCGGTTGCGCAGCGTCTGCATGAACACCGGCTCAGTGCTCAGGGCGGGTTTATTAACGGACGTGGCGGCTGTGAGCGTGTCATAATACGCCAATGCGCTGATAACCGTTTCGGTTGTAAGAGTGGTGGGAATACGTTCGGCCAGTTTTTCGGCCTGATCGTACAACACATTCAAAAGCGAAGAGCGAGTCAGGTCAATCGGCTCTGGTTGGGCGTCTCCTTTCTGGATATAGTATATTTTCCGAGTCTGATACGAGCCATCGAACACATTGCCTTTGCCAAAGGCATCGGCAACTCTTGTTGTAACCAGGTGCCGCTGTACGTTTAGCAGCAACTTGGTCCGCCCGTTGTTCAGCACCGCCAGATAACCGCGACCGACCGAACCGGGTTGTCGTCGGGTAAACAATAATCCATTAATGCTGAAGGATTCAGGAGTTGCCACGCGATTTGTCGAGCTTCCATTCAGCCGGTAGTATACTTTCTGATCAACTAAACTGTAAGCAAGCTGGCACGTAATGGGCTGGCCTGACTGGTCTATCCAGATGGTGCCCTGCTGCCACATCGGATACGTGAAATATTCGCTGCCGAGGTAAACCGTTTGCTTGTGGTACGATTTGATTTCGTTGGGCCGTGATGTAGAGTAAACCTGACAGGTAGTGATGATTCGCCCGGCGGAGTCCTGCGAAACGTCACACTGTCCACTGGCTGAAAGACGGATCAAACATGAAAGCGAAAGCAATAGTACAGTGCGGATCATGGCATAGTGAAATGAAGGTTGACACGGGCAATCAGAACAGCTCAGGTTATCAGCAGGCCCTAGTATCGGCCGATTGCCCTTCAGGGACTAATCTCCTGGCTATTCTATACATTAGGCGAATAGTACAAATAAATCATTAAAAGAGTAAACAGAAAGTCAACTTTTTATGCCCGATACAGAGTAGCGTTTTCAGATCAGATCGGGTTTTGTACCAGACGCTTTATCGTGCTCTTTTTGCGTCTCGTTGAACCGTAATTCCGTTTCACCTGCCTTGCTGCTGGGCCTGGAGGGGCAGGCCATCATCTTTGGGTCAGTAAACAACTTAGCTGATGGCTTACTATGAAAACGGTTAAAAAAATTCTGAAACGATTCGGGCAGGGCCTGCTGGTTCTCCTGCTTCTGATTGGTGGCTTCTGTGCCTACGTTGCCCTGACACCACCGCGTACCTACGATCCACCCGTTGCGCCCGACATTAAAGTAGAGGTGACAGAGGCCCGGATTAAACGGGGCGAAACCATTGCCCAACTACAGTGCATTGCCTGCCACGGCGATAACGACAATCGGCTGACCGGCAAGCACCTGGATGATATTCCGCCCATGTTTGGCAATATCTACTCCCGTAACATCACCCAGGACAAAGAGAAAGGAATCGGCAACTGGACCGACGGCCAGATCATTTATTTTCTGCGCACCGGCATTCGTCCCAACGGTACAACGGCCTTTATGCCGCAATACGGTCTGATGGCCGACGAAGACATCAAGTCGGTGGTGGCGTGGCTGCGGTCCGACCGGTTTCCGGTACAGCCTTCAAAACAGGAAGCCCCGCCGGCCGAGTACAGCTTCGTGGCTAAAATGCTGTTGTGGACCATCATCAAGCCGGGTGAATACCCGCAGCAGACCATTGGACTACCCGACACGACCAAGTCGGCAGCGGTTGGCAAATACATTGCAACGGCCGTTGCGGATTGTTACGGCTGCCACTCGGCCGACTATCTGGATCTGGACAAGCAGAATCCGGAACGGACGAAAGGGTATTTCGGCGGAGGCAGCAAATTCAATGGGGAGGATGGTAAACCCATTCTGTCGGCCAACCTGACCTTCGACGATGAGACCGGCATTGGTAGAAAATACACGAAAGAGCAGTTCATCCGGGCCGTGAAGCACGGCGTTCGGCCCGACGGCTCGGTATTACGTTATCCCATGAGCCCGATGGTGGCGCTGTCGGAAAAGGATATTGCGGCCGTGTACGACTATCTGAAAACGGTACCTAAAGTACGCAACGACATTGCCGGGAAGTCGGCGGAACTGCAACTGGCCGAAAAGTAAGCCCGCTAACCGGGCCGTCAGATACGGGGCTGGCCGGGTGCTGGCTCAAAGGCGGGCAGGTATACAAAGAACGTAGCGCCCTGTCCCGGCTGGCTTTCCGTTGTGATTGCGCCCTGGTGGTTCTGCGTAATCTGACGGACCGTAGCCAGCCCCAGCCCCGCCCCTTCGTACTGCCGACGCCCATGAAGCTTGCGGAACGCCTGGAAAATAAGGTCGGCATCTTGTGGATGAAACCCAATGCCGTTATCGCTGACCTGAATCTGCCACCAACCCGTTGCCTGCGGAACCGTACTGGTGAGATACGTACACGGTTCCGGAAGCTCATCGGGCCGGAGTCGGGTGCTGTCGATCCGGATAATAGGCGGTACATCGGGTCGCCGGAACTTGATGGCATTAGCCAGCAGATTCTGGAAAAGCTGCTCCAGCTGAAACGCACTCCCCAGCACGGTCGGTAAGTTGCCCATCGTGATGGTGGCCTGCTGTTCACTGATCGAAACATCCAGATTCTGCAGAACCTGTAGTAATACGTTCGGCAGAGCAACCGGATTAAACACGTCCCGGGCGTTCGTTATCCGCGAAAACTCAAGCAGACTGTCAATCAACTGCATCAGGCGGGATGAGGCAGTCTGCATGCGTTTCAGCAGGTCCAGGGCTTCGGGAGGCAGGGTTCCGCCATATTGATTGGACAGCAGATCGCCGAACGCCTTGATTTTGCGCAGCGGCTCTTTCATGTCGTGCGATGCTACCGACGCAAAGCGTTCCAGATCGGCGTTGGATCGATACAGCGACTGGTTGGTTTCCCGTAGCAGGGCAGCCTGTTCGGCCAGTTCCAGCTGCTGCTGTTTGAGTCGCGTAATGTCCTGATAAGTGAACAGGACGTACTGATCAGTTTTTACCAGACTGCCCTCCACCCACACGTCGATCTGGTCGCCAAGAAAGCGCCGTTCGACCCGTTGCGACTCACCCGTCAGGCAAACCCGTACCAACTGATCAAAGAAGCCCTGCGCGTAAATGTCGGGAAACAGTTCGGACAGAAGGTGCCCGATCATGTCTTCTACGTTGCGCCCCGTCGTGTGCGCATTGGATGCATTGGTAACGACGTAGCGGAAGTCGATAATGGCACCGGCCGCATCGAGGACCGGTTCGTAAAGGACCAGTCCGGCGGGCGAATTATCCACGATCGTATGCAGTAGCTGGGCCTGTTGCAGCGACTGCTGCCGTAGTCGGCGGGAATCGGTAATATCGAGTGCCGTAATGACCAGCCCTTCGCCCTGTTTCACAACCGATACGTCGACCCATTTGACTGAGTCTCCGATGATATGCTCCCGCTCAAACCGTTGGGGTTCACCCGTCAGCCAGGCCGTTATGTACCTGGTAAACAGGCCCGTAGTCCGGAAATAGGGAAATAGCTGCAGCATGGTCGTTTGCCTGAACTGGTCAGGAGTCAGGTTAACCAGCTCGTGGGCTTTGCGATTCCCCCAGATGTATTGAAAGTCGGCCACTTCGCCGTTTACCAGGATCGGACAGCAATACAGAAAAGCCGAAAGAGTACCTTCCATCAAGGCATCAAGCACATCCAGATAGGGCTGTTGAGTTGGTAAAAGATCAGTACGAGCTTCTACTTTTCTTATGTCAGGCACGGTAGAAATTGACACGATCAATCGTTATTTATTTTAGGTAAAATTTTAACAGGTAGTTACTCAAAAGTAAATATAGGCTACTTTGAGAAAGCGTCAAAATGAATGAAACGAGTACGGGTGTGGTGGGTAACAAAGCTGTTTGGTACTGCATCAACAGGTGGGTAATAAGTAAACATAGCTAAGGTACTATTTTTTTTGTTATTGGTACTTAATGAGTTCTGCGTTGCAAATCGTCTGATCAGACTGGAGACTTCTGGTCAACGTGAGACGTACCGAAGCCGCTGAGCCTTTGTCTGATTCGCAAAAGCGATGTTTGCTTATACAGTAGGTATAGTAACATTTTAACTTGGTATTAATGAGTGAAATTACTTAAAACCCGAACTTTGATCTGTTAACAACCACTTTACCACCAACCATCACTAATCGCTATGTTCACGGCTACCCTTCCGAGTACGGACCCTTCTCAAAATCCCATTCATTCAGTCACTCCGCACTGGCCAGATCTGCTTAACGTGCCTCAAAACTAATCATTCAGCTGATCTGTCAGTCACCTACCATGAAATCCCTGAATGACGAGGAACTGGTCCGCCTGTACGTTGATACGCACCAAAGCGATTATTTTAACATTCTCTACGAACGCTACGTAAACAAAGTTTATAGCCGCTGCATGTCCTTTTTTAAGGATCATGAAACGGCTCAGGACCTTACGCAGGATATCTTCGTTCGGGTTTTTACCCGCCTTGACAACTTTCAGCAGCGGGCTGCCTTTTCGACCTGGCTATACTCAATTTCGTACAATCACTGCATGGATCACATCCGGTCCGGCAAACGGCTGAATACGCTTCCGCTGGACGGTGAGTTTGCTGATGAAGTAGCCGACGTCGACGAGTCATCGGCGCTGCACGCCCGGCTGCACCAGTTGTCGCAGTTTGTCGACGATCTGCCTCAGTTTGAACGTAATCTGCTCCAGCTGAAATACGAGCAGGGTAAGAACGTGCAGGAAATCAGCGAAGAATTAAAACTGAGTGAGAGCGCCGTAAAGATGCGTCTGAAGCGGACCCGCGACAAGGTACGTGAACTACACACCAGACGAGCCCGGGCGTAGCCTGCTCCCGGCCCGATTCGCTAACGTGTTTGCTCTAGGTCAGCAGCCCTGGATTGTCGGTTGTCCTAAAAATAGTTAAAAGGTTGGCCCAGTAGCAATTTTCCGGCTCCGGTTCTGGTTGAGCCTGTAACTCCTTTTGGTATCAGGTAGCGGGCTTACGGTAGTGGTTGTATCTTCGCGGTGGCGAGTTACAAACGGTTGAACTGACCGGCCCGAACCTGATCTGCCTGCATAGGGTTTTAAAGCAGGAGGGTAGCTACATGGCTCAATCATGATCTTAAGAACGGAGAATTTAATAAAGAAATACGGTTCGCGACTGGTGAATAACAACGTGTCGTACCAGGTCGAACAGGGTGAAATTGTAGGTTTACTTGGCCCGAACGGAGCCGGCAAAACTACGTCCTTCTATATGGCGGTTGGGCTGGTGAAACCCAACAGCGGCAAAGTATTCATCGACAACACCGACGTTACGGACCTTCCGATGTACAAGCGGGCACGACTGGGGCTGGGGTATCTGGCTCAGGAAGCATCGGTTTTTCGCGATTTGTCTGTCGAAGAAAACATCCTGGCCGTACTGGAAATGACAAACCTGCCCCGCCGGCAGCAACGCGATAAAGTTGAGGAACTGCTGGATGAGTTCAGCCTGACGCACGTCCGGAAGAGCAAAGGCAAGGTGTTGTCGGGGGGAGAGCGTCGGCGGACAGAAATCGCACGGGCGCTGGCGGTGGATCCCAAGTTTATTCTGCTCGACGAACCCTTTGCGGGTGTTGACCCGATTGCGGTGGAAGACATCCAGAGCATTGTGGCCAAACTCAAACACCGAAACATCGGCATTCTGATCACCGACCACAACGTAAACGAAACCCTGTCGATCACCGACCGGGCGTACCTGCTGTTTGAAGGAAAGATTCTGAAACAGGGTACCGCCGAAGAGTTAGCCAACGACGAACAGGTACGTCGGCTGTATCTGGGGCAACATTTTGAACTGAAGCGAAAAATCTGACGCAACGAACCTCTAAAACCTGAGTCATCCCAGAGGTAGCGTGACAAGTCAGGTTTTAGAGACTCAATCAACTCCGGCGGGTGCTTGTAAACCACAGACGAGCAAGCCTTTCGTGTCAGTCATACATGGCCATCTGCCGGAAAATCTTCAACGAGCCGCCCGGCTCCCGACGCCAGATTCGGATATCTTTCCCGGTACTCACCCCCGACCAGTCCCCATTTTTGACAAGGGCGATGTGGCTGGTATACTCAATAACAAACGGGCCCAGCTCATCGATCTGATCGTTACGACTCGCCTGCTGCTCAAAAACTGGCAGTTGGTTGACAGGCTCCTTCAGAAAGGCGTCGATCTCCGGGTTGGGTTTTATAAAGTCCGAATGCCACTCCGGAACTGCCACCTACTCAAGAACAAACCGTTGCGGCACGCTACGGCAGCCTGGCTTCGTCGGCCATACAGAACAGCCAGAGTATATGTAATGCATCGCTGATCAGAAAAAATATAGCTAGGTATTATTTCGTACGAAAAATTTCCTACCTTTGGCTGACTGAACAATTGAAGCGGGTATGGAACCTACCAAGTCAGAACTGGAAATACTACAAGTACTGTGGCAGCACGGACCGTCGACGGTCCGATTCGTCAATGATACGCTTAATGAGCAGAAACGCCAGGTTCAGTACTCCTCAACGCTGAAGCTGATGCAGATCATGGCCGAAAAGGGGCTATTGGTCCGCGACCAAAGCAGTATGAAACACATTTATAGTCCGGCAGAAGAGGAGGGGAAAGCCAAAAAGAAACTGCTGGACCGCTTCGTGGACTCAATCTACAACGGCTCGGCCACCAGCCTGGTGATGCAGCTCTTCGGCAATCGCAATACTTCCAAGGAAGAGCTGGCTGAGATCAAAGAGTTTCTTAAAAAGCTCGACCAATAAAGATTGATAAGCCCGAACGACTTTATCTGTTTTTATCATGAATCGTTTCCTCTTCGATCTCCCCCTTTCTCCTGAATTCATTCAGGCCCTGAGCTGGACATTGCTCCATTCATTATGGCAGGGACTCGTGCTGGCGATCCTGACGGGTCTGGTACTGCTTACGCTCAGAAAAGCCAGGCCAGCACTACGTTACCATGTACTGCTGGCCCTGCTGGGACTGTTTATGGCCGTCAGTGCGGTCACCTTCTGGCTGGAATACCCCCAGACTGCTGACACAATCGTTCAGTACGCGGAGCAGCCCGGTACGGAAATAAGCAGCCGGCAGGCTGGTAAAACGGACCTGTGGCCCGACAGAGAGCGTCAAATAACCCACCTGATGGACTTCGGTAGCCGGCATGCGCCCCTGATCGTAGCTGTTTGGTTCGTGGTCTTTCTGCTCAAAACCTTGAAGGCCGGTATGGGGCTTTATTCCATTCACTGGCTACGGCACCATGGGACGCGCCCGGTGAGCAGAGAGTGGGCTGAGCGGGTAACCGAACTGGCCCGTAGGCTGAAGCTCCGGCAGGCGGTGCTTTTTGCCGAATCAGAACGAGTAACCGTGCCGTTGGTAGTCGGCTTCCTGCGCCCCCTTATTTTGGTGCCCGCGGGGTTCCTGACTCAGTTGCCTTACCAGCAGGTTGAGGCCATATTGTTGCACGAACTGGCGCACATTCACCGCAAAGACTACCTGGTCAACCTGTTTCAGAGTCTGGCTGAGCACATTTTCTTCTTCAATCCGGCCGTCTTATGGCTGTCGTATCTGCTCCGTCAGGAGCGCGAACACTGCTGCGACGAGCTGGCGATCGGAGTGACGCAGAACAGAAAATCCTTTGTGGAGGCACTGGTCCAGTTTCAGGAGTATAAGCTGATGCAGCCGGTCCATACGCTGGCTTTTGCAGGCCGTCGCAACCACCTGCTGGATCGTATCAAGCGAATCATGTACAACAACAATAAACCTTTAGAAGCCGTGGAAAAAGTATTTGTAAGCACCAGTCTGCTCGCCATCACCCTCTTGTCAGTGGCCTTTTCTCCCACTTCGCCCTCAGCGGCACCCCAGCCCAAAGCCCCGAGTCTCCCTGTCCGGCAGACAGTAGTCATTTCTTCCCCTTCACCGGTCGCCCCCACAGCGGCTATCGTTACGCCCCCGGCAACGCCTATCGTTACCCCCAAAGCAGCGAAAGCAGCGTCTGTCGTTACACCACCAGCCGTTGCCGATACGATTCAGCCCGGAACAAAAAAGAAGCAGGTGGGTAAGGCCCTGTCAACCTACCACATGTCGTTCAACGGCAAGCGGTATGAGATTGTGGAACAGGACGGAAAAATAACGGGCCTGACCATAGATGGAACTGTCATTGCTGAAGACAAAATTGAATCGTACCGTTCTGAACTTGAGCCGGTGATGGCCCAGGTACGGGAGCATCAGAAGCAGGCTGAATTGCACCGGGCATACGCCGAGGAGCATCGGCGGGAAGCTGAAGAACACCGCAGGCAGGCCGAAGTGCAGCGTGCCGAGGCCCAGGCACAGCGGGTAACGGCCCGTCGTGACGCCGAAGAGATGCGGACACAGGCTGAAAAGAATCGTAAAGAGGCCCAGGCGATGAGAGCTTCGCAGGAGCAGTACCGGGCACAGGCTGATGCGGCCCGCCGTCAGGCCGACGAAGCCCGTCAGATGGCCCAGGTACGGAGGAGGGAAGCGGATGAACACCGGGCGAAAGCGGAAGCCCACCGGGCCGAATATGAGAAGATGCAGAACGGGTTGATTACCGATTTGATCCAGGAGGGGGTCATCCAGAGCAAAGAGAATATGTCGTACCGGTTGAATGAAGACGAATTAGTCGTAAACGGCCAGAAGCAATCTGATGCACTACACCAGAAGCTGAAGAACAAGTATCTGAAAGAGTCGAAAGGTGAACTGTTCCACAACTGGCAGGGGAAGAGTGGTATTATGTATAGCCGATAGTTAGTTTGCTGGTCAATGCTTTGAGATCATAATCCCCACTTGTTCGAACAAGTGGGGATTATGGCGTTAAAGCCGGGCATTCCATTGGGATATACGCTATCAATCCGGTCAGGGGAGAGGTAATCGGAACCAGAACCAGGCAACGAAATCGATCCTCTTTCGGAACCCATAAAGCTACCCGTATCCGTCGCTTTCGGTTCGGCTCGAGACCGCATCGTTCCACCATCAGCGCGTAGCGCGGGACTACCGAAACAACACCACCGAACTACTCTACCGCACCTGAGTCCAGGGTGCCTTACTGTTTTTCTACTGCTAATGGGACTTAGTTTACGAGCAGTAACGACAGCCACTGGTGCGTAAACACCTGTTTGAAACCGTTCTGTGGCTTGGGCTGGCCACTTTTTGTTTTTCTGACCAAACTCATCGACCTACAAATCATTTAATTTCTGATCAAGAGTCGGCTGAACGTAGCGCAGCTATGATTCGTCTTGTTCTGGTTCATTGTGATGGCGTCCTGTCCCGAATAGATGTTCGTTTGATTGAGTTTCCTAAAGCCGTTGACGAATTCGTATAGTGTTAGTTGTTAGTTTGCGGACTGCACCGCCCTGAAATTATCGGTTGGATTCCAGTCAATCAGTAAGTAGCGTGGATCGATACCAACTTTAGCGAGTCGGTCAGGAAGGGTCAACATGATCGTCTGCTTGCCCGATTTAATTCGGTGCTTTTGCAGATAAAGCGGTCTGCCTACCTCCTGTCCCACTTCGGCGGGTGCGAAGACGCCGATTTCCACCCAGTCCGTCATCGGTAATGTAGTCTCTCTACCAGCGCTGTCAACGACCAGCTTGCGGGCCTGCAAGGCGAGGGTTACCTGCCACTTGCCGCCTTTGATGGGTTTGGCGGTGACTGTCTCCGTCGACAGCTCCCAAAAGGTATTGGCCTTGAACAGGTCGTGCAGCAGCGGTTGTAGCGAATCCGGCGCTACCGTCTGCAACTCCCGGTAAAGGTCCAGCGACGTGGGTCGGGGAAGCGTTCCGGGGCGGTGATGTGCCAGCAGGTTCCGGAGCGCCCCGTTTACGTGGTCCCGACCCATGTATTGGCTCAGCGCGTACAGCGCCAGGGGTCCTTTGCGGTACATCTGATACCAGTCGTCCGCCTGCAGGAGCGGTAAGGCGGCCCGGGTACGCGGGGTTTCGTTCTCTTCCCGCAGAAAGCTCAGGAGCCGCCCGAGGTACTCCGGACCGTATCGATCTTCCAGTACGCCCATGGCCGAGTACCACGCCAGACTCTCGGTGATCAGGCCGGCGCCCTCTACATACGCTTGTTTGAGCTGGTTTCCCCACCACTGGTGTGCTACCTCGTGCGCCACCACGGCCGTCACCAGATCAAAGCCCCGCGGATCCGCGGTTGGATTCAGGAGAAAAAAGCCTTCCTCGGCCGTAATGTTGATGGGCGCAGCGTGGTGGCCGAAGCCGTAACCCGGATGGGTCACAAAGCGGAGTTGCCGGTGCGGGTAGGGCCCAAACTGCCTGGTGTAATAGTCCAGCGAAGCCTGCGCGCTCCGCACCATCCGCTCCGAATTCTCGGTAAGCCCCGGCGGATAGAAAATCTGGATGGAAATCTCCGGCTGCGGGCTTCCCGACGGATTTCGCCATGTTCCTTCCTGCACCGCGTAGCTGGCCGAGAAAATCGCATATTCATTCCGGATGGGAGCCTCCGTGGCATACTGGAAGTAGCGACGGCCTTCTTTGGTCCAGGTCCGGCGCAACGTTCCCGGCGCCACCACCGTCTGGTCTGCATCCGTACCCACGATGGCCTCAAAGCGGATCTGCTCGGCAAACGGGGCATACCGCCGGGCCGCTACGTCATAGAGCGAGGCCGTGGCTGGCCGGGGTTCCAGGCCATACGCTTTGCGGGCACCGGCCTCATCCAGTTCCCGATACGGCTGGTACCCAATGACCGGAAGCCACTCCATGTTCCGGAAGCTGGTGCCGTTTGCTAGTATCTGGGCGTCTGCACCGTTGTTGGTGAAGCCCTGCGGTTGGTACGTTACCCCAAAGCGCAGGCGAAGCGAATCGCCGGGGTGAAGGGGCTTCGTCAGGGCGTAGATTCGGTAGCCAAGTTCCTCGTCCACAAGTACTTCCTTTAAGGGTTGATCAGCGCTTGTCACGCTTGTTTGAACACCCGTCCCCGTAGCCAGATGCACCGAGTCGATGGGTGCCGCGCTGTTATTCGTCAGCAGGTAGGTGCCTTGTATCTGCACGGTTCGCTGCCTGGAATAGATTTCGACCTGGAGGATTACGCCGGTCAGCAGGGGCTGAGGTACGTTCTGGTACCGGCGGTAACGCTGCTCGTAGGCTGCCCGCTGCGCCATGGTGGCGGAACTGCTGGTGTAGTCATGCAGTACGTTGGTGTTGTAGAAAATAAAACCCCCGAATGCCAATATGACACCCGTTGCCGCCCCTGATACCCAGACCAGCGAAGTTGTGAAGCGCCGACGGGCCAGCCGAAGCCGTGAGGCCACACTGCCTTCCCGGCTCCGCACCCAGAAAAGCACCGCCACTACCGCCAGCAACAGCGCCCACGCGGCCCAGTAACCTTTAAACCACAGCCAGGGCACCAGCGTGGGCCCGAAGCCAGCCATGTCAGTATACGTCCAGGATGGGCTGGCGGCAAAAATGAGCAGCTTGTGCTCAATTCCCAAGGTCGGCGCAAAGGTGATGGCCCCGTAGACCACAAGGGCTACCAGATGACCCACAAACTTCTGATTCACCAATACGTGTACGCAAAGGGCCAGCAGGGCAAAAAGCAGATAATCGACCAACTGCAGCCCGAACAGGACTGGTACGAACAACCCTATGACAGGACTGCCACCGCCCAATGCCACCTGCGCCACTAGTCCGGCCGTCATCACGAAGATCAGCCACATCGGCAGCACCAGGCTCAAGGCCAGAAATTGACTCCCAAAAAGAACCCATTCCGGCACCGGTACTACGTTCGCCAGTTCACTCAGGCCGGTTTCCCGTTCCCGCCATACCAGTTCGCCGGCGTAAAAAATGGTGAGCAGGGCGATGAGTGTCCAGAAAAACTTTGGTTCCGTCAGTGGAGCCGTCAGCAGATGCAGGATAAAGTCAGTTCGGGGCAGTAAGGGCGTGCCCCGACCTTTCAGATTGCCGCGTATGGTTAATCCGAACAGCAGGGCCAGAATAGCCAGCAGGGGCAAACCGGCCTTGCTTTTAGCGAGCGACAGAAAGGCGCTCCAGGTAATCAGGCGTAACTGACGCAGCTGCGTAGCAAGGCCGTACGTTCCTCTTTCAAGCGGCTGCGTGTCTTCGGCTTTCCAGTTCAGGCTCTCCTGGTCAGCCACACTGGATGCCAGCAGTTGACGGGTTTTCTGCCGCTGGGCGGTTTCGGGTAAGATAAACTGGAAACGGAAATAGGTAAACGCCAGCATACCCAGCGAAATACCCAACCACAGCAGGCGGTTGGTGAGGAAAGAGCCTTCCAGCAGCAGCAAGCGCGTATTCTTCTCCAGCGGACTCCAGTCATTGTTCAGATGGTCCAGCACCGGGCCAAAGCTCATCGGATCAGCCAGATTGCCCCATTGTCCCACCTCCGGCAGCACCGGCCAGATCAGGTAAGCAGCCGCGAACAGGGCTGCTCCGGCCAGATAGCTCCCCAGGGCCCGGCGGCTGAGCGTCGCCAGCGAGAACTGAATGGCGGTGGCAAAAAAGGCGTTGGGCAACGCGATAAAGCAAAACGTAGTGAGGTAAGCCGCTACCCGGAATGGCCCCAGAATGTCGGCCTCCACCCCGGAACAGTGCATGGCCAGCAACAAGCCCGCCGGAATGGCGAGCAGGATAAGGACACTGAGGGTAAAGGCGGCCCCGAACCGCCCGCCCAGATAGGCGACTTTGCTGGCGGGGGTGGTGTAGGTGAGCGAATGCATGCGGGTCTGTACGTCGCGGGTTGCGGCATCGCCTGCTACGGATGCACCGATCAGAAGCCACTTTACGCTGCAGATAACCGTGACGGATGCCATGACGATGGGCGCATTGAGCAGAAAATACCCGTCCCGCGCATCGGACGCATAATTGGCGATAACAATCAGGAAAGCGATGATCAGAATAACCGCGAAGTAGAGCCAGGTCGTGGCCCGGCGGAACTGGTAGCGGAATTCCAGCGCAAAAATTTGTCTGAATTTCATAGCGCTATACCCTCCGTTTTTGGCTGCTGACTTGTTTGGCCGAAGCACCCCGTCAGGGCACTGAAATAGACATCCTCCAGGTCCGGCTCCACCGGGTCAAATCCGTTGCCGGGACTTTCCGGGCTGTACACATGCGCTACGGTGCGGCCACTCAACCGTTTGGCCGAAATGATCCGGTGCTCCCGCTCCAGCGCAGGCAGAGATTGTTTATCAGTCAGCTTGCGCCAGATCCGGCCTTTGAGGGCGGCCACAGCTTCCAGTGGTTTGGCTTCCAGCAGAATCTGTCCTTTATCGATGATGGCCATATTCGTGCATAGTTCAGCCACATCAGCCACAATGTGCGTGGAAAGAATCACTACGCTGTTTTCCCCTACTTCGCTGAGCAGATTGAGGAAACGTACCCGTTCGGCGGGGTCGAGGCCCGCTGTTGGCTCGTCGACGATCAGCAATCGGGGGTTGCCCAGCAAGGCCACCGCCACGCCAAAGCGTTGCCGCATACCACCGGAGTAGCCACCCAGCTTCTGCTTACGCTTGTCCCACAGATTGGTTTGTTTAAGTAAGGCCTCGGTGGCTTCTCTGCGCACGGCCCGGTTGGTGATGCCTTTCAGCACCGCGAAGTAGTCGAGCAGTTCTTCGGCACTGGCTTTGGGATACACACCGAACTCCTGAGGCAGGTAACCCAACGTCTGGCGCACGGCTTCCTTCTGGTTGACCACATCAATATCGCCCAAAACGATCTGCCCTTCATCGGGCTCCTGCAACGTAGCGAGCGTACGCATGAGGGTTGATTTGCCCGCGCCGTTGGGGCCGAGCAGCCCATACATACCCGGTGGAATAGTCAGGGAGACGTTGGTCAACGCCTGCACGGCATTGGAATACCGTTTGGAGACATTACGGATGGTTAGGCCTGGTGGGTGCGCTTCCATTGGATCGGCAAGTGTTACAGTTAATCGTCAGGAGTGAGGACAGTGAAGCACGTTGAGGATGCTTTCCTGCGCTGTTTTCTACGAAGCAATGGACACCGGATCGGAACGCGAAACGAGATATACGAAGGCGGTGAAGTAATCGACCAGGGCTGGCTTTGCTTCCGCCAACGTATGGCAGGCTCTATTGCATAGCTCGTAGATCAGGATTGGCATCTGGTCGAGAAGATGACCTGCGTACGGCAGGAAAAAATAACTTTGTTCTATGGAGCGGATCAAAAAAATCTTCCGGCTGATTCACCTGTCTCTCTGGGGCTTATTTACCTTTTTGGTGGGTTTGCAGTTGGGGAGCGAAGGCGACACCCACTGGCTCAGCACCACCGCGGGATTTGTTGCAACCTGTACCTATGTTTTTTACACTCATTTCTACGTACTGACCCGCTATGCCGGTAAGCGAGGGCGCAGGGGCTATTGGCTCAGCCTGGCTGGGGTTCTGTTGACCGGGCCTTTCCCTTTTTTGTTTTTCCACCACAAAGCGCTGGCTACCTGGTCCCTTTTCTTAAATTACTACGGTATGCAGCTGCTTTCAACGGTACCCGTTTTTGTCTTCCTGAGCTGGCTGGCCAGGGTCACCGAAACTCTGGTTGTTAATACCATCAGGAAAGAGCAGTTGGAGAAGCAGGCTGCCGAGACAGAATTGCATTATCTAAAATCGCAGATCAATCCGCACTTCCTGTTCAATACCCTTAATAACATTCACACGCTGGTGTATAAACAGGCACCCGCAGCCCCGGAGGCTGTTATGCAGCTGGCCTCGTTGATGCGCTATATGATTTACGAGTCCAATGCGGCCACGGTTCCGCTTTCGAGGGAGATGGGTTATTTGCGGGATTATGTGAGTTTGCAGCAGCTCCGCTACAAGAACAGTCCGGTGGTGGACCTGCAGATAGAGGGGGAGACCGACTCCTGCTACGTGGCTCCCCTGTTGTTCATCCACCTGCTCGAAAACGCTTACAAACACAGCCCCGCCCGGCTGGAACCCGGCGACCTGAAGGTACGGGTCGCGGTCAGGGAAGACAGCCTCGCCTTCAGTGTGCAGAACCCAATCGGAAAGCATGTGGCCAAAACGCTGGACGAACCGGGTGGCATCGGGCTGCCCAATGTCCGGAAAAGGCTGGCGTTGTTGTATCCTGACCAGCACTCGCTGACCATTCAGAACACCGGCGAAACCTTTACGGTCGTTCTCACCATTCGCGGTCTTCATTCACAAACTCATGAAAGAAAAGCTCACCTGCTGCATCATTGAGGACGAGCACCTGGCCCAGGAAATACTGGAAGAGTACATCAGCAAAGTCCCGTTTCTGGAGTTAAAAGGTGTCTACGACAGTCCCCTGGAGGCCGCCGGCCCGCTGGCGGAAAACAAACCCGACCTGCTGTTTCTGGACATCAGCATGCCGGATCTGGATGGGCTGAGTTTCATCCCGATGCTGAGCCCCAAACCCATGATTATCCTTACTACCGCCTACGATCAGTACGCGCTGAAGGCCTACGAACTGGAGGTGAAGGACTACCTGTTGAAACCCTTTACGTTTGAGCGGTTTTACAAAAGCGTTCTGCGTCTGTACCAGCAGCAAAGTCCCCGCCATAGCGGGGAAAAGAAGGAAGAAAGAACGGAAACGAAGAACGGGCCGGGGTATATGTTTCTCAAGGTGGGCCACCGCATCCAGAAAGTGGCTATTGGCGATATTCTTTTTGTGGAGGGTATGAAAGACTATTTACGGATTCATACCGCGGACGAGAAGATTATGACGCTGTTGAGTTTCGCCAAGCTGGAAGAGCTGTTACCCGCCGAGGCTTTTGCCCGCGTGCACCGATCCTTTCTGGTCGCAATTGACAAAATCGACCACATCGAGAAAAACCGGATCTGGATTGCTGACCAGATCATCCCCATCACTGATACGTATGCCGAGGCTTTTTATAAGCTGCTGAAGGGGTTACAATAGGGGGGCTTAGCTCGAATCAAGAATCGGTCAAAAGGGCGGCAACTTTCAACCAACAATACGTTCATCTCTGGCCCCAGGAGCGCTCTACCCTATGGCTTTCTGTGGTGCATTATCAACGCGGCTTTTTTTGCAACAAGGTTTTAATGATGCGTCCTGCCTGGTTTAAGGCTGAAGTTCAAGTCGATACGTGTTCAATTGGCTGGGGCCGAACGGCACGTTGAGGCTGCCTTTCGTCGGAGATACCGTGCGTTCGTTGGTCTCAATATGGGTTGTCTGCCAGGCCCGCCTGATGGGTCGGGCCAGTTGAAGCCCTGGCGTAACGGCCGTATTGGTTACGTTCCAGAAGCGGGTAAGCAGGCCGTTGTTGATACCTTCTTCGCTGGGTTTCAGGCTCCAGAGCAGCACATTCCGGTCGGTGACCGTTAACAGTGAATAGGTCGCGGCTGGGTAACTGCCAGCTGAGCCTGTCACGACACCGGTTACTAGTGGGTTCTGGTGTTCGAGTGAAAAACGCATGGCGGCCAGCGCATCGAAAGCCGATTGATGCGTGGTGAGCGCAAACTGGTAGCGGAAGGCAGTAGCTCCGTTTTGTTTCAGAATGCCAAGTTTTGGCCCGTCAACCTGTCCGCCCGCCAGCGCGTTCAACTGGGTCGACGTTTCCCACAGCGAATCGGTTGTGCTTTGGCCCAATTTAAAGAAACTGCAATCCATGTTGGATACCGTTACGCCATAAGCAGCCTCGCTCAGATCAGCGAAATGATTGAACGTTAGCCAGTCGTAGCGGCCCAGTGCGCTGGTGCCGTTTCGGGCAGCATAATGACCGCCACGCGTTTCTTTTTTTGCCGTGAGAATCGCACCCAGTTCTTCATGGCGAGTCGTGGGTTTGGTTAAGTTGAGTGAAAAGGCCCAGGTTTTTATCGAATCAAAATTGGCCTGGATGCTGTCTTCAATCTCGATACGCCGACTGTTTTTGTACAACGTCACCCGGACGGTATGCGCAATCGGATCGTTGGAAACTGCTTTGAGCGTTACGGATACGGCTCCCGCATTGTCGACCTCGACCGTATTGCCAGCATCCGGATTTGTTGTGCCCAAATCATTTAACAACCGTCCGTCAATTGACTGGATAACGTTTCGGTTACCAGCGCGCAGATCCACCAGTTCGCTGATAACGCCTGATTTGCGCAGGCGAAGCCGGTAATAGCCATTCTGTATGGTTTCGCCGTTCACCTGAGCAGCCAACGGTTGTCGGGTTGGAGCGCCGGTCCGAATCTCAAAGACTTTGTAACCCACCGAGGGTATGTTCTCAGCCCAGATGCGTAGATACGGCCGGCCCCCTTTACGAATCACCTGACTGGTTGCTTCGATGTTGGTCTGTACGTCAATCACCTTCACCGGATCGTTGCCAACAAAGGCAAAATCAGCTACATCGCTGCGAATCCAGCTAAGCGGGTTGAACACATAAAACCGAATTGCCGTACCGCTTACAGCCTTCACGTGGCTCCCCAGCGCAGTTACTGATCGGTTGTAAAGCGTGTCGACATAACCGGTGATGTAGTTCTTCTGCTTGGTCTGCCAGTCGGCCCGCTCCTGGCGGGTAACCGGCCCGTCGGCGGTCCAGTCATGTTCCCAATACAGCCCATACGCATCCCAGGCCTGCTTTCGGGCGGGCGTCAGGTCGCGGGCAAACGTAGAATCTTTCAGCGACACGAACGAGGCCAGGGCTTCGGCGGTGCGTAGCTTCTCGGTAGCTCGACGGACCTGGGCCGTGGTTTCATTCATCGATGCCGGGTACAGATCCCACTCGTTGCCATAGCTGACCGACTCGCCTGGTAGGTTGGGGTAGCTTCGGTCAACATCTCGAAAAAAGTCTTCTTCGTTCGACACCCGCACCCGGCGGTTGGGTGTCGTACCGGTCTGTGCCGCCCTGATGAAATCGGGTGCGACAAACGTACTGAGATCGTCCCAGCCGTAGCCAAACGCCCCGGCTACGTTGTAAGGATAGGTTGAGCTCGCCGAAACGGTGTCACAAAGAGTCGTCAGGTCATTAATCGTGCGGGCAAAATTAGCGGCTATACCCGCTGTTTTACGTTGCGGCCGGGTTTCGGCATACCCGCCGACCCCGCTATTTTCTCCGGTCAGGTTGTACCACTTCATGATGACGCTGCGCCGGTCGGGGCCCATATACCGGTACAACTGGTGGTTCCGGTGAGCCAGACTGGCATTGGCAATCCGGCTCGCACAGCCACACACGCCCCGCCAACTGTATTTGGCGCCCGCTCCCGCCCAAAGCGAACTCAGCCCCATCGGCAGCGTCTGATTTTCCATGCATACCGCCATCGAAAACCGCAGCCGGGACGCCGGACCGCTATACTGCCGTTCGAGCTGCCCGGCGTAGTACATGCCCCGCAGGACGGCTTCAGTCGGCTGCCCGCCATACGTACTAACCAGTGCATTTAACGGACTGCTGATGTGCCCTGATTTGAGGTAGCCTATCAATCGATCAAACTGGGCCGGACTGCGATACTTCTGATACGTCCGCAGCCAGTAGCTGCCGTCGCAGTTGAAGCGGGCCTGGAAGTCGTCGGGGTTGTTGCGGGTCGAATCAATCTGGCCCATGTAGTAGTCCAGCATGTGCACAAAAGCCGAGTCGTACTGCGCTTCGTTGCCCGTCCACATGTAGTCGGTATGGTCGTCGTTGGCCAGATACAGCCGTTTGACGGGCTGCGCCTGAGTAGCCAAAGCGGATGTTAATAAAAAGACGACGGGAAGAAGTGCTTTCATAGTTATTACTACACGCAGAGGAACCGAGAACTTAGTGAGTTTCAAAGACAGGAGCTGGCAGCACCCGGATTCCGCTCAAACACATTGGTTTGGGCCACCGCGATCATCGCTATAAGAGCGTGCTCTCCGAAAAACGGCACATAGTGTGTTTTCTGAAAATAAATAAAAACTGGATTTCTTAGCAAGGTATTTCGTAAGTAGTTGTAATACAAGGGTTAAGGTTATCGTAAGCTTAATATTTAGGTAATATCCGGTTTTCTAATTTTAACCGCTTATTCATCTGTTTATCTACTAACCAATCACCCTTGTATGAAGAGACTTTTCCTGTTTGCGTTGCTGGTGCTCGGCCCCTTGCTGTCGTTTGCTCAGCTGGCGCCCGGTAGTATTGCCTTTACCGGCATAAATGGCGACGGTACCGACGATCTGGCGTTGGTCGTACTTGATGCAATTCCTGCCAACACAACTATTTATCTTCGGGACTCTGAATGGACTGGCTCGTCGTTTCCGCTAAGTGACGAAGGCCGAATCACCTGGACTACCGGTGGGGCCGTAATTCCGGCTGGTACGGTCGTAACGTTCACGAATGTAAACAATGCTGCCCCAACGGTAAGTGTTGGATTGGCTTCTCAGGTTGGCAATCCCGGTATTTCCAACGATGGTGATGGCGTTTTTGCTTTCCTCGGATCTGACGATAATACCCCTACTACCTTTCTGGCGGCCGTGGCTACCAATGGGGCCGGTAGCTTCGGCACCCTCAGCGGGACGGGCCTGTCGCTCGGCAGTACGGCCGTGGCTCTCAGCGGTGAAGTCGCCATTGGAATTTACAACGGTACCCGAACCGGTATTTCGCGGAGTTGCCTGCCTTCCGTTATCAATAACTCCGCTAACTGGCAGACTCAGATAAACAGCGGTGGTAATCAGGCGGCCGACGGTACGGCACCCGACGTGCCCTTCAGCACAACGGCGTTTACCTTCGGTGCATCATGCCCGCTGCCAACCGTAGCGTTCAGCGTAGCGAGCCAGACAGTGAATGAGAATGCCGGTCAGGCCACCGTGACGCTTTCAATCACGAATCCGGGCAGCCAGAGTGCGTCTGTGCAGCTTTTTGTGTCGTCGGGATCGGCCACGAACGGCAGCGACTACAGCCTGTCGGTGCCGCAGACGGTGACCTTCCCGGCATCGTCATCCGCTAGTCAGACCGTTGTGATTCCGGTTACAGACGACGCAACGGCCGAAGCCGATGAATACATTTTGCTGCGGTTGCAGAATCCAATTGGCGCGCAGATCGGTTCCGGCAACTCGCAGGTTGTTTTTATCCGGGACAACGACAAACCGGCACCGACCAGCAGCGATCCTGGTTTTCAGCTTCAACTGCTGACCAGCTACCGCAACCCAACGGCGGGGTCGTCGGAGATTGTGACGTTTGATAAAGGCAGCAGGCGCCTGTTCATTGCGAACTCGATTGGCAATAAAATTGACATTGTCAACTTCGATAACCCGTCTGCGCCTACGCCCGTTTCGTCCATCGACGTATCGGCGCTGGGTGGAAGCATCAACAGCGTAGCCGCCCGCGACGGCATTGTGGCAGCCGCCATTGAAAGTGTGCCGAAGACCGACAACGGTAAAATTGTATTCTTCGACGTTAACGGAAACAAACTGAGCGAAGTAACGGCCGGGGCACTGCCGGATGCCGTATTCTTCTCGCCCGATGGTCGATACGTCGTAACACCCAACGAAGGCGAACCGTCGAATGATTACCAGACTGATCCGGAAGGGTCGGTAACGATCGTCGACATCAGCGGAGGGGTGGCTAATCTGACGCAGGCCAACGCTACCACGGTAAGCTTTGCCTCGCTGAACGGCATGAAAGCCATGCTGCGCAGCATGGGCGTCCGGCTGTTTGGTAAGAAAGGGGGCGTTGTCGACGGTAGCAGCGTGGCCGAAGACCTGGAGCCGGAATATATTACGTTTACGCCCGATTCGAAACTGGCGTACGTAACGCTCCAGGAAAATAACGCGATCATCGTTATTGATCTCGTTAACAAAACGATCGCGACCAAAGATGGCCAGCCGTTCATTAAGCCGCTCGGCCTGAAAGACCATAGTCAGGTGCGCAATGCCCTCGACCCGACGGATCAGGGCGGGAATCAGGTGTTGATAAACGCACCAATTTTTGGTATGTACATGCCGGATGCCATTGCAACGTTTACGGCGAATGGTCAGACGTACTTTGTGACGGCCAACGAAGGCGATGCCCGCGAGTATGATCCCGTGCTGATTGAAGAAACCCGGATTGGCTCGCTTAATCTGGACCCAACGGCCTTTCCCAATGCGGCCGATCTGAAGAATAACCTGATCTTAGGCCGCCTGAACGCGACAAACCAGACGGGCGATACGGACGGGGATGGCGATATTGACAAAATTCACGTACTGGGCAGCCGATCGTTTACGGTATGGGATGCCAACGGCAATCTGGTGTGGGACAGTGGCGATGATTTTGAGCGCTATACCCGCGATAACTTCTCGAACCTGTTCAACGTCGACAATGGTACGTCGGTGGCTACCAAGAACCGGAGTGATAACAAAGGACCTGAACCGGAAGGGATCACCACCGCTCAGATTGGCAGCAAAACGTACGCGTTCATTACTCTGGAACGTACGGGGGGCGTGATGGTCTACGACGTAACGACCCCGACGGCTCCGCAGTTTGTGACGTACACGGTGAACCGGAGCGTACCGCCCAATAACGCGACCGACGATCGCGGTCCGGAAGGCGTAATCTTTATCTCAGCCGCCGACAGCCCCAACAGTAAGCCACTTGTGTTGCTGGCGAACGAAACCAGTAACTCTATTTCGGTCTATCAGATCAACGGTGTGCAGAGTCAACAGCCGCTGGCCCTGATCGATCCTTTATACAACTGCGCTACGGGTGAAATTACGTTCCGCAGCGAAGGAGGGGATGGTTCACCCGTTGAGTACATGGCGATCGGCGTAAAACCGTACAGCACCAACCCCAACGGGGTTATCGAACAGGAGAAGCGCAACGACCCTAACAGTGGTACGGTGGTAACGCTGATGGCCCGCCAGAGCGGGGTAGTGGTCATGCGTGACTTTGATTTTGGTGCCTTCTGTAGTGGTACTAACCCCTCGCAGCCACTGGCGCTGATCGAACCGCTTTACAACTGCCAGACCGGTGCCATCACCTTCCGCACGACGGGCGGTAACGGTACGCCGATCGAGTTCCGGTCGGTGGGTATCAAGGACTGGTCGACCGACCCGAATGGTGTGATTGATGCCGCCAAGCGTAACGACCCCAACAGCGGCACGGTGGTAACGCTGATGGCTCGTCAGAGCGGGGTAGTGGTCATGCGCGACTTTGATTTTGGTGCCTTCTGCGGGGGTACTAACCCCTCGCAGCCGCTGACGCTGATCGAACCGCTCTACAACTGCCAGACCGGTGCCATCACCTTCCGCACGACGGGCGGTAACGGTACGCCGATCGAGTTCCGGTCGGTGGGCATCAAGGACTGGTCAACTAACCCGAATGGGGTCATCGAACAGGAGAAGCGCAACGATCCCAACAGTGGTACGGTGGTAACGCTGATGGCCCGCCAGAGTGGGGTAGTGGTCATGCGTGACTTTGATTTCGGTGCGTTCTGTCGGCAAAGCGCCCGCGTGGCCGCTACGGAAGCCGTTGAGTCGCTGAACGTACGGCTGCTGGGTAACCCGACCAGGGAGGACGTAGTTGCTGAAATCAAGGGGGCCGCCGGTCAGACATTGACCGTGTCGCTGACGGATCTCAACGGCCGGGCCGTCGAAACGAAAACCATTGACAAAGCCGCCCCAACCGAGTGGGCTGTGTTCGACATTCGTCGGCAGTCGACGGGGATACTGTTGCTGAAAGTAGCTACGCCCAAACAGACCAGAACGGTCCGGGTTGTGAAGCAATAACACGTAAAGGTTATCTTTTTTGCACAACGCCCCGGTCGTCTGGCCGGGGCGTTGTGTTAACCCAGCACCTCCCGCAGCACGGGCAGTGATTTAACCTCGCCCAGCGAATCGATGTGGATCTTGTAGTACGATACCAGCGCATCCAGCAGTTCATTCCGGGCCGATCGGCTTAGTTTGATCGGCGTACCCAGTGGCTGGCGTAACATAGCGTTGAGTGCGCTGGTCAATTCATCGTCGGCCAGAAAAGGTACCGAGTTTTCGTGGAGCTGCTCTTCAAACTCACGGGCGCTCTCGGGGCCAAAGCCCAGGAAAAACGACAATTTGAGCAGGAACGTCAGGTGGAAATTTTCGTAATTCGTCCGGGCATCTTCCAGAAACAAGACCGAATCGATCAGAAACCGGAACAGCACCGGGTTGCCGGCTTCTTCCTTCAACGTCTTGGTCAGCATTTCCGTTACGAAAATGGCCATGCTCGATTTGGCCACTTCAAACGGAATGCTTTGAAATGGGTAGTTTGTTTTGGCTTCCGATAGCCGGTGCAGATCGCGGTCGTCTTTGTAGTAAACAACCATTTCCAGGAGCGTCAGGGGCTGGAACAGAGCGATCTTGTTTGATTTGCTTTTCGCCGAACGGACACCGTTGACTATATAGCTCTGGAGGCCAAATTCTTCGGTATAAACGCGGGCTATGATGGAGGTTTCGCGGTAACGCAGGTAACTAAGGGCAATGCCCCGGGTCTTTTGCAGCATACGGTTCTTTAGGCACGGAACAGCTTTGACTATATCCCGTGACCGTTAATCGGATCGTTACTAATATAACAAAATTGACTGGATTTTTCGTGGGTTTACCTTATAATTGGCGAATTTCCGAACCTTCGCATGAAACTTTACAAAACCCGCCACGGCATCGTCGTCGAACATGACCGTACCGACAGACCCGCCCAATTCCACCGCGCCCCTTCCGACGACTGGGACTATCTGGTTAATCAGGACGACCTTTACCAGTTTCTGGAACAGGAAGTGCCTTCGTCCGCAGCGTCGGACGATTATCAGAACTGGATCAAGTCAGACCTCCTGGCGCCCATCGGCCAGCAGGAAGTCTGGGCGT
The DNA here is from genome assembly GCF_003583365.1 of Fibrisoma montanum. Classification (GTDB taxonomy): domain Bacteria; phylum Bacteroidota; class Bacteroidia; order Cytophagales; family Spirosomataceae; genus Fibrisoma; species Fibrisoma montanum. Next base: position 446,888 of record NZ_QXED01000002.1, read on the forward strand.
CGGGGGTGACGTATCTCCGCAGCCGCGATGCCCGCATGGAGGAGTCCAAAAAAGCAGGTGGTGGCGACTTCTACGACCGGGTGTACGATGCCGAACGGCCTGAATTATTTTTTAAATCGACCGCCACGCGAGTGGTTGCTCCCGGCGACAAAGTACGTATCCGGCAGGATTCCACCTGGAACGTACCGGAGCCGGAACTGACCCTGTTCATTACGTCGGGCGGCAAGATTGTGGGCTATACCTGCGGCAACGACATGAGTTCCCGAAGCATCGAGGGCGAAAACCCGCTGTATCTGCCTCAGGCCAAGACATACGACGGAAGCGCGGCTCTGGGCCCCTGCCTGTACGTTCCCGGGAAGCCCATTGCCGCCGATGCGACGATCCGGCTCCAGATTATGCGGAACAACCAACCGGCTTTCGAAAACAGCATCGGTATTGATCAGATGAAACGCAAACATGATGAGCTGGTTTCGTTTCTGTTTCGGGAGTGCTCGTTCCCGAATGGCTGCTACCTCATGACGGGTACGGGGATTGTGCCGCCCGACGATTTCACGCTGGAAAAAGGCGACGTCGTCCGGATTACGATCGATGGCATCGGAACGCTGGAGAATCCGGTTGGCTAACCATCAGGACTGGCTTTTCGGAGCCTGAATAGAGATTGTTTTAGCGGAGCTGTAGCAACGGCTCCGCTTTTTTATTGGTCAGTAAAACTTCCCCGGTTTGCTGATGCATATGCCACCCTGCGCCAGTTGGTTGACAAACTGCCGGGGCGAAATGCCCATGTATTGCTGAAAATCCTTAATCAGATGGCTATGGTCGTGGTAGCCAAATTCATATACCAGCGATAGCCAATCTACGGAGGTTGTCGGTTGTTGACAAAGAAATGCCACTACCTTCTTGAACCGCAGGAACCGGGCCAGCTCTTTGGCCGAGTAGCCAAGCTGTTTCTGGAGCGTTGATTGAATCGTGCGGGCCGAAACGTTCTGTTTGGCCGCTAACATTCTGACCGGCTCAACGGCCGCATTGTTGAAATAAGGAATGCTTTCCAGCATCGAACTCGTTGTCGAATCGACCGGGGCGGCATGCGTCAGGGCGTATTCATTGAGCAATCGCAACCGATCCGCCAGAGTGGTTATCGGGGCTAGTTGAGCCCACAACTCACTAAAGCAGCTTTTATTCAGCAGTACGTCGGGATCGTGGATGTCTTCGGCTTTCAGTGTCTGCATGGGCACGTGCAGCAACCGGTAAAAGCCGTTCAGCGTGAAGTTCACGACAATCAGGTCGGCTCCGGTGGGGAGTTCATACGTCAGCGTTTTCTGCAAGGGTCCCAACACGGCCGTCTGGCTAATAACGTAGGGTGCATCGCCCAGCCAGACGGGAACAGCAGGCCCGAAATTGAACACCAGCAACATCTCGTAATTCGGGAATAATTGCTGCCGGAGCGGTGCGTCCTGTGCCTTCTGCTGAACGCAGTAGTAGTGGCTGAACACGGTCGCCAGTCGTTCGTCGGCCTCAATCAGTTGGCTGCTCATCGAATAAGAACCGTTTCGTTTTCTTACAATTTTGCCCGGCTGTGGTGGCGGACCTTTGTCCTGTCAGAACGAAAAAAATCATATTTCGGCTCACTCAGGTCAAAATAAGTTCTGGCGCTGATCCTGATGGAGCCCTAAACGTCAAAACGTATGAATGCTACCGCAATGTCACAAAACGAATCCACTGCGCCTGCCATTCTGATAACCGGGGCAACGGGCAGTGTTGGATCAGAAGTAGTTAAACTACTGGCTGAACAAGGTACTACTTTTCGGGTAATGGTTCGATCGGCCAACGATGCCGAACGGCTATCAACGCTACCGGGAGCCGAGGCTGTGTTGGGAGACTTCAACGAACCGGCTACGCTGGCCAAAGCGCTGGCGGGCATAAAGCACGCTTTTTTGCTGACTAACTCCTCAGAGCAGGCCGAAGCGCAGCAGGTATCATTCGTCGCTGAAGCCCAGCGGGCCGGGGTTCGGCACCTTGTCAAACTATCGCAGTTTGCGGCTGATCGAAACTCCCCCGTGCGGTTTCTGCGCTACCATGCGGTGGTTGAGCAGGCGATTCGGGAGTCAGGTATAGCCTTTACGTTTCTGCGCCCGAATCTGTTCATGCAGGGCCTGCTAGGCTTCCGGGAGCCGATTATGCACCAGGGTAAGTTCTTTGCTGCCGTAGGCGATGCCCGGATCACCGCCGTTGACGTTCGCGATATTGCCGCCGTTGCCGCAGCCGCTCTGACGGAGCCTGGTCATGAAGGCAAGATATACAACATTACCGGCCCGGAAGCCCTGACCCACGCGGAGATGGCCGATCAATTGTCCGATGCGCTCGGTAAGCCTGTCACCTTTGTGAATGTACCACCGGTTGCCATGCGTCAGGCCCTGATAGCGGCTGGTTTCCCAGATTGGCAGACCGATGGACTGCTCGAAGACTACGCGCATTACAGCCGCAACGAAGCGTCGGGGGTATTTCCGGATGTGGAAGAAGTTACCGGTAAAGGAGCCCGAACATTTGCGGATTTTGCCCGGGATTACGCGGTTTTTTTCTGAGTACGTCAGATAATTGCTAACGGATCAGTTAGAACGCTGATGGTCATGATCCTTATGATTAATCATGCTAAAATCATAAGGATCATGACCATCAGCGTTCTATATGTATTAGTAGAAACGATAGCGTATCTGTCTTTTCAATAACTCAAGCGTAACAAATAGTAGTACCTGATTATGCAGCGACGATCCGTATTGAAAAATCTGGCCATCGGCGTTGGCGGGCTGGTGAGCCTACCCGCCTGGGCCTCCGGCTGGACACCTGAATCGATTGGACGGGTATCGACCGTAGCGCTCAACGAAGAAGCGCTACTGGGCGAACTGGTCGAAACCTTTATTCCGCAAACCGATACGCCCGGAGCCAAAGCACTCGGGGTACACCAGTTTGCGTTGCGCATGATTCGGGATTGCTACGATCCGTCAGCGCAGACTATGTTGCAGCAGGGACTGGCGCTGATGGATTCCACCGCTCAGCAGACGCACGGCAAAGGGTTTATGAAGTGCGATGCGACCCAGCGGAAAGACGTACTGACCAGACTGGCGGCTTCGACCGATCCCGTTGGCAAACCGTTCGTCGACATGGTTAAAGGGTTGACGATCCGGGGGTACACAAACTCTGAGTTTTATCTGGTGAATGTGCAGAAGTATGTGATGGCGCCCGGTTTCTACCACGGCTGTGTGCCGGTGCAGAAAATTGCCGTGAACGGTACCCGGTAAGTTGGTTTCCCACTTTTTCCAAGATGTCAATGGCTTATCTAAACATAGATTCAGTTAAAGCGCGTACGTTCGACGCAATCGTGATTGGTTCGGGGATCAGTGGCGGCTGGGCGGCTAAAGAGTTGACCGAAGGCGGACTGCGGACGCTCGTACTGGAGCGTGGTCGCGACGTGAAACACATCACCGACTACCCGACCACGATGATGCAGCCGTGGGAATTTCCGCACGGTGGACAGCTTTCTAAAGAATACCGGGACGCCAACCCGATTGCCAGCCGTTGCTACGCGAACCGGGAGGACGCCAGTCATTTCTTCGTCAAGGACGCCGAGCATCCCTACGTGCAGGAAAAGCCGTTCGACTGGATTCGGGGCTACCACGTGGGCGGAAAATCGCTGATGTGGGCACGGGGAACGCAGCGCTGGTCGCAGTACGATTTCGACGGCCCCGCCCGCGACGGTTTCGCGGTGGAGTGGCCGATTGGCTATACCGACATCGCGCCCTGGTACAGCCACGTCGAACGGTTCGCCGGGATCTCAGGCAACAAAGACGGCCTGCCGCAACTCCCCGACGGCGAATTCCTGCCGCCCCATGAGCAATCGTGCGTGGAGAAGCACTTCACCAATGAAATGGCGAAGCACTACAACGGAACGCGGCCGGTCATCATCGGCCGGTGCGCGCACCTGACCAAGCCGCAGCCCATTCATTATCAGCAGGGCCGGGCGCAGTGCCAGAATCGGTCGTTGTGCCAGCGGGGTTGCCCATACGGCGGGTATTTCAGCAGCAACTCCTCTACGTTGCCCTGGGCGGCTAAAACCGGTAAGCTGACGCTCCGGCCGGATTCGGTTGTGCATTCGATCATCTTCGATGAAAAGAAAAACAAAGCGTCTGGCGTGCGAGTCATCGACGCGCATACGAAGCAGATGACGGAGTACTACGCCCGGATCATCTTTGTCAATGCGGCCTGCCTGAACAGCAACCTGATTCTGATGAATTCCAGATCGAACCGGTTTCCGAACGGACTGGGCAACGATAACGGTCTGCTGGGGAAATACATGGCGTTCCATAATTTCCGCACAACCATTTCGGCCGAGTACGAAGGGCTGCTGGAGTCGACCACCGAAGGCATTCGACCCAACAGCAGCTATATTCCGCGGTTCCGCAACGTATTCAAGCAGGAAACGACCGGTCCGGCGTCCCAGTTTCTGCGGGGCTACGCGGCCGGGTTTGGTTCTTCGCGTATGACAAGTGCCGATACGTCGGGCGTAGGTGAAGAACTGAAAGCCAGTCTGATGCAGCCCAAATATGGTAACTGGCGCGTCAACTCGTGGATGATGGGCGAAACGATCCCCAAAGAAAGCAGCTACGTAACGCTGGACTCAAATCTGACCGATCCGTGGGGAATTCCGCAGTTGAGGATATCGGTTGGCTACGACGATAACGACGAGAAGATGATTCGTGATTTCCACGAGCAGATGACCGAAATGTTGACCGTTGCGGGCTTCATCAACATCCAGACCCATGATGTGCCGGAAAAAGCCCCGGGCCTGGATATCCATGAGATGGGGGGCGTCCGGATGGGTAAAGACCCCAAAACGTCACTGCTCAACAAGTGGAACCAGTTCCATACCTGCAAAAACGTGTTCGTGACGGACGGGGCCTGCATGACGTCGACCTCGACCCAGAACCCGTCGCTGACGTTCATGGCCATTACGGCGCGGGCGGCCAATTACGCCGTGAAAGAGCTGCGGAAGGGAAATTTGTAGTGTAGACAGTCAAGCGCCCGCAACGTTGCGGGCGCTTGACTGTCTGATGGTTAAGGAACGCGCGATGCCTTCGGATCCGGCTTGCCATCCCGGTCGCCGGTAACAAAGCCTTTTCCGTAGATTTTACCACCGTTGGCGAGCAAAATACCCGACAGGTGGGCCGTTGCCATTGACGTTCCTTCCGAGAAAAAGGTATAGTTGCCGTTGTGCACTGTTGATTTAATGCTTACGCCCGGAGCAGCAAAATCGATCGGTGGATTTCCTGAGCAGGATACTTTAGCAAAAACGCCCTTATTGTCATGGGCCGATGCGGTAAAAATATTCGGGCCGTTCACCCGCCCCGGTGAAAACAAGTTGGCATCTGTTACATTGTAGGTATTTCCGGCTGAAATAGCAATGAAAACGTTTACCGACTGCGCTAAACGCAAAACGGCCTCATCAGCGGGGGCCGCGTTCTCCGAGCCGACACTTAAATTAACTACGTCGCCCGCTTTAGCGTTGGCAGCAACAAAATCGATACCGGCAATAAAGGTAGAAAGCGTGATATCCGTGAAGCGGTGACCCACTTTAACCGGAATTACGGTAGCGCCCGCAGCAATACCAACAACACCGTACGTGTTATTCTTGGCCGCAATAATTCCCGCCATGTGAGTGCCATGCCCATGATTGTCGTCCAGTGACGTAGACCCTTGGCCGGATGTTACAAAATTTTTACCGCGACTGGCATTTACATTCAGGTCTGGGTGGTCGAGGTCGATTCCCGTATCGACAATCCAGGCTACGTTATTGCCCGTGTAGCTGGTTGGGCCACCCACGGCCGTGATGCCCCAAGGTACCTCCTGCTTAGCCGACGACCGGGCACCGGCTTCGTCAATACGTGTTGGCTCCGTTGTCACCATAAGCCGGTCTGACTCAATTCTGGCGACGTAGGGGCTTTGCCGAAGCTGTTCAACCTGTTCAGCAGTAAGCCGGGCCGAAAAGCCTGTCATAACCGATGTGTATACCTGCTCAACAAGGGCTGGTTTAAGCTTGATCTGGCTCAGCAGGCGGGTGGCCTGTTGCCGCATGACCGAAACACGATCCTCGTAGGTCCCCGATAGCCGGGCGTTACCAAACGGAAGTTCTTTAAGTGTGACGATATACTGATCTTTAATAGCTAGGGGGGTGGTCAGATCAGTAACCGGATTAGAAGACCGGCAGCCAAAAAGTAGTATGGCACAAACAAACAGTATGGAGGCTGTTTTTGACAATAAATTAGTAAACATCGTTTCGGATATGTGTACGGTGGCTCGTTTAAATATGATGCTGAAAATTAATAAGAATCGTGCTAACAACGAATTTATACAACCGTGCTGGATAGACTTTTCACAGTAATTTAATCTGTAATCTATAGAGGTAAACTATTGATTAGTAAAGGCTTATTGCAAATAATAACTTTACCCAAAAGTTGTTACTTAAACAGATGAGTTAATTGCTGACTACGCGGATGCGTTCACGAACAATAGCCACTTTTTCGCGAAGCTGTTCCAGATCGGTGTCCATGACCGTTACGTGGCCCATCTTCCGGAACGGCTTGGTTATGGCCTTTCCGTAGAAAAACGGGAATACGCCCGGCAGGGCCAGCAGGTTTTCCAGGCCTTCGTACCGGGCGGGGCCGGTGTGGCCGTCTTCGCCCAGGAGGTTCACCATAGCGGCCGGCTGGTAGGAAGTCGTATCGCCGAGGGGATAGTTCAGGATGGCCCGCCAGTGCTGTTCAAACTGCGACGTTACGTTGGCCCGGATGGTGTGGTGGCCGCTGTTGTGGGGGCGGGGCGCGACTTCGTTGATCAGCACATTCCCTGCTTTATCCAGGAACAGTTCAACCGCCAGCAGCCCCACAATGCCAAAGGCGTCGGCAGTTCGGCGGGCGATGTTCTGCGCCTGTTCATTCACTGCAGCTGAAATATCGGCTGGTGCAAAGAGGTATTCGACCAGATTCAGTTCAGGATGAAACACCATCTCGACGGTCGGGAACGTACTGACGTCGCCCCGTTCGTTGCGGGCTACGATGACCGCCAGCTCTTTTTCGAAATCAACGGCTTTTTCCAGCACGCCCGGCGCGTCAAACGCTTTTTCGACATCAGCCACGGACGCAATACGCTGCACCCCCCGTCCGTCGTAACCGTCGCGGCCCAGTTTGTGGAAGGCAGGCAGGAAATCGGCTGATTTAGCTACGTCAGCGCGGTTTTCGGTCAGGATAAAATCAGCCGTAAGCAGGCCGTGGTCGCGGTAAAATTGTTTCTGTAACCGCTTGTCCTGAATAGTCCGGATAACCGACGGCTGGGGGAACACCCGCTTGCCTTCCCGTTCGAGGGCATCGAGGGCGTCGACATTGACCCGCTCAATCTCGATGGTCAACACATCAACGGCCTGGCCAAACCGGTATACCGTATCGTAATCAGTCAGCGAACCGTGGGTGAATTGTGAGCAAAGATGGCGGCAGGGCGCGTCTGCATCAGGATCGAGAACATGAACGCGCAGGTTCCAGTCGATAGATGCCTGCAGAAGCATCAGGCCAAGCTGGCCTCCGCCAAGAATACCAATCGTGGGTGTCAAAACAGTTTGTAGTTTGTGGTTTGTAGGTAAACGGTCAGGGTGCCGTTCACTTCATGGTGCAAACTTCTAACTACAAACCACAAACTACAAACCATAACTCACAAATTAATCCCTCCGCGTAATATCTGAGCCGCCAGATTCCTTCTTCGCTACTATCCTGGCCGGACCGTAGTAATACAGGTCGCTGCCGCCGGTAGCCAGCATGGTAAGTTCCTTGGTCGCGTTGACGTACACGTCGGAGCCGCCGGTCGAGCGGGCGTTGCAGACGTCGGCAGTCAGTTTGCGGGCGTCGAGTTCGGAACCGCCCGAACCGTCGGCATTCAGCTTGCGCACGGAGCCCTGCAGGATGACATCGGCACCGCCCGAAGCCGCTACGTTCAGCTCATCGGCTTTCAGGGTCAGTTTAACATCAGAGCCACCCGATGCATCCAGATCGAGGTTTCGAAACGAAAGACTGCCTTCGCCAAGCACGTCGGAGCCTCCACCTGCCTTCAACTCAGTTAGTTGTTTGACCGTTACGTAGGCTTTCACGTAGCGGTTGCGGCCAAAGTTGAAACCCATCGACCCTTTGCGGTCGATAGATAGGAATAAAATGCCGTTCTTTACTTCCGAACGGACCTCGTCTTCCTCGGCTCCTTTGACATCGAAAGTCAGTTTTTCGGTATTGCCCTGACGGAGATATACATCGATACCACTGCTGACGTGCAGGCCGGTGAAACCCGGAACAGGCCGGTCTTTCCGCCACGTGTCGTCGCTACGTATCAACCCCGGAAGGAGTAGAAACAGGAGAGTGATTGATTTCATGCGGTAGTTGATTGGGTAGATGTCTGGAAGATGCTAAAAAAGCCGGTCACGTTGCACGGGGAGCCGAAAAAAATGTCCGCTTTTGAACAGCGCCCTGTCCGGCAGCGGACGAGCCTATTTTTTATACTTTTGTAAATTATTGTAAGATAGTGACTTACAAGGCTGGCACGAGGGTTGTCGAAGGTTGGACAGCTCATTTGCTGTCCTCTTAACCGAAACAGTCTATACACGAACTACCTGCGCATGTCTACTTTACTCTCGCTTCGCAACGTATCAAAGTTTTACCCGGCCGGATTCGGACGGGTCTACGTCCTTCGCAACATCAACCTCGATATTGCTGAGGGGGAATTTATTTCCATCATGGGTCCGTCGGGATCGGGTAAATCAACCCTGCTGCACATCCTGGGGCTGCTTGAGGAGCCATCGGAAGGCGAATACCTGTTTCAGGATGAACCCGTGCAGAAGCTGTCGGAGAAAAAACGGACCGAACTGCACCGCACCCGAATCGGCTTCGTATTTCAGGCGTATCACCTCATCGACGAACTCACGGTCTACGAAAACATCGAGACGCCGTTGCTGTATAAGGGCCTGAGCGGGTCGGAACGGAAAAGCCGGGTGGCCGAACTCCTCGACCGGTTCAATATGGTGGCTAAGAAAGACCTCTTCCCGACGCAGCTCTCGGGAGGCCAGCAGCAGCTGGTAGGCATTGCCCGCGCGCTGGCCGCTAACCCGAAGGTCATTTTCGCCGACGAACCGACCGGCAATCTGCATTCAGACCAGGCCCGCGATATTATGGAGCTATTCCGGGAACTGAACCAGAAAGACGGCGTAACGATCGTTCAGGTAACCCACTCGGAGGTGAACGCTGGCTACGGCAACCGCATCCTGACCTTGAAAGACGGCTGGCTCGAACCGGAAAAAGCGGTGCTTAACTCGTAAAAATCCGTCGGATCTCCGCTGCTTGCGCGCTGTCAAACTGTCCGCTGAAGACCTGAATCCCGATTGCGTTAGCCGCAAAAAGAACATCCGCTGATTCGGCGAGGGAGGGGGGAAACAACCCCTCCTGGGTGTCGGGCCATGCGCGCAGCAGTTGCCGACGAGCAATGCCGTTTACGCAGCCGGTGTGCAGGGAGGGGGTAAACAACGTCCCGTTCCGGAACCAGAACAGATTCGACGCTACGCACTCCGCAACGGAACCGTCGGTGCTGAGCAGGACGACATCATCCAGCTTATGCGCCTGCCGATGCAGACCCGCCAGCACGTACGGGAGCGCGTTGAGAGTTTTAAACGCCGAAATCACTGATTCCGAAAGCCGTACGTCCTCATAGATGCCAATGCGGGGTTTAGCCGTAAGCATAAACGGTTGGCCTGGTTGGGCGGTGATGAGCCAGTCAACCTCGTTGCTGGTTGGCGTATAGAGCCCTCCGGGACGGCGCCAGACCTGGATTTTGACCCGTGCGGCTTGCATACTCAGCCCATTCCGTCTGATCAGATCAAGGGTCTGTTCAGACAACTGCTCAAGCCCGGCCGCCGGCTCAGACAACTGCAGGGCGGCCATGCCCTTCGTCAGCCGGTCGAGGTGGTCGGCCCAGAACCACAGCCTGCCCGACTCGTACCGGATGGTTTCAAATAACCCGTCGCCGTACAGAAACGCCCGGTTGTCGGGCAGAAGCTGAAACGTCTGCTGGTTAATTATATCCGAATTATAGACCAGATACATGCTTTTTTTTAACCGTTTGTCCTAAAACGGTAGATTGACCGAAGTTTACTTTGTAACATTGAAACATCAAAACACGACGTATTATGTTCGTTGCGTGGAAACGATCAGGTTGGATGACTGCCTGGCTGCTGGGTGCTGGCTTAACGGTAGCAGTAGCTCAACCTGCCCCCAATACCTCTAATCGCCTGAGCCTGGAACAGTGTGTTGACATTGCCGTGAAAAATAACATTCAGGTTCGCCTGGGGCAATTGACCATAGAAAACACTGATCTGCAACTGAGGCAATCCCGGAATAACCTGCTGCCGACGGCCAGTTTTGTCGCTAATCAGTCGCTGAGTGGTGGTGGTCGTCAGATTGACCCGTTTACCAACGCCGTTATTCCGCAGTCGACGGTTAATACCAGCAACTACGGGTTGAGCGGTGGCTTTACTATATTCAACGGCTTCTTTTTGCGGAACACCGTCAAGCAGAACGACCTGGCGCTGCAGGCCAGCCAGAAAGAATTGGCAGCAACGCAGAATACGGTGGCGCTGAACGTCGTGCAGCAGTATCTTAACGTTCTGACGGGTCAGGAGCAATTGATTGTGGCGCAGCAACAGGCGGCTGCTACCCAGGCGCAACTGGATCGTACGCAGCGGCTGGTTAACGCCGGCTCCGTGCCCGAAGCGAACCTGTTTGAAGTGCGGGCGCAGCTGGCGAATGACGAGGTGGCGATTGTGAACGCCCAGAACCAGATTGATCTGGCTAAGCTGGCGTTGCTGCAGGCCATGAACCTGCCGCTGGGACAGCCCATCGACGTGGTTTCGGTAGCCGTGCCAGATCCGTCGGTTGCTCCTTATGAAGCAACGCCCCAGCAGATTTATGAAATTGCGCTGGACAATATGCCTGACGTACAGGGGGCCGAACTGCGGGTGAAAAGTGCCGTAGCCGGCGTGCAGGCGGCCCGGGCTAACTTTTACCCGATTCTTTCTGTTAATGGCAACCTGAATACATTGTTTACCAGTACGGCGACCCGTACTACGTCTATTGATACGACCAACATCAGCCTTCAGCCCAGCGGTCAGTTTGTTATTCTGAACAACGAGCGATTGCCCGTTGTAAGCCCGATTCCGCGTTCGACCCGGGCGCAGGTTCCGTATGTCGACCAGTTGACGAATAACCTGAACCGGTCGGCTACGTTGAGTCTGCGGGTGCCGATTGTCAATGGGTTCCAGGCCAGAAACCGGGTGGGGGTTGCCAAGATTCAGCAACTGAATGCGCAGCTTCAGGCAGAAAATATCCGGTTGCAGCTGCGTCAGAATATTGAAACGGCCTATACGAACATGCGGGCGTCGGCCAACCGGTACCGGGCTACCCAGGCATCGGTTGTTTCGCTGGAACGCGCCTTCCAGGTAGCCGAAAGCCGGCTTAATGCGGGCGCTATTAACGCAACAGACTATAACGTAGCGAAATCGAACATCGATCGCGCGCGGGCCAGTCTTGTGCAGGCCAAGTATGATTATGTTTTCCGAACCAAAATTTTAGATTTTTACCAAAATAAACCGTTATCGTTTTAAGGGGTGAGCAAGGGAATTGGGAGAAACGGGACAGCCCGTTACTTTCGTGGTCTTGTTCGCCCAATTCTCTAACCTATGAAACGTAAGTCGAACCGCATCTGGTGGGTATTAGGCGGAGTGGTGGTAGTGCTCATTGTGGGACTGGTAGCGGCCAAGCAGGCTGGTATCATCGGCAAGCCTAAATCAACCGAAGTAGATTTTGCAGTAGCTAAGCTAACCGACATTACCGAGCGAGTCAGTGCTTCGGGGCGGGTGCAGCCTGAAGTAGAAGTTAAAATCAGCCCCGACGTATCGGGAGAGATTATTGGGCTGTATGTGAATGAGGGCGATCCCGTTAAAGCCGGGCAGCTGTTGTGCCGGATCCGTCCCGATAACTACGAATCGCTGATGTCGCGGGCACGGGCAACGGTCAATCAAAGCCGGGCGCAGTTTGAGCAGTCGAAAGCGTCGGTCGCTCAGTCGGAAGCCCGCTTAATCCGGGCCAAAGCCGATTACGAGCGTAACCGTAAACTGTTTGCTGATAAGGTGATCTCCTCGGCCGACTTCGAAACCGCCGAAGCGAATTACAATGTAGCCAAGCAGGAAGTTGAAGCGGCCCGGGCCAACGTACGGGCTGCGCAGTTTAACATCCAGAGTGCCGAAGCGGGTCTGCGCGACGCCAGCGAAAACCTGCGCAAAACCACCATCTACGCGCCTGTTGGCGGTACCATTTCCAAACTGAACATCGAACTTGGCGAACGCGTTGTCGGTACGTCGCAGATGGCCGGTACCGAACTGATGCGGATCGCCAACCTTCAAAACATGGAAGTGCGCGTCAACGTCAACGAAAACGACATTGTGCGGGTAAACCTGGGTGATACGGCCGACATTGAAGTGGACTCGTACACAACGGCGGGACGGAAATTCAAAGGCGTTGTGACGGAAATTGCCAACACCGCCAACGGTTTGGCCAGTTCGTCGGGTACGGCCGCAGCCTCGCTGTCGACGGACGCCGTCACTGAGTTTGAAGTCAAGGTGAAGATTCTGAATAACTCCTACAGCGATCTGCTGGCCGAAAAAGACAAGAAAGGGTACCCGTTCAAGCCGGGTATGACGGCCTCCGTCGAGATTATTACGGACCGGAAGAACGGGGTGCTGGCTGTGCCCATCGCGGCCGTGACGACCCGGGGTGCCAGTGGAGCCGATGCCGCTACGCAGGCCGGTTCCGACGAGGATGACGAGGAAGTCAAACCAGCGAATCAAACGCCAGCGTCGGCCGAAAAGAAGCAGCAGATTACGGAAATCGTATTCGTCAATCAGGGCGGAAAGGCCGTACAGCGCGTAGTGAAAACCGGCATCAGTGATTTCGACAACATTGAAATTAAATCGGGTCTGAAAGCCGGTGAACAGGTAATAGCCGGACCGTTCCTGGTGGTATCCAAACGGTTGAAAGACGGTGATCTGGTGGTTAAACGCGATCCGAACAAACAGAAAAAGAAAGAAGAGGCTGAAGAATAGCGTCTGCCTTCGTCGGAACAAACGCCCGGTTAACTCGCCGGGCGTACGCATTTAAGTGGAATCCCAAATCACTAAGATGCTCATGGTCGCCTACACGCCTACTATAGCTAGGATCGTGATGCGGGAAGGGTTTGAAGAGTTTGTGAGAGTGGGACAAGCGACCAGTTGATTATAATAGACGGTTTATTCTGCTCCCTGCAAGCCGCTCCTTAACTCGTTCAGCCTGATTTATTTTCTGACACTTTAACAACTCTTCATTACGAGTTTGATATGTTGATGACAAACGACCTTCATAAGCTAACGACTTGCAATTAAGAGTTGTCTCATCGTTACCTGACAATCGACCATTTTTAAACAAGGCAAAGCCTTTACCGGAAGCTATTCGATAATAATTAGTAAAGACATAGCGGTCATGATATGCTTCCCTAATAATTGTTAAGTTGACTGGATAAGGAAACGTAGTTTTGAAATAAGTCATTAAGTTATCGTACTGTCCTTGAATAGGGCGAAAATCATTCTTAGAATCGTATCCAATCAACGTGATATCAAATCTGAATCCCTCTGCTAACGAGCTTGGCATAAGATTAGCACAGATTGACTTGATATTTTCAAGGTTTGTGTCATTAGAAAATAAGTAGTTGTCAGTTAACACAAGTGCATTGCAAGGATGCTTAACTTTATTTAAAATAGACCAATCCCGTTGAATACGATCAATACGTAATTCTTCTGCGTAAAACAAAAAATCTGCTTTTTCCAAACAATCTGTTGAAACATAAAAACAACCAAATTGCTCGTCAATAGTTAGCGATAACCCATCGATAAAGAATAATCTTGGTTCACCTGTTTCATGGAACGCTTGGTTTTGACAGGCTGTAGAAAATGTAAAGTCTGAAGCCGTGATATTTTGCGTAATCTGTCGGAGTAAGGTCTTTACGTCGCGCTTAGCCGGATCGTTATAGGCTTCATCAATATCTACATCAACGATTACTTCAACATTTGAACGTGAACTCTTTAGCAAATTTTTAATATAGAAATGCCGGTCGGTCTGCTCTTCGTACAGAAATAGGTTCTCAAGGAAAGCTAAGTTAACATACACTTTCATATCAGTTATGGCGACTTTTATTACGCTTTAACTTAAGTAATTCTAATTCCCAATGAGCAGCTTCATCAAAGAACCCCGGCCCGAAATCATCGGACAAACTGCCATCTTCAAGTATATTTATCTTTTTCACCTGCTTCTCACCGGGTGGTATGTTGTTTGGATCGTTAAAATAGTAAATGACTGTATCTTCCGGCTTGATTGTGCCTTTTGCAGTTAAGTATTGAAGTTTACGAATAATATACTCTGAGTGGGTTTCAACGATAGAATGGACCCCGCGAGATGCTCCCTGCGCAAACAAGTCCGCTAATAAACTCTGAAGTTTAGGATGTAGATTAGCTTCTGGCTCCTCCAGAAGAAGTGTAGAATTGATCACATAATAACCTTTCTTATGTTCTTTAACGTAATCATAATTTTCCATAGCCTTGACCGCGAACAAAATGATCAGTGATACAACTTGATTGTAGCCAAATCCAAAATCTCTTAATCGATGTCCATTTAATGTGAGGAAGTATAATTCTTTATCTTTATCATGAGTTAAATTAATTGTGCCTTTAATGTCAAGTATTTCACTAAAAAAGTTAAGCATATCGTTATGTTCGTTTTGAAAGTGTTGATATTGTGTGAAATTTTTAAAAAGATATATAATTTCATCTTTATCTTCCTCGCTGTAATAACTCTTCGTCTGTTTCCTTAGAGTAGTGAAGTAGTATAATTCTTTTAATGCTATATCATCATTATTATATGCATTTAGAACTTGTGTTTCGACAAATTTCGCCATAGTAGTCTCTACAAGAGAAGCCATCTTTGCAGAATTGTCTACGTCAAATCCAACAGTTAAAAACCAATTTATTATTCCATTTAAGTCAACTTTATAAAATGACAACAAGCTTTTATATTCTTCATATAAGGCATTTTTATCTATTTCAATGTTTAATTCGATGCCAGTATACTCAATATTGTTTTGGTCAAAGTATGGTTTTAAACAATAGCTCTTTTTTACTTCCTGGTCAAATATTATTGGATTAAAATAAATATGATCAGGTGAAAATTTGATAATTAATTCTCTTTTTCCTGTGTAAAGGCTTTTACTAAAAGCTTCAAGTCGATTATTAAAAACACGAAATGAAAATCCTTCTCGAAGAGGGGGTGTTCCAATATAGGTGCTATTAGTTATTACTTCGTTGATAAATCTTGATAGTGGTTCGCTGTCATTTATAAAATTAAGTGGGCTGGTTGGTAGATAGTATGTGAATATATCATTATCGATACTACGGCTTTTTATTGAATTTGTATTGAATAAACCATGGATGTGACCATCAAGAGTAAGAAAACTGTTGCCTAAGGAGTCATTTCTTAAGGGTAATATGTTTTTTTCGTAATTGTCTTTAAGCAGTAATAACGCCTTAAGTAGCGAACTCTTCCCTGAATTATTAGGCCCTACCAACAACGTAATCGGCGCAAAATCAAACCAGGTGTACTCTTTGAATACGCGGAAATTTTCTAAACCGAAACCGGAGAGGTGTGGCATATTATTTTATTTGCTAATGAATGGATTAATGACCGTTAGGTCGGAGATGTGAGAGAAATCGTCGGCGTTGTTAGTGTATAAGTCAAAGTCGTTTAGCAGGGCGGTAGCCGCTATAATCGCATCGCCAACCGACATCTTTCTGGCTTGGCGTAACAAGATTGCTTGATCAATTACGGTGTCGTCAATTGCCAGCACGGTTGTCGTTTTGAAGACACCCTCCAGATAAGCTTTGTCATCATTGGTTAGATTACGATAGCCTAACGCTTCTAACTTTGTTATGATTGAAACACACGATGCCTTATCCAAAATCAGCGGACGAAGGAAAGAAAACTCCGTTTTTGCTGCATATATGACCAAATTAGAATCAAGTATTCTCATTCTTCGTCTCGAAATGGTAATTTACGGTCCTGGCGTGACTCATGCAGGTGTTCAAGCATAGCGTCAAGGTCCAGATTGGGACTACCCTGCATTACTCGTTTTCGAGCTTCCTCTCGTTCCTTATTACTCAATGGAGCCTGATTTGCCATCGGCGTTCGCGGTTTGATTGCAATCAATTCTAAATCAGCCAGATCTTCCAGCAGCTTTATTGCTTTTGGATTCAGAATTTCGACGGAGTAGATTGGCATAATTACATCAGGTTTACTTCTATTTGCAAAATACATAAAATCTCATTTACCC
Organism: Fibrisoma montanum; assembly: GCF_003583365.1. Taxonomy (GTDB): domain Bacteria; phylum Bacteroidota; class Bacteroidia; order Cytophagales; family Spirosomataceae; genus Fibrisoma; species Fibrisoma montanum. Next base: position 463,424 of record NZ_QXED01000002.1, read on the forward strand.
CGCCAACACCAGCCGTTCCCGCGTTCGCGTTATGCCTATGTACTGATAGTTCAACCTGGGTGCACTGGTAGGCGTCCAAGAGTTGAGCAGCGTCGTATTGAACTTGCTGCCCCGTGAAGTTGAATCGTGAACCGAAATCTCATATACTGGAGTTCGGTAAAGACGTAGTCGTTAGCCAGGCTGTTTTGCAGGGACGTATCCAGACAATCTTGCGACAGGCCACGGAGAATTACGGTAGCCAAACGCGCTAATCATTTTTCCACTTCCTGCTTTTTGGCGTAATTCACCACATGAAGCAACAAAATCCTGTCCGCCTGACCATGGTGGGCGGGGGGAGTTGGGCCACGGCGCTCATTAAAATTCTCTCCGAAAATAACATCAGCATCAAGTGGTGGCTTCGAAAGGAGTCGGATGCAGAACACATCAAAAAGTTTGGTCATAACCCCAGCTACCTTAGTGATGTGCTGATCAACACCCGGAAGGTGAAGGTCTGCACCCGGATCAAAGATGCGTTTCGGGATAGTGATTACGTTGTGCTGGCCGTCCCGGCTGCGTTTGTCAGCGATGCCTTGTCGGGCATAAAGCCTGAGCATTTTGCCGGCAAGTGCGTTATCTCGGCCATCAAGGGCATGATCCCGTCGGCCAATCAGCTCGTGACCGATTGGGTGCGGGAACAATACGACGTGCCGGCCAACCGCATTGCCGTGATTGCCGGGCCGTGCCATGCCGAAGAGGTGGCCCTCGAAAAACAATCGTACCTGACCATTGCCTCGCAGGACGTAGCCTGTGCCGACGAAGTGGCCGCTATGCTGAGCTGCCGTTTCGTGCAGACTTCAAGCGTGGATGACATCTACGGGATCGAGTACAGCGCCGTCATGAAAAATATCATCGCGCTGGCCTGCGGTATCACCCACGGACTCGGCTACGGCGACAACTTTCAGGCCGTACTGGTGTCTAACGCGATGCAGGAGATCAAGCGGTTTGTCGACGCCATTTTCCCAAAGCACCGCGACCTGAGCGGGTCGGCCTACCTCGGCGATCTGCTCGTGACGGCTTACTCACCTTTCAGCCGGAACCGTACGTTCGGGACGCTGATCGGGCGGGGGTACACCATTCAGTCGGCGCAGATGGAAATGAACATGATCGCCGAAGGTTACTACGCCGTTAAAAGCATCCACGCCATCAACCAGCAGTTTCGGGTCCACATGCCCATCACCGACGCCGTGTACAACATTTTGTACGAACGGGCTTCGCCTACTCTGGAGATGGAAGGCGTGAAGCGGCTGTTGAACTAGCCGCTTCACGTTTCGTTTACTGCTTCATTACTTTCCAGATGGCCTGCTTGCCGTCGGTGGTTTCTATCCGGAGAATGTACTGGCCGGTGGGCAACGTACTAATGTCCCATTCGGCTCGCCGAAGCCGCTGGTCAATGGCTTGTCGGCGGACTTCCCGGCCCTGGGTGTCGTTCAGGTGCAGCGATGATAGGGGGGCCGCCGAACTAGTCAGTTCAATAATCAGCCGGTTCGTCGTGGGGTTTGGAAACACCGAAAGGCCTTTGATGGTCAGGGGTTCGTTGGCCAGAGCCAGCGCACTGACAACGACCGAATTCTTAACCGTTCCGCTAGCGCAGTTGGCATCACTGAGGTTTGTAAGCGTCAGGCTGTAATTCGTCGGCTGCGTGGCCCTCAGCACCGTCGTATAAGGCGAAGTGGCCGTCTGAATGCTTTGATTATCCCAGCGGGTAAATCGCCACGGGGCTGCGCCGGTCAGGGCAACGGAAACCCGGGCGCTGTCGCCCAGTACGAACGTCGGCTTGTTGCTGCTCAGTTCGGCCGTGGGTAACGCAGATACCGTAATCTGGATGGAGTCGCGGCTAAGCAGGGCCGGCTGGGTAGCTTCCAGGTATACTACGTAGCGACCGGGAGCCAGCGTAACCGGCAGCACAGTCGCTACCGTTGCCGTGCGGGTAGCGGCCGTATACCGGGTCGTCTGCCCGCCCGATTTGACGATCACAGCATATTGGTTGCCAACCCCGGCTTTACCCAGCAAGCTGTAGGTTGCAACCAGTGAGTCGCCGGGGCAGTAGGTACTCTTGTTCAGTCGGGAAAGCGACAGCCGGGGATTGACCGTGATGCTGAGCGTAGTGTCAGTGCCGGCGCAGCTACCCGTGTAGCAGCTGCTCCGATACGTCGTGTTAGCCTCGGGCTTGACCACCAGCCGGTTCGATCCACGTACCAGCCGATTCGTGACCGTTTCGGCCTCACTGGTCCATGACCAGACAACATCCGTACACCCGGCGGCCTGTAGCGTTACGCTTTCGCCGTATTCAACAGTCTGTTTAGTCGTCGACAGCGTAGGCTTCGGTGCGTTGGCGCAGGCTGTGTACCGGAGCAACTGGAAGGGCCCGCCAAACCACACGTTGCCGTGAATATCGGCGGTCATATCGCCCAGGTTAGTGTAATACGGCATGTCGGCCAGTTTCTGCCACGTAGTGCCATTATAGCGGTATAAGGTGCGGGGTACTGAGTTATTGATCACATACAGATTTCCCTGCGGGTCGTTGGTTAGATTCAGGGCGTACGAAATCGGGATGGCCGGACTGGTCAGCGTCGTCCACGACTGGCCGTTGAAGCGGGCGAGGGCTGGAAAGGGGAACGTAGTATGCGACTGCGACACCCACAGGTTTCCTAATCCGTCGACAGCCATACCGAGCAGGTATCTGCCCAGTTGAGGGGTGTTGCTATTGCTGAACGTCTGGGTGGTTCGTGTAACGAGGTCAACCCGGATCAGTTCGTCGACACTCTGGTCCGGGTTGTTACTGATAAACCAGACAGCACCAGCCTGGACCAGCGTTCGGCTTATGCTTCGATTCGAGGGCAGCGCATACAGACTGGTTAAGCTATCGCCTTTCTGCTCCTGCAACCCGTTATAGCTAATAAACAGCTTGGGATTCGCATTAAAGCGGTTAATGCCGTATTTACCCGTTGTAAAGGTAGTCCGTTCCGTAAGGGCACCGTCCTGTTCCGATAATTTGCCCAACTGGTTGAACACCAGCGGGAAGCCGTCCTTGAAAATATTGATTGACACCCGGTTGGTTACCCATACGTTGCCCGAGCCATCGACGCTATGAGCCAGGGAACTGTTCCCGACCTTACCACTGGTGCCATTGCGGTCATACATAGTCAATTTCAGGCTGTCCTGCGTGATGCGGGTAAGGCCATTGGAACTACTGTACCAGATGTTGTTGCCAACTGAACTGACCGGCCCATAGGCTGTACCCTGCGGCCAGGTCGGCATGGTTGAGCTACCCACAAACGCCCACCGGTCCGAAACCGTCGCCGAACCCGTCCGAAACGACTGCACCAGCCGGGTCAGCAAGCCTACAGGGCGGGTGGCTAATTCAGTATTAAACTCCTCCAGCTTCAGGTAATAGGTTGTGTTGGGCGACAATTTCTCAAGCAGACCCGAATACGTATAACTGCCGGTAAACGACTTGGTATACACAGGCTTAGTGAATAACGAATCGGTAGCGAGGGTAGCAACAACCCGACTGCTTTGGCCGGTTGTGGTATAATACAGGTACGGGACCGTCAGCGGAGCCAGGTCGCTTGCATTATTGTAGAAAGGGAATATGAGGTAGTACGGCTCCGGATTCACCAGGTAACGGCCCGGCGCCGACCACGGGCCCGGTCGACCGTTGACCACCGCCCGAACCCGCCACCGAACAACGCCGAACCGGTAATTTGAGACCGAGAAAGCTGCCTGTGGACGCGTATCGGTGGATGGGTATTTGAATAGCTCATCATTGCCGTCCGTAATCTGAATTTCGTAGTTTGTTGCTCCATCGACCGGCTGCACCGAAAACTGCCGATTGCCCTGGTTGAGCGAGAACCGCTGATCGGGGGTTGGAGACAGCAGAAGCGGAGCTGCAATTGTGTTTGTTGGGGCAAGCTGCAACTGGCCGGCTGCTGACCAGGCCGACGTACCAAACGAGTTACTGGCCCGGACCCGAACGTAATACGTCTGTCCCGGCGATAATTTGCTGAGCAGATAGCCGTTGACACTGGCGGTATCGCTGACGATTTTCTGGGCGAAGTTCGCATCGGTGGCAACCTCAATGTCGTAGCGGTTGGCGGCCAGCGCACTCGCCCAGGTCAAAAAGGGCGTACCGTACAGGGTTTCCTGCGTGCGCAGAGCCGGAACGGTAGGCGCGGAGGTAACCTTCGCAAAATTCCTGACGGCATGATCGGTCATCAGCGTCTGACACAGCGGATGGAACGTCAGCAGTGAGCCGCAATAGCTCATAATCGTTCCGGGAATAGTCTGGAGCGAGCCCGTGTAACAATCGCCGGTGTTAGTAGCCTCGACCGTCGAGCAGAAATCGATTGGACCACCCGGCCACGAGCAGTTGTGGGTATGGGGTGAGCCGAACGTATGCCCAAACTCATGGGCAATGGTGTTCAGATCACCCTGGTTAGCCGAAATAATCTGAGCACCACCCAACGAACCCAGTCCGCCCGCGCCCGACGATTGCTTCGTAATGAAATAAATGCGTTTGTCGTACGGAACCTGCCGGAGTTGAGTAGTAGTGGTCCAGATGCGATCCATAATTGGCCATAAATCATACAGATTCTCTTTGCCTTTGTACGGGTCCGGTTCGGTGTCTTTCCAGATGTGGAAGAAAACGACGACCAGCTGGGTGTTGATCTCGCGTTCGTAGATACGCGACGTTTGTTCGATCTTGTCCAGAAAGAAGCTCTTGATTCGATTGGTGTCCTTGTCAAACTCTACGTACGTGTCGGAATCAATTTCAACAGCTACCCGGCAGATGTTTCGTTCGCCGGCCGCTTTACGGGCGCGCTGCTGGGCCATCAACTGAGGGAGCCGACCCATCAGCCGCACGGTGCTGTCGGGCAGGACGCGGTCGTTTACTCCGCAGGGCAGGAGGTTCTGGGCGGATGTGTTGAGCCAGAAAAAAGAGAACAGGCCCAGCAAAGCCAGTCGGTAGAAGAGAGTCATAGTATGGGTGTGGATATGGTAACGGATAGGTAACGAAAGTAAAGAAGATTTCAACGATCCGTTCACGCATTTATCGTTCGGTAGCTAGTAGGACGGAAGACCCGGTACAATGCAAAAGGACACCCAGATCTGGGTGTCCTTTTGCATTGTACCGGGTCTTTTTACGGTTATTTTACAGGAATAATCTGATTTTTTCCGCTGTTTCGGCCAACTCTTCCTGCGTCGGTTTCATCTTGTTATTAAAGTTTATATCGGCCATGCTGTTGAGCGGAATCAGGTGTACGTGGGCGTGGGGCACTTCAAGCCCGATTACGGCCACGCCGATTCGCTTGCAGGGGATGGCTTTTTCAATGGCTGGAGCGATCTTTTTGGCAAAGGCCATCAGGCCCGCGTACAAGTCATCGTCCAGAGCAAAGAGATAATCAATTTCCTGCTTCGGGATAACCAGCGTATGACCCGTCGTGGTGGGCATTACGTCCAGGAAGGCGAGGTAGTCGTCGGTTTCGGCAATCTTGTGGGCCGGAATCTCACCGGCAACGATTCGGGAGAATATTGAAGGCATTTTGTGGTTTGAGGTTTGTAGTTTGTGGTTTGAAGTTAATGCAGACACCTACAACTTCAAACTACGAACTACAAACCTCAAACTATGCGCTTACCGGCCTATATCAACTACGACAAATTCCATAACACCCGCCGGCACTTTAATTTCGGCTTTGTCGCCTACTTTTTTACCCAGCAGGCCTTTACCAATCGGTGAACCCACCGAAATCTTGCCGGTTTTCAGGTCGGCTTCTTCTTCCGATACCAGCGTGTAGGTCACTTCGGCACCGTTCTTCGTGTTTTTGATCTTCACCGTCGACAGTACGGACACCTGCGAGGCATCAATGGTCGATTCATCCAGAATACGGGCGTTGGCGACGATATCTTCCAATTTTGAAATTTTAAGTTCCAGCAGCCCCTGCGCGTCTTTGGCAGCGTCGTACTCAGCGTTTTCGCTGAGGTCACCTTTATCGCGGGCTTCGGCAATCTGGCGGGCAATATCGGCCCGGCCTTTGGTTTTCAGATCATTCAGCTCCGCTTTGAGCCGATTGAGTCCTTCTTCGGTGTAATACGAAATCTTTCCCATGAGTTTACTTACTCGTTACAAATTTTTCACATTGGTTTAGGAGCCCTCCCGTCGTCGGTTACTGCGCGTAAGCCCGTAAAAAACAAAAGAACGGCACACTGTCCGTTCTGCAACCAAAAAGGGTTTTCTTTGCAGCTACGTCAGAATCGTCGTCGGACCAGTCGGTAATATGGATCGTTCGATCTTCGCATAAACGATAGCCGGACGTTTTGAGCGCCCGGCCGTTCGTAAGTCTGCGACAAAAATAATAATACTTCCGTGCGTTGACAATACACTACCGGCCAACGACGCAAAAACATAGGAAACGGTTAACCAGACGCTGGTTGCTGGCCACTGGAGAGTATACCAAAGACGGTCGAATGATCAAAACTGGGTGTACCGCATAGTCAGCAGCCGGGTCCTGATAAGTATGGCTCTTCGTATTATTTTCATGGGTACGCCCGATTTTGCCGTTGCCAGTTTGCAGCGGCTCATCGACGCGGGCAAACACGTAGTGGCCGTCGTTACGGCTCCCGACCGACCCTCAGGCCGCGGACTGCAGGTGGTATCGTCGCCGGTTAAGAAAACCGCCGAAGCCGCTGGTATCCCGGTGCTGCAACCCGAAAAGCTGCGCGATCCGGAATTTCTGGAGCAATTACGTAGCTACGCGGCCGATCTGCAGGTGGTCGTAGCGTTTCGGATGCTGCCCGAGGTGGTGTGGGCCATGCCGACCATCGGTACGTTTAACCTCCATGCGTCTCTACTGCCGCAGTATCGAGGGGCCGCACCGATTAACTGGGCCATCATCAACGGCGAGACCGAAACCGGCGCTACAACGTTCTTTATCGAGAAGGAAATCGATACGGGGCAGATGATCTTCCAGGATCATGAGCCTATTCAGCCCGACGATACGGCCGGTACGCTCCACGACCGGCTCATGGAGCGGGGAGCCGACCTGGTACGTAAAACGGTCGACGCCATTGAGGCCGGAGAGTACCCACGGATTCCGCAGCCGACCGCTACGGACCTGAAACCGGCCCCGAAACTGAACCGCGACAATACCGAAATCAACTGGAATCAGCCGACCGACGTAGTGCGGAACTTCGTGCGGGGGCTGACGCCGTACCCGTCGGCCTGGGCGATGTTGAACGAGAAATTTTTCAAAATTTACGGGGTGTCGGAGGCTACTGAGCCAACCGGTGATGCCGCTGTTTCGGCTGAGCCGGGTCAACTCTATACCGATACCAGGAAGGTTATTTTAGTTCGGGTGGCCGATGGCTGGCTGTCCATTGATCAGTTGCAGGCCGAAGGCAAACGACGCATGACCGCCGAGGAGTTTTTGCGGGGTAATCGGCTTTAGTCATAGCTAGCTACGACTGGAATCTGCCCGCGGGTGTGCCTGTAACCGATGAAAATCTGCGTAAACACAAAACCGAACAGTTCATCACCCTGTTGAAACGGTGCCGGCCGGGTATTACGTACATTATTCTGCACGCTACGGATGCCGGCCCTTCGTTCACATCCATTTCGGGCTCGGGGCCAACCCGCCGGGGCGATATGCTGGCCATGATGGACCCGGCGCTGAAAGCCTTTGTGGAGCAGGAAGGTATTATTGTTACGACCTGGCACGAACTAAGCAACCGCCGGGCGAAAAGTCAGGCAAAGCGATAACGTATATGAAAATCAGTATGATAGCAGCCGTTGCGCAGAACGGGGTCATTGGTCGAAACAACGATCTGCCCTGGCACCTGCCCGACGACTTTGCGTTTTTCAAACGAAAAACCCGCCACCATCCGGTCATCATGGGGCGCAAATCGCTCGAAGCACTCGGCAAACCCCTGTCCAACCGAACGAATATCATCCTGACCCGCGACCAGAACTTCACGGCTGAGGGCGTTACGATTGTGCACACGCTGCAAGAAGCCGTAGACGCTGCAAAAGCAGTCAATGATCAGGAGATTTACATCATTGGGGGAGCGGAGATTTACCGGATGGCGCTGCCGATGGCTACGACCCTCTATATCACCGAAATTGAGAAGGCGTATGAGGGAGACTCCTACTTCCCGGAGTTTGACCGGGCCGACTGGCAGGAAGTAAGCCGACAGCATCACCCCGCCGATGAGCGCCATGAAGCCGCCTTTGATTTTGTGGAATACGAACGGAAACCGACCACCGTGGCATGAAAAAAGCCGGCCCCAGGGAGACCGGCTTTCTCGTTACGTTTACCGGGCTATATACCTCGTCCCTGAATCAGACGAAGCACCACGGCGATGATTGCAATAACTAATAGGATGTGAATAAGGCCTCCCAGTCCAAAGCTATTGAATCCCAGGAAACCCAGCAGCCAGATGATGATCAGAATGACTGCGATGGTGTATAGTAAATTGCCCATTGTTGTTTTGTGAAACGTTGAGTGCACAGTTTCGACTCTCTAACTATCTTGCTGGCAGTATGTTGCAAAATGGTTCAGTAACTTATTAAATGTATGGTTTTGTCTAATAGTACAAGGCATTAATGTACTTAATGACGTGGCATGATTCATAACGATCCCTGGGCATTTCTACGAACCCATACGGCCGCCCGCATTGCACAGGGCCGCACCGGGCACAGTCTGCCCACCCGGGCTCTGCTCAACTTTCAGCTCGATCATGCCTGCGCCCGTGATGCTGTGTATTCGCAGTTGGACACCGAAACGCTCTGCAATCAACTGGACCAGGTGCAGGCCGGGGCATTACGGCTCCATAGTCAGGCTGCCGACCGGCGTCAATTTCTGCAACGGCCCGACCTGGGCCGGCGGCTCGATGTCCGGTCGGCGGAACTGATCCGGGCCAGTGCCGGGCAACACTCAGACGTTTCGCTGAGCCTTGTGCTGGCCGACGGGCTCTCCGCTACGGCCGTGAACCGCCACGCGCTGCCGGTTCTGGCGGGATTAGTTGCCGAAAGCCAGCGAGTTGGATGGAGGCTTGTGCCGCTGTGTCTGGTTGAGCAGGGGCGCGTTGCCATTGGCGATGAGATTGCCCACGGTCTGGGCGCTGACCTGGTAGTTGTGCTGATCGGCGAACGGCCGGGATTATCATCGCCCGATAGCCTGGGCGCGTACCTGACGTACCGACCGCGCCCCGGCCTGACCGACGAATCGCGGAACTGCGTGTCGAACATCCGGCCCGAAGGATTACCGTACGACTTTGCCGTCCGGAAGCTGATGTATCTGCTGACCGAGATGAGCATCCGGCGCCTGTCGGGGGTGGACCTGAAAGACGAGATGCCTATGCATACACTACCTGATATTTCTTCCCGGGCAGTGAGCGCACAAACCCCCGAAACTCCAGATTGAGCAGCACCGATGCCAGTCGACCCATCGGAATCTGGCTCTTCCAGCTTAATTCATCAATATGCAGATCGGCACTTTGCCGCAGCAGCGCCACGATCTGACTTTCCTCTTCCGTGATGTCGAGCGGTAGGGCAGGGGCCTGTTGTTTGCGTGGTTCACTGACCGCAGGCTGATCCCAGTTGAGGGCTTCGATCAGATCGGGCGGGCTGGTGTAAATCTGCGCTTTGTTCTCCCGAATCAGCTTGTTGCAACCCTGCGAGAACGTCTGCGTGAGCTGACCTGGTACGGCAAATACGTCGCGATGGTAGTTGTTAGCGTACTCGGCCGTGATTAATGCCCCGCCTTTGGCCGCAGCTTCGACCACCACAATGGCGTCGCTCAGGCCCGCGATGATGCGGTTACGGGCCGGAAACAGGTGGGCGTCGGGTTTGGTGCCGGGAATGCTCTCGGTCAGTAATCCGCCCTGTTCCTGCATCTCCTGCGCCGTTTTCTGGTGCACAGCCGGGTAGATAACATCCAGTCCACTGGCCATCACGCCGATGGTAGGGAGGCCGTTGAGCAGGCTGGCGCGGTGGGCGGCAACATCGATGCCGTAGGCCAGCCCGCTGATGACGCTGACCCCGTAAGGCACCAGGCTCTGGATGATCTCGTCAGTGATGCGCCGACCATAATCAGTGGCCTGTCGCGTACCTACCAGCCCGATGGTTCGGGTTGCGTTCAGGTCGCCCTGGCCCCGATAGTACAGCAGGGCGGGCGCGTCGTAGAGCGGTTTAAGGCGCGACGGATAACCGGCATCGGTGTAGAACAGCGCTCGGGCGTTCAGTTGCTCCAGCCGGCGAAGCACCTGCTCGGCTTCGGCCTGCAGGCCGGGTTTGAGAACGGCGCGGGCCGTCACCTCGCCGATGCCTGGAATCTTCTGGAGTTTGGCCGGCGACGAGCGAAACACATCGGCCGCTGAGCCGCAGTAGCTAACAAGCTGACGGATAAGGATGCTGCCCACGCCGGGGGCGAGGGTCAGGGCAATGGGGTGTAAAGAATCAGTCACGAATCGGTGGGTAATGTGGCTCGAACGTAAGCCAATGCAAGTTTAGTGATTTTATGAATGGCGTTATTTTATGCAAGTAAACACATGTAATTTTTTTGTTATAAGCGACTCGCCAACTTTAGCAGTCATGTAACATTGGTGTAATATTCAGGTAATGGGTGCTGGGTTACTTTGTGTAAACTTTTCACATACGTATACCAGCTATGTACCGTAGCACACGTTTACTCTCAACGACTACCGCTTTATCGCTGATGGCGATGGCGGCCTGCACGGATCACCGCGATCCAAATAGTCCACCGATCACCCTCCAGAACACGTCCGTGACGCCGGCGCTGGTTCGGCCAATTGCCGGAGCGGGCGGCCGGTTAAACGCCGACGCCATCAAGATTTATTCACTCATCAGCAGTGACGACAGACTCGAACAGTCGCCTAACTTCGTTTTTGGTGGCTCGGCCGACGGAGCCGGTATGTTCCAGAACCCGGATGGTACCTACTCCATCATGGTCAACCATGAGGATAACTTCTCTGTATCGCGCATCACGCTCGACAAATCGTTCAAGCCAGTTAAGGGCGAATACGTACTGAACTCCGACGGTGGGCAGTGGCGCCTGTGTTCGGCAACGCTCGTGACACCGGTCGAACACGGATTCGGGCCGTATTTCATGACCTGTGGCGAAAGCGGTGAAGAGTCGCGTACGCACGCGCTACGCGTCGATGCCGATCCGCAGCAGGCAGCCATCACGCGCGAAGTTGAAGCGCTGGGCCGCTGGAGCGCCGAAAATGCGGTGCCGCTACCTAAGACGGCTTATCCGGGCAAAACGGTGATCATCATCGGCGACGACGATTCGGCTACCAACGGTGGTCAGGTGGCGCTGTACGTATCCGACCGCCCCGGCGACCTGGAAAACGGCTCCCTCTACATGCTGAAGCGCAAGGATAACAACCAGCGTGAGATGGACATGAAGACCGGCGATGTACACGATGTTGAATTCGTTAAGATCGAAAATCATAAAACCCTGTCGGGAGCGCAGATCAACGCCAAAGTAAACGAACTGAAAGCCATGAAGTTCGGCCGCGTTGAAGACCTCGACTACCGCAAAGACAACGTAGGCCGTGAGCTTTATTTCAACGTAACGGGTCAGGCGACTACCGGTGCCAATGCCGACTATTCACGTACGAAATACGGGCGCGTGTACAAACTGGTGCTGGACTCGAACGACCCCCTCAAGGGTAAACTTCAGGTGGTGCTGGACGGCGACGACCGGAACGGTATTGCGAAGGAGTTTCAGAACGTCGACAACATCTGCGTAACCAAGAACTATCTCTACACGCAGGAAGATCCGAACGGATACGGGGATGAAAAGCACGATTCGTACGTATATCAGTACAACCTCGCCACGGGTGCGATGACCAAAATTCTGGAACTGGATCACCGCCGGACGGCTCCGGATGCGGCCAAATACAACGTAGGAGGGACGTCGAAATTCGGCGACTGGGAATACGGTGCCATGGTTGACATCTCCGACGTAACGGGTCGCCCGAACACCTTCATGCTGTGCATTCAGCCCCACACCTGGACGGATGCAAAATACGCCGGTGTCGATGGCGGCACAAAGCGTAGAACCGAGCGCCAGGCCAGCCAGATCGTTATTGTCGAAGGACTGCCCCGGTAAATCAACTGACGTATACTAATAATGCCTGACTGGTTTCCGCGCCGGTCAGGCTTTTTATATCCGGTTCATCAACGCTATGATTTCAATACCCAAAGACACCAGAACCAATTCTCGATCTCGGCTCCGGCCGCTTGCCTGGCTGGCCCTGGGCGCGGCTGCACTGATTGCCCTGTATGGCTGGCTGCGGCCCCAACCCGCTCCGGCCGAGGCCGTGAAGGCGCAGTTTATGCAGGACATTACTGAGCTCGACAGCGCCGTTAGTCAGCTTCAGCGGGTCATCGGGCAGCGCCGGCCGGCAGCGGTTGTGCAGTCGGCGTTTCGGCAGGCGCGGCTGGCCTACAAACGGGTTGAATTCATATCGGCGTACTACAGCCCCGAAACGACCCGGGCGCTCAACGGGCCGAACATCCCGGAGGTGGACGACGACCTGCGGGTCAACGCACCGGAAGGCTTTCAGGTGCTGGAGGAACTGGTATTTCCCACCGTTGACCCTGCCAGCTACGACGAAGCGCTTCAGCAGGCGAATCTGCTCCGTTCGAACGTAGGACGGCTCCGGAAAATCTCGCAGACCAACGAACTCACCGACAGTCACGTATTTGACGCCATGCGGCTGGAGGTATTTCGAATCATTACCCTCGGCATTACCGGCTTCGACTCGCCGGTGGCGTTTCACTCCCTGCCCGAAGCCGTCAGTGCGCTGGAAAGTTTGCGGGAGCAACTGGATCATTATCAACTGGCCGATCAGCAGCCAGACCTCGCCCGGCGGTTGGATAAAACCTTTGCCGGTGCCGTGCAGGCGCTCCAATCGGCCCGGAGTTTCGACGACTTCGATCGGCTTACGTTCATTAAACAGGAAGCGAACGTACTGAGCGGGCTCATTGTCGACGCTCAGAAATCCCTGCACATCCCGGCTTTCAACGAATCACGCCTGCTGTCGACTACGGCTCGTACGCTTAACGATACGAACGCATTCGACCCGAGCTACTTCGTGAATTTCAGCGAGCAGCGGGCTACCCCCGGCCGGGTGGCGCTTGGTAAAATGCTGTTCTACGACCCGATTCTGTCCGGTCAGCCGGGACGTACCTGCGCGACCTGCCACCAGCCCGACAAGGCGTTTACGGACGGTGAACCCAAAAGCCTGGCGGTGGGCGTTGGCGGTCGACGTATCGCCCGCAACGCCCCGACTTTGCTCAATGCAGCTTTGCAGGCTGCGCAGTTTGCCGATTCACGGGTGGTGTATCTGGAAGATCAGGCCAGCGACGTAATCCAGAACGTGGACGAAATGCACGGATCACTGCCCAGGGCCGTCCAGGCGTTGCAGAAAAATCCGACGTACAAGGCGCTCTTTGCCACAACCTACAAGGAGGGCGTAACGGAGCAGACGCTGAAAAATGCCGTGGCCAGCTACGTCCGGTCGCTCGTCAGCCTCGACTCGCGGGTGGACCGCTATCTGCGCAATCAGCCGGCGGCCTTGACGAATGAAGAGAAGCTTGGCTTCAACCTGTTCATGGGCAAGGCCAAGTGCGCGACCTGTCACTTTTTTCCCTTGTTCAACGGTACGGTGCCGCCGGGGTATCAGGAAACGGAAAGTGAGGTACTTGGTACGCCGGCCACTCCCGATGGCAAACACGTTGATCCGGACGTTGGAAAATTCGTGCTGACCAAACGCGAGCCGCATCGCTACGCCTTCAAGACGCCGACCGTCCGGCACGTAGCGAAAACCGCGCCTTACATGCACAACGGCGTGTACCGGACACTGAACGAGGTAGTTGAGTTCTACAACAAGGGCGGAGGGAACGGTTTAGGGTTTAATCTTGAGAACCAGACATTACCGTTTGATAAACTGAATCTGACGGACGGCGAGCAACAGGCACTGACAGCGTTCATGAAGGCACTCTGATCGCAATGTTAATATTGCCTTCATATTGAAGTAATATGCGGTTGGTAGATTTGTATAAAAGTTTTTATACTTTTTTTAACAAATTATGCGCTACAGCAATCGTTTACTTACTACCACTACTGCTTTATCACTGCTGGCAATGGCAGCCTGCACCAGCGAGGAAAACCCGAACGTTGGAAGTACCGGCGTCGTGTTCAAAGACTATTCCGTAAACCCGTCGCTGGTGAAAACCATGCCGGGTTTTGAAAACCTGCAGGTTAACACGCTCATCAGCTCAGACGACAAACTGGAACAGTCGCCGAATTTCGTGTACGGCGGCCAGCCCGACGGTGCTGGTCTTATGAAAGACCCCAGCGGCAACGGCTACATCTTCGTGACCAACCACGAGTACCTGCGCTCAGCGTCACGGGTATTCCTCGATAATACCTTCAAGCCGGTAAAAGGCGAGTACATCGTTGACTATGAAGGTGGTACATGGCGGCTTTGTTCAGCCACCCTGGCCACTCCCGAAGAGCACGGCTTTGGCCCGGTGTTCCTGACGGCCGGTGAAAGCGGTGCTGAGTCGCTCGTACACGCGATCAGCCCGACCGGTGCGGCCGATAAGAAGAACAAAGATCGCGTGCTGCCCGCTTTAGGGAAAGCGTCGATGGAAAACGCCGTACCGCTGCCGAAGGATGCATTCGCCGGTAAGACGGTGATCATCATTGGCGAAGACGACGCGAGTGGGCAGGTACTGGCCTACGTATCAAACACGGTAGGTGATCTGCAGAACGGCAAACTGTACTTCCTGCGGGCGAAAAACCAGGACCCGGTTGAAACCAGCATGAAAGTTGGCCAGACCTACGACGTGGAGTTTGTCGAGGTGGACAACGCCAAAACGTCAACGGGGGCTCAGATTGCCACCCAGTCGGTTGAGAAAAAAGCCATCCAGTTTGCTCGCGTGGAAGATGTTGACTACCGCAAAGGTGGTGGCGCTGCCAGCCGCGAGATCTACTTCACGGCAACGGGGGTTGCTCAGAACGGCGGTACGCAGCCCGTAGCCGGCAAAACCATGTGGGGTCGGGTGTATAAATTAGTGCTGGATGCAGCCAATCCGCTGGTTGGTAAGCTGACACCGGTCATTGATGGTGAGGTTGATCCGGGCAACAGCATCGTGAACCCTGACAACCTGTGCGTAACGGAAAACTACGTATACATCCAGGAAGATGGTGACTCATTCTATCCGGCCAACAAGCATGATGGTCGCATCTGGCAGTTTGCCATTGCAACGGGTCAGAACAAGCCGGTGATCGAAATGAATCACCGCCGGACAGAATCGACATTCAACACCAAGTACAACTCGGTTAATTCACAATTGCTGAGTTCGTGGGAATACGGTGCCATGCTGGATATTTCAAACATCGTTGGTACACCGAATACGTTCCTGGTTAACCTGCACCCGCATACCTGGCGTGACATGAAATACAGCAACGCCGATGGTAGCTCGGTGACGAAGGCTACCAGCCTTACTGACGGCGCAACTGGGGCTTATGCCGAAGGTGGTCAGACAATCATTGTTCGCGGCCTGGCCCGTTAATTCTTCAACTTCAGTACGTATAACCCTTCGACCACGCGGTCGAAGGGTTATTTGCTTCATTCGACTATGCAGAATAATCCGATTCGGCTCCTGCTGACGTTACTGGGCGTTACGGCCGTTTTGGTCATTTTACTGGGCATGATTGCCCACTTTAATCGCCCTGTGCTGTCGCCGGTTGAGCAGACAAAGCAACAGGTTAGCCGTGACTTACAGCAACTAGCCGACCTGACAAAGCGTCAACTGCTCCCCCTGGCCGAGCACAGCCAGTCGGTTGATTCGCTCCGGCGGGCGTTTCTGGCCTGTCGTTCAGCCTACAAGCGCGTAGAGCCCTTTACCGAATACTTCTTCCCCGCTACGTCGCGGTTGGTCAACGGTCCACCCTTGCCGGAGGTCGAAGCCGAGGAAAACAAGCTGTTTGAGCCGGAGGGTTTGCAGGTCATTGAAGAACACCTGTATCCGGCCTTCGATCCGGCCGGCCGGGCTGACCTGGTGCGGGAGGTGAAAAAACTATCCAGCGAACTGGCGCGCTACCAGACGCTCTGGGAAGCTACCGACTTTACAGACGCCCACATTTTCGACCTCCTGCGGCTCGAAGTATTCCGTATTGTTTCGCTCGGCATGGCCGGGTTCGATACGCCGATGTGCCAGACCGCTATGCCCGAAGCGGCCGTCGCGCTGACGTCCATGCGGACGTACCTGAGTCTGTTCGAGACAGATTCGCCGGGCTACGCGGCCCTGGACAGGCAGCTACAACAGGCAGCCGACTATCTGAATCAGCACCCTGATTTTGACAGCTTCGACCGGGCGCATTTCATCACGACCTACGCCAATCCGTTGTCAAAACAACTGCTGACGTATCAGCGGGCGCTGGGCATCGAGCCGTTCAAAGATCGTCGCCCACTTCGTCCCGACGCCGAAACGTTGTTCGCGGCCAACGCTTTTGATCCGGATGCTTATGCCGCTACGGTCGACGCCCGCATGAATCCGGCCAAGATCGAACTGGGTCGGCGGTTGTTCGCTGACCCGGTGCTGTCGGCGAATAACCAGCGGGCGTGCGTAAGCTGCCACCAGCCCGACAAAGCCTTTACGGACGGATTAACGAAAAACAAAACCCTGACGGGGCAGGGGCTCATTGGTCGCAATACGCCCACGCTGCTCAATGCGGCCCTGCAAGCCGGGCAGTTTTACGACCTGCGGGCATCGTCGCTGGAAAACCAGTCGTTCGACGTAGTGCACAATGTTACCGAGATGAACGGCTCGCTGGAACAGGTAGCCAAAAAGCTACGGGTCGACCCATCGTACGTGGCCCAGTTCAGGAAAGCGTTTCCGGAAAAAAACGGGGCGATTGAACCGTTCCAGATTCAGAATGCGCTGGCCAGCTATGAGCGAACGCTGGTGTCGTTCGATTCACGCTTCGACCGGTACATGCGGGGACAGAAAACGGCGTTGTCGGCCGAAGAAATTCACGGCCTGAACCTGTTTATGGGCAAGGCCAAATGCGGAATCTGCCATTTCATGCCCTTGTTCAACGGGACGGTGCCGCCCGGCTACACAGACAGCGAATCAGAGGTGATCGGCGTTCCGGCCACCACCGCAGAAACGGAAATAGACCCCGATCTGGGACGGTATGCCCACACCAAACTGGATGTACTGAAGTATTCTTTCAAAACCCCGACCCTTCGGCACGTAGCGAAAACCGCGCCCTACATGCACAACGGCGTGTACCGGACGCTCGACGAGGTAGTTGAGTTCTACAACAAAGGGGGCGGCAACGGCCTGGGCTTCAACCTGGCGTATCAGACCTTGCCGGAAGACAAGCTAAACCTGACCGCCACCGAAAAGAAGGCCTTGGTGGCGTTTATGAAGGCGTTGTAAGGAAACGTAGCGATGGCCCGTGTGGGGTCAGGTTTTGAGCCCGGCACCACACGGCCGTTTCAATTTCGCAGGGGCTTCCGGGCGAAGCTGACCATCTGCCGGGCGTAGGCTACCGGTCCGACGTACGTAACGATGTCGGCGTACATCTGGGCGTCCTTCAGAAACCCTTTTACCGGCCCACTTTTGTCCATTTTGTAGGTGTTTGTCGCCGACCACGGAAACCACCGCACTACTTTGTGGTGCTGCTGCATATACTCGTTGATGGCCACTTCCAGTTGAAACCCCTCCACCGGCTGCTGAAAGATTGCGTCGAGGTCCCGCTTGCGGATGATCCGTTCGCCCGATAACAGGATGTCGCCCCGGTTGAACTTAACGAACCAGTCGGCATGGACCCGGCGGAGAATCACCATATCGACTTCATCGTGGTTCCGGATGGCCCGGATCGCCTGCTCCAGTTCGGCGGGGCTGATGGCCTGCAAATCGGCGTCCATGAGCAGC
This sequence comes from Fibrisoma montanum, assembly GCF_003583365.1. GTDB lineage: Bacteria > Bacteroidota > Bacteroidia > Cytophagales > Spirosomataceae > Fibrisoma > Fibrisoma montanum. The sequence continues at coordinate 481,446 of NZ_QXED01000002.1, forward strand.
ACCAGTTCTTCGCTTACGGCGGCTAATCCAGCCTTGATGGCCCCCGCTTTTCCGTGGTTTTCGGTTAGTCGGATCACGTCAATATGGGGCCAGCGGGCCTCAATCTCCGGACAACAGTCCTCGTCTGACCCGTCGTCGATGCAAATGATCTGCGTAATCGAACGAACCTGCGTAACTACGTTCAGGACGTCGAAAAGCCGGTTCCCTTCGTTGTAAAAGGGAATCAGACACGCGACGTTTCGTGTCGTTTTCATGGGCGTTGAGTGTTTGCCACAAAACTATCCGGAATGGCCGTTAGTTTTGCGGCACCTGTAAAGTGCAGGTTAACGGTCCCGTCTATGTTACCCTACCAACCTCCGATTATCTTCTCCGAAGAACAAGTACTGAGCCGCAGCCGAGCGTTCTACGAGTATGTGAACCGTCGCCGGACGGTGCGTGACTTCTCGGACCGGCCCGTGCCGCGCGAGGTGATCGAGCAACTGATCATGGCCGCGTCGACGGCACCATCGGGGGCGAACAAGCAACCGTGGACGTTCTGCGCAGTGGGCAATCCGGCCCTGAAGCAGCAGATTCGGGAAGCGGCCGAAGCCGAAGAATACCGGAGCTACAACGGGCGGATGTCGCCGGAGTGGCTGGCCGACCTGGCCCCGCTCGGGACGGACTGGCGAAAGCCTTTTCTGGAAACGGCCCCCTGGCTGATTGTGGTGTTTCGGCGGATTTATGAACCCGTCGGTGAGCAGAAGCGCAACAACTACTACGTGATGGAGTCGGTAGGGCTGGCCTGCGGATTTCTGCTGGCGGCCATTCACGACGCGGGGCTGGCAGCCCTCACGCATACGCCCAGCCCGATGGATTTCCTGACAAAGCTGCTGGAGCGTCCGGCCAACGAAAAGCCGTTTCTGCTTATTCCGGTGGGGTACCCGGCTCCGGATGCGCTGGTTCCGGATATTCATCGGAAGCCGGCTGATCAGGTGATTGTATGGTATTGACGGCTTCCGGATCGGCCGGGTCGAGACTGTCGCGAACCTGCTGCAGAAACCCCTTGATTTCGGTCAGCCGGGCAATGATCCGGGCGTTTTCGCGCTGGCGGGCGGTGCGGGTTTTGAGGTAGTCGCGGGCACCGGCCAGTGTAAAGCCTTTACCGTCAATCAGCTCAAAAATCTCCTTCAGGTGTTCAATGTCGGCCTGCGTGTAGACGCGGTCGCCGGCGCGGTTTTTCTTCGGCTTGAGCGATGGAAACTCAGTTTCGTAGAAGCGTAGTTTGGACGTGTTCGTACTGAACATGTCGGCTACTTCCCGTATGCCGTAGTATCGTTTGCCCGGATGCTCCATACGACAAACTTCCTGACCTTCCTGAAAAAACGCAAGTTTTGGCGTAAATTTGCGGCCTGATTGTTTGTAGTTTGTGGTTTGTGGTCCGTAGTTCGTTTCACCAGGGATTGCCTGCGTCCGATTAGTACGAACCACAAACTGCTTAACAGTTTACTGAAAACATGACTTCCCACGAAATACGCCGGCATTTTCTCGACTTTTTCCGTTCCAAAGACCACCTGATTGTTCCCTCGGCTCCGCTGGTTGCTAAAAACGACCCGACGCTGATGTTCAACAACTCGGGCATGGCGCAGTTTAAGGACTTCTTTCTGGGCAACGGAACGCCCCCGTCGAAGCGCGTCGCGGATACGCAGAAATGCCTGCGGGTGTCGGGAAAGCACAACGACCTGGAGGATGTGGGCTTCGATACGTACCACCACACCATGTTCGAGATGCTCGGCAACTGGTCGTTCGGCGATTACTTCAAAAAGGAAGCCATCGAGTGGGCGTGGGAACTGCTGACCGAGGTGTACAAACTGCCGAAAGACCGGCTCTACGTATCGGTCTTTCAGGGCGATGAGCGCGATGGCGTACCGTTCGACCAGGAAGCGTTCGACCTCTGGAAGCCCATCGTCGGCGAAGACCGGATCATCTACGGCAACAAAAAGGACAACTTCTGGGAGATGGGCGATACGGGGCCGTGCGGTCCCTGCTCCGAAATTCACGTTGATCTGCGCCCGCAGGCCGATGTCGACCAACAGCCCGGCAAAGAACTCGTCAACGCTGACCACCCGCAGGTTGTCGAAATCTGGAACCTGGTGTTCATGCAGTTCAACCGCAAAGCTGACGGGTCGCTGGAGCCGCTGCCCGCCCGCCACGTCGACACGGGCATGGGCTTCGAGCGGTTGTGCATGGCCATTCAGAGCAAGCTGTCGAACTACGACACCGACGTATTTACGGGTACGATCCGCGTCATTGAAGAACTCAGCGGCCGCTCGTACGACGCCAAAATGAAAGCGTCTGACGGAACGTCTGACGAGGAACAGCGCATGACGGCCGTAGCCATGCGTGTGATCGCCGACCACATTCGGGCCGTATCATTCGCCATTGCCGACGGTCTGGTGCCGTCGAACGCCAAGGCGGGGTATGTAATTCGCCGGATTCTGCGCCGGGCCATTCGCTACGGGTACTCGTACCTGAATTTGACCGAGCCGTTTATGACCAAGCTCGTGCCGACGCTGGCGATGCAGTTTGCCGACGTATTCCCCGAACTGAACGCCCAGCGCGATTTCGTCGCTACGGTGATTCGGGAAGAGGAGATTGCCTTCCTGCGGACGCTGGGAACGGGTTTAGGTCGGCTGGATCAGATCATCGGCCAGTTGACGAGCGAAGGCAAAGCTACCATCCCCGGCGACACAGTCTTTGAACTGAACGATACGTTCGGCTTCCCGGCTGACCTTACCGCGCTGATTGCCCGCGAAAAAGGCCTGACCATCGATGAAGAAGGCTTCCAGAAAGCGCTGGCCGAACAAAAAGCCCGTTCGCGGAAAGATGCTGCCTCGTCGGCCGGGGATTGGATCGGTGTTAATGATGAAGGACAGGCGTCTGTATTTGTCGGTTACGATCAGACCGAAACAACAACCCGTATTGTAAAATATCGCAAGGTTCAGAATAAACAGGGAACGCAGTACCAGATCGTACTGGCCGAAACGCCGTTTTATGCAGAATCTGGTGGGCAGATTGGGGATGTGGGGACGTTAACGTTGAGATTAGGCAGCCAGGACTTGGTGACATTGGATGTAGTGGATACAAAAAAGGAAAATGACCTTGCCATACATCTAGTCAGTCCTAAACCAATTCCAACCCTCGCTTATTATGCGGCTGGAGATAACTCGTTCTCGCGATCTGAAACGCTCGGTGATGATGAAGAACAGCTGGAACAACTGCTCAAGCTTTCTGATACAGTTGTTGCTAAGATAGATTCCGAACGGCGGATGTTGACCTGCAGCAACCACTCCGCTACGCACCTGCTGCACGCGGCTCTGCGTGAGGTGCTGGGGACGCACGTAGCGCAGAAAGGCTCCTACGTTGGGCCGGATGCCCTGCGGTTTGACTTCTCGCACTTCCAGAAGGTGACCGACGAGCAACTGGCCGAAGTTGAACGCATCGTCAACGAAAAAATCCGCGAAGACATTAAGCTCGACGAAAAACGGAACGTACCGATCGAAGACGCCAAAAATATGGGCGCTACGGCCCTGTTCGGCGAGAAATACGGCGACTTTGTCCGCGTCATTACGTTCGACCCCAATTACTCCGTCGAACTTTGTGGCGGTACGCACGTACCCTCCACGGGCCACATCGGTCTGTTTAAGTTCACGTCGGAAGGGTCGGTATCGACCGGTGTCCGGCGGGTGGAAGCCAAAACCGCCCTTGGAGCCGAAGCGCTGGTAAACGAGCAGTTTGCTACCGTCAACGAACTGAAGGAGTTACTGAAAGCACCGAAAGACCTGGTGAAAGCCGTACAGTCGCTGCTGGAAGAACGTAGCGCCCTGCAAAAACAGGTCGAAGCACTCCAGAACGAGAAGGTGCAACAATTGAAGAACCAGTTACTCGACAAGATCGAAGCCGTAAATGGGCACAGTGTTCTGGTGGAGAAGGTCGACGTACCGTCGGCTGATGCGCTCAAGCAACTGGCCTACGATCTGAAAGCCAAGGTGGATAACCTTGCGCTGGTGCTGGGTGCCGACATCAACGGCAAGCCACAACTGGCCGTAATGCTGCCCGACGAACTGATCAAAGGCAAAGGGCTGAATGCCGGGCAGGTCGTGAAAGAACTGGCCAGGAACATCAAAGGTGGTGGGGGCGGTCAGCCGTTCTTTGCTACGGCCGGCGGCTCCGATGCCTCCGGGCTGGATGCGGCCCTGGCGCAGGGAAAACAACTGCTGGCGCAGTAACGGTCAGGTATATAAGTCGGCCGGTTGGGCACTCGCCCAACCGGCTTTTTTTAAGAAAAGCGCCTGGTATCAGCTGAAGTGCTGATTGACAATTGCCTGAAGCATGGCCTTCGTCAAAGGTTTCGACAGATACCCTTTCACTTCGTTGAACTGGCTGGCCCGGGTGGTATCGGCCGGGAAGAGCGAGGTAGTCAGCATAAGCAGAACCACGCGGCTTTGCAGGCTAGGGTCGATCTGCCGGTAGTGTTCGAGGAACTCAAAACCGTTCATACCGGGCATATTGATATCCAGCAGAATGATATCCGGCCGGATGTAGTCCGGGTGGTCGGTATCAGTCAAATACGCCAGGCCCAACTGTCCATTTTCGGCTACGCGAACGGTTTCGCAGAGTCCGGTTTCTTCGATGATCAGCTGATGGAGGTAATTATCGTCGGGGTCGTCGTCAATTAAGAGAATGCACCGAATCGGCCTGGGCATACTGATGGAGGTGTTTTATGACTTTGGGAATGGTAAAGTAAACGGTAGTGCCGCTGCCGACGACGCTATCGAGCCAGATCTGACCGCCGTAAATATCAATAACCTTTTTACAGGTAGCAAGTCCGATGCCGGTTCCGGAGTATTCGTTTCGGCCGTGCAGCCGTTGAAAAATCTGAAATACCCGCTCGAAATACTGCTGTTCGATGCCGATGCCATTGTCGCTGATAGCGAACCGGTATTGTTGAATCTCGTCCATAACCTGGATTTTGACGTAAGGAGCTACGCCGGGACGCCGGTATTTAAGAGCGTTGGTAATCAGATTCTGAAAGAGTTGTTTCAGATCGGTTCCGTGTCCCATGATAGTCGGCAAAACGGATTTGTCGATCGTGGCACCGGTCGCCTGGATTTCGGCCTGCAGCTCTTCAGTAATCTCATTAACCAATCGGTTCAGATCGACGGGTATGTAGGCCATGTCGCTGCCCACCCGCGAAAATTCCAGTAAATCCCTGATCAGATGCCGCATCCGTTCGGCAGCCGCCGACGATACCGTAATGAGTCGCCGGGCATCGTTGTCGAGCTGGTTACCGTGTTTGGCTTCGAACAGCGTCAGGTAGCTGGTGATGGTTTTCAACGGCGACTGCAGATCGTGGGAGGCAACGTAGGCAAACTGCTGGAGTTCCTGATTGGAGCGGGTCAGCTCCTGCATGGCCAGTTGCCGGTACGACAGTTCGCGGTCGTATTCGCGGGACGTGCGCAGCCCAACGGCCTCCTTGAAATAGCGAACCAGCGCAATCACCGTCGCCACGGACACGACACCCGTGAAAAAGCGGATCAGGGCGTTGATCCGGTAGGCCGGTAGCCAGAACATCATGGCGTCGATAAGGTGCGTAAGGCCGCAAAGAAGAATAAACGCACCAAACAGCCAGAATACACCCGGAAGCGGTACGCCCTTTTTTATGATGACAAACCGGATCAGAATCAGCGGAATTGCCATGTAGGCCAGCCAGATGGTCAGGTCCGAGAGAATGTATAACCAGCCGTGAAAGTCGGACCAGGTTCCGCAAAGCCATCGGGGAGGCCAGTCGCCCATATCCGTCAGGCGACGAAAGAAATCAAAAACTTGCTCCATGAGTGAGTTACAAACGAGTACAGGGCGTGTATAACTTGCCTGACGTCGACTGACTGTGCGTACGGGTCGCGGGGACTACAGGCAGTTTGCACGTATAAAACTACCAAATAATACCATAAACAGCAGGTCCGCCGAAAGAGATGTGATGAAAGTTTTAGTATGTTTGCCTACTACGTTTTTTATACACTCGCTACATGAAAAAACAACTACTAATGCCAGCTTTTCACTCCAGCCCTCCGTTCTCATTCAGCCTGCAACAGGCTGTTACCCTACAGACTGCCTCTCAGGCTGTTTGTCTATCTTCCTGACCGACTTCGTATACATTATCCCGTTCGATCAGGAGTCGGCGGCCGAAGGGCAATACGGTCAAATTGTGTCGGTTGTTAAGACGAAGTAATCGGTAGTTCGCCAATTTTCGTATGTATACAAATAGGCTCCGTTGGTATTCGGGGTACTTGACCACCTACTACGCTATTTGAGTTACGAGAAAGGAAAATAAACCACGGGTTGGTTGCCCGTGCAGACACACTTTTCCGGTAATGTCATAGCCACTGCCAGTGCAACGCTGATCCGTTCCCACCGATCTGTTACGGCACCATACCTGTCGTTACATTAGATGCAGATACGTAGAATCAGGATCTGCAAACCCAAAGAACAGTGTCGCCGTTGTAAACAGAGGTACGGCACTCGAAACGTACAGTTCTATCCAACTAATGTGCAAAATCGGAGTTCGCCGGATGGTGACTTCTGGTTGTACTTTACACTCTATGGACCCGATCAATATATTAATTGTTGAGGATGAAGCTATTTTGAGAATGGACTTGTCGCAACGGCTGTCGCAGATGGGGTATCAGGTTGTTGCCGTGGCCGATAACGGCCCCCGGGCCCTTGCATTGTATCAGGAACACTCTATTGACCTGGCGCTGCTCGACATACATATTCTGGGCGAGTGGGATGGTATTGAAACGGCCCGTCGGATGCGGCAGATCAGGCCGATACCCGTAATTTTTCTGACGGGGCTGACCGATAACGATACGTTTGCGCGTGCGCGGACGGTGTCGCCGGCTGCCTATATCTCCAAACCCTTCAATGATTTCAGCCTGCGGAGTGCCATTGATCTGGCCGTCCAGAATTTTGCTCTGCCGCCCGCTACCGATGAATCGGCTACGGAGTCGACTGCTGATCATACCCTTCCGGAAGGAGCCGAACCGATTGGGAAAGGGGAATTGATTCTGCATACCAGGGAATACGTGTTTATCAAGCAGAATTACCGGTTTACGAAGTTCCGGATCGACGACGTACTGTATCTGCATTCCGAAGGCAACTACACGGACATCATCACGAAAGAATCCAAATACACGCTTCGGCTGGTGCTCGGTAAAGTACTGGAAAAGCTACAGACCCCCGACATCGTGCGTACGCATCGTTCGTACGCCGTGAACCTGCGGCACGTTGATTCGTTCAGTGAACACGAAATTTACATCCGATCGCACTGCATACCCGTCGGGCGGAGCTACCGCGGGGAGTTTATGAAAGGATTCGAGTTTAAGTAAGGCGCTTACTGGTCAGGTCCGGCCTTCGGGCGCGAACTGACCTAAAATACGCAGCCGGTCCCGACAATGGCGTAAATTTTCGTACCTTTGCGGTTAAAATTCAAGGGAGAACGACTCAATGATTACGGTACAAAACGTCTCACTCCGCTATGGGAAGCGGGTGTTGTTCGACGATGTCAATATTAAATTCAATCCCGGCAACTGTTACGGTGTCATCGGTGCCAACGGAGCCGGGAAGTCTACATTTCTAAAAATCCTGTCGGGCGAAATTGAGCCGCAAACGGGTTCGGTAAGCATCTCGCCCGGCGAACGGATGTCGGTCCTGAAGCAGAACCAGTCGGCCTACGACGAGTATCCGGTGCTGCAAACGGTGATTATGGGTAACCAGCGCCTGTATGACATCATGCAGGAAAAGGAAGTGCTCTACGCCAAGACCGACTTTACGGATGCCGACGGCGAACGGGCGGCTGAACTCGAAGCGGAGTTTGCCGAAATGAACGGCTGGGATGCCGAGTCGGATGCGGCTGCGTTACTGAGCGGTCTGGGTATCAAAGAAGATATGCACTACGCGCAGATGTCGGACCTGAACGGTTCGGAGAAGGTGCGCGTCCTGTTGGCGCAGGCCCTGTTTGGTAACCCCGACATCCTGCTGCTCGACGAGCCGACCAACAACCTCGACGTAGAATCGAGCATCTGGCTGGAGAACTTCCTCGCCAACTTCAGCAACACGGTGATTGTGGTTTCCCACGACCGTCACTTCCTCGACCAGGTCTGTACGCAGATTGTCGACATTGACTTCAGCAAGGTGAAGCTTTTCGCCGGAAACTATTCGTTCTGGTACGAGTCGAGCCAGTTGGCCCTGAAACAACGGCAGGATCAGAATAAGAAGGTAGAAGATAAGCGCAAGGAACTGGAAGAATTTATCCGGCGCTTCTCGGCCAACGCATCGAAGTCGAAGCAGGCCACCAGCCGGGCCAAGCTGCTCGAAAAACTGACGATTGACGACATCCAGCCGTCGTCGCGGAAGTACCCGTACATCAATTTCAAGCCCGAGCGCGAAGTGGGCGACCAGATCCTGACGGTCGAAAACCTGAGCTACACGGCTGAAGATGGTACTAAGCTGTTCGAAAACCTATCGTTCCGGGTGAACCGCGAGGATAAGATTTTCTTCTACAGCCGCGACGGACTGGCCGTTACGGCCCTGTTCGATATTCTGGCGGGTGAGCGCAAAGCCAACTCCGGTAGTTTCAAGTGGGGAATTACGATTACCCATGCCTATTTCCCTAACGATGCAGGCCGCGAGCATTTTTTTGATGTCGATCTGAACCTGGTTGACTGGCTGCGGCAGTACTCGGCGGAGAAAGACGAGAGCTTCATCCGTGGTTTTCTGGGCCGGATGCTGTTCTCGGGTGAGGAATCGCTGAAAAAAGCAACGGTGCTGTCGGGAGGTGAAAAAGTCCGGTGTATGCTGTCGCGGATGATGCTGTCGGGCGCGAACGTCGTGATGCTCGACGAGCCGACCAACCACCTTGATCTCGAATCGATCGAAGCCGAAAACCGGGGTCTGATCGACTTCAAAGGACCGGTGCTGTTCACGAGCCATGACCACCAGTTTGTACAGACGATCGCCAACCGGATCATCGAAATCACTCCGAACGGCATCATCGACAAGCTGATGACCTACGACGACTACCTCTCCGACGCCCGCGTGAAGCAGCAGCGCGAGGAGTTGTACGGAGCGGTGGTGTAAGTTTAAAGCACATACTATTGTTTGAAAAGCCGCGCCAGCAGAAGCTGAGCGCGGCTTTTTGCTGCCTGAAGCCAGGCCGGCGGAGTGGTGGCTGGTTGTTTTTCCGCAATAGAAATTGAAAATCGTTTGAAGGTAATTGGTTTAGGTTAAGTATATTAAGCCATCTTTTGTAGTTGCCTTATCCCTGCCTTAGCGTTTGATTTCCCCGCTCATGAAGTTACTGTCACTCGTCGTGCTCCTGTTCCTGATCGGGGAGCAGGTACTGGGTCAGGCCGTGGTTCGTATTGACAGCTTACCCGCACAGGGCGTAGTGCTCAATCAGGGCTGGCGGTGGCAGGCGGGCGATAATCCCAATTGGGCGAAGGCAGACGTGGATGATCGGCACTGGCCGACTATCGATCCGACCCAAAACATCACTGAGCTGGCCCAAATCCAGCAAACGTCCATCGGCTGGCTGCGGCTGCATCTTCGGTTCGATTCTACCTTAACCAGCCAGGTGATCAGCCTGCTTGTTGATCAGCAGGTCGCTTCGCAGATTTACCTGAACGGACGGCTCATTGGTCAGTTTGGTCGGGTAAGCGCCAATCCGGACCAGGTAGAAGCTTACAATCCATCCGGAGCGGATCAGGCTCTGTGGCAGGCCACCCATTTTCAGGTAGATACTCAGCCTCACCAGGTGCTGGCGGTACGTTTCGCGCGGCAACCGAAAATTCCTTACTTTAAATTTTGGGGTCAGCCGATTCCCTTTCTGCTCATCAAGCTCCACCAGGCGGACCAGCGCAACCAGTATCGCATGGATAGCGTCGGTAATTTTGATGCTACGTTTCTGGACTACTTCAAGGGGGGACTGTTTCTGATCCTGTCCCTGCTGCATCTTCTGTTTTATAAATGGTATCCGGCCCAGAAAGTTAATGCCTGGTTTGGGCTTTATTGCTTCCTGGCTGCCTGGGCTTATCTGAACCAACCCCTTATTTATCAATACGTTCATAGTGTGCCTCTACGGATGTACGGGGCCGTTGGGCAGTTGGTACTTTACTTTGGGGGGCATCTGGCTTTTCTGGGAGCCGTTTATATCATTTTTGATAAACGCATCGGGGTGCTGTTCTACACCGCCCTTCTGGTCTTTACCGTTTATGTTATCCTGTTCGCCTTACAGGTAAATATGCCCGATGGGCTGAGCATTTTACTGGCCCTGCTGCTGACAGATGTTCAGGCAACCCGACTGCTGTTGCTGGCCGCCCGTAAACGGGGGCCGGAATACTGGATTCTTACCATGGGGGGGATCGGTTTCATCGTCTTTCTGATTGCCTACATAGCCGTTCCGTTCTTACCCGTAACGGTCTTCACTAAACACATCCTACTGCATGTGTTTTATAATTTCAGTACGCTCAGTTCCCCGGTCAGTGTGACCCTGTTTCTGGCTACACGGTTTGCGCAAACCAACCACTCACTGGCCGAAAAACTGTTGGAGGTCGAAGCCCTATCGGCTCAGACGCTGGCGCAGGAACAGGAGAAACAACATCTGCTGACCACCCAGAACGAAACCCTTGAAGAGCAGGTAAGCATCCGCACTGCCCAGTTGAGTCAGTCCCTGAACGAGTTGAAAGAAACGCAGGCACAACTGATTCAGAAGGAAAAACTGGCCAGTTTAGGGGAACTCACCGCCGGCATCGCGCACGAGATTCAAAACCCATTGAACTTCGTCAATAACTTTTCGGAAGTGAGCACTGAGCTCATTGAGGAACTGAAAGAAGGGCCGTTTCAACAGCTGCCTGAATCCGACAAAGAACATGCCGGGGAAATTCTGAGTGATCTGGAACAGAACCTGCAAAAGATCACCCAGCACGGCAATCGGGCCAGTCGGATTGTCAAGGGCATGTTAGAACACTCCCGCAGCAGCCCCGGGGAGCGTCAAGCCACCGACCTGAACGCGTTGGCAGATGAATACCTACGACTGGCTTATCAAGGACAGCGGGCCAGAGACAAGGCGTTTCAGTGTCGGGTAGTGACCAACTTTGATTCCGCGTTAGGCCGGGTAGACGTAGTACCGGCGGAGATAGGCCGGGTACTGCTAAATTTGTTGACCAATGCATTTTATGCGGTCAATGAGCAGCGCAAAGCGGCTTCCGCAGACTATACGCCCACCGTTTGGGTCAGTACCTTGCAAAAAGCAGAACCAGGTGGACAGCGGGCGGTCGAAATCCGCATAGCCGACAACGGAACGGGCATAGCGGAATCCGTGAAGGCCAAGATTTTTCAACCTTTCTTCACGACTAAACCCACCGGCGAGGGGACGGGCCTGGGGCTGTCACTAAGCTACGATATCATCACCCAGGGCCATCAGGGTTCCTTACAAGTTAGCAGTGAAGAAGGGCAGGGGACTGAGTTTATGATTCAGCTTCCTCAACTGGAAAAAGTTTGATGGTCACCTGTAGGGTGGAAGGTAAGAAACCAATCAGCACATCAACTGTTGGAATACGGTACCACGGCTATCACCGTCAGCGGTCAACCCAATAGCCTCAGTGATAACTTGATAACCAATAGTGAGCTGGGTCAGGGCCTGCATGAAGCCGCAGCGCGGGGAGCGGTGGAGCGGTAGTGTAAGTCCGCCATCTTGCCAGATGAACTTTGTGGCAAACCATGGGCTTCAACTGATTGCTCCCGGTTTTGGTGTTTTTTATCCTGGTGAAGTTTATAACTTAGCTGAAAAAGCCTGCTATGCCGATGCCCTTTTCGCACTTTGTTGAATCAGTGGCTACCGAATTCAAACAGGAGCTTCAAACTATGTACGGCGACCAATTCATTGGCTTGGTTCTGTTTGGTTCCTACGCTCGTGGTGACTATCAGCCGGAATCAGACATGGATTTTGCTGTCGTGCTGAAAGATCCTGCTACTCGACCGGCGGCCGAAATCGTCCGACTAGCTCCCCTCAGTGCTGAACTTAGTCTCAAGCATGGCGTCTTGGTTTCAATCTTGCCCGTATCTGAGCAGAAACTCAATACGTCCGGGCAGAGTGTATACGAAGCCATTCGGCAGGAAGGGATTCAGTTATGAGCAAATTGTATGAAGCTCAGCGGGCCTTAGAACGAGCTGAGGATACGCTACATGAATCGGCTCATGACTTAACGGGTGGTTTTACAATTGCAGCGGCAAACCGTGCCTATTACGCTATTTTCTATTGCCTCACTGCTTTGCTATACACCGAGGGTTTACATACAAAGCGTCATTCCGGAGCCCAGGGGAAGTTTCATGAATTGTTTATTCGAACCGGTCGATTTCCCCGAGAAACAATCGTATGGGTACAATTAACGTTTCAGCTTCGTCAATCGGGCGATTATGATTTAGAAGCGGACATTACTGTTGAAGAAGCTCGCCAATCGCTTGACTACGCCCATGAGTTTTACGCGCTCACAAAGGAGTATGTGGATGACCACATAAAAAGCCGACAAACACCGTAGAGGTTTACAAGAACCATGCTGTGGCATAAGTGATGTCGGGACGCGATAGCACGGTAATCATTGGCAGCAGCCAATCTAATGGCCTCATTTATAACTTAATAACCAATAGTGAGCTGGGCCGGAGTGCCAAAAAAAGACTGAACGACTACGTTCCGGCCTAGTTGTAACTCGCCCTGATCCTTAATTAATCGGCTCTTCATTCAGAATGTCCCGGTGAATCTGTCCGGGCAGCAACCGATACACAGGAATCTTTACGCGAAACTGCTTGCAAAATCGTCGGATGGCTTCGTCGATTTCTGCGTGCGAATACCGCGACGAAAAATGGCCCAGAATCAGGATGTCGATGCGCAGGTCGGCTACGATTTGCAGCACGGACTCCAGCGTACTGTGTCGGTTGCGGTTCATGTCTAGCCCCGCAAACTCGTCATTAGTTAGAAACGTGGCCTCGTGAATCAGGATGCCGGTAGTATCCCACTGCTCAAAATTTTCTATGGGTGTATCGCCGGAGTAGGCTAGTAGGTTCGTGCGGACTTCATACGTCATGTTTTCCCTGCCAATGTCGCTGGCCAACTGACGGAGGGTTTCGCCGGGCAGGGATAACAGATCCGGTTTCAGCTTGTGCCTGACCTGATAGACCTGATAGCCCAGGCTTTTTACCTCGTGCGGCTGCGCCCGGATGACGTGGTTATTACGTACTGATTTTACAAACGTATCGTTCTGAATCTCGACGTGTTCGTCGGCGCGGACGGGCGTCCAGCGGGTTTGCTTCACCCGTTCGTCCAGTTGCTTACTGAAGGTTTCCAGGGCCGGAAACGACCCTGAATCGGCGGGGAAGAACAATTGCGGAAAGCCTTCCCGCGCGTTGAGTTCATTTAGTCGCAGCAGGCCCGTTACGTGGTCGCGGTCGGCGTGGGAAATGAAAATGTGGTCGATCTTGCGGGATTTTTGGAGTAAGGAAGCTGATACGCCATCTCCGGCGTCGAAGAGCAGGCGAAGTTCTTCAATGAAATACCAGGTCGAGAACAGGGCCGTTGAGTAGCCGGTTATGGTCAGAGTCATTTGCTCGGGGAAACAATTGGTAATGTATGTCAGCAACCCGATGCCCGGCCGGATGTTTACTAGCTGACGGTGAGCAAGACCCTGCGGGGTTAGTAGCCGCCGATATTCCGCCGAAAAAATACGTAGCGGCATCACCAGCGCTTTGACCGGTCAAACGTTGGTGAAAAGCAACCGCCCGATGTCTGTACTTTTTGTGAACTGGTCCGCAATACGGCTTCCAGAACTGTATAGCCAGATTATATGAAACAGCCGATAACCGGTTGATAACTACAACTTTGTTTTTATGAAGCCTTCGGCTAAATAGAAACATGGCATAGTCCTTGTCCGGTCTAATGTCAAAGGACTGGCGTATAAGTAATTTACAATCAGTAATTTATAGAAGGGTTATTCTATGCGTGGCCGGTTCTCACCAACTTGTAACAAACGGTTGTATGCACGTTGACGCAGTAAAAGCACAGAGTAGTACCACCGAACCGCTTCGCCAGAATCATACCTGGATTACTACGTTGGATCGGTATCCGCTGGGGGTTTGCCTTACGCTTTTCGGTATTGCCACCGCCGTTAACCTCTACAAACCGTTTCACATTGATGATACCTACCATCTTGAAGCCGCGCAGTGGATTCAACAACAGCCGCTCAGGCCAATGTCGGGTCAGATAAACTGGTATCAGCATAAAGAGCCAATGTACCAGGCTAATCAGCCTCCCCTGTATTTCTACCTGATAGCCGCCGTCGGTAGTCTGTTTGGCTACGCTGAGGTAAGCCTTCACCTGATGCAGGCTTTCTTTACGTTTCTGGCTATCTACTTTTTTCAGCAGATTGCCCGGCTTCTGCGTGTTGAGAACGGCGGATTGCTGACCGCTTTCTTTACGCTTTCGCCGGCTTTTCTGGTCAGTCAGAACCTGATGGTCGATGTGCCGCTGGTGGCCCTCATGCTTGCCTTTTTCTATGTGCTATTAACACCCCGTATGCCTACCGACCGGATGCGGTATCTGCTTGCTGGTGCTACGTTGAGTGTCTCGCTGCTGATCAAATACTCAAGCATACCATTGGTGGTTGTACTGCTGGTCATTATTCTGTTCAGAAAGCACTATGCGTACCTATGGGCTGTGTTGATACCTATTGGGGTGTTGGCGGTATGGTCGTACGCCAACCTTCAGGAATACGGCTCCATTCATCTGTTGGATCGACCGCGGGCTTCCTGGTCATTTGGTCGTTTTGCTCATACGATAAAAATGCTGCTCATTGGGCTGGGTGCTATTTCGCCATTTACCCTGCTGTTCTACCTAGGCTTGATTCGGCGGCAACGCAGCCCGCCTACGGCCTGGGTAGTCCTGCCTTTGGGTGGTATGGTGGGTTTTGTGATGGCAACTTACACGCAGGTTATTTCTGAACAGGTGGCGTACCGGCTGCTATACGGCTTATTTCTGCTCAATGGCCTGGGATTGCTTGGCTTGACGACACGGCGGGGGAAGGACGTAGTCATGGCCGTACGTACTGGCCATAAGCCAGACGAGCCACCCTTTGTCTTTCTGCTTTGGGTGGGCTCGGTAGCGACATTTATGGTGCTGTTTTCGCCGTTTATGGCCACAAGGCACATCCTGCTGATGCTGCCCCCAATGCTGTTCCTGTGTGCTCCGCTGCTTAAGCGGGTTCCATCGGCCATCGCTGCGTTTGGGGTGGGATTCGCGTTCTGTCTGGGCGTAATGCTCGCCGTATCAGATTGGTGCTACGCTGATTTTTACCGGCAGACGGCGCGTGAAATCCGTAAACAATTGCCGTCAGATCGGCGGGTGTGGGCATTGGGCCACTGGGGATGGCAGTGGTACGCTACTCAGGCTGGTATGCAACCTTACGAATCGGGGCTGTCGCCCTTGAAAACAGGCGATTACGTAGTGATACCGCTTGGCGTAGACCGTCAGACGCTGAGTGCTGATGTTCGAACCAGGGTGGTTAAACGCATCGTACCAAACGGTACGTTACTCACTTTTTTTTCGACCGGTCACGTTGCCCGGTTTTACGCAGGCACGTCGTGGCATCTGACGAGGGCGCCGATCGATACGGTCGTTATCTACGAAGTGGCGGGAAGATACCCTAAGCCCTGATCACCTTTGACCCACCGGCGGAAAACGAGGGACGTAACGCCGGGGTGTTTCCGGAACCCTCCGCGATGCTTATCTTTGTCGTACGGGCTTACTGAAGGTGCCAACGGAAAACCAGCCCCGTGTTGCCGGAACACGTAGTAGGCACCCTGTTTCAGGGACCAGCATGTCCGGTTGTACCCACCTGTTTTCGTACTCGCAGCCTGGCCTGCATCAGCGCGGTGTCGGCCAGTGCAGTTAGACAGAAGAGATACGCTGGCCGTCTGAAAGCAGGCTGCGCCGTAAGTAACCAATAGCTTTTGCATGAAAATTCTATTAGTCGAAGACGAAGATCGGTTGGCTTCGTTTATCCGCAAAGGTATGTCGGCCGAAGGGTATGAGGTTGAAGTGGGCTATGATGGACGTACGGGCCTGTCGCTGTTTCGCCGGGATATATATGACATTATCATACTGGACGTGAATCTGCCCCAAATCAATGGGTTTGAACTGTGCCGGTTGATTCGGTCGGAGAACGAGACCGTTGCCATACTGATGCTGACTGCTTTGGATAGTATGGCCGATAAGTCGGATGGCTTTAACGCCGGCGCCGACGATTACCTCACCAAACCGTTCGAGTTTCAGGAATTGCTGCTCCGGGTCAGAGCGCTGATGCGTCGGCACGGCGGTTCCAAACAAACCCAGGTTCTCCGGCTGGCCGATCTGGAACTGAACCTGGATACTAAAACCGTAACGCGAGCCGGCAAACGCATCGACCTGACCACCCGCGAATACTCGCTGATGGAATACCTGATGCTCAACAAGGGGAAAATTATTTCGCGGGTAGATATCAGCGAACGGGTCTGGAACCTGAATTTCGACAGCAATACCAACGTGATCGACGTGTATATCAGTTACCTGCGTAAGAAGATAGACAAGGATTTTTCGCCCAAATTGCTACACACTATTGTTGGCATGGGGTATGTACTTCGTGAGGAGTAAGAACTGATTGCCCAAAACGTCCTCATGCTCATCCGGAATCGCCTGACAATCATTTTTACGCTGCTGGCTACGGCTATTCAGGTCACGCTGTCGCTGCTGGTTTGGTACTTCTATTCAGTGTACCGGCAGGAAGAGTTCTACAGCCGACTGGAGTCCAAAGCCCGTGTGGCAGGTCGGTTGCTGATTTCCCGGCGGCATCTGCACGACGACTTTTTTAAAAACATGGTACGTACCGATCTGCTCACCATCGTGGAGGAGCAAATCAGTATTTATGACCACCGGCACAACCTGGTGTTTACCAACCGAACCTTAAAGGAGTCAGATTACTACAAAGAGAAAATTCCGCTGCTCGATACCGCTTCGCTGATTGAGTTCAGATCCGGCCATCTGGAATCTATTGTGATTCCATACCGCGACCGGGGACAGCTATTCTACATCTTTGCCTCGGGCTACGACCGAATCGGCTTTTCGAAACTAAGTGCGCTCCAGCAGATTCTGCTGCTGGCAAATCTGCTGGGCTTTACGCTGACCGTACTGGCCGGCTGGTACTTCTCGGGGCGGGTGCTGAAACCTATTTCCCAGATCGTGGACGAAGTAGAACAGATCAGCGCCGTCGATTTGCATAAACGGGTACACGAAGGAAACCGCCGGGACGAAATTGCCCAACTGGCCATGACCTTTAACCGGATGCTGTTCCGGCTCGAAGATGCGTTTGTTTCGCAGCGCAGTTTTGTCTCGCATGCGTCGCACGAACTCCGTACACCCCTCACCAATACGCTGGGTACACTGGAAACCTCGCTGCGGTACGACCAGAACCCGGCGGACTGGCGCGACAGCATGGAAGTTGCCGTGGATGAGCTGAAAAAAGTAATCACGCTGACTAATGGGCTGCTTGGTCTGGCCAAAGTGACCGATGGGGCCGTTGCGCTAACAGCCGTTCAGGTTGATGACTGCCTGCTCACGGCTATCGAGCAGGTACAGACTAAGTATCCGGGGCGTAGCTTACCACTCCAGTTTGTGACGACCGAGAACGAGTCGTTCACGATAAAAGGGAACGCAACTCTACTGACTACGGCTTTGCTGAACGTACTGGATAATGCCTGTAAATATTCAGGAGAAGCGGTTTCTGTTCAGCTTGAGTCCAGGAGTGAACAAGTCACGGTAACGGTAACCGACCAGGGGCGGGGCATTTCTGAAGCGGATGTAGCGTACATTCTTGACCCGCTTTACCGGGGCAGTAACGTAGAAGGTGTGCCGGGCTACGGAATCGGCCTGGCCGTAACGCAGAAGATCATTGAGTTGCACCAGGGCACCATGCAGATTACCTCCAGGGTAGACCAGGGCACCACTGTATCGATTAGTTTGCCCAACCAGGTGTAGCGGTTACGCATTGTCTGCTCTGTTGCTAAATCCAGTTGTCTTTTGGGTCAGTGTGGGCTAAAATATAAAGGAAGTAGATTACTTGGCTATCCTGCCAAATACCTAAATTTGATCAGTGTGAGCGGCTAAGGGTCTCTCATAGCGAGTAACACGCGCCTATCTTTCCTAAAAAGGAATTGGGCTACTGGCAAAGGCAGTTGATGGCTTTACCAAAAACTTGCACCTCGGCCAGAGCCTGCCCACCAATCTGTCTAAGTACTATTAGTGGCGGCAACGTTCGTGATATCTCCCTTAGTCCCCCCGACCGTCTGGCCAGGGGGAGTTAATGACCAAAGTATACGTACGAATTGCGAAGCACATAGTCACAGGGATTCCCTTGACAACATACTGCGCTAGCTATTTAAAAGTGGCAGGTGATAATACAAGTTTGCCATTACCACAGTAATTCACAGTACCAGGAGTATTCCATGCCAACACCACAGGTTTGGTCACATCCGTTACTTTAACGGTCCACATTTGTGATGGGTTATTCGTCCCTCCCGCGCCGACTGGCTTACAGGTTACGCAGGTACCATTGGTGATGGATAAGTTTTGTTGTGCAAACGTTGAACCGCCGGTCTTTCCACCCCATTTAACAAGTAGATTTAACGTACCATTCCCACTTTTTTGAGTAACTACCTGATGATCATTTTTCAGCGCAGGATTCTTGTCGCACCAAAGAATATTATGATTTTGTGCCGCTACAAAATGCCCGATGAATAAGGTCATTGACAGGGTAAAGAGTACTTTTTTCATGATGATAGATAATTAAGGATAGTTATATGCCTACTCACATCAGGGACTTTTCGGCTTTCTCCCATCCAACAGGTGCCTCCGTAAACTGTTTCCTATTGAGATGGAGCAAACCTACAGCTACCGGCATGACAAAGTCCGTCAACAATGGGGCTAAATCCGTCAAAGTACAGGAAAATACCACCAAAAAAGTCTGACCATCAGGCTTCCAGCATGGCAGATGGTACTCTACCAAACCGATTTTTAAAACTGCGGGCGAAGGAGCGGGCATCCTGGTAGCCTACCTGCGAAGCGACGATAGAAATAGGAAGGCGAGGATCAGTTTCGAGCAGCAGCCGGGCCCGGTTTAATCGCACTTCCTGTAGATATTGCACCGGCGTGAGACCTGTGAGCCGTTTCAACTGCCGGAGCAGTGTTGATTCACTCATGGCAAAGGTTTCGCTCAGAGCCGGAATTGTCAATATATCGCTGGCCAGATTAGCCTGAATGTACGCTTCGAAGGTTTCAAGCCATTTCTGGTCGGTGGCCGACAAAGTCTGGCGGGTCGTCGTTTCGAGGCTTTCGATCAGAGCCTCCTGCCTCCGTACGGTCTGGTTTCTCAACAGGTTGGCAATGCGGCCCAGCAGTTCTTCCTCATCGAAGGGTTTGGTCAGGTAATCATCCACCCCAATGCGCAGGGCCTGCAGCCGGTCGCCCGGTTCGGCCCGGGCCGTGAGCATCACTACCGGAATGTGCCGGGTAGCGTCGCCGGATTTCAGGTTTTCGAGCAGCGTGTACCCATCCATCACGGGCATCATCAGGTCACTCAGCACCAGATCAATGGATGGTTTGGCGGAGGCTATCTGCTGCAGGGCTTCTTTGCCGTTTTCGGCAGTAATGACCCGGTAGCTATCGGCCAACAGTAGCTGGATGTACGACCCTAAACCAGCGTTGTCTTCAACTACCAGAATGGTTGGTCTGGTAGTAGCGCTGGATTTAGAGCCGCCGTTTTCGAAAGGAAGCTGCGCAACGGGTATGGATACCCTGTCCAGATCGGCCCGCTCCGGAGCAGGCAGTGGCGAAACAGTCGGGTTTTCTGTATCAAGTACCCTGATTGGCCACGAAGCCGAAAAAACGCTGCCTTCACCCAGCGTACTTTCTGCGCGGACGTCCCCGTTCAGTAACTTCGTGTACTCATGGCAGATAGACAGGCCGATTCCCGTTCCGCCGGCCAGGGAACGCTTCTTCTGACTGGTCTGAAAAAAACGATCGAACACCTGCGGGAGGTCGTCGGGATGGATACCGGGGCCGGTGTCGGCTACCCGCAACGAGAGCTGCCCGTGCTGTATTGCTACTGCAACGTCCACGCTTCCAGCCACCGGCGTAAACTTAAAGGCATTGGAGAGCAGGTTGTAGAGAACCTGCCGGCATTTCTCCCGGTCGAGATCAGCCACCCGTTCGGGATCAATCTGTATCGTATACCCATACTGGATTTTCTTCCAGTGGGCCAGTGATTCAAACTGACTGAGGTGTAGCTCGAAAAATGATTTGAGCGCGGTAGGTTCCTCGTTGAGGGGCATCTTGCCTACCTCGAGCTTGCGCAGGTCGAGAATGTCTTTCACCATCAACTCCAGTTGCCGGGCACTATGGCTGACCGATTTGAGAAGCAGGGTTTGTTTGTCGGATAACTGGTTTTCTTTGAGTAGCGAGTTGACAGGGCCCACAATCAGGGAAAGCGGGGTACGCAGCTCATGGCTTATGTTAGCAAAAAAACGGGTTTTGGCCGCGTCGAGGCTTTCGAGCCGGTGGGCCTGGTGCTGGATCGTCGTGTTTTGTTTAATCAGCAGTTGTTTGGCCCGGCGCTGTTTATGGTAGCCAATGTAGAGACCACACGCCAGCAGCAGTACCAGAAAAAGAATAATGGCCGAAAAAACCAGCTGGTTGTTTTTCAGCCGCAGGGCCAGTTGTTGTTCTTCGAGTTGGGTCTGGCGGTATTTGCTCTGGTAGCGGGCATCAATCTCGATTACTTTTTCGTTGGCGTCCTTTTCCCGCAACGCAAGCTCCATCCGGTAGCCTCTCTCAATATTGGCCAAAGCCGAATCCAGCTGACCCAGCTGTTTGTAGATCCGGCCCCGAAAGCGGTAGTAGCCGGCAATGGCAGCGTGTTGTTCGTGGCCTTCGGCAATGGCCCGGCTGGCTGCGGCAATCGTTGAGTCGTTGTAGACCATCGCCCAGCGAAAATCGTTTTGCTGAAAATACAGACTGGCAACGGCACTCAGCATGTAGCTACGCCCGGTATGATCGCCCAGTTGCTGATACAGGCGGGCAGCCAGCCGGGAATGATGCATTCGTTCGTCGACCGCTGATTTGGGCAGCAGCATATTCAGTAACATACGGCTGATGGCTTCTTCAAGGAGTAACCGATGGCGCTGAGCTGTATTGAGCGCGTCGTAGGCGTAGTGCAGGGCCGCTTCTTCCGTGCCAAACAACCGTTCCCATGAAGACCGGCGAACAGCGTAGTAAGGATACACCGTAGCCAGGCCGTAGCGGTCAATGTCCGCTTTTGCCCGTTCCAGATGGTGCCGGCTGTTTTCCTGACGACCAATCTTTTCATACAACAGGGCGATAGCCAGACAGGCTCTGGCGTGAGTTTCTGCCAATCCATTTGGCCGGCTTTCCTGTTCGACGCGCAGCAGTTTTTGTAACGCCTGGTCGTTCTGTTCGTCCCGTTCGAGGGCAGAGGCTTCTACCAGCCGAACCTGAATGCCCAATGGGGAGTGAAGCCGCCCGGCTGCTTTCAATGCCTTGAGTAACGACCCGCTGACGACGATGGCGCTATCATTCCGGAAGGCCCGCAGGTGAGCCTCTGCGCGGGCTAGTTGCCGCGTCGCGACGACGTCCGAAAGTGATCCGGGCTGCGCCGGTAGATGGGTAATAGAAGCGCCCCATACAGCACAGAACACGAAAGAAACAACAAGGTATTGGTTAGCAAGGACCAACAGAGCTGTTTTGCGGATGACTTCAGCAAAAATACCGGAGTGGTTCGGTTTGGCTGACATTGTGAATTCAGGTAAGTAGCGACTTCAGCCGGCCATCAGGGTTCAGACCGAAGCAAAGAACCAATGACGCTGCCAGCCGTTGTACCCTTCGGTAATAGGGTCAGGTTCATGGCTGAGAAGCTGGATGTATGACGGCTACATTCCTCTATTGAATTAATAATTATTAAAAATGCAAGATTTAATTTTCATTAATGAAGATAAATGTTTCTTCCGGCACCGAAATTTCGTTTTCGGTAGTAATCCGTGAGATAGCCTGTACACCTTCGCATTCAGCCCGGTGCCACTGGTTTTTAAGCGACCATTACGCTGCTTGCTCAGCAGTGGGAACGGCTGAAACGCCTATGGGTTAGTTATAGTTGGCCGGTATCCGACGCGCTTTGGTGGCCTGCTCGAAGGCGTAGCCAATTTTCAGAAGCTTGTCTTCTTCAAACGGTCGTGCAATAAACGTCATGCCAATGGGTTCGCCGTTTGGTTTGTAACCCATCGGTACGGTCAGACACGGGTAATTAGCGGCAGCGGCCTGGCCTGCGCTCCGGTTATTGATCGATAAGATGACGTCCAACCGGTGTTGTTGCATGGGCTTTTCGAAGTAGCTCACGCCACTTTTGCGGATGCTGGCGCGCAGCTTCACCATGTCTTCGTCGGTCGTGGTGGTTTTAGTAACGCCCGCAATCCGGCCCTGCCCGTAAGGCATCCGCCTGGTCGAGTCCTGTTTATTATACGCCAGAATATCGGCTACCGAACGGTATGTAAGCTTAGTCGATCCGTAGTTACGGATGTAGGCCGGCAGATCGGCATTCATATCGGCGTTTAACAGCGTACCGAACCCTTCATTGGGAGCCTGTTCCAGCTCAATTTCAATCACCGTGCCTCCCCGCGACCGGATGGTTTCGACCTGCAGCGCGTAGACCGAGTCTTTCAGCAGCGGTTTAAAAGCACCGAACCGGAGACTGGTCAGGCTGCCCGATTTTACGTCCTGCCAGTACGGCCTGTCTTTTGGGTTGTTCTTTGTGGCCGGGTCAGTGGGGTCTTCGCCCGTCATAGCCGACAACAGAATAGCCGCGTCGGTTACCGTGCGCGTCATGGGGCCGGGCGTATCGAAAGTGCTCGAAATGGGCACGATGCCACCCCGGCTCAGTAAACCCGTAGTGGGCTTCAGCCCGACAAGCGAATTGGCACTCGACGGCGACAGGATAGAGCCGGATGTTTCGGTGCCGACCGCAGCAGCGGCATAGTTGGCGGCTATGGTTGAGCCACTGCCCGAACTTGAGCCGCCCGTATCGAACCGTTTGCGGCCGTAGGGGTTCAGGGTCTGCCCGCCCATAGCGCTGTAGCCGTTGGGGCAGTCGAGACACATAAAGTTAGCCCACTCGCTCAGGTTGGCCTTTGCCAGCAGGATAGCCCCTTTCTCCCGTAACCGCTCCACAATGAAAGCGTTTTTGGTGTCGACGTTCTGGCTGAACGCCTGCGCCCCGGCCGTAGTGGGCAGCCCGCTCAGGTTGATGTTGTCTTTCAAAATAATGGGCATCCCAAAGATTGGGTGGGCAGACGCCGATCTGGTTTTGTCGCGTTGGCGGGCTTCGGCCACAGCGCGGGGATTGACAGCAATGAGGTTGTTGAGATACAGGTCGCGGCTGCTCTCGTACAGAGCAATCCGGTACAAATACCACTGGGTCAGCTTTTCGTAGGTGAGCTTGCCAGCCTGAATATGCGCCTGCAGGGTCGGTATGTCCTGCTCCAGAATCAGCGGTTTCAGGCGCTGGTAGTCGGCCGCCGTGAAATGGGTCAACTGACCGGCAATCTGTTGGAGCAGGCTGTTTTTGTCAAGGTTTCTGGACTGAATCAGTTTGAAGCGCATTCGCTGCGACTCGTGGGTCGTAGTGGCGGCTACTTCGGCCGTTTCGTCGTAAGGGGTCCAGGCGGGTAAGGTATTTTTCTGCGTTTTCTGCGCAACCTGGCATGAAACGAATGTCATCAGGAGCAGAACAATGGACTTTTTCATTAGAAGTACTTTCGTTACGGCGATTAATGAACAGGGTATGCTTGGTCAAAAGCCGGAATTTAACAGAACGTACCAATTAAACCCAGCGCTTAGGGCCAAACCGTCCCATTTTTTTAAGAAATCCGGAAACCGGTTCGCCTGACTTCTTAAGAATCGCGGATCGAAGCCGGCCCTGTGCCTGTCAGGTCAGGTGAGAAACGGACCGTTTCTGGTTGAATGAGAGACTGTTTGCCGAAACAAAAATTGAATTTTGTCGCTACAAACGGCTCACTATGCCGGGCTAACTACGTCGACCTTGAACGTTTCTAATTTCTTCTAATTTCCTTCTCACGTCGTTCTAATGTCGTAAGGCTTGCTTTGTGTCAGCTAATGAAGACACAAACTATGCAGCGCCGTATTTCCCCGCTTCGGGCGTCCGACTCGATTTTGCTCTACGGCTTTGGGCTGGCACTGGCTCTTTCCCTATTGTTCAATGGATTTCTGCTGTACAAACAAAGCCATCAGCGAAGCCTGATCGACAATGAAGTAAATACCGCAGCTTATGGCGATGATGACGTGGCCTGGCAACAGCAGCTTTCTGAGTGTAAACGGGATAACCTGCAGAAAGACAGCCTGATCCGTCAGTTGGAGCAAGCCCCCAATGCTCCTCCCGGAAAAACCGTACTTGTTCACTGAAGCTCACCTGCATCGTTTTTCTAATTCATAAAACCCCATAATACAACCATGTTACTTAAGATTCTTACAAAGAGAATCCTCATGCTTTTAAGCGTATGTGCCCTGGTGGGCAACATAGGCTGCTCAACAAAAGCAGAAGAAAAGAAGGAGGAAGAGGTCAAGTTTTCCGTTACAAGCCCTTTGGTAAAAGACACAACGGCCACGAAAGACTATGTGTGCCAGGTGCATTCAATTCAGCACATTGAATTAAGAGCGTTAGAAAAAGGCTACCTGCAAAAGATTTTTGTCGACGAAGGCCAGTACGTAAAACAAGGGCAGCTTATGTTTCAGATCATGCCCGTGGTCTACAATGCCGAGCTGCAGAAATCGCAGGCCGAAGCGAACTACGTGGGTATTGAATATCAGAATACAAAACGCCTGGCCGACAGCAACATCGTTTCGAAGAACGAGCTGGCGCTGGCTAAAGCTAAGTTCGACAAGGCCAAGGCCGAAGTAGCGCTGGCCCAGACCCATTTGCAATTCACGCAGATACGGGCTCCGTTCAGCGGCATCATGGACCACTTTCAGGTGCGGCTGGGTAGCCTGGTCGACGAGGGCGATCTACTAACTACGCTGTCGGACAATAGCAAGATGTGGGTGTATTTCAACGTGCCGGAAGCCGAATACCTCGACTACAAAGCCCACCACGACGAAAATATGAAGCACGTGAAGCTGCTGATGGCGAATAACGAACTGTTCGATCACCCCGGCGAGGTTCAAACCATCGAAGCTGACTTCAACAATGAAACGGGCAACATCGCCTTCCGGGCAACCTTTCCGAACCCAAAAGGGCTTTTGAGACACGGTGAAACCGGCAACATTCGAATGACCATCCCGTTAAAAAATGCGCTGATTATCCCGCAGAAAGCCACCTTCGAAGTACTCGAAAAGAAGTATGTGTATGTGATCGATAAAGACAGCAAGATCCGCTCAAGGGAAATCACGATAGCCGCAGAGATGCCTCACATTTTCGTCGTACAGTCGGGCCTCAAAAAAGACGACAAGATTCTGCTGGAAGGTCTGCGTCAGGTGCGGGAGAACCAGAAAATACAGTACAAGTTTGAACAGCCCCAGGCTGTCGTCTCTAATTTGAGTCTGTACGCCGAATAATCTGACCCACTAAAATCGAACCGCCGAAGCGGCAGAAAACATGTTCACAAAATTCATACGCCGACCTGTATTCGCGATTGTGATATCGGTCATGATCGTCTTTGTGGGTATACTGGCGATTACTCGATTACCCATTTCTCAATTCCCTGACATTGCACCAACTACGGTCAATATATTCATTGCGTACCCTGGTTCTAGTGCCGACGTACTGGTTAAATCCACGCTGATTACGCTGGAGCAGGCCATCAACGGGGTTCAGGACATGCGGTACATCGCTACTGATGCGACCAGTGCCGGTGAAGCTACCCTCCGCATTATTTTCGAGCCCGGAACCGACCCGAACGATGCCGTTATCCGGGTCAAAACCAGGGTAGACCAGGTCATGCCGCTGCTGCCCGAACTGGTGCAGCGCGAAGGGGTAATCATCACGCCCATTCAGCCCAGTATGCTCATGTACGTCAACCTCTATTCGAAGGATAAGAGCATTGACGAAAAATTCCTGTTCAACTACGCTACCGTTAAAATGATCCCGGAAATTCAGCGGACAAGGGGTGTAGCGAGGGCGCAGATACTGGGTAGCCGACGCTACGCGATGCGCGTCTGGCTAAATCCTGAACGCATGCGGGCTTACAACATTTCTACCGAAGAGGTGATGAAGGCAATCGGTGAGCAAAGCATCATTGGTCGGCCGGGCCGGATTGGGCAAAGCTCCGGTATAGCCGCTCAGTCGCTGGAATACGTACTTACCTACAAGGGCCGCTACAACAAGCCGGAAGAGTATGAAGGCATCATTATCCGGGCCAATTCGGCCGGGGAAAGCATTCACCTGAGAGACATCGCCAAGGTAGAATTAGGCAGCGAGTTCTTCGACATTTATTCGAACCTCGACGGCCATGCATCGGCGGCTATTGTCCTGCGCCAAAACTACGGCAGTAACGCCCGTGACGTAATTGACGACGTAAAAGAGAAGCTGGAGGTTATGAAGGCTTCTTTCCCTCCGGGTGTTGATTACAAAATCAGTTACGACGTTTCTAACTTCCTGGATGCTTCTATTGAGCAGGTAATTGATACGCTACGCGACGCGTTCATCCTCGTAGCCCTGGTTGTGTTCATCTTCCTCGGCGACTGGCGGTCTACTCTGATCCCAATTCTGGCCGTTCCGGTATCATTGATTGGGGCATTCTTTGTCATCCAGTTCTTCGGCATATCCATTAACCTGATTACGCTCTTTGCGCTGGTACTTGCCATCGGTATTGTGGTCGATGATGCCATTGTGGTAGTCGAAGCCGTACACGCCAAGATGGAAGAAGAGCCGTATCTGACGCCTTTTGGCGCAGTCAAGAAAGTGCTCGGCGAAATCAGCGGTGCCATTATCGCCATTACGGCCGTTATGGTGTCGGTATTTCTCCCCATCTCGTTCATGTCGGGGCCGGTCGGTACGTTCTATCGGCAGTTCTCGATTACAATGGCCAGTTCGATTGTGATTTCGGCCATCATCGCTCTGACGCTGACGCCCGTATTGTGCGCCATGCTGCTGAAAAACCATAATGGACACGCTAGGAAGAAAAACCCGCTAACCCGGGCTATTGACAGTTTCAACCGGGGATTCGACCGAATGACCGGCTGGTACGTGGGTCTGCTTCGGCTAATTGTTAACCGTCGGTTCGTTACGTTCGCCGTGTTAATTGGCTTCTCGGCGGGAATCATATTTGTGAATAAGATCCTGCCCGCGGGCTTTATTCCGAACGAAGACCAGAGTACGATTTATGCCATCATCCAGACGCCACCGGGCTCTACCCTGGAAAAAACCAACGAGGTTTCCCGGCGCCTTCAGCGAATCTGCGAAGAAGTTCCGGGCATCGAATCCGTATCGTCCCTGGCTGGTTACGAGATCATGACCGAAGGTCGCGGTTCCAATGCCGGTACGTGTCTGATCAACCTCAAATCGTGGTCGGAGCGCGATAAAAACGTGAAGGAGATCATGGAAGAGCTGGAGGAGAAATCGAGAGGTCTCGGCGCAACTGTCGAATTCTTTGAACCACCCGCCATTCCGGGATTCGGTACATCAGGCGGCTTTTCGATGCGTCTGCTTGATAAAACTACCGACACGGACTACCGCGAGTTCGACAAAATCCAGAAGGATTTCATGGATAATCTTGCCAAGCGGAAAGAATTGACGGGCCTGTTCTCCTTCTTTGCGGCTAACTATCCGCAGTACGAACTGGAGATTGACAATAAACTGGCCATGCAGAAAGGCGTATCCATTGGCAAAGCGATGGATAACCTCAACATCATGATCGGTAGTACCTACGAACAAGGGTTTATTAAGTACAATCAGTTCTTCAAGGTATACGTACAGTCAGACCCCAGCTTCAGACGACTACCAACTGATCTGCTGAAGCTTTTCGTCAAAAATGAGGAAGGAGAGATGGTGCCTTACTCGGCCTTCATGACGCTGAAAAAAGGCCAGGGTCCCAATGAAATTACCCGATTCAATTTGTACAACTCAGCCTCAATTCAGGGGCTTCCGGGCAAAGGGTACACCACGGCCGAGGCCATTCAGGCGATTCGGGAAGTAGCCGCCAAGACGCTGCCCAAAGGCTATGACATCGCCTTCGAAGGATTGTCGTACGACGAATCAATCCGGGGGAACGAATCCCTGTACGTGTTCCTGATTGTGTTGGCCTTCGTCTACATGGTGCTGGCCGCCCAGTACGAAAGCTTCATCATTCCGCTGGCCGTAGTCTTCTCGCTGCCGGTTGGGGTATTCGGCTCATTCCTGGTGCTGAAGATGATGGGACTGGAGAACAACATCTACGCGCAGATTGGCCTCATCATGCTGGTTGGTCTGCTGGGTAAAAACGCCGTACTGATTGTGGAGTTCGCGGTTCAGAAACGTCAGCACGGCGAAACAATCCTGAACGCAGCCATCGAAGGTGCCAAAGTCCGTTTCCGCCCGATTCTGATGACCTCGTTTGCCTTCGTGGCTGGCCTGATCCCGCTGATTACGGCCACGGGCGCGGGCGCTATCGGGAACCGGACCATCGGTGCCTCGGCTCTGGGTGGTATGCTGTTCGGGACCATTTTCGGGGTCATTATCATCCCTGGATTGTACTACATTTTTGGCAACCTGGCCGATGGCCGGAAGATGATTCGCGACGAAGAGAGTGAGCCACTGAGCGAGAATCTGGTTCATCAGCTGGACGCTTTTCCCATACCCGAAGAAAACACGAACCATGTTTAAGAAACTCGTATATACCTGCCTGGGCCGCGTCGGCGTACCGATAGCCTGCATGACGTTTGCCATGACGTCGTGCAAAACCCCAGCCCTGGTCGGACGTACCGAAAACCGAACCGTTCCAACCAGCTACAACGTCATTCAGGATTCCGTTAATACGGGCAAACTGAAGTGGCGGGAATTCTTCACCGATCCGCACCTGACGGCTCTGATTGATACGGCCCTGTACAACAATCAGGAACTGAACATTACGCTGCAGGAGATTCAGATTGCCCAGAACGAGGTAAGAGCCCGAACGGGGGAATACCTGCCGTTCGTTAATCTGGCAGCCGGTGCAGGCGTTGACAAAGTAGGACGGTACACCCGGCCGGGGGCCATTGAAGAAAGCACGGAAATCAGACCCGGGCATGAATTTCCAAATCCGCTGCCCGATTTTATCCTGTCTGCCAACGTATCCTGGCAGGTGGATATCTGGAATAAACTGCACAATGCCAAACGAGCCGCGGCTGTCCGGTACCTGTCGAGCATAGAAGGGCGTAATTTCACCGTCACAAATCTGGTAGCCGAAATCGCCAACTCGTATTACGAACTGCTTGGTCTCGATACGCAACTGGATATTGTTAAGAAGAACATCGATATTCAGACTAATGCACTGGCTATTGTCCGGATCGAGAAAGAATCGGCCAAGGTGACGGAACTGGCCGTACGTCGGTTTGAAGCGCAGGTACTTCGTACGCAAAGTCTCCAGTATGATATTCAGCAGCGAATTATCGAGACCGAAAACCGGATTAATTTCCTAGTGGGTCGGTTCCCGCAGCCTGTTCAACGGAGTTCGCAGGATTTTAACACGCTCGTGCCCGAAGCCATGCATGCGGGCATTCCGTCGCAGTTGTTACAGAACCGGCCTGATGTCCGGCGGGCCGAACGGGAACTGGAAGCATCCCGGCTCGACGTGCAGGTAGCGAGAGCCAACTTCCTGCCGTCGCTGGACCTGTCGGCCGCCGTGGGTTTTAATTCGTACAATCCGGCTCTGTTGTTAACGCCCGAGTCGTTTCTGTATTCACTAATTGGTGGTTTAACCAGGCCGCTGGTGAACCGGAATGCAATAAAGGCCCTGTATTACAGCGCCAACGCCCGACAGATTCAGGCGGTGTACAATTACGAACGGACCATTCTGAACGCGTACATCGAGGTTGCCAACCAATTATCAAGCATTAACAACCTCCAGAAGAGTTACGATCTGAAGGCGCGGCAGGTGGATGCACTCATCCAATCAACCAACATTTCGAACACGCTCTTCAAATCGGCCCGGGCCGATTACATGGAAGTACTGCTCACCCAGCGCGACGCGCTCGAATCCCGGTTCGATTTGGTTGAAACCAAAGTGCAGCAACTGAACGCGATGGTGAATACCTACCGCGCATTAGGTGGCGGCTGGAATTAACGAAGAGGACAAATACATCACCAGTCCTACCAATCAATACGGCAACGACCTCACTCTATACAGGAGTGAGGTCGTTGCGTTATACGTTTATAAAGACGTGTGGCGTGTTGCTGATCAGATCGTGGATAATGGAATCAGGCTTTTCGCTGGTACGATTTAAACTTGTCGGTCAGGTTGAGCTGGATGATTCGGTCGGCCACGTACGTTGCGTGAGCCGGTCGTGTAAACCGGTTCGCGATGGCAAAGCTTTGCAGGCGTTTTTTGAAAGAGACAATCGTTTCGTTCTCTTCCTTCAGGAGTAAGTAATTGTTTAGATTCATATAGTCACTGTTTTCTATACAAATATAGTAGGTATATATTTTGACAGTAGATTTAATGAATATTAAATTATAGTAACATATAAATAGTATACAAATGCCTACTCCATCAGAAATTTACGTACCTCGGTTTTCAGGATGGTAGTGTCGCAGGAGGTAGCCAGGTGGCCGCAGTCGCTGGGGAGTTCGATGAGCGGCACCTGAAGCGACCGGGCCAGTTCGATCGCGGGGCCGGGCGTCACCATGTGGTCCTGCGTAGCCACCACGATCAGGAGCTTAGCCTTGATTCGGTTCTTCAACTCCGCTACGGTCTGCCCCCGGTAAATATCGTGGCCGATCATGGCCCGCAGCTGGGCGGCCCAGTCGTAGGGATTCCGGTTAAGATAATCCGCTTCTTTCTGTTGCAGGAAGGCCGGTTCTTCCTCGGCTTTCAGGTGGCTGAAGAAATAGCCGGGGGTTGTGAGGTTCAGTTCGTGCAGAGCGGCCACGGTTTTCATGGCGTCGGGAGCGTAGTTGCCGCGTTCCAGAATGTTTAACTGGGTGCCCCAGAACAGCTTGTCGTAACTGCTTTGCCTGGGTGTACCTACGATGGGTACGACGTGATCGACAAAATCGGGATACGTAACCAGCCATTCAAACGACTGCATGCCGCCCATCGATATGCCCGTAACCGTATGCAGGTGCGTCAGTCCGAGGTGTTTCGTCACCAGTTCGTATTCCGACCGAACCATATCGCGGATGCTGAACTGCGGAAACTGCGCGCCCGGCTGTGTTGTGCTGTTTGACGGCGAAGAGGACACCCCATTGCCCAGCGCATCGACAACGATGGTGAAATACCGGGTGCTGTCGGCAATGTTTCCCGGTTCGGCCACGAACTTCTTGTTGTCCGACGTACCGGTAAACCAGGTTGGCACCAGCACGGCGTTTGTCCGGCCGGCGTTGAGCTTACCGAACGTGCGGTAGCCGAGCCGACAGTCCCGGATGGTCTGGCCGTTTTCCAGCCGGAAATCGCCAAGGTTGACAAAGCGTTGCTGGGCAGCGCCGGTAAGGGTAATCAGTAAGCCGAGGAGAGTAAACAGGGCTTTCATAGCAGGGTAACCTGAAGGAGTATTCATCAAACACGTACGGGGCCGGTTTCTACTTTTTCGGGGCTGCCGCAAATGCCGAATCACGCCTATCTTTGCGTATCAGTTCCTGCAGCTTATGTCACAGTCTATTGCCCGTCCGGCAGCCTCCGAATACAATCCGTTCTACAACACCTACGTATCGCTGATCCCCAATGACGATGACCCGTTGGGTCAACTGCGTCGGCAACCCGACGAGTTGAAAGCTATGCTGGGCCACCTGACTGACGAGCAGGGGATGTTCCGCTACGCACCCGGCAAATGGAGCATCAAGGAATCGTTGGTACACATGATCGACACCGAACGCATTTTTGCCTACCGGGCGCTGCGCATTGGCCGGGGCGACCAGACGCCTTTGCCAGGTTTCGAGCAGAACGACTACGTGCCCATGTCCGGAGCCGATCGTCGGTCGCTGGTGAGCATCTGGCAGGAGTATGAGGCCGTACGGTCGGCAACGCTGGCGCTCTTCGACTCGTTCGATGCCGGGGCCCTGGAGCGGATCGGTACGGCCAGCGGTGGCCCGATGAGCGTTCGGGCGCTGGCCTACATCATTCCCGGTCACGAAGCCCACCACATCGGCCTGTTCCGCGAGCGCTACCTGCCGGCTATCTGACTTTGATGATCTCCCCGAAGTAGTTCATGAAGATCGTATAGTCTTGGGTTTTCCGGGTGCCCGGTTCCTGCAGCCGCATGGTCAGCGTGATGTACTTAAGCCCGTTGAACGTCGGTTTGTAAGTGACTTTCTGCAGAACGGCCCGCTCGATGGCTTCGTCGTTTTTGGTAAAATACAGCAGGTCATCTTTCAGCAGGGTTCGTTTAAACACCGGGCTGCCTGACTTCTTGGTAGCCTGCACCGTTACGGTATTGTTGAAGTAACAGCCGCCGGTGGTTTCGTGCGTGCTGGTATCCTGGTTCATGGTCAGCGCGACCTTGATCGGTTTGCCCGATTCTTGATATTCGTCCGGCTTGCCCAGTTTATCGGCTGCGATGAGCGACTGGCAATTTTTGGGTTCAGGGGGTGCCGCTGCGGTTTGCGTGGTATCGGTTGCCGTCGCGGTTTCTTTCTGGGTAGTATCTGCTCCTCCGCAGGCAGACAGCAACCCGGCCACAATGATTGATAAAAAGACGTTTCTCATGCCGCAAAGTTCGTATTTATTTGGGGCCTTGCCGCAAGTAGCTACGTTAAATGACCGTCTGATTTGACCACAACAGGACTGATGACGTAAAAAATAACCGGTCAACAGTGGAAAAAAGCAAGTACTGTTTGCTCAAAATACAACGATATAGGTTACTTAGCGTCAGATTAGCAGTATTTGTAGATCAGCTAGTCCAATTTCCCTTATGCCTATCCCCGATTATCAAACGTTGATGCTGCCGTTACTCAAACTTGTAACCGACGGCAAAGAATATAAACTGACCAGTCTTGTCGATTTGTTAGGCGTTCAGTTCAACTTAACCGACGACGAGAAAGCAGAATTACTGCCAAGCGGTCAGACATTTGTTTTCGGTAACCGGGTAAGCTGGGCCAGAACGTATTTAAAAAAAGCAGGCCTTCTGGATTCGCCTAAGCGAGGCATCGTTGCGATTACAGATCGAGGCAAAGAAGTAGTACGGCAGAATCCGCATCAGATTAACGTAGCGTTTCTTCGTCAGTATCCTGAATTTATGGAGTTTCAAAGCACAAAAAAGCAGGAGAATGGCGAGACTGAACCAGACTTAATGTCGGCACCTCAGCAAACGCCCGAAGAAACACTGGAATCTGCTTACTTAAGCATACGGAAAGCCCTCGCTCAGGACCTTATTGATCGGATTGTGAATTTATCGCCGGCTTTTTTTGAAAAACTGGTTGTCGAGTTGCTGGTTCGAATGGGATACGGCGGCTCCATCAAAGATGCTGGAAAAGCAGTTGGCAGAAGCGGGGATGAGGGAATTGACGGGACAATCAAAGAAGATAAACTGGGCCTGGATATCATTTACATCCAGGCTAAACGGTGGAAACCCGGTAACATTGTCGGACGTCCTGAAATACACAAGTTCATTGGCGCGTTGGCGGGACAAGGAGCCAAGAAAGGTATCTTCATCACTACGTCGTCGTTTACGCGGGAAGCCCTTGAATACGTGCCCCGCAATGAAACGAAAATTGTGCTGATTGATGGGGAGCAACTGGCGCAGTTGATGATTGATTACAATCTTGGCGTTACGTTACAGCAAACGTTCGAGGTAAAACGCATTGACAACGATTACTTTACAACGGATTAACAAAGTAATCAATACGTCGCCCGGCCGCCCGACAGGTCAAAAATGAAACCGGTGGTAAAACTGGACTCCTGCGAGACGATCCAGGCCGCCAAGGCCGCTACCTCCTCGATGGTTCCCAGTCGTTTCATCGGTATTTTGGCGGTCATGTAGGCCAACTGCTCGGGGGCGGTGTTTTCGTTCATCGCGGTTCGGATCACGGCCGGGGCTAT
Organism: Fibrisoma montanum; assembly: GCF_003583365.1. Taxonomy (GTDB): domain Bacteria; phylum Bacteroidota; class Bacteroidia; order Cytophagales; family Spirosomataceae; genus Fibrisoma; species Fibrisoma montanum. Next base: position 515,844 of record NZ_QXED01000002.1, read on the forward strand.
GCCGTTCACCGTGATGCCCGTCTCGGCGTATTCTTTGCCGATGCCTTTCACCAAACCAATAAGCCCCGCTTTCATCGATGAATAACCCGCCATAAAAGGGTTGCCTTCTTTCCCGGCAATGGATGCCAGGTGCAGAATTCGGCCGTAGTTGTTGGGCTCCATGGCTTTGATGGCGTACTTGGTCATCAGGAAAGCCCCGCGCAGGTTGATTTGGTAAATCCGGTCGTAGTCGGCCACTGGGTAGTCTGTAATTCTGGTGCTGGTCGGCCCGACAATACCGGCGGAATTCACCATGATGTCGAGTTTGCCATTCGTATCCACAACCGCCTGGACCCCGGCTTCGACCGGACTTTCCTGCGAGATGTCGACTAGGTGGCCTGTCACAGTATGCCCCTGATTTTTGAACTCCGCAACGGTACGTTCGAGCAAATCGCCGTTTATATCAAATAAGGCGACCGCAGCCCCTTCGGCAGCGAGCCGCTTCGCAATACCCTTCCCGATGCCGTCGGCACCCCCCGTTACAATAGCAACCTGGTCCGTAAATCGATCAGTCATGCCGTGAATGTGTGATTAATAACCAGGTAAAAAAGCGAATCAAGGCCGTATTTACTGTATTCCGGCCGTTGCTGGAGCCAGATAGAAGTTGGAGCGCATCAGAAAATGCCGTAGGTCCGGCCTGGCCCCAGTCCGAAAAAGGCGCGAACGCATTGTGACGCCGTAGGTTCGACTACGCGCATCTCAGGCTGCACCCACGGCGTTACGATGGGTTGAAACCTGTGCCTTTATTGAGAACGCCCCCCATCGTGACTAACCAGGGGATACGCGAAAACATCCGTGCTCAACAACCGTTTGTTGTAAAATAAGTAGAACTCGTTGTAGTATTTAAACGACCCGGCGTACTTTATACAGAAAGAATTGACAGGACTTGAGTAGATCGCTCCACTATAAAAAAGCCTTTGTTTGGTATGGTTAAGCCTGCTTTAGGCGCTTGCTTGCTTGGCGTCGGCCTTCTGTGTCTGCTGAGTTTCAAAGCCAAATTTGGAACATGGGCGGGTGACGATCCGTCGCCCCCCAAAACGCCCGCCGAAGAACTGGCTACGTTCCAGGTCGAACCGGGGATGAAAGTCCAGTTGGTGGCCGCTGAGCCGATGGTGCAGGACCCCGTTGTCATTACATTCGACGAAGACGGACGGCTCTGGGTTGTTGAGATGCGCGGTTTTATGCCGGACATTGAGGGCAAAGGCGAGGAACTGCCGGTCGGGCGGGTGTCGGTACTGACCGATACAAACGGCGATGGCCGGATGGACGTCAGCAAGGTCTACCTCGACAGTCTGATCATGCCCCGGGCACTGGCCCTGATTCCCGGTGGGGCGCTGGTGGTCGAAGACAAGAAGCTGTGGGAAACGAAAGACCTGAATGGCGACGGTAAAGCCGACACGAAAACCCTGATCGATCCGACCTACGCCGGTGGTGGCCTGCCCGAACATTCGGGTAATGGGCTCTGGCGCAGTATGGACAACTGGTACTACAACGCCAAGTCGCGGCTGCGGTACCGGTTCGTCAACGACAAGCCGAACGCGGCCCGGCCAAACGTGGCCCGACCGAACGCGGCCCGTTGGTTACGCGATAGCACCGAAGCGCGGGGGCAGTGGGGGATCAGTCACGATGACAAAGGTCGGCTGGTGTACAACTACAACTGGTCGCAGCTCCACGCCGATCTGGTGCCGCCCAACTACCTGTCCCGCAACAAAAACCATACGCCAACTACCGGCATCGACTACGGCCTGACCCTCGATCGGCGGATTTACCCGATTCGCCCAAATCCGGCCGTCAACCGGGGCTACATTCCCGGTACGCTGGATAAAGATGGACGTTTGCTGGAGTTTACGGCTGCTTGTTCGCCCCTGGTGTATCGGGGCGCAGCGTTTCCAAAGGCGTATTACAGCAATATTTTCGTTTGCGAACCCGCCGGGAATCTGGTCAAGCGCAACGTCGTGGAGGAGCAGGGACTACTCGTTTCGGCGCGGGATCCGCACCCCGGCAAAGAATTTCTGGCGTCGACCGACGAACGGTTCCGGCCCGTACACATGGCTACCGGACCCGATGGCGCGCTGTATGTGGCCGATATGTACCGGGGGCTGATTCAGCATGGCGCGTACATAACGCCCTACCTGAAAGATCAGACGGTTGCCCGTAATCTGGTCCTGCCAATCAACCGGGGCCGTATCTGGCGCGTTGTGCCGGAAAACTGGACCCCGCAGAAACCCCGCAAATTGTCAAAGGCATCGACGGATGAACTGATTCAGCTGTTGTCGCACCCGGACGGCTGGTACCGCGACATGACCCAGCGGCTGCTGGTGGAGCGGAATGACCCACAAATCGGGCCGGCGCTGGCAACGGTGGCCCGGAACGGGGAAAATGAACTGGGCCGCTTTCACGCCCTCTGGACGCTGGACGGCCTGAGGCTGAGTAACCCTGACCTACTGCTGACCTTGCTGACGGATAGAAGTCCGCTCGTGCGGACAACGGCCGTACGGCTGCTGGAGCCATTTGCCAAAACCGACAAAACCATCCGGGCGACCTTCGGTGAGCGGTTGCTTGCGGAATGGGATAAAGCCCCTATTGAGCAGGTGCTGCAAATGGCCCTGGCCGCTGCTGTGCTGGAGCCGAACGTAGCGCAGTCGCTGCTGGCGGGCGTTGTGGAACGTCACGGCTCCATTCCGCTGATTCGCGATGCCGCGCTGAGCAGCCTTCAGGGGCAGGAGTACGCCTTTCTGCAACGCCTGATGACAGCACCGAACTGGCAGAAACCGGAGCCGTATAAAGAGATTTTCGTCGAGATGCTGGCTACGTCCATCATCCGTAAGCGCGATGCCGCCGAGCTGGGTTCGCTGCTGACCAACCTAGCGGCCAACAAACCAACGCTGGGCTGGCAGGAAAAAGCCGTGCTGACCGGCCTCTCCATTGGGGGCAGCGACAAAAAAATGAAGCCGGTTAAACTGGCTGCGGCCCCCGCCATCCTGACCCGTTCGGCCGACAAAGTCGATCCGGCCAGGCTCGCGTCGTTGTCGGCAGTTTTTGAATGGCCGGGTCACGTAGCCGCCAAAGCTAGTACGACCCAGAAGAACCCGTTGAACGACGACGAACAGAAGCTGTTTGCGTTGGGTCGGCAACACTACCTCAGCACCTGTTCGGGTTGCCACGGTACGGACGGAGCCGGGGTGAACCGCTTCGCCCCGCCACTCATCGGCTCCGACTGGGTGCTGGGCGACGAAAAACGGTTGGCGCTCATTCTGCTGCACGGTATGGAAGGCCCGGTCGACGTAGCGGGTAAGGTCTACAACGCCCCCGAGGTACTGCCGGTAATGCCCGCGCATTCAACCATGGACGACGCGACGCTGACGGCGATTTTGATGTACATCCGGAACGAATGGGGCAATAATGCCGGGCCCATCAGTCGGCGAACCGTGGGCATGACCCGCGTCACGTCGCAGGGGCGGGTCATGCCCTGGACGGCCAGCGAACTGAATAAATACATTCTTCAGGCTAAAGCCGAAGAGGCCAAATAACAGCGAGTCTGATTTCCTAAACCCATGACTAATCAACGGCATCAGCCGGAATCCACGCCGGTCGGTAACCGGATGGACCGGCGCGACTTTTTGCACAAAGCTACGGCCGGAGCCATGCTGCTCTCGTTGCCCGACATGCCCCGGTTCCTGAAAGACACCCGCATGGGCGTTGTGGTGCACTCGTACGGCAACCGCTGGAACTCCAAAGCCAACAGCCAGAAGTACCCCGGCTTCGCCAACGCCGTCGACATGCTGGCTCATTGCAGCCAGATTGGAGCCGGTGGCATACAGGTTGTCGTCAACGGATGGTCGGCCGATTTTGCCAAATCCGTTCGCGACAAGCGGGAGAAACTCGGGCTGTACCTCGAAGGGTCGATCAGTCTGCCCAAAACTGCCGGTGATGTGCCGAAGTTTGAGCAGGATGTTGTCAACGCCCGCGAAGCGGGGGCGGGGGTGCTCCGTACCGTTTGCTCGTCGGGCCGACGCTATGAAACGTACCATTCCGCCGACGCTTTCCAAGACATGCGGAAAAACGCGTTGGTGTCGCTGCGGCTGGCCGAACCGGTGCTGCGCAAACACAACGTCCGGCTCGGCATCGAGAACCACAAAGACTGGCGTGCCCCCGAACTGGTCGACGTACTGAAACAGATCAACAGCGAGTGGATCGGCGTAACGCTGGACTTCGGCAACAGCATCGCCCTGCTCGAAGACCCGATGGTGGTGGTGCAGACGCTGGCACCCTACGTAGTCAGCACGCACGTTAAAGACATGGCGGTAGACGAATACGCCGACGGTTTCCTGCTGTCGGAAGTGCCGCTTGGGCAGGGCATACTCGACCTGCCGACCATGGTTGCGCTCTGTAAAAAGCACAACCCGGCCGTTACGTTCACCCTGGAGATGATCACCCGCGACCCGCTCGAAATCCCCTGTCTGAAAGACGATTACTGGGCTACGTTCGGCGAACTGCCCGGCACGGAGCTGGCCCGAACGCTACGGATGGTGAAAGACCATCCGTACAAAGCCGGTCTGCCGAGGGTTTCGCAGCTCGATGCGGAAAGGAAGCTGGCGGCCGAGGAAGAGAACATCGTCGCCTGCCTGAATTACAGTAAAAACCGATTAGGACTAGTCTGATTATTCGGTTTGTGGTTCGTAGTTTGTAGGTAAACCGAGCGGAGCAACTACAAACCACGACCCACAAACTACCAACTCAACATGAGTAAAGAACAACTACCGGGTATTAAGCAATTTGATCTGACGGGTAAAACCGCCATCGTGACGGGTGGCTCAAAAGGACTGGGACTGGCTATGGCCGCCGGACTGGCGTCGGCAGGAGCAAACCTGATGATCGTCAACCGTACCGCCGGCGAAGGAGCCCAGGCCGCCGAGGAACTCAGTCAGACCTACGGCATCAGGGCAATCTCCGTCCCGACCGACATCACCAATCAGGAACAAACCGAAGCAATGGCCAGGATGGCGATGGATACCTTCGGCCGGATTGATGTGCTGATCAACAGCGCGGGCATCAATATCCGGGGACCCATCGATGAACTGAGTCTCGATGATTTTGACCGGGTTATGCAGGTGAACGTGAACGGTACGTGGCTGTGCAGCCGGGCTGTAACGCCGTACATGAAGCAGCAGGGGAGGGGCAGCATCATTAATCTGGCCAGTACGCTGGGGCTGGTGGGGCTGGCGAACCGAACGCCCTACACCGCCAGTAAGGGGGCTGTGGTGCAGATGACCCGGGCCCTGGCGCTGGAGCTGGCACCGTTCAACATCACCGTCAACGCGATTTGTCCGGGACCGTTCCTGACCGATATGAACGTACCGATTGCCGATACGGAAGAAGGTAAGAAATTCGTAGTGGGGGCTACGGCGCTGGGCCGCTGGGGCGAACTCCGCGAAATTCAGGGCGCGGCCATTTTCCTGGCCAGCGATGCCGCTACGTACATGGTCGGCTCCATGCTGACCGTCGACGGCGGCTGGACAGCGCGGTAAATACTCAGGTCACCGTTAGTCAATGACTTATGGTGCTCGGTTTTGTCATCTCGACGACGGTCCGGTCCTGGCGTCGGGATGACAAATAGAACATCAACCAACCGGAGTCATGGCTAACTCCGGTTGGTTGATGATTCAAGTTTGAGATGTCGGCCCTCCTTGGAAGCTTGAACTTGAAGCGTTGAACCACAAACTACAAACCACAAACCCCCTTACTCATGCAGCCGGTACCAAGCAAAACCCGACAGACCCGCGTCCGCTATGCCATGGTGGCCCTCGTGTTCGTCAATGTGGTTATCAACTACCTCGACCGCACTAATCTGGCAGTAGCCGCTACGGCGCTTAAAGACGACCTGGGCCTGTCGCCGGTTGAACTGGGCTACATTCTTTCCGCGTTTGGCTGGAGTTACGCGTTCCTTCAGATCCCGGGTGGGCTGATTGCCGATCGGTACGGGCCGCGTATCCTCTACGCCTTCTGCCTGATTACGTGGTCCATTGCTACCGTATTTCAGGGCTTTGCCCGGGGCTTTTTCTCGCTGTTTGGCCTGCGCATGGCAACCGGAGCTTTTGAAGCACCGTCGTACCCCATCAACAACCGCATCGTAACGAGCTGGTTTCCCGACCACGAGCGGGCCGGTGCCATATCACTCTACGTATCGGGCCAGTTTATCGGGCTGGCCTTCCTGACCCCGGTGCTGATCATCCTGCGCGACAGCGTAGGCTGGAAGGGGCTGTTCGTCATCACGGGACTGGTCGGGATTCTGTGGGGGCTTATCTGGTACTTCCTCTACCGCGATCCGCTCGATCACCCGGGGGTGAACGAAGCCGAGATTGACTACATCGAAAAAGGGGGCGGACTGGTCAGCGGCAAGAAGCGAAGCCATGCGCAGCTTTCCGTATGGCAGTGGAGCAATCTGAAACACGTATTTTCCAGCCGAACACTCTGGGGGGTGTACATCGGTCAGTTTGCGGTGAATGCCACGCTCTGGTTCTTTCTGACCTGGTTTCCGATCTATCTGGAAAAGTACAGGGGATTCGACCTGAAGAAGTTCGGCTACCTGTCTTCCATTCCTTACTTAGCCGCCTGCGCGGGCTTGCTGTTGTCGGGTTTTATCTCGGATGCGCTCGTCAAACGGGGAACGTCCGTCGGCGTAGCGCGCAAGACGCCCATTATCTTTGGCATGCTGTTGTCGGTTAGTATTATCGGAGCAAACTACACCAACGACACCGGCGAAATCATTTTCTTCATGGCCCTGGCGTTTTTTGGGTCCGGTCTGGCCCTGATCTCCTGGGTATTTGTGTCGCTGCTGTCGCCGAAAAACCTGATCGGCCTAACCGGCGGGGTATTTAACTTTATGGGTAACCTGGCGTCGATTGTGGTTCCGATCGTGATTGGCTACCTGGCGAAAGACGGCGATTTCAAACCGGCGCTGCTGTTCATCGGCGCGGTCAGTCTGATCGGTGCCTGCTCGTACATTTTCATCGTCGGCAAAATCGAACGGGTCGTCACCAAAGCCGAGCGCGAAGCCAATCTGGTTGCCGGTGTATCCGGTTCGGGAGTGGGAAAGTAGACAAACCACTGTTCACTGATTCTTTATCAAGTTCTGTTGATAACTAAACCAGTGGTTAGGCCCATCAAGTAGTAGAATACCTTTACGAAAGGCCCGACTGCCAATCAAGCCATCCCTGATGACCAGCCCAATGATGTTGTCATCACGAAAAATAGCTGAGTTTTTAAAAGAGCGGCTTGTTGATGTGTCACCTAATGGTTTTGACGACCCCAAACGGTAAGAGCAGACGACAAACAAGTAAAATAGTTCTCAACGCTATAGTGTCAGTAAACCAGTAAACTAGAACGTATCGGGTGGAAAATCACCAAACTCTTGGGGCGGGTATCGTGCAACAGGAAACCCGCCCCAAAAGCCGAATTACCCATTAACTATCTTTTTCGAAGAATAGATAAATATAAATCGCAGCCCCAAAACTAGTGGACGTTGTAGAAGTTAATCGGTACCCTTGAGGAGCGTATTCATCCAGTTTTGCCTGAATTTCTTCTTTAGACTTCTTCACTATGTGCTCAGAGTCGAGCGTTAATTTCGAGTAATAAATCAGGGCTTCAACTTTGTATTCTTTCATTATTTTACGAGTTAGTTTATCAATATGTTTCTTCAGTTTTCTCAATGTTGACAACGTTCGTTAGTATGCTTTTACTACCTTTCTTGGTTGTTGGTCAACTTTGTCAGCCAGTAATAGAATCACGGTGGCAAAGATGCCTAGAAACAAAGTTATCCAAAACCATGTCTCCTTTTTTCGGCCTTTTCGTTCGGCTAAAGCAACATTCAGACTAACCAGCAATAACAAAATGAAAGTAAAAATGAGCGTTTCCTGTGACATCTCTATCGGTATGTTATCGGTTCAAAGCTAATCTTGTCGACTTACCTTAATCAGCTTGGGCTTACTGTCGCCAAACATAAACATAAACAATTAGTCTACCGTCAATGAGGTGGAGGTGCAAAAAACCTGTCGTCCTACAAGCGGTCAATTCGAAGCGTAGTGTACGGTTTCATAAGACGAAGACTTCCTGGTGAGCTGGTTAGTTTTCTAGTTGGGAAGAATAGGTGCTTTTGTCAGGTGAACACCTGTCGTTTGCCGCTTTTTCCCACAAGCTCCATTCGCAAGGTTTTTTCATTCATCTCCTGATAGATACGGCTGGTTGGGCTGTATAAATCACAGGCGTTCGTCACCGCTGAAACCTCGTTGCCATTCACGCTAACAATTCGCTCCCCAAGTTTTAAGCCAGCCTGGTGAGCGGGAGATCCTTCGATGATACTACCAACTGTCCAATAGCTTTTTTGTGAAGAGGTATCCTTTTGAATAAACGGCATAAAGCCAAAGGAAACGAGCGGCTCATCGGACTGGGCGGGTTGGTTAGCTACCAGGGTTAAAGTGCGTTGATCCCAATTGAACGTGATGACGTACCGATTGAGAAACCCCCAGCCAACTAAGTCGTCGCGAAAGGTGCCAAATGCGACCCGGGCCGAGTCCATCGGGGTACCAGTCAGTTTGATGCCCTTAATGGTTGCGTTGTAGCTGGTGTCAAACCGATCACCGTAGAAGCCGTGGCCATTCCATCCGAACTGAGTGTAATACTTCGATTGCTTTTTGAGCTTAGCAAAAAGGGCTTTGTCTTTCGTCATGAAGTCGCTGTTAGACCCTATGTCCACGATAAACTTCTTCCGGGTTCCGTTGGGAAACTCGAGCGGGGTAACGGGTCTGTGTAAACCATCGACCGTAATAGGCAGCACAAGTTTAGCCGTATCGCTGACCAATGACTCATACCGGTCAGACACGGTAATACGTTGCCGTTGATTGTCAAACTGCCAGCAGTGGTGGCGCATAATGGCCGAACCAATTACGCCGTCAACACCGATGCATTGTAAAAAAGAATCTCCCCGTAAATCAAGGATAGCCGTTCCGGGCCGGTAAAAGGTGAGTCCGGCCAGCTGTACACTGTCCAACCGCACGTGCTTGTTCAACGAATTGATATTCTTGTATTTCCCTTTTTCTATGATACCTAATTCTTCGGCCGCCTGTTGCGACAGGACCATCAGGGCACCCGTATCAAGAATGAATCGATATTTTTTGGGCGAGGCATTGATGGTCACCTCGACAATGTATTTATCACCGATCTCCTTTTTGAAGGGAATGGCGGTAACAAAGTTGCGCTGTCGGACAAAGCCACTGCTAACAGCTTTTTTGGTTTTAATGTAACGGATAAAGTTGCCGCAGCCAGTCAGTAACAGAATGAAGCTACAGGTAGATAAGACTTTTAAGAGAGGGTTCATATTGCATCTTAAATTCATAAAACCGAGCTTTTTCAAACCCTTTCTGTTGGGACGTTCACTCTGCCGCAGGACTGCTGAATCACAAGCAATTTGTGGAATCGCACCCAACACAACGGCTGTTGATGGTGGATGCAACACGCAACTGAACAAACGTACCTAAACCTTTACACACCCGTTTGGATGTACTGTTAGATTGTAAGTCTTTGATAATCAAGCATTGTTCAGGGCAAAATTTAACAGTTCTTGTTGGTTCGTTCGCCCGCGAACACGGTGGCTGTTGGGCTGAAAACCGTCCTTCGGGGGCGTGCGGCCTATCGCCCACAACCCGCCTACAAGGGGCTAACCAGTTTTAGTAATAGGCTTAAACAAAATCAAAAAGAAAACCCATAACTGCATCTACCTTACTTTGGCTTTCAGCTTTTCGCTTGTCATCGTGGTAATAATTACTTTGTATAATTTTAATGAATTCGTCTTTTAAGAGTTGATTATTCGTTGTTGCCAAATAAAGCAAACAATAATTAATATCTGCTACAGGATAAAGTGCTTTTCTGTACTGGGATGTGGTCTTAATATTATTAAGGCAATTAGTATATAACTCACCATCAGTGAGTAGGTCACTAACATTATTAGCTATTGTTGAACTCATTATATTTCTTAAAATGCCTACCTTTTGCTTTAATTGCTCAAAATAATAATTGAACTCTATCCATGTGAAAATACCCCCTCCATCTTCCTTGATAAATGGAACAATATCATAAGAATTAACTGAGAAAACTTTGTGTCCAAAGGTTGAACTATACTGTAATGTTTTATTAGCCAATCTTTCATTGAGTAAGTAGGGGCTTAAATATACTTCAATATTACACCATTTTACAGCCCAGTATGAATCAATATTTGCCAATACAGTTATAAAATCATCGTTGGTCAATTTCTTGTAAAAACCCTTGCTCTTCTTATTTTGTTTGATACCTTTAAAATCAATTTTTTTACATCTCATTTCTTTCATCAATGGCTTCAACAGACCATTGATTTCATCCTCCATGTTTTTCTTAGTTAATCTATTGATTATACCATCTACATATGACTTAGATAGCTCACTATTAATATTTTTATTGAAAATCAATCTATCTAATATTGGCTCTACGGGTTCCAAGAAAAAATGACTTTGAAGGAAGTCAATTCCAATATTATAGTCATTTGACCCATACATATATTCTTTATTATCAAGCACATTGTCATGGGATAATGTGCTATAATACTTCAACTCCTCATCAAGAAATGGACCTGTATCAACTTCATGGTCATATAGACTGACATATTTCCCATCTTGAACATATTTTTTCCTAACTATTGAGCCATTTTCCATATAAACAAATCCATGAAGCATAGACACCGTTTCAGAAAAGAATAAGAAGATCTTACTATTAGGGAATAACTTTTCTAACCTATTTTTTAAAAGCCCTATTGTAGCTGAAAAATCACTAATTAGTTCAAAAGAAACAACAATTGTAAAATTCTTGTAAGTTGTTACATAAACCGAGTTCGAATCACCCGATAATGCTTCATGGTAAGTTGCATCCGAACTCCCTATTCGATGCTTATCATAATTTCTAACAGGCTTTTCAAGTTCTAATTTCTGTAAAAGCACTGCATCACTCACTCCAAGATTTTTGTCAATAACAAGTGTTGAACTATAAACTGCCATTATTCAAAATTTAATGTTTTTGATCGTCAAGTCGGAATCACTTCAGCATTTTGCTGTCAGCCGAAACCGAATTTAATATTTAAACCTGATCCTGTTTAAATCGCTTCCTTGATAACCGGAAGCTGACTTACAAGCACTTTGTGGACTCGCACCCAACGTAATAGATGCACGCGATTTTGCGGAACTAACTGCGGTTAAATCTTTAGTAATCAACTTATGATGGTTCCGTAAATTTTCACACTACATGATCATAAACCTCTTGATGTCCGGGTATTACTTGGGCTACCGATAAGCGAGGACGTACTGCTTTCACAAGTATACCGATCTGTGCTCTCGTTCGCAATCGGATCGCTAGAAAAATAGGGGTAGCGTCTTTGGAGTATGTAGGTGAGCGGATTCTACCTATTCAAGGCCTAGCAAACGTAACGCGACATGAACCAACTATTACTCATCAGCCTTACTGGCTGCTTGTTGTTGATCAACCCGCTTGCCGGGCAGGCATCAGCACCGCAGCCGCCCAAAAAGAAACTGGTCGTTATCGCTGGAACGCCCAGCCACAAGGCGGGTGAACATGAATACAATGCAGGGGCGCTCCTCATTAAACAGTGGTTTGCCAGGGCATCTGACCTGGACGTAACGGTCTGCCTCAACGGTTGGCCCAGCGACTCGACCTTAGTGCCCAATGCCGATGGAATTGTGCTGTTTATGGATGGCAAGATGACGCATCTGGTGCTTAAGCCTGCCTGCAAACGCCAGCTACTGGCAGCGGCCCGGCGAGGAGCGGGCGTGGCGGCCCTTCATTACGCCGTGACATTACCGGCCGGCAACGGCGATCCGCTGCTCAATATCCTGGGTGGTTTTAAGGAGGATACGTACTCGGCCCACGGTATCTGGATGTCTGATTTCAAGACTGTACCTGAGCACCCGATCACGCAGGGCGTGAAGCCGTTCAGCGTCTATGACGAGTGCTATTTCTTCCTGCGCTTCCGGCCGGACGTTAGACCCATCCTGACCGCAACGCCACCCGATTCGGTGCGGAACACGGCCGCGAGCCGGGCGTTTCCGGGACGGCTCGAAACCGTATCGTGGGTGTACGAGCGACCCGACGGCGGACGTAGTTTCGGCAATACGGCTATGCATTTCCACCGCAACTGGGCAAACAACGACCTCCGAAAGCTGATCCTGAACGCCTGCCGGTGGGTCTGCCACCTCGACGTACCGCCGGGCGGAGTCGAGTCCGTTGTATCAGAAGCTGATTTAGCGAAAAACCTGGACCCGAAATAGTGAAATTTGGTATCGGGACTTACTTCTAATAAACTCGTAATCGTAACTTATCCTGATAACCCTGGACAGCGTTGGGTCTGAGCTTTGTTTTTTTAGAAAATGACGTAACAATCAGTTCAGGGTGAGCGCATTAGCCAGGCATACAATTAATAGGCAATAGACACTTCCTGCGATCAATCATACCGCTCCGGACAATCGTTTATTTTCTTAGGCCGAATACGTTTAGGCTTCTTCTCAATTGTCCAGAAGTGATTATATCCGATGCCGAAATACGCGTTGCTGCGCAGATTAGGAAGTGAATACGTTGTATCGAGCAACCCCACGAAGATATCGACACTTCGCAACTGGCTAACAAAACAACTGATACCTATTGAGGCAAACGTGACGCTTTGCTGCTCCCGATCGTTTGTTACGTCACTCGTTATGGGCAACCCCACTACGCCAATGAAGCATTCGGCAAACGGTTTGAGATAACTGCTCTTGCCAAAATTGGAAGGCGTATAAAATCGAGCTCCAACGCCTATGGCCATGCCGCGGTTAACCGCAATTTCTGATCTTCCGAACAGCCAGGTCGTCAGAACACTTGACTCATACACCTTACCAATAGTCAGACTGGCAGGATTGGGTAACGCGTACCCGAGGTTTTCAGAACTGTACTTGGCCGGAAAGAAGTTGGCGAAACCGCTACGTATGCCAACGCCCACGTATTGCTGCGCACAAAGCTGGGTGCTGGTAGACAATAAGCACAAACATAGCAGGCCGACGCGGTGCATAACTTACCTCCCCAGGTATACGTTTAAAGAGCCTTGCGGGCTGAACTGTACACATTGTGCCGCAGTTAGCCAGCCGATTTTGGCTACACCCTCAAAGCTCACGCGTTCAGTTAGCCGGAGTTCAAGCCCTAGCAGCGCATTCAGTTTTACACTGCGGTAGGCCGGTGGCATCGGACCGTCGAATGTCCACCCCTTGAATTGCCCGTAGGTAACCCCTGTACCTAAAATCCCGTTGAGCATGCCCTTCCCTTTGTAATATCGAGCAAAAACACCGGCCTCATACCGGGTTCCGAAGAAGGACAGATGTTCTAATTCGCCCCCTAACCAAACGTGATCGGCTACAAAACGTCCTGCCTTTCCGGTTACCCCAATGAAAGTAAGGCCCCCACCAGCCATCCAGTGCCCTTTGGCGTTTGTTTGGTACGTTGCTCGCCCCTCCTTTAAGAACATGTCCTGTGCCTGACCTACGGTGTTAAACAGGAGAAACAATAACGCCGAATGTAATAGTTGTTTCATAAAGATTGAGTTTGGACTAACTAATAGCTAAGAGCGGTTTTAGACGGAAAACGTTGCAAGATATTTATGTTAATTCTATAGAATCAGTTACTTTATTCTTATGACGTGCAGAAGGCCGGTTGTTGGGTTCTGCTGCAGGGGAAACTAACTGACTGACTTTCTTCTAGCTGGTAATGTATATGGCCTGGTTCTTTCTTATCCTCGCCGGCCTTTTTGAGGTTGGCTTTACTACTTGCCTGAAACTCTCCGACAACTTCCGCCATCTCGGCTGGGCGGGTGGCTTTCTGGTGTGCGCCGTTCTGAGTTTCTATTTCCTCAACAAAGCCTCGGTCACGATCCCACTGGGCACGGCCTACGCCGTCTGGACGGGCATTGGCGCCGTGGGAACGGTGCTGGTCGGGATGGGTTTCTTTCGGGAGCCCACGGACTTCTGGCGGCTGTTTTTCATTGCGCTGCTCATCGGGTCGGTGATCGGCCTGAAAGCGGTGTCGGCCCATTAAACTTTTCAGGCGTCAACTGGTCGTAGATGTATGCACTACCAACAAAACTATGCGCATTCTTCTGCTCAGTGTTCTGCTGTCGACGGCAGCCTGTCAACGTACCACTAACCCGACCATGTCGTCAACCAAACCGGCCACTCAGGCCAGGCAATCGTCGGGTCAGGCCGAACGCCAATTTCCCGACTGGAGCCGTTACCTCAGGGCCGGGGATGAATTGATTGCGATGGGTAACGAACCGTTCTGGTCGCTGGCCGTCAACGCCGGCAAAGGAACCCTGCGATTCAAGTCGATGGACGGCGACTCGATCAATGCTCCTCTGCCGCAGCGAAACGTCGATTCGGATGGCGTCATTACGTTCGATGCCGAGGTGGCATCCGGGCGGCTCAAGGTTTTGTTTGCGCCGGATAGCTGCGTCGATACCATGTCCGGGCAGCGGATGGATTACCGCGTTCAGGTGAACGTAAAGGGCAAAACGTACACCGGCTGTGGGGTGTCACTCCGGCAGATGGCTCTGCTGAACGACATCTGGGTGCTGACTACGCTGCAGGGGCGAAGCGTTAAACCCAGCGGACCACGTAACGAACTACCCAGGCTGGAAATCAGTCTTACCGAAGGCCGCGTTTCGGGTACGACGGGCTGCAACCGCCTGAATGGGCGCGTACAGGCGGATTCAAGACAAGTTCAGTTCGGTCCGCTGGCAACCACGCGCATGGCCTGCATGGGAGAAGCCGGGCAACTGGAAGGTGATTTTCTGAACGCACTCAACCAACCCCTGACGTATCGGGTGGCTGAGGGAAAGCTAACCTTACTCCACAATAACCTGCCGGTGCTGGTCCTGAAGAAGGTCGACTGACGGAATGAAGTATATTCAAAAGCAAATCGCCTTTTTAACCCAAGTATCGTACTGATACATTGGGTTTTTTTCTATTTTTGTTTCTTGATAAACGCCAATCGCGCATCAAAATAAGTCAACGCTTTTCGTTTGCAACCTGTAAGCATAACCCCTCTCTCCCATGAAACAACATAAGCTTCTCACCCGTCCTCTCTTACTGGCGGGTGCGTTGGCCATGTCCACGCTGCCGGCCTGGGCACAAACGACCGCGAAGCGTTCGGCAGTGACCAAAACGAATGCCGTGGCATCCGATAAACCGATGGCGCTGAACCGGGTGCTGGTTTTCTCAAAAACAAAAGGGTTTCGGCACTCTTCCATCCCGGCGGGTCAGCGGGCGATCATGAAACTGGGCCAGGAAAATGGCTTTGCCGTCGACACCACCGAAGATGCATCGAAGTTTACGGAAGATAACCTCAAGCGGTACGGCGCGGTGATCTGGCTGAGCACCACCGGCGACGTACTGAACGATGCACAGCAGGCGGCTTTTGAGCGGTACATCCAGGCGGGTGGGGGCTACGTGGGTATCCACGCGGCTGCCGATACCGAATACGACTGGCCATGGTACAACAAGCTGGCCGGTGGTCAGTTTGCCAGTCACCCCGGTAACCCTAATGTGCAGGAAGGCGAAGCCTATGTCGTGAGTAACAAACACGCGTCGATGTTCGGCTTCCCGGACCGGTGGAAAATCAAAGACGAGTTCTACGACTTCAAGAACTTCAACAAGGACGTAAACGTACTGATCAAAATTGACGAGAAAACGTACAAGGACGGTAAGATGGGCGACAATCACCCCATGTCGTGGTACCACGATTACGACGGCGGGAAGGCGTTTTATACCAACTTCGGCCACCCCGACGAAACGTTCGTGAACCCGGTTTACCTCAAGCACCTCATGGGGGGCCTTAAATCGGTGATGGCCACGGACCTGAAGTTCAGCCAGGCCAAAACGCAGCCGTTCCCGGAAGAGAACCGCTTTACGAAGCACGTGCTGATGGATAAGCTGGATGAGCCTACGGAACTGGTGGTACTGGACAACGGCAAAATTCTGTTCACCGAGCGGAAAGGGGCCGTCAAGATGTACAACACGAAGACCAAAGCCAGTAAGCTGGTCGCCAACGTTCCTGTTCACTTCGACCGGGAGTACGGCCTGATGGGCATGAACATCGACCCGAAGTTCAACGAAAACAAATGGGTGTACCTGTATTACTCGGCCGTTAAGCCCGATTCGAACAACCGGCTGGTGCGCGTGAAGTGGGACGATGCCAAGGATGAACTGCTGCTGAACACCGAACAACTGCTGCTGACTGTAACCGAGAACCGGACGTACGATCGGGACGACTGCTGCCATACGGGAGGCTCTATCGCCTGGGATCGTCAGGGAAATCTGTACCTGTCGACGGGTGATAATACCAACCCGTTCTTTTCGCAGGGCTTCTCGCCGAGCGACGACCGTCCGGACCGCAAGAAGTTCAACGCCTTGCTGTCGTCCAGCAACACGAACGATCTGCGGGGTAAAATCCTGCGTATCAAACCACGCCCGGAAGGGGGATACGACATTCCGGAGGGTAACCTGTTTCCAAAGGGAACGGCCAACGCCCGTCCGGAAATTTACGTGATGGGTAACCGGAACCCGTACCGGATCGCCGTCGACCAGCATACAGGCTTCCTGTACTGGGGCGAAGTGGGACCGGATGCCGGCGAAAACAACGACAAGCGCGGACCCCGCGGCCACGATGAGATCAACCAGGCACGCAAGGCAGGCTACTTCGGCTGGCCTTTGTTCGTAGCCGATAACCGACCCTACCGGCAATACAACTTCGCCGATAGCACATCAGGGCCACTCAACGACCCCGAAAAGCCGATCAACTATTCGGCGTATAATACGGGGTTGAAGCAGCTGCCCCCGGCTCAGAAGGCATTCATCTATTACCCCTATGCCGACTCACCGGAGTTTGGCGAGATTGTAGGCAAAGGTGGCCGGAACGCGATGGCCGGTCAGGTGTATCACTACGACGATTACGAAGATTCGCCGGTGAAATTCCCGCGGCACTACGACGGTAAGCTGTTTGCCTACGAGTGGATGCGCGGCTGGATCAATCCCGTGACGATGAATAAGGACGGTGATTTCGTGAAAATGGAGCGCTTTATGCCGGGCACGAAGTTCGATCACCCGATGGACATGCAGTTCGCTAAAGACGGTTCGTTGTACATGCTCGAATACGGCACCAACTGGTTCGCCCAGAACGACGATGCCCGCCTGGTGCACATCACCTACAACGCCGGGAACCGCCAGCCGGTTGCCGTTGTCAGTGCCAATAAAGTGGTGGGGGCAGCTCCGCTGATGGTGAAGTTCGACAGCAAAGGAACGATAGATTACGACGGCGACGCGCTTAAATACGAGTGGACCTTTGGCCCGGGTATGCCTAAAAGCACCCAGGCGAATCCGGCCATTACGTTCAGCAAGCCGGGCGTTTATAACCCCACGCTGAAAGTAACCGATGCGAAAGGCAACGTAGCAACCAGATCCATGGAGATTAAAGTTGGTAACGACGCGCCGAAGGTAGAAGTAGCCCTGAAAGGCAACAAGACGTTCTATTTCGACAATAAGCCCGTCGAGTACGAAGTGAAGGTGGCCGACAAGGAAGACGGTTCGCTGGCCGCTGGTAAGATCAGTCCGGAAGACGTCGTCGTAACGGTCGACTACCTCGAAGGTTTCGACAAGACTATGCTGGCGCAGGGCCATCAGGTCAACACCGGTTTCTCTACGGGTAAGCGCCTGATTGAACTGAGCGACTGCAAAGCCTGCCACAGCATCGATCAGAAGTCAGTCGGACCAGCCTACGTATCGGTGGCGCAGAAATACGCCAAAGAGCGCCGGACAACCATGGTTGACCAACTGGCCAAGAAGGTGATCAAAGGCGGTGGCGGTGTCTGGGGCGAACAGGCCATGAGCGCTCACCCCCAGCTGAAAGACGATGAAGCGAAAGAAATGGTGCGCTACATCCTGTCGCTGGCTGACAAGAAGCAGATCGAGAAGCAGCCGGTGAAGGGTGCTTACGTGGCCAAGGCGAAGGATAAAGAGGGGTCGTACATTTTCTCGGCCAGCTACACCGACAAAGGCAGCTCTATAATCGGGCCGCTGACGGGCTCAACGACGGTAGCCCTGCGCAGCCCGAAACTGAAAGCCAGTGAGTACGACGGTAGCCGCGATGTGCGGAAGTTCACGATGCCGGGCAATGATAAGAACGAAATCGTGATGGGTACGGCCTCCGGTGGGTACGTGTTCTTCAACGACCTCGACCTGACCGGTATTCAGGGCGTAACGGCAAACGCCATCTGTAACGCAGAGCGTCATGCCGGTGGGAAACTGGAGGTTCGGCTGGGCGCTCCGGATGGAACCCTGCTCGGCGAAGCAGAGGTTAAGAAAGGCGCTACCGGACCGGTTACCGTTCCGTTCCGCCAGCAGCCGCAGGGTACGCAGAAACTCTATTTCATTTTTGTTAATCCCGAGGCTAAACAGAAACCTTTGTTTGCGCTGGACAAAATCCAGTTTCAGAACCAGCCTATGTAATTGATTAACACGAGTAACTAAACGGGTCGCCGGAATGATGTCAGCATCGCTTCCGGCGACCCGTTTGCATACTGGGCTCGCTGAGCCGGTAAATTCAACGGCCGGCTGCCTTTGCTGAGTAACGTGAAGTATAGATAAGCAGTTGAGTTCTAAGAACCAGTTTTTGTCATCCCGAGGAACGACCGGGCCGCCGGAGCGGGGATCTTTGGGATGACAAAACAGATTGAGTTAACTATCATTCAGAACGTTACGCTGATGCTTATCCATACTTCACGTTAAGTACGTATCCAGTTATAAATATGCTCCATACATTCGTTTGCAAACCGCTGTTTGCTCTTGTTCTGCTGGTTTCGGCCAACTGGGCCATTGCTCAACGTCCACCGGCCTATCCGCTCATAACGATTGATCCCTACACCAGCATCTGGGCCACGACCGACAAACTGACCGATGCTCCTACCCGCCACTGGACCGGTAAGCCGTATCCGCTGGACGGCTTCGTACGGGTCGATGGCCGTACGTATCGGTTTATGGGGGCACCCATGACCACGCTGAAAACTATAGTGCCCACGGCGCTGTCGGGTGGGTACCCCACTACGTTTACCTTTCAGGCACCGGCGGAGGGCTGGGAACGACCCGGTTTTACTCCTTCGGCCGACTGGCAAACCGGGCAGGCTCCCTTCGGCGACGGAGCGGGCAGCAACCCGCTGACACCCAAGACGATGTGGAAGACCAAAGATATCTGGTACCGGCGTACCGTCGCGCTGACTGCCAATCAGTTTGAAGACCTGAAATTGTACATGAGTCACGACGACGACGTAGAGGTGTATCTCAACGGCGTGAAGGCGTTTGACTGCGGCCCCTGTTTTATTTCGGGGTACAAGACCTATACCATCGAACCGGCTGCCAAAGCGGCCCTGAAAACCGGCGAAAATTTGCTGGCCGTTCACTGCAAAAATCCGCAGGGTGGGGGCTTCATCGACGTAGGTCTGGTGGATGAACAGCTCGTGAAAATCGGGGCCGACATCCCGTTAGCCGACCAGAAAGCGGTCAGCGTTCGGGCTACCCAGACCGAGTATCAGTTTGCGGCCGGCCCCGTGGCCCTGACCGTAACGTTCACGACGCCCTTGCTGATGAACGATCTGAACGTAATGACCCGGCCGGCTTCGTACATCACCTACTCGGCTCAGAGCACCGACGGCAAAGCCCACGATGTTCAGGTATGCACGACTGCTTCGGGATTGCTGGCCGTTAATACGTCGATGCAGGAGGTAGTCGGCAAACGGCTGACCGCCAATGGATTGACAGCCCTATCGCTGGGTAATCCGAAACAGCCCGTTTTAGGCCGAAAAGGCGACGATGTCCGGATCGACTGGGGGTACGCGCTGCTGGCGGCTCCGTCGTCGGCAAAGTCGGGAATCGGCGAACCGGCTGCCTTGCTGCGGGCGTTCGCAACGGGCGGAACCGTTGCGGACGGCAGTATGTCGGCCGCCGTTGCCGATAGCCGGGCGATGGCCGTCGCGCAGTCGCTGGGTTCGGTCGGGCAAACGCCCAAAACGGCCCACGCGATCATCGGCTACGACGATGTGTACGCCGTCCAGTATTTCGGCCAGAACCTGCGCGGCTGGTGGCGTCGCGATCCGAAGATGACCGCCGAACGCATGCTGTCGGAAGCTGAGCGGGACTACAGCCGCCTGATGAGCCAGTGCCGCCAGTTCGACCAGCAACTGTACAGCGATGCCCAGAAAGCCGGTGGTAAGGCCTACGCGGACCTTTGTCAGCTAGCGTACCGGCAGGCCATTGCCGCCCATAAGACCGTTGAGGGGCCGAAAGGGGAGGTGCTGTTTTTCTCGAAGGAAAACTTCAGCAACGGCTCCATCGGCACCGTCGATGTGACCTACCCATCGGCACCGCTGTTTCTGATGTACAACCCAACGCTGCTGAAGGGCATGATGGAGCCGATCTTCTACTACTCGGAAAGCGGCAAATGGACGAAGCCCTTTGCGGCCCACGACGTCGGTACGTATCCGCTGGCCAACGGACAAACCTACGGCGAGGATATGCCGGTCGAGGAGTGCGGCAACATGCTGATTCTGGCTGCGGCCATTGCCGACGTAGAAGGGAATGCCAACTACGCCAAACAGCACTGGAGCACCTTGACAACCTGGGTCGATTACCTCAAGAAAGACGGTTTTGATCCCGCCAATCAGCTCTGCACCGACGATTTCGCCGGCCACATTGCCCGGAATGCCAACCTCTCGATCAAGGCCATCATGGGCATTGCCAGCTACGGGCATCTGGCCGGGATGATGGGCGATAAAGCCAAAGAGGATGAAAACCTGAAACTGGCCCGCGACCTGGCCCGGAAGTGGATGGATCTGGCTAAGGACGGCGATCACTATACGCTGACCTTCGAAAACAAAGGTACCTGGAGCCAGAAGTATAACCTGGTGTGGGACAAGCTGCTGAACCTGAACATCTTCCCCGATGAGGTGGCTGACAAGGAAGTGAAGTACTACCTGACCCGCCAGCAAACCTACGGCCTGCCCCTCGACAGCCGGAGAACATACACCAAATCGGACTGGATTATCTGGACGGCGACCCTGGCCGATACGCAGCAGGATTTCAACGCGTTTATTCAGCCGCTGTACCGCTACGCCGATCAGACGCCCAGCCGTGTTCCCCTCAGCGACTGGCACGAAACCACCAACGGCAAACAGGTCGGTTTCCAGGCGCGGTCGGTAGTCGGTGGGTATTTTATCAAACTGCTGGAGGAAAAGATGAAGCGGTCTGAAACCAGTAAGCGATAAAGGATTCTGGGCAATAAAAAAGAGCCGTACAGGAAGGATGTACGGCTCTTTTTTTTTAGTAGACTAATCTCCCTTAGCGAATCAATTCTTCGTCCTCGATCAATTGAAAAGCGACCGAAAGAAGCTCGTTTGACCTGGTAGGCTTTGGCCACACTGCCGGCTATCAGTACCGAATAGACCAGTACGGATTGCGGTGGGCCGTGATGCTTTCCGCAATGTGCTGCTGGATCATCTTGTCGTAATCCGCATTTGTGATCTTTTTCCCTTTCAGCTTGGGCAGTTTAATCTCCGCGGCAACGGGCTTAAACTCTACTTTCGTCGCTTCAATAATGACATCTCCGCCGTTGATATCCAGCTCCAGAATCAAACCCGGCAAGCCGGAATACCGCTCAGGTCCGGCCGATACGGGAATGTCCTGCGCAAACCAGGCCGTAACTTTGTACTTTTTGATAGGGTCCTCGGTTTCGGCCTTCATGCAGATATGCCCGGCTACTTCTTTGATCTGGTCCAGAATCCGCCAGGTCGGCGTCCTGAGCGAATCGTCGACGATGTAGGTTTTGCCCAGCATTTCCTCAATTTCGGTCTTTCGCTCCTTGTCGTAATTGCGGTACAACAGCAGATCGCGGTTGCGCCAGGAGTAGTTGCCATCTTCGGTCTGGCCCTGATCATTCAGGTACGTATAAACGCTTTCGGTCGGGGTGAAAAGGAGTTTCATCTTCTCCTTGTCTTCATCCTCGTTTTTCCAGGTCTGGGCGGCCCGGTCTTTCTGCTCCTGGCTCAGGAAAGTCAGCCGGGCGATGATTTTGGTCCAGTACGACTTTCGATCGTACGACACCACCCCCTCGGTTTGTTGCGCCAGCGCCGATCCGTTGATGAGCAGGCAGAGGCAAAGAAATTTGATGCGTGATTTCATTGGAATAGGTGTAAAGGTTCGTTGCTTAAAAGTATCCGTTCTTGCGCATTTTCGCCTGGACACCCCGCATGTTGTAGGTAAAGCTCAGCATAAAATACCGCGCCAGCGTCCGTGTCCGCTCTTCCTGTACGTAGTTCTGCCCCGCATATTGTGATACAATGACGTTGCGGTTCAGCAGGTCGAAGGCCGTCAGGCGAATCTCGGCTTTTTTGGCTTTGCCCAGAATCTTGTAGGCCGATGCGTTCCAGATGGGTACCTGCTGGTTGAAGCCTAACCGTTCGTTTTTGAAGATGCGGTAGTTCAGGCTCGTATTCAGGTAAAAATCGCCGGGGAATTTCAGGTTCAGGTCACCGTTATAGTTGGTATTATAAATCCGCTGGTTCTGGGATGTATTCAGGGAATAGCGCGTGTTGATAATACCCCAGTCGGCATTGGCGTAGAACGTCAGCCAGTCTTTGGGCGTCAGTTCAAGCCGCGTCCGGAAGTTGTAGTTCCGGTTGTTGGTTTCGTTCAGTACATCATTGATCCGGGTCAGGTTACGGCCAAAGTTGAAGTTCGTGTTCAGGTTCAGGGTGGCTTTTGTTTTCTTGAGCGGGAAACCGAAGCCAATGTACGAACCAAGATTCCGGCCGCCGGATATATTTTCGGGGCGGGTCGTAGTGATCAGAGTTTGCGGGTCAATGGTCTGGCTGTACACGATCTGATTGACGTAATACGTACCGTACAGGTTCAAAAACAGATTCGTGAAACTGCCGGGGTTAAAGTAGCTGAAGCCGCCGTTCAGATTATGGCCCAGCTGGGGCAGCAGGTCCGGGTTCCCTTCCCGAATGTACAGGGGATTGCTGTTGTCGATAAGCGGTTGCAGGTCCCGCGACGACGGTAGCTGAACCCCAACATCGTAGCCGGCGAAGAGGTATCGGTTGTTCTTCATGTCGTAGTTCAGCGATACGTTCGGCACTATGTTCGTAAACGATCGGTTAATCCGGTTAAACGTTGCCGCCGTCTGATCAGCTGCAAACCGTCCGTCGAGGGTAAACTGCTGGCCGGCCAGACCCGCCGAAATGTTCATCCCCTTGAATGAGTACCGAACGCTGCTGCCAACCCGATTGAACAGGTAGTTGTTCTTGTAGTACCGGCTCAGCGAGTCGTTTCGGGTCCGCGACGCATCGCCCACGTTGAACACGTCGTAGTCGACCTCATCGTAGCGGAGGTTGAAATTGTAGAAGGTCTCCCAGAAGTATTTCTTGGCGAAAGGCTCAACAAACAGCAAACTGGCTTTGTACTGACTGCGCTGGCTAACGGTACCCTGTTCCTGATTGATGATCCGCAGTACGTCGTTGGCGCTCGTTGCCTGCGCAAACTCATTGCGGGCGTTCAGGAGTCGGTCGGCATCGTTGGTGTTGATCTGGTACGTACCACTGGCGGCAAAGCTGCGGCCCTTTTTCTTGAACTTGTGCCGATAAATCAGCGACGTAGCGGAGCCGAACTGCTGGAGGGTGTTGCCGGTGTTGGTTGTGTTCCGGGTTGAGAAGTCGACGCTGTTCCGGAACAGGTCCTGCCGCGTAAACAGGTTGGCGTTGCCGTTGTTCAGGCGGCTGTTGTTCAGGACCACCAGCGTATTGGTCGAATCGAGCTGTTTTTCAAAACGGAGACTAACGCGGTGGTTGCCACTAAAATTGAATTGATTGCTGGCTTCTTCGGTCCGGAACTGCCCGCCGTTTTCGAGGAGCGTCCGGCGGTTTCGCTGCGAGCTTAACGACAACTGGGTCTGGCTGTAGTAGTAGCTCGTACTGAGCTTGGTTTTCTTGGTATCGTAATTGTAATTCAATCCGCCCGCTGCGTTGTTGGTAAAACCGCGCCCCTGGCTGCCACCGATCGGAATCCCCAGGGTTTCGTCATCGTCGTTTCCAAAGTAAATAAACCGGTTGCTGCCGCTGAACCCAAAGTCGGCGTTGTCGTTCCAGTTGAACGAGTTGCTGCCCCGAAAATCTTGGTAATCGTCCCAGGAGAGGCCCGCCTGGTTCGTATTGTTCCCCAGCCCGATAACCGAAAACTGCCGTTTGGCGTCGAACTTGTTGTAGTTCCCCTTGATCTCGGTGCGCATCGGGATGTCGCTGCCATCCACCCGGCTGGCAGGTCCGGCACCGGCGGTCACTTTCCCGAACCCGCCTTTCTTGTATTCTTCCTTCAGTTCGAGGTTCAGCGTTTTTTCTTTCTTGCCGTCCTCCACGCCGGTCAGTTTAGCCTGCTCGGTTTTGTCATTGAAGACCTGCACTTTGGTGATTGCCTGTGCCTGCAGGTTTTTGGTGGCCATTTTCGGATCGTTGCCGAAGAACGCTTTGCCGTCGACCAGGACCTTTTTTACCTCCTGCCCCTGGGCACGGATACTGCCGTCCTGATCAACCTGCACGCCGGGCAGCTTCCGCAGCAGGTCCTCTACCGTAGACCCCGGCGGGACTTTGAACGAACTGGCGTTGTATTCAACCGTATCGCCCCGAATGGTCAAGGGTGCCTTGGCTGTTTTGACAACGACCTCAATAAGCTCTTTCGTGATTGGCTTCAGCTTGATTGTACCGAGGTCTTCAACGGGTTTGTCGCCGGTTTTAAGCACCTGATTGTGGTCAAAGAAGCCGACGGACGAGATTTTGAAGAGGTAGGTACCCTGCTTCACGTTCCTGATGGTGAATGTGCCATTTTCACTGGCCCGGCCAAAACTGACCATCGACGAATCCCTGGGATTTAACAGGAATATGGTTGAGAAGGGAATAGGAGCCGATGCCGTATCGACTACCCGGCCTTGTACGGTAACCCGTGTGGCTGGAGTTTGTGCCCACGTAATTGTGGCCATTGCCCACAGGAGAGCAATGCAGAAAATGTTTTTCATACAGGAAAGGAAGTGGTGTTGAATTACTCAAAAGTAACAATCAGAACGAAACGAGTTACGTGGATAACTAAATTTATAGTAATTTAACAGATAGCTGTCGCTGACGAAGTAAATATATAAGAAAATTTAATATAAAAGAGAGTGAGTCGCCGTATTATTTTGAGCTGATTGCCCTTTTCTGTTGCGACACAAAAAAGCACCCCCATTCATTCAGGAATGATATGGGGGCGATGCTTCATTGAAAGAAATAGGGAGAAAAGAATAACGTTTTCTCATAGAGTGACTTTCAATAAGCTAAGGACCCTCATCCCCATGCGAACGTTGCATATCGGCAGGCTTTTTTTCAGTTATTTTAAGAAAAGAAGGGTAGTGAAGGATGGTTAACAGCGAATCGGCCGGAAAAAGGGTGATTCACTTGGCGGTTGGGTAGTTTATGCAGTATTTTCCGGCGTAAACCTTCCATGCACATGCGTTACGTCATTTTCATTGGTCTGTTAAGCCTGCTGACGGTCAGCTACGGGCAGGAATTGCCGAAGAAAACCCTGTGGCAGGGGCAACTGGGACCTATCCGACTACTGCTTCGGATCAACATTGATTCACTAACCAACCGCCCGACGGCCCGCTTTGAAAGCCCGGATCAGGGGGCGAATAATATTCCCGTCAGCGACCTGCGTATTACGGCCGATAGTGTGGTGGCTACGTCGGCCATGATAGCCGGTACGTTTCGCGGGAAGTTTTCGGCCGGCCGCCAGGCCCTTGACGGCGTGTGGCTGCAACGGGGTGTGCTGCCCCAGCCCATTACGCTGAAGCGGGTAGAGCAGGTTATGGCCATGAGTCGTCCGCAACTGCCCAAGCCCCCGTTACCGTACCGAAGTGACAGCCTTACGTTCCAGAACGCCGACCAGTCGATCCGCTACGGGGCCACCCTGACACGCCCGGCAACGGGACAGACCTTTCCCGCCGTGGTGCTGATTACCGGCTCCGGGCCGCAGGATCGCGACGAAACGTTAATGGGCCACAAACCGTTTCTGGTTATCGCCGATAACCTGACCCGAAATGGATTTGCCGTGCTGCGGGTCGACGACCGGGGCTTTGGCCAGACAACGGGCAACTTTGCCACGGCCACTTCTACGGACTTTGCCAATGACGTACTAGCGGCCATTGCCTACCTGAAAACCCGACCGGATGTTGACAAAAAACGCATCGGCCTGATCGGGCACAGCGAAGGGGGAATGATTGCCCCGATGGTGGCCGTTCAGTCGCCGGATGTGGCGTATATCGTGTCGCTGGCCGGGGTGAGCGTCAAAGGGGCAGATCTGCTGAAAAAACAGCTGTCGGCCGGTGCCCGGCTGGCCGGCGTCAGTGGGGAGGCACTGGCCGCTTCCGACCAGTTCTTTTCTACGCTGATCGACCGGATTGTGGCGCAGCCGATTGATCAGGTTATTCCCATTGATACGCTGCGACAGGTATACCGAACCTGGCGCAAACAGCAGCCCGACGACCGGGCAAGGGGCCTCGGTATGGATAACGAACCGGCCCTGACACCCATGCTGATGCAGTTCAGTACGCCCTGGTTCCGGAATTTTCTCCGCTATGACCCGGTACCAACCCTGTCGAAGCTGACTATTCCGGTTCTGGCCATGAACGGCGAAAAGGATTATCAGGTGGATGCGACCGACAACCTCAACAGCTTTGACACAAACCTGAAGCGAGCCGGTAATAAACGGTATAAGATCGTGATGATGCCGGGGCTGAATCACCTGTTTCAGACGGCGAAAACCGGTGCCGGCGTGGAATACGGCCAGATTGAAGAAACCTTTTCGCCCAAAGCGCTGGACATCATGACCGCCTGGCTGAAGGAGGTGGTGAAGTGATGTGTGTTTCCCTCACCCCCGACCCCTCTCCCAAACTGGGAGAAGGGAGAGCCGCGTCAAAAAAAGCTTTCTCATTCAAAAGGAGAGGGGAGACACCACAAAGAAAAACCCCTCTCCCAAGCTGGGAGAGGGGTTTATATGATCCCTATTTCGATGCCAGATAAGCCGCTACTTCGGCAAGGCGAGTGGCATAGCCCCATTCGTTGTCGTACCAGGCGGCTACCGACAGCAGATCGCCCTGCTTGGCGGTCAGCGGCAGGTCAACGATCGACGTGTGCGGATCGGCCACGATCCGGCACGAGGCCCATTCGTCTTCCAGTACGCCCATCACCCCTTTGAGCGGTTCTTCAGCCGCGGCTTTGCGGAAGGCGTCGTTCACTTCCTCAACCGTGCAGGGTTTTTCCGTCAGCAGATTCAACTCCGCAATGCTGCCCGTTCGAACGGGAACGCGGTAGGCCTTGCCCGTAATTTGCAGGTCTTTCCAGATGAACCGCAGCGCTTTAGCCGCTCCCGACGACGACGGAATGATGTTTTCGGCCGCGGCCCAGGAGTCGCGCCGGTCTTTCATGGGCTGGTCGGTGAGCGACTGCGAGTTCGTGTAGGCGTGCACCGTTGAGAACAGCCCGAACCGAATCCCGAAGTTTTCGATAATCACTTTCACCACGGCTGCCAGGGCGTTGGTTGTGCAGCTGGCCATGCTGATGATCTTGTGGTTGTCCGGATCGAACGTATCGAGGTTTATCCCTTTAAGGAGTACGGCGTCGCAGTCGTCGAGGGTTTTGCTCGGCGCACTGACCAGCACCCGCCTGGCACCCCGGTCGATGTGAAGCTGGGCGCCGGCGCGGGTCGTGGCCCGGCCCGTGCAGTCGATGACCAGGTCGACGTTCATGGCGCCCCAGTCCGGAATCTCCTTGGCTGAGTTAAAATACGGAATGTCGCGGTCGCCGATGGTCAGGTGGCCGGCGGTACCCGTTGCCGGTTCCGGAAAGCGACCATAGTTGGTGTCGACCTGGAACAGAGCCGCGAGGTTGGCTTCGTCCTTAATGTCGGCAATAGCAACAGGAGTAAAGAGGTTGTCCTGCAGGGCTACGCGCAGGCAGGTCCGGCCAATACGGCCGAAACCAAAGAGGGCAATGTTGCTCATGGGCAGATGAGTTAGCTTGGAAACAGGAGGTTAATCGTTCAGCCATAGTGCCGTTTTCCGGCATCGAATGGACATCCTGTTATAAACCAGAATGAGCCGAGAGGGTTTGTAAACAAATTATGTTGTTGACTATTCGGTTTATGCCGTGAAAACGAACGGGAAGTATGGCCCGTATCCTGACGCGTACTCCTGACAGATAATGACCGGGTAGCCCTGCCGCAGACGTCCTGAACTCGAACTACCTGAACCGGGTCGTAGTCTCTAGTAAGTAATTTTAAGTAAACTTAATGGGTTATAGAGCGTTATCCCGTTTGGAGTAAAAAAATAAACGTCTCAACTATGAAAAAAGCAATTGTAACGCTGTCGGTTGTTTGGCTGCTTGCGGGTTCAGTGGTCGCGCAGCAAGGCGGTACTAACAAAAACGCAGGTCGTTCGGGTAGCGGCTCGGCAACGGGGTCTGGCACCGTTTCTGGCTCAGGCGCAACCAAAGTGAAGAGCACAACGACCACCCGTACGTCCACAAAGCAAGTGAAAAAGTCGGGTAGTCAGCGTTCCGGCAACAGCGGCAGTTCGGGCGGTACGGGCACGGCCTCGGGCAGCGGCCGGTCAGGGCGCAACAATCAGTGATCGTCCATCGGGTGTAAACCAAAAGCGGGGCTGGTGTTGATACCAGCCCCGCTTTTGGTTGGGTAGTACGTTGCTATTTCACGGCGACCGCTGCTTCGACCGACTGATATTTATACCAGTACTCGATCAGGTCGGCCACCAGGCCTGTCCAGCCGGTCTGGTGGTTCGCACCGAGGCCGCTGCCATTGTCGCCGTGGAAGTATTCGTGGAACAGATACAGATCCTGGAAGTGCGGGTCGTTCTGCATTTTCCGGACCGTACCGTAGGCTGGAATCTGGCCTTTGGCGTTGCGCCGGAAGATGTTGATCAGGCGCTCGGCCACCAGGATCGTGGCTTCCTTGATGCTCATGACCTGACCCGAGTGCGTCGGGTACTCGATCTCGAAATCGTCGCCGTAATATTGGTAAAACTTCAGCAGCGAGTCGATGAGCAAAAAGTTTACCGGAAACCAGATCGGTCCGCGCCAGTTGGAATTGCCGCCGAACATACTCATCTCCGATTCGGCCGCTACGTAGCGCACCTGGAAGATTTCGCCGTTCAGTTCAAACTGATATGGGGTCTTTTCGTGATACTTCGACAGCGCCCGGATGCCATAGTCCGACAGGAACTCCGTTTCATCGAACATCCTCTTCAGGATCATCTTCATCCGGTGGCCGCGCAGCAGCGACAGCAGGTGCGTTTCGCCCTTACCCGGCTCATGCCAGCGCGAAATCAGCGACGCCAGATCGGGCCGGTTGGTCAGCACCCACTCCACGCGCCGTTTGAAATCAGGCAGCTTCGACAGCAGGTCTTCATCCAGAATCTCGACCGCAAACAAAGGAATCAGGCCTACCATCGACCGGATCTTGAGCAGCCGGGCGTTATTGTCGGGCGTGTGCAGTACGTCGTAGTAGAACTGGTCAATTTCGTCCCACAGGCTGATGCCCTGCTTGCCAAGGTTGTTCATGGCGGCCGCGATGTGCAGGAAGTGCTCGAAAAACTTGCTCGCCATGTCCTGATACACCGGCCGGGTCAGGGAAATCTCGCAGGCAATCCGGAGCATGTTCAGCGTATACATGGCCATCCAGCCCGTACCGTCGGCCTGTTCGATCCGGCCCCCCATCGGCAGGG
Source organism: Fibrisoma montanum (assembly GCF_003583365.1). Classification (GTDB taxonomy): domain Bacteria; phylum Bacteroidota; class Bacteroidia; order Cytophagales; family Spirosomataceae; genus Fibrisoma; species Fibrisoma montanum. The sequence continues at coordinate 545,856 of NZ_QXED01000002.1, forward strand.
GCTGACTCCGGTCAAAAACCCCGATGTTATCGAGCCCGAGGAAGCCGCCACCGAAGATGTTGTTGCCCGCTACGTCCTTGCGGTTAACCCACCACGTAAAGTTCAGCAGCAGTTTATGAAACGCGCGTTCCAGGAAGCCGACATCGCCGACCCCGTTCATTTCGCGATCGATCTCGTAGACTTTCCACGTAGCCCAGGCGTGTACGGGCGGGTTCACGTCGGAGAAGTTCCACTCGTAGGCCGGTATCTGGCCATTGGGGTGCATATAGTACTCTCGCAGGATAACGGCCAGCTGCCGTTTGGCAAAGTGAGGGTCCAGCCGGGCCAGCGTCAGCGTATGGAAAGCGAGGTCCCAGGCCGCAAACCACGGGTATTCCCACTTGTCGGGCATGGAAAGGATATTGGCCGTGTACATGTGCCGCCACCCTTCATTACGGGCGTAGACGCGGCCCTGAAACGGTACCGGCATCTTCGGGTCGCCCTTGAGCCACTCGTTGACGTTGTAATAATAAAACTGCTTGTTCCAGAGCATACCGGCGTAGGCCTGCCGCTGGATAGTTCGCAGTTCGGGGCTTTGGACGTTTTTCTGCAGGTCGGCGTAAAAGGCATCGGCTTCGGCAAGCCGCTTATCGAATATCTCGTCGAAATCGACAAAGGGAAGCGCCAGCTGCGTATGGTCGCTGAACCGCAGCCGAATCGTTACGCTCTCGCCGGGGGGGACGGTCCGGGCATACTGCGCCGAGGCCTTGGTACCGATCTGGTTGGGGTTTACAAACCCTTTCCGGCCGGTGGTGATGTAGTTGTTGATGCCGTCTTTGGGGTAGGGCGACTGGTTCGGACGACCATACAGACGCTCGGTATTGGTTTCGTTTTCGCAGAATAGCAGCGCATCGGCGTTTTCGCAGTACAGCTTGTACTTACCCAGTTGTTTATGGTTGATTTCAACCTGGGTATTGGCGATGCCGTTCAGCATGGGCCGGGCACTATACTGCTCATACCCCCACGACCACGTATTCCGGAACCAGATCGTCGGCAGGAGCGTCAGGGGGGCGGCCTCCTTCGACCGGTTATGGGCCGTCACTTTCACGAGCCAGTCGTTCTGGTCGGCTTTGGCGTATTCAACGAAGATGTCGAAGTACTCGTCCTGGTCAAAAATACCTGTATCCAGCAACTCAAATTCAGGGTCCTGCCGCGACCGGCGCATGGTTTCAATGACCAGGCGATTGTAGGGGTATTCCTGCTGCGGGTATTTGTACAGCATTTTCATGTACGAGTGCGTCGGGGTGCTGTCCAGGTAATAGTACAGCTCCTTCACATCTTCGCCGTGGTTACCTTCGGGGCCTGCGAGGCCAAAAAGCCGTTCCTTAAGGATATTATCCTTGTGATTCCAGAACGCTAAGGCAAAGCAAATGTGGCCTTTGTTGTCGGAAATACCGCCGATTCCCTCCTCACCCCAGCGATAGGCCCTCGACCGGGCCATGTCGTGGTTCACGTAGTTCCAGGCATCGCCATACGGACTGTAATCTTCACGCACCGTTCCCCAGGCACGCTCCGAGAGGTAAGGGCCCCATTTCTTCCAGCCTTTGTTATCAGCCCGTTCGTAAATACGACCCCGTTCGGCTATTGTATTCATCTTTATCTATTAAAACGGCAGGTTAACTATGTGTAAATCAGCAAGTATACCCCAAAGGTACTTTGAATCCGCCTGTTATACCTAATAATCCTCTTGACCGGTTTCGCTTGTCTACTAACGAGTGGCTATTCGCACTTGTTCGTCTGCAGGCCAGCTCATCGTGCACTGCGCCCGATTCAAATCTATTTTTATGTTACTGATTCTGCAAAAATGATAAAAAAATAGGTTTCATGCTTATGTTTTACACTAAAAACGTGCCATAAGCAGCTATGTGTGTAGATCATAAATACAAAACCTGGTTATATCCAAAATTTGTCGGCATGAGGCTTTCCGCCGACCACTTTCAAGCCCATAAACCCGGCTATACTGTGATAGGGAGCAGCCGACGGATAATACAAAAAATTGCCACGGATCAGGCAGCGTAGTTCGGCGCTACCTGATCCGTGGCAATTTTTTGCCTGTTGACTACCCTCTTTGGGGCGCGTTATCAACTCCCTCTACGTTGTCGAACAGGGGCGCGTAATCGTCGGAGAGCGTCAGCATCAGCTTGTTGATTTCGCCAGCCGTAACCATCTGTCCCAGTACGTCCATAAACTGGTGGGTGTAACGCTTGCCGGTTTCATCGTCAACACCGGCTTTGTCGGCTACCCGCTCGTAGAACTCGGTAAGTTTGAATCGCTCACCCTGATCGCGCTCTTCGGGATTAATCTCCCGGATGATGTCCAGCAGGGGAGCCGGTAACTGGGCACCCAGGTTGTCGGCGGCATTACCGGCCAGGTGCTCCGTCAGTGTGTGCAGAAACGCCCGGGCGACGTTCAGCACCTCCTGTTCCGTCTGAACACCTAATTTCTCTTTGGCTGCGTGCAAAAATTCGGGATACTGCATAGTTGTCTGCGGATTGATCTGTACGTAAGCAACTCGGAGTTCAGCGAGATGTTCCCAAAAATTTTTTTACGACGTCCGGCAACCATTCTAAGCCAATGGGTATCCAGTAGTTGTTTATTAATTATATTTGAAAAATGGCAAGTACAAGATTCTAAATAGCATTTATTAGAATACTTAATTAATAAATAAGTTAAACTAATTTGTTGATTATCACTATTTGGTCAGTTGAGTAGCCATCACACACGCACGGGTCATGGGGGCATTCTGGTTGAAAGTCTACATTGTGCTTGGGATTTTGTTGTATTCCCCGGCCCTGCGGGCCACACACATGTATGGCGGTGATCTGAGCATGACGGCCGTTGGCCGGCAACCGGGGGTGTACCGGCTAACGGTTACTTTCTTTACCCGGGATGGGATGAGTCCGGACCAGGCCCGAGCCGATGCTAAGCTCGAAGTATACAGCAAGCGGACTAATAAATTGATGGAGGTCATCCCAATTCCGCAGCGTGAACGTATCGTTTTGCCGTACACGAATCCAACCTGTAGCGATGTCTGGAAGAAGGGGCTGGCCATGTTTCTGTACTACGATACGCACCGCTTCGACGTCAGCCGCTACACGGATTCGGAGGGATATTATATCATCCTGGGGTGGGGCGCCCGTGTGTATTCAATCACGAACCTGGCTAATTCAATTGGGCTGACAGACGTTCTCTACCTGGAGTTTCCGCCCCTTGATCAGACCAGTACGTTCTATGGCAATTCGTCGCCGGTGTTTGGAAGCCCGAAAGGGGATTTTGCCTGCGTCGGTAAGCCGTATACAGCGTCGTTTGGCGCGGTCGATGCCGATGGGGATAAACTTCTGTACTCGTTTGTTACCCCGGCAAAGCATTATCGCATCCGACCCACAGGTGATCCGCTGATCCCCGTTGATTGGGCACCCGGTTATTCACTAACGAATCTGATGCCCGGACGACCGACGCTCCGCATCAACCCGGCGACGGGTGAGGTTAGCGTAACCCCAACGGCCCAGGGGATGTACCTGTTTACCGTGCAGTGCGAGGAATACCGCAACGGCCGACGTATCGGTCTGACCCGCCGGGATTTTCTGCTGCCGGTGGTCGACTGCCGACGCTCGACCGTACCGATGCCGGTCGTAACCTATCGGGGGCAACCCGCCACCCGCGTGCACTTATGCGACGGACAGTCGGACACCCTACGTACCGACCCTGGAGCCGGCTGGCGGTATCAGTGGCTGCGAAACAATCGGTTGATCAGTGGAGCAACGAAGCCATTTTTGTTGGTTCGTGACCCCGGCGACTACAGCGTTGTGCGAAGCAGTACGCGGGAATGTGCCAGTGATTCGACTTCGGCAATCGTACAGGTTCAGGTTGGACAGTCTCCCGGCATTGATCTTGTTCCAGATGCCAATCCGGTGCAGTGCAAGGGCCGGGCCGTTACGTTGCAGGCGACGCCTACGCCATCTGGCCGGTACGAATGGCAGAAGGATGGTCAGCCGCTGGCGAACGCTACCTCTCAACAGTTAACGGTTCGGGAAAGTGGGCACTACGCGGTTTTCGTTCGGGCGTCCGGCTCAGCCTGCGTCGGGAAAGACACCCTGACGGTGCGGTTCAACCCCACGCCAGCCGCGACGCTGACGGCCAATCGAAACGATTACTGTGAAGCCGATACAGCCTATCTGCGCCTGACCGACAGTGTCAACACACAGACGCAGCAATGGTTCAAGGATAACCAGCTACAGCCCGGCCTGACCGGAACCGAGGTGGCCGTACCAGCTGGAGGAACGTATCAGGTGAACGTGACCAACCGGTATGGGTGCAGTACGTTGTCTAATCCCATAACGCTGAGGGTCTGGCCCCGTCCGGTCGTTCAGTTTGATTCGGTGCCACCGGTCTGCGATGTAACTGCCGGGCCGGTTCGTTTGCACGCCGAGCCCGCTGGGGGAGTCTTCAGCGGGCCGGGAGTTGATGCCGCACGGTTCTTTCCTGACCGGGCAGGAACCGGCATTCACCCGGTGACATACACGGTTGTGAGCGACCAGGGTTGTGAAGCCAGACAGACCCGCTTCATTCCGGTAAGCCGCCGGATTGAACTACAGATAGCGCCGGTTGTGCGGATCGATCGGTACGACAGCATAGCGCTGCCGCTGGAAAGCGCCGTTGATTCACTAACGTATCAATGGACACCGGCAAGTGGCCTGAACCGGCCTGATGTACGCTCGCCTATAGCCAGTCCGGATTCAACGACTACCTACCGGGTAACGGCCTCCGATGAGGTAGGCTGCCAGGCAACGGCAACCATACGGGTTGAGGTGATGATGCGCCTGCATATTCCCACGGCGTTCAGCCCCAATGCCGACGGGGTCAACGACGTATGGGTGATTCGTAACCTGGATCAGTTTCCACAACTGGAGGTCAGCGTCTTTGATCGCTGGGGCCACGTTATCTTCTCGTCAGGCGGCTACGCGACACCGTGGGATGGCTCCTATCGGGGCGAAGTTGTTCCCCCGGGCTTGTATCCCTACGTAATCAGAGCGGGTAAGGCGGGAACGTTCCAGGGTCAGGTAACCGTCTTACACTAATGCCACTTCGGTCAGCATCTGCTGAAACCAGCGACCGGATGCTTTGACGATACGTTGCTGATTGCGATAGTTAACGTACACCAGCCCGAATCGGGGGCGGTAGCCTTCGGCCCACTCAAAATTATCCAGGAAGGTCCAGACGAAATAGCCCTCCACCGGTGCGCCTTCCTGTTTGGCCCGGAGTACGTTGGCGAGGTACTCCTGATGGTATTTGATGCGTTGGGCATCGTACACTTCGCCGTTGTAAAGCGAGTCGTAAAAGGCCGCCCCGCTTTCGGATATGATGATCTTCTTGACGCCGTCGTACTGGGCAAACTGCCTGATGATGCGGTACATGCTTTCCGGATACACTTCCCAGCCCATTTCGGTAATGAGCGGTACCTGTCGGCGGTTGGGCGTAACTTCGGCGGCCCAGATGTAGGGCGCGAAAAATGACCCCTCGACGACAGCCCGGAAATAATGCTGCAACCCGATGAAATCAAAATCGAACGCCAGCTTTTCCCGGTCGCCGGATTGGGTGTATTTCTTGATTTTTTCCAGAAACGGCAGGGTTTCCATGGGGTAGCCCAGCCCCAGGGCGGGTTCGACAAACAGCCGGTTCATCAACGCATCCACCCGCATCGCAGCCCCCTGGTCGCGGGCCGAAGATGTAAAAGCGTCGACGGGGGAGCAGGAGAACGTCGTGCCAATCTGCGCGTCGGGAACGTTTTGCCGGACCATACGCCCACCTTCGGCCTGGGCCAGGGCAGTATGATGCACAGCAGGCAGGAAGTTCCAGAAACCCCGGCGACCCGGAGCATGCCAGCCCGCGAAATACCCAAGGGCAGTGTAGACCAGTGGTTCGTTCAGCACGATCCAGTGCTTGACTTTGTGGCCAAAAGCCTTGGTGCAGATGTCGACGAACTCCGTGAACCAGCCAATCACCAGCCGATTTGTCCAGCCGCCTTTGGCTTCGAGCGCCTGGGGTAGATCCCAGTGGTAAAGCGTCACCCAGGGCGTCATGCCCAGCGCCAGGCATTTGTCAATGACCCGATCGTAGAAGGCCAGCCCGGCTTCGTTGATCGTTCCGCCCTGGCTGGGACCAGTTCCGTCGGGCAGTATGCGCGACCACGACAGCGAAAACCGAAACGCATTGAAGCCCAGCTCCTTGTTCAGCAGGAGGTCGGTTTCGTAGCGGTTATAAAAATCGCAGGCGACATCGCCGGTCTCGCCGGTTTTGATTTTGCCTTTCTGTCGGCAGAAAGTATCCCAGATTGAAGGACCGCGTCCATCGATGTCGACGGCTCCTTCGATCTGGTAAGCGGCTGAAGCGGTTCCCCAGACAAAATCGGGGCCGAATTCTTGTTTCATGCAGGCGTGATCAGATTATCTTCTGCAACGTAGATAAAGCCTCTGGTGTTTTCTGTCATTACATATTCCGCCGATATTGCCCACCAACGGCGTACAGCGCCCGGGACAATTGCCCCAGCGAGCAGACCTTGGTTGCTTCCATCAGGCTTTCAAAAAGGTTGCCGTGGGCCAACGCGGTATTTTGCAGATTTTGCAGGGCCACCTCCGCTTCGGTGCGGTGCCGCTCCTGAAACGCCCGGCACGATTCGACGGCGTAGCGTTTCTCGTCGTCGGTTGAGCGAATTACCTCCGCCGGAACGACCGTTGGCGAGCCTTTCGGATCGAGGAACGTATTGACGCCGATGATGGGCAACTGGCCGTTGTGCTTCAGCGTCTCGTAATACATCGACTCTTCCTGGATCTTACTCCGCTGGTACATCCGTTCCATCGCACCCAGAACACCCCCGCGTTCGTTGATGGCCAGGAACTCCTGGTACACGGCTTCTTCGACCAGCCCGGTCAGTTCGTCCACGATGAACGCGCCCTGTAGCGGGTTCTCGTTTTTGGTCAGGCCGAACTCGCGGTTGATGATGAGCTGAATGGCCATTGCCCGCCGTACCGATTCTTCTGTGGGGGTGGTGATGGCTTCGTCGTAGGCGTTGGTATGCAGCGAGTTGCAGTTATCGTAGATCGCCAGCAGCGCCTGGAGCGTGGTGCGGATGTCGTTGAAGGCGATTTCCTGCGCGTGCAGGCTCCGGCCCGACGTCTGGATGTGGTACTTCAGCTTCTGCGACCGGTCGTTGGCGCGGTACTTGTACTTCATCGCTTTCGCCCAGATCCGACGCGCGACGCGGCCCAGTACGGTGTACTCGGGGTCCATGCCGTTCGAGAAAAAGAACGACAGGTTCGGCGCAAAATCATCGACGTTCAGGCCGCGGCTGAGGTAGTATTCCACGAACGTAAAGCCGTTGGCCAGCGTGAAAGCCAGCTGCGAAATCGGGTTAGCGCCCGCTTCGGCAATGTGGTAACCCGAAATGGACACCGAATAAAAGTTCTGCACCCGGTTCTCGGTGAAATACGCCTGGATGTCGCCCATCATCTTCAGCGCAAACTCCGTCGAGAAAATGCAGGTGTTCTGCGCCTGATCTTCCTTTAAAATGTCGGCCTGTACCGTACCACGCACTTTTCGCAGTGTATCGGCTTTTATTTTCTCGTAGACATCGCGGGGCAGCACCTTGTCGCCGGTCGTACCGATCAGCAGGAGTCCCAGGCCGTCGTTGCCTTCGGGGAGTGGGCCTTGATAGCGTGGCGCGGGGGTGGCAGGGATGGCGGGGGTAGCAGGGTGCGAATCTCCCTGCGCGTCAGCACCCGGCAATCCCTGCGCGAAGCTTCCCTGCTCCCTTAGCCACAACTCACACTGCTGATCAATGGCTGCGTTCAGGAAGAAACCCAGCAGCATCGGCGCGGGGCCGTTGATGGTCATCGATACCGACGTGGCCGGATCGCAGAGATTGAAGCCGGAATACAGTTTCTTGGCGTCATCGAGGGTACAGATGCTCACGCCGGAGTTGCCCACTTTGCCGTAAATGTCCGGGCGGTAGTCGGGGTCTTCGCCGTAGAGGGTCACCGAGTCGAACGCCGTCGACAGCCGTTTGGCGGGCATATTTTTCGAGACGTAATGGAACCGGCGGTTGGTCCGTTCGGGGCCGCCCTCGCCCGCAAACATCCGCGTTGGGTCTTCACCGTCGCGCTTCAAGGGAAACACGCCGGCCGCGTACGGGAATTCGCCCGGTACGTTCTCGGTCAGGAGCCACCGCAGGATGTCGCCCCAGTCATTGTACTTCGGCAGACTCACTTTCGGCACTTTCAGGTGCGACAGCGTTTCGGTGTACAACGGCTGCCGGATCACTTTATCGCGCACTTTATACTCATAAAACTCGGCCGTGTAGCGCGTCTGCATCTCCGGCCACGCTTTCAGCAATGCCCGGCAGTCGGAGTGTAGGCGTGATTCGAGGTCGGTGTAAAGTTGCTGCAACTCAGCACTCAGCGGGGAGGTCTGTTTATCCGCAGAGGTTAACACCTTCAGCGTCCCGTCGATTTGGTACAACTGCCGGGCGAGGGCTGTCTGTTCATTGACAAATTCATCGTACCGGCGGCTTTCTTCCACGATCTCGGCCAGATACCGGACCCGGTCGGCGGGAATGATGGCCTGGGGCGAGGGGCGTAGGGCCTGGGGTGCGGAGTCTTGCAAATCTCCCTCGTTTCCTGCCCCCTGCTCCGTGCTTGTGAACCCGACGCGCTGCATCAGCATATCGAACAGCCTGTTCATGCCGGCGTCGTTGAACTGCGACGCGATGGTGCCTACAATAGGCAGATCGTCGTCGGCCGTATCCCACAGGTTATGGTTCCGGCGGTACTGTTTCCGGACGTCCCTGAGCGCATCCAGCGACCCCCGCTTGTCGAACTTATTGATAGCAATTACGTCGGCAAAGTCGAGCATATCGATCTTTTCCAGCTGCGTAGCGGCACCGTACTCGGCCGTCATGACGTACAGGCTCACATTGGAGTGCTCAGTAATCTCCGTGTCTGATTGCCCGATACCCGACGTTTCGACGATAATCAGATCAAAATGAGCTGCTTTACACACGTCAATGGCATCCTGCACGTGCTTGCTCAGTGCCAGGTTTGACTGCCGGGTAGCCAGCGACCGCATATACACCCGGCTATCGTTGATGGCGTTCATCCGGATGCGGTCGCCGAGCAGGGCACCGCCTGTTTTGCGCTTCGACGGATCGACGGATATAATAGCCAGCGTCTTGTCGGGAAACTGCCGCAGATACCGTAGTACGAGTTCATCCACCAGCGACGACTTGCCCGCCCCGCCGGTACCGGTGATGCCTAAGACAGGAACGCTATTCGGGATTTGAAATCTCGGATCAGTCTGGCCCAGATTTGACATCCGGACCAGCGGCCTATACTGCTCAGGCTCGTTCTCGGCGGTGGTAATCAGCCGGGCAATCAGGTTTATATCCTTGGTTTCGGGCAGTTTTTTAAGCTGGCCGTTCAGGTCCCACAGCTTGGTGGGGAAGTCGCATTGCCGGAGCAGGTCGTTGATCATGCCCTGCAAGCCCAGAGCCCGGCCATCGTCGGGGGAGTAGATGCGCGTGATGCCGTAGGCGTGCAGTTCCTCGATTTCAGTCGGCAGGATAGTGCCGCCACCACCGCCAAAAATTCTGATGTGTCCGGCCCCCCGCTCCTGGAGCAGATCGTACATGTACTTGAAAAACTCGACGTGCCCACCCTGGTAGCTGGTCACGGCAATGCCCTGTACGTCTTCCTGAATGGCGCAGTCGACGATCTCGGCCACCGACCGGTTATGGCCCAGGTGAATCACCTCCGCCCCGGACGACTGCATGATCCGACGCATGAGGTTGATGGCCGCATCGTGGCCGTCGAACAGCGAAGCGGCCGTAACAAGGCGGATTTTATGAACGGGTTGGTACGGTTTGGTTTCCTGAATGGTCATTGGTATTGAGTCAGTATTTTCCTGTTGATGAAGCAGACAAAGTCGTACCAAAGTTACGAAGCAAAACCGAAAGGCTTTCATCCCATTTATGCTGGCTTTCGTCCCATAGTCCCGGCGGTTGTCCCCATTTTTTTGCGGGCAGGGTAGGGCACCTATAGTTTTGATGCCGTAACCACGACGACAAACGACTGACCATGAAAAAGCTATTGACCACTGCCTTATTCTTCGCCGGATCACTGATCTCGGCCGTACAGGCTCAGGATAAAGCGCTCCTGTATGAAGTGACCGGGCCGGGCCTGGCCAAACCCTCGTATCTCTACGGTACGTTCCATCTGGTTTGCCCGGCTGATCTCAAAATCACCGACGCTATGCAGACGGCATACGGCAACGCGCAGCAGGTTTATCTCGAACTGGACTTCGACGATCCGGCGCTGATGGGACAGATGCAGAAAGTAATGACGCTGAGCGACGGCAAAACCATCAAAGATTTTCTTAAACCGGAGGAGTATACCGTGCTGGACAACTACCTGAAACAGCGGATGAACATGAACCTGTCGCAGGTTGGAACGCTGAAGCCCTTTGGGCTGATGTCGCTCATGTACATGACCCTGCTCAAGTGCCAGCCGCAATCCTACGATTTGACGTTTGCGCAGATGGCCGCCAAGGATAAAAAAGAAGTTCTGGGACTGGAAACGCTTGACGCGCAGATGGCGGCTATTGAAAAGATGCCGATGGAAACCCAGATCAAAGCGCTGGTCGACATGGCCCGGAAACCCGACGAAGCCTCGCAGGAGTTCACCAGCTTTATGGCGGCTTACAAGGCGCAGGACGTAGCAAAGCTCATGGAATCCATCAAAAACAGCCAGTTTGGCGGGGGCATGGCCGAGTTCGAGGATGACCTGCTGAATCGGCGGAACGAAAACTGGATTCCCGTCATTGAAAAAGCCGCCCGCGAAAAACCAACCCTGTTCGCCTTCGGAGCCGGCCACCTGGGCAACGAAAAAGGCGTTATCAACCTGCTGCGGAAGAAAGGATACACCGTGAAGCCGGTGCAGTAGAGTTTGTGGTTTTGAGGTTGGTGGTTTGAGGAGGTTTGTGGTTGGTAGTTGGTGGTTTGTAGTTGGCTGACGCAGGAGTGTTGACGCGCCAGCGAACTACAAACCACTAACTACAAACCACCAACCACCAACCACAAACCTCAAACTACTTCTTAAACGTCAGCGCCTTGACCGGCTGGATGCGGTTGATAATCAGGGTTGGAATCCAGAGCACCAGGGCAATCAGCACCACCGTGCCGAGGTTGAGCAGCAGAATGGTCGGCCAGTTCCAGGCAATGGGAACGTAGGTGACAAAGTAGTTCTTGGGGTCGAGAGGCACCAGCCGGAATTGCCACTGCAACCAGCACAGCCCCAGACCAATGAGGTTACCTAAGAGAAGGCCCCAGCCCACCATGCTCAGCCCGATGTAAAGGAACATGCGCCGGATGAGTGCATTAACGCTGCCCAGGGCTTTAAGCATACCAATCATGGGTGTGCGCTCCATCATCAGCACCAGCAGTACCGATACCATGTTGAAGCTGGCCACGAAAGCAATCAGTGTCAGCAGGATGGCCGTATTGCGGTCGAGCATCACCATCCAGTCGAACAGCGGGCGGTACTGATCCGTGACGCGGGTCAGGCGCATATCGGGCGACATCGCATTGAATACGTTGTCGGCCGCTGGTTCCAGTTGGGTAAAATCGTTGACGAAAATTTCATAGCTGCCTACTGAATCGGCACCCCACCGGTTCAGGCGCTGGATCAGCCGGATATCACCGAGGGCAATCGTCTTGTCTACCTCTTCCAGTCCCGTCTCGTAAATGCCCACGATGGTCATCTTCCGGGCGCGGGGCGGATTGCCCAGAAAATACATCGGAATGCTCTGCCCAACGTTGGCCCGCAGTTGATTGGCCATGTACTGGCTGATGAGCAGCTGCGTTGAATAGCCGGTTTCGCGGGCGGCCGTGTCGGTGCGGAAATCGGGGACGCTGCCCGCTACCAGCGATTCGCGTAGCAAGTCCCAGTCGTAATCCTGTCCGACGCCCTTCAGCACAACGCCCGACAGTTCGTCGCGGGTTTTCAGGATGCCGGCTTTCAGCGCGACGCCCTGAATATGCCGAACGCCCGGAATCTGATTGCCGGTCCGGAACAGCGCCGTGTTGGTCGACAGGGGGGATTCCTCGAAGGAGAGGTTGTTTGAAAACTTCGTGATCTGAATGTGCGCGCCGAAGACGAAAATCTTTTGCTGGATGGATTGTTTGTAGCCATACAAAATCCCAAAAGCCGCGATCAGAACCGCCAGACCAACCGTAATGCTGATGATACCGACGCGCGTTACGGTGGACGAAAAACTACCCTCGGGCGCATGACGAACCCGCCGGGCCAGAAAAACAGGAACGTTCAAGGAAACTGTTGATTAGCGTTGGACAAATCTAACGGATACAACATAGAAGTAACGCAGAAACAAAGCCCCCCGCTTAAAAAGACAGTTTTTTTATCGTTGCTCCGGGGCGTATTTCCCCGCAGAAAGGCCGGATCAGCCTGAATCCGGGTATGAATTGACGGGGCACCTGCTTATTTTTAGCGGTTTAAAACTGCTTGTACTGAATGAGAATCCGATTCCATCTCGTTCTGATGCTGATTGGCCTGGCGGCCTGGTCTGGCACTGTGCGCGCTCAGAAAACCAGTCAGGTCGATAGTCTGACCGCCAACGGACTGCTTCTGCGCACGGGCTGGCGGTGGCATCTGGGCGATAACCCGGCCTGGGCGAGTCCCGCCTTTGACGATAGCCGCTGGAATACCTCCGGGCCTAACTTCAGCATTATAAGCCTCCCGGCGTTCAGGCAATCTCCGCTGGGCTGGTTTCGGCTGACCTTTGTGCTGGATTCGGCGGTGGCGCAGCAATCGCTTTCGCTGCACCTGAACCAGACAGGGGCTTCGGAGATCTACCTGGATGGTACGTTGTTCCGGCGGTTGGGAAAGGTAGGGACCAGCTATACCCAACAGCAGACCTATACCCCCATATCGTGGGAGCGCTATCTGTTGCCAGCCCTAACCGCGGGGCCACACGTACTGGCCGTACGGCTGTCGCAGCACCGGCCCCCCTGGTACGTGCCGAAGCGGTATTACCTGACCGGTCCCCTGTTTTCGGCCCGTCTGGTACCCACCAGCGGCCTGGTTGAACAGGTGGCGAACCGGCTGTATGTCAACACGGTTGCCAACTACATCGTGGTGGGCGTTTTTCTGTTGCTGAGTGTCATTCACTTTCTGTACTACGCGTACCGGCGACAGCGGACTAACCTAATCTTCGCCGTTGCCATGCTGCTTGGGGCATACAGCCTCACCCTGACGGACGTACTGGCGGTGGAAACGGATACTGAACTGGCCGATTGGGTATCGTTGCTGAGTGGCCTTGCGGTGATGCTGTTCTTTTCACTGTTGCTGGCGTTCTATTACATATACCTGAAGCAGCCGTTCGGCTGGTGGTTCTGGGGGCTGACATCGGGGCTGGTTGTATCGCGCGTCTGTCTCCACTATTGGGGACCGCAGCAAGGGCTTAATGTGTTCAATACGCTGCTGCTCATCCTGATCATTCTGGAGGGGATACGCGTCAGTCGGCTGGCCGTACGCAGCCGTCGGGCCAATGCCCGGCTGCTGTTGTCTACCATACTGATTATGATCGGGATCCTCCTGGTGGGTTCTCTGATCAGCGTCTGGTTGTTCAGAACTTCTCCCGACTACAGTCCCTACATAAGCAATGTGATTAACCTCCTGTTTTTCATGACGCTGCCCATCGGATTTGCCATTCTGCTGGCCCGGGATTACGCGCAGACGAACCAGAAGCTGGAGGAGCGGCTGGCTGACATTCAGCAGCTGTCGGCCGAGAAAGAATTGATTCTGACCGAACAGAACGAACGGCTCGAACAGCAGGTAGCCGAACGTACGGCCGAGCTGACCAAGTCACTGGCCGAGTTGCGCGATACGCAGGAGCAACTGATTCAGCGGGAGAAGATGGCATCGCTGGGCGAGCTGACGGCCGGCATTGCTCATGAGATTCAGAACCCGCTGAACTTCGTCAATAACTTCGCCGACGTATCGGTTGAACTGGTGGCCGAGCTGACAGAAGAAGCCCGGAAAGGCCCGGAACGCGACACTGACCTCGAAGCCGATCTGCTGGGGGATCTGGGGCAGAATCTGGCCAAAATCAGTCACCACGGCACGCGGGCTGCGGGCATTGTACGCAGCATGCTCGACCATACCCGCACCAGCGTGGGTCAGCCGGAACCGGTCGATCTGAATGCGCTGGCCGACGAATTCCTGCGGCTGGCCTACCACGGGCTACGGGCCAAGGATAAACAGTTCAATGCACGGCTCGTCACAAACTTTGCTCCGGACCTGGGCGCCCTGACGGTTGTACCGCAGGACCTCGGCCGGGTACTCCTGAATCTGTTCAACAATGCGTTTTATGCTGTTCAGGAACGGGCCAGCAAAGAGGGGGCTGAGTATTCACCTACGGTTGCCGTCGGTACGCACCGATCAGCCGATGCCGTCGTTATTGATATACAGGATAATGGATTTGGTGTGCCCGAAGGCATTAGAGAAAAGATCTTTCAGCCTTTTTTCACTACCAAACCAACCGGACAGGGTACGGGGCTGGGGTTGTCGTTGAGTTACGATATCATTACCAAGGGGCATAGAGGTACGTTGTCGCTGGAATCTACCGGCTCAACCGGAACCACCTTTCGTATTCGACTGCCCGTCAACTGACGATACCACCGCTTTGACTACCAAATTCTTGTATGAAACACTTCATTATCACACTGTGCCTGCTTAGTCAACTCGCCGTTGCTCAATCAAAACCGGCTCTCCAGACCGGAGCCGAACAAACCAATCTTTACCTGCCCTCGCTGCGGGGTAAACGCGTGGGCATGGTGGTCAACCAAACCTCAGTCATCGGCCGACGTCACCTTGTCGATAGTCTGAAATCGCTCGGGATGACGATTAAAACGATATTTGCGCCCGAACATGGTTTCCGCGGGCAGGCCAGCGCCGGCGATAAGATCGCCGATAGCCGCGACCCCCGCACCGGTATTTCAATCATTTCGCTGTACGGAAAGAACGTAAGGCCGACGCCCCAGCAGCTCGATTCACTCGATGTCGTACTGTTTGACATTCAGGACGTAGGAGTTCGCTTTTATACGTACATCAGCACCCTCCACTACGTGATGGAGGCCTGCGCCGGGGTGAACAAACCGCTGATTGTGCTCGATCGCCCGAATCCGAATGGCCACTACGTTGATGGACCCGTGCTTGATCCGAAATTCAAGTCGTTTGTCGGGATGCACCCCATTCCCATCGTCCACGGGCTAACCGTCGGCGAACTGGCCCGGATGATCAACGGCGAGGGCTGGCTGGCGGGGTCGAAAAACTGCCCCCTGACCGTAATTCCGGTGAAAGGCTACACGCACCAGACAGCCTACGACCTGCCCGTTTCGCCATCGCCCAATCTACCGAACCGGCAGGCTATCCTGCTGTATCCGTCGTTGTGTCTGTTCGAAGGAACGGTCGTCAGCGTTGGGCGGGGCACGGACAAACAGTTTCAGGTGATTGGGTCGCCTAACCCGAAGAACGGGTCGTTTCAGTTCACGCCCGTCGACAAGCCGGGAGCCGTGAATCCACCCAACGAAGGCCAGGTCTGCTACGGGCTCGATCTGACAAAAACCGACGCCCGGAAGCAGGGCTTTACGTTGAAATACGTAATTGACTTTTACAACAAAGCCGCCGACAAGGATAAATTCATTCTGGGGACTAATTTTATTGACAAGTTGTACGGCAGTGATCAGCTCCGGCTCCAGCTCAAAGCCGGGGTGTCGGAAGCCGACATCCGGAAGAGCTGGCAGCCGGCGCTGGATGCCTACAAAACGATCCGGAAAAAATACCTGCTTTATCCATGAGGCAAACAGGCGGGGTGTCGCCGGCTTTCGCCAACAATTTACCTGAACGGACCGTTACGTCGATTCAGGCTGTAGAAAACCACCTGTCAACACCGCTTTACCGGACCATGTAGCTATGCCTGCTCGTTTTGTTGCCCATACCTACGTGCGACTCTTTATCCTAACGCTGGCCGCCATTCTTGGCCGTGCCGTGCCGGGCTCGGCCCAGGTTACCCTCAGCCAGTGGCCGGCTCCGTTGCAGTTGTACCCCCGCGATCAGAACAGCCAGTGTACGGTCAGCATCTCCGGCCGCGCATCGTCTGCCGCCGTTAGGGCCGTTTCGCTGGTCGTACTGCGCAACCAGCAGCGCTATCGCTACGAACGCGTACCGGTTGAGCCGACTACGGGACGTTTTGGTTTTAAGCCGGTGATCAGAGCCGAACTGGCCGAATACAGTTTTCTCTTGTTTACCCACCACGCTCCGGCTAATCCGGCAGTTGATGGACTGTCGGTAGGGGATTCGGTACGGGTGGCCGTTCGGGACAGCATTGTTTGCGGGGACGTCTTTCTGATCATGGGGCAGTCGAACGCGGTGGGCGGGTCTGATCCGAATCCGTACCGAAATGAATTTTGCCGCTCCTTCGGGGTAAATCGTCCTGGTACGCCCTACAACCCAGCCGATACCGCCTGGTGCCTGACCAATACGGGCGAAGGCCTGAACAGCCTGTGGGGTGTTGAACTGCAGCGGCTCATCGGCCAGCAGCACGGTATTCCAACGGCGGTCATCAACGGGGCGGCTCCTTCAACCACCATCGGCGAACACACAACCCGGACCGAAGGCCGACCCGACAACCTGGCTACGCTGCACGGGCGACTGCTCTACCGGGCGCGAAAAGCCGGGGTGGCCGATCACGTACGGGCCATGATCTGGCGGCAGGGCGAGGCCGAAGCGCAGGGCAATCCAGGGGCGTATGAGCAGTGGTATCCGCAGCTCTACAACCACTGGAAGCTGGATTATCCGAACCTCCGGAAAGTCTATCATTCGCAGTTGAACCTGCTGACCGATCCGGTGCTGGGGGCCGGGGCGTTGCGCGATTACCAGCGCCGGTCAAAACAGAGTTTTCCCGATAATCAGCCGATCGCGACGGTCGGGCTGGCGGCTTATAACGGTGTCCATTTTGGCAATGAGGGGTACCGGCAGTTTGGGCAGGAACTGTTTCGGCTGGTGGCCCGCGACTTTTACGGGGCCACGGACACGAGCAATATCGAATCGCCGGACATCCAGCGGATTTTCTTCCGCACGCCCGCCCGCGACGAACTGGTCCTGGAGTTTAATGCAGGGCAGGTAATGCGCTGGCCGGCCGATACGACGCTGGTAAACCCTGGCAACGGAAACCGGTCTCAACTGGCACTGCCCCTGTTCATGTACACCGATTACCCTAGCGGAGAGGCCAGTTTTATTCAATCGGCAACCGAGCAGGGCAACCGCATTATCCTGAAATTGAAGAAACCAATGTACGCCCAGACGCTGACGTACCTGCCTTCTTACTACCAGGATGGGCCGCTCGGCTACTTTGCCGGTCCGTTTATCCGGAACCGCCGGGGCATGCGGGCGCTGACGTTCTTCCGCGTGCCGATTGCGGCTCCGCTGCCGGTAGCGACGGATTTGCAGGCAGTAGCCGTCGATACCAGCCACGTCCGGCTGAGCTGGAACCAGCCCGTCGATGAGGTAGAGGAGTGGCTGGTCGAACGCGCCGACAGTACGGGTCAGTTCAGGCAGCTGGCCCGCCTGCCCGGCTCCGTACTGACCTACAACGATTTCCGACGTTTGCCCGGTCAGGCTACCGAAAGTCTGCGGCTCGATGCCTTGTACCAGTACCGCGTCCGGGCACTGAGCCGACGCGCCGAAGCCGATTATTCGCCCGTAGTGACGGCCTCGCTGCGGCTGGTGCTGGCCCTGGACGAAAGCGAAGGCGTGGCGCGGGTGTATCCCAACCCGGCCAGCGATGAAGTGCGGGTTGACGTGCCGGCCGGCTGGGCGGGGGCTACCGTCCGGCTTACGCTGACCGACATGGGGGGGCGGGTGGTCTGGCGTCGCTCCGAACAGGTAGCCGGCGGTGAACTGCTGGTCCGGACGTCGGTGAAGGCGTTGCCGGCCGGGTCGTACCTGCTGGCGGTAGAGCACCGGCAGGCGGTTCTGCGCTGCCGCCTGGTGGTTGGACGTTGAGAATGTTGAGCCACGTATCGAAAAATGCCCTAACTTTGCATTTTGGATACCTATCATGGCCACCGAACAAATTCTGATTTTAGATTTTGGTTCGCAATACACCCAATTGATCGCTCGCCGGGTCCGCGAACTGAACGTTTACTGCGAGATTCATCCGTACAATCATCTCCCCCAACTCATTGCATCGACGAACCGCTCTTCCATCAAGGGTGTAATTCTGTCCGGAAGTCCAGCTTCTGTGCGCGATGCTGATGCCCCAACCATCGACCTGAACGCGCTGCGGCACGAAACGCCGGTGCTGGGTGTCTGCTATGGCGCGCAGCTCATGGCGCAGACGAGCGGGGGCGAAGTGAAACCCTCGTCGATTCGGGAGTACGGCCGGGCGAAACTGGGTACGGTCAACGATCAGAACCCACTGCTGCACGGTATCGATCAGCACTCGCAGGTCTGGATGTCGCACGCAGACACCATCATGAGCGTTCCCGAGAATTTCAGGATCATTGCCTCAACCGATACGGTTCGCGTGGCTGCGTTCCAGATCGACGGCGAGCCGACCTACGGAATTCAGTTCCACCCGGAGGTGACACACTCGCTGCAGGGGAAAGCGCTGCTTAAAAACTTCGTCGTTGACATTTGCGGCTGCTCACAGAACTGGACCGCCGAATCGTTTGTCGAATCGACCGTTGCGCAGTTGAAAGAGAAACTGGGTACCGATAAAGTTGTGATGGGCTTGTCGGGGGGCGTCGATTCGTCGGTGGCGGCTACGCTCATTCACCGGGCCATCGGCACGAATCTTTACTGCATTTTTGTTGACAACGGCGTTCTGCGCAAAGATGAGTTCGGCGACGTACTGGAAAGTTATAAAGAGCTGGGGCTGAATGTGAAAGGTGTCGATGCCAGGGAGCAGTTCTACGGTGCCCTGGTCGGCCTGACCGATCCCGAAGCCAAGCGCAAAGCCATCGGCAAAACCTTCATTGACGTATTCGACCACGAAGCGCACCTGATCGAGGACGTATCGTGGCTGGGGCAGGGAACAATCTACCCCGACGTAATCGAATCGGTTTCGGTAAAAGGGCCGTCGGCGACCATCAAATCGCACCATAACGTAGGTGGCCTGCCCGATTTCATGAAGCTGAAAGTCGTGGAGCCGCTCAATACGTTGTTTAAAGATGAGGTTCGGGCGGTGGGCAGAACGCTGGGCTTACCCGACACGATTCTGGGTCGTCATCCGTTCCCCGGACCGGGTTTAGCCATCCGGATTCTGGGCGACATCACGGCCGAAAAAGTGCAGATTCTACAGGAAGTCGACGCGCTGTTCATCAACGGGCTGAAGCGCGAGGGGCTGTACGATAAGGTCTGGCAGGCCGGTGCCATTCTGTTGCCGGTGCAGTCGGTGGGCGTCATGGGCGACGAGCGGACGTATGAGCGGGTCGTGGCGCTACGTGCTGTAACGAGCGTGGACGGCATGACTGCCGACTGGGCGCATTTGCCCTACGAGTTTTTGGCCGATATCTCCAATGAGATCATTAACAAGGTCAAAGGCGTCAACCGCGTAGTGTACGATATTTCGTCAAAGCCACCCGCTACAATTGAGTGGGAATAAATAAGTTGTACGTATAGCTGTTTTACTTAAGAACAGGCCTGTTCTTAAGTAAAACAGCTATACGTACCAAAGAAAGTGATCTGAACCGGTTTAGTCCGTTTTGAGATTTTTTACCGGATTGGAGCGGGCCGCTCTCAGGGTCTGCGAACCAATCAGGAGAACCGCCAGCAAAATAACGATCAGGCTGCCGGCCAGCAGTTCAGCCAAACCGATGGGTGGGTGATACGCAATGTCGGGCAGAACTACTTTGTCGAAGAACAGGTACGTAGCGGGCAGCGAGATCAGGGCGGCTACGGCCAGTAAGCTCAGGAGTCCCTTGCTCAGGGCCAGCACCAGCGACGAATCGCTGGCACCCAACACTTTTCGGATGCTGATTTCCTTGAGTTTGGTTTCGGTGGTGAACACAACCATGCCAAACAGCCCCAGCGAGGCAATGCAAATCGCAAGGAAAGCGATAAAGCCGATTACTTTCAGCATCCCCGAAAACATCCGGTAAGCCTCTTCAATCTGGTCGTCGTAAAACTTGGCTTCGAGCGGATGCACCTTATCAATCGTTTGCCAGGCGGCTTCGATCTGTTCCATCGTGGCCGCAATATTCGGAGACGCTACTTTCACGTTGAGGTAGCCGCCGGGTTCGGCCGAATAGCGGAACATCACCGGTTTGATGGGATGGAGAACCGTTTCGTAATGAAAATCCTTGAGCACACCCACAATCGTCATTTTTTTTCCATCGACCGTTACCAGCTGACCAAGTGCTTTACGGGGATTTCTCTGGGCAATGTTAAACCGCTTCAGGACCTGCTCATTGACGATTATTTCGCTTTCTTCACCGTTTCTGGGGCGAAGACTGAAATTTTTCCCAGCCACTAACTTGTGTTTATGCATGGGCAGATAATGCTCGTCGACTAAATTAAGCCAGACCAGGGCCGAATCAGCCGGATTGTTGTATTTCATCATGGTGCCGCCTACACTGCCCAGGCTGGTTACCATTGATGACTGAGCGATGGCACTGACGCCGGGGATCGCAGCCAGTTCCTTCGCCAGGACATTGCCTTTGTTGCCCCGAAGGGGGATGTTCAGAATGTTCTCCGTCTGAAAGCCCAGATTAAAGGAAAGAAAGCTGCGGTACTGTACGTACCCAACCACCGTAGCGGTAATGAAGATGAGCGAAAGGGTATACTGCACCACAATCAGCACCTTTCGCATCGTAACGCGCCGGAACACCTTGAGGGCGGAAACGTCTTTGATAACCAGTATCGGGTTGACTCTGGAGAAAAACAGCGCCGGTAATAAGCCGGCAAGCAGCCCTACACCAACGGCCATGGCTATGAAATAAACAACGGTCTGAACCGACAGGTCGAGGGAAACCAGATTACGTAGGTCAGCATCAAGGGCCAGAAACTGCGTTCGCAGGAGTAAAAACAACCCAAACGAAAACACCAGTGCCAGCAGGGCAATCAGGACCGACTCGGTCATAAACTGCCCCATAACGTGACCTCTGAGGGCGCCGATTACCTTGCGGATACCCGCCTCCCGCGAGCGACGTAACGACCGGGCAATGGACAGATTGGTGTAATTGAAGCAAGCGGATAAAATAACGACGAAGGCCAGTCCGCCCAGTATCCAGACAACCAGGGGGGACATTGTTGGCCCAATGGCGTTGGAAAGCCTCCGTCCTAAAGCCGCTTCCTTGAGTGGTTGAAGCGCTACGGTAAACGTTCTGTTTTTAATGGCCGCATTTTCTGCGGTATTGATTCTGGCCAGCGTTGCCTGCAGCGATTGGACATCACGTCCCTCCGGCAGCAGAACATACACGTAATTCTGCCAGATGTCCTCCCAGCTCTGCAAATTTGGGTCTATCTTCGCTTGTAACGCTTCAGCGGTCGCAAACGAAACGAGGGCTTCGAACCGGAGGTGCGAAAATTTAGGTACGTCCTTCGCCACGCCGGTCACCGTATAGTTCAGGGTGTCGAACCGGACTACCTTGCCCAGCGGATCGGCTTCGCCAAACAGTTTTTCCGCTGTTTTCTCGGTCAGTACCACCGAATACGGCTCTTTTAAAGCCGTGGCCGGATTGCCTTTCAGCAGCGGAAACGTAAACACCCTGAAAAAGGCGTCATCGGCCCAGTAGGCAGTAAGCGGCACCACCGTTTCGCCCACGTGTGCATCGCCCCCGAAACCACTCCGCATGATAACCACGTCTTCTACCCCGGCAACCAATTCGCGTATT
The DNA here is from genome assembly GCF_003583365.1 of Fibrisoma montanum. GTDB lineage: Bacteria > Bacteroidota > Bacteroidia > Cytophagales > Spirosomataceae > Fibrisoma > Fibrisoma montanum. The sequence goes on from NZ_QXED01000002.1 coordinate 567,859, forward strand.
CGTTTGCCCGCCTTCACCGACGTAGACGCCAGGTCCATCGGGGGTTGTTCCGGAGTCTGGTACGTCGTAATCACCCGGTAGATCCGGTCCTTTTTCTCCTGAAAATCGTCGTACGAGCGCAAATCGACGGTGAAAGCAATGATCAACAGACCCACCGACATGCTGACGGACAGCCCTAAGATGTTGATGGACGAAAACAGTTTGTTGCGCAACAGGCTGCGCCGGGAGGTTTTAAGGTAACTGCCAAGCATGATCCAGTGAATGAAAAGGGTTAGCCAATCGGGTTTACGAATGGTGTAGAGTCGGAAAAACTTCAGCACATCGAGGCAGTAAATCTGTCGGGCGCGTCGCGGTCCTTTCTCGTGCAGATGTCGGTCGAAGAACTCATTCAGGTCCCCCTGCAAATCTTCGAGTAAGTCGGGATCGCAATACCAGCGCAGCAGCCGTTGCGCCCAGCGGGGCGGCTCGGCAGTCTCCCGGTCGGGGGCTTTTCGTCGGTCATTGTGGCGGGCCGGTGCTTTCATAGTGAACCTTCCAGATTAAAGCCGGGAATCACCCGCCAGATCGCTTCGCGGACTTCCTTCGATCGGGTCAGCGCCACTTTGCCGGCGTGGGTTACCTCATAATAGCGTTTGCGTTTACCGCCCCGGGCGCTGGTGGCTTCGCCCATCCGACTTTTTACCAGTTCTTTCTTTTCCAGCCGATTCAATACGGCGTGGACTACCCCAAGCTTAGCCGAGCGACCGGTATACTTTTCCAGTTCGTCACAAATGGCTACGCTATAGGCTTCGCTGACCAGGGCCGCAATGGTTAGCAGAACCAGTTCTTCAAATTCTCCCAGATTAGTCCCTTTCATGGTGTCTGTGGCCTGCGTCTTTCTCCAATTTACTTTGTAAATGTATGTAAAATAGACTTATAAAATCACTATATGTATGTAAAATATTTAATTGAGCAGGTCATTGTAGCAGCAGAGAACCCGTTTGGAATGATGCGGTTTAGCGCGGATAGGCAACTGACTCTCTATCTGGTCGAGATTATGCGCTGGGCTTTAATCCGCTTGCTAAACCGTAGCCTGACTTAAAAAACCTTTCATAATCTGCTTTCCAGCTTCGCGGAGTAGGTTTCAGGAACCAAGCCATTACGTGCGGCTTTACCCGGAACCGTTTACTCAAAACTAAATATATGATATTGCATATTATGATATAACATATTTATTTTGTGCTGTCATGTTGAACGAGGTTATCTTCTACACGCTGGAAAAAGCGATAAAGCGCTATCGGCAGTTTGCTCAGGCGGGCATTGACCGGCAGGGCATCGACATTACCATTGACCAGTGGCTGGTGCTGAACGTGATCCGCGACATGCCCGATGTAGGCCAGGTCGATATTGCCGAACGCGTATTCAAAGACCAGGCGTCGATTGCCCGGATCATCGAACTGCTTGAGAAAAAAGGACTGCTGGCCCGGACCATCAGTTCAACCGATCGCCGTCGACTGGATATGAAGCTGACCGACGCAGGCTGTGTGCTGATCGCGGACGTAGCATCAACCATCGAGCAGAACCGTACGCAGGCGCTCACCGGACTGGATGAAACTGCCGTTGAGCAGCTTAAACGCTGGCTGGAAATCATCTTTCTCAATTGTTCCATACATTCCTCTCAACCAACACAACAACTATACGATGAACACGAGTAAACTAGGACCAGTCTGGTTTCTGTTGGTGCTGGCCCGGGTCGGTTTCGGCCAGGACCAACTCACGCAAAAGCTGGATTCATTGATGAACAGCTACGTAGAACAGCGCTTCTTTAGTGGCGCTGTTCTGCTGGCTAAAGGCGACAACATTCTGTATCAGAAGGGGGTTGGGCTGGCCGACCGCGAAAAGAACGTACCCGTTCAACCCACTACTACCTTCAGTATCGCGTCGGTAGGCAAGATTTTCACGGCCACCCTGATGATGCAATTGGTGAACGAAGGTAAAGTTGACTTGCAGAAAACCGTCCATTCGTATCTGCCGGAGTGGAACGTACCCAACGGAGACCGCATTCGGGTGCATCATCTGCTTACGCATACCGGCTATACCGGCAACTACATGGTACACCCGAGCTACGATCAGATCCGTTCCGGCGCCCGGTCCATCGACGACATTATGCCGCTGGTGGTGGCGCGGGTGTCGGTGCGCGATACGGTAGGCCGGGAATTCAGGTATTCCAACTCGGGGTATATCCTGCTCGGAAAAATTGCCGAAAAGGTGACGGGGCAATCCTACGAAACACTGCTGCAGGAGCGTATTTTCAACCCGGCGGGTATGACCAATACGCACATGCAGCCCAGGGGCTTCGTAGCGCCCGCCGAAGCGACGCCGTATGAATTATTTACCAATACGTCGTTCATTTCGGTAAAAGCTGGTAATGATCCCGCATTTCCGGACGGGGGAGCCATGACGAACGTGTCGGATCTCTGGCGATTCAGTCGGTGGTTTCTGAAAACCGTTCCGGCCCAGACCCGCCAGACGATGTGGACGCCGTTTGTGCAGCCGAAGAAAAACAGCTACTACGGGTATGGGTTTGTCATAACCGAAGAACATGGCCGCAAACAGGTATCGCACGATGGGGGAATAGGTGGCTGGTCGGCCGATTTTCGGATGGTGCCGGACGATGAGTACGTGGCCATCGTCCTGATCAACCAGCACCTGAATCCAAAAGAAGTTACCCGCAAAATGCTCGATATCGCGTACACCGGCAAAACCGTGATGCCTACCCGTGAGTTCGTACGGTCGGTTATCGACGAAATTGACCGGAAAGGTTTCTCTGATGTGCGGGGGCGCTTCCGGGAAATCCTGAATGCCGGGTACCACTACAAACCCGGCCCCGGCGACTACATTGACTTGTTCAACGGGCTGAATGAGTTGAAACGACACGAGCAGGCGCTGGAACTGGCGCGCATCGCCGAGACCGCCTTCCCGAATCAGGCCTGGGTCTATGAATGCATCGGTGATGCCTACTACGGCCTGAAGAAACAGGACGAAGCTAAAGTGGCTTTTGAACAGGCGCTAAAGGTCGATCCGGATAATTTCTGGGCAAAGATGATGCTTCAGAAAATGGGTAAGTAATGAGGGAGTGGCCCCTGGCCGAACGTACCCACTGATACCAGCATTACAGGGTCAGCAGCAGCCCCACGGCCAGCGCTTGGCTGTATTGAATCTGTGTATCCTGATCCTGATCGTAGAGGAGTACTCCGCTCAGATTGGCGTTGAACAGTTTATTGATCTTGCCCGTGAGGGTAAGGTCGAGCCGGTGGTCGGGAGCCGCCAGATCCCGGTAATCGGCGAAGAACTGGTACCGAAGCCTCATGTTCAGGTTTTGGGCAAAATCGCGGTCGTAGTTAGCCACAAGCTGGAACGCTATTTCAGTACGATTGGTCTGATCGAGCGGTACGCCGTAATTCTGCGGTACGTTCTGCCGCACTGTCGTATCGGTCACGAACGTTTGCCGGAGAGTAAGCACCCCCAGCCGCAGATCGAAACTGTCGTCTGGTTCGTAGGTCAGGCCGAACGATTCGGTCAGGTAAGCCGGAGCGAAGAAGTTGGAGATCTGGTTGGCCGCTTCGATCCCCGACGGCAATGTAACGTAGTCGAAACCGGGCGCAAACTGCGATAGCAGTGTCAACGATCCAAACCACTGCCAGCGGGTGCTGATGCGGTAGCCTGCTTTGCCGTCGAAGAACAGCCGGTCGGTATTTTTACGCAGGGCCTGCTGGGCGTTCTTAACGATACCGTACTGCAACTGGGTCTGAAGGCCCCAGTTAAACCGATTGTGCCGGTAAGATAACCGCCCGTTTATGAGCAGACCAAGTGCAATCGAATTGACACCACCCCCCGTCCAGTTGCCGCTAAATGACCCTTGGTTCAGGTTGATACCGGCTTCGAGGGTATGTCGCCAGTAAATCGAGTCGGGCCGGGCCACGACACTATCGACCGTATTACCCCGGTTGAGGAGCACTCGGAGGGAAGGCAACGTATCGGTCTGGCTCCAGGCGGAGGCCGTACTAAGCAGCAACAAAATGAGTGTTTGTAGCAGTCGCAGCATAGACGTACAGAAAATGGCTGCCCGGCTTACTCGTCCAGTCGTTCTTTCAGCTTCCGCAGGCGTAAGGACAGGATAATACGGAAAATGCCGGCCAGGATGAGTGAGAGGCCCGTCCAGACGACGATGTTCAACGCACCAAAAGACGGGTTATTGACGATCAGGAAGGCAAAAACGATGATGCCAATGCCCAGCGCCAAACTTAATCCCCAGTTAGGAGCCCCGTAGGCCCGGAGGTTCATGGACGTGCCGATGGCCAGCACACCCCGGAACAGCAGCCAGATACCCAGCAAAATGGGCAGAACGGTCATGGTGACGTCGAGGTTAGCGAGAAAGTACAGACCGAGCGCCAGGTCGATTAAGCCACCCGCCAGCGTCCAGCCCCAACCATCGATGGACTGACGGTGTGAGACGGCCGCTGCGACTTCGGTCAGGCCGGTAATGGTCAGACTAACGCTGAACAGGATGCTGAGCGAACGGTACGAGTCTTCGGGCGAGGCTATGATCCAGATGCCGAGCGCCAGCAGCAGCAGCCCCGTCAGCAGCAGCAGCCACCAGTTCCGAATGACCCTGCGCACTGATTTACGAACGGAATTTTCCATAATAAAGGGTTAACCCGCCAGCGTAGGTTATGTTTCCTGAGGCAGTTATGGGTTTCGGGAACGCGTATGTACCACGTTAATTCGCCGATGCGTTCGATCGTCGACCGAGCGGTCGGATGGTAGTAACAGAGTGTGTGGTAAGCCGGACAGCCGGAAGCCTTCCTCTCTAAAACTACGGTTTGATGAAACGGAACCGACGGTATTGATCCGGTACTGCGCTTGGCGCCAGTTTTATAACCGGAAGGCAGCTAGAGCTTTTTCATCTGCACCGCTACGTTTGATTCCACCCGAATCAGGGTTTGAACGCCGTCGGGCCGGACCGCCAGTTGCTGGGGCACGAACCGGAAGGAATGAATCAATAACTGCGCTCTCTGGCCAGTACCGCCGGAGGCAAACGCCTTGCTGATTTTGTCGGGAAACTGCCGGATGTCGTCGGCCAGCCGGATGGTCAGCAGGTCATCCAGTACGTTTACCAACCCTTTATGAATCATTGACCGGAGGGGTGCGGGCAGTGCGGCTTCCGTCTCGGTGTCGAAATCCAGGTTCTGGACCGTCAGCGTATTGGTCAGCGTGTCGAACACGGGGCGGCCCCGCAGATACACCGTGCCATCCAGCAGGCCGTCAAGTTCGGTTTTGACAATCAATGACCGTTGCCCCCCATACACCGATACGTGTTTTACGGTAAGGGTTCCCAAGGCCAGTTTCGGCGGATCGCTGGTGATCCGGCTGTTCAGCACCTGGTTTACGTCAGCATACGGGACGGAACTCATCAGCCGTACAATCGCCGTTCGGGGTAGGTGCTCCTGCTTCTGCAAGTCCGGGAGCGGGCTGGGCGAGTGGGTCGGTTTATTGAGTTGCAGGGCTGTTTTTGTGTCGAACGTAATGCGCAGGTGAGCAATGATTTTTTCTTTGTCGCCGGTTATCGGACTGGCTTCAACTGCGAGGGGTTTGGGCAGGAGCCACAACCCGTACTGCTTACTGATCTGCAACGGTTGCTGCATATCTTTCCAGATCGGTCCGACGATCTGATCCAGCCGGAGCTGCTTGTAGATTGCGCCGTCGATGGCCGCTTCAATCCCCGGTTCAAACGTCTGGAGTAGCTTCTTCACCAGATTGGCCAGCGATATTTCCCTGCCCAGCAGACGAAGCTGCGGTTTAATTACCCAATCATAGTCCGTGAACCGGACGTTACTCGCCAGTCGCCAGTCGGGCGTTACGTTCAGCGGGCTCTGGAAATTGATCTGCAGCGAGCAAAAGGGCTTGTCGGGTGGGGTGGTGTCGGAACTAAACGGTTTCGTCATCCAGAGTTGCAGCGGGGTCGATAAACGGACCTGCTGTCCCGTATACTGAATATGAACCCGCCCCGCCCGCGCTACCCGAAACGGGAACAGGGTGCCCGGAATGCCGCGACCTACCAGCACCGTGTCCAGTTCCTGATTGATTTTATCTTCCAGCAGCCGAAGCGGAAAAATAACGGAACCCGCTACGTGCGATTTCGTGGGCGACAACGGTTTGTCAAATCCTTCGGCCTTTGGCGGCTGAGGCTCTACGTCCCGACACTGGGTCAGAAGCAGCAGCAGAGCCAGTGCGCAGACGTACTGGATGGGTAGTGGAAGCAAGGGTTTCATTCAGTGTGCGTGAATTGGCTAACTATCTTTTAATAACCGGCCTGATACCAGATAGTTCTAATTGCCCCCTCTGCCTCGTTACTCAGCCTCTTCCCGGGGAATGGCCCCAGCCTCTACCCGTTGCCCGAATCTGGTGCCAATCCACCACCTATCGGGTAAACCAAGCAAAAGAGTGTCTTAAAGGATTAGGGTTCAGCAACCTGTCTTTGTTGCGGCTGAACAGGCTTCGGCCTGACGGAAGCATCCCCGTATTTCTGATACGTCGGGCGATAGCCGGCGGCATAGGCAAAGGGCGTCAGCAGGCCGAAAACCAGTGTCTGAACCAGTTGAGGGGGCTTAGCCAGGCGGAACACGTGGGCGAATCGACGGGCCAGCAAGGCGGTTTGCAAAAGCGGTGGCGTGCCTTTGGGTGTCACCTTACCATCGTTGACCAGGCCCGTTACGGTCTCGAAAAACTCGGCGGTGTCCAGCGCCGGGCGAACCTGCCAGTTCACGACCGTTTCGGCATCGGAATTATTCCACATCGAGTGCACCTTGTTTTTCGGAATGTGCAGCGTATGGCCGGGTTTCAGCGTTAGCTGCTTTCCGTCGATTCGTATCGTCAGCTCACCCGACAGCACGGTGAAATCTTCGGCCTGGTGGGGATGGAAGTGGGCCGTCGGCTCGACGCTGTGCGCCCGGAACGTCGATTCCATTTCGAGGAGCTGACCGCCGGTTTCCTGTCCCGTTCGCACAAAGCGAATCGTTTGCCCGGTCAGCGGGTTATGCAGAATCTGGTTTGCGTGTGCCATATACTGGTACGTTTGGCTTTCTACGGCTGTTTGCCGACCTGAAAGTAGCATGACCTGACTGGTCGGGGAGGCCCGAATACCCTGAAACGGAAAAAGCCACTCATGAAGCGGCTTTTATCGAATATGTTGACAGTTAACCAGATAGCATCACCCGGCTATCAGCGGCAGCTTAACCACAAACTCTTCGTCTGTTTCCTGCACGGTCGGGGCAGGCTGGCCCAGCATTTCGTACTTGGCCATGATGTTGCTCAGCCCGACCCCATTGCTCAGCACCCGCGTTTGTTTCTTCTGGAGGGTATTACGCACCTCAACCATGGCCTGGCCGTTGGTCTGAATCTGGATATGCAGCGGCTGGTCGGGCAGCACGATGTTATGCTTCACGGCGTTTTCGACCAGCAGTTGCAGCGTCAGCGGGGGCAGTTGGTATGACTCCAGGCGTTCGTCGACGGCTATTACCAGATCAAGACCGCAGCCGTGACGGGTTTTCAGCAGATGATAATACGACTGGATGAATGCAAGCTCACTGGCCAGGGTAGTCAGGTTTTGTTCCGGGCCGTCGCTGCGATTGGTCCGCAGGACGTAGCGATAGACCGAGCTGAGTTCTTCAGCAAAGGTTTCGGCCTGGCGCGGGTCTTCGCCAATCAGCGAAATCAACGAGTTCAGGCTATTGAACAGAAAATGCGGGTTAACCTCCTGCTTCAGCACATCCAGTTGCCGCTGCATGTGCAGTTGCTTCAGTTCATATTCACGCGATACGCTCTGTTTCCACTTCTGGTACGTGTAAAAAGATTCTGTAACGCCGACCGAAACCATAACCGAAACCACCCCAATCACCAGAATCCATTGAAACGTTCGGGCGTCAAACTGATAGCCGGGTACATTGAGCAGGTCATACAGTCCGAAAATAAGGCACACCAGCAGGACCATAAATGCCAGATAAACCAGCAGGCAGTACACAACCCGACGTATGGCCTGATTCAGGTCGCCGTAGCGGTAGCGCATGTATTTCATCCAGGCGTCCTGACACCAGGCACAAAGCACATACAGAACCGTTGAGACAGTAGTCACCGACACGAATACGCCCATACTCTGAAAGTAGGATGACCCCAGAATCAGGTAGTTGGCCACAAACAGCGCCGGATAGCTTAGCAGCATGACAAGCACGTCGTAACGGTCAAGGGCAAACCACTGTCTCATAGTTCGGGGAAATTTCTGCTGTGAAATTAGTCGTCGGCCACAATCCCTGCAACGTCAACCAAACGGAAATACCAGCCAGACCCGCGTATTGGCACGGGCCTGGCTGGTATACAGCTACATAGCTCATTCGGGTTGCCGACCCGCCCGTTACCAGGACGTGGGCAGAAAGGTGCTGGTATTTCCCGAACCGGACTCAAAACGAACGACCAAGTTGGTCTGGCGGTTGCTGCCCGTCTTCAGTTCGTAGTAATACGTTTTGGGTTTCAATTCCGAGCGCTCCATCGATCGATTGACGTTCTTACTGGGAATGCACGAATAAAAGCCCCGGTACTTGCCTTCCGTCGGCGTGGTGGTGAACGACCTATCGGCTTCGTTGAAGTCAACCCGGCCTTTTTCGTAGGTGAAGGCTTCGGTGCGGCAACCGGCGTAATCGCGGTTTGAGGCCACGAAATACTGCTCATACGTACCGTTGGCTTTGAAGTCGAAAACTACGGCCAGTTCAAACGGCTTGCCCAGGTTCCGGCCGTCGTACGACCAGAAATCGCTCATCGAAAACGACCCGTACATCCATTTGCCAACGGCCTGCGCATCAACGTGACCGCCGGGAATTACGTCGGTGTCTTTCTTACAGCTTGCGCTTAGGGCTGCTACGGAGAGCAGCAGGAAGAATAACTTTTTCATGGTTTAAAAGAGGATTGTTGTTTACGTTGGTGTGACTATAATGTCCGCATCAGCCTGAGCCGGAAGAACCCTTCGACGTTGGCAACGCCATCGAAGCCCTGGTCGGTACCACCCGAATACTCATAGATACCGGCCTTCTTCATGGTAAATGAACCGATGTAGTAATCATTGCCGGTTCGCTGGTCTATTTTACGTATGAAACGCAGTTCACCGGGGCTCGGATAGGCTGTCTTATTTTCTATGTAATGAAACGTATAAATTGGCTGACCCGACGGGTTTGTAGTAATAGTCAGCACAGGAATCTGTAAATCGTTTTCAGACGTTTTCAGCTTCCAGGGTAAGCTGTGTTCTTCATATCCTTCCTGGCGGCTGGTGACGGGCCAGCTTAGTAAAACCGATGAAACAATTCCGGGTGTGACAGAGCCGGTCTGAACCGTCATATAATACCCCGACCCTCTTTCAACCTTACTTAATCCCAATGCGGAGGTGGTGGGTATCCAGGGGCCGCCATTAATCCGGTATACCAGCCCTTCGCCCAGCACGTAGATCTTAGCTCTCAGCCGAATCTCTTTCTGCACATTGTTGACTTTCATGCTCAGAATCACCGTCACCACAGCGGGGTTGGTAGCGGGAATTCGTTCAGGGGCTACGTAAGTCGCTACAGTCGTACTGTTTTCAATTAGTTTCCCGCTACCGTGTTCGAGCATCCAGTCTTTTACGTACTTATCATTAACCGTACCGGGCCGTGGAATAGGGTCAAATTCACCCTCTTCCTGCAAGGCTAAACTATTATAGCGGACCCTCAGGTCGACAGAAGCGCCCGGGTCGATGGCTTCCATCACGGGGTCCAGTGAAGCACTTTTCAATATGGCCCAGTCACTGAAGTGGGTTGTACGCACAGCCATTAGTTTAGCCGTGGTGTCCAGACTGGCGGTTACCGGTGACTGCCATTTCTTCTCACCGTTCTGATAAGCAATCCGTAACAGTTCGGGCGCGGTGCCTTCGAGGTCCTGTTCCTCATAGTGCATGGTAATGGTAGCGGGTTTGGCGAACGTCAGCCCGTGGGGCAGCAGCTGGAAGGCCGTTCCGGTTCCGCCGGGGCAGTGGTTTTTGTCGAGAGCCTGCACCGATATAGTCTGGTTAGCGGTGAGCGCTCCGGCGGGAATGTCGACCCGAATCCGTTCGTCGGCCGACCGGATAGTACCACCGGCCGGGCCAATCGTGGCCGTAACGAGTTCACCGGCTGGTGTGCCAACGGGCGTAACGGCTCCGGTTGCAGGCGTGTTGGGCTGGCTGGGTGGGGTCGTGACACCCGAGTCATCCGGCTTAACAATCTCGGACTCTTTCTTACAGGAAAGCGCCGAAACGGCGAGCACAAGGCTCAGCATACAGGTGAATAGCTTGTTCATGGGGTTTGCTGTTGTTTACGGCTCAAAATTGGCCGCCTGCCGGCTTCGGCTCAATGAGAAAGCCCCTGAAACGGAAAAAGCCGCCTATGAAGCAGCTTTTGAATAAGGGCAGGAAACAAATAGCGTCCTGGCCGTTAATAAATTACGGCCAGGACGATTCAGTGGTCATTTTATCAGCTTCCAGGCCAACTGCGTTCAGCTTGACAGACACTATATCGGTACCGTGCTTGCAGGCTGCCGCCATTAGCATAAGCAGTAGGAGATAGAAGGCCTTCCTGACAAAAAACCGGCGCCAGGCTAATACTTGGCGGGCGTGCTACCCCAAACCACTTTAACGCTGGGTGTCCAGGCCGGGTCGGCACCGTTGGTGTGCAGGTTCATCGAGCCGATGCCGAGTTTATACGTCTGAGATTCACCACTTTTAAGACTGGTACCGTCGAACAGCAACTGGTACCGCTCACGGTCCATCTCGGACGGGAAATAAACCGATGCGGGACGGTTGGTGCTGGTCTCATACCCAGTACAGGTTGTTGCCACAAAACTGGACGGTATGACTCCGGCAGCCAGATACTCCATCGTAAGCTCAAAGCCTTTACCGGGTATCTGGTACACCTCAACGTTGAAATACTTCTCCCGCGTGGGCGGATTAGCCCCGGTACTTAGATAAATGGTGCCTGTCGTTTTGGTCCAGACCTCCTTTTCGGTGCCGCACCACTCCTCATTGTTCAGTACGGAAGTGCCTTCTCCGCGTGCTTCCCAATCCACCCGCGATGTGAAGTTTGCTGCCCCGCCGGCTGTCTTATCCAGCACCAGCTTCAGACCAGCCGGGGCAGGGAGGGCATCCCCCCGAAGTCGCACATAGGTAGCCGTCGAAAAGCTCAGCGTCTGATCATTGCGGGCGCAGGGGCGGTTGAAGTACATAATTACCGTCCACTCATTTAACACGCGGGCCGGGCTAACCCCACCCTCGCCATTGGTAACGGTGACTTGTCCCGACGAATTGTCACCACTTGCCGGTATGCGGCAAACGATGATGTTGTTGCCCCAAAGTGCAATGTACTCAGCGCCCAGCACCTGATTATTTATCCGGACCTTCGATGTAGCCTTATTCTGAGCGCCAAAGTTGGAGCCGTAAATGATCAACTCGCTGTTGCCACCACCCGGCCCTGTTTCTTCAGCCACTTGCAAATAGCTAATAGCGGGTTGGGGGACCGCCGGTTCCTGGGGGTGAACCTCGTCGGATTCTTTTTTGCAGCCAGCGAGGCTTAGGGTCATTGCCGCAAGCAGCAAAGAAAGGTAAGATTTCATGAGTAGTTGTTGTTATTAGGAATCGTTTACTCAAAGTAGGAGGATCGGATACGAACCGCCCAGAATGCTCTGGTTGAAACGTCAAAAGCCGCCTATGAAGCAGCTTTTGACCACAGTAATACAGGTCAATCCGTAGGGAGTTTATCCAACATCGACCAGCTCAGGCGCATCCCTGATCGGCTCGGGTGCGTTTTTAAAGTGTTCATACTTGTTCAGGAGCTTGCCAACCCGATAGACGATAGGCATGACCACTTTCTTGACGAATGGGGGAATCTCGGCCATGTCGTATTCGCTGGCGTAACGAGTTATCAGGTAGGCTCCGTCAAAGAGTTCAGGTTGGGCCTTACCGGACTTGTTCTGGGCGGCATAAATGCTGCTCAGGAAAAATACGATGGTATTGGCGGGTTTCAGCCAGCCGTCGCAGTGCAGGATGTCCGTGCCTGCGTTCCAGAACCGGTGCGCAACGCCCCGTTTGAACACAATCGACTCGCCTGCGTTCGCGTACTGCACCGGCTGCCCGGCTATCTGATACGCAATTCGGCCTTCCAGCACGGTGAAGCCTTCGTCCTGCAGCCAGTGCGTGTGCATCGGTGGACCGCTGTTGGGCTGCACAAAATTTTCGCAGAGTAGCACGTCGCCGTCCGGCTCGTGGCGGATGCTTTTGAAGATCAACGTTTCGCCGAGGTGACTCTCGATGGTATGCGGCAATGAATAGTTCATGATTGTGCGTGATTTGTTGTTTATGGTTTGCTGGGAATCTACTTGGTTCGTTTGACTCGGAAATAGCCTTCGATACGAAAGAAGCCGGCCGAACCTACCTGGTTGAAGGCTTCGCTTTTTTGTAAGTCGAACTTACCGATGACGTAATCGCCCACTTTGCTGAAGCTGTAAAAGGTGAGGGCTCCGGGGCTAGGATAACCGACTTTACCCACGTGATAGAAGTGTTGGTAAATCGTTTTAGCGCTGGCATCCGAGAGGCTGAACCTAGGCCCGGCCCCTTCGAGTACCCAGGGCATGACGACCGCTGTCGACGGATTAAGCAGGGTTGGATCTGATGTCTCGGGTGGAACCTGTAACGATTGAATGGACACACCTATATTGTTCTCATCAGCGGTTGTGATACCGCTGTTTATGTTTAGTAGCTTACCAGCGGGCGTATTCAGAATCTGAGCGCCCTGCGGAGAAAGAGTGTGGACCCACTTGCCACCGTTGATGCGAAAGGTCAATCCTTCCGGTATTACGTAGATGTTCGACACCAGTCGCAGGTCTTTGAATACCTGCCCGTCGATGGTGGTCGACTGGTTCAGAAACACCGTTACCGTTTCTGGATTAACGGCCGAAATCGTCTTGGGTGCATAGTAAGCCCCCTGATTGCCGGAACTGACCAGGAGGCCTTCTCCACGCAACGTCCACTCCTTAATTAAGCTTGCGGGAGCCCGGTATGGGATAGGAACCAGCAGGTCGTCGCCATAGTCCTTAACCGGGATTACCAATACGTTCAGCTCTACTTCCTCTCCGGGGCTGATAAAGGCGTGATCAGGTGTGACTTCCATGGTCTGGAAAAGGCCCCAGTCGCTGAAGTGGGTGGTCTGCACCGTCACCGTGTGGGCTGTGGTGTCGATGGCTTTCGTCGCGGGCGACTGCCAGCTGCCTTTGTCATTCTGGTAGGCGATACGTAACAGTTGGGGTGCCGACCCGTTCACATCCTGTTCGGTGTAGTGGAACGTAATGGTAGCGGGTTTGGCAAAGATTTGCCCGTGGGGCAGCAGCCGGAAGGCCTGCCCCTTACCCAGCGGGCAGTGGTTCTGGTTCAAAGGCTGCACCGAAATGGTCTGGTTGGTGGTCAGGGCACCGGCCGGGATGCTCACCCGAATCCGCTTGTCGGCCGATTCAAGGGTGCCGCCGGCCGGACCGATGGTGGCGGTAACGATGACCCCTTCGGGTGCGGCCACCGACGTGACGGCGCCGGCCGGATTAGTAGGCGTTGGGATTGGCTGCTCCGTACCTGTTTTGTCGGGGGTAATGACATCTACTTCTTTCTTACAGGAAGCCAGCGACAGCACGAAGCAGATAACTAACGTAAGGGAAAAACGCGTGAAATCAGGTCGCGGGCGTGTTTGGTTTTGTGTTGTTTTCATGACCGTTTGTTAGCATTTGTTGTGCTACAAAGGTCCGACGGCCCACCTGCCCAACCTTGTATTTAACGGACATTCTCGAACAGGTGCCCCACAAGCTGGCTCTTGCGGTCACGGTACGTACCGGGTGTAAGGCTGGTGAACGTTTTAAACGTTTTGTTGAAATGCGCCTGGTCGGTAAACTGGCAGGTGTACGCAATCTGCGTCATCGATAGGGATGTATAATGAATCAGGTTAAGCGCGTGCAGGTACTTCTTATAAAGCAGGGTCTGCTCGGTGTTCAGGCCCGTTAAGGCCAGCAGTTTGCGCGAGAGCTGCCGGGGTGAGTAACATAGCATGTCGGCCACTTGAGCCACCGACAGCGTACTGTTGGCGTAGCCATTGATAAAGCGGTTGAACGCCTGCTCACGCGGATCCTGACTCGTCAGCCGTTGGGTCAGGACAGTCGAGAAAAGCGCTACCCGCTCGGCAAACGTGTGGTGCTCGCCAAGCTGATGCCAGAGTGAGTCAATCGAAGACTCAACCAGCGTCATGTCCGTACAACAGTCGGCAAAGTCGTCGGGCGTTATGTTGAACAGGCGTTTAAGAGCCGTTGCGTTCAGCACTACCCCAAAGAACGTCTGTTCCTGCGGAGGAAGCTGCTGCGCAATGGGCTGGGTATTGTAGCCGTTCACGAAGCAGCGCGGCAGCCTATACAGAGTACCGCCTACCTGCGAACGGATGGGCGCATTATGGAGATTGAAAATGATTTCGACACACCCCATTGGGATGATGGTTTCGACAACCGGAGCCGGATTGTTGCGCTCGACTTGCCAGAAAGCCTGAACCGTATGGCTGAGGGCCGCTGGCGGTAAGGTAACGTTTGACTGTTCCATGAGTAAGGGCGATGCATGAATCGTGTGGTGAAAATGCCCTTACCGCAAAGCATAGCCAACACCTAACTCGTTGAAACGGAAGAAGCGGCTGATGAAATGGCCTTTACTTCATACTGAATGGTAGGCATTAAATCGACAAAATCCGGTAATAGTACCTGGGCGATTCACCCCATCTTTAGACAATGCGTTCGGGCATCGGGCGATTACATTGAAACCGATTGCTGGATTCGACTAAATTTGTCAGGCTTTTCTGATAGGTCTGACCGATAAACCCTGGCAACAGACCAGCAGAATACCCGATTGCGAACGCTGTACCCCTGAATTTACGTTACTACAGAACTTGGTTAAATCAACATGCAACACGACAAATTACACAAGACTGGCAGCGTACTGCTGTTCATGGCAGGCATTTCTCTGGCCGTAGGTGCCTGCGGACAGAACGTAGCCGACAACTCAAAAACCCCGTCGAAGGCCGGCGGAAGCCTTGCCCCGGTCGAAACGAAAGCGCCGAACTCGAACTACACGCCGGCTTTTTCGGGCCAGACCCGGGTTGCCGGCGTAAAAACGGCAACCCCTTTTGAGGGTAAAGTGCTGACTGAAGCACTGAAAAGTCCGTGGGGCATCACCAGCCTGCCGGATGGACGGCTGCTCGTCACCGAAAAAGAAGGTACGATGCGGATTGTAACGTCGGCGGGTCAGGTTAGCGAACCAATCACGGGCCTGCCGAAGGTCAACCCGGCTGGTCAGGGTGGACTGCTGGGCGTTCGGGTCGATCCTGAGTTTGCCTCCAACCGGATGGTGTACTGGGTGTTTTCCGAGCCGCTCCCCGACGGTAACCTGACGGCGGTGGCCAAGGGTAAACTGTCGGCCGACGAAAAGACAATCGAGGGAGCCACGGTCATCTACCGCGCTACGCCTGCCTACAAAGGAACGCTGCACTACGGCGGTCGTATCCTGATTGACAAGGCCGGAAACCTGATTATCAGCACCGGCGAGCGCTCGGACCTGGTAACCCGGCCACAGGCGCAATCGACTAATTCGGGACTGGGAAAAGTGATCCGCATCACGAAAGAGGGTAAGCCGGCTTCCGGTAACCCGTTTGCCGGTCAAGCCGATGCGCGCCCTGAGCTGTATTCCTACGGGCACCGGAACGTACAGAGCCTGGCGTTTCACCCGGTAACGGGCGATCTGTGGGAAGGAGAATTTGGTCCGAGAGGGGGCGACGAGATAAACCGCGTGGAGCCCGGCAAAAACTATGGCTGGCCGGTCATCACGTATGGCATCGAGTACAGTGGGAAGAAAGTAGGGGAGGCTATCCAGCAGAAAGAAGGGCTGCAACAGCCGGTTTATTACTGGGATCCATCCGTTTCGCCCAGTGGTATGACGTTCTACAGCAGCGATGCCATGCCCGAATGGAAAAACAATCTGTTTGTCGGGACGCTGAGCGGAATGCACATTGCCCGGCTGGTCATCGAGAACAATAAGGTGGTGGGCGAAGAGCGTCTGCTGGCCGACGAGTACCAGCGTTTCCGGGATGTCACCCAGGGCAACGACGGAGCCCTATACGCCGTGACCGACCAGGGACGACTGTACCGCATCGCCAAAAAGTAAGGTTCGACACCTACGTTGAAAAGGCCGGAGATACCCATTTCCGGCCTTTTCGTGGTTAAGAGGGTCACGCGGGGCGTAGCGTGTTCAGGAACAACTTCCTACAATTCATCACGAGTTTTTACGGGCTTACTACGTAATTGTTTGACGCAGAGCCGCTCCTCTCTACTTTTACGGCCGAACGTCTGCTCACGCCAGTCCATGAAATTGCCCGTTTATTCAAAATATGACCAGATACTGCAACTGATTTTCATTCCGATCAACAGTTGTATGTTAAGCTGGATCATGATCGGCAATATCTACTGGACAAACTGGGTTACGTTCGGTGGAGCAACCGGGCTGACGGCGGGGTTTACGTTTTCCGTCTGGATGGTCGGCAACTACATGGGGCTGAAGATCAACGCCAGGCACCCACATCCGCGGCAGTACGTAATGCGGGCCTTGCTGCGTTTTATGGCGTCGGCGGCCAACGCGAGCCTGCACGCGCTGGTACTGTTCAATCTTTTCGTTCAGATTCGGCTGCCGGGTTTTACCGCCGACCCGCTCCGGTTGCTTTTCAGCGTGCTGTTTGTCGTGGTGTCGGTGGCTATCGTTATGATTGTTTATGAGACAGTGGATAGCTACGACAACTGGCAGGAAGCGCAGCAGCAGATCGAGTCCCTGACCAAAACCCAGATGCAGGTGCAGCTGGATGCGCTCCGCCAGCAGGTCAATCCCCACTTCCTGTTCAACAGCCTCAATTCACTCACGGCCCTGATTGCTGAGGACCCCAAAAAAGCCGAAACCTTCAGTGAAGAACTCAGCACCGTGTACCGCTATCTGCTCCGAAGTAATGAAACCCCACTGGTCCCGCTGGCCAACGAGCTGGATTTTGCCAATTCATACTACCATCTGCTGAAAACGCGGCATGGCGAAGCCATATCGCTTATAACCCGGATTCAGCCCGGCACCGAATCGCGCCAACTGCCTCCGCTCACCTTGCAACTACTGATCGAGAACGCGGTTAAACACAACATCATCCTGCCTCAGCAGCCATTGACGATCGCGTTGTCGACGGATGAGCAGCACCGCCTGGTGGTGAGCAACAATCTGCAGCGAAAACCCAGCCGGGGGCTGAGCAATGGGGTAGGGCTAAGTAACATTCTCACCAAATACCAGATGCTGGGCCAGCCTGCCCCCACCATCGAAGACGACGGACGCGAGTTTCGGGTGACCTTGCCGCTGGTGTAAGCCGGAGGGCGGACCGGATTGAGCCAATTGCCGTATTCCTTATTTCAAACGAGGATCAAAAGGATGAGGCTCAATGCTGATGAGTTGTAGATTTTTGTGTTCGGGATGTACCGGATTGAGCAGGTAATTATATTCAGTGGGCGATTGGGCGGAAGGTACCCGCATAATCTAGTGCTTACCTTCTCGAATCCACTGCTCAGCTATGTCGGCCAGTTCGTCCACATAAGGCCAGTTCTGCCAGCCGTCGGGCAACTCCGCTGACTCCTTGATTAATATGGATGAATCATCTGGCAGGCTTACCGTCACCAATGCTCTTCCCCGGGGCAACGCCGGCGAGTGAGCCAGTACCTCCAGCTTGGCTAGTGACACATGCTCGGTTAGATAAACAAGCGGTGTTCCGCGTCGGTGCCAGCGTCCCGGAGCAAACAATCCACCCGTACCGTTCAGGTCAGTAGCGTAGCGGTCATCAGCAATTCGATAAAGAATCATGCGGTAAAACTAATCGCGCCCAGCACGCAGTTTGCCAGTCTCTGTTTTTCGAGGGGACTGACTTTGAAATCTTATGAGAATATACCGTGAAGAATGCGA
Source organism: Fibrisoma montanum (assembly GCF_003583365.1). Lineage (GTDB taxonomy): Bacteria > Bacteroidota > Bacteroidia > Cytophagales > Spirosomataceae > Fibrisoma > Fibrisoma montanum. The sequence continues at coordinate 585,992 of NZ_QXED01000002.1, forward strand.
TTCAACTCATCCATGACGTATTGGCGGCCAAGCATCGAGGTAAGCATATCAATCGGGCGTTGATTCCCCATGGCAGGAATTTTTGTTTGGAGCCACGCATCAAAATCGGCCTGGTTTCGGAATACATCGATGCCTTTAGCGTACAGTTCCGATAAAGAAATAGCCTTCTCCGTCTCGTCCTGTGTTAACCTTGACTTAGCGCGTATACGGCGTTGGTAGGTACTCTCAGAAATTGCCAGAATGTGGCTCATTTCTTTGTTCGTGAAGCCGAAATTAGTCTGCAGGTAAGCAACCGATTCCATTGGTAAGCCTTCTTTGGCCACTTCCATAAGATCAAACTCATGGCGGACCGGCCTGCTGATAAAGCGATCACCGCCTAAGCCTTCAATTATTTTACGAATGGAAACCTGCATAGCCAATTGATAGTTTTATTTCTGTCATTTGATAACGGCTCGTCAAAGGTAATAATTCAATCGTGTAGTCAAAATACGGCGCTGTTAATACCTTTGCCCTCAATTCAATTAGTCCATAACTCATCCAGTCAATTCATGGAGTATAGAATCGAGAAAGACACGATGGGCCAGGTGCAGGTGCCGGCCAATGTGTACTGGGGTGCCCAGACCCAGCGTTCCATCGAAAATTTTAAGATTGCCCAGGACATCAATACAATGCCCCGCGAGATCATCCGGGCGTTTGCGTACCTCAAAAAAGCGGCCGCGCTGACTAACCTCGACGCGGGTGTGCTGCCGCAGGACAAAGCCGAGCTGATCGGCCGTGTGTGCGACGAAATTCTGGAAGGTAAGCTCGACGATCAGTTTCCGCTCGTGGTGTGGCAGACCGGATCGGGCACGCAGTCGAACATGAACGTCAACGAGGTGGTGGCGTATCGTGGACACGTACTGCAAGGGGGGCAGCTGACCGACGAGAAAAAGTTTCTGCACCCGAACGACGACGTCAACAAATCGCAGTCGTCGAACGATACGTTCCCGACGGCCATGCACATTGCCGCCTACAAAATTCTGCTGGACGTAACGATTCCAGGCATTACCAAGCTGCGGAATACGCTCGATGCCAAGGCGAAGGCCTTCATGCACGTAGTGAAGATCGGTCGTACGCACTTCATGGATGCCACCCCCCTGACCGTAGGGCAGGAGTTTTCGGGCTACGTATCGCAGCTCGACCACGGTCTGCGGGCCATCAACAACTCGCTGGCGCACCTGTCGGAGCTGGCGCTGGGTGGTACGGCCGTGGGAACGGGTATCAATACGCCCCCGAATTACGCCGAGAACGTAGCCAGACACATTGCCGACCTGACGGGGCTGCCGTTCGTCACGGCCGAGAACAAGTTTGAGGCCCTGGCCGCTCATGATGCCATTGTCGAAGCGCATGGCGCGCTGAAAACCGTAGCAGCCAGTCTGATGAAGATCGGTAACGACATCCGGATGCTGTCGAGCGGTCCGCGGGCGGGCATTGGCGAACTCTTCATTCCCGACAATGAGCCGGGTAGCAGCATCATGCCGGGTAAGGTGAACCCAACCCAATGCGAAGCCATGACAATGGTAGCCGCGCAGGTCATGGGCAACGACGTAGCGATCAACATCGGGGGTATGACCGGCCACTTCGAGCTGAACGTATTCAAACCGGTGATGATCTACAACTTCCTGCACTCGGCCCGGCTCATCGGTGACGTCTGCGTGTCGTTCAACGACAAATGCGCCGAAGGGATACGCCCAATAGAGGAAAACATCACGAAGCACGTTAACAACTCGCTGATGCTCGTAACGGCGCTGAACACCAAGATTGGCTACTACAAAGCCGCCGAAATTGCGCAGACGGCCCATAAAAACGGCTCGACGCTCAAGGAAACGGCCGTTCAGCTCGGCTACGTGACCCCCGAAGAATTCGATCAGTGGGTTGTGCCGGGCGATATGGTGGGTGAGATTAAGTAAGTTGAGACTTATGTTGGCTGATGAGATGTCAGGCCCGGTGCCTGACATCTCATCATTTAGATTTCTCGGGAGGTATCAATGCTTCGTTTACCGCTGTTTGTCGTCGTACTGATAGTAAGTGGATGTTTCAGTAAGACGCAGTTACTGGCTCAGGATACTACGGCCAGCAAGACGACACTACTGTCTATGGACCTGGACAGACGATTGCAGACGTATCGTTCCGTTTACGATTTTAAAAAAGGTGAAGTTATAGCCAGTATCGGCGCTGGTTCAGGTTACAATGAGATTGTTTACTCCCTGATGGCCGATAGCCTGTCGTTCTACCTGCAGGATATCGATGTGGCTGGACTTGATATTCACGTACTGGAATCCAATGTGCAGCAGATCTATCAACGCGCAGGCCGCACCTACTGCAACACTACGTTTCTGACTATCAGAGGAAGCGAAACCAACACAAACCTGCCGGCGCAACTGTTCGACAAAATCATCGCTGAGCACAGTCTGCATGAGTTTACCCGACCTTCGGAGATGCTGCAAAGTATCCGGGCCAACCTAAAGCCCGGCGGTAGTTTTTTCGTTGAGGAACTGATTGCCAAACGACCGAACCGTACACATCCGGTTTGTCACAAAACATTTTTTACCGAGAAAACCCTCCACGCTTTACTTGATGCAAACGGCTTTCGGCTTGTCAATAAAACAGCCATCAGCCAGAAGATGGGCGGGGGAGTGGTATTTCAGTATCAGCTGCGGTAATGCGACCGACACGTTTTATTTAATTGAGCTTTAAGGCATCCTTAAGTTCGCTTTAACATCGGCTTGTCATATTTACTCTACAAAACTACAGTAGAAAAGCAGATGGAACGACCGCATACGATTTCAAGCAACTATTCCTGTTTCGACAGCCTGATGAGCGCTCTGCGTTTCACAAGTTCCCTGCCAGACGACCGGCCAACGGGTGTGTGCATCACCTATGGTCCCGACAAGCGCTACTACGTTGTTGAACCGGGCAATTTTCAGCAGCTCAGCGCCCTCGGTCACGAAGTGATCTCGCTTTTCTGAGGGTAGTGTGAAGTTCTCGAGGAGCCGGAAAAAAAGTTAGTACATCAGTTTGCCTAATCAAATAGCTAAAAAGCCGGGAGATTTTGCTCCTGGCTTTTTGTTTGTTCGGGATTTAAGTAAACTTGAGTGAACAGAGATTAATTCGTTCCTAAAACTCAGCTTCCCAGCCCCTTCTCTAATGAACACGTCATTCCCTGTGCCGTTTCAGGTGCCGTATCCGGTTAGCCCCCGCTTCTCGAAACCCGTTGTTTATTTCTCCATGGAAATCGCCGTCGATCAGGCGCTCAAAACCTATTCGGGTGGCCTGGGCTTTCTGGCGGGATCGCACATGAAAAGCGCTTATGAACTGGGTCAGAACCTGATCGGTGTCAGCGTGTTGTGGAAGTACGGCTACTACGATCAGATCCGAAAGACCGATAACGCCATGGACGTGCAGTTTCGGGAGAAGATTTACTCGTTTCTCGAAAACACCGGCATTGAATTTACGATCGAAGTGTTCCGGAGGCCGGTGCGGGTGCGGGCCTACTATCTGAAACCGGATACGTTTCAGACGGTGCCGTTGTTTTTTCTGACGACCGACATTGACGGCAATGACCAGGCTACCCGATTGATTTCGTACCGGCTCTACGACAATGACGTGCGGCTCAAAATCGCCCAGTGCATGCTGCTCGGGTTGGGGGGCGCAAAACTGGTCGATGCGCTCGGCTTTGCGCCAGACGTATTTCACTTCAACGAAGCCCACGCGTTACCGGCGGCTTTTCATCTGTTTCAGCAGGTCGGCGAGGTGGAGAAGGTCCGCGAAAAACTGGTGTTCACGACCCATACGCCCGAGGAGGCCGGCAACGAAAAACACGATATCAACCTGCTGAACGACATGGGCTTCTTCGGAGCACTGCCGCTGCCGATGGTGCGGGAGATCAGCGGCATCCACGACGATGTGTTCAACCACTCGCTCGTGGCGCTGCGGCTAAGCCGACTGGCCAATGGCGTTTCCAGCCTCCACGGCGAGGTGTCGCGGCAGATGTGGGGTCGTTACGACGGGATTTGCCCCATCATTCACGTGACCAACGCCCAGAACCAGCGGTACTGGACCGATCCGGCCATCGAAGCCGCCCGACTCGCGGGGGATGCCGACGCCATAGCTGAGCGTAAGAAAGAATTGAAAGCTCCCCTGTTTCAGGTAGTGGCTGACCAGGTCGGTAAGCTGTTCGACCCCAACGTACTGACGCTGGTCTGGGCGCGCCGGTTTGCCGCGTACAAACGCCCTGATTTGCTGACCGAAGATGCCGATCGATTCGCACGGCTGCTGAACCAAACGAAGTATCCGATTCAACTGATCTGGGCGGGTAAGCCCTATCCGATGGATGGAGGAGCTACCGAAATCTTTAACCGACTCTATTTCTTGAGTCACCTGTTCCCGAACATGGCCGTACTGACCGGCTACGAACTGGCGCTGTCAAAATTGCTGAAAGATGGAGCCGACGGCTGGCTCAACACGCCCATCGTGACCCGCGAGGCATCGGGCACCAGCGGTATGACGGCCGCCATGAACGGGGCCGTAAACATCTCGACAAACGATGGCTGGATCCGGGAGTTTGCAAAACCCGGCGAAAACAGTTTTCTGGTACCCACAGCCGATCCTGAGCTGCCCTACTACGCCCGCGATGCCCATGACCGCGATCACCTGTTTTCTCTGCTGGAAGACGAAATCTTGCCGATGTACTACGAGCGTCCGGCCGACTGGCAGGCTCTGGTGCTGCGCAGCATGAACGACGTGAACGCCTTTTTTGGGGCCAATCGGATGGCGGAGGAGTATTATGAACAGGTCTACCGGTGAGCCGAGTTAACGCGCCGTAGCTGAACGGAAAAGCATAGCTACTCCATTCATGCAGTAGCGGAGGCCGGTGGGTTCAGGACCATCCTCAAATACGTGGCCCAGGTGCGCGTCGCAAACGGAACAGCGTACCTCGGTCCGATTTCCATCGGGCTCGGTATAGATCGCATTCGGAACGAGAGGTTTATAGAAGCTCGGCCAGCCCGTACCCGATTCAAACTTCGTTTGTGATGCAAATAACGGGTTGCGACAGCCCGCGCAGACATACGTCCCTGCTTGGTGTTCGTGCGTGAGCGGACTGCTGTTAGGCCATTCCGTTCCCCGGTTCCGCATCACGCGGTATTGCGACCAGGTCAGCAGCTTCCGCCATTCCGCATCCGTTTTTTCAACCCGTCGGTTGCCCGGCGACGTAGCGTCGGCCGGTCGGCGGTGGGGTAGACGGGGGAGGGCAAAAAACGTTCCGTAGGCCCACAAGCCTCCCGCCAGCAGTAGGGCAATCAGCAGGAATAAGCGGTTCTGTTTCATAGCTCTACCTACCAAACAGAACCACCGGGCCGTCAGGTTCAACTACCGATCGCTACCTTTCGCAGAATGGAATCAATGACCTGCAAGGTCGACACACCGTCGGCTTCTGCTTCGTAGTTGAGCATGATACGGTGGTTAAATACGTCGGGGGCCACCTCCTTGATGTCCTCCGGCAATACGTAGTCGCGCCGGTCGAAATAAGCGAGGGCTTTGGCGGCCAGGTTCAGGTTGATACTGGCCCGGGGCGATACGCCGAACTGAATGTAGCGGGCTTCGTCGCGGAGGTTATACTCCATCGGTCGGCGCGTCGCGAACACCAGTTCGATGATGTAGCGTTCGAGGGTTTCGGAGATATTGATGCCGTTTATCTCATCCCGGATGGCTACCAGATCCTCTTTGTCGAGCACGGGCCGGACCTCATAGTCGAAGTTCATGTTCGACATCCGGCGCATCACCTCCAGTTCATCTTCCTTGCTTAGGTAATCGACGAACACTTTCATCATGAACCGGTCGACCTGGGCTTCGGGCAGCGGATACGTACCTTCCTGCTCTACGGGGTTCTGCGTAGCGAGCACCAGAAACGGCCGGTCGAGTACAAACGTTTCCTCGCCGATGGTCACCTGTTTTTCCTGCATCGCTTCGAGCAGGGCGGCCTGCACTTTTGCCGGCGACCGGTTTACCTCATCGGCCAGAATCAGATTGGCAAAGATGGGTCCCTGCTTCACCTCAAACTCGGCGGTTTTCTGGTTGAAAATCATGGTGCCGATCAGATCGGCAGGCAGCAGGTCCGGTGTAAACTGGATCCGTTGAAAGTCAAGGTCCAACACCTTCGCCAGCGTATTGATGGTCAGTGTTTTGGCCAAGCCGGGCACCCCTTCCAGCAGGATATGACCGCCGGTGAACAGGCCGATCAGCAGCCGGTTGAGCAGGCGATCCTGCCCCACCACAATCTGGCTCATCTCGTTGAACACCTCGCGGATTTTTGTATGGTATGTAAATGTCGTCGCTTGCATTGGTTGTAGTTTGTAGTTTGCAGTGAGTAGTTTGCCATTGATTAACACCGCCACTACGACACGCCGGTCAATGACGAACCACTCACTACAAATCAATTAAACAGGAACTAAAACGTGGCCCGAATGCTGCGGTCTTTCCCGTGGATGTCTTTGTACACCTGAATCTGCCGGAAGCCGCGTTCCTCAAAAACCTGACGGGTTGCCTCGCCGAAACGTTCGTTGATTTCAACGTAACAGGCCCCGTCTTTCGTCAGGTGACGGGTGCAAAAATCAGCGACGGCTTTGTAGAATACCAGTGGGTCGTTGTCGTCGACAAACAAAGCCAGTCCGGGTTCATAATCCAGTACGTTGCGATCCATAGCGGCCGCTTCCGACCGCGTGACATAGGGCGGGTTACTCACCACGCAGTCAAATTTGCGCAGTTCGGCGTCTGTTACGTTCAGAATGTCCTGTTTTTCGAACGTAACGTCGGCGTTGAGCTGATCGGCATTGCGCCGGGCCATAGCCAGGGCTTCGTCGGATACGTCCCAGCCCATCACATCGGCCTGCGGGATGAACCGGGCCAGCGTGACGGCAATGCAGCCGCTGCCGGTACCGATGTCCAGAATCTTGACGGAATCCGTGCGTTCGGTAAAGTCGTGCATAATCAGCCGGACCAGGTCTTCGGTCTCGGGGCGCGGAATGAGCACATCGGGCGAAACTTCAAACTCCAGCCCGCAGAAAATCGTCGTGCCGATAACGTGCTGAATGGGTTCCTGGCGGTTGAGCCGGTTCACGATCTGCGACCAGTCCGGCTCGGTCCGGTTAGGTGGTAAAGGTTTATCCGTCAGTACGTCGGTCTTGCGCAGGCCGAAGTAATGATCCAGTAACATAAAGGCCATCTCCCGGGCTTCTTCGGGCGGATACCCCTTTATTTGTTGCGTGAGTTGTTGATATAGTGGTTTGGCCGTCGCCATTCGATTCAGTCTGGTAATATTAATTTTGTGTAAAACTAAAGAAGTTTTCGGTTTACGGTTTACCGTGACCGGTTTTGGGCGCTGTGTATTTCCCAAAAAATTGACGACTAAAACCTTACAAAAAGATTCCCCTGCCTATGAATGAACGCTTCATGCTCCGCGCCCTCGAACTGGCTACCTTGGGACGCGGTTCGGTCAGCCCAAATCCAATGGTTGGCTGCGTGATCGAACACGAGGGCCGGATCATCGGCGAGGGCTGGCACCAGCGATACGGCGAAGCCCATGCCGAACGAAATGCAGTCCGATCGCTCAGCCCGGAGGGGGAACTCCTGTTGCCCGACAGCACGCTCTACGTAACGCTGGAGCCCTGTTCACACTTCGGCAAGCAGCCGCCCTGCGCCGATCTGCTGATTGAGAAGCGGGTGAAGCGGGTGATCTGCTGCAACGACGACCCAAATCCGCTGGTGGCCGGGCAGGGGTTTTCGAAGCTTCGGGCGGCTGGTATTGAAGTGGAAACCGGACTGCTGGCCGACCAGGGCCGGTTGCTGAATGCTCGTTTCTTTACGTTCATGGAAAAACAACGGCCGTATATCGTCCTTAAATGGGCCGAAACGGCTGATGGGTTTGTTGCCGGGGCGGGCGGACAACCCGTACAGATCAGCGGGCCGTTGAGTCAGCGGCTCGTTCACCGCTGGCGGGCCGAAGAAGACGCCATCATGGTGGGTACCAACACCGCCCGTACCGACAACCCCCGTTTGAACGTGCGGCTCGTCCCGGGGCGTAACCCGACGCGCATCGTAATTGATAAGCAGCTCGCCCTGTCCGCTGACCTGAATCTGTTTGACAACACCCAGCCGACACTCGGCTACAATTTCATCAAACATGAAACGGTCGGTCAGACGAGCTACATCCAGCTCAGTCCTGACAAACCGTTTCTGCCGCAGCTACTGACCGATCTCTTCGAACGCCGGATTCAGTCTGTACTGGTCGAAGGCGGGACGGCCCTGCTGCAATCGTTCATTAACGCCGGCCTGTGGGATGAGATGCGGGTGTTCAGGAGCCCAATGCTGCTCAATGGTGGCGTTAAGGCGCCGGTCGTAACGGGTAAGCTGGCAAACCGGGAGCAGATTGGTGATGATGAGCTGAGTATTTACCGGCCTTAGCTAAGCTGGCGACTGACTTTGTAGAATAGACGTCATCGTTTGCATATTGGCGTCTTCGTTGAAAGCTGCCTGAATGGGTATTACAAAGCCCAGCAGTACAAAACTACGAATATGGCCCTCGGTAGCCTTCAGGATTAACTCATAAGCTCCGTTTACGAGGTGGTATTGTTCAATAGACTGCTGATCGGGGTCGACAATCCAGTATTCTTCAACACCATGAGCTTGGTAATCATCAAATTTGATGCCCCGGTCGCGTTTGGCTGTGCTGTCTGAGAGAACCTCAACAACAAGGTCGGGAGCCGGAAACAAGGTTTGAGTAGACGTAAAGGATGCGGCTTTTTGATTGCCAAAAAAGCAGATGTCCGGCTCGTAATCATTACGGGTTAGGGCCGTCATGATTTTTTCTATACCAACAAAGCCTAACTTATTTCTTAGAACAAATACATTGACAAGCTGAAATAATAACCCAGTCGCTTCATTATGAAACTTCTTCACTGGCGAGTGCATAACGATTTCACCGTTGATAAACTCAACTTTGTATTCATCGGTGATGTCATTGTAAAAAGCTTCCCGCTTTTTACGTTCTTCGGCCAGCGCAGCTTGGATTTCCTGCATAATCAGATAAGCGTCGGGGTACTCCAGAATTTGTTCAATTATAGGGTGATGCATAGTACGGTGGTAAAAACTCTAATATACAAAACGATTCACTCAGAGTAAAGGTTTGCCTTCAACCCACACGCCCATGGCCGTCAACGTTTGATCCAGCCGGACCAGATTGGCTACGTAGCCGGGCTGAATCCTCCCCAGCGTATCGCCTAAGCTAATGATCTCGGCCGGGATGGCGGTGGCTTTTCGCAGGGCATCGGTCAGCGATAAGCCGACGCGTTCGACACACACCCGTACGCAGTCGAGGAGCGTAATGGCCGAGCCGGCCAGCTTTCCTTCAAAGTTGACGTAGCGACCCGGACCGTTGGGATCGGTTTCGTAATGCACTACGAATTCGCCCAGCGAAAACTCCGGGCGGGGGCCGTCGAGCCCGGGAACGTTGGCGAACAGCGCATCCGAAATCAGGAACAGCCGGTCGCCGAGCAACCGGTGGGCAATGCGGATGGTAGCCGGATCGCAGTGGTACCCGTCGGCGATGAGGCTGACCCGCACCGTCGGGTGGTCAAACACGGCCCCGACAACCCCCGGCTCGCGGCTTTCGTAACCCCGCATGGCATTGTAGAGGTGCGTAGCGAGGGGAATGCCGTTGTTCAGTGCGCTGGTAGCCTGCCGATACGTAGCGTTGGAGTGCCCCAGCGACAGCAGCGTGTTCGGGTGTTTGAGCCGCTGGATAGTGGTAAGTTCTTCGGTTGTCAGCACTTCGGGAGCCAGCGTCAGCATCCGGATCGCGTCGGCATCAGTACTGAACAGGGCTTCGAGTTCCCCTTCAGCGGGCGTTCGCACATAAACGGAACTGTGGGCCCCGCGCTTGATCGGGTTGAAATACGGCCCTTCGATGTGGATACCGGGCACGCCAAACGGGTTTTCCTGACGCACCACCTGCACTGCCGACGTAGCCTGCTGCATAATGTCCAGCGAGGTGGAGTTGATCGTAGGCAGCAGCGTCGTGGTGCCGTTGCGGAGGTGCGTTTCGTAAATGTGCCGGACCGTATCGGGGGTGGGTTGTTCGTTCAGAAACCGGTGCGAACCGCCGTAGAGCTGGAGATCAACCAACCCCGGCACCAGATAATCCCCCTGGAAATCGATGGTGTCCTGCCCGGAAAGCGGGCTGGTCGTAACCTCCTGAATCCGGCCGCTGGCGATCCGGACAAAGGCGTTTGGGATGAATTCGAAACCGGTAAATACGGTAGCGTTGGCAACAATGAGGTCGGAGGAGGTCATAAAAAAGCAACCGGTTGCAGGGCAAAAACCGGTTGCCAAGTTTACGAAACCGCGGCCAGATAACCGCCGGAATTCGATGGAGTGTCGTAGAAACTACTACGTTTCCTGCTTGATCAGTTCGACCGGAGCTGCCAGCCAGGGCCGGGCCGCTTCGCCGAATTCTTGCATGTGCGGCATCTGGTTGTGGGCCTGCAGCCCGGCTTCGTCGGTCCAGATTTCATACATGATGAAGCGCTCGGGGTGTTCGGCGCTCTCGTAGAGTTCGTAAAGGATACACGCGTCTTCTTCGCGTACTTTCGGAATCAGGTTATACAGTCCGTTGCGGAGGTCGGCTTCGGCACCCGGCCGGGCGATGATCACGGCAAAAACGGTTAGGGCCATAAAAATTGTCGGGGTTGTCTGTACAGGGCAAAGTAAGTTGTCGGCCGGTCTCTACTCACGCTGCCAGATAGCCCAGGCTTTTTCGGCCTGAAGTTCCAGCATCCGCAAACCGTTGAGCGCAGCGGCCCCGCGCTCACGACCGTAGTGCATGAAACGGGTTTCGGCGGGATTGTACACCAGGTCGTACAGCAAATGCTGGTCTGTGAGTTGATGATAGGGGATAGCCGGCGCTTCGCTGGCGTGTGGGTACGTACCTACCGGCGAGCAGTTGATGATTAGCTGGTGGCTGGCGATCAGGTCCGGTACGTCGTTATAGGAAATGGTCGTATCGGTTTTAGAGCGGGACACCATCACGAACGGTAGTTGCAGATCCGCCAGGGCGGCCGTAACGGCTTTGGATGCACCGCCCGTGCCCAGTACCAGCGCCTTGAGTCCGCTGGTCATGCGCCCAAGCCCCTGAAGCCAGTCGTCGAGCGACTGCCGGAAACCGTAATAATCCGAATTAAAACCGGTGCGTGTACCATCGGGTTCGAGCCGGATTACGTTCACCGCGCCTACTTTTTCGGCCGAAGCATCCAGGCGGTCAAGGTAGGGCAGCACCGCCTGTTTGTGGGGGATGGTGACGTTCAGGCCGCGCAGACCGGGCATTTGCAGGATGTCTGGCAACGCGGTAATGTCGGGGAGTTCGAACAGATCGTAGCGGCAGTCGGAGATGCCTTCGCGGGCAAATTTTTCGGTGAAGTACCGCTGGGAGAAGGAGTGGGTGAGGGGGTAGCCAATGAGTCCGTAACGCTTCATAGCCGCGAATTACACAGATTTGCGTGGATAAAGAAAACCCCGCCGATCATAAGATGGCGGGGCTGAACAGGCCACTAAGGCGAAACCGTAAGTTATGCTGGCGTCCGGCGCAGCCGTTTTTTCAGCACCTCGACCAGAATCGGCATCACCGACAGGCCAACGATACCGAACACCACCAGCTCAAAGTTTTTCTGAACAAACGGAAAGTTGCCGAAGAAATAACCCACCAGCGTGATGCTCGTTACCCACAGCACCGCGCCCATGATGCAGAATTTAATGTACGTACCGTAGTTCATGCTCCCGGCTCCGGCCACAAAAGGCGCAATGGTCCGTACGATCGGGATAAACCGGGCGATGATCACCGTGCGCCCGCCGTATTTGGCGTAAAACTTTTCGGTTTCGGCGATGTATTCCCGTTTAAAAAACAGGATTCGTTCGCGCATCTTGATCTGATTTCCCAGAAACTTTCCGACCACGTAGTTGACGTTGTCGCCCGATAGAGCCGCGATGATCAGCAGGGGAATGATCACCTCCACCCGCAGTTCATTGGTATCGCGGGCGGCCAGTGCGCCGGCTGCAAACAAGAGCGAATCGCCCGGGAGCAGCGGCATGACAATCAGCCCGGTCTCGGTAAAGACGATCAGGAACAGGATCGCGTAGAGCAAGATCCCGTAGTTATTGGCCCACGCGTCGAGGTACCGATCGAGGTGCAGCAGAAAATCCAGAAGCGATTTTAATAGTTCCATCGTGTTTTGTTGCGAATCATGACGCCTGAAAGGCGCACGCCCGGCAACGATTAGTGTTGACCATTACCATTTAGAAAGTGCATAAACGTATCTCCGCGCAGGCCGAGCCGGATGGTTTCCAGCGGGATCGATTCATGCGGAGCAATGTTGCCCAGGTTCACGTTTGCCCCCAGAAGCTTAACGAACCAAACCTGCTGTTCTTTCTGCGGAGCCTCCCAGATGATGCTTTCGAACGGCACCTGCGTCAGAATTTCCTCTACCAGCCCCTGACGAACTTCGCCACTCGACCGGAACAGACCGACGGTACCTCCTTCGCGGGCTTCGCCGATTACTTTCCAGGCCCCGGCTTCCAGTTCGGCCTTCATGAGCTGAATCCATTTGTAGGGCGGAATGATTTTGGCTTCATCTTTCGAGCCAACCTCCGACAGTACCGTTACCTGCGTAGCCAGTTTCTGAATATAGGCAAGCTTGTCGTCCTGCTTCATATCGATGGAGCCATCCGACACCTCAGCGTATTCGAGATCGTACTTGTCGAGCAGTTTCCGGTAATCGTCGAATTGATTCCGGATGACAAAGGCTTCAAAGAGCGTACCACCAAAGTAGACGGGAACACCGGCTTCCTTGTAGATCTGGATTTTTTCGGCCAGATTCGGGGTCACAAACGACGTAGCCCAGCCCAGTTTAACAATATCAACGTAAGCCGCCGAGGTCGACATGAAGTCTTCAGCTTCCCGAAGGCTCAGGCCCTTGTCCATGGCCATGGTTAATCCGAATTGACGAGGCTTGGCGGTGCGATCGGGTATCTGAGTTAGCGTATAATTCATTCAGTATACGTAGTAGCAAGTTAAAAATCGCCCAAAAGTAGTATAACTGCTGAAAACCTCGCAAGAAAGTCCATAAATAATAGCATGTGGAGACCATTTAGCTTAGTTAAATACTATTTTTGGCGCCTATGGAATCTACAGCATCGAATCCGCGCCTGGACGCCTTCCGCTTACTCATCGGGCAGTCGACCGAACACAGTCCGTCTCCGTTTGGTCGTTGGCTGCACGGCACCCTGCAGGCCGTTGAGCCCGACCGGATGGTCGCTACGTATGCGGTTCGGGAAGAAATGACCAACCCGACCGGCGTGCTGCACGGGGGAGCAGCCGCGGCCATTATGGACGAACTGGTCGGCATGACGGTATACGCCCTGGGTCGCGAGTACGCCTATACGTCGGTTAACCTGAACGTTGATTTCCTGCGTGCAGCCCGGCTGGGCGACATCCTGACGGCAACGGCCCGGATCGTGCGGGCGGGCCGAACCGTCATCCACTGCGAAGCCACGATCACGGCCGCCGACGGAACGCTCGTTGCCAAATGCGCCACGAATCTGCTCCAGACATCGGTAAAGCTGCCGGTTTAACGGATTATTGACGTCTCGATGCAAGTAATATCCTTAGATTGTAGGATACAAAATCGTTGGAATATGGGATGGTATGGAAGGGACGAAGTTTAGACCTTTACAGTGTTCGTTTCTCCACACCATAGACCTGCGCTTGCTCGGCAAAGCCGGTTTCTTCCGGCTTTGCTGTTGTGGCGCCCGTTAAACAGTAGTTTATAAACAACCAGTATGTAATCGCTGAAGGAATAGTAAAAAGTTGATTTTTAGGTTATTGTTTTTGCTTTTTTTATTTATCAGATTGCAACCGATTCGTCGTTAAGACACCACACCATGCGTATTCTTGTTGTTGAAGACCACCGGATCCTATTAGACAGCTTGGCTATGCTACTAGCGAGTATCGAGGACGTTGAGGTTGTCTCGAAGCATACGAATGGGCGGCAGGTTCTGACAGCGCTTGAACTGGATTCAAATATTAACCTGGTGGTGTCCGATCTGCAGATGCCGATTATGAACGGCATTGAATTAACACTTCAACTTCGCGACCAATTTCCCAGTGTAAAAATCTGTTTGCTGACCGTGGCTGACCAGCCTGATGCCATCAAAGAAGCCATTCGCGCCGGAGCCGACGGGTACGTTCTAAAAAGCGCCGACCGGAGCGAACTGGAAAAAGCCTTAGTCATGATTAACAAAGGGCATAAATTTTACAGCGATCAAGTGCTGATGCAACTGGCCGGTGAAACCAGTATTGAACTGGTACCGGACTCAGGCAAACCGGATAAAATAACGATTACTAAACGGGAGTTGGACGTACTAAAACTGATTGCTCAGGAGTATTCAGGGTCTGAAATTGCCGAAAAACTATTCATTGCTCCAACTACGGTTGAAACCCACCGGAAGCACCTGATGCAGAAGCTGGGTGTACAGTCGACGATCGGGTTAGTAAAGTATGCTATTAAATATCAACTTGTTTAATCAAATTGTCCTACTTTTAAAACAACTTAAAACTATGGCTGCTGAGTATTCTTATTTTGAACTCGATTTTCCAGTATTAATTGAATTAACCACAGATGGAAAACTAACAATTAAACGCCATCAAGGAACGTTTGAGTCGATCACAGATGTATTGACAATTGACAGTGTATCAATTAGGATAATGAGTACAAATGCTTTTATACAGACTGATGATAAGGATGATGCAACAGCTCGGGATAAAGTATTAGCGAGCGGGATATCTACTGTTATTCAGCCAGGGGATAATAAGCTGATTCCTTTTGACCCGTTCATGCACTCACCTGGCGAACCAGGTGGGACCAGTAGTACTGTAAGTAATCCGGAGGAAGATATTAGTCGTTAAATAGTGTTGTCAATTTATTCTTACATTCCCATCGATTCGAACAGTTTCGATGGGAATTTTTATGTGTATATGTGTGCCTTTCATAGCAGATAGTAGAACATCAAATGTGCCTCCGAGAGAATCAAGTCGTGTTTGAATATTTTGCAGACCAATTCCATATTTTGGTTGGGAGTTTCCCAGGCCAATTCCATCATCCATAACTGTTAATTCTATACCAATTTGAGTTCTAACCAAACCAATCGTAACCGAAGTAGGTTGGGCGTGTTTAATTGCATTGTTAAGTAGCTCCAGGACGATACTGTACACATTAAATTCAATCTCTACCGGTAATCGATCGTTTAAATTTACTATGTCAAGTGAAAATCGGATTAATAAACTATGGTTTAAGCGACTTACTAAGGAGTTGAGTGTTGCGACAAGCCCCTCTCGTTCAAGTTCGGCAGGAAGAATATTATGCGAAATGTTTCGCACTTCAGAATAAGCACTTTGAACAAGTTGTTTTATATTTTGATAAACGTCTTGTTCAGAGCCAGAAAGACTTTGTGGATTTATCGTCTGAATGCTCATATTGACAGCGCTGAGTAGACTACTCAGGTTGTCGTGTAGTTCAATTGCCACGCGTTTTCGCTCAAGCGTTTGCCCCTTGTAAAGAGCTGCTCTTATTTCTTCGTTTTTTCGGACTAATTCCTGATTAGCTTGAATGAGTTCTGCTGTACGCTCTTCCACGCGGAACTCCAGTGTTTTATTAACATGAGCTAGTTCTTCCTTTGCAGCTTCCAGCAATGCCCGCTGGTTATTTATTTCTTGGTTTTTGGATTGCAGGTTACGATTATTCCATAAAAGCAAGGCCGCAATGAGCAGAGTAGTAAAGGTTCCAAGCACAAGTACATTACGAATTTGGATTAATCGCTGACTTCTATTTATTTGCTTCAATTTCTCCACCCTTTCCTGTTGAAGTGCATTTGTCTTTTGCACGTTATCGTATTGAGCCTGCAACATTTCGATTCTTTGCTTCGTCTTCTCTTTCGATAAACTATCTCGCAGTAAAACAAAATCTTCGTGGGCTTTCAGTGCTTTAAAAGCCTGACCTGTTTGCTTGAAAATTTTATAAAGGATTTCATCAGCTTCTGCAACAATACTACTGTTCTTCGTACGTAGTGCTATACGTCTCGCATTGTAGCAGTTTCTAAGTGCTTTTGACCAGTCTTTTTGAACAAAGTTTATATCAGCTACGTGCAATAATATAGAAGTTTCTAAATCAACGTTACCTAGTTGGCGGGATATTATCAAGGCGTTTTCATAATATGTAACAGCTTTAGTTATGTTACCCATGTCTTTATAGATCCAGCCAATAATATGAAGAGCTTGAGCTTCATACCATATATGCTTTTCAGCTTTGGCCAGTTTATATAATTGCTGGTTAATACTGAGAGCTTCGTTTAATCTATTTTGCTCACGATATACGGCACCTAACGTGTTCAGAACAGAAGCTTGAACGTATGAATCGGGGTGTTGCCGGAGTATATTTAGTCCTTTCCGGCATAGCTCAATGGCTCTTGTATAATCTTTTAAACTAGTATAGGCATGAGCCAATCCCTGTAGTGAAGTTGCTGCCCGTTCGTGCTGCTTTAGCTTTTCAGCTAATACTAAGGCTTTGTAATTTAGCTGGATAGATGAATAATGATCCCCTTTTAGCTGATGAATATAGCCAGCATACTGATAGGCATAAATAAGCTCTTTTTGTAGCCCAGGCTTGTGACACAATGTGATCAATATATCATTAAAGTATAGGGAGGAATCCATATTTGTGTTCATATAAGCTCGCATCAGCGCTTTTATGGCCTGAAAGCGCAATGTGTCGAACCTATATACCTGCGGCTGATGCTGCAAGTTGTTCCATACCCGCTTCAGGCTGTCAATCCGGTGCGTCTGGCAAAGACCTGCGTTGGCAAGCAGGCACAATGCGAATAACAGTCTTTTCATAAGAGTGTGGTATTTCGAACAAACTTACGTAGTCTGGCCGCATTTCAAAGTATGTATATCCTCAAATTTAAGGATATAAAATAATAGCAATCAGGGATTTATAGTAAGCGGTGGTTAGCTAATCTTTGTGCTTATCAAACAACCCGACGTATCGTCCGGGCGTTTGTCTAGTTCGTTAACCACACCAACCGAATTTTGCTATGAATAAGCCCGGTATGCCTTTTCTAACCGTATGGTTGCCTGTCCTTTCACTCCTGTTTGTTGCAGGGCAGTGTACAAAAGACCCTGAACCGACTCCGGTGCCCGAAGCGTATTTTACCTTTTCCCCTTCGGTTAATTTAGTTGCGCCCGTGACGGTAACGTTTACTAATGAATCGGAAAACGCAACTGAGTACGTCTGGACGTTTGGCAACAATCAAACGTCAACAAATAAAAACCTTGTTCTCACATTCAATTCTGAAGGTACGTACACGATCACACTGAAAGCTACCGGTCCCGGAGGTGCGGATACATACAGCCAGACAGTCACTATAAATAAGCCCTCAACTGGTACCACCCCGCCCCCTAACCCAAAACCTGTGGCCGATTTCTCATATTCTCCATCATCGAATCTGATCGCACCCGTGAATATGAATTTCACCAACTTATCGACTAACGCCAGCAGTTACAGATGGGACTTCGGTGATGGTACAACCTCGACGGTAGCTAATCCAACTAAGCAATTTGCCAAAGAAGGTACTTACACTGTCAAATTAACTGCAACCAATGCAAACGGCTCCTCTGAAGTGTCAAAAAATGTGGTTGTTGAAAAAGCGGCATCGACAACCGGACAATTCGTATTCTGGACCGACAAATCAAGTGGCTGGAGTAGCATTGATGTTGCCATTGACGGGTCGGCTGCAGGCAAGATAACCAGTTATTTCACATTAGCACCTGCCTGTGGCAACAGCGTGACCGTGACGCGGCCGCCGGGTACCTATGCTTATACGGCTCAAAGTAACACGGGAGTTAAGTGGTCGGGAAACATAACTATCACGGCCAGTCAATGTAAATCATTACGCCTGGATTTTCCGACTACCGCGCCCAGCACCTGCGACTGGAACTCCGCTACCAAGTGTATTACCGTCACGAAGGCTGTAAAAGGTACCCGATGTGGCACCAGCAACAGTGTCGAGGTTGAATGGAAAAATACGTGTACCTCTAATGTGAAAGTAGTTGTGTGCATCCAACGCTCCGATGGAACCTGGTCATGTAATCCGGACGGCACATTTGATACGGGAATGAGGCCAAATCAGGTGCTGAACAACTACGTATGCGCCGGCACCGGTAAATACAAAATCTATGCGATGCCCATCGCGGACTTTATTAAAAACAAATGCGCTTATCCAAAAGAATAATCAACATATTGTGCTTGATTTAGAGATAATTGCGCCGACCAGATCAGTGTATTATGTCCATTGATCTGGTCGGCAAACGAGTGTCCACATCAATTAACATTCTCATGGCAACCGTTACACATTACCTGATTACGAACCGTCAGATTGATCTCATCGACGGCAGAGAAGTGATCAACCCTGGTGGTCGGGAACGGGCCGTTGATGACGCCCGTATCTCGTTTCGCTTCGCTCGGTACACCTTTGATCCCGATAACGTAGAGGATCAGGGTACGGTTGAACTGGTCCCTGATCTGATCACGCCACCGGTGATCGAAATGTTTAGCGGAACGATCTTGTCTGCTTCCGACAAATCGCCTGAGCAGCTCGAGGGCAAAGGTAAGGCCAGAGCAGCAGAAGACTTATCGGGGTCAAATCAGGTATTTATGGAGGTATTTCGAACTCTGAAAGATGACAACGCCGGGAACGTACTGTTCTTTATCCACGGATTTCGGAGTAACCTGGCTGTGACCCTGACAACAATCCGGCTGTTACATACCCGGTACGTTAAGCCTGGCTCCAACGTTCAGACGATCATAACATTTACCTGGCCGGCCCGCCGAAGCCTGCTGCGGTACCTCGACGATCAGCACGATGCCCGGGTGTCCGGCTACGCCCTGGCCCGTGTGTATCAGCGGCTTCATGATTTCCTGGCCGAGCTTTTTAATACAACTACCGCAAAGCCCTGCCACCGGTCCATTCATTTGCTTTGCCACTCGATGGGTAATCAGGTGCTGTACTACATGCTTGAGCGGCTTAAAGAACAAAGACTCAGCCGTCGGGAAACGTTTAGGCAGGCCATTTTGATGGGGGCTGATGTTCCATACGATGCCTTTGAAGTAGATCACCCCATGAATCTTCTGATTGACCTGTGCGAGCGGGTGCATGTGTACTACCACCGACGTGATCTGGCCTTGGTCGCGTCGTCGGCTAAGTTTCTACAGAACCGGCTGGGCCGGGTAGGCTTCAAACGTAATACGTCGCCACCACTGGCCGCCGACGTTCACGAGATCGATATCACCGACGTACCGTCGCAGGATACTGATACTTTTTTGACGAATCTTCTGGAATTTGATCAGAATGAACTGATTCAGCACTGGTCCTATCTATCGAATGAAACGATAATTAACGACATCGAGCAGGTCTTTAGGACTGGTCGAAGCGGTCTGCGCCTGATTAGTCCGCCATACGTCGGTCCGGCGGATGGCGAATAAACGATTGGCGGATCAACCCTTTCTGTATGAATCATGATGTCACACCAATAAACCTTCTACAATCATGGAGAATGAATCTGTGCTTATCAATCTGCTTCTTGCCGGTATACTTGGCCTTATTGGACAGGGTATCCGGGTGATCATTGGATTAAAAAAATTAAAGGAAGAGGCTGCAACGGTAGCTCAGGAGGAAGCTGCAGCTCCCCCAGCTCCTGCTGCGAAAACCGTTTACGACGATCTGTTTGACAGCCGAAAGCTTTGGCTATCACTCTTTATTGGATTCATTGCCGGTTGTCTAGCAAACCTGAGCCGCACGGATGCCGAGTTCAGCAAGGACGTACAACTGGCTATCGTAGCCGCCGGTTATGCCGGTACTGATTTTATCGAAGGTATTTTCAAGAAGCTTTTACCTAACCATTAAACCGTTTCTTCCATGACAAAGCTGCTCAATCAATTCGATCCATCTGACGAGAATCAGAAATTGTTTGAAGGAATCCAAGGTAATATCCTCAAAGCGCACGGGCGTCATCATACGGCCAACGTGTTTATCCGCTGCGATGACGGCCGGCAAGGCCGGGCTAAAGATTGGCTGAACAGCCTGGTAGAGGGCGACGGAGCTATCGTCCGCTCCGCCTACGCTCAGTTGCGGAACAATGCGGTATTCAAGGAGAGCGGTGGAAAAGCGGATACGGGTCTCTTTGCCTGTATCCATATCAGCGCGGCTGGTTACGCCTACTTATTTGACGAGACTGTTAAGTCTAGCTTCACCGACGAGTCATTTCGTAATGGAATGAAGAAGGCTGAGCTTAACGACCCGGACTCAGGAACTTGGGATACTGGATTAGCAGAAGAGAATCACTTCATGCTATTGCTGGCTCATGCTGATGCCGAAGAACTAGTCAAAGCAGTTACAGACGTTCAGCAGGAAGTTGGGGCTTTTGCCAATATCTCCACTATTGAGTATGGAAAGGCTCTTTTCAACGAAGAAGGAGCAGGCATTGAGCATTTTGGCTACGTGGATGGCGTATCGCAACCTCTATTTTTTGAGGACGAATGGGAGACGTATAAAGCCAATAACAATATTAAGAGCGATAATGGACCTGATATTAAGTTTGATCCCCGCGCAAAAAAAGAACTCGTGCTGATACAGGATCCTCTTGCGCCTGATGCCAATGCACTGGGCAGTTACTTTGTATTCCGGAAATTACAGCAGGATGTGAAAGGCTTCAAACGAGCCGAAGAAAAGCTTGCTCACCAGTTAAGGCTAACGGGCGAAGACGAAGAACGAGCCGGTGCCTTGCTGGTGGGGCGCTTTGAAGATGGTACGCCCATTCAACTTCGTGGGGAAGAAGGATTAATTCACAGCGCCTTGTGGAATAATTTCGATTATAAAGACGACAAGGGAAATATAGCCGATTTTTCCAGGTGCCCGTTCCACGCCCATATCCGTAAATCAAACCCACGATCTGGCCTGAATGGTGGCGGTATGGATGAAGCCAAAAAACACATCATGGCCCGGCGCGGCATTCCCTACGGCACCCGATCTGAGGACCTTTACGATGGATCGGTTCCTGCCAAACCTGAGGATGGTGTAGGGTTGCTGTTCATGAGCTACCAGGCCAGTATTGTTAAGCAGTTTGAGTTTATTCAAAAAAGTTGGGTAAACAACCCCAGTTTCCCAAACTTCGACAATGATGAACTGGATGGAATTGACCCCATCATCGGCCAGGGACAGGGAACCCGAACCGGCCGCTTCGCAACCGATTGGGGAGAGTCAGGCAGCTCTGAATCGGCCTCATTCGAGCAGTTTGTCCACATGAAAGGGGGCGAGTACTTCTTCGCGCCGAGTATGAGTTTTTTGAAAAATATTCACACCATAAAAATTAATAAGCAAAATGAAAAACCTCCTCACCTTGCTGCTAATGCTGAGTTCGTTAGCTGAACTTAGGGCGCAAACAGTCACGTATGATTATCATACAAGAGCATACAGTCCACAAATCAATTTTGTTCGGCATGGTGCTATGGTAAGTTACCGGATCATCAACATCAATCCCTTTGCGCAGAAAGTGATTATCAATGGTCAGGCCATCAGCATGACCTCCGAAATACCGGCACAGTTAGCTACCTTGTTCAACGTCAAGATTGATACTGAAAAGGAATTAACGAATACCAAAGACCAAGTTAAGGAGATGGCTGACGTCCAGAAAAACACAGCCCAGGCCGGACTAAAAGCAGCCTTGAACACGTTAGTCGATTCATGCAGCACCTATTACGAAGAAGCCGAAAAAATTGAGGAAGCGTTGTTGCTCAAAGAACACCTCGCAAAAACGATGGCCGACAAAAGTTTTTACAATGATTCGGTCATGCGCTCAGCTTTAAATGATCGGAGCATTAACACCACCACAATCAGTGATCTGAAGGCTGATTACGAGGAGTTTGAAGAAGCTTATCATCAAGTCTACAACCAGTATCAGGCGGCAATTCAGGCTGCTCGTACTGCCGGTGACAAAGACAAAGAAGCCCGGATTATGAACGCCTTCGATCAGGTGAAAAAAGATTACAGGTTGCTGGAAAAACAATATCAGGAAACTTTGTTTGACATAAAAGATCTATATGCAAAAGCGACAGATCCCCGTAGTTATGAAGTTATATCCCTGCCGTTAAAACTGACTGGCAGGGCAGGCGATGCTGATGAGGTTGAATTCGAAATTCTAATTGACGACAAAAAATTTCCAACTCCTGATGCTTTCAATGTGGATAGTGGGCTGAAGGTAGATTTCAGCGCAGGGCCTGTTTTTAACTTTACCGCTGATAATCGATACTTCTTTGATGCTACAAATAAACTCCAGCAACAAACTAAACCTGGATTATTCAACGTTGTTACACCAACCGTGTCGGCTATGATGCACGTTTATCCAAGGCGATACAAGGGCGTAGCGTGGGGCGGGACGTTTGGCGTTAATGCAAATGTTAAGGAGTTGACTGATATTAATCTAGGATTTCTGGCGGGTATCTCCGCTATAATGGGTAGGTCGCAGAAGGTCATCGTATCTACAGGAGCAAGTTATTTAAGAGTAGATCGGCTAAAAGAAGGCCAGTTTACGGTGGGTACTGTCTACAATGATACGAAGATTGAAGATGTGACCGAATCTGTTCTCCGACCGTCGTGGTTCGTTGCCGTATCGCTCAGCCTGGGCAAACGTAAAATCCTGACTCCGTAATTCACTCAATTAAGAGTCAACCTTGTTAACTATTTTGCCCGGCATCATGCTTTGAAAATGCCGGGCTTTTCTTTATCTTTGCACCCTCATTTCCAAAATTATACATCAACCATGTACGCAATCGTAGAGATCGCAGGGCAGCAATTTAAAATTGAGAAGGGCCGCACCGTCTATACCCACCGGTTACAGGGCGACGCGGACGCTGCACTTGCCTCCGACCAGGTAAAAGTCCTGCTGGTCGATAACGACGGGAGCATCAGCGTAGGCGCTCCGACAGTCGATGGCGCGACGGTAACAGCCAAAATCGTCGAACACCTTAAAGGTGAAAAAGTGATTGTCTTCAAAAAGAAGCGTCGTAAAGGCTACAAAAAGAAAAACGGTCACCGTCAGTACCTGACCAAGGTGTTAATCGAAGATATTACTGTTTAATGGTTAGAGGTTTGTAGTTTGTAGTCTGAGAGTTGCTGTAACCTCAAACTACAAACCACAAACTACAAACTTTCTCAAAGAAAATGGCACACAAGAAAGGTGTAGGTAGTTCCAAAAACGGCCGTGACTCGATCAGCAAACGTTTGGGCGTGAAGCTCTTCGGCGGCCAGAAAGCCATTGCCGGCAACATCATTATCCGCCAGCGGGGCACAAAACATCATCCCGGCCGTAACGTCGGCCTGGGTAAAGACCACACGCTGTTCGCGCTGGTAGACGGTACCGTTGAGTTCCGCCAGGGCCGCGACCGTCGTTCGTACGTACACATCGTTCCGGCGGGCCCGTCGGCGATTGAAGTCGCTCCGGTTGCAACGGCTCCGGCCGCTGAAGCTGCTCCGGCTGAGTAAGCGATTCTCCGGCAGGCCAGCCAAACTGGCCCGTACCAACGAAGTTTTATGGAAAACGCCCGGCCTTTGTGTCGGGCGTTTTTGTTGAGTTGAAAACTAAAAAACCATCGGTGCTGTTAACCGGGGGAACGGTTGCGGAGTACCCGCGATACTGAAAAAAAGTTGTACTATGGATTCTTTGCTGAGCCGACCCATATCCATTTTCACGGAAGGTAGCCCCAATCCGAACTCAATGAAGTTCGTCGTCAATTTTGAACTGGTACCTGCCGGTCTTTCATTTGACTACGCCGAACCGGGCGATGCCCTGCTGGATGGGAAAGCATCACCGCTAGCTGTTTCGCTATTTGGGTTCGAGTTTGTACGCCGGGTATTCATCGCCGGGAATTTCATTACCGTCACGAAAGACGACGCCACCGATTGGGACGACGTACTGTTCGAAGTAAAGTTCTTTCTGAAGCAGTATTTCGAAGAAAAGAAACCGGTGTTTGCGCAGCGGACGATGGACGCCAACACAACCCGCCTGGACGTGGATTCTGAAACGGTGCAGAAGATCAAAGCGGTGCTGGATCAGTACGTCCGGCCGGCTGTGGAATCCGACGGGGGAGCTATCAATTTCCATTCATTCGACGAACCGAGTGGTACGGTGAAGGTGCTTCTGCAAGGTTCCTGCAGCGGTTGCCCTTCCTCAACACTGACGCTGAAAGCCGGCATCGAAAACCTGCTTACCCGCCTGGTGCCGGCCGTAAAGCAGGTCGAGGCCGAGGGTGTCTGATGAGATAGAACGATATTAAACGAATAGGGAATTGCGGAGGTAGGGGATAACGCCTTCGTTATTCCCTATTTGTTGTTAGTCCGTTTACATGTTTCGTCCGCTTACTCAGATATGTCGGCTTTCTGCCAACGTAGACGGCGAATTGACGTTTACTTTGGGAACGCTTTCCCAGACAACCTGCACATTCATGAAATATACACTGCTGGTAGGACTATGCTGCTTGGTGAGTACGGCCTCTACGGCGCAAAACTTGTTAGGCATAGCAACCAGCCCGAACGGAGGAACCAATCGACTGTACCTGAATCCGGCTTTTGCGGCCGACTCACCATACCGGCTCTATCTGAACGTACTGTCGGGCAATGCCCACGCCAATAATAACTACGTTCGCTACCAGGCTCCCTTTTCGCTGGTTCGGCTTCTGAGTGGAAGTGTGCCAAGCCAATATAAACGGCCGGATGGAACGCTGGAGTTTGCCGTTGACTACACGGATGAAATTCTGGATGGTAAACCCAAGAATGGTACCGTTTGGGGCGAAGTGCGGGGGCCATCGGTGCTGATGAAAGTGGGTAACCGGGGCGGGTTAGGCATAACTACCCGTTTGCGAGCCGCGGCTCAGGTAGTTGGCGCGTCGGAATCGTTGTTGTCGGCCGTCAGGGTTGGACTGAGTGACGGGGCTTTGTACGGTATCCCTGCAAATGATAACCAGTTTGGGGCCAACACCAATACGTACGGTGAACTGGGCCTGACCTATGCCGGAACGATCTGGGAGAACGACGGCGAACGGCTTTTTCTGGGCGCAACGGCGAAGGTATTGCTCGGTTATAATGCTCAGCATTTTATCAACCGTGGGCTGGATTATCAACTGGTTGCCGATCAGACGGCACCTAACGGCGTGGCCCTCGAAGTGAACCGCCTGGATGCTACGCTGGCCTATACCAGTATTCAGCGGAATCGGAACGTAAGCCCCCGAACGCTCTTCAGCCCATCATCGCCGGGGCAGGGCGTTGGGTTGGACATCGGCCTGAACTACGTGTCGCAGTCCGATCCGGACAGCCCGACCTGGCGGATGGGCGCGGCCGTGACGGACATTGGCAGTGTGCGCTACAACGGTACACAGTACAACTACGGCGATGCCGAAGGTGAGTTGCAGGGCGTTCGGTTCCGGAGTAGTGATTTCAACAACATTCAGAACCGAAGCCAGATTCTGGAGACCATTCAGCAGCGGTTCAATACGGGACGAAGTCCGGATCAGAATCGGTTCCGGGCCGGGCTGCCGACCTCCCTGAACCTGACCGCCGATTACCAGTCGCCAGATGGAGTGGGAATAGCCGTTACGTATCTGCAGGACCTGCGGGCCGAAGCGGCCATGGGCGTGCATCAGCCCTCGCTGGTGGCCATCACGCCCCGTTTTGACGTGTACGCCGTCGGTATTGCGGTGCCGGTTGTCTACCTGAATCGGGGCGTAACGGCCGGGCTGTCGGTCCGCGTCGGCCCGGCGTTTCTGGGAACGGATAACCTGCTGGGCCTCATCGGGAACGAGCGCAACGGCATTCGACCGCGCGGGCTGGATGTATACGGCGGGCTGGCGTTCGGGTTTGGCCGGGTCGATGGTGATTAACCGCTGGCTTTTGGCCGGAAAAGCCGTCAGAACCGCTTCTGAAGGTATTACAAACCGAGTTTTTCTGTATATTTGACCTATTCGCGCCCGAACGTAGGTGTCAAACGGGCCGATGCCCGGGTCGCCTATGACCGAACGAACCACCTTCTTCAATACCCCGCTTTCGTACTTAAAAGGCTTAGGGCCTCAGCGGACCGAACTGCTTAACAAGGAACTGAATCTGTTTACCTACGGCGATCTGATTCAGTACTACCCCTTTCGGTACGACGATCGTACGCGTTTCTACACCATCAGCGAGTTGATGGAGTCAATGCCTTCGGCGCAGGTTCGCGGTCGGCTCCGCGACTGGTACTTCGAGGGCGAAGGGCCCAAACGCCGGTTAGTGGCTACGTTCACCGACGGTACCGGCACGATGCACCTGGTCTGGTTCCAGGGCATTAGCGCCATCGAAAAGTTTCTCCGGCGGGAAGGCGAATACGTAGCGTATGGAAAACCGCAGTCCTTCAATGGCCAGTACAGCATTGTTCACCCCGAGCTTCAGAACGTAACGCCCGATGCGGAGATTGAGCAGGGTTTCTTCCCGGTGTATAACCTGACGGAGAAACTCCGCCGTCGCCACCTCGACAGCAAAATGATCGGCAAGATCATGCGCATCCTGCTGGAATTGTCGTGGAACCACATCCGCGAAACCCTGCCCGAAGCGCTTATCCAGCAGTACCGGCTCATCGGCAAACGGGAAGCCCTCTGGAACATCCACCTGCCTCAAAACCAGGCCTGGCTCCGGCAGGCTGAACGGCGGCTGAAGTTTGAGGAGCTATTCTATAATCAACTGCGGCTGATTATGAACAAGCTGATGCAGAAGGAAGAGTATCCAGGACAGATTTTCAGGAAAACGGCCCTGATGACGCACTTCTACAAAGAATTGCTGCCGTTTGAACTGACCGGGGCGCAGCAGCGGGTTATCAAAGAAATCTACGTTGATTTTTGCAGTGGAAAACAGATGAACCGGCTGCTGCAGGGCGACGTGGGCAGCGGCAAAACCATCGTTGCGTTCATTACCATGCTGATGGCTATCGGCAACGGCGCGCAGGCCTGCCTGATGGCCCCGACCGAAATTCTGGCTGATCAGCACTACAATGGCCTGAAGCCGTTTGCGGATGCGCTGGGCCTGAACCTGGGCATCCTGACCGGCTCTACGAATCAGAAACGCCGTCGGGTGCTGCATGAGGAGCTGCAAAGTGGCCAGATGCACATCATCGTCGGGACGCACGCGCTGCTCGAAGATGTGGTACAGTTCAAAAACCTGGGTCTGTGTATCATTGATGAGCAGCACCGGTTCGGCGTAGCGCAGCGGGCCAAAATGTGGGCTAAAAACCCGACCGTGCCCCCCCACGTTCTGGTCATGACGGCCACCCCCATTCCCCGTACGCTGGCCATGACGCTCTACGGCAATCTTGACGTATCGGTGATCGATGAATTGCCCAAAGGCCGGAAACCCATCAAAACGGTTCATAAATACGACAAGCACCGCTCGGAGGTGTTCGGTTTCATGCGCCAGCAGATTGAGCTGGGCCGGCAGGTGTACGTAGTGTATCCGCTGATTGAAGAATCAGAAAAGCTGGATTACAAAGACCTCATGGATGGGTATGAGAGCATACAGCGGGCGTTTCCGCGGCCGAAGTACGAGGTAGGTATCCTGCACGGCCGGATGCTGGCCTACGAGAAAGATGATGAGATGAAGCGGTTTGTGAAAGGCGAGACGCAGATCATGGTCGCTACGACGGTAATCGAGGTGGGCGTGAACGTACCAAATGCCAGCGTGATGGTGATCGAAAGCGCCGAGCGATTTGGCCTGGCGCAGTTGCACCAGCTTCGGGGGCGCGTCGGTCGGGGGGCTGAGCAGTCGTACTGTATTCTGATGACCGGCTATAAGCTCAGCAGCGATACGCGGACCCGGCTCGAAACGATGGTACGTACCAACAACGGCTTTGAAATTGCGGACGTGGATTTGCAGCTTCGCGGCCCCGGCGACCTGACCGGTACGCAGCAAAGTGGTATCATGGACCTGATGATCGCTGATCTGGCCAAAGACGGACCGATTCTGACGGCGGCTCGCGAGTCGGCGCAGCGCATTCTGGAAGAGGACCCGAATCTTGTTCTGCCCCAACACGCGCCCATCCGTAACCACCTGGACAGCATCAAGCAGACTGAAAGCAACTGGAGCCGGATTAGCTAAAATGTCTTAATTTTAGGAAAACGTCACCCTCGTAAGGTATGGAGTCGGTCGTAGCCATTCAAAAATTAACGGTAGCGGAGTTTCGGGAGCTGGAGTTCGATGACAACGATACGTCGTGGTATGAACTCATTCATGGGGAAATAGTGAAAAAATCTGCCCCCTCACCGCTACACCAACGTATTTCACGTCGGATTGAATTTATTCTGGAGTTATTTGTAACTCAAAAAAAAGTAGGAGAAGTGTTTCATGCGCCTATTGATGTGTTTTTAGACGGGTATAACAGTATTCAGCCTGCCATCTTGTTTGTGCCGGCTACTAACGCTGCCATAATCACGGATGACGGTATCGAAGGCGTACCGGCTTTGGTGGTCGAAATCGTATCGCCTACGTCGGGGTATCGGGACCGCGTTACCAAAAAGCTTCTTTACCAGCAGCATGGCGTTCAGGAGTACTGGCTGGTTGACCCGCTCGAAGAACTGATCGAAGTGTATAAGCTCGACAATAACCTTTATACCTTGCTCAGCGCGGCTACAATCGACGAAGGTAAAATTGAGTCGGCGGTGCTGCCCGGCCTCGTAGTCGACGTGAAAACGTTGTTCGCCGTTTGATTCCCGTTCCTGCTGAGCCGTTTTCGCAACCCGGTGTTGAAACGCCATTCTCTCTGTACCGACTGGCTGGTACTCAAACGCTTGTTCACCAGATTGACTTCGCGGACTACGTCCGTTTCTTTCACGATCGCGACCCACGGCTCTTCTTCCAGCAACTATCTGCGCGGTTATCAGCAGAAGGCTGGCTGATTATTCACCTGTGGGAAGATGTCTGGCGGCAACGGCCCGAAGTTGTGCAGTCACGGCTGCGGGCCCTGGTCGGCGAATCGGAGCGAATCCCGGCCCGGCTGACGCAGGTTCGGCGAATCGATCGGCCGACGGCGGTTGACTTTCTGGCACGAAACCACCTGCAGGTGCCCTTAGCCGGTCGCTATAAGTATGGGTTGTTTCTGCCCGCCCGCTACTTCCGGGTGCTGTCGGACGTATTCAGGGAAAGAAACGCGCCGGCGGGGGATGCCGATTGGCTGGTGGCCGTTGCTACGTTTGCGGCCGCCCGGACGTTTGCTGATACGTATCGTTCGGTGGAGTTGATTCGCTTTGCCAACCGGCTCAACTGTACCGTAGTGGGCGGGTTGGATAAGCTGCTGAAAGCCTTCATCAATGATCACCAGCCCAACGATTTGATGACCTATGCTGATCACGACTGGTCGGATGGCCGCAGCTACGAACGGCTGGGCTTTGAGCGGCAAACCCTGACCGAGCCGCAGCAATTCTGGGTAAAACCCGGCGAATGGATCCGGTATTATCCGCACCGCCTGCCCAACGGCCTGACCGAAAGCCGACTGCCTGAACTGGGTTACGTACCCGTTTACAATGCGGGCAGTATTAAATTTGTCAAACTTCCCGAACCACAGAGACGTTCAGCATGACGCTGGTGCGCTCCGGGTTTCACTCTGTTTCTACGTGTCAACGACTAAACTCCTCGTGATTCTGGGTCCTACGGCCAGTGGCAAAACCCGGCTGGCGGTTCACGTGGCTCACCGGCTGAACGGCGAAATCATCAGCGCGGATTCGCGGCAGGTGTACCGCAGCATGGACATCGGTACGGGCAAGGACCTGGCCGACTACGTAGTGGATGAACAGACGGTGCCGTATCATCTGATCGACATCATCGATGCGGGCCAGAGTTACAATGTATACCAGTTCCAGCAGGATTTTACCCGGGCGACAACCGACATACAACAGCGGAACCGACTGCCGGTGGTTTGTGGAGGAACGGGACTATACCTCGATGCTGTGCTAAGCAGTCACGCGTTCACGGCTATCCCCCGCGACGATGCCTTTCGGGCGGAACTGGAGACCCGCTCGGACGACGAACTACAGCAGCTATTTCGTCAAAACCCCTCAACCTATTCGTCGCTGGCCGACACCTCGACCCGCAAGCGGCTGATCCGGGCGATTGAGATTGGTCGGTACCTTAGCCGCCATCCGGATACACCCCTTACGCAAGCTGTAGCGCCCCCGCCCGCCGTCGTGTTTGGGATTAACATTCCCGTGGAGTTGCGTCGACAACGAATCACCGAACGGCTGCAGGCTCGGCTGCAAAGCGGGATGGTAGACGAAGTAGAACGATTGTTGCAACAGGGTATACCGGCCGAAAAACTGATTTTCTACGGGCTGGAGTATAAATTTATCACCCAGTATCTGCAAGGCGAACTGGTGTACACGACGATGGTAGCCCGGCTCGAAACGGCTATTCACCAGTTTGCCCGGCGGCAGATGACGTTCTTCCGGAAGATGGAGCGCGACGGACTTACTATTCACTGGCTCGATGGTCAGAAACCAACGGCCGAGCTGGTGGAAGACGTTGTGACCCGGTTCAATCAGGAGAAAGATAGCTGACCAGTTGACCAATAACCCGATGCGAGATTTAGTAGTCGTTAGTGAATATGCGCTTGTCCGCAACGCCCGCGATTTTCCTGACGCGGTTAGTTCGCTGACGGAAGCGTATATACCGGACGGGACATTTCAGGCGTTGAAACAGCTGGCTACCGAGACCGCCGACGCAGATGCCATTCTGACGTTTTCTGTGCAGAAAGGCCGCGAGGTGATACGGGTGAAAAACTATGTAGGACTGGTCGGGCTGCCCAATGGAACACAGGTCGAAATCCTGCCCAAGGTGACCGACCAGCCTGCCGTTGCCCGAACGGCCCTGCTAAACATGCTTCGTCATCTGCGGCACAGTCCGTTTCGGACCCTGGCAACTCAAACGGGGGCAACATTTTTGCCGTTGTGGGATGTGTTCAGCAACGCGTTTCTGGACGCATTGAGCCAGTTGGTCAGTCAGGGTGTTCAGCGTACGTACGTACCGGTCGAGGGTAATGAACGCTACTGGAAAGGTAAATTTCAGGTAGCGCGGCACCTGCGCGATAACGCCCGCCATGCCGAACGGCTGGCCGTAAGCTACGAGGCCCTGACGGTTGACAGTGCCCCCAACCGGGTGCTTAAAACGACGTTATTCTACCTTCAGCGCCACGCTTTAGGCCTGGACAGCCAGCGACGGAAACAGCAGCTGCTGTGGGCGCTCGACGACGTACCGGCGTCGGAATCCCTGGCTGATGATCTGCGGCAGATTCGGGCCCTTATAACCGCCCGTGGTACGTCGCACCGGCAGTTTGCCCGCTACAAACCCGCTTTGCAATGGGCCGACGTACTGCTTCAGAGTCAGGCCTTTGGGTTAAAAACAGGGCGTGTGGACGGCTTCTCGCTGCTGTTCCCCATGCAGCGCATATTCGAGGACTACGTAGCGCATGGCCTGCGGCACTATTACCATCCGGGTCAGATTACCGTACAGGAGTCGTCGGCGCATCTGGTCGATGAGCATATCGGTGCGCCCAGATTCAGGCTGCAACCCGATGTGTTGATACGGCAGCCCGGCCGGACACTGGTGCTGGACACCAAGTGGAAACGCATCGATGGAGCCGATCGGGTAGGTAACTATGGCATCGAACAGGCCGATTTATACCAACTGTATGCATACGGCAAGAAGTACGAAGCCGACCAGCTCTTCCTGGTTTATCCAGCTAATGAGACCTTCGGCCGCCCGCTCGATGTGTTCGGCTACGATGAATCAACTCACCTGCACGTGGTCCCTTTTGACGTTACCCGGCCGCTGCATGAGGAGATTGAGCGACTGACCCGCTTTTTGTCCTAACGTTCACCCACCTGAACCCTACGTATGCCCATCCTGCTCACCGCCCTGGGAATTCTCGGCCTGATTCTTCTGATTGCAGTTGTTAAGTTAGACACATTTATTTCCTTTATTCTGGTTGCGCTCGCGATCGGTCTGGCCTCCGGTATGGATGTTTCCACGATTGGTAAATCCATTCAGACCGGTATTGGCGGTACCTTGGGCGATCTCGTACTGATCATCGGTTTCGGCGCTATGCTCGGCCGGATCGTAGCCGAAAGCGGAGCGGCCCGTCGCATCACAAACGTACTGATCGGCTGGTTTGGCCTGAAAAACATCCGCTGGGGACTGGCGCTGGCCGGTTTCATTATCGGTATTCCGCTGTTCTACAATGCCGGATTCATTATCGTTGTCCCCCTGATTTTTACCATCGCGGCTTCATCGGGGTTGCCCCTGCTTACGGTGGCCGTACCGATGCTGTCGGCCTTGTCGGTGGCGCACGGGTATCTGCCTCCGCATCCGTCGCCCGCGGCCATTGCCGGGCAGCTGAACGCCGATATCGGCCGGACACTGACCTACGGAATCCTGGTGGCTACACCCGCTATTATTATTGCCGGTCCCATTTTTGGCAAAACCCTCGGCCGGTTTAAGCCGAAGCCGGACCGGGATTTATTCAACATCAAGGACGTACCGACTACGGACCTGCCGGGTACGGGCATCAGTTTCTTTGTCGCGCTTCTGCCCGTGGTGCTGCTAACGGTGTTCGGGCCACTCAAGACGTACGTTGCGACGGGAACGGTCGCGCACAGCCTCGTTACGCTGATGGCGGAGCCGTATATCGGCATGTTGCTGTCGGTGCTGGTAGCGGTGTACGCGCTGGGCATCCGGCGTGGGCAAACCATGAAAGCCGTAACAAAAGACCTGGAAGAAGCCATCAAGGCAGCCGCTCCCATTCTGCTGGTTATTGCCGGGGCCGGTGCGCTGAAGCAGGTTTTCAACGATTCCGGTACCAGCAAGTACATTGGTGAACTGCTGCTTGGCGTCGACATGTCGCCGTTGCTGCTGGGGTGGGGCATGGCCGCCGTAATTCGGGTCTGTGTGGGGTCCGCCACCATTGCCGGCCTGACCACCGTCGGTATTATCATGCCCCTGATTCAGTCGCAGACCGTAAACCCCGAACTTATGGTGCTGGCCATCGGGTCGGGGAGCCTGATGCTGTCGCACATCAACGACGCCGGATTCTGGTTGTTCAAAGAGTACTTCAACCTGAGTATCAACGATACGCTCCGCACCTGGACGCTGATGGAAAGTATCGTATCGATTGTTGGGCTACTCGGTGTGCTGGCGCTGAGTTTAGTTGTTTAATGGTTCAGGTTTGACGTGAGGGAACAACATTGACCCGCCAACTTGAACAGACCTTGACTTATTTTTTGACTATGAACCGTTTATTTCTGCTTCTCAGCGTATTTGTTGCCGCGGCATTACTGGCTATGACAACTGCCAAACCCATTCGCGTTGTTTTCTTCGGAGATTCCATTACGCAGGCCGGCATCAAGCCTGGCGGCTATATTGATCGGCTGAAACAGCGGCTTCCGGCCGATCAGTACGAGTTAATCGGGGCCGGTATCGGTGGCAATAAAGTATATGATCTCTACCTGCGACTGGAGGACGACGTGCTGGCCCAGAAACCTGACGTGGTTGTGGTCTACATTGGGGTGAATGACGTCTGGCATAAAAGCACGCACGGTACCGGCACCGATCCCGATAAATTCGTGAAGTTTTACGAAGCCCTCATTAAAAAGCTCAGGGCAGCCAATACGCGAATCATACTGTGTACGCCGGCGGTCATTGGCGAAAAAACCGACTTTACCAACCCGCAGGACGGCGATCTGAACGCCTACAGTCAGCTCATTCGTGATCTGGCCGCCCGGCAGAATCTGCCCCTCTGCGATCTGCGAAAAGCGTTCCTTGAGCATAACCTCAAAAACAACCTGGCCAATAAAGATCAGGGCATTCTGACCACCGATCGGGTTCATCTTAACGATACTGGTAATCAGTTTGTTGCTGACCAGATGCAACCTCTGCTGACGGCTGCCAAATAAGCTAATCGCTGATTTCGATAGAGTTTAACGGCCTTTTAATTAGCCCTAAATCTCAAATTAATCCGGCGGGGTGATGTTTGTATCGTCAACGCACCCAAACAAGTCGTCTTATGAAACCCACTCTGAATACATTGCATAACCTAACCGTTCTTTTTGTTTTTGTTGGCGTGGTTTATTCGGTCCTGCACGGGTTACTCGGTCAGCCCTGGCATCGCGGAGTAGTTAGCCAAATGGCATTCACTTACCTGGCTTTTGTCGCTGCTGTTGCAGTAGCCAGCGTTGTGGCTCATTTGCTGCTGTCGTTACTGCGCGGAACGAATGCAAAAGATGATTTGATTGGCTATGAAGTTGACGACTGTGTGATTGTTTGATTGATTCACCGTAACTTAACTTAAACGATGCCCGGCCCGAAACGGCCGGGTTTTATTGTTTTATGAATTTCACCACAACATCTCCCTGGTGGGTGGGACCCGTAAGCTGCCTGCTGGTACCCGTGTGCGTGATGGTTTCCGTGCGGATCGGCTGCCCCGTCGTTACGCTGGTCCATTCGGCCCGGTAGGTTCCCCGGGGCAGATTCATGGTCAGTACGTAAATGCCGCGGGTGACCGGTTCGGCGTAGACGATCCAGTGGGTGGTGGTGTTGGTCAGGGCCCAGGTCAGCGCTCCCGGCGAAGCGACCAGGTTCGTTGGCTTGAGAGTGCTGATCGGCAGGGCGTCGAAGTAGCGTTTCAACACACCGAATTGTTTCCGCAGGGCCGAACTGCCTCCACCCGGTGCCTGATACGCAGTATCCCGGCCGTTCTCCGACCCTACCGAAAACGAGTAATCCAGGTGATTGAACAAGGCCCCGCCCGCCATCAGAAACCGCCAGGCCTGCCGGCGATACGTGACGTCGGAGCGGCCCGCGAACCCCGTTTCATTGAAACCAATGGGTTTATTCAGCGCGTAATTGTCGGTAACGGCTTCGGGCAGGGCATAGTGGAAGTTGAAGATGGATACGTGGGGGTTGGGGCTAACGATGGGGTAGCGGAAGTTGCTGATGTTCTGCGAAATCAGGTGCTTTTTAGGGAGCGGCTTCTCTTCCGCTACGATCCACGCAGCTACGCGCCGTTGCCAGTCGAGAGCCGGCTCCGACACCACTTCGAGCGTTGCCCGCCAGTCGGTTTTGCCGGTTTCGCTGGTATGGTACTCGTTGCGGGTCAGCACGGTGTCTTTCAGGTCGGCCCAGGGTTCATTCTGAATTTCAAAATACAGGTTATCAAAAGAGTTCAGTTCACGAACGATCTTCCGGACGTAGCGCTCCTGATAGTCCAGCAGGTTGTCGTTCAGGGGCGTGTTGACATCTTTAGGCAGTACGTCGCTGGTGCTGTTAACGTTATTGGCGCGGTTTAAAGCGCTGTAAGGCCAGCCCGTGCCGTAGTACGACGAAAACAGGTTGATCTCCACAACGACCCCCTGTCGCTGAGCCTCGGTCATGAAGTCGCGCAGCCGGGCGAAGTAGGCGTCGTCCCATTTGCTCAGGTCAAACTTGTTGCCGCCCAGAGCGTAGCCGGGCTCATTGCTTCGCGCCCAGGGTAAAATCAGGCGCCCTGCCTTAGGAGCCAGTGTATTGTTCTGAATACCGAAATCGCCCAGTTTTTCGATGTACGCCCCTGTGAAAAGTCTTGTGGTATTCAGGCCATCGACGGCCAGAGTGCGGAGGTACGTTTTGTAATCAAAATCGAGGTTGATGACGGCGCCGTAGTGTTCGCCTGAGCCGACCAATACCGTTGGCTGGTTTTGATACATAAAGTAGTGCGGGTTGTCGGGATGCAGGCGGAACGTAGCAACGGGCGACTGGGCCAAGGCGGATGTGCAGAGCAGTAGAGCCAGAGCGATATGCTTCATAAACGACGGGTAGTAGGGTATGCAAAAAAAGCGATTTAGATGGCATTCTACCGCGTAGACCCAAAAAACCGCCCGGCCAGTTCAGTGAACTGGCCGGGCGGTTTTTTGAAAGGGTCTGGTTAATAGGCTGAGCTTGTATTTTTTAAGACGGCTGGCATGCCGTCCCGTAGCCAAGGTGGCATGGGCGCCCCTTTCAGGTAATGGTCGAAATACGTTTGGAATCGGCGCGACAGATCCCGGCGGTTGCTGAGGTTGCGCATGACATGATCTTCGCCTTCGTATTGCAGCAGCCAGACGGGTTTCTGTAGCCGGCGCAGAGCCATATATAATTCGATACTTTGCTCCACGGGTACCTGTCCATCGCCGTCGTTGTGGACCAGCAACAACGGAGTTTGAATTTTATCAGCTCTGAAAATTGGTGAATTGGCAATGTACAGCTCCGGCTTTTCCCATAACGTAGCCCCTAGCCGACTCTGCGACCGCTCATAAATCCACTGACGACTGCCGCCAGACCGCCGACGCAAACTACCGTAGGCGCTTACCATGTTGCTGACCACAGCCCCGGCCGACGCGGCCTTAAACCGGTTGGTCCGACTGATGAGGTAGCTAACCTGATACCCACCCCAGCTGTGCGACTGTACGCCCATTCGGCTGGTATCAACCCAACTATATTGCGCCAGGTGGTCGAGGCCGGACAAGACGGAGCGGCAGGCACTTTCGCCGGGTTCACCGTTCGTATATTGAATGTTCGGAATGAAAAGCAGGTAGCCGTTGCTGACGAACATCGGCATGTCCAGAATGGCCCCACTGGGCGATGGCGTCCGGTAGGCATAAAGCCCATCCGAGTCTTTCTCGTAGAACCAAACCAGCACCGGGTATTTTTTCTGCGGATCAAAGTTTTCCGGCTTCAGCAGCAGGCCTTCGTTGGGCATACCGTCCGGCTGTTTCCACTGTACCAATTCGGTGGTAAGCCAGTTGTAGTCTTTTTGCTGGGGATTTAGGTCCGAGACTTTCCGAAACTGCCGGATGTCGGTGGTCGTGTAAAGGTTGTATTCGTTTACGTTACCCCGTGATACAACGTACCGGTTTGCGTTTTTGGCTTTCGACATGCCCGGAAAGCTGTAGGAATACGGCCCCATGGTCAACTCGGCAGGCGGTTCTGCACGACCAAATCGTAGCCGGTAAAAGCCAGCGTACTTGGTGGTGCGGTTAAACGCCGATAAAATCAGTTCATCGCCGGACCGGATGTAGTTGTCCGTACTGTTGATGTCGGCGTAGTGAAGTATCGTCTGCGAAGTCCGTCCCCGCCCACGCGTCAGGTTAGCCGGGGGGACCTTGCCAAGCGGATCCAGTTGCCAGATGTCAAACTCCGTATGCACCAGCACCGAGCGGTCGTTCTCTTCCCAGATGGCCACCCCGAACGGCTGAGGATCGCCCGGTGCCTGGTAGCTGGTATCAAACAAGGGCTCGGATACGGCTGCGGAGATGTTACGAACCAGGCCGGTTGCTAACTGGCAGGCGACGTAGTGACGCAGGTTGGAGTCGTACCACAGGGCGTATTGACCTTTGGGCGAGATACTGAACGGAGCCGTGAGCTTCTCCCGAATTAGCGTCCGGGAACCGTCGTTTACGGCAACGCGGTAGGCGGTTCGGCCCGGTTGTTCCAGCCAGTCGGCTTCCACCCGGCCCCCTTTCGTGGTAACGCCCAAGACGTAGTCACTGTCACCGTCGTTGGGGAGGATAATATCTTCCAGATCTATATCGCCGAGCTGAACCACCCGCCGGTCTGTCAGGTGCAGTATCGCCAGATACGTCCGTTTGGCTTCCTGATCGAGTTGCTTGAGCTGTTGCGGCTGAAGGTAATCGTCCTGGTAGTGCCAGAGCGTCAGTTTGGGCTGATCAGCACCCATCGGTTTGGCTGCGGGGCGGGGCCTGCTAACCCCAAAGTAGAGCCGGTTACCACTGGTACTGAATCGTAGGCCGCCCGCTTCGCCAACTACGTAGCCGGGTTGTATGCCGGTTGTCTGCGGAGTTGTCACGATCTGAGCTGTTTCAGCTCCGGCTTTATAATACCACAACGCGAGTGTTTTGGCCGGGTCATTAGCCTGGGCCAGGAACGCCAGTTGAGTGGCCCAGGCATCCAGGGTCAGTTGCTGTAATTGGCTAAGGTTCCGGGCTACGGTATCGATCGCATTACGGTTCAGATTCATCCAGATAACATCCGCCAGGGCGGGGTTTTGCCCGGACGCTACGTTCATCACAAGGGCTTCACCCTGTTTACTGAAGACGAAATCAGTAACGCCCTCGAAGGTGCGGCTCTGACCAGTTTGGGTGTCAAGCAGCACCAGGCTGGAACTGTTGGTTGTGGGCTGAGCCGCCGACGTAGCGGTAGGTTGGGCCGAGGCCAGCAGAGTGGGCGGGGTTTGGGTGTAGGCCAGCCACCTGCCCGACAACTCCGGGTGCCTGATCGCCTTGACGCCGGGAATCAGCGTTAGCTGCTGGGTACCGAGCGCCAGTAAGCCGACCGTATCGGGCCGGGCCGATGATCCCGCGGCTGGTGCTGCGTAAGGCGCTTTCAGGTAGAACAGGAGGTGGCGGCTGTCGGGCATAAACGTAGCGCGGTGGCCCCGCCGGATGAGCTGCTTCTGACGACCATCAAACGATTGAACGACCAGTTCAGGATCGCCCTCGCTGGGCGCGACGCCGTACAAAAACCAGTTACCATCCGCGCTGATTTTGCGTTCGGTGAAGCCTTGCCAGCACTGGTACGCCGACCCGTCGAGCGGTTTCTTCTGCGCCCAGCCGATACCTGGCTGGCAAAGGAGGAACAAGATGGTGAGCAGGCAGCCACCGCCCGCGTTACGTTGCATCCACATACGGTTCATCTGTTGTTGTTTACGGCAGCAAATGAAACGCGTAGGGAAAGCATTCCTGTAAAAACTGATCAAACTTTACACGTTTTTGGCCAATTCAGCGCGCTGCAGCCGGTATTCGGACGGGGTTTGACCCGTAAACTTTTTGAAAGCAGTGTTGAACGTAACCCGGTTGTTGAAGCCGCAGTCGAGGGCAATGGCCGTAATTTTTTCGTCGCCTTTCAGTAATCGCTTGGCTTCGTCAATGCGCCGGGCATTGATAAAATCCGGGAACGACTGGCCGAACTGCTCGTTAATCACCTGCGATACGTACTGAGCCGGTAGTTCGAGCGTAGCGGCCAGTTGGTCCAATCCAAAATCCGGAAGCAGATACGGCTTTTGGTCGGTAACGTACTGATTGATTTTATCGGCTAAGGACTGACTGGCCGATTCGCTGAGCGGTGATTTGCGGTACTTCTGTGGCTTCGTTTTAGGGCTGAGTCCGTCCGGGTATTGAAAGGCTGTATAGGCCAGTGCATACACGGCGAGCGTAAACAGGACCCGCGTCGTATGGCCAAAAAGATTATAATACCCCATGCCCAGCGTTACACCAACGCGGTAGATGATCGTACTCACGGCAAAGACGGTGAAGAAGATCAGAATACGGTTCAGAACGGCTGCCTGATCCCGTGTAGTATGCCGGGCAAATTGCCGCATCCGGTAGCCGTAGTACATTAGCAGGCCCGTCATGAGTACGTCCGAAATCAGGAAGTAGGGATTGGCCGGCAAAAGGCCGTGCTGTTGGCTTTCGGTCAGAATCATCTGCTGCTTAACGGCCGCCGACTGGACCAGGATTGGCAGGACAACCGCCATGAGGCCCAGCCACGGAAGAAAATGCACGAGGTGTTTCCACTGAAAAGACGTTTGACTCTGCAGGGCATACCACACATACAAATACACCAGCGGGCCAAACAGCAGGAACACACCCGACGAAGTCTTATACAGATGCGGATAATGCTGAAGAAGCTGATGATACGACAGAAAATAGTACAGCGTATTGTAGCTAAACAGAAAGACGAGCAGCGCCAACAGACGGTTGGCTACCCGGTTGCTATTTTTCTTTAAGCCAATCAACACGGCTAGACAGAATCCCTGCAATGCGCCGGCCAGATAGAGATAAGTGATTGCCTGAATAAGAGGAAGCATGCCTGTAAAATAGATTCGAGATGGTAATCTAAACAAGGGCTGGCTACAGGACAAGGCTTTTCATACCCGGCTGAGGTTATCGGCTTATGGCAAGGCAAAAGCTACGTATTGATTGCCTTTCTTCGCGCCGAGTTTGGCGCCCCCGCAGGCGATAACGACGTACTGCCTGCCGCCGATCTGATACGTAGCGGGCGTAGCAAAACCAGCCGCCGGAAGCTGCGTTTCCCAAAGCAGCTTCCCCGTTTTTTTATCGAACGCCCGGAATTTTTCGTCCTTGGTAGCCGCAATGAAGATTACCCCACCGGCCGTCACG
This sequence comes from Fibrisoma montanum, assembly GCF_003583365.1. Taxonomy (GTDB): domain Bacteria; phylum Bacteroidota; class Bacteroidia; order Cytophagales; family Spirosomataceae; genus Fibrisoma; species Fibrisoma montanum. The sequence continues at coordinate 626,449 of NZ_QXED01000002.1, forward strand.
ACCGGACCGCCGTAGTTTTCGGAGCCGGTGTTCCGAATGCCTTTCTTCGCCAGTTCGGGTTCTTCGCCGAGCGTAACTTTCCAGACGTATTCGCCGGTATTGAGGTCAATGGCGTTCAGCGTGCCCCAGGGGGGCGCAATGGCCGACAGGCCCTTGCTGTCCAGGAATTTATTATAGCCGGATATCTTATACGGCACAAAGGGGGCCTTGTTCGTTTTGCTGTTCGATGCCGCTACTTCCTGCTTCTCGTCGCCGAACAGAAAACCGATCAATGCCCGTTTGTCGTCGGCCGACAGCTGCGTGAAGCCGGGCATCATGCCTTTGCCGTTGCTGATCAGTTGGTGAACGTAGGGCCGGTCGCGTCGCTGACCGATGTTGACCAGCGATGGATACCCACTGGCCGTATTGCCTTTGCGTTCTGTTCCGTGGCAACTGGCGCAGTTCTGGGTATAGAGCCGTTCGCCGGTACTCAGGTGGGCCAGTTGATCCTGCTTGGGCGCTTCGTTCAGTGATATGAGCCAGGCAGCCTCGTTGCCATTGACGTACATGATGCCGTCCGGGTCGGTAGCCGCTCCGCCCCATTCACCACCACCATCGAGACCGGGGTAAATGATCGTGCCCTGCCGGCTGAGTGGCTGGAACATACCCGTCCGGCTCCTCTTGAACCGGGCCAGCAGCGAGTCACGGTCATCCGAATACGGATTCAGGTCGCGTTCGGTCAGGTTCTGCCGGGTAAACGGCGCTGGTTTGAGCGGCAGGGGCTGCGTCGGCCAGGTTTCCTCGCCCGGAATATCAGACTTTGGCATGGGCGTTTCTTTGATCGGGAACAGGGGCTTACCCGTTACGCGGTCGAAAACGAACACATGGCCCGACTTGGTAATCTGCGCAACGGCGTCGATGCGCCGGGGTTTGCCATCGGGCCCTTTCTGGGTGACGGTCAGCAGGTTGGGCGGGGCCGGGAAGTCGCGGTCCCACACATCGTGGTGAACGGCCTGGAAGTGCCACAGCCGCTTGCCCGTGCGGGCGTCGAGGGCGAGCAGGCAGTTGGCAAACAGATTCTGCCCTTTGCGGTTGCCGCCGTAGAAATCAAACGCGGCCGAGCCGGTCGGAACGTAGAGAATGCCGCGCGGCCGGTCGACGGCCATGCCCGCCCAGTTGTTGGCTCCACCCACGTCGGTGTTCTGGTAGGTTTGTTTGGGCCAGGTGTCGTAGCCGAATTCGCCGGGTTGCGGGATGGTATGGAATGTCCAGGCCAGTTTACCCGTGCGGACGTTGAACGCCTGTATGTAGCCCGGTGCAGCATCGGCCCCCTCCGACAACCGCATGGGCATAATGATTAGATCGTCGAAAACGGTGCCGGGCGTATTGGAGATCACAAACTTGTCTGTCGCCTGTTCGCCCAGACCCGCGTGCAGGTCGGTGCTGCCATTGTCGCCGAAGCTCGGAATGGGCTTACCCGTGCGGGCATCGAGCGCGTAGAGTTTCGGGCCGACCGTGTACAGAATCCGCTTGTCCGGTTCGCCGTTGCGATCAGCTGATTGCCAGTACGTAACGCCCCGGCTGGTGCTGTGCCAGACCTTGAGGGGGTCGCCAAATTTCCAGAGTTCCTTACCCGTAGCGGCATCGAGTGCAAAGGCCTGTACGGTAGGCGTTACGCCATACAGCACCCCATCGACGATGATCGGATTGGTCTGGATCTGACCACTGTCGGGGGTGGTGTAGGTCCAGGCCATTTTGAGCTGGCCAACGTTTGCAGGCGTAATCTGCGTCAGAGCGGAGAAGTGACTACGGTCGGGGCCACCGAGGTACTCCGACCAATTGGTGTAATCGTTGGGTTTTGTATCGGTTGGATTCTGGCGGAGCTGCGACCAGCCAAGCGCCAGCAAAACCAATGCACTGAAGGGGAGGAACAGTCGTTTCATAGCTAGCACGAAAAATACAAAAAAAATACTTGTTTCGTGCAATGGCATCCAGAAGCTGAACAACGTATCGGTGTGAAATACGCTCAGTAAATTGAGGATGAGTACGCTGACTGCCAATTGCTCAGCGATAGCGCTGCTCTAGCCACTGTACTGCAAAAGACACTACAGCCGGAGCCGACAACAGGACTGAAGACGCTGACCCAATCATACCCTGCTGGCCACCTTTTGTGAGCAGAAACTCCTCAACGATAGTGCCGAAGTAGTCGTCCGCCAATTCGTTTACCACCGGATCAACTGTATCAAACTCCTCGATCATACGCCACTCAACATGGTTACCAAACCGAAGCGGCACCTCCATTCGGCGAATCCGTTTGTTTGGTAGCTGTGCCAGATGCTCGGAATGATGTAGCAGACTGATGGTATCAAGCGGAGCACCAACCATCAACACTTTTCCGTTTGCTACAACAAGCTTGTCGAAAGGAGAGCCGGGTCCATACCCGTAGTCCAATGGGTGATCGGCAGTGAACCACGCGGCCCGGGCACCGATGGCGGCCACCGAAGCTCCTGGGTTCCGGCTTCGATAGGCGCCGGGCGTTGTGCGGACAAACTCGGCAAAAGCGCCGTGGTCCCGGCTGGCTCTGGATGCGGCTGGGTCGAAGGGGGGGATATCGGCTTTCAGGGTCTCAGGTAGGCGTCCGGTTTCATCAATGGCATCCTCGTATTGTTGTTCCCAGTTTACGTAGCAAAGAAGCGTACCCTCAGGACCTAAAACGTCTAAAAGGGCTCCAATAAGAGTATCTGGCCCGCCTAATATCGGACCTGCCGACCGCAATGCCGCGTGGACCATAACGGCGTCGCCAGGTTGCAGACCCAGTACCTGGAGGTGTTTGGAGAGCAGACGGCGCGTCCAGTATGGACTATCTCCTACGATCAGCATTGTCTGTTTAGTTAGTTTGTAGCCATCCGTAAAGATACAATGCTTTGGTACTGCTTGTCTTGCTTGTCAGCAACTCCCCGAGCCCGGTCAGAAATGGCTATGGCGTGGCAGGGCTGTGAAGGGGCATATTATTTGGATAAATTGATATATTCACTGGAATGAAACCAAGGCCGTAGTTTATTGCTAACCAGACCTGATTGATATGGATGGACTAATCACGTTTTTAGGCGAAAATGGTTTCACGGTAGAGCAGCAGGAAACCATCGCTACCCAGTTTCATCGGCATGAGCTGAAGAAAGGAAGCCAGTTTTTGCAGGAAGGACAAATCAGTCAGCAGCTGGGCTTTGTCGAAAAGGGGTTGTTTCAGTATTTCTGCAATCGGAACGGCGATGAGATCACCAGCTACACGGCCGGCCCCGGCGATTTTCTGATCTCGCTGACCAGTTTTCTTAAGCAGCAACCCGCCCGCGAAACCATTCGTGCCCTCACCGACAGCGTTGTGTGGGCCATCCATAAACGCAATTTTGATCAGTTACGCCAGACTATTCCGCCGTTTGAAGTCTTTTACGTGGGTGTGCTGGAAGACCAGATTGCCTGTATCGAAGACAGTCGCTTCAACCTGCTGACCCTTACCGCCGAACAACGTTACCAGAAGTTACTGGAAGAAGAACCCAATTTGCTGCAGGAGGTACCATTGCAATACCTGGCGTCGATTCTGGGCGTGACGCCCCGCCATTTGAGCCGCATCCGTGGACAAATCCGGTAGGTACACGAATTGGACATTTGTCCAGTAGATTGGCTGACCGGTCGGCCACCTTTGTATCGTCAACCAAAACAAAAAGTCGATATGAAGACGATCCTACTAGCCGGCCTGCTGCTCCTGTCAGGCGCCACTTTCGCCCAGCGCTTTCCCCGTAATGAAGTAAGTATCAATGCGTTTCGTAATCCTTCCATCGGTCTGGAATACCGCCGGAACCACGTCTCCGTACACGGCGGCTACTACCCAACGATTGTCTCCCAAGATGCTGAAGGGAAAGGCCTGACGACCTCGTTCGTTCGGGCGGGCCTGACGTACTGGTTTCTGCCCGTCGGCCAAAAGCCCAATCCCTCTTCGTTTTATGTATCGGCTTCCTACGTGCGGGGCCTCGACCGTGAGTATGAAAACAAGAACGGTGTCATGGGCGAAGTCGGTTTTCGCTGGATGGTCTGGAAAGGCCTGAACCTGCGCATCGGGGCGGCCGTACTGGCAGCGCCCGGACAAGACATAAAGCTCAATCCGACTCCGGGCATCAGTTATTCATTTACGTGGTAGGGCGGTAATCGGTACGTAGGTTTCGGTGGTACCCGCCAAGGCCTGACACTGCCGTATACCGTAAACCGAAAGCTGAAAATCAGTCATGAAAACTTCACAAATGCCTTCCAACCGCCAGATCGGTACCCTGCTCATTCTGGGCGCCGTGTTAGTCTTTATTCCGTACACAATTCTGACCGTCATATTTGACTATCCTACCATCCTGCGGGAGCCGCCGGGCGTTGTCCTGACCCGGTTTCACGAAGGCGGCCCACTGCTCATTGCCGTCTGGTGGGCCTTCGCCATTACGGGGCTACCTCTGCTTCAGGCCTACGTAGCAATCGGCCAGCGCCTGGACCATACGCTGCCATTCATCCGGTGGGCTACCACACTGGGCGTGGTGTCGGGGCTGGTGCAGATCATTGGCTTGCTGCGCTGGACGTTCGTTGTGCCGGTACTGGCCGATACCTACGTCCATGCAACCGATCCGGCCATCCGGGCGGCCAGTGTGGTCGCGTTTCAGGCAATTCACCAGTACGGCGGGGTGGTGCTGGGTGAGCACCTGGGCCAGCTCCTCACCATTGCCTGGACGGTCATGATGGCGTCGGCGTTCGTAAAACTGGGGCTGTTTCCTGCGTGGATAAGCCGGTTTGGCTACGTAGCGTCGGGAATCTATCTGCTGGCTCAGGGAGACCTGTTCGCGACGGTTATACCGACCTTTCCGGTCTGGGAGCTGGCCGGACTGCTGGGAAGTACCTTGTGGCTGGTCTGGCTTCTTATTGTAGGGACCCGGTTTTTACGGCTCCGGGTGAGCGAAGACGTGCCGGTGCCTGCCTAAATCTGCCTACCTTTGCGCTCAGTTTAGGAATCACAAACAACCTGATATGAGCGTAATAAAAGCCTTCCTGTTTGATCTTGACGGCGTTATTGTCGATACGGCTATATACCATTACCGGGCCTGGAAACGGCTGGCTAACGAACTAGGTTTCGACATCTCGGAAGCGTTCAATGAGCGGCTGAAGGGCGTGAGCCGCATGGAATCGCTGGACCTGATTCTGGAACACGGTGGCCTGACCCTGCCGGAGGAAACCCGAACCGAACTGGCGGCAAAAAAGAATGACTGGTATCTGGAGCTGGTCAGCCGGATGACACCCGATGACATCCTGCCGGGCGTACCGCAGTTTTTTTCGCAGGTGCGGAAAGCCGGACTGCTGGCGGCCCTCGGGTCGGTTAGTAAGAACGCTCCTCTCATCATTGAACGTATCGGTATGCAGGATGCGTTCGACGCCATCATCGACGGGAATAAAATCACGCGGGGCAAACCCGATCCGGAGGTATTTTTGAAAGGAGCCGATGAACTGGAAGTAAGTCCGGCCGAATGTGTCGTGTTCGAAGACGCCGTCGCGGGGGTTGAAGCCGGGAAGCGGGGCGGTATGTTTGTGGTCGGCATTGGTTCGCCCGACGTACTGACTCAGGCCGATATGGTGGCGCCATCGCTCCAGGAGCTGACCGTAGAACAGGTACTGCAAAAGGCGCAGTAGGGTTGTGGGTTCCGTTCCCAAAACCAGTCCGCCAGACCACCCTGAAAGGACTCAGTTCCGCCACGTCAGGATTTTGGCATCAGTGGAGCTAAGTTCCGGGGGGGGACCGCGCTGGCTTAAAAGCTCAGCCAGCCCGACACCTTGATTGAGAAAGGCGTGACGGGTAATCCTGAGATAGTAGTGTTATCGCGGTACGTCAGTCGGTGAATGGCGTCGATACGTAATACCTTTAAAATGTTGTCGATGCCATAGCCCACTTCCACGTAGGGCGTATTGCCCAGCGCCCGGAATCCCTGAACCGGGCGGCCCTCCGCGTCGGCTGGAGGGATGGTGTTGAGGTTAGCCTGCGACACACTCCCCGCCAGGACCTTCGCCGTAACGAGTTCGCGCCACTTCAGCCGACGGAGCAGCGGAATCCGGTTGAACAGCAGTCCGCTGAAATTATGCTCGAACTGCAGCTCCGCGTACCGGTCAGCCACAAACTCAAAATAATTCATGAGATTGAACGCATTACCGACGTAGAACAGCGACTCGTTCCCGAGCGGTGTGTACAGCAGGGGGTAGGGGAGTGTAGCCGGAATGATGCCGGCACCTATCGTGTAGTACGTACGTCCCAGCACGCCCATCCGGAACGAGTGCCTCATCGACATGGCAACGCGGTGATACGTGAAATCGCCCCCCAGCAGGTCGCGGATGCCAGCCGTGTAACGTAGCGTCAGAATCGGTTTACGGGTAGCCCCCGCGCTGACACGCACGTTGTCGTTCTGAAGCATCACCTCGTCGGGGGCGAAGCGGGTTTCCCAGATAAATTCGGTAGTCCGGTAGCTGTTCCGGATGCGCTGGTCATCGTCGCCGGCCTGCGGGCGGAACGCGAAGGCAAACAGCGGGTCGAATGTCCGGTTGCGGAGCGCAAACGTCTGCGTAAAGCCCCGACCAACCTCGCGCCGGAAATAGGCCAGGTTGTCTTCCTGAAAATACGGTCGGCGAATAGCTCCGAAGCGGGAATACGCATAAAAGAGCGAGTTACCGCCGAGGTTGTCGGCCGAAACGCCCACGCGCTCCATATCGTAGCTCCGGCGAACGCCCAGTACCGTCCACGGCTTGCGGTTGAGAATGTATTCAATGGAGCCGCTGTATTTCCAGGTCTGATCGGTGGTGCCGTAGGCGACGTAGCCGCTCAGCAGCCACTTGCGACTGAAACCGGTATTGGTGCGCAGGCCCAGCCGAATGCGGTGGCCTTCGATGGTGTTGTTGGCGTAGGTGTACAGCAGTGGTCCCACGTCGACGTTCAGTTTACCGAGCGGCTGGTAGCCCACCACCCCCAGCCGAATGGCGTCGCCGGCTACTTTTACCAGGGGTACATTGCGGACGGAGTCAACAACCCGCATGGCCCGCCACTCCTCCGGCGACAGTGAATCCGGGCGGGCGCTGCTCCAGAACGAAGGATCTTTTACCTTGTAATCGTCTGATAATTCGAGCGAAGGATCGTAGAACGGCACCTCGCGGGGCTGGCCTTCCACAATGTTGCGGGCGGCTGAGAAGAACCGAACCAGGCCGCCCGGTGAACGGGGCGTTGGCTGGTCGGTATCGATCATGACGTGAGTCTGCGTTGGTAAGCGGGCCCCCGACGGCAGCATCGTCCATTCCTGCTCAATGCGGATCTCGTCCACAAAGTTGATGTTGGCCCGCTTGCCTACACTGACTTCAAGCTGAGCCAGGGCGAACTGGGTCGTATCGATCCAGACCGATCCGGAAAAGGCGAGGTCGCTGGCGCGTTTGGGCTCAAACTCCACTTCGTAGCAAACGGCGTTGTCGATGGTGACGGTATCCTTGAGCCGGAAGGTATACATGGTTTCCCACTGAGCCCCTACCGGCGACGGAATGTCTTTGCGAAGTACGTTCAGGTAATTGCGGTAGAAATTATACTGCTGGAACGAAGCTCCCGTCAACTGAGCTACGAGGCTGCCGTCGGTTACGCCCACGCCCCGCACCTGCGACTTCAGCACCCGTTCCTTGAACTTCTCAGGATTACTGCGGGCGTACAGTTCGGAAAATGTTTCGGAGATGAACACCGGCACGGCCGGATCGCCATTGTCGTCGGTTACGGCCGGGAGTTTACCCAGCAGCCGCCCTACTGGGCCGGGGCCTTTGCCGTTTTTGCGTTTGCGGCTGAAATTGTTGACGTAGGCTTCAATTTTGGTGTAGTTCTCGTACTGGTACCCGCTGAGCTTAGCCGGGTCAAAACGGTCGCGCCGACGAACAACTTCCCGAATAACGCGGTAGGCCGGATCGCCCCCTTTGGCGTACACTCTGACTTCCTGCAACTTGGTGGCCGCTGCCGCGAGCTGCACGTCGATCGTTTGGGATTCGATCGGCAGGATGCGATACGCCCGGTTCTGAAAACCCAGGCTGGAAACCAGCAGCGAATCACCGGTCTGCGATGTGCGGAGAACGTACTTGCCCTCGGCGTCCGAAACGGTACCTTTTGATAGGCCTTTGATGGCTACGTTGGCAAACGGAATGCCCTCGCCGGTGGCCGCATCCGTAATGCGTCCCGAGATGACAAACGTCGACTGAGCCATGGCGGACTGTACTAAACAAGCCCCGCAAAGCAGCGCAGCCGTCAGAGCCGTCCAGATACGTATATACATGTCATAGGTTGTATTCAGTTGACGAACGTTACAGTAACCGTAAAGTAGTCAACAAAGTTTACCAAACCAACCGCATGGCGAAGAAAGCAGGGTTTGTAGCTGGCAGACCCGCCTTGCACTGGTTAAAATTGATTATTCGGGCTGAATCCGTAAAGCTCCCCGGGGGTCAAGCGTTGATACCAGCCGGTGAAGCATTGGTTTAAAAGGGGTTAGGCGTCAGCGGCAGGTGTCGCGCTACCGGACTTAAGAAACTAGACCGATTCTGGTATCAAACGGTTGCACGGTGTCTGAAACAGCAGCGCCCGACTGAAAAACTCAGCCGGGCGCGGTTCAGGTTGTATGGAAAGCTCGATTTAGCTCAGCAAAAAATTAGTGGCCTGTTTGAGCGTACGTTCATTTCCGGTTTCGGGATCGTTGTAGCTGCGCTCACCAACCTCAATGTCGAAGGTTTTATGAAGCAGCTGTTTGGTATCCAGTTCGTCGCCTTCCTTCACGTCGAGGCCCGCGGTTTTGAACAGGTTGACGATAGCGGGCATCCCGGCCGGCGACTGATAAAATCGCTGGGATACGTATCCCTCCTCGTTTTCGAAGCGGCACGTAAAGAACGGAATGCCTTTGTATTCGCTTGTCCCCTCGTCGATGCGGGTAATTTCGACCGTGTGGTGTCCATCGGCCAGCAACGGTTTATCCTGGTCTTTTTCTACGGCAATTTTCATAATCGTTGAGTTGTTTCTCCCAGATTGGTTTATAGAAACAACCCATTGTCATCCGGTAATGTTTAACCGAACGTATCCAACCTGCAACCGGCGAAAAACGGAGGACAGGCCTTCTTTACAACGAACTGCGGCGGATTAGCTGAAACGGATTTTTAACCTTACCCGACTGTCGGTTCAGCATCATGCGGGCGGCCGTTTGGCCCATGTGTTCGTGATCGGTGGATACGACCGTGATGCCATCGGCGAGGACTTCTTTCAGGGGTGTTTCGTTGAACGACAGAATCCCGACGTCGCAGCCCAGCTGCAGGCTATGGTGGCGGGCCTGCCGCACCAGTTCGGCCAGATCCGAATCTTCGAGCACGATGTAGGCCGTACCGGGTTCGATGGTATGGCCCTGCGTTGTACTCAGGATCGTAAATTCTTTCCGGTAATGAACGCCGTAATTCCGAAAGCCCTGGATCAACTCCCGGGGGTACTGCACGTCTTTCGGGAAGATCAGCGTCAGTTTCCGGTATTTTTCGAGCAGATCAGCGCCCGACTCCAGCGCTGCGTACAGATCGGAGCTAAACTGCTGAAACACGGCAATATGGTTCCCCTTAAGCTCGGGCAGGTCTTTGTCCAGCAGCACCAGTTCATTGGAAGGAATTTCGGCAAGTAAATTCAGTACGTCGACTTCCCGGGCGGAGGCTGTATGGCCGGTGGTCTGGTCGTAGAAATGCGGCATGACCACGTAATAGTGATACTGGCCGAGGTTCTCGCGCAGGAGTTGAGCAAACCGGGCGGCATCGTGATGATGCAGCCGCAGATCGATGATGGCCTTGTCGCCGAAGGTATTCAGCAGGGAGTAGTAGATAATCTTCTTGTACGCGCTGAGTTTGTTCATCAGCAGCAGGACCCGGAGTTGCCCGGGCCCCTCCCGGCGAATAAAATAACCTTTTCCGCGAACGGATTGAATTACACCGTCTTTTTTCAGAACATTGTAGGCTTTCTCTACGGTATCGCGAGCCAGGTAATATTCTTCGCTTAGTTCGTTGATGGAAGGAAGCTGTTCATCGCGGTGCAGCGCACCAATTTCAATGCCGTGAAGAATCGAGTCGACGATCTGGCGGTATTTCGGCGTACTCGAGTTTTCGTTGATGCTGAAGTTCATGGAGCCGATCGAAGTTTAGGCCTTGTAATTTACAAGTTTATAACCGAATAACTCTACTCATACCACTGCTTGATAACGTTGAATTAACCCAAATCAGGTAAGCGCAGGATACGACTGCTGTTTATCGTAACGAGTTTTGATCTTTAACCACGTAGGTAAACTACTTACAACTCTTTATGCAAACCCTCAACCGTCTAAGTGCCGATCCGGCCTCTTTTCAACACGTCAGCTACCTGTGGGACGAAGCTCAGGCAGCGTCAATGGCCCACGATGAGATAGCCCTGCTTATCTATCGTTCCAACCTGCTTGGCCGCGATTTGCGGATCACAAACTACGGGGGCGGAAACACCAGCGTTAAAACTACGGAAATTGACCCCTTAACGGGTGAGTCGGTCGAGGTGATGTGGGTCAAAGGGTCCGGGGGCGATATCGGGACGCTGACCCGCAAGGGACTCGCGGGCCTGTATATGAACCGTCTGCACGCGATGAAGAACCGCTACCGGGGACTGGCTTTTGAAGATGAGATTGTGGGTTTGTACGGTTACTGCCTTTACGATCTGGCATCGGCAGCCCCGTCGATCGATACCCCCCTCCACGCGTTTGTACCGTACCGTCACGTCGATCACCTACACCCCGATGCGATCATCGCCATTGCGGCCAGCAAGGAAGGCGAACGACTGACCGAGGAGATCTTCGAGGGGAAATTTGCCTGGGTACCCTGGCAGCGGCCAGGCTTTGACCTTGGATTGAAGATCGAACAGGCCATCGTCAATAATCCCGGTATTGAGGGAATCATGCTGGGGGGACACGGTTTCTTTACCTGGGGCGATACGGCCTATGAATCGTATCTTAACAGCCTGACATTCATTGAAAAAGCGGCCGTTTATCTGGAAGAAAATTACGGCAAACGGCGACCGGTGTTCGGCGGGGTCCGGGTTGAGCCGGCTACCAATCCGCAGGAACAGGCCACCACGCTGATGCCCTACCTGCGCGGACGGGCGTCGCAGTTCCGGCCGATGATCGGTCACTTCACCAATAGCCCGGCGGTGCTGGAGTTCGTCAACGCCAATGATCTGTCGAAACTGGCTCCGATGGGAACAAGCTGCCCCGACCACTTCCTGCGCACAAAAATCCGGCCGCTGGTGCTGGACGAAACCGTCGTATCGGGCCGGTCGGCCGAGGAGTTGAAAACGTACCTCGACGAGCAGTTTGAGCAGTACCGGGCCGATTATGCCGCTTATTACGAGCGCTGCAAACACGAGAATAGCCCGGCCATGCGCGACCCGAACCCGGTGATTGTGCTGCTACCCGGCGTTGGGATGTTCTCGTTTGCCAAAGACAAGTCGACGGCCCGGATCGCGGCTGAGTTTTACGAGAATGCGATCAACGTCATGAAGGGAGCCGAAGCCGTTTCAGACTACGTATCGCTGCCGGAGCAGGAAGCGTTCAATATTGAATACTGGCTACTCGAAGAAGCCAAGCTGCAACGAATGCCGAAGCCAAAGTCGCTGAGCGGCAAGGTGGCCTACGTAACGGGCGGTACGGGCGGTATCGGCAGGGCCATCGCCGAAGTGCTGCTCCAGAACGGGGCCTGTGTGATGCTGGCCGACCGTGATCTGCTCGAAGAAACCCAGACGGAGTTTGGTAAAGCCTACGGCAAAGACAACGTGCGCTCGGTCAGACTCGACGTAACCGATGCCAGCGCCATTGCCCGTTCGCTGGACGAAACCGTTCTCGCCTTTGGCGGGGTCGATATCATTGTGAACTGCGCCGGTATCTCAATCTCCAAGCCGCTGGCCGAAACGACGATCGAAGATTACGATCGCTTGCAGGACATCCTGGTGAAAGGCCAGTTCCTGGTCTCGCAGCGGGCCGTTGAGGTACTACGCAAGCAGGAACGCGGTGGCGACATCGTCAATATCGTGTCGAAGAATGCGTTGTTTGCCGGGCCGAATAACGTGGGGTATGGTACGGCTAAAGCGGCTCAACTGCACATGTCGCGGCTGATGGCGGCTGAGCTGGGTGGCGAAAAGATTCGGGTCAACGTGGTGAATCCGGATGCGGTGCTGCGGAACAGTAAAATCTGGGCGGGCGACTGGGCACAGGGCCGCGCCAAAGCCTACGGTATTTCCGTCGAAGAACTGCCCGCTCATTACGCCAAGCGGACGATCCTGAACGAAGAAATTTTACCCGATGATATTGCCAAGGCCGTGCTCGTATTCGTGGATGGCTCGCTGGCCAAGAGTACCGGCAATGTCCTGAATGTTGATGGGGGCGTAGCGGCAGCGTTTGTCCGATAATGACAAAATTCCTGAACCCATGACCTTTTCTGATCAACTGAACGAATACAATCAGACCCTTGCCGGTGATCATAACTTTCGCTGGGGATACCTGGGCGAGCAGCTTAGCCGGTCTGGCCACGACGTAGAAGCACTGCTGCAGCAACTGGCCGCTTTTCAGGTGGCCATTCCAAGCTGGGCGCTCGGTACGGGCGGCACCCGGTTCGGGCGTTTTCCGGCCGGTGGTGAGCCGCGTTCGCTGGAAGAAAAAATTGAGGATGTTGGCATTATCCACGCCCTGAACCGATCGTCGGGGGCCATTTCTCTGCACATTCCCTGGGATATTCCCCGGGATTACGAGGCTATCCGGCAACTACTGCAAGCCAACGATCTGATCATTGATTCGGTCAATTCCAATACGTTTCAGGACCAGTCGGGTCAGCCGCTGTCGTACAAATTCGGGTCGCTGTGCCATACCGACACGGCCGTCCGCCAGCAGGCCGTCGAGCATAACATTCAGGTGGCTGAGTACGGCCAAAAGCTGGGCGACGAGTGCAAAACCCTGACGGTGTGGCTGTCCGACGGTTCCGATTTTCCGGGTCAGCACCATTTCCGCCGGGCGTACCAGCGGACGCTCGACTCGCTTCAGACGATCTACAACGCTTTGCCGTCGGACTGGACGATGCTGATCGAGTACAAGCCGTACGAACCGCATTTTTACTCGATGCTGATTCCGGACTGGGGAACGTCGCTGCGGTTGTCGGAGGCCTGTGGCCCCAAAGCGCAGGTGCTGGTCGACCTGGGTCATCACCTGCCGAACACCAACATTGAGCAGATCGTGGCGCGGCTGCTCCACTTCGGGCGGCTCGGCGGCTTCCATTTTAACGGCTCTATGTACGGCGACGACGACCTGACGACGGGCAGTATCAAGCCGTTCCAGCTATTCCTGATTTTCTGCGAACTGGTGCAGGCGGCTCAGGATTCGGTGGTCCGCAATCCGCCCGTTGCCTACATGATCGACGCGAGCCATAACCTCAAAGACCCGATCGAAGACCTGCTTCAGTCGGTGCAGAACATCCTGACGGCCTACGCCAAAGCCTTGCTGGTGGACACGGAAGCGTTGTTCGATGCCCAGGATGCCAACGACGCTGTTCGGGCCGAGGAGGTATTGCGCGATGCCTTCATGACGGACGTTCGGGCGTTGGTCGCGGAAGCCATTCACCGGCAGGGGGGCGCCCTCGATCCCATCGGTCTGTACCGTAACCTGAGCATTCGCCAGCAACGCATCGACACCCGCGGCAAGCTGGCCGTCGCTACGGGGTTGTAAGTAGTTTACATACAGCGTGCGCAGATATTATGCAAAGAGAAATCTGTGCACGCTGCCTATCTTTGTTCTTCTGCGTCTATGCAACTCACTGCCGTTTTCGACATTGGCCGTACCAACAAAAAATTGCTGCTCTTTGACAACCAGTATCGCGTTGTCGAGGAAATCAGCGAAACCTTACCCGAAACGACCGACGAAGACGGGTTCCCCTGCGACGATCTGCCGCTGCTCACCCGCTGGGTACGGGAGCACTGGCATCAACTCCGCAGTCGGGTCGAACAAAACCACGATTCGGTTCAGTTGCGGGCGGTGAATGTGGCAGCTTATGGAGCAACCCTGGTGCATATCGATGAAGCAGGCGAGCCGGTAGCACCCGTATACTCGTATCTGAAGCCATACCCACCCGAGCTAACTGAGCAGTTCTACACAACCTACGGTGATGCCATGGCGGTGGCCCGGCAAACGGCTTCTCCCCCCATGGGCATGCTCAACTCGGGGTTGCATCTGTACTGGCTCAAGCACGCCCGGCCGGAGGTATGGGCACGGGTACGGTGGTCGTTGCACTTGCCCCAGTACATTTCCTTCCTGCTCACCGGCCAGCCGACCAGCGATTATACGTCCATCGGCTGCCATACGGCCCTGTGGGATTTTGAGCAGCACCGCTACCACGACTGGGTCCTGCGCGAAGGGCTTCATACGAAGCTGGCCCCGATTGTTGGGCAACCGATTGTCCAGTACACAGATGGCGTACCTCTCGGCGGGGGGCTGCACGATAGCTCATCGGTGATTATGGCGTACCTGAGCCGTTGCCAGGGCGAGTTCATGGTGCTCTCGACTGGGACGTGGTGCATCACGCTCAACCCGTTCAATACCCAGCCGCTGACCGACGAGCAACTGCACCGCGACTGTTTGTCGTACCTGACTGTTGGCGGAGCTTTCATTAAAGCGTCGCGGCTGTTTATGGGTCGGGAACATGACCATCAGGTAGCCCGCATTGCGGAACACTTCAACCTGACACCGGATTTTTCGCGGCAGGTATCGTACCAGGCCGAATTAGTCGACCGGCTCCGGCAATCCGACCAAAACCGGCTTCAACCCGCCTGTATGGCTGGAACGGGCCCTTTCCCCAACCAGCCGCCCGGCGACTGGAACGTATCGGCGTTTGCCTCGGCGGAGGAAGCCTATACGCGGCTGATGATCGATCTGGTTGAACTTCTGACTATATCAATCAAGTTGATTGACCAGAACACGCCCACCATTTACGTGGACGGCGGTTTCGCCCGCAGCCAGCTTTTCATGCAGTTGCTGGCCAATCGGTTCCCCGAAAAAGCGGTGTACACCTCTTTACTCCCGCAGGCCACCGCCATTGGGGCAGCCCTGTACATCCGGCAGGACGACGAGCCCGTAGCGGGCTGGACCTTCGAGCGGGTGCTGCCTGCCGTAAGCTCAGCTATGCCTACTTCAGATCGGCGTTTGTAATCGTGAGGGTGTAACTTACCGCGTAGCAGCCAAAATCCGGATCGGTAGCATTCTTTTTCTGCTTTACCCAGGTGGTATTGCTTACGGGATTCTGACTGTAGGCTACGGCCTGCCCACCGGTACGCTGACCAGATAAGGTAAGCGATGCGAACGTATCGGTCGGTTTGGGGATGTAGCCAAACATGGCGTCTTCCGCAATCTTAACTGTTTCCTGGCTTTGAATACGGAAGGTCGAGTCGGTTTTGCTGCCCAGCTGACGTGTGGTCACGAATCGAACGGACAGTGGGGAGTCGCTCTGATTAGCAACGTAATACGTGCTGTGGCCTACGCACTCTGATATAGGTTGCTTCTTAAATAAATCCAGATCGCCCTGGCAGCTTAAAAGAAAAATCAAAAGGCACGGGTAGGTGAACAGCCTTTTCATAACTTGTCTGGTCAATTGCGTATAAGCTTACTGACCCCGCCGGTCGTGATTTCGTTGCAAGTAACCGTAAAAATATGCCGTCCCGCCGATCGTTTCTACAAGCTGCCGCGCTGGCCCCCTTCCTGTCGTTTACCCGTGCTGAACCGGCTGCCCTGAAGCCACCCCGGCTCAGGCCCGGAGACACTATCGGGCTGGTGTGCCCGGCGGCCCCCGCCTACAGCCGCGAATCGGTGCAGATCACCATTGAGTCCTTGCAGGCGCTGGGCTTCAGAACCAAACTCAGTCCGCATTTCTACGACCGCTACGGCTACCTCGCCGGACGCGATGCCGACCGGGCCGCCGACATCAACACCATGTTTGCCGATACGTCGGTCAGTATGATCATGGCCATGCACGGCGGCTGGGGTTGTGCCCGGCTGCTGCCCCTGCTCAACTACGACCTCATACGCCGGAACCCAAAAATCCTGATCGGTTACAGCGACATTACGGCCCTGTTGCTGGGTATCAACGCCAGAACGGGACTGATCACCATGCATGGTCCGGAAGGGGCCGCCACCTGGAATGCCTACACTGTAGACTGGTTCAAACGCGTGCTGATGGCGGGCGAAGCCGTTACGTTCAGCAATCCCGTTAAAAAGGAAGACACCCTGAGCCAGACGAAAGACCGCGTAACAACCCTGAAATCCGGAAAGGCCCGCGGGCGGCTTGTCGGCGGTAACCTGACCGTGCTGAGTCACCTCATTGGGTCGCCCTATCTGCCCGACTGGACCGGTAAAATCCTGTTTGTGGAGGACGTGGGCGAAGACGTGTACCGCATGGATCGGATGCTGACGCAGCTCCGGCTGGCCGGTATACTGGATCAGGTCGCTGGGTTTGTGTTCGGGAAATGTACCAAATGCGAACCCGGTAGTGGCGGCTACGGCTCACTCACGCTCGAAGACGTACTGACCGAACAGTTTGGTTCGTTGTCGGTTCCTGCGTATGCGGGAGCGATGATCGGGCACCTGGCCGATAAGTTTACGGTGCCGGTGGGCGTCGACGCGGAGATCGACGCCGATGCCGGAACGATTCGGTTGCTGGAAAGTGCCGTTCGCTGATGGTCAGAAAATAGATTTTTGGCGACTACGCTTCCCGGTGATCCCTCTAGTAGTTTTATACTATTGATTTTGTACACTCAACCGTCATAAACACATGCTACCCGACATTTCTCATCCGCATTATCATAAATTCTCGCACTCCCTGTTGTCGCTGGCGCTTATTGCAACGGGCATTTATCTAGGCCAGGATATTCTGGTACCGCTGGCCATGGCCGGGTTGATTGCGGTACTGCTGCGGCCGGTCGAACAGCGGCTCACCCGGCTCGGTATGCACAAGGTGATCGCAATTAGCCTGGCATTGCTGCTGGCCGTTATCTTGCTGGCCGGCCTGACGGTGGTGCTTTCGATGCAGTTTTCGGACTTTACCGACGACCTGCCCAAACTTCGCGAGAACCTGAATGATGTCTACAACCAGGCCCGTCGCTGGGTTCGGAGTGAGTACAACGTGAGTTACCGGGATCAGGAGAAGTACCTGAAACAGGCCCAAAGTGAAACACTTGGCAACCTGCAGGCGTCGGATACCATCGGTGTGGTGGCCGGTCCGCTGGGAACATTGACCCTGTTGCCGATCTACGTGTTTCTGCTCATGTATTACCGGCCCATGCTGCTGTTGTTCGTTGTGACGCTTTTTCCGGATAAACACATGGTACGGGTCCGGGAGGTACTTTTTGAAATCAAAACCGTCGTTCAGAGCTACATGGTCGGCTTGCTGATCGAAACGGTGCTGGTCGCGGTACTGAATTCCGTAGGATTACTGCTGCTCGGCGTACAGTATGCCATACTGCTGGGGGTGATCGGAGCAATCCTGAACCTGATTCC
This sequence comes from Fibrisoma montanum, assembly GCF_003583365.1. Taxonomy (GTDB): domain Bacteria; phylum Bacteroidota; class Bacteroidia; order Cytophagales; family Spirosomataceae; genus Fibrisoma; species Fibrisoma montanum. The sequence goes on from NZ_QXED01000002.1 coordinate 644,079, forward strand.
CTACATTGGCGGACTGGTGGCGATGGTCCTGACGGTGCTGGTATCGTTTGGCAATGAGCCCGAACTGACCGTTTCGGTGGGGATCGTGGGCGTTTACCTACTGGTGCAGTTCATCGATAACAACGTACTGGTTCCCTTGATCGTAGCCTCAAAAGTTCGTGTCAATGCCCTCGTTTCAATCGTTGGCGTGCTGATCGGAGGGGCGTTGGCGGGGGTGTCCGGCATGTTTCTGTCCATTCCGGCCATTGCCATCCTGAAGGTCATTTTCGACCGGGTCGAAAGCCTGCAGCCGTGGGGTATCCTGCTCGGCGATCAAACCCCCGAGGAAGCTGGCCGTAATCTGTTCCGGTTGCCGCCCCGCCGACGAAAGACGATTATCCTGGATAGCAGCGGGTACCCGGAGGAGCAGGTACCCTGATTACCCCGGGCTTAACTGTACAGCTTTTTGATCACTTCCTGTTGCGTTCGCACGAAATGCTGGCGCTCGGCCGGCTGGCTCAGGAGCGTACTGGGTGGGTAAACGCTGGTTTTGGTGTAACTTTCCGCGTATAGCTCAAACCGCTGGCGGGCCATCAGGTTGCCCAGGGCCGGACGCTGGCGGAAATCGCGCAGGGCCGCCAGGTCGATGTCGGCGTTGGCAGCCAGGCTCTCGCCATAGCCGGCTTCGGCCAGTACCATGCCCTTCGGGTCAACAACTTTGGAGCCACTGTCGGCAGAATTTACCGGGAGTGAGATACCGGTAATGCCAGCCGTATTGGCCGACACCACGTACGTCATCGTTTCGAGGGCCCGCGCCTGTTTGGCAATGTTCTTCTGCGTCAGTAGCGGACTCCCTGTTTCCGAGGTCGAATGTAGCAGAACCTCGGCTCCGCGGATAGCCAGGCAACGGGCGAGTTCGGGAAACAGAATGTCTTCGGAAGCAATACAGGCCAGATTGCCAATGTTCGTTCTCGCCACCGGAAAAAGCGAGTCATACCCGTACGCATCCAGGTATAATTCCCAGACATCATGCGGGGTAGGGGAGTACATGGAGTTGAGTCGGCGGTAGCGCAGCAGTATATCGCCGTTAGGGCCAACAATAAAGCTGGTCTGGAAGTAAAGCTCCGGGAAATAGGGGTCTATTTCGTAGGCATTGCCGGCAAAGTAAATCTGCTGCCGCTGAACCATAGCACTGATGGCTTCATACACACGCCCGTCTATTTCAAGGGCTGCTTTTTCGCGCCAGACGTCCACACTTTCATCCACCGGAAAGCCGGTTAGAAAGTGTTCGGGAACGACCACCAGCAAAGTGTCGCGACCGATGTAGCCGATGGATGCGGCAATCTGCTGCTCAATCCGCTCCACGCCGGACAACATCAGCGCTTCGGCTTCGTCGCGGGTTTGACAATGATTTACAGACTGGCAGGTGAGCTGAAGGGCTAGGGCTTTGTAAGACATTCGGGTTTGATAAGTGAACGTGGGTTTCTTGGTCAAGTTGAGCCGCCAAATGTAACAACAGATGAAGGGGGTTACAAACGTTCAGACGGGGAAGGTGCGGTTTGGTATCATTAAGAAATTTTTACGCCCCGCTGTAACGGATGTTGACATCAGCGGGTTTTTGTTCTAACGACCGTTTGTTTGGTTGTAAGTTTGTCCCGTAAACACTCAGACTATTTTTACGCATGAAAGTTGACGTACTGGCTATTGGTGCCCACCCCGACGATATTGAAATGACCTGTTCCGGAACGATTCTGTCGTTGGTGGCTCAGGGTAAAACGGTAGCCGGAGTTGATCTGACCCGTGGTGAACTGGGTACCCGGGGCACCCCCGAAATTCGTTTGCAGGAGTCGGCCGAAGGAAGCCGGCTGATGAAGCTGGTAGCCCGCGAGAATATGGGGTTCCGCGATGGGTTCTTTCGCAACGATGAAGAGCATCAGATGGCACTCATTGCCGTGATCCGGCATTTTCAGCCCGCCATTGTCCTGACAAATACGCCCGATGATCGCCACCCCGACCACGGGCGGGCGGCTCAGTTGGTGAACGATTCCTGCTTTTACGCGGGGCTTCGACAGATCAAAACGGTAGGTAAGGATGGACAGGCTCAGGACGCGTGGCGGCCTGGTTACGTGTATCACTACATTCAGGATCGATTCCTGCAGCCGGATTTTGTGGTCGACATCACGCCCTACTGGGAAGGTAAACTGGCCGCAATCAGGGCCTATAAGAGCCAGTTCTTTAACCCCGATAGTACCGAGCCGGAGAGCTACATCTCCAGCAAAGTGTTTTTTGATTTTCTGCGCGCCCGTGCCGAAGACCACGGACACATGATTGGCGTTCAGTACGGCGAGGGCTTTATCAGCAAGCGAATGCTTGGCGTAACGGACCTGTTCGCCCTGTGCTGAACCGGCTGCCTTTTGGCTGCTGACTGAAAAAAGAACGGGTTGGTCCATGGACCAACCCGCGTTTTATAATCTTAGAATGAGTCGTAGTCGTAGGCTCCCAGATCCGGTGGAGCGGTCGTAATGGCCTGGTTGGCCAGGTCGACCGCCGGGCAGCGGGTCGCATCGGCAGCATTCCGGCCGGGTGAGCCGGCGGTGAGCATGTAGGTCGGCCGGCCCGGGTCAGCGCTGCCGATGAACAGCGGCTGGGCCTGAATACCATTGCGGTCGAGTCCTTTGCTCTGAAGCTGGGCCAACGTAGCACCGGTCAGATCTTTGCTACCATTGGCGCCCTTAATCAGGCTACGGTTGTTGCCAGCGGGCTTGTAGTACAGGTTGTTGTTGCTGACGAAGCTTTGCGCATTGACCTGATAGAGGTTAATAATCGGGTTCGTATTGTTCTTGCCCGCGTAGATATTGTTAACCAGTTCGATGTTGCCCGAGCTGGCTTCCAGCGAAATCAGTGGCCGGTTCGTGCCGCCTTCCACAAACGTATTGTTGTTAATTGTAAGATCAGCACCCCGCAGGTAAATGGCCGTTCCCATGGGGTTGTCGAACAGGTTGTTTTCAATCACTACGTTCCGGCAGGTACTGCCACTGGCCGGCAGCAATTGAATGCCGATGCCGTAGAGGTTATTGCGACCGGAACGAATAAATTTATTCCGCCGGATCGTAATGTTCGACATCTCGTACAAATCCACGATGGTCTTGGTCGCCCCGTCGAATTCGCAGTCTTCGATCAGCAGGGATTTGAAACCTTTCAGCTGGCAGACATTGTCGGCACCGGCCAGGTTCTGCGGGCTTTGATCGAGTGATGTTTTCAGTCGGCGGAACACTACGTTCCCTACGTCGTTGGGAGCCTGGCCCAGACGAGGACCACCAAAGCGGATGCCCTCCATCTGCACGTCTTCGAAGGTAATATCCTCGCACTGAACCGTGGCGCGCATTGCTACGTAGCCGCCCGTGAACCGAACGTTTTTCAGCAGACTCTGCCCTTTAACCGTAAAGAACCGGACACCGGCCGTATTGCCGGACGTCAGGCTGTAGTTCGTGATAACCAGGTTTTCAAGGATAATATTCCGGATGTTGGCTGGGCTGGTTCCGTTGAACACCACGGCCGATTCGGATTGACCCGCGTCAAGTATGGCCTGCCCGTCAACGCCCCGGAGCGCCAGCGAAAAGCTGCCCATGTTTTTGTTACGCAACGTAGCTGATTTGGTCAGGATCGTACCACTGAGCTGCAGTTCATAGGTCTGCGTGAAGGTTGCCGGCAGCTCATTGAAGGCTGTCTGTAGGTCCGTGTACCTTTTGCCGGTCTGTACGTTCAGGATAGTACCCGTATTGGCGGTGCGCAGATTGGCAACACGTTCGGGCTGAATCTCAGAGAGTTGTTGAATGGTTGACTGCGAACAGCCATACAGAAAACCCGACGCGACCGCAAGCCACGTCAGTTGACGAAAGGAGTAATGCATGAATACGTAAAGTGTAGTGGGCAAACAAACTTAATTGAGCGCCTAAACTAACATAAGTATGCATGATAATAAAGAAATATATTTGAATAAAACAAAGAAACTGTTTAATTATTTAAATATAATTAAACTTATGTGGCACTAATAGATTTGAAATATAGAGTATGGTTACAAAAATAGACAGGTCAGATGCCTATTTTCTGGCGTACCTGATTGAGCCACAAAGCTCGTCCGGTACAGTTCCAGTGAGAATCGCCGATGAGATAAACCGGCTGTTTCGCCTGCCTGTATACGCTGTACGTATCAATGACGCCAACCCGTAGTGCCGGGTGCTGCTGAATCCGCTCGATCAGGCGGTTGTATTGCCCCCGCTCGGGGTCAAGAATGGTCGTTTTATTTGGGATGATGGATAAATACACCTCATCGAAGCCCAGCCGCTTGTACCGCTCAGCTACCGAATTAACGCTGTCGACTAACGTAGCAACCTCCTGGTCGGTGAGAGAAGAAAACGACGAATTGAGCCGTTTGGTCGTATCGGTATCCATGTTGAGCAGAACGTGCTCATGATCTGTGGACAGACTTACTGCCGGCGAGGCCCGGTCGAACAGCCGGTACGTCAGGGAGGCTTTCAGTTCTTTAAACCAGAAAAACAGATCATGACTGAACAGGGCGGATTCGAGCCGTTCCTCAATGTCGCTGAGATGGATGTCATCGCCGATCTGCCGACGCCACGATAGTTTCGGTTTTGCGGCCTGATTGGTGTCCTGCTGCACCACCAGTTCGTTTACCGGTCGGGCAAAATGTTCCCGGAAGTGCCGTTCAACGGACTCAAGTACCAACACGTTCCGCCGGGTCGGGTCGAGCTGCGCGGCTTGCAGATGGTCCCACTGAACGCGCTGGAAATGACTGATCCGAAAATCCTGCTGATTCACGCGCTGCGGCTCCGAGAAGCTATCGCCAATAATGTAGAGGTGCGTGCGGGCGGTATCGCTGTCGCGGTCCGACGGCGGGCATTCGGGTTGCTTATCCTTAAATTGGGGCAGGTTCGACAGCCGGTATAAATCACCGTACCGGTAATCGTCGACAATAACGCCGGTCTCGTAGAGCCAGTGGGATACGGTGGATGACAACCCGCCCAGCCACAGCACTACGGCGAATACAATAAGGGTATAACGGATAAAACGTGACATACGTAAGTTCGCGAAATTCGGTGAACGTTTTACGGTTTACAGTTCCCGGTATTCGGTTTTCAGCGTTTAGGCTCTTCTGTGCCGGCTTACTGAGAACCGACCTGTAAACCCTAAGCTGCCTCACCGCAGCCGGATACTGAACAACTCGACTGCGTTCCGGACTGCGCTTAAAATATATAATTCGTTGGTGGTCTCATCGAACTGCAGCGACACCGGGAAATCCGACGGGATCGGCCGGTCGCCGATGGGGCGGCCGTTCAGATCGTACAGCGTGGTAAAGTTACCTGATTTCACCGTGATCAATTCCACCCCCGCGCCTAATCGGTGGTAGCGGACGTTGTTGCGCCCCGACTGCAGGGCCCGCACCTGAAAGCGTTCGTTCCCCTGCTGGTCCAGCACGGCCACTTCTGTATCGGTAGTACGGAGCAGCAGCCAGTTGGTGAGCGCTTCGTCCGGGAAAAGCCGGAACGATCCGCTCCGCAACGGACGGTACAGTTGCGTGCGGGCCGTGAGCAGCCCCGATGCATTGAGCCGCAGCAGCTGTCCGTTTTCCGTAATGGTTTGAATGTCGGAGCGGGTAGGGGGAAGCAGGGCCGGGCCTATAAACGTAAACTCCGTCTCTGAACTGCCCAGCCTGGCCGGGTATTGGGGTAACTGAGTGCCATTGTCCCGCCAGCGGTTCAGCGTGCCATCGCCTTGCAGCGCCAGAATTTCCATACCCGTCGGGGCCGTAATTACCTGGAAAGGCAGTTGAATCGGGCCTTTGCGGGGAGCCGTCAGCAACCGCACAAACGTTCGGCTCCGTCGGTCGAGGGCGTAGATGTGCCCATCCTGATGCGCAGCCAGGGCCACCAGATTACGCTGCTGCGTACCACGCGGCCGGGCCAGATACGTTGCATTCAGCCCCTCGGGCAACCGGATGGCCAGGGGTTTGTCGGGCTTGCGGGCCAGACCCGGTTTGACCTGCCCCGGGTCCGTGACGTACAAGGTCCGGTCGGTCATGAACAGGTATTGAAGCCGGCCGTTGTCCAGAAAATCGACTGCCAGCGTATTGCTGCGGATAGGGCCATCCAGGCCGGAATGAATGAACGTTTCGTCGGCCAGAACCTGTACCAGTTGGTCGCTCAGCGGGGCGTAGTACTGCAGCATATCGTCGCTCAAGCTACCGATTGCTACGGGACCGGACGTTAGCGGGGTTTCCAGCTGCCTGCGTTTCTGCAACAGCACCCGGTTCCGGACGCCCTGGCTGGCCCGGCGGGTGGTACGACCAAGGACCAGGGTCGACAGGATTTTCTTGTTGCCGTAGCTGGCCTGGTAGGCAATGTTTTCAAGATCAGTCATGGCCGGGTCATGTTCGGTCGGCTCCAGCAGGGTCTGCCAGGACGCCGGCCAGCTGCTGGTCAGCGATGTCTGCGTTCGCTGTAACCGGACAAAGGCCGTGAAGTTGGCCGGACGTAACGTCTGCCCGAGCAGTTCGGCCTGCCGTTTATCAGCCGACCACACGGTGCCCCGGGTCAGTTGTTGCAGATAGTCCTGCATAACATCTTCGCTGTTAGCCACGATCAGGTTCGAGCCATGTTGCGTAATCCAGCTCTGGCGGAACCCCGTAAACAGGCTGCTGAACAGCGATGCGGGCAGTTCGGGAATATTCAGCAGCAGCACTTTATGCCCCAGGTACGTTTTGAGGGGGGCTGACCCCGACGCACCGGCCAGGTAAGCGGCCTGCTGGTAGGCGTTGGACAGCTGCTTCACGTCCCGGCTTTTCAGAATGAGAAGCTGCCGGTAAATATTGTTGGAAGATTCGAGCCGGCAGAGCAATAGATCCGTACCGATGGATTTGTACAGCGCTTCGGTGGCAGGCTTAAGCCGATTGAATCGGTCGCGCAGGAAATCACTGGAAGCCGCACCCAGCAGACTGCTCAGGTTGCGGCCAAACCGGGCCGGATCGCTGATGCCGATGTGGTACAGGGTCGCGGTGGTTTGCGGAATCAGGGCTGCGCTTTGGATGCGCATGGGCGTTTGGCCTTCGAACAAATTGGCTACGTCGCGCCGGTTGCCGATCTCGTCGGAAGCGTAGCCGATCAGGTGCGACCGCGACGCGGCCGGCCGGAACTGCAAGGTTAGCTCTTCGGGCAAAAAGACCCGAACCACCGAGCCCGCTTTGCCGAACAGGGATTGCAGGACGTCGGGCCGCATCGTTAATCGTCCTAACTGGTCGACATCAACGTCGAAAGCCGCATCGGTATACGGGAGCGTAGTCCGATGCCCAATACCCCGGGCTACGTTCTCGATCAGCACCCCGGACGTACTGCCCACCAGATACTCATCCGTAAGCAGAAACGATCCAACCGATTCGTTCGTCAGCGATTGCAGGTCATAGATTCGTTCGCCCGCGAAGGTGTGGCTCAACACACGGTATTGCCGGGGGTTCGGATTGGTCAGTTGCTTCAGGAATGCCTGATCGCTGGCTTCGGTTGGGATATAGAAGATATAATCGAGGGCGTTCTTGGAAGCCGGATGCAGGGAGTACCGGATGTTTTTACCCGTAACGAACCGCCGGACCGAGGCCGTATCGCCGGCTGCGTACAGAAACCGTTCGAGCCGGACCAGAGCCTCATCGAACACGGGCATCTGGCGGAGTGAAACCTGAGTACGCAAGGCCTGTTCAGAAACCGAATCCTGCAGGCGGTCGCTCGCCAGGATCAGCAACGCATCCGGTGGGACCAGCGCCCTGAGCGAACGCCCGGACGAGTCGGCCAGTCGGTAGCCCAGCCACCCGAGCACTGCCACAAGGCCAACACCAATCCAGATACGTTTATTCATAAACAACGAAGAAGTCGGTAAGGTAGTAAGGCGGATGCCCTGTGGCGCACCCGGCAGCGTAACGCAAAGGTAACACAGGCGTTGGCTACTTACTAACTTACCGACTTTTGGCAGACCAGCTTATTTACCCCACATCGCGTTGGCTGTGTCGGGGAAGAAAAGCGTTAGTTCGGGAACGTTGGCGGCCACGCGGTTGGCCCATTCCACCCCCTGCATCAGCGAGTGATCCTGATTACTGACCTCGTATTTCCAGGCTCCAAAACGACCCCGCGAATAGATGCCGAAGGGCTCCAGTTTCGGTAGTACGGCTTTCAGAATACCGTCGCGCTCCACGGATGGGGTCGGATAACCATAGTCGAAGGCCATGTGCCAGGTCGACACGACGTCGTCTTCCGACTCAATCAACTGGTCTTCCTTCAGCGCCCGGATCGTATCCTGAATCAGCGTTTCGCGGTTGACCGGTTTGGCCGGCGACTCACTCGTTTCGGTCATCAGCGACCAGTACTGGTTGATATCCGGTACGTTGTTGGGGCTGTAGTTCGAGAATACCGTGACGCGGTAGTACGGGCTGTTGTACTCCGGAAAGTACATCCAGCACATCGTTTTCAGGCTTTCTTTCGGTTTGCCCTTCAGGCCGATTCCGACTACGTTGGTCGATGAATGCTTGAGTCCCTGTGCTGTTTCGACCGTTTGCGAGTCCAGCCCTTCCACCTTCCGGGTAAAAATATCGAGCGGCATGGTACTCATCAGGTGCTCGTACTGGATCGTTTCGCCGTTGGCCAGCACGATCGTCTTGTCGGCACCGATCACCTTCTCAACCGTACAGTTCAGCTTGATGTAGTCGCGCCCGATCAGGTTGCCGACCGATTCCCAGATACCGCCGGTACCGCCGTGTTTAGGGAATTTGAACGTGCTGTTCGGGCCCCACGAGAAATCATCCTGATTGAAAATGATGTTTTTCGTTACCCGCTGCAGATCCGTTACGGCTACGCGTTCTCCTACCCAGACGGCGTTCATTTCTTCCGGCGGGAAGGCCCATACTTTGTAGTTGTACGGAAACATAAACGTTTCGGCCAGGCCCGGCCCGAACGTTGCCAGAATCCACTCGCGGAAGTTCGCCGGCTTTATGTTCGTGGGAAACTTGTAGTTGTGGATGATCCCTTCCAGGCATTTCCACATCGTTTCGGGTTTGAGGTACTTAATGTTGTTCTGGAACGGATACGGCACAAACCGCCCCTCGATCCACACCCACGATTCGCGCTGGTGGCTGAGCCAGCCATCTTCGCCCAGCGCTTTAACCATCAGGTCGTCGAAGTATTTGTAGTGGGAAAACTGAACGTGGCCACCCACGTCCCAGGTAAATCCCTTTTCATCAACGAAGCTTTTGGAAAGACCACCGATGCGGTTTTCTTTTTCGAGAACGATGAAATCGGTGATGCCCAGTTCTTTCAGGCGATAAGCGGCTCCCAGGCCTGTTGGGCCGGAGCCGATGATTACGTACTTATAGTGCATTGTTGAGTTTACTGGGTATAGGTTAGGGTTTGCTGTTCCCAGTTGTCAGAGAGGCTGGAAACGGCAAACCCTAAACCGCAGACTGTTTACACGGTTACTGGCTCGGGTTTTTTCAGAGCCTTTACTTTACCACCCAGTTCAAAGCGGAACTGGGCTAATTCCTTGAAGCTTTGCATGCACACTTTCAGCAGTTTCCACTTGAGAATGGATACCGTACCGGTCTGCCGTTCTTTGTGCGTAATGGGTATATCGAAGGTCGTATAACCGGCTTTCTTCGACATGACCGCCAGAAAAATATTCGGGGCAAAGGGGGTTGGCTCAGGCAGCTGAGCCAGCAGACGACGCAGGAAACTGCCCCGGATCAGCCGGAACGGAATGTTGCTGTCTTTGATGTACGTCCCGTAAATGGTTGCGATGCTTAACCGCAGAATCCGCGTGATCACCAGGCGGGCGGGCGCATCGTACCGCTCTTCACGGTAACCCAGAATGAACGGCGACTCATTCCGCTTAGCCCAGAGTTTCTGGAAATCGTCGGTGACGAACTGATCGTCACTGTCGGTCTGAAAAACGTATTCAGAATCAAGGGCAACAGCCTGCCGGTAGCCGTTCACGACGGCATTGCCATGACCGCCGTTGGGCTGGTGAACGACAACCAGTTTTGGATACCGTTCTTTGATCTGGTCCAGGATTTCGCCGGTGCGGTCGCGGGAGCCGTCGTTAACCACGATCAGGCGGGTATTCTCGGTCGGAAACTGACGGGTCAGCAGGTCGGTCCATTGCTTCACAACGTGTTCAATTACTTCTTCTTCGTTGTAAGCCGGCATTACAATTGACAGCAGGAGGCTCATGCAGCGTGTTTGTCGGTTGGAAACAGACCCGTGACCTGGCACAGTGCCGGATTGCTGGTCTGAAAAGCTGTTGTAAAAGCAGCCATGTTTGTTAGTACTATACTAATAAACGCTGCAAATATAGGGAATTGTTAAGCTCTGTGATGGTAATGGGATTGTACATTATTTAGCGGGAAGATGAAGGTACGTATGGCATTCATCAGCGCCGGATGTTCAGGGCGATGAATGGTCCGGCTAATCAACGAATTGCCTGAGTACGTTTCATCATCAGTACGAATACCGGTCTTTTAAATCATTGATAGGTTTTTCTACCAGATACCATGATACCGTTGCCAGCGCAATCGTCAGCGCCAGGAAAAACGAAAATTGAAACACGTAGGCGCTGTTCAGAAAGGGCAGCACATCCGTGATCCGTCGCCACGCCCGCACGGTGACATGCGTGGGCTGCGTGTGGTAAAAATTGAAAACAAAGTTGTGGTAGAGATACAGCCCGTAACTGATTCGGCCGAGGTACTGACTCACGGAATTTTCCAGCACCCATTTCATAGGCCCGCCGTAGCCCAGTACCGCCTTGCCGATCAGGAAAAAACCGAAGAGCGAAGCCGCCAGCCGCTCCCATACGTCGGCCCAGACGTTGTGGTACCCGTAGGGCGACCGGTCGATCATGTAATTGGTCATCAGCACCACGGCTACGAATCCCAGCAGACTCAGCCACACCCAGGCCGTCGACTGAAACACACGCGTGAACCACTCCCGGCGGTAAAGCCAGCCAAAGGCCATCAGTGCCCCGAGTCCAAACGAATCCAGGCAGGTAGGCATCGATACGTACCCGATGAACCACGGCAGCCGGGCGCGGTGCAGCGCATACCGTAGCCCAACGCTGACGACGATCATCAGCAGGGCCGTTATCGGTACGTGCCGGCGCGGAACGAAAAACAGCAGCAGTGGGAAAAACAGGTACACCTGTTCCTCAACGGCCAGCGACCAGAGGTGATCGACCGTACCCATCCAGGTGTGGTTGATGGCGATGTAGATGTTGGTCGCGTAGAGAGCCAGCCACGCAAATTTTTCGCGGACGGGTGGTTCGTTTACCAGAGCCAGGACGAACAGCGTCAGGTAATAGACCGGAAATATGCGCAGTGTCCGGCGGATGTAAAACGTTTTCAGGTACTTCGACAGCCCTCCGCCCGGCTGGTTGCTGAGTTTATCCTTGCTCGACAGCAGGATGCGGGTAATCAGAAACCCGCTCAGTACGAAGAAAATGGTAACGCCCAACGCCCCAAGCGCCACGCCTTCAATGCGGCCTACCATCCAGTGATCGAGCAGCACCAGTCCCACAGCCAGGAACCGAATGCCGTCCAGTTGCTGGAGGTGATTCAATACCGGGCGGGCCGTTGAGGGTAGGGTTGTATCGTTTATCATGCGAATCGTTGTTGAGCCAGGCCGCCGGTTTACCAGTTCTTCTTGAACCCGTCGGCCGCCTTCGTTGTCAATTGTACCGTTTGATCGGTCGGATGCAGCGCCCACCGGCCCTGCGCATCGATTGTCAGAATCAGTATCTGATACGTTCCGACGGCCAGGTCGCCCTGATACAGCGTAGCGGTAAAGCCGTTCGTGAACACGCGCGACGGCAACAGCCGGGCCATCAGACCGGAATTCAGGTTCTGCGTAACCGGGAACAGATACACCCGCTGCGGTGACCGGAACATGACGTAAGGGCGGCCGTCGCGGAGGTCAGACGCGGGCAGCGTCGGTTCCGAAACCATATAAACGGGCACGCCTTTAACGTCCTCTTTCACCGTAACCGACAGTTTCCGCTGGTCTGGTTGGCCATACAGCATGGAAAGGTGGTCGTCATAAAAGGCGGGCGCGGTATCCTGATAGCGCTTTGTGATCGGGTCAAGTTGCGGTACCGGTCGATTCGAGCTGTAGGTCGCGTTGAACTGCTGCGTAGTGAGCAGCCAGTGCCGCCACCAGATCGTTTCGTCCAGAAACGCGACGTACGACAGCCAGGCCAGCCCCAGACCCGTAGCCAGACCGGCTACACCCAACGGCTGTCTGAACCGGTTGCCCAGCGTAATGACTCCGTACACGTATACTAACGCCAGTAACGTCAGCGAATACATCTTGTACCGGCTTGTAATCAGCATCTCCATACCGAAGCCCACCCGCGACCAGGCCACAATAGCCCCGGTGCCAATCAGAAAGCCGACGGATCCAAGGACGAACAGATCGCTGGCTGCGTAAGGCGATGAGGTAACCGGGGCAGTCCGGCGGTCTGTTGGGTTCGTGAACTGAGACAATAGCCGACGCCCGATAAACGCGACGATACCCAGGGTCGTGACGGTCAGCAAACCGCCCGCTACCAGGCTGCTGACGAAGCCCGAGCCCAGCGGAAAGACTTCGGCTGCGGCTCCGTTGAAAGCAAACCAGCCTTTCAGCAGATCGGTCACGGAGCCCCGGTCGGGTGGGTTACCCGCGGGCTTTTCGTAGCCGAGGAAATACAGACCAATTACCACTACGGCCCCCAGCGCCCAGATGGCTGCCGGACGAACTTTACGCTGTACCAACAGCAGAACTATGGCTACCGGCCAGATCAACAATCCGTTACCGCTCGTGATGGTGGCAATTACGGCCAATGGCAGGGCGGCCAGCCAGCGGTCGGTGTAGGTCAGCAGATAAACCGCCCAGAGCACCCAGAACACAACCGTGAAGTTTTGCAGCGCGGCCATGCCCCAATACATATTTTCCCACTGCGACAGGTTGAACAGGAAAAAGGCAACCGGAGCCAGCAGCCAGACCGCCTGCCCGCTTCGTCGCAGCACGACCGCAAATAGTCCCAGCAGGCCAAGCAGACTGAGGTTGCCGATCGTCATCAGGTGCAGGTAGCTGAGCGTACCGAAGAGCTGATAATCGAGGTAGGTAACGATCCGGTCGTACACAATCCGGTGTTCGTTGTGCTGCCGGAACAACTGGTAGATCTTACCGGTCAGGGTCGTTTCCTGGTCGAGGTAGTACAGAAACGCCCGGAGGGCATGGTCGTCCCATTTCGGTACGTTGACGGCGTAATAGCGCCAGAGACCGAAAAAGAAAAGAACAGGCAAGCCGACCAGCAGCCATCCCCATACCGATCCGGACCAGCCGGTAGTACCCGACGGACCAGCCGTCCGGACAGAATTCGGGCGGGTTGGCGTGGTTGGTTCTGTTGAATCGCGTGGAATCATCCGGCGATGAGCAAACTGGATAGCTGTCGAACAATAGTCGCTGCGTCGAGACCCGACTGCTGCTGGTGGTACTTCTGGTCGCCGTAGAGCCCATTCGGGTAACCCTGCGCCGACAGACTCACAAAGTGGCTCGGCGCGGCTCCGTCGGCCAGCAGCTTAACCGAAAGCTGCTGCGCAAGCCCGCCGGTCGATACGTGTTCTTCCACCACCAGCAAGGGTTTCCGGGCCCAGCGGTGAGCCAGTTCGGTAGGCAGGTTGAGCGGGAGATTCGTAGCCGTGTACACATCGAACTGACCGCTTAGTTGTTCATCCTGCAGGGCCGTGAGCACGTTACCTACCACCGGACCAAGCGCTACCACCGTCCCGAGCGAATCGGTGCTCCGAACCACGTGTTTGAACGTACCGAGAGTTTCCGAATCGTCGGGGGTTTTGCCGCCGGCCCCCAGCCGAAGGTAGGCCGGGCGGGCCTCCGCGATGATCTGATCCAGCATCGGGTCAACCTCGTCGGCGAAAGCCGGGATGTACGTATTGACGTTTTGTAACCCACTCAGGCAGGCCAGGTCTTCGATAGCGTGGTGCGTAGAGCCCATGATTCCGTACCCGTAGCCACCGCCGTTGCCGACCAGAAAAACAGGCATGTTGTGTAGGCAAACGTCGTTGCGGAACTGCTCCAGACAGCGATATACCGCAAACGGCGCAATGCTGTAGCAGAACACTTTATAGCCCCGATAAGCCATACCGGCCGCAACGCCTACCATGTTCTGTTCGGCGACACCCGCGTTGATGAAGCGGGGCCCCATCAGATCAACGAGGTTTTCGAGGGCGTTATAACCCAGGTCGCCGGTGATGAACACGACCTTATCATCGGCAGCGGCAATGCGTTCAATACCGGCTGAAAATTCTTTGCGCATAACTGTAGGTCAGTGACGACCGCTTTTGAGTGGTCCTATTACTTTATTTTAAGTATAGTTACCAGTCCTTAAACCATCATGAGGTTTGGAGTTTATCTAGAAACTCCTGAATCGTAAGGGTGACGACCTTAGGAAAAGAGATGTTCTTCAACACATCAAAATGTCCGTCATTCGTAACGATATAATCAGCACCACAAGCAATAGCACAATCAACAAACTTGTCATCATCGTGATCGGCTTCAATTAAATTCCACCTGTAGTACCTCGTAACAAATTCTACATTGGGTGCACTTTCAATAGCCTCCAGGGTATTTTGAGCAATGTTTTTGTTCGCACGCTCGCCTATAATTTCGGCATATTCGTCAAGGATATCTGTCGTGATGCAAAGCATAAACTCTTCTTCAAGAAAAGCCCTAAAAACGGGATTGTAAAGAGAACGATTTGGAATAGCTACCAATAATACATTACTATCAAGGACTATTTTCATACCGACTCCCCTGGCTTTTGACGGTTTGGCGTGCGCTTGTGACTATTTAACCAATCATCCATAGTTTGATCATTCCAGCCTCGTTCGTCCCAGAGCTGGTCAGCTTCACGCATTGCTTTTTGAGCAAAGTAGTTTCTGATCAGCCTTTTAATTTCAAGCCAGTCCTGTTCGGCTATATCCCGGTTAAACAAAGCAAGTAAATCCAGCTGAGCTTTATTTAATGATGTCTGTGATTCATGAGCCATACGCTGCTTTTCGATATAGTGGCGCTGTACGTTATTGCCTCACAAAATTACTTGCTTCTCCGCTGTTCTACTAGCGTGTTGATCTCCGCAGCGGTTTTATACACCTGCGGGCCTTTGCGTACCATTGTTCGGATGAACTTCGGCCGCTTCTTCGTTTCTTCAAATATCTTACTGATGTACTCGCCCAGGAACGAGATACCCAGCAGGTTGATTCCGCCGAAGAACATGATTAATACCAGAACGGTCGAAATGCCGTAGGGCGTATTCGGATCGAAGTTCAGCAGACGGGCCACGATCTGCCAGACAATTCCCAGCATAGATAAGCCGGTCAGCACAAAGCCGGCGTACGTCATTAACTCCAACGGGGCAAAGCTGAACGAGAAAATAGCCTTCTTGGCCCACCAGATGTTCTTTGTCCAGTTGTTGGTCGAAACGCCGAACATCCGCTCCGGCCGAACGTAGTCGACGCCTGTTTGCCTGAAACCTACCCACGCCCGAAGACCCCGCAGAAACTGTTCTGTTTCGGGCAGATTGACCAGTTCACGTACTACTTTCCGGTCAATGATCGAGAAATCACCGGCGTCGACCGGGATATTGATGTACGCCGTTCGACGGAACAGGCGGTAGAACTGCTTATAGAAAAAGTGGACATGGGTCGGCATTTCGCGCTGTACGCGTACGCCATACACTACGTCGTAGCCCTGCTGCCATTTTTCGTAAAACTGCGGTATAACTTCGGGCGGGTCCTGCAAATCGCCGTCCATCAGCACCACAGCGTCGCCGGTCGAAATCTCCATCCCGCTCAGAAAGGCCGACTGTGAGCCGAAGTTACGCGAGTGCTTGATGGCAATTACGTTCGGGTCTTTGGCGCAGATCTCGGCGAGTACCTCGTCTGTGTTGTCGGGGGAGTTATCGTTCACGAATATGATCTCGTACCGCACCTTCATCTCGTTGAAGGTCTTGACCAGCCGCTCATACATGTACGGAATGGCCTGCGCGTCTTTGTAGCAGGCAATAATTGGCGATATGACCGGGTTGAGGGTCGGCGTCTGAAAGGCGGGCAACACCCGGTCTTCGTACTGGTGCGACACCTGCCATTCGGCCGTTTGGCGCAACCCGTCGCTGAGCGATGTCCGGGCTTTCCAGCCCAGATCCGTTTCGGCAGCTTCGGGGTTGCCGTACCAGTCGGCCAGGTCCCAGTTCCGGTTGTTCATACTGCCCCAAACCGGCTCCAGGCTAACCGAGAACGTTTGCCGGGCTACGTCGACTAGCTCCCGCATGGTGGTTTTCTGCCCGGTAGCGATGTTGTACGACCGGCCCCGAATCGCTTCGTTGACCCGCAGGGCGGCCAGCACAAACGCTTCTACGCAATCGTCGACGTATACAAAGTCACGGCTGATATCAGGCGAAACCAGGGGGGGTAATTTTTGGCTGCGACACTCCTCAACCAGCCGGGGAATAAGCCGGTCGGGTTCTTCCCAGCCTCCGTAGATCGAGTAGAGCCGTAGGTTGAGGGTGTTCAGGCCATGCAGCCGGGCGTAGTATTCCAGCGTATACGCTCCTGAAACCTTCGATACGGCGTAGTGGCTGTTCGGTTCAACACGGTCGGTTTCTTTCGGGGCCGTGCAGTTGAAGCCGTACTCAGAACTGCTGCCGGCGTGAATGTACACCATCTCGGGCGAGCAGTTCTCCAGAATATTGACCGTCCCGATTACGTTCGTTTCGTAGGTCAGACTAACGTTTTTCTGCTTGCTGTAAGCACCGTAGGCGGCCAGGTTAAAAATGGTACGGGGTTTATACCGCTCGAACACATCCTTTACCGACGCATTGGAAAGAATGTCGCAGTGAACAATGTTTTCGGCCGGAACGTCGAGGAGCTTCAGTCGCCAGGCCTTGGTTGCGTCGTGAGTCAGGGCGTATACGTCCTTTCTGACGCGGTATAGCTGTTCAAACAGATTGGCTCCGATGAAGCCGCTGGCCCCAAACACGACAATGGGACCCTTGAGTTGCTGAATGGTATTAGTAAACGGTTGTTCGTTCGGCGACATTCGGAATGGTTGTTAGGTAGCGTTCGGTGACGTCGGCGCAGGCCTGTTCGTATTGGGCCGGACTCATGGGCAGGTAGTGCCATTCGAGCCGGTTCTCCATGTACGATACGCCTTTGCCTTTCACCGTATGGGCAATGATGACCTTGGGGCGGCCATTGGGAGCTGCGTTTACCTGATCAATGACTCCAAGCAGTCCGTCCACATCGTGTCCATCCACTTCGACGGTGTCAAAGCCAATGGCTTCCCATTTGCGGACATCGGCGGTGTCGCCCAGCACATCGGCGGTGTTGCCAAATCCCTGCAGGCCATTTTTATCAATCAGCACCACCAGATTGTCCAGGCCGTTCTGAAGCGCGTAGTGAGCAGCTTCCCAGGTCGTGCCTTCATTGGTTTCGCCGTCGGACATCAGAACGTACACCCGGGCGTCGTCGCCGAGCAGTTTGCTGGCGTGGGCGATGCCGGAGCCGATCGGCAGGCCGTGCCCCAGCGAGCCCGTTGCGAAGGGGATGCCCCGGTGTTTGTTGGGAGCCGGGTGAGCCGGTAGTGTGGTCCCGTTGAGGTAATACGTAGCCAGGACCTCATCCGAAATGTCGCCGAGCTGGTTCAGGCAGGCGTAAAGCGAAGCAGCCGCATGCCCTTTCGACAGCAGAAACGTATCCTGTTCGCGCTTCCGCAGAATCAACGTAGCAATCATCAGATCGATGCAACTGAGCGAACAGCCAATATGACCGGCGTGGGCCTGATTGTATAAACCCAGGATTTTCAGCCGGAGCCGGCCCTGGAGGGCTTGAGTATCGGTGAATGTGGTTTGCACAGGTTTGTTGGTTTCAGGTTGGTAGTTCGCAGCCCACTATTTTTCGGGCCGGCCTGACCCATTTAATGCCGGACGTCAACCTTTAAACGTGGAACTTAGTACCTAAACTTCGTGCCTTCGAAGTCAAAAATAGTAATTTTCTGGCCAGTCTTCCCTTTCACCAGGACTATCCGATTGGGTTCAGCAGGATCAACCCGTTGAATAAACTGCGCATTTTCAGGTAAATACACGTTTACTAACTGCGCATCGAGCAGGCCGACCGGTGAATAGGTTTTATCAATTTTCTCCGAATAGATCGGGCGTTTCAGGTTCGGGTACAGGATCGTGTCGCCCGGCGCATAGAGCGTTTTCAACTGCTGCGCCGAGGCCCAGTACGGGTTTGCGATGCGTGGCCGGTCAAAATACGTGTACTTCGGCTGGGCGTCCGCGTAAATTTCGATCAGCAACTGCACAATGAAGCCAAGCTGAAGCAGCAGCGTAGCCGCCAGTGGGGCGCTGAACCACCACGGCAGCGTACTTAACTGCCGCAGCCCCATTGCCACCAGTATACAAACGTACGGAAACGAAAAACCGGAATACCGTTGCGTAATGCCAAACGTATGCCCCGATCGCCAGGCCATGAACAACAGGAAAAACGTGGGTACAAACGTCAGCAGCGCGAGCATGACGACCAGCCGCTTCTCACGGTTGTCGGTCTGGTCAACCACGTACCGGCCGATCAGGTAGACGAACGGTACAGCCGCCGACAGCACCAGAAACCGGAACGGAACCACCGTGTAGTACAGCAGACCTGCCGCCATCAGCACGGCGACGGCTACCCGAACCCAGACAGACGGGTGCTTCACGGCCCCGTACTGATGGATGATCAGCGTTGCCAGGGCACCTGCTCCCAGGGCAACCAGCGAGTTCCGGATGCCCAGTAACGCTTTGCCCAGGCCGTTGGTGAAGATGAACAGATCGGCAAAAATTGGGATGGCCCGGACCGTAATGTTAGGGATTGTGGCGGGTAGAATCAGTCCAAACGGCGTACCAGTTGGGTTCGTCAGGGCAATGTTGCGGTAAAACTGAGCTTGGTAATTGAGCGTAAAGAAGGTGTATTTGCCTCCGCCGAAGATAAACCAGAGCGATACCAGCCCCAGCCCGAGGGCCCCCGTGATGCCGAGCGTAACCCAGGCGCGAACATTCCGAAGATAAAGGAGCGCATACAGCCCGTGGCACAGGAAAACCGTTACGGTCAGATAATGCGACAACACCGACGTAACGAACGTCAGGCCATAGGCGATATACAGCCCGGTGGGTTGCTTTCGATTATCTAGGTTCTCAATGATGAGCAGAAAAATGTGCGTGGCCAGCAACGTCAGGAAAAACGTCATGGAGTAGTTGCGGGCCATGTGGCTGTAGGCCACAAAGAAGGGTTCAATAGCCGCAATGAAGGCACTCAGCAGGGCCAGACGCTCCGATCTGAAATGCCGTCTGACAAAAATAAAGAGGAGCAGAACGGTCAGGGTGCTGAAAAGCACGGAGGGCATCCGGATTGCCCAGTCGCTCATGCCAAACAGCTTGATCCAGACGTAGAGGACGCCGTAGTAGGCCGGGCTGTTGCCGATGTCGCCCCGGATGTTGGCGTCAATGAAATCGGCAAACGTCTTGGGCTTCCAGAATTCAGCGGGGGTGAAGTACGGTTTGCTGAAAACGTCTTTCTGATTGGCTCCTTCCAGCACAACACCCTGGCTGATGAGCAGGGTGGATTTCTCGTCGAAATAAATGCCGTACGTACCGGCGCGATACAGGCGAAGCGCAAAGGCAATCAGGACAACAGCGCCCAGCAAAAGCAGTGCGTTTCGGTTAGATAAGCGAAACATGGCCGCAAAAGTAGTGGTATTCGCCGTATCTCACATTTTCAGGATGGTAAATTCTACCCGCCGGTTCAGCTTCCGCTTTTCTTCGGTTTCGTTGCTGGCAATGGGTTTGCTGGGGCCCCAGGCTTTGGTCTGAATGCGGGTTTGTGGAATCCCTTTACCGGTAATGTACTCTTTCACAACCCGTACGCGATCTTCCGAAAGCTTCAGGTTCGGCTCCCAGGCGCCCTGATTATCCGTATGCCCTTCGATCAGGATCTCCATTGCAGGGTATTTGGTAAGCATGTCCACCACCCGATCGAGTTCAGTGTTGGCCCCCGGCAGCAGGTCAAACTTGCTCTGCTCAAACAGAACCTCCCGCATTACAATCTTCTGCCCGGCCTGAATGGGAATCAGGTACAGATTGCGCCGGATGTCGCGGAACCGTTTATCTTTCGACAGATCGAGGGTTTCGGTGGTTGAGAAGTAGCCTTCTTTGCTCGCTGTCAGGTTATACGTTTTCTGCGTCGGCAGAATGATTTTGTATTCACCCGTATCGGGGTCATACTCAACCCGCGACACTTCCTTGTTCTCATCCACCAGGCCCGAAACGATCTCGGACGCTACGGGCTTTTTGCTTTGTGCATCCAGCACCTGCCCCGAAATGATGGCTACCGGATCGGGTTTGATGGCCGGGAAAAGTTTCAGCCGAAAAATATCGTCTTCGCCCATCGAGTTGGCGCGTGAACTCAGGTAGGCGTATTCGCCTGAGGCCGGAATGGTGAAATAGCCGTCCCATTCGGCGGTGTTGATCGACGGCCCAAGGTTTTCGGGTTCGCTCCAGTTCGTCCACGTATCGTCGAGCCGGCGCGTCACGAAAATATCGCCGTTGCCGTAGCCGGCATGGCCGCCCGAAGTAAAGTACAGCGTACGGCCGTCGGCGGCCAGAAACGGGGAGCTTTCAAAATCGGCCGAGTTGATAACCGGGCCCATCCATTGCGGCTCCGACCAGGTCCGGTCCGGCTTGAGCTGCGATACGTACAGATCCCGGTCGCCTTCGCTGTCCTTCCGCTGAACCGCCAGAATCATGATCCGCTCGTCAGCCGACACGCAGAATTCCAGCTGGTTTTTCTCGTGAAGGTTGTAGTTGTTGGTAATCTTGCACTCGACCGGCTGCGACCAGCCCTGCTTGGTTCTTGTTGCTTTCGAAATCCCGAACGACAGGCCGCCGTCGGGCTTGTAGACGTTGATCAGATAGGCCGAGCGACCGTCGGGAGCCATGCCGCTGATGGCATTATCGCCGGCGTTGTTAATGGGGGCGCCAATGTTAACCGCTTCATTCCACCGATCGGGTTCACTGCCCGTACCCGGATCAAGCGTTGCATACCAGACGTCCTGCCGGTCGGCTTTTCCAATGTTGGCTTTGTTGAAATTTCGGGTAAAATACAGCGTTTTACCGTCGGGGGCAATAACCGGTGCCACTTCCTGGCCGGGCGAGTTGACCGTCTTGCCCAGGTTTTCTTTCTGAATATCCTTTGGCGGGTCTTTGGAGATGTTGATGCCGATGGCAACGGGTTTGGTGTCCTCCGAAATACCGATGGCGTCGATCTGGTTCGGACCTTTCAGCACAGCCCCGTTGATAACCACCTTCACCTGACTACCGGTTACGGCCGAGTCTTTCAGCATCACGTGCATCAGGGGATTCTGGCGGGGCAACGTATTGACGATCTGGTAGACCGGATGCTCGCGTCCCTTGTCGTCAATGACAATCACCCGGACCACTGCGCCCGGATTGACATTCTCGGCCACAACGATCTGCCGAATGCGCATTGGCCGCTCAAACGCCACCTGGATCCATTCTTCGGGGGCGTCGGGGTTCAGCGGTGACCACGCACACGGACTTGCACCCAGTTGAGGGAGTTTATTCGGCCGACCCAGCGCCTGCGTTGCTTTATACTGCCTGCCGTTTGCGTCGCCTTTTCCCTCTGATGAAAAACCAATAACCCGCGAAGCCCACTGCACGGATTGGGCAGGGCTAACCAGGCTTAGGCCAACAAAGCCGATGCTCAACAAAAAACGCTGCACTCGCATAAAAAACGCGGAAAATTGGCTCAAGATAGAAAAGTCAGCGGCTTTGAGCAAGGGCGACCGTGGAATTCTATATGGTTGGTTGTTTGTTGGTTTGGCCGGTATCGGAGTCGTCGCTAGTTTGTCAGCACCCGATACTCCCACGGCCGGAGCGTAAAGGACATATCGGGTTTTATCTCCATTGACTGGCGGCTGAACACCTCCGTATAGATGCCCTCGTACCCGTCGCCGTCCAGCCGGAACGTCTGGGGCTGGTTGCTGAAATTAATCAGAACCGCAATGCGGTCACTGTCCTTCTGGCGGTGGAACGCGTAGATCTTATCGTCGTGATCCGTTGGGATCTTCACCGCCTGACCACCCGCCGTTCCGTTCCACAGCGCCCGGTTACGGTGTTTGAGTGTCAGCAGCGTTTTGAAAAAATCACTTTTGGCGTAACTACCCCACGCAATCGGGTCTTTCTCGAAGAAAGCCAGCCGTTTATTGAGGTTGGCCTCCATGCCGTTGTACACCAGTGGCATGCCCTCCAGCGTACTGGTCAGCACCACAAAGGCATCAGCCCCCGGCCCGAATGACTCGGTCAGGGTACCATTCCAGGTGTTCTCATCGTGATTCTGGGTGAACAGCATCTGATAATACCAGTGGGGGAACCGCTTCTGGTTTTTCTCCCGCACCGAATCGATACCCGTTGCCGGTCGTGCGCCTTTGGCAATGGCTTTCATCATGTTATGCATGGTCCAGCCGTAGTTCATGTTGAAGCAGCTTTTGAACTGCTCGGGCTGATCCTCCCACTCCGACAACATAAATACGGTCTTGACCTTGTCGAGTGCCGGCCGGGCTTCGGCCCAGAAATCGTTCGGAACAAACCCCGCTACGTCGCAGCGGAAGCCATCCACATCGCATTCCCGCAGCCAGAACTGCATGGCTTTGATCATGGCCTGGCGCATGTTGGGGTTGTCGTAGTTCAGATCCACAACGTCGGTCCAGTCGGTGGGCTTGCCGGTCGTCGGATCGATAGGGGCCGTCATGTTGCCGTTAACCTGGGTATACCAGTCGGGGTGTTCCTTCATCCAGACATGGTCCCAGCCCGTATGGTTCGGTACCCAGTCGAGAATAACCCGCAGCCCGAGTTCGTGCGCCCGGCGAACCAGCGCTTTGAAATCGGCCAGGCTGCCATAAGCCGGGTTAACGGCCGTGTAGTCGGAAATGGCGTATGGACTGCCCAGCGACCCTTTCTTGTTTTTCTGACTGATGGGGTAGATCGGCATCATCCAGATGATATCGACTCCCATTTCCTTCAGGCGCGGCAGTTGTTCTTCAACGCCCCGGAAGTTGCCCTCCGGCGAAAACTGGCGGGTATTAACTTCGTAGATGGTGGCATTGCGCGACCAGTCCGGAGCGGGTGGGGGAGTGCCGGTCGTGTCGGTTGTTGCAACGGCAGCGTCGGCCTGAGCCTTTTGGGTATCGCGGCAGGCTGTTGTCAGCAGGGCAGCACCGAGTGCAACAGCCAGGTACGTTTTTCTCATAAAGAAGTGTTTACTCAAATCAGTACAACACGGATGGATATCAGATAAACAGAATTGGTCAGGCCACCAGCGGCAGGCGACCTTCTTTGAGTTCCCGGATGGCAACGGCCGGATCGGGCGCTTTGAATACCGAACTGCCCGCAACGAGAATGTCGGCCCCGGCTTCGGTGAGCCGGGCTGCGTTGTCGACGCTGACGCCACCGTCTATTTCAATCATCGCCGATGAGCCGCCGGTAGCCAGCATGTTTTTCAGCCGGGCCGTTTTTCGGTAGGTATGCTCAATGAACGACTGGCCCCCGAATCCGGGATTAACCGACATAATCAACACAACGTCGATGACTTCCATCACATCTTCCAGCCCACTGATCGGCGTATGCGGATTCAGGACGACCCCGGCCCGGCACCCCAGTTCCCGGATGCGGGTCAGGGTACGATGGAGATGGGTACAGGCTTCATAATGGACGTGGATGACGGCCGCTCCGGCTTCGGCAAAGGCCTCAAGGTAGCGTTCGGGCTGGACAATCATCAGATGTACGTCCAGTGGTTTGCGGCAGTAGCGACGCACAGCCTCAAGTACCGGAAAACCAAAGGAAATGTTGGGAACGAAGACCCCGTCCATTATGTCGATGTGCAGGTAATCTGCTTCGCTTTCGTTAACCATCTCCACGTCGCGCTGCAGGTTGGCAAAGTCGGCTGCGAGCAAAGAAGGAGCGATCAGGGGTTGGTTCATAAGGCTAAGAAACTAACTCGTTACGCGGATTTTCAACGTAGCACTGGATACTGTTCACCGCGTAGATAACGAGAAACTCTAAACAAAAAATTGTGGACCTTTGTAAAAGTGGCAGTAAATCTAAGTTTTTTTACCTGATAGTTGAAACAATTATTAACACATCGGTCCCTGGCGCTGCGGCCCCGGCCACCTTCAGCAATACGTTTCAATAGTCCTGGTAACGTGGCCCGCGGCAACAAGAGAACCGCTGCCTGAATGTAGTGCAAACACCTTGCTAATCAATGACTCCTCAGGATCAAATTAATGACTTAACGGATCGGTTAAACTATTATAACCATCAGTATTATCAGAACAGCGTATCGGAGGTCGACGACTTTACCTTCGACCGTTTATTACAGCAACTCGCTGAGCTGGAGCGCCAGTATCCCGAATTCCGCCGGCCCGACACGCCGACGCAGCGGGTGGGCGGTACCATCAGCAAAGAGTTCCCGACGGTCTACCACCGCTTTCCGATGCTGTCGCTGGGAAACACCTATTCCGAAGCCGAGCTGACCGAATTTGACAACCGCGTTCGTAAAGGGTTGAACGGCCAGCCCTACGAATACGTCTGCGAACTCAAGTTCGACGGCGTAGCGCTGAGCATGACCTACGAGAATGGCGTTCTGGTGCAGGGCGCTACCCGGGGCGACGGCGTTCGGGGCGACGACATTACCAACAACATCCGGACCATTCGCACATTGCCGTTGCGCATTGGGCGTGGGGCCGGGGGTCAGGGGCATGGTACCGATTCGCCTAACTCCGTGCCCCCGGCGCTTTTCGAGGTTCGGGGGGAAGGGTTTCTGCCGTTGGCTGAGTTTGAACGGATCAATAAAGAACGCGAGGACATCGGTGAGCCGCTGCTGGCTAATCCACGCAATGCCGCGTCCGGTACGTTTAAACAGCAGGATTCGGCCATGGTGGCCAAACGCCGGCTCGATTGCTATCTGTACTCGTTCCTGTCGGAGCCGGAGGTGTTCCAGACCCACGAAGAGAGCCTGATTGCGATGAAGCAGTGGGGGTTCAACGTATCGCCCTCCTGGCGGAAATGTGCCGATATTCAGGCCGTGATGGCGTACATCAACGAATGGGAAACCAAACGGTTCGATCTGCCGCTCGGTACCGACGGGATCGTTATCAAGGTAAACCGCTACGACCAGCAGCGCGAGCTGGGGTATACGGCCAAAAGCCCACGCTGGGCCATTGCGTTTAAATACAAGGCCATGGCTGCCAGTACGACGCTCAACAGCGTCAGCTACCAGGTCGGCCGGACGGGGGCCGTAACGCCCGTGGCCCACCTGAAACCGGTGCTGCTTGCCGGAACGGTCGTCAAGCGGGCGTCGCTGCACAACGCCAACGAAATTCAGCGGCTGGGGGTGATGATCAACGATACGGTGTTTGTTGAAAAAGGAGGGGAAATCATCCCCAAAATCACCGGCGTTGACCTCAGCAAACGTACCGAAGCGAGTCAGCCGATCAACTACCCGGCCGAGTGCCCGGCCTGCAATACGCCCCTGATCCGCAAGGAAGGGGAAGCTCATTTTTACTGCCCTAATGAGAAGGGATGTCCACCGCAGCGGCAGGCCCGGTTCGAGCACTTCATTCAGCGTCGGGCTATGAACATTGAGAGCCTGGGCGAAGGAAAGATTCAACTGCTGATCGACCGCGGACTGGTGCAGTCCCCGGCGGATCTCTACGACCTGACCAACGCGAATCTGCTTGGCCTGGAAAAAGCCTACCCAGAACGCGAAGGCGGACCGGACGAAACCGGAAAAGTTCGCGTCGTGAAGTTTGGGCAGAAGACCGTCGACAACATTCTCAATGCCATCGAAGCCTCAAAAGGGCAGCCGTTCGTGAACGTACTGTTCGCCCTCGGAATACGGTACGTCGGCAACACCACGGCCGAGCGACTGGCGGATTATTTTGGCTCCATGGACGAACTGCTGAATGCTCCACTGGACGTACTGGCCAATGTCCCGGACGTTGGCCCGCGTATCGCTCAGAGTGCATTCGAGTGGTTCCGCGACCCGGAGAACCGCGAGTACGTCGAGCGGCTGCGCGCGGCCGGCCTGCAGTTTGCGTCGGAGCGGAAGGTGGTGGCTCAGGAAAGCGATACACTGGCGGGCAAAACGTTTCTGTATACCGGCACCTTCGCCAATTTTACCCGGGAGGAACTGGAAGAACGCATCGCGGCCAACGGGGGGAAACTGCTCAGTGGCGTATCCAAAAAGCTGAATTACCTGATCATCGGAGAAAACCCCGGACCGTCAAAAGTTGATAAAGCGCAGAAACTGAACGTACCGATGATCGGAGAGGATGAGTTCACGGCAATGCTGGGCGGGTAAATACAAACTATTAGTTGCTGTAAAAAAGCCGTAACTTTGTCATTCCAAGCAACAGTTTCGTTCATGAATACTCGTTTTCACGGCGTTGGCGTCGCCATTGTGACACCTTTTAACGCCGACCACTCGATTGATTTCGACGGTTTCGGCCGCCTGATTCAACACGTCTCCGAGGGGGGCGTCAAGTACATCGTCCTGCAGGGCACCACCGGCGAATCGCCCACGGTGACCAAGTCCGAGAAGAAACAGTTGCTGCAATTTCTAAAGGAAAATAACCCGAAAAACCTGCCCATCGTCTACGGTGTCGGCGGGAACGTAACGGCCGATGTGGTGGCCGCCATGAACGATACGGATTTTGAGGGTGTCAGCGCCATTCTGTCGGTTTGCCCGTACTACAATAAACCCGGCAAACGCGGGGTGATTGAGCACTTTACGCGGGTTGCCGATGCGTGCCCCGTGCCGGTGATCATGTACAACATTCCGCCCCGGACGGGTATCAATATGACGGCCGATACGATCTGCACGCTGGCCGAGCACCCGAATATTATTGGTGTGAAAGAAGCGTCGTGCATCATTGAGCAGTGCATGGAAATTGTCCGCGACAAGCCCGATGATTTTCTGGTCATCTCCGGCGACGATGTGCAGGCTGTCCCCATCATCAGCATTGGTGGCGTAGGCGTGATGTCGGTAATCGCCAACGCGTTTCCGGCCCGGTTCAGCACCATGATCGACGCGGCCCTGCGCGGTGACTTTGCGTTTGCTCAGCGCGAACTGGGTCATTTCCTGCGCATTGATCCACTGCTGTATGAAGAGGGAAACCCGGTCGGGGTAAAGAAAATCCTCGAAATTCTGGGCTTTATCAGTTCCGAAGTACGTCTGCCTCTGGCAAAAGCGTCCGACGACCTGGGCGAGCGCTTCAAAACAGTCATGCAAAAGGACGGGCTGCTTGAACTGGTGGCGTAATACGTTTGATCAATTCAGAGGGCCGCAGGTTGCGGTGGTATAGTATCAGGTTCCAAACTTGACATCACACCACCGCAACCTGCGGCCCTCAATTAGTAGGATAGTATGTCAACGACGCCCTCTGCCAAAAAGCCGGGCCAGCAACCAGAGGATGCCGACAATGACCACAATAACCAGGATGCCGCCTGTCCAGGCTCCTGCTTCGAAGATGTCTCCTATCAATTCGCAGCTGGTGAGCGAAAGCGTCAGGACGAGTGCCATGAAGGCCTTCATTAAAAACCGAAACCAATCGTTCATAATCGTTGAGTGTTTGACGTAGTGAATCCGACTGCTCTTCGCAATCGGATTACTTAACAACTTCACCTTAGGTAGAATGTTTGAACGGACTGACCATCAAACGTTCCACCAATACGTCCATTTCAGCACCAGTGCCCGGTTCCGGACTGAAAAGAACCCCGGAACGTCCTGGCCAATCTGCGCACCGTTGGGTAAGTAGTTATCCGTATAAACCAGAAAAAAGTCCGATGCAGGTTTGTAACGCCATTGAATGCGGGCGTTCACGTTCATGTTCTTCTGCTGCTCGTTGTATTGCACAAACGTAGTCAGGTAGAGTGTGTTGGTCATTGTTACGTCGAAGCGCGGCCCGACCAGCCAGAACGTGGTTCGACCCCACGGCTGCGGCAGCTGGATGTCGTTGTAGCTTGCGCTGGCGGCCAGACTGATGTACGGCTGGAACCGGTAGCCCCCGTCGATGGTCAGGTTGAGTCGGGAGCCGTTGGCGTAGTAGCCCCCGTAGCGCGTCGAAAAGCCGTAGGTAAACAGACTCTGCGGCTTGGATGTAAACTGCGTTCCCCACGCTTTCCACCCATGTTCGGTGCCGATAGCCAGGGTTTCGCGACCGGTGTTGGTCGGGTCGAAGGGACTCAGCAGCCGCACGTAGTCGGTCGCTACCCAGCCTGTGAGGGTAGCCCGGCTACGGAACGTAATGAGGTAGCTCAGGTAACTCTCGTTGTCGCTCTGCCGCCCGGCCGGATCGAAGAAATACGTCGACTGTACCTGCGGGCCGTGGCTGAGCACCTGCCCACCCGTCGGGAAGAAGGTATGCCCAAGCAACGCCACCAGGCGCTGATAACCCCGGCGTGGTACGTAGCCGGCTTCGGCAGTGTAGTTCTGGCCCACCGCTTCAAACTGACCGCCGATGAGCCACTGGCGGCTGTTGTACTGCAGGTTGGCGGCATACACGTTGTCGTTCGTGGATTCGCCCGGCGTATCCACGCGGGGCTGAAACGATTTCAGATAGAGGGCTTTGCCCGTCCAGAGATTATTCGACGAGGCCAGGTTGTACTCGAATCCCAGGTTGCGGTTGTACTGGCTGTACCGCGGAGATTCGGTGGAGGGCGTGTAGTTCAGCGACTGTTTATTCACGAACAGGACTCCTACGTTGGAGCGGGCAAACACGCGCCGTTGCAGAGCCAGCACCGCGAAGTTCTGAGCGGGAAGCTCAAGATCGTCTACACGGCCGGTCTGCATGTCCATTACGCCAAGCCGCCAGTCTTTGTTAAGCTTGCCACTGAGCCGGGCACCAAAGCGAATCGGTACGCCACCCAGCCCAATCCGGCGACTGAAGAACGGTCGGATGTTGGCGTAACCGAAGTTGGTGAACTGATCGCCGTTCTCCAGAAAAAACTGCCGGCGCTCCGGAAAAAACAGCTCGAATCGGTCGAGGTTGGTCACCTGCTGATCGACGTCCACCTGCGAAAAGTCAGGGTTTACGGTCAGGTCGAGGTTCAGCGACGACGTAATGGCAACTTTGGCATCCAGGCCCGCCGTGAATCGTCCTTTGGTAGGGATGCTGTTCTGGTAGTCGCGCGTGAGGCCGGTCAGCGCATAGGGAATAAGTGAAATGTTCGGCCCCGGCGTAGGTGGCGGTACGTCCCAGACCAGCACCCCCGTGTAGGCCAGCGACGCCGTCGGAAATTGCCGGGGAACCGGTGCCCAGGCCGACTTTTCGGTGGTTTTCAGATCCTGGCGGCTGAAGTTGATGCCCCAGCGGGTGATCCCCTGTTTGTACCGGATGGTCTTGAACGGAATGGCTAATTCCAGCACGTAGCGGTCGGCATAGTTGCGCACCACCGATGTCCACTTGTTGTCCCAGCTCAGGTTCGCTTTACTGCCTTCGTAGACCAGACCGTCCCACTGCGCCCCGGCCGCGTTGGTACCGAACGTAAAGCCGTTCGTCTGATCATCGAACGTATCCATGAAGAAAATAAAATTGTCGTTCCGGCCGAAATTCCAGTCGCGCCGGAGCGACTCAACGATGTAGGGCCCCGCTACGTTGCCATGGAAACAGACGGCGCTCAGGTACAGATTGTGATCGTCGTAGGTCATCCGGACATCGGTCCGAACGGCGGCCCGGCTGGTGTCCATGGGCAGCACCATCCAGAAATCACCGGCTACGTCGGCGGTTTGCCAGGCGGGTTCATCAACGGAGCCGTCTAAAGTGATCGGTGACCCGGCTCGCTGAATGCGGAGTTGATACGCATCATTTTTCTTCTGCGCCCTCGCGAAAGGCGTAATCAGCAACCAGCCAATCAATAAAAGTAAGTATGTCCGCACGGAGTAGATGTAATCAATACGTTAGCAAGCAAAGGAATAGACGAACGGGATTTACCGTATAGCAAAACGCAGCGACCACCGGCCACTGCGTTTTGCTGTTGAGAGGTAATCATCTAATTACCAACCATAAATACAGCATTGCCGAACAGCAGCTTGCCGTTGTACCAGAAACCCCGGAACAACGGGTCGTCGGCGAGGTAGATGACCGTGCCACGGCCGAGGCTCTGCACGCCCATCGTCAGCGTATTTTTCAGTTTTTCTTTCGCGTTCTTGCCCGAGAAACCGGCTACGTAGTTATTCGCTTTCAGGTAGCCGACGTTCCAGCCGTCTTTCAGGAAATCGAAATTGTAGGCGTTCTGCACCAGCGAATAGTAGCCGTCTGCCAGGCCGAAGGCGAGCGGATGCGTGGTATCCAGATTGATCCGGTAAATACTGCCCGGTGTTTCGTCGGAGATCGCCGTTCGCTCCCGGTCGCCGTAAATTTTCAGCGAGTCGGCGGGATTGCCTTTGTCCTTGCTGCCTTTTTCTTTACCGTCCTTATCGTCTTTCTCTTTCAGATCGAAACCGTCTTTACCGGCCAGGAACGATGCGGCCCGTTCCATCGCGATCAGCTTACCGCCCGCCCGAACCCATTCGCGAATAGCCGCGAGGTTCTTTTCGTTCAGGAACCGGCTGTAATTGTAGTTAGTCGGCAGCACAAGGACATCCAGTTTGCTCCACTCGACGCTGCCCAGCGCGTTTCCATCAATCAGCGTTAGGGGGTATTCCAGTTCCTGATCGAAATAATGCCAGACCTCGCCCGCGGCCGGGGGGAGGGTGCCGTCGCCGAGAACCAACCCGACGCGGGGTGCTTTCAGACCCGTTACGAAGTCCGAGCCAAAATCGGAGCCTTTAGTAACAAAACCGGTCTGCACGGGCGTAAGCGCAACGCCGGCTTTGGCCGCTGTTTGCGAAACAACCGCATCAAATCGGTCGCCGAGCCGTTCATTGCCCGCCCGGGTAATAAGCAGAGTGCCCGACTGGTACGTCTTGCCGTCCAATTCAAACGGTTTCTCAGCCGCCCGCACCCGAATTTTCTGCTTCAGCAGAGCCGCCAGTAACTGCACCGACGGCAGCGACTGCCAGCGGGCCACGTAGGCATAGGGCTTACCGGCCTGTTGGGCCGGACGCTGAGCGTTGGCATCAGCCGCAGCCGCAACCGGATTGATACGGTTCGTCAGGCCATAGGTTTGCAGTCCGAACGCATAGGGCAGCGACCAGGCCGTGATGTCATACGTTGCCGAATCTTCCAGTGTCGAGTTGGGTTCGAACAGAATCTTCAGCAGCGTGGATTTCGGCTGGTAGGCGCTGATTACCATATCCTCAGCCGCTACCGATACATTCTTTTCATTCTTTTGCGACGTATAATTGAAGCCGGTAACGGTCTGGGCTTTACCGGCGTAGCCGAACCGGATCTGGTTGCGTGTCAGCAGTTGCTGCAAGGCTTTCAGGCGGCCCGGATCGCCGTTGGCTTTAATTACGTACGATTTGTAGGTCCCTACCGGCGTGTTGCGGGCTTTATCGAAGAAGCTACCAAATTCTTTCACTACGTCTGCCGAGCGATCGGCAATGGATTCGAGCGTAGCAATACTGGACGCTACGTGGTGATCAATCCGTTGCCGGAGCGTGAGGGTATCGCCGTCGGCTTTTTCAATGGCCAGACCAGCCCGACCGCTGCCGCCCTGTTCGTAAGTCATACCGATGGCACCGTTGTAGGTCGGGTAGGTGTCGCCGTAGCTGGGATAGAACAGGTCGAATCGCTCCCGGGTGTAATAGAGCCATCCGTTCCGGTCGAAGTACCGACTGCAATATTGCCCGATTACCTGCTGGAATTGACGCTGAAAGGGGGTAATATCCTCATGATACGGCTTGGCCGACGGCGCAAAGTAATACGGACTTTCGACGCCCATTTCGTGAAAATCGCCGTGAACGTGGGGCATCCACTGGTGATACAGCGCCATCCGCTGCTGTGTAATTTCCTGCGTTTGCCAGGCCCAGTCGCGGTTTGGGTCGAACAGATAGTGCGAATACCGACCTCCCGGCCAGGGCTCATTGTGCTCCCTGGCAAAAGCCGTTGGATCAGCATTTCGCCCGGCCATCTGGTTGTACCAGTTCACGTAGCGATCATGACCATCGGGGTTCAGACCCGGATCGAGAATCACCACGGTCGTGTTCAGGACTTTTTTCGACACGGCATCGTTCGGGTCGAGGAGCCGGTACAGTACGTCCATGAACGCTTCGGAACTGACCGCTTCGTTACCATGAACGTTGTAGCTCAGCCAGGCGATAGCGGGTTGGGCCGTGGCTGAAGGCTTTGCATCCGTAGCGGGATCATCCAGCAAACCGGTACGTTTGAGGTTAGTAGTCCGAATCTCTTCCAGGCGGCTCAGGTTCGCTTCTGAGGCCACAACAACGACCATCAGCTGACGACCTTCGTGCGTGGTGCCGTATGGCAGCAATTTAACGCGGTTAGGAGCCTGGCGGGCGACCTGCTCGGCGTAGGTCAGTACGCGTTGGTGGGGTGTGAAGCGTTCGCCAATTTTATATCCCAGGAATTGCGCCGGTGCGACGATACCGGCCGAATTTTGTACAGTGGGTGAAGTTTGCGCCGGGGCTGAAAAGGACAAGACCGTCAGACCCGCCAGCAGCAACAGTTGTTTCATGAATTGGGGTTACTACAGCTAAATTGATTTCATCAAAAATAGTAGTAATTCGGACAGAAAGGCGATTTATGACAAAATTTCAATTGGAGATATTGGATTATAAAATCATATCCGTACTTTTGCACCACGTTTCGCCAACGTCCGGTACAAACCGCCATCAGGCCCATTCGTCTAGCGGTTAGGACACGTCCCTTTCACGGATGAAACAGGGGTTCGATTCCCCTATGGGTCACTACCAGGTTGGCGCAAACGGCCCATTCGTCTAGCGGTTAGGACACGTCCCTTTCACGGATGAAACAGGGGTTCGATTCCCCTATGGGTCACCAAGCCCGACCAGCACTGGTCGGGCTTTTTTTGTTCCCAACACAGTACTCTCCAGCTTAGATCGTATTCGCCTGGAATGGGGCTGAAGGATGAATTATTCAAAAGCGACCTGGTCACGCCAGACCAAATCCGGCCAGACCAGGGTGCTGTGTTCAGGTTAGAGGTGGCTATATCTAGAATCGTAATTGCTCGTCATGGATACGGGATAAAGCACATCAGCCTGCAAATCAGACTCGATAGTGCCTCGTTACTAAGCTTTTGGTTAAATCTATCCAGTGCCGCCTACTCTATGGCACGTGGGAATGGGATTGTAGTCTACTATTTTTGTGGAAAAAGATAAACACAATAAATTATTACAAAAGTGTAACGTTCACAGTATCAGCGCTTGGCACGGTTGTTGGCCATTGAGGGGAGTCAATCAACTTACTAACTATAAAACTACACGAGCTATGGCATCCCTAATGGACCGAGTATCGAATTTTTTCGGAGGCAATGACGCTGAAACGGGTGAAGGCCTCCGCAGCCTCTTTATCAATGAACTGAAAGGTATTTATTACGCCGAAAGGCAGGCCGTTGACGCATTGGGCGAACAAGCCGATGCGGCTTCGACGGATGAGGTACGGAACGCGTTCCTGATGCACCAGGAAGAAACCCGTAATCAAATTATGCGGTTGGAGCGCGTATTTGACAGCATCGGTATTGAAGCCGACAGCATGACCTGCGAAGCCATCGACGGTTTAGCCGAAGATGCTCAGAAAGTGGTAGCTATGACTGAGTCAGGATCGCTGACGCGGGATGCCGGTCTAATCATTGCCGGACAGAAAGTAGAACACCACGAGATTGCTGCGTATGGATCGGCCGTAACGCTGGCTAAAGTACTGGGTTACCAGGAAGCCGCACAGCTGCTTCAGCAGACGTTGCAGGAAGAGAAAAACACGGACCAGAAGCTGACCCAACTGGCTGAGTCATTCATAAACCAGCGGGCTGCTTCGGAGTCTGATATGAACAATACGTACGGCGATCGGGACACTGACACGGTACGTCCGGATGGCACCCGTTATGATGATCGGGGCAGCATGGGACAAACGTATCAGTCGGGCTCAAGCTACAGCAGCGGTTCACAGATGGGCGGTACTACAACTTACGGCTCTGGTACGACAGGTTCCAGCCCAAGCAGCACCGGTACCAGCAACGACGCTACGCTAGGTGGAATGACAGGCGTGTAGAACCGTATCTGACCACTTATATACAATGAAAAAGGTTCCCGAAGGGAGCCTTTTTCATTGACAGGTTATAGTACCGGAATAGTCATTTGGTTAAAGGACTGTTTCCATCGTTATACTCAGGATCAGGTTCTGTTCCGTCGTTATTGCCTACGCTTATCCCATCGCCGGGGGCTGTGCTGTCGATGGGCGTACTGGCCGGGGCATTGACATCGCCGACCAGATCCGACGGATTGTATTCTTCATTGCCCATTTCACCCTGATCCGGAATCTGCATCGGGCCTCCCGTGTCGGGTCGGTACGTTTGCGACTGCTCGTTCAGCATTGCATCCTGATTTGTGTTTTCCATATGTACGTTGAGTTTAATGTATACGGGGTAGCCACGAAGCAAGTGCTTCTATAATTTTCTAAAACCCGCTACGTGATAAAACTAACCGCGGATAAAAACTTCCCACAATCGATTATATAACGTGCGGGCGTATGACGTGATATCATGCTGCGATCCGTGGATGGTAAACGGCATAAACCGGCGCTCTGAAGTCGGCAGTGGTTCAACCTGAATGGTTCGGCCGGCTGTCCAGCGCCCTCCAATCCGGCGGGTTGAACCGATCAACCGAATGCCGGCATCCGGCAGGTCAATCGTGCACGTTTCGGCCTGGCGGATTTTAGCCAGGTCCAGCGAAAAGCGCTGTAGCTGACTGGCATCGAACCACGACAGGGGGGGCATACTTAGGTGATCGGCTTCCCGGTTTTTCCGATACAGAAAGCGCAGCGACAACAGCGAGTGCCCGGCCGTAGCCCGAAGCGTTACCTGCGTGTCGAGCACCTCCACGGGAGCGGTCTCGGTTGATGTAGAAAATTCTATATCCATAGCTGATGAAGCAGTTTCAATTTAGGTACTAAACTAAGTAAACGAATGAGTGTTTTATATGTAGTTACACGTAAATCATCTTCCGGGTCATGCCACCATCAACTACAAAATTCTGGCCGGTAATGAAACTGTTTTCCGGACTAATCAGAAACAGAATCATGCGCGCGATATCATCGGCCTGGCCTACGCGCCCGGCCGGATGCTGAGCGTGATCTTCGGGCCGCAGCTCGTCGGGCTTCGCTTTCGCTTTCTTTTTCAGAGCCGA
The DNA here is from genome assembly GCF_003583365.1 of Fibrisoma montanum. GTDB lineage: Bacteria > Bacteroidota > Bacteroidia > Cytophagales > Spirosomataceae > Fibrisoma > Fibrisoma montanum. The sequence continues at coordinate 679,588 of NZ_QXED01000002.1, forward strand.
TACATCGATCCAGCCGGGGCTGATGCAGTTCACCCGAACATCGGGACCCAGGCTTACTGCCAGGGCGTGCGTCAGGGCCAGAATACCTCCTTTAGATGCGGTATAGGCAAAGGTATCGGGTTCTGACTGAAAAGCACGCGTAGACCCAATATTTACAATGCACCCCTTCTGAGCAGCCAGGTAAGGAGCCGTATGTTTGGCACACAGAAATGACCCGGTCAGGTTGGTGCCAATCACGCGGTTCCATTCGTCAAGGGTCAGCTTATCAAGCGGTTTCTCAATCTGAATGGCTGCGTTGTTGATAAGGGCGTCTACCTGCCCAAAATGACTGATTGTCTGTTCGGTGGCTTTCCGAACATTCAGTTCACTCGCTACGTCGCAGGATACGAACAGTATCTGTGCGGTAGATGCCTTAAAAGCTTCGCGAAGTTCGGCAAGGGCGTCGGAGTCAGCCTCCCAGATGGCTACGCGGTAGCCATGCGTGAGCAGGTACTGTGTGGTGACACGTCCGATCCCTTGTCCGCCACCCGTTACAATAGCGGTTCTCATAGTGTCTGATAAAGCGTAAGAACGGGGAAGATAGGTCGTTTTTTAACACAATCGGCCGAAGAGTAGTTAAGTGGACTGTATCCTTATTAAACGGGACATCGCCCCGTGTGGCTGTCCGGCGTTTCTGTTCCTTTCATGCTGCAGATTGCTTTTGCGCCTGTTTACAGGCACCCGTTACCGGAAGGCCACCGCTTTCCGATGGTTAAATACGAACTCATTCACGAGCAACTGCTGTACGAAGGCACCTGTACGGATGCTAACTTCTTTCGCCCGCAGCCCGTCGACGACCGCTGGGTACTGGGTGTGCATACGGCCGCTTACGTCCGGCAGCTCCAGACGCTGAGCGTCGACCCGAAAATGGTGCGTCGAATTGGCTTTCCGCTGTCGGCGGGGCTGATTGAACGCGAGTGGGTAATCACACAGGGCACCATCGACTGCACCCACAAAGCCCGGCGCGACGGCGTGGCAATGAACGTAGCGGGGGGGACCCACCACGCATTTCCGGATAAAGGCGAAGGCTTTTGTCTGCTGAACGACGTCGGCGTAGCCGCTCATTACCTGCTTGTCACCGAACAGGCCCGGCAAATCCTCGTGATTGACCTCGACGTGCATCAGGGCAACGGAACGGCCGTCATGTTTCAGCACGAGCCCCGGGTGTTTACCTTCAGTATGCACGGTAAAGACAATTACCCGTTGCACAAGGAGCGATCGGATCTGGATGTTGAATTACCGACTGGTATGGACGATGAAGCCTACCTGAACGTACTATATGATACGTTGCCCAAACTGATTCAGCGGGTGCAGCCGGATTTCCTGTTTTTTATTTCGGGCGTCGATATTCTGGCCTCCGATCGGCTGGGGAAACTCAAGGTCAGTCGCGAGGGGTGTCGGCTGCGGGACCAGTTTGTTTTTGGAGAAGCGCTTCGGCATCAGCTGCCGATTGCCGTATCGATGGGAGGGGGGTACTCACCCCGTATTGCCGACATCGTCGAAGCACACTGCAATACGTTCCGGATGGCGAATGAGTTGTATTTTTAAAAGGGAGAAAAGGAGGAAGGGGAGGAAAGGAGAAAGGAAACAGTGAAGTTAAATCCCTTTTCTCCTTTCCTCCCCTTCCTCCTTTTCTCCTCCCATCATGCCTTCGTTGCCTGCTGGTTAACTTTGCCGGTAGCAATGCGGGTCAGTTTCTCGTCCGTCGATTTTTCTTCCTGAAGGGTTTGCTCCAGCAGGTCGGCGATTTCCTGCTGACCCGCCTGCTGGGCCATAGTGCGGGCCGTTCCGTAGCCGGCAATCTCGTAGTGCTCCATTTTCTGAGCAGCACCGATGATGGCTGCGTCGGCCAGTTGATCATCTTCCAGCTGGTCAAGCAGATCTTGGGCTTCTTCGATCAATCCCTGCATGCCCATGCAGGTTTCACCTTCTGTGCTGATGCCCATTTTCTGAGCGATCTGCTCCAGACGCTTTACCTGTTGTTCCGTTTCGCGCTGGTGCGTATCAAACGCCTGACGTAGTTCGGCATTCTGAACCCGCGAAGCCAGTTGTGGCATGGCTTCCAGAGCCTGTGTTTCGGCGGAGTACAAGTCCTGGATCATGTGCTCCATCAATTCATTAACGGTTTTCATAAAGGAAGTTTATTAGAACGTTTGATTGATTGTCTACAAGTATATAGACATCATAGAGTCAACACGGGTAAAAAATGGGTTGTTTAAAAAAGAAGGGAAAATCGACAAAGCGGACAACAAAACGGCCAGCCTTCCGAGGTCTTCAGAAGGCTGGCCGCTAAAAAAGGAAGGGCTGAATAGTTAGTACTGTTAAAATATAGTGTGGATAGAAAGCATAACAAAGTTACTTTACGGTCTACCCCTCCACAATACCCGAATCCGGGTATATTTACGTATCAATAGGTTTTTATAAACCTACCTCCAGCGCAAACCGAACCAGCTCGGCGACTGTACTGATGCCCAGTTTAGCGTAGATATTTTTCCGATGCGTTTCAATGGTATACGGACTGAGGTGCACTTTGTCGGCGATCTGTGGCGTACTTAGGCCGGCTTTGATGTGCCGGATAATTTCAACCTCTCTGGGTGAGAGCTTGTATTTTTTCAGAAACGTGTCGTCGGCGTGATTGCTGAACTGTTTCTGATCGGCCAGCTTTGGGTCAAAATACGTATGGCCCATAGCTACCTCCCGAATGGCCGTCAGCAGTTCGTCCTTGGTGGAGGTTTTGAGCATATAACCCAGTGCGCCCGCCTTCCGGAAATCGTTGATATACCGACTTTCGCCGTACATGCTCAGAATCAGAATGTACAACTGCGGGTACTGCGCCAGCAGGAGCCGTGTGAGTTCAAGCCCATCCATCTCGGGCATGTTGAAATCGATGATGAGCACATGAGGGCGGAGCAGCCGAACCTGATGCAGCGCTTCCCGGCTGTGGTAAATCTGGCCGATAATGGTTATATCCGGGGCATCGGCCAGCATGGCCCTGAGCCCTTCACTGAACAGGCGATGATCATCAATGATGAGGATGTTGATGACTGGTGTGGTTTCCGATTGCATCATAGGGCACGTCGAGCATGACAATGTAGCTTTGTTCGTTGCGATCTATGGCTAACGATGCATGCAGATATTCTGCCCTGTAAGATATATTATTTTGGCCTATACCCGGTGACAAATTCGTAGAAAACGATTGACGTGTAGGCGTTTGTGGCAAAGGAGTTTCAACAAGGATGCTTAAGTGACGCGGATGATAACCTAGCTGAACAATGGCTAGCCCCTGTCCACTGTGTTTTAGCCCGTTCTGGATCAATTCGGTGATAATCCGGTACGTAACAAGTTCGCGCTCGGGTTCAAGCCGGCGGATTGTTCCGAACAGAATGAATTCGAACTGCATGCGGGCCGACCGGTTGACCCGATCAATCAGCTGCTGCACAACGTCGGGGAGGGCGTATCGTTCAAATTCAACCGGCATCAGGTCGTGCGTAATGACCCGCAGGTCGTCACTGGCTTTATCGATCAGCTCATACGCCTTGCTGATCTCCGGAATGGCCGTCGGAGCCGGTTCTCGCTCGCGTGCCCGTTCCAGCATGCCTTTGATGGTGGCCAGCGTATTACCAACGTCGTCGTGCAGGTCCTGGGCAATCCGCCGGCGTTCACTTTCCTGCGTGGCCAGGGTATTCTGCATCAGCCGCTGCTGGCGGTCAAACCGCTGCCGGTTAAACGCACTGACGCCCCAGGCTACCAGACCGACCAGCCCCGCCAGACTCAGCAGGATGAACCACCAGGTTTGCCAGAAAGGCGGCTGAATGCGAATCCGGACTTGCGTAATGGGCGTGAGCTGGCCCCGGGCGTCTAGGGCACGTACCTGAAACGTGTACGTACCCGACGACACATCCGCGTACCGGACGGTATTGGTTTTTGTGAGGGACACCCAGTTATTGTCAACACCGTTGAGCCGGTAAAAAAACGAGTTGTTTCCGTCGCTGAAGTAATCGAGGGCTGCGAAGCTGATCGCAAAAGTACGCTGCTGCGACGTAAGCGTTACCTTGCCGGTTTCGCCAATGAAGCCCCCGGTTCGGTACGGTTTGTCGTTGACCTGAAAATCGGTGATACGTACCGGAACCGTAGCGTCGTAGTCGAGCTGGTTTGGCACAAAACGGTCGAGGCCGTGTACCCCGCCGAAATAGAACGTACCGTCGGAGCTGATCAGGGCGGTGAAGCTGTTGTATTCACGACCCCGGGTCATAGGAACGGGGGTTATCGTTTCCTTAGCTGGCAAAAATTTGGCCAGTCCATTATTGGTGCTCAGCCAGAACCGCCCTTTCTGATCGGGGAGCAGTGCATACACTACGTTGTTGGGGAGCCCCTGGCGGGTGGTATAAACGCGGGTAACCCGTCGCGAAGCCGGATCAAAGCGGACCAGCCCGCGGTCGGTGCAGATCCAGATGCATTGCCGGGCCGGATCCGGATACAGGTCAAGGATGTTGAAGCCCGGCAGGGTGGTGTAGAGCCAGGTAAGCTTGCCCTGTTCGTACCGGTATACCATCAAGTCCTGATCCCGGCGGCCGGCATAGAGCAGCTGGGTGGCAGCGTCGAAGTACAGCGACCCGTAATAGTTGCTCCCGGCATCTACCTGGCCCAGCGGCCGAAGCTGAGCGTCGTGAATGAACAGACCGGCGTAGGTAGCCACAATAAAATTGCCGTCGGGTAGTTCCAGCATACCCCGGATGTACTGGCAGTCCTGATCGTCGCGGCAGAGCGGATTAGGGATGGTCATAAACCGGTCGCCGGCCGGATCATACTGCTGAATGCCCCGCTGATTGGCAATGAGCAGCCGACCGTTCCGGGTTTCGACGATATGCCGGATATTGCCCTTGGTCGTTACGCCCATCTCAACCGTATAGGCGCGCATGGTTCCCGTAGCCGGGTCCAGCCGGCGAATTCCACCATCGACGGTGCCGATCCAGATCTGGTGCCGCCGGTCTTCGCAGAGGCCCCGGATTGCGTGATTATTCAGGTCGCTGGCGTCGGCGGGATTATCGGAAAATGTTTCGATACGGTACTTACTGGGATAAATAATATCAATGCCAAAGGGGTCGCTGTTTACCCAGACCAAGCCCAGATCGTCGACGTAGATTTCTGGTATCTGGTTAGTCAACAACGAATAGGATTTATTCAGGCCCGGCCCCACTTCCCGAACAATCCGCATCCGGACGGGGTCGTACAGCCACGCGCCGGCTCCCTCGACAGCCAGCCACCAACGTCCCTGCTGGTCTTCCATCATGCTCTGGAATCGGAACAGGCCAATGCCGGGCCGGAGGGGATGCTGGTGCCGGAGACTCGTTAAGGTGGCGTCAAATTCATAAATACCTACCGAACTACCTAAGCAATACTGTCCGGTTCGGGTTCTGTAGAGCGATTGAAATACCTGCCGGCCAGGAATACCGTCGGTCGGCTGTCCCGTATAATACGTCGTTAACCGACGGGTCGGGATGTGGTAGCGGGCAAACCCCACGGGAAGCAGAAACACCAGCGACTGATCGGCCGGACGGTAATTAATCCATTCGGTGATGATGGTCGATTTAGGTCGTATCTGCGGGTTAATCAGGGTTTTGCGCTGAGTCTGAACATTGAGCCGGACCACCCCCTCGATGGCATTACTATACCAGACCGTCGAATCGTCGGCGTAGAAAGGTGTGTGCAGACTGAAGCGTTTCCGGCCCCGGTTGTCGGTTACGTAGTAGCGCCGGAACGAGTTGGTTTGGCGGACGTACTGGCTGAGACAATCTTCGGTTCCCGCCCACAGATCTCCCGACGGCGCTTCGATCAACCCCTGAATTTCACCTTTGCCGATAGTCGTTGAGTCGAGTTCGTCAAACTGATACCGCGTAAACCGGGTGCCATCGAAGCGGTTAAGACCGTCCTGGCTGCCCGCCCAGATAAACCCCCGGGAGTCTTTGATAATATGGTAGCAGGTGCCCTGCGAAAGCCCGTCGGTGGTGGTCAGGTGACGTACCGGAAACGGATACTGGGCATGAACAAGCCTGACAGACCAGATCAGTATAAATACTAGGCAGCGCATAGCAAAATGGTGTAGGAATAGCGCTATAAACATACGGGTTGGTTAATCGGTATAAAATACCGGGATACTGGTATTTGTTGGATCGATGAACTTCTTTGCGTTCTTTGCGAAAACGGTAAACCTTTTCAGCGTAGATGAAGGAGAATCTGGTTAAGCAAAAGCTGATCAATAAACAGCCCGTGCTGGGCGTACTGTCGAATAGTGCCGATCCGACCATTGCCGAACTATGCGGCTTTTCGGATCTTGATTTTTACATGATCGACGGCGAACACAGCCCCGTCACGACCTCGCAGGTGCAGGAGATTGTCCGGGCCTGCGAAACCAGTGGCATCACAGCCCTGGCTCGGGTTCGCAGCGGTGATCCCAAGCTGATTCTGCAATTCCTGGATGCTGGCGTTATGGGGGTTATGATCCCGGGCGTCACGTCCGTCGCCGAAGTGGAAGCGCTGGTCCAGGCGGTAAAATACCCCCCAATGGGAAACCGGGGGCTGGGACCGGTACGGGCCGCCGATTACCTGCTGGGGACTATGGGGCAGGGCGAATACGTCCAGTTTGCCAACGAGCAGACGCTGCTGCTGCCCCAGATCGAGACCGTTGAAGCCGTCAATAATCTCGAGGCTTTGTGCCAGGTACCGGGCATCGACGGGTTTGTTGTCGGGCCGCGTGATCTGGCCATGTCGATGGGCTACTACGATGGGCCGGCCAACAGCGAAGTTCGGAAAGCAATTGCGGGTATTGTTGAAACCGTACTGAAGGCCGGACTGGTGATCGGAACAACGGCCGCTACGGGCGATCAGGCCCGGGCGTTGATCGACCGCGGAGTATTGTTCTGCCTGAATTCGGTAGCCGGTTTGCTGCGGTCGGCTGCCGGCGAGTATTTAAAAGGAAAAGAGCCGGCCGGACAACCCTCCTGATAAGATCCATTGTCCAGACTAAATCGAAAGCCTGCCGAAAAAACATTCTTGCCTTTCCAACGATTTAGTAGGGGAGTGAATCGGGAGAGGGAGAAGCGAAAAAAAAACTTAACGATTTTTGATGAGTTTAGCGCAGCCCGACCGAATCATAAGCGGTAAACTATAGGCCGTCCGTTCCCGGCGGGCCATGAACACAAAAGTGTGTTTATTGTTTATTCGATAATTTGCAGACACCAGGTTACGTAATGAGCTAACATACAGCAACGATAAAGGCATAATTCGCCGTCAGCGAAGAATACCATGTCAACGTTGCCAGTAGCTCAGGAGAATGGGAGCAGCCCATTCCTTGTGGTTAAAGTCAGGTTCAGACCATAAAAAAAATAATAATCAGATGGTGCAAAGTTTACATCCTAGTGCTTACGTTTGCCGCATAAATAATCTATCAGCGGTTTTGAAAAAGCACTGTCTTCCACGAAATCCCGGGTAAGAGGTTACAAAAATTGGCTATTGTCAGCTTTAGTGTGCACTTTTTTATGAAATAGTAAGCGGAGTATGTTCATCGTCTTGAAAAAAAATTACTTTCGCTCATCAGCGATGAACAGCTTTACAGAAAATTTCAGCATGCTAACACATAGGCAATTGGCTCGTTGGGCGATAAAATCCACTGTTCTGATAGGATGACCGTTCCCTAATTTTCTTTAAGGGCTTTTGTGAAATTAACAGTTTAGTTAGAAACATTGCGTCAAAATTAAATCCGTCTCTATGCGAACATTTATCCAACAACACCCCCTGCGGATGCTGGCTGGACTCGTGTGGCTGAGTTGTGCTATGCCTTCCATCAGCCTTGCTCAACAAGTTGATACTGTCCGGCGAGATGCGGTTCAGCAATCTACAGTTGCTACCCCATCCGCGGCAACTGATACGGTCCGGCCACGCGACCGTGAACTTTACCGGGATAATATTTACAGGCTGGGTAAGCGGCCCTTCGCCGACACGCTGAACCGCCAGGATTTCAAATCCGTGGCCAGCGACGTCGCCGAACTGGACGACTGCGATACCACCTTTCAGACGTTTATTCTCGTACGTCGACAGTCTCCCTGGCGGGTTGGGCTTTTTGCAGGGCCAAACTTCGCCTATTGCGGTACCTGGGAGAATACCTTTGGACCTAACCGGCGCGACAATTCGCTGTACAACGGAGCCGGTATTAACGTAACGGCCAACGTTGATTACTTCCTGACCCGCCCTGAGCGCCGGCTTCGTTTCGGTGTAGGTGGGGTGCTGGGGTATCAAAACTACGTAACGCGCCGGGTCTATCGGGACTTCCTGTTCTCACTGGCCAACGCTCGTGGCATTTCGAGCGATCAGGTGCTGTTCAAGCAGCGCGCATCCGACGACTTCTACATTGCTCTCGGGCCGGTCGTAACGTTTAACTTCTCACGGAACCGTACGGGTCTGCGGACGGGTACGTTCCTGGAACTGGGTCTGCGGGGTGGTTTGTTCCGGACGGAAGCCGCTACCATCACAGCGTCAGTACCGAGCCAGGCCGATCTGCTGATCCGGTCAGTTAACCCGAGCACGAAGATTCTGCGTCCGGGTGGTATCCTGTCGCTGGGGGTCTTTTTCCCGCTGCGTAACAACTGGCACATCGGTGTGCAGGCACAGGGCTTCTACACGCGTCTGAACTACCTGATCGTAAACGGTATCGACGACCAGTTGCTGGAGTTCAGCCGGAAACACGGTGGTTTCAGTGCCGGTATCGGCGTACGCAAAGGCTTCATCGAGCGGAAGCTGATTCCGAAGGCTCCGATTGTTTGCCCGGTCTGCGACTCAATCCCGCAACTGTCTGTACGTTTTGCTAACAACAACCCGCTGGCTGGCCTGTCATACGCATCCGACAGCCTGCCGTCTAACTCTACGCCGGTGATCAGCTGGCGCAGCACCACGGTGAACCCGCGGAACGAAACGTTCACGGCTCGTCTGCACTATAAAGCCGATACGCTGGGCGCTGCCCGCGATACGATCATCGCACAGGTTGAAAACACGACTGATACAACGCTGACGTTCCCGCAAACGTACCTGGATTCGGCTGGCCGCCCGGCCCGTGGTTTCTACTACGTAACGGTACACAACCGTCAGGAAGCGAAGTGCGGTACGTGTATGAGTGAGGTTGCAACCGCCAGCTTTACCATTCTCGGACCACGTGGTGCTGAAGAATGCGAGTTCCGCCACCGTCTGGAGCGCCTGGAGGTCTACTACCGCACGCCATACACACGTGAAATTGCCAATGTCTGCTACTGTAATGGTCAGATCACGTCCGTGGGCGACACGGTTCTGCGTCTGAGATACCGCACGCTGAACCGCCGTCTGGCTGAAGGTGTCGTTGAGTTCGACACGAACACGGTGCTGCTGAACATTAACCAACTGCCGGGTACGCTGGCTCAGACGCTGCAAACCGAGAAGTCTCGGATCGAAAGCGGCAACGCCATCCGCTACAGAGGCCGTCGGGTACGTCCGCAGGTGCTGTACTTCCGCGCTGTGTTCACGGTTACGAAACTGCCGTGCAACGGTCAGCCTGAGCAGCCGGTGGGTAGCTTCAACACGACGATCAGCGATGATACGTTCTCGATCACTGATCTGAAGCCGCTGACCGATGACCAGAAGGCTCGTCTGCTGGCACCGCCGGCACCAGCCCGTAAGGCTCCGGCTCGTCGCCGGGCCGGCAACAGCGGTCGCCGTTCGGATGTAAGCTTTGATCTGAACTAAGCAATAAGCTATAGAGTGCAAAAACCGGGGGCTCAGGCTCCCGGTTTTTTTATGTTTGTGCCAACTTGTACGATCTATGATCAAGCTCTTTTTTACCGCCCTGATGTTTTACACGCGCCTGCCCGTTCCGAAAGGCATTGATCATTCGGCGGATGCGCTCAATCGGGCTACTATTTTCTTTCCCCTGATTGGCTGGATCGTGGGCATAACCGGCGTTGGCGTCTACTGGCTCGGTACGGTGCTGTTTCCGCCGACCTACCTGCCTGTCCTGTTCAGTATGATCGCGACAATCTGGATTACGGGTGCCTTTCACGAGGATGGTTTCGCCGACGTGTGCGATGGATTCGGAGGAGGCTGGACCAAAGCGCAGATCCTGACCATCATGAAAGACAGCCGACTGGGAACCTACGGTACCATTGGCCTGGGCTTGCTGCTGGCCGTCAAATTTTTTGCGCTGCAATCGCTCCTGTCGGCAGAAGCGTTTGGCTGGGCCGTAGCCCTGAAGTACGTATCGGCCCATAGTGTCAGCCGATTCATAGCCGCGACGATTATTCCGGCTTTACCTTATGCGCGGGAAGACGACGAAGCCGCTAAAGCCAAGCCCGTGGCGGAAGGGATCAGTACCAGGCAGGTAGCCATAGCGGGCGTGTTCGGCATCGGGCCGCTGGTAGCGCTCTGGGCGCTCACCGGACTCTGGATCTACCTGACGTTTCTGATTCCGCTGTTGCTGCTTCGCTGGCGGCTCATGTCATTTTTCCGGCGGTGGATTGGCGGTTATACCGGCGATTGCCTGGGGGCCACGCAGCAACTCGCCGAAGTAATCATGTACCTGTCGTACGTTTCCTTGTTATGGATATCTATCTAGTTCGACATACTGAAGTTGCCGTGGGACGTAGCGTAGCCTATGGGCAGGCCGATGTGGACCTGGCCGACAATTACCTCGAACAACGGGATCGGTTGCGCTCATTTCTGCCCACAGAATCATCGGCCGTTACGTTTGCGAGCCCGCTGAGCCGGTGCCGGAAGCTGGCCCTGGATCTGACGGAAGCCGACGAGCCGGTTGTTTTTGACGACCGGCTGAAAGAAATTCATTTTGGCGATTGGGAGCTGATTCCCTGGACCGACATTGGCCGGGAAGTGCTGGATCCCTGGATGGCTGATTTTGTGAACGTACGAACCCCAAACGGCGAAAATTTTCAGGATGTATTCGACCGGGTTGGCGCGTTCTGGCGGGAGCAGATTGTGCCCCTCGCGGAAAGCGGTACCGGGCAGCCGGTTTTCGTTATTACCCACGGCGGAGTGATCCGCGCTTTGCTGTGTCTGTTTCTGGGGTTATCTTTGCAGAATGCCTACCGGCTACATCTTGACTATGGCTCGGTAACTAAAGTAACCATGAACGGGTTATACTATACGATACAATACATTAATCGCTGATTTGACCGCATGAAACCATTGACAATTCGGTTAGCCACGCTGACGGCCATCGTACTGACAACTGCCTTGTTTCGCCTGCTGCCGCACTGGCCGAATATGACACCTGTGGCTGCCCTGGCCCTGTTTGGCGCGGCAACGTTCGAACGCAAGTGGCTGGGTCTGATCGCTCCGCTGACGGCTATGGTGATAAGCGATGCCCTGATTGGTTTTCACAGCAGCATGGGAGCCGTTTATGTCAGCTTTGCTCTGACGTGGCTGCTGGGATTGTGGCTGCTCCGGAAACCAACGGCAGGGCGCATTGCAACGGCCTCCGTTACGTCGTCGGTGTTGTTCTTCCTGATTACCAACTTCGCGGTCTGGTACGGTAGCTCGTTCTATCCGCAGACAACTGCTGGGTTGATGAGCTGCTACGTTGCCGGTCTGGCGTTTTACGACGGAACGTCGTTTGCACTGAACGGCCTGATGGGTGACCTGCTGTTCAATGGGCTGCTGTTTGGTAGTTATTACCTGCTGCAGCAACGCTTTACCGTGCTGCGCCCGGCTCGTGCCTAAAGAACGTGACTTCTGCAAAGCGAACGAGTCCCGGCTACCTGGCCGGGACTCGTTCGCTTTATTAGTTGCGGTATTTCCGGGCAATCAGATTCGCTACCAGACCTGTCCAGCCCGTCTGGTGGGATGCGCCTATTCCCCGGCCATTGTCGCCGTGGAAGTATTCGTAGAACAAAATGTAGTCCCGGAAATGCGGATCGCGCCATTTCGGATGGGCCCCGAACGTCGGCCTCTGGCCGGCCTTGTCGGGGGTAAACAGGCTTATCAGCCGGTTGCTTAGTTCAAGCGCCACCTCGTTGAGAGTCAGCATCTGGCCCGAGCCCACGGGGTACTCGACCGTGAAACTGTCGCCAAAGTAGTGATAAAACCGCTGGAGGCTGATAATAAGCAGGTAATTGACCGGCATCCAGATAGGCCCACGCCAGTTTGAATTACCGCCGAACATACCGCTGTCGCTCTCGGCCGGGGTGTAGGCCAGCCGAAACGTAGTACCGTCAAGCCGGAATTCGTAGGGATGCTTCTCGTAGACTTTTGATACGGCCCGGATGCCGTGCGGACTCAGAAACTCTTGTTCATCGAGAATGCGGGTCAGCAGCGACTTGATGCGGAAGCCACGCAGCAGACTTAATAGTCGTTTTTCGCCGACACCCGGCTCAAAATACCGCGATACCTGCTGGTACAGCTCGGGGCGGTGTTGCTGAAACCAGCGCATTCGGTTGGTGAACGATTGACACTCGTGCAGGAGATCGTCGCTGAGGACCTCGACGGCAAACAGGGGAATCAGCCCGACCATGGTTCGAACCCGCATCTTTTCGATACGGCCGTCGGAAAGCCGAAGCTGATCGTAGAAAAACCCATCGGCTTCATCCCACAGGCCGCTGCTGCCTTCGCCAATCTGAGTCATGGCACCGGCGATGTAGAGAAAGTGGTCGAAATACTTCGTTGCCAGATCCACGTACACCGCGTCATGGCGGGCCAGTTCCAGCGCAATACGCATCATGTTGAGGGCGTACATGGCCATCCAGCTTGTGCCGTCGGCCTGCTCCAGGTGACTGCCGTCGGGCAGGACGGTGTTTCGGTCAAATACGCCAATGTTATCCAGCCCCAGAAAACCACCTTCAAAAATGTTGTTGCCCAGTTCATCCTTGCGGTTCACCCACCACGTAAAGTTCAGCATGAGCTTATGGAAGATGGAGCGCAGAAACGTCAGGTCGGGATCGCGCTCGGGATGTTGCTTTTTTTCGTCGTGGTAAATGCGCCACGCTGCCCAGGCCTGCACCGGCGGATTCACGTCGTCGAACGACCATTCGTAGGCCGGTAGCTGGCCATTCGGATGCATGTACCACTCGTTGGTGAGCAGCAGCAACTGCTGTTTGGCCAGCGAGGGGTCGACCATGGCTAGTGTAACGCAGTGAAATGCCCAGTCCCAGGCGGCATACCAGGGATATTCCCACTTATCGGGCATGGAAATGATATCCTCGTTGATCAGATGCGCCCAGGTATGGTTGCGCCCCTGTAGTCGCTGTCGGGGTGGGGGAGGCCCCGCCGGGTCGCCGTTGAGCCACTGCGTTACGTCGTAGTGGTAGTACTGTTTGTTCCAGAGCATCCCGCCCAGGGCCTGCCGCTGAACGAGTTTTTCGGCCTCGGTGGCTTGTTGCGGGTGAATTGCCCTGTAAAACAGGTCTGCCTCGGCTTTGCGCTGGGTAACGAGGGCGTCAAAGTCAGCAAAGGGTTGGTTTGAAACCGTCTGGCTGAGCCGCAGCCGAAGGGTAGCCGATCCGCCGGCCGCAATCGACAGGGCATAATGGGCGGCCGCTTTGGTTCCGGTTCGGGCGGGGTTGATGGTGTAAGCCCCGTGGAGCAGGTACTCGTTGATGCCGTCTTTGTAATACAGGCCGTCGCGGCTGGTTTGCCCCCAGAGCCGCTCCGTATTGGTTTCGTTATCGCAGAACAGCCAGTTGGGGGTGCCATCGGCATACACGACGTACTGCCCCAGATCGGGATGGGTGGCTATGACCGATCCGTCAGGGTGCCAGACCAGCGAGGGTTTATGAGCTGCCTGCTCCGGGTCCCAGGCCCAGGTATTTCTAAACCAGATGGTTGGCAGCAGGTGAAGATCGGCCGATTCCGGTCCCCGGTTATGGACTGTTATTGTGAGCAGAATGTCGTGCGGGTTGGCTTTGGCATAGTCGACAAATACATCGAAGTAGCGGTCCTGATCAAAAATACCCGTGTCGAGCACTTCGAACTCCGGGTCCAGTCGGGACCGACGGCCATTTTCGCTAACCAGCCAGTCGTATGGATACGCCTGCTGCGGGTATTTGTACAGCATCCGCTGGTACGAATGCGCAGGCGTTGCGTCGAGGTAGAAGTACAGCTCCTTGACGTCTTCACCGTGGTTCCCCTCGCTATTGGCCAGTCCGAAGAATCGTTCTTTCAGAATGGGGTCACGCCCGTTCCAGAGCGCTACGGCCAGGCAAAGGCGCTGCCGATGATCGCAGAAACCCGCGATGCCTTCTTCGCCCCAGCGGTAGGCGTAGCTGCGGGCTTTATCGTGCGTGATGTATTGCCAGGCATCGCCGTTGGTGCTGTAGTCTTCGCGGACGGTGCCCCACTGGCGGTCGGAGACGTACGGCCCCCACTGTCGCCAGGCCGGATCGTGCAGGCGTTGATGTTCGATGGTCATGTCGGTGGTTTATGGTTTGTCGTTCGTAGGTTGAAGTCAAGCCCGGACGAGCAACTACAAACTACGAACGACAAACTATAAACCAAATCTATCCATTATCCGCGAAGTCTTCGTATAGTGTCATGCCGCCGTCGACAAAGAGGGTGGTGCCGATCACGTAATCGCTGGCATCGCTGGCCAACCAGACGGCCGCATTGCCGATGTCGTCGACCACCCCGACGCGGTCGTACGGAATCAGGGTAAGCAGTTTGGCTTCGGCTTCGGGGGTATCCCAGGCTTCTTTGTTGATGGGTGTTTTGATGGCGCCCGGGGCAATGCTGTTCACCCGGATTTTGTCTTTGGCGAATTCCTGGGCGATGCTCTGCATCAGGAGTTTGATACCGCCTTTGCTGGCTGCGTAGTTGGCATGACCCGCCCAGGGGATTAGTTCGTGGACGCTGCTCATGCAGATGATTTTGCCCAGGGCTTTCGACTTTTCGGGTTGTGGACCCCGGCGCAGAAATTCTTTGATAGCTTCGCGGGCGCACAGAAACTGACCCGTCAGGTTGATGCTGATGACCTCGTTCCACTGGGCGAGCGTCATTTCCGTAAAGGGAGCATCGCGCTGCAGACCGGCGTTGTTGACCAGAATATCGACCGTACCGTAGCGCGCAATTACGTCCGCGAACATCTGGATGACCTGATCTTCCTGGCTAACGTCGCACTGGTAAATCATGCCGGTCCCGCCCTGCGCTTCAATGTCCGCGAGCACTTTCTCGGCCGACTCTTTTGACGATGGCCGGGAGTGATTAACGACGACCGTAGCGCCCGCGGCTCCTAACGCCCGCGAAACGCCGGTGCCAATGCCGCTGCTGCCACCTGTAACGATTGCAATCTGCCCTTGTAGTACCTTTTCCATAACTTCCTGTTTATTTTGAAAGTAAGCGGTTTTGTATAGATTTGGTTTAAATGTTAGTCCAATCAACCTTATGTTCACTACCAAACGCGTTCCTTTTGCTATCGTTTTTCCATTTGCCTGGCGGTCTGTGCTCAGTTTTATCGTTTACTCTTCCGTTATCTGTACGCTGTATTCCTTCGCTGGCTTGAAAAATCTGGCCATTCCGTTTGTGCCGGTAGCTACTATCGGTACGGCCGTGGCGTTTTACGTCGGTTTTAAGAACAATTCATCTTATGACCGGCTTTGGGAGGCCCGGCGCATCTGGGGCAGCATCACCAACGCCAGTCGGTCGTGGGGCATTATGGTGCTGGACTATATTACGAACCTCGATGCTGCCGATCCATTGCCCGCCGAGGGTTTGCAGCAAATTCACAAAAAATTAATTTACCAGCATCTGGCCTACATCACGGCGGTTCGGGTTCAGCTTCGGCAGAAACCCGTCTGGGAGCTGCATCATGATCCGGCGCACGAGGCCATTGAGCGCATCAAAGAATTCCGCCAGTGTAGTCTGGATAAAGAGTTGAGCCGATTCCTGTCGGTCGAAGAGGTGGAGGAGGCCATCAGGCATCCGAACCCGGCCACCATGTTGCTGCGTAAACAGTCGGCCAGTCTGCGTGAACTGCGCCAGAATGGCTACCTGTCGGACTTCTACCACGTGGATCTGGAGCGGATGCTGGTTGAGTTTTATAACCAGCAGGGGGCCTGCGAGCGCATCAAATCGTTCCCGTTTCCGCGACAGTACGCGTTCTTCAGTTACCTGTTTGTGTGGCTGTTCATCTTTGTGCTGCCCTACGGACTGCTGAGTGAGATGGCGAAGGTCAGCGGCTGGCACGTGTGGCTGACGGTCCCGTTTTATACCATCATTGCCTGGGTGTTTAACACCATGGAAATCGTGGGCGATACCAGCGAGAACCCCTTCGAAAACAGCATCAACGACGTACCGATGACGGCCATCTGCCGGAACATTGAGATCGACCTGCGCGACATGCTGGGCGAGGCCGAACTGCCCAAACGCGTGCAGGCCATCAACAACATTCTGATGTAGGCTTACAACGGCTCGGTCCGCACGGCCGACCGGCTGCTGCGCTTTTTATCCACCGACAGCAGGAAAGCAGGCAGTAAAATCAGGTTGGAGGCCATGCCCATCAGCAGCGTAATGGACACCAGAATACCCAGCGCGATTGTTCCCTGGAACGTAGACGCCGTGAAGATGGCGAAACCCGCAAACAGGATGATGGCTGTGTAGAACATGCTGACACCGGTGTACTGGATGGTTTGGGAAACGGCCTGGGCCAGACTCAGGCGGCTGTTCCGCAGCTCGTCGCGGTATTTGGTGATGAAGTAGATGGTGCCGTCAGACGACAGGCCGAACGCAATGCTGAAGATCAGGATGGTTGAGGGCTTAAGGTGGATATCCGCAAAGCCCATAATACCCGCCGTGACAACCAGCGGCAACGCACTCGGCAGAATGGCGATCAAACTCAGCCGGATGTCGCGCAGCAGAATCACCAGAATGACCGATACCAGCACGATGGCCAGCACCGTACTTTCGGCGAGGTTTTTCAGCAGGTAATCGTTGCCCCGGGTAAACACGACGCTGTTGCCCGTGATGCGCACGTCAAACTGCTCGTCTGATGCGACGCGCTGCCCGGTGGCCCGGTCAATGTTGAAAATTGAATCGGCTTTTGGCTGGAGTTCGCTTAGCAGCTGGTTGACACGTACCGTCCCGACATCGGCCATCTGGTAGCTGATGCGGGTGAACTGCCGGGTACTGTCGAGGTAGCCTTTGAATTTGTTTTCACTGCCTTTCAGCCTGGGCAGGTAGGCCGACAGTTTTTGCAGTTCGAGGGCGGGCGGCAGCAGGTAGTAGCGCGGGTCGCCCCCCCGATACGACTGGTAGAAGAATTTCACGGCTTCGACCAGTGAGATCGGGCGCGTAAACTCCGGATACTTCGAAAATTCCCGGTCCAGCAGCCGCATCTTCGTCAGCGTTTGGGGCGTCAGTACGCGGCCAGGGCGTTTCGTATCGATGCTCACTTCAAACGGCATTACGCCCCGGAACCGGCTTTCGAAGAACTTGAGGTCGGTGTAGATCGGGTCGTTTTTGGGCAGATCGTCTACCACGAAGCCGATGGCGTTGATGCGTAGCGCACCGACGACGGCCACCGCGGTTACCACAGCGATGAAGGTGTAGATAGCGGCCCGGCGCTGACTAACCAAATGGTTTACCCAGTTCAGGAACGATGCAACGTACTGGCGATCCATGTGGCTCCGTTTCTTCGGCGAGGGCACCGGCAGATAGCTGAAAACCGCCGGAATCAGGATAAGCGACATGACATAAGTCGTCATGATGCCCAGGGCCGCTACCAGTCCGAATTCCAGCAGCAGCGGGCTGTTGGTGAAGTAAAACACAAAGAAACCGATGCTGGTCGTGACGTTGGCAAAGAACGTCGTTTCGCCTACTTTCTCGGCGGCAATGGCCAGCGCCTGCTGCTGATCGCGGCCTTTGTTCAGTTCTTCGTGGTAGCGGTTGAGCAGGAAAATGCAGTTTGGTATCCCGATCACAATGATCAGCGGAGGAATCAGGCCGGTCAGGATGGTAATTTCAAACCCCAGAAGCGAAATATAGGCCGACGACCACACGACGCCCACACCGACCACCAGCGCAGCAGCCACCATGACCGTAACGGACCGGAAAAAGAACAGCAGAATCAGGGCCGTAACCACGAAGGCCAGCACCATGAACAGGGTCAGTTCGTTGCTGACCTTGGCCGTAAATTCGGTACGGATGTAGGGCATGCCCGACAGGTGCACCTCCAGCCCATGCTGAACCCCGAACGAATCGACTACGGCCTCGATCCGGCGCACTACGTCGATCCGGTTGCGGGTATTGACCTGGGTCGGGTCGAACGTAACGGCCATCAGGTGCGCCCGGCCCGAACTATCAGAAACGAAGCCCTCGTAGAACGGCAGCCGGGCGATCTGGCTGCGGATGCTGTCGACCTCGGCCTGGCTTGTAACGGGGCGTGGCACCAGCGGCACAAAGCGGAACGTGCGGGAACTGTCGTCGCGGACGATGTTGTACAGGTTCGCGTTGGACACGACATCCCGGATGCTGCTGATTTTACGTATTTTCTGGCTGAGGGCGTACCAGTCGTTGAAGAAGTTGAGCCGGTACATGCTGTCGGTTTCGACGCCGATGGCCAGTACGTTGCCATCCTGCCCGAACCGGGCCTTGAAGCTATCGTACAATTTGAAATCGGGATCGGATTTAGGCAGGATCTTGGCGATTTCGTAGGACAGCCGGACGCGGGAGGCCTGATAGCCCATGAACGCCGTTCCGGCCAGAATCAGGCCAATAAGAGCGACTCTATTCTTGAGGATAAAAGCAGAAACGCGGTGCCAGAACATAAGCGAGTGGGATATGGGCCGCCGGAATGATGAACACATACCTAACGCTTGAACAACGGCCCTCAGCGCATTTGAGCCCGCAAGTTAGTCAAAAATTGGGGGGCGGGCTGGAAACTGGCGTATTTGTTGTTGAAGTCAGTTGGGTTTAGTAGGTTGCTTTCTGTTCATATCTCACCTTTTCACACACAATTTTATGCAGATTTTCTACCGTTTCTTGTTCATCGCTGGCCTGGTGCTGGCGGGGGGTACTACGTCATCAGCGCAGGACAATTTGATTATTACAGGGCCTACTTCTGCAACGCCTGGTGTTAGAAATACCGTTTTTGGCTACCGGGCGGGGATAAGTATCACAGATGGGTTTAATAATGCCTTTTTTGGAAATAATGTCGGTTCGGTTAATACAACTGGTATTCAAAATGCTTTTTTTGGAAGTAATGCAGGTTCTGCAAACACTATCGGTTTTCGAAACGCCTTCTTTGGAAATAACGTAGGTTCTGCTAATGTAAGCGGGTACCAAAATGCCTATTTTGGAAGTGATGCGGGGATGTCAATTAGGGATGGTTACCAAAACACATTTATAGGTTCATCCGCAGGTGCACTTAGTATTACTGGATTTCAAAACGTATATGTCGGGTCAACCGCTGGTTATTTTAACAGAGGTTCTGAGAACGTGTATGTTGGGTCAAATACAGGCGCATTGGGTACACTGGCAACAGGGAACGTTTTAATGGGAACTGGTGCAGGCTCCTCTGTTAATGCCTCTCACAATGTGATGATAGGATATTCATCTGGCCGAGGCAATGTAATGGGCACAAATAATGTCTATATGGGAGCATTTGCTGCACAAAGCGCTAATGGTAATAGCTCTGTTATGATAGGAGACAGTACAGGTTTTAAAACCGGAGTTGGGATGTTCAACGGGGTCTCTGGGAACGTTTTTATCGGTAGCCGATCAGGGTTAAACAACGTTTCCGGAATACAAAATACATTCTTAGGAACACAATCCGGCTACAACACCAACGCTAATGCCAACACCTTCCTGGGCTATATGGCTGGGCGTACCAACACCACCGGCCAGTTTAATACGTTCATCGGCGTACAAACCGGACTTAGCAACACGACCGGTTCCTCCAACTACATGATGGGTACCAACGCCGGGTTAAGCAACACCACCGGCTCAGGCAACTACTTCCTAGGGGATAACGCCGGGGGCGGCAACACGACCGGCGGCTTCAACGTGTACCTGGGTTCAAATGCCGGCAATGGCACGAACGTCAACGGCGACAACAACGTAGCGATTGGCTTTGAGAGCGGTCGAAGCAACACGAATGGTACTACGAATCTGTTTTTGGGCTTCCGGGCGGATGCCAACGCGGCCGGACTGACCAACGCGACGGCCATCGGCCCGAACGCCAAAGTGGGCGTCAGTAATGCGGTGGTGCTGGGCAATAGTGCCAACGTGGGTATCGGTACCAGTATGCCCACGGCTCGCTTACACATTGCCAGTGGAGTGCCCAATCAATCGGGACTGCGGCTGGAAGAGTTGAATGATGATGACCCGGCAGTCAAAAGCACCAACAAGTTCCTAACCGTCGACAGCAACGGAAACGTCATTCTGGCTACTTACGCCAGTAGTGGGCGCGAAGCCGCCGTAGAGAGTCTTTGGCAGCGCAACGGGACGTTTCTGCAAAGTACGAAGGGCGAAGCGGTTATCATCGGCTCCAATGTGAGCCGGACGCCGGCCGGTTACCGCCTGTACGTGCAGGAAGGCATTCTAACGGAGAAGGTCAAGGTGGCCGTCAGGAACACCGCGGAGTGGAGCGACCATGTGTTTGCGCCCACCTATAAGCTGGCCCCGTTAGTCGAGGTCGAACAGCATATCCAGCGGCATGGCCAGCTGCCGGGTGTGCCCTCGGCGAAGCAGATGGTCGAGCAGGGCAATGATCTGCACCGGACCGATGCCAAGCTGCTCGAAAAGATTGAAGAATTGACTTTGTATATGATTGACCAGCAAAAGCAGTTAGACCAACTCAAGGCTGAGAATCAGCAGATTAAACAGCGGTTGGCCAGTCGGCGGTAAAAGGATAGGTAAAAAGATTGTGAATGTAGTGACAACCGTTTGGCCGTAGCCGGGCGGTTGTCTATTTTGCCGACAAAATCACATCTTTTCACATATTCACTTACACAAGTACATGCATCTTTTTTACCGTAACTTATTAGCCGCTGGTCTGGTGCTGGCGGGCACAGGCGCGTCATGGGCGCAGAATAATTTAGTAATTACTGGCCCTGTATCAGCCACTCCGAGTAAAAATAATACCTTAATTGGATTACAGGCTGGGGTTAATATTCTAACAGGGCCTGTCAATTCCGTAATTGGTAGCGAAAACACATTTATTGGCAATCAGGCAGGCCGAGATAACGGACAGGGTTACCATAATACATTTGTCGGCAGTTTGGCGGGAGAGAGTAACACAAGTGGTAATTACAATACGTTTGTAGGCAAGGATGCTGGCAGCAATACTACCACAGGTGGGGCAAATACATTCATGGGTACTACCTCTGGCTCGATAAACACTACCGGAAACGGCAATTCATTTTTTGGGTATCAATCAGGTGGTACCAACCTTACGGGTGTTTTTAACACATTTATGGGGAGTAGTGCCGGTCTATATAATTATTTAGGTAATTACAACACATTTCAGGGAAGCTCTGCAGGGCAGTATACTCACTCGTACGGGATCTAAAAATACATTTATAGGTTATTATTCTGGATTTAATAACGATTTTGGCAATAGCAACGTTGCCATAGGTGCTTTTGCAGGATATGGTGTGTTTGGGCCAACATCGAATGGATTCTGGGGACAATCATTAGGTAATAATAATGTAATGATTGGCGACTCAGCGGGTTTTAAACAGCTAAATATTAATGGTAATGTGTTAATTGGTAGCAAATCAGGTGCAGCTAATCAAACCGGTATTCAAAACACATTTTTAGGTTTCCAGACTGGTTTCAGCAACACAGCCAGTGCCAACACCTTCCTAGGCTATATGGCTGGGCGTACCAACACCACCGGCCAGTTCAATACGTTCATCGGCGTACAAACCGGACTGAACAACACGACCGGTTCCTCTAACTATATGCTGGGCACCAACGCTGGTTTAAGCAATACGACGGGCACGGGCAACTACTTCCTGGGCGATAATGCGGGCGGTGGCAATACCGGCGGTAGCTTCAACATCTACATCGGGGCCAACGCCGGTAACGGCACGAACGTCAACGGTGATAACAACCTGGCCATCGGCTTTGAAGCAGGCCGGGCCAACGTAGCCGGCATCAATAACACATTCCTGGGTTTCCGGGCTGATGCCGGAGCCAATGGGCTGAGTAATGCCACGGCCATCGGCAACGACGCCAAAGTTAACGTATCCAACGCAGTGGTGCTGGGCAACGGTGCCAATGTGGGCATCGGCACCTCCTCGCCCACAGTACGTTTGCAGATCAACACGGGTGTAGCCAACCAGTCGGGCGTGCGCTTAGAAAACCTCACCAGCGCATCGCCGGCCAGTGCCTTGAACCAGACTAAGTTCTTAACCGTCGATGGCTCAGGCAACGTCATCCTGGCCAGTACCACCAGTGGAGGGCGGGTAGCGGCTGAAGCCGAGAGTCTGTGGCAGCGCAATGGCCGCTACCTGACCAGCCAGGAAAACGATGCGGTCATCATTGGTAGCGGGGTGAGCAAGACACCTTCAGATTATAACCTCTTTGTGAGCAAAGGTATCCTGACCGAGAAGGTCAAGGTAGCCGTGAAGAACACCTCAGAGTGGAGCGACTACGTCTTCGAGAAAGGCTATGCGCTCAAGCCCTTAGCCGAGGTGGAACACTATGTTGAACAGCACAAGCACCTGCCGGGTGTACCCTCGGCTGAGCAGGTGGTCAGCGAAGGCATGGACGTAGCGAAGATGAATGCCAAGCTGCTCGAAAAGATTGAAGAGCTGACCTTGTATATGATTGACCAGCAAAAGCAGTTAGATCAACTCAAGGCTGAGAATCAGCAGATCAAGCAGCGGCTGGCCGATCGGCGGTAAGCGGAATACGTAAAAATATGGTGAATCTAGTGACAACCGTTTGGCCGTAGCCGGGCGGTTGTCTATTTTACCGACAAAATCACATCTTTTCACCTATTCACTTCTACAATTACATGCACCTTTTTTACGGTAACTTATTAGCCGCTGGTCTGGTGCTGGCGGGCTCAGGCGCTTCGTGGGCGCAGACAAATCTGGTCATCACCAGCCCTGCTTCGGCTACGCCAGGTAATACAAACACGCTGATTGGCCTAAAGGCAGGAAATTCAGGTATGACTGCAGCGTCCAACACTTTTCTGGGTTGGGAGACTGGTAGGGACAATGGCACTGGAAGTTACAACACCTTTTTAGGGGCTTCTAGTGGTCAGGAAAATACGACCGGCAGCGAGAACGTGTTTTTGGGGGCATCAAGTGGGCCGGACAACACCACTGGCAGCCGCAACACGTTTTTAGGCTATCAGGCTGGCTATTTGAATAAGTCAGGCAGCGATAATGTGTTCATTGGACCGCAGGCTGGCGGATTCATTGGCTCGGGTAACCAGAATACGATTATAGGTTCAGGAGCTGGCGCTGTATCATCAGGTAGTGCCAGTGCAAATACCCTGGTGGGGTATCGGGCAGGTTTAAATACCACCGGCCAGTTTAATACGTTCATCGGCGTACAAACCGGACTCAACAACACGACCGGTTCCTCCAACTACATGATGGGTACCAACGCCGGGCTGGCCAACAGCACCGGCTCGGGCAACTACTTCTTGGGTGATAACGCTGGCGGAGGAAACACGGGTGGTTCATTCAATATCTATATCGGCGCCAACGCCGGCAACGGCACCAACGTTAACGGCGATAACAACCTGGCCATTGGCTTCGAGGCCGGTCGGGCCAACGTAGCGGGCCTCAATAACACTTTCATCGGCTTCCGCGCCGACGCCGGAGCCAACGGCTTGAGCAATGCCACGGCCATTGGCAACAATGCCCGGGTGAACGTCAGCAACGCCGTAGTGCTGGGCAATGGAGCCAATGTAGGCATCGGCACCTCATCACCTACCGTGCGCTTGCAGATCAACACAGGCGTAGCCAACCAGTCGGGGGTGCGGCTGGAGAACCTCACCAGCGCATCGCCGGCGACAGCTCTAAACCAGACCAAGTTCCTGACCGTCGATGGTTCTGGAAATGTAATCTTAGCCAGCACCACCAGTGGAGGGCGGATAGCCGCTGAAGCCGAGAGTCTGTGGCAGCGCAAGGGCCGGTATCTGACTAGTCAGGCCGACAACGCCGTTATCATCGGCTCCAACGTGAGCCGGACGCCGGCCGGTTACCGCTTGTACGTGCAGGAGGGCATCCTGACCGAGAAGGTCAAGGTGGCTGTGAAGAACACCGGGGAGTGGAGCGACCATGTGTTTGCGCCTACGTATAAGCTGGTTCCGTTAGCCGAGGTCGAGCAGCACATCCAGCGGCATGGCCACTTGCCAGGGGTGCCCTCGGCGAAGCAGATGGTCGAGCAGGGCAATGATCTGCACCGGACCGATGCCAAGCTGCTCGAAAAGATTGAGGAGCTGACCTTGTATGTACTAAAGCAGCAGAAAGAACTGGAGTCGATTAAACAGCAGAATCAACAAATGAAGCAAGAGGTTTCGGATCTAAGAGCTCGTTTGGGTCATTAACAGAACAACTGCCATATCTGACTACGAAGGCTACCACTGGTAGCCTTCGTGCGTTTAAGGAAGGCTCTAATCTCCTACCTACAAACCGTTTACTAAAAATACTAGGTATAAATACTTATAAAATAGTGAGATGATCGAATTAGAAAAAATAAAGTTTTAAATTAATTGTATAATTCAAATAATTAATATAAACATATCAATCATGAAGAAGTTACTACTTTTTCCCTTACTGCTAGTGATTGGATGGTCTAAGGGTATAGCACAGCCTACCAGTCAGACAGTGGTTGCCGTCGGGGCAAACTGGAAGTTCCTGAACGAAAACGGCGACCAGGGAACTGCCTGGCGAAACGAAACCTTCAACGACGCAAGCTGGTCGTCGGGTCCGTCGCCCCTGGGTTATTCGCCTAACAATGAGGATGCGGCCAGTACGACAATCTGCAATGGCTGTACCGGATGTAGCTGTTCAA
Organism: Fibrisoma montanum; assembly: GCF_003583365.1. GTDB lineage: Bacteria > Bacteroidota > Bacteroidia > Cytophagales > Spirosomataceae > Fibrisoma > Fibrisoma montanum. Next base: position 704,623 of record NZ_QXED01000002.1, read on the forward strand.
ATTGCGCGCCTGATTGCAATACCAAGCGGATTACGACGTATTTCAGGCATCAGTTTACGCTCAGCGATCCGTCTGGTACGTTCTTGATGCGGTATCAGCGCGACGATGGTATTGTAATCTACGTGAACGGCGTTGAGGTGCACCGCGAAAATTTGCCTGCTCCTCCCGCTACGATTACGTATTCAACTACAGCTACGGCCATCCCCAGCAATGCCGAGGAACTGGCCTGGGTATCCGTGCCTCAGGCGGCCCTGAATGGACGATTTAAAGCGGGTAATAACCTCATTGCCGTCGAAATTCACCAGGCAGGCTCCGGAAGTTCGGATATTCGCTTCAGCATGGAGGTTGCACGGTCTGGCCCCCTGGTTCGAGGGCCTTACCTGCAAATGGGAACCCCCACGGACATGACGCTGCGCTGGCGAACGTCAACGGCGTCTACAGGACGGATTCGCTACTGGACATCAGAACCCGGCAGCTTGACGAGCAATGCCGACGAATCGGCGGCTACCACTGAACATGAGAAACGTCTGACGGGGTTGTCGCCTTCAACCCGGTACAATTATTCAATCGGGACTACAGATGGGGGAGTCCTGCAGGCTTCCGCTGATAATTACTTCATAACCCCTCCTCAGCCGGGAACAGCCCGCAAAACCCGAATCTGGTCGTTGGGCGATTTTGGAACCGGAAACGCCCGGCAAGTTAACGTCAAAAACGGCTTTAAGACGTTTGCTGGTACTGATTACATCGACATGTGGCTTTGGTTGGGCGATAACGCTTATAGTATCACTGGCACCAAAGACGGGCAGGATTCGGTGTATCAGCTCAACGTGTTCAATATATACGGTCCGGATCGCTTCATGAAACAAACCCCTTTTTATGCAACGCCCGGCAACCATGACTACTACAGTACCGAAGCCCGGCGGGTAGATCATGATATTGACTACTTTGATATTGTCAGTAATTTCAGGGGTGGTTCGGCTAACGACAAGGAAGAGTATTATTCCTTCAATCACGGCAACATTCACATCGTTAGTCTGGATAGTTATGGGTATGAAAGTGGGCAGGGAACGGCTATATTTTCGCCAAATGGACCTCAGATGACCTGGCTGAAAACTGATCTGGCAGCCGCGAAGTCAAATCCCAGTATCGCGTGGGTGATTGTTTTTTTTCACCATCCGCCCTACACAAAAGGAACACACGACTCCGATACGGAAGCTGATCTGATCAATATTCGCCAGCAGGTGGTGCCCATACTCGACCAGTATAACGTCGACCTCGTTTTGGCAGGACACAGCCATGTGTATGAACGGACTAAGCTGATGAAAGGCCATACCGGATTATCAAATACGTTTAACCCCAGCGTTCATAACGCCCCGCCAGCCAATAACGAGCCAACCCCTAATATGTATTATAAAAGCCGAACGGCTTCGACTAACGAAGGGATTATGTATATCGTAAATGGTACAGGAGGGGCGGCCGGAAAAGGATCCATTCCACAACACCCGGCCATGGATATTTCACTTGATGAAGGCGGCTCTCTGTATCTGGAAATAGATGGAAACCAGCTTACCGGAAAATTTATTGCAATTGACGGCACAACAAAAGACCAGTTTGCGATCGTCAAAACCGGAGCTGTGGCTAACTCTACCAACACACTGCTGGGTGAAGCAGCCGGGAGCGCTTTGGCAACTAGCAGTCAGCAGAATACGATGGTCGGCTTCCAGGCTGGTTTAAATACGACTTCATCCGCTAATCTGATGCTGGGCTACCGGGCTGGTTTAAGCAACACGTCCGGCCAATTCAACAGCTTCATCGGGGTACAGGCGGGGCTGAACAACACGACCGGCTCATCGAACTACTTCTTCGGTACCAACTCGGGGCTGGCTAATATCACCGGCACGGGCAACTACTTCCTGGGCGACAACGCTGGGGGGGGCAACACCGGCGGTTCATTCAATATCTATATCGGCGCTAATTCGGGCAATGGGGCCAACGTCAATGGCGACAACAACCTGGCCGTGGGCTTTGAGGCTGGCCGGGCCAACGTAGCCGGCATTAACAACACCTTCATCGGCTTCCGCGCCGACGCCGGAGCCAACGGCTTGAGCAATGCCACGGCCATTGGCAACAACGCCAAGGTCAACGTATCAAACGCCGTGGTGCTGGGCAATGGGGCCAACGTGGGTATTGGCAACTCAGCCCCCACGGCCAGACTGCACGTAACAACGGGCGTAGCCAACCAATCGGGTGTGCGCTTAGAAAACCTGACTAGTGCATCGCCGGCCAGTGCGCTGAACCAGACCAAGTTCCTCACTGTAGATGGATCGGGCAACCTCATCCTGGCCAGCACCACCAGCGGAGGGCGGATAGCCGCTGAAGCCGAGAGTCTGTGGCAGCGCAAGGGCCGGTATCTGACTAGTCAGGCCGACAACGCCGTTATCATCGGCTCCAACGTGAGCCGGACGCCGGCCGGTTACCGCTTGTACGTGCAGGAGGGCATCCTGACCGAGAAGGTCAAGGTGGCCGTGAAGAACACTGCGGAGTGGAGCGACCATGTGTTTGCGCCTACGTATAAGCTGGTTCCGTTAGCCGAGGTCGAGCAGCACATCCAGCGGCATGGCCACTTGCCGGGCGTGCCCTCGGCGAAGCAGATGGTCGAGCAGGGCAATGATCTGCACCGGACCGATGCCAAGCTGCTCGAAAAGATCGAGGAACTGACCCTGTACGTAATCGAACTCAGCCGAAAAAACCAGGAACTGGAACGTAAAGTGGAGCAATTGCAGCAGGCTAAAGCGCCTACACAACACTAACTTACCGAATAATTACTTTCGAAGAAAACCGCCTGGGACTGACAGGCGGTTTTTTACTTTTAGGTCAGTACTTAACCATTCATACTACCACTTATTTATGCGTAAAACTTTCTACTCCTTCCCGACTGCATTAGTCGGACTAACCTTGCTGTTGGTAGGCTCAGATGCGCTGGCTCAGGACAACATCGTAATGACTTCGCCAACCTCGGCGACTCCCGGAAACAATAACGTAATTCTTGGCAACGACGCCGGCAACGGGTCCATGACGGCCGGATATACGGTTTTGATCGGGCGCTCGGCGGGCAAGAACATGACCGTTGGTAGTTATTCAACGTTTATTGGCGGACAAGCTGGACTGTCCAATACCATCGGTACATACAATACGTTTCTGGGGTATTTTGCCGGGGTATCCAACTCGGCGGGTAATTACAATACCTTTTTGGGGACTCAGGCTGGTCGATTTACAACCGTTGGGCGGGAAAACGTGTTCGATGGAGCCCTGGCCGGCTTCAACAACCGGACCGGTAACGATAATACGTTTGTAGGCTATCAGGCAGGCTACGGGGGCAACAACGCTAGCGGTTCCAGCAACGTGGCGGTTGGAATGCGGGCTGCATTCAGCCTCGTAACAGGTCGCAACAACGTGATCATTGGCGATAGCGCCGGCGCAAACACGCTGGCCAGCAACAACGTAATGATTGGTAGCAAGGCTGGCTACGTTGGAACGACGGGTGTGCAGAACACCCTGGTTGGCTATAATGCCGGCTACAACAACAACGGCTCGGCCAACCTGTTCGTAGGCTACCGGGCGGGCTTTAACAACACGTCCGGTCAGTTCAACTCCTTCCTGGGTGTGCAGGCCGGTCTGAACAACACCACCGGCTCGTCGAACTACTTCTTCGGCACCAACTCGGGTCTGGCTAACACGTCCGGGTCGGGTAACTACTTCCTGGGCGATAACGCCGGGGGCGGCAACACCGGCGGTTCGTTCAACATCTATATCGGTGCCAATTCCGGCAATGGAACGGATGTCAACGGCGACAACAACCTGGCCATCGGTTTTGAGGCCGGTCGGGCCAACGTAGCCGGCATCAACAACACCTTTGTGGGTTTCCGGGCTGATGCCGGAGCTAATGGCCTTACCAACGCCACGGCCATTGGCAACAACGCCAAAGTGAACGTATCCAATGCACTGGTACTGGGCAATGGGGCCAATGTGGGTATCGGCAGCTCAGCGCCCACAGCGCGGCTGCACGTAACGACAGGTGTCGCTAACGAGTCGGGATTGCGGCTGGAGAACCTGACCAGCGTATCACCGGCCGGAACGAGTACCAACAAATTTCTCACTGTCGATGCCTCCGGTAACGTCGTCCTGGCCAGCTACGCCAGCGGAGGGCGGGAAGCGGCTGTTGAAAGCCTGTGGCAGCGGAATGGCCGGTATCTGACTAGTCAGGCCGACAACGCCGTTATCATTGGCAGCGGAGTCAGCCGCACCCCATCTGACTACAATCTGTTTGTCTCAAAGGGCATCCTGACCGAGAAGGTCAAGGTGGCCGTGAAAAACACTGCGGAGTGGAGTGATCACGTGTTTGCGCCTACGTATAAGCTGGCTCCGTTAGCCGAGGTCGAGCAGCACATCCAGCGGCATGGCCACCTGCCGGGCGTGCCTTCAGCGCAGGATGTGGTGAAAGAAGGCATAGATATGGCTAAGATGGATGCCAAGCTGCTCGAAAAGATTGAAGAAACAACACTGTATCTGCTGCAATTGAAAAAGGAGGTAGACCTGTTACGCGACGAAAATCGTCAGCTACGGCAGGAGATCAATCAGTTGAAGAAGTAAAGCAAGATAAGTCACTTTCTGCATGCGAACGTCCGCTTTGGCTTTGATCAGAGCGGACGTTTTTATGTCTATTCAATTAGCGGGTGCCTCAAACGTTTATATTGTAAAATACACATAAAATTGGATAAAATTTTGTATCTACAGATGATAGGGACCATATCCTAGAAATTCGTTCTGATTCTGCAAACAAAACGCTACTAATGTAGCTTATATCCATCAGGTAATTAGATATATACGTAAATTTACCTGAGTGCACCAATACTTAACGGCTATGATGAGTATGAAAGAGTTAATAACCAGGGCGCATAACCCTAAAAATGTCGCGTTCATCGGGGATTATCTCCCCCGGCAATGCGGTATCGCTACATTCACTGCTGATTTATACCAATCCTACAATCAATTTATCCCGGATTCACGGGCCATGGTCGTGTCGGTTAATGATACTGTCGAAGGCTACGATTATCCCAGTGAGGTCCGCTACGAGTTATACCAGCATGACCAGGAGTCGTATCGGAAAGCGGCCGAATTCCTGAATTCAAAAAACGTGGAGGTTGTGTGCCTCCAGCACGAATACGGCATCTACGGCGGACCGGCAGGCAGCTACATCCTGACGCTGCTGCGGAACCTGACCATGCCCATCGTTACCACGTTTCATACTATTCTCAAGAATCCCAGTGAAGAACAACTACTCGTTCTGAAAAGCATTGCCGACCTGTCGTCGCGGGTAATCTGCATGTCGGAGAAGGGTCGGAATTTCCTCATCAACATCTACGACGTACCCGCCGAGAAAATCGATCTGGTACCCCACGGTATACCCGATATGCCGTTTGTAGACCCGCATTTTTACAAAGACCGGTTCGGCATGGAGGGCAAGCAGACGCTGCTGACCTTCGGGCTGCTGTCGCCTAACAAAGGCATTGAGAACGTAATCCGGGCGCTGCCGCGCATTGTTGAGCAGTTCCCGAACGTGGTCTATATGGTCCTCGGTGCCACCCACCCGAACCTGATTCGGGAACAGGGCGAGGTGTACCGCGAAAGCCTGAAACAACTCGCGGCCGATTGCGGGGTTCGCCAGCATGTGCAGTTCTATAACCAGTTCGTCGAACTCGACGACCTGCTCGAATACCTCGGCGCGGCCGACATCTACATTACGCCGTATCTCAATCCGGCGCAGATTACGTCCGGTACGTTGTCCTACGCCTTTGGCTGCGGTAAAGCAGTAGTATCGACGCCCTACTGGCATGCTGAAGAACTTCTGGCCGATGGCCGGGGTGTTCTGGTGCCTTTTGGCGATTCGGAGGCTGTTGCTGATGAGATCATCAAGTTGCTGAGCGATGAGCCGACCCGCCACGCGATGCGAAAAAAAGGCTACATGATGGGCCGCGAGATGATCTGGAGCCACGTGATTCAGCAGTACGCCGATGCGTTTGCCAAGGCGCGCAACGAACGTATGAGTACCATAAGCTCACAGACGACCTTTACGATGGGGGGCAACGGGGCATTCAAACTGCCGGCCCTGCGGCTCGATCATCTCTATCGCCTGACCGACTCGACCGGGATCGTGCAGCACGCCCGGTATCACCTGCCGTTCTACGACGAAGGTTATTGCACCGACGATAACGCCCGGGCGCTGATTCTGACCCAGATGCTGCAGGAAGCCGGATTCGCTGACCGGAAGCTGGCGCAGGCCGCGGATACGTACGAGGCTTTTCTGAATCACGCGTATTCGCAGGAACACCGACAGTTCCGTAATTTCATGAGCTATGACCGGCACTGGCTCGAAGAGGTCGGGTCCGACGACAGCACGGGCCGGACCGTCTGGGCGCTGGGCACCTGCATCGGCCGCTCGACCGAACGGAATACCGTCACCTGGGCGATGAGCCTGCTTGAGAACGTGCTGCCCCGCGTGGCGGAAATGACTTCGCCCCGCGCCTGGGCATTTGCCCTGCTGGGTATTCACGAATACCAGAAGAAATTTAACAACGACCGGCTGGCCAAGACCATTCAGCAGCAGTTGCTCGACAAGCTGATCGCTCTCTACGACCAGACGGCTACTGAAGACTGGCCGTGGTTTGAGAACGTACTGTCGTATGATAACGCCGTGCTGGCTCATGCGCTCCTTCGCTCCGACGACCAGCGGCTGATCAACATTGGTCTGAACACCCTGCAGTGGCTGATGCACCTGCAAACCGCTGAGCGGGGCCATTTCCAGCCCATCGGCTCCAACGGCTTCTACGTGAAAGGACAGCCGCGGGCGTACTTTGATCAGCAGCCCCTGGAAGCCCAGAGTTCAGTATCAGCCTGCCTGGCTGCCTACGAGGTGACCGGTGATGAGGACTGGTACCGCAGGGCCATCAACGTATTCAAATGGTTTACGGGGCTGAACGATCTGAATTTGCCACTCTACGATCAGCAGACAGGCGGTTGCCGCGATGGGCTGCACATCGACCGGGTAAACCAGAACCAGGGGGCCGAATCGACGCTGTCGTATCTGCTGGCGCTGGCCGAACTGTACACTAAGCAAAAGCAACGTACAGAAACCCAGTCCGTTCGGGCTGCCATTACGTCGCTGATCAATGAATAAGTTTTAGTTGAAAGTTCGATGTCCAGGGTCTGCCCAGTTTAACAGAGTTGATTAGCAGACGTATACGCACGAACTTACTAGTGAGACAGACGCCGATAGCAAGATTGCCCGCGGGTAAACATCTTGTTGTCTGCGTCTGTTTCGTTCTAAATGCAACAACGTAAGACTGTACGTAGCAAATGAGTCTAAAAGCGACCCGGACCGGAATTGTGCTCCGGCCTGATCCAACCCGTGTACTGTTCCGCCCGTTCGAGCTGGGCAGCACGACCCGAATTTTGAAAATTATTGCGCGCGTAAACGCCCTCACGGAGCCCGAGGTAGAGCAGAAACTGGCGGAGGTTATCCGTGAGTTCGGCAGCCGGCACTACAAACTGGAGCGCTTTTTTCTGAAGCGTTTCGACCAGCTGAAACCCCATCTGCTGACCGACGAGCCGCAGAGCCTGGAGCGAAAACTGTTGTTGGGGGCTTACTTTACGATGGAGTATTCGCTCGAATCGGCCGCGCTGTTCAACCCGTCGATGGTGTGGCACCCCGATCAGACCAACGTACCGCCCGGCTATAAGCGGTTCGTGCTGAGTCTGCGGGCCACTGGCGAAGGACATATTTCGTCGATTTCGTTCCGGATGGGTTACATCGACGAAGAAGGAAAAATCATCCTGCGCAAGCCGTCGCGCTACGTCACCTCGCCCGAGATCGTGCCGAACCACCAGTTTAACCGGGCGCAGTTTGAACGTAAACTCTACGAACTGCACCTGTCGAACAGCATCTCCGAAAAAATGCTGGCCGGGCTGGGGGACGAATTCTCCCTGCCTGAGCTGGAAACGCAGGTAAAGCGCATTACGTCGCAGTTCCGCTACAATGCCGAATACGAAACCATCGCGAGTGGACTGCTGGGGCTGGCCCGGGCTAATTACGAGGTGCATTTTGACGAAGACCAGAGCCTCGACGAAAAATGCATCTTCCCTACCTCGCCGAACGAAACCAATGGGATCGAAGATGCGCGCTTTGTTCAGTTCACCGACGATAACGGCGAAGTGACCTACTACGCGACCTATACGGCCTACAACGGCCGCGTTACGTTTCCGCAACTGCTCGAAACCAAAGATTTTACGCACTTCAACATCAATACGCTGAACGGCGCTGAAGTGTCGAACAAGGGTATGGCGCTCTTTCCCCGGAAGGTCAACGGCAAGTACGCTATGATTTCGCGGCAGGACGGCGAAAACATCTACCTGATGTACTCCGACGATCTGTACTTCTGGCAGACCAAAGAACTGATCTTGAAACCCACCTACAACTGGGAATTCGTACAATTAGGCAACTGTGGTTCTCCGATCGAAACCGAAGCCGGCTGGCTGGTCCTCAGTCACGGCGTGGGACCGATGCGGAAATACGCCATCGGCGCGTTCCTGCTGGATCTGAACGACCCCAGTAAGGTGATCGGGCGAACGAAGGAACCAATTCTCAGCCCCGACGAAAACGAACGGGAAGGCTACGTACCGAACGTGGTGTACAGTTGTGGTGGGCTGATCAGCGGCCGGGAGCTGATTATCCCGTATGCTATGTCGGACTACGCCAGTAGTTTCGCTACCGTAAACGTGGATGAGCTGCTACATGAACTAACGGCCGATCAGCCCCGAGCGGTGTCGGCAACGTCGCAGGAAGTAGCCTGACAGAAGCGTAAACTGGTGTGACCAGGCGGCTATTCAGCCGCCTGGTTTTTTTGTGCCCATCATTGAAGGTATATACGTAATAATACTTAGTAAATATAACTATACTTTGTCTTTTAAATTAGTAGACAAGACTGATAAAGGGTCTGTAAACCAAGCCGAGAGAGCGTTTGTTTGGCCATTTTCTAACATTTTGGCGAGTATAATTAAAATGAAATTAATGTTAAATTGTTGATTATCAGTCAATATTAGCAAGTTCAGAATAAAATTCTACTAAGAAGGATCGATAAAGTTAAATATTTGGTAAAACAGGTAGAGAATGAAATTTTGTTGAAACCGTTTTTTTGCACATTTTTGATATAGTTTTCTTAATCTAACTCTAACTTAATGCTCTTCATCTGTATGAAAAGACTTTTAGTCGTACAGTTCTTACTGTGTCTACTAAGTGTTCCGCTCCTTGCCCAGGACATCTCCGTTTCGGGTAAAGTCACGTCGGTTTCGGATGGTTCTTCACTCCCCGGCGTAAACATTGCCGTAAAAGGAACGTCGCGTGGTACGACCACAAACAGCGACGGTACGTACCGGCTCAACGTCCCTGCTAACTCTACGTTAGTGTTTAGTTTCATTGGTTTTGCCACCCAGGAAGTAGCCGTTGGTAACCGCACGACCGTTGATGTTCGCCTGACCGACGATGCCGCCCAGCTTCAGGAGGTTGTTGTGACGGCCTTAGGTATTTCCCGGGAAAAGAAGGCCCTGAACTATGCCGTGCAGGACATCAAGCAGGAAAAGCTGAACATCGCCCGCGAACAGAACGTAGCCAACGCCCTGGCCGGTAAGATTGCCGGGGTGCAGGTGCTGGGGCAGTCGGGGGCCAAATTTGGTTCGCCTTCGATCCGGATTCGGGGGGTCAACTCACTGACCGGCAGCGATCCGCTCTACGTTGTTGACGGTACGCCGACCGACATCAGCCAGGTGAACATGGACGACGTCGATAACCTGACGGTACTGAAAGGGCCATCAGCAACGGCGCTTTACGGTAACCGGGCCTCGGCAGGCGTTATCGTGATCACGACCAAGCGCGCCAAGGCCGGCGAAACCCGGCTGGATATCAACCACAGCACGACGCTCGACATGGTGGCGCTGCTGCCGAAGTACCAGAACGAATACGGTGGTGGCTATTCGCAGGCATTCGAAACGTTTGAGTTCAATCCGGCGATTCACCCGGCATCGTGGCAGGCTTTTAACGGCCAGAACCTGATCGACTACTCAGCCGACGAAAGCTGGGGGCCGCGGCTGGATGGTACGTTGTATCGCTCGGCGGCTTCGTGGCTGCCGGGGCCGCAGTTTGGGCAGTTGACCCCATTCGTAGCGCAGCCGAACAACGTCCGCGATTTCTTCGAGAAGCCGTTCAGTCACAATACGAACATTGCCTTCTCACGGGGCACGGAAGCGTTCCAGAGCCGGATTTCGTACACGCACATTGCCAACAACGGGATCATTCCGAACTCGTGGCAGAATCGCGACTACATCAGCGCCAAGAACTCGATCCTGTTCGGCAAGAACCTGACGGCCAATCTGAACATCAACTACACGGCCACGCATACGTTCAACCAGCCGGCCGACCGTTACGGCTCGACGGGTGGGACGGGGACGAGCAACAACCTGTTCGGCGTGAGCAACGCGATTCTGAACGGCTATAACCAGACGATCGGTTCGTTCAACCAGTGGTTTCAGCGTCAGGTGAGCATCGAAGACCTGCGCAACTACAAAAACCCGGACGGTACGTTCCGGAGCTGGAACATCGGTGGTCCGCTCGATCCGCGCCCGAAATACTGGGACAGCCCCTACACGCAGGTGTATGAAAACACCAACGAGAGCCGCAACAACCGACTGTTCGGGGATTTCGGCCTGACGTATCAGATCCTGCCGAACCTGAAAGCATCGGGTACGGTACGGCGCGATCAAAGCAATTTCTTCCAGGAAGGTCGCATTGCCGCCGGTACGCTGAACGAAGCCGGCCGCGGTGGGTATTCAAACGTTGCCGCCAACACCCGCGAGAACAACTACGAATTGCTGGTGAGCTACAACCAGGATTTCGGGGATAACCTGTCGGTCGTTGCCAACGCCGGGGGTAACATCCGCTACAACCGTACGGAGGGTGTTTTCCAGACAACGGTAGGCGGTCTGTCGGTGCCGGGCTTCTACAACATTGCCGCATCGCGCGACCGGCCCACGGCCCGCAACTATTTGTATGAGCGGCAGGTAAACAGCCTGTTTGCCAACGTGAGCCTGGGCTTCCGCGACTTCGTGTTCGTTGAAGGATCGGTGCGGAACGACTGGTCAAGTACGCTGCCGGCCGGTAATAATTCGTACCTGTATCCCTCAATCTCGGCTGGTTTGATTTTCACCGAACTGATTCCGAAGAACAGCATACTGAGCTACGGTAAAATCCGGGGTGGTTATGCGCAGGTAGGTACCGACGTTGACCCGTATCAGACGGCACTGGCCTACTCCGTGGGTAACCCGTACCTGAACAACCCGACGCAGTTTCTGCCCGTTGCCCTGCCGAATGCGAATCTGCTGCCCGGCCGCTCGGCGTCTGTAGAAGCCGGGGTTGACCTGCGCTTCCTGAACAACCGGTTTGGTCTGGAGTTCACGGCGTATCAGAACAAGAACCGCGACCAGATTATCCCGCTGCCGGTGGCTCCCACGAGCGGCTACTCAAACGCTTACGTGAACGCCGGTCTGATCGAAACGTCGGGTCTGGAACTGCATATCTACGCAAATCCGGTTCGGTCATCGTCGGGCTTCAACTGGGAGTTTGATATCAACGCCGACCGCAACCGCTCGAGGGTAGTCGAACTGCTGCCGGGCCTGACCAACTACCAGCTGGATGGTCCACAGTGGCGTACACTGACGCTGAATGCCCGCGAGGGTAAGGAGTGGGGAACGCTGGTTGGCCAGGGTATCCGGAAAGACCCTGCTACGGGTAAGCCGGTGGTGTATGGCAGCGGCCCGAACGCCGGTCTGTACATCAAAGAAGACAACGTCGAACTGGGTTCTGTACTGCCGAAGTTCAAAGGAGGGATGATCAACACGCTGTCTTACAAGGACCTCGTTCTGCGGATCAGCACCGACTTTGTGGCCGGAGGCAAGTTCTTCTCAACGACCAAAATGTTCAACGCCTACTCGGGTCTGGGGGCCGAAACGGCCGGTTTGAACGAACTGGGTAATCCGAAGCGTGATCCGGTGGCCGACGGGGGTGGTATTCTGCTCGATGCCGTAACGGAAGAAGGCCAGCCGAATACAACCCGCGTTGATGCGCAGACCTTGTACGAAAACTGGCTGTTTGCCCTGAACGAACGCTGGATTTACGACAAAACATACGTTAAGCTGCGTGAGGTCTCGCTTGGCTATAATCTGCCCAAGCGTTTGCTGGGTAACCGCGTCAAGTCGGCCAACGTGTCGTTCATTGCCCGGAACCCGCTGCTGATCTACAGCGCTATCGGTGGCGGTATCGACATCTCTGAATCAGAAACGCTGTGGTATGAAGGTGGTCAGCTGCCGCCGGTTCGCTCATTTGGTGTTAACGTTCGTCTTGGTTTCTAATCATAACAAACAGCCGTATTGAGTTGGGGAAGATACGATCGGTACCTCCGATCTCGTTCACCGATTCAATACCGGCTATTCAAAACGACAAGTTTACTTTTATGAAAAAATATTGGTTCAAATCCACTGTTTTTGCGGCCGTACTGTCAACCCTGACGGCTTGTAGCGACTTTGGGGATATAAATGTCAACCCTAACAACCCGTCGACGCCCAGCACACCGGCGCTGCTGACCGGGGCGATCCGGAACGTAGGGGCTATCAATGGGCAGGTAGGACCGGGGTCATTCAACATGACGCCCGCGCTGTATGTTCAGCAATTCGGCGACGTGACCTACATCGAGGACTCTCGATATAAGACGATCAACTTCAGCTACAATGGGCTCTACACGGGGCCATTGCTCAGCCTGCAGGAGGTTATCGACCTGAACACGAATGAAGCAACCAAAACGGCGGCAGCTGCGACCGGTTCAAACGCGAACCAGATCGCTATTGCCCGCATCCTGAAGGCGTACTTCTTCCAGTTCATCACCGATCGCTGGGGCGATGTGCCGTATTCACAGGCCTTGAAAGCCAACCAGAATTTCACGCCGGCTTTTGACAAGCAGCAGGACATCTACAACGATCTGTTTAAGGAGTGGAAAGAAGCAGCGGCTCAGTTTGATGGGGGCGCAACGGCCCAGGGCGACATTCTGCTCAATGGCAACGCAGCCCGTTGGAAGAAATTCGCCAACTCGCTGCGCCTGATCGCGGCCCTGCGGTTGTCGAAGGTTGATCCGGCGAAAGGAAAAGCTGAATTTGCTGCGGCTCTGGCCGATGGGGTCTTTACGTCAAACGCCGATAACGTACAGTATAACTACCTGTCGGAGGCCAACAACGAGAACCCGTTGTACAACAACTACATCACGACGAACCGAAAGGATTTTGCCCTGAGCAACACCTTCGTTGATTACCTCAAGAAGGTGAACGATCCACGACTGCCGTTCCTGGCCGATAAGAACATCAACGGCGAATACCGCGGTGTGCCGTACGGTGCGTTCCCGGCTCAGGGAAAGGCGCAGGATTTCTCACTGGCTGCTACGGCCATCCGGCAGCAGAACTCCCCGGTGAACGTCCTGACCTACGGCCAGGTGCTGCTGGCCCAGGCCGAAGCGGCTAAACTGGGCTGGACCAGCGGCAATGCCAAATCGCTCTACGAATCAGCCGTTAAAGCATCGATGCAGCAATGGATGGGGGCGGGCTATACCGAAGCCGCCTATACGGCCTACATCGCTCAGCCGGACGTAGCGTATTCGGAGACCAATGCGATTGAGCGGATTGCGACCCAGCGTTGGATTCACCTGTTCTTTCAGGGCACCGAAGCCTGGAACGAGTGGCGCCGGACGGGCTACCCACAATTGAAGCCGACTGCGTCAACGCTGAATGGCGGTACCGAGATCCCGCGCCGACTGGCCTACCCGGTAACGGAAGTAACGCTGAACAAGGCGAACTACGACGCGGTCATCTCCCGCCAGGGGAAAGACGATCAGTACACCCGCGTATGGTGGGATAAGTAAGTCTTATCCTGAAGCAACAGGTTATAAATAAGATCTATAAATAATACAAAAAGCGCGGATTGTCAACCGATAATCCGCGCTTTTTGTATTAAGGATGCATTAGTAAATCAGTAGAACCGGATTTTCTACCTAGTAATAAATAATTACTTAAAATAAATTTAGTTGCTCCTGAATCTCAATACTTAAAGCGTAGATTCCTAACAATATTAGGTATCGTAGGTACAAAACAATATCTTATTACACTAAAATATCGAAAAACCATATATTGTTAAAGACTTTATTTTGTCCTAGTTTTGAAAATTCAGTGCCAATTAGCAACATCTCTAACCTAAATTAACTTTATGCGTAAATTTCTACTGACGCAGTTATTACTGTGTTTGTTTGCTATTCCCCGACTGGCATCAGCCCAGGATCGGTCCATCACCGGAAAGGTCGTATCGGCCGAAGATAACACCCCGCTTCCGGGTGTAAGCGTCCTCATCAAAGGAACAACGCAGGGAACAACCACCGATGCGGATGGTACCTACCGAATTACGGCTGCTCAGGGCAGCGAACTACAGGCCAGCTTCATCGGTTTCGCCACGCAGGGTATTAAAGTGAATGGGCAGTCGACCATCAACTTTTCGCTCAAACCCGATGCCGCCAACCTCCAGGAGATCGTCGTAACGGCGCAGGGTATCCGGAAAAACCAGCGCGAACTGGGGTATGCCACCTCAAAAGTGGAAACCGGCGACGTAACGGTGGGTCGTTCTCCGCAGTTGGCGCAGGCTCTCTCGGGCAAGGTAACCGGTCTGGCCGTTTATAACGTCAACAACAGCGTTGACCCTTCGGTGAAGGTCGTCCTGCGGGGCTACCGTTCGCTGACCGGTAACAACGAAGCGCTGGTCGTGCTGGACGGTATGCAGACGACCTCAACGATTCTGGCCACGATCAACCCCAACGACATTGAGAGTGTAACGATCCTGAAAGGTGGTCAGGCCGCTACGTTGTACGGCTCAGCGGGTATTAACGGGGCCATTCTCATTACGACCAAACGAGGCACGAAAGGCAAACTGCGGGTTAGCTATTCAAACAGCACCAACATCGAGCAGATCAGCTTTCTGCCTCAGTTTCAGGAAAAATTTGGTTCCGGCTCTCACTATTACCCCGCCTTTGGAAGTGCCGGGTACAGTAATGACCCGCTGGTACGGATGCAGGGCAACTGGCGCTCGTACGAAAACCAGCAATTCGGCGATCCCTTCGATGGCTCGCTGCGCATCCTGGGCCGCACGGCCGAAGATGGCAGCCAGTTGATTGTACCGTACTCGGCTATTAAAAATGGTCGGCGGAAAGCGTTCGATACGGGTGTGTCGATGAACAACCAGGTGAGCTTCCAGGGGGGCGACGAAACCAGTTCGTTCTATCTGTCGCTGGAGAATCAGAAGATTGCGGGTACCGTTCCTAACGACAAAAGTGAACGGACGGGCGCGCGCTTGTCGGGTACCAAAGAATACGGTAAGCTGACTGCCGGCTTCAACGCGGCCTACGTGCAGGCTGCCTACGACCGGACCACGTCTGATTTTTACTTCAACGTCATCAACCAGCCTGCCAACCTGCCTCTCAGCGACCTGCGCGACTGGCAGACTAATCCGCTGGCTAATCCCAACGGCTTCTACAACGACTACTACAACAACCCGTACTTTGAAGCCGACAACAACCGCGCGAAGTACAAGGACGCGAACCTGAACGGAAACATCAACCTGAACCTGCGCGCAACGCCCTGGCTGACGTTCACCGAACGGCTGGGCGTGATGAACAACTCGCGGACGGGGAAGAACACGACCGGTAAGTTTACGTATTCGGACTGGGCCAAAACGAAATCCTTCATTCCCGAGCCCTTCTTCCGCGAGGGTGATGGTACGGGGATCTACCGGGCTATTTCTGACGTTCTCGGAGCCGTTTCTGACTACTCCTCTACCGAAAACGTGATCAACAACGAATTCCTGATTCAGGTCGACAAAACGATTGGTCCGTTCCAGAACAAGCTGATTCTCGGTAACAGCGTGTATCAGCGCACGACCAAAGCAATCAGCGTCGGTTCAAGCTCAATCGTGGTGCCCGATGTCTACAACGTAGCGAACCGCCAGGGCGAACTGACCGGTGGTGAGAGCAACACGCAGGAGCGCCGGGTGGGGTATTACGCTGACCTGACGGCCAACTACAGAAACTGGCTGATTCTGAACGGTACGTTCCGTTACGACCAGACGTCTCGTTTCTACAAGCCTACGCGCCCGACCAATACGTGGTCATACCCGTACTATGGCGCTGCCGTTTCGTTCATCGCCACCGACGCGTTCCCGGCCATCAAGTCGTCGTTCCTGAACTACGCCAAAATCCGGGCGAACTATAACAAGAACGCCAACGATAACATACCGCTCTACGGACTGGACCTGGTCTATGGCAACGGGGGCGGCTTCCCCTACGGCAACACGGTTGGTCTGACGGTCGGCAACCGCCTGCCTGATGCGAATCTGCGTCCTGAAGTCGTCTATTCTACCGAAATCGGCGGTGAGTTCCAGTTGCTGAACGACCGGATCAACCTCGACGTATCGGCTTACTCACAGCGTTCGGAAGGCCAGGTCATCACGGTTCGGGTACCGAACACAACAGGTTTCAGCACCTTGCTTATCAACGTTGGTGAAACCAAAAACTGGGGTTACGAAGCCGAACTGAAATACCTCATCGCCCGGGGTGGTAAGTTTTCCTGGGATGCCAGTCTGCGGTACTCTTACAACGACAACAAGGTAGTTGACCTGTATCCGGGCATCAATGAGTTCCAGTACGGTGGGTATTCATACGCCAACACGAACGTTATCAAAGGCGAGCGGTTCCCCATCCTGAAAACGGATGGCTATCAATACGCTCCGGACGGTTCCGGCTACGTACTGGTTAGCCCAACAACGGGGTATCCGCTGCGTCAGACAACGCTATCTCCGCGCGGGGGTACGCTGCCCCGCCACATTGCCGGTCTTGGTTCGAAAGTTGAATACGGCAGCTTCGGGTTTACGTTCAACTTCGAATACCGGGGTGGTAACGTAATGTACAGCGATCTGGGCCGTCAGATGACGTTTACCGGAGCGGGTAAGTGGACGGAAAACCGCTATCCGCACGTCTTCCCGAACTCGGCGATCCTGGGCAGCGACGGCAAAACGGTCACTCCCAATACCACGGTTCAGGTACGTGAGGCCGAATACGGTCTGTGGGTAGACAGCTACCGACTGATTGCCGAAAACTTCGTGACGCCGGCCTGGTTCATCAAACTCCGCGACATCAACCTGTCGTATAGCTTCCCCCAGAGCCTGCTGTCTAAAACGCGGCTTTTCACCGGCGGGAGCATTGCCCTCTACGGTCGTAACGTATTCACGTTCGTTGACAAGAAGAACTACTATACCGATCCGGAGTTCAGCTACACAACCGACAACGGGCAAGGGATCAACAATACCCTGCAGACACCCCCGGTACGTCAGTACGGTGTCAATCTTAACCTGACATTCTAACCATCCGTCATTCTGACCGACATGAAACTAAAAGTTGCTTTTTTATTGACCGCTCTGACGCTGGCCGGTAGTGCCTGTAAGGAGGATTTTTTCGATATAAACACCAACCCGAACACGCTGCCGACGGCCACGCCGAACTACGTGTTCACCAACGCCCAGAACACCACGACGCAGAACCTGATCGGCATCAACGAACTGGGTTCTTACTGGTCGGGGCAGTGGACGCAGTCGAACGGGTACAT
The DNA here is from genome assembly GCF_003583365.1 of Fibrisoma montanum. Classification (GTDB taxonomy): domain Bacteria; phylum Bacteroidota; class Bacteroidia; order Cytophagales; family Spirosomataceae; genus Fibrisoma; species Fibrisoma montanum. The sequence continues at coordinate 722,467 of NZ_QXED01000002.1, forward strand.
TATCAGCACGACCCAGTTTGCCTATAACTTCACCAATGGTGATTTTAACTACTGGGATGGATACTTTGATAACCTGTACGATTATCAGTTTGTGATTGATAACGCAGACGCGAATGGACAGAAGTTTCTGAAGGGACCAGCCAAGGTGATGAAAGCCCTGATTTATCAGCAGTTGGTGGATTTGTACGGCAACCTGCCCTACACCGACGCCCTGAAAGGAAACGCTATTCTGGCACCTAAGTTTGATGATCAGAAAGCCGTCTACGAATCGCTGATCACCCTGCTGGACGAAGCGGTTGCGGATATCAAGGCCAATCCGTTTACGGGTACGTTCGGTTCGGCCGATATCATGTTTGGCGGAAATACGACCAAATGGGCGCAGTTTGCCAACTCTGTGAAGATGCGGATTCTGATGCGTCAGGCCCGCGTAGCCGGTCGTGAGGCTTACATCAGAACGGAAATTAACAAGATTGTGACCGGTGGTTCCGGCTTCATTACGGGCGAAGACGTTGCCGTTGGCGGACCGAATTTCTACGTGGCCACTGCCGGTAAGATTAACCCGATTTATGACCGTTGGGGCTACAGCGAAACGGGGGCTCGTCGGGCGCTGAACAACTACCCGCGTATCACGCAGTATCTGGTCAACAGCCTGAAAGCGTCGGGCGATACACTCCGCCTGAAGCGCATTGCCTACGCCGTTGGCAATGAAAACCAGTCTACGCCGGGTGTCAGCACGGCCCGGGAGGTCGCGGCAAACTATACCGGTACGCCGTTTGGTGCGTCGTCTGGATTTCTGCCCGGCAACACCAGCGCCGTTGGGCCAAGCCTGCTGATTCGTGGTCAATTTAACCGTCCGTTTGTTATTATGACGGCGGCTGAGGTGCAACTGAACCTGGCCGAAGCCAAACAACGCTTCCCGGACGTTACCCTGCCTGGAACAGCCAAATCGTACTTTGAGGAAGGCATTAAGCAGTCGTTCCGGGCGCTCGGTGCCAACACCGCCGGTGCTGATGCCTACAAGGGCAGCAAGGTCAACAACTACGACTGGGACGCGTCGACCGATAAGCTGGTGGCAATCGCCACGCAGAAATGGCTGGCCCACGCTAACCTGAATGGTTTTGAGGCCTGGGCAGAATACCGGAAGACCGGTCAGCCCGCTACGCCCCAGAGCGTCCAGGTAACCGACGCGCGCCGGCCGGTGCGGTTGTTCTATCCAAACACCGAATCCGGTTCAAATACGGCCAACGTAACCAGCCAGGGCACAATCGACGTATTTACCAGCCGCCTGTTCTGGGATGTCGATTAAGCACATTACGAGTAAGTAAACCTTCATACTGGGCAGCCACCGAATCACGTGGCTACCGTAACAGCGAAACCCTTCTGGTTCTGAACCGGAAGGGTTTTCTGTTGTCTACATGGCTGAAACGCTGGTTATCGTTTTGGGATCATCGGCAGAAACGACCAGGTGCCGGGTGAGTAAAATTGATACGGCCTTGTTAGTAACGATACGCGTTCTACTTCAGAATAGCTTGTGCGAATCATCATTGCCAACCAGTCCAGCGCACCGGTTTGGGTTAAAGACGCAACACCTGACTAAAACGAACAGAACCACAGGCGGGCTGATCGTTGGCGGGGTGGGTTTGTAAGCGGCCAAACTGAGAGATTACGGCTGGTAGAATCGGTACAGTAGAAACACAAAAAAGCGGGCCGACATTGTCAGCCCGCTTTTCACATTACGCTTTATCCAACTATTAAATTAATTCTGAGCTTTAAGTACTTTGACTGTTTCAACGCCACCTTTCGTAATCACTTTCAGTAAGTACAGGCCTTGCGGCTGCTTCTGGATGTTAATTTGCTCACGGTGCATCACATCCGTTGTTGTTACTGAATTGGAATACACAGAGCGACCCTGCAGATCAGATAGCTGCACGGTAACCGGCTGACGCAGACCCGCGTTAACTTCTACGCTGATGTAGTCGGTGGTCGGGTTCGGGTAAAGCCGAACCTTAGCGCTCGTGTTTTCGCTTACACCAACCCGGGCGGATACTGGATCCTGAATGGTGAAGTTTACGGTTTTGCCACCAACTGCGTTACCGGCCGGAGCCCGGTCTTTTGGCAGGGCGCCAGATGACGTACCATCCTGATCGCGGGGGGTAATTGTCAGCGTGTAATTGCCGGTCGGCCAGCCGTTGTTGAAAGCAGGTCCGATACCCCGATCCGGATCATTAATCGTGTAGAAAACATCGGCTCCCTGGTTGAAAAACAGCGCAAAAGGAGCGAAGTTCTCGACGGTAGCGAAGTTGATACCAGGGCCAGTCAGTTGCATTTGAACCGACTCAACGTTGCTGGCGCCCGGGCAGGCATTAATCAGCGCCGTCCACATCCGGGGTGCCGGATACGTCAGTATGTCGCCGTTCGACAGATTCAGTTTGATATCGCCGGCCCGCGGACCAGCGGTCGGTGACTGGGGCGTAACGCCAACCGCAAACATGTCGATCGTGATCGCGCTAACGGTTACTGTCAGCGGATCCGACGTCTGTGAACTGGCGCACTGGCCCGTCGTGGTGCACTTAGCGGTATAATTTGTAGTGCCGCTCGGCATTACCATAATGCTTGAACCACTACCAATGTCAGAGGTACCATTGTTCCACGTAACTGTACCCTCGCAGCTGTTGGTCAGCGACAGGGTCGTTTTACCACCTTCGCAGATGGTTGCATTAGCAGCCTGAATCTGCGGCTTGCTGGCCCCACCGCTTACGTTGATGGCGATGTTGGAACCGCTCACGCTGCAACCACGGGCGGCCGGGAATGAAGGCGTTACCGTAGCGGTGTACATACCCGCTGTCTGTGCAGTGGTCTGCACTCGTTCACCGTTCGGCGTTACGTTCACCAGCGGAGCAAAACCCGTTTCCAACCCTGTCCAGGTGTAGTTCAGACCGGACTCCGACGGCAGGGCAACCAGGCGGAACTCCTGACCGGGGCAGATATTCAGCGGACCGGTTCTGGGGTTAGCGTTGTAGGGAGGTAACTGATACGTTGCCATAACGCTGTTGCCCGTCCGCACGCGGAGGTTAACGGTGTTACTTGTCGCACGCAGCGGGTCGTTTGAACAGCCCGACGGACGAGTACTGTACACTCTGACCTGATACAGGGATTCGTTTGGTGCGTCGTTGGGCATAGTTACCGAAACCACATTTGACGCCTGCGGGTTAGCGACCGTTTGCGTACTAATCACGACTGGGCCGTTGCCGCCTGGTCTGGCCAACTCGACAGTAAACGTAGTGCCTGCGCACCTGAAATTTTTCAGATTGAATGAAAGATCAAAGGTACCCCCGGGACAAACGACGGCGATCTTGGTGGTAGCGCCGACAACTGTTGCGTTTTCGATAGTTTGTGCTGAAGCCGATAGAATCGAAACAAAGAAGAGTAAGAGGGGAAATAGAAGTTTTTTCATTTGGCGAAAAGTGATAATTGTTTGAAAAAAGAAGCTGCCATGTAACGTGAGTGTTATCCCAACTGACCGGTTTCCCAGCGGTAAAAAGCGGCTCTACGGGTACAGGAGGCTTGTTGGAGGTCAAATGTAGAATGAAGACTCAGCCTAATGGGACTTTTTGGAGATATGATTTACTATAAGGAAGGGTATTTATTAAACGGTGTTGTCCGCTATTTGAATCCTTACCTCTAAAGGCTAAAAAGACCCGTTTATGGTGATTAAGTATGGTTACATTGACAATTATTTATATAAAATATGCCCCCAAAACTGACCGGGCAATAAGGCAAAAAGGAAATCCAATCGATGAGTCAGTACGGCTGTTTTTACGAGCAACGCTGTAGTACGAACGTAAACGAATCGTGATTAGAAATGTAATTTTTCGAAGTTATTCATTAAGTAAAAGCGTATTGACGCGTTGTCGTCCCTTAGGTAACCTCCCTTCGAAGCGTACCTGCTGTATCATCCGGGAGGCTAATGATCTGCTTAAAAAGTATTCATAAATAGGAACGTAGTTGACTCTTTTCTGGAAAGTGTAAAAAATGTAGAATATCGGCAAACTACATTGCATGTTAAACCGTATATGGCTTAATTGCATGTACGTACATGAATTAACCACCGCTTGTAACTTAACATTCTCTCTAAATGAAATCTTTACGTGACGAAGAGGTAATTGAGACCTATTACCCGAGCGATCCGAATGTTTGTTTCGAAACATTGTATACTCGGTACGTAAATAAGGTGTATCGTCGCTGTTTGTCCCTGACTCAGGATTCGGCTAAAGCCGAAGATTTTACCCACGACATCTTTCTGAAGGTTTTCGCAAAGCTCGACCGGTTTCAACAACGGTCAAGTTTCTCAACCTGGCTGTATTCAGTCTCCCACAACTACTGCATGGATCAGATCCGGTTGTCGAAGCGGCTCGATACCGTAGCGATGGAGTCGGGTCAGAATGAGGAGTATGATCTGACCGATACGGAAGAAGCGCAGGAGTTCGACGACCGGCATCAGCAGCTTAAGCGCGTTATGGACGTAATGGCACCGGAAGAAAAAACGATGCTGCAGCTTAAATACGAGGAAGGGCTCAGTATTGATGCGATCGCTGAACGCTACCAGGCTACGCCCAGCGCCGTGAAGATGCGTCTGAAACGAAGCCGTGATAAAGCCCACCGACTGTACCAACAGCAGTATGCGGAATAGCTCATAGCGGCTCTGGTGCTGCGTCTGCAAACTCTGAATCGTTCAACAAAGACCTGCCTGTATGGTGGGTCTTTGCGTTTTAGTCCGGTCTCAATTCGCCCGGGAACAGCGCCCTGACTGACGGATGGAGTAGCGGGAACTACCTGCTGACACCTAAACTTTTTAGGCATTTAACGGTTAATCATAGTAATAAACCGGCTTAACGTTATGAAAGAAGACGAAGAAGGTGTCGACCGCGACGAAGCACAGATCAGCGGTCGGACACAGGGACCATATGGCACTGATGACTCCGACGCAGAACGGGCCATCATCGATAATAAACACCGGCCGGAGATGGAAAACACCTCCAACGGCATGGATAGTGTTCAGGTCCGGGGTGGTCAGGATGGGCGCAACAACCGGGCCATGGGCGGTATGGATATGGACAGTCACAACGGTGTTATCCGCATGGGCGACATGGACAACAGCACCATGGAAGTAACCGAGGAAGGCAAAGAAAATGCCATTTCCAATCAGGATAAAACGAATACCAGTACGGTGGATGTGACGACGCACGGACCGGATGACTACGCATCGGCCGATGAGGTAGGTGTTCCGGAAGCCCAGCGGGAAGCGAAGGAAAGCGCTCAGGATGACGACGCGGACGATGATAACAGCGACGCGGAACAGTTGGCGCAGACTGGTACTGATACCGAGCATAAGCCTACGTATTAAGAACCAGCGTTATTCGAGCATCATACATTCCAATTAAACCAACAACGTTATGAGCTTAAGCAGCAAACTCCGCAAAGAGAGCGATGAATCGTATGCGGCTAAACAAATGCACAGCACTCAGGGACTGGGTCCGGAGCAGGGGCTGGCGCAATTAAACGACAGGCAGTTGGACAACGAGCTACCCTCGCGGGTGGCGTCTGGCAGCGATACTGATTTCACCGACGATTATGAGGACATCAAGCGTACGGTGGCCGAATCAGAAAATGACGATGCGCCTTCGGATGCTGAGGTAGAAGAAGCCAAACGCGCTTCGTGGGGACAACCACCCCTGCCGGCTAACGCAGAAGATGCCACAACGGATCAGAGTGAGCCGATGACGGCCTATCAGCAGCCTACGGATGAATCCGATAATACGGTAGCCGATGCCGACTGGAACCGGACAACGAGCGAAGGGGGAATGGCCCCCGACAATGCCCGCGACCCGGACCGGACATACGGCAATTCATAATCGAACCATCGACGTTCAGAACAGAGGGCGGACAACTTGTTCGCCCTCTGTTGTGTCAGAACCAATCCACGACCGTAACCAGTCAGTAGGTTTCGGAGTATTTCTGAAAAATTTAATATTAAAGGTATATACATTTAAAGTAGATACATTTAATTTGCGGCTCAACCGATAATCTGTTTTGTATCATGGCTAAAATTGCGATTATCTACTACAGTGCCACTGGAACTACTTACCAACTGGCGCGTGCCGTAGAAGAAGGAGCTAAGCAGGCTGGTGCCGAAGTACGGGTGCTTAAAGTACGGGAACTGGCCCCCGATGAAGCGATTGCATCCAATGCGGGCTGGTCGAGTCACCGGCTCGAAACGCAGGACGTACCCGAAGCAACGCTGGCTGATCTGGAATGGGCAGACGGCATCATTCTCGGTGCTCCGACCCGCTACGGAATGCCGGCCGCTCAGTTAAAGCAGTTCATCGACACGACGGGGCCGCTCTGGGGACAGGGCAAACTCGTGAACAAGATTGCATCGGCGTTCACGAGCTGCGCGACTACGCACGGTGGACACGAATCAACGATTCTGGCTCTGAGCAATACGTTCTACCACTGGGGGAGTATCATCGTATCGCCGGGTTATGCCGATCCGATTCAGTTTCAGTCGGGTACGCCCTACGGTACGTCATTTGTCAGCCAGAACGGTTCTTTGTCGCCGGACGAAACGGCCCTCAGTGCGGCTCGTTTTCAGGGTAAGCGCGTTGCCGAGGTAACAGATATGTTCCTGGGCGGGAAGAAATAGGACCACTTTCTGTGTTGGTCTGCGTATCACCCTGACCGCCTTCAGGGGGTTGGGGTGATACGCAAACGCTCCTTTAAAGAAGAGTACGTTTATTGTTTACCGTTTCACAGTATGGCTTAGCGGCCATTTTTTTGTGTCGTTTCAAGCCGGCTCGCTTCTGTTGTTAACCGGTTGAGTGTGTAGCAGATCAGCCGGTTTGCCAGTTGCTTACGGCCACCTTCGGCCTGTACGTTGCCCAGGGTTAGTTCATGAATGTAGCCAGGTTTGAGTTCACGGAGCGTAATCGACACCGTTTTCCGATCGGCCGACAGACGAACACCCGTGACAGGAACCTCGCTGATGTCGGTTTCCGGCGAGCCGTAGGTCTGGTGGTACTTGTAATAGTAGCGCCTGAACCGGTAGTTGGTGAGCTGCTGGGCACTTGCTTCGTCGAGCGGCAGCGAAAACGTCAGGTCAAAGCCGGTGGGTGTCAGGTGCATGGCCATAATATCGAGCGGTACACCACCCTTGTAGCGAATCCGCTGCAAGCCCCGCGTACCGAGCCAGCCGTGGTCGGTCTGGCCGAGCCACAGGCTGCCGTCGGGGGCAAACGCCAGCCGGTTGTTGCCGATACGCAGACGAGTTGTGCCCGAGCCGGCATTGGCAAAGAAGGGAATGCAGGCCCCCTGCATCTGCCCATCTACCTCTTCGAGCAGCACCCGAATCAAGTGCGCGTAGTCCATGTCGCCCATGAACGTTTGCCCGGCAAACGGCCCGAACTTACCGTTGGAATTATCCACTACGATTTGTGTCGGCGAATGGGCAATCCGGCCGTGTGGCAGCGCCACGGCTTCAACCGTCCGCATGCTGTCGAGGGCTTTGACCGGGAGTGTCAGTGGATTAATGTCGGGAAAGCCGTCTTTCCAGACCAGGCTGGCCGGGTGACCATAGAATTTGCCTTTTTCAACGTGGTAGATCTTGCTGGTACCGAGCCAGTCGCCCTGATTATCGGGCACCAGCAAACGGCCCTGCGCGTCGAATCCCAGCCCATTCGGCGACCGGAAACCGCTGGCGTAGGGATGAATTTTACCGTCGGGTGTAATCTGCATCACCCAGCCCCGATACGGCACGCACGAATACATACGGCCCGGCCGACCCAGCGAATCGTACTGACCGCGTAGTTCGGCGCGGATACCGGCACCGTTGGAGGCTGTGTTCAGGCCGATATACAGGTTGCCTTTGGTATCGCGAACGGGGCCGAACGCAAACTCGTGGTAGTTGCCCGACATGCCGAACTGATCCGTAACGGTTTCGTATTGATCCGCTACGCCATCGCCATCCGTATCGCGCAGGCGGGTCAGTTCCGGGCGCTGCATAACCAGGATCTCGCGGTTGTTGATGACCAGAATGCCCAGCGGGTCGTGTAATCCCTCGGCAAAGAGCTTCCAGGTTTTGGTCTTGGGGTTATAAAGCATCACTTCGCCCCGGTGGAAACAAGCCGCCAGCCGGCCGTCGGGCAGGAAGGCGATACCACCCGTTTCGACCGTCAGGCCGGGTGGGGTCGGAATGGTTTCGACCTCGTAATAATCGGAAATGGTATCAGAAGGGGCCGCGCAGGCAAGTATGGCCGAAAGGAGCAGGGTTGTCAGCATGATTACAGGGTCGACATGGTTACGGTGAACTGGCGCGTACCGGCCGGAATCCGGACCGAACCTTTTGTGACCGGCCCCAGCGATGTCTGGTAGCGCATCCCGTCGTCGGGCGCAACGGCGAACATAAGCGGTTCCGTTAGTTTGTCAAAGGTAAACGTCCGGATCAGTCCGCGCCCTTTTGCTACGGGTTTGATCAGCTCCCGAACCGTTACGGCCCCGATTGCATAGTGGAATTCTGGATAGCGATTGACCAGGCGATACCCCTGGAAACGTACGGCCGGGGTTGGCTTCCCGGTCGCCGTCCGGAATGGAAACTCGGTTCGTTCCTGGTAGTAAATGTCGCCGACAATCTTGGTCAGGCGCTGGCCCTTGCCCTCCCATTGTTCGCCGTTATCGACGAAGCCACCCGCCCAGGCGTAGCGAAGCCGACACGTACCGGCATCCCAGCAGTACGACTGTTCCGGGCCGGTACCGACCGCCGGTAGGCCAACGGCAATGGCCGCCGGGCTGCAATCCGGCATAAACGTCCGATACACGGCGGGCAGCTTAACGGTGTAGGGATGGTCCGGTGCTTTCTGCGCGTGGTGGGCATGATCCCCGCTGCCCGACCGATTCGGTACGTTCGGGTCAGCATCCAGGGGCGGCAGGCGTCTAGCATTGTCGACTACGTACAGCACACCGTACATGATGGAGCCGTGGCCCGGATACGTACAGACGTACGGGTAAGCGCCTTCGGTCAGGATCACGGTCAGTGTGTCGGCATTACCCGGATCGACGGTTCGGGTGTGGGCCAGCACCTCAGGCATGGGTGGTACGTGATCCAGCTTCGGACCGCGTTCGCCGAGGGCCAGCGCAAATTCAACCACCCGGAGCCGGGAGTTGGGTTTGGTCAGCACGAGGTTATGGGCCATATCGTCGGTGTTTTGCAGCACCAGGCGCAGGCGGGTATTGGGTTTAAGCACCAGCCGGGGCTGGTCAAACTGAAGGCCAGTGATGGCTTTCAGCACAATGGTTGTGTCCCGGCGGGCCTGCGCCATCGCCGATGAACCGAGAAGACTAGTCAGTATGAAAAGCCAGCAAATAAAGTGTTTAGGCATTGGATGAGCGTAATGAATAAGTTCATGCATTTGACTGCATAACTAATCATCAAATTTACCACTATTTCTAAATGTTTCGTAGCAGGTTTTCTACTGCCTGCACGGGCAGCAACGTACCGGCTTTGATCTGTGCTTCAACTGCTTTTAGCTGCTCAGCAACGCCAGTTTGTTGAAAAAAACGGCTTTCGAGCCGATTGCGGAGGTGGCTCCGAAACCAGGCCAGTTGCTGCTCCTGACGCCGACGATCGCGGTGCCCATGTCGGGTCATTAGTTCCTGATGGTTCTGGATCAGTTGCCAGATGTCGGTAATGCCCTCGCCGGTGGTGGCGGAGCAGGTCAGCACGGGCGGACTCCAGCCGGTACCCGTTGGCGGAAATAGATGCAGGGCGTTCTGGTATTCAACGCGGGCGCGGTCGGTGGCGGGGCGGTTATCGCCATCGGCTTTGGTAATGGCCAGCGCATCGGCCAGTTCCATAATGCCCCGTTTCATGCCCTGAAGCTCGTCGCCGGCCCCCGCCAGCATCAGCAGCAGAAAGAAATCAACCATGCCGTGTACCAGCGTTTCGGACTGCCCGACGCCCACCGTTTCGATCAGGATCACATCGAAGCCGGCCGCTTCGCACAGCAGCATGGTCTCGCGGGTGCGGTGCGCGACGCCCCCCAGCGAGTCGCCCGCGGGCGAAGGGCGGATGTAGGCGTTCGGATCGACGGAAAGCTGCTCCATGCGGGTTTTGTCACCCAGCAGACTGCCGCCCGATCGTTGGCTGGTGGGGTCGACGGCCAGCACGGCCAGTTTATGACCCTGATCCGTCAGGTATTTGCCGAAGGTTTCAATGAATGTGCTTTTGCCTACGCCCGGTACGCCCGTTATTCCCACGCGTACGGAATGGCCGGTCCGGTTCAGAACGCCAGTCAACACCTCCTGCGCCAGCGCCTGATCGTCCGGCCGCCGACTTTCGATGAGCGTAATGGCCCGGCTTAGCACCAGCCGGTCGCCGGCCAGGATGCCGCTAATGTATTGATCGGGTGGGAGTCGGTTACGCATGCGTATCAAGGAGTCGGTCAATCAGATTCAGAAACGGCTTCAGCTCATCGGTACGTTCCGTCAGCCAGAGCATCCGCATTTCGGCTTTCTGCGGCACGTCGGTCAGTTCGATGGTTTTAATGCGTAAATTCTGACCACGCAGGGTGGACGCCGGTTCGATGGAAATGCCCATACCCGCTTCGACTAGCCGCAGCACCGTACTGGAATAGGCCGATTCGTAGGCAATATGGGGCAGAAATCCGTACGTCTGACACAGCGACTGTAGGCTTTCAACGTAGCCCATGCCTTCCCGTAGCGGTGGCAGGATAAAATCGTCGGGGGCGAATACCGACAGGTCTGTGAAGGTTTCGGCAGTAACCGGGTGGCTTTCAGGCAGGATTACGACGAAGTTTTCCGCGTAGACAATCCGGCTGCTGATGTCGGCGGGTGTAATGACGTTGGGCGAAAAACCGACATCAATCTCTCGGTTTTGCAGAGCCGCCATCTGAAACCGGTTGGTTGTTTCCATCAGCAACGCCCGCAGATCCGGGGTTTGGTCGCGGATCGTGGCCAGCAGGCGGGGCAGAATGGACTGCATTGCCGAACTGGCGTGGCCAATGCGGATTTCGCCCGCTTCGCCCCGGTGAATCTGAGCCGTTTTTCGAAACGCCTGCTCCAGTTGCTCAATCAGCCGCCGGGCTTCCTGTTGCAGGTACGCTCCGGCCGGGGTGAGTGTTACGGTACGTTTGTCGCGCCGGAATAACTGCGCGCCAACGTCGCGTTCCAGTTGCTGAATCTGGCGGGTCAGGGCCGGTTGTGCAATGAACACGGCTTCGGCCGTTCGGCGGTAATTCAGCGTTTCGGCAAGCGCCAGAAAATGTTTGAGCTGGTAGAGGTCCACTGATGCGTTTCTGGTATCAATTTATCAAAAATAAGCATTTCCGGTTATCACAACGATTCGTTTGCTTTGACCCATGAACGAACGACTGCACACCGCCTATTCGCCCGAGACGTTCCGCGCCCAGGCCCATGCGCTGGTCGATGTACTGGCCGATCACCTGGCGCAGGCCGAAACCGGTCAGCAACCCACTCTGAACTACGCCGATCCCGACGATCAACTGGCGTATTGGCAGGCCGATTTTGAAAAGCCGGTCAATGCGGACCCGCTGCCGTTGCTGCGCGATATGATCGGACGATCCATTCACCTGCACAACCCGAAGTTCATGGGCCATCAGGTGACACCCCCGCTGCCGCTGGCGGCCCTGACGGGTTTGCTGACGGGACTGCTCAATCAGGGCATGGCCGTGTACGAAATGGGCATGACGGCCAACGCACTCGAACGGATTGTGACACAGTGGCTGGCCGGTCGGCTGAACCTCGGCCCAGAAGCGGGTGGCCTGCTGACGTCGGGCGGAACGCTGGCCAACCTGACGGCCTTGCTGACCGCCCGGGCCGTGGCGGCTCCGACCGATGTATGGGCGCATGGTACGTCGGACCGACTGGCCATCATGGTGTCCGACGAGGCCCACTACTGCGTAGACCGGGCGGCCCGGATCATGGGCCTGGGAACGGAGGGGATCATCAAAATCCCCACAAACGACAGGTTCCAGATGCAGACGGAACTGCTTGAGCCGTATCTGGCGCAGGCAAAAGCACGGGGCCTGACCGTGTTTGCGGTGGTGGGCAGCGCCTGCTCTACGTCCACCGGCTCCTACGACAACCTGACAGCCATCGCTGATTTTTGCGAAACTCATGGACTGTGGTTTCACGCTGATGGCGCACACGGGGGCGTAGCGGCCTTGTCGGATACGTATCGGCTGCTGGTGCGCGGTATCGAGCGGGCAGATTCGGTGGTCGTTGATTTCCACAAAATGATGATGATACCCGCCCTGGTTACGACGGTGCTTTACAAGCGGGATGCCGATTCGTACCGTACGTTCCAGCAGAAGGCGCAGTACCTCTGGGCTGATGCAAACACGAAGGACTGGTTCAACTCGGGCAAGCGGGCATTCGAGTGTACCAAGCTGATGATGAGCGCGAAGGTATACACCGTATTGCGGACGTACGGGGAGGAGCTATTCACCGAAAACGTGGATACGCTCTACGGCCTGGCCCGGCGGTTCGCGGGGCAGATCCAACAACGAGCGGAGGTTGAACTGGCGGTTGAGCCGGAGTCCAACATCGTGTGTTTCCGCTACGTCGGCGACCTGACCGATCCGGGCCGGCTCGATGACCTGAACAGCCAGATTCGCCGGCAATTGCTCAGGGACGGGCAGTTTTATATTGTGCAGACAACGCTGCGTGGCCGGGTGTACCTGCGCGTTTCGCTCATGAATCCGCTCACGACCGACGACCATCTGGCTACGTTGCTGAATGATGTAGAACGGCTGGGTCGTGCCTTTAGTAAGACAGACGCTATCGTGTTATAAATACAGGAAGCAAATCGGCAATTGGTTTCATCGCCCTTTTAGGTGCCCTTCAACTAGTTCACGCCTATACGACGTACGTTCAGCCTGGACGCATTGACTGGCTCAAAATACTGGCTGCGCTGTTATGTTTCGTCTTGTCGGCTAGTGGGTATTTCTGGATAAAACGCAACTCGCACCGGAGTGAATGAGCCCGATTGAGCAGGGGAGTATGAACGTAGTGTCGGACACTACGTTCAGTCAGTTTAAAATTTGTAGCCAATATTGAATCCAATGATTGGAATAACACTTATTCCTGTAAACTTGGTTAAGGCAACCTGCCCTGACGCAACCAAACGCCTTGTTACCGTATGTGAATAGGTTGCTTTTGCATGAAACCCAGCATCAAGTGTTTTTACGTTATTGACATCAGCTATGATATTTGTTACTTCGCCATTGGGAGTTAGCGTGTAGTCAATTCTTTGATATGTTTTGTCAGTTCTGTGCCACAGGGAGGGCCCCAGACCAATTGTTACGAGGTTATTATTTGTACGAATTGGTGTAAATGCCAGAGTTAAATCGCCAGTAATACGCCTTCTAAATTCACCGTTTATGTAGTAATCATTTAAAATATTGATATGACTGTTGCTCTCAAAATAACCGGACGTTACAGACAGGGCCAGTCTATAATCTTTAATGAACCGAGTGTATGTAAGCTGATAATGGGGGCCAGTTGCATCAGGAGCATCTAATTTCAAATAATTCACTCCAAGCGATACCAAATTGTTAGGCGCATCGGTTAATGTTGACTGCGCTTTTGCACATACAGAAAGTGTCAATAACAAGAACAAAAATTTTTTCATAAGTTGAGGAAATAGAACAAGTTGCTGTTAATGAGTAACGATTGATTGATTATCTATGTGGTGTTAGACTTACTGACCTTATAAAAGAGCAATAAAATAACGAATAACTCGAAACGATAAGCTGGTCTCTATCAAGAACTGCTGCTCTGGACGTTGCCCGAGGCATTCACAAGGGCCAAAGAAAGGTGAAAAGTACAAAAAAAGCATTGTCTAAAATCTTGGCAAAAGTTGTGTTTTGTGACTATTTTTATGTTAAGAGAATAAATATAGAATGCCTATAATTATCACGTCGGATAGGTCTTTAAAATTTACTATTATACTACTGGATGATTTCTCAAAGTTCTAGTCATTAGGGATATGTTTAAAGCACTGTAACCGATTAACATAACTGGCAACAGGTATTTGAAATAGAGGGCTAACGAATAGCTATCTATTATGTATTTGTGCCAATAGCTATTGAACGAATAGATAGGAAACTCGACTAGCAAGTATCGGATAGATTGGGTGAAAGGAATGAAAATTAAAAAGGCAGTTAGTAGTGCAGGCAAGAAACTAAGTTGATAAAGAAGCAATGACTTCCAAGTTAGGCTATCGAATGCAGGATCGACCCAACGATGGATTCGGTTTATTAATAACGCTAGGACGAAGATTGTTACAAGTTCGGGCAGTATAGTGTTCCTAACTAATAGACCCAAGTAAGGTAGAACACCACCACTGTCCTTGACAAAATTCCACTTAACCTCGCTAGCAACCCCCCAAGTTACAGCCTCGACTAACACTAGAAAGATCAGTAGAACAATAACACCATTGACGAAAAGGATACGAATATCTCGAAAAGTAGTCATGATATAGGTTGTTATATAAGTGGCGTGGCTGTTGCAAAAGTCTGGAAAGTCCCAATAGCAAGAACAAAAATTTTTTCATAAGTTGAGAAGACAGAACAAGTTGCTGTCAATGAGTAACGATTGGTTAATTGTCAATGTAGTGTTCTTTTTGTGGTGTTAGACTTACTGACCTTACAAAAGAGTAATGAAATAACGAATAACTCAAAACGATAAGCTGGTCTCTATCAAGAACTGCTGCTCTGGACGTTGCGTAGCATTCACAAGGGCTAAGTAAAGGTATAAAGTATAAAAAACAGTGTTTAAAAAAGTAGTGTTTTGTAACTCAGATTATGTTATGAAATAAATGTCGGAAACTGAAAAGTTACGTTTATCTAGTCAGCATAATAAAGTACAATTAAGACCTCTATATATAAGCTACATAGTTCGTTAACTTTTTCGTCCTTTGTATTTAGATAAATATCCTTCATTGCCTTCATGCTCTAAATTTTCCCTATACTTTTTTTCAAAGACTTCAACCGGAATGTCCTTAATGTTCAAAACGTTAACTGCTAATTCGAGATAAGTTAGTCCAATTTTTGTTAACACTTGATAGGATACTAATACCATCATTCTGTGCCATTCGTTATACTGTTCCCTTCTTTCAACCTCTACTATGTATTCAATCTCTCTAAAATCATCACGCAATGAAATGATGAAAGATTTTTTACTGTTTCCATATTCTAAATAGTATTGTTCCTTCCAGAGAGTCTTAATTGGGTGAAAAATATCTTCAAAATACATATCTAAGACCTTCAGTTCTATATTGATCCCTTTTGTTGTACAAGTGGCAATATGTTAATCAACCTCAGTTTGAAAACTTTCAGGATCTACCTCGAATATATACTCAAGACCGTCAATATCATCCAGTTGTTCGCCTTTGTGTACAAATCCAAAAGGGCGAATTGTCGCTAATGAAGCCACATTATCAGGACGAATCGTTGCTCGAACAACCCTAATTTCGGGCTCTGAACTAGCTTGCTTGAGCAAATCGCGTAGCATTGACTTTGCATAGCCTTGGCCTCGGTGAGCGGGTACTACTGAGTAAGCAACCTCAACCATACCCACTTGGTCGGGCGGACCATGAAATCCAGCATGACCTACCACCTCACCGTTCGCCATAACGATCCGTGCTATCCAATCCAAGGTGCGAGAGTCCTGACGGAATTGGTTAAGTCTGTTGTTCCATCGTCGAACAGCGTCATCAGTAATAAAATAAGGGCCAAGTTTAGCACCTACTAATGTACTTGCCCTCTGTAGATCTCGATTGATCAGGGCCTGTAAAGCTTCTTCAGTGAACTTGATCCAAGATAGCTGGTGAGTCATTAAAACTGTTGTGTAATCTCATATGTCAACCATTACCCAATACATAACAAAAAAAGGGTTTTGTTATGTATGTTCTGTAATCAATGGTATCAGCGCAAAGACACCCAATTTCTTGCAGCGACTTTGCGCTGAACCGCATTATTCTACTCGCAAATATTCTCGTAGTTCCTTGGCGTCCTGGGCATTCATGCGGCCAGCCAGGACCAGACGTAGCTGCCGCCGACGTAACGCGCTCTCGTAACGGGCTTTCTCCTCGTCGGTTTCCGGGATAACGGCGGGCACTTCAATGGGTCGGCCGGTCTGATCAACGGCCACGAAGGTGTAAAACGCGCTGTTGGTACTCACCCGAACACCCGCCGGAATGTCTTCCGCCCAGACTTCGATGAATACTTCCATCGATGAACTGAACGCCCGGGTAACCTGCGCTTTCATCGTGACGATGTTGCCGAGCTTGATCGGTTCGGCAAAGGATACGTTGTCGACCGAGGCCGTAACGACGATGCGGTTTGAGTGTTTCTGGGCGGCAATGGCAGCCGCGATGTCCATGAAGTGCAGCAGGCGCCCGCCCATCAGGTTATTGAGCGTGTTGGTATCGTTGGGCAGAACCATTTCGGTCATGACCGTTATCGACTCGCGGGCGTGTTTTGGTTGAGGCATGTAAAAACAGATTGTAAATTAACCGCAAAGGTACGACTCTGATCCGTAGGAAGTGTTTGAGAACTGATAGGAGCTGTTGTAATAGTTACATATCACCCTCGGTCCCTCCCGCATCGGCGGACCACCCATTACAGGGAGAGGGGTTGGGGACAGTCGGCCGCTGCCGTGAGGGTGACATGTACAACCCCACAAAAAAGCCCCGCTGCGGACAACGGGGCTTTCATCCGGGAAATGTTTACGTACTACGGCAGTACCTCAAACGCCAGGAACTGCGTGATCTGCGCGGCTCCAAAGTTGTCGTCGGATACCATAACCAGCGAGTAGTTGCCGTTCGGCAGCTTCGGTCCGAGGGTCATACCCTCCAGGTTGTCGATGCGTGACACCCCGCTCGTCGCTACGTCGTACAGCAGCGTTTTGGTAGCGGGCGTATAGTTGGCACCCTGCAACCCGTTTACATTGGCAATGTTGGTCGCGTTGGTCAGGTCGATCCTGTAGATCTTCACCGAATAATCCGGCGTGGCACCCACCGCAAACGACCGTTCCATCACCAGCAGCTGCGTTTCCGACAGCGCAATCATGTCAACCACACCGTTCAACTGGAACTGGTTCGATGGCTGCGGAGCGGCATGCACCGCGTCCAGCCGATACGCATACTGCGCCACAGGCTGGCCCGTCTGGCGGTCGTATTTGATGATCCGGATGGGCGAACCCGCTACGTTGAACGCGGCCCGGGGACCATCTTCGTACAGCGGTTCTTCGCTGGCCGCGAACAGATACCGGCCATCGACCGTCAGGGCTAGACCTTCAAATGAACCATTCGAGCGCGTACCGTTTTCGGTCGGCTGGATGTTGAACAGGCTCGGAACCGGGTAATCGGCTACGTAGCTGCCGTCCAGATTAGCCTCTCGGATAAACGGCTGGATGAAGATCGGGGCCGGAGTGGCTGTTGGGTTCCGAAGCCCTTCGCTCGACCAGATAATGCGCCGGTTCACCGCGTCGAACTGCAACCCTTCCGGATCGACCCGCGCCGGGGTGAAGTTCGAACCGTCGGTGTTTTTCAACGTAGTTACGCCGGTAAAATTGACGCTGTTGAACGCATTGGCCGTGTAGTTCAGCGAGGCCGTGTAGTACCGAACCGGGTTAGTCGTGCCCTGATCGTCGGCCATGATGTAGAACTGGTTGGTTTCGGCCCGGTAATCGATGCTCGACAGGCCACCGATGGATGTGCCGCCGAACTGCGACTGAAACGGAACGATGCGCTCGCCGATGAAGCGGAGGCCGCTCACAGTCTGGGGGGAACCGGGGTTAGTCCGGTGGTCTTCGCAGGCAACGATACCCGCCAGCAGACCGAGAGCAATGGTTGATGATAGAATTAATTTCATACCCGTGGTTGTGATGGAAGGCGCAAAGAAACAGCAGGGTTTCGTTGCATCGCATTATCTCAATATTAAGTCTATTAAATGGAAGCCCAGCCCGGCTTACTGCTTGTACACCTTGCCGTCTTTCATGACGAACCGGACGGCCTGCAGCGTTTTGATGTTCTGCACCGGATTTTCGTCCACGGCAATAATATCGGCCAGCTTGCCGGTTTCGATCGAACCGATCTGCGCATCCATGCCCAGCAGTTTGGCGTTGTTCAGCAGGGCCGATTTGATGGCTTCGACCGGCGGCATACCGGCCTCAACCATGTATTCAAACTCCTTGGCGTTGTAGCCGTGGATGTAGACGCCGGCATCGGTACCGAACGCGATCTTCACGCCGGCTTTGTAGGCTTTCCCGAACGTAGCCTGAATTTTCGGACCGATCGCCAGCGCTTTGGGCGTTACCAGGGCCGGGTAGTAACCGAACATCCGGGCTGAGTCGGCTACGGTCTTGCCCGCAATGATGGTCGGTACGTAGTAGGTGCCGTATTTTTTGAACAGCTCGATGGCTTCATCGTCCATGTACGTACCGTGCTCGATGGTCTGCACACCGGCGCGGATGGCCCGTTTCATGCCCTCGGCACCGTGGGCGTGGGCCGCTACGGCAAACCCGTAGTCTTTGGCGGCATCGACAACAGCTTTCACTTCCTCCGGCGTAAACTGTGGACCGGAGCCGTCTTTCGCATTACTCAGCACCCCGCCGGTGGCCGTAATTTTAATCAGGTCGGCTCCCTCCTTATAGCGTTGCCGAACGGCTTTGCGGGCATCGTCGGGGCTGTTGATAACGCCCTCGGCCGGACCGGGGTCGCCCATCAGGTCGCGCCGGTAGCCGTTGGTCGGGTCGGCGTGTCCGCCCGTTGTGGCAATGGACTTCCCGACGGTGAAAATGCGCGGCCCCTCGACCAGTCCGCGGTTGACGGCATTGCGCAGGGCGATGTTGATGCCTGAGCCGCCGAGGTCCCGAACGGTCGTAAAGCCGGCCAGCAGGGTTGTTTTGGCGTAGCTGGCGGCCTGAAACGCTACGTCCGGTACGTTCTGCGTAAAGGCGTCGATCTGACCACCCCGCCGGGTCTGCGATTCCAGGTGGACGTGCATATCGATCAGGCCGGGCAACACGGTCTTGCTTTTCAGGTCAACGACCCGATCCTGACCACTTGGCGACTGGTAGCCTTTCTGGACGGCTACAATCTTGTTGCCCTCCACCACGACCGTCATCTGCGGCTGGAGGTCGTTGCCGGTGCCGGTGAAGAGGTTACCGCAGTGAAGCAGGGTGCGCTGGGCAAGCAGGGGAGACGTAGTGAGCAGCAGGCCCGTCATGGCCAGCAGATTCAGGTACTGTTTTTTCATAGATGATTCAGTGGGTTGGGCACGAAAAAAGCCGCAACAGTTGGTCGCGGCCTTGAATATAGCTAATTGATGAGTGATGCCACAGATTCCGCAGATTAACCTGAATTTTATTTCTATAATCTGTTGGTCCGCCGATGCGGCAATCTGTGGTTATCAAACCCTCATTTATTTCTTCACAATAACCCCATCGGCGACGAACGTCAGCGCTTTTTCGGGTTCCGTGATTTTCTCAATTTCTTCTTTGGGCTTGCCGGCGTCGTGGGCGTAGTGCCGCAGTTCGTCAACGGGTGTTACGGTGGTCTGGGCGGTTCCTTCTACCACAACCTTCTTACCGACAATGTCTTTCGGTACAAAGAAGCCGTAATCCTTGAACGTAACGCGCATGGACTGACCATCGCCGGTTTTCACTTTCATCCAGCAGCCTTTCATCTTGCAGACGTCTTCAACTACGCCTTCAACTTTAGCGGGCATTTCGGCTTTGGTACCCATCTTTTCCACGAGTTGCGCGGCCGGAATGGCTCCTTTTTCCGAGATCTTTTTGCCATGGTAGCTTACTTCGCTCTGCGCCGAAACCGTGAACGATGCGCCGACGAGCAGCCCAATGATCAGTATGTTTTTCATAATGAGATAGTATATGACTGATTGACAGGTAAAGATACGAAGAATGCGGCTTGCCACTTGTACTTTGTTCGGAACGACTATCAAAAATCTCAAGAAAATTCGTCAAAAATTCATAAGCTTGCTTATTTAGCAGGTACCTCATTACATGAATCAGCTCCGTACTATGACGATGAGTAAACAACTTCTGGCGGCCGGGCTTTTTGCCCTGTCCGTAACGGCCTGCCAGCAGAAAGATCAGGACACCCCCCAGCGTACTACGTTCTTCGACAAATCGGGGATGGATACCACCGTGCTGCCCGGCAACGATTTTTTCAGCTTTGCCAACGGCAACTGGGTGAAAACGACTAAAATTCCCGATGACCAGACGGGCTGGGGGTCGTTTTATTCGCTCTACGACGAAAACCAGTTGAAAACCAAAGCGATTCTGGAAGAAGCCGCCAAAGCCGATGCGAAAAAAGGAAGCGTTGAGCAGAAAGTAGGCGATTTCTACGCCAGCGGTATGGATACAGCCACGATTGACAAACTGGGCTACGAGCCGCTCAAGTCGGAACTAGCCAAAATCGACGCGCTGACTGATTACAAGCAGGTGCTGGCGTATCTCGCGGCCGACGAATCGAATCGGGGCGGTGAACTGTTCGGTTTTTATATCGGGGCCGACGACCGGCAGAGTTCGATCAACCGGATCAACTTCGGTCAGGCGGGGTTATCCCTGCCGGAAAAAGACTATTACACCAAGACCGACGAACCGACCCAAAAAATCCGGTCTGCGTTCGTGGCTTACATCGCTAAGCTGTTTACGCTGATCGGGGTTGATTCGACCACGGCGAAAACCAAGGCGCAGGGCATCCTGGAGTTTGAAACGGCCCTGGCCAAATCGCACAAAGCTCCGGCCGATCTGCGCGACCCCGTGGCCAACTACAACAAACTGGCGGTAGCCGACCTGACCCGGCAGATGCCGAATCTGAACTGGCGGCAGTTTATGGATAACATGGGCCTGAAGCGAATCGATACGGTGCTGGTTGGGCAGCCGGGCTATTACCAGGCACTCGATAAGCAACTGCCGGCCACGCCCGTCAGCGTACTGAAAGACCGACTCGTGTTCGATCTGCTCGACCGCAACGCAGGTCTGCTGAGCAAACCGTTCGAACAGGCCAGCTTTGAGTTCAACGGCAAAACGCTGTACGGCCAGCCCCAGCAACCCGAGCGCTGGAAGCGCATTGCCAATCAGGTAGACGGTTCGCTGGGCGAGGCCCTGGGTGAACTCTGGGTGAAAAAGTATTTCCCTCCTGACGCCAAAGAACGGATGCTGACGCTGGTGAACAACCTCCAGAAAGTGTATCGCGAGCGGATTGAAAAGCTCGACTGGATGTCGCCGGAAACGAAGAAAGTGGCGCTGATCAAACTGGATCGGTTTACCAAGAAGATCGGTTACCCCGACAAGTGGAAAGATTACTCGGACGTGGAGGTGAACCGTACCGATTATTTCGGCAACGTACAGAGCGCCCGTAAGCACCACTACAAGGAAGAGTTTGACAAAATTAACCAGCCCGTCGACCGGTCGGAGTGGGGGATGACGCCCCCGACGGTGAACGCCTACGCCAACCCGACCAACAACGAAATCGTGTTTCCGGCCGGAATCCTGCAATTCCCCTTCTTCGACAAAGACGCCGACGACGCCATCAACTACGGGGGCATCGGTATGGTGATTGGCCACGAGATGACCCACCTGTTCGACGATCAGGGTCGCCAGTACGATCCCAACGGCAACCTCCGCGACTGGTGGACGAAGCAGGACGCTGAGCGATTCAAGGCCAAAGTAAAACCGGTGGTGGATCAGTACGGTAACTACACGGTACTGAACAACCTGCGGCTGAACGGTCAGTTGACCCTCGGCGAAAACCTGGCCGACCTCGGTGGATTGACGCTGGCTTACCAGGCGTTTAAGCTAACCGAACAGGGTAAAAGCGACGAAACGATTGATGGGTTTACGCCCGATCAGCGGTTCTTCCTGGGCTTTGCGCAGGTCTGGCGCGTTAAGATTCGCGACGAGACCCAGCGCGTGCTGGTATCGGTCGATCCGCACTCACCGGCCAAGTTCCGCGTGAACGGTCCGCTGACCAATTTCGAGCCATTCTACAAGGCGTTTGATGTAAAACCCGGCCAGAAACTGTACAAACCGGAAGTCGCCCAGGCGAAGGTGTGGTAGTTGCCCTCACGGCAGCGGTCCCGCCGGGACCGCTGCCGTGAGGTTACCGCTACGTCCAGTACAGAATCGGCGCGTCGGGGAACCGCTTCTGCCACTCACTATAAAAAAATGCTTTCAGTTCCTTCATGTCGTCCGGCTTGTAGACGTACTTCGTGCCGCCAAACTTGTTGCGCTTCTCGGCACGGGTGGCTTCATCCATATCGAGCGTCGTGTTGGGGTACCACTGCGTAAGTACGTCCTTCGAACCGGGGGTAAAGCGGTGGCTGATCAACTCGACGTTCATGTCCAGCGGTCCGGCGGTTCGGCTAAAATCAACAACCTCGGCAATGCGGTCGAGCAGGGCGGTGTAATGCGCCCGCCAGTCCGGAATCGGCATGATCGGCGCAATAACCAGACCAATCGGGTAGCCGCCACCCCCTAGTTCCTTCGGTAACGCCAGCTTGCGGATGGCCTGGAGCCGGGCTTCGACCGAGGCTGTGCCGCCTTCCAGCCGCCGGGCAATTGCATCTGCATTGAGACTGACGCGAGCACGGGTCTGGCCATTGTGGGGCAGATCGAGCAGACTATCCACCTGATCGTATTTCGTCACAAAACGCAGTTGGCCATTCGCCCGCGTACCATAGTACCGGATGCACTCGGCCAGGCTGCCGGTCAGGTGCTCAATGCCCAGTACGTCGGTGTAGCAGCTCACCTCAAACGTAGTCGGGCGACCAGCGTCCGTGCCCTGCCAGCTGCGGTTCGGTGGATACGTACCTTCGTACGCAGCGGTGCTCTCCAGCATTTTGGGCAGGTTGGCATAGACACGCACAACCGGCGGACCAGCCAGGCTGCCGGCCAGGTAACAATACTGACAGTGGGCGGGACACCCTTCGGCCAGGTTCATCTGCCAGTCGGCCGAGGGGGGGATGGGTTGCAGCCGGAACGCGCTCTTCGGGGCATTGACCACCGCCAGCGTATTCTTGGCAATGCGGTACGTTTCGCGCTCATCGGCCCCGCGCAGGCCGGTGATGCGGTTGTTCTTCATCACCTCGATCGGCAGATTCAGGGCCGTAACCCGCTCGTAAATCTGCTGACCAAACGGCTCATCGAGTGCATCGGGGGTAAACACGACCCGCTTCGGCATCCAGATACGGGCCTGACGGGTGTCCGCAGTACGTGTTTGTTGGGAAGAAACGGGCGTAGACGCCGGGGAGGTATGTTCCAGAATCATGTCGAACGTTGAGGGGCAGACCGCCAAACCATCACGAACCATTCGCTGTAGGCTGCCAGATAAATAACATAGATCGCGGCCGTATAAATCCCGATACTTGGTTTAATTTTTGATACTATTATACTGATTAACAGATAGTTAAAAACTATTTTTGATCGTGTCTATTCATGAAAATGAGGTCCCGTGCGGGTCAGACGCCCGGTGGTTGGATGTATGTATCCAGCCGTGCAATCCCGACGTGCCAGCAGGAACAGGTACGAGCGTTTACCGAATATCATCATACCACCGTTTCAGCTTTTCCGGTGGGTAGCCGATGCCCCAGAGAAACCCGATGGCCAGAAAAATACCGTTCGCTTTCCAGAAGCCCCATTTGGCCACGCGCCGGTCCGACGATTCTACGACGCGGTTTACCTGCCGAATGCGGCCGAACTGTACCAGCCTCAGCAGCAGGTCAGCTTCTTCCATAATCGGCATATCGTCGGTGTAGCCTCCCACGGCCCAAAACTGCTCCCGTCGGCAGAAAATCACCTGATCGCCAAACAAAAGCCGGGCCCCTTTGGCAAAGAACAGATAGGGCCGGAACAGCAGCGGGGCGTAGTAGGTCTTGATGTAGTTGTGAAACGACGTCAGCCAGCGGGTTTTGGCGGGCCCGCGCATAATCGAGATAAACCCACCGGCGGCTGTTCTGGGGTCACGGAGCGTCCGTTCGATCACGGAAAGCGCATCGTCGGGCAGGGCTGTGTCGGCGTGTAGAAAACACAGAATATCGCCCTTCGCCTGTCTGGCGGCATGGTTCATCTGACGCGACCGGCCCACCCGCGGGCAGGCTACGACCCGCAGCCGGGGATAATCCTGCTGAACAGCCTTGGCCAGCCGAACGGTCTGGTCGGTACTCCCGGCATCGGCCACGAGTACCTCGACCGGTTCGGGACACAGGCGCCGGAGCTGGCGGAGGGTTCGCGGGAGGTCGCGCTCTTCATTCAGCGTAGGAATAATGATGGAGACGTTGAGCATACAGAGTCTAAACCAATTCGGGGCGGTGCGGTTTACGTATCGATAGATGGTACCGGCAGCCGGTCGCTAGTTTACCCATTCTTTTCGTACAATCTCCGATATACATTGTTTCGATTCATTCCGAATGTGCTGCTGAAGCAGCTCTACACGCGTAAGAGCCTGCGTAACACAAGCGAAGGCTTTACCTTCTCGCTCAAAAACCGCCTGGCCGATGCCCGGTTCACGGGCCTGCAACGGGCTCTGATTGACGGGCAGATTTACCCCGCCGAGAGCTTCACGATCGAACCCGATGGGGCAGACCCTGTTGCCGTCGGTGCCATTTCTGCTACGCAGCCACTCAGCTTCCCGCTTCGGCGATCGGTGCAGGTGCGGGCAAAAGCCGGCCAACTGGCACCCGGACCACATACGCTCGAAATTACGCTGCATACGCAACCATTCGGCACGATTACGCTGCGGGTTGAGGACGACCTGCAAACGGACGAAGCAGCCGCCAATCGGCCCGCGGGTATTCCCCGCAACCCGGTCAATGACTATAGTCCGGAAGTTATCGACCAGCGCCGGCAGTTCGTTCGTCAATGTACGGATACGGCCCTTCACCACGTAGCCAGACCGTCGTTCGACCCCGCTGTAGTGCAGGGCAATTGCGAACAGTTTATCGGCGTGGCCCAGGTACCGATCGGGGTAGCCGGACCGCTGCGCGTCAACGGGGAACATGCGCAGGGGGAGTTCCTGATTCCCATGGCTACCACCGAGGGAACGCTGGTGGCCAGCTACAATCGGGGCATCAAGCTGATTAACCTCAGCGGTGGCGTTACGTGTACCGTGCAGGACGACGGTATGCAGCGGGCACCGGTGTTTCAGTTTGCCGACGCCCGGCAGGCCCGGCAGTTTGTGCAGTGGGTCAACGAACACCAGACTGAGCTGGCGGCCGAGGCCGAATCGACTTCGCGGTTTGCAAAACTACGCTACGTCGATAGTTACCTGAACGGTCGGCTGGCTTTTCTGCGCTTCGGCTATTCGACCGGCGACGCGGCCGGGCAGAACATGGTCAGCAAGGCGACGCTGGCGGCCTGCAACTACATCCTGCAGCAGGTTGAAGGGATTGAGCACTTTTTTCTGGAATCGAACCTGGCAACGGACAAGAAGCCGTCGCAGGTAAACGTACTGCGGAGTCGGGGCAAACGCGTAACGGCGGAGGTGCGCATCCCCCGCGATCTGCTGATTCGGGAGCTTCAGGTCGAGCCGGAGCAGCTTCACCGACACGCCCGAATCGGCGACGTCGGGGCTCGTCTGGCAGGAACCAACAATAATGGCCTGCACTCCGTCAACGGTCTGGCGGCCCTGTTTATCGCAACGGGGCAGGACGTGGCCTGTCTGGCCGAATCCTCGGCCGCCATTACGTATTCGGAGATTACGCCGGAGGGTGATTTATACGGCTCCGTTACGTTACCGTCGCTGGTGATCGGCACGGTGGGGGGCGGTACCGGGCTTCCCACCCAGCGGGAGTGTCTGGAACTGATGGGGTGTTTTGGTACCGGCCAGGTCAACAAACTCGCCGAAATCATGGCCGGGGTCGTAGCCGCCGGAGAACTGTCGCTGGCGGCAGCTATCTCGTCGCTGGACTGGGTGTCGAGCCACGAAAGCAGCCGATTTGCGGGGAAGTGACAGGGCGATATGAACCGATGCGTAAGCTTTTTCTGTCATCCCGACGCCAGAATCGGGCCGTCGGGATGACAAAGATTTGAAAATCAGCGGTTATCAGAACCAGCCCGCGCCCGGAATGCGGAACGGCCAGGGAATCAGAGCCAGGATGAGCAATAACCCCAGACCATACCAAATGGCGATAAAACGCTGCTTGGTGTCCGGATCGGTGGCGCGTTTTGACCGCGAATAACCGATCGTGATGAGGGCAATGGCCACCAGCATACCCGTAATGTGCTCAACCGTGTAGAAGCGGTACACCTTATCGCTCAGCAACGCACCGTCGAACTGCACTTTAGGGCTGATGAAGTACAGAATCAGCCCCAGCACCAGTTGAATATGCACGGAAATCAGGGTAAACAGGTATAGTTTTCGGTTACCGTCCGTGTAGCCAGCGCGGCCCTGCCAGCGTTGAAACGCAACCACAACGGCAACGAGTAATAAAATAAGCGCTATCCAGCGAAGGCCCGAGTGGGCGTGAACAAGTCCAGGATACATAGTCTGAAGGAGTAGGTAAACGTTTACCGGGCAAAGAAAAAGACAAAATGTCAACTTTCGGTTGAAAAGAGTTGTTCGACCTCTATGATTCTTTATAATGTTACCGTCAACATTGACGCAGCACTGGAGCAGGACTGGCTCCGGTGGATGAAAGCTGAACACATTCCGGCCGTAATGGCAACGGGCCTGCCCGTCAGCAGTAAGGTGCTGCGCCTGCTTACTGAACTTGACAACGGCGGGGTGACATACACCGTTCAGTACTTCTTCAATACACTGGAGGATTACGAAATCTACCAGAACGAATTTTCTCCGGCCTTGCAGAAAGAACACCACGACCGCTACCGCGACCGCTACGTATCGTTCCGGACGTTGCTGGAAGATGCCTGATTGTCCGGCATAAGCGATCCGTACTGATTATTTTTAATGTTTGCCATTATTTGAGGAAAATGTTGAATAATAATCAGAAATTGCCTGAGTGAAAGGCGCTTCGGAACAACTGCAGAACTGGCTTGACCGCATTGCCCGGCACGACGACCGCCGGGCATTCCGGATGCTGTTCGATGTGTTCTATCCTCAACTGCTCCGATTGGCGCTGTACTACCTCAACGTGCGCGAAACGGCTGAGGAAATCGTTCAGGACGTGTTCGTCAAGATCTGGCAGATTCGGCAAACGTTGCCTACGGTGGTAAATTTCCGGGCCTACATCTTTTCAACAACCCGAAACCACTGCCTGAATCAGTTGCAGAAAAAAGGCAGTCCGGTTCTGATGAGTTTTGACGACGTACCGGCCGACGGCCTGATTGGTCCCGATGAATCCCCGGACGAAGCCATCGAATTTCAGGAAACCCAGTCGAGGGTTCAGACGGCGATCAACAACCTGCCCCCCCAGTGCCGTCTTATTTTTCAACTGGTAAAGGAACAGGGCCTGTCGTACAAGGAAACGGCCGAGCTGCTGCAAATCTCCCCCCGAACCGTAGAAACCCAGATCGGTATTGCCCTCAAAAAACTTGCTGCTGCCTTAGGGTGACCGAAAAAGCGGCCATCCATGCCTGACCGCCTGATCAAACAAAACGCATGCGTGTGGGCTTTATCAGAACTTCCCTAAAAAATTTCAAATTTTTTCTTAGATCGTTTACGGGTTGCCGGGCACAAACACTGTCTTAGCAGATGAAACCATGTGAACGATGAACGAATCGATTGATTGGGAACTACTGGGCCGGATTTTTGCGAATGAAGCGACCGAAGAGGAACGGAGTGCGTTCAGCGAGTGGCTGAAGGCTAACCCCGAATCGCAGCCGCTGGTTGACAAGCTGCGGCAACAGTGGCAGGCATCGGCCCCCTCGGCCTCTTCGCTGACTACGTCGGTGGCGTTCAACCAGGTCTGGAGCCGCATTGAGGCCGAAGACGAAAGCGGTGCGCCGATCCGCCGGATTGGTCAGCGATGGCTGGGTTGGGTCGCGGCTGCTTCTGTCGTGCTGATTGGCGTGTTTATTGGCTGGAATCTCTACCCGGGCCAAACCGTGTCGCCGACGCTGGTGCAGCAGACAAACCCGAAAGGTACCCGCTCAAAAATTCAACTGGCCGACGGCAGTACCGTATGGCTCAACGCCGACAGCCGGCTGGACTACCCAAAAACGTTTACCGGTGCGCTTCGTGAGGTTTCGCTGGAAGGGGAAGCCTTTTTCCAGGTGGCGCATAATCCGCAGCAACCGTTCGTGGTGCGGCTGAAAACCGGGTCGGTGCGGGTGCTCGGTACGTCGTTCAACATCCGGGCGTATCCGGGCGACAGTACGGTAGAAACGGCTGTCGTGACGGGTAAGGTGGCGTTCATTCCGAAGCAGCCGGCCCGGAAACGAGCGGGCCTGCCAACTAAACAAACCCTTCAGCCGGCGTCGGATACGTTGTTCCTCACCCCGAACCTAAAGGCGGTTCAGTCGCTGACAACGCGGCAGATCGTTACGCAGCCGACCGTAGCGGCCAACCAGATAGCCTGGACGGAATCGAAGCTGGTATTCCGCAACACACCGCTTGGTGAGGTGGCCAAAACGCTTGAGCGGTGGTACGGCACCCCCGTTGCCCTCGAACGGGAATCGCTCCGCCAGTGCCCGCTGACGGGCACGTTTCAGAACCAGAGTTTGAAAGAGGTTATGAATCTGATTGCGATGACCAGGCGGTTCGACTATGAGCTGACGGAATCCCGGCTTACCATCAAAGGGCCGGGCTGCGAATAAGCCAGGCTGCGAATACACTGAATCTCAACCGAGTTTAACCCTACTACCTATGAAGCGAATTACTACTGGTTGGCTGTTGATCGGCATGCTGAGTAGCAGCCCCTTTCTGGGGGCCCAGGACGTAGCCAGTACCGTTAAAGGACTCCCGGCCGGGCGGCTGGGCGATAATACTTTCGTTACGTTGTCGGCCGAGGGCCGAACGCTGGATTCGATCCTGCGAGATATTGAGCAGCAAACCGCCCATACGTTCGTTTACAGCGACGACCGGTTCCGGCAGGTGAAGCCGTCGGTGCAGGTTGTGCGTCAGCCGCTGACACAGGTGTTGACCGAGTTGTTTACGCCCCTTCTGGTTACGTACCGCATTGTTGGTAAACAGATTATCCTGTCAAACCAGGAGCGGGTGCTGAGCGGTCAGGTGGTCGACAGCGAGAGTGGCGAAACGCTGCCGGGCGTGAACATCACCATCAAAGGCACCAACCGCGGAGTATCGTCCGATGCGCGGGGAAACTACCGCATTACGTTGCCCAATGGCAACACTACGTTGGTGTTCAGCTACGTGGGGTACGCACCGCAGGAAGTGACCGTCGGGAGCCAGAGCACCCTCACCGTCAAACTGGTGGCCGATGTCCGGGGGCTGGACGAAGTGCAGATCGTGGCCTTTGGCGAACAGCGGAAGCGCGACCTGACCGGTTCCATCTCATCCATCAAATCCGACGTGATCCGGACCAATACGGCCGCGAGTCCGGATGTGGCCCTGCAGGGGCGGGCAGCGGGCGTGCAGATCACCCAGGCCGGAGGAACGCCGGGCGGTGCCGTGCGGATCAACGTGCGGGGTGTCGCGTCGATCAACTCCAACTCCCAGCCGTTGATTGTCATTGACGGCGTGCCGGTGCTGACGTCGGCGTATGGCGCGGGTGGCATTGCCATGAACCCACTGGCCGAAATCAACCCGAACGATATCGAGAGCATGGAGGTGCTGAAAGATGCGTCGGCGTCGGTACTGTACGGGTCTCGGGCGGCCAACGGCGTTATTCTGATTACGACCAAGAAGGGGAAAACGGGGAAGCCCAATTTCGAGGTGAGCTATGAAGAAGGGGTGACCAGCGCCACCAATCGGGTGAAGTTTCTGGATAACCCCTCCGATTACTTCTCCGTGCTGAAGCGGGCCGCAGCGCAGAATCGTCAGTCAGGTCTGCTTCCGGTGGCGCCCAATCTGGTGAATCTACTGCCCTCAGGTATCTTACGGGGCTCGGATGCCAGCATCGACAGCCGACTCCTCGCCGATTCGGCAACGCTTTACAACACGTCTACGGACTGGCTGTCACAAACTCTTCGGCAGGGATCGTACCGGGTTGCCAATCTGAGCGTCAGTGCGGGCACCAACAAGCTGTCTGTTTATGGCAGTGGGTCGTACCGGCGGGATAACGGCATCGTTACCGGGCAGTCGCTCGAACGGCTGAGCGGTCGCATCAACCTGACGTACCGGCCAATCCGGCAGGTGCAGATCGGCGTCAATGGATCGATCAACGGCCTGGAAACGGAAACCATTCCGCTGGGTAACTCGTTCCGATACGCTCTGACGACCGCCCTGCCGGTTTATCCGGTGCAACTGGCCGACGGTACGTATTTCAACGGCATCAACTACGGCAATAACCAGATCAACATCGGATCGAATCCCGTCTTTTACCGGAATAACTACAGCAACGTTGTCAACACAACCCGGAGCATCAATACGGCTTTCCTGCAGGTGGAGCCGCTGCCGGGGCTGGTGCTACGTACCGAATGGGGGTACGACTTCCAGAAAAGTACCAACGATGTTCTGCAAACGCCCGCTTTGTTCCTGGCTGGCATCAATGGGCAGGAGCGAAACGGAAACGGCAGGGCCGAAAACCGGGATGCTACCAACAATACCTGGAACACGAACAATACGCTGACCTACACCCGAAAGCTGTTCCGGGATCATAGCCTGAAAATTCTCGTCGGCAACAGCGTTCAGAGTCAAACCAGCCAGTCCAATACGTTCATCACCGAAAACGTACCCGAAGGTGCACGGGGTGGGCAGGATACGGCGCGGGTCGTGCAGACCGACGACAGCCCGGCGTTTCGGTTCGTGTCGTTCTTCGGCCGCTTAAACTACGCCATCAAAGACCGATACCTGTTCGAAGCCAGCTTCCGGACCGACGGCTCATCGCGATTCGGGCCGGGGCGACGGTTTGCGTCGTTTCCGGGCGTATCGGTCGGCTGGGTGCTGAGCGACGAACCATTTCTGAGCGACCGGCTGAGAGCCCTGTCGCTGCTGAAACTGCGGGCGTCGTACGGCTCCACCGGTAATGCCGAAATCGGTAACTTCTCCTGGCAGAAGACCTTCACCTACGTAGGCTACAACGCAGCCATTTACGGCGGCATCCAGGGCGGGCAGTTTACGAACCCCGGCAACCAGGACCTGAGCTGGGAAACCACCCGCCAGTTCAACGCGGGCCTGGACTTTGGCCTGCTGAACGGACGCATCCAGGGTACGTTCGATTTTTACAACAAGATATCCGACGGCCTGCTGCTGGAATACAGCCTTGGCCCACTCTATGGGACCATTAACAACACGATGACCCTGAACCTCGGCTCGGTACGTAACCGGGGGCTGGAGTTCAGCATCAGTTCGCAGAACATCATCCGGCCCCGCTTCCGCTGGACGACCGACTTTAATATTGCCCGCAACAAAAACGAGGTGCTGAGTACGTACACAGCCTCGTTCCTGAATTATCCGTACCAGTTCATCAGCGGACCGAGCATTGCGGCCGTGGGGTATCCACTCGGAACGTACTACATGCCCACGTTCGCGGGTTTCGATCCGGTGACGGGCAACGAACTGTTCTACGAGCGCGACCGGACGGCCTTTACCGTCACCGGACAAACAGTCCGGACGGGTAACCTGTGGGACGGGACGGTCAATAACCAGTCGGCTAACAACCAGTTTATTCAAACCGGCAAGACACCCTATCCGACCTTCTTCGGCGGGCTGACCAATACGTTCACCTTCGGCCAGATCGACCTGAGCTTCCTCCTGTACTACCAATACGGTAACTGGATCTACGACCAGGGCGAGCGATCGCAGAGCTACCCGACGGTTGGGCAGGTGCTGCGGGCCACGGTTCCGGGAGTTGGTAACCTGGGCGATGAAGTTCGTCGGGCCGAAGCGGGTGGGGTTTACCGGCTGCAATGGCAGTCGAACGCCCGGGGCTTTGAGTCAACCCGGTTCCTGCACGACGGCTCGTTTATCCGGCTGAAAAACATTCAGATTGGCTATTCGCTTTCGCGCGAAACAGCGAAACGCCTTCGGCTGCGTACGGCCCGCATCTACGTAACGGGGCAAAATCTGCTGACGATCACCCGGTTCAACGGGTGGGATCCGGAAATTTTTCGAAACGCGGGAGTGGGTAACTCGCCGGTCGAACAGGGAACGGCCAACCTGCAACCGGGCGTGACCAGCAACGACCTGCCGCAGATCCGGACGGTGAGTATTGGCCTGAATGTGGGATTTTGACTGATTTGATCATGAAAAAGATACACCTTTTACTACTTTCCCTTAGCCTTTTCGGCGGGTTGACGGCCTGCGAAAAATTTATTGCGGAGCCGGAGTCGTCAACACTGATTTCCCGCGAAAACCTGCGCACGGTAGGGGACCTGGATATCCTGATGACGGGGGCTTACTCGGGCATTGCGCGGGAGGTTGCCTTTTCGGGGAACGCCATCCTGATCGGTGATCTGTTTGGAGACCTGGTGACGGTGAATAACACCAACTTCCGGAATAGCCCCGGTCGGCTGTCACGGGTGTATTTTTGGACCCACCGGGAGGAGGACTACGGTGCTCAGGCCGAGTTTCTGCAATGGTCGACGTTTGGGCTGAACAACGCCAACAACGTACTGGAGGTGCTGCAACAGAACCAGATACAGACCCCCGGTGAGACGGACCCCCGCAGGGACATTGCCCGGCAGCGGGGACGAATTGAGGGCGAGGCCCGGTTCGTGCGGGCGTTGTGCGTATTTGAGCAAACGCGGCTGCTGGGGTATCCGTGGGGGTTCCAGCCGGACAATGGACAGCCCGGGCCGATCAGCAATTTTAAATCGTTGTCTACGTTCGGTGATCTGGCGTATCCGCGGCTGAGTGTTAAAGCGGCCTACGACAGTGTATTGTATGACTTGCGCCGGGCCGAACAACTGCTGCCCGAAGCGTATGACCCTGCCCTGCATCCGGTCGATTTTCAGCCGCGGGGTAACAAATACGCGGCCCTGGCCCTGATGGCACGGGTCTATTGGCAGCAGGACAATATGGACAGTGTGCTGGCCGTGACGAACCGCCTGCTGGGCGCGGGCAGCGCCAACCGGTTTCCGCTGGAGCCGGGCGCTACGCTCTTAAGGAACGTGTATCAACGAACGGGTATTCAGCCAACGACCAATGCGACAAACCGCAGTGAAGTGATCTTTGAACAGGTGCACGTGGTCGGCCGAAACCCACGTACGACGAATGGGGCACCGATTCGAGTCAGTTACGTGTTGCAGACCAACTACACACCCGCTCAACTGGCGAACGTAAACAATCTTAACTCCGGCCCGAACCTGAGGCTGAGTCAGCGCTTCAAAACCCTGGCCAACTTCGACCGGCAGCGGGATTTACGGTACCGAAACCTGATCGATACCGCGCAGGCTACCAATGCCAGTGCGGCCTGGGACAGTCCCAACCGGTTGTGGTTCACTAAAAAGTGGGGCCACCTTGGTACTACAAACCTGGGTCCGGCGCAGGGCGTGAACATGAACATACCCCTGTTTCGGTCGGCGGAGTTTGTGCTGATGCGGGCCGAAGCCAACGCCCGGAAAGGGAATGCGGCTGCGGCACTGGCCGACCTCAATGCCGTTCGGACCCGGGCTGGCTTATCCGCCTTACCCGCAGCGCCGACTGACCTCCTCGATCAGATCCGGACGGAATACGTGCGGGAAATGTACGCTGAAGGAACGCGGGTGCACGATCTCAAACGACGCCGGGAAAGTGTCAGCCCCGGCGACCGGACCCTGTCGCCGAACCGGGTCGACTGCGCGGCCGGCGGTTGTAATGAAGTGCCCTGGAACAGCCGTTTGCTGGTGTTTCTGATACCGCAGACCTTCCTGGATCGGAACCCGCTCGCTTCACAGAACGACTAACCCAGACCGCCATGAAACGAATCAATAGCCTCCTGATATGCTGCCTGCTTGGTATGGCCATCCTGGCGTGCCAGGACGAATCGTTACCTACTATCGCGTCCGACGAAGCCCTGAGAACTCAGCTCCGGGGCACGTGGCTGCCTACTGAACTCACCATGAAGTATCAAATTGGTATTACGCCAAACCAGCGCGATACCACCATTCGGCTGACACCCACAACCCCACCGTTGCTGGTGGCCGGGCGCCCCAATCCGGTCACGGCGTTTACCGATACGCTGACGTTGGGTAATGCCGCTACGGCCGGGCTTGATACGTTCTATCTGGCCAATCGGGGCATCCGCCAGCGTGGCTACTTCTTCGTGACGGGCGCGTCGGAAGGCGCTGCGCTGCTCCGCACTGGCGTTGCTACGCGTTCGGCCGGGCAAATTACCCGCTGGAATTACGACATTGTCTCCCACGGCAACGTATCGGTCGGGGCTAACAACTCGGCCAGTTTCGCCCCGGCTACGTACCAGAACTATGCGTACACCATTCGGGAAGCCAGTGCGTCGCGGCTGGTGCTGTCATTCCAGACGCCGGTCAACGTGAACAACTTACCCCAGGTCCCCATCACGGCCGCCAATCAGAGCAATACGTCGGTCTGGGCCGGTCGGCCGGTGTTGTTTACGGCTACGTTCACGAAGCGATGAGGATGTGGTACTGTAATCAATGGAACGCTGATTTTTATGATCATTATGATTTAACCTGCGTTTTACAGGCAAAACCATGAACATCATAACGATCATAAAAATCAGCGTTCTATCAACGTTTGTTTTAAAAACCACGGTTTTCGCCCAGCCGAACGACCCGTTCTTACACAAACTTTACGACCGGCTGCACGACTCACCCGCTCAGGCGAAATACCGTAAAATTGCCCCCATACCAGTCGGGGCGGTGTACGTGCAGCGGCCGGGCGAGGGTGAGAAGGCCATTCGCGAACACTTCCGGACCATGAAGCGCCTGGGCTTCAACGCCCTCAAGCAGATCATGACCGTACCCGGCTGGACAATCGAACAGGTACAACTGATCGCGCTGGAAGAAGGCATTATCCCCTGGTGGTACGGCGAAGGCGGCTGGGAAGGCATTACGGATAATCTGCTCAAAAAACTGAATATTCCGCTTCAGACACCCATCGCCGATGTTCGAAAACATCCCCGTATGGTGGCTTATCAAACGGAGGTGCTGCGTCGCCGGATTCAGCATACACAGGCGTACATAAAAACGAATGGAAAGCCGCTCAAGGACCGCAGCGTGGCTTACGAGCCTGAACTGGGCGGTCGCGGCTTTGACCTGACCGAGCGCGGTAAGCAACAGTTCAGGCAGTGGGTCCGGCAGCAATATGGCACCATCGAGCAGGTAAACAAAGCCTGGAACCAGCACCACGCGGGTTTGCAGCCCGGCGAAGCGGACCCTTTTCAATCCTGGGACGATTTTGAGCAGCGGTACGACAAACTCGGCGGCAAAGAATACCGGCACCTGCACGACATTCTGAACTTTAAAGCTGAACACGGCATCAGCAGCATCCGGCAGACCTGCGAGCAATTCCGGGCGTTCGATTCCAGTGCGGTGTTTCGGGGTGGGGGTGAGATTGGGCTGTTTCACCCGCTGGCCTGGTACGGTGTCGACCTCGAACGCATCGCTGACCTGATGACGGACTATGGCTCGTTCTACCCATCAGTTCATTTTGCCTGGCATTACGGTGAAGTGAATTACGAACTGGTACGTCCGTTTTACATGCAGGCATCGCTGGCCAACGACTTCTTCAAAGGGGGATGGGCGGCTACCTGGGAGTCGACCGGCGGACCGCAGCAGTTCAGTGGGGGTCGCGGTGGAGGAGCCGACTTCACAGTCGACGAAGGCACGATCACACAGTTTCTGCTCAGCCAGATCGCGGCCGGTTTTCGCGGCTGGGGTGCCTGGGCCTACAACGCCCGCACGGCCGGTTGGGAAGCCGGTGAATACGCCCTGCTCGACCGCCATAATCAGGTGACGCCCCGCGCCATCCGAATGGGTCAGATTGGGCAGGCCGCCAACCGCTACCGCGACGAGTTGTGGGCCGCGCATAAGGAACCGGTGGTGGGTGTACTGTACGACTGGCACAACGAAGCCATGTGGGCGGCCATGACCGAATCGGGTCGCGAGGAGTTCAAATATCGACCGATGCAGGCCCGCGTGGGGGTTAGCCGGGCGCTGATCAACGCCAACGTACCCTTTGAGTACGTAACGGTGCCGGATTTGAAAAAGTGGCTGGGCCCCCGGTATAAAGTCATTTACTTACCTGCTCAGCTGAGTCTGAGTGATGAACTGATGAAACTACTATCGGCCTACGTTGAACAGGGCGGTCGGTTGGTGATGGATGTACCATCGGGGTACTATGACGAATATGCTGCCCTGTTCCCAACCAACGCCGGGACGCCCTTTGAACAATTGACCGGCGTAACGATTCGTGAGTACCAGGGCTCCGGGGCTAACCGAACCTACAAGCTGGGAGAGACGGCCGTTACAGGCATGATTGCTGCCATGCTGCCTACGAAAGCGAAGGTGATAAGCCGGTACGACGATGGTCAGCCCGCCGTGACAGAACACCCGTTTGGCAAAGGAACGGCCGTCGTGATTGGCTACGAAGCGGCCCGGATGTGCTTCAAACCGAACAACGCGGCTTCCGAAAAGCAACTACTCACTGACGCACTTGGTACGTACAAGGCATCCTTCACCTGCGACGGAGCCCTTGCGTACCGCCTGGCAAGCCCACAGGCTGATCATTATTTCCTGGTTAACGATGGGCCCGCAAAAAGCGTGACGCTGACGACGGGCACGATGCGCTACAGAAACGTAACGGACGCCGTAACGGGGGAGTTGATTAACCTCAGCCAGCCCATCCGCATTGATGCCAACAGCGGACGGTGGGTCAGGGCAGAGCGCTGATCGTAACAGGAACCCCCCAGGGTGCTAGGATACCGTCGATCCTCTCACAATTAGCTCCGTTGGAAGCACAACGGTTTCCGGTTCAACATCCAGTTCGCTGGTCAGTTGCCGGAGCAGTAACCGCGCTGACTCCTGACCAATTTCGTTTACAGGTTGCGCCACTGTTGTCAATCCCGGTTCCACCAAAGCCGAAATAGGGTCGTTGCTGAAACCGACAATGGCAATGTCATCGGGGATACGTAACCCCCGGCTTTTAATTACTTTCAGAGCCTCAATTGCGGTTGGGTCGTTGATGGTGAACAGAGCATCGGGTGGCTGCGGAAGGTTGAGCAGGTGATTCACGTAGATGTTCGCTTTTTCGAGCGTCAGGTCGTAGGAGATGACCAGTTCGGGTTCCTCCGCAATCCCATAGTGTCGCAGCGCGTCACGGTAGCCGTTCAGGCGGTTGCGGCTATTGGTCAGGCTATCAGGTCCGGCCAGGTGGGCAATGCGTCGGCGACCGGTCTGAATCAGGTGTTCGACGGCTTTGAAAGCGCCGGCCTGGTCATCGACCGTTACTTTCGATACGTCCATGTCTTCGCAGAACCGGTTGAAAAACACCACCGGAATGCCGCGACGCTGAAACGCCCGGAAGTGGTCGAAATTACGGGTTTCTTTGGTGTGTGACACCAGCAGCCCGTCAACCCGGCTGGCCAGCAGTGCCCTGGCATTGGCTACTTCCGTTTCGTAGGATTCGTTGGAATGGCAAATCACTACGTTGTAGCCGGCTTCGGCCAAGACGTTCTGGGCACCAATAATCACTTTTGGAAAAAAGAAGCTGACAAACTCAGGCACCATGATGCCTACGGTGTTGCTACGGCTCTTGACCAGACTGTGTGCCAGTAGGTTAGGCTGGTAGTCGAACTGTTTTACCGCATCAAGAACCGCCTGCCGGGTACCGGGGTGAATATCCGACTGCCCACGCAACGCCCTGGACACCGTTGACTTCGAGATGCCCAGTTCCTGCGCAATGTCAACAATCGTAACCTGATGCCGACGCGATGACCGGGTGGGTTCGGCGGTTGGGAAGCTGAAATGAACCTCGCAGGATTTGCAGAAGTAGCGTTGTTTGCCTCGCACAATCCCCGTTTTATTGATTGAATCAACCTGCTGACAATGCGGACATTTTATCATGAAAATTGACTTTTTCCGTGATGGGCGTTTTTGACGATAAACATCTGCTTCATCCGTCGTACGGCTGAAGCATTGAGTGATACAAGCAATAATCTCTTAATCGTTACCTATCGGTTTCGTTACCGGGAACGTTCCCGGTATTTTCTGTTGGATAAATCTATCATTTTCACTTGAAAAGTCAATTCAGGCGAATAGCTTCCGTCTCAAAGTTTTCTCGTCGCGTCTGTTGATTAACGCAGTGTAGCGGTTCGTTCTTTGCTTTTTCCAAGAAGCTTACTTGATACTAACCTTAATCTTACTTCACTTATGAGGCACCTCTTCTGCCTGTTCTGGTTCGTCCTGTCTACGTGCGGGATAGCCATTGCGCAAACACCGGATCGCACCGTGGCGGGGCGTATCACCAGCCAAACCGGCGAGGGATTACCCGGTGTTAACGTCGTTATAAAAGGTACGCAGAAAGGCACCACAACCGATGCCAATGGGCGGTTTTCCCTGACAGGCGTTCCGGCCGGTGCCACGCTCACGTTTTCGTCCATCGGCTTTGTTTCGCAGGATGTAACAGTAGGTAATCGCTCCACTATCGACCTGAGCCTCTCTTCCGATGACCGCTCCCTGAGCGAAGTGGTTGTGGTTGGGTACGGAACGCAGCGTAAAGTTGAAACGACCGGCTCGATTGCTTCGGTAAAAGCTGCTGACATTGTGCAGACGCCCGTAGCCAACGTAGCGCAGGGTTTGCAGGCGCGGGTGTCGGGTATTCAGATTAACCAGAACTCCGGCGCACCGGGAGGCAACATCAGTGTCCGGATTCGGGGAACGAACTCCATCAACGGTACATCCGAGCCGCTGTACATTGTCGATGGTATCCAGATTTCCAACGGTGGTGGCATCAACGACGTAAGTCCATTATCGACCATCAACCCGAACGATATTGAGTCGGTTGAGGTCCTGAAAGACGCATCGGCAACGGCAATTTACGGGTCGCGGGCGGCCAATGGCGTCATTCTGATTACCACCAAGCGCGGCAAGGCGGGCGTAACGCGCGTCACCTACGACGGCTACTACGGCACCCAACAGGTAAACAAAAAACTTCCGGTGCTGAATGCTTCGGAGTTCGCCCAGTTAGAGAATGAGGTGTTCCGGAATAGTTTTTATCCCAATCCGTCGA
This sequence comes from Fibrisoma montanum, assembly GCF_003583365.1. Lineage (GTDB taxonomy): Bacteria > Bacteroidota > Bacteroidia > Cytophagales > Spirosomataceae > Fibrisoma > Fibrisoma montanum. The sequence continues at coordinate 761,795 of NZ_QXED01000002.1, forward strand.
GTCTGGGAGAGGGCATTAACTGGCAGGACTTTATTTTTCAGGAAGCACCCATTCAGAATCACCAGCTAAGCATCAATGGTGGGTCGGAGAAAACGCAACTGGCCGTTTCGGGCAACTACTTCAACCAGCAGGGTATTGTCATTAATTCGGGGTTCAAGCGCTACTCGGTACGGGTCAACCTGGATCACCGCATCAGCGAACGCGTTAAAATCGGGACCAGCATCCTGGGCAGCTATTCGGTCAGCAAGAACGTGCCCTACGGTACCCGGAACCTCGGTGACGCGGATGTCGTGACGAGCAGTATTCTGGGCGCAGCCATCGGTGCTCCGCCGACCTTACTGCCGTACAGACCGGATGGCAGCATATTTCCCTTTGGCGAGCAGGCGAATGGGCAATACCGCGAAGTAGCCAATCCGCTCGGTCTGGCCGCTATCTCGAACCAGATTGCCATCCGCCGAACGCTGGCAAATTTTTACGGCGAAGCAGCGCTGCTGAAAGGATTAACGTACCGGGCATCGTTCAACATTGATCTCGATAGCCGACTGCGCGATGTGTATTCGCCCCGCTCGATTGTTTCGCGCAATGACCTGAACGATAACTCTGGCTCGGGCTCGAAAACGAACGAAAACAACACCGTTTTGCTGCACGAAAGTATCATGACCTATGCGGCCACGCTGGCGGCTCAGCACTCGCTGAAGTTTACGGGGGTGTTTGCTACCCAAAGCAATCTGTACGACCAGAACGTAATCAACGCCAACGGTTTTCCGAACGATGCAACGGCTAATGAGGCTTTGCAACTGGCGCTCAACCGGACTGTAAGCAGCTTTCGCTCCAAAGAGCGGTTGGACTCCTACCTCGGCCGGATTAATTACGGCTTCAAAGACCGCTACTTCCTGGACCTGACCGCTCGGGTGGATGGGTCGAGTAAGTTTGGGGCCAACAACAAATACGGCTTCTTCCCGGCGGTTTCGGCAGCGTGGCGAATCATCGAAGAGCCGTTTCTGAAACAGGCGGGCTGGTTGTCGGACCTGAAACTCCGGGCTAGCTGGGGCGTCACGGGAAATGCGGGTGGCATCAGCCCGTACAGATCACTGGCTACGGTATCGGCATCGGGCAGCGACTACCAGTTTAATCATGTCTATCAGACCGGTATCAATCCGTCGGGTATTGCCAATCCTGACCTGCGGTGGGAGCGGTCCATTCAGACAAACATCGGTCTGGACCTTAGCTTGTTTAACAACCGCCTGAGCCTGGTTATGGACGTATATGACAAAGATACCCGTGACCTGCTCTATGTCAGAACCTTGCCGCTTTCGTCGGGCTACGGCAGTATCGTAGGCAACTTCGCCCGCTTACAGAATCAGGGTATTGAACTGGCGACGAATGCCCGAATCCTACAGGGGGATCTTCGGTGGGACGTATCGGCCAATGCCACCATCAACCGAAACAAGATTGTTGACCTCGACGGCGGTACAACGCAGGAGCGCTTTGTGACAACCTACAGTGTTCTGAGCGTTGGTCAACCGTTGGGTATGTTCAAGACCTACGTGTTTGATGGCATCAACCAGACCGGCGAAACGATTCTGCCGGGATACGATGGTCGGCTGGGTGGTCATAAGATTAAGGACCTGAACGGCGACGGCACCATCAACTCCGCCGATCAAATCTTCACTGGCAATCCGAACCCTACGTTCATATTCGGTTTCTCAACGAACCTGGCTTACAAGAACTTCGATTTCGGGGCATTTCTGTCCGGAACGCAGGGGAACGCCATCTTCAACCAGGCGCGGTTCGCGTTTGAGACTCCCCTGGGTCAGCGTAACCTGCTGAAAGGCGTAGCAAACCGCTGGTCGCCGACGAACCCCAACAACGAGTACGCCAGTGCCGCCCAGGGAAGCCGCCTGCCCGTCAGCGACCGCTTCGTGGAGGACGGTTCGTACCTCCGCTGCAAGAATGTTACGCTGGGCTACACCCTGCCCAAGTTCAAGGGCATCGAGCGGATTCGGGTGTATGCCAGCGCCAATAACCTGTTCACAATCACGAAGTATAGCGGCTTTGATCCGGAAGTAAACACGTTTGCGGGCGATAACACCGTGATTGGCGTCGATAACTTAGTATATCCACCCGCCCGGTCGTTTCTGGGTGGTTTGCAGGTCACTTTCTAAAAATGATTGAATTGCTGAATGATTGAATAATCGAATTAGGACTACAGACTTTTATTCAATCATTCAGCGATTCAATCATGCAATCATTAGCTGAACCCATGAAAAAGATACTCATTCCTATACTCGCTGCTGTGTGTCTGGCTGGTTGCCAGTTAGATGAGACGGTGTATTCATCCATCTACACTGAAGCGTTCTACAAAACGGCGGCTGATGCCGAAAAAGGGCTGATTGCCGTTTATGACCCGCTGGCCGACATGTGCGCCGGCCCGGCCCTGACGCTGGCATCGGATTTTAGTGCGGACCAGTGTTACCCCCGGGCGGTTGTTGGGCGTAACACGTTGACGCTGTTTACCTACGACCCCAACTACACCACCCAGCGAACGGCAGGTCGGCAGAACGAATCGCCCCAGCAAATCTGGATTTCGTGCTACGATGGCATCGAGAAAGCGAACTGGATCATCGAGCGGGTACCGAATGCAAACATGGATGCCGCCCGGCGGAATCAGATTGTTGGCGAAGCGTACTTCATGCGCGCATTTTACCACTGGACACTAAGCAGAAACTTTGGCGACGTACCCGTGAAAACAAAAGCCAGCGTGTCGCAGGCCGAAGCCATTGTTGGTAAGAGTTCAAAAGCAGACGTATACAAGCAGATTTACAGCGACCTGGACAAGGCACTGGCCGCTGGCTTAGTATCCGGCCCAACGGTTGAAAAAGGTCGCCCGTCGAAGGAGGCTGCTAACGCATTATACGCCAAAGCTGCTCTGTACAACGAAGATTGGGCGAAAGCTCTGGAGCAGGCGCAGTTGGTTATGAACTCCGGCAAATACTCGCTCATGCCCGACGTTCGGGATGTGTATCGGTACGATAGAGAAGATGCCGCCCGGGTCGAAAACATGTGGGCGTTTGAGTCGGAGGGAGGGTTTAGCCCCAGCCGAGGCCACCAACTGACGGGTTTGTGCGGACCAACGGGCAACGCCGGAGCCGAATACGCCCGGACATCGTTCGGCTCGATGTTCGCGTACCAGTCGTTTTTCAACTCGTTCGACCCGAAAGACAAACGGCGGCAACTGCTGGATACGACGTACGTGGACCGGAGCGGCAGGATAGTGCCCCAGCGTAGCATCACACCAATTACAACCCAGGGCGTTTTAATCAAGAAATATCAGGACCCGGTTTCGACGATTGGTAATCTGTCAAACATTCCTATTCTTCGGTTGCCGGATGTGTATCTGATTGCGGCCGAAGCCGAAGCCCGGCAAAACGGCCCAACGGCTCTGGCTTATGGATTCATCAACACGGTTCGTAAACGGGCGGGGCTCGATGACCTGCGAGCCGGTTTGAGCAGGGAGGCTTTCATCGACGCGGTGATCCAGGAGCGTTCGTGGGAGTTTTTCGCCGAGGGCGACCGCTGGTATGACCTGACGCGGACGGGTAAGTTTTTGACCGAAGTACCAAAAGCCGTTAATAACGTCTACCCAACCCGGACGCTACAGGCCCGCAACAAGTATTTCCCGATTCCGCTGGATGAGTTGAACGCCAATCCGCAATTACAGCAAAACCCCGATTGGAAGTAGATTGACCCAATCCACCACTCTCTTTATTATGACAACATCGCGTCTCTTTTGCGCCCTGCTAACCTTATGGACCAGCGGAGCAATCGCCCAAACGGCCTCGAAACCGACGTTGGAGAACGACCGGCTTCGGCTACGTTGGGAACAAACGGCCAATGGCTGGCGTCTGCGCGAAGCGGCTGTTCGGCAGGGCGGCAAATGGACTCAGGTGGCCAACCCATCCGGCGAAAACACGCTGCTGTATGCCGCCCAGAAGCCGCCGACCGAACCGGAGCGCACGTTCAAATCCAATACAGGCGAAGAGTTTCCCGGGCCGAAATACCATTACCAGCAGGACCAGTGGCGACAAACGACCAGTCCCGTAGGCTTGAACACGGCCGGAACGGCGTATCATTTCTTCCCGAAAGCAGCGCAGCAAACGGGTAAGAATGGCGTGCGGTTTCAGCACGAGACCGACGTAGCAACCGTGGTTTCGGACTGGTCCCTCGATCCGAAATTTTCGACGGATGTAATAATCAGGCAAACCATCACGGTTAAGCAGCCGGGGTATTATTCTTCGACCAGCCCGACGGTGGTTACCGTTCCGGAAAACGAGCTGGAATGGGCCACAGTGCCGGGGTATTTTCAGGGCAATGCTATCCAGAAGGATTTCGTACGGGCGTATGCTTACGGTCAGGGCGTGCCCGAGTTGCCGGTTGTTTACCGCGAGCGCTGCGCCAGTACGCTCTGCCCAATGGTGACAACCAAAGCTGGCCAGACAATTGCCGTAATACCCGATCCGTCACTGGGCCGCGACCCGTGGGCGGTCGACAAGATTACGCAGGAGAACTGGAACATTGGGTTGTCGCACATGAACCGCAAGTCACAGCTTAGTCCAACGCTCTACTATCCGGTGCTGGGCGAACCCAAGTCGCAACTCAAGGCGGGCGATGTGCTGACGTATTCGTTTCGCATCAGTCTGAACAATGGCGACTGGTTCAGTACCCTGAAGCATGCCGTGTACGATGTGTATCAGTTCAGGGAGTCACTGGCGTTGCGGCAGAACAAGCAGTCGCTGACCGACCGGATCCAGAAAATGCACCAGTATCTGACCGACCCGGTTACGTCGCTGTGGAACGTGGAGGAGTACCAGAATCTGAAAATTGGTGGACAGTCGTACCTCGGCGGGGTGGTCGGCTCCAATAAAGACGCCATGAAAAACTCCGACTACGGCGCCATGTGGATGCTGGCTAACGCAACGGGCGACCCGAAGCTAACGCGTGAAGTTTTGCCGTATGCGCTGAACTTCAAGCTGACGCAGCAGCAGACGCAGGACGGATTCTTTAAAGGTGCGGCCCTGGGGCAATACTATCTGGCCAAATCGAAGAAGTTCGTGGAGGAGTGGGGTGAGGTAGTCGAACCCATCGGCCTGACGTACTACACCATGCTCGATATGGGTAACATCCTGCTGTTTGAGCCGGATAACCAGGCGCTAAAGGAGCGCTTGCGGCTCGGGGCCGACCGGCTGTTGCAGTGGCAGAAACCCGACGGTAGCTGGGCCGTTGCTTATGACAAACCCACCGAAAAAGAAGCCTTTCAGGATATTCCTGACACCCGCCCAACGTTCTACGGCCTGATTGTCGCGCACCGGATACTGAAAGATGACAAGTACCTGCAGGCCGCCCGCAAAGGAGCCGACTGGTTTTTGGAAAACGCCGTCAAAAAAGGGCACTTTCTGGGCGTGTGTGGCGATGCGCGGTACGCCCCCGATTTTGCTACCGGACAGTCGGCGCAGGCTTTGCTGGATTTATATGATCTGACCAAAGATAGCCGCTATAGGGATGCCGCAATCACGGCTGCCAAAATTTACACAACGTCTATTTATACGCACCCGATTCCGAACAGGACGGTGAAAGATGTGAAAGGCATTAAACGCGAAGACTGGGAGATTACCCAATCTGGTTTAAGCTTTGAACATGGCGGGATTTTTGGTTCGGCCAATCGTCACGGTCCCATTCAATTAGCCAGCCACGCGGGCCTGTTCATCCGAATGTATGAACTGACAAAAGAGCCTTTGTTTGCCGATATGGCGAGGGCCGCAGCCGTGGGTCGACACGCGTTTGTGGATGACAAAACCAGCGTTGCCTCCTACTACTGGCAAGCCATGAATCGGGGTTCGGGGCCATATCCGCACCACGCCTGGTGGCAGATTGGCTGGATTACCGATTACCTCATGGCCGAAGCCGAACTTCGGTCGGGCGGCAACGTGGCGTTCCCGCGCGGGTTTGTAACGCCCAAAGTCGGCCCGCACCAGACATACGGGTTTGCGCCTGGCACCATCTATGGAAAACCTGCCAGCCTGATTATCCGCGAAGGACTCGTGACGCCGGAAACCCCGAATGTCGACTACGTAACGGCCCTGTCGCCGGACAAGAAAAAGCTGTTCATCGTCTTGTTGAACAACCGCGCTGAGGCTACGCAAACAGTAGTGAAGCTACAACCGACTGTGGTTAAACCCGGTAACGGACGGTTGACAAGTTTGATGAACAACAAAGCAATCGACGCACAACAGACAACGGTCAACTTAGCGCCATTCGGCATCGATGTCTGGCAGTTTGAGTGGCCCTGACCAGAGCAAATACTTCGCTCGTTCACTCCGGTCCGGCGCTCCGGTTCGCACTTTCACCTTTTGAGATGAATACAACTATTGATACCGCTGTCATCGTCATCTTCTCGGCCTTCGTGCTGGGAATCGGGATGCTGTTCGCCCGGACGGGACGGAACCTGAAGTCGTTTTTTGCCGGTGGTGAAGCTGTACCGTGGTTCATCGGTGGATTGTCCTTGTTCATGAGCTTTTTCTCGGCCGGAACGTTCGTGGCCTGGGGTTCTATCGCCTATAAATACGGTTGGGTCGCGATAACGATTCAGTGGACCATGTGCATCGGCGCATTGATTACGGGCTTGTATCTGGCTCCGCGCTGGAAAAAAGCCGGAGCCCTAACGGCCGCCGAGTTCATCCGCGAACGGCTCGGCCTGACGGTTCAGAAGGTGTACATTTTCATTTTTACTCTGGTCTCGGTGTTTATCAAAGGCTCGGTGCTGTATCCGGTTGCCAGGCTGGTTAGCTCGTCGCTGAATCTGCCGCTGGTGCCGTGTACGATTGGGCTGGGCATTTTTATGATTGCCTACACAGCGGTGGGTGGACTCTGGGCTGTGATGGTGACGGATATTCTGCAATTCGTGGTGCTGTCGGCGGCTGTGTTCATCTTACTGCCGTTATCGCTGGATCGGGTAGGGGGCTTTACAGGGTTTACGCAAAACGTGCCGGACGATTTTTTCGGTCTGCTCAACGGCGAATACACCATCGGTTTCATTCTGGCTTTCGTATTCTACCACATCGCTTACATCGGCGGTAACTGGACGTTCGTGCAGCGCTACACCAGTGTTGACAGCCCAAAGTCAGCCCGAAAAGTGGCGTTTCTGTTCGCGAGCTTGTACCTGATTAGCCCGGTAATCTGGATGTTGCCGCCCATGATTTACAAGGTAATCAATCCTTCACTGGCCGGGCTGGATACCGAAAACGCATACCTGAAAATTTGCCAGCTCGTGCTGCCGCCCGGTCTGCTGGGTCTGATGCTGACGGGTATGTACTTCTCCACTTCGGCCAGCGCGAATACGGCCCTGAACGTCGTTTCGGCCGTGTTTACTAATGATATTTATAAAGGACTGATTAACCCGAATGCGTCTGATAAGCAACTAATTCGGGTGGCTCGTGGCTCGTCGTGGCTATTTGGGCTGGGTATGATTGGCATTGCGCTGCTGGTTCCGGCGGCTGGTGGTATCGTGGAGGTGGTGCTGAGTATTTCGGCTATTTCGGGCGGGCCGTTGCTGGCGCCACCGCTCTGGGCCTTGTTCTCTAAACGCCTGACCAGCCGCGCTACGCTCTGGATTACGGGCATCGGTTTATTTGTCAATCTGTTCTTCAAAGTGCTGTCGCCGTGGTTGCTGGGTTACAAACTGTCGCGGGCCTGGGAAACGGCCATTGGCGTGGGGTTACCGTTGTTGCTATTGCTGGGTTATGAATTGTATCAACGGTCACGGAATAGAACCGCCGACGATTACTTGAAGTACCAGGCAACCCGTGAACAGAAACGGGAAGACGCCTTACTTCAAGCCGAGCAACCCGAAGAAGCCGCGGCTATCCGTCAGCAGAACCGCTTCGGCCTGCAGGTCATAGCCGGGTCGCTGGTATTTACGGCGGTGATGCTGTTTGGACTGAGTTTGCTGGCTACGTCCGGTGCCGGGCCAACAGCAGGCATTGCCGTGGTGATTCTGTTGGCTGCGCTGATTCCCTGGCGGGCGGCACGAAAAGTCAAGCTTTACTCAGACTTGCAACAAGCTCAAAAATTCGTCAACGCGGATAACAGATAAGGCAGGAAAGGCTATGTCGCGAAGAATAATAAAATGCCGGTCTTCTGAGACTAAGTGGTCCGAGTTGGCAACCAGGGCACAATCAACATATTTGTTGTCGTCAGGGTCACTTTGCATAAGCCCCCAACTGGAAAATATGGGCTGTAGAAAAACATTATCGAGTGACAAAAGCAACTTGATGACATTGTCGGCTACCGTTGGCGATGTCTTCTCGGATAGCTTTTCGTGGTATTCAAGCAGGATGTCGGTACTGACAGCTATCTCGTACTTACCTTCCTTGAGTGCGTCGAACAAAGGTCGGTATGGAGAGCGAACGGGCAGCGAAATTAGCAGTACATTGATGTCCAGGACTACCCGCATTAAGCGTTGTGCCGACGTAGGTGTTCGTTCTTCCAAGTCTCGATGGTTTGTTCATTCCATTCTTTTTCTTCCCAAAGCTGGCTCATTTCTTCGTCAACTTTCCGCGCAAAGTAATCGGCCAGGAGTTTACGAATATCCTGCAGTTCTGAGTCGGAAACATTGTACGGATATAGCTTCAGCAACTCCATCTGGAGATTGCTTAAACGAGAAGAAACAATTGAAGAAGCCATATTGGAAAATCGTTTTGACAAAATTACTCATAATAACGTGGATTGTGTGCGGGTTAGTTTCTGGTGCGAGTGCGCAAAATACCACATCCCTCAATGGTACCTGGTCCTTTCGCACTGATCCGAATGGGCGGGGTGAGTCGGCGGGCTGGTTCAGACCCGACTATACTGCGGCTGAGTGGGATTCGCTGCCTGTGCCCGGCAACTGGGATTTGCGGAACGAGTACGCGCATTATGCTGGCAAAGGCTGGTATCGGAAAACGCTGTCGATTCCCGCTAATCTGAAAGGTAAAACCATGCGGCTGTGTTTCGAGGCTGTTTACCACGACAGCAAAGTCTGGCTCAACGGTCAACTGCTTGGAACGAATAACAGCGGGTATCTGCCCTTCGAGTTTGACGTTACGTCGCTGCTGAACTACGGCGGGCCAAATACCATTGTGGTCTGCGCTGATAACACCTTCCGGCGCGGAGCCATCTGGAACTGGGGCGGTATCCGTCGACCTGTAACGCTGGAGGCTACTGAAGCTGTCCGCATTGTCCGACAGCACATTACACCAATCGTTGATCTGGCCAAACGCACGGCTGTAGTGGGCGTGAAGGTGCTGCTGCAAAATCACGGAACAACGCCCGAAACGGTACAGGGTGAAGTGTCGCTGTCGGCCCCGAATGGGTACCAGAAGAAGCTGCCGTTTACCGCAACGGTGCCGCCGAAGCAGACGCAGGAAGTTGTGATTTCCACAAATCTGACCAGCAAGCAGGTTCACCTCTGGCATTTCGACGACCCGTTTCTGTACACATCAGCCGTGACGATACGTACCGATAAGCCGGTAATTGACCGCTTTGGTGTGCGTAAAGTAGAGGTTGATAACAGAAACTACGCGTTCAGACTCAACGGCGAACCTATCCGACCAATGGGTTTTAATCTCGTGCCCGACGATCGGACAACTGGTAACACGCTCCCCCTCTGGCGTATCAAGGAAGATATTGATAAGTTAAAGGAACTGGGTGCAAACATGGCCCGGTTGACGCACCTGCCCCTGCCCAAAGAAGCGCTGGACTACCTCGATGAACGCGGCATTATGACCTTCGCCGAGATACCCCTCTGGGGTTTCGACGTACTGGCCGACAAAGACAAACCAACCACAACCGAGTGGCTGGAGCGCATGATTGCGCGGGATTTCAACCATCCCGCTATTATCGGCTGGAGCGTGGGTAATGAGATTGGTGACTATCCCGGAACAATGAACTATGTCGAATTGGCGACTCAACTGGCCCGAAAGCTTGACCCAAATCGGCTCGCCGTCATGGTAAGCCATACGGCGCAGCGCAAGCCCGATGCAATTCAGTTTTCGGACGTGGGTCTGATCAACAAGTATGGAAAAAATCTGGGTCAGCTTGCCGACCAGATTCACACGCAGCACCCCGACAAAGTGCTTTTTTACACCGAATACGGCTACGGTCAGTTGCAGGAAAATCTGGATGCCGACGTAGACGCCAAAGCGATGGTCGATTCCATCCGCAACCGTCCGTACCTGATTGGCGGGTCGCTCTGGACCTTCAATGATTATCGGAGCAGTTACGTGGGTACCAAAGAGTCTACCGAAAACCGGCCGTGGGGTGTTGTCGATGTGTTCCGCCAGCCCAAAAAAGCGTGGTATTCGTTCCGTCGGGAAACGGCTCCGGTTCGGTCAATGGCCGTGACCAACGTAACCAGCAACGGCGCTACGGTTGTGTTTTCGCCCCGGCGCGTGCTGGACCTACCGGCGTACACGCTGAACGGGTACCGGCTAGTTTGGAAAGTACTCGACCGCAACGGTCGGTTTGCGCAGGGCGGTTTCACAAATCTGCCTGCTATCAGGCCCGGTGACAACCCTGTTCAGCAAACTGTGCAATGGTCGAATGGGGCCGCTACATCGGATGCCGTGCAGATTGCGCTGGTGTCGCCCCTGAACTACGCTGTTTACGATACGACGCTGTATTTCAGTAAGCCCAAGTCGCCAGCCGTTCTGGCGGCTACCAGCGGACGGACTGAGCAGAACGATATCCGACCCAACAGTGCGGTAATTCGGGTGACGTTCGCGCCAGTGCCCACGGCAACGGGATACAAACTTCGCTATGGAACTGATAATCTATCGAACGAAACCGCACCCACCGCGAACCCCTATATCGACATTCCTAAGCTAACCTTTGACAAGACGTATCAGGTTGCTCTGGTAGCCGTAAACCCGGCAGGGGAGAGCGAGCCCACGGCTGTTCGGTCGGTTAAAACAGAGCAGGATTCGTACGTGCCGCCCGCCATTCAGTACGTAGAACCAGCCGATAGGGGGTTCTTTGTGGGGTACGCTACGCAGGTAGACGATTACCTGTTTCAGATTCAATACACGACAAAATCCGGCGACTACGCAAACGCGCCCATTCTGCAATCCGACACCAAAGGCGTATTGTTTATCTCCAATCTGACCAACGGCCAGCCGTATTTTTTCCGGCTACGGCGACTGAAACACAACAACTATCAAACCGCCTGGTCGGAGGAGCGAACCGTAACGCCGGATGGTGGTCAGTTGCCGACAGCGCCCCAGGTGCAAGGCGTTATTCGCCAGCCAACGGAAGCCATTGTTTGTTTCGAACCGGTCAAAAAAGCCACTGGCTATGTTCTGGAATACAGACCAGTTAGTAGCGCAGGAACGACCACCGACGCCTGGACGAAGGTCAGCATTAATGTCGCGCAGAGCGGGTACTATCACCTGTCCGGCCTGGCCAAAAATACACCTTATCAATTCCGGATGGCAGCACTGAACGCCAACGGCCAATCCGATTTTTCACCTGTTATTGACGCTCACTATTATGCTGAAGTCCGACGCAACTGATAAGCGGTCACTCAAAGCCATCCGTCACGAAGCCGACCTGATTGTTGTGGGTGGTGGGTTATCCGGCACCTGCTGCGCCATTACAGCGGCTCGGGCGGGCATCCGCGTCGTACTCGTTCAGGACCGTCCGGTGCTGGGTGGCAACGCGTCCAGCGAAGTACGGCTGTGGGTGTTGGGAGCTACGTCGCACATGGGCAACAACAACCGCTGGGCGCGCGAAGGGGGCGTTATCGACGAAATTCTGATTGAAAACTGGTATCGGAACCCCGAAGGCAATCCGCTGATTTTTGATACGATTCTGCTGGAGAAAGTCATCAGTGAGCCAAACATTACGCTGCTGCTGAACACGGCGGTTTATGAGGTTAAGAAGTCGAGCGAAGATACCATCAGCAGCCTGAGCGCTTTCTGCAGCCAGAACAGCACGTTGTACGAGTTGGTAGCCCCTTTGTTTTGCGACGCATCGGGCGACGGCATCGTAGGCTTTCAGGCGGGAGCGGCTTTCCGGATGGGGGCCGAATCGCGGGAGGAGTTTGGCGAGAAGTTCGCGCCCACGGCCGAGTATGGCGAGCTGCTGGGTCATTCGTTGTATTTCTACACGAAAGACACGGGCCGACCGGTTCGCTTCGTGCCGCCGTCGTACGCGCTGGACGACATCACGAAGATCCCGCGCTACCGTCGGTTCAATGCTCAGGAATACGGCTGCCAGCTTTGGTGGATTGAATACGGCGGGCGACTGGATACCGTCCACGACACCGAAACCATCAAGTGGGAATTGTGGAAAGTGGTGTACGGCGTCTGGAATTACATCAAGAACTCCAACGAGTTTCCCGAAGCCGAAACTATGACCCTCGAATGGGTCGGCCACATTCCCGGCAAGCGCGAAAGCCGCCGGTTTGAAGGGGATTACATGCTGACGCAGCAGGACGTGGTTGAACAGCGAACCCACCCCGACGCCGTCGCTTTCGGCGGCTGGTCGATTGACCTTCACCCGGCCGACGGTGTGTTTTCCGAAAAGCCCGGCTGCAATCAGTGGCACAGCAAGGGTCTTTACCAGATTCCGTATCGATGCCTGTACAGCCGGAACATCTCGAATCTGTTTATTGCCGGTCGAATCATCAGCGCCAGCCACGTAGCGTTCGGCTCTTCACGGGTTATGGGAACCAGCGCGCACGTTGGTCAGGCAGTAGGTATGGCCGCAGCCTTGTGTACACGCGATGGGTTGATGCCGCGAAACCTCGTAGAGACGCAGGGAATAGCGTCTCTACAGCAAGCCCTGCTCAAGACAGGTCACCACATCCCGGGTTTACGCCTGCGGGACGAGCAGGATTTAATCCAGCAGGCTACTTTAACCGCATCCAGCGAATTTGCCTTGACCGAATTGCCCGCCGACGGTCCGCTGGTGACGCTGGCTCAATCAGCCGCGCAGATGCTGCCGCTACCGACCGGGCCGGTTCCCCGTCTGACTGCCTGGGCTGTGGCTGAGCAGGACACAACCCTGACCGTCGAGTTGCGCCGGAGCAGCCAGGCCAGTAATCACACGCCCGACGTTACGTTGGCGACGCTGACAATAGCACTACGGAAAGGAAAACAGGAGTTTGAGCTGAACTTCGACGCAAGCGTTGACGAGCCGTGCTACGTGTTCGTGATGTTCATGAAAAACGAGCACGTTAAACTGCAATACAGTAATCTGCGCGTAACGGGCGTGTTGTCGGTATTCAACAGGATTAACGCAGCCGTGTCGAACTTTGGCAAGCAGGAACCAGCCGACGATATTGGGGTCGATACGTTTGAATTCTGGTGCCCCGAACGCCGTCCGAAGGGCCACAACATTGCCCTTAAATTGTCCAAACCGGGTATTCGACTGTTCGGTCCCGAAAATATCCGAAACGGCATTCAGCGGCCGACGAGTCAGCCCAACGCCTACGTTGCCGACCTGGCCGATCCGAATCCAACGCTAACGGCAAACTGGCCGACCAGGCAGCGAATCAGCCGCGTTGACCTGTTCTTCGATACCGACTATGACCATCCACTGGAGTCGGTCATTATGGTACATCCCGAAACGGCTTCACCCTTCTGTGTTCGGGAATATATCCTATGCAACGACCGGCAGGAGCGTATCTACCACAAAACGGATAATCACCAGACGCGTAACACGATTCGCTTCGAGCAGCCGGTTGAAACCCGCAGCCTGACGATTCACCTGAAAGCGACGAACGGTAGCGCCCCAGCGGCCCTGCTGGAAATGCGGTGTTATGAGGAGTAAACTGCATATATTGGGCAGCGAAACTTTAAACTCCACATACCGTGAATCATCCTAACCGCTTTGCGACTGATGCACTACACATGAATGAGCTACTGGCTTTAGAATACGATCGCCATCTGCAGACATTATACAAGTTAATTGATACAAACAAGGAGGTTAATGAGCAGCCTTCTTGGCCTTTCTTTATGTGTGTCAGCAACGAGTACATCCGAGCTCCAAAGAAATTGTTAGTTGTTGGGCAGGAAACTTATGGTTGGAACAACAATGAACCTCGCCCTTGCGTGAAGGAAGCAATGGACTTGTATAGAGGATTTGTGAGTAGTAATAACTTTCATAATTCTCCATTCTGGTGGTTCAGACAGATGTTAGCTGAGCGTATTGGAATAAGTGTATCAGTACCATATGCAGAAGCTTCGCTATGGACTAATCTGTCTAAGATTGATGTAAATAAGAAACGCCCATCAGACCAGCTATTCGATCACACTATGCAGTTTTTCATTCAGTTGTTAGTGCACGAGATTGATATTGTCAAACCAGATATTGTACTAATTACAACTGCTAACGGTAAGTATAATTGGCATATGAATCATTACTTCTCTCAGTACAAGAATTGGGCTAAGAAACATCTAGAATCGTCAGTTTATCAACTCCATTCTGAAAAGTTACCTTTGAACACGTTTCAGATTGCTCATCCTAATAGTCTTCGTTTTAAGAAGGGAAAATTTACGGACAAGGCCAATAGTATACTTGACGTGATAGAGCGAAACCTGACTATGTAGCAACGGTGCAATGACAAAAAAAATTTTATCTCCAGTGACTTTCTGGGGCGTAGAAGAGGTCAAACAAGCACTCCTGAAGTAGATACTTTCATTTTGCTGCGCTATCGTTGATCTCACTCCTGATCAGTTCAGATATACACGGCAACAGTCAAACCCGCTACCCTGGGACGCCTGACGTTCGCCATTTCATACTCAACTTCTTACCAAAATCTTTCTAAAAATCTCGCTCACTTTACATTCTTACCGACGCAGTTTGTTCTATTTTTACCGGAAGAACTAAATCGTGTTAATCAGAAAAATCTGGTAAAATCCGATTCAGACAATTCCGACGTATGCAATTCTCTCACCTCCACTGCCACACGCAATACTCCCTGCTCGACGGGCAGGCTGATATTAAGAAGCTGATTAAGAAGGCCAAGGCCGACAATATGCCCGCCGTAGCCATCACCGATCACGGCAATATGTTCGGGGTGTTTGAGTTTGTGGCCGAAGCCAGCAAGCAGGGCATCAAGCCCATCGTCGGCTGTGAGTTCTACGTGGTGGAAGACCATACCCGAAAGCAGTTTACCAAAGACGTTAAGGACGTTCGGTATCACCAACTGCTGCTGGCCAAGAACCCGCAGGGCTATAAAAACCTGGCGAAACTCTGCTCGCTGGGCTACATGGAGGGGCTGTACGGTAAGTACCCGCGCATTACCAAAGACCTGATTGACAAACACAAAGAAGGTCTGATTGCAACTACGTGCTGCATTGGAGCCATCGTGCCGAAAACCATCCTTAAAAAGGGGGAAGCCGAAGCCGAAAATGAATTCAAATGGTGGCTCGACCGCTTTGGTGAGGATTACTACGTCGAACTCCAGCGCCACGACATTCCCGACCAGATCAAGGCCAACGAGGTGCTGGTCAAGTTTGCGCATAAATACAACGTCAAAATCATCGCGTCGAACGATTCGCACTATGTGGACCGCGACGACTGGGTTGCCCACGACATTCTGTTGTGTGTGAACACGGGCGAAAAACTGGCGACGCCGTCCGAAAAAGAATTTAACGACGAGGAAGGCCCCAAAAAAGGAACCCGGTTTGCCTTCTTCTCCGACCAGTTCTATTTTAAGAACACGCAGGAGATGAGCACGCTGTTTCACGACCTGCCCGAAGCCATCGACAATACCAATGAGATTGTCGACAAGGTGGAGGTGCTGAAGCTTAAGCGGGATATTCTGCTGCCCAACTTCCCCATTCCTAAGGAGTTCCAGCTCCACGACGACGACGTAGCGAACCAGTGGGAATATCTGAAACACCTCACGTTCGAAGGCGCGAAGAAACGCTGGGGCGAAATCGATCAGAAAGCGCAGGAGCGCCTTGATTTCGAATTGTTTACGATCAAAACAATGGGGTTTGCCGGTTACTTCCTCATCGTGGCCGACTTCATCAAGGCCGGGCGCGACCTCGGCGTAATGGTGGGCCCCGGCCGGGGTTCGGCGGCCGGTAGTGCGGTGGCCTACTGCATCGGTATCACCAACATCGACCCCATTAAATACGATCTGCTGTTCGAGCGGTTTCTCAACCCCGACCGGAAATCAATGCCCGATATCGATACTGACTTCGACGATGAAGGCCGGCAGCGGGTCATTGATTACGTGGTTGACAAATACGGCAAGCAGCAGGTAGCGGCCATCGTTACGTACGGTACCATGGCCGCTAAATCGGCTATCAAGGACGTAGGGCGGGTGATGGACTTGCCCCTGCCGGATGCCAATGCCCTGGCGAAACTCGTGCCGGATAAGCCGACGTATAACATGACGCTCAAACGGATTTTTGAAGATCCGATTGACGGCCCCGGTGGTCTGGCGAACGTGATTCAGCCCGAAGAGGTGGAGAACGTGAAGCGGATGCGGGCACTCGAAGCCGGCGATCAGAGCGTCGGGCGGGCCATGAAGCTGATCGACACGGAGAAAGTCCAGAACGTACTGCAACAGGCGCGTCGGCTCGAAGGAACGGTGCGCAACACGGGCGTTCACGCGGCCGGGATCATCATCGCGCCCGATGACCTGTCGAATATTGTACCGGTCTCAACCTCGAAAGATACCAACCTCATCATCACCCAGTACGAGGGTAAGGTGATTGAGGATGCGGGGGTAATCAAGATGGACTTCCTGGGGCTGCGCAACCTGACGATCATCAAGGAATGTCTGCGGCTCATCAGGCAAAACTACGGAGGCTTTTTTGTCAACGGCGTCGAAACGGACATTGACGATATTCCGCTGGACGATCCGAAGGCGTATGAACTGTTTCAGCGGGGCGAAACCAACGCGATTTTTCAGTTCGAATCCGACGGGATGAAAAAGCACATGAAGGACCTCAAGCCCGACCGCTTCGAGGACCTTATCGCCATGAACGCCCTGTATCGTCCGGGACCGATTCAGTACATCCCGAATTATATCAACCGGAAGCACGGCCGCGAGGAAGTCAAGTACGACCTGCCCGAAATGGAGGAGTTTCTGGCCGATACGTACGGCATTACCGTCTACCAGGAACAGTTGATGCTGTTGTCGCAGAAGCTGGGCAACTTCACCAAGGGCGACGCCGACGTGCTGCGGAAGGCGATGGGTAAAAAGCAGAAGGACGTGCTCGACAAGATGAAGGGCAAGTTCATGGACGGATGTGCCGCCAACGGCCTGAATCTGAAAATCTGCGAGAAAGTCTGGAGCGACTGGGAGGCCTTTGCGTCCTACGCATTCAATAAGTCGCACTCCACCTGTTACGCCTTTGTCGCTTATCAGACGGCGTACCTCAAAACGTACTATCCGTCGGAGTACATGGCGGCCGTCTTGACAAGCTGTCTGGGTAACATCGAAAAGATTACGTTCTTCCTCGAAGAGTGTAAGAACCTGGGTATTCCGGTGCTGGGCCCCGATGTGAATGAATCGGAGCGGGTGTTTGGCGTAAACCAGAAAGGCGAAATTCGCTTTGGTCTGGGCGGCATCAAAGGCGCGGGCGACGCAGCCGTAGAAGCGATCATTGAGGAACGTAAGGCGGGTGGCCCCTATAAAGATATCTTCGACTTTGCGATCCGGGTTAACCTCCGGACGGTGAACAAGAAAACCTGGGAATCGCTGGCCTACGCCGGCGCTTTCGATAGTATCGATGAGTACCACCGGGCCCAGTATTTTGAAATGGCCGATGGCGACTCATCACCTTTCCTGGACAAAATCATTCGGTACGGCAACAATTACCACGCCGAGAAAGCGGCTGCGCAACAGTCGCTGTTTGGAGCGCTGACGGGCGGAGAACCTATGCTGCCGCGGCCAAAAGCGCCGACCGTGCCGGAATGGAACCAGATTGAGAAACTGAAGTTCGAAAAGGAGGTCGTTGGGTTTTACATCACCGGCCACCCGCTCGATGAGTTCAAGCTGGAACTGGACGGGTTCTGCAACTGCACGCTGGACAAGATCTACGAAACGCGCCAGCCCGAAATCAAGGTGGGGGGCATTGTATCGGCGGTGCAGACGAAAATCGCCCGGAACGGTAATCCGTTCATGATCTTCAAATTTGAGGACTACAGTACGTCCGTCGAGATGACCCTGTTTGGCGACGACTACGTGCGGATGGCCCAGTATGTGGAGGTCGGCCGCTTCCTGCACATAACGGGTAAGACGCAGAACCGCTGGAACTCCGATCAGTTGGAATTCAAGCCAACGGCGATGCGGCTGCTGAGCGAAATGCGCGACAAGTTCTGCAAGGAGTTACGGGTCTCGCTGTCGCTGGATTCGGTAAACGCCCAGCTCATCGCCCGGATTACGGAACTGATCAGTGCCCACCCCGGTACCTGTACCTTATTGCTCAACGTCGCTGACCCCCACGAGCGAATTGAAGTCAGTTTGCTGTCGCGGACGGTGAAGGTAGCCCCAACTAATACATTGCTGCGGGCGCTGGATAGCCTGGACGGCGTGACGTGTAAGGTGGCGTAGGATGGGGATCCAAGCAATAAGTTTTGATCAAAACGGCTATATCACTCCTTACGAGATCAACCAGGTTGATTATTCCGTCTTTAAGGATACGTTTGGCTGGAACAGTCATCGTAAAGATTTACTGCTCCAGTATGAGCAGTTCTTAAATCAGCTACAGATGGTGCTGCCCATTGCTCATAGAGAGTGGATTGATGGTAGTTTCGTCAGTAGACAAGCAGAGCCAGGGGACATTGATATTGTGATCTTCGTACCTTTTTCCTATTTTGACAATATCTCGAATGAGTTGCGTCAGTTGAAGAAAGATGTATCTACTGCATTGGACTGTTACTTTGTCGAGCAGTACCCCGCCGATCATCCTAAGTATTTAATTAGTCGAGCGGATGAATTGGATTGGTACTACTTCTTGAAAACTGATCGGCGAAAACGTCCAAAAGGATTGATAGAATTGTCGATAACGTATGGAAATTAACGACGAGTTAGAGATACGGCTATTTCACACGATCGAACAGGTTAGGCGTATGAACGAGGCCATTAGGAGGCATCAACAAGCAGATGAACCGAATGCATTTATGATTGAGCAGTTCCAGGAAGTTAAAACACGGTTGACAAAGGAGTTGCAAGATCTCATGTCGCGGGCCACTGAAATGCAGTGGCAGGTTGCTGCTGCCCAATAAACCCGTGGATTGTCCAGATGACCTAAGCCGCTACGTAGCCTAACCGGAACTTATCCGTATCAAAACGGTTTATGGTGTAGAATCTTATTTACACACATAAAACTCGTTTAGTCATGGCAGCAGGATCACGCGCCTTTGAAGCAACTGACGCGAACTTTAACGATTTAATTAATTCCGATAAACCGGTTTTGGTAGACTTCTGGGCCGAATGGTGTGGTCCCTGTAAGATGATCGGTCCGGTTGTTGAACAACTAGCCGACGAATACGAAGGCAAAGCTGTTATCGCCAAAATGGACGTTGATCAAAACGCCCGTGTACCGCAGCAATTCGGTATCCGCAGCATTCCGACACTGATGGTTTTCAAAAACGGTCAGCTGGTCGACAAAGTGATCGGTGCCGTACCGAAAAACATCCTGGAGCAGAAATTACAAGCCGCTCTGTAATCGGCCGAACACATAGATGAAGTGGGCCCGAAACGTAGCTACGTTTCGGGCCCACTTTTTTTGTCGTTCATCGAAGCCGATGCGGCTCAAATGCTTTTCGTACCTTTGCGCTCCGGCTGTAAAAGCCAGTATGTTGCTAGTATGGAGGAAATTCTGAAGAGCGAACGGCTCACGAACTTAAAATACGACATCCGGGGACCGGTGTACGAAAAAGCCCTCGAACTGGAAAGTCAGGGGTACAAAATCATCAGCCTGAACATCGGCAATCCCGCGCCCTTCGGTTTTGATACGCCCGACGAAATTGTCCACGACATCATCCTGAATATCCGCAACGCGCAGGGGTACTCCGACTCCCGCGGCTTATTCGCGGCCCGAAAGGCGGTGATGCACCATACCCAGAACATCGGCCTGCCGGGGATTACCATCAACGATATTTTTATTGGCAACGGTGTCAGCGAACTGATTCTGCTGTCTATGCAGGCGCTCATCAACGAGGGTGATGAGGTGCTGGTGCCGTCGCCGGATTATCCGCTCTGGACCACGTCCGTAGCCCTTTGTGGTGGCCGGCCGGTTCATTACATCTGCGACGAAGCCGCCGACTGGAACCCCGACCTGGCCGACATTGAGCGCAAGATTACGCCCCGGACCCGGGCCGTTGTGGTTATCAACCCAAACAATCCGACCGGCGCTGTTTACGATAAGGCCGTGCTGGAAGGCATTGCCCGGATTGCCGAAAAGCACAAAATCATCGTATTCTCCGACGAAATCTACGACAAGATTCTGTACGACGGAGCCATGCATCACCCCATCGCCAAAAGCGTGCACGATACGTTGTGCATCACTATGGGCGGCCTGTCAAAGAACTACCGCGCGGCCGGGTTTCGCGGGGGCTGGCTGATTCTGAGCGGGGCGAAGCAGAAAGCAAAATCATACATCGAAGGCCTCACGCTGCTGGCCAGCATGCGGCTCTGCGCCAACGTGCCGACGCAGTACGCGATCCAGACCGCGCTGGGAGGGTACCAGAGTATCAACGACCTGGTGGCCCCGAGTGGCCGGCTGCACAAGCAGATCATGCTGGCCTACGACCGGATGGTGGCCATTCCGGGCGTATCGTGTGTGAAGCCGAAAGGCGCTTTATACGTCTTTCCCAGGCTCGACCTCGATCGGTTCCGACTGGCCGACGATAATCAGTTTGTGTACGATCTGCTAACTGAGCAGAAAGTGCTCGTGGTGGCCGGCACGGGCTTTAACTACGTTCACAACGACCACTTCCGGATTGTATGCTTACCCACTGTTGATGAACTGACTGTAGCGCTCGACCGCATAGAAACGTTTCTCGAAAGTCGTCGAATTGCCTGAGCCTACAGCTAGCCGATTAATCCCAGCCGTCGGGTCGATTGGCAGGTGTGGACCGCAATAATTACATAATACGCTGCGGGAAACTTTCGCCTAAAATATTCGTTATTCTATTCCGCCTTGATGCAGATTACCGACGTGTATGGCTGACGTCAGTACGCAGACGCGGGCGGTTAACTAGTTTATCAAACAGTGTGTACGTTTAGGACTCACCGTTTTTGCAGAAAGTATGGAAGAAACAAAAGAAAATGCAGCCGTTTCGGTGTCATCTACATCGACGATGCAACGCTCAGAAACCCAGAGCCCAACCCAGATAGCCAAAGATTTACCAAAGCGTGACGAGCTACTCTTAACGCCCGACGAACAAAGAATCAAGGAAGCCTTTCAGGACCGGAACTGGAACGAAGTAAAAACCGCTGATTCCTGGGTCATTTTTAAGGTAATGGCCGAGTTCGTCGAAGGCTTTGACAAACTGGCACAAATTGGCCCTTGTGTATCCATTTTCGGATCAGCCCGGACCAAGCCCGATAATCCGTATTACAAAATAACCGAGGAAATTGCCGCTAAGCTGGTGCGACACGGCTACGGAGTAATTACGGGCGGTGGTCCCGGTATCATGGAAGCCGGCAATAAAGGTGCTTTCGAACAAGGCGGTAAATCCGTTGGTCTGAACATCAAACTCCCGTTTGAACAGCATAGCAACATCTACATTGATCCGGATAAGAGCATCAACTTTGACTTCTTCTTTGTCCGGAAGGTCATGTTTGTCAAATATGCCCAGGGCTTCATTGTCATGCCGGGTGGCATGGGCACGCTCGACGAGCTGTTTGAAGCAATTACCTTGATCCAGACCAAGAAAATTGCCCGGTTTCCGATTGTGCTCGTTGGCCGGTCGTACTGGAAGGGGCTGATTGACTGGATCACGGAGGTGATGCTGGGGCAGGAGCATAACATCAACCCGGAGGATATGAAGCTGATCAGCCTG
Source organism: Fibrisoma montanum (assembly GCF_003583365.1). Taxonomy (GTDB): domain Bacteria; phylum Bacteroidota; class Bacteroidia; order Cytophagales; family Spirosomataceae; genus Fibrisoma; species Fibrisoma montanum. The sequence goes on from NZ_QXED01000002.1 coordinate 783,866, forward strand.
GTCGATACGCCTACCGAAGCCGTTGAAGTCATTGACGCCTTCTACGCCAAGTACCTGCTGAAGCCTAATTTTTAGAAGGAGAAAAGGAGGAGGGAGGAAAGGAGAATGGAATAGCCACTGAGCCGTTCCTTTCTCCATTCCTCCCTCCTCCTTTTCTTCTCAGAATTCCAGATACGGCGCTATCTTCTCAATCGTCCTGGCGTCCAGAATCCGGATAGGCCTGAGCGACTCGGCGGAGGTGTAGGCTCCGTGCTGTTCGCGGTACTTGACGATGATTTCGGCTTGTCGGCGCGTCAGGAACGGATGGCGATCCAAGGCTTCGGCGGTGGCGGTGTTGACCGGTATTTTTCGGGGAGCCGACTGGATCCTGCCAAACTTCTGCAATTCCTCCACGGCCAGCGAATCCAGACCGTAGATGTCGCGAAACTGATCCGTAGAAACAAATCCGCCCAGAGCATCGCGGAATTTAACGATACGTCCGGCGAGGGTTGACCCAATGCCCTTCAACGCAATCAGTTGCGACGTATCGGCCGAATTAATGTCAAACGGCTGGAGGGCCGGTTTAGCTTTCTCCGAAAAGGAAGGCCTTTCCGCAGGTCGGCCAGATTCGTTTGCATACGGTTTATCATTGAAGGCAGCGAAGCTCTTTTCGCCCTCCTCCTTTCTTCCCTTTCCTCCTTTCAGAACAATATACGGCTCCAGTTGATCGTACAAATCAGGGGGAAAGTCATAGATTTTCAGCAGGTCTTCTTTACGGCGGAACTGCCCGCCCTTGCTACGGTATTTGTCGATACGCTCGGCCATCCAGCGCGGCAGGCCCAGTTGCTGCCACTGCGCAACACTTACCGTATTCGGATCAAAGGGAAACAGGTTTGGTTCGCTGAAATGCTCAGCGGTGGTACGGGCGCGGTCGTTGGCGTAGCGGCTCTGGCGCTCGGCATCCTGCTTTATTGTCTCCGTCTGCATCAGGGCTACGAGGCTATCGAGTTTTCGCTGATCAGCGGCCGACGTATCAACAACGGTGTCGGGAACCAGGTAGCGGTATAGAAAGGGAATAAGCAGGCAAAGCAGCGTAAGAAAAATCACGACGACGAAGCCGCGACTTTCCTTGTGCGACATGCCAAAATAGTCGCGGATGAGCGACTGGAAGCGAGTAAACATGAAATTGATTGTTACGGTTGGGGGCTAAACTTAGCCATTTATGAGCAAAAAAGAACGATTTATGTAGCCCGTCGTCAATGGCAATTTGCGAAGTATGAGACTTACACTTTATTACAAATCTTAAGAAAGGGATTAGGCCATTAAGTAGTTCTGATAAAATTGATATACGGTAAAACTTTGGATGCCGTTCAGTGATTACTATGTTAAAACACTATTTTTGGAACGACTATTCCTTTATAATTCGTCGTTCGGCTAAGCTAATTCCACTTGACTGAAGTTGAATTATATATAACCCAACCGGCAAACTACTTGTATTGACGATTTCAGATTGTAAAGCACCCGTTCCTATTCGGTCAGTTTGCAATAGAATACGTCCTGTTGCTGAAACAATTCGTAATGTGATTGCTTTCCGTAATGGTGCTAACCAATTGATTAAGATAGAGCCACTGATTGGATTTGGAGAAACCAACACATTAACTTTCTCAATTGCTGGATCAATGGACGTAACAGGATTGATTCTTAATTGGTAAGGTGTCGGAAGTACGCCGGGTCCACAGTCATTGGAAAGTGAGTTAATCGAAAAACTCAGGGGGCGGCTTACTCCAATTTGCGTTGACAATGATGCGGGAAGTCTGACCCAAACTACCAATGGATTCTCCAGCGTCCGGTTGAAAGTCCGAAATTTCTCGCCGTCCCAACATGTCAGTGTCCAGGGGCCCTCTCCTCCAAAGTGAATACGTACAGCAGAACTGTCGGTGCTAAACATTTCGCCGTCACCCACTAATCGAGCTGTTGCCTGAGAAAGAACGCGTGCCAGAACAGGTACGTACGGGCTTTCACAGCCGCTACCATCAGATTGGGTGACATACCAAGTTTGAGAAGAGGCCCCATTGGTTGGAATTGTTGCCTGTGATCGTGAATTAAGTTTGTTTTCAGCGTCGGACTGCGACGAATACCACTTAAGGGCATTACCCGTAGCAGAGAGCGAGAAAGGCGTACCAATACAAGCATTTTGTGTGGATTGAGCAACCGGAGCTGCAGGCAATGAGCGGACCGTAAACGTAATAAAACTTGGTTCGCTAACGCAGCTGCCAAGGCGATCGGTAACAGTATAGGAATAGGTCGCTGCGGTAGTGGTGGGGGGGGTTGGCGGAGTCGTTGGCGAAGTCAGACCACCACCACTCGATGCTGTCCATAACAAATCGTTGCCTTTGGCAGTCAACGCTTTTGCGGGTGTGCCCAGACAGGCAAATTGAGAAGCTACTACTTCCGGTGCGTTTGGCTTGTTGGCCACCACTACTGTTAATGATTGCCGAGGGCTTTCGCAGGATGTAGCTTCGTTTGTCTGACTGACATAATACAGCAAATTTTTTGAAGCTTCGGTTGTAATGACGGGAGCGGCTATCGAAGCTGACCCACCAGTTGCATTTTGCCCATACCAATTGAGTCGGTGACCTGATAAAGCCGTAGCAGATAGTGCTTTAGATGCCTCATTCAAACAAAGTAGCAATGGACTAACTATAGGTCTGACTGGAGCCAAATTAAACGTTTGAATAACAGTTGCTTTTTCACTGGTGCAACCATTACGTGTTTGAGTTACCTGATAGGTTAAAGGCGTGGTTCCATTAGTAGGTGGCTGTGGGGCTCCATTAATAGCATTATTATTCGAGTCATACCATTGTAAATTCTCACCAATGGCTGTAAGTGCTTTAGAAGGCCCTCCCTGGCAAAGAGCATCGGGATTAGGGACAGTTGGTTTTACTGGTATGTCTTTTATCGTTACATTAATAGTTGCCTGATCGCTACGACAATTAGACCCTTCCTGTTGTGATACTTTATATACCTGTGTACCAATAACATCGGTTGAAGGAGCAGGAGGTCCTGTAAGCTGGTTGCCGTTTGAAGAGTACCAAATTAGGTTCTGACCGTTAGCACTTAACTGCCGTGGCGATTCACCCTTGCACTGATCAACATTCGATACGCTGGGCATAGCTGATTTTCCAGTAACCACTAGGGTAAATGTGTTATAACCACTTTGACAGTCGTTGTTATCTATTTGCGCAACTTCATAGCTATATGTTCCCGGAACTTTTGGTATCGGTGGAGCTTCTCGACGGTCCCAGCCTTCTCGGTTACCATTTGTATAAACGCCAAACCACATCAAATTGCTAGCACCAACTTCAAACGAGCTAATGGGATTATCTTGGCAATAAGTTTGATTCTTAACAGAAGGGGGATCAGGACGAATTAGGGTTACGCCTATTGAAGAACCATCATCCTGAACATTGCCATTATTTGAAATAACTTTTATTTTATAATTGCCTTTTGGATAGGTGTCTATTGGGCGTGTTTTACTACAGGTAATTGGAGAAGTCGTGCCTGTCCCAAGTATATTTCCATCCCTTTCCCGGCTAGGATTTGGGCTTTGAAAAACGCCATTCTGATCTGAAATCAAAACGGTGTAGACAGTGCCACTTGGAGGAGTACCATTAACAGTGAAACCAACAATAAATTGGTCTCGACCTGGGCAGTAGTTATTTGTTATATTAACGGAAGTTGTCTTTATCGTTAATTGACTAGATCTAACTACGAACGTCGAACTTACCGTTCCAAGAACTTGCTGTGTCAAACCGTTGGTTACTACCCTGGCCCGGTAAGTTCCAGGAGGCACATCAGCTGGTAGCGTTGCTTTTATTTCACGTGGGTTACCTCGACTGTAGCCAAAGTCTTCAGCTGGAGGATTATACAGATTTTCCGAATTAAGCATGTCTCGTATAAAAACTCCACTAGAGGTCAATAGTTGAACTTTGAACTTACCGATAGCTAAGTCGATCGGATATGTCCCAGTTCCTGTAACGTATGTAAATAGCAATTCAGAACCGGCCGTTGTTTCGGTTACATTAGGACCGTTGGTCGTAATGGTTAGTTGTTTAGCTGTTATTGTAACTGAACCAAAAATGTTTGCTGTAGAACCGGAAAAGTTTAAAACTTTACTTTTGTCTACAACCATATTACCTGTCGGACGGATGTTGAAAAACCTATTTTCAGTTACTGGATCAATGTTTTTGTTCTCTCCTGGCGAAAACATTGTAAATGACTTAGTACCGCTGCCGCCAAACTTCGCGTAAATTGAAGCATCACCGTACTGATTACCTGAATAGAATACAAAACCAGTAAATACATTACCGGAGTCGTCTCGGTCGGTTAGTGTAAGTGAGACAGGTTGAGCCCACAGTTTTGTTAAGCTTACTAGGGACACAATTATCCCAATTGCCAATCGATAAAGGTTATTTCTCATGGTGTGTAAGTATCATATTTGAGTACTTATTTCTTTATTAATGGCTTAATTTTCCCCGCTTTGCCGAACGACCGTATGCTGTTTACAACTAAAGCCAGGCTAACTGCACACCCTGCATAAGCACCATACATTCCCGGTTTGCCGTAGCTACTGATAGACATGGGTTCAAGAGAACTACCGGTTGGGTTGCGGGTCAGGTCGCGCCAGGTGTTGTAATTATTGTTCAATTGGTCAACGCGGGCTTTATAGTTATCGTAGTCTTTCTTGATGGCTGAGTAAGACAGATATCCCCCTACCAAACCTGCAATACCCCCAACAATCTGTAGCCACCCCGCCCGGCGGTAGCGTGCCTTCCGGGCTTTAGCCTCTGCCGTTAATGATTGCGTTAGAGTTGGTGTCGAAGTTTCTTGTTTGTCCGGAACCTTCACAATAGGCGTTGAGGGTCTGGTTTTCTCCTGAGCCACCGCCGCATCTGTTGTTATTGATGCAGGCTGGTTAGGTATTGGCGTATCAGACTTCAGCTCTGCCTTACTGATCTGAGTTGTTGTGGGAGCGGGTTGTGTTTCGCTGGGATTGCTGCCACTCAACACGGCTGGTTTAGGTTCGGTGGCGGGCGGTCGGCTGGCGATTGCTGTAGTTTGGGAGGAGGGTAGCGTTAGGCTGGATGTTGGTATTGATGATGCCGTAGTACCAACCGGTTGGGTTGTGGCTGCTACTGGTTTTTGAATTACTCGATCAAATCCGTTGTAAGTCAATCCTTTGTAAAAAATAAAGCGATTGTTATTTTTTTGAAACTCGATTTTGGTTTGTTCATCTAACTGATCGCCTTTCACCCACACATATATTGGCAGTTTTCCCTGCCGTTTATACCAGCCAATCGGAATATCAACTGAACCCGCTTGGACTACCTGCGTCCAATCTCTGTTAAATTTGAGTTTAACTTCAACTCCATCATCAGTTCGCTGGTAGGCAACGTCGGCTCCATTGATCGACAGGTTTTCTGGAATCATCACTTTAGTAATCTCGGCAGTGGTTGTATTGCCAGGTTTGGGTGATGCAGGATTCTGGGGAATTGATTCCATACTTTCGCCGGGCTGGAAAAAGCCAAAGCGGATAATACGTACCTGCCATTTATTATTAATTCGTTCGGCCCGCATCTCAACCACCCGATTCGTAGGCAGATACGCTTTGTCTGTTTTGGTATTTTTTCCACGAAACGTTGAAGTGAAGTAGACCTTTTTCAGTATAAAATCCTTTTCTTGTCGGGCGGGAGGAAACCTGTAGTTAGAAAAGATAATAGTGTTAGGCTGATCGGGTTTGGCGTAAAATAACGATAAATCGGTTAGGTATTTTTCAATCGTTACGTCTTCTGTTTTATCTGTCGATGTATGATCGGGGTTAATATCGTCTTCAATAGTAACCAGGTCATTATAGAACACCTGATTTTCCCCTGGCTGATAGCTGTTCGATATAAGATAGTTCACATCTCGACCTTCCAGTTCCTTGTCAGTTAACTGATTCATCAGCTGATTCAACAACGTTAATCTCTCCCGCGCGTAATACGTGATATTATCGTCATCGCGCTTGGTTAACGGTGACGGCGATTGTCCAAATACAGGTGCTTCAACTACTTGTAGGGCGGTAAGTAAAGCTATGTAGAACGTAAAAAGTTTTTTCATGCGTTTTAAATTTTAGTAGCCTTACATTATGCGTTTGAGAAGCAAATGTTTTTTTGTTGATTACTCGCAATTAGAATAAGTATAGCGGACTCGTTGTCCGTCACTTCGGGCGTACCCGAGCGAATAGCGATTTTGATAATAGGCATGTTTGTAACGTAAGGTTCGATTGAACAGTGGATCTCCCCAGCCTGTACCAACTTTCCGATAATACGTTTCAGTCAAAGTGAGTATATTATTGGTGGCAACGGCTCGGCCTGGCGAGTTCATATAAGGACCTGGTTGATGTACGCTCTTGCCTTGTCCTAGTTTAGGGAAACCTTTAAAAAACAAGCCAGTATTAGAATATGAAATCTTGCTATCGTCGTCATACGTGTACGTATATACCCTACGTTCCATACCATTCGGAAATATGTACTCTTGACTGACTAATTGATCAAGGTTGTTGTATATGTCGTTCAAAATAGCCCCATTGGTGTACTTCTCTTGACTAATTTTGCCATTTTGGACTTTAAAAATATCAGTAGGTGTAGTTCTTATATCACTCAACTGCCCAGCCGAATAGGTATAGGTTATTACGGCTGTACCATTCTGTATACTGTATGTTTTTAAGTTATCGCCCTCGTACGCGTACGAATACTTAAGTGTTCCCCCAGAAATTTCCTTGATTCGTTTAGGATTACTTTCGTATTGATACGTTAGAACAGTACCACCATCCTCCGTCTTAGTCAGATATCCTTCGCTGTCGTAAGTGTACGTCCGTGTACCTGAAGGAAAAACAATTTTGGTCAGATTTCCCGACTTATCGTACTCATAAGCAGTCGTGCTACGATAGGTAGTATCAATTATTTCGACCTGTGCTATCCGGCACTGATAAGGTACGATCGAGTCGGGCAAAGCCGGCTCTTCATGGCAGCTGACCAGTACCATTAGGAGACCAAATAAAAAACAGCCTATTCCCGTACGCAGCCAATGAGTTTGCATCATCTTCAAGGAGTTTAATTTGACATGAACTTTAGTTGAACACGCCGATTCTTGGCTTTATTAGCTTCTGTATCGCTCGGAGCTGCGGGGTAGCGACTACCAAAACCAACTATTTCGAGTCGGTGGTCATCTATGCCCTGTATCGTTAAAAAACTTAATACAACCCGGGCCCGGTTCTCAGCCAGGGCTCGGTTTAGACGCTCATCCCCTTCGGCGTCAGTATGCCCGATAATTCTAAGTTTCAATTCGGGACGCTGAATGAGATAGGCTGCTATTTGTAGCAAAACCTGTTTCGCAGAAAGCTGAATCGCGTAACTACTTCGTTCAAAGTAGATGAGAGGTAGCGAATCGGTCCTGGTCAAGGGCGGTATGGACGTATGTTCTGTAACCGTAGAAGCACCAGAGGTCGAAGCTGCTACTAGAGGTTTTGCTACCTTTTCCACATTTAGGCCTCGGCGAAGACTAATCGGTCGTTGTTCTCGAACGTTTCCACGACGGTCAAGAACGACTAGAGTGTAAACTTGTGACAGGACATTCATGGCTACCAGAACGTCCGGATGCGCTGGGACAGGCACCAGAGCAATTCCTTTACTGCTACCCGGCGTTCGAAGTTCGCAGCTACCCACTCCGCCGTCGATCTGTACTGACAACAGGACCAGCTCCCGCGTCAGCCGGATCACATGCTGTAACCGACGTCCATTTAATTCTTCAACGTTGATATTTCCCTTGTATGTCTGGTAGCCGGGAGCCGCTATTTCGACGGCAATAATATCTTTTCGATCGAACTCCATTATTAATTGCCCTGCTGCGTTGGCGTTGAAACACCTTTTCTGGCCGCTGTTGGTGAAAACGAAACAAGCTTTGGCTGGGAGCGCTTTATTAGTAAAGGCGTCCGTTATCACAAATACGTTTTGTTGAGGACGGGGGCTGGTCAACCCACTACCCTGTTGCTCTGTATGCGTTTGTTCGCTTTGTAGATAAGGCCGGTCGGTTCCCTCCGGGTCCACTGCAATCAATGGAATAATAACAGGGATTGACACTTCTCCCGCTTTGGTTGTGATCTCGTTTAAAGGGAGTTGTTGAGGCCGGTAGCCCTTGCGCTCGATCAATAACATAGTAGCTTGACAACTTATGTCGATCTGAAACCGGCCTGTTTCGGTCGAACTGCCGAGGTTGGTGCGACCAGTAGAGGTTTTTAGGAAAAACTGGGCAGCTAAGGGCTGGCGAGTAGCATAGTCTTGTACCACTCCGGTCAATCGCATACAGGGTGCCGCCAACAATGGCCAGCATAGTCCACTGAACAGACCTGTCGTTAGTAGGACAAACCGATGTGCCAGCCCCGTCATAAACTATTTAGTTCTGTTCGGTCTCTACACTTACGTTACCCAGCAACACCCGCCACTTGTCGAGTTCCTGACCGTCAATCACCTTTTGGTATGATTCTAATTTCACCCGAACATTTTTGGCTGTACTGTCGCTGTAGACGGGTTTACCATTGCTATCATAACCAATAAAGGTTTGCTGGCCGGCAATCGTCCCGTAGTAGTTTCCATCGGCTTCCTGACTTAAATCTTTCACGAACTTAGTCTGTACCCATTCAATTCTAGTAGACTTATAGGGAAGTAATTTCAAACGGGTCAGATATTGACCTATGGACAGCGTTCGCGAACCAGGACGACTGACCGATGTAACTTCAACTGTGGCGCCTGCCATAAAAAGCTTCGTAGCCTGTGCGATAGCCCGGTCTTTATCATCATTACTGATATTTTTGTCAGTGATTATATTGATATAAGCCACGAAATCCTCCACCCGAGCCAGTGATTTCTGCCGATATCCTTCTTTTTCTTCTTCGGTCAACGTCAGTCGTGGCCTAGCAAACATTGCATGGGGGGGGGGAGTAACGACGGGTTTTGAGGGAGTTAAGTCGGTTGGCTGAGCAGCGACTGGTTCAACAACCACTGGTTTTGATGGAGTTGTTGCTGTTAAGTCTGCTTGCGCGGTCGTTACATTCGTTACCGAGAACGGAGGAGCAGGTGTTGTACTGGTAACCGGTTTTCCGCCATTGAACACCGTTGGCCGGATTTCGGCCAGTATTGGGGCTACATCACTTGCAAGGGCAATAATTGAATGTCTTCCGTCTTTATAAAGTATTGCTAACAATTCATCTTTATTTATTGAAGCAGAATTACCGGACACAGCTTTGTAATTAACTAATTCATCGCTGTCATAGGTGATTTCGCCAGGAATTACTGTAATTGGGATCGCTTTGATTAAATAGTCTTTGCTGTCGTTGCGTAAAGGGGCTTCCAGAAATGTCCGTAATTGCTGTTTGGCCTGCTCCAGATCAGTTGCTAACTCCGACATGAGCAGGAAGTGTCCAGTTTTAGTGAAAGCCATCAAGATTCTGCTCCGACTGAAGCTATGCTCTTTTGGGTTTCCTTCTACACTGAATGTAACTTTATCCCCAGTAAGGTTAGTAATTCGAGCGTTGAGTAATTGGTCACCGTTCGAAAAGTAAATTGCATCCTGCGCCGAAGCTGTATTAAAATAAACAGTTTGGCTGCCTATGCACACAAACCAAAAAAAAGCTAGGTATACTTTCATGGTGTTGATAGTAAAATGAATTAGCGCATCGCGCGAACTAGTTGCTTAGTTGCATCAGTCATAAATAACTCCAATTCGTCTTGCTCAACAGCTTCGTAAGGGCCAATTTTGGTTCGTGGCACCGACGGGTGAAGTCGACCTCCCTTATAGATGTAAGCACAACCATCCGTACAGGGGGTATAGTGTAGTTTATAGGTACCGACTACCTCGTTGGTTTTGACGTATATTAGCTTGAACTCCACAGAGGCTCCTAACCGCCGGAAGTTATTCGGTAGTTGAATCTCCCGCTCTTTTCCTTTCCGCGTAGCCTCGTAACACCGGTTGGTATTGTAATGAACTTCTCGGTCAATGTTGATCCATTCTAGAATCAGATCTGTGTTTGTAAGACCATTTACTTTTGTATAGTCAACGCTAGCTGCTTTATCTAATACTTCATTAAATAGACCTCGATCGCGTACACTGAACCCTTCTCGGAAGAGTTGTTTTTCAATAGCGTTGTAAAGCAGGTTATCATCCTGCTTATTGGCTGCTTTGTTCAGTTCTCGGGGGCGCTTCTTGTTCTGACTATCCGTACTCTGGTCATTGGTAACTCCTTTACGAGTCTCAGGAACACGTAATACGATTTTAGGCGACCTATTTACCAGCATCATTTGGGTCAACGATTCGGAAGAGTGCATTTCGGTCGGCAATTGTTTATAGCGAACCAGCACTTTCTTAGTACAGTTGGTCAGCAACAGTCCTAAAAACAGGTAAATAATTGGACGCATAGTTAGTTATGGGTGATATAGTGTATACAGGATTTTGACTTCAATTAATATTGCTTATCGTTAGTCAGTCTAATTGACTTACTTTTATCTTTCGATCGTGTTCCTTCTTTTGATGTGCTAGGAATACTACTCGTTATAGTCTTTGGTGGGGGCGGGGCCAGCGTTGGTTTGGGCCTGACGGACGAGCGATTAGGTGAAGTTGGAGAGGGTATCGGGCGGTTTACAACCCCCTCGCTATTAGCAATGTTTGTTTCAACCTGCTTTAATGCTTTTACCTTTCGCAATAGTGCCTTATAATCGGTCACATTTGCATCCTCGCGTTGCTGTAAAGAAATTAATTCATTTTGAATACGGTCCCGATTGGGCTTGCTGACGATGGTCGTCAGTACATGACGAATCTCCTTCGAATGTGATTCAATCACCAGCATCTGCTGCTGGATTAATTCATCCACATGATTTATGGCCTGTTGAACCGTAGTACGGTTGGTAGCTGATGCATAGGACAGGGCTTTACCATAGGCGTCGAAAGCTTTGCGGTAATTACCTTGTTGTTCATACCGCTGTCCCTGGTCAAAGTAAGTATGGAATGTCTGTTCCGTTTGTCCATAGACCGGCAAAGCAGATAGAATCAAACAGCCAAGTAGCCATTTCGTTCGTGAAAACGTAGGCATAGAAGTAATTCAAAATGGGTGGATAAGAATATGTTTACTAAATTCCAATTTAAAAATAGGAAACAGTAACCTGTTTTGATCCACAATCTCTTCTGAATTAATTTAACGGTAGATATCTCTGTAAATCTTTACTTTAGAAACGTATTCAGCAATAGGCTTACAGTAATACATCAAACGGTTCATTGTTTAATAGTATGGACTAATGGTAATACTCTCTGAAATGATTTCTATACAAGATTTGTTAGTAAGGACAAAGTTGGTTACAAGGATAGTAGTAAACAGGCTGCAGGCTTATTCTTTACAACGCCTGAGCAAATTCTGAACTCTTGCGACTGTGTCTCCTAAGTTGTCTATTGGGATAGCTAATTTACTGGAAGCAATGTTTCTAAATTGAGGATCATTGATGTAATCATTAGTTTCATCGAGCAATTCGGCTGTTTCACCACAGGTTTTGGTAAACCATGCTACGTCTTCAGGTCCAAGGTTAATTACATTTAGTTTCTGGGTAGCCAGACGAAAAAATTCCTGCCGATCAGTTGAATAATATTTACGAAATTCTTCAGCAGCCGCATCAGGCTCCATTGTGGACACTCGTCCACGAAAATTTTTTAAATAGCTCAAATGGCTTTGCAAGGCTTTGAAAGCCACCCGGTTGATAGCGCAAATGCCTGTTAAGTCTCCTGTAGATTCAGGGCTGGACACGGGTTCTGTGACAACAGGGCTAACAGATGGTTCGAGTACGGACGCGCTAGGGGAATCAACACGCGACAAACCAGTACTTACAGGTGAGGCAGTGGCTACAGCAGCTCCAGTTGATCCGGCAACAGTTTCAGTCGCAAAGATTTGAAAGACAGGCTCCTGTACTGCTCCTTGTTCACGGGCATATTCGATGGTTGATTGAGTTGAAGCGCTTAGCAAAGCCCTCCATTCAGCTGGTTGTTGACGAAATGATTTAGAAGTAAACTGCTTGAACTGATCGTAAAACGATGTAAAGAACCATCCCCCATCTTCACTACTATTCGACTTTTGCCCTCGCTTACAGGTATGCAACAAAATGGAGGCTCGGCTCTGTAAGAATAAGTTCTTCAGTTGCTCAGCCTGTATTGCTGATACATTCATGATACGTGTATTGTGCCCTTTTGCCTTCGAACGGTCATTAATTGCGCTATTGCAGGATTCACCGAAGGCCAGTGTCAAGCGGTTGCCTTTACGTCTTAATTGTTCAAATACAGCTTTTAGGTTGCGAGAATTAGTTGGGCCAGGACTCTGGCCCTGGGTTTTAAACAGGAGCATAGGCTCCTCCGTCTCCGAATTGTTCCAACCATGACCCATAAAATAGAAAAAAACAACATCGTTGGCCTCAGGCTTAAAATTGCTGAGGACCTGATCGCACCGGCTGGCCAAAAAATCTTTACCTTTAAAAACCATCATCTGATTTTTTAAACCAGTGGCCTGACACACATCGTTAGCCATTTCGGTTAGAAATGAAATATTCATGAGATTAGGAGCCGACAAGCCTGGGTCATCTGTATCTGCAAAAATTAACAGATGAAAGGTTTGGGCCGATGTTTTCTGTATCAATCCAAATACACTAAGATGTAGTCCTAGCATTACACTGAAAAATGTAATCAAAGAGGGCCTAATTGGTTGATTCGGTTTCACAACAGGTGATGGTTTGACGGCTGATTAAAGGCGTTTGGCGATTTTTTGTCTTTGATTGCGTTATCTGAACTATGTTTTCTTGAACATACTTCCAGGGCGATTGACCGTAAGACTGCGATTTAATCAAATTTGAAACGGCGTGGGTAAAGGCCATTAACCAAACTGAACCTTGCTTTAGTGAACTGTAGGCGCGTTGTCCCCGGTTGGCAGATGTCATAATAATAATTTGCCGTAGATCTTTTGCTTTAAATAAACTCTCATAAGTAGCTACGATGGTCATGTCGGGCAAATCGGTCAACGCTGGATTAGTTACGGTCGGTCTGACAATCGTTGATACAAATTGTTGAGTGCTAACTGTTCGCTCATCATTCTCAAAAAGGGATGAAGAATGACTAGGTTTATTATTACAATCAGCAGTTACCAGCAAGGTCCGAACGGGTTTTGCCCGAAACCGAGCCAATAAGTCCCGAACCGGTAAGTCTCCTCCATTTAGTTGAAGCGTTGGCCAAGCCTTTGGACCATCACAATACCCCTTGCCAGCATAATAAAACCAAATCATATCAATCTCTGATGACCGGGGTGAGAAGGTTTCAATCGTTTTGCGTATTACTTGGGGCGTAAAATTCGCGCTGTCGCCAAAGTCGTACCAGTGAAGTGTATAGTTTCCGTATTTTGCTATTTCTGTAGTAAACGCGCGCAGTCGTTCAGCATCTAATATCTTGTTGGGACGTTTTGCTGCGTTCGTCTCTATAACTGAAAAGACATAAAGATTCTGGCCATGCGCCATTTCCATCTGGAACCATAAGAAAAAGATTAATATACCTATTTTAGCCAGCATACAGAGATTAATTTTGAGAGGTATCAGAAGCTACGTCTCCTTCGTCGTCATCAACGTCAGCAGGGCAGTCTACAGCAAATCGAGGCTTTTGCATACCGTTCGATTGGGTTATGACTTTATCGATTAAACTACTTTTAACAGTGTTTGCTAAACGATTTAGCCCCCATCTGGGATCAGGTTCGGCCATCTGCTCTTTCATTGCAGCTAAAAAAGCTCCTAAAAAAACCGAGTTGCCGTTTTTATCACGCATAGCTCGCTGTCCAACTGAAGCAGAAGCAATCTTGATGAACATTTTTTTACATTCAGCATTTCCAAGAAAAAATTTCTGGCTGCTTTCACGTAGAGCCGGGGGGTGCGGACGAGGTATCAGCCGCGCCACATAGACCGGTTCGGGCTGATTATCGCAATCAGCGATTACTAAGGTTAGGTGTGCTTTGCGGGGACGTACTATTTCCATCACATCACGGCTAGGCGTTTCGTCACCGCTTTTTAATTTCATAATAGGCCACACCCGATCGCTGGCAGCCTCCCCTCGGCCTGAAAAGTAGAAAACCACTATATCCTTTCCAGCAAGAATAGGCGTTGCTCGTAACTTTGCTAAAAGTTCTCGACGACTGTAAGCCGTTTGAGTTGTAACAGGGTAGTCTAAATATGGGCCCACATAACGCCAAAAATTTTCCATCTCTGTTCGATCTTTGACCCCACGGCTGTCTTCAGGGTCAGCCAGGAAAAACAAGTGAATTTTCTGGGAATAACCATGAAGTGAAATCAGTAGAAATAAGCAAGTTAATAGTCGTTTCATATACTTATAAAAGGTAATAGGGCTACTTTTTCTTCTTTGCAGGAGTACCTGTCGGTTTCAGTTTACGAGCTTCGGGCTTCTTCGTGGCTGCTGGCTTAAGCCCCTCTCCAGGTTGTTCGGCCACTTCACTATCGTCTGTGGCTGGTAACCCCTTAACCAATCGCCTTAAACGCTTTTGAATGGATTTATATTCAGTTTCGCCCTTAGTAAGTTTATCTAAATCTGCATCCTGATAATTTTTAATAATTAAAGCATTGAGCGATTTAAACCGCTTGCCAGCGGATGGATGAGACGCGTAAATTGAGGAAATGGCATTGTTGCTTAAGGCAGCGGCAGCCAATGCTGTCACTTGCTGAGTTGTAGGGTTTACACCTTGTTCGGATAAAGTGGCAATTGTTGCTGCTTGACTTAGCATTCGCTCACCGAATGTTTTGGTTGGCACATCCGGAGTACGGTGGAACAGCTTTTCCCACAGTTTCGGTGCCTCCCGTGGATCATATCCAGCTTCATAAATGTAATTTAAACCAATACGATCAGCCTGATTCTCCAATCCTCGGCTGTAACTGCTTGATAAGGCCGCTCCACCAAAAGCTGATACCAGATTAGCCAGGTCTGCTGATTCCATGCCATAAGCCGCTACCATAGCCGTTGAGAAAACGGCTTTTCCAATGGCAATTCCCTGGCTTTTTTCATACTCTTGGCGGCTATGTCGATACGTTACATGAGCAATTTCATGTCCCAAAACGGCAGCTAATTGAGCTTCATTATCAATTTCATTCAATAATTGAGTATGAACGAAGACAGAACCATCAGGGTAAGCACACGCATTAAACGTAGTGTCAATAACAACGAAGAAATTAAAGTTTACATAAGCAGGATGATCTTTAGGCAATTTCTTAATATGATCAGGGACTAGCTTTCGTCCCACGCGAGATACGTATGCGTTAATCGTTTCGTCCTTCAATAAATTGAATTTAGCGTTGCCAAACGACACCTCTGTTCCATCCAGCGACAGCTTCTTGGTATTCCGCAACGTAGTCAACAGCTTCCGATCGGTCTCAGTGAATTCATCGGGAACAACGGTTCCTGATTCAACCAGAAGTATTCCATCGGTTTGGCGTTGGCCTCGGAGTTTAAGTTCCATGCCTTTCTCCATGTCCTTAAAGCTGCTGAAAAAACGACCTTTGTAGCCTTTTTCGCCAACTAATTTAACTCCTGACTTGAGACGTACTGCCTCTCCGTCGACGGTCGCAATCTCTCCATCCAATTGTTCATAGGTGCCACTAACCGAACCTGATCCTTTCAAGTCCGTCAGGATGGTAATATCCTGCATGACAAATTTTTTGCTGTACCGATACTCGTAAAAAGCAATTTCAATTTCCAGACCTGCTTTGAGTAAGTGCTTTAATTGCTGATAATGAGCTTTATCAATTGGAGCAGGGACCTGATCCTTAAAGGGCTTGTTACTAGAAAGAGCCTTCTGTTTGCGCTCTTCATACTTCTCGCGATCACGTTCAAACTTTTGGCGTTTACTTTCGTACTGCCGCCGGTCAGCCTTATCCATAAATACCAGAACACTATCCGGGTAATCGATAAACGAGTAGTAATCCCGATAGTCGTCCTCAATGTTTACTCTGATTTTTGCGTAGGGTGGTTTGAAGTCAACCACGTAACCCATCTTGTTTGAGTGAAGAATGGGGACTTCTGTTTGGGCTGATGCAGTCATCAATGAGCCTAATACGGCTAAGACTGCCAGAAGATAGCAGGATAGGTATCTCATAAGTTTGGATGGATAGATAGACTTTATAACCTTCCGCAAAGAAAGTCTCTGTAAATTAAAGTGATAAAAGTTGGGAATGCTACTCAACTTCTTATAAATTTCCCAAAAATCTTGTATTTTTTACCGGGTTATATTTACAACTATCCACTCATGCAACTACTGTTTACTACATTCACCGCACAGGTGCGATGGCTACTTGCCATTTACTCGGTCTATAGCTCATTCTCATGCTTCCATGAGCTATGAACTACACCGATTTTCGGAAGCGCTACCAGTGGAACGCTAAAATCGATAAGTTAGGAGAAGGCGGATTTGGCAAAGTCTATCGTGCGCTCGATACTGTACGCAACCGTCAGGTTGTGCTGAAAATCGCTGATGTGCCGACTGATCACAAGTTCTCCCTACAGCGCGAGGTCGAACTGAACCGTGACCTAACGCCCCACCCTAACATTGCCCAATACCGCAACTGCTACCGGCTGGAAGACGACCACGGCGACGAGCGCGACTACGCCACGATGGACTATTTCCCCGATGGAAGCCTGACAAACGTTATGGCCTGCCCTATCGATCCAGACGATTTACACGACATTGTGGAAGGGATGCTTCGGGGACTTGTACATCTTGAGCGGGAACAGGTCATTCACCGTGATTTCAAGCCGGGAAATGTCTTGATGGCTCGTGATGACCGGGGCCGTTGGCAACCCAAGATTGCTGACTTTGGGCTGAGCCGATTTACAGATATGGATACAACAGTCTCCAATTCGTCAATCGGTATTTCGTATGATTATGCCGCACCTGAGCAATTTCAGCCGGGCTCAGTGAATCGGCAGGCCGACCTGTGGGCATTAGGCGTGATAGTGTATCGGCTTTGTGCAGGTAAACTACCTTTTGCCGTGTCAGCGGACCTTACCGGCGAAAGCCGCCGATTGGAACTGATTCGGTTGATTAATAAAGCAGAGCTGCCTGCAGACACTAGTCTAATTGCCGAGCCTTATCAGACGATTATTCGTCGATGTTTGGTAAAGGAGTTAGGTGGACGGGTGAAGTCGTCGGAGGACTTATTAATCTTGATGCACAACATTCCCATTGTAGATAAAGATGAAGAAGTTTTTTCTCAAGTACATACGATATCAAATGGATTAGAATTACATGTTACCAATGATAAAGGCATTACTTACAAAAAAGAGATTAATACTATTAAATTTAAAGAGATTGATACTAATTCTAAACACTTGGAAGAGAATCCAAAAATTATAAATAGTAAATTTCCTACATCCTTAGTTGCTATTATAGTTCCTATGATATTTATAGTTTTGTTAATTTTTATTCTTATCGATCAAGCTTACAAACCTAATCGTAAGAAGAATGTAATTGCTAGAACAGATGATACTAATTCGACCTTTGTAGTTTGGAGGGACAACCCTAGATATAGCAAAGCTAGATTTATATATTATTATAATGAATCTCTGTCTGTCGACTACGATGATGTAACACTCTTATTGGGTTTGAAAGATTCAAATGGTAAGTGGTTGACCCCCAGAATATATAAAAAAATAGGAGAATTTAATGAATTTGGTATAGCCGAAGTTGATACTGACAAGGGGATTGAAAATTACGTAAGTATTCATGGGGCTCGCTTATTAAATGTAGAACGTGATAAGCCAATAGGATTATGCACAGGTATAGATATTAATGGTAGCAAGAAATACTTTATAAGGGGTTTTGCTGAAAGCAGGCTAATTGACGAAATTAAACCTGTTGACTCTGAAGGTCTTAGGCCAGTTAGAGCAGGGAAGCTCTGGGGGTACGTTGATCTGAGTGGGTATCTAGTGTTGCCCATCGTATTTGATTTAGCTGGACCATTAGATGGTAATGGATATGCGTTCGTAAAATATAAGGGCAATAACTACCACATAGACCGACGGGGGCATGATAAAAAAGGAAATACCATTGTAGATGTAGAGAACCTTTAAACATACACAACACCATGACCCTATCCGAAACCTCCAAACGTGCTATTCAAATTGCGCAGGCCGTAGCTAAAGAGTACCAACACGCGCAGTTTGCACCTGCCCACCTTACGTTGGGCTTACTCCATAACGATGTAACGCTGGCCTCCTGGTTGATGGCTATTGGCAAAGACGTGTATTACCTGCGCGACTGGGCCGAAATCCGGCTTGAAGATGTGCCGCGTTCCGGACGTGTTCCCGAAAACCCGCCCGCCGACGCGAAGGCACAGGCTGCCGTGCAGATGGCCGAACTCATCGCTCTGCAACTCTCATCTACTGCCGTCGAACCTATTCACCTGCTGGCGGCCCTGCTTAAACCCGGTATTGGGTTCACCGCCGATCAGTTGAAGTCGCTACCGCTGACCCAGAAGGAACTCCTTGATTCAGCGGTCAACGAGCAGTCGGTGATGGATGCTGTGATGCCTGGCAAACAAGACGGTAACGGCGCAGCCAATGGGCAGGCACCAACAGGTGGGCCCGGCGATGGGCAAAAAGCCGCGCTTTATAAATTCTGCACTGACAAAACGGCTGCCGCCCGAGAAGGTAAACTTGATCCAATTATCGGTCGTGACCGCGAACTGCGACTCATGCTCGAAATCCTGGGTCGACGTACCAAGCCTAACGTTATGCTGGTGGGCGAACCAGGCGTAGGCAAAACGGCGCTGATTGAAGGTTTTGCGCAAGCCATTATAGCTGGAAAAGTGCCTGCCAACCTTCAGGACGCTAACTTGTTCGAATTGGATTTGGGGGCATTGGTGGCTGGAGCCGCCTACAAAGGCGAGGTTGAAGACCGCATAAAGAGTATCATCCGCGAAATAAAGGCATTTGAGAAAGCGATTCTTTTTATTGACGAAGTACACGTCCTGCTCAACCCAAACGGTTCGGTCGGAACGGGCGTGTCGCAATTGCTTAAACCTGAGTTAGCACGAGGTGAGTTGACCGTGATTGGAGCAACGACCAATGACGAGTTTCGGCAATACATTGAAAAAGACGAAGCTTTCAGCCGGCGATTCGAGCGACTTATCATTCCTGAGCCCGATGTCGTAACCGCGACGCGCATGGTGGCAAATTTGCTTCCTTTGTTTGAAAAACATCATGGCCTTAAAACTGAGCCGGGTGTGGCAGAAGAAGCGGTTCGACTGGCAAGTCGCTACGTGAAAGATCGCCGATTGCCCGATGCGGCCGTTGACCTGCTCGACCGCACGATGGCCGCTATCCGCACAACCGGAGAAACAGCCCCCGCTGAGTTGGATAACCTTGCAACTCAACTCAACATGTTGCCTGAACAACTGGCTGAACAGGATACAACCGGGAAACTGGCTGAATACCGCTGGATGCTCCGGCAGTTTCAAGACCGGATCAGCCCTATTCTTCGGCAGCAAATAGAAGACAAGACACCACCGGAAACCATTGAAGAGCCAACAGAACTTCATACTTATTTGACGGATCGAATTGAGCAGCTTCGCCCGTTAGCCGATGCCAAGCAAGAGGAAGTGACCCGGCAGGACGTAGCGGCCATGATCTCAGCCAAAACAGGAATTCCACTTGGCAAACTGCAATCGAGCGAACGGGAAAAGTTGACTAAAATGGCCGATGTACTGCGGAAGCGGGTGGTTGGTCAGGAGCAAGCTATCACGGCTTTAGCTGCATCGGTACAAAGTACGCGGGCCGGTTTATCGGATGGTCGCAAACCAGCAGGTGCATTCTTTCTGCTCGGTCCGACCGGTACTGGTAAAACTGAACTGGCAAAAGCCCTGGCTGATTTTCTGTTTAATGACGAATCGTTCTTAATTAGGTTCGATATGTCAGAATTCAAGGAGGAACATTCAGCATCGTTGCTACTAGGAGCTCCTCCGGGTTACGTCGGTCATGAACAAGGTGGGGTACTAGTCAATAAAATTAGGGAGAAGCCTTACTCGGTGGTGCTATTCGACGAGATCGAAAAAGCGCATCCATCCGTGTTTGATATTTTCCTGCAGATTCTGGACGAAGCCAAACTCCGCGATAAACTCGACAAAGAAGGTGATTTTTCAAATGCAATCGTACTGTTTACCTCCAATATTGGAGCGCAACATATCATTCGCTCGTTTGGAGAGGGCAAGGTGCCGTCGTCAAACGATCTAACAGAGATTATGGCCCGGCATTTCCGGCCCGAATTTCTGGCTCGTATCAATGAACAGGGCGGCATCATCCCTTTCGCACCCATTACTACGCCCAACGCCGTTCAGATTTTTGGCATTCACCTTCGAGGTCTGGAAGAGCAATTAGCCAAGCAGGGTATTACACTCGTACTGTCCGAAGCAGCCCGCGAGCATCTGGCCCTGAGTGGTTTCACGCCCGAATACGGTGCCCGGCCCCTCAAAGGAGTGATTCGTAGTCAACTTCGGTTGCCCATTTCCCGCATGATCATAGCCGGTGAATTAACTAAAGGCAGCACCCTGACCGTCGATGCCAGCACTGAGAACATCTTAATCTGGAACATAAATGACGAAGCCCCGACAGGAGCTTTTGTGGCAACATCAACTGAATTTAAACCACCCGCAAACGCAGCACCCGTGTCGGAAGCCGATCCAATACAAACTTCTTAAACCAGTATAGGCTGCGTAGGTAACGGTGTCATTACAAAGTTTTTTACCGCATATTTTCACTGATCTGGGAGTTAGTACCCGTACCAAATCACATGATAGGCTATGTCATATCCAAGCTATAAAAAAACTAATCTGTCTGCTGGCCCTTACAAACCCTTTGCTACATCAAACTCGGGTGTATATAGCTGCTCATCGGACGATGCCCGCCTACGGCTGTTAGAATCGCGGCTGAACGCTAAGGTACCGGGTGTGACGCGACCCGGTACCGAGCTGGGCAAATCGCCCGAATCGGCTAAGCGATCTACCATAGATCAGGCAAGTAACGTACAGAAGATACTCTCTATTGGCTACGATTACAACAAGCTGATCCGTGACTCAACCGCTGTTTCAGAGAATATTCAGCTGCTTACCGAAAAAAGTAGCCGTTTGGTTACGGTAACCCATACGGTTAGAATCCGTGAGCTAACGCAGCTGGCCGTATTTGTCGATGAAACAACCATTATGCTAATAACCCGACTGCGCGTTTTTCAGCAAACGGTGCGGTTTTCAAACATTGACGAGGTAACAAGGAGTCTGAGTGAGCTGAGCGGGTTGCTGGATAGCCGCCTGAAGCGATTTGGGGCGTTGTTAGCGCAAGTACTTGAAGCCGTGGGCCGTGCGTCGGCAGCAGTAACAGGCTCCTCCAAAATAAAGGCGGTGCAAACACAATTAGCCCTGTACGTGAGCAAGATACCTCGACTTCAGACTGCTTTACTGCGCGGTATGTCTATGATTGGCAAGGCGCTGGCGGCTCTGGGTATTGCCATCAGCGCCATCCAGACCTACGACAAATGGAAAGATTATTCGGAAGATCGTTCGCCCGAAAAACTAAAGAAAGCCATTATTGAAAGCATTGCCTTTGTGGTGGGTATTGTAGTGATAATTGTCGGTGCTGTATTTGGGGGTACCGTTGCTATTGTTATTGGTGCTGTGCTTCTGATATATGGCATTGTAGAAGCATATCTGAGCTACCGGGATCCTAATCATCAAGATTCACTTTCGCGGGGAATATACGCTGTAGGGGAGGTACTGTATGCAAAAATGAACACGGCCATGGAAATGCTTTCAAGACTAGGCGAAGCCTTTGACAATGGTATACAACGGCTTGGGCATTACTTATACGACCTATATCAGAAGTTAATGCAAGCGGTAGACAGACTCACCGATTCAGTGGAAAAAAAAGCTACCGAATTGATCGACGATCTGCTACTACAAATGCGCGACACCCTGCCTCACCTGCCATATCCATAAGTTCGGCTTGCCTGTAAATGGCCTGAATGGCAACGGCTAACCGCTTACACAACTCACGACCTAAATTTTCAAAAAAATTTGCATCAACCTGTTGAACTACTTACATTAGCTCTTGAAAACCAAATACATGTCAATCTGCTTGTATTTGTCAAATCCACCCATTTTTAGTTGCTATGAACCCTACTCTCAATATGCCTGGTGCATGGGCTGCCGTTCGCGACGTCCCGCCCAGCCTTTCGCCCGTTAGTCTCAATAAGACGCTTTACGTAGCCAAGCTTTCCGACGAATTCAGCATGACACCCGAAGCCATTCCCGGTCTCGAATCGGTGGAGGATGTTATGGAACATTTTAAGCCAGAGGTGGGCGTTACGCTTGAAGATGAGCAGGGGGGAAGCAGCTACGAAACGTTCCAGTTTCGACAAATGGGTGATTTCTCACGCGAAGGATTGGTGGAGCAAAGCAAACTCATGCGCGATCTGAACCGTAAGATCCTCGATTTGCAGAAAATAGACATGCAGCTTCGCTCAAACAAACTGCTGCAAAATGCCCTTCTGAACGCGGAGGCTAGGCTGGCTATGCTGGAAATGATTCAGCAGATGCTCGATGAAATTGAGCAGGCTAGCTAGGTTAAACACCAATATTAACACATCATTTACTCTTAACCGAGTTTGTTCCGCACAATGGCTGAAACGCAGCAAAGCGTCGGGGGAGGTAGTCCTACCGCCGAACGCACCATTACGCCCACCCGGTCTTTCGACCAAAATATTCAGCAGCTCCAGCAGCTCCGCTTCGGTGGATTCAAGCTATTGGAAACCACCATTGATGGTGCTGACAACCTGAACCCTGAGCGCCGGGCTAAGAAGAATATCTTTCTGAAAGAAGAAAGTCGTCAGGAGGACCGGGAAGCGCTTAAACAGCGGCTCGAACTTTGGAAAGAACTACTCTTGAAAGAGGGAACTTCGATAACGGACATGGCCGATGAGGTAACCGAAAAGCAGAAAGTAGCCGAAGAGTTGTTTCGAAAAAATTTGGCTGACATTGTTGGTGAAACCCGGGAGTACGAAAGTACATATCGTGGCATCACGCTCTTTTTCGAAAATGCGAAGACAAGTGGTCTCAAGCTACGGAATGCGGTGTTTATGAACGCTACGTCCGAACAGCTTGATTCAACTAAGATTACAAACAAGCAGACGATTGATCACATCGAGAACGAGATTCACCAAGTATATAATCGGTTTGACTTAGGTGAAAGTTACTCGTTGCTAGTTGTACCTGGGTATCTTCACAACCGGCAAACCGTAGATAAATGGGCTAAAATCGCTAGTGACCATAAACTGATGCTGATTACAGATTATCGGAACGTGGATTCGCTAAAAGACATGCTCGATTTATTCCACAAGGAAAAAATTGCTTCTGATACGCCCCGTAATGCTAATGTTCTGATGGCTTGTAACCATCTTGTGGGTCGAGGTCGGTACGATGACTTAGACGAGGATGATGATCTGTACATTGAACCGTCAAGTGCATTGGCTGGCAAAATCTACTCCAACCTAATTTCTCAGGTATCGGCTGGCTACCAGTATGGTACGCTCGAACAGGTTGATGGTGTTCGGCTAGATCTGCTTAAAACAGAAGTAGGTGAGTTGGAAGGGCTTGGCTTAATTCCCATGACAAAAGAATGGGGGCGTGTTGTGCCGTTCTCAGGTAAAACGCTATATACCGGTAATAATCTGGGTTTAAAAACCTACTCGGTCGTTCGAGTTTTCGACTGGATTATGAAGGTACTGATGCAGTTTCTGAACAAGCGGGCTATGGAAAACTGGAACACGACCGTGCAACAAGAAATTCAGCGAGAAATTGTCCAGTTTCTGGATAAGATTAAAGGTCCTGGCAAAATCATTGAGCGATTTGAAGCTCCTCAGTTCCGTCGTGATCCTACTCAGAAAGATCGAATTTATCTGGATATTCACATTACCCCTTTCTTTCCGGCCAAAACATTTGTAATTGGGCTTACGGGAGAAGATGGGCGTGATCCTGAAACGGGTCGTCGGAAGGATTTCAGCGGAGAGGTAACTCAAAAATAGTAGGAAGAGCATATGCCTTCGTTTCGTGCGAAATTTTCGTTGTCGTCAGGCGGATTTGAGACTGCGGTCAATTACGTTTATCTTGATATCAATCAGGCAGTTGATTCGTTAGGCCGCCCCGCGTCTCTGACTCGGGGCGGCAAAATAACGCTTGAGTTCAATGCGACCGACGACAACTTAGTAGCAGAATGGATGGCGAATCCTGCAAAACGTCTGGATGGAAAGATTAGATTTATCAAGATGGATAACATCGAATCGACTGAAAAAGAGATCAATTTCATTAACGCGTACTGCGTTGAATTGATGGAGCGATTTGATGGAACTACAACCACTGCCCAAATGGTAACGGTCATTACGATTTCGCCCGAAGTGATTTATGTTGGGTCTACCAAATTAGATAATCGATGGCCAGCAACGGCCTGAAGTTGGCATTACGCCCCGCATAATTTCGGTTCATTCACTATCCACCCATGGCTGCCTCTTTTTCTGCCGACTTTGTCGTCTCGAATAAGACGTTTACAGTGCTGACCTGTGAATACACTCTCTCTCAGCCTACCGACCCACGTGGCCGTGCTTCAGCCGGAGTACGGAGTGGACTGATTCGTATTTCAATCGTAGGTACAGATTACGCCGTTCTGACTGAGTGGGCTATTGATCCAAAAAAATATTTGGACGGTGTTGTTTACTTCCGTGATTTAATTGGTGGTACTCTTAAGACAATTAAGTTCGAGAAGGGCTACTGTGTCTCCTATCGTGAAATATTTACTCCGCATGAAGGCGTAACAGCTGCCTACACCTTTGATATTGGAATTACTGCGGCCAAGGTTTATCTAAACGGTACTCTTCACGATAATCAGTGGCTCGATTGGCAGGCGGATTAATTTCTATTACTGGCTATGGCACAACAAGTTAATGTAACTGTTTCAATCGGAGGTACCAAACTCACCCATTTTACCAGCCTTCGGGTTGACCAGTCGCTGTTCACGCATCACACGTTTGAAATTGTTGTCCCATACGAATATTTAGATGACAAGAATGAGCTGTTTTTCAAAACAGCTCATCAGAAGCTCGTGGGACAAGGAACTGAAATAGACATCACACCCTTCTACAAAAAAATACCTGGCAAGTTTGTTTTCAAAGGAATTGTCACCGAACTCCTTCTTAGAAATAATAGCGAACTTGTTAATTCTTACGTGATTCGAGGGCATAGCCCAACGTTTTTAGCGGAAGATGGTGTTCAACGGCGGTCATTTATTCAGCAAACCCTTGGACAGATTTTTGATGCTGTACTTAAGCCATATCCGTTTAATAAAACTGTTGGCCCTAAATACACTGCCAGAATTGACTACAAAGCTCAATATGATGAAAGTAATTTTGATTTTCTAAACCGACTGGCGGCTGAATATGGTGAGTGGTTTTACTACGACGGCCAACAATTAATTGTGGGAAAGCCTGGTACTCAAGCGCAACCATTTGTAATTGACGGCGTACAACATTTTGACATGGCGGTAAGTCTAAAGCCAAATCGATTTGCCATGCGTCATTACAATTACGTTAAGCATGAAGCCTATGCTGGTGCAGGTACAGCCGTTGGGGGGCTAGGTAACTTAGGCACATTTGCTTACGGACAGTCGCAGGGATTATTCACGCAAGCCGCTCAGTTATGGCCACTACGCGACATTCAGTTTCAGGGGGAATTGGATAATGCCATTCAAGCTGTAAATGCTACAAATGCCACTGATTTGGTACGGTTTCACGGGGCTGGTGAAAATCCCAACTTAAGCGTTGGGACTATTGTTAACGTTACTGGGCAAAAGTTAACAGCACCCGGCCAATATAAACAAGATAACGCAGGCAGCTACCGAATTACCGGTATCAGCCATACTGTGGATCAGATTGGTAATTACGAAAATTTTTTCGAGGCTGTTCCTGATACGGCTGAGTTCCCACCCCGAAATCCGACGGTCCGAATGCCAGTTGCCCTCCCAGAAATTGCTACGGTAATTAAAAACACAGATCCTTTAAAACTAGGCCGCATACAAGTACAGTTCCACTGGCCTAATCAGCTGGAAGGCAAATCATCCTGGATTCGGGTAGCATTCCCGTACACCGGTTCGTCGAGGGGTATGTTGTTTATTCCTGAAAAGGATGATCAAGTTGTCATCAGCTATGAAGCTAACCATGTTGATTTTCCGATTGTGGTAGGAAGCATTTACCATAAATCGCCCGCGAATGATTACTGGTTCGATAACAACTACCAGAAAATTATTCGCACGAAAGGCGGTAACAAACTTGTCTTTAAAGACAAACCAGGGGAACAGGAAATCTTTATTACCAACGCCAATAAGAAAGGAACCAACTTTCACATTTCTTTTAAGGATGATGGAGTGATTACCCTTCAAACTGATGGCTTAATCCAGTTAAAAGCCAAAGACATTCAGATGACGGCGAAGAATAACATTGAGATGAAGGCGCAGAACAATATCGAAATGACCGCTGTGAATGAAGTGATCGTTAAAACAAAACAGTTAAAAACTACCGCCAGTCAAAAAGCCAACCATGAAGCTGGACAGGAGATAAAGCAACAGGCCGGGATGAAGGTGAGTATCCAAGCCGCAACCATCGATGTAAAAGGCGGAGGACTAGTTGATATTAAAGCTCCACTTGTAAAAATCAATTCATAGATAACCATACAGTGCACGTAAAACCAGTTTAATCAAATTTTCAAACTCCAAATTAACTACTACCATGCCAGCAACAGCTATTCATGCGTTCTTGAGCGGTCCGGCCGGCCTTGCCGATACCGAAGTACAAAAATGTTTCTATGAACTCCGCCGGTCAGTAGACCAAAAGGGACGTCCTTCGTCAATTACACAGGGGGGCATTATCACCGTTGAGATTGTGTCGAGCGACCAGGATAGTGGACTTGCTGGTTGGATGGTCAACTCATTTCAAGAAGAAGACGGGAAGATTGAGTTTCAGGATATTAATGAATCGACGCTTAAGACAGTTGAGTTTAAGAAAGCTCGCTGTATTGGCTATTCAGAGCGCTTTGACAAAACGCCCGATCCCTCAAACCCGGATAAGCCAGCTATGACGCTAACGTTGACGATGTCGGCAGAGGATATCACAATCAGCGGTGCTACCCACAAGAATAACTGGGACGATAAGCGATAACGAGTGTACGAGCGAAAGAACGAAAGAGCGTCATCAATCTATTGAGCCTCTTTCATTCTTTCGCTCCTTTATTCTCTACCCTATACGCCGGGTAGTAATACGGTCGCCGTTTTGAAGAAAATTTTCGCGGCAATCGCGCGTAGGGTCAATGTAAATGTTAGGCCGATACCAAGGCTTCTGAACGTAGAAGTGCCACTTGTAGAGGTTAGTTTGCGAGTTAGGATTCTTCGGATCGCGCACCTCAATTTTACGATGGGGTTCGTCTTCGTTGTGTTCGTCTAACGAGAATTGGAAACCGTCGCCGACGCTCATTTTGTCGGGTATAAACGAGCGGATGTCGTAGATGTTCTGTTCTCCATGACGGATATCCACTACAAATATAACGTTGGTAGTTCGTCTGAATTCTGCATCTGTAAGATTGGGCATTTGGAGCAACGGATTGTACTGCCAGAATTTGTAAATCTTAGGTGGAATTCGATCGTAAGCAGCATGGGCCCAGCTAATAAAAAAAGGCAGGGGGAAAATCAACATCGTAGTAATCAGGGGACGCACGTTAGCTTTTAACTCCGTTACGTCGGGAATCCCTAAAACTTTGGGACCAAACGATAAAACGAAAATGGAAATACCTCCCACGATACCAATAAGCAGCGTGATCAGCGTGCCGACCAGATAATTGTCGGGACTGACCGACGGCATTGCTGAACGCATGATGGAGATGTTAAGAAATCCCAAAAGTAGAACTACGATCATTACGGTAAGGTACCCCCAGAAGCCAGGGGCATCGCCAGGCAGATTTCTAACGATCAAATGACCGAGGTAACCGACCAAGCCAAATATAAGAACAGTGCCAAGCAGGTAAAGAATGGTGTTACGGATGGTGCGGTTGCGGACGACGCTGCTCCGAGCCTGGCTGACGGAGCTGCTAACCATTGAATTTAGCTCGGATTGTGGATTGATATTAAATAAGGCCATATGGCAAAGTGTGGTTTGGATATATGCTCAAAAATAGCCGCTTACCCATTGAAACCAAGCAGAATGCAAAAATTTATCTAATCTTATTTCTATAATATGGATACCGACTACAACGAACTTCGAAGCATGATCTTCAATCATGGAGTACACTTGGTAGACGCCAAAAAAGCTATCAATAACTGCGTGAAATCAATAGCTAAAGGGGTCGTTAAACCTACTTCGCTGCTGGGATCGCTATGTACTTTATGCATACTAATCCAGCGTCTGCCGTTGTGTACGGCACATTAGCTGTCGGTGTTGGAGCCGGCCGGGCTTTTCTGAATAGCGACAAATGCGCCCGAGTACGCCAGGCGCTTGATTTCTGGAACAACGTAACTAAATAAGTTATGGGACAACCCGCTGCCCGCGTGGGCGACATGCACATTTGCCCAATGTTTGACGGCCCAAAGCCACATGTTGGAGGACCGATTCTCCCTGCCGGTGTACCAAATGTATTGATAGGCGGAATGCCGGCTGCAACGGTCGGAACGCTTTGCACCTGTGCCAGTGCTCCCGATGTGATTATAAGAGGCTCGTTTACCGTATTAATCGGTGGACGACCAGCCGCTCGGATGTTCGACAATACAGCTCACGGAGGTATGATCGTAATGGGTTGTCCAACTGTGCTGATTGGAGATTTTGGGATGAGTTTATTTACCCCACCTTTTATTGTTGCAGCTAATGTTGCGATTGTCCCTCAAACCTTCAATCCTACGTTCGATGTAGATCGAAAGCTACCACCAACTCCTGTAGTAAAGGCTGCTGCTGCTCAAATACGAACAGCGATCGCGGCTGCCCAATCTGGGAGTCCATTTATGGAAAAGTGCTAGTTAATAAGTATTCATATTCCCACCATGTTTGTCGTCAAAAATGATCAGATTGAGGCTTTTCGGGCTCCCATGCGGGAGGTGGCTCGCGATAAGCTTATTGCGAATCTGGCAGACGACAATGTTCAAGTATCTCCCGACAAAAAAACGCTCACCCAAACTGACGAAGCAGGCAACAAGACTACTTTAGCCTATTCAGAAGACATTCTGCCAACGACTATTATCAAGCCATCGGGCGCTCGCTACCAGATGGGCTATGATAACGATGGTCGGCTTTCTCAATTTACATATCCCGATGGGGCGGGGTTACGCTTCAAATTCAACGAAGGGCAGTTACAACAGGTAGCTGCTTCTCCTGAGAAATTGTACCGTTTCGACTATCAGCAAGGCCGATTAACCCAAGTTGTATTTCCCGGTCAGAAAAGCCAGCAGTTTATTTATAATGAGCTGGGAGAGCTGTCGGCTCAAATTGATCGTAATGGACAAATACATCGATTTAGCCGGACGCCAAATGGTCAGTTACGGGCCATTAAAGACCCGCTTGGCCGATCCGTTCAATTCCTGTACGATGAACAGGGCTTACTCACAGATCTGGTATTCCCCGATCAGACACGCCAATCATACCTGTACGACGAAGATGCTGATACACTTCACCTTCAATTACGTGATGGTAAACAGTTTAGTCAGCATTATGATGGTGATCTGATTAGCCAGCTTAACTGGGAACAGGGGCCATCTGTTCAGTTTAGTTATAATGAACAAAATCAGCCAACGCTGATTGATACCGGCTCTAATGCAGTTAGGTATGCTTACGACGAGCAAAATCGGCTACTGAGCGAAGCGAACTCCTTCGGAAATACTTCATTTGCCTACGATAAAGCCTCACGCGTAACGCAACTGACCCTGCCGACAGGCTTGGTTGTTGGCTATCTATATGATTCTGACAGCCGGGTTGTTGGCTTACAGGTAGCTGGACAAACGGTTCAATTTATATACTCGGAACAGGATTTGCTGGCTGAGATCCGGTATCCTAACGGAGTTACAGAACACCACCAACGTAGCCACACGGAAGGCTTGCAACATGTTCGCGTTGAGAACGCACAGGGTCGATTATTATCTGAGCAATACTATGCTTATGACAGTTGGGATCGACTAAGCCGTTATCAGGACGTAGCAAGCCGACAGAACGTAAAGCTTACCTATGATGACGAATCCCGACTAACGGGCGTCATTGATACACAGACCCGGCAATCTACTGAACGCTTCTCCTACGACGTAAAAGGCAACCTGAACACGATTAACGGTTATCCGGTTGTAGTCGGTCTTATGGACGAGGTGCAGCAGATAGGCCGTATGAGCGTTCGTTATGACGCGCTCGGGAACGTAGTACGTCTTAACGGCCCGAAAGGGAAATTATACCTCTCATTTGCACGTAACAGTACCCTTACCTCCGTTGAAACCCAGATGGGCACCTGGCGCTATGAATATGACGGCATTGGCCGCCGGATTAGCAAAACCAACGGAACCGAAAAATGGCTCTTTTCATGGGCAGGCTCCCAACTGGTAACTGAAACGTATCAATACGAACCAGGCGCACCAGCCATCGTCCGCGATTACGTTTACTTACCAGATAGCCAGGTCCCAGTAGCTTTCCGCGAAGGAAATCAACTGTATTGGATGCAGGCCGATGTGCGAGGAGCCATTACTCGCGTCTTTAACCAGGAAGGGCAAATCGTTTGGCATGGGAGCTACTCCGCTTTTGGCGAACTGACGATCCATCAAACACAAATTCGTCAGCCTTGGCGGCTGATGGGGCAGTATGAGGATACTGAAACGGGTTTATATTATAACCTCGCTCGTTACTACTGTCCTTGGCTAACGACATATCTGAGTCTGGACCCAGAGTGGCTCAATCCTGAAACTTACTACTATGGGTACGCACGTAACGACCCGTATAACCGGGCTGATCCATTAGGTAATATAGCGCCATTGCTTGGGGTTGCCCTTATCGGAGCAGTAGTTGGGGGAGTTATTAGTGGAGTCGTTAAAGCCGCTGAGGGAGGGAGCTTCCGTGAAGTTGTTGGCGCTGCTGCTCATGGAGCTCTATCTGGTGCTGGAGCAGCGGTTGGTGGCGTAATAGGATTTGCGGTTGGCGGACCTTGGGGCGCCTACGCCGGTATGGTGGCTGGTACAGGGGCAGGTGGATTTCTTGGTAGCTTAGCAGAACAAGCTATCAATGGTGAGATTGTGCTTACAAAGTGTGGTATACAGAACGCAATTCAGAAGGCAGCAGGAGAAGCACTGGAAGAAATGGCCTATGCTGCCGCGCTTGGATTACTTGGTAAAGTACTCGGTCCAGCGTTAAGGCCATTAGGACGTTGGGTTGCAGGCACGGGCGCCGGAAAAGCAGCAGTGAACATGTTCAGAGGAGCTGTTGCAAGAGTAGTAAAAAGTTTACCTAAAAAATTACGACCAACAGATGTAAGACGCTATCTCCCAGATAAATATATTAAAGAACACCTAGCCAAATTTGAAAAGGAAGGGGGAGCCGCAATCTTTATTAAAACTGACATTGAGCCTCCTGTTGGCAAAATCCTGAAATACAAAAGTCTCGCGCCTAGAAAATATGTAATGTTAAAGTCGGAAATGGATGATGCTATAGCGAAGTATAAAAAAAGTGGAAGAATTGAAGATTTGGAAGATGCTTTGGGGTATTCAAGAGGAGATTTAGCAGATAAAGAAAAGGACATATTTATAGGCCGTACTAAGGAAGGGAAGTTTAAATTTGATATGCCTAATGGTAAGGAAGCTGGTGCGAATAAACACTGGGAGCCAGGAGGGAAAACCTCTGGGGGAAAAAGTGAAGCCGTTTTAGTAGGAAACGATGGTAATCCAGTAAATATTGAGCACGGTGGAAAATTCGAAAATTTGAAAAATTTCTTTGATCTTGAGCCATTAAATTGATATGGATCGAATTATTTATATATTAAATACTCATCAAATGGTATCTTTTCTGATGGGAATTGAGCCATTCAATGTTGAATCTAGTGGGGATGTTGAGGAGCCTACAAATTATGAAAAAATATGGCGCCTATTTATAAAACCATTTCTAAATGAAGCTAGCAAGGATCAGAAGTCTGAGTTTTGGCGACAATTTTATGAGGCATTAACTCAACTTTGTCTGTTAGATAAAGATCCTGGATTAGAATATTATACTATCTTTTCACATTTGGTTGAGTATTATTATCTATTATATCAAGAACCTCATTATCAAGAGTCTATCGACCTGAATACATTAAGTCATAAAATAGCTCAAGGTATAACTCGTAATAAAAAAATATTTGCTACTGACTATAGGTGGGCCGGAGCTAAATGGAATAAATCATTTAATAAAGGATTGGGGCTACTTGGTGTCTTTATTGAAATCTCAAAACAAATTCAGGAAATGTATAAAGGCCCATCATTTGTACCTGATGAACTTTTTTAGGATAACAACTGAACTATGCTTTACCACCTCCTCGACGCAGCAAAAATGTCCTTTGCAATCGACCATGCAAAGGAATTAAACCCTGTACACAATTCGCTGTATCGGGGGCAGAGTCAGGAATTGTTAGCCAGCATTGCACCTTACTTATTTCAATATGAGCTAGGGGATGAGTTTGACCGATGGCTGCGGGAAAATTATGGAGAGTCTTGGGGAGTGGGAATCATTGCAGATGTACCAATGGACATACTGCATAAACACTTTCGGAAATTCCTGCTCGTCAAGGCGGAAGATGGTCGTGAGCTCTATTTCCGCTTTTATGATCCGCGGGTTCTGCGTGTTTTCCTGCCTACCTGCGATGCGGTTCAACTTCAGGAATTCTTTGGTCCAGTGCGGTCCTTTTTTATGGAAGACGAAAACCCAGAGTTTTGGCTTCATTTCTGGCTTGATCGGGAGCAACTAATGAGCAAGCGAGTCAGCCGAGATTATATTGAGCAAGAGTTGGCCGAAGGCTTGACTTAAGCCCAACCCAGTATTATGAGTTTATTCAACCTTATGCAATTAACTAAATCAAAAAAATTATGGCAGAGTGGAACAAAGATACAGCCGTACAACACATACAGACCAATGCTTTAGAAGGCTTTGGTGATGGACAATGTGCCAAATTTACCCGTCAAGCAATAGAAGCGGGAGGGTTACGACTTGAACGACCCGCTACAGGGTCTGCTAAAGATTATGGTCCAAGTCTGATAAAAGCTGGGTTCTCATCATTAGGCCAATACACAGGAGTTTATCGCAAAGGCGATATAGTAATAATTGATGGTTTTTCAGGAAAGAAGGGAAAATATAGAGGTAGCCCAGACGGTCATGCAGCAATTTATGATGGACGTCAGTGGGTCTCTGACCACAAACAAAGCGATCTATATCCTGGCCCTGGCTATAGAGCCGCTAAGCCAACATTTACAATTTATCGATTAGGTAATTAAGCCTTTATAATTTTTGATTGTTATTGGATCAGAAAGCTAATGCCAACAGCTCGCTTTCCAATGCCCTTGCAAAGCGAGTCACTTCCTACAACTGGATCTTTAAGGCCAAACTTGCCAACAGCATCTTCAACATGAGCAACGACACCGCCATTACCCTAGAATTCACACCTTATGCCTGAAGACTACTACGCCCTCCCACTTCGTTGCGACTTGCTCATCCAAGGGCCTGCCGCTCATCAACCCGTTAATGCACGTGAGCTGTATGGCTCGCTCGACGATTCGATTCACGCCCACATTTACTTACTTGTAACTACGCCGTTTCGGGGTGTTCGCTTTGATACGGAATATGGTTGTGAGATATGGGAAGGCGATTTTTCATCAACTAACGAGTCAAACGATACCCGCTGGACCGATCAAATTCAGTCGTCAGTGCTGCGGGCCATTAAAACGTATGAACCTCGACTCGAACGAATCGAGGTTATAGCGGAATTCGACCGGGATGGCTCCAGCGATGCCCACAAACGGCTCGTTGTCAGCGTGACTGCTGAGATAAAAAAATCAAATCATCGGGTATTTCGCTTTCAGCGGAATATTCTGATTGCCCCATATGCATCAAGGAATTAAGGAAAAGAGTAAGTGAAAAATAAAAGCTAATACTCTACCATTGCTCTTTTATTTACTTGTCTCTTATCTCCTTTTCCCTTTCATACCCTTCTATGACCGATCTAACTGCCCTTGACTTTACCCGCGAGGAAGTTCGCAAACGAATGAAGGAGCATGCGGCTGCCATCTGGCAATTGCGTGTCCGTGATGTGGAAGCCGCTGACCCTCTGGTCGGATTACTGATGGACGCCTGCGCGTTCGAGTTTGAAAACACGGCCCGCGCCATTGAAGCCACCCGAACCCGAATTCTTGACCGGCTCGCCAGCACACTCTGCCCCGACGTGATTGATCTGCCGCGTCCGGCCCACGCGATCTTTCACGCCCGGCCCGACGATGCGTTGCTCGATCTTCCACAAACTGCACAATTTTTTTACAGACAACTGGGCCGGGCAGGCGACGAACGAAGTACCGATCTATTTTTTTCGCCGGTGGTGCAGGCCCGACTCGTTAATGCTGATGTGCGATACATGATCAGCGAACAGGGGCTTTTTGCTATGCGAGGTAGGGATCGTGTTCGACTCGAACACGGTATCCAACCGTTATATCCGACAGATTATCAATCTATATGGTTAGGTATTGAAGCTAATGCAGGTCTTAAATCGCTGGCCTATCTACCTCTGTATATTAATTGGGATAATGAATCAGAACAGTCGAAATCAGGCTATTATCGTAAAATTCAAGACACCACTCGTGCGCGTTGGTTTTTGAACAACAAAGAATTGCCCGTTCATGCTGGATTCCGGGCTGCCTGGCCTACCGATGATCCATTAGCCCGAGAGCTAGATGGGTTACATCAGTTGGAACAGTCAATATTGAACGAGTATGTCCATTGCTTTATAACCCTTGGCAGTATACCTGATCGCGATTCTTGGGACTACGATTTAAGACCCTACCCCGACACGTACGCCTTTTCGGAGCCTCAGCGGCAACGCTACTTCACCGATGACTTACTTTGGCTTGAACTCCGATTGGGGCGCGAACTACCAACATCAGCCATTGAGAATATGGAGATTCGGCTTAATTGCTTTCCGGTCATGAATCGCCACCTTAACGAAATGGTGCAACGGCTCCAGCAGAACCTGAACGTGTACGCTCTTCGTTCAATTGAAGAGTTTTTATTTATTCGCCAAGTATATGATGCCGAAGGCAATACGCCTTACAAACAATCGCCCTTACGTAACCCGGACGAATTAGCCGATAATTCGTTTATGTGGCGTCCACACGGTGTGGGCCGTTTTGACAGGCGTAATGCACGTGAGATCATCCATTACGTACAACAGATGCTTCGCGACGAAAGTAAAGCTTTTTCAGCACTTGGTTCTGGAGTGTTTTCACAGATCATAGACAGCTTAGATAAAAACGTCGAGGAATTAAGTCAGCGTATGGCCGATAATCCTGATGATGGCTTTAAAGTCGGATTCCCCTATATTTTCATTAAACCACGTCGAAAAGACATTAACTTGTTCATTGAGTTTTGGAGTACCAATGGCCGCATGGCAAATGGCATTCCGGCGGGAACACGACTGGGGCAATACGAAGGACGTGGACGCTACTTCATGCGTGACGAAAAAGAAGATCTTTATTTGCTGACAACCACAGTAGGTGGTAGCGATAAACCCACTGCACCCGAGAAAGAACGTCAGCTTCGGCGCGATTTATTGACCCGTAGTCGCTTAGTAACTACCGAAGATATCAAGGTGGAATGCCGTGAATATTTCCCGTCTCGTCTGGGTTGCGAGGTAGACGTTGAGGTAAAAAAAGGGTTTGCAGAAGGATTAATCGAAGGAGCTGGATACGTACGTTGCCTGAACGTGACTGTTTGGCCGTTGGGTCGTCCTACGCTCGAAACGACTGAGTGGGAAGCAGAATCAGAACGATGTAACCGACATTTAGCGTCTAAATCAGCTATGAACTTGCCTTACCGAGTTCGCTTACTTGCAAAACGATGAATGACGAATTACTTCCTGAAAGCCTTTCCAACTTTGAGAAAGAGATTAATAATCTTGGCCGAAACGTTGGCGTTGACGTTCGGCTCGAAGTATTGCTTGCTGAGTTGCTGCGAGGAGGCTTGGATCCCAGGCGTGAAGTCATGATTTATCCACGAGGCTTATTTGCCCGCGAGTATCGGTCGGATGTAGGAATAGGCCGTATTCTTCCTGTTGAACCAGACAAACCTGGCATGCCGCTATCCGCCAAAGACGTTGTTTTTGACAAATCGGGTGTCTGGGCAGGTTCTATTCATGCATATGAAAATGAGAACCCTAATATTAACTTGCCTGATCATCAAGAGTTTTTAAACATTCCCGTATACCGAGACGGGCTATATGATTACCTACCAGAGGGGCTATTTCACCAACGTACTGAGACTGATGAACGGGAATATGCGAAGGAGATAGCTGAACAGGATCGGCGCGAACAGGCAGCCCGGCGTTTTTTTCGGCCTATTGAGCAAGAATTTTATTTGCAGGGTTTACTACTGGAGTTGGAAGAACGGAAATACCTCATCACTGAGGACAACCTCCAACAAAAAGAACACGGAGACATCCTACGAGGTATTTGGGGCTTGCCTGCCGATCGGCTTGTTAGAATCCCTCGCCCCAATGGCTCTGGTTGGACAACAACCCGCGATATACTGCTTGATTTTCGCCAATTAAATAACCTGTTGCATTTGCTGCCGGTTGCGCATCGACTTATAAATAATCGGAACTTGGTTGAGCGGTTATTGGCCTTAGTGTTAGGGGTACCGGTACAACTTCGGACAATTCCACCGTTACTAATACTCATTGAAACCGAGCCAGAAGATCAAATCGGTCCCTTCGAATTGGGTCAAATTGAGTTGGGTAACTTTTCACTTGCGGGGATTTATCAAGATACTATGCCCGCCGTTGAAATTCGGTTAGGGCCATTGAACACCGCTCAACTGACAGACTTTCTACCGGAAGGCCGTAGCCGGGCGGTGTTGGACATGTTAATTAGCTACTTTTTACCAGCTGAAACAGAAAATGTAATACACTTACTCGTTGACGAAGCGAATCAATTCTTGCAACTTGTTGAAAAAGAGAGCAGCCCCACTAGCGTATTAGGTTGGGCCTCTTATATTTAATTCTTATAACTGGCTCAGTGTTTGATCAATTTCGCGCACTTTAGCAGTGGCTTGCCGCTGAATTGAAAAGCTTGTTCGAGCCATTTGTGCAATCTGCTGAAAATTTGTTTTTGCCGTTGAATACAGCTTTTTACGAGTCGCGTCCGCTTTATAAGCAGCCAGTAGATCCGCCTGGCTTTTTTTACAATCGGCGTCCTCAAACCGCAGTTGCCACTTCAAGTCGGTTAGGACTTGATTATCCTGCCCCCCCCCTCCACCGCTTCCGCCAGCTGGTTTCTGCGCCAGCAAAGCATTTTGTGTGTTGATCGTATTTTGTAGGCTAGCGTTCTGGGCTTGTAACTGTTGCTTTTCATTCTGTAACTGTTGCACCGTCAGGTTTTGGTTACTAATTCCCCGTTGCCGTTCCATGTACTGAAGGTGAATAGCCCGCTCGGTATGCAGTCCGTCCAAGTATGTACAGACACTAGTCTGCATTTTTGAACGGGCATCTTTAAACTTCATACCTCGAAATTTCTCAATAGCATCTTCAAATTTTTTGTTTTCTCGCTTGGCTTCATCTAACCAACTCTGCCATTGAGCTGGTGATGCATTGTTCATATTAGCAAGTTTATCATCATGCTCACGCATGCGGGCTGTGTAAGCTTGTAGTTCGGTCATTTGCTTTTCCAGCGTTTCATACTCCTTGGCCGACGACGAGGTCATAGCTCCCGCGTTTTTACGGTTACCGGCAAAAAAAGCCATTACCACTGGCAGGGCAATAATAATTAAATAGACAGCAGTGAAATTAATAAGAGATGTGTTGCGCTCAGCGCGATTGATAGCTTCCATTGATAGGAGTGGATTGATGATAGATTATGAAAGATTTTCAATACTAACTTACCGGTCACCCGTAAAGCGCCGACGCATAGTGCCAGTGCTGGTATCGTCTAAGATAGCCGATGGAGGGCGGTTGGGTAGGTTTTCTGGACTGGTGACAACAGAATCGTAACGAATTCGCTTATCCTGCCGCTCTTGACCAATGTAATCGAGTTTAGATAGCTCGTTCAGAATTTTAGCAATGTCTGACCAGCACTGCGTAATAGTCTGCAGGTGCGGCTGAATGTTCCCATGGTCGTAAGCGTAATTGACAACCCGTTCCAATCCCTGTTTGGTCAGACGCTCGGGCGATATGTCAGTCCAATCTTGAAAGTATTTCAAAACCAACTGATCTCCCATACGGACTGCGCCCGATGTTGCCGGGTTGTTTAAATTCATTAATGAAGTACGCAGCCGACGGGTGGTTAATGTAATTGCTTCAATCAGATAGATAGGTGGTTGTTCGTAAGCTGTGAGCCCAAAACGATTCAAGGGGTCGTCTAAACCAATAGCAAGTTGCTCGCATAAGTCGCGTATCAGCTCGGCTAAAACACCAGCTTTTCGGGCGTCCTCACTACCCCGTTTCTCACAAACTTTTCGAACAATAATGAAAGCATCACGTTGTGCTTCTGATAAAAGTCGATTTGTTTGATCGGCCCAGGCCTGTAGTCGTGTATGACTCTCAATCGATGAACAGGCTGGAATATATTGCTCATCATTACGTAGTTGACCGTGTTGACAAGATAGTTGCCCTATAATCAAGTGATATGATTCAAAGTCGGCCGAGCGGTAAGATGGACGATTATTGATAGGGGAATAGTATTGATGGCTTGGCACAACACTGATTGAATACGTTGGACGCGAAAAGGGTGGGCGAGGAAACCCTTCAGTCGCTGAGGGTATACCAGTAGGCTGGCGGTTAAATAAATCCACTGTAAGTACGATCAGAAAGTGAAGTTCATCAGCCGCCGGCATTCCAAATTTCGTCAATACCTGATTTAAACTTGTAGATAGTTCCACAGATGCATTGACTAACTCAATACGACATCCAGAACCCGTAACGGCCCGACAATTCGTCAGCTGAATACGGATGTTTTGATTTGGATCTGTAATCACCTGAACACTGAAATCAGGCGAATCTGAAGGCAGTAATCCATAATTATACCGACTCAAATTCACTGCATAAGCATCGCGTATATGATCAGAAACAAACTGCTCGAATTCCGTAAAGTGCTGACGGGCAATTTTCATACCGTCTACCCAGTTTACTGGGTAATGACTCAGTTCAGGTAACATAGGCTGATTGGTGGATTTAGTCGAATAGTATATATGTAAAGTTCAGAATTAGTTGCAACGACCCGATGCTTGTAGCGTTTTGTAATTTTGAATAGCTCCTTCAATGTTTTTGTTAGCAGCTTGCTTTAAATAATCGAGAACCCGGCAAGCATCTATGTTAGAGAGATATTGGTTTCGCAATAGAAATAACTGACCTACTGCAGCTTGGGCATAAGAGTCACCTAGATTAGCTGCTTCTTGATATAGATTGACTGCTTCCGTGTTTCTTCCTCGTACTACAGATCTGGATGGCGTTGAAAAATCAACTCCATCTTTAAACAAACCCAGGAAGTAGTAGGCTTTTGGATTACGCTTTTGAACCCCTTTCTCAAGCCATTTTTCTGCTAAAACCAAATTCTGAGGAATACCTTGATCAAGAGCTCCGTAAAAATGAATAGCCCCTAGGTCTGTCAAAGCTACAGCGTTATCAAGCATAACCGGGCTATTTTGATACTGGTTGAAGATAGCGAGTGCCGAGTCATACCGTTGCTTATCGTAAAACGAAATAGCTCTGCTTAAATCTTTATTAGTTCTGCTTAGGCTTGTCGCCGACGCAGCTTCATATTTTACTACACCAGGATCGTTAGTCGGGATAATCGAAGACTGATGGGTTGTCGTTTGTCGTGACCAAATGAACCAACTGCCAATCCCTAATACAAGTAGCCCAATTACGCTACCCACAATCAGTGGAATATGCTTTCTGGAGCGGTTGGCATTAGAACTTTCAATATCAGCAATTACATCACTTGGAGCAGGTGAAGGTGTTGAAGGGAGGGGAGTGTCAGGGCGGAAGGCGGCTGCTTTGATCGTTTTAGGGCGTACAATCGTTGCATCGTCTGTTGGCTGAAGCGACGATTGTTTAGAATGGCTTGGTCGTAGTACTGTTGCATCGTCAGAGAGGGGCCTCGACTTAGAAGTGGATAATGGTTTAAGAAGGGTAGCATCATCAGTTGAATCCTGCTTAGCGTCCAGGGCCCGGGCAAACTCAATGCATGAAGCAAAGCGATCGGCTGCTTTTTTTTGTGTAGCTCGTTGAATGGCATTGTTAACCGCTTCTGAAACGTTTGTCAGCTTAGGTAGTGGTTCATGAACAATAGCTGTTTGAATGTGAAACATCGACGTTTCAGCATCATCATAAGGCTTTCTACCGGCTAAAAGAGCGTAAAGTGTTACACCAAGTGAATAAATATCCGTACGGAAATCCACTGACTTAGGTGATGTGATTTGTTCCGGACTCATGTAAAGAGGGGATCCCATGAGCATGTCGGTTTGGGTCAGACTCAAGTCTGCTCCTACAATTTTAGCAATGCCAAAATCCATGACCTTAACAATTCCAGAGTCTGTCAGAAACAAATTGGAAGGTTTGACATCGCGGTGAAAATATCCCTTCTGATGAACATAGTCAAATGCATTAAGCACACGAACAAACCAGTCGATGACTTGAGCTTCAGCAATTGCTCCACGCTGGCGTACATGTTCGTTAAGATCATGACCAGCTAAGTATTCCATGATAATGGCCAAGGTAGTACCATCTTCATAAAAATCTTCCACCCGTAGAATAGCGGGGTGTTCGAGCCTCACCATGATTTGAGCCTCATTTCGAAACCGTTCGGCAACCGACGACTCTTCAGCAACTAATTCCGGCTTAAGAATCTTTATTGCAAATTTTCGTCCGACGGAGTTTTCGGCATACCAGACAGTAGCCATACCTCCACGCCCAATTTCGCGAAGCAGGGTGTAATTAAGCAAACGGCGTGACGATTGCGACATAATTAAGAGGTGTGGATTGAAATATTGCCGCTAAACAAGAAAAAAAAATCGTAAACAAAAATACTTTCAAATTATTTGCTAATCTTCTTATAAAGAACATCTTTGCAAAAGATTTTTATCCACAACCATAGATTTCACATCATTAGTCGTCATGAATCCTCCCCAGGTAATTACCATTGGGCGGTCTACTGATAATGTACTTGTTGTCAATCAACCAAGTGTCAGTAAGTATCATGCCAAGGTTACCTTCATCACCGATCACGTTGCCTTACTGGAGGACAACGATTCCACTTTTGGGACCAATGTAGATGGTCGGCGAATTCAACAGACAATTATTGGACCTGATAGCCGTGTTTTATTGGGCGAGGTTGAAGTACTCGATTACCGGACGATTCTGGCATTACGAGTATCAGACGCCCCCATTACCCCTCCTATAACTCCTCAAGCTCAGAAACGGGATCCGCTTGACTTTCGTGAAGATTTCAAAAAATTAAAGGAAATACAGGAGTTATATCAGGAAGCACGTAAAAAGATTCAAACGAAAGATCCGTTACGACAGACATACATCCGGGCGGCCTTCAGCCTTGTTCCTTTTTTCGGGGCAGCTATTGGTCAGATTGCCGCTGCTCACTTTATAAATATTCCTCAAAAACTAGCCGCTTTGGACGAAGAGTTCAAGCGGAACTATGTTTGCCCAAATCAGCAATGCAAAAAACCGTTTGGTACTACCCCCTTCATTGAGCTAGCTAACCGGAAGCAATGCCCCACCTGTAAAGCGAAATGGGCTGATTAAGTTTCACCTTAACGAACTACATACATATGAATCCCTACGAAGACGATGCTCCCACTAACGTGCAGGGGACACCTCCTAGTCAATCAGGAAATCAAGATCAAAAATCGGCCATCACAGCCGCCGTTGTTGGCACGGCGGCTCTTGGAGGAGCTGCTTACGGCATGTCACGATTCTTGGATGATGAAGCTTTACCGGAAGAACACTCTACGCTACCAAACGAACTATCCGACACACTTCCCGAATCAGAAACCACTACCCAACAAACGACTGTTGATTCACAGACAACCACAGAAACAACTACCAATACGGGAACGGGTCAAGGAACTGGACAGGGTGATGGCGAACCGCATAAGCAGACGTTTGACGAAGCTTTTGCGGAGGCTCGTGCAGGCCATGGCGGTGGGGGCGGTTACTTTGAGTTCGATAGGGACGGTGATGGAAAAACGGAATATTATAGTACATATCTCGATTCCGAGTGGAATCATTTAAGCCACCAAGAGAAGCAGGAATTTTATGCGACCGTTCCCGATTATCATGCACCCAGCGGCTCAGGAACCACTAGCGACTTACCCCAGCCTACTACTGCCGTAGCGCATAACGATGTTCCTCCACCAGTTGATGAAACTTATATTGACGATGGAGGTGAGATTACCGTCGAGCAGGAACCTGAAAACTCACACGTTGCCCCGGTTTCAGCAACAGATGTTGAACAAAAGGTGGATGTTGCCCGAGCTGATTTAGACGGTCAGGAAATTTTGGTGATTGATATTGATCATGACGACCACCCCGACGCAATCATGAACCCTGATACCCATGTAGCACTGATTGATACTGATCAGGATCACATACTGGATACTCGTGCGGAATACGACGAAGATGGTAATGTCATGCATGTAGAACACATTGAGGAGAACATCACTATTACGGGTAGCATGGAGGT
Source organism: Fibrisoma montanum (assembly GCF_003583365.1). GTDB lineage: Bacteria > Bacteroidota > Bacteroidia > Cytophagales > Spirosomataceae > Fibrisoma > Fibrisoma montanum. Next base: position 827,024 of record NZ_QXED01000002.1, read on the forward strand.
TCTGCACGAAAGCGAACAACAGATGGTCCAAATGGAGGAAGACAATTCATATTTGGCAGATGATTCGGATTTCGGTTCAGATTTTGACAATAATGCCGATACATCTGACTTCGATCATGCTGTTTAAGAGTCATCCTGTTGGCTGATTCATATCTTTTTTGTGTTGCTAAATCTATTTTAGGTTCCTTATTAATTACCTCAGCCAATATGAAGCTTCTATGTCTGCTGATCCGATAAAAATTATTTGTGGCAATTCTAATTGCCGGGCTGGACTGCTCATCAAGAATGCTGATAAGCTGAAGGATGCAAAATGCCCTCGTTGTGGGTATATTAACCCTATTCCCCGCTCAGTTCCCCCCGCTCAGCCGAAACCGGCGTCACCGGCTGGTTTCGGCGACGAGACAGTCTATAATGGGCAGCGACGGAATATTGCCCCAGTTGTTCCTCCAACTATAGGATGGCTTATCGTAAAGGACGAATTAACAGAAACGCAGACATTTACTATGCAGACGGGGACAAACACAGTGGGTCGGTTTTCGAAAACTCGTCCTTCTACCCATATGGTTGTCACAAGGGATGAGTATATGAGTCGCCCTCACTGTACAATCGAGGTGCGTATGGGGCGATTAGGTGAACCTGAATACATTCTTCGTGATGGAGGTTTAATTAATGGAGAATGGAGAAAAAGCACCAATGGAACGTATCTGAACGGGAAAGAGCCGGGTTTAAGTGAATATGATCGTATTTATCTAGAGGATGGCGACACGATCCAGATTGGTGAAACCAAACTAGTGCTTAAAACTGGAAACTCTGTTAAATCAGAGCAACAGGCCGCCCGAGCTGTTGATGAGATGGATTACGAACGTACTGTCGTCAGTTTTAAGCCGAAAAACTCAATCTCTTAAACACTTACCCCAATCATCATGGAGGTTCGTATTGCCCAACCACTCGGTTATTCTGAACTTGGAAGTCGAAGCAACAACGAAGATAGTTTGTATCCCGATCCACGATACGTATCGATTGGACAGAAATGGTTTATCGTCTGCGATGGTGTAGGTGGTGTGGAACGGGGTGAAGTGGCTAGTTTACTAGCTGTCACCTCACTTGATGCGTTTCTTCGCCAGCAACCGGCTACTATTATCACCAGTGATTATATTCAACAGGCGGTAGCTTTTATCGAAACCCAATTTAACCGGTATTTTATCGATCATGAAGAGGCAGTGGGCATGGCAACAACACTCACCTTGGTATATTTCCATGAAGCGGGTGCTACCGTTGCTCATATTGGAGATAGTCGGGTCTATCATATTCGTAATGGGCGTGTCATCTGGCGTACCGATGACCATTCATACGTAAATGAATTACTTAAAGCGGGGGTAGTGTCATTGAGCGAAGCCCGTCGTCACCCACAACGAAATATTATTACCCGAGCTCTACAGGGAGGAGACAAGCCCACCGAAGCATCTGTTCAAATTATCAACGACTTACGCCCTGGCGACTATTTTTTCCTTTGCACCGACGGTGTTCTGGAAAGAATTAGCGATGAATTACTGGAAAGTACTTTGTATCCAGTCAATCAATCGAATGCACAAAAGCTTGAGACGCTCAGGCAATACAGTTTAGGAAACACTCGGGATAATTTTACAGCTTACCTAATCCAGATTGAACAAGTTGTTGGCGAAGTGGATATAGCTTATCGTGTAGAGCCACCAATCTATGAGCGACAGTATGAGGAAATCGATGCAGATGAAAGCGTTACTTTAATTAATGTTCCTATTCCTGAGGCTATTCGAACGAACTTACCTCAATCTAACAGCCAGTCTGTAGAAGGTCATGAAATAGGCTCATCGGATCAGACACAGATTTTCCGCTCTGTTGCTCATTCGGAGGCAACTAATTTTACCCATCCTCAGCCACAAGTCTCCAGATCTGCTTCATCACATTCATCCAGCAGCAACTATTCTAAGGAAGCAATCCTCGCCAAAGAAAGCGCCCCTGCTAAACAAAATAAAAGCCGTTTGTGGCATCGCACTTCTCGATTAAAATTAGTACCCGTGTTAGTGCTGACAGGTGTGCTGGTCGGAGCTGGTGTATTTTTTCTTTGGCAAATCAATGACTACAGGTTTAGTGAGCCTAATAAACCAGTTAAGGTGATTACACAAGGCATACCAACTACCCAACCGTCCACTACTGAAGCCTCTCAATCGATAGCTATTCCAAATAAAAATGAACCGAGTGACTTAAATGAGTCAGCCATTTCGGTGGTAGAAGTTAGTGATGAAACCAGATTATCAGAGAAGGTTGGAAACCAAGAAAATATTGAAGCAGGATCCATTAACCACGGCCAAAGTGGGCAAACTCTTCAGATAGAACAAAGATATAAACAGATCTCTGTGGTGCGTGATCCTAAGACAAAATTGATGGGTTTACAAAACTCGGGTGGTAAACTCATTGGCGAGTTAGTTTACAATAAGATCGGAGTTTTTAAAAAGGGGGTTGCACCGGCAAACCATGATGGAAAGAGTGGATATCTGAATCGCGACGGTGCATGGTTTGATGAGATCACAGATTTCAAAAATGGCAGAGTGGCAGTTCGAAAGGGAAATCGATGGGGCTTTTTAGATATGGAAGGAAGGGTATCTGTTGAGTTACTTTACGAACAGGTTGAGTCATTTCAGACTGATGGTACTGCCGAAGTAGTTCAAAACGGCAAAACTATTCGGATTGACAAACAGGGTATGGCTGTCAAGAAATTGGTGCAAAACAAATAAAATTCTTATTTAATAATACAAATGTTATCATTTATGATAAAAGCTTTACTGCCAATTTGTGTCTTTATCTTCGGTATTTTTACATCATCTTGCTACGTTTTGGCTCAAACAACCTACGCAGTTGTAGTCGGTATATCAGATTATGCAAACTTTGGTCCTCAAAACGGTGACCTACATTTTGCTGATGACGATGCTAGATTGTTCGCCGAATTATTAATGAGTCGCGAGGGGGGAAGCATATCTCCAAATAATATTATTTTACTTACTGAACGAAACGCTACTCGTGCCAATATTCTTCGTGCATTAAGTTTGTTTCAACAAGCAACAAGCCGAGACCGTGTCATTTTTTATTTTTCAGGCCATGGTGACCAAAGCTATCTACTGCCGTATGATGCACGACCAGGGGTAGTATTATTCCATAATGAGGTAAAAAAAGCGTTTCGTCAGTCTGCAGCACAAACTAAAGTTCTATTAGCCGATGCCTGTAAATCGGGTAATATTCGTCGTCGTACCTATACTCAAGCACCTTCTACTACCTCATCAGATGTTAATAAGAATGTTATTGTGATCATGTCATCCAGAGCTAACCAACTTTCTCAGGAGTTAGGGCGTCTACGACATGGCGTATTTACTTATTTTTTGGTCCGTGGGGCAGCCAAGGAAGCTGATGAAAACCGGGACCGAATCGTCACGATGCAGGAACTCTACAAGTATATGCGTCAAATGATTATGAGAATGACTCAAAATCAGCAAACACCTGTTGTGTTTGGCCGTTTTCCGGCATCTCTTCCTTTTACTCGTCTTAGCCAATAAAACAAAGTTTTCTTATGCGGGCTGGTGATAAAATCCTGAATTATACAGTCACCCGACGAATAAAAGCAGGAGGCATGGGGGTTGTCTTCGAAGGTGAGCAAAACTGGGGAAGCCGTCGGAAAGTTGCTATAAAACAACTGCTTGAAAATCTTCGCGATGACGACATAGTCCGGCGCCGATTTACTCGGGAAGCCGAGATTTTAGAAATGCTCGATAACCAACACATCGTTCGTATCCTAGGTTTTGACCATGAACAAGACGCATTTGTAATGGAGTTTGTGGAAGGAAGAACTGTGGCTGACGTGTTACGAGAAAACCCAGACACATTTCGGAAACCTGACATACTTTTTCAATTCTTTATAAGTTTACTTGATGCATTTGACTATGCCCACAATGTTGTTATAACTCTGAACGGGCGAACCGAACAAGGAATAGTTCACCGTGATATAAAACCAAGTAATATTATTGTTCAGCCAGATGGTAACCCTAAAATTTTAGATTTTGGCATATCAAGAGTCGCTAGCTTTCAGAGTACCCTTACTGATCCCAAGTTACAAATGGGTTCAGTACCATATATGAGCCCCGAACAAATTGCGACCCCAATAGATGTCGACTGGCGGAGTGATATTTATTCTCTTGGAGTAACGCTTTGGGAGTTGTTGGTTGGCCGTTCACCTTACCCTAGAGTAACAACGCATGAAGTTGTAGTTGAAGTTCAGAGACAGATTCGCTTCGAGCCTTTACCATCGCTCCTACAAACGGTAATTAATGTTAATCCGGAAGAAGAATTCTTTTTGCGTCGACTAGACCAGGTTATCGAACGGGCTACTGCAAAAGACAGAGTATTTCGCTATCAGCACTGCGAAGAAATGAAGGCAGCTTTACAAAAAGCCTTTGAAGATTGGCAGAATCAATCATCCGAAACAGAAGAAACCCAGGTTATAGCCGCTGCTCCACAAATCAAGCAAGCGGAATGGAATTCTGTAACATTCAATAAGACAGATGACACTATTTCATCTTCTCTTAATGAGAATGTCCCAATTACGCATACTCGGTCAAACAGATCGTCAAATCATTCTTGGAAGGTCTTTATAGCCTTAGCTCCATTGATGGTGATTGGTGGTTATCTGTGGTGGCAACAACAGAAGCCGTCCACTTCGGATAATCTTAATGAGCAAATAAGAGATACTTTTCCAGCAAAAAAACCAACACTCACTTTGGCTGACTCCTGTTATGAGGCTGGGAACAGTTTCTACAATAACAAAAATTTTAAGCAAGCAACTTACTGGTATAAACGGGCCGCTGAACTAGGTAATACAGATAGTCAGAGCATGTTAGGTTTGATGTATCAGTACGGGCAAGGTGTCACCAAAGATATTAACGCGGCTGTCAAATGGTTTCAGGCATCAGCTAAGCAAGGTAATGCTGATGGACAAAAGAACTTAGGTTATATGTATCTTGAAGGATTGGGTGTTGAGAAAGATTATACAAAAGCCTTAAAATGGTATAAAGCTTCTGCTGAGCAGGGAAATGCTGAAGGACAAGCCAATCTAGGTATAATGTATGAGCAGGCTATAGGAGTAGAAGCAAACAATTTTGAAGCACTGAAATGGTATATGCGGGCTGCAAATCAACAATTACCTCGTGCACAGTATTACGTTGGTACCATGTATGCAACTGGCAAAGGAGTAAAACAAAGTGAGTCGAAGGCCATCCAATGGTACCAATTAGCCGCACGGCTAGGCGAGATAAATGCACAACAGGAACTCCGTCGGCTAGGCCGTTCATGGTAGTTGATTTCCTGCCGAAAACTGCGTCTAGCGCACATTCTTTGGTTCAGCATTTATAAAGAATCACTTATTATAGTTGACCCGAGCCCCAATTTTGGACGATGGTTATTTTGACCTTGTCCCAAATCTTGGACAGTCAAATTTGGAGAATCGGGCCTATATTCTTTTTCATCCGCATTCCGACCTCATTGGGAGTTAAGTTGCTAAGTGAGCTATGTGGCCGAAAGCTATTGTATTCTTGCCGCCAAGTCTCGACTTTTTCCTGTGCATCTTTAATAGACAAGAACCAGTGAGCGTTTAAACATTCATCACGGAAACTGCCATTAAATGATTCAATAAAAGGGTTATCAGTCGGTTTGCCAGGACGGGAAAAATCTAGTGTTACCTGATTATCATAGCACCATTTATCTAATGCCTTTGAAATAAATTCGCTCCCATTGTCCACTTGAATCCGGTTCGGCACTGCTAAATTTACTGCTTTTAAGTGATCCATCACAGATACAATGTCTTCGCCTTTTAATGACTGACCGACGTAGATTGCCAAGCACTGTCGGCTAAAGTTATCGACCGCCGGGCGGCCCCGAACAGTTAAGGCCCGAATTCTCTACTTCCACGCTGTCCAGTTTTTAGGGACAAGGTCACCTTCAATGAGAAGGTGGGTGCCTCATCAGCCAAGCTAATAGAGCAAGGGGTAATCAAGAGGAGGTATGGGTTCATCAACGAATGGCTGATAGGCTGGACTGTTTTAGCGTGAAAGAAGTTTTCAGTCATAGGTATAGGTCCAGTTTCAGATAACGCTCGTTATCATGTGGAGCAGGCTTTTTTATGGGCAAACTTTGTAATTTTGCCGCCACTATGACGACGAATACCCCAACGGCCGGCGCTCCGGCCACTTCGCTTCAGGACATTATTGGCCACGCCAAAGAATACGGCTTTGTATTTCCTTCTTCCGAAATCTACGACGGCCTGCAGGCTGTATACGATTACGGGCAGAACGGAGTGGAGCTGAAAAATAACCTTAAAACGCTGTGGTGGAAGGCCATGACGCAGCTCAACGATAATGTTGTTGGGATAGACGCGGCCATTTTCATGCACCCGCTGACCTGGAAGGCGTCGGGGCACGTAGATTCGTTCAACGACCCGATGATCGACAACCGCGACTCCAAAAAACGGTACCGGGCCGACCAGTTGCTGGAAGGCAAGGCCGAGGAGTATACGGCCAATGGCCAGCCCGAGAAAGGACAGGAACTGCTTCATGAGATGGGTCGATTGCTCGACGCGGGCGATCTGAACGGTGTTCGTGAGCTAATCATCAGCGAAGGGATTAAGGACCCGATTTCCGGTACGGATAACTGGACGGAAGTACGGCAGTTCAACCTGATGTTCTCGACGCAGGTGGGTTCCGTGGCTGAAGACGCCAGCCTGATTTACCTCCGTCCTGAAACAGCACAGGGTATTTTCGTTAACTTCCTGAACGTACAGAAAACCGGCCGGATGAAAGTGCCGTTCGGTATCGCGCAGATCGGTAAGGCGTTTCGCAATGAGATCGTCGCCCGGCAGTTTACCTTCCGGATGCGGGAGTTCGAGCAGATGGAGATGCAGTTCTTCGTCCGGCCCGGCACCGAAATGGAGTGGTACGAGCGCTGGCGCGATACCCGGATGCGGTTCCACCAGGCGGTAGGGTTGCCGACGGAAAAACTAAAGTTTCACATTCACGAAAAACTGGCACACTACGCCAATGCAGCCGTCGATATCGAGTATCAGTTTCCGTTCGGCTTCCGAGAAATCGAGGGTATTCACTCGCGCACGGATTTTGACCTGAAAAGTCACCAGGAACTGTCGCGGAAGAAACAGCAATACTTCGATAACGACGTTGACCCGGCAACGGGCAAACCCTATGGCAACTACATCCCGTACGTGGTCGAAACCTCAGTGGGGGCGGATCGGCTCTTTCTGGCGGTGTTCTGCAATGCGTATACGGAAGAAGTAGTTGGCGAAGGCGAAGACCAGAAAACGCGCACGTACCTGAAACTGCATCCGGCGCTGGCTCCCATCAAGGCGGCCGTGTTCCCCCTGGTGCGTAAAGACGGCTTGCCCGACAAGGCGGAGCAGATTGTTAAATCACTCCGTAGCGAATTCCGGGTTGTCTACGAAGAGCGTGACGCCATTGGGAAGCGCTACACCCGCCAGGATCTGATTGGAACGCCATTCTGCATCGCCGTCGATTACCAGACACTCGAAGACGATACGGTAACGATTCGCCACCGCGACACGACCCAGCAGGAGCGTGTTCATATCAACGAACTGAAAGCTCGCATCGGCCACGACGTGTCAATGGAGCGGATTCTGGAGAAGTTGTAATGGATATGAATTGCAACCGTCAACAGGCTAACTAGTTTACTTCGGAATAGCTTTTGCGTAGGTTACCCCAAGCCCCTTCAGGGCGTTCCGGCGTACCGGTTTGGGGTATACCGCAGTACTAATATGAAATTTGTATAAACTCCGCTGTTTAGTTAGCCTTTTGCTTATTTCTGAGATTGTGTCTGCCTTATAACGCCCGGTAGGTTCGGACGTACTGCGAAGGCGTCTGGCCGGTGATTTCCTTGAACTGCCGGTTGAAATTTGACAGGGTACGAAAGCCGCTGTCGAAGCTGATCTGCGTTACGTTCAGCCTGCCGTCGATCAGTAGTTTACAGGCGTGACCAATCCGGACCTCGGAGACAAAATCGAAAAAGGTTTTGTTGGCGCGGGCTTTAAAATACCGGCAGAAAGCTGAGGGGGTCATCCCGGCGAGATCAGCAACCGTATCGAGACAGATCGCGTCGTGGAAGTGGCTCAGCACATAATCGTGAACCTGCTGCATCCGATCCGTTTCTGATGGCTTCACCGTATTGGTATACCCAAGGCTGGTAATAAATCGATGGTCGGTAGCGCACGACAGGTCGTTCAGCAGGGTCAGTAACGTTAGCAGCCGACCGAAACCGGCGGGCTGACGAACCAGCTCTTTCAACGCCGTTTCGGCCCGGCTGCGGGTAGAGCCGGGCTGATTGCCGCGCCATTCGAGCCCCTGTTTGGCGTAATCCATCAACTGCCGCAGGCGGGTCATTTCCTGCTTCTGAAAAAAGTCGGTGCCCAGAAAATCCTGCGTAAAATACACCACAATGCCGCGGGTTGTCAGACCCGATTGTTTGCAGAAATACGCCTTGTCACTCCGCCACAGGTGCGGCAGGTTAGGACCGATCATCACGAGGTCGCCTTCCCCAAAAGGCGTAATCGAATCGCCGATAAACCGCGTGCCGGTACCTTCTTCAACCAGAAAAAGCTGATAATGGGGATGAAAATGCCAGTTCGGATCGAAGTGCGGCTCGACCAGTTCTTTCACGGTGAACGAGGCCGCGACGGGCTCTAACTCTTTACGAAGGGCCGTTTTCATAAATCTTCCTGCTTTTTGACAGACGAAAGTATAGTTTTAGGTTAAGCGAGGTAAAATAGAGTCAGTATTGGCTAAGAAAAGCCGAGATACTGGTACACCTACTCATTATGTTTGTAGTAATTAACGTAGCCAAAGTATGAATAAAGTAGGTGTCAATCTGTTTTTATGGACAACAAGCATGGACGAGGACCTGTCTGACACCTTGCTGTTTCTGAAAAATACGGGATTTGATTTCGTCGAAGTACCCATCAGCACGACGGACATTGCCAAGTGGGAACGTATTGGCGAGCAACTGGATGAGCTCGGTCTGGAGCGGGTAGCGTGCTCGATCTGCGGACCGGAGTACAGCCTGATCAGCCCGGACGCGGCCGTTCGCCGGGCGGCTGTTGAACGACTCAAGGCCGTAATCGACTGCACCGTTGCTATGGGCGCTACGCTGCTGACGGGGCCGTATCACTCCGGCTTCAAAACGTTCGCCGGTCGTCCGGCTACGAAGCAGGAGTGGACCTGGTCCGTAGATGGTATGCGCGAAGTCGCCGATTATGCCGCCAACCAGGGTATAACGCTCGCGATCGAATACCTGAACCGCTTTGAAACGTACCTGCTGACCTGCACCGACGACCTGATCCGGTACGTTGAGGCTGTTGATCACCCGAACTGCCGGTTGATGTTCGATACATTCCACGCCAATATTGAAGAGAAAGACGTGGCTGAAGCCCTCCGGCAGTCGGCGCCGTATCTGGTGCATGTTCAGATCTCTGAGAACGATCGCTCAACCCCCGGTCAGGGCAATGTGGACTTCAGTAGTGTGTTTGAGGCACTGCGGGACATTGACTACGACGGCACCATTTCCATTGAAGCGTTCGGCCAGACGCCGACCGACCTGGCCGCAGCCGCACACATTGTCCGGCCTATGTTCGAATCACCGGAGCAACTGGTCACCGACGGGCTGGCATTCATTCAGAAAAAATTAGGCGTAGGCGTTGCTACGTCCGTTCAAGTCAATCTATAAACCCAACGAGTGCTGGTGCACTCCATTTAACCAGTCAAATGCAGAAAGTTAACATTGCTATTGTTGGTCTTGGTTTCGGCGCAGAATTTATTCCGATCTATCAGCGTCACCCGCACACGACTATGTACGCGATCTGTCAGCGTAACGTCGAGAACCTGAACAAGGTCGGCGACGCGTTCGGCATTGAAAAGCGCTACAGTAATTACGACGAACTGCTTCTGGACGAGGCCGTTGATGCCGTACATATCAATTCACCAATTCCGAACCATGCCGAACAAAGCATCAAAGCGCTGCGGGCCGGCAAGCACGTGGCCTGCACTGTACCGATGGCTACGACCGTCGACGAGTGCATGGAAATTGTAAAGGCGTGTAAAGAGTCGGGTAAGAAGTACATGATGATGGAGACCGTGGTGTACAGCCGCGAGTTTCTGTTCGTTAAGGAACTGTATGAGAAAGGCGAACTCGGCAAAGTGCAGTTTCTGAAAGCGAGTCACCAGCAGGATATGGACGGCTGGCCGGATTACTGGCCGGGTCTGCCGCCGATGCACTACGCTACGCACTGCGTTGGTCCGGTGGCCGGGCTGCTGAAGCTCGAAGCTGACTACGTTTCGTGCTTTGGTTCAGGGACCATCCGGGAGGAGCTGGCCAAAATTCACAACTCGCCGTTTGCTATTGAGTCGGCGCATATCAAATTCAAGGACAGCGACCTGTCGGCGTATGTGTACCGGTCGCTGTTCGACGTAGCCCGTCAGTATCGGGAGAGCTTCGAGGTGTATGGCTCACAGAAGTCGTTCGAATGGCCGCTGATCGAAGGCGAAGAAGCGGTCGTTCACACGGCCAAAAAAGCCGAGCATGAGATCCCGGAGCGCGTAACGGTACCTGACTACGCCCACCTGCTGCCCGAAGAAATCCGGCAGTTTACGACCAAGGGCGTTTACGACATGGACGAGCAACAGCACCTGTCGTTTGTACAGGGCAGCGGCCACGGCGGCTCACACCCGCACCTGGTACATGAGTTTGTGATGGCTATCGTGGAAGACCGCGAGCCGTTCCCGAACGCGGCTCAGTCGGCCAACTGGACGAGCGTAGGTATTCTGGCGCACGAGTCGGCCATGAACGGCGGCAAGCTGATGAATATCCCGGATTTTGTGAACGTATAATGTCTAAACACAGGGGTGACGGAGATGCAGGTTGCAGCTTGGCTCCGTGATACCTCTGTTTTCTCTGTGTTGACAATGAAAAAACTAATTCTTCTTTCGCTCCTTGCCGCAGGCGGTCTGCTGACCCAGTGCGCCCGCCAGTCGGGCAGCAACACGTCGGTCGGGTCGAAGACCCCGACGGCAAGTCAGGCTAGCAACGAGCGACCGCGCCGGACAGAAATTCTGTTTCTGGGCGATAACGGCCACCATAAGCCCGCCGAACGGGTGCCGCAGCTGATGGCTGCGCTGGGCAGCAAAGGCATCAACATTACGTATACGGACCGGCTCGAAGACCTCAACCCCGACAACCTGAATAAGTACGATGGGCTGCTGATCTTCGCCAACTGGGACAGCATTCCGAAGCCGCAGGAAAAGGCGCTGCTCGACTACGTTTCGGCCGGCCACGGACTGATTCCGGTGCACTGTGCGTCGTTCTGCTTCCGCAACTCCGCCGAGTACGTCGACAAAGTGGTTGGCGGGCAGTTCTGGCGGCACCGGATGGATACCATCCAGACCCGCTTCACCCAACCCGATCATCCGGCCGTGATGGGGGTACAGTCGTTCAAAGCCTTCGACGAAACGTATCTGCACAGCCATTTGCAGGCCGACAACAACGTACTGGCCGTACGCGAGATCAAAGCTGATCAGGCCAAGGACAAGCCCAACGTAAAGGAAGAACCATACACCTGGACCCGGACATACGGCAAAGGCCGCGTGTTCTACACCGCCTATGGTCACGATGAGCGTACCTGGAGCCAGCCGGGCTTTCAGCAGTTGCTGGAGAAAGGCATTCTCTGGGCGGTTGGCGATCAGGTGAAGAAGCTGCACGACGACCTCAAGCCTCAGCCCTTTGCCTACCAGGAAGCCCAACTGCCCAACTACGAAAAGCGGCCGGGAGCCCAGTTGCAGCAGAAACCGCTGTCGCCGGAGGAGTCGATGAAGCACATTCAGGTGCCGGTTGATTTCACACTCAATCTGTTTGCGCAGGAGCCGAACGTGATGCACCCCATCGCCATGTCCTGGGACGAACGTGGCCGCTTGTTTGTGCTGATCACCAAAGACTACCCGAACGAGCGTAAGCCGGGCGGTGGCTCTGACTACATCGTTATCTGCGAGGATACCGACAAAGACGGCAAGGCCGACAAGTTTACCAACTTCGCCGAGGGCCTGAGCATCCCGACCGGGATGGTCTTCGCCAACGGCGGGCTGATCGTATCGCAGGCTCCGCACATGCTGTTCCTGAAAGATACGAACGGCGACGACAAGGCCGACGAGAAAAAGATTCTGTTTACGGGCTTCGGTACGTTCGATACGCATGCCGGACCGAGCAACCTGCACTACGGCTTCGACAACTGGATCTGGGGCAGTGTCGGGTATTCGGGCTTCAACGGGAAGGTTGGCGATGCCGACAGCCTGCGGTTCGGGCAGGGTTTCTTCCGCTTCAAACCGGATGGTTCGAAACTGGAATACGTAACTAATACGTCGAACAATACCTGGGGACTGGCTTTCAACGAAACCGGCGATGTGTTCGGCTCAACGGCCAACAACTCGCACGGCTGGTACATGGCCATCCCGAACCGGTACTTTAAAGGAGCACCCAACGGTAGCCGTGGTACGGATACCCACAAGGACATGAAACCGATCACGGAGAAGGTCCGGCAGGTCGACGTATTTGGCGGCTTTACGGCCGCTGCGGGTCATAACTTCTACACGGCCCGGTCGTTCCCGAAAAAATACTGGAACAAAATTGCGTTCGTGAGCGAGCCAACCGGTCATATCGTGCACCAGAACATCATGGAAAAGCACGGTACGGACTTCGAAGATGTCGATGGGTTCAACCTCATGGCCGGAGCCGACGAGTGGTTTGCGCCGGTATTTGCCGAAGTGGGCCCCGATGGCGCGGTCTGGGTGGTTGACTGGTACAGCTTCATCATCCAGCACAACCCCACGCCGAAAGGGTTCCAGAATGGGTCGGGTAATGCCTACGAAACCAATCTGCGCGACTTTACCCACGGCCGGATCTACCGCGTAGGTTACAAAAACGCACCGGCCTACACGCCCATGACGCTGAGCAAGGATCGCCCGCAGGAGCTGGTCGCTGCCCTGAAAAACAAGAATATGTTCTGGCGGATGCACGCCCAGCGGATGCTGGTTGAACGCGGTCAGAAAGATGTTGTTCCGCAACTGATCGAACTGGTTAAAGACCAGTCGGTCGATGAGATTGGCATCAACCCGGCGGCAATCCACGCGCTGTGGACGCTGAAAGGTCTGGACGCCGATATGACGGCCCTGGATGCTGGCCTGGTCGCGTCGACGCTCAAGCACCCGTGCCCGGGCGTTCGTAAAACCATGGTGCAGGTACTGCCGCGCACGGAAGCCGGTGCTGCCATGCTGCTGCAGGCCAACGCCCTCAATGACAAGGAGCCGCTGGTGGTTCTGAATACCCTGCTGGCTATGTCGGAAATGCCGCTGTCGGCCAACGCGGAAACGGCGATCCTGACCCGGCTCAACCAGGCTACCGAAACCGACGACCGCTGGCTTCCCGATGCCTTTGCGTGTGTGATGACCAGCCACGGCGGCAAGCTGATGCAGGCCTACATGAAACAGGTATCGACCGGAGCCGTCACGAAACCTGCCATGCATGACCACTCGTCGATGAACCACGGGGCTGCAACTACCGCGTCGGCACCAACCGACATGGTGGCCAGTACGTCGAACGCGCCGATGGTGACTAAGAAGACCGAAGGCAACCAGCCGGACCTGGTCGTTACGAAGATTACGGCCGATCCAAAGTCGCCGTTTGTCCGGGAAACGTCCCGCATTGCCATCGACGTTACGAACCAGGGCGGAGGTGCGTTGCCGAAAGGCACAGTTACGCCCCTGAGCATCCGGATCGAAGGGCCGGGCCGCAAGATTGACATGGTGAGTCTGGTTCACAACGCGGGCATTGCGCCGGGCGAAACGGTGACCATCACCAAAAACACGAACGGACCGTGGACGGGCGACATTACGTTCCAGGCCGAGCAGGCGGGTGATTTTGCCGTTACCGTTACAGTCGATAAGGACAATCAGATTGCCGAGGGCAACGAAGCCAACAACACCATGCGGCAGAAACTGGTGTACCGCCAGCCGCAGAAATTGGCTACGTTTGCCCTGGAGCGGGCCGCCCGCAGCTATGCAGCAGCTTCCTCCGCCGATTCGGTGGTCGCCATGCTTCGTCAGGCGCAGAAACTGAACCCGGACGACGGACAGGCGCTCATCAAAGGCCTGTCAGAAGGCTGGAACCCGCGTCGCAAAGGCACGGTTTCCGACGAGTCCAAAACGTTCCTGGTCAGCCTGAACAACTCGCTGCCCGAAGATGGGCGCAACCGCCTGGGCCGACTGATGCAGGCCTGGGGCCTACGCTCGGCCGACGACGATATTGATCCGAATGCCGAAATAATCCGGATCAAGTCAATTCGCGAAGCCATGAAGTTCGATAAGAAAGAGTTTACGGTAACGGCGGGCAAAACGGTCGTGGTGGTGTTTGAAAACCCGGATGCGATGCAGCATAACATCGTGATTGGCAAACCCAAATCGCTGGAGACAATTGGAGCAGCTGCCGACAAGCTGATCACGGCCAAAGACGGAGCCGAGAAAAGCTACGTACCGTCGATTCCGCAGGTAGTAGCCGCATCGCCCCTGGTCAATCCCGATCAGACGTACCGGCTGACGTTTAAAGCCCCCGAGCAGGTAGGCGACTATCCGTTCGTCTGCACCTTCCCCGGCCATTGGCGGCTGATGAACGGCGTGATGCGGGTCGTGAAAGCCGGACAGGCGATTAACGCGAAGTAAGGAGTCAGAAATCAATACAAGGTGCCGGCACTGAACAGGGTCCGGCGCCTTTTTTGTTCAAGCGCTTTGGCGAGTAGCCGACGGGGCCTGAGAAAGCGGAGCCAGCAGCGAAGCGGTGGGAACCTGAATCATAAATTCACTGCCTTCGCCTACCGTGCTGCGAACGTTTATTTTCCACTGGTGCGACTGGATGATCCGCTGCACGTAGCTCAGACCCAGCCCGAATCCTTTTACACTCGGCTGGTTATCGGCATGAACCCGGAAAAAAGGCTGAAAAATCCGCATCTGTAAATGCGCCGGGATGCCCACACCCCGGTCGCTGATGGCAATCAATAATCCGCCTGAGTTGATCTCCGTATGAATGGTGATTTCCGGCTGGCCCGTGCTGTATTTGACAGCGTTGTCCAGCAGGTTATGCAGAACATTGGTTAAATGAAGCCGGTCGGCCAGCAGCCGCATATCGGGGGCCATCAAACACAGGCGAACGTAGTTTTCGTACCGCTCCGACACCGACCGCAGCAGGAGATGGATGGAAACAGGCTCCGGATTCAGGATTAACGTATTGCGGTCGGCGCGGGCCAGGGTCAGCATGGTTTCGACCTGGTGTTGCAGCCGCTCGGTCTCTTCGCGGATGATCCGCATGTATTTTTCGCTGCGTTCCGGCTGGTTACGGGCAATGGGTGAATCCAGAATGTCGGAAGCCATCCGGATGGCGGCAATGGGAGTCTGAAATTCATGCACAATGGCGTGCAGTACCTCCGTCTGAACGGCCGAACGCTGCCGCCACCGGAGCAGACACCACAGGGCGTAGGCCAGCAGAACCTGCGAAACGACGGCGAGCAGGAACACCGCCATCCAACGCGACGAAACGGTCATTGCTGCTTCCGTTGGTACTGAGGAAGGCCAGTTGACGTAAATCAACCCCGCCGTCAGAGCCGACAACAGCAAAGCAAAGATCAGTAAAGAACGTACAGTAGAGCGTTGGACCATAGATTCGGTAACTTAATATGCCGTATGTACTCTGACCCATAGAGTGAAAGTACGTCTATTTACGGTTAGTGCAAGTTCGGTTACGTAAATGTCCAAAGAAAATAGGCATAAAAGCAAGAGACCCGGGATAAAAAAAGCCCGCCGAAGGCGGGCTGCTAAACCGGTAAATGATTAACTTTTTGTTAAGCCTTATCGTTCGCTGGTTCAGTCGTGTCGGTTGGTGCCTGGCTGGTAGTATCGAGAGTAACCGGCGTTGATACCGACGGTTTCCGATTGGCTGGTGTCGGCTTGGGGGCTGGAGTAGCCGTGCGATTCCGGGCCGGAGGGGTAGGGCGGGGAGTCGGCTGGGCGGCTTTAGGCGTTTCGGTCGACTGGCCGTTGGTGTCGGCAACGGGCGTCTGTTCGTCTTTAGCTTTTTTGTTGGCCGTCCGCTGAGCGTTCTTTTCGGCCTTCTCCGCGTTTTTCTTCGCCTTTTTCTCGTCCTTCTTTGCCTTTACCTCTGGTTTTGTTTTCTTGCCGGTAGCGGTGGTCGCTTTCTTCTCGTCTTTCGAGAGCAGTTTCGTCAATTTCTTCGCCAGCTTTTCGGCTGATTTTTCAATTGACTTCTTGATCTTTTTACTGGACTCGCCAGCTTCACTGAGTTTGGATTCAATCGAGTTGATGATGTCGGATGCCAGCGCCTGTTGTTTTGTTTTTGTTTCTTTCTTTGCCATGATTGGAAATGGAAAAATTTACAAATAACTACGCTTAATTCCGGACAATCAAAAGTTCTATGTTAAGTTTTTGTTACTTTTTGAATAAAATCCCAGCAGACTATCCCGGCGCTGACAGCTACGTTGAGCGAGTGTTTGGTGCCGAATTGTGGAATTTCCAGCACAACGTCGGCGGTATTGATAACTGCATCGCTCACGCCCGTAACCTCATTGCCTAACACAAACGCGTACTTTTTGTTGCTGTCTGGTTTGAAATCCAGCAGTGAAACACTGCCTTCTGCCTGTTCGACAGCCGCAATCAGCCAGCCTTCTGCCTGGAGTTGTTTTGTCAGGGACGAAACGTCGGGGCTGTAGGTCCAGGCGACCGATTCCGTAGCGCCCAGTGCTGTTTTGGTAATGTCGCGGTGGGGTGGCACCCCCGTGATCCCGCATAGATAGATTTTGTCAGCCCGGAAGGCATCGGCCGTCCGGAAAACGGATCCTACGTTGTTGAGGCTGCGGATGTCGTCCAGAATCAGGCAAAACGGAGACTTGGACGCTTCCTTAAATTCATCAACCGACAACCGGTTCAACTCATCGACGTTTACTTTTCGGGGCATGTTGTGTAACACTGATCAAACGGCAAAAATACAAGGCGCCTGTCAGTAGATAACCATAAAAAACATATGCTTTGAAATCGGTAGATGTGATGCAACGTTTTCTTATTAAATCATCTCTATGCATTTGTATACACCATCTCCTTTAGCCTAAACAATTTCTATTCATGCGCCTGCTGCTGTTCGCTCTGCTTGGTTTGGTCTTGGTACACGTAGCAGCGGGGCAAGTCCCATCGTCGGCCAGGCAGGGACCCGGTTCTGTTGTCGGAACGGTACTGGACTCGCTGACCCGCCAGCCTTTGTCAGAAGCCTCCGTATCGGTGCTGGCTGCCCGGGACTCGGCGCTCGTTTCTTTTGCCATTACGGATGCGGCCGGCAAGTTCGCGTTCCGGGGGCTGGCCGAAGGCCGCTACCGGATTGTGGTTACGTTTGTGGGGTACCGTAGCAGCCTGAAGCGGGCCGCCATTACAACCGCCAGCCCGACTGCCGATGTCGGTACGTTCGAACTGGTACCGCAGTCGCAGACGCTCGGCGAGGTATCCATACAGGGCGAACGCGCCCCCGTGGCCGTTAAGGGCGATACGGTCGAATTCAATGCCGGTTCGTTCAAAACCCAGCCCAACGCGCCGGTTGAGGATCTGCTCAAAAAACTTCCCGGGGTGGAGGTAGACGGCGACGGCACTGTCAAAGCCAAGGGAAAAGATGTCAAAAAGATACTGGTGGATGGAAAACCGTTTTTTGGGGATGATCCGAAAATGGCGACCCGGAACCTGCCCGCCGAGATTATTGATAAGATTCAGGTATACGATCAGCGCTCCGAACAGTCGCAGTTTTCGGGGGTTGACGACGGCGAACGTGAGGTAACCATTAACATTACGACCCGGCGCGACCGGCGCAAAGGAACGTTTGGGCAGCAGGCCGTAGGGATCGGGCCGCGCCCCGGCGACGGCCTGAGCGGTGATGATCCGCGATATTCTGCCCGCCTGAACGTGAACCGGTTCAACAACGGTCGTCAGTTTTCGGTGATGGGGATGGCCAACAACATCAACCAGCAGGGCTTTTCGGCGCAGGACCTGGGCCTGGGCGGTGGAGTGGGCTCGGGGCCGGGTGCCTTGTCGGCCCGGGGGGGCGGTGGCGCAATCGGTCGGGGCGGGGGCGGATCGCCCGGCTTCGGGGGCAACAACAACGCCATCACCCGGTCATTGGCCGGTGGACTAAACTACCGGGATGCGTGGGGGAAAAAGATCGAAGTGGCCGGAAGTTATTTCGTGACCAACACCAATACGCTGACAGACCAGCGCAGCCGCCGGGAGAACGTACTGCCGAGCGAAACAATGCCTGGTTCGACCACAGCCAGCCGGGTCGATTCGGCCTTCGTAACGAACCGGCAGAACGGCTCCGAAATCAGCAACACCAACCACCGGTTTAATCTGCGCTTTGAGTATAAAATTGATTCGCTGACCACACTGCGCATTTTACCCAGCTTCTCGTGGCTGAATTCCAGTTACGAAAGCCAGAGCGAGTCCCGGACGGTGGATGCGACCGGGGCGCTAGTGAATACGAGTACTGCCAACAATTCGTCTACCGGCAACGGCCTGAACGGCAGCAACAATGTCCTGCTGCTGCACCGCTTTCGCAAGCGGGGACGTACCGTATCGCTGAACTGGAACATGAACATAAGCAACCAGAGCAACGAAGGGTTTAACCGGTCGATTAACTCCTTTGCGACACCCAACACGCCTTTGCCGGGTTCGGAAGGGCCGGGCAGCACCACCTCCGCAACGGGTTTGTTTTCGCGGGAGATCAACCAGCGCAATGAGCAGCAGACCCGCTCGATGACCAACGGCATAAACCTTACCTACACGGAGCCGCTGACGCTGAAACAGACGCTGGAATTGCACTACACCCTGTCGAACAACCGCAATACGTCGAACCGAACCGTGGCCGACTATAACGAAACCACCGATCAGTACGACCGGCCAAATGCGCTGCTGAGCAACCGCTTCGTCAATACGTTCATGACCAACCGGGCGGGCCTGACGTGGCAGACCCGGCAGACGAAGTTCTTTTACGCGCTGGGGGTGGATGTGCAGCAGGCCGGACTCAGCTCCGATAACCGGACGCGCGATACGAGCTTTACCCGAACGTTCACGAACGTACTGCCGAATGCCTTGTTCACCTACACATTCGACAAGAATCGGAGCCTGAACATCAACTACCGCACCCGCATCAATGCGCCGAGCGTGAATCAGCTGCAACCGGTACCCGACAACACGAATCCGCTGAACATCCGGCTGGGAAATGCCAGCCTGCAACCCGAATACAGCCATAGCATCTCGCTGAACTACAACCGGTTCCAGCCGGCTACGTTTCGCAGCATGTTCGTGTCGGTGAACGCCAGCCGGACGGACAACAAGATCGTTAATGCCACGACGTTCACCCGCGCCGGGGCACAGACAACCCAGCCCATTAACACCGATGGTTATTACAGCCTGAGCGGTTTTCTGTCTTTCGGTCGGCCGTTGAGGCTGAAGGAACAGCGCGTGAACCTGAACCTGGGCACAAACCTGAATTACAATCAGGGAATAAGCTTTATCAACGCTCAGCAAAACCGGTCGCAGAACTGGTCGGTAGGGCAGCGCGTCGGACTGAATACCAACATCAACGAAAAGCTGGACGTGAACCTGTCGGGATCAATTAACTTCCAGACGGCGCGATACTCCGTCCAGACGCAGCAAAACCGGACCGCCGGACCGACCTCGTTTCTCAATCAGACCGCTACGCTCGATCTGTTTTATCAGCTGCCGTTCCGGTTTACGGTCAATTCCAACGTGACTTACAATAACTACGGTGGTGGGACGGGGAGCTTTAATCAATCGTTTGTGCTGTGGAACGCGGCTTTGTCGCGGCAGTTCTTCAAGCAGAAGCAGGGTGAGCTGCGGCTACAGGTGTTCGACCTGCTGAACCAGAACCGAAGCATCGTCCGGAACGTAACCGAAACCTACGTCGAGGAGGTACAGAGCCGGGTATTGAACCGGTACTTTACCATTAGTTTCATCTACACCCTGCGTCGGTTTGGCGGAGCCGGTCAGCCCAATCAACCGCAGGACGGTCAGGAGCGGCAGTTTCGCCGGATGAACCGGGAGTTTTCGCCGAATGGTCCCGGCAACCGGCCCGGTGGGGGCGAACGCGGTGGTCGCCGTCAGTTCTAAGCGGGGTTATTGATCCGGAGGCCGGTTGTTGAGTAGGTACGGGGCGGTCTGGTCTTGTAACAGAAACTACCTCTGTCATGAAAACAACTTTACTCATCACGGCTCTGTCGGCCGCCAGTGTAGCCGCCCTGGCGCAGGGAGCATCGGCGCAGCCGTCTCCCGAGACCCAGATCAAAACGGCAGTACTGGCCGCGCCGGCCGACAAACGCGACGGGGCCATGGTCTACGGCTACGATACCAAAGGCGCCTTTGTCGTGCTCCGGAAAGGAACCAACGACATGATCTGCCTTGCCGACGATCCCGCCAAAAAAGGGTTCAGTGCTTCGTGTTACCACCGGGATCTGGAACCGTTTATGAAGCGGGGCCGGGAGTTGCAGCAGGAAGGCAAAAAACCGGGCGAAGTGCTCACCATCCGGGAGCAGGAAGTGAAAGCAGGGAAGTGGAAAATGCCTAAACAACCCACAACGCTCTACGTACTGTCGGCCAAGGACGAAAACTACGATCTGGCCACCGGCGACGTAAAAGACACCTATCTGCGCTACGTCGTTTACATTCCCTACGCAACGGCCGAGAGCACCGGGCTACCCCTCAAACCTGATGCGCCCGGCATGCCCTGGATCATGGACCCCGGTACGCACCGGGCTCATATCATGATTAATCCGCCCCAATCGACTACGTCAGCGACGGCCAAGCAGTAAGCCTATGTCGGGCGTATTCATGACTTTAGCATCGACGCCAGGCCCGATGCACGGGTAGGGTAAGCAAACAAGGTGGTACGCAGGCTCTCGACGGGAATCCTGTGGTTGATGGCCAGCGTCAGTACGTTGATCAGCTCATCGCTGCCGACACCGAGCAGATGAGCGCCCATCAGCAGGCCGTTGTCGTCGTCGATCAGGAGTTTATAGCCCGACACCGGTTCGTTGATTCGTCGGGATTCGTACCAGTCGGTCGTGTCGCTGAACGACACCCGGATGTTTTTGCCGGACTGCCGGGCCGATTCCTCGCTCATGCCTACGGTTGCCAGATTCGGCCAGGTAAACACCACCGATGGAACGGCCGTTTCGGTATAGCGCTGCTGGTTGCCGTTCAGGATGTTGGCCCCTACGATGCCGGCTTCCCACGAGGCCACCGGGGTCAGAGGAAGCCCTTTTTCGGCCACATCCCCGCAGGCATACACGGCCGGGTTGGATGGGCTTTGCAGAAACTCATTAACCGCTACGCCTTTGTCGCTGTACTCCACGCCCGCCTTGTCGAGGTCCAGATCCTGCAAGTCGGCCGGCCGGCCGGCCGCATGGACGACCAGGCTGGCGTTCAGCGAGCGTTCCTGCCCCTGTTGGTTTATACCAACGCGAAGAGTACCGGGCTCGCCCTCGACCGAAACGACCTCGGCGTTCAGGAGCAGGGTAATGCCCATCGCTTCGGTGGCGCTCACCAGCAGGTCGACCAGATCCGGGTCAAATGGTTCCAGCGGTCGTTCGCCCTGGTGCACGATGGTTACTTTGGCTCCGGCCCGGCTGGCTACGTGCGCAAACTCAAAAGCGATGTAGCCACCCCCGACCATCACGATATCGTTGGGCAGCTGCTCCAGTTCCATAAACGCTGTGCTGTCGGTCAGAAGGTCCTCGCCGGGAATGCCGAGCGGAGCCGGACGGGCACCGGCGGCAATCACGATGTGATCGGCCTGCAACTGTGTATCGCCCACCTGCACCGCGTCGGGGGCAATAAAGCGGGCTGTTCCGTGGAAAGCCGTAATGCCGGTTTCTTTAAATTGCTGCTCGGTCTTTTCGGGAATGGGATCCGTGAAGGTGCGCTTGAACCGGATCAGTTCGGGCCAGTCGATGCGGGCTTCGGCTGCTAGGCCATTGTCGCGCATGCGTTCGGACCGGGCAACCAGCTCGGCGGCTCCGGCGAGAATTTTTTTAGGGTCGCAGCCGCGCTGAGAGCACGTACCGCCGAAGGGTAGTTTGTCAATGATGGCTACGGACTTACCGGCCTGATGAAGCTGTTCGGCCGTACTTTTACCGGCAACCCCGGTACCGATCACAATCGCATCGAATTGTTGCATAGGTGGGCCTGACGGGCAGGCAGTCTGGTGACGAGTCAGGACTCTGAATGGATGTCCCCACCTGATTAACCACAATCCCGGGCAAAGGTTGGCCGTACGGGTGTCCTTACCGGACTTAAGCGTGTTTACGCCATGGCCCGAGTGTTGCCATTTATTCCATCAATTATTTGAAATAACTGTTTGGTTTTGTCAGCAAAAAGTCCTGAAACGCCGGTGTCGTTAAAATCGGTGAACTGAGGAGTGTAGAGGACCTTCTTCTCAATGGTGCCATTCTCGGCTAAATAGCCAATCAGCATGTTGATGAACTCAATCTGAACCGACGATAGTTGGCCGTTGCTGAGGAAGGTAGAGAAAGCCGCCTTAGCGGCAGCGAAATCCAGGCCCACAATCTGACGAACGAATTCACCTAACGGTCGCTGCCCAAGAGCCTCGACAAACTGCTCGCGGGATTCCATGCCTACTCCTTCAAACAGCATTCGATCCAGTTCATCTAACTCGTGTTCGGTGATGGGCTGATTGTTGCGTAGTTTTCGAATCGTTAGGTGATTTTCATTCTGACGAATCAATTGTTCCATTCGATCCCGGTAAGCTTCGCTACTCACGTAACCGACAATATGTTCATGCACGCGCTCTAGACCGTCAAACTCGTCTGCGAAGTCGGTGTAAACAACTGGCCGGGTGTCTTTGTCCAAATAACGGACGAGGCCACGTAAAGCTAAGCGCACAGGCTCAAGGGCTGGAACACGAACTGCCTTCCAGTACTCAGTACCCGCTACGTCGTCGATTAAGGGCATTTGCTGTTGTACTTGTGGCACGCTACCTTTCTTTTGTAAACCACGACCGATTCGGCGGACTTTATTGACCAGCGTTGTCAACTGGTCGGTTTTGCCGGTTACGCGGTTCAATTGCGTTTGCAGGAGCAGCAGGTCAAAACGACGGGCCGTTTCGTCAGACTTCTCATCGGCGATCAGTGGGGCGATGTGCTTCTCTAATTCCAAGACATCAACCGTATCCAACGCTCGCCAACGAGCTTCATCTTTGAATTTTAACACACGCTCCCATTCCCGACGTACCAGGAAACTGTCTTCATCTAACAATTGTACTTGAGCATGAAGGGTACGAAAAAGTGTTTCTTTTAACTCCTGCGTTTCAGCGTCGGCGTCCTCAGGTAAGGCCAGTGCCAGCCGCAAGCGTGTAATAAACACTTGCTCACTTAAACTGGGCGGAATACTGACATCGGCTTCCTTAGGATCCTGAGCGAAGAACTCAAAGTTGCCGCAGTAATCGAAAATATTGAATAACTTCTTATCCTGACCTGGCCCGAACAGATGCGGGCGAAGCCGGGTACCGCGCCCGATCATCTGCCAGAACTTAGCCTTCGACAGAACCCGCTTAAAGAAGACCAGGTTGACCACTTCGGGGATGTCGACGCCCGTGTCGAGCATATCCACAGATACGGCAATCTGGAAGTCGTTGTTATTGGGGTCGGTGAACTGGCCGATTAGCCGATCCACTTCGTTGCCGAGCGAATAGTCAATTAACTGGCAGAAATGTCCGGCATACTGCGGAAACAGTTTCTCAAAGCGCTCCACGATAAAAACAGCGTGGGCATGGTTCTTTGCGAAGATGATGGATTTACCCAGCCGATCACCGCCTTCAATCGTCAGCCCGTTTGTCATCAGGTGAACCAGGACTTTATCGACCGTATCTTTGTTAAATAACCACGTGTTGAGTTCTTCCGGATCAAACCCTTCCGGTACGTTGCCTTCCTCATCGGTAAACGTTTCTTCGTATAATTCCTGCTCTTCCTTAGTAAGATTGTCATATCGAATGCCCTGTTGCATGAATTTGAGGGGTACCGATACGCCCCGGTAGGGCACCAGGTTTCGATCATCAACCGCCTTATCGAGTGGATAGTCGTAGGTCGGCTGTTGGTTGGGCAAGTC
Organism: Fibrisoma montanum; assembly: GCF_003583365.1. Taxonomy (GTDB): domain Bacteria; phylum Bacteroidota; class Bacteroidia; order Cytophagales; family Spirosomataceae; genus Fibrisoma; species Fibrisoma montanum. The sequence goes on from NZ_QXED01000002.1 coordinate 851,398, forward strand.
AAAGAAACCAAACGTATCGCGGTCGGTCTCGTCTTTAGGAGTGGCCGTTAAGCCTACCAACAGCGCATCAAAGTAGTCGAAGATGGCTTTGTACTTCTTGTAGATACTGCGGTGCGCTTCGTCGATGATGACCAAATCAAAGTAGCCAACACCAAACGTCCGTTCCGGTGCACCAGACGGCCCGTTTTTCCATTCGCTGTCGATGCGGTTTAGGATGGTCTGGTACGTGGAAAACACAATGCGGGCTTCAGCGTAGTCATCGGACTGAAGCAGGTTGACGCCCGTCAGGTGAGGTACGTACCGGCCGAAGTTTTCACAGGCTTGCCGAACCAACGTTTTCCGGTCCGCCAGAAACAGCGTGCGCTTGACCCATCCGGCTTTCACCATCACATCGACTAAGGCCGCTGCCGTACGCGTCTTACCGCTACCTGTCGCCATAACCAGCAGGGCTTTTCGATACCTGTTGGCAAAGTGGTCGCCGATAGCCGCAATGGCCTGAATCTGGTAGTAACGGTCGGCAATGGCTTTGTTAACTTTGGGTTCCCTAAATAGCTTTCGTTCGGTTCGGCGGGCAATCAGTCGCTGTAGCTCATCCGGCTTATGAAAGCCCTGTACTTCGCGAGGATTGTAGAATGTATCATCCCAAAAGCCGGTTCGGAAACCATTGGTGAAGTAAATAAGTGGCCGACGACCGTACCGCTGTTCCAGCGCGTCGGCATACCGAACGGCCTGCTGCTTGCCTTTGTCCCACTCGGCGGTCGCTCGTTTGGCTTCGACCACGGCCAGTGGTAACCCATCGGCTCCCCACAGCACGTAGTCGGAGCGGTCGGTAAGCGTAATGGCTTCTTCAATGGACGCGTTTTCGTCTTTGGTTCGTTTGCCGGGCTGACTGGCAATGATCCAGCCCGCTTCGCGCAGCAGCTTGTCAATGAACAACTGCCGGGTTTCGGCTTCGGTGTAGGCACCAGTATAAGTCTGCAGCGACTCGGTGCGCTGATCAAGCTGGGCTTTTAAGGCCGCAATTTCGGCTTCTTTAGCCTTTAGCTGCTCGGCGTGAATATCCGTCAGCAGGGTTTGCTCGGCCAGTTTCGCCTTTAGTTCGGCCTGCTCGTCGGCTGTCTGGTAAAAGTTGGTGGTGGGCAACAGCGTTTCGTCGAAAGGACGAATCGGCACTGAAGGACCGAAATACGTTTTTACAGCCAGAGCGCAGATACCGTACAATGCTTTCAGCGCCACCAGCGATTCAGCCGACGATAACTTAACGTCGCTGGCGTGAACGGCCTGGTTGCCGTAATCTTTCAGTAACTTAAGCTGATCCTTCAATACGTAAGGAATCACCTTTTTGAACTCATAATGGCCGATTAGTTTGGCTAAGGTACGGTCGTAGGGGTCGGGTGGGAAGTAGGGCGTCAGGCGCGGGTCGTTGGCGTACATGTACATGACCAGTTCCTCCAGTCCTTTGCGACATAAGGCTGCACCTACAACCGGCTTAATTATGGTAAACTGCTCGGCCAACGTGGCCGTTTCCGCTACATCGGGAAGGGTTCCGGTTAAAAAAGAGAAGTTGGAGTTCATAAAGTCAAGCAGTCAGCAGTACGTAAACATAAGGCTATACGGTCATTGGCCTTTAAGTAGTATTTGACAAAAATATAGTTTACATAGTATTTCTAAAATAGCCAAACTCTGAATCAACAAGTAGCTGTCGGTCCAATAAGGTGTTAAACTCTTCGCATGATGTTTCTGGTAGTATTGCGCATGAGTAACAGGCAGCCAGGTTCAGGTTGCCTGCTCCCTGTCCGTCGGATGTCCAGCAAATGGGATCAGAAGCACAATGCTGAGCCCGCCACAAAGCCGATTGGAGCAGCTTGATGAACTTATCGGATCGACATAGTGACGTGAGTCCGCCAAAACTACCTTCAGCACCCGCTACTGTATAAATTAAAAGTCCCGTCATGCGCCCTTTTTTGACATACAGTCGCTCCTGCAAGGATGCAGCAGGGTAGCCGCAGCTAAACTCCAATTCTTTAATGATTAGATGAGACAGGGTGTGAATTAGCACAAATTCCGGCGTGGCACTCTTCCCCTTGATAATAGCGCTTGGCGCTTGTCGCAAATTTTGCTGAAGCGTCGTTAATCGGGTTATCAAACCAGGGTGCTGAGCAAGCCATTCCTGAATGGCTTGGGTACTTAATTCGATAAAGATACCTTCTCCATACCCTTCAACTCCGGGCAGATAATATGTCCGATCCCGGTAGCTACTGATGTATTTCTTTTGAACTTTCGGCCGGTCGTCAAGCTCATCATCGGTTACCAGATACGTATCGCGATCGATAGGCTCCTGGCGCGTGTAGGAGGTCAGTACGCTTGTCAGACGTAGTTTGTCAATCCGACAGATCTTACTAATCAAAGCAGAGTAATCGCCTAAATCAGTGAGCGTTTGAAAGGATAGATCGGCATCATTGTTTTCTTGATTCTCAACAAAGAATCGATATTCCTGGAAGCGGTAATCCGATTCGCTCAGATTCGACTGCGCTTCTGCCAATTTGAACTGATTAGCCCGCAGCCAGCGTATTTGCTCAATACTGACCGTATATCCATCCTCGGCTATCAATGCGGCAATCTCCTCATCCGTACGAGTTACTATTTTAGCCCGTCTACTAATCTCATTCACTACCCCTTCCGTCAGAGTTGTATCAGCCGGAATGTACAGGCTGGTTAAGATATTGGGGTAATAAACGCTGTTACTGCTTCGTAATACGGGCTTGAACAAGGCTTGAGATTTTGATACCGCTTCAAACTCTGGCAGGTCACATTTGGCAACGCGAAGGCTGAACAATCCTCGTAATGACCGGCTGTGGGTTTTATTATTAGGAAATCGCGCTGTAATAGTTATGCCCCGTAGGTCAGTGAATCGCTCAGACGTACTGATGGTGAATGTTGTGCCAGGTGGAATTACAACATTTGGGTCAAGAAATGTTGTTTTACTGTCATCGTCGTCCGAGGCTTGTACTGCTGGCGGTATATCTGCATCTGGTTCCTGGTTAGATAGCGTCCATTTATCCCAGGGGACATCGGCCACATCACCATTGGCAGAAGTCATCATAAACCGAATCTGCTCTAGTTTATGCTTACGTCGCTTGCGGTCAGCATCAATATGGCAATGCCCGCATGTTGGTTCGCCGGTCATTTCCTGGCCTACTAATTTATGCCAGGCCTCGCGCCAGTTGTCTAAGCGGTCGAAGCGCGAACAGGATGGGCAATGGAACCAGCGGGGAAAATACTCGGCTGACAATAGCTTATATTCACTGACCGGTTTATCCCAGCGAAACTCATTTTCAGGAATTTCAACGATATGTTTTAGCTGCGTGAAATAACGCCGTAGCCGACTAACGAACCGTTCGTCCTGAATACGGAAGTCGGCAAACTGACTGCCTGAGTAGCGTTGATAAAAGGGCCACTGTTCAAAGTCCTGAATGAGTAAGGCTCCATGCCGGGTTTCAATTAAAGAGCCAATGCCGCCGTAGGCGCTAATGGCTTTTCTGGTTTGGATTGGTTCGTAGAGGTTCATAGTGCAGTGGATTGAATGGGTTCAGGTTGTTCTTCGCCTGGCTCAGAAGCCACAGGTGACGGCTGATTTGTAATGCGTATTCCGCTGGTCGTATCTACCTCACGCATGGATTGCATCAGACTCCACTCATTAAATCGACCGGCAGGTTGGATCAAACCGGATTTTGGGCTTTTGTTATCTTTGTATACCAGGTCGGGTTGACTCTGCCGTTTAGCTGACCATGATTCAACCAGTTTGTCGAGTTTATCGAGTGCGTAAGCCCGGTCGTCGGCTTCAGGAATCCGCTCGGTCAGCATGGCTCTGAACCGATCGACGTCTCCTATGAACTGACTAGCTCCGTTATTTGGGTATTTATTGTCCAGATGCCTGACAAACGTAACGAGCAGGCTATTCATCGCTTTGTCTACGGCGATGCGGGTGTATGGAGTTACACTCAGGGGCTCCACAAATTTGTAATAAGCACTGTTGAAGTCCTGGTAGTGCTCAAAGAATGACTTTTCGCGCGAGCGGTTTGGGTCCAGCAGGTTAACAACCAGCCCTTTATGCTCCCGGCCTACACGACTGGAAGCCTGTATGTATTCGGCAACGTTGCGGGGCAAACCATTCATCAGCATCAGGTTTAGCCGACTCACGTCGATACCTACAGAGAGCATATTTGAGGCCAGTACTAAATCAACCGTATCTATAACGTAGTTACGATCTTCTTCGGCCTGAAGTTGAAACGGTGTTTCGAGTTTACTCAGCAGTGGCTTGATTTCCTGACTAGGCACCCGGCTGGTTAGTTCTTTTGTCCGCTGGCTTAAGCCATAGAAATTAAAGCGGTAATAGGGATGTAATCCATACCGGAAATGCAACTGACGCAGTGCATCATGAATTTCTGAGCCGACCTGATTGTACGCTTTTCCTACATCCTTCAGGCTGTTATAGTAGGAAACAACAGTCCAGTACGGATCAATCAACCGTTGCGCTTCTGGGTCGGGATGCTCTCGTTTGAGGTCCATCAACAGTTCGGCACGGGCTAGCAAGAGATGTGCCAGTAGTTTGACTTGGGTGTTCAGTCCGGTTTTGCCGGTCGGCATGAAACCAATATGCCGCCGGAGACTAGTTTTTTGTACGTATGAGAAGAAATTATCATCGTAAGTAATGCCTGGCGCAGGGAAAATATTGACCTCCCGGTCATACAACATCCTGATCTGCTGAGCTGTATTACGGGTGGTAGCCGTTGAGGCCACAATTTTGGGCACACGTCCGTTTTTGCTACACAGCATATCGACCACCGATTCGAACAGACCGACCAGCGAACCCAGCGGACCACTCAGGAGGTGTAACTCATCCTGAATGATTAAATCGGGCGGTAGTGACGGACCCGTTTCGGCGTTGAATAATTTATACCCGTCTTTTACGTGCGGCAGTTGAGCGAACTTGTCAACAGTTGCAAAGAGGAGTGTTGGCCGTTTTTCGTAAACCTGCTCATCGACAAAGTAGACGGGGATCTCCTGACGGAATGCACAACGCGAGTTGCGACAAAAGGTTTGAAACAGGTTATTGAGTGCTTTGTAGCCGGCGGCCCATTGCTGATTAGAGGGCGTCTTTGTTACAGTATCGCAACCACACCACGGGCAGCTTTGTACAGGAAACGGATTCCTTTGAGTAGGGTCAACGGCCTGTTTAGATTGGTTTGCTTTAGCAATTGCTTCTGTTAAGTCGCTGAACCCTTTTTGCGCATCGGTGTATTTGTTGGGCGTGGATGCCGCCCCAACCCACATGCCAATTGAAATAGGAAGTTCGCCTAATGATTTATCGCCTTCTTTTACCAGATGTCGACGCATAAATTCCAACGCGACAATTAACCGCGAAGCCCGTTCAAACTGCTGGGCGGTCAGCAGGCGAAGGGTGTAGCGCATCAGAACGCTGACGCCTTCATAAGCTTTGGGATCAGGATGCTGAACCCGGCGGGCAACAATGGTAAAGGCAGTTAAGGCCAGATAAGCCTCTGTTTTACCCCCACCGGTGGGAAACCAGATCAGGTCAACCAGATTACGCCAGTTGTCAGGAGAAGGCGTCGATTCGAGGGTGTCGATGATGTTTAACAGCAGAAACGCTAACTGGAAAGGCCGGTAAGCGGGGGCTTTGTGTTTGTCGTCGAAACGGTCGTAGTCACGAAAGAATTGTAGCGAGTCATATTCTGTATCGATCAACTCTGCGAATTTGGCAAGTGGCTTGGGAGTGGCTCCAAATGCTTTGTCCCGATCGCGCGAAATAATCATCTGGATGTACATGGCGGTGTTGGCCAGTTGGAAACAACGGTACACTTCGTCGTCTTTCAGTCGCTCCAGGTTCCTTTTTAGTCGCTCAACTGTTTCCCGCTGACCTTTTAGCAGTGGTTCGTAGCAACTGCTGTGTTGAGGCTCCTGCCGGGCTTCGGCGTCCTGTTCTGTTTTGTGCCATTGTTCATAACAGTCAATAAATTCGCCCAGCCGATTAAGAACGTCCTCTTTATCATATTCCGTCCAGATAGACAGGTTACGAACCTGAATCACAGATTGAACCGTTTCGGGAATGTTGTCGCGAAGCTGGTTGCTATAGTGCTTAATATCGGCCTGGGGCAGATAGGTTGTTTGCAGCGTAGTGGGTTGCTGTTCGCTTCCCCAATCGACCGCACAGCCGTGTCCCTGCCCGAACGCACGCTCTTTGCGGTATTGGTAATTAATCAGGTTTTCTTCCTCATCAAATGGGTTGATTGACTGAAATGTCTGGAAAGGTTGCAGCGGCACATCAACAACCCGAATAACCGGCTGGAATATGCTGATTCGGTTCAGCACTTCGTTTCCGTTTGAGAACCGGGTAGCGGGGTGAGGGGTAGAGCGGTTTGCCAGCAGCAATTTAACGTACCGAACCTTACCCTGCTGGTAACTCTGCACAAAGAGCACCAGTGAGCACGTCTTTTTCCCAAACGTTTCTCTATGTAACGGATGCTCTTCGTAAGAACCCGGCTTCGGTATAGTAATCGGAAGTTGTTTCGAAAAGCCTTCCCGCTGCCAGATAGCCCGGCCCAATAAGAGAAGGAGTTTCTCGTAACCCTCTGATTGGTGAATACCGGGGTATTCTCGGAAATATGACCATAAGTCACCGGCTTTTAACGACTTACCAGCTCCGACCAACTCCATGAACCCATCCTGATAAGCCAGCATCGTGTCGAGCGGATAAACCGAATTATAGGCCAAGGCCTCGAACGCGTCGGCGCTGATGGCAATGCGAGCGGTTTGGGTTTTTAGAGGTCGGTACAGCGCAAAACTGACCTCAACAGACAGACCGGTTACGGCAGGGTCGAGACAGCACGTAAGCCCCATGTTATTGGGGAAAAAGTGGTTGGCAGCCAGCGTTTCATCCGGGCGTACTTCCGGCTCTTCGGCGTTTGGTTGTCCTGCGTGGGCGGCTGCCTCTTCATCCGTGACTGGCTGGTTGGTCGGGCTGAAAAAAGTGTCCCCAAGTCCGTCGTCGGTGAGGTCGCTCAGGGCTGCGCTGTCATCTTCATCGCCAATGGTTTGTGTTTGCTTCTCCGGAAACAGAACAGCCGAGTAATAGCGGTTTAACGGAAAGTCGGCAATGATTTCCTGCTTGTCGGGCAGGCCGAAGCGGTCGGAGCCGGGGCCAATCAGCGACCGTTGCAGACGGCTGACAAACGTTGACCGGGCCGGATCGAGGAGGTCGTTAGGCGTTTCCATTGGTAGTTAAAGTTATTGAGGCAATTGTTTTTTCCTGAATTGACTGGAGGAGCGTATAAACGACTTCATCGGTGAGTTTGTCGAATAGTTCGCCTTTCTGGCCCGTTTGGGTGAAAAGCATTAGCTCGTCGCTGATCTGGCGTCCGGTACTGTGTCGCAGATTACGGTCCCATCGGCGAGAAGCCATAATTGCTTTGAAATTAATAATGAACGCATGGTCAGTTAAGCCAATAGCGGTTCCAAGTTTAAAAAGAGCTTTCAGGGTTCTTATATGAGGAAAGCGGATTGTTGACGTGGCATGCAAATAATCGCGCAAACGATTGATCTGGCTGGTCATGCCATTGGTGCGTAAGTTGCCGTAAAATTGCTCCAGGTCATTGTTATAGTGGTTGAGCAACTGTCGGCAGTAGTCGCGCCAGTATTGACTGTGCTCATCAATCCGCCGGCTTTGGTCAGGACCCGCTAATTGCCGGATAAGTTGATGAAACGTTGTCGGGCTGGCATTCTGGTAATACTGAATGCTGGCTTCGGCATATAATTCACCAACCGTTACGGGTAATTTCTGCCCACTTTTGAGCAGCCAGACCGATTTATAGCTGTAGAACTCCTCAACGGTTCCGTCCGTAAAGGTTAGTCGGTATTTGGGCGCTTTATCGGCCAGAGCACTGTACAAACGTTCAGAATCGGTCAGGTCTAAATCCGGCATGTCGTCGGAAAGATTGCCGGGTACGTCAGGACGGGGCTGGTGGTCAGAGCCGGGCTGCGGTTCTGGTCTGGCGGGTTGGGCTGTAAACCAATATCGACGATCAGGGTGCTGCTGCCAGCGTTGCTCATACTGTTTCATGCGCGCCCAGTCCTGCGTAAAGTCGTCGGTTTCGACGCCGTCGAACAAATAAAAGATCACGCACCCGGTCATGTGCCTTAACTGTAGCAAACCGTTAGTGCCTAACCAGCCCGGTACGTAGTACAGGCGGTCGTGCCGGTTGTTGGCGGATGAACGCGCCCAGGCAGACAGGTGGGTGTACGGCCCTTTTTTCGCAAACGTGAGTAAGGTTTCCCGCTCCCGAATCTCCACAGCATCGGCATAGCGGCCAGAGGCCAATACGACCACTTTCAGCCGTGGCGCAATGCCGGAGCCAGCAGCCAGGTAGGCAGCGTATTTGGGGTTGTTGGTGAGGAAATAATCCCGAATCTCAATCAGACTTTCCCAGATAGGATTTAGCCGGATGGCTACCTTGTCACTATCGTACTCCCCAGACACCGCAAACTTGGCCAGTAGTTCGTCGCTGCGCAGGTATAGCTGCAACCAGTTATGAAAATCGTTGACAATGGCGTCGCGCCGGGGACCATCAGGCAGAAACAGCCGGTAATAAAACCGCAGAAAGGTGAGCAGTTCAAACGCATCGATCTTGTGCTGTTCGCGCAGGTCGGTTAGCTGCTGCTGTAAGGTGCTCACTAATACTTGTAAGTCCGGTGTAGACAGTTTCTGGAGTTCGTGAACCGGTTTTGGCTTCTTCTCAAGTCGCTTGAGTTCACTGGCAACCCATCGCCACCGTTTTAGCGGTTGATTGCCCAGATTGGGCTGCTCGTCGCCGATCAGAATCAGTTTACCGTAGCGGCCCAGGTTCTTCTCGTTACGGAGGTTATCGAGCAGGCCGGACTTTTTGTAGCGTTCGCTGCCGACAACAATGACCTCATCGAAATACGTATCACCGGTGAGTATATACGTGAGGGCGGTTTCGATGGTGCCGCAGGCGTCGATCATCGTATCGATGGGCAGGCCGTGCGCCCGTATAGAGCCGTTGCGACTGCGATACCGAACCGGATAGGCCGGCTGATCAACTAGCAGATCGTAGTCAGCAATGAGCAGGGTCTTGTGCGAAAACTGCGACAGTACGTCTAGTTTAGGCTCGTTGAGTACCTGCCGAAAATAGTCGCGGTAGCTGATAAGCTGCTCGGCAGTTTTGCGCGACTGGTATGCGTATTCATCCTTCCGAAGCAGCACAATGGCCTTTTTGATGGGAGAACTGTAGGCAGCCGCGTTTTTCTTAAACGCTTCTCGCACGGTCCATTTTCCTTCGCCCAACACCTCGGCGCAGCAGAGTAGCGTGTCTTTATGGAACAGCATATCGCCCGCCCGAACCCGAACGGCGGTTTGGACCTGACTGTCGATCCAGTTCTGATGAAACTTGGCTAGTACGATGGTATTGAGTAGCCACGCCAGAAACGCGGGTTCAGCACTGCTGCCGTGTAGAGCCAGGTGCGCATCGTGCCCGTCGGCGTTGGTGAGGCAGTGGTGCAGCAGATGAAACTCAATGGTTTCGACGGAGGTGGGTTGCTTCTCGCCGAACTGATAATAGGCCAGCGACCGGGCCGACTCCTGCCGGAGCGCCAGCAGGTAGTCGTCTTGTAATGAATTCATGAAAGGAGGGGTTTAGTGTGGATACTATTGGCAACGTGGAGAGTTCGCTACCCGAAACTCTCCTGCAACAGCCGCCCGAACAGGGCCTCGCTGGCGGCCATCTGCTGACGAACCACCGCTTTCTGCTTCTCAATATGCTCAATCAATCCAGCAAAGTTGGTTTGGAGAGAGAGGGGTGGGAGTATCATTTCATAACTTGCAAGCTCCTCACGATTAATTTTAGGAATATTAGCCCTTCTGGATACATTAGAGGCAAATGAAACAAAATCAGCAGAGTTGAGAATACTCCAAATAAAATCTCGATTTGCCTTATGAGGCAACGGAGTTAAAGGATACATGTCAGCACTACATATTCCGCTAAAATTGGGCTTGGCAACTTTGTTAAGATAGGGGCGTATTTTGTTGTAAAGAACACAAGTCGCATCAAAAACAAATTTTCCGCTTTGTAAGCCTAAGTCTTTGGCTGTTTTCATCCCAGACAACTCTCCAGAGTTGCTCTCAATATTATCTCCTCCCACGTGTAACATTGAGCTATATGGCTCTTTAGTAGGATCAATTAATTTTCCTATAACTTCAACCACATCGCCCAGCAAAACTTGTTCCCATCCCTTCTCATTCCTGACCGGGTCGCCGAAGAGGTCGAGGAAGATGCTTTGGGCGAGTTGGTCGTAGTGGGCGAGGAGTTGGCGGTCTTTCTGGCGCAGGGCGTCGGCGCGGTCCAGCAGGGCCGCAATCCGGCGTTGCTCATCGAGAGAGGGAAGGGGAATGGGAAAGCTTTTGATTATCTGTCCTGAAATGTTAGGCTGCGCTCCACCTACACCGCTGTTAATCAACTCTTTTTTTGACTTTATCAGGTAGTAGTAAAGAAAGTCAGGTACAATTTTATCATTTGGTAATATTGCTGCACAAGCTTGGTTTGTGGTAGCGGGTATTTTTAAAATTGAGCAAGCTCCAATTGTAGCTCCATACATTGCAAGCAACACAGTGTCTTTAGGGAATAACTTCGCAGAAGAGTTTTTAACACCTAGTTCTGTAACGTATTCATCGACTGCATATAAATTTTTGCTCTTGAGGTCTCCTGTCTTTACCCAAGGAATATTTCCTCCGTCAAAGTATTCTCTATTCTTTGTGTTGGGTGTGCCACCAGAAGTAATCTTACAAATCTCGCCGAGGGTTACGGTTTTGGTCATGGTTGGTGTTGGATGTTGATTTTGTTGCAAAGTCTGGTTACTCATTCGTTGTTTGATTATCAAGGTTGTCCAGCAGATCCGCCAACAAGGGTAAGGCTTGTTCATCTATCTCCAGGTGTTGAACGAAACTGAACAGATCAAGTGCGGCCAGAAAATCGGCGCGTTTATTGGAGTCGATTCGCAGCAGTACGTATTCATCAGGATTATACGGGTTATCCTCATTGTCGTCTTCATAAGACGGGTCCAGGTAAGCATCAACCCGGGGGTTAGTGTCGTTGAGGGCTAATTGCAGGACTTTCCTAGAAAGAAACTGCTTGATCTCAGCTACGTAAAGACATTCATAACTCGGGTCGTCGATGTATGTTGCTACCTGTAGGGCCGCGAAATTAATATACAACTGATCCTGATGGCTGAGCGCATCGAAGCAACCCTCAATGACGCCTTTAATGGTCATTTCATAGGGTTCCCAAATAAGAAACCTCTGACTCTGCTCTTGTGCACATATCTCGTCCCAGCAGTTTTCCAGCGGACTATCGTCGCCAGAAAGAGTATATTTAATCCCTTCCAGGTCTGCTTTGACTTGATTTACCAGTGCGTCGACATGCTGATTAGCCAGCGCAGCAACTTCACCATACGAAAGATTAAACGGTTGAATGAGTGAGTAATCCGCCATCGGTAGTTTTAGGTTCACGTAAACGGGATCTCTAAAGCCTGTCCATTAATTATGTATATTTATACGAAACGAGCTGCGTAACATGAACACACCTCATCACCTGATTCAGCTACCTAAAGCGGCAGACGTGGTTCTGATCGCTGGCAAAGCCGCATGTATCGCTTTTCGGGAAGCCCTCGATGCCAAACTACCTGTTGTTGTTGCCGAGGGCAACGAACTAGTCGAGGTTGATCCCAACGGTAGCCGAACGGTTCTAAAGCAATTACCATCGTTACGAAAACCGGCCCGGCGGATGCTGATTATCCCGTAATATCCTATGCCTACCTTAGCCCTGTTTGCCGAGAGCCTGACGGTTCAGGCTGGTATATTGAGTACGTCGAAAAAAAATCCTAAACTGAGTGCTATTAACAGGGACGTTTAAAAGCGTATTTTGATGATACTGCCTTGGCTATGAAAATCTAGTGTCGGCAGTATCATTCACTTTTGAGTTAATTCTCAGCAACCTGAGCCAGCATCTCTTCTAGGGCCAGCAGATCGGTTTGCCGCTCGGCGTCGAGTGCTTTAATGCGATTGATAATCACCTCCGGTGTATCGTATTCCTTCTGTTCATACACCACCTCTTTGTAGCGGTTGATGCTCAGATCATAGGCATTGGCCCGGATGTCGGCCACCGGTACCAGAAAGCTCTGGTCGGTGCGTTTGCGGTCTACCTCGCCCGCCAGATTACGCCACCGGTTTACGATATCCGGAATGTCGGTCGCATGAATTGGCGTTTCTTTATGCTGGCTGATCAGCGCTTCCAGATCGGCAAACCGCTCGAAGCTCGGGCCGGTTGGCGTCCGTTTATCGTCAAGGCTATAGCCATCGGCCCGCATGTCGTAGAACCAGACGTTATCCGTGCCGCCTGAACCGGTTTTCGTAAATACCAGCACCGCCGTGCTCACTCCCGCATAGGGTTTAAATACTCCGCTGGGCATCGAGATAACCGCCTGCAGGCGGTGTTTCTCCACTAACTCACGCCGGAGTTGCTGGTGAGCTTTGCTGCTGCCGAACAGGACGCCATCGGGCACGATCACGGCCGCCCGGCCACCGGTCCGCAATCCGCGTATAATTAAGGCCAGAAACAGCAGTTCTGTTTTCTTGGTCGCAACGGTACGTACCAGATCAGGCATGACGTGGTCCACATCGAGCGAGCCTTTGAAAGGGGGATTGGCCAGGACAACAGTGGCTTCGTCTTCAAAACCGGCGTTGGCCTTGCTAAGCGCATCAACATCGGCGAGCCGCTCCGGTTCAATGCCGTGCAGCAGCAGGTTCATCGCTCCGATGCGGATCATGGTTGGATCAAACTCCATACCCATCAGCAACCGGTACCGGTAGTGTTGCTGCACAGCCGACTTATACAGGGCTTGTCGGTGATACTCGGCTACGTATTCGCCCGTTGACACCAGGAAACCAGCGGACCCAGCCGATGGATCACAGACCACATCGTCGGTACCAGGTGCCATCATCGCTACCATCATCTTGACAATGTGGCGTGGTGTCCGGAACTGTCCGTTCTGTCCGGACGTAGCGATTTTCGACAACAGGTATTCGTATACGTCGCCTTTGGTATCCCGGTCGTTCATCTGAACGTTATCAAGCAGACTCACTACCTGATCGAGTAGTCGGGGCGTCTGAATCATAAACGTAGCCCCACGCATGTACCGGCTGAATGAGCTGCCTTGCCCTAAGTTGCGGATAAAATCGAAGACACCGTTTGATTGGCGGAAGAGCTCGAAGCGGGCTTCGGGATCAATGTCTTTAAAACGACTCCACCGGAGCGGGTACTGGTCCGGTGGATAAACCGGGTTTTCAATGGGTTCCTGCAAGTCGTTTGCCTGCTGCTCCTTGGCCGTCTGAATCTCGTCTAGTCGACGAAGGAACAGCAGGTACGTGATTTGTTCGATAACGGTAAGGGGGTTCGAAATGCCGCCTGTCCAGAAGGCTTCCCAAACCTTGTCAATATTAGAGCGAAGTTCGCCGGTAAGCATATTTTGTAAATAAGATAGGTTGTCAAAAATAGGCATTTTGTAGAGATACGACACCTCGCGTCTTCTTTGCGTCAGCAATAAAATCTTGTCTTTACAGAAACCTGAAGGAGACGCGAGGTATCGCCGGTTTGCCGGTGCGGTTTCTACTGCTCGAAATAACCACTTTCGGCATCCCGAGTGGATTGCCCCTTGCTCCGCTTCTCGTAGAAGGTAGTACGCCCCTTGCGCTCTTTGTCAAACAAGTCCTTCATATCAGCTTCGTTCGTTTGGAACGTAATAGACTGGTGGATGGACAGTGACATGGCTGTTTGCTGAACGGCGTGGTTGGCGCCCATGTATGTAAATGACCAATTCTGCTGCTTGAGCCGTTCTACCAAAGCTTGTATCTGCGGTCCCGAAAACTCGCGTGACGCATTCTCGTAGCCATCCGTCAGGATGCTGACTAGTACCGTATAATCCGTCTCTTTCTCGGTCAGCCACTCCATCCGCATCAGGCTGCGGCCCATGGCGTCGTAGAGTGGAGTGCTGGCACTGGGTCTGAACAACTCGTCTGTTAGCTGTGTCAGTTGGGGGGCCGGTTGATTATCCAGTCGGGTGCTGATGCCCAGTCCGTTGAAGGTAACCAGCGTGACCGTATGCTGCTGCTCGGGAAACTGCTGACTGGCGCCCTTGATCGTCTGCACTACTTCGTTGAAGCCGCTGAGCGTAGCCGCTTTGATAGACTCCATGGAGCCACTTTCATCGAGAAGAATCAGGTTGAAAATTTTGTGAATAGAAGCATTCATTGCGTTAATAAATTTATGATTTACAAGATAATTTTCAATTGTTTGTCGTTGAAACGTGATACGTCGCGTTTCAGGTGCGTCAGCCTTTAATCTGCCAAGACCATCCGGTCAGTAGACGCAAGGTATTGCCGGTCCACCGTGGTCCGGCATTTCGGTGCGGTCTCTACGTCGTCTGCTAACAGTTCCAGCTCGGGCATGTCAAGCACTACGCCTTCGGCTATGCCGCCAATGGCACCGACCATACTAGTTGTGCTGTCGATAACCGCTTCAATCTGTTTCTCACGCTGGCTCCAGATTTTTTTCATGGCCCGTTTTTCCTGATCAAGGCCGGCCTGCATGGCTTGAAACGCCCGCACGATGGAGCGAACACACTGCTGAAATTCGTTACCCGTCAGATAATCGTAGAGCCGTTGCATTTTATCTCCTTTATTCTCGCTGGCGGTCTGCACTTCGGACACTTTCAGAACGCCCATACGCAGCACACTCACCAGGGCTTTAACTTCCGCGAATGTACAAATCCAAACACCATCCATCAGGCCAAAGTGGCGCATATCAGCAGGCATGGCTTCGGTCACCAGCACCGCCAGGTCGCCGTTGTGGCGCTGCTGATCGGCCTTGAGCTTATCAATCCAGTTGCCACCGAAGGCCTTCGTGCGCTTACTTTCATAGATGATACGTCCGCAGAGTCGACCGAACTCATTCCGCACATCCTGAATAAGATCGGCCCCATTGACGCCTTTGCTTACCTCCGTAATCTGGTCGAACGGAAACGTATCGGATAATAGCTTTTCGAGGGCTACCTCTAGTGCCTCGCCCTGCGTCTGCTGTGACCCCTGTTCGATTTTGCGCTTCATGGCGTGGAGCTGCTCGGTCAACGAGCGTATCAGGCCCTGTTGCTCTTCCTCTTTCAGGTAGCTTTCGTCGCGAGCTTTTTGCAGGGCCTTTGCTTCAATGTCGGCCCGTTCGGTTCGTAATTGCTTCTCGACGTCGAGTGCCAGGGCCGCCTGCTTTTCCTCTAGTTCCCGTTGTTGCCTGAGCAGGTTGAGTTCCTGCTGCTGCAGCGATTTGACCGTCGCCGACTTGTCGCGCAATTCAGCTTGTAGGGTGCCAATCATCGCTTCCTGTTCTGTGCGGGCTTTGTGGAGTGCCTCCGCCTGAATTGCTTTTACCTGGGCGTTTATGGCTTGCTGAATTTCCAGTTGCTGCTCTTGCTCTTTGCGTTGTAAGGTCAGCTTCTGCTGACGCAGTTCGGCCTGCTGCTGCTGTAGCGCAGCCTTCTGATCGGCATAATGCTGGTTGTATTTACGGGCAAGTGCTTGCTCAACATGATGAACGAAGGAAGTTTCCAGGTTAATAGGCTGCTGGCAATGTGGGCACGAAAAAGCCGATTGGTTCATAAAGGTCGTAACAGTTTAGTGAGTGATAGATGTTTCCTCTATGGCTAATTCTGTGCCAACGTAAAAACTGCTATATTGAGCCATTTTAAAGGGGTGTGCTTTTCATAAGTTGATTATACTAGTCAAAAAATGATATGAAAATCCTGGTGTCTTGGTATGCGCTTAGTAATGATTTTGATGGTAATGAAGTTCAGCTGGGCGGACCAACCTGTCAGTTTCATAAGCATTTTTATCAACACGACTTACATCTGATCTTATCAACAGCGGCACCGGATGAAGACCCTAAACTTGATCGGTTAGTGAACCGGTTGCTGCTGGATTATCCAAAACGCCGAATTGAAGGTCGGGGCATGGGCGTTAAGGATCCAATCAATATGCCCGACATCAAAGCAAAAGTAGAAGCACTCCTGTTACGTATATCTGAAGCTGATCAGATTGATCTGTTTATATCGCCGGGAACGCCCGCTATGCAGGTTGCCTGGTATCTGTGCCACATGAATTTATCGCTGCCGACCCGACTGTTGCAGACCCGAGCCTCGAAATACACGACAACCGGATTGCCTGAGTTGATAGAAATTCGCACCGAGCAGTCGTCCATACCGGTGTCGATGGTTTTACTCGAGCAATTGCAGCGCGAAGAGGATAAACAGACTAGTAGTTTTCTAATCACTGAAACGTTAAAACCGGTCTATGAACGGGCCACGCGAGTGGCAGGGACAGATCGGGTTACGTGTTTGATACAAGGAGCCAGTGGAACCGGAAAAGAAAACCTGGCTAAATTCATACATAATCAATCAAATCGGGCAAACCGGCCATTTGTAGCCATTAACTGCGCTGCTATTGGCGACACATTGCTGGAATCCCGATTGTTTGGTTATGAAAAAGGGGCGTTCACCGGGGCCGACAAAAAAACAGTCGGCTTCTTTGATACGGCCAAAGGAGGCACGTTGTTTTTAGACGAGATAGGCGACATTTCAGCCAGTATGCAACAAACGTTGTTACGGGTGCTGCAAGAGCAGGAGTTTACTCCTGTCGGTGCAACTACAGTGCGGAAGGCCGACGTTCGTATCATAGCCGCCACCCACAAAGACTTGCGGCACGAGTGTCAGCAGGGGCACTTCCGGTGGGATTTGTTTTACCGATTGTCAGTAGCTGAATTACGCCTTCCTACGTTGGCGGAGTGGTCACTTACCGAAAAACGATTGCTCATCGATCATTTTGTGGTAATAAAACAAAAGGCTTTACGAAGAACTAAACAAATCAGTTTTTCGTCGGCCTCCCGCAACGTATTAGATGCGTATCTGTTCCCTGGTAACGTCCGTGAATTAGAAAACCTGATTGAGTCTTTATATGTATTCGCCGACGAACTGGTCAATGTTGCTGATTTACCTTCCTGGATTTGTCAACCAGACAATGCTGCCAGCACATTTGACTGGCAGATGCACGAAAAAGACTTGATAAGACGCGCTCTTACGTATTTTAAAGGAAACAAAACCCGTACGCTGGAAGCGTTAGGGTATGGTTCAATAAATACGTTGACAAAAAAGATTGAACAGTATAATCTGGCTAGTATAGTTTACTAGCAGCCGCGCTGGGAGCACGTACCGCCGAAGGGTAGTTTGTCAATGATGGCTACGGACTTACCGGCCTGATGAAGCTGTTCGGCCGTCTTTTTACCGGCAACCCCGGTACCGATCACAATCGCATCGAATTGTTGCATAGGTGGGCCTGTCGGGCAGGCAGTCTGGTGACGAGTCAGGACTCTGAATGGATGTCCCCACCTGATTAACCACAATCCCGGGCAAAGGTTGGCCGTACGGGTGTCCTTACCGGACGGACCAGACAAATAAACCCCTCCCGCTTTTGGCAGGAGGGGCTAAGGTGAACACGCACTACTTTCGGCGCTCGGCCAGCAGACTGTCTATCGGCAGCGGTGATTTAAGGAGTACGATGCGGCCATCGACCGGTGGTTCAATCCGGAACGTCTGCGCGAAATGATCCTGATGATTACGAAGCTCAACCGTGTACTCGCCGTACGGTAACGCCGATACGTTGAGCCGTGCGGCATAGTTTCGGACGGGAATCGGGGCGCTGTACACCTCTTTCTGATTTTTATCCCGGATAGTCAGTTGGGTGTAGGACCGACTCTCGCAGAATACGTTGAAGCATCCCGACCGATGTCTGTCCGGCCGGACAATCGCACGGAGGGTAGTGGAAGATGCCGCCGACGAACCTGGCGTCGAAACAGTCTGAGCGTAGAGCGAAGGCAGGGCGGAACCGACCAGCAGCAGGCAGCTGATCAGTGTGCGCAGTTGTGAGGAGGTGTGGTAGACGTTCATGGTACTGTCTGTTTACTTAGTTGGAAAAAGCTGACAATCAGCCGCTCGGCGTTTTATTCCGATCGGTATGGTAGTAGTCGCTCATCGCCACAGCCAGGCAAACACACCTCCAAAAAAATCCCCATTTATGGGGATAAGGTAAAAACACCGCGGGCGCTACCTCAATCACTGAGGTAGCGCCCGCGGTAGTAGGCAGTTCCTGAAACAGGTAGCCTGAATTACCGGATATACCGGAAATCTTCTCCGCCTTTCAGGGCCAGCAACGTTTCGTACATAAGCCGGATTACGTTCTGCACGTCGTCCTTGTGTACGGTTTCGACGGTGGTGTGCATGTATTTCAGCGGCAGTGAGATCAGCGCCGAGGCAACCCCCTCACTGGCGTAGGCAAACGCGTCGGTATCCGTACCGGTCGAGCGGCTTACGGCCTGGCGCTGGAACGGAATCTGCTGCTGCTCGGCTACGTTGATGATGAAATCCAGGACGTTGTTCTGCACGGCCGGGCCGTAGCACAGCACCGGACCATCGCCACATTTGAGGTCGCCCTGCTCTTTCTTGTCGTACTTCGGCGACTGCGTGTCGTGCGTTACGTCGGTACAGATGGCCAGGTTCGGTTTGAGCCGGTGGGCGATCATTTCGGCGCCCCGCAACCCAATTTCTTCCTGCACCGAGTTGACCACATACAGCGTGTAAGGCAACGTGATGTTGTTCTCTTTCAATTGCCGGGCCACCTCCGCAATCATGAAGCCACCCATGCGGTTGTCGAGCGCCCGACCCACGTAGTAGCGGTTGTTCATCTCCGTCAGGCCGTCGGAGAACGTGCAGACCGTTCCGACGTGGATACCCATGTCGAGGACTTCCTGCTTCGTAGCCGCGCCCACGTCGATAAACAGATCGGTCACTTTCGGGGCGGTATCTTTGGCCAGGTCGCGGACGTGGATAGCCGGCCAGCCGAAAACACCCGTAACGACGCCCTTTTTCGTGTGCAGATTCACCCGCATCGAGGGAGCAATCACCGCGTCGGAGCCGCCGTTGCGCCGGACAAACAGGTAGCCGTTGTCGTCGATGTAGTTGACGAACCACGAAATCTCGTCGGAGTGGGCTTCGATTACGACACTATACGCCTTGCCGGCGCCAATGACGCCCACGGCCGTGCCGTAGGTGTCGACAATGTACTCATCAATGTACGGTTTGAGGTAGTCCAGCCAGAGCTGCTGCCCCGATGATTCAAAGCCTGTGGGTGAGGCATTGTTGAGGTACTGATACAGGAACGCTTTACTTTGTTCAGTCATTAGTTTTCAGGGAAATGAGAAAGGGTAGATCAAACGTCAGGCCAGCGCGTTGGGCGGCCCGCCGGGTTAGTCTCGCAAAGGAAGCGACCTTTTTGGTTTGAACAAAACCAGATGGTCGGCTTGTCGGACAGCCACAAAAGCGGGCTTCAGAACCCGATCCGCTGGCGGCTCTGCTCCAGATTCTGCCCAAGACCCAGGGCGCGGGCCAGTTCAAAGGCAATCCGGTCTTCGTATTTACGCTTGTAGTTGTCGACTTCCAGCCGGAGTTTTTCAATTTCCAGCTGCTGCTTCTCGATCGTCAGCCGGAGCGTTTCGAGTTCGTGTTCGGCAATGGGTTCGGCCGGGGCCACTTCAACGGCCGGGGTGGGAATGGCTTCGTCGGTCAGTAAAACCAGGGGCGATACGTTCAGCACCTGCGCAATCTGGGTCAGGCGCGAGAGCGTCAGGTCGGTTTTTCCCCGTTCAATATCGCCGTAGGCCGTAGTCGATAAGCTTAGTAAATCGGCCATGTTTTCCTGCGAATAGCCGCGCTGGAGCCGTTGCAGGCGGATTCGTTCGCTAATTGATGTCTTCATATCAAGTATGTACGATAAAATCTAAACCGAAACCGATAGTACTTTTTACGGGGATAACGCATTTTTGCAGCGAAAGAATTCTCGAACTTACATCAACCTTTATTCGTTTCAAACCAAAGGAGTAACCACAATATGAATCAAGACCAGGAATTCCGCAAGTTTGCGGTGCATCATATGGGCCTCAACGGCCTGACCGTGGATGGGTACATGAACCACACCATCAACAACATGACCCGCGCCGTTATTGAAGAGCGTCCGATGAATTTCCGCGAGGTTGACGTGTTCTCACGCCTGATGGCCGACCGGATCATTTTCATGGGATTGCCCGTCGACGACAACATCGCCAACATCATCGTTGCGCAGCTGCTCTTCCTCGAATCGGCCGATCCGAAGAAAGACATTCTGATGTATATCAACAGCCCCGGTGGTTCGGTGTATGCCGGTCTGGGGATCTACGACACCATGCAGTACGTTCGTCCGGACGTAGCCACGGTCTGCACGAGCCTGGCCGCGTCGATGGGGGCGGTCCTGCTGGCCGGCGGTGCTGCCGGGAAGCGTTCGGCGCTGCCGCACGCCCGGATTATGATTCACCAGCCGTCGGGTGGTGCACAGGGGCAGTCGGTCGACATCGAAATTACGGCCCGCGAGATTGTGAAACTGCGGGAGGAACTGTACACCATTCTCGCTAATCACTCCGGCAAGTCGGTTGAACAGATTGAAAAAGATTCAGACCGCGACAAGTGGATGCGGTCCGAAGAAGCCAAAGAATACGGCCTGATCGACGAAGTACTGCGCCGGGATCGCGCGTAAGCCGCCGATGGGAAAACCATAAGCCAAAGCGAAGGGATTTAGACGTCCCTTCGCTTTTTTGTTTTGCCGACAACCCCGAATTTTGCCGGGCGGCTCACCAGCGCGACACCAACCATCCGTATGATTTCTTCGTCTCTTCATTCGTTGCCCTCGAAACTACCGAACGTCGGTACGACCATTTTTACGGTCATGTCGCGACTGGCGCAGGAAACCGGTGCTATTAACCTGTCGCAGGGATTTCCCGGCTTCGACTGCTCACCCGAGCTGGTAGCGCTGGTCGAGACGTACCTGCGCCGGGGAGCCAATCAATACGCACCGATGGCGGGGGTGCCGGTGCTGCGGGACGCTCTGGCTCATAAGACCCTCGCTACGTATGGCGTGAACTATGATTCCGAAACAGAGATTACCGTTACGTCCGGTGCAACTGAGGCTCTGTACGCTGCCGTAGCCGCCGTGGTCCGGCCGGGCGATGAGGTGCTGGTGTTTGAACCCGCCTACGACAGCTACGTACCGGCCATCGAACTGAACGGCGGGATTCCGGTTTTCGTGACGCTGACGCCACCCGATTTCCGGATCGACTGGGAGGAGGTACGTAGCAAAGTAACCAACAAAACGCGGCTGATCATGGTCAATACGCCCCATAACCCAACGGGCCGCGTCTGGACAACCGACGATTTGAATCAACTGGCGGGGCTTGTTCAGGAAAAACCCATCTGGGTAGTAAGCGACGAAGTGTACGAACACATCCTCTTCGATGGGCGGACCCACCACTCGCTCATGACCCACCCGGTGCTGCGGGAGCGGACGTTTGTCTGCGGTTCGTTCGGCAAGACGTTTCACATCACGGGCTGGAAGATCGGCTATTGCCTGGCCCCCGCTGGACTGACGACCGAGTTTCGGAAGGTGCACCAGTTTCTGACGTTCAGTACCGTTACGCCCATGCAGTACGCCCTGGCCGATTACCTGGGCGATCCGGAACGCTACGAATCGCTGCCGGCCTTCTACGAACGCAAACGCAACCTGTTCCTCGACAGCATCAGCGGATCGCGGTTTCGGTTCAAACCTGCCGAGGGTAGTTTTTTTCAAACGGTTTCATACGCGGAGATCACCGACGAACCTGACTATGACCTGGCCGTCCGGCTGACGAAGGAAATTGGTATTGCGTCCATTCCGGTGTCGGTATTCTATCAACAACGGAATGATTATCAGTTGTTGCGCTTCTGCTTTGCCAAAGATGACGAAATGCTGATGCGGGCCGGCGAACGGCTAAGCCGTTTATAAATAACCGGTTAATAAAGGTTCAGTGAGTTTATGGTCCGTATTGGTTGGTTACTAACCTACCGATGGATAAATTTGCTAGTAGGAGGTCGTTCTGTCTTACCAAATCACGCTGTTTTTAGCCGGACTCTACCAACAAAGACTTTAAACGAATAGTTGAACAATTCCCAGCAAATTAGCATTTTCACAGGCTGAGTAGTTGGGTATAACCAGAATATTTACACTGCAAACGTACATGCCACAAATCAGTTGCTCGTTCTGCGGACGGCGCAAAAACGAGGTGATGCTGCTGCTGTCGGGGATAGACGCGCACATCTGTAATTACTGCATTGAGCAGGGGCACCAGGTGGTGCTGGAAGAGATGCGTCCCCGGCGAAGCGAACCCAGTGAGGTTCATTTCAACCTGATCAAGCCCGTAGAAATGAAGCGTCACCTCGACCAGTACGTTATTGGTCAGGATGAGGCCAAGAAAGCGATCACCGTCGCCGTCTATAATCACTACAAGCGGCTTATGCAGCCCAAAACCCACGATGAGGTGACGATTGAGAAATCGAACATCATCATGGTGGGCGAAACGGGAACCGGCAAAACGTACCTGGCCCGCTCGATCGCCAAAATTCTTGAAGTACCGTTCTGTATTGCCGATGCTACGGTGATTACCGAAGCAGGCTACGTGGGCGAAGACGTAGAAACAATTCTGACGCGCCTGCTGCAGGCCGCCGACTACAACGTAGAAGCCGCCGAACGGGGTATTGTGTACATTGACGAAATCGATAAGATCGCCCGGAAGTCGGATAATCCCAGCATCACCCGCGACGTCAGCGGTGAGGGAGTTCAGCAGGCGCTTCTGAAGCTGCTCGAAGGATCGGTCGTGAACGTACCGCCCCAGGGTGGCCGTAAGCACCCCGACCAGCGGATGATCGCACTCAACACGGAGAACATCCTGTTTATCTGCGGGGGAGCTTTCGACGGCATCGACCGGCACATCACCAAGCGGATCAATACCCGCCCCATCGGTTTCTCCGGCGACCGTCGCCTGAATGATACGTTCGAAAAAGGCCATCTGATGCGCTACATCTCGGCCCTCGATCTGAAATCATACGGGCTGATCCCCGAATTGATCGGCCGGTTGCCGGTACTGACGTATCTGGAACCGCTGGATCGGGAAGCGCTGATGCGTATCCTGACCGAACCCCGGAACGCCATTACGAAGCAGTATGACAAGCTGTTCCAGATGGAAGGCATCAAACTCCACTGGGATGACAGCGCTCTGAATTATATTGTTGATCAGGCCTTGCAATACAACCTCGGTGCCCGTGGCCTGCGCTCGATCTGCGAATCGATCATCACCGACGCGATGTTTGAACTACCGTCGCAGACGGGGGTGAACGAGCTGACGATCAGTCTGGAATACGCCCGTGAGAAGTTTGGTAAATCCAGCAACTACTCATTACGTTCCGTGGCCTAAACAGGGCTCCGATCACGACCATACAACGCCCGGTTTCCGCAAGGAGGCCGGGCGGTGTCGTTTCCATTCGATCATATATCCGGGGCAATCATAACAAACCACAGACGTGTCAGTTGTGTAGGGAGTCCCAAGTTAACTAACACAACGTTAAACACTCAGACTATGAAAATTACTACACAACGCTACCTGCTGGTGCTGATGGGTGCCAGCTTTTTTATGGCTTGCAGTCGCCCCTACGCTACGTTTCAGCGTTCGCAGCGGGAGCAGTTTACGACGGTTCAGCCAGTTTCAACGCCAGTCAGCGTGGCCACTCCGGAAGCACCGGTCCAGCCCGCCATGCAGTCAACCCCAGTGCAGCCCGCGTCGGCGCCGGCTATCCAGGCCGTGCAGCAGCAACTGAACGACGCCGTTGCTAAAAATGACAATAAACTGGTTGAAAGTCGCAAAGTGCAGAAACGCCTGGCGAAGGTACAACAGCTGCTGACGGCCGCCGGGCAAAATCAGTCGGCCGCAGCCACCACAAAGGCCACCGATACCCGCAAACTAACTCTCGTTGAGCGGGTGATGACTAAAAAGTTAGACAAACAGATTCATAAGAAACTGTACCCCAAAAAAGCTACGGCCAATACGACCATTCTGGCAACGGGCGCGGTGGTGGTCATCATCGGTTTGCTGCTGATCCTGCTCACGGCCGGAACGGCCAACACCATCGGCGTTATTGCGCTGCTGGCCGGCGCCATCATTTTGCTGGTCGGCTTATTATAATTTAGCTTATGTCTGTCGGCAAAATAGGCTAAAGACCATTGTTTAGCCTATTTTTAAACATTCACTCGGTTTTTCGGGCTAAACCCAACAAAGTAATGTAAGGACTGTTGTTGTGGTGAATCTTAGTTTTTCTCACGTTAAATTCTACAGTTAATGAGCACTTCTTTCACTAAACATCTCTGTGCAGCCCTGCTGGGCGTTGCGGTTTTCTCTTCCTGCAGCCGTCCGGTTGCTTATTTTCAGCCGAGCCAGCGCGAACAATTTCGTACGCCGACAACGGAGACTGTGGCCGTAACGCCAGCATCTCCGCAGGAAAGCGTAGCGGCTCCGGTTGAAACAGCACCGGCAACCGTTGCAGTTACTGAAACGGCTGCACCGGCGGCTCAGGTTGCCCAGGCTCGCGTGGCGCTGGATCAGGTGGAAGCGTATGTTCGTAATGACAACCAACTGGCTACGAACAAAAAGCTGGAGAAGCGGATGTCTCGGGTGAAGAACCTGATGAACACCGTCAGCCAGAAAGAAGCGACTACCCTCAATACAACGACCTCTGCCAAGAAGCTGAACCTGTTCGAACGGGCCATGGTGAAGCGGATCGACAAGCAGATCAAAAACAAAATGGCGCCGAACAAAACCAAGAAAACCATGGCAACCACGCTGCTGAAAGCGGGTATTATCATCGGTATCATTGGTTTGATTCTGCTGCTGGTTGGTAACGGCGTCGGGGCCACCATCGGTCTGATCGCGTTGATCGCGGGTCTTGTTCTGATCATCCTGGATCTGGTTAACACCTGATAATGAGCGATTCAACCGCTTTGGTGTTACTCCACGGTCACGGCGTAGATGCGTCCATCTGGGACGGCATCTACGCCGGTTTGTCTACGGATGTCCGGGTGCTGCGACCGGATTTTTCGCGGCTTACAAACCACAGCACCATCGAAGCCTACGCCGAAGAGCTGTACGCCCGGTTGCAGAGCGGCCAGGTCGATAGCTGCGTTGTTATCGGTCATTCGATGGGTGGCTACATTGCCCTGGCCTTCGCCGAAAAATACCCGGACATGATTCAAGGACTTGGCCTGTTTCACTCCACTGCCTTCGCCGATGACGAACCGAAGAAAGAACAACGGCGACAAGTGATTCGAAAACTGGACGAGGAGGGAACACGACCGTTTCTGGAAACGGCGATACCGAACATGTTTGCGCCGGACAACCGGGACGCCATGAGCGAAAAAGTCCACGCGCTGATCGAACTCAACAGTGTTCTTCCGCCCCAGGCTTTGCAGGCCGGCATTCGGGCCATGTTATCGCGGCCGGACCGGACCCCAGTCCTGAAACAGGCCGCTTACCCGGTGCTGATCGTTGCCGGTCAGCATGATCAGATTGTGCCGCCCGAGAAAAGCCGTCAGTTGGCCGACATGGCTGCCGATACGGAGCTGGTTGTGCTCAACGCGTCCGGTCACCTGGGTATGATCGAAGAACCCGAGCAGGCACAGGCGGCCATCCGGCAGTTTGTCGATCGTTTATAATTCATCACGTTTTCAAAATGGCAACAAAGGAGGCAGATCGCTTCCTTTTTGTTTTTTAAGGGGGTTTTCCCTTGATAATCCGTAAACTTGCACCCAGTTTAATGAATTCCGTTTGTTAGCCTCAGTACTGTGGGGATGGCAACGTAGCGTAGCAGTAATCAACTCCTCTCATGGCAGAGCTTTTTAACGTTTATCCCCTGTACGATATCGAACCCGTTCGGGCGCAGGGCAGCTATTTGTGGGACACCAAAGGCGACCGATACCTCGACCTTTACGGCGGCCATGCGGTGATTTCGGTGGGACATACGCACCCGCGCTACGTCCAAGCGCTGACCGACCAGCTTAACCGTATTTCGTTCTATTCCAATTCTGTCCGGATTCCGCAGCAGCAGGAACTGGCTGATAAATTAGGGGCCATGTGTGGTCATCCGGATTTTGCGCTGTTTCTGTGTAACTCCGGGGCTGAGGCCAATGAAAATGCCCTGAAACTGGCATCATTTCACAATGGCCGTACGCAGGTTGTTGCATTTCGGAAGTCGTTTCATGGCCGAACCGCCGGAGCCGTGGCCGCGACCGACAGCCCGGCTATTGTCGCTCCGGTCAATTATAACCAGCATGTTACGTTCCTGCCCTACAACGACTCCGCTGCGGCTCTGGCCGGCATTACAGATCAGACCTGCGCCGTAATCGTCGAAGGAATCCAGGGGGTAGGAGGGATTCACGTCGCTACCGACGAGTTCCTGCAAACGCTGCGTCGGCGCTGCGACGAAACCGGGGCAGTACTGATTCTCGATGGGGTGCAGTGTGGGTACGGTCGTTCGGGGCGCTTCTTTTCGCACCAGTTCAGCGGCATTGAGCCGGACCTGATCACTACGGCGAAGGGCATGGGCAATGGCTTCCCGATCGGGGGCGTGCTGATTTCGCCGAAGTTCAAGGCGTCGTTTGGGCTGCTGGGCACTACGTTCGGCGGAAATCACCTGGCCTGTACGGCGGCTATCGCGGTGCTGGACATCATGAAGGATGAGGGCCTGATCGACAACGCCGTCCGCATGGGTGAGTACCTGATGAACGGCATTCGGCAGATTGGTGGTTTCAACGAGTTGCGGGGCCGGGGCCTGATGATTGGCATTGAGTACGAGTTTCCGGTCGAGCCGCTGCGGAAGACCCTGCTGGTCGATCACCGGATGTTTACGGGCGTAGCGGGTAAGCACACCATCCGGCTCTTGCCTTCGTTGGCGATCGGTGTCGACGAAGCGGATTTGTTCCTGGAGGCACTGGAGAGATGCTTAAACGCAGAGCGCGCTGAGTTATAACGCAGAGTTCGCGGAGGAATGAGAGAAAATGAGATCACAGAAGAATTTATCGGCTGTGCAATGCGCGTCCATCGTAAGCTTGGACCGGGACTACTTGAATCTGTTTACGAAGAGTGTGTTGCTTATGAACTGACAAAATCCGGACTATTTTTCGAGCGGCAAAAGGCTTTGCCTGTTGTTTACAAAACCATAAAGCTTGAAGCCGGATACCGGGTTGATTTCATGCTTGAGCGAAAAGTAATTATAGAATTGAAAGCTGTTGAAATTTTGAACGATGTGCATTTAGCTCAATTAATGACGTATTTGAGGTTGGCAGACTGTCGACTTGGTTTACTCATCAATTTTAACGTTACACTGCTTCGGCAAGGAATTCGACGCGTTGCTAATAATCTTTAACTCTGTGAACTCTGCGCAGCCCTCTGCTCCTCTGCGTTTAAGAAACAATGACTAACTTTATCTCCCTCGCTGACGTCGCTGACATCGACGCCCTCATCCAGTCCGGCCGCGAGGCCAAAGCCAACCCCTTCGCTGATCAGCACCTCGGCCACAACAAAACCATTGGTCTGATCTTTTTCAACTCCAGCCTCCGAACCCGGCTCAGTACCCAGAAAGCCGCCCAGAACCTCGGCCTGAACGTAATGGTCATGAACGTCGGTCAGGACAGCTGGGGACTCGAAATGGAAGACGGCACCATCATGAACGGCGATAAGGCGGAGCACGTCAAAGAAGCGGCCGCCGTGATGGGACGGTATTGCAACATCCTGGGTATCCGGGCGTTTGCGGGCCTGCTGGATCGCGACAAAGACTACAGCGAGCAGGTAATGAACCAGTTCAGGAAATACGCGGCCGTACCCATCATCAACCTCGAATCCGCGACGCGGCACCCCCTCCAGTCGCTGGCCGATTGCATAACCATCGAAGAGTTCAAGCCGGTGCCCCGCCCCAAAGTGGTCTTGACCTGGCTCCCCCATTTCAAGCCGCTGCCCCAGGCCGTGGCCAACTCGTTCAGCGAATGGATGAACCGGCGTGACGTCGACTTCGTGGTGACCCACCCGGCGGGCTACGATCTGGCACCGGAGTTTGTCGGCAACGCCCGGGTGACGCACAACCAGGATGAAGCCTTTGAAGGGGCGGATTTTATCTACGGCAAAAACTGGTCATCGTATGTCCGCTACGGCAACGTGCTGACCCAGGACTCATCATGGATGGTAACGGGCGAGAAGATGAAGCTGACCAACAACGGTAAATTCATGCACTGCCTGCCCGTTCGCCGGAACGTAAAGGTGGCCGACGAAGTGCTGGATAGTCCGCAGTCGATTGTGATTGAACAGGCTGCCAACCGCGAGTGGTCCGCCCAGGCCGTATTGAAAGAAATTCTGAAAAATTTAGAAACGCAGAGGTAGCAGAGAGTTACGCAGAGGACGCTGAGGTTTCTCTGTTTTCTCTGCGTAACTCTCTGCTACCTCTGCGTTTAAGCCCATGAATAACCTCACAGTCATTAAAATAGGGGGGAACGTCATCGACAACCCCGACGCCTTAACCCGTTTCCTGACCGCCTTTGCCAGTCTGCCCGGCGATACCATTCTGATCCACGGGGGCGGAAAAATTGCCACCCAGGTTGCTGAGAAGCTGGGCGTTCAGACCACTATGGTCGATGGACGCCGGATCACAGATCAGGCTATGCTGGATGTCGTAACGATGGTATACGGTGGGTTAGTCAACAAACAGATCGTGGCGAAACTCCAGGCCCTGGACAGTAACGCCATTGGCTTGACGGGCGCCGACGCCAACATCATCCTGGCGGAGAAACGACCGGTGAAGGAGGTCGATTATGGCTTCGTGGGAGATATCGTAGCGGTGGATTCAGGGCGGCTGCAGTCCTTTATGCGACAGGAACTGACGCCCGTAATCGCGCCCCTGACTCATGATGAAATGGGTAATATGCTGAACACCAACGCCGACACAATGGCATCGGCCATTGCCGTCGACCTGAGTCATCATAATGCCGTAACGCTCGTGTACTGCTTTGAGAAGAAAGGCGTACTGTCGGACCCAGCCGATGATGACAGTGCAATCCGGGAACTGACACCAGCATTGTATGCGGAGTATAAAGCGGCCGGTGTGATCAGCAAAGGCATGATTCCGAAACTGGACAATGCCTTCAACGCCCTGCAAAACGGGGTTGAGCGGGTAATCATCTGTCACGCCGATGAACTGGCTATGGCTGTTCAGGAGGGAGCCGGAACCACGCTTCGACTAGCGACAAATCAGCAGGAAAGCTGACGAATACGGGTTTACTTTTCGGCCAGCAGGTTCACAACGCGCCGAATCCCCATGAACCGATGCTGGTAGTAACTGGCGTGCAGGTAATCGTAGCGAACGCCCCCATTCCAGGCGGAGTGAATGAATTTGATACGGTTACCGATGACTTCCGTAATCAGACCAACATGACCGATGCGGCTGCCGCCTGCACTGTGGCCTTTAAAGAAAATCAGATCGCCGGGTTGGGCTGCATCTTTATCAACCTCGACGCCCACGTTTCCCTGCGCTGCGCTGGAATGGGGAAGAGTAATACCAAACCGGTTGAAACAGAAGCGGGTGAAACCTGAGCAGTCGAACCCGTTGCGGGGGGAGGTTCCGCCGGAGCGATACCGCGCCGACAGGTGTTGCTTGGCAAAGTGAATCAGATTACTGACAATTGGAATCTGATCGTAGAAGGAGGTGGTAGAGAGGGTAGGATCGGCTTGAGTTACGGCGGATACGGTTTGGGCTTGAATCATGCCAAACGAGACCGTACAAAATACGGTCAGGAGCACTTTTCTCATCAGAAACGTAGGTTAAGTACAAGTCCTTTTGGGTAAAAATAGGCCGGTAGGTCTAAAGTGCAAAATTTTTGTGTACTTTTTTCCACAATTAAATGGCCGATGGGCGTGCCAAAAAACGCTACCGGTTGATAATTAAGCCGCTAGAGAATTTAATTTATAGACTAGTTGGAGAAAATTTAATGTTATGTAATCAGTATTGTTGCGGTTGGAGACAAAGAATAGTAAAGATAGGGTTATGAAGCGGCTACCAGGCCGATTTGCTGTGAGTGACGGATGGCTTCGTCGCTGTGCGTAAAATAGCAGCAGGACACGCCAGCGGATTCAATCTGATCGATAAACGTCTGGGTCTGAGCCTGGTGAGCTGCATAAACCCGGCGTAGGTACACGCAAATAATCTGATCGGGGAAATGGCCTACCAGGGACGCATAGATAGCGGGGTCTTCCTGGGTATCGTCGCCCAGCAGGATGAACTTAAGTTCGGGGTAAACTTCCAGCAGACGGGCAATGCGGGTAAATTTTGTAGCGTGCTTATTCTGGCCGCTTTTCATGACCTGGTGCAGCCGTTTCAGCTGGTTGAGGAGGTAGATACCGCTCGGTAGCCCATTTTCGCGGGAGAAAGTCATAATGTATTCATACAGATTCCATTCACTGCTCGACACGTAAAAGAAGGCGTTGGGGGCGTGTTGTTCCGTGCCTGCGTAGGCCAGCAGCTGGTAGTGCTTGACTACATCCCTGAACGGTTTACGACTGTAGGCGTTCTGCGTCAGCAACACCCCTAACCGCTTCAGTACGGTGGCCGAATGCGAAATCAGGAACGTATCATCAATATCGGAAACGCAGGCATACTGAGTCATGTGCGGAACGCAGACCAGACCGCTGCCCGTGGCCATTACGGTGTCGTTCGGAGTGGGGCCGGTCATGAGTGCCACGTCCACCTGGTGCCATCCAGGAGGAAAAGGGTGAACGGGCGTGTATTGCAACCGAAAAAAGCCATCTTTGTCCGTACGAACCTGAACAGGGGTGTCAGAAAGCTGTCCCTGCAGCTGAACCGTCGCATGGCTATACGGCCGGGTTACGAACAGCCGCAGCAGCGCGAAGGTGTTGGCCAGTACGTTACGTCGGGTCGTTGTATGTTTAAGGGGACTCAGTTGCAGTACATGGCCCTGAATAATAAGCAGATCGGGACGGCCGTATCCGTGATACACCTTCACAGTTGGTTCGTTGGTGATACCGAGCCACCTGTACAATGTGCGCTTCCAGTTGCTGGTTCGTTGCATCGTCTGAAAAGTACTGTTGTGACTCGGTACGGAGTCGATTAACACTCACTTAACCGTTGATCTGAAAATAAGTTGAAATTTCTATTTGCAATCAATCCGGTATCGGGCGGTGTAGCCAAGGCCGACTGGGAGGACGGAATCAGGGCTTATTTCAGCGAATTGACGCACGAAGTCGATCTGATGCAGCTTACTGGCGAAAACGATGATGCCCGGCTCCGGAAACGAATGGACCAGTGGCAGCCCGACTGTGTGGTTGCGGTTGGGGGCGACGGCACCGTTAAGCTGGTTGCCGAACAACTGCTGAAAACCACGACACCCCTGGGTATACTCCCGGCCGGTTCGGCGAATGGTATGGCCCGGGAGTTAAACCTGCCGTCGCGCCTGGAAGAGTGCCTCGACGTGATCGTCAATGGGGAGGCCCGTCCGATCGACGTCATCGCCATTAACGGTAATAACATCTGCCTGCACCTGAGCGACATCGGTCTGAACGCGCGGCTGGTGCGCTACTACCAGCGTAACAACTGGCGCGGTCAGCTGGGCTACGCCCGGGGCGTTGTTCGGGTACTGCTGCGGAAACGACTGCTCACGGTGCAGATCCGGACTCAGGAGCAGGTACTCAACCGAAACGCCTTCATGGTTGTGCTGGCCAACGCCCGCATGTACGGAACCGGTGCCATCATCAACCCCGACGGAAACGTGGCCGATGGGCGGTTTGAAGTGGTGGTGCTGCGTCGGATTTCGTTCTGGGAGTTCCTGAAAATGTTCTGGCGGTACCGGCCCTTCGACTCGTCAAAAACCGAGATTTTCTCCGCTACGTCGGTTTGTATTGAAACGCATCAAAAGGCTTATTTCCAGGTCGATGGTGAGTATATGGGCCGGGTTGCCCGAGTTGATGCGGAGATCCAGCCCGGCCAGCTGCGGGTCATGCTGCCCCAGACCGTAGATGGTGAAACGGTGCTTTGACTACCCGGTCATGTGACAAAGGTTTCATGATAAACTGTTACTTTGCCGGTGCGAAAGGTGCCTTCAGGGCAGTGGGGTTTATGTTCAGTTCAATTCATTGTGGTATGCTCAGGTATACATATTGGCTGTGTTGTCTGCTTTGTGGGTTGGTATCAGGGCCGGTAAGCTGGGCACAGGGATTAATTACAACGGAATCAATCAGTACTACGGCGGTATGCCCAAACGGCACCTTTGACGTACCGTTTGTAACCACCGGCGCCTTTAACAGCAGCAATACGTTTATGGTGCAGGTAGCAGCCGAGGGCGGTTCGTTTGCGACTATTCCGACGGGTACACCCACGCTGATTCAGACCAACCGCGTCGTGACATCCTGGCGCGTTACGGCCACGGTGCCCGCTTCTACTACGGCGGGGGCGTACCGGGTCCGGGTGACATCCAGCAATCCGGCATCGATTGGGTCCGCCAGCCCGTCTACGTTAGCTGTCGGAGCTGTTTCGGCCCCGCCCACGGTGGAAAGAACCCGGGTCGACTTCTGCCAAAATGGTCCTTCCCAGCCGCTTCAGGCAACGGGTGTTGGCCTGAAATGGTATGAACCGTCGGGAGTTGTGTCAACGACGGCGCCATCGCCACCAACCCAGAACGCGACGCAGAAACCGGAGGGCGATACGTACTACGTTTCCCAAACGGAACCAAACGGCTGCGAAAGCCAGCGGGTCGCCATACAGGTGTTCGTACAGGCTGTTCCGACGTTGTCCATCAGCGGCAGTACGGCCGTAAACCTGGGCGTTGAGGTGCCTTTGGCCCTATCGTTCACCGGCAACGGGCCGTACCAGTTCCGGCTCTCCAATGGGCTTTCCGGCACGGCTACCAAAGACACGACCATCGTGGTGCTGCCCGAACAGACAACCACGTACCAGGTCGTTGAGGTCAGCAATCGGTGCGGAGCCGGGTCGCCGGGAAGCAACGCATCGGCAACGGTAACGGTCAACGTACCAACCATTACCACGCTGGCCCTTACATCGACTTCGCTTTGTGCCGGCACCAACCTGTCGGCCCGATTTTTAAGCAACGGCTCCTTTACGCAGGGCAGTTCGTTCCGGCTGCAGGTAGCCGGTGTAGTAGCCGATTCGGCCCGGGCTGTTTTCGTCGAGCTGCCATCAACGTACGATGGTGACGGACTAGTGACGGGACGATTGCCTGATACGTTGCGCAGCGGACCGTACTGGGTGCGGGTGGTTGCGACGAACCCGAAAGTGCCCGTCAGGGGTAGCCTGAGCCCAACGACCGTAACGATCCGGGCCTTACCAACGGCGACGCTGACGGGCAATCAGCAGATTTTCGAGGGGCAGCCGGCCAGTTTTTCCATCACCTTTACGGGGGAGGGCCCCTGGACGTTCACCTACCGGGATACGGCCGCAACAAGACCTCCGGTAACGGTAACGACCGGCACGAATCCCTACGTGGTTAATGTAGCCCCGATCCGGACAGCGGTGTTCCGGCTCGATTCGGTCAGCAATGGCTGTGGCAAAGGGCCGCAGCGGTCCGCCAACATCCTTACGATCACGGTACAACCCGTACTGAGCCTGGAAGAGCGACCGCTGCTGGAATCGGTAGACGTGTTCCCAATACCAGCCACTACGTCGCTGACGGTTCGGATTAATGGACAGACGCTGGCTCAGCCGGCCGTTATCGACCTGCTTGATCTGAACGGCCGACCGGTGTTACAGCGCAAAATCAGTCAGGCAACCGCTGTGCTGGACCTGGGTGGGAATCCGCCCGGCCTGTACATCCTTCGCGTTCGGGTGGGGGAGCGGACGGCCGCCCGCCGGATTGTGACGCAGTAAGTCATCGTTTGCGCCTGGCCCGTTCCAGCCTACGGTATTCCTCATAGAAAGGGTCTCCATTCTCAACGGCCTGGATTAAGGCAGGCACACCCCGGAGGCCCACTACCGCCAGCCAGCGCGACACCTCGGCCGCGGCCGTCTGATAAGCCAGCATCACGTGCTGGTAGTCTCCACCGAAAAAATCGCGGGTTGATTCAAGCTCCGACAGCTTGATCATGGGGCCGTAGTGGGAGGGGAGATCGGCGTACGCATCGTCAAATTCGGTTCGCAGGGAGTCAGGACGTTCCCAGGTGTCGGGATCTGTAAACCGGTAATCAACCATCAGAGCCAGGCCTTCGTTGAACCACTGCGGAATCTGCCGTTTGACCGTCCACCAGCCCAGCCGCGCAAACAGTTCGTCGTGGCACAGTTCGTGGGCGATTACGTCCGTATTGTTGCCTTCCGGTCCCAGTACCAGATACGACGCGCCCCAGGGGGTTCCCAGGCTGCACCCGGCACCCTCGCCACCAGCGCAGTAGCGTTCGTAGTCGGCCTGATCGGGACAGTAGATGAGCGTAGCCCGGCCCCGGCGTTCCCCGCTCCAGAACCGTCGGATGCGGTTGCGGGCGGCCGAAACGTGCTGTCGCAGCTGGGCCTGCTGACCGGGCGTTGCGGATTGGCTGACATAGACAGGGCCGCTGCTGCTGGGTGCGTCCGGCTGCACCCCCGCCAGGAGTGCAAACTCATCCGAGCGACTTACCCACATACACCGTAGTACGTGCGGATACAGAAGCAGGAAACCAATAGGCAGGGCAATCAGAAACGATAGACCATAGCGCAGCAGCACGTTTTCACGCATGAAGATGTCAACAATTCGGCGGAATGATTGTTGACCTAAACATACGAATACTCCCCTGATTTATGCCCACCTCATTAATTATTGGCGCGGGAATGGCCGGTCTGACGGCCGCTCGCGAACTAGCCCGAATCGGCTGGACCGTCACCGTACTTGATAAAGGGCGGGGCGTTGGCGGCCGGATGGCAACCCGACGCATTGAGCAGGCCCGGGCCGACCACGGCGCCCAGTATTTCTCGGCAAAAACACCGGAATTTCAAGCCTACGTTCAGCAGTTTCTAACAAACGGTATAGTCAGCGAGTGGCCGCTTCCCGACACCGACCATCCCCGCTACGTTGGCCGCGACGGTATGAGCGCTGTGGCCAAGCAACTGGCGCTGGACCTCGACATCCGGACGGGTGAGCGGGCGATAAAGATTGAGACAACCGATACCGGCTGCCGGGTGCTGACGGATACCGGCGGGCGTTATGAAGCCGGTTCGCTGCTGGTTACCATTCCTGTTCCGCAGGCACAGACCCTGTTCAACGACAGTGGTTTTGTCTTGTCCGAACCCGAGCAGGCTGCGCTGGCGGCTGTTGCGTACAAACCTTGTCTGGCCGTTATCGTGGCCTTGAACCAGCCCAGTCGAATTCCGACACCGGGCGTACTGCGTTTCGAGGAGGGACCCATTGCGTGGGTGGCTGATAACCAGCAGAAAGGTATTTCGCCCAACCAGCCATCCGTAACGATTCACGCGAGTCAGGCCTTCAGCCAGGCTCATCTGGACGATGACCTGAACGCCGTTGGGCAGGGGTTGATCGATCGGCTGCCGGAATTCCTGCCGGCCGATGCGGTAGCTACGTACCAGGTACACCGCTGGCGGTACAGCCAGGCCGATCAGCGCCACAACGAGCCGTTTCTCCGGATCAACGCCCCCATTCCGCTGCTCATCGGGGGCGACGGCTTCGGGATGGGCAACGTAGAGGGCGCTTTCCTGTCGGGCTACCAGATGGCACACTGGCTTGCGCAGAGTGCCTAACCTGCAAGGCCGTTACACGCTCTGGTTTTCGCTGATCATCTCGGCCACTTCCCGGCCGGTCTGCATGGCTGCGTTCAGGGACGGGTAGGCCGTTCGGTCGCCACACTGATACAGGTGCGCGTCGAGTTTCAGCGTCGCATGGACGTCGGTCAGGGCGGAGCCTGCGTTGTAGGCGGGTAGCGCGTGCGGAATGTGGTACGTTTTTAAGTGCTGCCAGCTCTTCACCGTTTCGCCGAACCAGCCCGTTAATTCCGTCCTGATCCGCTCGGCCAGCACATCTTCCCGTACCGTTTCCAGTCCCTGGGTGCTGACGGAGATCAGACTCCTGCCGTTGGCGGCATATCCCGGTGCTACGTCGGTCATCACGGCGATGTTGTGCACCGCCGACGCCCGGTTCGGGTTCAGCATCAGCAGTTTCTGTTGATTGGGAGACGCCGGGGCTGTAAAATACGTGCAGGTAGTATGGTTGAAAGCCTGTTCCGGGGGAACCGTGCGGTTGAGAAGCTGAGCGATCTGGGCCGCATCAACCGCCAGCACAATCGTTTTTGCCGTAATCGTATCGCCGGTTGCCAGCCGGATCTGATGCCCCTCGATGTGGCTGACCGGACAGTTCAGCCGAATCTGGTCGGGAGTGAGCCGGTTCGCCAGTTGTCTGGGGATTTCGCCAATGCCCAGGGCGGGCACAGCCACATCGCCACTGTAGAACATCCGGAAGCAGAACTCAAAGAAATTGCTGGAGGTCACGAGCGCATCTTCCAGAAACACCCCGCCGAAGAAGGGACGGAAAAAGAGTTGAATCATCCGCTCCGAAAAGCCCATCTCGCGCAGATAAGCCAGGGTCGTGGTTGGCGTTTGCCGGAACAGATCCGATACGGTCAGGCGTTTCGTTCGCTGGAGCAGCTCAACAATACGTAGTTTATCGGCGAACGTACCGACCGGCGAAACCAGGGTCTGGAACACGGACTGGGGTTCCTGAAAGGGATTGAGCAACGTAGCCCAGTGGGATGCCCGGTCGCCCTCATATCGGATCAGTGCCCCCGATCGGAATGCCCGCAGGTCGAGGGCGGTGTAGTTAAGCAGTCGTTGGGTTTCGGGGTAGGCCGTCAGCAGAATCTGAAAACCCCGATCGAGCCGGAACCCATCCACCTCGTCGGTCCGGACGCGCCCGCCCACATCATCAGAGGCTTCGAGGAGGAGGGCGTTGATGCCGGCTTGTTTGAGATAAACAGCGCAGGTTAATCCGGCCATACCGGCACCTATAATCACAACGGGCGATTCAGTGGACATGCAGCAATCGGATCAGGAATGATAAATGATGGCCAAAGTTACTCCATCCATCGACCTGTCCATACGAAGTAGCTGGCAAGGTTGGTACTTTTTTTATAAAAATTGAATAATAGCAAGTTGTGTATTTCGTAAACAATTGATAGTCAGTCTCCGTACAATGTGAATTAGTAATTTTTTTAGGAAATGTAAATTTTGTCAACAACCTTTGTGTTATAACGGTATGAACGTATTGGTGGTAGACAATTTCGATTCGTTTACGTATATGCTGGTCGATTACCTGCAACAGGCCGGAGCCGACTGCCGTATACGGCGTAACAATGAATCGCTGCACCACCTGACAGCGGAGCCGGTTGATGGGGTAGTTTTGTCGCCCGGACCAGGTACTCCCCGGCGGGCTGGTCAGTTGATGAACGTGATTGACCACTACCACCAGCGGGTGCCCATGCTCGGGGTTTGTCTGGGCCATCAGGCGCTGGGCGACTACTTCGGAGCCAGGTTAACAGCGGCACTCAGGCCAAGGCACGGGAAAGTGGATACCCTCTACGTAACAACCCGTGATGTGTTGTTTGACGGACTGCCCGACCGGTTTGGCGTAACGCGGTATCATTCGCTGCTCTTGCGCGACCTGCCGGCTGACCTTGAGGCAACCGCCAGGACGGATTCCGACGAAATAATGGCAATGCGGCACAACCATTTGCCGATTTGGGGGGTTCAGTTTCATCCGGAAGCGGCCCAGACTGAGCACGGATTAGGAATTGTAAAGAATTGGATTAATTTTGTAAAAAATAGGACCGTTAGTGCGGAGAAGATGATGCCAGCCCTGTCTGCATCCTAAACTGCTCAAAAGGTATGAATTATCAGATTCGGGAAGAAGCGGGATTCCGCTACGTAGATGAAGGTCAGGGTGAAGTACTGTTGCTGCTGCACGGGTTGTTCGGTGCACTCAGCAACTGGGACGGGGTCATCAACGGGTTTAAAGGACAGTATCGTGTGGTTATTCCCATGATGCCAATCTATGAAATGCCCGTCCGGGAGGCTAGTCTGGAAGGACTGGTTGCGTTTATCGAACGCTTTGTGGCGCAGAAACAGCTGACTGATCTGACCCTGCTGGGTAATTCGCTGGGCGGTCACGTTGGGCTGTTATACACCTTCAAACACCCGGATATGGTGCAGCGGCTGGTTTTGACGGGTAGTTCTGGCCTGTTCGAAAACTCAATGGGTGGCTCATTCCCCAAACGCGGCAGCTACGATTACATTGCCGAACGCGTAGCCTATACCTTCTACGACCCGAAAGTGGCGTCCAAGGAACTGATCGATGAGGTGTTTGACATCACCAGCAGCATTCCCAAGTGCATGAGCATTGTGGCTATTGCGAAATCGGCCCAGCGTAATAACGTCGCCAAGGATCTGTATCGGATCCAGGTGCCGACGCTGCTGGTGTGGGGGCTGAATGATACGATCACCCCCGCCGAAGTGGCGCACGAATTTAACCGGCTCATCGACAACGCTGAGCTGCACTTTATCGATAAATGCTGCCACGCTCCGATGATGGAGCATCCCGAGCGGTTCAACCAGTTGCTGAGCGACTGGCTAACCCGCCACCCGCTGGCTGTCAATTCGTTAGCCGGCGAAGAGGTCGTGTAGCCAATCCATTGCTTTTCAGGGCCAGTTGCTTAGTGGAACGTTCTGCCGGCGAAATCCGCCGAACGAACCGTTTATCCATTTTTCGCTAAGTATTGGAAACTATGGTGTAATTTCCGTAGTTTTCTGCCATACAGTTTCTACTTATCGCCAATTACTATGCTTGCTGCTGAACTAATAGACCCGATGCTCCCGGCGTTGAAGCCCACCGACTCGGTTGGGCAGGCGCTCGACTGGATGCAGGAGCACCGCATCGGGCAACTGGCGCTGATTGATCAGAGCGAATACCGGGGCGTGGTCAGTGAAGAATTGCTGATGGACGTGCCGGACGACGAGCAGCTGCTTAGCGAGGTGATGCGTTTGTTTGAGCAGGTGTACGTCTACGAAACGCAGCATCTGCTGGAGGTGTTGAACTTGCTGATCGAAAACCGGCTGGAAGTGGTCGCGGTGCTGAACGAAGGCCGCGAATTTATGGGAACCATCTCGGCCAGCGAGCTCCTCAAGCAGTTTGCGCAGGAGTTGGGCGTGCAGGAGACCGGTGCCATCCTGATTCTGTCGATCAATGAGCGCGATTACTCCATGGCGGAGATCAGTCGCCTGATTGAATCCAACAACGTCAAAATCATTAGCAGCTACTATTCCAGCGCGGCCTACGGCATGCCGGATAAGTCGCGGCTGACGCTCAAGCTGAACCGTCGGGACATTACGCCGGTGGTGTCGACGCTCGAACGGTTCGGCTATCAGATTGAAGCCGCTTTTGCCAATGTACCGGTGGAGAGTATTGATCAGGAACGTCTTGATCTGCTGCTGCGCTACCTCAATACGTAGTTTTTGGTTTTCGGTTTACGGTATATGGTTGTTCCTCCGTCGGCCCAGGCTGGCGGGGCCAGCCATATACTGAAAACGATGAACCGAAAACCGTAAGCCGAAAACCGTCTTACATGAAAATCGCCATTCACGGGCGCAACTTCCCCGAATCTGCCAGGTCGTATATCCAGTCTATGTTTGATGAGCTGGCCCAGCGACAGGCCACCATCCTGATTTCGCATGCCTACCGCGGCTTTCTCGACATGGCCGGGATTGTCCACTACAGTGAAGAAACGTACCAGCCCGACGAAGGGGTCTCCGAAGCTGATTTTATCTTCAGCCTCGGGGGCGATGGAACGCTGCTCGATGCCGTCACGCACGTAGGGGCCCGGGAGATTCCGATTGTTGGGATCAATATCGGTCGGCTGGGCTTTCTGGCTACGGTTTCTCCGGCCACGATTCGCTTCATGATCGATGCCCTGTACAACCAGCAGTTCAGCATTGATGACCGGTCGCTGGTCAGCGTTCAGTCCAACATCGACATCTTCAATGGGTTGCCGTTCGGGCTCAACGACTTCACCATCACCCGCACCCAGACTTCGTCGATGATTACGGTACATACGTACCTGGATGGCGAGTTCCTGAACTCCTACTGGGCCGATGGGCTGATTATCTCGACGCCATCGGGTTCGACCGGCTATTCGCTCAGTTGCGGGGGACCGGTGCTGTTGCCGCAAACCAATAATTTCATCATTACGCCCATCAGCCCGCATAACCTCAACGTACGGCCGATGATCGTGATGGATTCCTGCCGGCTCTCGTTTGAGGTGGAAAGCCGAAGCGGCAACTTCCTGGCCGCGCTGGACTCCCGTTCGTATACCGTCGACGTATCGACCCGCATCAGCGTGCAGAAAGAGCAGTTTAAGGCGCGACTCGTAAAACTCAGCGACGACAACTTTCTGAACACGCTGCGCAGCAAATTAAACTGGGGGTGGGATATTCGGAATTGAAAGGAGGAAAGGAGAAGGGTAGGAGAGGGAAAGAAGTTGAAATCAAGAAGACCTCAATTACTCTCCTTCCGGTATTTCCCTTTCCTCCCCTTCCTCCTTTCCTCCCTTTCTTCCTTTTTTTCAACCTTTTTTCCAGCGTGGCATAATTTTAGTGGGAGTTTTCCAATAAAAGCGACACGTTGGCCGTTTCCGAGATGAACCGGCCAACCAATGCCGGATCAGGTTGATTCACGTAAATAGAAGTTATGAAGATATACCATTATGTGACAGCAAGCCTGCTGACAGCTCTTTTCGTGGTCGGTACCGCAGCCGAAAGTTCAGCGCAGCGGCTTTACAACGGTTTTGCTCCTTATTCCTCCGTTTCGTTTGGCGTTGGTTCTTCACACTACTACGGCGACCTGGCCGGTTATCGCCGGGCCTTTCGGGCCACGTACATCATGCCCCGATGGAACGTAGGACTTGGCTACACCCGCCAGTTTACGCCTAAATTTGCCGCTCGGGCTATGTTTACCTGGGCACGTATTTCGGGGGATGATTACACGTTCAACAAGGTTAATCCGGAAAAGTATTTAGTACAATACGCCCGGAACCTGCACTTTCGTAATGACCTGAAGGAGTTTTCGATTACGGGTATTTACAACTTCATTCCGGACGGCCGCAACTCCAACGCCCGGGCTAAAATAACGCCTTACGTGTTTGGGGGACTGGCCCTGCTGGCTCATAGTCCGGAGGCCCGCACGCCCTACAACGAAAGTTCGCCGGATTCGTCGCGCCGGTGGGTGAAACTCCAGCCGCTGCGGACGGAAGGGCAGGGGCAGCCGGGCCGGGACAAGCCGTATTCGCTGGTGACGCTCGCCATTCCGGTGGGGATCGGCGTTCGGTACACCTTCAACGAGTCGTTCAACATCGGGTTTGAGATCGGCTACCGCTACACCTTTACCGACTACCTCGATGATGTAGGTGGTAACCCCTACCCTGAAGCAAGCGCTCTACAGGGCTTGGCATTGCGCATGAGCGATCGACGGCAGGAGCAGTATGCATCGCGCAAGAAAAATATTCCGGATCGCTATGCCGTGCTCAGAGATCTGTTCAATAGCAGAACGGATCTACAAGGCCCGATCAGCGATGCTTTACAGGGAAACTTGCCCCGTGGTGGCGATGGTTTACTGAACGATGGCTATATCCTGACAAACCTGTCGATTCATTACATTATTCCGGGCAAAATCAAGTGTCCGCCGATCAAATAGGCAACCGTACCTATCAGAAAGTTGTCTTTCAGTCTGATGAGCTATTTCCGAGTCACGATAGCCCGGCTCCTTGCAGTCGGGCTTTTTATCAGTTTTGGCGCACAGGCGCAGAAGATCGAGATTGGCGGAGGGGTTGGCGGTATGCTCTATAAGGGCGACGTAGCACCGGCGCTCAATCCGCAGTTTTACCGACCGGCAACCAGCGTGTTTTTTCGTTACAACGCCACCCGGTCTTTTTCAGTCCGGGGTGGTCTGGCCATCGGCGGTATCCGGGGTGATGACCAGGCCAGCCGCGATCCGCTGCAGCAGGCGCGTAACTACTCGTTCCGCACCCGGGTCAGCGAGGCTACCATCGATCTGGAGTATAATTTTCTGAATTATGTACCGCAACGGAACGTACTGAACTGGACGCCCTACGTTTTTGCCGGATTTGGTTTGTCGAGCTATCGGAACACCGTGTTCAGGGGCCGGTCGCTACCCAGTTTTCCAATCGGCATTGGCGTTAAGTACGAAATAAAACGACCCTGGAGCGTTGGTTTTGAGTTCGGTACCCGTTTTTCAAACAACGATTATGTCGACGGCCTGGGCGAGCGGACCTTCGGCGCCAATAACTTCAACAAACTGGCTCAGGGTAATCCGGCGTTGAAAGACAGTTACACCTACACGGTCCTGACCGTCAGCTATACCTTCTACAAGATCGTTTGTCCGTAAGGTCCCGGTAGGCAATTTCCGGCGGTCCATTCCCTAAATCAGCCATCTTTGCGTAATTTTGGCGACTTAATCCATCGTAGCAAGGGTGAAAATTGACGTATATTCGTTCATGCGAATTGTCGGAATGGTGGTGGCTGTGTTAGTGGGCGGGGTCAACGTGGCTTCATCACAGGTTGTTCTGACCAGTTCAAACGAGCCAACCGTGTATGGGTACTGCCAACAGTTTCAGACACTTTATGTACAGATTCGGGAGCAGACCATAGAGCCTGACTCGGCCCGGGCGGTGTTCAGCAGCATCATGAAGGGGCTGCAGGAGCGGTTCCGTAGTCAGGAAGCAACCGTCTACGATAGTGTGCGCATTGATAGCCTGATGCGCAAAGGGGCGTATTTTAATTTTCCTTTACGGGGCTATTCGCCCCGTTCCATCGGCGGTACGCACGGCGAAGGTTATCACGCCCGGGGCTTCGATCTGTTTGATTACAAAGTACGGGGCAGTCATCCGGCGCAGGATATCTTCATTTACGACCGCAATCAGGATAACCTGGATGATAACACGAAAGCTCCGGTAGATGTGCTGGCCATGACGAGTGGCGTGGTGATCGGCATCGAAACAGGCTGGCTGCCGGGCAGTGAATACCGGGGCGGCAACTGGATCTGGATGTACGATCCGGCGCTGCACGGGCTGTTCTATTACGCCCACAACAACGCGGTGACCGTAGCGCCCGGTCAATGGGTGCAGGCCGGCGAAAAAATCGGTGAAATCGGTCGATCAGGCTTCAACGCCTACAAGGCCCGCTCCGGTACGCACCTGCACCTGATGTACCTGCAAATTGGTGCGAACGGTCTCCCTCAGCCCCGCAATACCTACGAGTGGCTGCTGGCGGCCCGGCTGACGAAATAAGCAGCGGTGCCGGAAACAGAGCTGTCAGACGTACCGTACAGACAGCTCTGTTTCCGGCACCGTTTTCGGTCGACCGGCTGACGAAATAAATAGCGGAGCATTTGCCGG
The DNA here is from genome assembly GCF_003583365.1 of Fibrisoma montanum. GTDB lineage: Bacteria > Bacteroidota > Bacteroidia > Cytophagales > Spirosomataceae > Fibrisoma > Fibrisoma montanum. The sequence continues at coordinate 895,023 of NZ_QXED01000002.1, forward strand.
GGCTGTCTGTACGGTACGTCTGACAGCCCCGGCAAATGCTCCGCTTCGCGTCTAAGGTCGTTACAGGTCCCGAACCAGATTCACACCCGTGATCAGGAAGATCATTCCGACGAAGAACGGAGCGGCCGCTTCGCCTTTACTAATGCTCATGCCCAGAACGGGTTTATTGTCAGAGAGGAAGGCAATGAGCGCAAACAGGACAACCGCTACGCCCAGAATGGTTAGCGAAGCCCCGAAAAAGCGTCGAAAATTCGTGTTGTTCTCCATTATCAGTTATTCATTACTACTGGTTAACTCTTTAACGGGTGTCAGCCCCTGTTTTCGGCCTTCTGCGATCAGATACGGATAAGCCGCGTCGAGCGTATTGGCCACAATGCCGTCCAGAATAGCTTCCCGCACAATTGATTTCAGGTTACCAACCTCCTTGGAAGGCGGCAAACCAAACGTTTCCATAATCAGCTCTCCCGTAATGACCGGCTGGAAGTTTCGAAGCTTGTCACGCTCTTCGAGGTCATGAAGCTTCTGTTCGACCCTGGCGAAGTTACGCAGGTGCTTCTGTACCTTCTCGTAGTTCTTCGACGTGATGTCGGCGCGGCACAGACTCATGAGACCCTCCAGATCGTCGCCCGCTTCGACCAGCAGCCGGCGTAGCGCCGAATCGGTGATCTGTTCCTTCACCAGGGCAATGGGGCGGAGGTGTAGCCGAACGAGTTTCTGCACATACCGCATGTGTTCGTTCAGGGGCAGCTTCATGGTACGGAAAATACCCGGTACCCAGCGGGCACCGAGGTCTTCGTGACCGTGAAAGGTCCAGCCGACCTTAGCATCAAAGCGTTTGGTCGCTGGTTTGGCAATGTCGTGGAGCAGGGCCGCCCAGCGCAGCCAGAGTTCCTGCTCGGGATTCGTGTCGTTGGCCGACCGTTTGCGGTTAGCTACGTTGTCGAGTACCTGCAGGGTATGATAAAAATTATCCTTGTGGCCTTTCCCCTCAATGGTTTCCACACCTTTCAGAGCTACCAGTTCGGGGAAGATGCGCTCCAGCAGCCCGGCGTGGTACAGCAGCTTGAACCCGTAGGAAGGCGTCGGCGACAGAACGATTTTGTTCAGCTCGTCGGTGATACGCTCCCGCGATACAATCAGAATGCGTTCGTTCATCCGCACGATAGCGTCGAACGTATCGGGTTCAATGTCAAAACCGAGCTGCGAGGCAAACCGGATGGCCCGCATCATCCGGAGCGGATCGTCGGAGAACGTAATGTCCGGGTTAAGCGGTGTCCGAATAAGTTTGCGTTTGATATCGCGCAGGCCATCGAACGGGTCGATCAGTTCACCAAAGCCGGGATTGCCGGTATGGTTCAGGCTGATACCCATGGCGTTGATGGTGAAATCGCGCCGGTTCTGGTCGTCTTCGAGGGTACCGTCCTCAACAATCGGCTTGCGCGAATCAGACCGGTACGATTCTTTGCGGGCGCCCACAAACTCCACTTCCCAGTCAACCCCATCCTGGCTGGTGCGCAGCATGGCGGTGCCGAAATTGGCAAACACGGCCACGTTTGTATGCAGCGCCTTCCCGACGGCTTCGGCGAGGGCAATGCCGCTGCCCAGGCACACTACATCGATGTCGCTGGAGGGGCGCTTCAACACCAGGTCACGCACGAATCCGCCGATTACGTAAGCCTGAACACCGAGTGCATCGGCCTGGCGGGCGATAACGTCGAAGACCAAATTTTTATCTAAAGTGTCGCTAAAGTTCATAAGTTATTCTGCGCTTTCGGTCCGGCTGTCGGCTGAATCCGGCGCTGATTGGAACGGTTGGCAAGTCAACCGGTCTTATTTTCGTAAAAATTCAAGTTCTCCGCCCACACCCAGCCGCATAATACGGGGTCTGCTCAAGGTGGCCGGTGGGGTACCAAATCGGCTGACCACAAGGCCCTCGGCCACCAGCGGCAGCGCCTGCGCTTCGAACGGAATAATCAGGAGCCCGCGGCCCAGGCTCCCCAGGAGCCGCTGCACATCGGCATTCAGGGACCGGCGAACGGCGACCTCCGGTTGCTGATCGAGCAGGACCGGCGACAGGTTTTTGCCTTGCTGGTACACGACCGTGAGCGGATTCTCCGCAAACTCGACCAGATCGAACGCGATGTCGGGTACTCTGGCTACGTACAGCCCCAGCATATCCGTATTCGGAATCAGTACGGTGGGTCGTGAGCCGGCCGGGGCGGTTGCCGCGACCGTCAGCAACTGCCGCACAGCGCCGTCGTTAACCGGGTCGGCCGCTATCGACCAGCCGGTTTCGTCGGCCAGAGCAACGAGTTGTCCCTGCCGGAGTTGATAAGCGGTATCGCGGGTGTTTGCAGCCATGGTTTAATAACCCGCAAAGATACGTCAGGTTTGGGCGCGGCCAATAAGTTCGTGTGGGTTCCCATGAGATTTTAGGGTAAGGTGCTCGTTCGATACGTTGACGATCAGCCGGCAAGCGGGGCCTTTCATTCATAATTTGATAACCTGATTCGCCACTTTCGACTGCGATCGACTCCGTATTTTTACTGAAAAGAGACACCCCTTATGCTGTTTCTCGTTACTACCTTTGCGTTCGTACAGACGTGTGTTGTGCTGTATGTGTTGCCGCTGCGCAACACGCAGACCCGCAACTACCCGTACATAAAGGCGCTCCTGCTGCTGATCATCATTCATCTGGGCATCAAGCTGTTCCTGCTGGGCGTACTCAAAAACGGCTATCTGTTCAGCCGGCTGACGAGTTTCACTACGTTCAGTTACGGGCCGCTGCTGTATTTTCAGTACCGTCAGCTGGTGGGGCGCTCGCTGAACTGGAAAATCCAGCTGCTCCACCTCATCCCGTTTCTGGCGGCTTTTGGGCTGTACACCTTCTGCGTGATTACCCAGCTGCCGATTCAAAAACCGGTAGTATTCGAGTCTATGTTTGCCTGGTACGCCAATGGGGTGCTGGTGTCGCTGATCGGGTACAGTAGCTACATGATCTGGCTACTCCGTCGTCCGGCGGCCGTTCCGAAAGACGATCAGCGATTCCTGCTTCAGATCAGCGGGTTGCTGATTGCGGTGGTTCTGAGCGGCATGATCATCAAGGAGGTAAGTGGGACCCTGGGTTACGACTACGATCCGCATTTCATGGCGTATATCATGCTGGGTCTGGTGTCGTACCGGTGCCTGCGTTTCTTCTTTATCCAGTCGGCTGCGACTCCTGCCGGGCAACCCGATGACGCCGTAAGCCAGGACGTTACAGAGAATCAGGTCAACAAGGACGGTATTACGTACGAAAAATCGGGCTTGTCGACTCAGCAGGTCGACGCTTTATTCGACACCATGGAGCAGTTCATGCAACGGGACAAGCCGTATCTGGAGCCGGAACTGTCCCTCGACGAGCTGGCCGCTCGCTTGAAGTCGACCCGGCAGCACGTATCGCAGGTCCTGAATCAGAAAGCCCGAAAAAATTTTTACGCGTACGTGAACGAGTACCGGGTTTATGAAATGATTCAACTGATGAAGCAGCGCCCCGACGGTCGGATTCTGGAGCTGGCGTTTCAGGCCGGCTTCCAGTCGAAGACAACCCTGAACTCGTATTTCAAAAAAGTGACTGGATTCAATCCCACCGAGTACCAGCAGGCCCTGAGCGGCAACACGGCGCTGGCAAGACTTAACAATAACGTAACATTGGCAAAAGGCTGATAATCAGCAATCGATTGTCGTTTAGACGACCCAGCCGAACGGCGCGAACCTCGCCGTTCGGCTGGGTCGATCTGTTTTTGGCCGCGCTCTACCTTCGCCCCGAAGTATTAACCAATCACAATCATGTCTTTTGCAAAACGAATGCTGGTACTCTGTTGCTGGTTGCTGACCCTGGGGTTGCCGCAGTGGGTTGCGTTCGGTCAGGCTGTTGAACGGGCTACGTTGACCGGTCGTATCGAAGATGCCAACGGGGTTCTGCCCAGCGCTACCGTTCTCGTTAAAAACACAACGCTGGGTGCTGCTGCCGACCTGAACGGGGCTTTTCAACTGCCGAACGTACCGGTTGGCCCCCAAACGCTGCTGGTCCGCTTTATCGGGTATAAAACCCTGGAAGTTCCCGTGGAGGTGAAGCCGGGCGTTAATCCGCTGCCGACTATCAAACTATCGGCGGAGGGTACGCAGCTCGCCGATGTTATCGTGAAAGGAACCATGGCCGCGTCGCAGATCAAGGCCATGAACATCAAGCGGAATTCGCTGGCAATCATCGACGTACTGGCTTCAGATGCCATCGGTAAACTGCCGGACCGCAACGCGGCCGAGGCCGTGCAGCGGATGCCGGGCGTGGCGGTGGCCCGCTACCACGGCGAGGCCGATCAGGCTACGGTTCGGGGATTGCCTTTCGCCTGGACATCGACGCTGTTCAACGGTACCCGGATGCCGAGCGCCAACGTTGGCGGGTCGCGCAACGCGGTGCTGGATGCGGTGCCGTCGGAAATCATTGAGTACGTTCAGGTAGCCAAGGCGCTGACGCCCGATATGGAAGGCGACGCCATCGGGGGCTCGATCAACTTCGTGACCCGCACGGCCCCCGAGTTCCGGAAGTTGAGTGTCAGCGCGGCCGGTGGGTACAACAACTTCTCGAAGGATGGTACCTACAACGGCTCGATCGTGTACGGCGGCCGCTTTTTCGATGGCAAGCTGGGCGTGATGCTGTCGGCGGCCGTCTGGGATCGGCGCTGGGGAACGGATCAGTACACAATAGCCTACAATACCGGTGCCACGAACCCGCAGCAGCAGGTGGCCATCAACAGCCTGCTCCTGAAGCGGTACATGGGGAAGCGGCAAACCTACGGCCTCAACGCCGGGCTGGAGTATCGGTTCAATGCCGGTAACCGAATCTACGGACGGGCGCTGCATGATAAGTTCAACGACATCCGGCCGGTGTACGAAACCTACTTTCTGTTCAGTTCGAACGAATACCAGCTCAATTTCCGGGATTCGTTCTACGAGACAACCATCGACGGCTACGAGATTGGTGGCGAACACCAGCTATCGAAGCGCCTGAAAATCGACTGGCTGGCGTCGGATTACCTGACGGAGTATGTAATCGACAATACGCCCTCGACAACGGACCCCAATAAACGGGGTCTGCCCATTGCCACTTTCCGGCAGAGGCTGTCGAAAGGATTCGGCGGGTTGTCGTCGGACGGCAAAAAGTACCTGAAATTCGACGCGCCGGACGGTATCGGCGACGACCCACTGGCCATTATGCCGCGCCTGAACGATCCGGTAGCCGATGCCATCGACCCGACAAAGCTAACCCTGCGGCAACTGGTGATTCTGCAACTGGGCGTGAAAGAGCAGGATCAGGTTGGGCAGGTAAACCTTAAATTCGACGTATCGCCGAAGTTCTCGCTGAAAGTAGGGGGTAAGTACCGCCATAAAGACCGGAGCGGACGTAGCACGAGTGGCGCTCTGGTGTATCTGCCGAGCGCGGCTCTGGGCATCCCGAATTCACCCCCGCTGGTGCCGCTGAGTCAGTTGCAGCGCGAATCGTTTCCGCTGCGGGGTGGTTTCTTTCAGGAAATCGGTAGTCCGTACAATGGATACGCCGTCGACAACATTACCCAGGATCAGCTGGCGCAGTTGTTTTCCCCCTCGTTTCAAACCGCCAACGGTTTCCGCGATGTAACGCCGGCTTCATTCCCGACCACGTATTCGGAGGGGGTTGAAAACGTTATGGCGGGCTACGTAATGGGCGAGTGGAACGCAACGAGCAAACTGAAAGTCTTCGGGGGCGTTCGCGACGAATACACATCGCTGCGGGTGAGCGGTTCGTCGTACCGGCGCGAAAACCGGACCGTCGAAGGAAGACCGACCGCCGTCGATGTGATTACGCCCGTCACGGTTTCGAACGACTACCACGCCATCCTGCCAATGGTTCACGTCAAGTACGCCCTGAACCCAAAGGCCAATCTGCGGGCGGCTTATACCCGGACGTTTATCCGGCCCCTGTTCACGGATCTGGTGCCCACCGAAAGCGTGAACCTGACGAGCAATCCCGTGACGATCACGCGGGGGAATCCGGACCTGCGGCCGACGTTTGCGAGCAACTACGACCTGATGGGAGAATATTATTTCGACAACATCGGTCTGCTGTCGGGTGGATTGTTTTACAAGAACATTACCGACGTAGTGTTTCAGGATCGTTCCGTGGCGCTCGAAGGTGGCATCACCACAATCACCTCGCAGCCCCGCAACATGCGCTCGGCTAAACTGATGGGGCTGGAAGTCGCCCTGACGCGTCGGTTTACGTTCCTGCCCGGCTTCCTGGGTGGTTTTGGGGTTGAGCTGAACTACACCCATACCGACTCGGAGGTGGAGGTACCGCGGCCCGTCGGCAGCGACGTAATGATGGATAAAACCTCACTGCCGCAGCAGTCGAAGCACCTGTTCAATACCATCCTGTTCTACGAACGCAATGGCCTGACGGCCCGACTGGCGGGTAATTTCCGGGGACGGTCGGTAGAGGCCATCAGCCAGCAGCTCGGTCCGCGGCTCTACACCTGGACCGACGACAACTTTACGGTCGATTTTTCAGCCGCGTACACCATCAGTAAGCAGATCCGGGTCTTCCTGGAAATCAACAACCTGACCAACGAACCGATTCGCCAGTACCTCGGCGACCGGCGCCGGCTGGTCGACTCGGAGTGGTATTCGCAGCGGGGACAGGCCGGTATTCGCTGGGATATTTTCTAAGTAGCTAATCAGGAACAGCATTCATTGAAACTCATAGTTAAAGACATACGAACGCATGAAATTTATCATCTTCTTTCTGTTACCAACGCTGACATTTGCTCAGGATACACTGGTCTACAACACTAAACGGGCCGTAAAACTGGAAGGCACCAGCAACTTCCGCGATCTGGGTGGCTACCCGACTCAAAATGGCAAGACGGTCAAATGGGGGCATATCTACCGCTCGGCCGACATCAGCCGCCTGACCGACAGCGATCTGAAAACGCTTGAAACTCTTCATTTAGGCGTCGACTGCGATCTGCGCGGTCCCGATGAGGTGAAAAACGGGCCCGACCGGCTTCCGGCGGGGGTTCAATACGTGAATTTGCCAGCAGGAAGCGAAAACATCCGCATGAGCGAGATGGGTAAGATGATGCGCAACCCGGCCCTGCGCGATTCGCTGATGGGGGCTTCCTACGGCCAGACAACCCACCTGAAAGCCAAGTATAAGCCCATGTTCGACCAGTTGCTCAGCCTCGATAATAACAAAGCGCTGCTGTTTCACTGCACGGCCGGGAAAGACCGGACCGGCGTAGGCGCTGCGCTGATCTTATCGGCGCTGGGCGTTCCGCGGGACATTATTCTGAAGGATTACGAAGCTACCAACGAGTACTGGAAAGCCGATCGCGAACGGATGATGAAGATGATGGCCCAACAGGGTATGCCCGAAGACCAGCTACGTCCCATGATGGCCGCCAATCCGGTCTATCTGGAACAAACCTTCAAAGCAATTGACCAGACGTACGGTTCCATGGACAAGTTTCTGGCGCAGGAAATGGAACTGACTACCGAAAAACTGGCCACCCTCCGGACGAAGTATTTGAATTAACGTAAGGCCCGTGGAGTAAACGTGTACCGTAATGAATGCCAGGTATGCGGGATAAATTCATCCTGCCTGGGACTACATCACCCGGCTGACACGTTGACCATACCGTACGTAACGCCTTCTGTTCCTGGACGTAGCCGGGCAGAAGGCGTTTTGGTTTGATTCGGCTGCTGATATTTTCAACAGGTCCGGAATGAAAACTGGCCAGAAAAGACGAATTACCAGGGAGATTCAGCAAAGCGGTATAATCCGCTTCTATCTACACCAAGCCATCAGACTCATGCGTTCTACGTTATTCATCGCCCTGGCGACGGTCGGTTTTTTATGGAACTGCCGTCCGACTGCCCAACAACCCACTCCCGAAACATCCGCTCCCGACTCCTGGCGTCAACTGGCCGACGTTCCGGCCGGGAAACCGCTGCTGATGGCAGCACTGAACGGCAAAATCTACATTGGAACGAGTGCCAATACGGAGGTATCAAAGCAGGATATACTTGCAAAACTCTGGGAGTTTGATCCTGCCGACCGGCGGCTAACTGCCAGACAGGACTTTACGGGCCAGCCCGTCCGTGACTTTACTTACTTCACGCAGGGCGGCAAACTGTTCGTAGGTCTGGGGCAGGGCGATGGTACGTCAGGGTTGATCTATGGCTATTCCCCGGATTTCTTTGCGTACGATCCGCAGCAGAACGCGTGGCAAAATATAGCTTCGGTGCAGAAAAGTGGCGTCCCGAACGTGCTGATTGGCGCCAGGGCCAACGGCCTGAATTTCCGCGACCGGGGGCTGGTACTGCACGGTACGTATAAAGCGAATACGCCTACTACGTTCGAAAACAGCGGTGGAGCCACTTACAGGCCGGCCGACGGCTGGAAGCCGGTTACCGAAAAACTGTTCGGAACAACGCCCTACCCAACTGAACCGGCGAGCCTGGTTCAGTATAACCAGGCATACGTAGAAACAACCCACTGGGGTGGTTTTGCCTGTACGCTTAACGACCGGATTTATATTGGTGGCGGTAGTCTGCCGTCGCCCTCTCGTTGGGGTGGCTATCAACCCAGTCAGGATTATACAACGTACCTGGGCAGCCGGATCATGTGGGAGTATACCGTACCGGAACCTGACGCGCCGACCGGCCTGACGATGGTGCTGAACGCCAGACTTGAAACCCCTTCCGGCGATTATAACCTGTCGGGCAGCCGCGAAAGCTTTGCGTTGAAGAATAAGCTCTACATCATAACCCTGGCGGGCGACGTACTGACGTTCGACGGGGCTACCAAACGCTGGGATAAGCTGACCAACCTGCCGGGACCTGTGCTGGCCGGCGTGGCGCTGGGCGAAAAAGCGTATTTTCTGACGGCCAACGCTATAGTTGACTATACCCCAAAGTGACCATTGGGTCAGGTAACGGATCGGTGACGCTCCGTTTGCTTTTACCGCCAGAATCGCCCTGGCCCTGATTAATCGGCCGGAAGGTATACCGTCATGGTTGTGCCTTCACCTACCTGACTGTGAACGGCGATTGTTCCGCCATGATTCTCCGCCACCTTCTTACAGATCGCCAGTCCCATACCCGTCCCTTCGTACTGCCTTCGGTTGTGGAGCCGCTGAAAGAGCTGAAAGATTCGTTCGCTGTATTTTTCGTCCAGTCCGATGCCGTTGTCCGCCACGACCAGTGCGTAGTAGGGCCGATGGTTGTGCAACGAAACGGTGGTGGGTAGCTGACCGGCCGAAACCATCGTTGACAGTACCTTGATGGCGGGTAACCGGTCGGTATGGGCAAATTTAAGGGCGTTCGACAGCAGGTTCTGGAACAACTGCCGGAGTTGAAGCGGATCGCCGGGCAAGGTTGGCAGCGGCTCTATACTGATGCTGGCCTGTTTATCGGAGATAGTAACTTCCAGGTCGCTCAGGACATCGGTCAGGATCTGGTTCAGATCAAGAGGGCGCAGGCTCTGGGGGCGGGTAGTCAGGCGGGAAAACGTCAGCAGATCTTTGACCAGATGCTGCATTCGGTTCGCCGAATTCTGCATCCGGTGCAGCACGTCGGCGCCCGATGCGTCGAGCTGGGTACTGTACTGAGCCAGCAGCACATCGCCGAATGCCTGGATTTTCCGCAGAGGCTCCTGCAGATCGTGCGACGCAATGTAAGCAAACTGGCTTAATTCCGTATTACTGCGGTTCAGTTCGCGGATACTCGATTCCAGTTCGCGCTGGTACTTCTCCAGTTGCTGTTTGGCATATTTCAGCTCTTTGTTGTCGGATAGGGTTTGCTCGATGAGTTTTTGGGCGTGGATGTTTACGATAATGCCCGTCCATTGGGGTTCGTGCGTTGCCGTATCCGTTGTTACCCAGACCATGTGCCACAGGTAGTCGTCGGTAGTGGCTTCCTTCAGCCGCAGTTCATACTGAAACGGCCGGCCGGCCGGTGTGGCCGCTGCCCAGACCGCCCGAACCCGGTCAAAATCGTCTTCATGGGTGATGGACTGCCACTTCGTCTGGTTCAGGGTTTTGATGGACTGACCGGTATAATGGATCAACCGCTCATTGGCATACGTCAGTCTGCCGTCGACATCCGCGGTGAAAATCATCACCGGCAACGAATCCGTGAGCGACCGGTAATGTTGCTCACTTTCGCGAAGCCGTTCCGATAACTCCAGGAGCTGCGCATTTTTCCGCTTGATCTCGTCGTAGGGAGACACGGGCGGCTCGCTCACAAACTGTTTACTCCATTGCTCGGCCCGTGCCGAACTGATCTTGCGGTTGTTGTGCAGATGGCAGCGCAGCGTGATCTGCGACCCTTTGGCGGTGTCCGTAATGAGCAAATCGTTAACGAGCCGACGCGCGTATTCAAAGGCTTCGTCGTCGTGATTGCTGATGAAAAAGCGGCCCCTGGCAATCTGGGCCACCAGGCTCTGAACCGATTCGTTACTATCGGTAATGTATAGCGTCAGGCAGGCGTCCAGACCGCGCTCAATGGCGTAGCGGGATACTTCAGAAACTGCGGTAGCAAACGTAGTCTGGGCCGCCAGCGACAATCCGGCCAGTTCGGCCAGTCTCATACTGCGTTTATTCGCCAGAATGAGGTCCATTTCATTGTGAAGCGTGACGCTGGCTATTTCGTGCATATCAGGGGGTGAGCCGACCGACCACTATCGATACATCATCGGTCTGTCGGGCGTTATCTTTATAAATGGCTGCTGCCAGTATGGTCAAATCGTACTTGAAAATATACGGATATTTGGTGGCATCCCACCGCGACTGAATACCGTCGGAGCACATAACTATCGTCTGACCCCATTCGGCCGGAATGGTCTCATCGTGCAACGTAGGCATCACCGTTCCGATGATGCCACTGTAGGGCAGATGGCTTTTCTGGACCACGGTGGCTTGTAGCAATCGGGTCATGATGTTGCCAACCCCGCACCAGAGCCATTGCTGCTGTCGGTGGTCGTATACGACCACCGACCCCACCAGGCCCCGCGTTTTACGAACGCCTTCGTGAATCAGCTCAATCAACCGGGCCGGGCTGCGCAACCGCGTATTGGGCAGCGTACCGATGGCTTGCGTCACAGCCTCATGAGCCGCCGGACCATGACCTAATCCATCGCCCAGAAACAGGGTACCATAATCCGGTGTGATGCTTACCCGGCAACCGTCGCCACAAACCGTTTCGCCGGGCTTAGCGACCAGGACTGAACGGACCGTCAGCGGAAAAGCCGGATTATCACTTCTGGAATGAGTCACTGGATTGTCATAGAGTCGGGCGAGTAAAATGGTCCCCCAGTCGAGTAGTGAATACAGTTGAAAAAAATCGGCTAACCGCTGAATCGCTCCCAGGCCATGACCCAGGGTTTTGGTGGTTGAAACGCCGTCTTTCTGCATGTTTTCAGGATCGGCAATGCCAGGTCCGTTGTCAATACTAATCAACTCAATCCCGCGGGTATTGTTCTCCTGAAACAGCCGGACCAGGACTTCGCCCGTTTTGGCGTGCTTGAGCAAATTCGACGTCATCTCTAACACAATGATGTCTAACTCGCTCAGCCGGCGCGCACTGAATCCGGCTTCCTTGGCCAGATAATGCACTTCCCGTTTGACAAAAGCCTGGTAGCTACGATCCGACACCGTAAAGCGAAAATGGGGCGCATTAGTCATAATTTCCAGGTGATTACCGTAACGGTCGTGCCTTTGCCCACCGTACTGATTATCGCAAACTCGTTGACGAGTCGCCGGGCACCCGGCAATCCAAGACCGAGGCTTTGGGGGTTAGTCGTGTAGCCGTCCTGCATGGCCAGGTCAACATCGGGAATGCCTGGTCCGTGATCGATGAACGTTAGTCGAATCCCGACTTTTGTTCCCTGGCTGATCTGTTCAAGATAGGAAACGCCCTCATTTGCGTAGAAGAGCATATTACGGGCCAGTTCGCTGGCGGCCGTCATCAATTTTGTCTGGCTAACGGTGCCTAATCCAGTGTCTGCCGCAACCGCTTTGATGCGGTGCAGGAGCCGGGCTACATCCTGTTCGGTACGAATGCTGGCTGTTTCACTACTGGAAATAATAATCATCGTCTGTCTCCTCGTCGTCAGGGGGGATGGTTGCTCGTAGCTTTTCAATCCCCTTTTCAACGTTGAGGGCAGTATGAATACCTTTTAACGGTAAACCCAGTTCAATCAGCGTAATAGCAACGGCCGGTTGCATACCGACCACCACCGTTTGGGCATCCAGAATCCGCGACATCCCCGCGATGTTGCCCAGGATCCGGCCCATGAACGAATCGACGATGGAAACCGCCGAAATATCAATCAGCACACCTCTGGCACCGGTTTTATGCACCGTTTCGATCAGATCGGCTTCCAGGTTTAAGGCCAGCCGGTCGTAGAGGTCGACCTGAATGGTTACCAGCAGGAAGGGGCCCATCCGTAGAATAGGAATTTTTTCCATGGAGCCGTTAATTACGCTGACCGGAGGTCTCTGTCCTGTTTACGCACGACGAGCCGAAGCATACCGAAGGCATGCTGGAGTGCTTTGGCCAGCGACGCTTTCGTGACAATATTCGAGAGGTCGATCCCGAGGTGAATAACAATCTGAGCGATTTCGGGCCGGATGCCACTGATAATGCATTCGGCGCCCATCAGCCGCGTGGCGCTGACGGTCTTGATCAGGTGCTGAGCTACCCGCGTATCAACCGTCGGAACGCCGGATATATCCAGAATGGCGATGCTGCTGCCCGTTTCGACAATGGCCTGCAGGAGGTTCTCCATCACCACCTGCGTTCGGGCGCTATCGAGGGTACCGATCAGGGGCATGGCCACAATGCCGTCCCAAACCTGAATGACGGGCGTCGAAATGTCGGTGATCTCGCTGGTCTGGCGACTGATTATATCCTCACGACCTTTAATGTAGGTCTCAAACGTAGATACGGAAAAGTTGTCGATTAGCTTACTGATTTTCATCGTGAGGTCGTGTAGCCGCACCGGGTCATCGGCTAACTCGCTCTGCAAAACGTCGAGCAGGGTGTCCTTCAGACTCAGTACGAACATGCCCGTTTCGCGGGGGGTAAATCCCTGCCGGGCGCGGGAGATGGAAATGCCCGCTAAAAGATCACTCAGGTTTTGAAAATCAGTTGATTGTGGATTGGTTATGTTTTTTTCGCTGAGTACATCCGTAAGTGCGTCTATTACTTCTTCCGACTGCGCCCGTAGTTCGTCGCTGCTCATGAGGTCGTCGCGCAGATCGCTGCTGGCCAGTTGGTTTTGTATCCATTGTTCAAGCAGGCGCTTTTTCTGGCGTCGCAGCAAATCTGAAAGGTAGTGTTCCATGAAGTTCCTTACTGAGCAAAAAATGTGAATGCAGCGTTAATTACGCAATTTCGACGGTAGACGGCTGGTATCGTTTACGAAGTTATTCCGAAAGATAAGGGTTTTGCCGTAAAGCCATTACTATAGATAGATGATATACTATAAAAACAGCATAAGTTAATCTACCAACCCCGGCTGGCTTTATCAGGCCGGCCAGCCTGCCGTAATCCGGAGCGTCCGGTATCGCGCCAAGGCACCGGGCTTTTTAATTCAGCCCTGCCGTGTAATCACAGCCGCCGTAGTGCATCGGTCGGGTTGATCGGCGGAGAACAATCCTTCTCGGCACTACGTTATCAAGCCGTACGTAGTAGTAGATACACATGACGCCAACTGTCGGCAAAGTTATCATCCTGATTGGGGCCGCTATTCTGCTTGTCGGGGTGGTGGTGTACGTCTTCGGAGACAAGTTAAACTGGCTGGGCCGCTTGCCGGGCGACATCCGGATTGTCGGCAAAAACGGCGGAGGATTTTATTTCCCTATCGTAACCTGCATCGTCGTGAGCATCGTCTTGAACCTGCTCATTGTCCTGATCCGGAAGTTTTTTGGTTAGCCGATTCGCCTGAGTTGGCGGGTGCCGACTGCGGGTTGTAGGTCAGCTTGTTGATGTAAAACACTTCGCGCTGACTGGTGAGGTTTCGTTCGGCCGCGATCTTCTGAAAGCCGCACGCCAGAAAATGCCGGTCGTACCAGGCCGAGAGGTTGTCCTGGGCCGAAAACGTTACTTTTTCCTGTTCGGAGTTGGTTTGCAGCTTGTAGTTCTCGACCTCCTTCAGCACCTTGCTGCCCTGGATGACTTCCGTATTGATTTCGCCTTCGTTGGGGTAAGCCAGTACCATGTGATCGCCCTGCAGCGATACCTGCACCATTTCGGCCAGGTCGGGGCTTGTCAGTTCCTTGATGGGCAGGCAGTTGTCCCACAGCAGTTTACCGCGCTTGTCGAAGCCGCAGATAAAGGCGTGGGTGTATCGAAACCCTTCAACGTACCGGCTGTTCGGTCGCAAGACCCCGCCGTTCAGGCTGGCACCGCTGTATTGTGGGTAGTACACCTCGGCCACGAGTGTCAACCCCTCGGGGGTCGGTTTCAGGTCGTGAACGAGCAGCCGGTAGCGAAATTTAAAATCTTTGCCTTCTTCTTTTTTCTTGAGCACCCGCGCCAGCATTTTCTGCTGCCGCCGGGGTTTGAGGTAATTGAAGAAGTTTTTCAACTGCGAAAACTCGATGTACTGGATGTCCTCTCCCGCCGACTCCGATACGTCGGTGCGACCGGGATCGTTGTGGCGGATGCGGGTAACGTAGATACCCTGGGAATAGGGGGTGCAGTCGGTAGAATAATTGCCGACCAGCAGGGATTCGTGCTCGTCGACCGGTAGTAACTTACCCGAGATCAGGCTGTTTTTAGCGTCGTCAAACTTCAGCGTCCGCAACAGCTTGCCGTCGTAGGAGAAGGTCCGGACCGAGAACTGGCACCCGCGCCGGAGTGTATGAACCAGTACGTGCACTTCATGCCGGCTCTCGTCGACCTCCAGGCTGTTGATCTCCATGTGGTTGACGTACAGGCTGGGCAGCACTTTCGTTGAGCGGTCGAAGAACGAGAACGACATGACCAGCGGGCGGTTGTGGTGGTAGCCGCCGACGTAAGCCTGATTGCCCAGGACTCTGAAATGCCGAATGTCAAAGGGTTCGATCAGATTGCCTTCGAAGGTTTCGGTCGTACCGTCGTCGAGGTTCAGCCGCATGAATTGAAAATGATCTGAATCCGGCTCCCGAAACAGATGATACTGGTATTGGTCGTTGTGGAACGACTGGATAGGGCGATACCGGCTGTCCTGCTTAAACTCCGTTTGCCAGACGGGCTTGAGGTTCGTGTCGTATTTCTGAAAGCGGAAATGCGCCGGAGTATTGTCGTAGAAGGCACCCGTACGGATCGTAACCAGCACCCCTCGTTCGGCCAGGGGCGTTACGTCGAAGGCTTCTTCTTCGTTCGGATCGGAGGCCAGTTCCAGCCGGAGGGAATGAGCCAGTTGCGCCTGAACCGGATTGACGACCCCCAGCCACAGCACCAACAACCAGCCAATATGACGACAACCTGTTATCATTAGTCAAAAATAATAAAAAAACCGTAGGGTGAGGGAAAAGGGCGGTGGGCAGGGGGCAAGGGGCGCGGAGCAGGGGGTAAAGGTGATAGACGTGTGTAAACCCTACGCTTCGCCCCAAGCCCCCTGCTCCTTGCCCTACGCCCACCGTTTCTTTAGAAAATCTTTCATAAATACGTTTACATCCCACTGACTCGTAACGGGCTGCTGGGTATACGGTAGGGTGGGCAAATACCCTGCCGGACCAAATTCGCACGTAACGGTTACCGCAGCGGCCCCGGCTTTTTGCTGCCGGTCGCGGATCTGGTCCCACCAGCGGGCGTGGGTTTCAAGGGCGTTTTTCCACTCGGGAGCGCGGGGGTCGTTGACCTGCGGACCTTCCGGATGCCCGACGCGGCAGTGGATGTGGTCGCTGCGGTCGATAGCGCGGGTAACGTTATCGGCCTGGTCGTCGAGGTACGATTCCGCAACGTTGACCCAGTGCGAGTAGTCGGCTGTAAGTCGTAAATCCGGGAATTTGAGCAGGTAATGCTGAATGCCCGGGGCGCTGTAGGTAAACCGACCCCGGTGGGTTTCGTGCAAAATCCGGACGCCGGTCTGTTTCTGAACCTCCAGCGCCACCTGGATCAGTTCGCCGTTCTGCTCGAAGGTAAAGTAGTCGCGGCCGGTATGCGAATTGATAAACAACGGCTTAAACGATGCGATGTGGAGCAGGTCGTCGCGAAAGGTTTGTTTATGTTCCGCAAAGGTTTTGCCGCTTCCGAAAGCCATCAGAATAACGCTGAGCCCGTTGTCGCGCATCACGTTGACGGCTTCCTGGCGTTTGTCGCGGCCGGCGGCAATTTCCATGCCGTCGTAACCGGCGGCTTTGACTCGTTTGGCAGCTTCAGGGTAGGAGTGGCTTTCCATGCCCCACATCGGGCAGAAGAATTTGGTCGTCACGGTATCATAAGGGTTTGTATGGCGGCAAAGTAACCGGAAATTACCCTACTGGTCAACCTGCAATGTGAGAAGCCGTCGACGATGATTGTCCAGGCCATGCTCCTGCTTGGCCCGTTAGTAATTGATTAGTTGTTCTACATGGACCAAAGGGGAGCCTGGCCTGGACAAATGCACCGGGCATTTACGAAAGCCAAAGCGAGATTCGTGTTCTTATGGTCCAGGTTCCGTTTTGCTTTTCAAGCAGGAAACAACTGCCCGAGCCGCCGTCGGACGTACTGATTTCAGTGTAGAAACACATGGCTTTTGATTGATCGGGCGAGTAAATCACTTGGGAGAGGTAAATGAGTTTTTCCAGGTTTTTGTAGGTCGCCTGAAGGTCAACGAAGTTTTGTTGATCAGATCGCCGGGGCAAAAAAGCAGCTTGTCGACATTGCAGTTTTGGAACCTTGGAGAGAGTACGTTCCGTGAACTTTTTCCGGTTGATACCCTCCAGGAACGTTCGCCAATCTGCATCAAGCATGTAGTCCGTTGCCAGTCGCCTGAACGTAGTTAACTCATCAAATTCATCGAGTGAGTCGGCTGTCGGTGTACTTGTAGTCGGGTTGATTAATACCAGTCGCTTTTGGCGTGTCTGGTCCGTTTCATGATTGCATTGACTATCAGCATTAATCAACAGAGCATAGATAGCGTAATCAGTGGTCGCAACCGGCGGGGGTGATTTTTCATCGCCGGAGCGTCCCCAGCTTATAAGCAGTAGCGCGCACAGTAGGAATGAATGCCAGTTTGGAATCATCGGTTTGCAGGAACATAGCACCAGGCTATAGTAGCATTTTATCGGCAATATAACGTACTTTACCGGCTCGAAATAGAAAAATTTGTCTGCTTAGTTTCAGTCAATATTTTCTGGGATGAGTTACTAATCAAACCTTTTTTTCCTCTGACTTATGAGCGAAATCGCCACCCGATTTGCCCCGGGCGTTGTCACCGGCGACGGCGTCACCGAAATTTTCCGTCACGCCAATGAGAATGACTACGCCCTGCCGGCCGTTAACGTTGTTGGTACGGACTCTGTCAACGCCGTTCTGGAAACGGCCAAAGCGGTTAATTCGCCCGTAATCGTTCAGTTCTCGAACGGTGGCGGTATTTTCTACGCCGGCAAAAGTCTGCCGAACGATAAGCAGCAGGCAGCCATTGCGGGGTCGATTTCGGGCGCACTGCATATTCATAATGTGGCCGAACTATACGGCGTGCCCGTAATCCTGCACACCGACCACTGCGCTAAAAAACTGCTGCCGTGGATCGACGGTCTGCTCGAAGCCGGTGAGCGCCACTTCGACCAGTATGGTAAGCCGCTGTTCTCGTCGCACATGCTCGACCTCTCGGAGGAGCCGCTGGAAGAGAACATCGAGATTTCGTGCAAGTACTTCGAGCGGATGGCCAAAATCGGCATGACGCTGGAAATTGAACTGGGCGTAACCGGTGGTGAAGAAGACGGCGTCGATAACTCCGACGTGGACGATTCAAAACTGTACACCCAGCCGGCCGAAGTGGCTCATGCGTACGAAGAGCTGAGCAAGATTTCGCCGAACTTCACCATTGCGGCTGCTTTCGGTAACGTCCACGGCGTTTACAAGCCCGGTAACGTGAAGCTTCAGCCGATCATTCTGAAGAATTCGCAGGACTACATCCAGCAGCATTTCGGTACGGGACCGCTGCCGGTGAACTTCGTGTTCCACGGCGGGTCAGGATCGAGCCGCGAGGAAATCCGCGAAGCCATCAAGTACGGTGCCGTGAAGATGAACATCGACACCGATATGCAGTGGGCGATGTGGGAAGGCGTGCTGAACTACTACAAGGCGAAAGAAGCGTATCTGCAGGCGCAGCTCGGCAACCCCGAAGGGCCGGATTCGCCGAACAAGAAATATTACGACCCGCGCGTATGGTTGCGCAAAGGGGAAGAAAGCATGGTGAAGCGCCTGACGGTTGCGTTCGAAGATCTGAACTGCATCAACCGCCTGGCCTAATCAAGGCTAACCTACAAAGAAGCCGACGTACTGCGCAGTACGTCGGCTTTCTGTTTTTACAATGACGGACGGACCATCGACAGACGTGACGTCTCTGGGCAGGGATCATCTTGCCACAAACCACCGTCTGACGGCACGTCTGACGATGATCCGATGAGCCAGATAGCGTAGAAGTTCTGGTCGGTGGTCCGTCACACGGTGATTCGCCGTTTCCGGGCCGTTACCTGCCAGGTTTCCCGAACTTCGTGCTGGTCTGCTACGTATACTTCCTCGTAGAGGTTGACCGTTGGGCAGATGTGATACGGTACGCCGTAGAGCAGATCTCCTACCTGAATCGCGTGCCAATTGTCTACGGTCAGTACGCCATGTTCTTCGCTCTGGCTGAGTAGCTCGTAGCCGGTCAGGTTCAGAAAGCGCACCCGTTTGTCGATGGGGTTCTCGGCCGCCACGCCCTTGTGGCCCAGATCAATGGCTACTATACCCGGCTTCGGTTTGGAAATAACCCGGGTCAGCAGCAGAGCCGCGTAATCGAACGGCTGCTCGGTGAGCTGGTCGCCGTAGCCCCAGTCCCAGAACACGCAGGTCCCCGGACTGCAATACGTATCGGCCCGCAGGGCGTGGGTCGTGAGCGTGGGGGTTCCGCCAGCAATGACCATCGGCCTGGGCAAACCGGTTGCTTCGAGTGTTTCCAGAAAGTGGGCTACATCCACAAATCCCTGGTCAATACGCTGTTGCCGCTCGGTGAAGCTGGCGTCGCGGAGGTGGCCGTCGTAAACGTGCAGGCCGTGGCAACGTACGTTGGGTAAGGTCTGCAGGAGCTGGTAGAAAGGCAGCAGGTCGGCATCGAGCCGATGGCCGGAGCGATCCATGCCGTTATTAATGTCCACGAACACATCGGCCACCAGTCCATGGGCTGCGAACAGCTGATTATGCTGCCTCGCGTTGTCTGCGTCGTCGAGCAGTGACGCCATAAACACATCCGGATACTGACGGCGCAGCTTGATGAGCCGTTCGATTTTTGGGCCGACCAACTGATGGGCAATGATCAGGTGCTTGCCACCCGCCTGCGCCACCATTTCGGCTTCGGCAATGGTGGCGCATTTAAACTTTGTGATGTCGGCGGCCAGCAGCATCTGCACGACCTCGGGCGTTTTAGTGGTCTTAATGTGAACGAACAGGCGGTCGGGATTGCCGGCAATCTGAATCATCTTCCGGATGTTGTCCGCAACCCGGTCTTTGTAGACCACCAGCGAGGGCGTGTCCAGGTCATAGCTGTTGTTGAGGGTGTACCAAGCGGTTTCGTTGGTCATGTCGTAGCGGATTATTGGTACGCAATGGCTTCGAGTTCAATCAATACGTCGAAATGCAGTTTCGGAACCGGTACGATGGACCGGGCGGGTTTGTGCGCACCGAAAAAGCTGGCATACACCGCGTTGACCCGTTGCCACAGGTCAATATCGGCTACGTACACCGTTGTTTTCAGGACTTTATCTTTGGACGAACCGGCCGCGTCGAGTATCGCTGCCAGGTTCTGGAGTACAACCCGGGCCTGTTCCTCAATGGGAAGCTGGCTGTAGGTTTCGCCCGTCTGGAGATTTTTGGGTAAGATGCCCGAGACGAACACCAGGCCGTTGTGGACAACGGCGGGGGCGTAGTGGCCGGCCGGGGGCATTGCATTGGGTACCTGAACGTCGTGCATGTTGCAGAGAGGATGCGCTTGGACTGGCAAAGAAAAACGAAAGAAAGCCGGGGGCCAAGCTTTTTTTGTCGATCCATGGGTGAGGGCGTTCATTACGAATTTTTAACAAACTTTCGGGGCAACTATTCAGCCCGGCTCTGCATCTTCAACCCGGTATACAACGCCGGATTGTGCACGAAATCAACCGTCTGTCACGTACAATGCGCCGTCTGTTCGTTATCTTACTATACTTGTTTGCAGACCAACCCGCCTAACTATGAAAAATGGCTTGCTTTTCCTGCTTACGTTTCTGTACTCGGTAGCCCTTTTCGCGCAATCCCGTCCGACTACCGGTCTGCGCGGTACGGTTAAAAGCGCGAAAGGCGAAGCCCTGCCCTACGCAGCTGTGGTGGTACGTGGTACGTCAAACGGTACCATAACCAATGCTGAAGGGCGCTACGAAATCGGGCTGGCGCCGGGTCGCTACGAGATCGTTTTTCAGTTTCTGGGTTTTCAGTCGGTACAGAGGTCCGTTGAGGTAGGTGCTGAGTTTGTCACGCTGGACGTCACGCTGGCCGAGCAGGCGATCCGGCTGGCTGAAGTGCAGACCAAAGGAGGACAGGAAGACCCGGCCTACAGCATCATGCGCCGGGCCATTGCCAAAAGCCGCTTCCACCAGCTACAGGTGGATCGGTTTAAAGCGCGGGTCTATACCAAATCATCATTTACGGTGCTGGACTTACCCAACACGGCCGAGTGGATGTTCAAGAAGCAACTGAAGGAAGCCGAAAAGGAAGCCAATTTTAAAGTTGGACGGCCCATCCTGAACGAACAGATCGCCGAAGTGTCTTTCCAGCAGCCAAATACGTACCGGCAGCGCATTGTGGCCAACCGCAACTCAACCGGCGATTTTGCTACGCCCAGCCAATACTACAACGTCAGTTTCTACAGCCCGACGGTAGCTAACGTCGTATCCCCCCTGTCGCCGAAAGCGTTTGCGTACTACCGGTTCGAATACGAGGGTACGTACAGCGAACAGGGCGTGGAAATCAATAAAATTCGGGTCATACCCCGGCAGTACGGCGAGGGGGTGTTCCGGGGGGTTATCTACATCATCGAAAATACCTGGGCCATCCACAGCCTCCAGCTCGAAACGGTCAGCGCACAGGGGTTCACGGTCAACACGCGGTTTCTGTACAGTCCCGTCAAGAGCGTCTGGGTGCCGGTCAACCAGCGGTTCGATGTGAATGGTACGTTCTTCGGGGTGAAGTTCACCGGCCAGTTTGTCCGGACGCAGACCTTCAATGAATTTGTGGTGAACCCGGCGTTTGTAGAAGACGTACGGGTTGTGGATGAGAAAAAAGACCAGCCCGCCGTTACGTTGTCGAACCGCGACATCAAAGGCCGTCAGTTCGACGAGATGGTGAAGAAGCAGAAGGAGTTTTCGACCAAAAACCTGAAGCAGCTTATCAAAGAGTACGAAAAACAGGAAAAAGAGGAGCGCAAAAAAAAGAAAGAGGACGTAGCCGTAATGCGCGACGACTCGCTGGTGATCGATTCGCTGGCCACCAAACGGTCCGGTACGTTCTGGGATTCGCTGCGGTCGGTACCGCTGACATCGGCCGAGTCGATCAGCTATAAAAAATCGGACAGCCTTAAGATTGTCCGCGAAATCGGAAAGATCAAAACCGATAGCACCGGGCGCCGGGATACGACCAAACGCCGATCGCCCAACAAGTTTTCGCCGGAGCAACTGCTGGGCGGCTACACCTGGAATCTAAACAAAAAAACGGCTCTGGTCTACACCAGCCCCCTGATGCAGGTTGAATACAACACCGTCGAGGGCTACGCCGTGGAGGGTGGTCTGCAACTGCGGTACCGACCCCGGCTTGATTCGGCCCTTCGGCGTTTGGGGTCAATTCCGCAGCGGCAGTGGACGATCGGCGGAACGGGGCGCTACCAGTTCGGGCCAAACAAACTGGTGGGCTACGGCACGGCGCAGTACCAGCACCGATTCAGCCGCATCGGGCTGACGGGCGGACGGTACGTATCGCAGTTCAATCCCGATAATCCGATCAGTCCGGCCCTGAACACCCTCACGACCACTTTTTTTGAGCAGAATTTTCTGAAGATCTACCAGAAAGACTACGTTAATCTGACCGCCAGCGTATCGCCATTCGACCAGCGCATTACGTTGTCGGGCAGCCTCGAATACGCGGAGCGAACCGAGCTTTTCAACTTCAGGGAAGACCCCCGGCCGTTTCTGCGTGTCGACGTCAGGGGCCGGTCGTATACGCCTAACCGCCCGACGAACATCGAGCTGTCCAACACGGGCTTTCCGGTGCACCAGGCCGTGGTGCTGAACCTGACGGCATCGGGGCGACTGGGTGCCACGCAGTATTACATCCGCAACGGCCGGCGCTTTGCCCGCCGGAACAACGACAGCCCGTTGCTGACCCTGAACTACCGCAAAGGCCTATCGGGCCTGGCGGGCAGCGATGTGGATTATGACTTTGTGCGGGCAACGCTCAGCCACTCCGTCGAAACCGGCATCCGCAGCCGCCTGAGCTACCAGCTCAGCGCCGGTGCGTTCCTGAACGACAGAAGCCTCTATTTCCCTGATTTCAACCATTTCGCCGGGAATGAGTTTTTCTTTCAGCAGGGCGATGTAGTCTCGACCTTCCGGATGCTCCCGTATTATCAGTTCAGTACCGGACGGCGGTATCTGGAGGGACACGTACTGGCTGAGTTTCGTAAATTCCTGATTACGCAGATCACTCTGGTGCGGCTGACGGGCCTGAAAGAAAACCTGTTCGTGCATTATCTGCGAACGCCGGCCCTGAAGAACTACACCGAGATTGGTTATGGTCTCGATGGCCTGATTCCGCAGGTGTTGCCGGTGTTCCGGGTCGAGGTGATCTCGCAGTTTCAGGACCTGAAGTACCAGCGGCTAGGTTTCCGGATCGGCACCACCCTGAAGTTCGGCCGGTAATTGTCCGGCTGCCCACGTCCGGCTAAGAAAATAGTCCGTTTATATTCGTCCGGCTGCTAACATCCGGGTTAGTCTCTATGCGTCGTCGTCAGTTCATCCAGACATCAATGACCGCAGCGGCCGGAATCGGTCAGTTGCCGGCTGCTTCTGCCATGCTAAAACCAAAGCCAGCGTTGCCTGATCCGCAGCCCGGTAACCTGCCCCGCTGGCGGGGCTTTAACCTGCTCGAAAAATTCGTTGCCGGTACATCGGGGCCGGTGCCGGAGGGGCCGTATCATGAACGCGATTTCGAGTGGATCGCCCGATGGGGGTTCAATTTCGTTCGACTGCCGATGTCGTATCAGTGCTGGGCGCCCGGCGATCCGGCCCGCTGGACCGAACTGAACGAGCGCGTGTTGAAAGAAGTCGACCGGGCGGTTAAATACGGTCGGCGGTACGGGATTCACACCAACCTGAACCTGCACCGCATCCCGGGCTACTGTGTGAATCCGCCCGCCGAACCGCTCAACCTCTGGACCGACGAGCGGGCGCTGGCAGCGGCCATTTTTCACTGGAAACACCTGGCCGAACGCTACAAAGGCCGCCCGAACCGCGAAGTGAGCTTCGATCTGATCAACGAGCCAGCCAATATCGATGAAGCCAGCTACGTCCGGGTAATCAAGGCGCTGGTTGATGCCATTCGTTCCGTTGATCCCGACCGGCTCATCATCGCCGATGGATTACAGTACGGTACGCAGCCGGTCTACGGATTAACCGGTATGAACCTGGGTCAGAGTACGCGGGGGTATATGCCCATGAACGTGAGCCATTACCAGGCTTCGTGGGTGCCGATGAGCAGCGAATGGCCCGCGCCCTCCTGGCCAACCAACTGGATGAACGTAACGTGGAGCGCCGATACACTCCGGGCCTTCGCCATCGAACCCTGGCGAAAACTGCAGGAAAAGGGCGTTGGGGTTCACGTCGGCGAATGGGGCTGCTTCAACCGTACTCCGCACGATGTGGCCCTGCGCTGGATGGAAGACCAGCTCAAGCTCTGGAAAGGAGCCGGCTGGGGCTGGTCTCTGTGGAATTTCAGGGGCGAATTTGGTGTGCTCAACAGCGGCCGCAAGGACGTAGCCTACAAGGACTACAAAGGCCAGCAACTGGATGAGAAAATGCTGGCTCTATTACAGACGTACTGACGAACCCATTTCTTCCGTGCAAAACATCAGGAACTTATTTGAGGTGTTTCCGCGGGCCGGTCGCATTGAATGGGTCGGGATTCGGCCCGAACGGCGCGGGGCTGTTACGGCTGTCGACGAAGTTACCGTATCGGACAATGACGGGCTGGCCGGCGATCATTACAGCGGCCGCAGCGGGAATAGGCACGTAACGCTCATTCAGGCCGAACACCTGCCGGCCATCGCGGCTTACGTAGGGCGCACCCAGGTCGATCCGGCCGAACTACGTCGGAACCTGGTCGTGTCGGGGCTCAATCTGCTCGCCTTGAAAGACCATTACCTCCAAATCGGCGACGACGTAGTGCTGCAGGTAACGGGCCAGTGCCATCCGTGTTCGCGGATGGAAGAGAACCTGGGGCCGGGCGGCTACAATGCCGTACGGGGGCACGGAGGACTGACGGCCCGGGTCATCCACGGCGGAACCATTCGGGTGGGGGATGCGGTGCGGGTGGAACCGGGTGGCGCTGCTACTCCTGCCGACCGTCCGGATCGGCCGTGATCCGGCTGGGACGGTTGAAGCCATTCCGGTAGCGGTTGCGAAGTTGCTGAATCGTGTTGATCAGCTCGTAGTCGGAGGAGCGGAGCAGGAACTCGTCGCTGAGGTCGCAGTAGTCGAAAAAGCGGTCGACATCCTCGCCTTTCAGGTCGGTAGCCTGATCGACCAGCAGCCGGAACCGTTCGAGGGCCAGTTTGTGGCGCCGGTCTTCCTGCATGATGACGTAGGCTTTCCGGTCTGTTTTCGGGCGTTTGGCAAACAGTTCGTAAAGCAGCGTTACGCCCGCTCCGTCGGCAATCCGGTTGAATGCCTGTTCGCCCGTTACCTTCTCAGAGGCTGTCGGTTCATCCAGCACCTGCTGAATCTCCCGCTTGACTTCTTCGTAGCGTTTAGCCGTTACGGTCACTTCCTGCAAATCCACTACGCGGTATGGCATCGGCGGTAACGCTCTGGCCACAATCTGCGGGTTTTCGGAGCCGTCGAAGCGGATACCTACCCGGTTGTAGGCCTGGCTCGTCATGATAAGCGAATCGCCGGGGTTGGCCGTGATGAAGAAACGCCCGGCCGTATTGGTGCGGGCACGCTGGCGGGTACGTTTGTTGACGACCGTGGCCCGGTCAACGCCCTGCTTCGTGGTCTGGTCGATTACCGTGCCGACAACGTATCGGCCACCCTGCGCCCACGCGCTGCCCGTAGCTCCGAAAAGCCCGGCAAGCAGGATCAGACTGTATAAACCGTGCGGGCGCATGCTCAGATCGTTGTGTGCAGGAATCTACAAAGGTAGAGACTTTTGCGCGCCCAAAAGGTTTAACCGCCGTTAAAATACCTTAACGAGCTGCCGGAGCCGCGTAAGGGTCATCTCGGTAAAATCGGCAATGACATCGTCGACAACCGGACGCAGCTCGTCGGGCGTTTGGGTGGTAGCTACCCCAACGACGTAAGCCCCGGCGCTTTTTCCGGCCTTAATACCCGTAAAGGAATCTTCAAACACGATGCTCTCCGACGGCGCTACGTTCAGTAACGCCATGGCTTTCTGATAAATTTCCGGGTCGGGTTTCGGACGGCTAACGAGACTCTCGTTCAGCAGTACATCGAAGTACGGCCGGAGGCCAAGCGCATCGACCACAAAATCGAGGTTTTCGACCGGAGCCGAGGTCGCTACGGCCGTACGGATGCCGGCGGCTTTCAATGCTTTGAGGAAGTCGACAAGGCCGGGTACGGGTTTGATGTGTGGCCGGTAGACGTCGCGGAACAGAGCTTCCTTCTCGGAGCCGATCAGGGCTGTGTCGGCGGCAGTCAGTGGCCGGTCGGCAAACAGGTGCGCAACGATGTCGTTGTTGTGCTTACCGGATACGTGCGTAACGAAATCCGCGTCGGTAAGGGTTTTGCCGTGGCGTTCGTAATAGGCCCGCCAGGTTTCACGGTGGTACGGATTGGTGTCGACAATAACGCCATCCATGTCAAAAATTACTGCTTTCATGAGGAAGAGATTTAAACGCAAAGGACGCAGAGGATACGCAAAGGGCGCAAAGAGATAACTTTTTTACATTCCTCTGCGAACTCTGCGTTACACGTTGCGCTCTCTGCGTTTGGAGACTTTTAGAATAAATTTACCAGTCTCGCCAGCAGGGCGGAGATCAACAGCACCCCGGCCACAAACGCCAGGCCGAGGGCAAGCCCAAACGCTTCGGCTACGAAACCGATGATGGGCGGCCCCGCCAGAAAGCCGACAAAACTGAACGTGGCAAACGTAGCCAGGCCGGCCGCGGGCGGAATTCCCGGAATCCGCAGCGAGGCACTGTAGAGGATCGGTGCGCCGAGCGAACAGCCCACCCCCAGCAGCGCAAAGCCCAGCAGGGCCGTGGGCGGGTGCGGAATCAGAATAGCGACCAGCAGACCAACCGTGCCGATGGTAGCCCCCACCTGAAGCCACCGCTTTGCGCCGATCTTTGGAATAATGGCGTCGCCCAGAAAACGGCCGGCTGTCATAGTCAGCGAAAAGCAGGCAAAACCGAGGGGCGCAATCTGGCTGCTGGCTCCCAGTGTTTCGCGCAGGTAAACGGCGCTCCAGTCGAAAGCCGCTCCCTCGCCGAGCGCAATAGCCAGGCCGATCAGAATCATCAGCATCAGGTCGCGGTTGGGTCGCACAAAAGACGAGACCGCTTTATCGCCTTCCGAAGCCAGATTACTCGATGGAATGCCGGACAGAATCGGCTGCACGAGGAACGTCATCAGCAGAACGAGCGCGGCCACGGTCGCGATGTGCACGAACGGAGGAATGTGCTGCGCAATGGCTATACCAGCCAGCCCGGCGCTCACCATACCCCCCAGGCTCCACATACCGTGGCAGGACGACATGATAACAATCCCTTCGGTCCGTTCAATGTTAGTTGCGCAGGTGTTCATGGCTACGTTGATCAGCGCGGCTCCTAAACCCAGCAGAAATAAGCCGAAACAAAGCACCAGCGGGTGCGTGGCGCTGATAGGAATCAGGATGCTCAGGCAAAGCAGAACCGCCGACCACAGACAGGCGCGGGCCTCGCCGAGTTTGGCAACGAGCCAGCCCGTCAGCGGATTCATCATCAGCAGACCCACCGGGAGCGCAAAGAGCGTCATGCCCAGCTGGGCGTCTGACAGATGGAGTTGCTGCTTAACGTAGGGGATGTGAGCCCCCCAACTGGCCATCAAAATACTCTCCGACGAAAATACCAGACCAACGGCCCGGGCCTGTGGATGGGTAAAAAAAGTCAGCAGGTTTCTCACGAAGAGATTGCCCCGCAAGTTCTGTGTTGAGATGGTTGAATTCATGATGCAAATATACAGGGGCAATCAGGCTGCCTCTGACACCAAATTTACCGGTAATGATGCTACATTTGCTTTCCATGATCGAAAAGCGCGTATATTTGGTTAATGAGGTGTAGTACAACCACAAAGAATTATGCGCCTGCAGTTTGAAAAAGTTGAGCCCGAAGCCGGCAGTTCATTCAAGATTGTGCACCTGACGGCCCCCGAAACGTGTAAGTTTTACTGGCATTATCATCCCGAACACGAAATTGTTTACATACCGTTCGGAAATGGCCGCCGACGCATCGGTACTCATCTGTCGCAGTACGAAGACGGCGAACTGGTATTTATCGGCCCTAACCTGCCGCACCTGAACTTCAGCTACAGCAAGCACGAACAGCACGACGAGATTGTGGTGCAGCTGCGCGAGGATTTTATGGGGGAAACCTTCCTGCAAACGCCCGAACTGGCGAGTGTTCGGCGGCTGTTCGAGCGGTCGCATAGTGGTTTGTCGTTCGGGACGGTAACCAGACAGGCCGTGGGGCCCTTGCTGAAGCAGCTTCCGGACCTGCCGCCGTTCGACCGCCTGATGACGTTGTTGCAGGTGTTGCAGCGGTTGGCAGCCGCCACCGATGTGCAGTCACTCCAGGCCGACGGCGTTCGGTTTGAGCTGAACATTCGGGAGCAGGAGCGCATCAACCGGGTGTATCAGTACGTTGAGCGGCACTACGCCGGGCCGCTGGACATCCGGGCCGTGGCTGATCTGGTGAGTCTGACCGTACCGGCGTTCTGCCGGTATTTCAAACGGATGACGCAGATGACCTTTACCGACTTCGTGAATGAGTACCGGGTAAATCAGGCCCGTCGGCTGCTCCATTCGTCGCGGACGGTGGCCGATGTGGGGTTCGCGGTGGGATTCAACAACCTGTCTCATTTCAACAAGACGTTCCGGAGCGTAGCGGGGCAGACGCCGAGCGCGTACCGAAAAGAGCTGGTCGGATAGCCGTTAGTTGGCCTTGTCTGCATCAACGCTACGGAGCAGGGTAGTTTTTACCGCGTGGCGTTTGGTCAACAGGTTTTTCATAATCGTCAGCGGAACGTTGCAGGTGCGGACATACAGCTCGCTGTCGTTGATGGTGAGCACCAGAAAGTTTGTACCGAAGTTGCCCAGTTGTTTCCGATCAACGGAAAGAATATGCTTGCCCGCCGTCAGTCGTCGGGTCAGCAGCGCCTGGCGGCTCGACTTGAAAAACGAATTGAGGTGATAGATGGTGAGCGTTACGGAGCAGTTGTGCCGAACATCGACCAGTACCCGGAGCGCATACGTGAGGGTGTAATCAAATTTGCTCAGCAGCGGCACCTGGTTTGGCTGCTGGGCCAGACTAATCCGGATCTGGTCTTTCAGCAGCGGGATGATGGGAGCGATCCCCTCGACGAACCGGATGCGCGGATTCTGGGCCGTAAACGCAGACCGGATCGTAGCCTGCTGCTGGCTGGAAACGCCCCGGCCAAAGGCTACTAGTGCATAATCGCTGCCGTTAAAATCAAGATGAACCGTCGTGATGGCGGTGGTGTACGTGGCCTGTAGATTGTCCTCTGCCAGGGCGTCGGCCAGAGCGCTTAGTACACTGCGTCGCTGACCGATGAGCAAGATGTCGTTTTTCATCTGGCGTACCAGTAGGATATAGCAAATAGGTATACATAAAGTCGCAGAGAGGCCGGCTGGTATTGTGCGTTACTGCCAGTTTTTACGGAGAACGACTTGGGCCGATTTACCTTGCGGGCTGAACTGATCGCGTTCGCGGACTTTGTGGGCGTCGGTCATGAACCATTTCCAGACAAACCCACCCGCAAACCACGGTTGAGACCAGACGGTTTCCAGCAGGGCTGCGTAGGCATTGGCCTGAGCCGTTTCGCTGGCTGTACAGTCGGTTTCAGATTCCCAGGGGCGTTGAGCAGAAAACGTGCAACTTCGGTAACCAAACTCAGTAAACAAAATGCTTTTTTGTAAACGGTAGCTAATTGCTTTCAATCGACGCAGATGCGGCTTCCAGTTGGCTATCAGGGTATTGACGGATGGCGTTTGCTCGTCGGAAAGCGGGAAATAAGCGTCCACACCCACGTAGTCCAGTTCGTTCCAGAACGGAATCTGGTCGTAGCGGTCCCAGTTGGCTGCGTAGGTAAGTTTGCCTTTGTAGATGGTTTTTACCTCGCTTATGAGCCGGCTCCAGAATGCCGGCCGGGCCACCGCAAACCGATCCAGTTCGGTCGTGATGCAGTAGAGGTCGACCCCCAGCGAATCGGCCAGGTGAGCATAGTGCAGCACGTACTGCCGGTAGTCGGCTTCAAACGTCTGCCAGTCGGCTTCGCGATCGAACATCAGGTCGAGGTGAGAGCCACCCTGCATCCAGACGTGTGGCTTGAGCATCACCTTCAGCTCCTGCTGCCGGGCCATCCGGATGGTTTCGGCCACACCATCCGGCGTTTCGCCCCACCACTGCCACTTGCCCCGGTCGCCCATGTTGCCGCTGAAGTAAAAATGCGGTTCATTTTTCCGGCAGAAACCATAGGGTACGACCGCCACCCAGTCGCCACCCATTTCGCGCACGGCTGCCAGCGATTCAGACCCGGGCTGTTGCCGGGGCGCTACCAGGTTAACGCCTTTGAGCCTGGGCCCATCGTATACAAACGGGGGTGTGGTCTGGCAACCCAGCAAGACAAGAAAGAGTACAATAGCCCGACTGATCATGCGGGTAAGTTAACAAAAACTTAATTGGAATAGGTGTAGGCCCGGCGGATCAGTTCAGTATTGCCGTCGCGCCAGAACGTACGTTCGGTGGTTTCGGTAGGCAGGCCGAACTCGTTCAGCTGGTGGTCGTAATACGTTCGGGAGCGATTGCCGTATATGTCCGAAAAAGACGACCGCCGAAAGAGGCCGTAGCTGTTGATCCAGCGGTTTTCGATGTTCGACGGAAAATACGGAAGTACAGGATGGCCTTTGAACGGCGCTTTGGCAACTTCGGCCGAGCGACCAACCGACTGGTGACGGAACTGCATACGGTACGTATCCCCGCTGATCCGGATCAGGCGATTGCTGGCATCGTAGCGGCAGCGTCGGGAAAACGATCGCTGGGTAAAGTCGCGAAGGTCCGTGACCAGCGAGCGTTCGGAAACGAGACCCGGCGCACCTAAGGTGTACACCCGGTCGATCTGAAAATGGGACTGTTCGTGCAGGGAGTACGTGATCTGACTCAGTTGCCCGTTGGCGTCGTACACGTAGTCGGTGATATCCTGATACGGTACCTCATTAGCCGGACGGTGATTTTCGGTTTCGCGGATGAGCCTGCCGTTGTGGTAATCATACGTAAACCTGCTTTCGGTGGTCTGAAATTCCTGAATGTCACTCTGAAGCTGTTCGCTTTCCTTCAGCGACGTGAGATACTGATCGGCGTTATAGATGTACTGTGTTTCAGAGGAGTAGGGGACGGGGCCATAGCGTAAAATCCGGCGGGTAGTGAGCAGGCCGTCTGCATCATAGCTATAGTGGATTTCGATGGCTTCGACGTGCTCATAACTCCGCTGGTAAATAGCACGTTCACTCAACAGGCGGTACGTTTTGGCAATGGGCGGGAAAGGATCATTGCGGAAGTAGCCGCCGGGTATAAGTCGTTGAAGCCGCGACCTGAGCGAGTGCCAAAATGTGTTCATTTCAATTTTGGTGGGATGTATAACAATTTCAATGAAATGTATACGTATAACGGCTCACTCTGGATTGGTAGCATACTATGTATTCGCTTCGTGAATGAATTGTTTTGGTTTTACTTAAAAAACGCGAAAGACCTTTCGTAAGGTGTTTTATGAAGCTGGCTACCTGTGCCTGTACCTGGTTTCGTGCAAAAAGTAAGCCTTTTCCTGTTCTACGTACCTCCGCTGGCGGAACGGTCGTTGCTCGACCCGCTTTTCCCGCTACATCGGGACAGTTCTCCCGGCCCGTTTTTACCGATGAACCAGCCGGGGACGGCAAGGGCACCGGACTTTGCTTCGCCGAAGCGGGTCGGCGAAAAACCGGTCGGCAGGCTATTGTCATCGTAGGAGATGATCCGGCCAATCCTATTCTATTCCAGGAAAACGCAGTTAAATAATTCTGTAAAGTCGATGTGAGTAATTGGTTTTTGGCTTAATTTTATAGTTTCACCGATTGTACAAAACAATATACCCTCTGTAACATTTATGCAACGAGCCCAATTGAAGGAGTTCTATGGCTACGCTCTCATCATCGCTGTACTGACCATCGCGCAATTGTATTCGGTTTACGTCGCTTCAACTACCGACCTGGTGCTTACCTGGAAACACTACGCTGGCTTTGCGGCCACGGGGATTTCGGCGATTCTGCTCCTGTACCGGCAATCAAGCTACCTGTTTTTCGTCCTCGGCCTGACGCTTGTCCTGGGCTACGAAAATATGGTTGGGTTTACGCCGGAGCTAGTTTATACCTCAACCCGGTACTACTTCAACAACATGGCCCTGCCGGTATCCTACCAGGATTTTTCGATGTATCTGCTGCTGATCTGGGCGTACGTTGCGCACAATCGGCTGCGGACGATGGCGCAGGCGCTGTTCGTCCGGTCCTGATCAGCATAACGTCGGGGCCAGGTCGCGACCTGGCCCCGACCTGTTACCTGGCCTTCCGCACGAAAAACTTGAATCCATTTTCTTCCTTCACCTTCTGGATACCCGGCAGCGAATCCAGCGCGGTTTGTTCCGTCACCTTCTGGCTGAACCAGACGTCTTTGTCAATTTTACCGCGTACCAGCCAGTCGGGATTGTAGTAATTCGGGTTGGTGACCGCTGGTTTCTGGGTGTAGAAGAACGGCCCGTAACTGCGGTAACCAAACGCTTTTACGTACACGTCTTTTCCCTGGGCGCTTTCAAAAAAACGCATGGCAGCCGCCTGCGAAATGGCTTCGATCCGGCCGATAAAAAACCACAACGTAAGGGTGATGAACACGGCCATCCCGCCAAACAGCGTTACGATGGCCCGTGATGTTTCGCGCTGGTTGAACCACCGCAGACTCACGATCAGCACGATGAGCAGCCACAGGCCCGGTAAGACTTCCCAGCCCGTCCAGTTTACCTGGGCGTTCAGATTGCCCTGCGTAAACGCATCCTGATCGGCCACCGCCCGGACGTAGTCCATGCCAAAGAGGGCCAGCAGGGGCAGAGCCAGGGTAGCCAGTACGTAGATACCGCCCACAACGATCAGCCCGGCCCGCATCCAGTTGTTCATCCGGATTTTGTTGTCTTCGAGCTGCAACAGAGCCAGCGTGGCGAGGTACGTGAGCGGGAAGTAACACATGGATGAGTAGTGCACAATTTTGGAGCGCACGATGGTGAACAGAATCAGCACGACCCAGAACAGAATCAGCATCCACCGCTTAAACTCCCGCTGATACGGCCGCTCGATAAACAGCGGTCCCTGTCCGCGAATGGCAAAGATGGACGCCGGGAAGCAGCCGACCAGCAGCAGCACAAAGTGGTAGCCCGGGAAACCGGCGTGGCCGGCGTCGGGCTGTTTGAACAGGCGGAAGTTGTAGGTCAGAAATTCCTGGATGAACGTCGGGCCGTGCAGATACGTCTCCAGCCCGTACCAAGCCAGGGAAATGAGTGTGGCGGCTACGGAATAAAAAATAAACTGAAGCGGAGTGATGAACCACCGAAACCGACTCAAAATCCAGTAAACGCCCAGCGTCAGGCAAACGATCAGGTACGCCACCGGCCCCTTGGTGTTAATGCCCATCCCGAGTACAAACCCACCAATGAACAAATAGGCCCAGACGCTACGTGGCAGCTTGATGCCCGACAGGCTTTCGCGTTTCCACGAGGCAAAGATCAGGTTGACCAGGCCAATAAAAATGAACAGGTTGAAGAACGGATCGATAATGCCCGAGCGAAAATACAGGTGGGGCGTAACGGAGCCCAGATACGCCAGCGACCAGAGCAGGCCGAAGCGGTGGCCGTGCAGCTTATAACCCAGGTTATACAGGTAAATAAGTGTGATGATGCCGCAGACGGCGTTCGGAAAACGAGCCGCAAATTCGTTGGTGCCGAACAGGTGCATGGCCAGCGACTGGCACCAGAAAAAGAACGGTGGTTTTTCGTAAAACGGCTGAAAATCGACATGAACACGGAGGTAATCACCCAGCACAACCATTTCCCGCGAACACTCCGCAAAATTGATTTCATCCCAGTCGAACAGACGAACGCCACCCAGAAACGGGATGAATAACAGGGCGCCCAGCACGCCAAAGAGGATGGAAAAGAAAAGTTTTTGGTTCATTAACGACACTGTTGACTACGAAAAAGCCCCACCTGCCGAAGCAGCGGGGCCGTAAAATTAGGCAAAAATGGTCTGGAAACGGTATTACTTCTTACCCCCCAGGAAACGCAGCACCCGGCTGACGAACTCATCGTCGATGCCCAGCGCCCGTTTAATGGTCGTGTACGTAGCCACCGCTTTCTTGTCCAACCAGATCAGAATGGCTTTGGCACCATCGTTCGGGCGGGCTTTGTAGTTAGTCGCCCGCAGCGTAGGCGTAACGGCTTCTTCGGTGAAATAATACAGCGCAATGGACTTGCGGGTCATATCTTCCGGGCATAGAATCGGGTCGGGCAGACCGTGGTACGAATCTTCGTCGGTGTTGAAAATGACGCAGCGGTTAAAGATCGGCGCAATTTTCTGCACCACACCGGTCATCTGCCGGTCCCAGAGTTCGAGATCGCCCCGGTATTCGGGTTTCCAGTCGGGGTTGAGGTAAATGAGGAGGTTCACGCGCCGGCGCCAGTTGCGCTTGTGCGGGTGAACCGTGAAATCAGCATGAACGTTCAGGAAGCCGTTGCGCCTGGACTGGTGCAGACCACCCCCTTCGAGCGACTCGTCGGGCAGCAGATTCGGGATACCCGTCAACTGGCTGACGTACGCAACGAACCGGGGCGAGTTCAGCTCCCGAATCACCGTCTGGATAAACGGCGGCAGCAGATCCATTTTGTTCAGACCATGCTTTTTCTCGTTAACGTGTACGTAATGAATCCAGCCCGCATCGCCTACCGCCGGAAACTCGGACAACGCCTTTTCGGCGGCCCATTCCTCCAGGAAATTCTCCAGCGCAATGTGCGGGTAGGGCTGATTTTGCTGATAGACGCGGGCATCGGTTGCTAAAGAGGCTTGCCAGCGGTCATAGTCGAAAAGCGTATCGGCAGCAGTCGTATTCATTGAACAAAGGTAACGAGAAACAAGGCTGTTGCCAACGAAACCGTATTCTGAGCAAAAAGATTGCAGTCGATGGAAGAATTAGCCGATATTCGCGCCGACGAAATCAGTCTGTAGTTTGTAGTTCGTGGTTTGTAGGTAAGTGCAGTCGCCGATAATTACAAACCACGAACCACAAACTACAAACCCCAAACTCAATCCCCATGCTTGCCAGTCACCGTTTCACCAGCCTTCCGGCTTACGCCCAGCTCCAGAGCCACTACGAAACCGTTAAAGAACGCCACCTGCGCGACCTCTTTGCCGAAGACCCCGAGCGGTTTACGAAATTTTCGCGCCGGTTTGAGGATATTCTGCTCGACTTCTCCAAAAACCGGATTACCGACGAGACCGTCGGACTGTTGCTGCAACTGGCCGAACAGGCGGAACTGAAAGACGCGATCGGCAGGATGTTCTCGGGCGACCGGATCAATCAGACCGAAGACCGCGCCGTGCTGCACGTAGCCCTTCGCAACCGGTCGAATACGCCGATCAACGTTGAGGGCCGGGATGTAATGCCGGAAGTAAATGAGGTGCTGAACCGCATGAAGTCGTTCTGCGGGCGCGTTCGGTCGGGCGAGTGGAAAGGGTATACCGGCAAAGCCATCACCGATGTCGTGAATATTGGCATCGGCGGCTCCGACCTCGGCCCCGTTATGGTGACGGAAGCGCTGAAGCCCTACGCCAGCGAGAACCTGCGGGTGCACTTCGTGTCAAACGTGGATGGCGTACACATCTACGAAACACTCCAGGTCGTGAACCCCGAAACGACCCTGTTTCTGATCGCTTCTAAAACGTTCACGACGCAGGAAACGATGACCAACGCCCAGACCGCCCGCCAGTGGTTTCTGGATGCGGCCAACGATGAAGCGGCCATCGCCAAGCACTTCGCGGCTCTGTCGACGAACAGCAAGGAAGTGGCGAAGTTCGGGATCGATACCGAAAACATGTTCGGATTCTGGGACTGGGTCGGGGGGCGGTACTCGCTCTGGTCGGCCATTGGGCTCTCCATTGCACTGTACATCGGGTTTGAGAATTTTGAAGAACTGCTGGCCGGTGGTCACGACATGGACCAGCACTTCCGCGATACGCCGTTTGAGCAGAATTTGCCGGTGATCCTGGCGCTGGTCGGCATCTGGTACAACAACTTCTTCGGGGCGCAAACGGAGGCTATTCTGCCGTATGACCAGTACCTGCACCGGTTCGCGGCTTATTTCCAGCAGGGCGATATGGAAAGTAACGGCAAGTCGGTGGACCGCGACGGTAACCCGGTCGATTACCAGACCGGCCCGATCATCTGGGGCGAACCCGGTACCAACGGCCAGCACGCGTTCTACCAGCTCATTCATCAGGGCACGAAGCTGATTCCGTGCGATTTTCTGGCCCCGGCCATTAGCCAGCGGCCCATCGGCGATCATCATAAAATTCTGATGGCCAATTTCTTCGCCCAGACCGAAGCGCTCATGAACGGCAAGACCGAAGAAGAAGCCGCCGAGGAACTGCGTAAGGCTGGTAAAAGCGAAGACGAGATTGCCAAACTGGCCCCGTTCAAGATGTTTTCGGGTAACCGGC
The DNA here is from genome assembly GCF_003583365.1 of Fibrisoma montanum. Lineage (GTDB taxonomy): Bacteria > Bacteroidota > Bacteroidia > Cytophagales > Spirosomataceae > Fibrisoma > Fibrisoma montanum. Next base: position 931,593 of record NZ_QXED01000002.1, read on the forward strand.
CGACAAATTCAATCCTGTTTCAGAAGCTGACACCCCGTACGCTGGGTCGCCTGATCGCGCTGTACGAACACAAGATTTTTACCCAGGGTGTACTCTGGAATATCTTTAGTTTCGACCAGTGGGGTGTGGAACTAGGTAAACAACTGGCGAGCCGGATTTTACCGGAACTTCAGAACGATGAGCCGGTAGAAAATCACGACAGCTCTACTAACGGTCTGATTAATAGTTTTAAGCAGTTGCGTAAAATCTAAAAACATCATACGACATAACGAGTTATATGGGGTGTATCCGAGTGGATACACCCTTTTTTGTTCACTATATAACGTTATGACAACTATGAAAATCAAACACACTTTACTGGCTTTAGGCCTGTCTTCGGTTGGTCTTGTGTATGGTCAGACCACCTCAACTATGTCCTCAACAACGAGTACATCTACTTACAGTTCCGGGGCAGCCAACACAGGGGTAACAACGACAGACACGGCGCGGGTAGGTACGACGGATACGCAGATGACATCGCCGATGAATACCAACTCATCGACTGGCTCAATGAGTACGCCGACCACGAACAGCAATTACAATAACGCCACAACCACGACGACCACAACCACGACGTCAACGGATATGGGCAGCATGAACACCAGCTCTAACCGCGACGCCAATGGTCGCCGGGCGGATGGTAAGCAGGGCCGTTTTGGTATCTACGCCGGGGTGAACGCATCGCAGTTTATCGGTGAGCCGATTGCCGGCGACGAAACAACGGGCCGGGTTGGCTATCAGTTGGGTCTGTACGGTCGTACTGGTGGTACCGTCTTCGGTCAGATTGGCGCTGAATTCCGGGCTTCATCAACAGAGTTGTTCCGGCGGGGTGGCGGTCAGACAGTAGGCGATTTGCGCGACCGTATCGACCAGTACTTCATTGCCGTGCCTATCTTCATCGGTGTTCGGGCGGGTGGTCCGCTGGGTTTCCGCGCTCAGATCGGTCCTGAACTGGCTACGCTGTTCGCTATTGGCGACAACAATTTTAACTTCGGTAATGACGATGTGAACCGCCTGATCCTGAATGGAGTGGCTGATATTGGTATCAACCTTGGCCCCCTGACGCTGGACGCGTTCTACAACCGGGGCTTCGTGAACGTATTTGATCAGGGTGCTGATACCAAGCGCCAGATCGTTGGTCTGAACCTGGGCCTGCGTTTTTAAACCGATCAGACCGCCAGTGAGCGGTTATGTGGCCTGACCACGAATAATGCAAAAAAGCCATCCTGATCAGGATGGCTTTTTTGCATTATTCGTGGATCATATCTTGTCTAAACCGTATATGAACAATTAGTAGTTGTAATTTAATAAACATAATTGTCATATAGATGTTGTAGGGTTGTGGTTCGGGTGATCGAATCACATGTACACATAAACTAATTGAATTATGCAAAAGGCACTCACTTGTTTACTGCTTTTAGCGGTTGGCGTTGCGAATGCGCAGAATACTACGGGATCAACTTCGTACACGCCTTCAACGCCCCCAAATCCATCGCCCATAACGACCGACAGTACCCGGGTGATCAATTCAACGTCCAACACGGTTACGCCATCGAGCCCAACCTCCGGCAACCAGACGTATTCAACGGCGCCCCAGGGAAGCTTCAACACGGGTACGTCGGTAAATTCGGCGCCTGCTACGAACAGTTACGGTACAACCACGACAACGACCACGGATACGTACAGCACGACTACCGACACCCGGATGCGCGACAAGCGGGCGAAGGATTATAAAAACTTTGTGTTCGGTATTTACGCCGGGTTGAACTCCACCCGTTTCAGCGGAGAGGATGTTGACGGCGATAATCTGAGAGGGCGTCTGGGTTATCAGGCAGGTTTCTTCGTGCGGGGTGGTGGCCGGCTCTACGGTCAACTGGGCGCTGAATATTTTGCGTCGAGTTCGAATTTCTACCGTCCGGGCGATGGCTCATCAGTTAGTGAAATCGAAGATAACATCAACATTCAGTACGTACAGATTCCGGTATACATCGGTTATAAACTGGTCGAGTCAGACCGGGGTATCTCGGCGGTGCGGTTGCAGGTCGGTGCTGAATACGCGAACCGGATCAATTCCAACAGTGGCGATTTCAACCTGAGCAACTCGGAAATCAAGAGCGGTACGTTCAACGCCCTGGGGCAACTGGGCTTCGATATCGGTCCGCTGCTGATCGACCTGACGTATCACCACGGGCTGAGCGATGCGCTGGAAGGTACGGGCTTTCCCGGATCGCAACGGCGAATCGTGAGTGCCAGCGTTGGCTTCAAGTTCTAAGACCAGCAGACTACCGTTTGAAAACCGCCCAGAATGGCGGTTTTTTTAGTTTCAGTCGGATTTTACTCTAGTAATTTAGTAAACATTCCTTTCCGGCTGGAGTTTCATAGGTGAGAGTAAAGTGGTATCAGTTAACTCAATACGTTATGAAAAATCATGTAACAGCAGCCCTGCTGGCCGTAGGGGTATTTGGAACAGGTATGGTGTTCGGCCAACGGAACTCGTACAACGATCGGTATGATCGTTACCAGGATTACGACAACCGGTCCAACCGTCGGGATGAGTATCGGATGAATGACCGGCGTAGCGACGTCCGACGTGATGACGACCGTCGCTATCAGGACGATCGCCGGATGTACAACTCCCGCGACCGGTATGAGATGGACGAACGGCTCCGTGAGCGGCAGGATGATCGCCGGAATCAAAGTGTGGATGATATTCTGGATGAACGGCGCGACTACGTTCGTCGGCGCGAACAGAGCGACAATTACGACAATCGGTACCGCGAAGAACGGATGGATCAACGGCGGTTCGATCGCTTCGATCTGGGAAAGGCCTATGATGAAGGCTACGACGACGGGCGGGCTGACGCCGAAAAAACGCAGAAAAAACAGAAGCGCGAAGACTACAAAAACTTTACGGTGGGTGTGTACGCCGGAGCCAACTCAACCCGGTTTGAAGGTGAAGACGTAGAAGGCAATCAGCTGAGTGGCCGGCTGGGGTACCAGCTGGGTCTGTTTGTCAGGGGCGGTGGCCGACTCTATGGCCAGATCGGAGCCGAATATCTGACCTCCAGCAATGATTTCTATCAGCCCGGCGATGGTACGTCGGCCGAAGGGATCATCAATAACATCGATCAGAAATACCTGCACATCCCGGCTTACATCGGTTTCAAGCTGGCCGAGTCGGATCGCGGCATTTCGGCGGTGCGGTTGCAGGTCGGTGCTGAATACGCTACGCCCCTGGGTGTCAATAATAACGCTTTTAATTTTGAACGGTCTAATTTTAACAACTCGACAATCAATGGTCTGGCGAGCCTGGGCTTTGATGCCGGTCCGCTGATGGTCGGTTTCGTGTATCATTACGGTTTTGCCGATGTGCTGAAAAACACGACGAACTCGAAGCGCCGGATTCTGGGCGTCAACGTCGGATTTAAGTTTTAAAAAAACAAAGTCGTAAGTCTGCGAGTCGTAGGTTGTAAGTTTGTGCAGGAGACGAGTGTGCTGGAAAGACACTTGCAACCTGCCGGCTTGCGACTTACGACTTTGTTTATGAATACACTCTTCCCGATATTCGTTAAGATTGATTACCTGCAGACGCTGGTCGTCGGCGGTGGCTACGTAGGGCTCGAAAAGCTAACGGCCCTGCTCTCGAACGCCCCCGACGCCCCCGTTACGCTCGTAGCGCCGGAGATTCGCGACGAAATCCGCGAACTGGCGCAGCAGCACCCCAACCTCACCCTGATTCAGGACCGTTACCAGGCCGACCATCTGCAGGGTCGGGACCTGGTCATTGTCGGCACCAACGATAAGGCCGTGAACCGGCAGGTGCAGCAGGACTGTAAAACCCGGAAAATTCTGGTCAACGTAGCCGATACCCCCGATCTGTGCGATTTCTACCTGAGTTCGGTGGTGAAGAAAGGCGACCTGAAAATTGCCATCTCGACCAACGGCAAATCGCCTACCTTTGCCAAACGGTTCCGTGAGGTGCTGGAAGAGATTCTGCCCGACAGCCTGCAGGAAACCCTCGACAACCTGACGGCCATCCGGAATCAGCTCAAAGGCGACTTCGTCCAGAAGATGGAGAAGCTGAATGAAATCACCAAGGTACTGCGATAACCCATTGTTCATTCTGTTGTTATGCCCACACGTCCTTTATTCCTGAAACCAGTGTTCGTAGCCGGTTTGCTGCTGGGGGCTTTTGTTAGCCAGGCCCAGCCGGACCAATCCCTGATCGACGGGAAAGCGTTTACCCGCCACGTTCAGGCCTTATCGTCTGATGCGTTTGAAGGGCGGAAACCGTTCACGGCCGGCGAAACCAAAACCATAAACTATCTCAAAACGGCCTTCGAAACGCTGGGGCTGCAGCCCGGCAACAGCACCAGTTACTTTCAGGATGTACCGATGGTCGATATCACGTCCGTACCGGCGGGCCCTCTGGTGCTGCAGGGAAAAACGGAAACGGTGTCGCTCAGGCCGCTGGACCATTTCGTGGCAACAACCCCCCGCGTGCAGAAACAGGTGTCGCTGGCCAACTCAGAGCTGGTGTTTGTCGGCTACGGCATTGTAGCACCGGAGTTTGGCTGGAACGACTACGCCGGGCTGGACGTGAAGGGAAAGACCGTAGTGGTGCTGGTAAACGACCCCGGCTCGGTCGACAGTACGTTGTTCAAAGGCAACACCATGACGTACTACGGCCGCTGGATTTACAAGTACGAAGAAGCCGCCCGTCAGGGAGCCGCCGGGGTGCTGATCGTGCACGAATCAAAAGCCGCCAGCTACGGCTGGTCGGTGGTTCGCAATAGCTTTTCCGGGTCGAAACTGTACCTGAAAGCCAGTGACAATAACCAGTCGCGGGCGCTGGTAGAAGGCTGGCTGACGCTCGATGCCGCCCGGAAGCTGTTCAGTCTGGCCGGGCTGTCGACGGAGTTGTTCCGGCAGGCCGGTCAGAAAGGATTCAAAGCGGTGCCGATGGGCGTTCGGGCGTCGGTTACGCTGAACAGCACCCTCAAGGAGTCCGTTTCCCGGAACGTACTGGCGGTGCTGCCGGGCACGACCCGCCGGGACGAATGCATCATTTACTCGGCTCACTGGGATCACCTCGGCAAGGGCGTGCCGGTCAAAGGGGATTCGATTTTCAACGGAGCCGTCGATAACGCGACCGGTACGGCCGCCGTGCTGGAAATTGCCGAAGCCTTCACCCGATTAAAAACAAAACCGGCTCGTTCGGTGGTGTTTCTGCTCGTTACGGCCGAAGAGCAGGGGCTGCTGGGGTCGGAATACTACGCGCAGCACCCTGTGTTTCCGCTCAACAAAACCGTGGCCAACCTGAACATCGACGCCCTGCAGCCCATCGGCCGCACGAAAGACATCATCATTGTCGGCAAAGGGCAGTCAGAACTGGACGATTACGTAGTGGCGGCTGCGGCCCGGCAAAACCGCACAATCCGGGGCGAGTTCAATCCGTCGGCGGGCAGCTACTTCCGGTCTGATCACTTCAACTTTGCCAAAGTAGGCGTACCGTCGCTGTATCTGAAAGCCGGTGTCAATTCGGTGACTCAGGGCGCGGCCTGGGGCAATGCGCAGTTTGAGGAGTATAACCTGACCCGCTATCACACAACCGCCGACAATTATTCGCCAGACTGGGATATTTCGGGCGCGATCGAAGACATGCAGATTCTGTTCAGCGTAGGGTACCGGCTGGCTACGCAAACGAATTTCCCGAACTGGAAGCCCGGCTCCGAATTCAAGGCCGTTCGGGATAAAATGATGGGGCGGAAGTTTTAAGATTACTGATTTACGGCAGCGGCTGGAAAACTCATGGGTCTGGCCATCGAACAGGTTTTGATGGCAACGCAGGGGTTACAGAAAAACAGGCGTTCCGCTCCGGAGGCCCGGAAGTATTGTTCTAAGTTGATTCATTGCATACCGGAATGGGTCGGGTCATTAGAACCGACTGAACAATGAGTTAGACCCGAAGACGCCCTGGAACGTTACCGGCTGATCGCGCAGAATGAGGAAGTAGATTAAGCCGGCCAGTACCAGATACCCGACGGCGAGCCACTTTTTCTTCTGCTCAAACTCGGCGGGGTGATGATGGTAGTCGTAAATCATGGACGCCGACAGACCCAGCACCATCAGAAAGAACGAGAAGATACCAAAATCTGTTCGGTACATGCGGAGGGCATGCAGAAAGTGCGCACCCGACAGGATGTAGAGCAGCCAGCAGCCAAAACCCGCCCGATATAAGTACACACTCAGCCGACGGTCGTTTTTTAGGTCGAATAGATCTTCAGTGAATTTCTCGGACATGGGAGTGCTCGGTTTGGGTTGGTGAATATACGAACGTACCTTTATAAACGCAACAATACAATGCTTGATTCTCAAACGGTTGAATCAGCTCAACAATTTAATACCATGCACGTTGAGCTGGTGCGCGTCGACGACGCTTTTCATTTTCAGGCTACTGGCACGGCCGGTGTTGCCCTCGACATTGATGGGTCGACGGACATCGGTGGCCATAACGCCGGAGCCCGGCCGATGGAAATGCTGCTGATGGGCCTCGCCAGTTGTTCGGCCATTGACGTGATCCTGATCCTGAAAAAGCAGAAGCAGGTGATCGACGATTTTCGCCTGCGCGTCGACGGCCTGCGGGAGAAAGACGCCACCCCCGCGCCGTTTCAGAAGATCCACATCACGTACCTGCTGAAAGGCCAGCTGGATGCCAACAAGGTGCAGCGGGCCATCGACCTGTCGATGGACAAATACTGTTCGGCAACGGCTCAGCTTCGCCCAACGGCTGAGATTACCTATTCGTTTGAAATAGCGTAACTACAGAGTAAAGGTATTTGCGGAGGGCCTGCCGTACGTTGTGCACTCCCCGGATACCTTTATTGTTCTGTTAACGATCGTTTATCTGCGAAAGGGGGTAAAACAAAAGCCATATATTCGTTATTTTTGGCAAACCCCTTTTCGACATGATCTCGGTTAACTCTACCAAGCAATCGCATCATCATCATGACCACCTGACCAGTGAGGTGGTAGCCTGCCAGAACTGCGACCATGAGTACACGGGCCGCTATTGCAGTCAATGCGGCCAGCGCGCCGATACCCACCGCATCAACTGGCATTACATCTGGCACGAGATTCCGCACAGTGTCTGGCACGTTGACCACGGTATTGCCTACACCCTGCGCCAGTTAATTGTCCGCCCTGGTCATACCATCCGCGAGTTTCTGGAAGGTAAACGGGTTAATCACTACCGGCCGCTGGCCCTGCTGCTGATGCTCGGCGCAGTTCTGCTGTTCGTACAGCACGGTCTTGGGGTGAGCTACATGAAGGCCAGTCAGGCAATGTTTGATACAAAACAAGGCTCTGCTGGTGCACAAGCGTTCCAGGCCCAGATGTTTGAGTGGATAGATCGGAATCAGACGCTGGTTTATATTATAATGATTCCGTTCTTCGCGTTCGGCAACTGGCTGATGTTCCGTCGGCAGCGTTACAACTACCCCGAAATGATGGTCATCCAGACGTTTGTCACCAACTTTACAATGTTGATATCGCTGGCGATTGTCGTCCTGTTCTGGGCGCTGGGCGGATCAGTTGAAGCGTATAAGACCGTTATGGGGGTATCGTTAGTGGTGATGTTTGGCTATTACGCCCTGACGTACTATCAGTTATTCCAGCGCCGGGTAGGGTTCTTTTCTGTTTTGTGGCGTTCAATCGTTGCCTATGCAATCAGCTACCTGCTGTTTATCATGCTTGGCATGATAGGAGGTCTTGGTTACGGCATTTATTCAGCTGTCAACAATCCATCGGCCTTTAAATCTGAAAAACCTGCTGCTACCGTTCAGCAACCGCATAAATGAAACAATACCACGACCTACTCCGTCATATACTCGCCAACGGCACCCGTAAGACCGACCGTACCGGCACCGGCACCATTAGCGTATTTGGCTACCAGATGCGCTTTAATCTCCAGGATGGTTTCCCGCTGCTGACGACCAAGAAAGTACACACAAAGTCGATTATCCACGAACTGCTGTGGTTTATCAAAGGGGACACGAACATCAGGTACCTGAAGGATAACGGCGTCAGCATCTGGGATGAATGGGCCGACGAAAACGGCGACCTCGGTCCGGTGTATGGGAAGCAGTGGCGGAGCTGGGCCGCGCCCGATGGACGAGTCATTGACCAGTTGCAGGACGTACTGAATCAGTTAAAGACGACCCCGGATTCGCGTCGGATGATTATTTCGGCCTGGAATCCGGCCGACGTACCGAGTATGGCCCTGCCGCCCTGCCACCTGCTGATGCAGTTCTACGTGGCCCCCCCTGACCCCCTGAAGGGGGAGGAGGTTCCCAGATTGTCGTGCCAGTTGTACCAGCGCAGCGCCGACGTATTCCTGGGTGTTCCGTTCAACATTGCCTCGTACGCCCTGCTGACGATGATGATCGCGCAGGAGTGTGGCTACGAAGCCAACGAGTTCATCTGGACCGGGGGCGACACGCACCTGTACCTGAATCACCTGGAGCAGGTCGAGACGCAGCTCGCCCGCGAGCCGCGCCCGCTGCCGACCATGCGGCTGAACCCGGACGTGACGTCAATCTTCGACTTTACCTTCGACGATTTTACGCTCGACAACTATAATCCCTGGCCGGCCATCAAAGCCCCCGTCGCCGTTTAAGCCCCAGCCGTATGGAGTTCTATGACCAGATCATCGGTCCGGCAGACGAGGTTGTTGCCACGTGGCAGGATCAGTCGTTCGAGCAGTGTACGTTCAAAAAGCTGGACCTGGCGCGGGTGTCTCTGGCCGGGTCCAGCTTTGTGGATTGTCGGTTCGAAGACTGCAACCTAACCGGCGTTGTCGTCAAAAATACCAGGCTGTACGACGTCAGCTTTATTAACTGCAAGCTGCCCCACGTGGATTTTGGGGTATGTGACCCGTTCGGGTTTCACATTACGTGTCAGGATTGCCGGCTTGACTATGTGGTGTTTCTGAACCGTAAGCTCAAAAAAGCGCTGTTTGCCGACTGTTCCATTAAAGAAGCCTTTTTCCTGCAATGTGACCTGACCGGAACCGCTTTCCGAAACTGCAATCTGGAACTGACCCGGTTTGAAGGCAACAACCTGACGCAGGCCGATTTCGCTACGTCGTATAACCTGGTGCTGAACCCAGACGACAATACGCTGAAAAAAGCCCGGTTCTCCCTGTACAGCTTGCCGGGGCTGCTGACAAAATACGATCTCGTCGTCGTCTCCTGACCACCGGTTCTAATGAAGCCGCTGGGGTTTGAAGCCGCGCAGCAACGTCCGTGAGGGCATCGGGCGCGGGTCGGGAGGGAAGGGCCAGTGACGATACAGTAAAACGGCTCCCACGATAAATACTGCGTTGGCGCACCCCATCGTGACGTACCAGAACCACTCGGGCGGGAAAAACCGGTACGTACTCTCCACCAGAAAAGCCGCATAGAGGCCCGTAATGGACGTACCCATGCCGATGTAGTGCCAGCGGAGCCAGGTTGGCAATACCGACCGGAGCGCTACCGGCACCAGGCCGATCAGCAGGGCCGCAACACTGCCCACCGCTCCCCAGTGAATAATGCCGAACCGGCCGAACAGGTAGTAGATCTGAAAGGCTGTCAGCAGCACCACCACCATGCTCAGCACGTAAATACGGCCGATGAGCCGGTGTGGGCGTGTTCCCTTGGTTGATACAATAACCTTTGTTCCCGAAACCATCGCCGTCAGCGCAGCCGCTACATGCACGACGCTGACGGGCGAGTGCAGAATCATTTGCATACGTTGAGTAAAGCCGGGCTTTTCGCTGCTTCATCCGTTCTTCACGGCCCGGCTTACAAACGGTACTTTCTGTTTCGGGAAAGTGTTGCATGAAAAGAGTCAACGGACCAATTTATGATTGACTTCTCATGTCAGGGCCGTATTAGCGGCCCTGGTTCTGCAAACGCTGGTATTCCCGCTCGACGGCATCATGGCCATCGTTGGTGCGATACACCCGGACGTAGTGGGCAATCAGGCCGAAACCCCAACCGATGGTCATAAACAGCGGCCACGGGAAGATACCAATCCGGCGATCAACGCCGAAGGTCAGCACCAGGTAAACGGCCCACACGAGGATGTTCACTGCTACGTAGGAGCGCAGGTGTTGCTTGAAGCCAACCCGGGCCTGGGCTTGTTTCCACAGGTGGGGGTCGCGGTCAGAAGGGGGTTGAGATTCGGGTTCCATGGGGTTGATTGGGGTGATGGTAAAACGGTTACACTGGGTGCGACGCGCGCTTCATTCGGGTCGGTTTGGCCGGCTGGATGAAGCGGTTTCTGTGTTTGCGGATAAGCCAGCCGCCAGCCGCCGTGGTGGCCAGCGTAGCCAGCACCACCACCGGCCAGAAGGCCTGCATCGGTACGGTCCTGGTCAGCGTTTCGGACCAGAAGGCCGCGTACAGCCCCACGACCGACCAGCTCATGAAATGGTAGTGGTAGCTCAGCCAGTTGTCGATCCGGTTCCGGAACAGTACCGGCACCATCCCGACCAGAATCGACCCGCTGCTGACCAGGGCTGCACCATGAAACGGACCGAAGTGGCCAAAGAGGTCATAAATCAGGAAGGCGGTTAGGTTCAGCACGCCCATGGCCCCTACATACCCGTAGCCGATGCGTTTGTGGGTGATGGTGCCTTTTTTGCCCAGCAGGACAACGGCGCCGAATAGCATGGCCAGCAGCGCCGAACAAATATGTACGAGTCCCGTTGTTGAGTGAATCATGAACTGGATTGGGTTAGGTTGATGGAATAAAGGTAGAGCCGGGGGCTGCTGGAGGCCGGGCAAATCTGACCAATTGCCTAACTTGCGGAGTAAATTACTCAATTCGTATGACGAATACCGAAATCGTTGACCGGCTTGAACTGACCGGCCGGTTAATGGAACTCCATGACCACGACGCTTTCAAAATACGGGCCTTCAGTTCAGCCGCGTTCAGTCTCGATAAATCGACTGCCGACCTGGCCAGTCTGCCCGTCGAGGAGCTGGTAAAACTGCCGGGCGTGGGGAAGTCCGTGGCGCAAAAGATCCGGGAACTGGTTGAAACCGGCCACCTGACCGAGTTGGATAACCTGCTGGCCGAGACCCCGGAGGGTGTGCTGGAGATGTTCCGGATCAAGGGGCTGGGGGCAAAGAAAATCCGGACGCTGTGGCGCGAACTTGGCATCGATAACCTGCGGGATCTGCAACTGGCGGGCGAAAACGGACAGATCGCCAAAATCAAGGGCTTTGGCGCCAGTACGCAGGAAAAAATTCTGAATTCGCTCACGTTCCTCCAGGAGCAGAAAGGCAAGATACGGATGGACCGGGCCGCCATGCTCGCCAACGTCCTGCACGACGAACTGACCAGGGCGTTCAATCGCGTTGACATCAGCGGACAGGTACGTCGGAAAGCGCAGGAAGTCGACACCATCCAGCTCCTGCTCGAAACCAGCGATCCGGTGGGGGCGCAGCGGTACCTGAACAGCCTCCCGATGCTGACCCAGAACGAGCGGGAGTCCTCGCCGTTTGCGTGGCGCGGGCACATGGAAGGCAGCGACGTAGGCATCGAACTGCTGATGTTTCCGGCCGACCAGATCGACCGCCAGTTGTTCATCCAAACGGCCGCTGAGCCGCATCTGCAACAGGTTGGTTCGGCCAGCGTATCGCTGCTTCAGGCTGCGCTGACCCTGTCGAACGTATCGGAAGAACGTATTTACGAACGGGCCGGCCTGCCGTACATCGTACCCGAAATGCGCGAGGATGAATTCGCTTTCCGCTGGGCCGGTCGCCATCAAAACGACGAACTGGTTACCTGGGACGACCTGCGCGGTACGCTTCATAATCACAGCACGTGGTCGGACGGCAAGCAGTCCATCGCCGACATGGCCGCTTATTGCCGTGAACTGGGCCTGACGTATTTCGGCATTGCTGACCACTCCAAAACGGCTAGCTACGCCAACGGACTTGACATCGACCGGGTACAGGCGCAGCACCGCGAAATCGATCGGCTGAACGCGCAGTTCGGCGACAACTTCCTTATTTTCAAAGGCATTGAGTCCGATATTCTGGGCGATGGGTCGCTGGACTACGACGACGCTACGCTCGCTACCTTCGACTACGTAGTGGCGTCCGTTCACCAGACCCTGACCATGACGCTCGAAAAGGCTACGACGCGGCTCCTGCGGGCGATCGAGAATCCGTACACGACCATTCTGGGCCACCCGACCGGGCGGTTGCTGCTGGCCCGCGCCGGCTACCCCATCGATCACCGGGCCGTTATCGACGCCTGCGCTGAACATAACGTAGTGATTGAAATCAATGCCAGTCCCTACCGGCTCGACATCGACTGGCGCTGGATCGATTACGCCATGGAGCGGGGCGTTATGCTGAGCATCAACCCCGATGCGCACGATCTGGCGGGCCTGCTGGATATGCACTATGGGGTGGCTGTAGGACGGAAAGGTGGCCTGACCAAAGCCATGACGTTTAACGCCCTGACGCTGACAGAGATGAAGGCGTATCTGCAAAACCGAAAAAATCAGTTACTTGCCGGGTAGAATGGTCTTTGTATCCGGCTTTTCCATACCATCACGACTATTCCTACCTTCCTGAAAATGCGCTTTCGTTTACTCCTGCTGTTCCAGCTTGGCTGGCTGCTCCCTTTTACTCTCCCGGCCCAGAAAACGTCGGTTCACTCCCTGACCGGGTATGTGCGCGAGGCCGTTACGGGTAAGCCCATCGCGGGCGCAACGGTTTTTGTGCAGAACAACCGCAAAGGCACCCGCACGGGCAGCGACGGGTACTTTGTGATACCCCTCCCTGAAGGCAGGTACACCGTTCGGTTTTCGCACGTGGGCTACGTCGTAAAAACCGAAGCGGTTACGCTCAACAAGCTGCTCCTGCTCAACGTCGAGCTGGCCGAAGATTCGCAGTATCTGCAGGAAGTGGTGGTGCAGACCGAAGCGCCCGACCGCAACGTTCGCAAGGTCGAAATGGGCGTTACGCAGCTGAGTATAAAGAATATCAAGCGGATTCCGGCGTTCATGGGCGAGGTCGATATCGTGCGGAGCCTGCTGCTGCTGCCCGGCGTCACAACGGTCGGGGAGGGGGCTACGGGCTTCAATGTGCGCGGGGGTAGCGTCGACCAGAACCTCGTGCTGCTGGATGAAGTGCCCCTGTTCAATACCAGTCACCTGTTCGGGTTTTTCTCGGTGTTCAACCCCGACGTAGTGCGCGATGCGACCTTGCACCGGGGCGGTATCGCAGCCGGGTACGGTGGCCGGGCCTCGTCGGTGCTGGACATCAAGATCAAGGAGCCGGAAGCCGAAAAATGGACCCTCAACGGCGGCATCGGGCTGGTATCGAGCCGGTTGGGGGTAGAGGGGCCCGTCATTCCCCGCAAATTGTCGGTGCTGGCGGCTACGCGGGTGTCGGTCAATGATTTTCTGTTTCAGCTCGGACCGCCCTCGCTGCGGGGAACCAAGGCTAACTTCTACGACCTCACCACGAAGGTCAAGTTTCAGCCGAATGAACAGCATACCGTTACGTTCACGGGCTACGTCAGCCGGGACGTATTCAAGCTGCCGTCCGATTCGCTGGCGAGTCTGGAAGTCAATGCCTCTTCGACCCGTTTCGATTACGAGACCATGGCTGGTGCGGTGCGGTGGAACTACTTTATCAGCAAGCGGTTCAACCTCGCTACTACGGCCATCTGGAGCCGCTACCAGACCGAAACATCAGTACCCGACTCGTCCAACGCGTTTCGGCTGCAGGCCGAAGTGCTGCACCGACAAGTCCGTTCGGATTTGAGCATCAATGTGAACGAGAAACATCAGGTGCAGACCGGAGCCAGCCTGATCGACTACAGCATCCAGCCGAACCGACTGGTGCCGGGGCCGTTCTCGAACGTATTGCCGGTGGTATTGCCCATTGAGCGGGCTTATGAAGTGGCGGCCTACGTGCAGGACGACTGGAACCTGACCTCTACGGTGGCATTACAGCTTGGCCTGCGGTATTCGGCACTGCTCAACCGTGGCCCGGCCGACGTCCGGACGTATTCGCCCGAACAGCCCCGCGAACCGGGAACGGCCGCGGCCGAACAGGAATACGGCGCCGGAAAAATTTACCATAGTTCCGGTGGGATTGAACCCCGGCTGGCGGTTCGCTGGAATCTGGCACCGGGGCAGTCTGTCAAAGCAGGCTACCACCGGCTGCGGCAGTATATTAACCTGATCACGAACACAACGGCCGCCCTGCCTACCTCACGCTGGAAACTGGCCGACCAGAACGTCAGTCCCGTTATTGCCGATCAGTGGTCGCTGGGGTACTTCCGGAACATAAACAACGACGCCATCGAGTTGTCGGCCGAAGTCTACTACAAGACCCTACAAAATGCCCTCGACTACAAAGACGGGGCTGACCTGACGCTGAATGCCCTCCCCGAAACGGATCTGCTGCAGGGACGCGGACAGGCCTACGGGCTGGAAACACAACTGCGGAAGAACAAAGGGGCCTGGACGGGCTGGGTCAGCTATACCTACTCCCGGACATTCCTGACCATCGACAGTCCCTTCGTGGAAGAGCGCATCAACGGCGGACGGGCGTATCCGGCCAACTTCGATAAGCCGCACACACTCAACGCTACGGCCACCTACCGGCCGAGCCTTCGGTTTAGCCTGTCGTTGAATTTTACGTACAGCACCGGGCGACCCATCACGCAACCCTACGGCCGGGCGGTGATCAACGGGGTGCGGGTGCCAATTTTCATCAACCGGAATCAGGAGCGGATACCCGACTACCACCGGCTCGATTTTTCGATGCTGTTTGAGCAGGATCCCGCCCGGCAGCGACGTGTTCAGCAAAGCTGGGTATTCGCGATCTACAACGTCTACGCGCACAAGAACGCGTATTCGGTCTTCTACCGCTTTGACCCCCGGCAGGATAAGGATGCGTTCAAGCTGGCCATCTTTGGATCGGTGTTTCCGTCGCTTACCTGGAATTTCAAGTTTTAACCCGTTGCCTATCCGATGCTGACCCCTCACATGACGTTCTATAAAGTTCTTTTCGTCCTGCTGCTATCTTCCTGCCTGCTTACCTGCGTGACGCCGTACCAGCCGGAGGTAAAAAGCATTCCGCGGGCGGTGGTGGTCGAAGGACTCATAACCGATCAGCCGGGACCGTATTCCGTTAACCTGACCTACACGAGCGATTACACCAATGTTGCCCTCAACCTGCGGGTGAGCGGGGCGCAGGTTGCCATTGTGGATGATCAGGGACGACGGCAGTCGCTGCGTGAACTGGGCACCGGAAGCGGTATCTACCAGACACCCGCCGACTACCGGGGGCAGACCGGTCGGACGTACCGGCTGGAGTTTACCACTGCCGACGGCAAACGGTACCAGTCGAAGCCCGAACTGCTCAAAGCGGCCCCAAAAATCGACAGCATCTACGCGGAGTATTCGGAGTCGCCGATTCCCGGGACACTGGCGTTCGACAAAGGGTTTAACATCTACGTCGACACCCGCGATCCGGCCACAACGGGCGACTACTACCGCTGGCGCTGGACCCACTACGAGCCGATCAGCATCTGTTCCATCCGGCAGGTGCCCAACTCCAATCCGGGCGTCGAATACAGCTATCCCTGCTGTTCGGAGTGCTGGGATATTGTCCGGTGCTACGGCAACGCCTGCATCAACGTAGCCACCGACGCGCTCATCAACGGTCGGGCCATCAGCCGCCAGCTCATTCTGCGCGCGCCCTACGAATCGACCAGCAAGTACTACGTGGAAATTGAGCAGCAGACCCTGAGCCGCGAGGCCTACAACTTCTGGAGCCGCGTGGATAAACTGACCAACAGCAACGGCGGTATCTTCGACGCAGCCCCGGCCGGTATCCAGGGGAATGTGGTCTGTGTGAGCAATCCCGACGAACCGGTCTACGGTTTTTTTGGGGCCTCGGGAGCGTCGCTGGTGCCGTATACGCTGAACCGCGGAGGCATCTCATCGACCCCCAACATCCGCCCGACTCCGCCACCGTTTCCCCCGGGGCCGCCACCGCCCTGTACGGTATGCGAGGAAAGCCAGTACCGGACGCCCACCAAACCCCGGTGGTGGGTATACTGAGCCGTTTTGAACCCGGCAGCGACCCCATTTTTTACTAAATCGAGCCATTCAGTAACCCAGTAAGCAACCGTTTGATATACCGCGTAAAAAACAATATTTTCGCGTAAATTCTCAGTTATGGCCACCCCGGTTAAGTTTCTGATTATACGCTTCTCGTCTATCGGTGACATTGTCCTGACGACGCCTGTCATTCGTTGCCTGAAACAGCAGGTACCGGGCGCCGAAGTACATTTTTGTACGAAAAAAGGCTATCAGTCGCTGGTAGAACATAATCCGTATATTGATAAGCGGTTCTATCTGGAAACGAGCCTGTACGACCTGCTGAAAGAACTCCGCGCCGAACGCTATGACTACGTGATCGACCTGCACAACAACCTGCGGACCAGCGTGCTTAAGGCGGGGCTCGGCGTCAAGTCGTACAGCTTCGACAAGCTTAACATCCGCAAATGGTTCTACGTCCGCTGGAAGGTGAACGTCATGCCGAATCAGCACATCGTGGACCGGTACATGGCTACGGTACGTCCGTTCGGGGTGGAGAACGACGAGCAGGGTCTCGATTATTTTATACCCTACAAAGACCATGTCGAAACGGACTGGCTGCCGGCTACGCACCAGGAAGACTTCGTGGCTTATGCCATCGGTGGGCAGCACGCAACCAAGAAGCTGCCCGTGCCCCGGATGATCGAGCTATGCCGGAAAATTAACTACCCGATCGTGCTGCTGGGCGGCAAGGAAGACCGCGAGGCCGGGGAGGAAATCGTGCGGGCGGTGGGCAAGCGGCTTATCTACAATGCCTGCGGGCAGTACAACCTCAACCAGTCGGCGTCGCTGCTGGCGCGGGCGCGGGTGGTGTTCAGCCACGATACCGGTCTGATGCACATCGCGGCCGCCCTGAAAAAGAAAATCTACTCCATCTGGGGCAACACGACCCCTCATTTAGGCATGTATCCCTACAAAACCAACTTCGTCGTGCTGGAAAAGACGGGGCTGGAATGCCGACCCTGTTCCAAAATCGGTTTTGACCAGTGCCCCATGCGGCATTTCAACTGCATGAACCAGCTCTCGTTCGATTTCGAGGTAAAAGAACTGCGGCAGAAAAAGCGGATCGAATAACCCCAAAAAAAGCGGCCCCGCCAACGTTGGTCAGCCGGGCCGGTTATCGACTCATCTATGAGCTAACTACCGGGATACGCCATCCCCATAGGCAGGCTGTGTCCGTCGGGTAGTTTCGCCGTCGTAAGCAGGTTCAATAGTTTTGTAGGCAGCACTCGTTGTGGCTGCCAGACCGGGTTGGTAGCCTTCAATGGCGCTCAGCTTCGTAGCCAGCTGGCTAAGCATCACGCCGTAAATAACCTTTGACGTAATGTCGGCAACCGTGAAGCAGATTTGCCGGATCACCATACCGTCTGCCGTTGGCGAAAGCCAGGGCATGGCGTAGGCAATCGGGTAAAGTGTCCAGGACAGGATCAGCAGCCAGAAAATAGCCCGGGCGTGGCTACCCGTGTCGCCGGGCATGGTCTGGGCCGCCCGGAAAATGCTTGTTCCGACGAGGTAGCAGATGTAGATCATAAACACGGTGCTGACAGCCCCCCAGATGTGCATAGTGGCAATGTCGGTCGTTTCGTAGAACTGACCCACGTAGCCGGTGTAGATCATCAGCAGCCCGGCCACCACGAACCCGATAAAGGTCCGGCGAAACTGCCGGCCGGTGATGCCCAGCACAACCAGCAGCTGGGTGAGCAGCATCGGTACGTCGATGGACCAGTTCACGTAGCGGTAGCCGTTCGAAAACGTAGTGGTTGAGGGGTTCCAGCGTTCGCCGTCCCACGTAAAGGCCTGCGACCAGTTGATCTGCTGATTGAGCAGAATGAGGGCGGCCGACACCATCACGACGGCCGACAGCGTGGACGAAAGCCGGTAGCGGGGGGAGCTTTCATTCGCGGTAGTCAGAAAGTACACCAGACCGGCCACCTGCGCCCCTACGCCCAGCGTTAAAATGTGGCGTACAACGTCGAATTGCACGGACGTGTAGCTGAATAGATTCTCCATGTTTTCCATAACGTCACCGTTTAAAGTATGCCGGGATACTGTGGTTAAGAAACTGAAAAAGAAACCCCCTGTTCAGTGAGGGGGTTTTGTACGGAGATCAATTCTAACAGTTTTCTAAGCTGATAATCAGCTGGCGGAGGTCTTTTCAGCCATAGGTACCGAGTTAAGCGGTTTTCAGCAGTTCCGGCAGTACCGATTCGCCAAACGCATCAATGAACCGTTGCTGATCCCGGTTCACGTTGTGCAGCGTGAGCAGTTCAAACCCCAGATCGAGGTAGTCGGTCAGCCACGCCAGGTGCCGTGCCGGATCAGACGATACGTTGATCATCGATACGATCTCATCTTCGCTCACAAACTGACTGGCAGCATCAAACTGATCGGGCATACGCAGTTCGGTCAGTACGTTATTGGGGAGGATGTTGACCCGCCACTGCTCATGGGCACCGTGCAGCGCGGCTTCATCGGTTTCGGCGTACGATAACTGCACTTTCAGATGCATCGGCTTGCCTTCGCCACCCCCGCGCCGGAAGGCCTCTACAACCTCCTGGAGCTTCTCAATGGGCTGCGAAATGGTCAGCAGCCCATCGGCCCACGAGCCGACCCACTCCGCCGTTTTAGCCGTAACGGCCGCGCCGAAAATCAGGGGTTTCACTGCCGGACGGGAATAGAGGATAGCCTCCTCGACCGTAACCAGCCCTTTGTGGGTGACACATTCGCCGTTCCACAACGCCCGGATGATGTCGACGCATTCTTTCAGACGGGTGTTGCGGTCGGCTTTGGACGGCCACTTTTCGCCCGTTATGTGTTCGTTCAGGGTCTGCCCCGACCCGACGGCCAGCCAGAACCGCTCGGGAAACATGTCGGCCAGTGTGGCGGCCGCCTGGGCAATGATGGCAGGATGGTAGCGCTGCCCCGGTGCATTGACGACGCCAAACGTGAGCGACGTAGCCTGCATAGCGGCTCCCAGCCACGACCAGGCAAATCCGCTTTCGCCCTGCTGGTTGGTCCATGGGTGAAAGTGGTCCGACGAAGAGCCGGCCGTAAAACCGGCCTGTTCAGCGAGTTGCACATTAGCCAGCAGGGTGCTGGGCTTGAACTGTTCGTGCGATGCGTGGTATCCGATCTTGATCATAAGTCGTTCGTAATGAAGTAACGTGAGCGGGTATCAGGGCAGCAGATGGCTCAAATCCCCGGTGCGGAACCAGCGGTAGCCGTAGGCATCCAGCGTAATGCGATGCGTGCCCTTTTCGTCGGCTTCCTGTTCATAGTTGGCAATCAGATCGATCAGTTTATTTTCGCCGGGGGCCTTCAGGTTCAGCAGGACTTCGCGCGGCTTTTCGTCGAAGTTGTGCAGGATCAGCAGCGACTGACCCATTCGGTTGTAGTGCATGACCAGGACCGGCGATACGTCGGTTTTCAGGATCTGCCAGTCGCCCCAGCCAATCTCCGGACATTCTTTCCGCAGGCGCATCAGGGC
This sequence comes from Fibrisoma montanum, assembly GCF_003583365.1. Classification (GTDB taxonomy): domain Bacteria; phylum Bacteroidota; class Bacteroidia; order Cytophagales; family Spirosomataceae; genus Fibrisoma; species Fibrisoma montanum. Next base: position 951,305 of record NZ_QXED01000002.1, read on the forward strand.
GGTCATCCAGTTGAGCAGCGAGTCGGGGTCACGGCGCTGGGCCTCCACGTTGACATGCTGATACGCGTACGGGCCTTCGTCGATCACGGGATGTACGAGCTTGTCGGCGGCCGAAAAACCGGCCTGTGGGCTGTCGGTCCATTGCATGGGTGTCCGCACGGCTTCCCGTTCCGGCAGGCTGAGGTCGTCGCCCATGCCGATTTCGTCGCCGTAGCGGATCACGGGCGTACCGGGCAGCGAAAACATCAGGCTGTAGGCCAGTTCGGTCAGCTGCCGGCTGCCCAGCATCGGCGACAGCCGCCGACGGATGCCGCGGTGGTAGAGCTGCATGTTTTCGTCGGGGCCGAAGCGGTCGAACACCCGCTGGCGCTGCTCATCGGTCAGGCGGCCCAGATCGAGTTCGTCGTGGTTGCGCAGAAACTGCGCCCACTGCGCCATCTGGAAATCGATGCGGGTATCTTCCAGGGCCTTGACCAGTGGCTCAATGTCGGCCGTAGCCAGGGCATAGAACAGGTGCTGGTTAACGAAGAAGTTGAACATCAGATGGATGCCATTGCCTTCCTGGCCAAAGTACTGCGCGGTTTCTTTGGGTAGAACGTTGGCTTCGCCGAGCAGGATCGCGTCGCCTTTCCGCCATTGCAGAAACCGGCGCATCTCCCGCAGGTAGTCAAACTTCATGGTCGATTCGGCCTTGCCGGGAGCCGGCGTTTCGAGGATGAACGGTACGGCATCCACCCGGAACCCGGCTACGCCCAGTTGCAGCCAGTAGCCCATAATCCGGCGGATTTCGGCCCGCACGGCGTCGTTGTCCATGTTCAGGTCGGGCTGGTAATCGTAAAACCGGTGGAAATAATACGCTTTGGCTTTTTTGTCGTACGTCCAGGTGGATTTCTGAACGCCGGGAAACACCATACCTTCGTCCCAGTCGGAGGGTTTTTTCTTAGACCAGATGTACCAGTCGTGGTGCATGGCATCGTCCGAGTTGCGGGCATCCTGAAACCACGGGTGCTGATCGGACGTGTGATTGACAACCAAGTCGATGATGACTTTAATGCCCCGCTTGTTGGCCTGGTGCATAAACTCAACGAAGTCGCCACTGGAGCCGTGCCGGGGATCAACACCGTAGTAGTCGCGGATGTCGTAGCCGTTGTCCTTGTTCGGCGTGGGCTGAAACGGAGCCAGCCAGACCGTATCGACGCCCAGGGCGTGGAGGTAATCGAGCCGACGGCAGAGGCCCTCAAAATCGCCGATTCCGTCGCCGTTGCCATCCATAAACGTTTCCAGGTCAAGGCTGTAGATGATGGCGTTCTTGTACCAGAGGTCTTCAATCATGGAAAATCGTTCGGTTTTGTAGTGAGTGCATTATCGTCTGAACTAATTCCGGCCGGCAGGGTAGGAGATTATTACGGAACGGCCGTTTTTTTGAGTCGCTACGCGTATAGAATGTCCATTACAAGGCGGATTGCTTTCCTGAAGTAAAAATGAACGGCTCATCATGAGCTGTTAAAAATCAACCATTTACTAAAGTGATTCGGCTGCATCAGGGATAAATGGATACCTTCCTCCATCTATTCATCCCTATGCCCATGAACCGTTCATACCTGACCACCCTGACACCGTTGCGGGGTGTTGCGGCCCTGCTGGTCGTTACGTTTCACTTCAACCTGCTGGTGATGCCGCTAATCGACCCCGCCATTACGCAGTTGCATCGGCGCTGGTACCTGCTGGTCGACTTTTTCTTCATCCTGAGCGGCTTCATCATCACCTATGTGTACGGCGACTGGTTCGAGAACCGGGTGTCTACCGCATCATTCCGACGCTATATGGCGGCCCGATTTGCCCGTATTTACCCGCTTCATGTGATCACGCTCCTGTGGGTGGTTGGCATCTATATGCTGGTCGTACAGGTCTACCAGGTCAAACTGGGCCGCGTTGAACAGGGCGTGTTCGACGTATCGGCTATTCCGCTGCACGTGTTCATGCTGCATGGGTTTATGGCGGTGGGATCGGGAACCTGGAACACCCCAACCTGGTCGATCGGCTGTGAGTGGCTGTTGTACCTGCTGTTCCCCCTGCTGATACTCGGCTTCCGTCGACTGTCGGGCGCAGGCAGGTATGGGTTGCTGGGGGTTGTGCTGGCCTTATACGTGTACCTGACCCAGCCGGTCGAAAACCATGCCATGTACAAACCCTGGCTGTCCACGCTCACCAATACCATCGACGACCTGAGGTTTCCGGGTAGCTTTCTGCGGTGTTTTGCGGGCTTTTTGCTGGGTATGATTTGTCTGGAAGCATACAGTCGCCAGTGGGGGCAGAACGTTTTAAGGCGAAGCGGGGTGTTTCTGGCGCTGGTGCTTGGCCTGGCGGTTGCCTTCCACTGGCAAGTACCCGATACGTTTACCATCTGGGCCTTCCCGTTGCTCATTCTGGGGGCCTGCTATAATGCCGGACGCGTGTCAAAACTCCTGAAAACCCGGCCGCTGCAACGACTGGGCGACTGGTCTTATTCCATATACATGGTTCACATGCCCATTCTGTTCTCGTTTCTGGCGGTGCAGCTTATTACGGCCCCGGCCGACCAGAAACCCGCCGGGCCGGTAACTTACGGGCCGGCCGGACCGATTGCCTGCCTGGTTTACCTGCTGCTGGTCGTGCTTGTCGCGGCCCTTACGTATCGCTTTGTGGAAGTGCCAAGCCGACGCGTTCTTAACCGGGTACTGAAGGCGAAGCGAGCCGCCGAGCCGGAAATCAGTTTTTCCTGAGAGGTGCGTCTCTGTTAAAAAATGTCAAAATGAACCTGACGTTACAACCCGTCTAAACCGAAAACACTCAGGAAGTCTGTACGAAACGTCGACGCGTAGCAGGACGGCTTCCGGTCTGAACTTGTCTGTAATAAACTTTAAACCTTTTTTTCGATGAAACGCAACCATTATTCCCGGCGGGATTTTGCCTTTACAATCGGCGCGGGCAGCCTCGCGGCCGGGGCTCTACTGCTGCCGCAACAGGCTCTGGCCAACCCGATCGTTGACGACGCTAACATCAACCACATTGGTCCCAAGTCGGGCTTTACCCCGCAGATCGGTACGCTGATGTCCATGCTGGACTGGGTGAGCGACTCGGTCATCAAGTATCATTCGAAGCTAAGCGTAGAGCAACTGGACTACGTGCACGATAAAGACTCGAACTCTATTGGCTCATTAATCCTGCACGTAGCGGCTACCGAAGTGATTTATCAGGACATTACGTTTCATAACCTCAACGGGTTTTCAGAAGCCAATAAACCCAGATGGAACGTAGCCATGGAACTGGGCGACGACGCCAGGAAGCAGATCAAAGGAAATCCGCTGAGCTACTACAAGGATGCCATCGACGACGCCAGAGCCGTTACCAGGCGCGAGATGAAACAGCGGGACGATGCCTGGCTGCTCTCCGGCGAAACCAAAGAATGGAACTGGAATAACTATTGCAAGTGGTTTCACGTGACCGAGCACTACGCCAACCACCGGGGGCAGATGACCTGGTACGCGAAACGTATACCGAAATAACCGAACCCATGACCAATACCCATCAACTTCTTCAGCAGGTTGCCGTTGCCCGCCGGAATTACCTGACCAGTCTGGCTGGTATGGACGAATCGCAGGCCCAATGGAAACCCGCGCCCGATGCCTGGAATGCGGTCGAGATTACCGAACATTTGTTCTGGGCCGAGCAGGGCGGTATTCTGGGCATGTGGAAGACGCTGCTCAGTATCCGGGCCGGAACGGTTAGCTTCGAAGGCGCCAGCCCGAACGGCGGACTACCGGTCGAAGACATTATCCGGCGCACGTGGCAGGAGAAAGAAATTGTGCCGCCCGTAGCCGCCCCGCGTATGGGCGGACCGCTGGGGTTCTGGGCCTCGGCGCTGGCCGGCCTGCAATCCACTCTGGAAGCGTTTGGCGAGTTGCTAACCGACGAAGACCTGTTGATCCAGGCTCACCCGCACCCCATTTCGGGACCGATGACCTTTGGGCAACGCCTGGAATTCCTGCGGTTTCATATTGACCGCCACCGGGGTCAGGTCGAGCGGCTAAACGATTCGTTTGCTGAATCAATAAGCGTATTGCGTTGAGTGTCTGTATCTTTATGGATGGATGCCAAAGCAGGGTTGATCAGAGGTAACCAGCGGTTCAGCAACAACTTTTTAGGCAATATGGAAAGCTTTACACCCAGGGAGCAGATCACAGACGTAGTAAACCGGCTGTTCGTGTACACAGACTATCAGGAGTGGCAAAAGATTCAGGACGACGTATTTTCGGAAAGCCTGTTTTTCGACATGTCGTCGCTGGGTGGTGAGTCGAAACAGATGACATCCAAGGCCGTATGCGACACCTGGCAACAGGGTTTTGTAGGGATCGATGCCATTAATCACCTGGCCGGTAACTACCTCGTGCAGATCAATGGAACGGAAGCTGACGTATTCGCCTATGCTACCGCCACGCACTACAAAGAAGCCGCCACGGCGGGCAAAACCCGGGAGTTTGTCGGAAGTTATGATCTGCACCTGATTCAGACCGAAAACGGCTGGCGGATTGATCGATTCAGGTATACCCTCAAATACGCCAGCGGTAATCTTGACTTAAAATAAAGCTTTCCTACGTAGCAAACCGCCGTGGCTTGAGCAATACAAGCCACGGCGGTTTGCTACGTGTACGTTGTCAGGCCGTTTGAACAGAGGGATAAGCGCCCACAGGAGGGGGTGTCGGCTGGCTGGCGGCTGCCGCTGCTTTCAGCCGTTTGTGGTAAAACACGTAGGAACCGACACCAAGCAGTATGAAGATCAGCATGGGTGCCCACATGGCGAAGGGAATCCCGCTTTTGTAGATGGAATACGTAGCGCCAACCAGGTCAATGAACAAACCGGCGTAGGCCCACTCCTTCAGCCGGGGGAAACCCGGCACCAGAATGGCCAGCACACCAAACAGTTTGGCCCAGCCCAGAAACGGAATCAGATAAGCCGGATAGCCCATGTCCTTAAAACCCTGTACGGCTTCGGGCGACACGAGAATGTCGGGAATAGCCGAGCCAAGCATGATGAACGAAAAGAGACCGGTGAAGATCCAGTAGGCGATGGCTGTCGTTTTCGCGGATTTTGAAACGGGGTTTGCGGGTTGGTTTGGCGTTGTCATGTCGTATTGTTGTTTGGTGATCTACATGACAAATATACCCTGCGTTCCCGGCCTCGACGGGGGGTGAAAACGGCAATAATCGGGGCAATTGCGACAGGGTTTACCGCGTTGGCCAGACGCGGAATCCTTCGCCCGCCCGAAACTCTGACCGGTCGGCGGGTAGCTCCATAAACGCGTCTGCATCAAGCAGGTTGGCGAAGTCGGCCGAGCCGGAACCGGGCAGCGGATGCGCCATCATACGCCCGTCGGGTTCGGAGACCAGCCGGACCGGCAGAAAGTACGTCAGTGCCGGATCGAACAGAATCGTGCGGGTCAGTTGGGCGTAGTGCGGACGGTCGGCCGGCAGACCCAGCGACGCCCGCAGAAACGGCAGCACGTAGCGGCAGGCGCAGAGCACGGTCGAAACGGGATTGCCGGGCAGGGCAAACACGGCCTGTCCGGCAGTGGTGGAGCCGAACCAGAGGGGTTTGCCCGGTCGCTGATCAACTTTGTGAAACTGTTTCTGAATGCCCAGCCGGGTCAGTACGTCCGGTACAAAGTCGGCTTTCCCGGCCGATACGCCCCCGCTGAGCAGCAGCAGGTCGTGGTTCGCCAGCAGATCGGTCAGCATATCTTCCAGCGCCAGCTCGTCGTCGGCGATGTGATGCAGCGTAGCCGTGATGCCCAGCGACAGCAGGGCTGCCCGGAGCATGTACGTATTCGACCGCCGGATCTGGTAGGGCAGTGGGGTTTCGGTCAGACCCACCAGTTCGTCGCCGGTCGAGATCAGGGCAACGCGCGGCAGGGCCGACACAACAACCGACGCCCGGCCTACGGAAGCAGCTACGGCAATTTCGGAGGGACTAAGCAGCATGCCGGCCGAGATCAGTTCGTCGCCCGCCCGGCGGTCGGTAGCGCGGTGATGCACGTTCTGGCCCGGTTGCAGATCATCAATGGTGATGGTAGCCTGGCCGTCGGCGATCGTCACATCTTCATAACGTACCACCGTATCGGTCTGAGCGGGCAGCATCGCCCCGGTCATCGCTTCCAGGCAGGCGGTCTGGTCGGTCAGGGTCTGCTGCGGTTGTCCGGCAAACTGCGCCCCGGCAATCCGGAACAGGCGGGCACCACCGGCGTATTGCTCGTACCGGATGGCGATGCCGTCCATCGACACCCGATCAAAGGGGGGGAAGTCACGGTCGGCCAGGACCGGTTCCTGCAGCACACGACCGGTTGCCGCGGCCAGGGAGACCGATTCAGTAGGTAATTGGAGCAGATGCTGCTGGGTGATAGCGAACGCTTCGGCGACGGAGAGCATATCGGTATTGATTGTTGCGTGGGATTATTGAACTTTGAACGACTTTGCGGGCTGGATGTTCAAGATTCGGCCGCCATCTCCATGATTTAAAACGGAAATGAAGGATTTTTCACACCTCGACGCACAAGGCAATCCGGCGATGGTCGACGTTGGAGCCAAAGCAGTTACGCACCGAACGGCCCGTGCCCGCAGCATTGTTATGCTGAACGAGGAAATTATGCAGCACCTGACCGGCACGGATATTCAGACGAAAAAAGGGCCGGTGTTTCAGACCGCGATCGTGGCCGGTACGATGGCGGCCAAACGTACCGACGAACTGATTCCGCTTTGTCACTCGCTGGGGCTGGAAAACTGCCGGATCACCATCACAACCGAGGGCCACGACGCGATCGTTGACTGTCTGGTTTCGACGGAAGGGAAAACGGGCGTCGAGATGGAAGCGCTGGTGGGGGCCTCGGTGGCAGCCCTGACAATCTACGATATGTGCAAGGCGTTTTCGCACGACATCGTAATCCGGGAAACCAAACTGCTCGAAAAAACCGGTGGCAAACGCGACTTCCGGCGCGACTAGCGCCACCGTCCCTCCGCTATATGGCCTGGTGCTGGCCGGTGGCCGGAGTACCCGCATGGGGCAGGATAAGTCGCTGCTGGCCTACCACGGCAAACCCCAGCGCGAACACCTGACCGATCTGCTTCGGCCCTACTGCGCTGAGGTGTGGTGGTCCGTAAACGCCGATCAGGTTGATGGCTTGCCCGATTCCGCACCGCCGTTTGTTGTGGATGCCTTTGCGGTGAACAGTCCGCTGAACGGCATTCTGTCGGCGTTTCAGCAGAATCCTGCTGTCGCCTGGCTGGTCGTTGCCTGCGATATGCCCCGCTTGACGGGCCGGACACTGGACGCGCTGGTCGCGGCACGTAATCCGGCCAAAGCCGCCACCACGGTCTACGATTCGGATGGCCAGGCCCCGGAACCGCTGCTGACCATCTACGAGCCGGCAATCGGTCCGATACTGCTGCGCCGGCTGGCCGAAGGCGTTCGTTCCCCCCGCAATATGCTGCTGGAAAGTGACATTCACGTGGTGACGGCTCCGGACATTGGGGAGCTGCTGAACGTCAATGATCCGGATACCCGCGCCCGGTGGCAGTCGTAAACCATCGGGCCGGAATCTCGGTTAGTTTCAGAAAACAACCACCATGACTCCATTCCGACGTTTTCTGCTGGCAGCCGGCTCGGTGTTGCTCGGTACCAGCACGCAGGCGCAGCCAACCAATCCGACCCTGCGCGATTTTACGGAGCAGCGGATGCAGCACCAGAAGGTAATCGGCTACACACTGGGCGGTTATGCCCTGGCCAATATCGCCGTGGGGGCGGTTGGGGCCAGCCAGACAACCGGCGAAACCCGATACTTCCACCGAATGAATGTGTACTGGAACCTGGTGAACCTCGGAATTGCCGGGGCCGGGCTGCTGGGTGCCCGCCGGAAAGCCGGTTCCGAAACGCTGGGGCAGGCCATCCGGCAGCACGAAAACATGAAGCAGATTCTGCTGCTGAACAGTGGTCTGGACGTAGCGTATATCGTTGGTGGCGCGTACCTGCTCGAACGGGCTAAAAACCGCCCCGAAAACCGGGATCAGCTACGAGGGTTCGGTAAGTCAGTCATCGCGCAGGGAAGCTTTCTGCTGGCGTTCGATCTGGTCAATTATTTCATTTTTAAGAAACGTGGCGACCGGCAGCAGATGCAGTTAGTGGGTGCCGCTCCCCTGGGTGTGGGCGTGGTGATGCCCATCCGATAGGGCGAGCGGAGGGTTGCCCATGCCGTAACGACGCAACGGGTTTTTAGTAGTTAACAGTTTTTTGGGTGGTGGTCAACCGGATTGACGGACCGCCCGCCAGGCTATACGATTGAGGAATGACAGACGAAGATTTCTTGCGCGAAGCCATTCGCCTGGCCCGCGAAGGCATGCACACCGGCCAGGGTGGACCGTTTGGATCGGTCGTGGTGAAAGACGGTCAGATTGTGGGCCGGGGCAGCAACCAGGTTACGTCCACCAACGACCCCACTGCCCACGCCGAAGTGGTTGCTATCCGGGACGCCTGCCGGAATCTGGGTACGTTCCAGCTGGAAGGCTGTACCCTTTACGCGTCCTGCGAGCCCTGCCCGATGTGCCTGGGGGCGATCTACTGGGCGCGGCCGGGCCGGATTGTGTACGGGGCCTTCCATTCGGATGCGGCCAGCGCCGGCTTCGACGATCAGTTTATCTACGAAGAACTTGAAAAACCACGCGAGCAGCGGCACATTCCCATGACGCAGTTGCTCCGCGATGAAGCCGATGCCGTGTTTCGGGAGTGGCAGGCCAAAGAGGGCAGGACATTGTACTGAGCCGGTGAACGTTTTAGCGGAATCTTGTATTTTTGCGGGACAACATACCGGCCATTGTCCAGTACTATGGAGCTTTTAAAACGAATTACCGCTGATCCTGCAATTCTGGCCGGTAAGCCAGCCATTAAAGGGACTCGTTTGTCCGTACAATTCATCGTTGGACTACTGGCCAAAGGCGCTACACACGAAGAAATTTTGGCGGAGTACCCGTACATCGAAGAAGATGATATTCGGGCATGTTTGTTGTTCGCATCCCGGCTGCTGGAGGATAGCACACTAATTCCCTTAGCTGCCTGATGAAGGTGCTTGTTGATGAATGTACCGGACCATCAGTGGCCCGTTGGTTACGTGATGAAGGCCACGATGTTTACTCAGTATCGGAACAATCGCGGGGATGGTCAGATCATCAGGTATTAGCTCATGCCGTAGCTGAACAGCGAGTCATTGTATCGAACGATAAAGATTTTGGTGAACTTGTTTTTAAAAACCGACTTCATCATTGTGGCATTGTCTTACTGCGGTTAGACGATGAACGGGTTAATAATAAGATTGGTGTGCTGCGTCGGTTTTTTGCCAATTTTTCGGATCAAATTACATCAAGTCATTTTATCGTATTGACGGAAAAAGCAATACGTATTAATTTAATTAAGTAAGGTTATGTCTCAGAAAATTGTTCGCGTAGGCGATATCGACTGTGGTTCAGACGATCTGTTCCTGATCTCCGGTCCCTGCGTCATTGAAGACGAAAAAATTATGATGACGGTCGCCGAGCAGCTCCGCGAAATTGCCGAGCGGCTTGGCATCAAGGTCATCTATAAATCCTCGTTCCAGAAAGACAATCGATCCAGTCTGGACTATTACACCGGGCCGGGGCTGGAAAAAGGAATCGCGATTCTGGCGAAGGTGAAAGAGCAGTTCGGTTTCCCACTCCTGACCGATATTCACTACCCCGACCAGGCCGCGCCCGTGGCTGAGGTGGTAGACGTCTTGCAGATTCCGGCGTACCTCTGCATGCAGTCGCAGTTGATCGTGGCCGCGGCCCAGACGGGTCGGGTCATCAACGTGAAGCACGGCCAGTTTCTGGCGCCGGAGAACATGAAGCATCCAGTCAAAAAGATTGAAGATTCGGGCAACGAGCAGATCATCCTGACCGAGCGCGGCTATACGTTCGGCTACAACGACCTCGTGGTTGATCCGCGCAGTTTTTACCACATGGGCCGCACCAACTACCCGGTGGTGTTCGACGTAACGCACGCCATCCGGAAGTACGGCATCCCGTCGAAAGACGCGAAAGGCGGTGCGCGGGAGTACCTGCCGGTACTGGCCCGGGCGGGTGTTGCGGCCGGCGTGGATGGGCTGTTCATCGAAGCGCACACGTGTCCGTCGGAGGCTCTCTGCGATGCCGCCAGCCAGCTCGACATCCGGTACCTGGAGGAATTCATGAAACCCCTGCTGGAGCTGCACGCCATTGAGGTAAAATACCGTAATACCCTGCCTGAACTGGCGTAAATGATGTATGATGCAGGATGATTGATTTGGTGACGAAGCCAACCAGTCATCCTGCATTATACATGGCCCACTATGATTGATGTAGAACAGATTTTCACCGCCCTGGGCGGGCAATTCATCACGCCGGCCGCCGAACTGGCCGAGAAGCTTCGGTCGATCAGGGCCGTCGTCTTCGACTGGGATGGCGTTTTCAACGACGGTATCAAAACCGGCTCGGGCAGCAGTCCGTTCAGCGAGGTCGATTCGATGGGGACCAACCTGCTTCGGTTCGGATTCTGGCTGCATCACGGTCAGACACTGCCCGCCGTGGCGATTGTGACCGGAGTCACCAATGAGATGGCCGATCGGCTGGCGGCTCGCGAACACTTCCACGCCTGTTATTCGCAGGCAAAACACAAGATCGAGGTACTGGCCCACTTTCTGGATCAACACGGGCTGCAACCGCAGGAGGTCGCGTTCTTCTTCGACGATGCCCTGGACCTGTCGGTAGCTGAGGTGGCCGGGGTGCGGATTATGATTCGGCGGACCGCCAACCCGCTGTTTACCCGGTACGTTATTCAGAACAAGTACGCCGACTACGTGACCGCGCACATGAGCGGCCAGTTTGCCGTGCGCGAAGGGTGTGAGTTAATGCTGGGACTGCTGGGGCAGTTTGAGCCCGTGATGGCCGAACGGCTTCGGTACCGGCCCGTTTATGATCAGTACTATACCCAGCGGCAGGCCGTTGTGCCCATGTTCTGGACCGTCGGTCCAAACGGTCCCGAACGTAAATAAAGTGGGCCATGGCGGAGGATAAACAATGGGATTGACTGCTTACCATCCACAACTCTCGTCCAATAAAGTATATCAATGGTCAGACGTACCGTCAGACCAGTACCAACGGCTTTCATCCATTCGATTCGGTCTGACGGTACGTCTGACCGGACCAACGGCCGGATTCGCCAATTTTGTAAACGTATTATGATTATCGGAATTATTCCGTCCCGTTATGCGTCGACCCGTTTTCCGGGTAAACCACTGGCCGACATCGACGGTAAACCCATGATCCAGCGGGTGCTGGAACAGGCGCAGCAGGTGAAGGCGTTTGCGCACGTACTCGTTGCCACCGACGATGAGCGCATTGCCGGGGTCGTGCGCCAGGCCGGGGGCGTGGCCGTTATGACCCGGTCGGATCATCCCACCGGCACCGACCGCTGCTGGGAAGCCTACAGCCAGCTGGTGGCCGATGGAACCGTCTCGGCCGCCCGGACCAACTACGTGATTAATATTCAGGGTGACGAACCCTTCATCAACCCGGCCCAGATCGGCGAACTGGCGGCTGTGCTGGATGGAACGGTCGAACTGGCCACGCAGATGTCGCCGGTCGATTCGGCGGAGGTGCTGCACAGCCCGAGCGAGGCTAAAATCATCGTCAATGCCCAGGGTGAGGCCTTGTATTTCAGCCGCCAGCCGATTCCGTATCTGCGGGGCGTTGACCCGGCGGTCTGGCACGAACACCATACCTTCCACCGCCACATCGGGCTATACGCGTACCGGGCCGATATTCTGGAGCAGATTACGCAGCTGTCGCCCTCGTCGCTCGAACGAGCCGAATCGCTGGAGCAGCTTCGGTGGCTCGAAGCCGGCTACCGGATCAAACTCGTTCCGACGCGCTACCAGAGCCAGAGCGTGGATGATCCGGCGGATGTGGAGAAGGCGTTATTGAGCCGGAGACCATAAGCTAAGGCGATTGCAAACAGGTTTGTTGTTTGTAGGTAGTATCCGAGTAACCACAAACTATAAACCACAAACTACAAAAGCATGTCCTCACACCATATCGTTCGCGACGAGCAGGAACCGGCCCTGTTGATTGCCAACGGCGAAGCCTGCCAGCCGGAGCTTATCGGGCAACTGCTGGAATGGAGTCCGCGGGTGGTCGTTCTCGACTCGGCCATCTGGCGGGTACTGGAGCTGGGCATCAAAGTCGATGTGCTGCTGGGCGATTTCGACCGGAACCTCGACCTCGACACCATTCGGTCGCAGCAGTACCCACTGGAAATCATCCACACACCTGATCAGAATAAGACCGATCTCGACAAGGGCATCGAATACCTGATCGACAGCGGTTTCCCGGCCGTGAACATCATCTGGGCAACGGGCCGGCGGGCAGACCACAGCCTGACCAATATGACCAATATTGTCCGGTACAAGAACCGAATCCGGATCGTGATGCTGGACGACCACTCGAAACTATTCCCGCTCGTGGGCCGCTACGAAAAGTGGTACGAAAAGGGGACGCCCATTTCGCTGATTCCGGTCGGAACGGTGGAAGGAGTGGTGACGGAAGGTCTGCTCTACAACCTGAACGACGAAACCCTGACGCTCGGCTACCGCACCAGCAGCAGCAACGAAGCCGCCGACGATGGGTTTGTGCGGGTGTCGGCCCGCTCGGGCGACCTTCTGGTGATGGAGTGCTGGGATTGACGGACGAACCAGCCGCAGACCAGGGTTGCTGATTTGATCTGCGGCCAGTTCATCGCCTGATCAGTCGGGGATTCCAAACGCCCGCTGAACGGCCCTGTAGTCACTGTAATCGATAGCGCTCTGCCGACCGGTAGGCGTACCGCCCGGAATAATCACATAGCGCATCTCCTGAGCACCAAGCGAATAGGAAGCTACCAGTTCAATCCGACCAACGTAGAAGCGCTGGTGAACACTGTAACTGGTGCTACCAAGCGTTTGGGCGTAGGGTAGGGATAACACACGACCCCCTTCTTTCCAGTATACCCGAATGTCGGCCCGATCGAGAACCTGCTGGGTGATGGCTGAGGCTGTCAGATTTCCTGTATAGGTACTGCCGCTGCCCGAAAACGAAACGGATGTCCAGGGCGAATAGATTACGTTGGCCGTGCCGGGATCGCCTTTAGGCCCCTGTGGTCCCCCCGGGCCTTGCGGACCAGCCGGACCAACTTCACCTTGTGGACCTGGTTCGCCATCTTCCGGTTGGCAACCCTGAAAACTAAGCGCACCAACGAATAAAGTGGCTATCAGCAGCCAACTTGTCTGTAAACGTTTCATTTGGGTAGAAGTTGAATTGGTTTGACATAGTATTTAGACGTAATCGGCTAAATGAATGGAAACAACAACTTCCGAATACAGGTGGAACTCCCTATGCGTATGAGTAGAAACACGTAGAAATAGTCGCAAATTATAAATATCTGATAAACAATAGGTTACTAATAAAAAAAAGCCCCGCGCCTGAAGTGACGCGGGGCAACTTTTAGGTTAAGCGTACTGATGTTTAATACGGCTGGGCCGGATGAGCCATCTCTTCGGCCTGCTGAGCGGCTTCCCGATTGGCTTCGTCGGTTGCCTGGCCGTGTTTCTGGCGGTCGCCGGCCTGCTGAAGCCCTTCGCGTACCCGCCGACCGTAGTCTTCGTCGCACTGGCTGAACAGCTCCACCATTTTATCCTGAATGTGTTTTTCGGCCCCCGACAGCGCATCGACCAGGTTGTTGATCAGATCGTCGCGTTCCCAGTCTTCAAACAGCCGATACCGTTCGCCGGCCTGCTTGAAGTTATTGGTGCGGTCAATGGGTTGACGTACCAGGTTGCCTGCTACGTAGGGCGTATGGTCGGGACCCGGTGACGGCGCCTGCTTCAAGCCGTTCAGGGACGATGGCTCGTAGTTGACGTGCGGATTCTGGCCCGGTGCCGTGTCGACCCGGTACTGCATCTGGCCGTCGCGCTGGTTGGTCGCTACGTGCTTCTTGGGTGCGTTGATCGGGAGTTGCAGGTAGTTCGTGCCCACCCGGTAGCGTTGGGTGTCGGAATACGAGAACGTCCGGCCCTGCAGCATCTTATCGTCGGAGAAGTCCAGGCCGTCGACCAGTACGCCCGTACCGAAGGCAACCTGCTCTACCTCGTGGAAATAGTTTTCCGGGTTTTTGTTCAGGGTCATCTTACCCACCGGCAGCCAGGGGAACTGATCGGTCGGCCAGAGTTTCGTATCATCAAGCGGGTCGAAATCCAGTTCCGGGTGTTCGTCATCGCTCATGATCTGCACCAGCAGCTCCCACTGTGGATAGTTACCGGCTTCAATGGCGTCGTACAGGTCCTGGGTCGCGTGGTTGAAATTCTTGGCCTGAATCTGCTCGGCCTCGGGCTGCGTCAGGTTCTTAATGCCCTGCACTGGCTCCCAGTGGTACTTTACCAGCACCCCTTCGCCCTTGTCGTTGTACCATTTGTAGGTGTTCACGCCCGAGCCCTGCATTTGCCGGTAGTTGGCCGGAATGCCCCAGGGCGAGAACAGGAACGTAATCATGTGCATGGCTTCGGGCGTATTGCTGATGAAATCAAAAATACGACCACCGTCCTGCCGGTTTGTCAGCGGGTCGGGTTTGAAGGCGTGAACCAGATCCGGAAACTTCATGGCGTCGCGGATAAAGAACACCTTCAGGTTGTTGCCAACCAGATCCCAGTTACCATCTTCGGTATAGAATTTTACGGCAAAACCGCGGGGGTCACGCAACGTTTCGGGCGAGTGGCCACCGTGAATAACCGTCGAGAAACGGACGAAAACCGGCGTCTGTTTGCCTTTTTCCTGAAACAGTTTGGCGCGGGTGTATTTCGCAATGGGCTCGTCGCCCACCGTGCCATACGCTTCAAAAACGCCGTGGGCTCCGGCTCCGCGGGCATGCACAACGCGCTCGGGTATCCGCTCCCGATCAAAATGGCTGATTTTTTCGAGGAAAGGGTAGTTCTCCAGGGTGGTTGGCCCGCGACTGCCGACCGTACGTACGTTCTGGTTGTTGTAAAGCGGGTGGCCCTGGCGGGTGGTCAGCGTCTGGTCGGTTGGCTGATCCTGCGGTTGCAGACCGGTTGCGCCGAAGTCAGGTCCGGGGGTAGGTTGATTCCCGTTCTGGTTGCCGGACGGGTTACCATTTTTGTTGTTTTCCATAATCTCGATGTTTTTTGTCGAGTAATTGGGTTGAACCTGATTAACCCAATAGACCAAAAATGGTTTTCATCTGCTACGGCCTTTTCCTGAACCCGTTGCCGGATCGGTTGATTATCAGGTATCAGCCACGCTTCGTTCTGATAAACCAACTCTGGCCGTTTCTGCTTTCAGCGAAGCGGGCGGAAAAAGGCCCTTAGTTCGTCGGCAAGCCGTTCGGGTTCTTCCAGGGCGGCAAAGTGGCCACCTTTGGGCGGTTCCGACCAGTATTGCAGGTTATAAAACCGTTCGGCAAACTGGCGGGGAGCCGGAACAATATCTTTCGGGAAAATCGATAGTCCGGTCGGAACGTCTATTCTGGGCAACTCGATCTCATTCGCTTGCGGTTCTTCCTCATCCCAGTACGGAATAAACGAGGACTGAATGGTGCCGGTGGTCCAGTAGATGAGAATATTCGACAGCAGGTCGTCTTTCGTAAAGCTGTTTTCAAGATTCCCGTTGCAGTCGCTCCAGGCATAGAATTTTTCGATGATCCAGCTGGCCAGCCCAACGGGGGAGTCAGTCAGGCCGTAGGCGAGAGTTTGTGGTTTTGTGGCCTGAAGCATTGCATAAGCCCCTTCCTGCATCTGCCACTGCTGACCGTCCCGAAGGTAATTCCTTTCCGGCTCCGACAGCGTATCGGGGTTTGTGGCAAAGAGCCGCCAATAGGGTACGTCGGTCATGTGGATACCGATCAGCGACTCAGGATGGAGCATACCCAGCGCTTCCGTGACTCCACTCCCGACGTCGCCCCCATGGGCCGCATAACGCTCATAGCCCAGTGTTCGGGTCATGAGCGTATGCAGTACGTTTGCGGTCCATTGGTTGTACGCGCCGGTCTTCTGAATTTTTTCCGAAAAGCCATAGCCGGGTAAACTGGGCAAAATCACGTCGAAGGTGTCCTCCGCCTTGCCCCCGTGGGAGACCGGGTCGGTCAGCAACGGGATGAGTTTGACGAAGCGGTAGAACGAATCGGGCCAGCCGTGGCTCAGCAGCAACGGCATCGGCTTGCCTCCCTTGCCGCGTTCATGAATGACGTGCAGGCCATAACCGTCTAGGTTCGTTCGGTAGTGGGCGAACTGGTTCAGCACCTGTTCCTGTTTCCGCCAGTCGAAACGGGTTTGCCAGTACGTAACAAGTTGCCGCAGGTAGGCCGGATCGGTGCCGGATTGCCAGCCAGCGTCGGTGGTTTCGTCGGGCCAGCGGGTGTTAGCCAGCCGGGTTTGCAAGTCGTCGAGTACCGCCTGAGCAACGTTGATTTGATAGGGCTCCATAACGTAATGCGGTTATCGGATGGTCTGAACGCCCTCTGAGGTCATCACGACCCGTTTCAGCGTACCGTCGGGGAAATAATACAGGTAATCAATGCAGATCGAGCGACGATGGCTGCCGCCGTTTGGCAACCCGCCGTTGTGGTAGAAAAAATACGACTGGCCTTTGTACTCAACAATGGCCGGGCGGTTGGTTTCGCAGTTGCCCGCCAGTTCGTTCAGGATACCCTTGAATGTCCAGGGACCATCGATGTGGCGGCTCATGGCGTAGGCAACCTTTTCCGGCATCTGATAGCCGTAGCACAGGTAGTACCAGTCGTCCCGTTTGTGGATGTGTGCCCCTTCCGAGAAGTCGGGGAGATCAATCGTCCGGATCGGGCCGGCCAGGCTGGTCATGGAGTCGGCCAGCCTGGCGTAATAGCATCGGGCGTTGCCCCAGATCAGATACGCCTGCCCATCGTCGTCAACCAGCACGGTGGGGTCGAGGTTGTCTTTTTCGCCGACCGGATTGGTAAGCCTATCGGGCGCAATCAGGGCTTTCCCCAAAGCATCCCGAAACGGGCCCGTTGGCGTATCGGCTACGGCCACGCCGATTGCTTTACCCGGCATACCAGCGTGCGTAACGGCGGCATACCAGTAGAAAATACCGTTTCGCTCGATGACCTTCGATGCGTAGGCGTCGCCACTCGCCCAGGCAAAGTCGCGGGCCCGCAGCGGTACCGGATGTTCCGTCCAGGTGGCCAGGTCTGTGGAGGAAAAACATCGCCAGTCGTTCATAACGTAATCGTCCACGTCGGCGGGCGGTTCATCGTGGCCGGTGTAGAGATAAACCGTGTCGTTATGCACCAGAACGGTTGGATCGCTCGTGTACAGATGGCGAATAATGGGATTGCCGGTTGTCAGAGCTGTCTGTTGATGGGTCATGTGTTGTCAGGTTGTACGTGTTCACTGACTCGAACCGTGGTAAAGCTAAACGGGTAGGCTACTGAAACGCCACCAGGTTCTGTGTGCGCCGTTTCGCAGGGCTTATTTTTCCGTCTGCTTTTCAGCATAACGGTCCTGTCTCATAAGGGTTATGTTAATTTTAGGGCGCGGGATTGGAAGCTCGACTTGCCGGGTAACAGACGTAGCCTCACTCAGCAACTGGTCCGTGTTTGTTATAAACCGGTCGTAACAACCAATCGCAGTATATCATTATCCAGCTACCTTTGGTGTAGTTAATTTCCTAACCCTATAATTCAGCATGAACGGTTTATCTTCATTTATCACTGGTCTGGTACTGGTTTGCGTCCTTGTAACGACATCACTGGCGCAGAAACCGGCCGACCGGCGCGATTGGATTCAACTCTTCAACGGCAAAGACCTGACCGGCTGGGACATCAAAATTACCGGGCAGCCCCTCAACGATAATTATAAAAACACCTTCCGGGTCGAAGACGGGATCCTCCGCATTGCGTACGACCAGTACCAAACTTTCGATGGGAAGTACGGTCATCTGTATTATAACAAGCCCTTTTCGCACTACATCGTGCGGTTCACGTACCGGTTCGTGGGGAATCAGACGCCCGGCGGAGCCGCCTGGAACGTCCGCAACAGCGGGGTTATGGTTCACTCGCAGTCGGCAAAGAGCCTGTCGATGAAGCAGGACTTTCCGGTGTCGCTGGAGATTCAACTACTGGGCGGGCTGAACAAAGGCGAGCGGCACACGGCCAATCTCTGCACCCCCGGTACGCAGGTATACATGAACGGCAAACTGAACCCCGCACACTGCATCGATTCGAGATCGAAAACCTACGACGGCGATCAGTGGGTAACGGCCGAAGCCATCGTGCTGGGCGATTCAGTCATTCATCACCTGGTCGAGGGCGATACCGTGCTGACTTACCAGCGCCCGGAAGTCAGCAGCTACTTTGTCAGCAATGACTACAACTGGCAGGCCGCGGGCGTCGACAATGCGAATGAGTGGATCAGCCGCGCCAACAAACCACTTGTGGAAGGGTACATTGCCCTGCAGGCCGAGAGCCACCCGATCGACTTTCGCAACGTAGAGGTGCTGAACCTGAAAGGGTGCATGGACCCGAAAGCGCTGAACTACAAATCCTATTACGTAAAAGCAGATAACACCCAGTGCCGGTATGGAACGAAGTGAGCCGGTCGCTATCAGGCCGGGAGCCGTAGCAAACCGAATAACCGCCATTGACGTAACGCGGGGTCTCGTTATGGTCATCATGGCGCTGGACCACGTACGCGATTTACTCCACACGGCTGCGCTGACGCAGAGCCCTACGGATCTGGCAACGACCACGCCGGCCATTTTTCTAACCCGCTGGATCACGCACCTGTGCGCCCCTACGTTCGTGTTTCTGTCGGGTATGTCGGCCTATCTGTCATTGCAGAAACAGCGCACAGCCGGTCCGCCGGCCTGGTCGGCCCGCCGGTTTCTGCTGCAGCGGGGACTGGTGCTGATTCTGCTGGAGCTGACCATTATCAATTTCGCTTTCTGGTTCGATCTGCAATTCCGGACCATCATGCTGCAGGTGATTTATGCCATCGGTGGTGGATTCGTCCTACTGGCGTTCCTGTCCCGGTGGCCCGCCCGCTGGCTGGGGATCATCGGGCTGGTTATCATCTTCGGCTATGATCTGCTGCTGCTGATACCACCTTTCAGCGACCAGACCGCCCGTTTGATCTGGTCGCTGTTCTTCAGGACGGAGTTGTTCAACATCAGCCCACAGTTCATTTTGCTGGTGGGGTATCCGCTGATTCCGTGGCTGGGGATTCTGCTGGTGGGGTATGCCTGCGGGCCGTTGATGGTACGACCGGCCGGTTTCCGCAAACAGACGATGCTGCGGATCGGGCTGGGGGCAGTGGCCTTTTTCGTGGTGCTCCGGCTGATCAACGTCTACGGCGATGCGGCTCCCTGGGCGGTTCAGAAAGACGGCCTGTTTACGGTGCTTTCGTTTCTCAACGTCAGCAAATACCCGCCCTCACTGCAATACACCCTGCTCCTGGTTGGCCTTGGTCTGCTCATTCTGGCCGTGGCGGAGGGTGCTGACAACGGATTGACGCGGGTGCTGACGGTCTACGGCAAAGTGCCGATGTTTTACTACATCCTGCACTGGTACCTTGTTCACCTGTCGATGATTGCGATGTCACTGCTCCAGGGGTATTCGTTCGCCGACATCCCCGCCGGGCCGTTGAACTTCGGTCGGCCCGACGGAGCCGGCGTATCACTGCCGGTAGTCTATCTGGTGTGGATTACGTTGGTGGCCGCGTTGTATCCGCTCTGCCGCTGGTATGGTCGCTACAAAGCCGCCCACCCCGAAAACGGATGGCTGCGGTACATTTGATGACTACTCTTTAAAACACACGTACGTTTCAACGACCTGATCGCCGTTGAAGTCCTGATACTTCAGCAGAAATGTCTGGGTATCGATAAATTCTAGTGATTGCGATAATACTCCAGGTGGCGGACCAAAACCTGAATTATAGCGACTCTGAAAAACCGTTACGGTACCGTTTTCACAGCGGTGCGAGCCGCCTAGTGGCCCTCCGGGACAGGACGTACTCGTGGTAACCTGACCACCTAACCGACCGGTCTGGAACAGAAATCGGTTGTCTTTTTCGCAGGGTAGAATCGCTTCCTGGTTGTTGCGAAGTTTACTGACGAGCCGCCAGGTAAGGCAGCGGCTGACGCGGGCGTGGTACTCATCGCAGGTGATCTGTTGGGCAGGACGATGGTCTTCGCAGGCGAGCAGCATCGTCCACAGCACGACGGTGCCGACGGAGGTAAATAAACGTTTCATGATGTGGTTTTGATGTCGTTTGACTTTGCACTATAATTCGGACTGGTACCGGAATCTAATCGGCCGTTTAATAAATGTAAATAGCTGATTATCTGCACATATATAATTTGTATTAAACGTGACTGGCGATTGTAGAAAGGAATGGGAAACCGCGATAGTCTAAGCAACGGACAGCGGTTGGTAACCGCTGGGTTGGGGGGCGTACTGGCGGGTCTGGGCGTTGCGTACGTCGTTGCGCCGGAATTGATTGAACAGTTGTACGGCGTCGATGTGGCGGAGCAGGGAAACTACAGTTTGCATTATGCTATTGGCGTGCGGGATGTATGCTACGGTCTGGTATTGCTGGCGCTAACGGGTACGCAGCAACGTCGGGCACTCGTTCTGGTCGTTGGTCTTGGCCTGCTCCTGCCGCTGGGCGACGCGTGCATTGTCGTGTTCGGGCAGGGAGCCGCCCTGGTCAGGGCACTGCCGCATCTGGCCGGAGTTGTCACGCTGGGGGGCGTAGCTGCGTATTTGAAGAAATAACCTGGGTCAATAGAATAGTGCCTAAATCAATAGATCCTACCATTTTTTCAACCATCCACGTATGAGCAAAAAACTAGGTGTTTTCATTATTCACGGCATGGGCGATCCGGACCCGAATTATGCCGATGGGCTTATTAAACAGGTAAGCAAACGACTGGGAACGGCGGAGCAGGAGGTCGAATTTGAAGTGTGCTACTGGGCACCTATCCTGCAGGATCAACAGAACGTGACCTGGCGGAGATTACTGCAAAGCAACACCATGCAGGCCAAATCGTTTCGCAAGTGGATCGTGAGCGCCCTCGGCGATCCGGCCAGCTACCTGTCCGGTTACTTCAAGGCCAATAAACCCGTGTACGGGGAAATTCACGAGTGCGTTCGGGTCAGTCTGGAACGACTCGCTACGCGGTTAGGTAAAGCCGAGGCCGATACCAAGCCGCTTATGATCCTGGCTCATTCGCTGGGGAGCGTCATCATCAGCAATTACATCTGGGACCAGCACTACAACAAAAAGGAGAAGAACGTAGGGTATGGCAAGACCCCGTTTGAACGGACCGAAACGCTGACGGCCTTCATTACGTTTGGGTCGAACATCCCCCTTTTTCTGCCGCCTGCGCCACCTATCAAGTGCATTCCATTCCCGCACGAGAAGCTGCCCGAATACCTTAAGCCCGAAGCCCGGTGGCAGAACGTATTTGATCCCGACGATGTGTTAGGCTATCCGCTGCAGCACATCTGGGACGAACCGCAGGGCACCACGATTGAAGACATCACCATCAACGCCGGAATGTGGCCGGCTTCCGAAACGCCCTTTTCGCATACGGCGTATATCCGTGACGACGATTTCCTCGACATTGTGGAGGAACGTATGAAGGCCATCCTGGCCGTCACCGCGCCGGTAGTAGCAGGCCGGTAAACAGCAAAAGCCGGAGATACCACCTCCGGCTTTTGCTGTTTGATCCGTCTTACGCCTTTGCTTCTACCAGCGCCCCGGCTTTGATCTCGTCCACGACGCCCGGGTCGAGCAGGGTGGTGGTGTCGCCCAGGTTGGCCGTATCGCCCTCGGCAATCTTGCGCAGAATCCGGCGCATGATCTTACCCGAGCGTGTTTTGGGCAGGCCCGTTACGAACTGAATCTTGTCCGGCTTGGCAATCGGCCCGATCACCCGGCTGACCGTCGCCAGAATGTCGCGTTTGGTCAGTTCGGCGTCGTGGTCTTCGGGCATCTGCTCGGCAATCACGTAGGCATAAATGCCCTGGCCCTTGATGTCGTGCGGATAGCCTACAACGGCGCTCTCGACCACCCCGGTGTGCATATTGATCGCGTTTTCGACCTCAGCGGTGCCAATCCGGTGCCCCGATACGTTCAGCACATCATCGACGCGGCCGGTGATGCGGTAGTAGCCGTCTTCGTCGCGGAGGCAGCCGTCGCCGGTAAAGTAAAGCCCTTTGTACGTACTGAAATACGTCTGGCGGCAGCGCTCATGGTCGCCGTAGGTTGTGCGGATAATCGCCGGCCACGGGAACTTGATGCACAGGTTACCGCTGACGCCGTTGCCTTCGATCTCCTGGCCGTTTTCATCCACCAGAATCGGCTGAACGCCGGGCAGCGGGAGCGTGGCATACGTCGGCTTGGTTTTGGTGACGCCCGCGATCGGCGAAATCATGATCCCCCCCGTTTCAGTCTGCCACCACGTATCGACAATCGGGCAGCGGTTCTTGCCGATGTGGTCGTCGTACCAGTGCCAGGCTTCTTCGTTGATCGGCTCGCCTACCGAACCGAGCACTTTCAGACTGCTCAGGTCGTGGTTTTCGACTTTTTCCAGCCCAAAACTCATCAGCGACCGGATGGCCGTCGGGGCGGTGTAAAGAATGTCAATCTTGTATTTATCCACGATGTCCCAGAAACGCCCGTTGTCCGGCCAGGTCGGTATACCTTCAAACAGTAGGGTGGTGGCACCGCAGGCCAGCGGCCCGTACACGATGTAGGAGTGGCCGGTAATCCAGCCGATGTCGGCCGTGCAGAAATGCACCTGAGGGGATGCGCCCCCGGCCGTGTCGTACTGGAACACGTTCTGGAAAGTGTAGGCGGTGTAGACCATGTAGCCGCCACAGGTGTGCACTACGCCCTTCGGTTTGCCGGTCGAGCCGGACGTATACAGAATGAACAGTATATCTTCGGCGTCCATTTCCTCGGCCGGGCAGTCGGCGGTGACCAGCTTCAGTTCCTGCTCCATCCAGACGTCGCGGCCTTTGATCATCGACACCGGCGTGCGGGTACGGGTCAGCACAATTACCTTCTGAACGCTCGGGCAGGCGATAAGAGCATCGTCGACGGTTTCTTTCAGGGCGATTTCCTTATTACCCCGGTAGGCACCATCGGCCGTGATCACCACCTTGCACTGGGCGTCGTTGATGCGGTCGGCGATACTCTGGGCCGAAAAGCCGCCGAATACGACCGAGTGAACCGCGCCGATGCGGGCGCAGGCCAGCACTGAAATGGCCAGTTCGGGCACCATCGGCATGTAGATACAGACGCGGTCGCCTTTCGCAACACCGTTCCGTTTCAGGACGTTGGCCATGCGGCAGACCTGATCGTGCAGCATCCGGTACGTCAGCGTGACGCCGGTTTCGTGCGGATCGTTGGGCTCCCAGATAATGGCCGGCTGATCGCCCCGCTCGGCCAGATGGCGGTCCAGGCAGTTTTCGGTGATGTTCAGCTTACCTCCAATGAACCACTGTACGCTGGGTTCGTCGAAATTCCATTGCAGGGTTTTCTTCCAGGGCTTGCGCCAGACAAATTCCTGAGCAATCTCGGCCCAGAACCCTTCCGGGTCCTCAATGCTGTGTTGGTAAGCGGCCTGGTATTGATCAAAGGTTCGGATTAGCATACAATAAAACCAAAAGGGTTAAAGTCGTAAAATTAACGTTGATGCCCGCATCAGCAATTGAACAATGCTATCAGAAAAGATAAGCAGGCTATCGTACTTGCTGGTGTCGGTACGTTGGCCGGCCTTACAATAAAGTCGGCTACGTTGTCGCAAACGTAACACCGGGCGGGCGAATCGTCAACAGAAGCCGATTACGCTTCGTCGGTATACTCCCCCTCGAGGGCGTATTTCCCAAACAGGATCAGTCCGCCAACCACAATCGGGACCAGTACCAGCAGCACGACGTATCCAAACACACGGTCTTCCAGTTTATCGCTGCCGATCTTGG
This sequence comes from Fibrisoma montanum, assembly GCF_003583365.1. GTDB lineage: Bacteria > Bacteroidota > Bacteroidia > Cytophagales > Spirosomataceae > Fibrisoma > Fibrisoma montanum. The sequence goes on from NZ_QXED01000002.1 coordinate 975,450, forward strand.
TCAGGCTGTCGGTGATGCGGTCGTAGCCGACATACAGACCCAGCAGAATCCAGATGACGCCAAGGTATTTTTTAAATGCATTCATAGGGTGAAGGGGCGAAAGAGCGAATGAGTGAAAGAGCGAACGGGTGAATGGGTAAATGGGTTGGGTGACCGACAGGCGGGCCGGAGCGGTCGCTCGTTCACTCATTCACCCGTTCGCTTTTTGAAACATATAAGAGTCCGATAACGAAGCAGACACCGGCGACCAGAATCGGGTACCAGAGCCCTTCGAGATACGGTTTGTCGACCGTACCGGCGGCTGTTTCGTTGGCTTTAGTGGCCGTAGCCACCAGGGCCGTCGCAATGAAAGGCGTCAGTCCGCCGAACACCCCGTTGCCGATGTGATACGGCAGCGACATCGATGTGTACCGGATGCGGGTCGGAAACAGCTCGACCAGAAAAGCGGCAATCGGGCCGTACACCATCGTTACGTACAGCACCTGAATCAAAATCAGGAGCATCATCAGCGTGGCGTTGCCGGTCGACAACGTAACGGTTTTTCTGACCTCAGGTTTCGAGGAAGCTCCGGCGGCCGATGCCTGGGTTTGCCGGGTCGTTTCAGTAGCCGTCGTACCATCGGCGAAAACCTTCGTGAAGGTAGTCGTCGTAACAAAATCAGCGCTACCGGCGGGCCGTTCGCGGGTTGTGCGGATCTGCGTCTGCTCACCCAGCTCCTGCTTCTGCGTCAGGTCGGCCAGTTCGTACATCTTCTGGTAAATGGGCCGGTAGGTGAGAACCCCGAGAATCATCCCCGCCAGCATGATGCTCTTCCGCCCGATCCGGTCCGACAGCCCGCCAAAAATGACGAAAAAGGGCGTAGCGATCAGCAGCGCAATGGCCACGATGGTGTTGGCTTGTACAAACTCGATGTTGCAGGCATTCTGGATAAACGACAGGGCGTAGAACTGCCCCGTGTACCAGATAACCCCCTGACCGGCCGTCGCGCCGAAGAGCGCCAGCAACACCATTTTCAGGTTCTGTTTTTTGCCGAAACTTTCGGCCAGCGGGTTTTTCGATACCTTACCTTCGCTTTTCAGTTTGGCAAAGAGGGGCGATTCGGCCATGCGCAGGCGAATCACGATCGAAACCCCTACCAATAAAATAGACAGCAGAAACGGCACCCGCCAGCCCCAGTTCGCGAACGTTTCCAGTCCCAGGGTTTCGCGGGTGATCAGGATGACCCCCAGCGAGACGAACAGCCCGAGCGTTGCGGTGGTCTGAATAAAACTGGTGTAGTAGCCCCGGCGACCAACCGGTGCGTGTTCGGCCACGTAGGTAGCCGCCCCGCCATACTCACCACCCAGCGCCAGTCCCTGCACGAGCCGAAGAATCAGCACCAGCAGCGGTGCCCAGAACCCGATGGTTTCGTAGCCGGGAATCAGGCCGATCAGGAACGTGGAGCCGCCCATCAGCACGAGCGTGACGAGGAAGGTGTATTTGCGGCCGACCAGATCGCCGAGCCGACCGAACACCAGCGCCCCGAACGGCCGAACCACAAACCCGGCCGCAAACGTGGCCAGCGTCGACAGCAAAGCCGCCGTGGGATTGTCTTTAGGAAAAAACTGCGAGGAAAGAATGGCCGCCAGACTACCGAAAATGTAGAAGTCGTACCACTCGATGAGGGTCCCAACCGACGAGGCCGAAATGACGCTCATCAACGTACGGGAGTTGGTGGTCTGGCTGGGCGTGCGCGCTGCAAGCATGAGAAAAGCGGTTTAGGGAGTAAGGAGTCAGCGAGTCAGATTTACTTAGCCTGCTTTTAAGAAGTCGCCGGTGGGGCGTCTGCTGATGACGTACCGGATCAACCCGGAAATGCGCTGCATGCCGGTGGGTTCGGCTCAGGGCGAGAGCCGCTCAATGATCCAGTTGTCGCCCTCCCGACGGTATTGAATGCGGTCGTGCAGGCGGCTTGGGCGACCCTGCCAGAACTCGATCTGGTCGGGCACCACCCGGAATCCACCCCAGTGAGGAGGGCGCGGAATGGGCTGGCCCTCAAACTGGGTTTCCAGCTCCTGCTGCCGCTGCGCCAGTACGTCGCGGCTGGCGATGACCGTGCTCTGATTCGACACCCACGCACCAATCTGGCTGCCCCGGGGGCGACTCGCGAAGTACGCATCCGACTCGTCCGGGCTTACTTTTTCAACGCGGCCCTGCACCCGGATCTGGCGTTCAAGCTCGGCATAGAAGAAGGTAAGCGAGGCAAACGGGTGATTGATCAGGTTGTGCCCTTTCCGGCTGTCGTAGTTGGTGTAGAAAACGAAGCCGGCATCGCCGACGTCCTTGAGGAGTACAATCCGTCCGTCCGGGTGGCCCTGGGCGTTAACCGTGCTGACGTACATGGCGTTTGGCTCCGGTAGTCCGGCGGTCAGGGCCGAATCGAACCACAGCCGGAACTGAGCAATCGGATCCGATAAAACATCTGCTGTGTCTAAACCGTTTAACGTGTATTCCTTGCGTAAATCACTAATCTTAGCGGGCATCATTCGGACTTGTTTTAACGGCTTTCAATGGCTGAACTACAAGAAAATCCGCATTTTGTCGTAATTTTGCAAAAGTAATCGGTACGCTTTCAACATGGCAAACGAAGAACAGGAAATTAACCAGCAGCCGGAACCCTCTAATCAGGCGACCGAAACGCTGGCTATACATAACCCGGACGAATCTGCAACGCAACCTCAGGATGCCGCTGAAACAGGAGAATCTACGCCTGTAGCGGAAACTGAGGCCGCTACCGATGCCCCGTCGTCGACGGAGGCCGCGGGCGTAGCCGCGTCAGATGCTGAAGGGGTAGAGGCCACTGAACCGGCCACTGTAGAACCTGCGGGCGAAACGGCAGCGGAGCCGCAAAGTGAAACGCCGGCGGAGGAGCAATCGGTTGCAGAAACGCCCGATGCGGAACCGACGCCGGAAGAAACGGCTCCGGTTACGGCCGAAGCCGAGCCGCAGTCGGCCGCAGAAACCACAGACGAAGAAACCCCGCTGGTCGTAACCGGTAGTGAATCGAGTGAATCGGCGGAACAGCCAGCCGGGGATGCCCCCACGGCCGCTGCCGACACAGAGGAGCCTACTTCTACCCCCGCTGCCGATGCAGACGAGCCTGCTCTGAGCGAAGAGATCACCGCTCAGTATGCCGACCTGCCCGAAGGCGACGATCATGAAGATGAAACAGCCGCCCAGCCCGCGGCCGACTACAGCCAGTTTTCCAAGCAGGATTTCGTGAATCTGCTGCAACAGCAGCTAACTACGGCCAGCGCCGAAAACGTAACCCCCGGGGACTTCAAGAAAGCCGATCAGCTCCTGAAAGAAGTAAAGCCGCTGTTCGATCAGATGAAGCGGGCCGAGCGCGAAGCCGCTCTGCAGGCCTACATCCAGGAGAACGGCTCCGAAGAAGGCTTTGAGTATAAATTTGACGAGTCGGTTCAACGGTTCGATGATCTGTACAAGCAGATCAAAAGCCTGAAAAATACATACTTCCAGAACCTGGACAAGGCGAAGGATTCCAACTTTGCCACTAAAACCGAGTTGCTGCGTCGCCTGCGCGAACTGGTCGAGAACGACGAGAACAACGCCGGTGATCCCAAGTCGAGCTGGAACGAGTTCAAGCAGATTCAGGACGAATGGAAAGCGGCCGGGAATATGAACTCCCCGCACAACGCGACCCTGTGGGCCACGTACCATGCGCTGGTTGACCGGTACTACAGCAACCGCAACATCTACTTCGAACTGAAAGAACTCGACCGTAAGCGCAACGCAACGCTGAAGGCCGAGGTGATCGACAAGGTTGAAGCACTCGCCCGGGCCTCGGAAGAAACGCCCGTGACGCGGCAGACCATCGACGAGGCCAACGCCATGTTCGAGGAGTACAAGCACATCGGACCGGCTCCGAAGGCCGATCAGGAAGTGCTGTGGCAGCGGATGAAAGCCGCTCTCGATACGCTGTATGAAAAACGGCGCGGGCAAACCAACGAGCAGCGGAAAGAGTCGGCTCAGCTGTACGAAGAGAAATCAAAGATTTACGAAGAACTGGTGCCGTTTACCTCGTTTACGTCCAACAGCATTAACGACTGGAACGACAAAACGAAAGACGTAATGGCCCTGCAGGACCGCTGGAATGCGCTGAAAGGCCCAATGCCCCGCGAGGAAGGCAAGGAACTGAGCAAGAAGTTCTGGGCGGCCCTGAAAACGTTCTTCCACAACAAAGGCGAGTTCTTCAAGCAGCTGGAAAGCAAGCGCGAGGAAAACCTGCGGCTGAAAACCGATCTGTGCGAACAGGTAGAAGCCATTCTGGCCTCGGGCGACGAGTCGGCGGATGCGACGCAGCGGGTAATTGATCTGCAGCGGCAATGGAAAACCGTTGGTCAGGTGCCCGAAAAGCAGAAGAATTCGATTTTCGACCGGTTCAAGGCTGCCTGCGACGCGTTCTTCAACAAGAAGCGGTCGAAAAATCAGGAAACGGAGCGCGAGTTTGAAGGAAACCTGGCCCGTAAGATCGCCCTGATCGAGCGGATCGAGGCAGCTGCCACCGAGAACGCGGACCTGTCGCAGCTGAACGAGTTCAAGAAGGAGTGGAACAGCATCGGGTTCGTGCCGAAGAAAGACATGCAGTCGACCCAGAAGCGGTACATCAACGCCATCAACGCGTTGGTAGGCGCCACGGGCAAACTGTCGGCTAAGGACAAAGAGCGCGTAATGCTGCAAAATGAAGCCGAAGTAACGCGGAGCGGTGGCCGGGACGGCGGTCGCGATGGGGGCGGTGGCAAGCGCGAAGGCGACATTCGTCGTCGGATCTCAGCGCTCGAAAACGATATTGCTACGTACAACAACAATATCGAGTTTTTCGCCCGCTCGAAAAATGCCGACAAGCTCCGGGCCGACATTGAGAAGAAAATTGCTGACGCTCAGAAACAACTGGATGAGTTACGCCACCAGTTGCGGGTAGCGCAAGCCTGATGAATAGGGGAGAAGCGGGCATACGTCAAAAATATGTCCGCTCTTTTTTGGGCCATTAGTTGCGTTGTATAGCCGAAAACGCTACTTTTGCACCACGTTTTGAATGAAACAGGCCTCCATAGCTCAGCTGGTAGAGCAACTGACTTGTAATCAGTAGGTCGTTGGTTCGATCCCGACTGGGGGCTCTTCAAAATCAAGCACTTAGCAGACATGCTAAGTGCTTTTTTGTTTTGGTGTAAACTGAACATTTCATTTTTCGCTTTCGTATAAATTTTTTTTGTAACCTAACCGTCAGATTCTGAGCCAAGAAGGCTGCTGCATATAAGTAATTGTACTTTTACTACAACTATGGCTTGATAAAGTATTTACTGAGCGGTGTTTGAGTTACTTGCATGCTACAGATAACAATGTGTTATTTGTAGCCCACACTTTACTTCATTGCCTTGCTCTCAGTGAAACGTATCCGATACTTAACCGTGCGCTTTGACACGGATATCGAACAGATTGAAATTCCTGCCTTTCGAGGGGCTGTAATTGAAAAGGTTGGACGAGAATACGATCTTTTTCACAACCATGCCGACGGTACCGGCTTTGTGTACAGATATCCATTCATACAGTACAAGCGGATTGGCCGGAATCCCGCCATTATATGCGTCGATGAAGGAGTCGATGCTATTCATCATTTCTTTCAGAACCAGACCTGGCATATCCGTTTAGGAAATAGACCGCTTGAGTTGCGGATCCGGGATCTACGCTTGAATCAATACACCCTGCAAGCCTGGGAGCACACCTTCCGCTTTCAGATTCGTGACTGGCTTGCTCTTAACGAAGCGAATTATGCACGCTTCCAGCACACGTCGGATGAGATTGATCGAATCGAACTACTCGAACGTGTGCTGACTGGTAATATTCTTAGTATGGCCAAAGGTCTCGACTGGCACATAGACCGTAAAGTCCGCGTACGGATAAGCGCCGTTTCTCCCCCGCGTCTGCAACGATTCAAGGACCAGCTACTAACCAGTTTTGATGTTGAATTCGCCACCAACGTTTTCCTGCCCGACTGGATTGGGCTGGGTAAAGGTGTCAGTGTGGGGTTCGGGGTGGTGAAACAAAAGAGTAAAGGAGAAGGGAGGATGGAAAAAAGGGACGAAAGAGAGACACCCACTACACAACACGATGATGAGTACTGAACAAGCCACACCCACCGATAAAACCCGCGAGCTGGTATACCTGGCTGGATTACTGCATGATATTGGGAAGTTCTACCAACGGGCTGACCCCGATGGTGCACCTAAATCGAAATGGCTGGAAGACCGGGAAGGGCTGGAAAAAGCACTCTGCCCAACCGATAAAAACGGAAGGTACACGCACAAGCATGTCCTCTGGACGTATCAATTCTTTACAACATTTAAGGATCTGTTCGCAGATGCGCTGACAAGCCAACAGACAGCGAAGTTAGCTCGATTGGCCGCAGCTCATCACCACCCTGACGCTACCCGGATTGACGAGAAGATTATTCAACTGGCCGATCATTATTCGTCGGGAATTGACCGAACCACCGAATCCGGCCTTGTGGATGAATACGCAGAACAGAATAAAGAAGGGTCGGGGAATTGGGATGACTTCAAGAAAATGCGGATGGTTAGCGTGTTTGAGACGCTTTTTGATGCAAAAGTAGTACGTCATCGATTACCAATTGCTTCGGTATCACTAACCCAATCATTTTTTCCGCAGTTGTCGGCTGATGATTTTGATCAGTCTGCCCCCCAGCAGTATTATACGCTTTGGAACAAATTTGCTGATGAACTAACTACGCTTAGTAAAGTTCAGAATCGTCCACGAACCGTGTCGGCTTTAACGGACACGCTGTTCTTTCTGCTCGAAAAATACGTGATTACGGTTCCAAGCAGTACTCAGCATTTGCCAGATGTTTCGCTATACGATCATTTGAAAAGTACTGCTGCCCTTTCTCTGTGCCTTTACGACTACCTCGACGAAAAAAATCAACTATCTCGTCTCGCCATCGAACCAGACGAAGCGCCCCTGCTGATGATTGGCGGAGACTTGTCGGGCATACAGGCGTTTATCTATGATATTATCGGACGAAGCGCAGCCAAGAACCTGAAAGGTCGGTCGTTTTACCTGCAGTTAATGTTAGATAGTATTGTACAGTATCTGCTCGACGGGTTGAAGCTTAAACGGGCAAACATTGTGTATAGCTCTGGCGGTGGGTTTTACCTGCTGGCTCCTAATACCAGATTTACCCGCGATACATTATTGCAACTACAGCAGGAAATTGCTGCTAAGCTGCGCGATGAGCAGGGCGTAAAGTTATTTCTCGCAATCGACTGCCAGCCGGTAACGCAGAACCAGTTATATGGCAAAGACAAAACGATTGGCGACGTCTGGAGCGGACTTACGGAGAAGTTAGCGGCTCAGAAAAAACGGCGGTTTGCGTTAACGCTTGCCACTTCCGACTACGCGTATTTTTTCGAACCCAGTGAGGTAGGGGGCGAAAGCCGAAATAGCCGCGATGCCATCACAGGTGAAGAGTTTCGTCCTGATGAAAAAACCGGCAAGCGCGAAAAAGATTACCCTATCGGACCGGCGGATGATGAGAGAGAAGCAAATCAGCGGGTACGGAAGCCAACGTTTGAGCAAATTCGTCTGGGCCGTACCCTTCGGGAGAATGTTAAATACGTAGTCAAAGTTCACCAGCCTATCTCATACTGGGAGCCCGATGAGCCAACATTTGGCGAACGCACTGATCGGCATTTTAACCCGCTTAGCTTAAACCAGTATTATTACTTTATTGGTGAAAAGCAACTCGATAAGTTTAAGAGTCTGGCCAAGGGAAGTGTAGACAGTGTCTTGATTCAAAGTGTGAATACTGCCGAAACAACAGGTTTTCAACTCTCAGGCACTAACCAAACGTACGGATTTACCCTGTACGGAGGCAATACTATTCCGAGGGATAGCAAAGGCGAACCTAAATATTTTGAAGAACTGACTGGAGCGGATACGTTAAATTTCAAGCGGCTGGGCGTTCTGCGGATGGACGTCGATAATCTTGGTTTCCTGTTTAAAAATGGCTTTTCTGACGGAAAACGGACCTTCTCTCGGTACAGTACCCTGAGCCGTTCCCTCGACTACTTCTTTAAAGGTTATCTAAACCAAATTCGGGAACAGGACGATGACTTTCGAGAGTACACCTTTATTCTATATGCTGGGGGCGACGACCTGTTCATTGTTGGTAAGTGGGACGTCACCTTACGATTTGCCGAGCGTATTCAGGCTGAGTTTGCCGCCTGGACCTGCCATAGTAACCGGATGGGTATTTCGGGTGGAATAGCAGTAGTGCCCCCAAAGTTTCCTATTGCAAAAGCGGCCGATCAGTCAGCAGATGAAGAAAAGCGGGCGAAAAACCATGATCTGAAAGATTCGGCAGGAAAAGTAATACAGGAAAAAAACTCGATGAGTTTGTTTGGGACGCCTTTAGGTTGGGGAGCAAACTGGAAGGTGAATAATGGGCTCTCAGAATGGCAAATTGTCACGGAACTGAAGGAAAACCTGAAGCAGCATATCGGGGGTGAAAAAAGCATTCCAAAATCCCTGATCTCTAAAATCGGTACACTTTATTCCATGCAACAGGAACAAGCCAAAAATCAGCAGAACCCCAGTTGGCGATGGCTGTCGGCCTATGACCTGGGCCGGGCCAGAGAGCGGGCCAAATCGAAAGAAGCCAAAGACTTTTTCGATCAGTTAAAAACAGACCTGTTCACCAACCGCACCTATCGGGGCCAGCCCCTGACCGGTACGAACTACGACTTTTTGACGCTACTCAACGTAGCTGCCCGCTGGGCTGAACTGGAAATGAGAAGTGAAGACAAATCAAATAACGACTAAACATTATGCCCGCTTACAATAGAATTGAATTTTCAAAGGGCTGGATTGAATCTGGCATTACTGATGACTGCATCATCTTTGCAGAGGGTTTCGGCTCCCATCTAGAACGAAACCGGTTTACGACTTCCCAAATTCGAAATGTGTTTGGCGAGATAAAGCGTATACAGATGAGCGGTTTTGACAAGCAGGAAGCTAAAACCGACTTTCTGCTCCTGCGGCCCAAAATGGCCTATGCAGCCAAACGCGCTCAGGATAAAGACCGTCAGGCAACGGGCGCTGCCGATTTTGAGCAGGTGATGAAGCTGGCTCACGAAGCGGTAAAAGCACGGACTCCTAATGATACTGTACGCTTTAAGAACTTCTGCGATTTTATCGAAGCAATATTAGCCTATCATAAAGCTGCCGGTGGCCGCGATTAACGTAAACCAATTGCACAACACATGAAACTCCTGAAAAAAATTCTGATTACAGGTGAAATTGAAGCCCTGACAGGTCTGATGATTGGCGGTTCGAATACGGCTATGGGTATTGGTGGCCCCGATAAAATGGTGATTCGAAACCCTGTCACGAAACAGCCTTACGTTCCCGGTAGCTCGGTGAAGGGTAAAATGCGTTCATTACTCGAAGTATCTTTCGGGTATATTGGGGAAAAAGCTATGGGTAAAGTCAAAAATGGCCCCGGAGATAATCCTGATCATCAAACAACTGTTTTGTTTGGCTCCGCCAGGGGGGACGATCGGCAACGCCCTTCTCGTATTATTTGCCGGGATGGTTTCCTGCTCAACCCCGACGATCTGAAAGGAACCGAATTGCCATTCACAGAAGCAAAGACAGAGGTAGTTATTGATCGGATTACGTCCGCGGCTATGCCGCGTACTTTCGAACGCGTTCCGGCCGGAGCCCGGTTCGGCTTAAACATCGTCGTTAACGTATTCGATGATGACAAATTTAAGGACGACCTGCGCTCGCTAACCTACAAAGCACTTCAATTACTACAGGATGATTACCTGGGTGGGTCAGGCTCTCGCGGTAACGGGCAGGTCAAGATTAGAATTCAGTCGGTGGTGGAGCGTACCAGCGAGTTTTATCAGGGTACTGACAAGGATCAGAAAATTCTGACGCTTGACGAAGCTAAAGTTCCCCAAGATTTGCGCTGACCAATGGCTAAACGCACTTATCAAATACTAAAACTGCATTTTCGATCACCGTTACACCTCTCAAAGGGTAAAACGGATGACTACGGCGAAAGTGAAGAAGTCCTGCATGCCGATACGCTCAAATCAGCACTGTACGTTTGCGCCCGGCAGGTCTTTGGCGCGGAGGCCATAGGTGATACTGACTCTTTCTTTCGGAAGTTTCGCATTTCATCCGCTTTCCCTTTTGTGGGCAATGAGCTGTTTTTTCCAAAACCGCAGGCCCGCATTCAGGGCTTTTCAACTGCTGAAGTTGCCGAAGAACGGCAGGCCAAAAAACATAAGAAACTGGCTTTTTTAGGGCAGTCGTATTTTGAAGACCTCATTAATGAGCGTCAGCGGGAGTTGCGAAAAAATGACTTTACGACAGATGGTCGCTTTGTAAGCGATCATGCCGACGTTCGGGCACTGGGCGATATACCTGTATTTGCTACCGACGTGCAGCAGCGCGTAACCATTCCAGCCAACTACGAGGATGATCCGCTGCCGTACTACGTCGACCGGCTCTTTTTCAGTGATACAGCTGGCTTGTGGTTTGCCTACGAAAATGTAGAGGGTGATGACGATACGTACACCAAAATGCTGGCCGCTCTGCGCTTTCTGGGTGATAGTGGTGTCGGCACCGACCGTAGCGTTGGAAACGGACAATTTGACGTAAGTGAAACAACGCTCACCCTGCGCGTGCCGGACGAGCCAACCCATGAACTGCTGCTTTCGCTCTACTGTCCGGAACAGACTGAACTCGACGCCGGACTCTTACAGGACAGTGCCTACGGCCTGATTAAGCGCGGAGGTTACCTGGCTAGTCCCGACCGACCCGAACACCTGACTTATCGTAAAAAATCAATTTACATGTTTACGGAAGGATCTGTTTTTCCGCACCGTGCTGACAAACCCTTACGCGGAAAGATTGCTGACCTAAAACCCGATGCGCCCGAGGTGACCCAGCATGTCTGGCGCGATGGACTGGCCCTTACGATTCCAATTACTCTTTTCCCCGCCGACGCATGAATACGCAACACGTACTGATTGAAACGCTGACTCCATTGCATATCGGCTCCGGTAGATTGTTGCAGGGTAATACGGAGTATCTGTACTTCGCAAATCATAGCACCGTAAGTGTGGTCGATGAGCGTAAAGTGTTATCAATTATCGGGGAAGAAAACCTGGACAAATGGATTGACATTATTGGCCGGGGCGACGACTTGTTGGACTATCTGGTGAAGCGGAAACCGAACATAACTCCAGCTGATACCAGTAAGCGAATCGTGCGTGTGGAAGGGAAGCGGTCGCCGGGTGGTAACCAAACTATTCGGGAGCAAATTTTCTCCGGTAATGGCCAGCCCATGTTACCTGGTTCATCCCTCAAAGGCGCAATTCGCACAGCAATCTTTAACGCACTGGTTCGTCAAAATCCGGGGGCTGCTCAGCGGATCAATGACTTTAAAGAGATTAAAGAGTTTCAAGACTTTAAATCTGGGCAGAGCAAACGCACGGTAAAGTATAGAGGAGGTACACTTGAAAAGAAGTATACAGGGCCAGACCCCAATCACGATGTCTTTCGGCTGCTCCGTATCGGGGATGCGCATTTTAATGAGACCGTCTGTCTGTTATCAGAAACCCTGAATGAGAAGGGCGATGGGACTTTTGAGATGAAGAACGATCCTCATGATAAAGTTGAGCAATTCATCGAATGTATTCCGGCAGGAGCCGAAACTTTGTTTCGGGTACAGATACCGAGTGAGTTGAAGGCACGTTTGAACGAGATAAAATACCGCGATACAGCAAGTAAAATCCCACATCGGGAGCGCATGGAATGGACCAATATTCTGGCTGATATTAATATAAATACGAAACGTTTAATTCAAAACGAATTAAACAGGTATCAGTCACAACACCTCCCCGACGGAGCTCTTGAGTACCTTGACTCGTTAAAAGGAATGATGACTGGCTTGCATAATAATCAGTGTGTCATCCGGGTTGGTTTTGGTACAGGTTACCTGAATATGACCGGTGGCTGGGCGGAACAGTTGTGGCGAGATGTGGCGAATATCGACTTTAAAAAGGAAATGGCTGATTTGGCCGAGGGGGTACGCCGGAACGCACGGTATAATTCGTTTGCTTTACCCAAATCTCGTAAAATGGCATTGGGGGGCATACCACTGGGCTTCCTCAAACTAACCGTTTTTTCTGAAAGTGAGTTTGCAGCCTGGCAAGCACAAGCCGCGGAACGGGAAGCTGCCAAATTGAGACAAGCTGAAGCAAAACGCATTGCTGATGCCGAAAAGGCCCGCCTTGCCGCTGAAGCTGAAGCGAAACGGCTGGAAGAAGAGCGGATAAAGGCAGAAGAAGCCAAAAAGCCAAAACTGTTTGAAGGCACGTTGAAACAGGGGCAGGAACTGGATGCAGAAATTGCAAAATCAGGTAAGCCTAATAAAGTGAAAGTTTACGCTGCTGGTTACGAAAGCAAAGAGTTCGACCTAATTGGTTATGCATCACCGGAGCCGGTTGGCAAAGTGGTCATTGTTAAAGTAGATCAACTGGATAAGAAGAAGAATCTGACACAGATTCGTTATTCAAGATTTAAATAGTTTCTATGACATTCAGGAATTCAATTTCTTAACTTTCATAGAGTAAGAAACTCACAGCCATGCAACTCGAACTTGACGATGCCATTATCCAGAGCACGGGTTTAACGGCCGATGAACTCCGGCTCGAACTGGCGCTACGCCTGTACCAGGAAGAAAAGATTTCAATGGGTCAGGGGGGGCGTTTGTCCGGGCTGGGGGCCATTCGGTTTCAGCAGGAATTGGGCAAACGGAACATTCCGGTCAATTTTTCGGAGGGTGACCTGCTGCATGACGTCGAAACGCTTCGTAAAGCCGGGCGTCTATGATTGTTGTCAGCGACACAACCATTATCAGTAATCTTTATCAGGTAGATCTACTACCGCTACTAACCAGTTTGTACGGGGAGGTTATCATTCCTCAGGCCGTGGCAGATGAGTTACATCGTCTGGGGCCCAACCTGGTACATGCCTTTGGCTGGTTGACGGTAAGACAGGTTTCAACAACTGAACAGCTGACACAGCTACTCCGCGAACTGGATATCGGCGAATCCGAAGCCCTGGTGCTGGCGCAGGAGTTACAGGCCGACTGGCTGCTGATCGATGAACGCAAAGGCCGCTATTACGCTGAACTGTTACACCTTGCCTACATTGGTACGCTGGGCGTATTGCTGGAAGCAAAAAAGGCAGGGCTGATACCTGCAGTAAGACCAGTACTTGACGAGCTGCAACACAAAGCCGGAGCGTGGTATCATACGTCGCTCATTCGGGAAGTACTACGACAGGCGAACGAGTCCGACTCATGAATGTCAGAATCCGCACATCAGTTGCCAGTCGTCAACGCTATGATAAGCCAAGTGAACTCAGAGAATTTTGTGAAGGACTCCTTATTCAAAATGATTAAATGAAAACTACTTGTTATGCAGCTTGACCTCGACGAAGCCGTTATTCAGAGCACCGGTTTGACCGCCAATGAACTTCGGCTCGAACTGGCTGTGCAGCTTTATGCAAGTAGTAAGCTGACAAAAGCTCAGGCTCGTCGACTTACTGACCTTGACCGGCTTGCCTTTACCAGTGAGCTTACCCGGCGCGGTTTGGGTGAGGAGTACACTGAGAAAATGTTTACAGAGGATTTGAAAGCCCTGGGTATACGGTGATTGCTGTGAATGATAGGTCTCCGCTATTTTCAAGGAAATTGCCATTATTCAGGTGCTATAGCCAACCCGAAGAAGCTATAATTTGTGTACGTGGGCGACACACCCCAGCGTCGGACGGGTGTGGATGTATTGACGGTTAGTTAATTAGGGCAATTAAATTGAGAAAACGGGATGGGAAAGAAAAAAATTATTCTTGCTAATATTGGAAACCGTAACCTGACGTACAAGGGTAAGACACTAATACCAGACACTCGACCAACTGAGCCACCAAGTTCGTTTCGGGAACAGACCAAAGCCCTTCTTGATGAATACGATACTGTTCGGGAAGATTTGAATGAACAGATTCTGACCGTATTACTAAACGACATCGGTGTCGAACAAATTGACTATGTAGTATTGTTCGCCAGTGATAACCAGATCGCTGGGGACCGCAACGATCAGGATACTATCCACGAAGCTGCAATTTTGAAACGGCTGCTGGCGGACCGTATGAACCTCGTAGCCGAGGTAGTCCCTTACACAGGAAATGTGACACACAACGACGACTTGCTGCGCTTTTACCGAGATGCTTTACGACCCTACCAGCAAACTGAACATGATTTGGTGGTGTGCGACGCGGGTGGAACAGCCCAGCAGAAATCAGCGTTAAAAATTGGTGCTGAGTACCTGTTGCCACCTGACAGATATACTGTGCGGTACGTACTGCCGTCAGGTCGTGTTACACCTGTTGAACAGGTTGAATACCGTCGGATTATTGATGAGGAACAGGTTGCCGCATTGGTAGAACATGGGCAATATGCCGGTGCAATGGCTATCTATTCTGCCATAAATAGACGTGACGAGATTGTCGAACGACTAATTAGGTTTGCCGATTTGCGGGTAAAGTCGTTATGGGCTGATGCCCGGAAAGAACTCTCTGCCTCAGTAATGGCGCTACTCCCTTTTCTTAAACAGTTTGGCAGTGGCAAACCTTCAGGCAACTATGCACAGTTTGCTCCGTTCTTCAAAGAACAAGCTTTCTTTTTACTATGTGAGCGTTTTGAAATTGCTCAAAACGCCTGGCGATTGCGCGATTATTCGGGGGCAGTTCTAAACTTTCAGATTTTTCAGGAAACGTTCCTAAATACATTTATTACTAGTTTTGGGGCATATGATTTGGTCGGAAACTACTATAATGCTTGTACGAAACTGATTGAAGATTTGACGAATGACCAATCGCCCATTGTCGGTCTGTTTGGAGGAAGTCTAAAACAAGGTGTGCCGCTTACTATTCGCTATGCGCAAAGTTTAGCCCATAATGCAGCAGCCATACAGAGGTTGTTCAACTGGTTTGAACAGTCGAACGCAGTGCTTAACGGCACACGTAAGGGCACGGATTCCTTACGAAATAACATAGCTCATAATGGTAAGGGAGTAGATGAAAAGTTGCTGTTGAGCGTTTTTCCGGCTTTCGACCAAATGCTTATTGATATTCAATATACGCTGGGTATACCCTCGGCAAGTTCTTTTGTGATCGTAGATAAATTGATTACCAACAGATTGCGGCAATAAACAGATCAGATCGACTTCAAATGCCCCCCGCTCTCACCCCTTCCCAGCAACTTGTCTTTGACCAGATTCTTCAGTTTCTCCAATCCGATGCACACCGGGCGTTTGTGCTGAAAGGATATGCCGGTACGGGCAAAACCTTCCTGATGCAGCAACTGGCCAGCCACTTGTCTAAGCCGACGAGTGAACAGCCGTTTCAGCTGCTGGCCACAACGGGCCGGGCGGCTGCCGTACTGCGGGGAAAAACCGGCTTTGAGTCGAAAACGGTGCATAGTGCTCTGTACACGTTCAGCAAGGTGGAGGGCGACTCGGAGGACATCGCCGATGAGGCCAATATCGATCAGTTTGGCCAGATGGCGCTCCGGTTCGACATCCGGGTGAAGGGCGACGAGTCGGTTATTTACATCATCGACGAGGCTTCGATGCTCAGTAGTGAGGTGAGCGATAAACCGTCGTTTGCTCAGTTCGGGTCGGGGCGGTTGCTCATTGATCTGCTGGAAGCAATTCCGAAAGGCAAGTTTATTTTCGTGGGCGACCCCTGCCAGTTGCCACCCGTAGGGCAGGATTTTAGCCCGGCGCTTACCAGCGATTGGCTCGAACAGCAAGGCGTGGCGACGCAGGAGGCCGAATTGTCCGAAATTCTGCGGACCGACAAGGACAACGATATCCTGGTTGTGGCCGGACACGTTCGCCGAATGCTGGAGAACCGGGACGAAATCATCCCAAAATGGCCGAAGATACCGGCGCTCCGACGACACAACGTAACGGTTTGCCCGACTGAAGAGCAACTCTTCGAGACGTATTGGCAGGGTGTACAACAAGGAACGAACAGCATTGCCATTGCCATGTCCAATGCCCAGTGTTACAAGATTAATGAACGGATCCGGGCGCTTAAATTCGGAGTGGACCACGCCCCGCTGCAGGTAGGTGATCGGCTGCTGGTGACGCAGAACAACTACATTGTGCCCCTGACGAATGGCGATTTTGTGAAAGTAACGGCCATCGGTGAACGCCGGCATCACTGTAATCTGATGTTTACCAGTATTCGGGTCAGAAACGAACTGACCGACACCGTGCATGAGGTTCTCTTTATTGAAGATTTGCTGCATCGACGGGCGACGAACATTACGCCCGAAAACCACCGCGAACTGATGATTGCCTACAGCCGGGAATGCCGGCAGAAAGGCATCAAGCCCAACTCGCAGGCCTACAAAGACGGCATGATGAAGGACCCGTACCTTAATGCCCTTCGCGCTACGTTCGGCTACGCCGTAACCTGCCACAAAGCCCAGGGTGGCGAGTGGGATCATGTCTTTCTGTTTCTGCAAAAGAGCATGTACGGCATGTTACGGCCTGATCTGTTCCGGTGGTGGTATACGGCTATCACGCGGGCGCGGCAGCATGTTTGTCTGCATTACGACTGGTGGCTGGCGTAGCAAACAGGATTGCCCTGTTTCCAGCGGGCATACCCTGTCTGTTGGTATCATTTTACTCATCGAATTAGCCTACGTATAGGCATTACCGTGAGCAAACCGTCGTATGGCACCCTGCTGAACCTACGACGAACCTTCTTAATCCTTATTCTTCTGGAAGTGGTACTCTGACAATTGAACAAAGAACTGGCAGGACGTTACCTGACGACTGTCTTAATCCTTATTCTTCTGGAAGTGGTACTCTGACTGTACAAAAAATTGCCATAGCTTTATTCTTTGCTGGTCTTAATCCTTATTCTTCTGGAAGTGGTACTCTGACATTCTTATCGTCATGTCCGTTCTGGAATGCATCCTGGTGTCTTAATCCTTATTCTTCTGGAAGTGGTACTCTGACTCGACGACGAAGAAAAGCCTGTGAGTTTTAAAGGCTCAGAGTCTTAATCCTTATTCTTCTGGAAGTGGTACTCTGACAGTTTGATGATCTGCTCGAAATGAAAGAGCGGGTCATGTCTTAATCCTTATTCTTCTGGAAGTGGTACTCTGACAATTAACTTCATTAAAACTAATGGTCAAATGACAGAACGTCTTAATCCTTATTCTTCTGGAAGTGGTGCTCTGACAGCTAATGTGGTGACATTACTGAAAGCCAATAAGTTAAAGAACGTAAAATAGGAAAAATTATATTGAATCACGGTAATTTTATGTCAAAAAAGTACATAAAGTTGGATTCATGAGCAATTTACAAAAGAGAACGGATCCTCCGGTACGAAGCTACGATGAATGGGCAAATATGGCTTGCAACAAAGATTACACATCATACCGCCTGGCCAGTTGCTGAACTTTTTGAGCCAGCGCCATCCGACGATTTTCAGGGCTTACCAGTTCAGCATCAGGACCAAACCCCAAAATCTGCGCCATCAACTCGTTGTTCCAGCGAAGCTGATACGTAAAATCAAGATAAGTGTCCGTGCGGGCAATCACCTGCTGGGAGGAGTGCAGCGGTTTGGTTTCAACGTACCGGGCGCGGGGAAGCAGTACGCGCAGTACCAGTGTTTCAACGGGGTTTTCGGCAATGCGCGTAACCCCCACTACGTCGGCAAATTCGGCACTCCAGTCCGTCTTGTCGGGGCGGCACCGGAGGTTGGGCAATGCCTTGACATCATTGATCCGGTCGAGCGGAAACGGACGCCCAACAAACCAGTTCTCTGCCCAGCCCAGCAAAAACCAGCGGTTGTTGTATTCCCGCAGCAGATATGGGCTGACCTCATACCGCGTGGGCAGGTCGGCCGTAAAGTCCTGGTAATCGATCAGCACGCAACAACCGGCCCGAATGGCGTCGTATAACGGCTTTAACCATTTCAGACCTACGTACTCAACGTTCTGCTCATACTGCACCACCAGCTTTTCGGCTTTGCCTACTTCCCCCGCCCGCTGTTCAAACTTCAGAAAAACGTCTTCCATCCCGGCAAACTGCGGCAGGTGGCTTACCTGCTTAAGCAAGGCAACTGCTTCGTTGGCCAGGGCTGCGTCTTCTTTATTCAGCACATTGTACAGTGAAAAATCCGCTGTGTACCAATACGGTTTAGGGTTGCGGTTTTTACGAGCCAGGGGAGCGCCGAATTCATGCCGCAGCCGCTCCAGATCACCGTATAAAGTACGCGTTGACGGCCGGTTTTCGGGTCCCAGCTTGTACTCGCAGGCCCTGGCAAAATCGTCCAGGCTGTAGGCCAGCCGCTTGCTGAGCATTTCATGAATCGTGATGAGCCGTTCGAGTTGATTACGGGTGCTCAGCGTCTTCTTTTTCATCGTACGGATTTTTGGGGGCAATCTACTTCTTTTTTGCTGACTGCGATTCGATTGCAGTCAGCAGTGGTTGTTTTGTGACATCAAAATTAAGAACGGCCGCGCAACTTACCTTTTGCCCGCTCTGCCGATACACTGTCGAACCACAAAACAACCGCCCTCATAACTATGACTACGTTCGCGACTCCTATCACCCCGGCCGACCGCCCCACAATGCCCATCAACGGTCGTGACTACCTGCCAGTAGTTGACCCGGCTCTGCCCGGGCCGATCGACAACGACGTACCCCTGCCGCCTGTTAATCTCTACGCCGTCGGCTACGAAAAAGCCGAGCAGCACCGGGGCAATGCCCTTGCGCTCGAAAACCTGCTGAACCGCGTGCTGCGGGGCTACCTGGTCGACGAGCGTAACGACGACGCCCGCCGGCAGCAGCACCACCGCGAGATTGATCAGCAGGTGCTGACCCTGGAAAAACAGGCCGAAGAGGTACGGACGGAGGTGCGTAAGATCAACCAAACGCAACTACCGGCTCTGGAGGCCAGTCTGGAGCAACTCGACAAAGAAATTCTTCAGATCAGGAAGGATCAGGCGGCCGGGCTGCGCAATCCCAGCCACCTCGACCGGGTGAAGCTACGTTTCTACGGGGGGCTGACCCTCCTGGCTACGCTGTTTGTGTACCTGTTCTACGTGTCGGCGTTCTACTCGGCCTTTTACCGGGATCTGGCCGGCGAACTGCAGGCCGCCGGTACCAGCGGGCAAGCGGGGATTCTGGCGGCTATTTTCGCCCGGACCGCCTTCGTGAGCCTTGATTTCCACTGGGCGGGACCGCTGCTGCTGTTTGCCTTTGGGGGTATGCTCCACGTACTGATCGAACATAAGACGTGGGTCGGGCGAGTGCTGCTGGGCTTGCTGCTGCTGGTCCTTGCCGGAACGGACGGGCTGATTGCCTACTTCGTGGAGAGTAAGAATCATGACGTAAAAGTCCTGATGGGGCTGGCCGATGTCAATCAGCACCAGTGGTGGGCTTCGCCGGTGTTCTGGCTGGTGATTGCGATGGGTTACGTAGCGGCCCTGGTCTGGAGTGGTCTGCTGCATGCCTGGATGCACGAATATGGCAAGAAGGACGTAGCCAAACTGGTGGCACTCGATATTCAGCATCGGCTCGACCGGCAGCGGCTTATCCGCGAACAGATTACGACCCTGAAAGCCAGCCTGACCGACCTCGACGGCCACATCGCCCGGCTTGAGCTGGATATCAAGGCGTTGCAGGCCAGACGGCAATCCGTAATGTTCAGCCCGTCGGAGCTGGAAAAATACGTAACGGATTTCTACGACGGCTGGCTGACTTACGTCAACAACCGGATGGGAAACGACGCCCTCCTGCGCGCTGCCTGCGATGAGGTGGTAAAGGCGTTCTACGCCCAACACCTCAACCGCGACTGATTAAACCGACTGTCCACACCAACCTTTTTTCGCCATGACAACTGTATTCTTTCCACTGATCGTACTGGCCCTGCTGTTCGGGCCGCTCTGCGCCGGGGCTGTACCACCCGGTACAACCACCCGGCCGGTCAACTACGTCGTGCTGCTCGATCTGTCGGACCGGCTGCTGACGCCCGATCAGGCCCGGCGTGACGTAGCGCTGATCCAGGCGGTGTTCAACCGGTTTGAGCAGGGCGTCCGGACGCAGTTTATCATCAACTCCCGCGACCGGTTCCGGGTGGTGATAGCCCCGCAGCAGGGCATACGGTACCGAACGGAACCGTTTATGGATGCGCTGTACCTCGACCTGAGTGCGACGGGTATGGCCCATAAACGCCGGCGGCTGGATTCGTTGCGGACTGAGCTGCCGAAGCAGCTTACGAGGCTCTATGCGCAGGCAACGGCCGGTAAGCGAACCCCCCGCGACTTTGCCGGCTGTGATCTGTGGCAGTACGTCAACGAGCAGCTGCCCACCGACCTTGATCCGGCCTACGACAACCGTCTGGTGGTTCTGACCGATGGGTATTTTGATTTTGAACACAACACCCACGGCGTCACGGCGGGCAACCGGGCTACCGATTCGCGGGTGCTCGACCGGCTCCGGCGCGATCCGAACTGGCGGACCACCCTGGCGCAGCCGAACGAAGGGCTGATCCCGGTCCGTAAGCCGCTACCGAACCTGACCGTGTGCGTGGCCGAAGTGCGTCCGAAATACGATACCCTGCAGGAAATCGACCTGCTGACGGCCCTGTGGGACAAGTGGCTTCGCGACATGCACGTTCGCCGGTGGCATGTGCTGCCGTGGGCAAGCCAGAGCAAATCGCTCGCCATGCTGAATCAGATATTGACCAGGTTATAACCATACTCTATCCACACCATGACAACACAACTCGTTCTCAACCAGTGCGTTACCACGAACTGACGGACCTGCTGCGCCAGATTCAGCAGTTGTACGACAATACGGACAGCATCATTCTGCTGCCGGTGGGCGAAGATATGCTCAATAGTCTGCAGTGCATCGGGCAGTCGTTCGACATTGAACAGCTTACGGCCCCGAAGCACACCATTTTCGTGTAAGTAATCAACCGTTTCAACCGCATCCGTTATGACCTTCGCTACGCCTACAACCTCTATTCGTGATACGTACCAACAGGCGAAGGCCCGCTATGAAGCCGAGCCGGGTAACCCCATGGCGATCCGGGCTATGGGCTGGGCGTTGGCCAACCTGCTGAAAGAGGTGTCGGGGCATGCCGAACCCTCGCCCGCCCGCGTGGTGCGGGGGCTCACCACCCTATCGGCGTTTCCGATGGTACCCGATGTCCGCTGGCAGGAGTCGGTCCTGTGGTCCGTAAACCGGTTTCTGCTGCGCCTGAAACCCGACCAGCTGTCGCTGGCTGAACTGGCTGCCATCGTCTGCCAGGCCCGGGGGTTTGTGCCGGCTGAGCCCTGCCTGGTTCGGTCGGTCTGGTGGAAAGCCCTGCTGCGGCATTCGGCAGCGGGTATCGACTGGCAGGGCCTGTTCGATGCGCTGGGCTGGGAGGGCGGGTTCCGGCCCGAAGATGAACAGCCCGAAACCTTTGGCGACAACCAGACGGCCCGCCCGCTGGTGGAGGGGCTGATCCAGGCCGTGGCGAAGCAGCTGCTGGCCAATGTGCTGGTGCCCGAGGGGCTGGTGCAGCCCTGGCTGGAGCGGCTTATGGACCTGACGGCCCGGCATCCGGACTGGCATTTTTTGCCGTACTACCACGCCCGGCTGTTGCAGCGGCTGGACCGCACAGGCGAGGCCATGGCCGTATACCTGCCTTTTGCCCGCGCCAAACAGCGCGAGTTCTGGGTATGGAGCCTGCTGGCCGAACTGGTGGAACCGGTTCATGCCGGGGCCTGCTACGCCCGGGCGTTGTCGTGCCGGACCCCCGATACGTTTCTGGTAAAAGTACGGCAGCGGGCGGCCGCCTGGCTGATCGATCAACAGCGGTGGAGCGACGCCCGCGCCGAGATCGACTGGCTGCTGGAAACCCGGCAGGCTCAGGGCTGGCCCGTACCCGCTGAGGTGGCTGACTGGACTAACGCCGATGCCTATACGCAGGCTGTGCCATCGGAGCGCGGAAGCTGGTACGCGGCTCTCCTGCCCGGGGCCGACGCCCTGCTCTGGGCCGATCAGCCCGAAACCGTTGCGCTTGTAACGGGTCTCGACCCGACGGGGAGTTACTGTAACGTAGCGATCGATGCCCATACAGTGGGCAGCTTTCCGTGCCGACGGTTCGGTTTGTCGCCGGCGGTTGGTGACCGGGTAGCGTTGCGCTATGAAATGCGGTTGAAAAACGACCGGCCGCACCTGCATGTGCTGACGGCAATCGCTACTACGGCCCCGTGCTCGCACCTGATAACCCGGACGGTTTCGGGGCCGCTACGGCTGGCATCGACGCAGAAAATGGGTTTTGTCGGTGAGGTGTACGTACCGGCGGATGTGCTGTTGGGAGTGGCGTCGCTGGCCGATCAGCTCGTGACGGTCGATGCGGTTGCGTCGTGGGATCGGGTTAAGAAAAAGATGGGCTGGCGAGCGTACAGGCTCACCGGAAATTCGTAAACTTGCTGTATAACAACGGGAACATGTTCCTTTTTTGATAGAAAATTTCCGTGTTTCATTTATATTTTTCCTATTTTACGTTCTTTAACTTATTGGCTTTCAGCAATGTCACCACATTAGCTGTCAGAGTACCACTTCCAGAAGAATAAGGATTAAGACTTTTAGAGTAAGGTTTATATACTGGCTATGTATTGTTAAGGTCAGAGTACCACTTCCAGAAGAATAAGGATTAAGACTTTCCGTTACTGTCGCGTTGTCAAAATATTGCGTTGTCAGAGTACCACTTCCAGAAGAATAAGGATTAAGACACCAAAACTGGTTGCACCTAAGTTCATTGCATATGCTAGGTCAGAGTACCACTTCCAGAAGAATAAGGATTAAGACATTTAGTATTTATGTTCGTATTCCTCATAGGAAACAGTCAGAGTACCACTTCCAGAAGAATAAGGATTAAGACTTGTCGCCTTTTCGGCGAAACGCAATTCAAACTGTGCTGTCAGAGTACCACTTCCAGAAGAATAAGGATTAAGACACATGTCGTCGAAGTCATCGTCGGCAATGCCGACAAACGTCAGAGTACCACTTCCAGAAGAATAAGGATTAAGACATACTGTATACAAACCGCACGATCTTATCTTGCTGTGTCAGAGTACCACTTCCAGAAGAATAAGGATTAAGACTCTGGCCGGTTGGCCTGCCGCTTGATCCCCTCAAGCGTCAGAGTACCACTTCCAGAAGAATAAGGATTAAGACATAGCCACGAGAATAGATGTTGTGCGGTTCATGTTGTCAGAGTACCACTTCCAGAAGAATAAGGATTAAGACTGCGATTCCGAAAACTGGTACGCCGTTATCCCAAGCCCGTCAGAGTACCACTTCCAGAAGAATAAGGATTAAGACCCCGGTATATGAAAACGTATAGACAAGTCGTATGCTTAGTCAGAGTACCACTTCCAGAAGAATAAGGATTAAGACCCGTGCTTTGACGTTCTTTCCGCAAACTTTAATAGGTCAGAGTACCACTTCCAGAAGAATAAGGATTAAGACACAGACGAGCGAACGACAGTGAGCGAAGTTGGCCTGGGTCAGAGTACCACTTCCAGAAGAATAAGGATTAAGACCCCGGTATATGAAAACGTATAGACAAGTCGTATGCTTAGTCAGAGTACCACTTCCAGAAGAATAAGGATTAAGACCCGTGCTTTGACGTTCTTTCCGCAAACTTTAATAGGTCAGAGTACCACTTCCAGAAGAATAAGGATTAAGACACAGACGAGCGAACGACAGTGAGCGAAGTTGGCCTGGGTCAGAGTACCACTTCCAGAAGAATAAGGATTAAGACTTCTTTCTGTACTTACGAACGTACGTTAATTTCAACATGTCAGAGTACCACTTCCAGAAGAATAAGGATTAAGACCTTTGCGAAACACTCTTTTGAAATACCCCAGCCGTTGTCAGAGTACCACTTCCAGAAGAATAAGGATTAAGACTCAGGATCGACAGAATGATGAATTCAACTTTGTTGTGTCAGAGTACCACTTCCAGAAGAATAAGGATTAAGACCACGCTTGAACTTCACCTCAATGAGTTCGACTAATTGTCAGAGTACCACTTCCAGAAGAATAAGGATTAAGACCTTTGCGAAACACTCTTTTGAAATACCCCAGCCGTTGTCAGAGTACCACTTCCAGAAGAATAAGGATTAAGACTCAGGATCGACAGAATGATGAATTCAACTTTGTTGTGTCAGAGTACCACTTCCAGAAGAATAAGGATTAAGA
The DNA here is from genome assembly GCF_003583365.1 of Fibrisoma montanum. Lineage (GTDB taxonomy): Bacteria > Bacteroidota > Bacteroidia > Cytophagales > Spirosomataceae > Fibrisoma > Fibrisoma montanum. Next base: position 999,898 of record NZ_QXED01000002.1, read on the forward strand.
CTAACGAGCCATGAAAATATACATAGTTGAAAAAGTCAGAGTACCACTTCCAGAAGAATATGTCTTAGCCCCCTGAAGAGTTGGACAAAATTGTAAAAACAATTAAGTCCTTTTAACTTCAGAAATGATGAGCAAAACCAGACGAACGTTCACCCCCGAGGACCGCTATTCCATCGTCCAGGAGTCA
>NZ_QXED01000030.1 GCF_003583365.1 Fibrisoma montanum
GGATCTTCGGGTGAGACTGATAAACCTCCGGCTACCGAAGATCCCCGCTCCGGCGGCCCGGTCGTGCCTCGGGATGACAAAAAATAAACTAATGTATTTTATAAATAAAAGACATTGAAACGAGTCGCTTTTATAACCGGCGGCAGCCGGGGCATCGGCTACGGCATTGCCGAACACCTGGCCAAAGCTGGATTCGATCTGGCGATCAACGGCGTTCGGCCGGAGGAAGCGGCCCGGGAAGCACTGGATGGTTTACGGGCGTTGGGTGCCGAGGTGATGTACTGCCCCGGCGACGTAGCGTCGAGCGAGGCCCGAACTGCGATGCTGGACAACATTCAACAGCATTTCGGGCGGTTGAACGTACTGGTGAATAACGCAGGGGTAGCCCCCAAAGAACGGCGCGACATACTGGAAGCTACCGAAGAAAGCTTTCAGTACGTACTGACTACCAACTTGCAGGGAGCGTATTTTCTGACACAGGCGGCTGCCAACTGGATGATCCGCCAACGTAGCGAACAGCCGGCGTTTTGGGGCTGTATCGTCAACGTATCGTCCATTTCGGCAACGGTGGCGTCGGTGAACCGGGGGGAGTATTGCGTGGCGAAGGCCGGACTGAGCATGGCAACCCAGTTGTTTGCGGCCCGGCTGGGCGAGTTTGATATACCGGTGTACGAGGTCAGGCCGGGCGTTATTCGTACCGACATGACGGCGGGCGTAACCAGCAAATACGACAAGCTGATCGAAGACGGTCTGTGCGTCCAGAAGCGCTGGGGCCTCCCCGACGACGTAGGCCGGGCCGTGGCTGCGCTGGCGCGGGGCGATTTTCCGTACTCAACTGGCCAGGTCATCCTGGTCGACGGCGGGCTGACGATACCGAGATTATAGATTTTATCCAAACGCAGAGGAGCAGAGAAAACGCAGAGTAAACAGAGTTATAATTAGCTGGTCATGAAAGCTTTCTTTGTCATCCCGACGCCAGGACCGGGCCGCCGGAGCGGGGATCTTCGGTAGCAGGAGGGATTCTCAGCCTCACCCAAAGATCCCCGCTCCGGCGGC
>NZ_QXED01000031.1 GCF_003583365.1 Fibrisoma montanum
CTCTGCTGGGACGCCCCCGGCGAGGAGGGCCAGTACAACTTCGCCTTCATCGTCGAGGAGTGGCGTAACGGCGTGCTCATCGGCGAGATCACCCGCGACATGCAGATCATCGTCCTCGACCAGCCCAACCGAAGACCACTCATCCAGCCCCTGGCCGAGCTCTGCGTCGAGGCCGGCTCGCTCATCAACCAGACCATCACCGCCACCGACCCCGACGGCCACCGCGTCATCATCTCCGGCTTCGGCGGTCCCTTCAACACCGGTCCCGACGGACAGACCCTGCCCCAGGCCCAGCAACTGGTGCCCCCCGCCTTCGCCCGGCTCATCAACGGCGGACTCGTCCAGAACCAGCCCGCCCAGGCCACCTTCTCCTGGCAGACCAACTGCAACCAGCTCCGCGACGAGCCCTACGACATCACCCTGAAGGTCACCGACGTGCCCCCACGACCCATCGCCGGACTGGTCTCCTTCCAGACCCTGCGCATCCGCCTGATCGGGCCCGCCGTCCAGGGACTCACGGCCCGACCCACCGCCCAGGCCAGCCGGCGGGCCGTGCTGCTCAACTGGCAGGCCTACACCTGTGGGGCCCAGGGCACCCAGCTCATCGTCTACCGCAAGGAGGGCTGCACCCCCGACAACATACCCCCCTGCACCACCGGGGCGCCCCCCGGCTACGTCGAGGTCGCCCGCCTGCCCCAGACGGCCACCACTTACACCGACACGGCCGCCCTGCGCCGGGGCATCGGCTACGCCTACCGCATCGTGGCCCGCTACCCCGGTGCCAACGGCGGCTTCAGCGTGGCCTCCACCCAGCAGTGCCTGGAGCTGCCCCTGCTGGTGCCGGTCATCACCCAGGTGACGGTCGACTCCACAGGCTCCTCCACCACCCGACCCGCCGGCCAGATCACCGTCCGCTGGAGCCGCCCCCTGGGCCTGCAGCCCGGCGACCTGGGCGGGCCCTACCAGTACCGCCTGCTGCGGGCCGAGGGCCTCAACGGCACGAGCTTCACCCCGGTGGCCACCATCAACACCA
>NZ_QXED01000032.1 GCF_003583365.1 Fibrisoma montanum
ATTTAGAAGGTGTTGGGGAATTATGCTTGGTTAAAGGGTTTGACTCGCTGAACCATCATCTGAATATTGGCTAAATACAGCCACGCCACCGAAGAAGATAAAGTATACTCATAATCTTTGACGATCCGGCGGAAGAAATTAGTCCAAGCAAAGCTGCGCTCCACTACCCACCGCTTGGCTACTGGCACAAATCCTTTTGCTGTCTCAGGCCGGGAAGCTTTCTCAAAACGGATGCTCCACTTCTCTAATGCTTGAGCAAACACGCCATTATAAGCCTGGTCGCCATAGACCTTCTCTAATCGCTCACTCAGGCAGGCAATCTCCGTCACTAGCCTCGAAGCAGCAAGGCCATCAGCTTCATCGGCCCTATGCACCCAAGCCAGCCATAGCCGCCCACTGGTATCAACTAAGAACTGTCGTTTGCGGCCATTAACACGCTTGTGAGCGTCCATACCTCGATACTCACAGATCAAGGGAGACAACTTAACACTTTGGCTATCAATCGAGAGCACTGATGGCTGAGCTTCTCGGCCGGCCTGCTTTCGATCTTGTTTGTTCAGAGCCAGGTTGAGTTCTTCGAAAGTGCCGTCCTGCTTCCACTTGTCAAAGTAGTAGTAAACGGCCTGCCAATGAGGCCACTCAGCAGGTAAATTGCGCCACTGACAACCAGTACGTAAGAGGTACAACAAGGCATCGACAATACAGCGAAGATCATGTTTGCGCTTGCGTTTAAGGTTAAAAAAAGGAGAAATTGCATCCCATTGAGGGTCGGTCAGTTTAGAAAACTGTTTAGTCACAGCTTTGGAGTTTGGTCGCTACAAAGGTGACCCGATCCTCAATATTCTTTATTTCCCAACACTCTCTTA
>NZ_QXED01000033.1 GCF_003583365.1 Fibrisoma montanum
CCGAGGCCAGACCCGTCTCAGCCGCATCCTGCAGCCCATCGCGGTTGGCATCGACGAAGACCTTGTCACCCAGTGAGGCCGGGCGGAAGAAGCCTGCGTCCACCGTCAGGTTGCTCTCGTTAGCCGCTAACGTGTAGCTGCCACTGCGACCCGTCACCGGATCGGCATCACTGTCGGTAGCGTCTGGTCCGGTGTTGGCCACCGTAGCGGTATAGCCCGTGGGCGTACCAAACACGACTGTGTAGCTCACCCCAGGTGTTAAGCCCGTGAAGCTGTAGACGCCACTGGCGTTGGTGGTCGTGGAGGCCGCCGGTGTCACTCCACCGTCAGCCAAGAGCTGCACGGCTACCCCGGCGATGCCAGCCTCACCCGCATCCTGCTGGCCGTTGGCGTTGCTGTCCTCAAAGACCAGATCACCCAACGATGCTGTCAGCGGAGCAAAGCCCGCATCGACCGTGGTCAGACTCTGACCCGAGGTCAGGGTGATGTTGCTCACTACCCCGTTGATGGGGTCACTATCCAGCGTATCATCACCCCCTACGTTCGGCGTAGAGGCCGTGTAGTTGGCCGGAGCCGTGAAGCTCACTGAGTAAGGTACACCCGGCGTCAGGCCCGTGAAGCTGTAGACGCCATCGGCGCCCGTCACCACACTGGCCAGGGCCGTGCCGTTGCTCACCAAGGTCACCGTCACCGAGGCCAGACCCGTCTCAGCCGCATCCTGCAGCCCATCGCGGTTGGCATCGACGAAGACCTTGTCACCCA
>NZ_QXED01000034.1 GCF_003583365.1 Fibrisoma montanum
CATGGGAGTTGGGGGGACCTGAAGTTCGGGGTAACAACCGGACAAGGGTAAACCCGGCGACTGGGGCTAAGTCGTAACAAGGTAGCCGTACCGGAAGGTGCGGCTGGAACATCTCCTTTCTGGAGCCATTAGTGCTTCCTGATGTCAATATGCACAAAGATGGGCTTGTAGCTCAGGTGGTTAGAGCGCTACACTGATAATGTAGAGGTCCGTGGTTCGAGTCCACGCAGGCCCACAACCGGGGGATTAGCTCAGCTGGCTAGAGCACCTGCTTTGCAAGCAGGGGGTCAACGGTTCGAATCCGTTATTCTCCACATGAACCATACGGGTTCATAAGTTCTTTGACGTACAGAGAGAGACAGACAGCGGTCGTGAGGCCGGCTGTTCAAGTAAGCAAAACAAGTTGATCTTGTCATCACAGGACAAGCACATCAAATAAGGGCGCCTGGGGGATGCCTAGGCTTCTGGTGGCGATGAAGGACGTGGCAAGCGACGAAACGGTGCGGGGACCCGCTGGCAGGGGCTGATCCGTACGTGTCCGAATGGGGCAACCCACTAGCTTGAAGAGCTAGTACCCTGCGGGGGGCAAACGCGGTGAACTGAAACATCTAAGTAGCCGCAGGAAAAGAA
>NZ_QXED01000035.1 GCF_003583365.1 Fibrisoma montanum
AGGAGATTTACAGAGGCGGCCGTGATCTTCATTTTCTAAAGGGAAGAAGAAAAAATAAACCTGTGAAAATGTTGGTTTACCAGGACATCTTCACTGATGATGAGCTTCTTTCTGACTCATTCACTTACAACGAACTTTATAATGGAGTTTTATGGGAGGTGGAAGGAAAGTGGGTTGTCCAAGGGGCACTTGATGTTGACATTGGTGCCAACCCCTCAGCTGAGGGTGAGGATGAGGAAGGTGTAGATGATCAGGCTGTTAAAGTGGTTGACATTGTTGATACATTCAGACTTCAGGAGCAACCTCCGTTTGAGAAGAAGCAATTTTTGGCATACATTAAGAAATACATAAAGAATCTCACTCCCAAATTGCCAGAGGAGCGTCAAGAGGTATTTAAGAAGAACGTGGAAGCAGCTGCAAAATGGCTCATTTCTAAGTTGAGCGACCTGCAGTTTTTTGTTGGAGAGAGCATGCAAGATGACAGCTCTATGGTTTTTGCTTACTACAAAGATGGGGCCACTGATCCAACATTTTTGTATTTTGGAGAT
>NZ_QXED01000037.1 GCF_003583365.1 Fibrisoma montanum
ATGCGGGTGAGGTGGGCATCGCCGGGGTAGCCGTGCAGCTCTTGGCTGACGGTGGAGTGACACCGGTGGCCTCGACCACCACCAACGCCAGTGGCGTCTACAGCTTCACGGGCCTGACGCCTGGGGTAAGCTACACAGTGGTCTTCGCAGCCCCGACGGGCTACACGGCCACAGTGGCTAACGTAGGTAACGATGCCACCGACAGTGATGCGGACCCGGTGACGGGTCGCAGTGGCAGCTACACGCTGGCGGCTAACGAGAGCAACCTGACGGTAGACGCAGGCTTCTTCCGCCCGGCTTCATTGGGTGACAAGGTCTTCGTTGATGCCAACCGCGACGGGCTGCAACAGCCCTCGGAGACGGGTCTGGCCTCGGTGACGGTGACCTTGGTAAGCAACGGCACGGCCCTGGCCAGTGTGGTGACGGGCGCTGATGGCGTCTACAGCTTCACGGGCCTGACGCCGGGCGTGCCTTACTCGGTGAGCTTCACGGCTCCTGCCAACTTCACGGCCTCTACACCAAATGTGG